>CBDFMZ010000002.1:0-1831969 GCA_965249865.1 Acidobacteriota bacterium | reverse complement strand
GAGACCGACCAGTCGCGGATTTCCTGAGGCGAGAGGGTCTCAAAAGCGCCGCCGGCCGCGTCGAAGAACCCCAGACCACCGACACCCGTAAAGCCCTCGCTGTTGTGGAACGTTTTGCCGAACCACAGTCGAGAGCCCACGAGGCGGTGTGGTCCGATGGTTTCCTCGATCTCCAGCCCGACCTGCCCGGAGGAGCGGAGCCGGGCCACCTCCTCGAGAGTGCTCTGCGGAAGGTGGTGGTCCCTGAGACCGCTGCCCGTCGTCTCGGTAATCCGATCCGGTGTCGCGGGGTCGAACCTGAAGCGGCCGTCCGCGCCGAATCGGACGACCTCGCTCTGCCGTCTCAAAGTGCGGACGGTTTCCCAACCAATCGAGCCAACCTCGATATCCAGGGTGGAAACAATGGGTGCGGCGTCCTCCTCGTTGAGCAACTCGAGATACGGTGGTCCGGGCCGGGCTCGAAGCACACGAAACGCCGTCCTGTCCCCCGCGACGAACAGAGGCAGACCGTCGTCGTCGCGTGTTTCCAGAATCGCGAAGGGGCGATACTCGACCACTTCGACGCTTCGGGAAGCGACATCGACGAATGCCTTCAGATGGGGCCACCGCCGGGACTTCTCCCCTCCTCGGGAGAGCACGATCTCTGTTCGCGTTGACTGCAAAACCCGCGTGGCGCAGCAGGAGTCGTCCGCCCGATTGTTCAATACGGCCAGAATCTCGGGCTGGAGGTCCGGCTCCCGATCACGCTTCTCGAGGACGAGAGCAAAGACCGAACGAGCAGTCCAGCTGATTTTTCCCGTGACATAGAGGTGAAGCGGACGCCGACCAGCCAGTACGAGAAGGAGGTCCGGCTCGTTTTCTCCCGGCATCCGCTCGATGACGTTCGCGTATCTGAGCGCGGGCATGATTTTCTGGAGTGCGGCCAGGACCGGGGCGTCGGCCGGTGGTAGCTCGGGCCTCTGTCCCCACAATGCTCCGGTCAGGACAAGGCCTAGAAGTAACGCGTGTCGCTTCATTTCGGTCCATGATACACGCCCGGGCGGGGCACAGTCTCTCAGAACAATCGTAAGGGAGTGTCTACACGGCATTGTCAATTCAAATCCGCAGCGGTCCCAATGTAGGGATGAAACGCCGCCGATTACGAACCCCAAGGAAGCGTCGCCGAGTCCGAGGTCTGGTTCCGCATCGTCCACGTCGCCGTGGACGGCTCCAACGGCGCCCCTGCGGGCGCCTACCGCGAACAGACGGTCGAAATCACCCTGGGACCCAAGGGGGCTTTCGAAAACGGCAACGTGGGCACCCTGACGAGCTGAGTGGCCGCCGACCGGGTCCCCGTATGACGGCCTTGCCTCGCAGACTCGTAACCCTCTCCATTGCCCGCACGCGTCTTCGTGCACATCACCAGCTGAATCTTCTCACCTTTTTACCCGACACTTTTCCCGCCGCGCCGGTAAGTATCCATTGAAGGACCACTAAGCGGGTGGTCTGAGCGGAGACCGGACGCATGGACTTGGACACCTTCCAACCGACCTTCCTCATCCAGATCGAGGGACAGGCATTTTCGGCGGACATTACCGGCGAGATCACCTCGTTCGTCTTCGAGGACAACGAGGAGGAGCTCGACGTCATGGAGCTGTCCGTCACCAATCGCAATCTGCAGTTTGTCGACGATCCGCTCTTTCAGGAGGGCAACGAAATCGTGGCCCGCTTCGGCTACGTGGGGAACCTCTCCCCGCGCAAGAAAGCGGTGATCAAGGACATCGACTATGACTTCCCCGAGAACGGCGATCCGCGCATCCGGCTCAAGGCCTATGACAAGGGCTTTCAGCTGGCGGGCAAGGAGAACCAGAAGGTCTGGCAAAGGGCGGCTCCGGGCATCCTCTACTCGGAGATCGCCGAGGAGATCGCCGCCGCCAATGGCCTGAAGCCGTTCGTGATGCCCACGGTGGGCCGGCATCTGCGCGTCGTGCAGAGCAACGTCTCGGACGCCCGGTTGCTTAAGGACCTGGCAGCCAAGGCCCGCGACCGGGACGGCGACGGCGTGACCGGCTACGCCTTCTTCGTCCAGGACGACGGCCTCCATTTTCACCCCCGCGGGCTGAAGGAGGAACCGGCCACCGTCCTCGGGTACTTCACCGACCGGAAGGGCTTCCTCCGCTCCTTCCGTCCCTCGACGCAGTCGCAAGGCGCCAAGGGCGCCGGGACCCAGACCAAGGCTGTCGGCATCGATCCGCGCCGCAAGGCAGCGGTCACGCTCGCAGCCGACAACGAGTCCACCCCGGAGCGAACCTCGCTGGGCAAGCGCACCTATCTGGTGGACGGCAACACGGGCGAGGCCGCCTACAAGGAGCAGGAATCGGGCCGGATCGTGCCGAGCTTCGAGCGCTCCGAAGGCTTCCATGAGGAACCCAGCCAGGAGCCGGCCCAAGACCTGGCCGAAGGGACCTTTGCCGAAGCCGAGCTCCGTCAGGTGGAGGCTGTGGCATTGACCATCGGGATTCCGACGCTTCGGGCCAAGCAGAACGTCGAGATCAAGGGCGTTGGCACGAAGTTCTCCGGGGTCTACTACTGCCACTCGGTCCGCCACGTGATCGATGGGTCCGGCTATCACTCGGAACTCAAGCTGCGCAAGAACGCCCTGGGCCGGGGCGCGGGCGACAAGTCGGTGGAGGTCAAGGGCCGGGCGAACGAGCAGGAAGCACCTCGGGTCCCGAGAGACGAACCGCCGGAGATGGTGCGGATCGATGCCGACAGCGGGCGACAGCTGAAAGGAGTCAGACATGGGTGATCTGAGCCGTAACTTCTCAAAGCACGAATTCCGCTGCCGCTGTGGTTGCGATCGGGCCGAGGTCAACCCCCGTCTGGTCGAGGCGCTCGAGCAGCTGCGGGACCTCGCCCAGCGACCGATCCGGATCACCAACGGCTACCGCTGCGCCGATCACAACCGGGCCCAGCGCGGCAAGAAGCGCAGCCAGCATCTGCTCGGCAACGCAACGGATCTCGCGATCGATGGACTCAACGTCATCGAGATGTATTGCCTGGCCGATAAGGTGGCGGCCGTGAGAAACGGCGGCATCGGCGTGTATCCAAAAAACGGAATCATTCACGTGGACGTGCGAGACGGCTATGCCCGATGGGGACGACTGGGCAAAAAATACGTCCGGCTGGCCACAGCCCTTGCCGCCCAACAGGCGGGAGAAAAACCAACCAAAGGAGACGACCATGCAACAGCTTGAACAGATTTTTACCTTCATTCTCGAGAACAAGGAGCTCTTTGCGACCTTTCTCGTGACGCTCGTCACGATCCTCAAACTGACTTCTTGGGGCCGATCTGAGGCGGCCGCGCTGGATTACGCCGTGTCCAAGGTCGACCCGAAGAAGGAGACCGCTTCGGTGGCCGCCCGCGTGGCCCGGGAAGTCCTGCGCGGATTTTTTCCTCCCAGGAAGTAGGTGGGAGGCCGCGCGGTGATCGAGACCCAGGACCGGGAGCACGAACAGCGTTACAAGCACCGCTGGTACGGCAAGTACCGCGCCTTTGTGCGAGACAACAACGATCCGGAACGCCTCGGCCGATGCCGCCTCGAGATTCCGGCCGTGCTCGGCCAGGGCCGAGAGAACTGGTCCGACTGGGCCTGGCCCTGCTTTCCCTACGGCGGCAATGAAGACATGGGTATGTTTCTCATTCCCGAGGAAGGGGCGTCCGTTTGGGCGGAGTTCGAAGGCGGTCAGGTCCAGTACCCGATCTGGGCCGGCGTCTGGCTGGCCGGGAGCAACCCGGGCGAGCAGCCCGAAGAATCCAAGCGCCTCTGCCACGATCCGACTTGTCACGACTGCGAGGACAAGGTCGAGCACAAGCCGGACCGCCGCGATGATCTCGAGCACAAGAAGTACCACGGCCATCCGCCCTACTATTGCCCCCGGCGCAAGGTGCTGCTGAAGACCGAGACCGGGCACACCATCGTCGTCGACGACCGGGACGAGGAGGAGTTCCTGAAGATCATCGACCGCGCCGGGCAGATCCTCCACATGCACGCTCCGGTCAAGCGGGACATTCAGACCGGCAATGCCCTTCGCCGCGGGACCCGCGATGCGGAGCAAGGAGATCAGCTTGATATCGCTTCGGATATCAAGGGCCAGCGCGCAAGGGTCGAGATCACCGATCTGTGCCGTCAGTTCCTGCGGCTGGAGGCGTCCCACGACCGAGAGAAAATCCACATCCAGTCCTCGGACAAGACCCGCTCCCGCTGGCAGAAGATTCTGCTCGATACCAGCAAGGGGCGAGAGAAGGTGCATCTGTGGGGTCTGGGCGGCGCGCAGGAGATTCTCATTGATTCTACTGCCGGAGCGGAAATGATCCGGCTGAGGGACAAGGCCGGTCAGGTGCTGGTCCTCGATGCCGCCCGCAAGCGCATTGAGGCCCGGGACGCGGCGGGCAGCCGGATGATCCTAGATGGCGCCCGGGGCAACGTCATCGTCCGCTCGGCCAAGAAGGTGTTGATCAACCCATGACCACGAACCACAAAGAACGCGACGCCGGGCGTCGATTAAGGAGAAAAACCGATGGATGAATCCCATCCGGGACCCCCGTTTGATTGGGCGCAAAGCGAGCGCCTGCTGGTGCGGACCTTCGAGGCCTGGAGGAGCGAGTTCCGCGGCATCCTCGAGGACCATCGCCGTGAGATTCAGGCGCGTCTCGAGAAGATCGAACGCGAGATCGAGAAGAAATCGGACAAGGAGACCGTCGACCTGTTGGTGAACAGTGTCCAGGAGGATCTGCGCCGGCACGCCGATGACATCAAGACGCTGGAGGCCGGACTGACGAACAAGATGGAGGTTCAAACGATGTGGAGGTGGTGGGTCTGGTGCTGACGCTGGGCGCCGCCGTAGGCGGCCTGGTGAGCTTCCTGGTCCAACTTGTGACGGGGAAATAGCGATGGCGAGACCGCAGGCCCGACTCGGAGACAAGACCAACCACGGCGGTGTGATCATCACCGGAGCCAAGCGCACGCTGGTCAACGGCAGGCCCGTGGCCCGCATGGGCGACCGGCACAGCTGTCCGATACCGGGTCACGGCGTCACCTCCATTGTGAGCGGCAGTCCCGACACGCTGACGGAAGGCAAGCCCAACGCACGGATAGGAGACGTCGCAGCCTGCGGCGCCCGCATCATCACCGGGAGCCCCGACACCTATGTCAACTGAACAGGAATTTACCGAAGTCCTACGCCTGCTGGCCGCCGGCCTCGGCATGACCGATGCCGAAGACACGCCGTATCTGAGCCAGATCCACGACCGTCTCGACGAAATCAAGGTGTTGCTGCAACAGAGCCACGAGGCTTCGGAGGCGATCCGCGCCGAGGCCCAGGCGGCGCTCGAGGCCCATGCCGAGAGCGCCGAGGAATATCTGCAACAGGTGGGGACGCCCGAGCCGCCCGATTTTCATCCTTTCCTGTCCGCGCCAGAGGGCACGTCGGTGCGCGATCTGCCGGACGGAGGACGGCTTTTCACCCTGGTCGACGGAGCCATCGTCCGGGCCGGCGCCGAGGGCGGACTGATCTTTATCGGCGAGGACGGCGCCGCCGTTGGGCTGGAGCCGGCCCGTGGCGGCGTGGTGCGGCTGCCCGATGGCCGGACGCTCACGCTCAAACCCGAGGCCATCCGCACGACCCATGAAGCCGCCAGGATCGAGGGGCTGCCGCTGGAGGTCGATCCGGTCCAGGTGGCAGAAGGCCGCTACCGGGTGGAGCTACCTGGCGGCACTCGTCTGGATGTATTCCACCGCGAACGCTCCGTCGTCCTCGGCAACCCGGACGGGACCACCGACATCGTCGGCCTCGCCCGTATCGAAGGGATTGGCGAGCAGATCCAGGTGCGTCTGGTTCCGGGCGGCGCCAAGGGGTTCGAAATAATGGGAAACGGGCACCGGGGGATCGTCAAAGCCGATGGAACCATCCATCTCGCCACGACAAACGGCCTGGACTTGGTTATTCGGTTTCCCGATGGAGAAGAGCTGGAACGTGACACAGGGCCGGATGATCCGGTAACGACGCTTTGTGAGGAACGCGACTGATAGCGCTCGACGTCCTAGGCAAAGGACTGGGGTTCCCCTTTCGCTTCGAGCGCCGCTCCGGAGGGGCCGAAGTGTCCTCGGCCACCTCCACCGAACACATTCAGGAGAGCATCGTCCAGATCCTCGGCACCGGCCCGGGCGAGCGTTTCATGCACCCCGAGTTCGGTTCCCGCTTGAAGAGTCTGGTCTTCGAAGCCAACGACGAGGTACTCAAAGGTTTGATCCGGCACGACGTGATCGAGGCGATCAAACAATGGGAGAAACGCGTCATCGTTACCGCCGTGACCTTCGATCCCTCGCTCCAGGAGATCGACCGCCACGTGCTGCCCGCGCGGATCTCCTACCGCGTGATCCGGAGCCAGGTGGAAGGGAATTTGGTCTATCCCTTCCATCGCGAGCCGCCCCAGGGTCCCACGACCCGAGGCCCCACTTCCCGACACATTTCCGCCGTTGCCGGTAAGTAACAAGTGAGGGGTGTGCCGGCTCGGGACTGGCTCCCTGGGGCGGCACCCCAAGACGGACAGAGGAACGAGAAGAATGGGTCGAGCGAGCATTGCCTATACAAACAAGGACTACGACTCCCTGCGACGGGAGTTGCTGGGGAAAGTGCCCCAGCTGACCGACCGCTGGACGGATTTTAACGCCTCCGACCTCGGTGTCGTGTTGCTGGAGCTCTTCTGCGGGGTCGGCGACATGCTGGCCTACTACCTGGACGCCCAGGCGGCGGAGGCCTTACTGCCGACGGCCCGGCAGCGCCAGAACGTCATCCAGCTCTGCAAGCTCATCGGCTACCGGCTCGATTCTCCGGTGGCCGCGACCACCACGTTGCGGTTCTCCCTGGCCGCGCCCCTCGAGGCCGATCTCGTCATTCACGCGAGGACGCGGGCCAGCGCCCGTTTGGACGACGGGGATGTCGAATTCGAGACGGCCGCGGAAGCCATCCTTCCGAAGGGCCAGCTGACGGTCGACGTCGCCACGCGCCAGGGACGCCGCAAGGTGGAGACCTTCACCGACACGGGGGAGCCGAACGCGCATGTTTCGCTGACCGGGACCCGGATCGCTCAGGGCAGCCTGCGTGTGCTGATCAACGAGCAGGCCTGGCGGGAAGTCTTGCACTTTCAGGAAAGCGGCGGCGAGGACGAGCACTTCGAGGTCGAGACCGATGGGCTGGACCGGACGCGGATTCTCTTTGGTGACGGGGTGCGCGGCGCGACGCCACTGGGGGGAGCCGCCATCCATGTCTCCTACCTCGAGACCCTGGGCGCTGGCGGCAATCTCGGCGCCGGGATCGTCACCGAACTTTCGGGTCCTATCCATCAGGACGGCGAGCCGGTGGCGGTGAACGTCACCAATCCGGTTCCGGCCACCGGGGGCGCGGACCGCGAGAGCGTGGAGCACGCCCGCCGGCAGGCGCCGGCCGAAGTGCGCGCGGTCTGGAAGGCGCTCACCAAGGACGACTACAAGGCGCTGGCCGAGGACTATCCGGGCGTGGCCAAGGCCCAGGTGCTGGACGTCAACGACTGCGCCAACATCCGCTACTACCAGGTCAACCTGGCGGTCGCGCCCCGGGGCGGCGGACCGCCCTCGGCGCTGCTGAAACGCGACCTCGCCGCGTTCCTGGAATCGTGCAAGGTCATCACCATCGAGATCAACCTCTTCGAGCCGGTCTACCGGCCGGTCTCCATTGACGCCGACATCCACGTCTACTCCGGCGAAGACCTCGACCTGGTGCGCCGCCGGATCGAGCAAGCCCTCGCCGACTACTTCGACTTCGAGCGCATGGACTTCGGCCGGGCGGTGCCGTCCTCGGACCTGATCGCCCTGCTCGACGGGGTACGCGGCGTGAGCCACGCGCATCTCTATGCGCCGGCGCGGGACGTCGAGGTTGGCGCCGCGACCATTCCCCTGTTGGGCGAGGTCCGTCTGGATGTCCGGAGGGCCGGCTGATGGCTCCGTACTTCGAGAAAAAACTCGTCGAGCTGCTGCCGCCCTTATACAAGGAACGCGACGAGACCGGCGACCTCGAAGCGTTCTTGGGCATTCCGGCCACCGTGCTCGACGAACTCAAGGAACACATCGACCGCTTTCCCGACCTGTTCGACGTCAACCGCTGCGATGCGCGGTTTCTGCCGCTCCTCGGGGAGGTGGTCGGGCACCGCTTCGACCGACAAGCCGACGCCGAGACCCAGCGCCGCGAAATCCGGGAGGCCATCGAGATCTACCGGCGCAAGGGCACGCTGCCGGCCATCGGCCGCACGCTTGCCGATCACGGCTGGAGCGGCCGCATCGAGGAGACCTTCCGCCAGGCGCTGCGCCTCAATCGCCGCGGGGTGGTGGGCCGATCGAAGTTGCTCGGACGGGTCTACAGCCTTGGCGCGTACCGCCTCGCAAGTGACACGGTCACCCCCGGGCTCCGGGACCGTCTGCGGTTCCATCATCCTGCCGGCACGCGGGTTTTCTTTCAGCAGTGGCTTGCGCTCTTGATGTCGGTCGAATCGGAGGTCGAGGTTTTTTCGAAGGAACGGGTGCGGCGCATCGGCTTCGGACATCTGCACGAGACCTTCGTCGTCGGCAACAACGTCCTGAACGGAAGCCATCGCCTGACGCGCACCGTGAAGACCTGGGGGCTGTGGTGGGTCACCGCCGGCACCACGCTCCTGCACGAGGTAGAGCGCGCCGGGGTGTCGATCCGACGCTGGCATGGACGCAATCCGAGATTCCAGCTCAATGGTTCCGCCCTCAACGCCGAGCAGTTCCCGAACGTGTGGATCAGCGGGCGCAAGCTCGCCGTCTGCTGCGTCGTCGAGACCCAAGCGAGGCCGACCCCCGCAGCCCCCTACATGCGTCTGGCCGGTCAGGACTTGAACCGCGCCCGTCTCAATCGCTCCGCGCCCGCATGCACCGTCGCGTTCCGCCAAAAGGACGACTGCGCCGAAGCGCAGGCGGGCTTCACGGCCGCGGCCAATCTCTTCACCGTCACCCAGTGGCCAGCGGCCGCATAAGGAGGATTCAGGTTGCCATTCATCTCTACGAGGACAGCGCGCTCACCCAGCAGATCTCCGAGGGCGATCAGACGAACCCGGACAACGACACCTACAACGGCACGGACGGGGAAGCGAAGGACAAGGAGCTGTTCCTCGCCAACGAGCAGACTACCCTGGCTTCGGCTCTGGCCTCGGGCGCGACCTCGGTCTCGCTCGCCGCCGCCCGGTTCGCCAACGACGAGGTGATCATCATCGGCAGCGAGCAGATGTTGATCACCGCCGCCGGCGGCATCACCACGCCCACCGTCACGCGCGGTTACGCCAACACGACCGCCGCCGCGCACAGCTCCGGAGCAACCGTCTACTCCGGCTACGACTACACCGATCTGGTGATCGAGCCGGTCGACGAGACGGGCGGCGACGAGAGCGATTGGTACAAGTTGGCACTGACCGAGGCGGGCCTGGAATCGGCCACGGCGGGCGCGTCGCTCACCGTGGGCGACAAGGACCATGACGACACCACTTCGATCTGGCGGCGCTGCACCGTGCCCGCCTCCACGGCCGTGCAGAACAAGATCGACCTGAAGCTCAGGATTACCGGCACCGAGAACCCGATTGAGTAGGGGGCCAATGAATGAAGACCGTCCAAGGGGAGCTGAAGCGTGAGCACGACCATCCAGCGGGAGGCGGACGCGGCGGTGTGGGTGGTCGCGCCGGTGTCCATCGAGGCGGCAGTCGTCGCCCGGGTCGTGGGCGAGCTGGAGCGACGCGCCGACGGCAGGCAATGGGTCACGCGGCCGATCCATTTCGAGGGCGACCTGGAGCCGCGCATCCACGGACGGGTCTCGATCCGCGGCGATGCCGAACAGCGGATCACCGCAAACGTGACCCGGTCCTCGGATGGCCGTCAGTGGGTGGTCCGACCCGAAGTGCGGGACGCCGACACCCGGCAGTGGGTGGTGGCGGGACGCGAGTCGGTGCTGGATTGCCCACCAACGCGTCCTCGGCAAGCCGACAGACGGTCTTCGCCGTGCTCATCCGCGAAAGCCACCGCATCCAGGTCTGAAGGAGCGATTCGCATGTCCCTCGGATTGATTGTCACAAGCGGCCGCATCCTCACCGCCAAGCTTCTGCTTGGCGAGCCGGTCGAAGGCATCACCCAGTGCGCCATCGGCGAGGGGGACGCGACGTTCACCGACCCCCTCAATCCACCCGCGCCGGACATCGATCAGCGGGCGCTCAGGAACGAGCACGCCCGCAAGCGCTTCTACAAGCGCACCTTCCTCGAGGAGGACACCCAGGGGTCGCTGATCGTGAACGGCGTCCACTACCTCGAGACCGTCCGGGAGACCCGGACTCTCGGCGTCTACTTCCGTTTCGAGGAGAGCGAGGCCAACGGCATCACCATCCGCGAGTACGGCTTTTTCGGCGGCAACGTCGCCTACGTGGACGGGCACGACGCGGACTACGTGGCCGGGGGCGTCCATCACCCCGACACCAATCCGGCCGGTGAGGTGCTCAACTCCGGCTACCTCTACGAGGTCAAGAACATCCCCGACTTCAGCAAGATCTCCGACACGCGGGTGGAGCTCGTCGGGATCATCAAGATCTAGGAGAAACACCCATGTCCATCTCGCGCGACACCTTCAACCCCGAGGCCAACTACAAACGGGTGCGCTACCACCAGGACCGCGACCTGCTCGACTCCGAACTCAACGAGCAGCAGGACATCCTCCATCGCGAGCGCAAGAAGATCGCCGACCAGCTCTTCAAGGAAGGCTCGGTGATCCGTGGCCTGACCGTGTCGATTACCGGCAACGTCCTGAGCGTAGCCGCGGGGCTCGTCTACATCGACGGCTCCGTCGAGCAGGTGCCGGGCGCGGTCCTCACCTACGATCCGGCCGTCGATGTGGGCGCGGACTACGTCTACGTCGAGCTCTTGAAATACAACTACGGTCTCAACCACGACGCCGCGCTGATCAACCCGGCCACCGGGGAGCCGACCGCCGAGCGCGAGAAGTGGGTCCTGGCCCTCAAGGACCACGACACCAGCGCCGAGGCGCTGCCCAACAACGTCACCGAGCGCAAGGTCGTCGCCATCTACAAATTCGACCGGGAAACGGGCGAGGTCACGACCACGGTCCAGGAGAAGTCCCAGATGTACCTGCGGGACCTCCTGGGCACACTCCCGGGCGACCGCATCACGGTCGCCTCCATCACCGAGAACCAGCTCGCCTTCGCGGCGGCCGAAGGGCTCAACTCGCTGCTCGACAACCTGGCCGAGCGGACCTTCGATCAGGCCGGCAGCTACCTGGTCCAGGGGTTCGACAGCTTCATCGACAGCGACGACGGCGAGAGTGTCGAGGTGATCACCAACGCCGGGCGCGCCTACATCCAGGGCTACCGCATCTACCGAGCCACCGGGAACACCGGACGCGCCGACTTCGAGCGGCTCGAGGGCGCGCCGGCGGACAGGCCGAAGCTGCCGCTGGTCCCCGAGGACACGCTGGCCTTGGGCAGCATCGACTGCCCGCCCAACTCCGTCACCATGCGGATCGTCAACTTCGGACTGACCCGCGTCACCATGGATCGGCTGCACGAGATCATCCAGGACGTCGAGGACCTCAAGGTCAACGACGCGCAGTTCCAGATGAACTCGGAGCTCCAGAACCGGGACGCGCAGACTAAGAAGGGCATCTACTCCGATGACTTCTCGAGCGACGTCCAGTCCGACATCCACCACGACGAGTGGAGCGCGCGCATCGACCCCGTGCGCCAGTTCGTAGGCCCCGGCCGCGCGGCCACGTCCAACGCGCTCGAGGTGGACCGGAACGCGAGCCGGGCGCTGTTCAACGGGAGCCTGGTCCTTCTGCCCGGCGCCGAGACGGTGCTGATCGAGCAGAGCGACTGGTCCGAGGACAAAAACATCAACCCCTATGCGGTGTTCGAGAAGCCCGAGGCCGGGGTCGAGGTCACACCCAACATCGGCCGCCGGGGACAGACCGGCGTCACCGCTGACGCGGCGGGACGAGTGAGCGCCTCTTTCGTCGTGCCCGCCGACATCCCGAGCGGCAACCGCATCGTCGAGGTGACCGACGGCGCCGGGTCCGCCCAGACGAACCTGCAGGTCAACGATCCGCTGGTGATCACCCGCATCCAGCGCGTCGTCGTCAACCGCACCATCGTCGAGCGCCAGACCATCGTGCGCACGATCCCGCCCCGGATCATCCGCGTCCCCGTGGTGCGCACCGTGTGGCGCTGGCGGTGGCTGTGGCACCGCCGCGACCCCCTGGCTCAAACCTTCAGCTTCACCCAGAACCGCGTCGTCTCGGCCATCGGCGTCGAGTTCACGGCCAAGGACGCCTCGATCCCCGTCACCGTTCAGATCCGCGGCGTCACCACGGGTCTGCCCAACGAGGTCGTGCTGGCGGAAAAGGTTGTCGCCCCTGACGAGATCGCGCTCGACGGGGAGACGAAGATCGCCTTCGACGATCCCTTCTACGCCCAAGCGAACACGAGCTACGCGGTGGTGCTCCTCACCAACAGCGCCGACTACCGGGTGCGCATCGCCACCCTCGGACAGCGGGGACAAAACGGGGTCATCACCCGTCAGGCCTACGCCCAGGGCGTGTTGCTCGAAAGCTCGAACGCCGAGACCTGGACGCCGCTCAATGCCTCCGACTTGACGCTCAAAATCTACGGCTACGACTTCCAGGCCTCAGGCGAGGTGCGCTTCGAGCCGGTAACCGGCGTCGAGTTCAGCGAGCTCAACCTCGACGAGTACTCAGCCATCCCGGAAGGCACGGGCATCGCCTGGGAATACTCGACCGACGATGGGTCCACCTGGGACCCCCTCGTGCCGGCCGAGGAGGAGAACCTGCAAAACCTCGCCGCCAGCGTCCTGGTACGGGCCCTGTTCGCCGGCAGCGAAGCCAACGACTCGCCCGCGCTCAACTTCAAGGACGTGAACCTCATCGGCTACCTCAACGGCACCTCCGGGACCTACGTCACCCGCGAGAACGAGCTGACCCAGGGCGTGGCATCGACCAAGGTCTACGTCCAGATGCACATCCCGAGCGGTGCCTCCCTCGACTGGTACGCCTCCAACGACGGCGGCAACACCTGGGAGTCCCTGACTCTCGACTCGACGCGCGCGATCGATCAAGAGTGGACCGAATACACCTACAGCCACACCTTCGACGATCCGGCCGGGGACAAGGTTCGCTACAAGGCGGAGTTGACCGGCAACCGCCTCGTCTACCCGCGCATCCACACCCTGGGCGCGACGCTCAGCTGACGGTGGAGTTCCGATGATCACCCGGCGCCAGGGCGGCCTGACCGAGCTCATCCCCTCACCGCAGGAAAAGCGCGAGGGTGTGCTCCGCGATCACGCGCTCGACCTGCTCGCCAACCTGGACGCGCGGCTCGGGCGGATCGAAGCACACCTCGGGCTTTCCGCCGAGGAGGCCGGGGAGTTCCGAGCCCTCATGGATCGCATCCGCCGAGAGGAAGCCGAGGCCCGGCGCATCCATCGCGAGCAGCTCGCGGCGGGCATCGGCGAGCGCTGAGCGAACACCGGCATTTCCCTCCCGGACGGTAAGTCCCGGTTCTTCCGCGACTTACGGCTGATCATACATATATTCTTTGATATCAACCGGTTAAGTCCGAGGTTCGCCTTGCTTTCTGTTCAGGAAGAAGCGTTCATGTGGGTGAACGTGAACACCCCGATCCTCTTGCCGGACAAGGGGTTACGGGCAGCAAGCAAGGAGAACCGATGGACCTGCGCGAACTGCACTTCGGGGTCGAGATCGAGACGGTCCGGCGAACGCGCAAACGCGTGGCCGAGGCCATCCAGTCGGTGGTGGGCGGCAGCGTCACCCATCCGGGGCGGCCGAGGTCGTCACCCCGGCCCTGACGTACGGCGACATCCCGACCCTTCAGGAGGTCATCCGGGCGGTCCGCAAGTGCGGAGCCAAGGTCGACCGGCACTGCGGCATCCACGTCCACGTGGACGCGAGCCGCTTCGACGGGCGCACCCTCGGCAACCTCGCCAAGATCGTCTACAAGCAGGAGCCACTCATCCTCGCGGCACTCGGCGTCACCGAGAACCGGCAACAGACCTACACCCGACCGGTGCGCGACGACCTGATCCACGACATCGAGCGCCACCGTCCCCGAACCACCGACGAGCTCAACCGCATCTGGTACGGCTATCACAACCGCCACCCGCAACACTTCGACAGCACCCGCTACCACGGCGTGAACCTGCACAACGTCTGGTACCGGGGCACAGTCGAGTTTCGCTGGTTCGAGGCGACGCTGCACGCCGGCAAGGTCAAGGCCTACATCCAACTTGTGCTGTCCGTCGCCACCAAGGCGCTCAACGGACGCGCCGCCTCCAGCCGCAAACGCCGCTTCGATCCCCGAAGCACCCGCTACGACTTCCGGGTCTTCCTGCTCCACTTCGAGTTGATCGGCGACGAATTCAAGATCGCGCGCAAGCACCTGCTGGCACGCTTGCCGGGGGACTCGGCTTTCAAGCGCGGGAGATCGGCGCCCGAGGCGCCATCAATCACCACGGAGGTCGGGCCGCAAACCCGGCCTCCGGCTTTTGAGGAGGAGACCACCACTCAAACCGAAGGAGAACACACGGCATGAGAGTGCGCATCAGGAACACCGATCTGGAGGGCAAGCCGCTCACGGTGCCCGCCGCCGTCTGGCGGGGCCTCGAGGCGGTGAAGGACTCCGGAAGCACTAACATGCTCGACCGGCCCGCGGTCCTCAAGATCGCCGAATTCCTCGGTTTCCACGAGACGGCACGCTGGATCGAAGCACACCACGGGCCTTACTCCGAAGGGCTGTTCAAGGGATTCGTGGTCGACCCCGAGGAAGGGAAACTCTGATGTGCGGGCAGGCCGGCATCATCCTGGGACAGAAGCGGCGCCGCGCCGAGGAGCGCGACCATCTCGCCTGGTTGTTCACTCAGCTCCTCGTGTTGAACGAGCCCCGGGGGCCGCATGCGACCGGCGTCGCGTGGCTCAACCGCGACGGTGAGCACCAGCTCTTCAAACGCCCGATGCCGGCCAGCCGGTTCGTCATCGACAAAGCGTTCCACGAGGTCCTGGGCGAAGTCGACGACCGCGCCACGCTGCTGCTCGGCCACACCCGCTGGCGCACGCGAGGCGACGAAAATGTCAACGAGAACAACCACCCGATCCGGGCTGGGGACATCCTCGGCACCCACAACGGCACGATCTACAACGCCAACTACCTGTCCCGGCGGTTCAAGCTGCGGCGCTTCGCCGAGGTGGACAGCGAGCTGCTCTGCAGGCTCGCGGGCCGGGCCGGTCGAAACGGCCGGATTGATATCGAGCGCTTCAAGGATCGTCTCAAGTTCTGCCGCGGGCAGATGGCGGCGGTGTTGGCCTCGCGGCTCGATCCCGAGACCATCGTCGTGCTCAAGGGCAACAAGCCGCTCGAGCTGCGCATCCATGCCCGGCACCGGGCCGTCCTCTATGCCTCCGATCCCGCGTACCTGGACGCAGTCCTGGACGAGGAGCGCGGGTGGTGCGAGCTGAGCGTTCCTCCGATGAGCGTGCTGGTGTTCCGGCACCGGATGCTGGCGGACTTCTCAATCGAGCCGTTCGAGTTCATCGCG
Organism: Acidobacteriota bacterium; assembly: GCA_965249865.1. Taxonomy (GTDB): domain Bacteria; phylum Acidobacteriota; class UBA6911; order RPQK01; family CBDFMZ01; genus CBDFMZ01. The sequence goes on along the minus strand of CBDFMZ010000002.1, from coordinate 1,816,259 downwards.
CAGGCCAGGCGGCGCATGAACGCCCCTGCCGAGGTGGCTCCATGACGCCGAGAGAGAAGCCGACAGAATCCAGAGAATCCCCGAAGATGAACACATCCGGCATGTTGAAGCTCTTCGTCTACGGCACGCTCAAGCACGGGTACTGGAACCACCACGCCTTTTGTCGGGGCGTGCTGGAGGTCCGGGAGGCGCAGGTTCGGGGACGGCTCTACGAGGGACCGGGATTTCCGGTACTTGAGGTTCCGGATGAAGACGTCCTCGCCCGCGGGACCGCCGACCCGCTCGCCGACGTGACCACACAGGGGCGCCTGTCCGACCAGGTGGGGTCGTCATCCCCCGTACCAGACCAGGAAGGCGTCACAGCGGGCACCTGGGGCGCCGTGTACGGGGAGCTGCTCACCTTCCAACCCCAAATCCCGCCTGCATGCCATCGACCGCCTGGAGGGGTTCCGTCCGGGCGGTTCCAGCCTCTACCGGCGGGTGCTCGTCCCGGTCACGGTGGACGGCGCCTGCGAGCTGGCCTGGGTCTACACGGTCGAGACGACCCGCATCAAACGCCGCCGGATCGTGTCCGGCCGCTGGCCGGAGTAACGGCCGACGGTTGGAACGAAGACTCAGGCGCCAATACGTGAGTTCTGGCGGCGAGCACTTCCCGTAGACCGGAGCACACTTTGGCCTCCTGCCTGACTACCTGAGCTCACCTGGCCGCCTCACAAATTTGCCGGCGACGTGCATCGGATGGGGGCCCAAGAACATTCCGATGCTTCCCCCCTGAAGACCTGCCCTGTTTTGGACTGGCTTACCCTATTATTACTTGATATATTACTTGGAAAGCGAGGGCGCGAGCATGTCAGACGTACCGAACCAAGCCATGACCGTCCGGGACGTGGCAGGATACCTGAACGTCGACGAGAAGACCGTCTATCGTTTGGCCCAGCGTGGCGATCTGCCGGGTTTCAAGGTAGCCGGCGCATGGAGGTTCAAATTATCGGACCTTGACGAATGGATCGACCTACAGAAACGGGCCGCCGCGGGCAAGGCCGTTGACGGAGGTAAGACGTGAGCAGCCTGAATACCTGAAACTCAATGAGCAATGCCCGCCTCGTGTCCGGACAGATGGAGGGGGCCCGATGAAAGCCACTGAGGCCAAGTTTCTGGGTTTTCTCAAGAAGTCACCCCATTTCACCATCCCGATCTATCAGCGCACTTTCTCCTGGACCGAGGCACAATGCAGGCAGCTCTGGGAGGATATTCTACGAGCGGGTGCCAATGAAGAGATCTTTGCCCATTTCATCGGTTCCATCGTTTATGTCGAGAAAGGCCTCTATCAGGTCTCCAGTCAATCACCCTTACTGGTGATCGACGGGCAGCAACGACTCACGACGGTGTCACTCATCATCGAGGCTCTGGCACGGCACCTGGGCGATAGCGAACCCATTGATGGCTTTTCTGCCAAGAAACTCCGCCACTATTACCTGCTCAACCCATTGGAGGACGGTAAACAGCGCTACAAGCTGGTGTTAACCCAGACCGATGAGCAGACCCTCCTGGCGATTGTGGATCAGAAGCCGCTACCAACCCAGTCATCGTTACGCGTGGGGGAGACCTTCCGTTTTTTCAAGGAGCGAGTGACGGCATTGGGCGAAGATCTCGTCCCGTTTTGCAAGGGGCTGGAGAAGCTGATGGTGGTGGACATCTCGTTGAGCCGAGAGCAGGACAATCCCCAGTTGATTTTCGAGAGCATGAACTCGACCGGCCTTGAGCTTAGTCAAGCCGATCTAATCCGCAATTTCGTGTTGATGGGCCTCGAGCCCGACCGCCAGGTGAGACTCTACAGCGAACACTGGCGACCTATGGAACTGGCCTTTGGGCAGACCGCCTATGGAAGGCACTTCGACGGCTTCATGCGGCACTACCTGACCTTCAAGACCGGTGACATCCCCAACGTCAGACAGGTCTACGAAGCATTCAAATCCTTTGCCCGCAGGACGGAAACTGGATCAAGTGGTGTGGAAACACTTGTGGCCGATCTCCATAAGTTTGCCGGCCACTACTGCGCCATGGCCCTCGGGCGGGAGTCGGAACAGCGTCTCGCTGTGGCCTTCCAAGACCTACGCGACCTAAAGGTGGATGTTGCGTACCCACTTCTGCTCGAACTGTACGACGATTACTCCAGCGGCAGGTTGTCATGTGAAGATCTGGTCGAGGCCGTTCGACTCGTCGAAAGCTACGTCTTCCGACGAGCTGTCTGCGCTATCCCCACAAACTCGCTGAACAAGACGTTTGCTACGTTCGGTCGATCACTGATGAAGGATCGATATCTGGAGAGTATTCTCGCCCACTTCCTGCAATTGCCATCCTACCGCCGATTCCCGAGGGACGAGGAGTTCCAACGTGAGATCAAGGTACGCGACCTCTACAACTTTCGCAGTCGCAGCTATTGGTTGCGTAGGTTGGAGAATCATGACCGCAAAAAACCCGTTCTCGTCGACGAATACACCATCGAGCACATTCTGCCCCAGAACGAGCACCTGTCGAAGCCCTGGCGGGACGCCCTTGGTGACAGCTGGCAGCGGGTCCAGGAAACATGCTTGCATACCCTAGGCAATCTAACCCTGACTGGCTACAACGCCGAATACAGCGACCATCCTTTCAAAGAAAAGTGCGACATGAAGGGAGGCTTCCGAGAAAGTCCACTCCGAATTAACAGAGGCCTGGGTGACGTTGATGCCTGGAACGAGACAGCTATCCGCGAACGGGCCGAACGCCTTGCCCGTATGGCGGTCGACGTGTGGAAAGGCCCGTCGTTGAGCATGGACGTGCTTAACACCTATGGCGTCAAGGAAGAAAAGGACCGGAAAGGGTACACCCTTGCAGATCACACGTACCTCGAACAGGGAAGACCCATGCGTAAAGTGTTCGAATTGTTCCGCAAGGAAGTGTTGGCGCTCGATCCGTGTGTCACCGAGGAAGTCCTTAAGCTTTACATCGCCTACAAAGCCGAGACCAACTTCGTCGACGTCGTGCCGCAGGCTGGACGACTTCGCCTATCCCTAAACATGCAATTCCACGAATTGCAAGATTCCCGCGGCTTTGCCAGGGATGTGACGAACCTTGGTCGCTGGGGCAATGGAGACGTGGAAGTGCAGCTAAACAGGTCTGAGGAGTTGCCATATGTGATGGGGTTGGTACGCCAAGCACTCGAGAAACAGCTGGGTGACGGAGACACCGAGGGCTGAGAGATCACCCACATGAGCGGAATGACTGAAGCAATGGCCGATGGGAACCGCACACCTGAACAGAAGTCACGGGACAACATCGACGCGATGTTGAAACGAGCCGGCTGGAAGGTGCAGTCAAAGAGGACAATCGACTTCAGTACCGGCCTCGGGATCGCCGTTCGTGAATATCAGACGGATGTTGGCCCCGCCGACTACGTCCTCTTTGTCGACAAGAAACCCGTCGGCGTGGTCGAGGCCAAGCCCGAGGACTGGGGCCAGAAGATCACCACAGTTGAGGAGCAATCCGGCGGCTATGCCGCTGCCAGTCTCAAGTGGGTAGACAATAGAGAGCCCCTTCCATTCGTCTATGAGAGCACCGGGGTGCTCACGCGTTTCACCGACACGCGTGATCCAAAGCCACGCTCCCGGGAGGTGTTCAGCTTCCCTCGGCCGGAGACGATGCAGGACTGGCACACCAGGTCAGCCACGCTCCGTGCACGGCTCCAGGGGCTACCGGATCTGGACCCCCCAGGACTGAGAGCGTGCCAGGTCAACGCCATTGAGAAGCTGGAAGCATCATTCAAAGATGACCGCCCGCGCGCACTCATTCAGATGGCCACCGGTTCCGGCAAGACCTACACAGTTATCACCTCGATCTACCGGCTGCTCAAACACGCTGACGCCAAGCGCATCCTCTTTCTCGTAGACACCAAGAATCTGGGCGAACAGGCCGAGCAGGAATTCATGGCCTACGTACCCAGTGACGACAACCGCAAATTCACCGAGCTCTACAACGTTCAGCGGCTGAAATCGCCCTTTGTCGCCAAGGATAGCCACGTCTGCATCAGCACCATTCAGCGCATGTACTCGCTCCTGAAGGACCAGGAGATTGATGAAGCCGCCGAGGAGATCAACCCGGCGGAGATGGTGCAGCCCATACAGCCGATGCCGGTCGTCTATAACGGTAAGATTCCGCCTGAATTCTTTGACTTCATCATCATCGACGAATGCCACCGCTCCATTTACAACCTGTGGCGCCAGGTCCTGGAATACTTCGACTCCTATCTCATTGGCCTGACCGCTACGCCGGATAACCGCACCTATGGGTTCTTCAGGAAGAACGTCGTCAGCGAGTATGCCCATGAGCAAGCCGTCGCCGACGGCGTCAATGTCGGCAACGAAATCTACGTCATCGACACCGAGAAGACGAAGCATGGCGGCCAGCTCAAGGCCGACCAGCACATCGAGAAGCGCGAACGCCTGTCCCGCCGGAAGCGCTGGGAGATCCAGGATGAGGACGTCGCCTATGCGGCCCAACAACTCGACCGGGATATCGTCAACCCCGATCAGATCCGCACCGTCATTCGCACCTTCCGCGACAAGCTGTCGGAGATATTCCCCGGCCGCGCCGAAGTCCCGAAGACGCTTGTCTTTGCCAAGACCGACAGCCACGCCGACGACATCATCCAGACCGTGCGCGAGGAATTCGCCGAGGGCAACGAGTTCTGCAAGAAGATCACCTGCAGGGTCGAAGAAGACCCGAAATCCGTCCTGGCCCAGTTCCGAAATGACTACTACCCGCGCATCGCCGTGACCGTGGACATGATTGCCACGGGTACGGACGTCAAGCCGCTCGAATGCCTGCTCTTCATGCGCGACGTGAGGGGCCGCAATTATTTCGAGCAGATGAAAGGCCACGGCACCCGCACCCTCGACCATGATGATCTGAAGAAAGTGACCCCCTCCGCTGCCAGCGGGAAGACGCACTATGTGATCGTCGATGCCATCGGCGTCACGAAGTCACTCAAGACCGTCAGCCAGCCGCTCATCACCAAACCCTCCGTGCCGCTCAAGGATCTCGCCATGGGCGTGATGATGGGGGCGCGAGACGAAGACACGGTGAGTTCCCTTGCCGGCCGCCTCGCCCGCCTCAATCGGCAGCTCACCCTCCATGAGCAAGAGCGCATCCGGGAGAAAGCAGGCGGCATTGAGCTCGCCGATATCGTCGGTGATCTGCTGGCCGCCATCGATCCTGACCGCATCGAGGCGAAGGCTCGCGAAATCGAGCCGGCGCCTGACGGTGCCGAGCCGTCACAGACCGCTCACGAAAAGGCTCAGGAGCAGCTGGTCGGTGACGCCGCCAGCGTCTTCAACGGCGAGCTGATCGAGCTGATCGACGCCATTCGCCGCGACAAGGAACAGACCATCGACCATGAGAGCCTCGACACCGTGCTCCGAGCCGAATGGGAGGGCGACGCCAAGGAGAATGCAGAGGCGATGGCGCAGAACTTCCAGCAATATCTGGAAGCCAACCGCGACGAGATCGAAGCCTTGACCATCTTCTACGACCAGCCGCACCGCCGCAGCCAGTTGACCTATGCGATGATCCGCGAGGTGTTCGACAAACTGAAGAACGACAAACCCCGCCTCGCTCCCTTGCGGGTCTGGCAGGCATACGCACTGCTCGACGACTACGAGGGGCAGCAACCCGCCACTGAACTAACAGCGCTCGTAGCGCTGATCCGCCGCGTCTGCGGCATTGATGGGACGATCTCGCCTTATTCCGAAACCGTGCGCCGCAACTTCCAGAACTGGATCATGACGCACCACAGCGGCAGCGGAGAGAAATTCAACGAGGAGCAGATGGACTGTCTGCGTATGATCCGCGATCACATCGCCAGTTCCTTCCATCTGGAACGCGACGACCTAGACATGGCCCCGTTCGATGGCAAGGGAGGAATGGGGCAGATGTACAAGCTCTTCGGTGACCGGATGGACAGCGTGATTGACGAATTGAATGAGGCGTTGGCGGCGTGAATCGAGAACCAGAAGAGCGATGGACAGTTCCCGATGGTTGGGTGTGGACCAGCCTGTCCGAACTTGGCGAGGTCGTCGCGGGTGGAACGCCGTCAACCAAGGACCCATCCTGTTGGGGAAATGGGGTCCATTGGATTTCATCAGCTGACTTGACGGGCTACTCGGCTAAGACCATTAAAAAAGGAGCAAAGAGCATTTCCAAGATCGGCCTGGCGAACAGCTCGGCGAAGGTGATGCCAGCGGGCAGCGTGCACTTTTCCTCGCGGGCACCGATCGGCTACGTCGCCATTAGCTTGGAGCCGTTAGCCACAAACCAAGGCTTCAAGAGCCTTGTTCCCGCGCCTGGCATCTTCAATGAGTACATCTATTACTACCTGATGGCATCACGCGAGTATGCGCGAGAGCGAGCAAGCGGTACGACGTTTTTGGAGCTATCTGGCAAGGCCTTCGGTGCACTTCCGATACCTCTCGCGCCCACAGCTACGCAACACCGCATCGTTGCCAAGATCGAGGAACTGTTTTCTGAACTCGACAAGGGCATCGAGAGCCTGAAGACGGCACGCGCACAGCTAAATGTCTACCGCCAGGCCGTGCTCAAGCACGCCTTCGAAGGCAATCTCACCGCGCAATGGCGCGAAGAGAACAAGGACAAACTTGAGACGCCTGAGCAATTGCTCGCTCGCATCAAGCAGGAGCGGGAGGCGCGATATGAGCAGCAACTCCAGGAGTGGAGGGTCGCTGTCAAGAAATGGGAGGAAGGCGGGAAGTTGAGTAGAAGGCCGGCGAGATCGCCGAAGCTGAAGGAAATGTCATCGTTATTACCGGCGGAAACTGAGACTTTCCCATCTCTCGCCAGCGGCTGGTCCTATGTGCGTTTGGGATTGGTGATCGACGAACCCAAGTACGGCACGTCGAAGAAGTGTGAATACAACCACGAAGGCACAGGGGTTCTCAGAATACCTAACATCGTCCGTGGCGTGGTCGATGCGTCGGATCTCAAAGGTGCTCACTTCGAAGAGGACGAAAAATGCACCTATGCACTGAGGAATGGAGACATTCTCGTGATTAGATCGAATGGAAGTATTTCAATAGTTGGTAAGTGCGCCCTCATCTCTAAAGCGGAGGAACGGTATCTCTTTGCCGGCTATCTGATCCGACTTCGCAGCAACCCGGCAGTGCTACTTCCCGATTATCTTGCAGCGCTGCTATCTAGCCATTTGTTGCGAACTCAAATCGAGCATACAGCCAAATCGACGAGCGGCGTCAACAACATAAACTCCGGCGAAATCCAGTCGTTCCTTGTGCCTTTGGGCAGCCTTAGTGAGCAAGCCGTGGTGGTTCAAAAACTGTCTGCAAGCCTGACCGCAATCGACGCCACTGAGGTTGAGGTCGACAATCGGCTACTTACGGCGGAGGTGCTTCGCCAATCGATTCTGAAGAAGGCCTTTGCCGGTCAACTCGTCGCGCAGGACCCGCACGACGAACCGGCGGTCGTTCTTCTGGACAAGATCAGTGCCGAACGAGAGCAGACTATGCAGAACAAGACCACTAAGAAAACCAAGAAGAGGAATAAAGGCGCATGAACACCGCCCCCATTGTTTCCAAGGTATGGAGCTTCTGTACGACCCTGCGCGATGATGGGGTGAGCTACGGCGATTACCTGGAGCAGCTCACCTATTTGATCTTCCTCAAGATGGCGGACGAGTACGCGAAACCGCCTTACAACCGGGATGTCGGCATCCCTCCCGAATACAACTGGCAGAGCCTGAAATCAAAGAAGGGTGCAGAGCTCGAAGGCCACTACATCGCCCTCCTTCGCGAGCTCGGCACCAAGAAGGGCATGCTGGGGCAGATCTTTACCAAGGCCCAGAACAAGATCCAGGACCCGGCAAAACTGTATCGTCTTATCGACATGGTCGACGACACCGAGTGGGTCACCATGGGCGCCGACATCAAGGGTGATATTTACGAAGGACTTCTTGAGAAGAACGCCGAGGACACCAAATCCGGCGCCGGCCAGTACTTCACGCCGCGCGCCCTCATCCGCGCCATGGTCGAATGTGTCCGCCCCGAGCCGGGCAAGCTCATCGCCGACCCGGCCTGCGGCACGGGCGGTTTCTTTCTGGCCGCTTACGACTTCATCACCAACCCGGAGAATTTCAAGCTCGACAGGAAGCAGAAGGCCTTCCTGAAGCACGACGCGTTTCATGGCAACGAGATCGTCGCCAACACCCGCCGGCTGTGCCTGATGAACATGTTCCTGCACAACATTGGTGAGATCGACGGCGGCGCGCCCATATCGCCAAATGACTCGCTTGTGGCCGATGCCGGAAGACGTTTTGACTATGTGCTCGCGAACCCGCCGTTCGGCAAGAAGAGCTCCATGAGCTTTACGAACGAGGAGGGTGAACAGGAAAAGGACGACCTGACCTACAACCGCCAGGACTTCTGGGCGACGACGTCAAACAAACAACTCAATTTCGTGCAGCACATTCGCACAATGCTCAGGACCACAGGCCGCGCCGCTGTTGTCGTGCCGGACAATGTGCTGTTTGAGGGCGGTGCCGGTGAGACGGTCCGCAAGAAGCTCTTGGAGACCACAGACCTCCACACCATCCTGCGCCTACCGACCGGCGTGTTCTATGCGCAAGGGGTCAAGGCCAATGTAATTTTCTTCGATAACCATGAAGCCAGCCCGAATCCCTGGACGAAGCAGGTCTGGTACTACGACTACCGCACCAATATTCACCACACGCTGAAAAAGAAGCCCATGCGCTTCGAGGATCTGGCGGATTTTGTCAACTGCTACAACCCGCAGAATCGGCACGAGCGTAAGGCAACCTGGGATGAAAGGGACAACCCTGAAGGCCGTTGGCACAGCTACAGCTATGAGGAGCTCAAGGCGCGCGACAAGATGAGCCTCGACGTCTTCTGGCTCAAGGACAAGAGCCTGACGGACCTGGACAACCTGCCTGAACCTGACGATCTCGCCGAAGAGATTATCGAGAACCTAGAAGCCGGCCTCAACAGCTTCCGCGAAGTCTTGGCCGGATTGGGATCGCGCTAGACGACGGACGCGCGAGGGAGATGCGCCCATGACGCCTGAACAGATCACAGCGCTGGCCGCGACAGGCGAATCGGAGGCGCTGGAGTTCAGGCACACGACGGGTACCCGCCGCGAGGCGACCCAAACCGTGTGCGCCATGCTCAACCAGCGCTGTGGACACGTGCTGTTCGGCGTCACGGCGGAAGGAGATGTCGTCGGCCAGCAGGTGAGCGAGCGGACGATTGAAGAGGTGAGCGCCGAACTCCGAAGGATCGATCCACCAGCCTTCCCAACCGTCGAGCGGGTTCACGTGGCGGATGAACCTGAGGTAGTGGCGGTCGCCTGTCCAAAGGAGAGCAATAGTGCCCCCTAACAACCAGAGTGTCTTCCCTGAGCTTGTAAAGTACTACAGCAGCGTCGTGGAGCAATTGACCAGTGAAGCAAAACAAGCAGCGATCCTGGAAAATGCTACCGGTGTCGGTACTGATCGAGAGGAAGTCTATCGCCGTTTCTTGGAGCGTCACTTACCGACAATATGCAACGTGTTCCGTGGAGGGTATGTATTTGACATTGAAGGCAACATGTCAAAGCAGATTGACGTGATTGTTACCGCTGGCCCCACGCCTCGCTTCAAAATGAGTAGCGGGAAGCAAGCGATTGCCCCAATTGAGGGGGCGATTGCCGTGGCGGAGATAAAATCGAAACTCGACAAGGGAAAACTGCACGAAGCATTGAGGATATTCTCATCAATCCCTCATATCCGCGAATCTGAGGCAAGAAAGGCGATGAACCCCCAGATCAAGCCACCTGACAAATGGTGGTGGGACTTACCATATAAGATCACATTCGCCTCCGATGGCGTTGCTAAAAAAACTCTGCTTGGACATGTTCATAAATTCTACAAAAACAATCCATCGATCGCTCATGAGCGGAAGCCAAGCGTCATTCATGTGTTGGGGAAATACATATTGATGCGCATTATGCCGGGTATGAACGTCCTCGATTCTGATGGAACGACAGCTCAGCAACAACCACAGGAGGGTGAGTATTGGCCGTTCGATAGGATGGGTGACCAGATTGCAATGTCGTTCATGTTTTCGACCTTGCAGCGGAACACCTTCTACGCAAATCAGATGAGTTGGGGCTATGACCAGTACATTAAGGCACTTGTAAAGGAAATACTCAAAGTGCCACTCCAATGAAGTTGTTTCGCTTCGCGGTCAAGGATGGCATCGTTGACGACATCCGCGGGCCTGCCGCGCCCCGAGATCGAGGAGAGCGGCGACTACGTGATGGTGTGGTTCCACCACGGCCAGATTGTGCGGTCCCAACGAGACGACAGTGACCTGACAGACCAGCAGCGGGCGATCCTTGAGTTGCTCAAATAGTCGGAACGAGCCTTGGCGTTAAGGGAAATCCGCTCTCAGCTGGACCCCCAGGCCAACGAACGGCGATTGCGGGAAGACCTCGCCACGCTAAAAGCTCGGGGACTGGCTAAATCGACGAGACGCGGGAGGCCTCGGAGATAGTCCAAAATGTGTGGCCGTTTCACCCAGAAGCTGACTTGGCGTCAGATTCATGACCTGTACAGCCTGAGGGGGACCGGTGCTGCCGCTGAATCTGGAGCCTTGGTCAACGGTTAGTGTGGTTTAAGCAGATCCATGAATCGCTCGCTATTGCTCACCATAGACAGCCTCCTCAACCTACTACTGGGTGCACTCCTGGTGGTCTTCCCAAGAGACCTCGTTTCCTTTCTTGGAATTCCGCAAGCCGGCTCTGCGTTTTATCCCAGCATCCTTGGCGCTGTACTCTTCGGCATTGGCATCGCGCTTTGGATGGAGAGGGGAACCGACCGTACTAGTGGACGCGGCCTGGGGCTTGGTGGAGCGGTCGTGATCAATCTCTGTGCAGCCCTGGTGCTTTCAGCTTGGCTACTTTTCGGAGGCCTCTCTCTTTCCGCAAGAGGGTCCGGCTTTCTGTGGGGCATCGTGGCAATTCTCATCGTGGTGAGCCTGGCCGAGATTGCAAGTGTTCGGCGCACTCTGAGTCGGACGAAGAACAAATGGCGGCCATGATCGGAAGAATGGAAATCGACGTCGGCCGCGCTAACGCTGATCCAATCGCCTCACACAGAGAAAGGACCTGGAACTCGTGGTGCTGACTCCGTCTCAGACGCGTGCACTCTATCGCCGGCTCGCACCCCGCTATGATCGGTTAGTCGAGCTTTTTCGCCTCTCCGGCGCGCGCGTGAGCACGTACCGTCGCCGTGCCGTGGAGGCGCTGAGTGTTTCGCCAGGCGACACTGTGGTGGACCTCGGATGTGGCACGGGACGGAACTTTCCGTGGTTGGAACGCACCGTCACCGACTCGGGGCGCATCGTTGGCGTCGACCTTACGGATGCCATGCTGCGCGAAGCTCGGCATCGCGTGGAGAGCGCGGGATGGGCGAATGTCGATCTGGTGGAGGCCGATGTGGGCGACTACGAGCTTCCGGGCAACATGGGAGGCGTGCTGTCCACCTTCGCGATGACGATGTTCGACGATTACGACGGTGTTATCCGGCGGGCGGCGGAGGCGCTGCGTCCCGGAGGACGCCTGGCCATCTTGGAGATGAAGCGACCGGAAGGGCTGCCGGAGTGGATGGTTCGTTTCGGAGCTTGGCCCCTCCGGCCCTTTGGAGTGAGCCCTGCCTACGCCGAGCGAACGCCCTGGGAGTCAGTCAGGCGGCACCTGGACGAGGTCCTGTATCAGGAGTTCTACGCCGGCGCCATCTACCTCTGTGTCGGGCAGCGGCGTTTGTGACCAGTAGGTCTCCCTTCCGAGCAGCACGCCGGCAGCACCAGGATGAACAGCGTCCAGAACGATGCCCCGGTATCCTTCTTCCCATGTCACGATAGGCACTCATTTGGCTGAAGGGAAGAAAGCGGAGCTGAACATGTCCGAGATCAAGAACCCTGATGTCGCCAGAGTATTTGAGGGCTATCCGGAACCCATGCGCAAGAATAATGATGCGCCTCCGGCAACTAGTCCTGGACACGGCATCGGAGACGAAGGGTCCTAACGCCCTGGAGGAGACCCTGAAGAGACCCCAGTGGGGTTTTGTCGTATCTGTTTTTTTTCCAAGGGGTTGCGCCCCCTCCCACATGCTCTCCGATTCTCCAGTTCGCAAATTCAAACATGGGGTGCTGCGAGCAACCAGGGGCTCGAATCGGAGCCCGGCACCTGTTTTCACCCCGTGTTGGCGGAATACGGGACAGAGCAAGGATGGGCGTCGATGATGTACGAACACACAGGGGGCGATCTTCGCGTGTCTGTAGATGGCAGTCTCGCGCAGGCGCATCCCCGGGCTCGAACATGACGTAGCGAGCATTGTGATGATCGAACAAAAAGGTCGTGTAGCCCACTATTCCCGGTTGGAGCATGTGGCCAATATATTGCGCGACAAGAAATTGCTCGTCGGTTCTGTGTGCAACTTCGCTGACCCTCGGGAAGCGTCGATCGGCGGGCTCGACACTGAAGGCATCGCGTATGACCCTGACTTGGACAAACGGCAGGCAGAAAAAGACAACCGGCAGGCAGCAACAGAGATGATATGCAAAGCGGGACGCCAAGTTCGATTGCTCTGCACGGCGGCCCCCAAAGAGCATGTCCCCGGCAACAGTCGCACCGAGGAGGCGATTTACGGTCGTCCTCGGATGTGGGCGCAATACGGAAATGAGTCTCGCGGTTTCTGTGTGGTGCTGAACAGAGAAGCGCTCAACAACGAACTACAAATGGTTGCGGAACGGGACGAGTACCTGATTTCAGGCAAGGTTGAATATTTCCCGTGGCTTGAGATGGCGGGAGGAAGTTCGACGATCCCATATGGGCCTGATTTAGATCCCCGTGACATGGATATTTTCGAATTAATGAACGAAAACAGCATGTTACGATCCACATACTTCAAGAAATCGATTGATTGGAAGGAGGAATGTGAATACCGGTGGCTGCTCTTCGAGCGGACAGAAAAACCGGTTTTTGTTTCTATTGAAAAATCGATTGAGGTGGTCGTGCTTGGAAGTCAGTTTCCCCAGAATCAGGTGAGTCAGGTTAAAGCCTACTGCCGGGAAATCGGCAGCCGCTGTTTCTGCCTGGAATATCGGCACCCGAAGTATCAGTTGCTGCGGATCTGCTAAATACGTGGCTCGCCATCGGAACTCGAGAAAGGGCCATGAAGGAGGCATCGAATCCACGCGCCGTGTTGAAAAGAACAACCGGAGAATGAGCGACGGACGAAAGCTTAACCCGGATGATCCTGTAGATGGAGGATTACTGAGGGATGCGGATCAAGCCGGCACTTACCGTCAAGTGTCGGGGGCTGGTGAATACCCTATCTGTACACACTGGCTATTCCGGTTGTGCTCGGGTCCCTTCGATTGCGGCATGATGATCTCCAGCGATCTGCAAGGATCACGAAACCCAGACGTCAGACCAACGGCGCCATGGATGAAACGCAGTTCGCGGGCATCTTCGTAGCCGACCATGACTTGGCACGGTTGGCCGGGTGAGCACGACAGGACGCTGCACTCGACTCCTGCTCTAGCGCTGCGGTTATCGAGTGTAGAAACCATTTCATAGGACAGCTAACAATGAAGCACGGAGAAACAAAGCCGCTCGATACTTTCATCAAGTATCGAAAAGAGCTTTTTTGTCAAATAAAGTCGGGCAGAATGCACTACAACTTATTTTGCAACCTGAACAGTAGCATCCGTGATTTTGCACCTGAGTTCAAACGAGCACCGCACTTCTGGAGCCTGGCACTAAATGCTCACCTTGAGTCGTTCCGCATTTCTCTTTGCAGAGTTTACGACCGAGGGAAGTCTTCCATCTCACTTTATCAGTGGCTAAAGCTGTTTCAAGACAAACTCCTTTCCGACGACCACAGTGACGAAGCTATCTGTGATCGGTACCACTGTAAGCCACTCGAGAAAGGAGAAATCGATCGAGATCTATCAAAAGTCCAAAATCAGGACTGTCTCGTAAAGACTCTGACAAAACTACGCAATTCCAGCATTGCACACGTCAGTTGCAGCATTGCACACGTCAGTGCAAAAGATATCCTCAAAGGTGATTCTGCTTTCGCGAAGTATCAAATGAAGTATTCTGATTGGGAAGCTCTGTTGGAACGCGCGGAACGGATTTTCAATCGGTATAGTATTCTCCAAACTGGGGCGGCTTTCGACTTTCTCGGTCATCAGAGTCAGGATTTTCAGATAGTGCTCGATGATATCCGGGCCTCTCTATCTAAGAAGTAGCTTTTCTGAACGGGAATGGGCGGAAATGTGCTTGACAACGCTTCCGCCTCAAATTTGCTTGGTCGGGAAAAGGGAAATCGGCGCCAACCGCGCTTCCGCTTTTTCGTCACGACTAGAATTCCATAAGTCATTCAAATGTAAAGAGTTATTCTCCAGGGCCAAACGGTGAGTGGTTATGAAGAGGGTTGCGCAAGGGGAGCCAACCTTTTCAACAACTTACATTACCTCCGACCTTTGAGTTGTCCAAATACTTGTCCAAATGTTGGCTGTCATTGGACCTTCTCTTCCGGCTGCGGGCTGCGTTCCAGTGATTGCTAAGTACCTCGTCCGAGAGTCTGTCAGATCGGTGTCTCGCGGGGGAAGAGTGATTTGGTCACGCCTCCCCCGCAACGAAAATCTCCCTATCGCCGGACCGAGCAGGTTTCGGCACGTGGAGTGACGAAAGGATGCCAACTGCAGTAAGATATTAGGCAGGCCCGAGTCGAAGGCTGCTGGCACAGCCCGGCTGGCGAGCAGCAGAGTCTAAAACTCGGTGAGAGGCGAACATGGTTGACGGCATATCCCACGCTGGCGCGTTCTGCGCCAATAACAGCCAAAGCTCCAAATACTCGGCGCCATGTCGAGCCGGCGCAGGCGGAAAGGCGATTGCCATGAGAACTATTTCAGGGGCGAAAATCATCGGCGCAATCTCGGCGCCTCCATACGCTCAATCGAGCCCGCCTAAGCCTGATGTCGAAGCGAGCCAGTCCCGCTCGGCGGCGCCGACAGACGATTCTCTCGCTACCAATCCATCGGCGGGGCTGGTTACCGAGAGCGATCCCCCCACCCGCCGCCGTGGCGGCTGGTGGCGTGCAGGCATATTCGCCGGCGCCGCCTGTCTGGCCTGGCTCGCCTGGCCGAACTTGGCCTTCGCGCAGGTGACGGTTTCGGAGACGGACCTGATGGTGTCCGAAGGCGGCTCGGCGAGCTACACGGTGGTGCTCGACACCCAGCCGACGAATGATGTCACGATCACGGTGGCGCCGTCGTCCGGGGACGACAAGGATCTGACGGCGAGCCCGGATACGCTGACCTTCACGAACTCGGACTGGAGTATGCAGCAGACGGTGACGGTCCTGGCGGCCGAAGATGCCGACAGTGAGAACGGCACCGCCCAGTTTACGCATACTGTGGCCGGCCCCGGCACCCCCTATGACGGGCTTACGGCCCCCGGCGTCACAGCAACCGAGATCGACAACGATCCGCCCGGCCTGACGGTTTCGGAGACGGACCTGTCGGTGCCCGAAGGCGGCTCGGCGAGCTACACGGTGAGGCTCGTCACCCAGCCGACGGATGATGTCACGATCACGGTGGAGCGGGTGACCGGCGACAAGGATCTGACGGCGAGCCCGGATACGCTGACCTTCACGAACTCGAACTGGAGTTTGCAGCAGACGGTGACGATCCTGGCGGCGGAAGATGACGACGGCGCGGCCAGCCCCGGCCAGTTTCGCCATAACGTGAGCAGCCCCGGCACCGTCTATGACGGCATTCCGACCCCTGGCGTCAATGCAACCGAGGATGACAACGACACTATCGGCGTGATCATCTCGCCGACGACACTGTCGGTGCCCGAAGGCGGCTCGGCGACCTACACGGTGAAGCTTGGCACCAAGCCATCGAACGATGTCACGGTCCAGGCGACCGAGGACCAAAAGAATGACGCCGACCTGACGGTGAGTTCGGATACGGATACGGATATAGGTATAGATTCGGTTACGTTGGCCTTCACGAACTCGAACTGGAATACGGAGCAGACGGTGACGGTCACGGCGGCCGAAGACGCCGACGAGGTGGATGGCGTCGCGATCTTCTCTCACACCACGGCAAGCTTCGACGAGTTCTATGACTCAATTGTTGTCGATGAGGTCACGGCGACCGAGGCCGACAACGAAAAGGTAGTGACGGTCGCGATTCAGACGCAGTTGTCAGCTCCGGTGGGCAGAGTGTTCGAGGTGACGATCATCTTTAGCGAGGCGGTGACGGGTTTCGAGCGGAGCGAGATCGCGGTGACGAATGGTTCGGTGACCGACTTCAGTGGGTCGGCGCCGACCTACAAGGCAGAGATCACTCCCTCGAAGAGCGGTGAAGTGATCGTGGAGGTTGGGGCGAGTGTGGCCGAGTACGGGGTCGGCAACGGCAATATGCCGGGCGTGCCGTTGGTGATCGAGGCGGATCTGGAGCGGCCGGAGGTGGCGATCACCAGCGAGACCACGGGACCGGTGGGCGGCGCGTTCGAGGTGACGATCCGCTTCTCCGAGTCGGTGGAAGGCTTTGAACTGGAAGATATCGAGGTGAGCAACGGGACGGCGTCGAATTTCAACAGAGTGTCCTCACGGACCTACACAGTGACGATCACGCCGGAAGCAACCGGTGAGGTCCGGGTGGAGATGGGATCGAACGTGGCCGAGGACGAGGCCGGCAACGGCAACCGGGCGGCGGAACCTCTGGTGATCGAGGCGGACCTGGAGCGGCCCGAGGTAACGATCGCAGGACCGACGGAGCCGGTGGGAATGGCGGGGTTCGAAGTGACGATCACCTTCTCCGAACCAGTGACGGGCTTTGAGCTTGAAGATATCCGAGTCACTAATGGAACGGCTTCGAACTTTATCGAAATCTCTCTGCAGGAGTACACGGCGACGATCACGCCCGAAGGGATCGGTGCAGTGAGGGTGGAGGTCCCCGAGGAGGTGGCCGAGGACGGCGCCGGCAACGGCAACCGGGCGGCGGAGCCTCTGGTGATCGAGGCGGATCTGGAGCGGCCGGAGGTAACGATCGCAGGACCGACGGAGCCGGTGGGAATGGCGGGGTTCGAAGTGACGATCGCCTTCTCGGAGCCGGTGACGGGCTTTGAGCTTGAAGATATCCGAGTCACTAATGGAACGGCTTCGAACTTTATCGAAATCTCTCTGCAGGAGTACACGGCGACGATCACGCCCGAAGGGATCGGTGCAGTGAGGGTGGAGGTCCCCGAGGAGGTGGCCGAGGACGGGGCCGGCAACGGCAACCAGGCGGCGGCGGCCTTCGAAGTGGAGACGAAGCTGGCAGTGAGCTACCAGGAGGAGAGCTACACGGCGAGGGAAGGTGGGGAGACGGTGACGGTGACGGTGAAGCTGAGCCAGGGCTGGGACGAGGAGCTGGCGATCCCGATCCGGGTGACGCGGCCGGAGACGACGGAAGTCGCCGACTATACCCTAGGTGGTTTGGAGGAGTGGGATGCCCAGGAGGGCACCGGGACGCTCACCTTCCAGGCCGAGGAAACGGAACAGATATTGAGGATCGCAGCCAACCATGATGGGGACGGGGACGACGAGACGGTGGAGTTGGGATTTGGGGAGTTGCCGGAGATAGTAATGGCCGGGGAACCGGCGGTGGCGACGGTGACGCTGGAGGACAAGGGACTGGTGGAGCTGAAGGTGAGCTTTGGGCAGACGGAGTACCAGATTAGGGAAGGCCAGCAGGCCGACATCGAGGTGACCGTCTCACCGGTAGCGGACCGGCGGGTGGAAGTGCCCCTGGTGGTGGCGCCTAAAGGAGGGGCCACCGACGAGGACTACAGTGGAGTGCCGTCGAAGGTGGTGTTTGAGGAAGGCGAGAGTCAGGGGACGATTTCCGTGGAGGTGCTGGCGGATGAAGTGAACGATCCTGGGGAGGGGATCGTGCTGAGCTTGGGCGAGTTACCAGAGGCGGTCCGTGCAGGAGAGATCCCGGAGACCACCGTGAACTTCAGGCAGCGGCGCACGGCGGAGCAGTTCTCGCAAACGCTGGAGGTGGCGCTGGCGGTGATGGCGCGCACGATGGGGGAGAGTGCGCAGACGGCCATTGAGGGTCGCTTCGAGCGGCATCGGCAGTGGAGTCGGCTGGGGGCAGCCGGAGGAGCGGTGTCGACAGCGCAGCCGGGAAGCGACAATAGCGCCACGGGTCTGGGTGAGGGAGAATCGCAGCGGATAGACAGCGAGAGCCTCGAGGGCGCCGGCAGGCGAAGAGCTGAAGGCCCGGTAGTGCCGAGCGCTGGGGGCGGGGCCGGGGCCCGAGCAGTGATGGGATCGAGTGGGGAGTCGGGAGACCGGGAAAGTGGCGTGCAGGGAGCGTGGCTGCAGAACGTCTCGCTGGGTGGATTGGCGGGCCTGTTCGGCTACGGCCAGGGCGATGCGGGCGTCTCGACCGGCTCCGGCAGGGGGCCGAGTGGGACCGGCCCGACTGTCGGGTTGGGAGGGCAGCCAGGTTACGGTCAGAATCGATTCCAGGGTGCGGGGACCAGGAACTCGTCGCTGAGATCGGGATCGGGCGAGTACTCGGGGAGGAGGAATCGAGAGCTCAACCTTGCGGGAGTGTCCTTCGAGATGCCCTTGGCAGGACAGCAGAAGGGGACGAGCAGGAGCTGGGTACCGGCGTTGTGGGGGCAAGGGGACCTGCAGCGCTTCAACGGGAACCTGGCGCGGTACGAGATGAGCTATCGAGGAGGTCTCGAGGCCGCCCATGTGGGGCTGGACCTCTATGCCAACGACAAGGTGCTGACCGGGCTGTCGTTCATGCGCAGCTGGGGGAACATGGATTACAGCGACGATGGGTTCGATGGGGTGTTGAGGAGTCGCATGAACACGTTTCATCCCTATCTGTACTGGCAGCCGACGGAACGGGTGAGCGTGTGGGGCATGGGAGGCTTGGGACGAGGGCGAGTGGACGTCAACGAGCCGGGGAGGAGTCACGACTTCGAGGCCGACTTTCGGATGTTCGCCGGGGGATTGAGGACGGTGCTGACGCGGCGAGGCAGCAATGAGTTGGGGCTGCGGGCGGACGCCTTCTCGGCGCAACTGAGGACCGAAGCCTCCGAAGACATCGCGAAGGTGCGAGGTGAGGCCCACCGGGCGCGGTTGATGCTGGAGTGGGTGCACACCAAGCAGCTGTCAGTGGGGCGATCCCTGAGCCTGAAGGCGGAGGCTGGCGGGCGTTTCGACGGGGGCGATGCGGAACGGGGCAGCGGCGCGGAAACAGGATTCCGTCTGGGGTATCTGGATGCGAACAGTGGACTGGACGTGGCCATGTATAGCCGGGTGCTGGTGGTGCACGCAAGCGACTACCGGGACTGGGGATTGGGGGTACAGGCGAGCTGGGACCCGGGCGAGAAGCAGCGCGGGCTCCGGGTGGCGGTGACCTCCGCGCGGGGCCAGGATGGAGGCGGCCGAACGACGCTATGGAACAACTCTAATATGGTCACGCGCCCGCCGGGGATGGGAGCAATGGGAATGGGTTCCCAGGGCCGGATGGAAAGCGAGGTGGCCTACGGCGGCCTGAAGGCGCTGGGCTTACCGGGTCTGCTGACGCCCTATAGCCGGCTGCGATGGGCCGGACAGGGCCGGGAGCTGGCCTGGGGGACCGCTTGGAGCCTGCCTCCACGCTCGCAGCTGGCGCTGCCATTGATGTTGGAATTGGAAGCCTTGAGGCGGGAGAACAGCATGGGTCCGGCTGATCTAGCGGTGCTGGTGCGAATGTCGATCCCCTTCTGAGGAACTGACCCCGAGCAGTGGGTCAACCCCCTGCCCGTCCCTACGAGCGGCCCGCCGTCAGCACCAGGGTGAACGACGACCCAGATATCCTGGCTCCGACGTTGGAGAGGGGGCATGCTTGACCGGAGGGACACTCTGGAGTGGACCCCTGAGGCGAGGCCAAGAAATTAGGGATGTGTTGCGGTTGACTGAAAAAGCATAGCGTATCCAGCCGAATGGGAGCATGATCAAGTCAGCCGGGGAAGCAGAGGCGGGCTCTGCGGGAGCGCAACCCGCCTTGTGTTTCGCCATCGGATCGATAGATCTGCTCATGCCTTGAGAAAACTCAGGCGGCGCCAGCCGCCTCTTCCAACAGCCGCTCATACTCTTCCGGCGGCCGATAGCCCAGCGAGGAATGCAATCGCGTGCGATTGTATTCCCGCTCAATATAGGCGCCGATCTCGGCCTGCGCCTCGGTCAAACTTTCATACTCGTTGCATTCGACTTCCTCCGTTTTTAAAATCTTGAAAAAGCTTTCCACGTAAGCATTGTCCTGCGGCCGGCCCTTGCGGCTCATCGATATCCTCGCGCCGTCTTGCCGCAGTGTTGCTACATAAGCCTCCGAAGCGGACTGCGAACCTTGGTCGGAATGATGAATCCAACCCGGCGCCGGACGCCGGCTGCTCAACGCTTGTCTCAGCGCCACCATCGGCAACTCGATTTTCATATTCGGACCCACGGCCCAACCCACGACGCGCCGCGAAAACACGTCTAACACCACAGTCACAGAGACGAAGCGGTTTCTCAATCGCACATAACTGATATCGGAGCCCCATAGCTTGTTCGGACCCGTTGGCCGGAACTCGCGCGCCAGGTTCGGATAACGCCGCAGCTCGTGCTTGGAATCGGTCGTTTGCGGAGCCGTCCGGCGACTCCGGCGCAATAGGTTCTCTTCGCGCATCACCCGCTGCACGCGCTTGCGGTTGAGCGTCAGCTCTTGACGGCGCACTTGATGGGTCGTCCGCCGCGTGCCGTAGGCCGGATGGTCCAAGGCGGCGTTGACGATCGCCTGACGAAGTCGCCGGGCGCGCTCGCTGTCGGGTTTCGGCTTGCGGTAGAGGCTGGCGCGAGCCAGCCCGCTCAACTGGCACAAATCGCGTGTGCTCATTTTGCCTCCTTTGCCTTGCCGCCTTGCGGCCCGTACTTCGTCAGCGACACGCCGGTTCCACTGACGATGCTCGGCCGACGCAGATCCTCGACACGCCGCAAGGCTGCGGACAAAAAATCAATCTCCATGGCCTGGCCACCGACTTTGCGTTCCAGCTCGGCGACGCGGGCCTCGGCTTCGCGTCCGGGCTCGACGCGGGCGCTGCCGTCGGGGAGGCGTCCTGGGCCGGGAAAGGCTCCCTCGACGCCGTAGCGCTCGACTTGCGCCAGCCAGTCGTAGAGCTTTTCGCGTTTAACCTCGAGCTCGCGCGTTAAGGCCGAACCCGACTCGCCGGCTTCGAGCCGCGTGACGGCCGCCAGCTTGAACTCCTTTGTGAATCGTCTTCGAGACAATCGAACCTCCTTACCGTTCCCTGGTCCATTGTCCCTTCTTTCCTGGTCTCACTTTTGGGGTCCATTTCAGAAATGTGCTTGACAACGCTTCCGCCTCGAATTTGCTGGATCGGAAAAAGGGAATTCGGTGACAATTGGGCTTCCGCTTTTTCGGTACGACCTGAATTCCGTAATTCCTTCAAATCTACATGGTTTATTCTCCTGAGCCGAGCGGTGAGTGGTTATGAAGAGGGTTGCGCAAGGGGAGCCAATTATATTTTCGGTTGACGAATTTCGATTGTCGAATGGAGAGAAGTAGAATCGACGAACTCGAAAATCGAAAATCGTCATTCGACAATAACGAGGGTCCTATCTGAGGGGCCATTTTGTTCAATTAGTTAGCTCGATCGGCCCTTCCGGCGAGTGAACAATTTTCCCAAAACATCGTCCTCGATTATGTTTGTGGAAGCGCGAACCGAGTCCTGTATCAGACATTCAGCGTCACGTTCACATTGCCATGCCCCATCGGGGTCAGGCCTATTTTCAGTTTCTTCGGTGCTTTTTAGAGGGGGTTTTGACGGACCATCAAGACTCCGTACATCCGAGATGGAGAGGTGACTCATGATCGTAGGCAAGAAGCTGCATCGACGTTCATTATGGAGGGAGATCTATTGGACCGTCGCCTCTCCATGATTCTAGCTGGCAGCTACGAGAGAGGATGTGGGCCACTGGGAAAATAGACTCACTATTTTCTATCCCATGCTACTAGCCCTTGGAGTAATTCTTACAGGTGATGGGACAGGCTTGGTGTTTTTGAATCCGACAGCTCCCAAAAGTCCTCCGAAAAAAACTGGCAGGCTGGCTAAATTTGACCAATCGGAAAGCTGGTAAGGATTTCGCTAAGGTGTCTTTCTCTCAACAGCCTTTATAGTTCTTTCTTACACATTCACTGGCAAGTCGTTGTGCCTTTGCTATTTGCGAAGAAGTCATAGTTTCCGCAACTATCTCTCGGTTCTTTACTCCAATTTTATGCCCTTGCGACGCACTAATGTTGAACCACATATAGGCATAGACATAATCCTGTACTATTCCTTGTCCTTTGTAGTAAATCACACCCAGATTGTGTTGGGCACGGGAATATCCTTGTTCAGCAGCAAGTCTGCACCACTTGATTGCAGTATTGTAGTTCTGTGGAACACCTTCTCCTTGGTCGTACATCACAGCCAGATTGTACTGGGCACGAGCATATCCCTGTTCAGCGGCAAGTTCGTACCACTTGATTGCAGTATTGTAGTTCTGTGGAACACCTTCTCCTTTGTTGTACATCAAACCTAGATTGACCTGGGCATCAACATCTCCCCGTTCAGCAGCAAGTTTGTACCACTTGACCGCAGTATTGTAGTTCTGTGGAACACCTTCTCCTTGGTCGTACATCCAACCCAGATTGATCTGGGCATCGGAATCCCCCTGTTCAGCGAGAGGTTTCCACTCCCTCAACGCAGTTGCATAGTCTCCCCGCTGGTAAGCATTTAATCCCTCCTGGAAATCAGCAGAGAACGCAGGGCTCCCAACCAAGAGGGTTCAAGAGCAGAACGGGAGGAACGAGCAGTTGTTTCATACGGAAATGATGGCAGACAACTTACGAGATTGGAAGCCTCGATAAAATCGTCAAAAACATTTTCCTATGTTACCTTCTGGGTGCTAAATGCTGGCAGTCACCCAGCTTAACCCACAACTATTGACTGAGGTTACGTTTACCTGTTATTCAGTAATGTTCAGGATGTGCCATCTCATTCATCAGTCGTATTCTTCGAACTGGCCTACTTTCGCTGTGAGGCCTGAAGAACCCTCTTACGTAGTCGGAGCGCTTTGGGAGTTACTTCTACCATTTCGTCATCCCGGATGAAGCCCAGAGATTGTTCGAGACTCATCTTGCGGGGGGGGATCAGATGAACGAGGACCTCTCCAGTGGATGACCGGATATTGGTCATCTTCTTTTCTTTTGTGATGTTGATATCCAGATCCTGAGGGCGAGAGTTCTCGCCGACGATCATGCCCTCATACACTTCTTCTGCCGGTGCAACAAAGAGTTCG
Source organism: Acidobacteriota bacterium (assembly GCA_965249865.1). Taxonomy (GTDB): domain Bacteria; phylum Acidobacteriota; class UBA6911; order RPQK01; family CBDFMZ01; genus CBDFMZ01. The sequence continues at coordinate 1,792,723 of CBDFMZ010000002.1, read as the reverse complement.
CCGCGGAGTTGAAGATGTTCAATGGCGTAGGCAGTGGCATTGCCGGATCGGTCTGAAACCAGCGCTCCGGCGGGACGGTGAGAGATATCGTTGTCCTGCCATTCCGCATAACCATCGAAGGTCTTGGTCATGATAGCCGTGCCTCGAGTGTCGGTCAGAAGCTCATTGCGAAAACCCAAAAGCCCTCGCGAGGGAACCCGAAAGCCCATCCGCACGCGACCGGTTCCGTGGTTGACCATTTTGACCATTCTGCCTTTTCGAATCCCTATTTTTTCACTGACCACTCCGATATATGAGTCTGGGCAGTCAACCACAAGTTGTTCCATCGGTTCCATTTTGATATTATCAGTCCTGCGAGTGATGACTCTGGGGCGACCTACACACATCTCGTATTGTTCTCTCCTCATCATTTCAAGCAGGATGGCCAGTTGAAACTCACCGCGCCCTGACACTTTGAAGGCATCCGGTGAGTCGGTCTCCTCCCCCACTTCAATGGAGATATTCGTGAGGCTCTCCTTATGGAGTCGGTCCTTCAGTTGACGGGCGGTCAGATGTTTTCCATCCCTTCCGGAAAAAGGGGAGTCGTTGATGGTGATCACGACTGAGATGGTGGGTTCGTCAATCTGAACCGGAGGTAGGGGTCTGGGATCCTCAATACTAGACAGAGTCTCACCGACATTGATGTTCTCCACTCCTGCGAAGGCAACGATATCTCCTGGCCCGGCTTCTAGAATCTTTTCCCGCTTGATACCTAGGTACCAATAGAGGCTAGAAACATACACTTCTTCGAAGGTCCCGTCCCTTCGGCATAGGACGGTACGTTCCTTCTCCCTGATCTGTCCGTTGAATACCCGTCCAATAGCCAGGCGGCCCACATAGTCGTCGTAGTCTAGTGTGGTGACCAGCAATTGAAGTGGGGCTGTGTCGTCAAAGTGGGGAGTTGGTACAGTGGTGAGGATTTGCTCAAAGAGTGGCGACAAGGACTGGTTCTCCCCCTCCTGGGATGTTCGGCAGGTCCCCGCCTTAGCATTGGTGTAGAGGACCGGAAACTCTAGTTGCTCCTCTGTGGCATCCAGGTCGATGAAAAGGTCATAGATCTCGTCCAGAACCTCTGCCGCCCTGGCATCGGAGCGATCGATCTTGTTGATGACGACTATCTGAGGCAGTCCTGCCTCGAGTGCTTTTCCCAGCACGAACCGAGTTTGTGGAAGAGGACCTTCGCTAGCATCCACCAGGAGGAGTACTCCGTCGACCAACTTGAGAGTACGTTCTACCTCGCCTCCAAAATCCGCATGACCAGGAGTATCAACGATATTGATATGAACATCTCTGTAGAAAACCGAGGCGTTCTTGGCCATGATAGTGATGCCCTTCTCGCGCTCCAGATCTATGGAATCCATCACGCGTTCCACAACCTGCTGATTTTTGCGGAAGACTCCACTTTGCCAAAGCATGCCATCCACGAGGGTGGTTTTCCCATGGTCCACATGGGCGATGATGGCCAGATTTCTGATGTCCTTCCTGGTATTGATGCTCATCACTTCTATTTGTATTGTGGCCTGCTGGTCTCGGGAGTAGACCAGACAAACTAGCATGAATCCCCGATTCTTGCGAGATATTTCTGGAGAAAATTCAGTGAGTGTAGTCCGCGATTGCTCTCTGCATCGGTCGGTTCAGTTTAGTGATTGACAGGACTCGAATAGAGTGGCCAGACTAATTCACAACAATCGAATCACTACAGCCGAAGACGTTCATCCCGAGCCAATGATTGAGCGCCTGTCTTTCAGGCTCATAGGAGCGAGAGTACGTCAGAATCCCAGCTGTCGGATATTAGGATTTCACTCTTTTTCAAAGTAGAACCTTAAGGAACGTGTATATCCAGTAGTTCCAGACACAAGAAAGGCCCAACTTTGGCTTGGGAGTCCTTTCAAGTGTTAGCAAGAAAGGAAACAAAAATTGGGACCGCACTAATTTTGTACGGGGTAAAGGGCGGACCACCTGTCAACTGGGATCAACTCATTCTAATAGGGTTAAAACGTATGTGGAAGTTAGATAGAGGTTTGTAGGTTAGAAAAATTTGTCAAGATTTAGGTAAGGGGTTTTTCTCTCAACACCCTTTATAATTCTTTTTTATGCATTCACTGGCAAGTCGTCGTGCATTTGTGAGTTGCAAAGGGGTCATTTTCATCGCAACTCCCTCTTGGTTCTTCACTGCATTCTTATCCCCTTCCGAAGCACAAATGTTTAATCACATATGGGCATAGACATAATCCTGTGCCGTTCCTTCTCCTTGGTAGTACATCCAACCCAGATTGTACTGGGCATCAGGATTTCCCTGTTCAGCAAGAGGTTCCAACTCCCTCAACGCAGTCTCATAGTCTCCTCGTTGGTAAGCATCTAACCCCTTCTGGAAACCAGTAGAGCGCGCAGGGTTCCCAACCAAGAGGGTCAAGAGTAGAACGGGAATTAGGAGCAGCCTTTTCATACAGGAATGATGGCAGACAACCGCGGAACTTGGAAGCCTGGTATGGAGTGATAAAAAATGTTCTCTATGTGATGTGCGGGGTTCTAAATGCTAAGAATCATCTAGCTCACCCGCTAACTGTCGACTGAGCAACGTTCACTTGTGGCTCGGCAATGTTCACGATGTACCTCATTTTGTCCCTCGTAACCCTCCTAGATAGCTTATTCACACGCGGTGTTGAAGTAGCTTACAGAGCTTTGGTGACAGTTCTACAGAGAGCCTATTAACGTTTACCAGTTTTTACCGAAGTCATTAGGCAATTCTAACTTAGCAATATAGTCGAGCTAGGTCTTCAAATCGAGTGGACTTGGATTCATCAAGACTGGCCTAGGGGCTCGAATAGCCTATCGATTCGTGGCTGCGGCTGGGAAAAGTTCACTCGGTCTGGCCTATAGCATGATCGCCACCGATTGGGTATTGGCGCCAGCCATTCTAAGAACACGGCGCGATTGGGTGGTGTCATCTTTCCCATCCTGCGATCCATCGCGAAATCCTACGGCAGCGAACCCGACGATGGAACGGTCCGAAAAATCGGCGCCTTTTTGATCAAAGCCTCCTTCCAGGGTACAGTTATCACTAGTGCCATGTTTCTGACGGCCATGGCAGCCAATCCACTGGTGGTCGAGTTGGCGGGGGACGCCGGTGTTGAAATCACTTGGGGGAGTTGGGTGCTTGCTGCAATTGTTCCCGGTCTTGTCAGCCTGGCGGTAGTGCTTTGGGTCCTCTACAAGCTTTATCCGCCGGAAATAAATGAGACACCTGACGCAACACAAATTGCCAGAGATCAACTTGTGAAAATGGGTAAGTTGAAGCCTCACGAATGGACCATGGTATGTACTTTCTTTCTGATGTTGCTCTTGTGGATCTTTGGTAGGAAACTTGGTATCCATAGTACTACTGTGGCATTTGGCGGCCTGGGTGTCCTGCTGGTTAGTGGTGGATTGACGTGGAACGATATTCTTCAGGAAAAGGGGGCCTGGAACACCCTAGTTTGGTTTGCAGCTTTAGTGATGATGGCTACTTACCTGAACGAATTGGGCCTAATTCCTTGGTTTGGTGAAACGATGGGTACTGCCGTGGCAGGAATCAGTTGGGCCACTGCCTTTCTAATTCTAAGTTTGGTATATTTTTATAGCCACTATTTATTTGCCAGCAACGCTGCTCATGTTAGTTTCATGTATGGCGCGTTTCTGGTCGTCGCCATTGCTGTGGGTACACCACCGATGTTGGCGGCTTTTGTATTAGCTTTCTTTAGCAACCTGTTCAGCAGCATGACCCACTATGGTACGGGGCCTGCCCCTTTGCTCTTTGGGTCTGGCTACGTGGAGATGGGCACTTGGTGGAAACTGGGAGGACTCATCAGTGTCGTCAATATCATTATTTGGATGGGCATCGGTGGTGCGTGGTGGAAAGTAACAGGAGTATGGTAGGGCACTAGACAAGGACACCAGAAGAGTCGAAATCCATTTGCCTTGCCAGGTTTTAGAGAGTATATAGATACTTTCCATGGTTACCTCGAAAAAACACAGCCCCGGCACTCTCTGAGCTCTGATCCTTTCAAGGGGTAAGGCCACGAAAGGCAAGAGCGTACCGGGGCAAGTCCTATTGTACAGATTTCTCAGGAACATCAGAACTACTTTTGTGACCTTACAGTTTCGATGGTACACCTAGTGTGTGAATGACATCACGCGGCGTTTTCTCCGGCTAGGGTGGATCGATCGTGGGAACGTGTCAGGATGAGGCGATGCTGGAAACATTTCGGCAGACGTTGGCCCATAAGAATCCGCACTAGCAAGGGATCAGACCGCCTGTCAACCTGGCTCCATCCCACCAGTTCACGCGTCCCTCAGCTTGGCGCGATGGTCTTGTACGCACCACGCTCGGCGTAAAGCGCCTGCGCTCGCCAAGAGAGGCAAGGACAGAGGGGAGACAGCGGGAGCTATCCCAGACTGACAGGGGTTTCTTAACCCAGCGCGGCGACGATCTTGATTTCCACTAGGAACTCCGTCTTCGCCAGGCCCTCTACGATGAGCAGAGTGCTTGCGGGGTAGTCACCGTTGGGAAACAGTCGGGTATAGAGCTCGGTCCTCGCCTCTCGGCTCGCCGCCACTGAGTCCCTTCCCACCACGTAGGTTACGATTTCCAGTACGTTGCTGAATGACCCTCCAACGCTCTGTAAGATTTTCTCCAGGTTTTCGAAGATTTGTCGCGTCTGCGCTCCTACGTCGCCCTCGCCCACAAGATTTCCATTCTTATCCAGTGACACCTGTCCTGCTAGGAACACCAGTTCACCGCCTTTAACCCGCACAGCTTGGGAGTAATGTCCAATTGGCTGCGGAGCGTCGTTGGTGTTAACAATCGTTCTCACCATGTTCTCTCCTCCTTGTTTAGGGATTTGCACTTGGCACGACAAGATTACCACAAAGGCTCCCCATGGCAGCCGTTGACTAGGGGTATGGTCTTATCGGTGAGAGTCGACAACATCCTCAGCATGTGACGCAGAGGTTGGCTGCTTTGGTGTCTTCGATGGCGACGTTCACACAGGCGGATGTTTCCGATTGAACCTGTTCACTCGAGGGCAGGATCGAGCAGGTCGGGACGTATGGACTCACCTATCCGCCCACTGCCTCGGCCACTTTGTCGTACCGTGAGGCCGGCAAATCACAGTCCACTACACAGTCTGCTCCGTACTTCTGAATCTGCAACTGCTATTCTTGGTTCAAGCGGGCATTATTGTCGTCGGCACAGCTACTGGTAAGTGCTGTCCAGCAACTCGTCAGATACCTTGGTTAATAACTTACACTTGCCAGCCGATGGACAACTATTCTCGATAATCACGAAAGTTGCAGAGATTGGAAAGGAAATTTACCGAATGGAGGATTAACCATGAATCCATCAAAGAGCATATTCAGACCATCGCAATCTACTGTCACGTTTCTAGCGACAATCAACGAGAAAAAGAACCATCAACAGCCAGGGTTTTGCGTTGAAGGACTACGTCCAGTGCTATGGCCACGACGTGTCTCGAATTTACGAGGATGGCGGATTTTCTGGCTCGACAATTGCTGGGAGGCCTGCGTTTAAGGAACTCCTCAACAACTGTGGGAAACACAAATTCGAGGCTATCTTGGTTGTGGAGCACAATCGCATGACTCGGTCTTAGAAACCCAAATAAGTGGGCAGAATCCAATGGGTTCTCATGGAGAAGAATATCCGGGTAATCTCACTACCTGAAGGAGTATTGGATCTGAAACAAGTGTCAGATGAGTTCGTGGCCTGGATCAAGATCTGGACTTCCTAGGAAGAAAAATGGGACACGGGATGACTATAGTGCGGCACCAATCCTAAAACAATCCAGAATACCCATAAAGCATCCTGGAAACTGCAGAGATCGCGGCCGGGAGCATCTTGGTTAGGACTCAGTCGGAGGGATAATCCCCTTGGCTCTGGTGACATTCCCCCGGACCGTCTTGCCGTCACCCTCGATCAGCCGGGTCACTGCGATATCTCTGGAGGTCCTATGTTTGGCGGGATCTCCCCGGTAAGAGCTTCCAAGAAGGCCTCCAGGTCGTCGCGTGACCAGTTAACCTCCCCTATCTCTGTAAGGGGGGTCAGCACCTTCAATTGTGGATCGAGGTAGGGGTTTGAGTTACCGCCGCCCACATAAAAGTCCACCACTTCTCTCAGCGTCTTCAAGCTACCGTCGTGCATGTAAGGTGCAGTCAAAGCGATGTTGCGCAGTGAAGGGGTTTTGAAGGCGCCGTGGTCTGCTTCCTTCTTTGTGATTTCGGATCGGCCCAAATCAGTCAGTTCTTCGTCCTTCACCCCCACCCCGATATTGTGGAACTGGTTGTCGGTGAAAAGTCCGAGGGGGTGGCAGGCAGTGCAGTTGCCTTTCTCCGGATCACGGAAGATATCCAGCCCACGTTTTTCCGCTTCGTTAAAGGCATCTTCCTCGCCTCTATAGAAGAAACGGTCGAACGGTGAATTGCCGCTGATGATGGTGCGTTCGAAGGAGGCGATGGCTTTGGCCGTCATTTGATAGGTAATCGGACCGGGACCAAATGCCTTTTCAAATTCAGCCCGGTAACCAGGGTCTGCGTTTAGCCTTTCCTCCACACTCTCCAAGGTGTGTGCCATCTCGATCGGGTTCTGCACTGGACCTTCCGCTTGTTCTTCTAGCGTCGCCGCGCGCCCATCCCAGAACTGCGTCGTGTAATAAGCGGCATTGAAGATGGTGGGAGCATTTCGGCCCCCCTTTTGGCCATTGACGCCCTCGGAAACCGGTTTACCGTCCGAGAAACCGAACTGGGGATCGTGGCAGCTAGCGCAGGCCAAGGTTTGATCAACTGAAAGAAGCGGATCGTAATAAAGTCTGCGCCCCAATGCCACGGTTTCGACCGTTGGGAGATTTCCCACTGGAATGAGCACGGGAGGCAGGCCTAGAGGTGCTTCAATTTCTAAAGGGTTGCCCACAGCAACGGTAGGTCCACGCCTGGGTTCGAACCGCTGAGAACGGCAGAACCACAGTGTGCTGGCGAGCAGGGCCAGCAGAAGACCAAGAACAAAGCCTTTGCGGGACGTCATGGAATTTTTCCCTTTACTTCGTTTTGACCCCATCACTGTTGTAAGTCATGAAGATGCCCGGGTGTCATTGAATTGTCAAGTCGGTATTTCCCATGTCAACTTAGAATCCGAGTTCCCTGGGTGTTCTCTGCTAATTTCTTTCGCTCCCGGTCTGCAGTCCGGGGAAAATGCCTAGTTTAGGAAATTTGTCATCACCGTTTTTGTGTAAGCTCCAGCATTCTAAGTGTAACTATCTAATCATTGAAACCCTTCGTATACGTGGTATTTTACTTTACTTTGAAGTTTTACAAGAATTTATTTACCATAGCACTGTGGCGACTATTAGCATGAAGGGCGAGGTTAGAATTCACTAAACGCTTTGGGAAAAACTCGCATTGTGTTCGGGTAAGCTGATTGTTGAAAAGGTGGAGGAGAAGGATCCTTTTCGGAACTGGATGGGTCGGAAAAAGTCCCGTTCTTTTAAAACAACCGATGAGATTGTCAATGAGCTGTGAGGGCGGTCCTCCTGAGAGGTGGGTGCGAAATCACGCTACGGTAGCGGATGTTGGCCGACTTCATCATCGGTGCCCACGTAAATCTAGGCGCTGATCGCCTTGTACTCTTGATCACGGGTACTATCGGACCTACTTTCCAGACTCACAGCTCCTGGAGTCCCGAACACTCGTTTCACCGAAGTGTTTGTTCTCGGTATCGCCGTCCAATTGGTCATCGGATGTGTGGAATGTGACTGATTCTGGACCGCATAGGATTGACATTGATCTCAGCTTCGCGTGGTCTTTTGTCTTTCGCGGCAGAAGGAATCTGTGAGGAACTGAGGAACGAACAATGCGAATAGGAGTTTATTTTCCTCAAATGGAAACTGGTTTTGGCACCGACGTAGGAGCGATCCGAGAATTTGTCCAAGCCATAGAATCGATAGGCTATGATCATCTACGAGTAGGTGACCATGTGCTTGGGGCAAACGCTGCCAGCCGTTCGGACTGGCAAGGCCCTTATGATCATACTCACTTGTGGCACGAACCTCTAGTCCTCTTCGGCTATTTGGCTGGAATTACTGAGGTACTAGAGTTAGTGACCTGCATACTGATTCTACCTCAGAGGCAGACGGTGCTGGTGGCAAAGCAGGCCGCCGCCGTTGACGTTCTAAGCAATGGCCGGTTGAGACTGGGCATTGGAATAGGTTGGAACGATGTGGAATACGAAGCATTGGGCGAGAATTTTGGCAACCGAGGCCAACGCAGTGAAGAACAGATAGCGGTGATGCGGGCCCTGTGGACCCAGGAGCTTGTTACATTCGAGGGGCGTTGGCACAGGATAAACGATGCTGGACTCAATCCAATGCCTGTTCAGCGACCTATTCCGGTATGGATCGGAGGAGGGCCGGGATCGGTTGGGAATTCGTCAACTCCTGAGTCAGATCGAGTGTTGAGACGTATCGCCAGCGTTGCCGATGGCTGGTTCCCAGCTGTGGAATCTCAGGATGTTATCCGTATCATGATTGCTAAACTCCATGAATACATGCGCGAGGAAGGACGTGCACCGTCGGAGGTGGGCATAGAGTGCTCAATATCAATAGCCGGACGGATGCCCGAGGAGTGGATCGAACAGGTGTTAGAATTGAAGCAACTCGGCGTTACTCATATCTCAGTGAGTACCAGAGGGGCTGGGTTTTCCTCTCCCGAAGAGCACATTGACGCGATGAGGCGCTTCAAGGAGGCGGTAATAGGCGTTGTGAGATAAACGCACCCACCTAATCCGAGTTGCCGCGAGTTTTTGCCAGCGAAGAGTAATCTTTTGAGAGATATGTAGAGGTAACTTTGAGCCGAGATCGCAAAGCGAGGAGGAGATAAGGCACTAGAAAATCGAAGATCAAAAATCGGCAATCCCAATCAGTATCCCACTACTGCACCGTCTTTTCGCGGTTCGGTGGCACCGTGCAGCACGTTATTCTCCCAGTCGATCAAAATTCCCTGATACCCACCGAAACCACTATTGTCACGAGCGACTTTGTGGCCTTTAGTTCGCAGGACTGCTATCATTTCGTCAGAAATTTCCGACTCGACGGTTACAATACCCACGCCGTCGGCAGGCACACCCGTGGGTGTCTCACTGCCTGAGTGCCGGATGCGTGCCGCGTCGCCGGCAGCTTGCACGTTCATACCGAAATCGATCAGGTTGACCAAAACTTGTACCTGACCTTGTGGTTGCATATCACCGCCCATCACACCGAAACAGAACCAAGGCTTGCCATCCTTGGTGACCATGGCCGGGATAATGGTGTGGAAGGGTCTTTTGTGTGGTTCCAAGCGGTTGAGATGGTTATTATCCAGGGCGAACAGCGTGCCGCGATTTTGCATTACGAAACCGATGTTTCCAGCCGTAGCTTTCGAACCAAACCCAGCGAAGATGCTCTGGATCAGCGAGCTGCAGTTTCGATCTTTGTCGACTACGGTTAAGTAAACCGTCTCGCCATGGCGAAGTCGAGGATCTCCGGCCAAAACATCGATCGCCGCCCTGTTGCGATCAATGCGTGTGCCTTGTCGACGGGCATACTCCTTGGAGATGAGTTGCTTGATGGGCAAGTCATTAAACTCTGGATCGGAGTAAAATTTGGCCCGATCGGCGAATGCTAATTTTTTGGCCTCGACGAGAAAATGCAAATACTCGATATTGCCAGGACCGAGCGAACGCAGGTCGTAGGGCTCAAGCAGATTCAACATTTCCAGAACGGCAATCCCCTGGCCGTTTGGCGGCAGCTCCCATATGTCCCAACCACGGTAGTTAGTCGAGACTGGGTCGACCCACTGGGCACTGTGATCCGTAAAATCTTTCAGCGATAGAAAACCACCATTGGCTTGACTAAAAGTGACAATCTCTTTAGCTATTTCGCCCTGGTAAAAAGCATTGGTGCCATGTTTGGCAATCAACCGGTAGCTAGCTGCTAGACGCGGATTCCTGAACGTTTCGCCGAATTTCGGCGCGCGAGTGCCATCGACTAAATACGTTTTGGCCGAATCGGGCCAACGGCGTAACGCTGCTTCAGCATTACGCCAGTCACCGGCAATGATTTCAGTGACTGGAAATCCCTCTTCAGCCGTTTTGATGGATGGGGTCAGTAGCTGGGCCAGATCTTTGCTGCCAAATCTCTTCTGCAGCTCATCCCAGCCACTTACACAGCCTGGAACGGACCAGCTAAGCAGCCCGTCGTTTGGGATCTTTTTAAGACCCCGCTGGGTGAGGGCCTGACGTGAGATGTTGTAGGGACTGCGCCCGCTGGCATTGAGCCCATAAAGTTTCTCGCTTTTGCTATCCCAATATAGGGCAAATAGATCACCGCCAATTCCACAGCTCATTGGTTCCACTACGCCGAGCATTGTGTTTACAGCAATCGCCGCATCGGCTGCATTGCCGCCCGATCTGAGCACATCTAGACCCACTTGTGCCGCCAGTGGATGGCTGGTGGCCACCATGCCGTATTTAGCCAGGACCACCGACCGGCTTTGTCGCCGGTTGCCGTAGGGACGGTCGTAGCCAGCTATCGCGGTCTGTTGGCTAGCGGTTCCGATTATTTCTGGTGATTTAGTCATGAAACTGATTCCCAGCAGAAAAATAATAACCTGGCTGGCCCGTCGGCGGCTCATTGTTTTGTCGAGCTCACCCACTGAAGGTAAGAAATTATAGTAGCCAATTCCCGATCCTTGTAATGACGGACCACCGATTCATGTCCCCAGTCGTTGGCTGGTGCGATTGAGGTGATTTCAGAGCGTTCCAAAGTTCGCAGGACGGGAAGGGGAGAGGTCAGATCATAGAGTTTGACCCACTGCTTATTTTGTGTAGCCCGGAGGGCTGGAAAGACCTCACCGTTCTTCATTCTAGCTGTCAGCACATGCTGGGATTGGTTACTGCGGATTAGAGAAAGTAATAGGGTAGGGTCCTTTAATCCCATCCGTTTCAGGTCCGGGCCGATCGGGATACCCATGCCGCCCAGGAAGTGACAGGTGGCACAGCGCACACCACGGGTGGCATCGAAAAACAGATCACGGCCTGGCCTAGTTTGTGGAGGGCCGGAGAAATTGGCGAAAATCGTAGGTTCCACCTCGGCCAGAACCTCATCGACCGGAGACATCGTTTCTTTGGCGGAAGAGAGACTCATAACATAACTAGCGACCGCCAAAACATCTTGCTCTGACAGGCGGTCCTTCCAACCGGGCATGGCTGATTGGGGGATACCCTCGCGTATCACCTGATACAGGTAATTCTCATCGAGTTCCCGGTCTCGCAGGCGTGGGCCAGCACCGGCACTTCCACCGACGCCATGGCAGTAACCGACCGAGCAGTTTTGGGTGAAGAGGTTCTCTCCGTGTGAGATCATGTTTTCGTCACTTATCCCCTGCACCAATAAAAATAACAACCAGATCATAATTTCTCTTAGGGGAGCGCAAAAACAAACAGGGTGGAGCCTGTTCGGAACTCCTCGGTCTCCGGCCAAAGTTGTGGTAGGATGCCGGCCACGGCTGATCCCCAGCCAGAGGGCGTGGCAATGTATTGCCTCCCTTTCACAGCATAAGAGATGGCTGAGCCACGATGTCCCGAACCGGTTTGAAAACCCCACAAGTGACTGCCGGTTGCGGCGTCCAGGGCAAAGAAACGACCCTCCGCGTCTCCACTAAAAATCAAGTCACCGGCAGTGGAAAGCACTGAAGCCAGTAATGGATACTTCGAGTAATAGGTCCAAAATTTCTGGCCTGTGATGGGATCATAGGCGTCCAAATGGCCATGGGCTTTTCCCGTCAAAGGCTGTTTTAATTGAAAGGTCCCGCCAAAAAAAACAAGTCCTTCCTTGGGTTCTTCCTTTTGCGCTATGACCTCCTGGCACCACTCGATCCCGGTGGTGTAATACCAGCCAGTTCGAGGAGAATAGGCACCCTGGTTCCACTGCCGACCTCCTCCGATACTGGGGCAAATAAAGGTGGGCTTGCCGATCACTGGCTCGTGGCGCCCGACTAACTGACCCTTTTCATTCACACCCTTGATCCAGTTGAAAATTCGCACCACGGGCCAGGCGGAAACAAACTCTCCGTTGGTGCGGTCAATCACAAAGGTGTAACCACTTTTATTCGTGTTGAGCAACAGCTGACGCACTTTTCCTTCTAATTGCAAGTCCAGCAATACCGACTCGTAGGCGGCATCCCAATCCCAGACGTCATGGGGAATTTGCTGAAAGTACCATTTAAGATTTCCGGTATCTGGATCTAGGGCAACCACACAATCTGTATACAGGTTGGAGCCGCGCCGGGAGTCTCCATAAAAGTCTGCTGCTGGGTTGCCCACTCCCCAGTAGACCAGATTGAGCTGGGGATCATAGGAACCGGTCATCCAGGTACCGCCGCCACCATATTTCCAGCTCTCTCCTTCCCAGGTTTCGTGCCCCTTCTCGCCCGGAGCCGGGATGGTGTAAAAGCGCCAGGCCAAATGCCCGGTCTTCACGTCAAACGCAGTGATGTAGCCGCGGTGTGCTGAGTCGCCTCCGGTCACTCCCACAATCACCTTGTCCTTAACCAGTAATGGTGCTCCGGTGATATTGCAGCCACACTGCTTCATATCCTCGACATTAACTTTCCACAGTTCGCGGCCCGTTTTCAAATCGAGTGCTACCACATGATTATCCAGTGTACCCATGAAAACCCCGCCCTTGCCGACGGCCACACCTCGATTCCACGGGCTGTAAAGGAGGCCAATTTGGTGTGGATTTTGGTAGTAGTAGTGCCACAGCTCCTTGCCCGTTTCTGCATCGATGGCAAAGACTCGATTCCAAGAGGAAGAAAGATACATGACGCCGTCGACCACGATTGGAGTGGCCTGTAGACCCCCATCAACCACACCAGTTTGAAAAGCCCACACCGGAACGAGCTTCTTAACGTTGGATCGATTGATTTGTTCGAGTGCACTGTAGCGCCAGAATTGGTAAGAGCCGCCGTAATGAGGCCAGTTTTCACGCGTGCTACCCTTTTCAGCCATTAGAAATATCGCTGAAAAAAATAAGCAGAGTAGTGCTTTGGCAGTAAAGCTTGACCAAACAGCTAGTTGTTGGTTTTTAGAACAATTGCTCATCAGTTCCAGTCATTATCTGGTCTTACCCCGCAGCGGAGTCTAGAGTGGTTTGAGGGCCAAGTCAACTGTGACTACCACGATACCAAAACAGGTGAAAAGTAGGTGACTGTTCTCTATTATCACCGAGGTTAAAAGGCAATATCAAGAACCGGAGATCGTGGGATTAACTCGGTTTGAGGAACCTGAACTGACTGAAGGTTGAATTGTTTATACCTAATATTCCTCACATCCGCTCTGCTGAGACGGCGCCATCATTCGACCTGGATGCGTGATGCTCCCTCGATCGCTTCGATTTTCTGTAGAGAGTACGTTTGCGGAGGTATCGGTTGCAAGTCTTTCCAGGCCAGTTGGTTGTAGCTGGAAACCACCTTCCCATTCCTTCGTTGTGGCACGTCGACGATACTTATTTTGCCTGCGTCGCCGACGCAAACTGAGCGGCATCGCGTTCGCAACAATTGCTTCGCTATTTCCCGAACGGAGCACTAGGCTCTAATGAGTCTCCGCATCGTGGGGATTGAGCGGTATACGGGGAACTACGGTTGGATTTACCACGTTCTGGGCTGCGGGGCAGAAGCCACTAAGGACTGCCATCACGTTGTGGACACCGCCGGTGGCTACGTTTCGTTTGGCCTCGACTGAGAGGGCGGCTACGTGAGGTGTCAGAACAACGTTGTCAAGTGTCAGCAAAGGATGATCCACTGGTCCTTACGTCTGTGTGGACATTGATCTGCTCGAAGGTATCCAAACCGGCCCCCGCCAGGTGACTTTCTTCCAGCGCTTTCACCAGTGCGGTCTCATCGACGAGGGCACCCCTGGATGTGTTGATCAGAAGGGCGCCGGGTTTCATCTGTCCCAGGGCGGCTGTATCCAGCAGATGATAGGTTTCATCGCTCAGATCTAAGTGAAGGGAAACGATGTCGGATCTGGCAAGCAGAGTCTTCAGATCCACCATCTCGACACCTAGTTCTTGGGCGATCTGTGGCGACGCGTTCAGATTGCGGCGGGTGGCCCGGCGAGCCACCGCTCGTGCTGAGTGGCCGAAGCTAACCAGTCCCAGTACTTGACCCGGGAGCCGGTGATTGGAATTGGAGACTGATCTTGCCTCTTTCCAGGCTCCCCGGGGCATATAATCGGACATTTTCGGCAGCTTTCTCACCAGTGCTAGCACAAGGGCCATGGTGTGGTCGGCCTGCTCTTCCACACAAAAGTCTGGGATGTTGGCAATCAGAATTCCCTTCTCCGTTGCCTTTCGTACATCAATCTTGTCTGTACCCACTCCCAGCCGGGAGATCACTCGACAGTGCGAGAGGCCGTCAACCACGACTGCTGGGAGAGCAACTGAAACGACGAAGAGAGCGTCACAGTCTTCGACCTGGCAGAGAATATCGCCAGGCTCACTGACTTCCGTTTCGCGAATGTTGAAGTGATACCTGCCTGCTATAGAGTTTAGCCTCGTCCCTGCTGATGGGAAAAAGAGTGGCATTCAATCGGACCACCTTGAACCTTGAGAAATCCCCTTGAATCACCATCGATCTGCCCGATCGGTTTTTCCTGATCGGCCATTTCCCACTCCATATTATGTGTGATATATCATTTAACTATAGATACTTAAGTAGATGCATGCAAGCAATTGTGGTGTCCTATATGGTGAATGCGGGATATAATGACCACAGCTAAATTTCTGGAGGAAACTATGGAGCTGAAGTCCTATATTCGAGACATCCCTGACTTTCCCAAGCCTGGAATCCTCTTCCGGGACATCACGCCACTGCTGCAGAGCCCGGAGGCCTTTAGTGATGTAATCGAGCGTTTCAGCCAACACTACCAAGGTGGGAAGATCGATGTCGTGTTGGCTATTGAAGCTCGTGGATTCCTCTTCGGGGCCCCATTGGCACAACGGCTGGCCAAACCTTTGGTGCCCGTCCGCAAACAGGGAAAGCTTCCTTTTGAAACTCATAGCGTTAGCTACTCCCTGGAGTACGGTACAGATGCTGTGGAAATACACAAGGACGGCGTGGTGGCTGGACACCGCGTGCTAATCGTGGACGATCTTCTCGCTACTGGCGGAACCATGGCCGCAGCCTGCAGACTGGTGGAGAAGTCAGGAGGGCAGGTGGAGGGATTGGCACTGGTGATTGAGCTGGTTGAATTAGGCGGAAGAGGGCAGTTACCGGGCTATGATATCCTTGCCCTAGTCCAGTATTAGCGAAGATCGCTGAGGGGCGGAGCTTTCTGGGCAGTCGCTAGTCTTTCGAAAACGACCGGTACAACCAAATGGTCAACAGGACTGCCGCGAGCATGACTAGACCTGGGACCAAAATTCCCCAGAAAAAGGTGAATGGAGGGTTATTTATTTTTTCTTACCTGAATCCTTCTGCCGCCGCCGATAAGCCCAGTAAGCGAAACCCATTCCCAGGAAAGAGGCTATATAAGCTACACTCATACCAATGACGACAGCCAAGCCTTGATCCATATCAGCGATTCTCCCACTTCATTATACGGTCCAGATCCTCCAAATACTTCTTTTGCTTCAACTCATACTCATGTGAAATCATTCGGAGCTTAGGATCGATCACGGCATACATGATCCCTGCACAAATGATACCAAGGAGGGTACAAAGGACTCCCCACAGAGGGAGAAGAAAACAAAGTCCCACTCCAATCGTGAAAAAGAAGTAAGACAAGGACGAAAAGAGCATGGCTAGGTAATCTTCCTTTGTCCATTCCTCGGCTTCAGAGGGGGTCCACTCTTTGCGATAAAGCGCCACTACTGAATCTCCTTTTCCACTTTAAGTGTAACGTTCTGGATCAAACCTTGCCTTTCCGCCTCTCGTCTCACCGGTTTCCAGAACCCGATGGGTCGTGACTGAACGTAGTAACTAACCAGATGGTCCATATCGTCCGGAGGAGTCAAAAACGTCACTGGGACAAAGATCAGCAGTCCCAATCCCATGAGTAACCAGAACTGCACATAATCGGGAAGCACTGGAAGGATCCCGAAGGCGGGCAGAATCCAGACCACCAACCAACTAAATCCAAGATTGGCGATCCAGGAGGAAAGGTATCCCCAGCTGTTAAAACGCCACCAGATCACTTGGAGGATGTTGGGAAGCCAAACCCCTGCTGCCATGATCCAGAGTGCGAAGATAAGCCATTTGGTGATCTCCTCCATCATCGAGCCATATAAAAACGAGCCTCCGAGTAGAATCAGTGTAGAAACCCGTCCTACCCACACAAGGCGCTGCTCGCTGGCATTCGGATTCACGTAGTGATGGTAGAGATCACGCGTGGCGTAAAGCGCTCCCAAATTCAACATCGAGGAGATGGAAGAAAAGTGAATTGCCATCACCGCTGCGAAGAAAAAGCCGATCATTCCCGGTGGCAAATTCTCAAAGGCAATGCGAAACCATGCCATTTCGTAATGGGCCTGGTCAGGAATATGGGGGTAGAGCACAAAGAATCCGATAATGGACGCTGCCCACAGCGAATTCCGCACGAGCACCAGAGCCGTACCGGCCCAAATACTGTAGGAGGCGTCCCTAATGGTGCGAGTAGACTGGATTCGCTGTGCTTCCACATACCAGTCGATGGAGGTTCCCATTCCGAAACCTCCCAGCAGTGCAATCAACAACATAGTGATAAACCACGCCACCGGAAAATCGCCTCCGAACATTCCAGTAAAGGCAAATGGATTGAGTCGCCAAAGCTGATCCATTTCCATTAAGCGCTCGACGATTCCGGATGGACCTCCGGCGCGATAAATACCCCACACCGAAACAATCACGATCGCAAACAATGCAATAATCCCCTGCAGGAAGTCGGCCACCACAACTCCCCAATAGCCGGACGCAAGCACGTAAATGGCGCAAATAGACGAAAACAGCACCAGGCCGACCCAAGTTTCCCATCCGAAGGCATAGTGACAGACCTTACCCATCGCAATGCCCACCCAGCCCAAGGCAAACATGTTCATAAAGATCTGCCAGCCCGCCAGCCAACCGCGTAATAATTCACTTCCCAAGCCACTGAAACGCAAGGTTTGCCATTCTGCTTGGCTGTAAGCCAGTGACCGACGGAAGATTCGGGTCGAGACAAAAGCGCTGATAGCACACCAGGCGGCAAAAAAGGTGTACCAGATTCCCGCCATTCCATATCGATAGATGACACCCGACACCCACATGGGGGTATCCGTGGCGGTATGAGTGGCGTAGACCGAAGAGGCCGGCAGCCACCAGGGAAGGCCTCTTCCCGCGAGAAAGAAATCCGATTCCGAGCGTTTTCCTAGACGGTAGAAGATAACGCCGCAGAAGATCATTAACAGGAGAAAAGAGATGACCCAAAACCAATCGATTGCTGTAAAAACTACCATAGATCTTGTTAGGTCTTATACCTCGAAGGGGGCTTACAGTCCAGGTTTAACTTTCGGAATCGCCTGGCAGAATTGGGGACGAACCGCTGGGTCTGCAAAATGTGGATTGTTAGGTCTCATTACCGGGATAATCAGGTTATTTGGTCCAAAGACTCAAGGGTGTTCTTAGATCGTTGCGACATCAATGAGAAGCTTTTGTTTTCGATAGTCCATCCATCCTAGCTTTTTCAATTTGGATATGACGTCTGAAACGTAAGGCCGGTTTGCACCAATGAGCCGGGACGGGACGAAGGAATATTGGCTTTGGTCAATCCCTTGTTCGGCAAGAATCAACTTATTGTTTGTTCTACTAAGAAGCTCAAATAGATGCTACTATGGGATCGATGAGGCCCAGAATTTCGGGTGAGTAGTTGCTTGGGCTGGATGATGTTCTTGGCAGGGCGACGACCTGGTTGGAAACCACCGGTGATCTCAACTTTGCTTGAGCGCAGTGAGTTGAATGACTACCGGCGAGATTGTGCTACGAAACACCGGTTCTAGTTTTGATCAAAGCCTTAAGAGAAATCCTAACACTTCAGTTTCCATACAGTGTAGGACTCAAACTTCTCTTATGCTAACATGACCTTATAGTGGAGCACTTTCCACGAGAGCTGCACGGCGCATTTAGACTGGCCGCTGGCTCTGGTCTCGTCGTTGCTGGGAGAAGGCGACTGATCGAAGACTATCTGCAATCGTTCTGAAATTCCCGGCAAAGCTAGAGCTGCTAGCTAATTGCTTAAAAATAGCATAATCCTTTGTTTAGGTAGTTTACTAGTTTGAAAAGGTGAGGTCTTTTGGTATGGAAACTCTATCGCGGATGATGATTGAGGCAAAGGGACTGAGCAAATATTATGGCGATTTTGTGGCGATAGAAAAGATATCCTTCTCCATTCCGGAAGGGCAGATTGTGGCGTTTTTGGGGCCCAATGGCGCAGGGAAGTCAACCACGATGAAGATCCTGACCGGATATCTTGCGCCCAGCGAAGGAGAGGCTTTGATTGGGGGGCTTGATATCCACAAAGAACGTATTGAGGCTTCCGGAAAACTGGGCTATTTACCCGAGAACGGTCCTCTTTATCTCGATATGACACCCATGGAACTTCTACGGTTCTTTGGTGAAGCTCGAGGACTGAATGGGATCGACCTCGAGAGCCGGATAAAGTGGATCAGCCAGCAGTATTCTTTTAACCAAGTTTTGGAGAAGCGGATTGGCAAACTTTCAAAAGGATATCGTCAACGGGTAGGACTGGCTCAGGCCATGATGCACGACCCCGACGTGCTGGTAATGGATGAGCCAACGGCTGGTCTAGATCCTAACCAGATCCGCGAATTCCGGCAGAGTATTCAGGAGCTGGGCAAGACCAAAACTGTTCTTATATCAACACACATTCTGCGGGAAGTCGATGCAGTGGCCGACCGCGTGCTGTTTATCCACGATGGAAGGTTGATCTTCGACGGGACACCTGACGAGCTGAAGGAAAACAATTCTCTGGAGGAACCTTTTTACCGAATGACCCAGCCTAGCCAGTCCGCTCTATCCGAGGTAACAGATAAATCTGTTGCGAGGGAGTCCCAAGGAGAGGATCAATGCTGAACAGAATAAATGTCGGATTCATTAAGACCCTGGTTAAGCGGGATCTGTGGAGGTATTTTAGTAATCCGACCGGGTATGTTTTCATCACTCTGTTTATTTTCCTAAGTGCCGCCGCCGCATTCTGGCAGGACCGCTTTTTCCTGAACAATCTGGCTAACCTCAGCCAGTTGAACGATGTCTTCGCTTATCTCCTGTTGTTCTTTGTCCCGGCGCTGACGATGGCGGTGTGGTCGGAAGAACGAAAGCAGGCCACGGATGAGCTTTTGTTCACCTTACCAGCGACCAGCCTGGAGGTCGTTTTGGGAAAATACTTAGCCACACTGGGGATCTATAGCGCTTCACTGTTCTTATCTCTAAGCCACATCGTAGTTCTTTCCTGGTTGGGTAGTCCCGACCCAGGGCTGATGTTCGGCAATTATGTCGGTTATTGGCTGATCGGTTCGGCCATGATCGCCGTCGGCTTGCTGGCTTCCCTTTTGACCTCCAATGCCACGATTGCATTCATCTTGGGAGCTGTTTTTTGCTCCTTCTTTGCTCTAATCGATTCAACGACTGCCTTGAGCAAAACTTTAGGTGACTTCCTGGCTCCGTTGGGTGTATTCGGTTACTTCGGTGACTTTTCGCGGGGAGTCATCAGTCTTTCGGGGGTGTTGTACTTTGTTTCTGTCAGCGCTGTGATGCTTTATTTGAATGCACTTCTGGTGGAAAGACGGCATTGGCCCCCTCAAGCGAACGGGTATCCCATATGGTTGCACCATTGTGTCCGGACAGCCGCATTTGTCATTGCGACCATCAGCATCAATGCCATCATTGGGAGAGCAGATATTCTTCGCTTCGATGTGACAGCGGAGCGACTTCATTCGTTAAGCGGCGAGACACGCCGTTTAATCGGCGAACTTCACGAAGATCGTCCTGTTTTCATCCAGGCCTACGTTAGTCCACAGGTACCGGAACAATATGTACAGTCCCGGGTGAATTTACTCGGTATTCTCAACGAAATCGAGGCTATCGGCGGAGCCAAAATACAGGTCATGGTAGAAGAGACCGAACCCTTTACACAGGCGGCTCGTGACGCCAGAGAAAAATTCGGGATTATACCTCGTCAGGTCCCCAATTTTGGCGGTGCGCGGACCAGCTTCTCTGATGTGTTTCTTGGAATGGCCTTTACCTGTGGGGCCGAAGAACAGGTTATTCCCTTTTTGGATCGAGGCTTACCCACAGAATACGAAATAATCCGCAGCGTTCGCGTGGTGGCAAGAACCGATCGGAAGAAAATTGGTGTGATGAACACCGAAGCGAAGTTGTTCGGTGGATTTGATTTTCAAACCATGCGAAGCAATCCGGGCTGGTCGGTGGTAGAGGAGTTGAAAAAGCAATATGAGGTGGTTCAGATCTCGCCTTCTGTTGCTATTACAGAGGAGCTTGACGGTCTTCTTGTCGCTTTGCCTTCCTCTTTGTCGCAGGGGGAAATAGATCATCTTCTGCCCTACGTTGAGGCGGGAAATCCGACACTACTTCTGGTCGACCCCTTACCGGTCGTCAATATCGGACTAGCACCGGCGGAGAAGACTGGTGCCAACATGAATCCCTTCATGAGGCAACAGGGACCTCCTCCCAAGGAAAAGGGGAACATCGAGCAATTTTTGTCCAAATTGGGTGTGAGCTGGAATTCGACCCGGATTGTTTGGGATTCCTATAATCCTCATCCGGATCTCGCCCACTTACCGCCCGAAGTGGTCTTCGTCGGCAAGGGAAACGAGAATACCGAAGTTTTCAATGAGAATCACCCAGGCAGCGCCGGTTTGCAAGAACTGGTTCTGCTTTATCCAGGACAAATCGAGAAAGCCTCGGAAACCAACTATGAGTTTCAGCCTTTGCTCAAGTCAGGGTATGTTTCCGGACTTTTAAACTATTTCCAAATGGTTCAGCGAAGCTTTCTGGGTGTTGGTTTGAATCGGAATCTGCCCCATCGCCCTGATGGTAGGGATTATATCTTAACTGCACATATCAAGGGTCCGATGCCAGAGGCCAACTCGAAAGAGGCCTCCTCAGAGGGAGATGGCAATCCCGATAATTCCTCCAGCAATGACAACGACAAACGCTCATCTTCCTCTAAGGCCCTTAATCTCATTGTTATCGCTGACCTGGACTTCATTTCCGAACAATTCTTTCAGATCAGGGAGCAGGGGCCACACAATCTGAACTTTGATAATGTCACTTTTTTTCTGAACTGTATTGACACCCTGGTCGATGATGAATCCTTCATTACGCTACGCAACAAACGAGTCCGACACCGAACCCTGGAGAGAGTTGAGGAGCAGACTAGGAACTTCGTAGAGGAACGTGTCAAGAAAGAACAGGAAGCGGAGAGTGAAGCAGAAAAGGCTCTAGACGAGGTACAACGTCGACTGGACGAAAAGGTGAATGAAGTGCGTCAACGTCCCGATCTGGATGCTCAAACCAAGCAGATCATGGCCCGAAATCTGCAGGAAATTGAAAACCGACGATTAGATGTGTTAAAGGCAAACATCGAGGCGGAAAAGGAGGCAAAAATTAGCAGTAGCCAGGAGAATATGGAAGAGCAGATCCGGAGCATTCAGGGCAATATCAAGACATTTGCAGTTTTGTTGCCACCGATCCCGGTGTTCGCTCTGGGTGTGCTGATCTTTGTGCGCCGACAGCGTCGGGAAAAAGAAGGTGCTGCCGCGGCGCGGAGATTGAGGGCGTAGCCATGAGCGAAAATCGAAAGACAATGATCTATGGCGGAGTGGCAATCTTATTGTTTTTAGTCGCTTTCCTGACCGCACCTAGAAAGAGCACGCCGGATGCGTTTTTGGATCTGGGAGAACCTTTTTTCCCCGAGTTTGTCGACCCCAATATGGCGACCACCCTGGAAGTGATCGAATTTGACGAAGAGACGGCAGCTGCCCGACCCTTCAAAGTAACCTTCAAGGAGGGAATATGGACTATACCCTCGCACCACAACTATCCGGCCGACGGCAAAGACCGCTTGGCAAAAACAGCCGCAGGCGTAATAGGCATCAAAAAAGATGACGTTCGCTCTAACAACGTTGCTGACCATGCGGCCTGTTTGGTTATTGATCCTCTTGATGAAACGGTTACTTCGCTGAAAGGGCGAGGAAAGCGTGTCACCATAAAGGGGGAGAGCGACCAAGTTCTGGCAGACTTCATTATCGGTAAGAAGATGGAAAGTAGGGACAATCTGCGGTTTGTCAGAATACCTGGTCAAAAGAGAGTTTACGTGGCTCGCATGGACATTGACATCTCCACCCAATTTGAGGATTGGATTGAAGCTGACCTGTTGCAGCTCAACAAAAACGATATTGAACAGGTGATTTTGAAGGACTATTCGATTAACGAGCGGACTGGAAGTATCAATCAACGAGACGAATTGATCCTGGAACAGAAAGACGATACTTGGAAAGCCAATCGGATGTCTGTTACCCAGGAAGTGGACTCTACCAAGATGGATGATTTGTTGGGAGCAATCGATAAACTGTCCATCGTGGGTGTACGGCCAAAACCCCAAGGTCTATCGAAAAGTTTGCGCCGGGTCGAAGGAGAAATTAAGGTTTCTCAGAGAGACTTTCTTTCCCTGCAGAGTAAAGGCTACTACTTCGCCCGGGACGGACGCCTTTTGTCCAATGAGGGGGAACTACAGACGCAGACCAGCAGCGGGGTGACCTACACGTTGCGTTTTGGCGAGGTCCTCTACGGCACGGGTGAAGTGGTGACCGCCGGCACCGACTCTAGCCATGAGAACGACAGTGGTCCCGGCGAAAACCGATACCTGTTCATCACCACATATTTCGATCCGGGTCGATTTCGGGAGCCGCCAAAACCCAGCAACACAGATTTTCTGAAGAAGTCCGAAAAAGATTGGACGGGTACTGATCGAAAGAATAAGGACTTGAAAGACAAACACGACGAATGGCAGCAGAAGACAGAGCAAGGTCAGGAACTCTCAGATCAGCTCAATGCTCGTTTCGACGAGTGGTACTACGTAATTTCTTCAAGCGGGTTTGACCAGATCCACTTGAGTCGCAGCGATTTGCTCAAGAAAAAAGGAACTTAGATCGGGGCGTCTTGTATCCCACGCGCTCGCAACGCTACCTGTGGGATTTTCACCATGTGCTGCTAGCCATCATCATCGTCATCGTCACAGTCAAGAACTCATTCCCAATCCCATAGAGAGGTCTCCTAACATTTAGCAGATTCGCAGTACTCCTTGAAATCCTTGACTCCCAATTTCGAGAGCTGATTGTCGGGTCAGAGACGCGGGCCTACCCCTACAGTTGCAGTGAGAAACGCCCATTAGGGTAAAGGGTGTACCTATGTGGAGACCCTAACATCTACTGTACACTTGGCTCTCTTCCCGTCGGGTCGGCTTCAGGTTCTTGGAGAAACTAACCTTCGTCTAAAACTGCCATTGCTTCGATTTCCACCAGCAGCGAGGGCAGGACCATGTCGGCACGGACGGTTGCCCGCGCCGGTGGGTATTGTGCAAAACACTCATTATAGACAGCATTCATCCCTTTGTAATTGTCCATGTCACTCAAGAATATGGTTGTCTTGACCACATCTTTCAACGACGCGCCGGCCGCTTTCAGAGCGGTTTTGACGTTCTCAAGGGTCTGTTTGGTCTGTGCTTCGATATCCCCTTTGCCCACGATGTTACCGTCGGCGTCGGTGGCGATCATGCCAGCCGTCGTGACAATTGAACCCTTCCGAACGACCTGAGAATAGGCAGCTAAAGGCGTCGATAACGATGGAGGGTTGAGGCGTTGTGCATTCACAGAAAGCTCCTTGTCGAGAAAGGTTGCTCAAAGGCACAGACAGACAGGACACTAGGTATGCCTAGCGCGGCTGACTTTTTTCCATGCCTCGGCCAAGAATTCCAACTCACTGCCGACGATCACCCAAGAAGCGCCCGCCTTGATGGCCTCAGGCACCTCATCGGACGATGGAACTAAGCTCCCATACTGGATCTTTCGCTCCTGGCACACAGTGCGAACGTGATCGGTTAATTCGAGTATTCGCTCGTGATTCGTCTGGCCGGGAATACCCATACTCAGGGATAAATCAGCCGGCCCAATGATCACGCCGTTCACCGCATCGGGGGCCACCAGTTCATCAAGCCGGCGGATCGCCGATTCCGATTCAACTTTCAACAACAAAGCCACATCGCTATTGTAGTGTGCAAGTTCCTCAGTTATCGAACGGGTTGAGTTGTAAAGATTGTGGCCGGCCAACCCGCAGCGACCCCGCTGACCTTCGGGCGGGTAGCGGAGCGCTCGGATAGCCAAATCGACATCTTTCGGTGTTTCAACATGGGGGATGATGAGCCCGGAGGCACCTATGTCCAGAACGTGAGCAATGGCGTGTAGAGAAATCTCTTCCGGACCCACCAGCGAGGCCATACCAACCAGTCTTGCCACCTGTGACAGGTCATGAATCGTTTCATAATCGTAGGGTCGGTGTTCCAGATCGAAGGCGATGAAATCCAATCCTGATGCACCTGCCAGCTGAATGGTGGGCAGATCCCGACTGCACATGATAAAGGTTCCAATGGCGACACCACCGGAGTCCCAGATCTGTTTAAGTGGATTGACGTTCATCCTGCTTCTGTAGTCTAGGGGTGCATCGCAACGCGTGCAAACACACCCTTCCGAGGCACATTATACTCTCCCAGTAAAATTGTCCACCGGCAAATTTCGACACGGGTTTGCTTTATCTACAAAATTTCCTTTGACAGTCTTCACCGGCCTCTGCTAAACCGGTTCAGTAGTTTGAAAGGAGCTGAAAAGTGAATCAAAGAAGATTGTTTCTGGCAAGTTGCCTGGCACTCATTGCTACTGCCATGGCTTTCTCGATCCGGGCAGACATCATTCCGGCCCTGAAAACGGATTTTAGCCTTACAGATACCGAGATGGGACAGGCCGCTGGCCCCGGGCTATGGGGATTTGCTTTTACCGTCATCCTGGGCAGTCTGTTGGTGGATAAGTTCGGAATGAAAAAGTTGATGACGGTGGCCTTCGCAGGTCACCTCGCTGGTGTGTTGTTGACGATAATGGCGCGAGATTTCTGGACACTCTTCGCAGCCACCCTCTTGATTGGTCTGGCCAATGGGATGGTCGAAGCTGTGATCAACCCGTTGGTGGCGACTTTATATCGGGACCAGAAGACAAAATATCTCAATATCCTGCACGCCTGGTGGCCGGGAGGCATGATTATTGGGGGATTGATGGGTTTCGGATTGACAAAGATCATGGGATTAGGGGCTTCCAGTGTTACGTTGGAGATGCTTAGCTTGGGCTGGAAGATCAAGATGTGCTTTATTCTCATCCCCACCATTCTCTACGGCATCCTGCTGTTGGGACAAGAGTTCCCCCGGACGGAACGAGTTGTTTCTGGGATCTCTTATGGCGGTATGCTCAGAGAAGTACTTCGTCCCCTGTTCATTGTTTTGATGTTTATCATGATGCTGACGGCAGCCACCGAATTGGGCCCGGATCAATGGGTGGGTAACCTGTTGCAAAATCTGGTTGGAATCCAAGGAGTACTTCTGTTGGTTTATACCTCCGGTATCATGTTTGTCCTTCGTCAGTTCTGTACGGGACCATTGGTCAAGGCCCTTACTCCGATCGGCGTGTTGACCATCTCCTCAATACTCTCAGCCATTGGGCTGCTGTGGTTGAGTAGCGTGAGGACCGCTGTGATGGCGTTTGTGGCGGCTACAATTTTTGGTTTGGGGAAGAGTTACTTTTGGCCGACGATGTTGGGGGTGACCTCGGAGCGTTTTCCCAAAGGGGGTGCACTGGCGCTGGGTCTTTTAGGTGCAATCGGAACCTTTACGGCCGGCTTCTTGGTCACACCTGCGATGGGGGTCATCCAGGACCATTACGCCATTTCCAGACTGTCCCAACTTTCCCCCACCATCCTGATGGAAGTCGTCAAAGAAGATGGTCAGGGGCTGGATGAAAGAAAAGTGAGCGCCTTGAACTCTGGTTTTGAGAGGAACGTGGTTGATCAAGCCAAGAGCTACTCGGCTGCCATGACCTTTCGTTGGATCACGGTCATTCCAGCAATACTGACAGTGATTTTCGTATTACTGCTCTTCTATTTTCGGTCTGTCGGGGGGTATACGGTGATCAAGATGGACGGTGCTGCCGAGGGATGATCAGCATCTTCTCTCGGTGTTTTGGTGAGAACCCTTTCTTGGAAGCTTGTTGAAGGTCATCCTTCCAGCCAGTCTCAGACAAACAATTCCGTCACCTCATCAAACTCCATGATGCCGACAGGAGAGAGATCTTCGATGTAGTAAAAGGACCGTCCGGATGGGGTTTCCGTGATTTTCGTGGTCCAATCAATTCCCAGAGCCGAATAAATGGTGCAGATGACGTCCTCCGGATAAACAGATCGCTTGCGGTGCCAGCCATGTTCAGTCACCTTATCCCCTATTTGGTCCGTGGCGCCGAGGATTTGACCTCCCTTAACGCCCGCTCCGGCAAAGAGTGCCGTCGCCGCATAGCGGTGATGGTCTCGTCCTTTGTTGAAGTTCAGGCCTCCGGGGGTCCGGCCAAACTCACCCATGACCACGATCAGAGTTTTTTCTAGAAGAGATCGTCCCTCTTTATCCTTGTGCGTTTCCAGATCAGTAATCAAGTTGGAAAAGGCCGCATCAAGATCCCAGCACAAAGTATATTGGTTGACCTTGGCTTCCTTATCATACGCCTTGCCGTGTAGATCCCAACCACCCTGGGCGATCGCAATAAAGCGCGTTCCCGCATCGGCCTCGACGAGATTACGGGCGATGACACAAGCGTCTCCTGTGTCCGAATTTCCATAACGTTCATGTTCCTGGGGAGTAACCTTGAAGATTGAGGAGACTTGGGGAGCCTCAAGGATCTCATAGGAACCTCTATAGAAGTCTGCGTAGTCCTTGATCAGCCGTCCACGCGAAATCTCGCCCGTGCGAAGAAGGCTATCGAGACGGTCCAGAAAATCACGGCGGCGCTGGAAGACTGGTTTGTCCTTTTCGGAAAGGACAAAGGGCAGGTCTCCCTCGGTATAGGTAGCCATCGGCGCATAGGTAGCAGGGAACATTCCCGAGCCCACTAGACCCGCTTGGCTGTGCTTATAATTCATGGCTACAAACGGGGGTAAGAAGTCTGACTCTTTGCGCCGTCGCTCCATTTCGTAAGCGACAATGGAACCCACTGACGGCATTTCTTTGGTGCGTGATGGACTGAAGATATGACCGACCTGAAGGTAATATTGGCCTCGCGCATGACCAACTTCCCAGCTCTCACAGCTGCGGAGCAAGGCATACTTGTCCGTCATTTCTGCCAGCCTGGGGAGTAACCCGTAGGGCATTTTCAGATTGGGACCGACCGTCCGAATATCAAAGTCCGGTGGCGTCCATTGTCCTTCTTTGACGTCGAAGGTGTCCAATTGGCTGGCACCTCCTTCCTGGAATAAGAAGATGACAAACTCAGCTGAGTTCCGGGCCTGAACTTTTCTGGAGGCTTCCACATTGAGTGGTCTGAGTGTTGGCAGCAAGGCATAGCCAACAACCCCCGCGCCTCCCACTCGAAGGAAATCTCGGCGAGTCAGCTTTGGAAAGTGAGGTCGTTTTGAGTACATCATTCCAACCATTCCTTTCAAAAGACAGAGGTGAGCCCGTTACTGCTCCGGACCATTCCCGGTCTAATCTTTTTGATCCCTCATCTTCAAGATTAATAATTAAACATGAAATCCAATTTGTTGAGCAAAGCCCATTGCAAATCTTCGACTCCGCGATCCCGATACTTCTTAAGCATGTTCACCGAAAGTTTCAGTTCCTCCTGGGTCGGAAACCGTGACAAAGTCGCGAGAAACAACTCGTCAACCAACTCCTGATTTGTTAGTGGAGGAGTCTTCGTGAGCAAGCGCTGAGCGCGGCTCCCCTCCGTACCTGCCGAAATCTTTTTTTTAATCAGATCGCTATTGAGCAGGAGAGAGGCCTGGACGATGGAGCCTGACAGGTCGGGTTCATCCTTGTCCCGATTGGTCTGACCAAAGAAGTGCAGAAAACGTTGTATCTCAGTGTCTTCAATGTCTTCGTTGGAATAAGTCTCCAGAACATACTTAACTTTCTTATCAGTTCCGTTGATGGAGATCTCAGGAAAGACTTGTGTGGCCTGGGAAATCGCATCGAAACACTCTTCTGCTGAGAGCCGGCGCACAAACCGCCGTGCAAAATAGCGTGCGTACTTCGGTTTCCACTCGCCCTCGAAGCGTGATGAGAGCTGGTAGGCACTGGACTTGGTAATCAGAGCCATCAGGTGTCGTAGATCGTAACGGTGCTTTCGGAAATCCTCGGCCAGCGCGTCGAGTAATTCCGGGTGCGTGGGTTGAACGGTCCAAGGTGCTGGAGGTGGATGGTCGGGATCCTGTCGTAACAAGTCGAAGTCGTAGGGAGGATCCACAATGCCCACCACCATAAGTTCGGACCAGATCCAATTGACGGCTGCCCGTGCGAACTGAGGATGCTCGATTAAGATGCGAGCAAACTGTTCACGTAGGTGTTTACCCGGCTTTGGTTGTTCACCGTTCAGGTAAAAGGCCGGCTCGACTTCAGCCGGAAAACGAGGAACGCGTAAAATGCTTGGAGCCTTGGTGTCATAACCATGGCCACCGCTCTTCCAGTGCTTATCCGGCCGAAGCGGTGGCCCTTCCAGCAGGGTAAAATTTTGCCCCAATAATCCCGGTCGGAAGATGCGGATCTTGCCGAAAAAAGCTGCCTGACGCCAGAGCTCAGTCCTTTTTCTCTCGGTGAGATAGAGGTTGATCTTTTCCAGGTGTCCCTTCCCATCATGGCAGCTCACGCACTCGAGATTGAGCCCTAAGAAGTATCTCGCAGTGCTGATGGCGATCTCGTCGAGTGTATCTTCATGCATCAGAAAAGCATCATTATCTGCAGCAACATGGTTGCGAATCAGGAGATTAGCGGCTCCCGAGACCTGGCCCATCAGCGAGGTGGCGGTAATCATCTGACGTACGAACTCGCTGTAAGGGATATTGTATTTCAGGGATAGAAAGATATAGTTTCGAAAAGAGTTGCGCCCTTCTCCGAGCTGAGCACTGCTATTCAGGAAAAGGTCACCAAACCAATAAGTCCACTTGTTTAAAAAAGCTTCGTTGACTATCCAGGGGCCCCGAATCAATTTTTGGACCTCGCTCCAGTTGGGATCGATCTCAAAACGAAGACCTAACAGATCGTCGATGAGCCTGTTGCGTTTTTCCGGGTAGTCATCTTTCAAGAACGACCGGATTTTCTCAGGCTCCGGCAGTCTCCCCCACAAGTTCAGATAGACACGGCGCATAAATTCTTCATCACTACTCAAAGGGGCATGGGGGATGTCATCCTTTTCCATTTTGCCAAAAATGTGTTCATCGATCAGATTCTTACGCCCGATGGGTAGGGGTTTGGCAGGCTTCAAGTTGGAAGCGATTCTATCGGTGAGCGCGTCAGCCACAACACGGGTAGACTTGGGAGGATTCGGGTGCTTTTCATCGCCTGACGTGTCGGGGGAATTTTGTGCCACCGAGAGGCCAAAAGCTGTCCCGATCGATAGGGCTACCAACAAAAAACCGGTGTAAAAAGATTTTTTCAAGACACTCATCCCGACCTTTCTGCAAAGAAAGGCGACTGAATTAGGTGGACCACATTATATCAAAGAAGCCCATTTTCGTCAATGCCCCGTACTAGTTAATTAAATGTGAGATGGAGGGTTCTTGCATTGGTTAGCATGTCCAATTGCTAAAGAAACTGCAAGGGAGGGAGATAGCGGATAGCTTGGTGGGGTCACACATCTAGTGTGTCAAGCTGAACCATATCTAGTGTGTCAAGCTGAACCATATCTAGTGTGTCAAGCTGAACCATATCTAGTGTGTCAAGCTGAACCATATCTAGTGTGTCAAGCTGAACCATATCTAGTGTGTCAAGCTGAACCATTTCGTCCGGTTGGATAGCCCGATACTGGCAAGTTTTGCGTACTGCATAGGGGCGTTTGCCGCGGCGTCGCGACACAGAAATTGTGCGTCGGTGAGACTCCAGCAACTCTCTCCGACTCCGGAGATGTTGTAGGATTCAATCTCCCGTGGAGAGAAAAATGGGAAAATTCTGTTGGCCCAGCTTATTTTTCCTCCAACGGGGATAGTTCTCTCACAAACGCCTGAATAAGCCAACCAACCCAAACATGAACATGGAAGGTCCTCCCTTTCCAGAACCCTTTCATCTACTAGCCGGGGGTGTCTCATATGTGTCTGAACAAGCTCATTGCCCTTCAGGGCCTTCGTACCCTCCATGGGGAGACACTGCCCGTGGTGAAACCGAGTACTAGTAATGAAGCCGTTGGAGTCGACGACGGTCTGCTTCGTATCGCTTTCGCAGTTCTTGCGTTGTGGGTTCATTAGTTGCTTCCGCCACGGCGACATCCCACCACACTCCTGACCAGGGTGTGTAGCGGTATTTTTCTGTTTCAACTACGATAACGCAGGTCTGTGTCTCTTCTCGAGCCTCGCGCAAAGTTCTTCGCAGCTCATCGGTGGTTGTCACATGCCAGGCTCGAGCACCCATGCTCTCCGCGTTCTTGGGGAAATCAATCTTTAGATATTCGGCTTCCAGTCGATTGGTCTGCACATCTCGTTTACGAAACTCGTTGCCGAAACTCTGTCCGGCTCGGTCCATCTGAAGTTGGCGGATACACTGATAGCCATGGTTTTCTGAAACGACTAGCGTGATCTTCAAGTTTTCCTGAACGGCAGTCACCAGCTCAGTCGGATTCATCAAATAGGTGCCATCCCCGATAAACACGTAGACCTCGCCCTGGGGTTGAGCCATGCGAACTCCAAGCCCAGCTGGTATTTCGTAACCCATGCAGGAATAGCCAAATTCGAGCTGACAGGCCCGGCCTCCGCTGACATCCCAAAGCTTGAGCAAATCGCCCGGAGGGCTGCCGGATGCTCCCACAATGGTGTCGCCAGCCCGTGCTTCTTCGTTGAGGACACTGATCAGCTCTCCTTGGCCCATGGCTTCTCCAGGGACGGGTTGGTAGACCTCTTCCGCAACTTCTCGGTTCCACTCTTGTTTGGCCGTAGCAATACTGTCCAAATACGAAGGGATAGGCCTGATCCCCGCTTCCTGGGCCGCCTTGGTAAGAAGGCAAAGCGCTTGCCGGGCATCGGCAGTAATAGGCAATGCCCCCTGCTTGTAGGCATCGTGTCCACACACGTTGATGTTAATGAATTTTACTTCCGGATGGTTAAAAACCGATTGGGAACCAGTGGTAAAATCGGTCAGTCTGGTTCCCACTGAGATCACCAAATCCGCCTGACTGACGATCTTTCCAGCCGCAGGTGTACCGGTCACTCCGTGTCCCCCCAACAGAAGTGTCGATGTCTTGCGAATTGCACCTTTGCCGCCGAAGGTCTCCCCGACCGGAATGCCGAAACTCTCGGAAAACATCTGTAGTTCGTCCCAGGCCTCCGAGTAGTGCACCCCACCTCCGGCAATAATGACGGGCTGTTTGGCTTGTTTGAGCAAAGCGACAGCCTCTTCGATGCGTCGGGAGTCCGGAACCCGGCGTTCCACTCGCCAGACACGTTCTTCAAAGAAAAAGGCGGGGTAATCGTAGCAATGCGCCTGCGTGTCCTGGGGAAGCGCCAGGGTGACGGCACCAGTTTCGGCTGGATCGGTGAGGACACGCATCGCTTCGGGCAAGGCGGTGAGCAATTGCTCGGGACGGGAGATGCGGTCAAAGAAACGACTGACCGGACGAAAAGAGTCGTTCACACTCACATCTGCGGAGATCGGGTGTTCGAGCTGCTGTAACACTGGTCCCTGGTGACGCGTGACATAATAGTCAGATGGCAGGAGCAACACCGGTAAGCGATTAATGGTCGCTACTGCCGCTCCAGTGACCATATTCGTCGCACCGGGTCCTATAGAGGAGGCACAAGCCAGAGTGGCCAATCGGGCGTTTGCTTTGGCAAAGCCGGCCGCCGTGTGCACCATCGACTGCTCATTGAAGGGCTGGTAATAGGGCAAATCCTGACCGTTTTCCACCAGCGCCTGACCCAAGCCGGCCACATTGCCGTGACCGAAGATGCCAAACAGTGCCGGAATGAGCCGGCGGCGTTTACCGTCACGTTCACTGTACTGAACTTGGAGGTACTTCACTAGGGCCTGCGCGATAGTCAGACGGACCACCTTCTGCCGGTCCAATGCAATGGTTATCTTACTTTTGGTCTCCTCGGATAATCCTTTCATCAACTCAGCCATTTCACTGTCTCCTTTCTTCGAGAGCCCTCTATGAAGGTATTTAGTGACTTCGTCCTATCGCCTGAAGCTCTGATTCGAGTGTCATTTTGAATCTGTCACCGAAATCAGTGGCGATGGAGAGGTCTCATCACGCCCGCTTAGATTAGGGTCTCTTTAAATTATCGCCGTATTGAAATTGCAAAGTAAAGATGTCCGAATTTGATAGAGTAAGCGAACATTCTACCATCGACTCCTCCTCTTCCCGCGACTAGAGACACTCAGCAAACATTAGGTGTATTTATGAACCAGAGTACTGAGTGATAATAGCTGTCTCAATCGGACCATGATTGACCTACGACTCAGGAGCATCCAATCCTCACTCAATCTTCTTCAGCAGGTCACGAATATTCGGAGCGATGGGATGATTGGGAAAACGATTCAAATATGTACGCCAGAGCTGGCCTGCTTTGTTCATCTCGTCTAGGTTAAAGTGAATCTGCCCTTGCAGCGCCAGAGCATCGGCAACAAACTCGGAACTGGGGAATCGATCGATTAAGCCGGTCAGATAATCCAATGCCCGTTTTTCCTTTTCGTCACCGGCTAAACAGAAACCAAGCCAGTAATAGCATTCATCGAGTTCCTCGAACGGCTTGCCCTCAACCAGTGCTTGGAAGATCTCAGTAGCCTGCCCATATTCACGTCGCCCCAGATATTCATGGGCAAGCTGTTGCTTCAACTGCACATCCTCCGGGTAACGTTGCACTTGTTTTCGCAATTCAATCGCCTGGCGAAGTTTGTGGCTGTGTTGAGTAATGACGTCGAGAAAACGGTCAGGCGGCACAAAGCCCGTGATGCTTTCATAGAGCTGTTCCTCCGGCTCAATCACAAGGGTTGTGGGATAACTGAAAATCCGAAAGCGCCTTTGAGCTTCAATGCCGTCCTCTTCGGTTTCGGTATTCAGGCGCAGCCAAACGTAGCGTGGACCCATCTGTTCTATGATCGAAGGATGGCCAAAAGTTTTACGATCCATCACAACACACCAAATGCACCAACTCGTGTAGAGATCAGCGATGATCAGTTTATTTTGTTCCCGGGCGAGCTGAATGGCTTTGTCGAGACTACGTGTCCAGGGCAGTTTCGGAGCCGAGGGTCCTAGGCAAAGCGCTGTGACAAAAATTGGAATTACTAGGGTGGAGACAACCCTTGGAATGTTGAACCTCGAGTGGGAAGGATATAAGGGCTTTTTGCTGCTCACTTTTTCACCGATGAGAAAAAAGCGTATTGCAAAACTGTACATTTTCGAGAGACTAGGTCAGAACGAGCTCCCGAGTATCGATTTTATACAATCAGACGCCTGGAAGTGCGAGCCTGCCACTTGACTTTTCCAGCTGCGCTTCGCCCACCATTATAGCTTAAAAGGGATGTAGGCCATCTTATGTGCGCTTTGATTGGGTTTCAAAATGGCACACTAGTGTCCTGACCCATAAATAACATGCCATATTGTTGCGGGCGAAACGGTTTCTGAGTCGAGGCACGAAGGCGAGTCGATGCTAGGCCATGGGTTCGTTGCTGACGTTTCGGACTGGATGACGTCGCGCTCGCAACGTGACTACCGTGGGACTTTTTCCGCGGGCTGCTTAGGGATAGGAAATTAGGGACAGTCACCAATTTTTCCAAATCTTCAGGGTCTTGAAAATTGGTGACTGTCTCTAATT
Organism: Acidobacteriota bacterium; assembly: GCA_965249865.1. Classification (GTDB taxonomy): domain Bacteria; phylum Acidobacteriota; class UBA6911; order RPQK01; family CBDFMZ01; genus CBDFMZ01. The sequence goes on along the minus strand of CBDFMZ010000002.1, from coordinate 1,758,457 downwards.
TATTTAGTTGACAGGTGTTAGATCTGTCTGGGCCATCACTTGAATGCTTTTAGTCCATGAGCGTTGATTGAAAGCGGGTTTCTTGCTTGGTAGAATTCGGTTTCATCAACGTACTGGCATTTGCTGAGGATGTGACGAGGTGAGGTTGCAGAGAGAGGAGAAGTTGATACTATCGCATTCGCAAAGGCGAACGGCAAAAAGATCACGTGCCACAAATGTCAGCGTATTGATGAAACTGAGTGCTAAGCTGGGGAAAAATTACTACATTATTTCTTGTCAAGGTCTTACGAATGAGCAGCAAGGGATAAATTGGTGAGCTTTACGGCTTCCGTAGCCCGTCTTGCCGGAGGGAAAAGGTTATGAACATCAGGGTGGGAGGTTCACCGGACTCATGGGGAGTTTGGTTTGGCAGCGATTCCAGACAAATGCCCTGGCAGCGGTTCATGGATGAAGTAGCAGAGGCCGGTTACAAGTGGATTGAACTCGGACCTTATGGATATCTGCCTACCGATCTAGCCACGCTGCGTGCCGAACTGGACCGTCGTGGTTTGAAGGTTTCTGCAGCGTTCACGATGATCCATCTGGAGGAACCGACAGTGTGGACTGCCTTAGAAAAGGAGGTGATGGGTAACGGCGAACTATTGGCTGGCCTGGGTGCCGAATTTCTGATACTAATCGACGACACGTATAGCGACCTGTTCACGGGGCGGTCGTTAAAAGATCCAGTCCTTGAGGATGATGCCTGGAAGCGGCTGGTTGATACCACCCAGCGGGTGGCTGATCTAGTGTGGGAAAAATTTGGACTCCAGGTCGCTTTTCATCCCCATGCCGACACCCACGTCCAATATGAGCATCAGATCGAAGCGCTACTGGAACAGACTAATCACGAACGTGTTTCGCTCTGTTTAGACACAGGTCATCATGCTTATTGCGGCAAGGATCCGGTGAGCTTTATGCGTCGACATCACGAGCGAATTCCTTATCTCCATCTGAAGAGTGTCCAACGAGAGCTGCAAAAGGAAGTGGAAGAGGGAAAGATCCCATTTGCCACTGCGGTGTCAATGGATATGTTTTGCGAGCCCTCCAAGGGTGTGGTGGATTTTTTGGCTTTCCGTGATCTTCTCCGCGAGATTGATTACGAGGGTTTCGCGATCGTCGAACAGGATATGTTTCCCGCTCCCTTTGACAAACCCTTACCCATTGCCAAGCGCACCCGTACCTATCTCAGAGAGATCGGAATAGGATGATTACCAAAGCGCCGAGGGGTGCTGGTGCTGTGACAAAGGCTACGAAGGTTGGGGGAAGATTTTTTTTCTAAAGATGTGGAGGATTAACGATGCCCACTAATACTCAATTGATGAACTATCTAAACGGCGAGTGGGAGCGCTCCCAAACCAAGCGGTACTTATCGGTAACCAATCCCGCCACGGCGAGGGCCATCGCTGAGGTACCGATTGCAGCGGCTGCCGAGGTGGACCAGGCAGCGCGTCATGCAGCCGAGGCCTTTCCACAGTGGCGACGGACGCCGGTCACTGAACGTGTCCAATTTTTGTTCAAACTGAAGCATCTGTTAGAAGAAAACACGCCGGAATTAGGCCAAATTTTGACCAATGAATGTGGCAAAACCTATTCTGAATCAGTGGCAGAAGTGCGGCGAGGAATTGAGAATGTAGAGTTTGCCTGTGGCGCTCCCAGCTTAGTGCAGGGCTACAATAATGAGGATATTTCCAGCGGTATCGACGAGCACCTGTTCCGGCAGCCACTAGGGGTTGTAGCCGCTATTACACCCTTTAACTTTCCCGCAATGCTCCCCCTTTGGTTTCTGCCCTATGCTATTGCCTGCGGCAATTGTTTCATTCTCAAACCCAGTGAAAAAGTGCCTATGACCAGTGCCAAGTTGTTTGAACTGGTCGAGCAGACTAGTTTCCCCAAAGGTGTGGTTCAGCTGGTCAACGGCGATAAGGAAACGGTGGACGCTCTGCTTGATCATCCCACGATCCGTGCCATCTCCTTTGTGGGTTCTACACCTGTGGCCCGCTATGTCTACACCCGGGCGACCGCCAATGGTAAACGAGTACAATCGCAAGGCGGCGCCAAGAATTCAGTCATCATCATGCCCGATGCTGATCTTGAGATGACCACTCGAATTGTGAGTGAGAGTGCTTTTGGTTGCGCTGGCCAGCGTTGTCTGGCTAGTTCCGTGGCGATTACGGTGGGTCAGGTAAACCGCGATTTCGCCGACGCCATAGCCGAGTCCGCGGCCAACCGCCAAGTTGGCTATGGCCTGGACGAGGCTGTGGAAATGGGGCCGGTGATTTCGTCGGAAAACATGTCGCGCATTGAGGAACTAATCGAGGTGGGCCGGCGTGAGGGAGCTGAGGTCATAGTGGATGGGCGTGACAAGCGAGTAAGCGGTTATGAAGACGGTTACTTCGTCTTCCCCACTGTGCTTGACGGTACCAACCCACGCGGAGAGATCGCTCAGACGGAGATCTTTGGCCCAGTGTTAAGCTTAGTCCATGTGGAGACCATCGACGAGGCTATTGCCCTGGTCAACAGCTCCAATTTTGGCAACATGGCCTGCCTGTTTACCAGCAGCGGTGCAGCCGCACGCAAGTTCCGTTATGAAGCCACTGCGGGCAACCTCGGCATCAATGTTGGCGTGGCAGCGCCCATGGCTTTCTACCCTTTAAGTGGTTGGAAAGAAAGCTTCTTTGGTGATCTCCACGCTCAAGGAAGACACGGTTTGGAATTTTATACCGAAACCAAAGTGGTGGTGGAACGCTGGTTCTAACAGACGGCGGCGAAGGGTCAACCGCGGACCGCCTGCAGGAATTCTTGCGATGCTCGGGTCAACAACGATTCAAAGGAAACAACGATGTAGCGGACACCTCGCTCACGCCACTGGCACGCGGTTTCTGCGTTTCGAGCTAAAGTGCCGAGGGCTACATTTGACCCTTTCGTGATGTCGAAGATTCGTTGTATGGTCTTCTGCAGACGTGGATGCTCGAGTTGCCCTGGAACCCCCAGTGAGTGCGATAGATCGGTGGGTCCAATGAAGATGACGTCTAGACCATCGACCTCAACAATCTCAGGCAATCGCTCGACTGCCTCGGCTGTTTCGATGTGGATGACGACCAGTGTTTCCGCGTTCGCCTCTTGGGTATATTCGCTGAACGGCATCGCCAGGGCGTAATCCGCCGCGCGCACCCCAGCAAGTCCTCGAATCCCTCGCGGGTGGTATTTGACGGAACGTACCCCTCTTTCAGCCTCCTCGGCCGAGTTGATCCAGGGCAGGTGTAAACCTTGAGCTCCCGTGTCCATAAAACGCAGGATGATGGGGGCCAGGTTAGTGGTTACACGCACTATGGGCGTTATTTTGTGCAGCTCGGCGGCACGTACTAAGTTTTCGCAATCACGTGGTTCGAGTGTTCCGTGTTCGCCGTCAAACACGATGAAATCCCAATCCTGATAGCTGAGGACTTCGACAAGACTTGGATCGGGTTGACGCAGGAAAGAGCCGAATACCGTCTCACCGGACTGCAGCTTAGACTTGGTCATGTTTTTCTGCAAAACTTACCTCCTGTTCCGGTCCCTCCCCATCCCAGTGCTTTCCCACTAGTACCTTGTCATAATAACAGGCCATTTGTTACGGACAAAACGGTTTCTAGTTCGAGGTATTGACAAAGAGGAGCAGCAAAGAACCGGGGTCGTTGCGCCTGCAAGCCGTAGGATAGAGGTAACTCACCCACATCGTCTCCTTCTCGCTTCGTGATCTAGGCTCAAAGCTACCTGTGCAAATGACATGTTATTTATGGGACAGGACACTAGTCTCGAGATCGGTCTGATGAGAAATCTTCTTTGTTGAGATCGGGAGTGTGCCCCTTTAAAGTCCAGGCTCCGTCTATCCCCAGAATCTGTCCGGTGATGAAAGCCGCTCTGTCTGAGGCCAGGAAGGCGACAGCTCCGACCATGTCTTCTGGCTGTGCCACGCGCCTCATGGGGATCAATTGACCCCAGATCTCATCATACTGAGGATCGTACTGGCGGTTGCGATCCGTACTCGTGGCTCCCGGTGAAATGCAGTTGACCCGAACCTGTGGGGCTAATTCCAGGGCTAATTGTTGAGTTAGAGTCTCCACTCCGCCTTTGCTCATGGTATACACGGAGTGAAAGGGTACCATCAGTTTGGCCGCGCAGGAACTCACGTTGATGATTGAGCCTCCGTCGCTTTTGATCATGTATCGAACAGCCGCCGCGGATGCAAAGAAGGTTCCCCTGAGGTTTGTGTTGACCACGTCCAACCAGTCTTCGTCGCTGACCTCAAGGAAAGGACCGAAACGTGTTCGGGCTGCGTTGTTCACCAGGGTATCGATACGGCCGAAGTACCCAACCATCGCTTCGACCATTTTTTCTACCTCTCTTCTTTGTCCGATGTCCGCCTGGATGAGTTGGGCCTTTCCTCCTGCGTCTTCGATCACGCGGCGCGTTTTCTCTGCCCCCTTTTGATCTGTTTTGAAATTAATGCCGACCCTGGCGCCTTCAGCCGCCAGCCCGATTGCAAGCGCTTGTCCAATGCCCTTGCTGGCGCCGGTAATTAAAACGGCCTTATTTTCTAAAAGCAATGTCGCACCTCCGGTTTATCCGCCTCCCACATTGGCCACTCAGAAAGGACCCTTCCGATCATCTGGCTCAACCCGGAACGCTCTCCTTCGATCGCTGTCGTGGTATGTAGTGCGAGGAGCGTTGCCTGCCGATGCGAAGGAACTGACTCCTCCTCGTACCTTGCCCACGACCGCAGATCTCTGGTGCGCGACTCCACGCGACTTTCACCACGGGCTACTACCCTATTGTCTCAGAAAGAGTATGGCTGGACAATGTCGGAGTCTTAATAAACATGAGCGTATTTTATGAAGCCGAGTACTTGGCTATGGTAGCTGTGTTCCGACAAATGCGGTGTAACGTTTGAAAGCTTCGGCGTACTTTACGAGGTGTCCACTCCACTGGGTTGCCTGGCTGCCGCGATATTGAGCCCATTGTGTGTACCAGGAAACGAGTTTCGTTTGGGACCGCAAGGCTCGTAGCGCTGCGACTTTCGTCTCGAAGACATCGCTGATATCCATATAGGAATCTGGAATAAAGCTGGTGACGTCGTCACGCGGTATTGTGGGTTCAAAGCCAAAGATGTGAGGAAGAGGGTGAACCACGCCGGCATCTGGCTCAAATCCTGGGACCGCAGCCATGGTCGCCGCTCGGATCACGGCTGCCGTCGTAACTTCGTGGTCGACGTTGAAAGGATCAAGCTTCCAGTGGGTAAGAATGATATCCGGTCGGATCCTGCGCAGGAGATGAGCCAGGGTTTGCAAGCGCTTCCGATCGATGACCAGAGGATAGTCGTCGTAATCCATAAACTCGATGCTTGCGCCCAGAAGGTGGGCAGCTTCCTCGGCTTCCCGGGCCCGGGTCCTCTTCGCCTCGGCAAGTGATCTGGGGCCATTTTGTCCCCAGTAATCCTCGGATTCCCCTTGTTCACCAAAAGTTAGATCAACCACGTGAACTGGGATGCCCCGGCTAGTGTAAAGAGCAATCGTGCCACCGCTACGCGAGCAGAAGTCAGCGGCATGAGCACTGAACACAAGGATTTTTGAATTTTTAATCGCCAATATTCACCGGTTTCTGTTTGCGTCCGCGCTCCCATTATTCGGGGAGCCATGACCGCCCTGTTGATTCCTCCTATCACTCCTGCCACCAACAGCGACCATCCATATCGCGGGTAAAACAAATGATGGATTCGGCTCCTCCTAATCTGATTCCAATCCTTCTCTAAATCAACGCATAATTGGCCAGCAAAATCAAACCGGCGCCCAATCAGATTATGAGACGTTAGTGGTTATCCAGGCTAATAAAACGTGAGTGACTATGCCGGTTCAGCGATCAAGCGACTGGTAATCAGATGGAAAAGAATCAACCACTAAACCGATTGTGTGTATGTTTAAGGGGTTTGACTGAGTCTGTCTGTCATGAACGGTAGAGACTCGCGTGTGTGTACTTAAACGAAACGCATTCTGATTAGGCTGTCCGAACTTGTAAAATACCCTTCAGACAGGCGCGTCAATGCTGTAGGATCCTGGAGCCAGATGCCTTATTTTGTTGACTGGCTGGTCTTCACATTGGTAGACTTCCAACGAAGGACGGAGAGAACAGCATGGCAGTTTTGAGTGCTTTTGGAAGAAGCGTTTTTTGGGTTCTTACCATGGTTTTTTTCTTGGTCTCTTCAGCCGGTCTGGCCTCGACTCAGTCTGAGTCAACTCTTCAATTTGAACGCGATGTACTGCCCATCCTTAAGCAGTCGTGTTTTCAGTGTCATGGTCAGCAGGTGACCATGGCGGGGCTCGACTTACGCACCCCCTCATCGATTTTGCGCGGCGGCGCCAGTGGACCAGCAGTAGTGGAGCACTCGGCTGAGACTAGTTTTCTTTTCCAGCGGATCTCCGAAGGCTCGATGCCACCCAGCAAGGAAAAAAAGCTAAGCCCCGAGCAGATCGAAGTCATCGGGCTCTGGATTGATGCTGGGGTGCCGACCTTAGAGTCTTATGAGCCGATGAAAGTGGAGAAGGCGTCGGTTGTGACCGAAGAGGACCGGCAGTTCTGGGCCTTCCGACAAGCATCAACAGTGGAGGTTCCGCCGGTCCGAGCGCTAGAGCGAGTACGCACCCCCATTGACGCCTTCATCTTAGCCAAGCTGGAAACAGAGGGCTTGGGATTTTCCGAAGATGCGACTCGGGGAACCCTCATTCGTCGGACCTATTTTGACCTGATCGGTCTACCTCCTTCGCCGGAGGAAGTCGAGACCTTCCAATCCAACTCCTCGCCGGATGCCTATGAGGATTTGATCGACCAGCTGCTGGCCTCCCCGCACTTTGGGGAGCGCTGGGGGCGTCATTGGCTCGACGAAGCCGGTCACTCGGATGTTTGGGGCGGGGACAATGATTTCGGCACGGTCAAGTTTAGTCGGGGCAAGTGGCGTTACCGGGACTACGTTGTACGTGCCTTTAATGAAGACAAGCCTTACGGTCGCTTCTTGACCGAGCAACTGGCGGGGGATGAACTGGTGGAGTGGCGTTTGGCTGAGAAGTTCACTCCCGAGATGTTAGAGCTCCTCACAGCCACTAGCTTTCTACGGGCTGCTGTGGACAATACCGATGAATATGAGTTGAACACGGAGGATATTCGTTGGGCCGTGCTGCAGCGAACCGTTAAGATCTTGACCAGTAACATACTCGGACTCACCGTGGCCTGTGCGCAGTGTCACAACCACAAGTATGATCCGATCCCACAGCGAGACTACTATCGGCTAACGGCGATCTTCACGCCTGCCTATAATCCCCATCGGTGGCTGCAGCCCCAGGACCGTATTTTGGCCGATGTTTCGGCAGCTGAGAAGGAGAAGATAGATCAGCAAAATGTGGAAATTGATGGCCAGGTTGAACCCTGGAAGCGGAAACTGGCGACACTGCACCGCCCCTATCGACGCCGGCTATTGGAGGACAGGCTGGTGGAGCTGCCGGAGGCCATTCGGGAGGATTTAAAAACGGCGGTCTTGACCCCGAGCAAGGAACGGACGGCAGTCGAAAAATACCTGATGGAGACGCTGGGGCCGTTGGTGGAAGTTCCCGCCGAAGAGATCCAGGCCTTGATGAGCGAGGAAGAGAAAACCAACGGTTGTGTCCTGGAGGAAAAGATCGCCTCACTAGAAGAGCAACGGCGGTCCTACGGCTGGCTGGATGCTGTCTACGATACGGGTGCCCCGCCACCCACTCACTTGCTGCGGCGGGGGAACTACCTAACGCCAGGTCCGGAAGTGCAGCCGGGGTTTCTAGCAGTGCTGACCGAACCGGACAAGTCGCAGACAATCGGGACGAACCAGATCCCCACGGAAGGAACCAGTGGAAGAAGGCTGGCCTTGGCCCGCTGGCTGACAGACCGGGAATCCTCGGCCGGGGCTTTGGTGGCCAGGGTGAGGGTGAATCGTCTATGGCAGCACTTGTTCGGAGAAGGGATTGTGGCTACTTCGGACAATTTTGGGCGAAACGGGGCTCAGCCCACCCACCCGGAGCTGCTGAATTGGCTGGCAACAGAGTTTATGGGTACGGGCTGGCGGGTGAAGCGCTTGCTCAAGCTGATGATGACTTCGACGGTTTATCGCCAGGCTTCGCATCGGATAGGGAACGACAGCGAGAGGGGACAAAACGAAGGAGTTGCAACAACCGACCCCAGGGTAGTGGATCCGGGGAACTTGCTTCTCTGGCGAATGCGCTTGCGCCGGCTGGAGTCGGAGGTGATTCGTGATGCTATCCTGGCGGTGAGCGGGAATCTCGACCGGACGATCGGGGGTCCACCCGTTCTCCTGGAGGGTCTTCCAGATGGAAAAGTGGTGGTTTCGAAAAAGGACAAATTGGTCTATAGCAGTGTAGTCCAAGGGGAAAAGATTACCCAATCGAATCCTCGCAGCCGCTGGCGACGAAGCATCTACTTGCTGGCGCGGCGAAACTATAACCTAAGTATGTTGAGTGTTTTCGACCAACCGGTGATGTCGACCAACTGCACCCACCGGGGCCACTCGGCCGTGGTGCTGCAATCACTGGCCATGCTCAACAACGAGTTTGTGGTGGAGCAAGCCGAGGACTTCGCGCGGCAGGTGGCCAGGCGTGCGGGGGAAGCGCCAGAAACTAGGATCGAGCTGGCCTTTCAGATCGCGTTGGGAAGGAAACCAACCCCAGAGGAAACAGTTTGGAGTAATGAATTGTTGAAGCACGAATCCGAACGGGTGCTGGCCTTGGAGGCTGACCTAGAGCAAGCGGCCCGAAGAGCGTTGGGTAGTGTGTGCCAGATGCTGTTAAACACCAACGAATTTTTGTATGTGGAGTAGGAAAGAGCCATGAACAATTTCTATCGCTTTGATTCTTCTTTTTCCGCGACCATTTCTCGGCGTGGGTTTCTGCAGAAGTCTGGCCTGGGTTTTGGGACTCTGGCGCTGGCTTATCTGATGCACACCGAAAAGCTTTTGGCCACCGGAGAGACGCAGCTGGGAGGAAGTTTGAATCTTCGGCCCCGACCGACCCATTTTCCGCCCCGTGCCCGCGCAGTCATCCAGTTGATGCAAAACGGCGGACCCAGTCCGATGGACCTTTTCGACCCCAAGCCAGAGCTGCAAGAGCGCGATGGCCAGGAGCACTCCGAGAAAGTGGAAACCTTTCAGATGGGCAGTGAGGCCAACAAGTTAATGGCCAGCCCGTTCAAGTTTCACCCCAGTGGTGAGTGCGGAATGGAGCTTTCCGAAGCCATTCCCTATACCAGGTCCATTGCCGATGAGATCTGTCTGATCCGTTCCATGTACACCGAACACAATAACCACACCGAAGCCTTAGTCATGCTTCAGACTTGCAAGATCTTTCCGGGCCGACCCACCATGGGGTCCTGGGTCAGCTACGCCTTAGGAACCGAGAATCAGAATCTACCCGCCTACGTGGTACTACGGGACCCGGAGGGCTACAACACCAGCGGTACCGCGCTGTGGGAGAACGGTTGGTTGCCCGCACTGTATCGGGGCACGGAATTTAATTCCAAAGGGGCACCGGTGCTGGACCTCAATCCGGCCGTCCCAATACCGGAGGAAGCCCGACGTAATCAGCTGGCTTTCCTGGAGAAGCTCAATGAGGAGCACCGCAGGAAGTACCCGCAGGAGTCGGAACTGGAAGCCCGCATCCGCAACTACGAGTTAGCCGCCCGCATGCAGTTGGCCGCCGGAGATGTGTTAGATCTGTCAAAGGAATCAGAATCTACCAAGGAGCTTTACGGCCTGGATATATTCAACACCGCTAGCTATGGCACCCGTTTGCTGATGGCCCGGCGCCTGGTGGAAGCGGGGGTGCGGTTCGTGCAGGTCTTTCCTCCGATCAAGCCCAGCTTCCAGCCTTGGGACAGCCACACAAACATCAAGGACGAAATTGACATTATCTCGGCGAAGACGGATCGGCCGGTAGCTGGCCTGATCAAAGATTTGAAGGCTCGAGGTTTACAGGACGACGTGATGGTCCTGTGGTGCGGAGAGTTTGGGCGGCTTCCCATCTCGCAAAACGGCCGTGGGCGAGACCACAACCGCAACGGTTTTAGCCTGTGGCTGTCCGGCGGCGGGTTCAAGCGAGGTTATGCTCACGGGGCAACCGATGAATTGGGGTACAAAGCCGTGGAGAAGAGGGTCAGTGTGCCAGATCTGCATGCCACCATTCTGCACCAACTGGGCATGGATCACACAAAGCTGACCTACCAACATCACGGCCGCCCGGAGACCCCAACAGATGAGGTGGTGACCAAGGCCAAAGTGGTGGAGGAGCTGCTTCGGAATCAACTTATCTAACCCAAACTCTCCCAGATGTTTGGGATTAATCGATTCCGACCGTGGTTAGGGACAACTGGCCCAGGACATTCCGTCGCTTTCCCGGCTGAAATCATGTATCCTAACCGGGAAGAGAATACCCTCGAAAAGGAGAAGAGATTATGGTTTTGACCCCTTCAACTATGTTGGCGTTGGGCACGAAGGCGCCTGATTTCTCATTGCCCGATGTGGTTTCGGAGAAATCGGTCGGACTGGACAGTTTTTCCGGCAAGAAGGCCCTCCTGGTCATGTTTATCTGTGAACACTGTCCGTACGTGCAGCACGTTAAACACGAACTGGCACGGCTGGGCAGAGACTATCGAGATCGGGATGTCGGGATCGTGGCTATCAGTGCTAACGACGTTGACACCCATCCTGAAGACTCACCGGATAGGCTCAAGACAATGGCTGAGGAACTCGGATTCACCTTTCCATTCTGCTACGACGAAAGTCAGTCGACTGCAAAAGATTATACTGCGGCCTGTACTCCGGACTTCTTTGTCTTTGACCAGGAGCAAAAACTGGTTTATCGGGGCCAGTTGGATGATAGCCGGCCGGACGATGGGAAGCCCGTGACGGGGCAAGACCTCCGGTCCGGGCTGGATGCAATACTGGTGGGACTTCCTGTCAATCCTGATCAACGAGCAAGTATCGGGTGTAATATCAAGTGGAAACAGGGTCAAGAGCCGGCCTACGCTCGGTGACGCATCAGCGAACAGGACCTCTCAGCTGTGTAGAATTCTGGATTCAATCGGGGATCACTGTTCCTCCTGGGCCTAGTTAGGCTAAGCCTCCGCTGTGAAAGTGAAGAGGAGTTTTAGTTTGACGTGTTTTGATTTTTCCGGCGCCTCACTTTGAAGCCGGAAGGATTCCAGATAGTTCAAAGTGCCCAATCTCTAAGCGGAAAAGTTCAGCCACAGTATGATCTGCAGCTCCCTGGACACGAGTACGAAAGACATGCCAGATCAGGGGAGGTTTCCACCAATCATCGTTCTCGTTCTGGCGCTGATGGTTTTTGGGGTGAAACCCATTCGGGCGGAAGAGGTGGTGGTTGCAGCTGCCTCCAGTTTGAACTTTGCCGTTAAAGAGATGGTTACGGAGTTTGAAGCCCAAACGGGTTATCAGGTCCGACTGTCGCTGGGTTCTTCAGGGAGTTTTTACGCTCAGATTTCAAATGGCGCTCCCTTTGAGGTGTTTTTGTCGGCGGATGTTGGATACGCTAAGGCACTGGAGGAGGCAGGGTTGGTGGAGCCGGGAACTTTCTTTATTTATTCGGTGGGTCGAATCGTGCTCTGGGTATCGACGGACTCGCCTGTTGACCTCAAGGAGTTACAAATGGGAGCCTTGTTACATCCATCGGTGAAAAAGATCGCGATTGCCAATCCTAGACATGCCCCTTACGGAAGGGCGGCTGAAGAAGCACTGCGAAGTTTCAAGGTCCACAACCACGTGAAAGACAAAATTGTCTACGGGGAACACCAATCCCAGGCTGCTCAGTTCGTCCAGTCTGGGGCAGCGGAGATCGGCATTCTTGCCCTCTCTCAGGCTTTGTCTCCCATCTTAGGGAAGGCGGGAAGGTTCTGGGAGATTCCGAGTAAGGTCTATTCTCCATTGCCACAGAGTATTGTGATTCTAAAAACGGCCAGAGCCCATCACAATCTACGGGCGGTTCGGATCTTTTATGATTGGGTCAAGGGATCATTTGGACAGGCAGTGTTACGAAAATATGGCCTGTCCTTTAAGGGAGAAACGGTTGAGGAGGTAGACCCATGAACTGGGTTGCCCTTGAGACAAGTCTGAAGCTCGCTACCTTAACCGCCTTTATTTTACTGGGTATTGGAGTGCCGATCGCTTATTGGCTTGCCTATTCACGCTGTCGAGGGAAGTTTCTGGTGGAATCTGTGGTTGCTCTGCCTCTGGTTTTACCACCAACGGTCCTTGGATTTTACATACTGGTTGCGATGGGACCTAGGAGCCCACTGGGTCAGTGGTATCAGGCCATCGGTGGGCACTCCTTGCCGTTCACGTTTCAAGGCCTGGTTCTCGCTTCGATCCTCTACAGTTTGCCGTTTTCCGTCCAGCCCTTCATGAGCTCCTTCGCCAGCGTGGATCCCCGGCTGATTGAAGTCTCTTGGACGCTAGGTGTGTCCAAATTGCGCACTTTTTTTCGGGTGATCCTTCCACAATCAGTCGGAGGAATAATCACCGGTTTGGTACTCACATTCGCCCATACTCTAGGGGAGTTTGGGGTGGTACTGATGGTGGGCGGCAATATCGAAGGGATAACTCGGACCGTTTCCATAGACATTTATGATGAGGTACAGGCCTTGAATTATGCTACGGCTAATAGGACCTCCCTAACACTTCTGGTTTTCTCCTTTCTGGTACTAGCCGTGGTCTATGCACTCAATCGGAAGGTGTGGGCGGTGTGGCCGGAAATACGGCGATGAGGGCCGACGATTCGACCGGGCTGGTTGCCGACCTGGAAAAAGTTTACCACGAGGGCTCATCGATCAAAGTTCTTTTGCGGTCTCCAACAGACCGGAGTCATGTGACGGTGTTATTTGGTCCATCTGGTTCGGGGAAGACCACCATTCTACGCTGTCTGGCCGGCTTGGAGCGCCTCACTGCAGGTCGCATCTCCTTCAACGGGGAAGTCTGGTCGGACACTGAAGCAGCTATCGCACTTCCCCCCCAGAATAGAGCCATCGGATACCTTCATCAGGACTATGCCTTATTTCCTCATATGACTGTGGGTCAGAACGTAGCATACGCCCTCAAAGGATTAAGCCGGTCGGAGCGAGCACCCAGGGTCAGGGAGCTACTGCAATTCCTGGAAGTGGAAGGTTTGGAGAGTCGACGACCTCACCAGATTTCAGGAGGACAACAGCAGCGTGTGGCTCTTGCTCGTGCACTGATCCGCGAACCAAGGCTATTGCTTTTGGATGAGCCTTTGTCGGCACTAGATGGGCCGACCCGTCAATCTCTTCGATGGCAACTCAAAGACTTACTCAGGAAGCTTGGCATTCCCACTATTCTGGTGACCCACGACTGGGTCGAGGCGCTGATGTTGGGAGACGAACTGAAGGTGATCAAGGAGGGAAGAATTCTACAAGCAGGATCTCCTGATCTGGTATTTACCCAGCCTAGTTGTGTGGATGTAGCTGCAGTAGCCGGTTTTGAGACGATAGCACCGGGTCACATCGTTGATCGTGGGGAAGGGATAGTGGAACTTCAAGTGGGAAAGATTCGCCTTTTTGCTACCGATCCAGGAACGCAAGTTCGACAGTTTTATGTGTGTGTCCGTGCTGAAGACGTCACACTGGAGATCGCCGGTTCGAGCCACAGCAGTGCTCGCAATCACTTACCGGGGAAGGTGACCGGGATCACCCCAGCCGGTGTTTTAGCCCGTGTCACAATAGATGTGGGACTACCGGTGGTAGCATTAGTCACGCGTCAGGCAGTACAAGACCTGGGTCTGGTTAAAGAGGGACAAGTCAGGGCTGTGGTCAAGGCCACGGCCATTCATCTTGTTCCCCGCGATCCGGGAGCACCTGATTACGACCGTTCATCCATCCCTGGTGGTCGATGATGAAGAAGGAGTAGTTGGTGAACAGACTCAGTCGACGTGCTCAGCGCATTTCACCATTTCTGGCCATGGAAATCCTCGAACGGGCGACAGTCTTAGAACGGTCTGGGCGGTCAATCGTCCACCTGGAAATCGGCGAACCTGATTTTGACACTCCAGTGGTAATTCGTGAGGTGGGTGTTCAGGCTCTCAGAGAAGGACATACTCACTATACCCACTCGTTGGTCATCCGGAACTGCGCGAGGCGATTGCGGCCTGGCAGATTAGCAATATGGTGTGGGAGGTTGCGCCGGATTGTGTTGTGGTGACCTTGGGCAGTTCGGGAGCCATGCTGTTGGTTTTTGGCGCACTGCTGGATGCGGATAGTGAGGTACTAATGACCGATCCCTGCTACGCCTGCTATCCCAAGTTCGTCTCGGTTTTTGACGGTGTTCCTGTCTTTGTTTCTGTCCGCGAGGAGGATAACTTCCGACTCGACATCCCGGAGCTCCAGGCCCATCTCGGGTCTCGTACACGCGCCATCCTGATTAACTCTCCTTCCAACCCGACGGGAACCCTCATCGTATTTATGAAAACGAGTACTTGTCGCATCGGTGAAAGTCGGTATAGAGTAAACAGCCCGGTAATGATGAGTCCAGTATAGGCAAGCAGTATGGTTTTTTTGATGAAAACCCGGCTTGCAATTCCCAGCCGGTCAGCGAAAGATATCATTTTTGCAGATGAGTGTGAATTGGGGACAGATCCGAAATGGGTGACTCCCATAATTTCTGAATGTTCCCGTTAGAATGGAGAGCACGTGGAGAAGATCTGGGAGAACTATTACGACAAGCAGGTTCCGAGGTCGATCGATTATCCGGAAATCACCACGTATCAGCTTTTCGAGCAAGCAGTCAAGAAGCGGCCAGGCGGGACCGCGACTCTTTTCTTCGGCGCCCGGATCCGCTATCGAGAGCTGGGGAAGCTGGTGGATCGCTTTGCTGGTGGCCTGGCGGGCCTTGGGGTTAGGTCAGGAGACCGTGTAGCGCTGGTTCTCCCCAACATTCCAGCTTATCCAATCGCCCACTTTTCCGTTTTGAGGCTGGGAGCGATTCTGGTCCCCACTAATCCTCTTTATGTGGAAAGGGAATTGGAGAGTCAGTTGAACAACGCTGGTGCTGAAACGGTTTTTATCCTGGATCAGCTCTATCCGCGCCTTGCCCGGATTAGAGAAAAAACGCCCGTGAAGCGGATCATTGTCACGAGAATATCGGATTTTCTCCCTCCGATTCTCCGACTTCTGTACAACCTGAAGAAGAGGTCTAATCTTCGGACCGATGAGGGAAAAGGCGTGTTTACTTATCGTGATTTCATGAGACGTTCTTTCCAGCAGTCGTCTCCTGCATCCGGTGTACCCGAAGACACCGCCATTTTGCTTTACACAGGTGGGACCACGGGAGTTTCTAAGGGAGCGGTTCTCACCCACCGCAATCTGATTACAAACGTCACTCAGACTTACAGCTGGCTGTGGGGTATGGAACAGGGACGTGAGGTGATTCTCTGCGTGCTTCCTTTTTTTCACAGCTATGGCATGACGACAGGTCTGCATCTTTCAATTGCTTCTTGTTCGACCATGGTGCTGGTTCCTCGTTTTGACCTGGCTGAGGTGATGAAGCGTATTAAGGTACACAAGGCCACCATTTTTTGTGGAGTTCCGTCCATGTACAATGCTATCAATCGCTATCCCGGGGTTTCCAGCAGCGACGTTTCCTCAATCCGGCTCTGTGTCAGTGGCGGTGCAGCCCTTCCTGCCGAGGTGCAAAAACGGTTCGAGGAGTTGACCGGTGGAAAGCTGGTAGAGGGCTATGGCCTGTCGGAGACTTCTCCGGTCACTCACGTTAATCCCATTTTCGGACACCGAAAAAGCGGCACGATTGGTATCCCAGTATCGGACACCGCGGCTAGGATCGTTGACCCGGAATCCCGAAGATCACTACCGGTTGGACAGGTGGGTGAACTGGCTATTACAGGTCCCCAGGTGATGAAAGAATACTGGAACATGCCTGAAGAGACCAGTCGAGTCTTGCAAAACGATTGGCTCTACACCGGAGACATGGCACGGATGGACCCGGAGGGATTCTTTTCCATCGTCGACCGCAAGAAAGATGTCATCATCAGTGCGGGGATGAACATCTACCCTCGGGAAGTGGAGGAGGTTTTGCACCAACATCCCAAGGTGATCGAGGCGGCGGTGGTTGGAGTTCCCAGTACGGTCCGAGAAGAAGCCGTCGGGGCCTGGATTGTGGTCGAGAAGGGGGAGAAGCTAAACAAGCGGGAAATCGTTGAGTTTTGCCAGGATAAACTTGCCAAATATAAGATTCCAAAGAAGGTAGAGTTTATAGACGAGCTTCCAAAAAGCGCTTTGGGAAAGGTCTTGAAACGAGTGTTGAAGCACCAGAACTAGCAGCCTGCGGTAAAATCCTGCAGGTTGCGTTGCGAGAGCTCTGGACCCAAGTGCCAGGCACGCCGATCGAAAAGATGCCAAGTCATCGTCGAGGAGATGCTACACCGCAGAGGAGCAAACTCCGTCGCAACCCAAATGGTTTCAGGGGTGTGAGGACGCTGGATGAGGTTGCTTGTCGTCGCCGATGCCACCACGTCACCTCCTCTTCGCTTCGCGATCTCGGCTCAAAGTCACCTCCGCAAATGACAGGTAATTTATGGGACAGGACACTAGTCAGAAATTTGTATCATTTTGCGGACCTCACTCATGACCGGATCTGACGTTATAGTCAATCAGAGGAGAAAATCCATGATGTCTGACGAGAATATGATTCGGCCGATGCGCGAGGAAATAACCGACGCCAACGGGGATATCGCAGTGCTGGACAAAATGGAAGCATGGAAAATCAGTGCGGTGAAAATCAAAGGTGTCATCGAAGTCAACCTTGATATGAGTCGAGATCAGAGCGATGATTGAAGACACCTGCAAGTTCGCCATCGGCCAGCTGGTGCACCACCAACTGGCCGACTATCGGGGCGTCATCATTGATGTCGATGCCACTTTCCAGGGCACAGAAGAGTGGTACGAGCACGTTGCGAAGAGTCGCCCCCTAAAGACCGTACCCCGGGACCGTGTTCTGGTTCATAACGCCGATCACGTGACCTACGTCGCAGAAAGAAATCTCGTAGAGGACAGCCGGTCGGACCCGATCATACATCTCCTGGTGGACGACCTGTTCAGTCACTTTGAAGATGACTGCTGCGTTCGTCGGCTGAATTGATACCCATGAGCACCCAAAAACACTCGAGGCCTACCGGGCGGGAGTCCCGTCTTTCTGATCAGCGAGTTGGCCGAGCACGCGCAGAATCTGCGCGCCGACTCCCGTTCGTCTTTGCTGGTGGTCGAACAGGGTACGGGAGATCCGCTGGCTCGCGGGCGGATCACGATCGTCGGAAAGACACGAGTTCTGGAGAAGGGACCGTATCTCGACACAGTACGAGAAGCCTGCCTCCATTCCCACCCCAACGCTGCCTATTACATCGACTTCAAAGACTTCCACCTGTGGCTGCTAAAAGTACAGTCGTTACGTTACATCGGCGGCTACGGCCGGATGTCGTGGATCGAGGTCGCCGACTGGCTTGGTGCCGCACTTGATCCCATCGCGGACTATGTTGAGGACATCATTAGGCACATGAACGATGACCACTTGGAAACGATGGTTGTCCGCTGCAGAGCCTTTACTAAGGCCACTGACACGACGACCGCGATCATGACCCGAGTCGATCGCTACGGCTTGAGATGTTGGCGTCCACAGCAGCTGGTCCCCATCCCATCCGGTTGGTCTTCCCCAAGGAAGTGAGTACTCCCCCAGGAAGTTCGGTGGGAGATGGTCGAGTTGGCCCGGCAGGCGAGCGGCGAAACCACTCATTGAGGAGAAATTCGGATGTCCATGTCGATCTTTATGCGTAATTAAGGAGGGGTGAGACGAAAATGAGGTGGTAAATCACAGAGAGAACTTCTCGCTATCCTGATAGTAAACAACGCATTTAGCACCCAGAAAGTAACATAGAGAAATGTCTTTGATCACTCCATCCAGGCTTCCAAATTCGTTGGTTGTCTGCCATCATTCTCGTATGAAACGACTGCGCCTCCTTCCCGTTCTTCTCCTGATCTTCTTGGTTGGGAATACTGTGTGTTCTGCTGATTTCCAGAAAAGATTAGATGCTTACCAACGGGGAGAGCGACTGTGTTGAGAGAGTGGAAACCTCTTGCTGAACAGGGAGATGCCGATGCCCAGGTCAATCTGGACCGAGTTGGAAAACTTATCCAGAGCGATGAAGATGGAGATCACAGAGAAGATGACTTAGCATCGGTACTGTCCAATGAGGGTCAACCCTGGGAGGCAACGTCAAAGCTAATGTGGTTGGGTCGGGGCGTTTTTTGGATTGGCCTTGTTTACATTGTAGGTCACGCCGCTTTGACTTCTTATCGAGCCAATGATTTTGTGATGCTTGTTGCCAAGCTGATCTTTTTCCCGATCACTTTTCTCCTCTACCCGTGGTATGTGGGATTGTGGTGGCTGTTGCTGCTGTCTCTCGTTGGCTACTGGGCTTCTACTTTCCTTGGAGGTGTGGTGGGATCTGTAGACTACCTGGTTCTGGCTACCACACTGCCCGGTTCCCTCCGCATCTTGTGTTACCCGTGATTCCAAAAGGCCGTTCAAGCACCCCGGTAAACCCCTAAGGCCACGCCGCTCATTCGTATAGAAGGGCTTCGATTGGATCCAAAGCAACGGCCATATGGGCGGAACTATTTTGAACAGCCACTCCTGGACGGCACCCACGGTATCTCCACCCCACGGGGGACACACAGTAATATAGGGACCTTAGTCGCAGAGATTTTTTTAACTTTTTCCCCGATGCGGAAGTTTGATGACAAGCTGTGGTGGCAGGCATACTTGTTGGCACAACACTACGATCACATTGATCACGCCATGCGGAGGCAAAACTATGAAGAAATGGATTATCCTCTTCGTGATCATTTTTCCGAAACTTGCTGCTCAAGAGTTGCGCTTCATCTCCCCCCAGATAGGGGTGAGGGGATAACATTACCACCATCATTGATCTAGCAAACAAAGGAGTTGAGACGTTTGAGGGCACTCTTTTTGTTGTAGCCAACGAAGGTACTGTTCTGCCAGTGTTCATCAATGGGGTCTACATTACCCAATCTCACTAGCTGGACATTCCAGCCAAGTCTTCCATCAGAATTCGATTGAGTCGAAGTGGGACTAATACACCAGGGCACGTTCTTGTTTACGACGATTCCTCCGAAGATGTGGATATGGACACTGCCCTTGCCATACAGGGGACTGCGACATTCCAGGTTAAAGCTCAAGGGGGTTTGATCGATTCGACAGGTGTGACCAGTGGGCTCCTTCTTGAGGAATTTTTCTTTCTCGCTGAATACAATGATTTGGTCAATTCGGATTAGCTGTATCCAATCCATTTGGGGAAAATATTGTAACAGTAACAATCAGAGTAATCTCCAGCTATGGAAGTCTGGTTGACCTTGCCCCCTAAAACGAGTCCAGTTTGATCCATTTTAGGAAGGAGGCAAGAGATGGCAGGGAAGCGATTTAGTGGAACAGATCATCATTTGCGTGAGGCAGAGGTGGGTCTGGCCCAAGGACAGAGGGTGGGACAGGTGTCGAAGCAGATCGGGGTGAGCGAGCAGACCTACTACCGGTGGCGCAAAGAGTACGGAGGGCTCCGGTTGGACCAGGCCAAGAGGTTGAAGGTGTAGAAGGAGAATACCCGGTTGAAGAAGCTGGTGGCGGATCTGTCTTTGGACAAGTGATCCTGAAGGAAGTGTACTCGGGAAACTTCTAGGCCCGACGAGCAGGAGACGAGCGGTGATGTGGGTACGAGAGCGATTAGGAGCTCAGCGAGTCTGAACATCGGGCCTGCCAAGTGCTTTTCGATCGACCCAGCGAAGGGAAAGGCAAATTCCCGATGATGAAGCCCGATTGGTGGCCCGGACTTGGCTACGCAATACGGGCGTTATGGCTACCGGCGGGTCACGGCGATACTTCATGGAGAAGGGTGGAATTCCTAAGCGGGTAGAGGCTGTGGAGACAAGAAGGGCTGAAAATCCCGTCCAGACAGCCGAAACGAAGGAGACTGTGGCTTAATGACGGTTCCTGTGTTCGGTTACGAGCGGCTCGCAAGAACCACGTCTGGAGCTATGATTTCGTACATGAACGGACCCATGATGGGCGAGCTTTCGGCTATTGACGATCCTGGATGAGTACACCAGAGAGTGTCGCCATTGATGTGAAACGGCAGATGAATCACCAAGACGTGTTGGACCGGTTGGCGGAGTTATTCGTTGATCGGGGAGCCTGAGTTTATCCGGTCCGATAACGGATCGGAGTTTACGGCACAGGCGGTCCGGGACTGGCTGCAGGCTGTTGGGGTAAGGACCTTGTACATCGAGCCGGGCAGCCCCTGGGAGAATGGGTACATTGAGAGTTTCAACGGGAAACTACGGGATGAGCTGCTGAACATGGAGATCTTCGACACGCTTGGGGAAGCCAAGGTGTTGGTAGAACGCTGGCGAAGGGATTACAACCAGATCCGGCCTCACAGCGCCTTGGCCTATCGGCCGCCGGCGCCAGAGGCCAAACTACCTAGGTCTCAGGCACTGGATCTTATCCCGTGGAGTGGACTTCAAATGGCTCCGAGTCGAACTTAGAGAGTGGACTCGTTCGTGGGAGCAGATGACGTTCAGGGTCGGTGATCATACGATAAAGGGAGTGGTGAGATGGACCAGTCCTTCTGCTGATCCGAACGCCGAATATGTTCCTATCACGGGAACTGGAGCTGAAGGCGCTGTCATGGCCTTCACTATTTACAGCAAGGATAGCAACGCAAGAATAGTGGTTCTCCAAGCTCTAAACGATTCCAGAACGACTTATTCGATAATAAGTGCCACCCTCTTTTGGTGGAGTGAGTTCGGAAACCGGTTGGGAACCTTCACTGCAACGAAAAGACTGTTTAGCGTAACCGAGGCTGCAATCTACCACCGTAGTCACAACTAACCTGCAGTTGTGAGGAAAACGGAATAGGGAAGCGGCTGAAGCAGTGGCGGATGCCATCCAGACTTCGAAGTTCGTTGGCTGTCTGCCATCATTCCCATATGATACGACTACTCCTCCTTCCCATTCTGCTCCTGATCGTCTTGGTTATGCACCCTGCGTACTTTGCTGATTTCCAGAAGGGATCAAATACTTACCAAGGGATGGGCCAGTTTTATTGGGACCTCAGTTTGCTGGGTGTCCACTGAAAAGACCTGGAGTTGACGGGCCGCTTCACTCCACAGGAGGTACGCGGTAAGAAGAGACACTAGTCCCAGAGATTTTTTCGATTGTACCAGTAACCAGACTTAGGACTTAGTTTAAAAGTTGAGAAAGCTGGGGCGCATGAGAGGCCCCAGACGATTAAGATCTACGATTTCAGCGACGAGATCACACTGGATAAGGTGGAGCGGATTAGGATTTGAGGATGAACCGACACCTAATGTCTTCAAAAGTCAGCTGCTATGCTGAACCGGGAAAAAGCTGCGTGATTACCCAGAGCAAATGTTCTACCCCATAAACTACTCTTAGCATTGACTATTTGTACATCTGACTGTTAGGATCACCACACAGGAAAGAGAGCTTTTCGGGAGGATTGAACCAGAAAGCAACCCATCCGAGTAAAGGAGGGGTTTTATGCGGATAGTCCTGACCATCCTTTTGGTGATGTGCCCCGCTTTTCAACGGGTTGCTCAAGCCGAGCATATTTCACTTCACGTGGTGTCGACAGAGGAGTTGCAGAGAGCTGTGGCAGCCACGTTCGTCCAGCGCGAGTTGAATATTCAAGTAGTTGAAACGGTGCTATGCCATGAGGAAATTCAGAAACAGGTGGGAAGACTTGTCAACCTGGAGAGAATCGTAGAGACACTCCCCACCCTGAGTGATGAGACACTGAATCAGCTTGCCAAAGAGAGCCGGAAAGTCAACGACCAGCTCCAAGCAGGTGTCTTTGGCACTGCCTGGTTGTTCATCGGTGTTGCTGTCGTTGTTGCTATCATCATCATCAGAGCAATTCAAAGTTATGAAGAAGATGATTGGTGATCACCTTCCGTCATGTCCCATAAATCCTGAAACCCTTATAAAAACTGAAGTCCTGTCGATCCAGACTTCCAAGTTCGTCGATTGTCTGCCATCATCCCCATATGATACGGCTCCTCCTCCTCCCCGTTCTGTTCGTGATCGTTTTGCTTATGCACCCTGCATGCTCTGCTGATTTTCAGAAGGGATCAAATGCTTACCAAGGGACGATGCAGTTTTCTTGGGACTTCAGTCTGCTGGGTTTCGACTGAAAAGATCTGGAGCAGACTGGTTCAACAGACTGAGAACAGTTCACGCCATGGCAAATCGCATTTCTGGCACTTAGGTTGGTCTTCTGGCCGTTTTCCGGGGGATCTTAGCAAAAGAAGGAGATGTAATCCGGCACGCTATCCAAATAGGACATTTCCTGATGAATCGGGAAGGTCACATCGGCTGGAATATCCGTGGCCGTGTACACGCCCCGGCCTTGGTTCGTCCTAGGTGAAGTGCCCCCTACATACGAATGGTGGTGGTAGCCAATAGAGGACAAGAACTCAGAAAACCCGCTGGTGGTCTCGAGTCCAGTGTCCCGCATCAGCAGTGCGCCCTCCCGATCAATGATCCCATAGATTTCTTCCGTAAGCTCTTTTCTGGTCGGGGAGTCTACGGAACCAGTCAAGTCCGTGTGCAAGCATGGTACCGATATTCCATTACCCAGATTCTTATGCTCGTACTTTGTCATCACGATCCTCTATTCATGACATACTCATGAGTTTCGAGCTGATGTGGCTCATGCTGTCCATCGCCACCAATAGCGGGTATGGTGAGCGTCGACAGAGATCGAACACACCCTCCGCCCTTCAGTAGAAGATGAGCTCGACGTCCTTGGGGCGACCGGCAAACGGTCGACGGATGTTCGACGCGTGAGAGCGTTCTGCTACGTGACAACAGCAAGCAGTTCCAAGACGGTGTGACGTGCAAGACGCGTGAGGGGATCTGGGTCGATCCGTATTCAGGGGAGACATGGACGAACGTCGAGCAGCTACAGATCGAGCACATCGTATCCGTGCGGGAGGTGTACCTGTCCGGAGGCTGGCGTTGGAATCGTAAGCAGCGTCGTGCGTTCTATGACGGCATGTCTGCCTGATCGCCGTCGAGAGTCAGCTGAATCAGGAGAAGAGTGGCCAAGATGCCAGCATCTGACTGCCACCCGCTAACCCCTGTATGTTTGCCCGCGTGACACTTGAGGTGAGACGGTGCTACGAGCTGTCGATCAACGTTGCCGAGTTCTACGCCCTCCACGCCGCGCTGGCAACATGCAGGGATGTGAGCGAAAAATCTCCAAGTAACGAATCCACTCGAACCAAATAAGGTGGGACTACCCGTCAACTGAAGAAACCGTGCGTGATTTACCACCTTAATCTTCCCTCCTATCCCCTTCTCTCTAATTGTCTCCACTTTAGTGTTTACGGTACTTTCAGGGCTAAGGTGACATAGTTAAATAAAGCTTGTTATTGAGCAGACTTTTGTTCAAAAACGTATTCGAGACCCTGAGTAGTCGTCGGACTTCAGTGTTCATAAGGCTTTCAATATTTGTGATTAGCTGGGTTTTGAGAAAATCTCTAAGGCTAGAGTCTCTTATTATCGCGTGCCGCCCAACGGGGTGGGGATACCCTGGCACGGACAGGACAGCTAACCCCCGGGCTAGGGATGGATCACGCGGACACGGTGGGTCTCGCTGTCTCCTACGAAGACCCAGCCGTCAGAATCGACGAACACACCATGAGGTCTTGCCATTTTGCAGACCAACGGATCACCATCGGGTCCGTCTCCTTTCTCACCCGTGCCTGCGATGAGTTCAACGGTTTTTTTTGTCAGGTCAATCATACGAATACTATGACTTTCGGTATCGGCCAGGTAAACGTTTCCGTCCGGGCCGATACTGAGCCCCTTTGGTCCTGACAAGGTGGCTTGCCGGGCAGGACCCCCGTTGCCTGTGAACCCTTTTTCTCCAGTGCCCGCAATGTGATGAATCGTTCTCGACTTCAGGTCGAGTTTATAGACAGCATTTCCTTCGCGTAGCGCCAACCACATATTGCCTTCCCGGTCGAAATCGATGGCACGAGGCCCATTTAATGGTGTGCCCTCGATCCTGGAGCCATCGGGAGTGGGAGCTTGCTCTCCTGTACCAACAAAAGTAGTGATGATTCTCGTCTTCATGTCGACTATGCGAACACGATGGTTGCCTATGTCACAAATGTAGAGGTCTCCTCCAGGGTCGAATTGGATACTGTGGGGTTCGCTGAGGGCTGCTTTGACCCCAAGTCCGCCATCCCCTGAGAAACCCTTTGTCCCTGTTCCCACCACAGTTGAAATGGTTTGGTCCTTCGCATCCAGGCGGCGCACGACATGATTGAGTCTCTCGACCCAAAACATGTTGCCCTTTTTGTCAAATCGGACCTCATAGGGTTCGTTGAGTCTAGCGTTCGCAGCCGGTCCACCATCACCCCAATAGCCGGACATTCCAGAACCGACAACAGTCGATATTGTGCCGGCGGCAGACACTTTGCGGATAACGTGATTCATTGTGTCGCAAACGTAAAGAGCACCATCCGGACCGCGAACGACTCCGAAAGGATTGTCCAAAAGGGCGCGTGTGGCTGGTCCTCCATCTCCCGAATAACCGGCGCGGCCCACTCCGGCAAATGGGTAAATTTGTGTTCGGGTTGGCAAAGTGGATTGCCCTGTTCCTAGGACACCAATCAAAAAGAACAAGGCTGAAGTCAGGAGCAGAACGGGAAGGACGAGCAGTTGTTTCATAGGGGAATGATGGCAGACAACCGACGAACTTGGAAGTCTGGATGGAGTTGACTGAGAGCTAGCTATCCAGCCGGTCCATCACGCTCGCTTGTTAACTCCATGGCGGTGTTATATATACTGTACGTCATGTTCGGATCGGCCTGTTTTCCGAAAGCCTGGGCGCTGCTGGTTTTCCTACTGGCTGGCACGGCTTGCGGCCCCTCTCCCTACGACATCGTCATCCGGGGCGGCCGGGTGGTGGACCCCGAAGAAGGGCTCGATGCGATCCGAAACGTCGCCATCAACGGTCAGCAAATCGCTGCGATCACAGCGGAGCCGATCGAGGGCCGAAAAGTCCTTGACGCCGATGATCACGTGGTCACGGCGGGCTTCATCGATCTACACCGCCACGGCCACAGCCCGCCAAACTACCAGGTGCAGGTTCAAGATGGGATCACAAGCTCGTTGGAACTGGAAATCGACGTCGAGGACATCGATTCCTGGTATGCCGAGCGCCAGGGGCGGGCTCTGTTGAACTACGGCGCCAGTATTAGCCATCCCTACTTACGCAATCTCGTGATGACGGGCAGCAATCCGGGCCTCGGAGGGAAGGCGCTGGAGAAACCACTTACTCCAGAGCAGCTTGCCAAACTCAAGAAGCGCATTTCACACGCCCTTGACCGTGGCGCTGTGGCGATCGGCTTCGGACTTGCCTACACCCCCGGCGCGACTTCCCGCGAGATTGTTGAGATGTTTCGAATCGCCGCGCAACACAACGCCAACTGCCACGTCCATATCCGCACCTCCCGCACAGACGTAAGCAACGTTGAGGAGGTTGTCGAGTACGGGAAACAAACCGGCGCCCCTCTCCACATCGTACACATCAACAGCAGCGGCGCGCAGCTGATCCCCGAATATCTGGAACTGATCCAAAGGGTCCGCGATGAAGGAGTCGATATCACCACAGAATGTTACCCCTACAACCGCGGCTCGACCTATATTCAGTCCCACCTTTTTGACAGCGGCCAGGCTTACTCGGAGAAGTTTGACGAGTACATTTGGGTCGAGACTGGCGAACACTTGACTCGTAAGTCCTTTGCCCACTACCGCAAGCAGGGCGGACTGATCATTACTCCTCCCATTTACTCCATGGAACTGGTGCGCCAGGCCGTCGCCAATCCTCTGACGATGATCGCCAGTGACGGCATGTGGCTGGTTAACAAACGCGCCCATCCCCGTACGTTCGGCACCTATGCCCGCATCCTTGGGCGTTACGTCCGCGAAGAGAAAGTCCTGGCGCTGATGGAGGCGCTCGCTAAGATGAGCCTGCGACCGGCGCAAAGGCTCGAGCGGCGCATTCCGATGATGAAAAACAAAGGCCGGGTGCGCGTTGGCGCCGATGCCGACTTGGTGGTCTTCAACCCCGCCACCGTAATCGACAAGGGCACCTACGAGGAACCGGCGCAGCCGCCTGATGGCATCCGGCATGTGCTGGTGAACGGCGTCGTCGTGCTGCGCAACGGCCAGATCGTAGAGGGAGTCCATCCCGGCCGGCCCATCCGGGCTGTTCCGAAATGTCCTTCAACTCCCTCCGGGGGGCAGCAGCCCATAGGCTAGTCTCGTCTAAGAAGAAGCCGTGCAAGGTACCTCCGGCAAGCGAGGCCATTGCTGCAGCAGCGAAGAGCAACACCCATCAACAACTAATACCAAAACACCACCCGCTGGGATTAAGTAGTCGTCTACAACCTAGGACCCGGTGTTTTGATCGAGTACCTGGAGAGATGTCTTCGATTATCAGATTTTGACGAAAGCACCTGGACAACCCAGAAATAAGAGTCCGTTTTCAACGGAAATCTGACGAGAGAATGGTTGATTCAAGGTTGGGGTAGTGATAGATTTCGATCATTCACCATGCGCAAATCAGAGGAACTCATATCGGAAGTTGATATGAAAAATGTCGAATTAGCCTACTTCTTGAGTTCTAAAAGGCGCAGGATTTGAAGGCCATCCGAATGGTCCTTTCATACCTACGTCTTGGGGGGGATGTTTACGTTGTATAAAGGATGGAATAACTTCAAGTTTGTCAGACTAGCCAGATGTTTTTTGTGCCTTCCCATTGGTGTTTTCCTATTGTTGGCTCAAGCTGTGGTTCTAGCGGAGACGGATCGTGCCGCGCTGATCAGCTTTTACAACTCAACGGGAGGAGACGTCTCCTGGGACGATAAGTCGGGGTGGAAAGCTGCACCAACTCTAGCAGACGGCTTTAACAGTGATCCCTGTGCTGTCCCTTTCTGGTTTGGGGTGACCTGCGAGGAAGTTGGAATGACTTATCATTTGGTTCAATCCGAACCCGGTCCAAGTAGAGTTACAAGACTAGAACTTCGAGAAAACCAGGTGACCGGACCATGGTGGATCAGCGAATGGGAGCAGCTTTCTGAATTGCACGACCCTGGATTTATCTAGAAATGATTTAAGTGGAGCTATCTCTTCCCAACTGGCAACACTCTCCCAGTTGAAGGAACTTTACTTGGACGGGAATCAGCTAACAGGGGAGATTCCACCCGAGTTGAGTAACCTTTCCAATCTGACGTACCTCGATCTAGGCAGCACCCAGTTGACGGGTTCGATTCCCGCCGAACTGGGTGACCTTTCCAATCTACAGTCCCTCAGTCTGGACGTCAACGAGCTGACAGGAGAGATTCCCGCCGAACTGTTAACACTTTCTAGCCTGAGGGGGCTCAGTTTGGGTAGCAACCAACTGACAGGGGAGATTCCAGCCGCGCTGGCTGACCTTTCCAATCTGCGGTTCCTCGGTCTGAGCGCCAATCAGCTGACGGGGAAAATTCCCGCCGAACTGGGCAACCTTTCCAATCTGTGGACCCTCGATCTGAGCGATAATGACCTGACGGGCTCGATTCCCGCCGCGTTGGGTAACCTTTCCAGTCTGTATTACCTCTATCTGAACGGTAACCAACTAACGGGGGAGCTTCCCGCCGAACTTGGTAACCTGACGAATCTTATTTGGTCACTCGGCATCAATCTTAAAGATAACCATCTCTACACGGACAGCAATGCACTTCGTGATTTTATCAACGCCAAAAGCGCTGAATTGTGGGAAGACTTCCAAACGCTGTTCTCCTATTTTGCCCAGTTCGGGGAGGGACTAGGACTACTGAGTAGCCAGATCGTGCTTTTCAATCTGAACGACCAGTCTGAGGCTACAGGACAGATCGAGATACTAGATGATTGGGGAGATCAGATGAGCGTGGATCTCAACGATGAAATAGTGAATGGGGTATATAATTTCAGTGTACCGGCAGGGGGACTGCTTAATCTTCGCACGGACGGTGTGGGAGAGCTTCAGGCAGGATCGGTTCGCATCACTAGCGATCGACACGTGGAAGGGGTGGTCATCTTTGGCGGCGAGGTGGGGCTGGCGGGAGTGGGTTCCAGTGCCGAATTTCCGACGGGTTTTGCAGCTCCCATGCTCAGAAACTATAGCGAGAAACTCAACACCGGGATCGCGATTATGAATCTAAGCGCGGAGGACAGCTCGATGGATCTGACCCTTCTGGACTCGGACGGAGTGACCCTGGCAACGGCCTCCGGAGTGCTGGTGGCTCAGGGACACGATGCCTTGTATGTGGACGAGTTCGATTGGGGATCACAGGTCGATTTTTCTGAATTCTCAGGAACTTTGGTAGTGACTAGCGAACAGCCTGTGACAGGTACAGTGATTCAGACCCTTCCCGGAGAGTTTATCACCATGCCGGTGGCTCCCCTTCAGACACCTCAACCCGCAGCCCAGTACAAACTCTATTTTGCTCAGTTTGCCGATGGTCTGGGACTGATTACAAGTCAGATCCTGCTGCTGAATCTAGGTACAGATGAGACGGCTACGGCCCAGATCGAGTTCAGGAACGATGCGGGCGAAGCACTTACGGTCGATCTGAATGGCGAACAGATCATTGGAGAAACGCAGGTACAGATCGCCGCCTCTGGTCTTCAGGTGTTGACTACGGACGGACTTGGAGATCTGATAGCCGGTTCGGTCTCGGTAACATCGGATCAGCCGTTGGCAGGTGTGATCATTTTTACAGCAGAGGGGATAGGAGCTGCCGGAGTGGGTAGTAGTGCCGACTTAGTAGCAGGTTTCCTGGCTCCGATGGAAACCAAGGCCTCCACTGCCATCCGAACCGGAGTGGCTATGATGAACCTGGAGACAGATCAGCTTTCTCTGACAGCTGATCTGCTTCTCTCCGATGGAAGTCTGCTCGACTCAGTCGAGATGAGTCTGGCTCCATTGGGTCATCAGTCCATCTATCTGGACGAGTTCGATTGAAACGACTCGATTGACCTGGACCTGTTTGAAGGCTTGCTCAGAGTGAAGAGTAATGGGCGCATCTCAGCTACTGTGATCCAGACTCGCCCAGGACAATTTGCCACCATGCCGGTGTCAGCCAAACCCCTCGATTAAACATCACATCACTATTCTCAAAATCCCAACCTGTAACTCCTCCATAGACTCCGTCTCTGAATCACCTTGTGGTATTTTTCACACCACTCGGGGTGCTTCTCTCACACACTAGGTTGATCAAAGAATTTGACGCACGATGTTATACTACGCTGTGGATCTTAGCCGCGGGAGAGAAACAGTTGAAGCCATTTCTCGATTCAACGGACATCGTGGATGAAAGATCCGAACTGTTAAGGCGCATCCAGCGCGACGGGTATCTGTTCATTCGCGGTCTGCTACCGAATGACGAGTTGGAAAGGTTGCGGATGCAGCTTCTCGAGATTGCCCTCGAAGCTGGTTGGGTCAAAGCCGACACCCGCCTAGAAGACGCGATTGCGGACCTGAGTGGTTTCTGTCTTGAGCCTGAACCGAACTACATGTCGGTGTACCACAAGATGTACAAGCTCCAGTCGTTTCATGCGCTACAGTATCATCCGAATCTGATCGGCTTGTTTGAACGCATGCTAGGCGAACCGGTGATGGTGCATCCGCGCATAATTGGACGGACGATTTTTCCCCAGCACGAGGCCTACACTACGCCACCCCACCAGGACTTCATCTCAATTCAAGGCACGCCGGACACGTACTCTACCTGGTTTCCCTTCACCGATGTGACCCCAGAAATGGGCGGGCTCCAGATTGCCGCCGGGTCTCACAAATCCGGCGTGTACAACTTCCGGCCTGCATTGGGATCGGGCGGGCTTGAGGTGACCGACTCGCTCGGCGACAGTTGGGTCAATAGTCCGTTCAAACAGGGCGACGTGCTTATCTTTCACAGCATGACGGTACACAAGGGAATCGCTTGTAAAGGGCATCGGCTGCGCATGTCGATGGATGCACGTTACCAGAAGCGCAGCGTGCCGATCGCGCCTGATAGCCTCAAGCCTCACATCAATTCCGTGACGTGGGAAGAGGTGTACGCCGGTTGGCTAAAGGATAATTTCCAATACTACTGGCGGCCCTACAACATGGCCATCAAGCCCTACGACAGCCGCTATTTCGACAAGCGTGACAAGCTTGCACTGGAAATGGCCGCCCAAGGTGACGCACGCTCCAGATCAGCGCTTCAACGGATCATTGCACGCGACTCGAACCAGGCCAAGCGAAGCCAGGCGCAGCAGTTGCTCGAAATGTTGGATGCTGCCGCGAACTCAAAACCGTCATAGAGTGATAGGGTTACTCCTGCAACACTCACGTGTAAATAGCCTAGATTAGCCCCTAGTCTTGCTGGGAGCTTCATGCTCTTCCCATCCAGCTTCACTCTGACTGGGGTGCTTTGTAGAGCTTCCCAATCGGCGAACTGGTAGCCGTCGAAAAAACTATAGTTTTATCCGTCATTCCCCTCGTCTCAACAACTCGTTCAATGACAGTTTCTCAAAGACAGGGTGAGCTTGGCTGCCTTCGTAGACGATGCCGACGTGGGAAGCGTCGATGCGGCCCTCGTCCAGCAGAAGTCGGTACTTATCTGGCCAGGTGCGGCCATCGTCGAGAGGTTTTCTTCAGCGCCTTTTCTACCCATCGGCCACTGACTTCCGAAAGGGCTTTGAGGTTCCTCTGGACGGACAGCATCTCGGGCTCAAATCGATCCCTCGAACACCCGCCACGACAAAATATCGCTCAGGGTGAGTGCACATCTTTCTTAAGTCGTAAATCTTTCCGCAATAGGGACAATGGACGTAGTAGCCCACTTCGGCGCCATCAACATCAGTCACCGAATATTTTTCAGTAGACATAACGTACTGATCACTTGCATCTGGAGTCACCCCAGGGTCACCCCACTCCGTTGGGGGGCACACGATAATAAGAAACCCTAGTCGTAGAGATGTTTTTCGATTGTACCTGGAACCAGTTGCAAAAAAATCTGGACTATGGTCGTGTACAACTTTAACTTATGGAGGTGGGGATTGAACTTTCATTTTTTTTGGCGAAGGTTTTGGGGCTTTTTCTGGTCATTGTATCTTGTACGGTCCTGCTTAACCGAAGGCATCTCTCCAGAATCATAGAGGAATTTCACAGAAGTTTAGCGCTGACACTTTTCTCGGGTATCATCACGCTCGTCCTAGGACTTCTTGTGGTCGTGAGCCACAATATTTGGAGCGCCGATTGGAGAACAATTATTACTATCTTGGGATGGTTAACTTTGCTCAAGGGAATATTTCTTTTTCTCCTTCCACATAAGATGTCTGGACTGGCAAGCATTTGGTGGGGGGAGAAACTTACTGTTAAGGTTATTATCATGTTTGCCAGTTACATTGCGCTCGGGGCCTACCTGACGTACGTAGGTTTCTCAGCACAAGTTGGGTGACCAACGATCCTGTAACCTCTCTATAAACACTGAAGTCCCACGACCCCTCAGAGCTGCTAGATAGGGATTTCTGTACCTCGAATGCGGCCTTGTAGAAAAGTCTGCTCAATAACAGGATTTATTTAATTGAGCCACCTTAGCGCTGAAAGTACCGTAAACACTTAATTTTACAGATTTAGAGAGGACACAATAGAGGACACAATAGAGGACATGATGATGTGGTAAATGACACAGAGTTTTTCTAGTTGATGGGTAACCTCACCCTGCAGCAGGGTGAGGTTGCTCAGTCAACTCCATCCACACTTCCAAGTTCGTCGGTTGTCTGCCATCATTCCCCTATGAAACGAGTGCTCCTATTTCCCGTTCTGTTCCTGACCCTCTTGGTTGGAAACCCTGTGTTCTCTGCTGATTTCCAGAAGGGATTAAAGGCTTACCAACAGGGAGACTATGCGACTGCATTGAAGGAGTGGAAACCTCTTGCTGAACAGGGACATACCGATGCCCAGATCAATCTAGGTTCTATGTATCTCCAAGGAGAAGGTGTTCCAAAGAACGACAAGGCTGCGATCAAGTGGTACAGACTTGCTGCTGAACAGGGACATGCCCTTGCCCAGTTCAGACTGGGTGAGATATACAGCCAAGGAGAAGGGGTCTTGCAGAACTACGAGACTGCGCTCAAGGCGTACGCACCTGCTGCTGAACAGGGACATGCCATTGCCCAGTTCAAACTGGGTGAGATATACAGCCAAGGAGAAGGTGCCCTACAGAACTACAAGGTCGCGTTCAAATGGTACAAACTTGCTGCTGAACAGGGAGATGACCATGACCAGTTAAAGCTAGGTTTGATGTACGCAATCTTAGAGGATTATGTGTATGCCCATATGTGGTTCAACGTTAGTGCGTTGGCAGGGAATAAGAAGGCGGTGAAGCAACGAGAGATAGTTTCGAGGAAAATGACCCCTTCGCAAATCACAAAGGCTCAGCGACTTGCCAGTGAATATGCAAAGAAGGACTACAAAAGGCCGAAGGTCGAAAGAAAGGAAAAACCTACGCTTTTTCTAAGGTAGTCTGGACCACGCAGAGAGAAGTATACTACCCAATACGAGAAGGCCAATGACGATCATGAGTATCGCTACCGAAGAGAACCTGTTATGGAACAGACGAGAAGTTACAAGTTTAGCAGTGGATGGTGTCATCCGGAAGTTTTGCCCTATTTTTGCCCACTCAGAGCCAATTGACAAGGGTCAGATCCAGTGACTGATTTTGTAATGTATGTGGAATCAAGGAGATAAATGGTGCGCCCGGCAGGATTCCAACCTGCGGCTTTTGGTTCCGGAGACCCCACTCTATGACTCGTAACCCATTGAAAACAATTTGTTTATATATACTTAAGGATTTGTCTATCTTGGGTGGAGTAGGGTGCGGGCACAATTTTAGGCACAATCAGCACCTCATAACCACGTCACGACTGCAGGTTCTGAAAATCAGGGTGGTTTACGGTATGATGAGTTGGCCGGTAGAGCCAAGCTATAAAATATCCTAGTGAAAGAGAGAAAAATGACAGATCCTTTCATAGCTGACCACAAGCCTAGTGTCCTGGATTTGGACGCCGGGACCTATTACTGGTGTCAGTGTGGGCGTTCCGGAAAGTAACCTTTTTGTGACGGTTCTCACAAAGGCACGGAATTTTCTCTGGTCGAGTTTATAGTCGAAGAAAAACGGCGGATGGCCCTGTGCCAGTGCAAGCATACTGACCGATCTCCTTTCTGCGACGGCTCGCACTCGCGGCTGACCTGACATTGCACAACGATCCCCAAAAGCCCAACCTGCAACTCCTTCATTGACTCTGCCTCGAAATGGTCTTGCGGTGTTTTGTGTACCACTGGGGGTGCTTCTGACGAGTGTGCATGACCAGGCTTATTTTGTTGTTCCCATCGATGCCATCGGGGTAGCTTTCCACTGGACAGGGGATATTCCCGGGCCCGTATTGCTGGCGATAGACTTCAGGGAAACACTGTCTCGATTCATCATCAATCAGCTGCCACCGGTACACCTGGTTTTATGCTTTCAGCTTCAAAGAATCGCGGCTGGCAGCCTTCTGCCCCACAGCGTATGGTTAGGGGAATGTACTAAATAGTCGTGCCCTGACAGCGATGTTAGTATTCCTTAGCACCCTGATATTATGAGGCTTAGGCCTGTGTAGTCCGGGACGGCACCCAGGGTATCCTCACCCGTGGGGGGCACGCGATAATAGGAGATCCTGGTCGTAGAGATTTTTTCAACGTTCCTCCTGGAGAATTTGCAGCTGTTTCTCGTTTGCCATGAGATTAATTATGGGCGGGGGCGCAGGAAAGGGTCTTTTTACATGTAGCCTTCCGTCTTAAACTACGAAATATCGCTCTTCTTGCCCTGTTACCCTCCTGCGCTTTAGAACTGGCTATACTGCAGAGTCAGAGATGGTAAAGCGACGAAACCTATCCACACTAAAAGCGAGTATCGAATGAGTTGTTGGTCTGCACTTGCTGTGCTGCTGCTGGGATCGGTGATATCTGCCCAGGAGAATAAACTAAAGACGTACGAATACGCGGAGCCGACTCGATGCGCCAGCAGGGCGTGCCACGCGGCAAAGTCACGATGCATGTCTGGCGAGACAGCAATGCGTTTCCCGGCACGATTCGTCGCTATTGGACTTATGTGCCCGTTCAGTACGACGCCAACAAACCGGCGGCGCTGATGGTCTTCCAAGACGGTCACGCGTACGTGAGCGAAGCTGGCCATTTTCGTGTGCCTATCGTTTTCGACAACTTGATTCACAAAGGCTATATGCCCGGTGACGATTGCCGTGCTGATCAATCCGGTCCACATGAAGAAGGTAACTGTCACGCAAGCCCGGCCAGCGGCCGCGGTAGGAGAACCGCAGCGTGGAATACGACAAGCTCAGCAACACCTACGCGAAGTTGCTGTTGACAGAAGTCCTACCGGCGATGCGCAAGGAGTACAACATCACCGACGGTCCCGACGGTCACGCGATTGGCAGCACCTGCACGTTTGAGGTAGCGTGGGAGCGGCCAGGCGTGTTTCGTAAAGTGATGAGTTACGTGGGCAGCCTCACTAACATCCGCGGCGGTCACAACTATGCCGCACTGACTCGCAAGACCTAGCGCAAACCACTGCGCGTCTTCTTGCAAGGCGGCGCCCGCGACCTGGACAACCAGCACGGCAACTGGCCCTTGGCCAAAAAGTAGATGTACACTTCGCTGAAGTTCAAGGAGTACGACGTCAAGTTCGTCTTCGGCGAGGGGGGCCACAACGGTAACCACGACGGCGCGATTCTCCCCGAATCTCTCTGCTGGTTGTGGTGCGACTACAACTTGTCCGAGTGACCGCTATTATTCCAAATCCCCAACCTTTCACCAATTACAAACTAATCACAAATCCTGATAAACCTGGCAACAGGAATTTCCCACGATATCTCAGGGACTCTGAATAGAGATTTCTGTACCAAGAACCCGTCCAGGGGAGAAAAAGTCTGCTCAATAACAGGTTTTATCTAATGCTATAACTAGATCGCTGAAACTAACGTAGCCAAGGGTTGTGACAGATGTTAAGAGGACAAAATGAGGTGGTAAATCACAGGGATAAATTCCCAGTTAATCCCTACTGTTAGTTTTATCGCTTTTCTCGCTGCTTTTCTGGCTGGTCAAGCTTTTCAACTTTTCAAGTAGGAAGATTTTAACCCGTTTCACATAGTACTGGGATTCGATATGTTGTTGTTCAGCGGCAAGTGTGAGCCACTTGATCGCAGTCTCGTCGTTCTGTGGGACACCTTTTCCTTGGTGGTACATCCGACCCAGATTGTACTGAGCACGGGCATTTCCCTGTTTAGCGGCAAGTGTGAGCCACTTGATCGCAGCCTCATAATTCTGTGGGACACCGACTCCTTTGTAGTAGATCCCACCCAAAAAGTATTGAGCACTGGCATCTCCCTGTTCAGCGGCAAGTGTGAGCCACTTGATCGCAGTCTTGTAGTCCCGTGGAACATTTTGTCCTTCGAGGTACATCACACCTAGATTGACCTGGGCATCGGCATGTCCCTGTTCAGCAAGAGGTTTCCACTCCCTCAACGCAGTCGCATAGTCTCCCTGTTGGTAAGCCTTTAATCCCTTCTGGAAATCAGCAGATAACGCAGAGTTTCCAACCAAGAGGGTCAGGAACAGAACGGGAAATAGGAGCACTCGTTTCATAGGGGAATGATGGCAGACAACCGACGAACTTGGAAGTCTAGATGGAGCGAAGGAGAGTGGGGCTACCCAATATTACCTCTAGTTTGTGAGGCTCAGCTGGACACAAGTCAGCGACGAAGACGTTTGCCCTCGGCGGATGCGTGGGAAAGGAAGGGGTATAAAAAATCCCGGCCAGTCGTGCTTGCTGGTTTTTAACAAAGCTATAACGCCACTGGTGGGATTCTCGAAGAATCCTCATTCGAACCCACGATGGCTTCGTCATCTTTAAATCTGAGTTCTTCAGATCTCT
The DNA here is from genome assembly GCA_965249865.1 of Acidobacteriota bacterium. Classification (GTDB taxonomy): domain Bacteria; phylum Acidobacteriota; class UBA6911; order RPQK01; family CBDFMZ01; genus CBDFMZ01. The sequence goes on along the minus strand of CBDFMZ010000002.1, from coordinate 1,722,148 downwards.
TCTAAACCCTTCAACGATCCTTTTCCATTCGGCGATAAGTTCTTTCATTTTCTCTGGATACTTTTTGGCGAGGTTATGCATCTCTGTGCGATCGATTTTGAGGTTATAGAGTTTCCACGGACCGCTTTGGTTCTCGGGCTCGCTTTTGGCGGATATTTTCCAGTCGCCCATAGGTAATGCTCTGTTGCCCCAATGAAACCACCAGAGACTGTCGTGTTTGATGGCGTCGTTCTTTGCGAGAGGAAAATGTACCCACCAGACTGATACCGTCTAGCCAGTGGACAACCAAAGGCGAATAAATCCCATCTTCGTGGGGTCCAATGTTTATGGAACTTGAAGGGCGCGTTGGCCGCCGTAGAACCAGCCAGGGCCAAGGCATACAAAACTCCTGGCAGATCCCAGCGGCACATTCTTGTCGTGCAAGTCCCCACGGATGATTTGCTTGGCTGGTCGAGCTAGCTTTATCTCACGAGATTATGGTAGATTCGGTCAACGGAGAAGCCTTTTCAAGTTTCGGGGAGCAGACCACGCTTTGGCCTTTGCACTCTTCCTGACCGGATTTCTAGCCCTCGCAAGTGTCTGGGCGGAGCCAGGTCCAGGAGAGAAGGCAGACCCGACCCTGAATTCCATCTTTCCCCTCGGAGGTAGGCAGGGCTCCCGGTTTGATGCAGTGGTTCGTGGTCGAGACCTTCAAGGGGCGCAAGTGGTCTGGTTCGATTGTCAGGAATTGAAGGCACAGGTCCAGTCAATACGGGAGATTGAACCGGAACCGGACATGGAAGCACCCGATGTTTCACCTGGCAAGAAGGAGGAGAAGAAGCCTCTTCAGGAGGTCCAGCTCCGAGTTGAAATCGATCCTAAGGCCCATCTGGGCGCCCACGCTTTGCATTTAGTGACCCCGAGAGGTCTGTCGGACGCTCTCTGGCTGCTAGTGGATTCTGAACCTGTGATCCTCGAAACCGAAGAGCCTCACGAGACGCCGACCCAGGCCCAATTCTTGGAATTTCCGGTAGTGGTCAATGGGAAGCTGGCCGGTTCCGGTGAGCTGGATTGCTACTCCTTCCAGGTCGAGGCGGGTCAGGAATTGCGGTTAGAGGTTCGAGCCGCCTGGTTTTCCCGGCGCCTGGCCACGGACTCCGTGGATCCGCAGCTCGTCTTGTACGAGATTGGGGGAAGCTGGTTCGATCCGGACCGTGGCAAACGATTAGAGGTGAGAGACCTGTGGCGTCCGCCGCCCGGGGATTTTTCTATGGTGACTTCTCACCGCCTGCCGCGGGTTAGGCGGGTGTTTGCGGATGCCGGACGCTACGTTGCTCAAGTGGGCACCGTTGACGGTTCGGGTGGTCCCGATTATTGTTACCAGTTGAGGATTTTCCCATTGGACCCTTCGACGAACTACCAGCCGGAGCGCTGGGGTCCTCTCGTCTCGGTGCACGCCACCGCCCCGGATACCTGGGAGAGGCACGACTTCACTGACGAGATGGGGGTAAATCGAGTGGATTTTTTGCAGGCCCGTACGGGCTCCTCTGGGACCGGCTTAGCAACTCTTTCGGTTCTACCAGAGAGAGAGCCCAACGATTCCCCAGAGCAAGCTCTCCAGATTCCCGTGCCAACACTTGTCCAGGGTGCTGTGGACTCGGCTCTTGACTTGGACTGGTTCCAGATTAGAGTCAAGAAGGGTGAGAAGCTGGCCTTCGAAATCGAGACACCCTATCTGCCACCGCCCTTTTTCAACCCGCGGGTGACGCTCTTCGATCGAGATGGGAAGGAACTGGCTAGCAACATCTACCGAGGTCTAGGGGGTGACGGAGATGACTGGATCAAGACCATGATGCCAAAGATCCTCTATACGTTTGATGAGTCTGGTGATTTCCGCATCCAGATTCGTGATCTTACCTCTAGCTTTGGCGGAGAGGTTTTTTCCTACCAGCTAGTGGTTCGGCCGCAGGTGCCCCACGTCGGCATGGTGGCTGCTCAGGGCGTCAAGAGTATACATCTGAAATCGGGTAGGAGTCGGAGCATCGATGTGACGGTGGAACTGGAAGAGGGTTTTCAGGGTGAAGTGGCTCTCGGGGTGGAGAATCTGCCGGCCGGTGTCACGGTGGCGCCGGCTGTGAGCGCTGCCCAGAAGAGTTCCAGTTTGCAGGTCAAGCCCGGTGGTCAGCTTCACAGGAATCGTCACCTGCCCCAGGAGCGTTTCCTGCCCCTGATGTGGATGGCCTCAGACGATGTTCCGAGTGTGATTTTACCACGGCCAGTCCGGATCGTGGCCCGACCTATCCTGGCGGGCAGGATCGGGGAGCCTCTGCTGGCCCAGGAGATTCTTCTCACGGTGACGGGGAAAAGCGGGTCGGCGACGGCGGAGATGGCAAAGAGGGAGACTGGACAATGAGGATGCTTCGTGCCAGGGACCGGCTCATGTCCCGGGCGCTCTTTCTCGCCATTCCCATGTTGCTTTCCTGGAGCGGTTTGGCCCAGCAGACCGCCCAGAAGAAGTCCATCGGTTTCGAGCGTCACATTGTCAGCCTCCTGACCCGACACGGTTGCAACAGTAGCGAGTGTCACGGGGGAGTGAAGGGAAGGGGTGGCTTCAAGCTCTCGCTGGACGGCCTCGATCCAAGGGAGGACTACAGATGGATAGTGGATGGGGGAACCTATCAGGTACTCAGCCCCGAGGCTCTTGGTCCCATCACGTCCCGTGTCAATCTCCAGGAGCCGGAGAAGAGTCTGCTGCTGCTCAAACCGGCAGGCCTTCGGACTCACGGCGGCGGAAAGCTTTTTTCAGCAGACTCGGTGGACTACGCGACTATCCTGAGGTGGGTGGGTGGAGGGGCCCCCTACGGAAAGGGTATGGTCGAGACCCTGAAAGGGATCGAGCCCTCTTTGGGCGAGATCGTACTGGTGCCGGGTCAGACACACCAGCTTCAGGTGATGGCCCGCTTCACTGGTGGACGAGGGGAAGACATCACTCGGGAGGTGCGGTACCACCCGCTGGATTCTGAGGTGGTCCGAGTGGGAACGAACGGGTCCATCCAAGCCCTGCAGTTCGGGGAAACAGTCATTGTTCTGCGCTGGGTCGGACGATTTTCCCATGTCTGGGTCGGTGTCCGGGAGCCTGCGATGGTCGATTACCCTCGGGTTGCGCGCCACAATTTCATCGACGAACACATCTTTGCCAAGCTGCGGCGCCTGGGCATCCGTTCCTCCCAGCTGTCGAGCGATGAGGAGTTCCTGCGACGCGTTTGCCTGGACCTGACCGGAACCCTGGCGCCGCCTGGGCGCGTCCGGGAGTTTGTTGCCAACACTGATCCTGCCAAACGCGAGAAGCTCATCGATGTGTTGCTGGACTCGCCCGAACACATCGACTTCTGGGTCTTCCGCTTCTCCGATCTTTTCCGTGTCCAAGGTGACTACGGTTGGATCCTGCCTTTCTGGGAATGGGTTCGCCAAAGCATTGCCACCAACAAGCCCTACGATCAGGTGGTACGGGAGGCCATTGCCGTTCAGGGTTATGGCGGCCCGGCCCACAAGCACCTGGTGGGGACGAACAAGCCCTACCCCGTAGAACGGATTCTCAACGAGACGTTGCGTGTCTTCATGGGTCGGCGCCTGGACTGCGCCCAGTGCCACAACCATCCTTTCGACCGCTGGACCCAAGATCAGTACTGGGGACTGGCCGCCTTCTTTGGCCGCATGACCAACACAGGCTGGAACCACGACAATGCGGTATTCGATGATCCCAACGGACACGAGTTAGACTACGTCGACAGCAATCCCGAGCTGCGGTTCCGCCAGGTTCTCCATCCTCGTACTGGAAACCACGTTACTCCCACTTTCATGGACGGTATCCCGCTGCCCCGAGAGCGCCGAGATCACCCTCGCCTGCAACTGGCCCGTTGGATCACTTCCCATCCCTACTTCGCCGAGACCGCGGTAAACCGGATCTGGGGCTATTTCTTCGGGCGTGGTATCGTGGATCCGGTGGACGACTTCCAGATCGTCAATCCACCGACTCATCCGCGGCTTCTGGAGGCTCTGGCCCGTGATTTCCGGCAGCATGGCCACGACCTGAAGCGCTTGATGCGCCTCATCGTCAGTTCTCGAAGCTACCAGCTCTCAGCCAAGCCAAACCCGAGCAACCTTGAAGATCGGATCAATTACTCTCACGCCCTGCCCCGGCCGCTGGAGGCGGCGGTCCTGCTGGACGCCATCTCCCAGGTAACGGGGGTACCCGAGGTCTTTGGGAAGATGCCGGTGGGAACTCGCGCCATCCAGCTCCGTTTTCCCGAGGGCTCCCTGTTTCTGGAGATCTTTGGAAGTCCGCTTCGAGACGTGGTTCCCGAGCCCGGCACCAAACCGAATCTGGGCCAATCGCTGCACATGCTGGTGGGTGCGACTTTCAACAGCAAACTTTCCCAGGAGGGTGGTCGTGTAGAGCAGATTCTCAGGGGCGGTGCCAGCGAAGGGGAGATCATCGAAGAGCTCTACCTGATTACTCTTGGTCGCTTTCCTGCCGAGAAGGAGCGGGTCGGACATGAGCAGATGTTTCGCGGACAACCTCGTCAGGAAGCTGTGGAAGACTTGCTTTGGGCCCTTGTGACCTCGCGGGAATTTTCCGAGAATCATTGAGATGGCCATGAATCACACTCGTATGAAGAATCTACCAACTCTCTTGACCCGCCGCTCCGTCCTGCGAGTCGGTTCGCTGGGATTTTTCGGCCTGACGCTGAGCCGTTATCTGAGACTGCAACAGGCCATGGCTGCAACCGGGCAAGCGCCCCAGGCGAAGGCCCAGGGTGTCATCCTCCTGTGGCTCAACGGCGGCCCCAGCCACGTGGACACTTGGGATCCCAAAGCCAATAGCTCGTTTGACCCCATCTCCACCAACGTTCCCGGCATCCAGGTCTCGGAACTGTTGCCCCTCATGGCGCAGCAGATGGACAAGATCTCGATCATCCGCTCCATGCACACTGAGGAGAACAACCACGGCCTGGCTCACCATTACGCCATGACGGGACATCGTCCCAATCCGGCCATGAACTTTCCCTCCCTGGGCTCCATGGTCTCCAGGGAGCTGCCCCAGCAGCGAGGAATGCCTCCATATGTCATGGTGCCCAGCATTGGAGCCGGGTACAGGCAGTACTTTCGGGCTCATATGCTGGGAGCCCGATATGATCCCATGGATGTTCCCGACCCGGCTCATGAGGACTTCCGAGTTCCTGACCTGAACCTGCCCGAGTCGATCACGGCCGAGCGCATCGAGAACCGCCGCGCTGTTGCCCGGCTGGTGGACTCCATGTATCGGGAGCAAGTTCGAAGTGCCGAACACGCCAGTCTCGACGAGTTCCAGAAGCAGGCTCTGGAGATGATCCTGTCACCTGCAGTCCGTCAGGCCTTCGATCTCTCCAGCGAGTCCGAGAAGCTGAAGGATCGCTACGGTCGTCACACGGTGGGTCAGAGTGCTCTGATCGCCCGCCGGCTCATGGAAGCCGGCAGCCGCTTTGTTACCGTGGTCGACAAATACCGCCAGGGGACGGGTCGAGATTGGGATACGCATGCGAAGAACGACGAGCAACATAGGGATGTTCTGGTCCCGGTCCTGGACCAGGTACTCTCGACGCTGCTAGCGGATCTGGGCGAGCACGGACTGCTCTCATCCACTATTGTCATCGCCATGGGTGAGTTCGGCCGGACGCCCGACATTAATCCAAACGCGGGACGCGATCACTGGCCTCACTGCTGGTCCCTGGTTTTGGGCGGGGGTGGAATCCCCGGTGGGGTGGTGGTGGGAAAAAGCGACGAGCGGGGCGCCTACGTGAAGGATCGCATGGTGACCATCGGCGACCTCTTCGCCACCCTCTATAAGGCCCTGGGCATCGACTGGGCCAAGGAGTACATGCACCCCATCGGCCGTCCTCTCAAGATTGCCAACTCCATCGACGACGAAACCGGAGAGCCGATCCGGGAGCTGGTCTAGGAACACTCCTATGGATACGGCCATCTCGGCCGCAAGTTGTCATCTCCGTCTTGCTTTAAGTTGTGCGCGTTTGGGCCGAGTTTATACTCTCACCCTCCAGCGTTTGAGGGGAACCAAGCGCACCGGACCAGGAGTCCCGAAGAGGGAAGAGTTCCCGGTTCGATTTCCCAATACCTTCCCCACCGGACTCCGAAGCTCTCTTTCAGAGCTTTCCAGTCTGTTATCTCAACTAACTCTCTGATATCCCTTCGCCTTCCACAGTCAAACTACCACTTCATCCCTGGAGACTCGACGCCACTCGCCCGCCATCTATTAGCGAAGAGTCTGTGAAATGCCAAACAACACAGTGGGGCCTTGTTTGAAGGTGTCACCCACTGAAAGCATATTTTGTGAGAAGGGGTAGAGAACATCTACACTCAGCGTTGTGTTCTCCCACGCCTTGATCTGTGCTCCCAATGTGCCACTTGTGGTGACGAGACCCGAGTTGATATCCTTTTCACCAGCCCAATAGGCGAAGTGTTGATAGTACACCATGGAGTTCAGGTGAAAAAGAAGCTGGCTGTTCGGACGATAGCTCAGCGTTAGGCCAGACGTCATCTCAACTGGACCTTCGTAGTTCTTGTGATTCTCGTAAAAGGGGAAACGCCCCAGGGCGTACGCAGAAAGTGAAAACTGTCGAGCTAGTGGCATACTATAATTGAGCTCAAGAAGCGGATTAAAAGTTCCCGTTCCGAATTGAATGTGGAGGTGTTTGAGACCTTTGTCCCCCAGCTTATAGACATCCTCCTCGGTCTTTCCGGTAGGAAGGGTTGTCCCTGCTGAGATCTTCATGGAATCCCCTTCGCGGAATAGCCCTTGTTTGTTGTGGGTAGCCAGCAGCATAACGTCACTCACACCATGATACGTTTCGGTTCGGTGGTGGATATTTTGGTTGCTGAGCATCGCTTGTCTTTTTTCTGCATTAGCGGGTTCTATAAATCTAACTTCCGCGTTTTGGTCCTTGACTTCATAAGGAACTCTGAACAAAAGACTCCACTTGTCCGTGACTGCGTACTCCAGTTCGAACTCGATTCGGAGGTAATCTAAAGAGATCTCATGCCTGTGCAACGGCACTGTGATCACTTGACCATTGGAGCTCAGACCTTTGGTCTCTGGGTGCCCGCCGTTAAACGCAAAACCTCGGCTCGCATTGAGGGCGAAGTAGAATGATCCTTTCTCGAGAACCGACCTGGTTCCCACCCCCCGTGGCATGGAGGGGTTAGATCAAGCCGGTCAGCTTAGGCCAAGAACCGCGACAGTAAATGCCCCGGAAATCAGCCAGATCAATATAGCGATCCGTGGTCTCAAAGCTTCTGACTCCTTGCAATAATCTCTTCAATTTTTTCAATGTGATTTCCGTGCACGACTCCAAGCACTTTTCCCTTTGGCCCATAAATACGAACGTAGGGTAGACCTGGTAGGCCAAATGCTTTCGTAGCTTGTTTCGCGGCTTTGGTCTCCCAATTCCTGATGTCCACCTTGCGAAGGGCGAGGTGCTTGTACTTCAAAAGCAGTCTCTCGAGCTTGGGACTGAGGAGCTGGCAAGGCCCACACCAATCTGCGTAGTAGTCAAAGATGGTAGTTTTTCCTGGAGCCAGGTGATCCTGGAGCTGGATGTCCTCGCCGCGGGATGCTGTTTTGATATCCAGGCCCACCTTCTCCTCCTCGGAAAGAGGATGGATCACCAGATCACCCGAGAAGCGAGCTTCAAGGCCCAGGGTACCCAGAGCTTGCCGAACTTCGTTCTTGCTAATCCTTCGACTGGCCTCAATGGTGGCCTGTTTTGAATTGAAAACAACCTCAGCTCTGTAAACTTCAGGGATATTTTTCAGCACCTCCATCGCGTGCTTTGCACAGTCAGTGCAATCCATGCCAGCCACCAGAAATTGCTCGATTCCCGAGTGCTTTCCCGCCCTCGGCTCTGCTGTTACGCTTTGCTGAGCTGAGACCTCGGCTGACCCCGTATTCAGCAGAGGACTTCCAAAAGCCCCAACAGAAGCGACCACTATAAGTAATTTGTTCATTACTATTCCTTCATCTTTCCCAATGGGGAATCCCTTTCTTCTAAATGGACTTTTTGTCGCACAGACCCACCCTGAACCGTGCGGTACGGAGATGGACATCTGTAATTAGGAGTAGTGATCCAGACTAGGAGTCAGCAGGAGAGATCAAATCCGAAGAATATCGTATGTCTGGAAAACGACTTTGGTAGGGATCATCTGAACCAGAGGGAATTGGCTCGATGGATTGATCTTGGTCAGTTCGCCAAGCGTGTGGGCAGACGGCATAACCGCAATGATTGGCTCATGAGTATCCCTTTGTTTGATAAAGTTCGCGTTGACACAGTTAAGGTCCGCACTCCCTCTGGAGGGCCCACAGCAGCAGCCTACATTATGTTCTGGGCAAGTCTGGAGCATTTTTCCTACGACCTCAAATCGAGGGCAGGTCAGGGCACAAGAGACAGTCGCAATAAAAACCACCAGATACACCCCGACGAATCCTCGCAGTACAACAAGCATGATAGCATTGTACACTAACTTCGATTTCAAGTCAACGTGATGCTCTCCGTTTCCTGAATACAAAGTAGGGCTGCGTCGAAGAACAGATCTTCCTTGTCAACCGCGGCCGAATGGAGGCCCAATTTACTTTGCTCGATTGAATTCGATTCAATGAGTGCCGTGTGTGGTACGTCTGGATTTCAGAATTTGTCCGCAGGCTGTTAAAAAACGACAAATTCCAAAGGTAAGCCTTAATTTCCCTCTCCATGACCCTCCACTGTAAAGCTGCCGACAGAAACTCACCGAACCACTCTGGCTTGACCAGGGCGAATACTTTGTCATCTGCTTTCACTGCGGGACCAGAAACATCGTCTCATCCACGTGGCAACAGATCATCGGCTGGCGGTACGACCACTGCCCCATCCACGCTCAAACCACCCGAAAACAGGGTGTAAAAAACCCTCCTGAAACCGTCCCGCTAAACCCTTGATTTTTCAGGGGTATTTTTCTACGCTGAAGGTGTATAGAAAACTATAGTTTTTCGAACGCGCCTACTGTCTCCCTTCGATGATCATGGGCGATCCACAGATTCCACCGAGCGGTGTAAAATCGGATGTTACCAACACGGCACTTGCAGGAGGGGTAGTGAGCACAGCGCCATCAACTGCGCCATGAAGCCCATGCCGGGGTCCGCTCCGCTGGCTGAAACAAGCTGGTTCACCTGATCGGAGAGGGTGAAGCCCCACCGTGCCTGGGGCGGGGCTTCGCGGAGCTTGACTTTTATTAAGATATCTTTGGGATACTATATAGATATCATAAAAAGTGTGAATGACGGCCGAATGATAATTACCGTAGGCGGCATTAAAGGTGGCTCTGGAAAGTCGACCGTTGCTACAAACCTCACCGTTTTGCGGGTTCAAGAAGGCCGCGACGTGCTGCTTGTCGATGCCGACACCCAAGAGACCGCTACCGATTTTACCCTCCAGAGAAACCAGAGAACCGAAGGTAACGCGGGGTTCACCTGCATCAAGCTCGCTGCGGCGGCCGTGCGCACGGAGACGCTTCGTCTTGCTGAGAAGTATCAGGATGTCATCATCGACACTGGAGGGCGCGACACAACCAGCCAGCGTGCGGCCCTTTCGGTAAGCGACGTCTTACTTGCGCCGTTTCAGCCCTCATCCTTCGATCTCTGGGCCCTGGAGCAAACCACTCAGCCGACATTCCTCATATCAGCCTCGGATAGACTTTCTTCCGGTCTCCCCCTCGGAATGATCAAAATCTATCAGCTCTCCAACCAAGGAACAAGCGTTTTTCCTTATCTTTCCGCCGAAAACGGTCTCTGATCCCTGGGTTTTCCAGGTGCGTTTCGTCAAAAACCCGATCGGTGGAGGCACCTCTCCTGCCGCTCGAATCGGAAACACTGGGCGCTAGGCTGCCATCCATTTCAAGCGCTCAATCCGAGACAACAGCTCGGCCCATACCTCCTGACTTACCGCGACCTCCGCCATCTGAAACGTCACGATCCGACTATGGCGAACCACCTTCGCTCCGATCTTGATCAGTTTGGTCAAGAGGGTGCGAAGAGACCAGTGTTTGATTTTTTGCGGAAGGACCAGACGTCGCAGGAAGTTGCCCAGGTTGTAGGCCAAAACAAAGAGAGCCAACCTCACCTGGTTCGAGACAAAACGTTGGCAGGACAGTCGCGTCCAGTTCAAGGCGTACTTGCCTTCCTTGATCCACTGCTCGGCGGTGCCGCGTCCATTGTAAAAGTGCACCACCCCTGGAGCTTGTGCACTCATATTGGTGACAATGAAACCGACCCTCGGAAAGAGTTCGCCTTGATGCCACTCAACCTTGGCAATCACCCGACGAGCCCGGTCCCAACTGGCGGCTCGATAGCTGAAATCGGCAAACCAGACGATGGGCTTTCTCGGTGGACGCCCCACCGGCCGTGTTAACAGGTGTTCAATCTCTCCCTGAAGCACCTGGTTGGCGGGAAGCCGGATGGCATACAAAAAGCCCTTCTCCTCCAGGTATTCATAAATTCCCGGCTTGGCAAAGGCGGCATCCCCACGAAAGTATTTGCGGACTTTTTTCTGCTCGTACCGAGCCACGATTGGTTCCAGCATCTCCTTCCAACGATCCGCGCTGTGCACGTTGCCGGGCCGAAGCCTGGCACCTTCGCAATCTCCGAACTGGTTGAAGCAAAACAGGGGATGGTAGCAGGTACATCCGAAATGGCCGTTATACGCAGAGGCTTCTTGCTCACCATGGACCGGACTGGCCGAACTGTCCAGATCCAGAACGACGCGTCGGTGAGTTGTTTTCTCCAGCGCTCTTTCCACCCAGCGGCCATTGACTTCCGAAAGGGCTTTGAGATTGTCCTTAACGGACAGCATCTGGGTCTCAAATCGACCCATCGTGTTGGCGCTAGCGGCCTTCTTGTCCTCGTCCTTCTTTCCGGTGATCCTCCGCATCGTCGGATCCACCGATAAGCGATGGGCATCGTTGACATCTTCATAACCCGCCAGACGGCTGTACACGGATTGACGCAGCAAGGCCGTGAGATCGTGTTGGATGTTACGCCCGGTCCGCCAATCGTGAACAATGGAAGGTACACTATCAAATAAACCTAAGGCTTCATCCAGATCCCGATAGGCGAGAAGCCCGGCATCCGATGTGACCTTAGCGCCATGAAATTTAAGCCTTAAACTGCTATTAAAACCGAGCTTCAAACCTTCACCCTTCGGGTCGGCCATTTCTTGCTCCCTTCATGCTCCATATCTTCTTTAATTATACAGAGTTACATCGATTAAAGGAAGCGGTTTTCGTGTTGCATATGGTGAATGTGGGGTAAAATAGATACCGAAGGTAACTCACCTTCAGACAAGGAGTGATGTCAGTGGAAAAACTAACTTCCTACCTTATGAGGGTGAACCGGTGTTTGCGAGGTTGGTGAGGCACGGCTTGCCGTTATCTGTTTGTGGCATTACAGGGCGTCTCACCACCCGAGTTCACTTGGCTTCTTCGTGATGAACGGCCAAAATCTGTCAGCGCTCTAATCTTGCGTCAACCATTCTCTCTATAGTCCTATTATCAAAGCCCTGAAAATACTGTAAACACTGAAGAAGAAGACGGCCGCTCGCTGAGCGAGCAAGGGAAGTTGTTGGCGTCCGCTCCTACCGTCGCTTCATTTTTTCCAGCTTTTCTTCTTCTGATTTTGGGCTTCTAGGTTCGGGCTTTGCGGTTGTTTTCGGGGGAGGTTCCTGTTGTACGAATTGCCAACCAAAGCGGCCCTTGATGCACAGTTGGCCGCCGGCAACGCTGTGGTCGAGGGGGGAGGTGACCTTGACGATTTTGTTGTCTTGAACTTGAAGGCTGAGGGTACATCCCACGCCGCAGTAGGGACAGATGGTGTCTGTGCGGGTTTGCCGGGACTCGTGCCAAGTTCCCTGGCGCCGCATTTCGTGTTCGCTCTTAAACATCAAGGCGCCGGTGGGGCAGACACCAATGCAGTTACCGCAATAGACGCAGGCTGAGTCGGGTAGGGAGACGTCATATTCGGTGGCGATGCGCGCGTCAAAACCGCGCCCCGCCACGGCAATGGCAAACGTGTTTTGGGCGTCCACACCGCAAGCTTCGACGCACTTGTAGCAGAGGATGCATTTGCCGTAGTCACGGACGTAGAGATTGTTGTCGACTTTGACAGGCTGTGCGACCGTGGCGGCCTGCGTCCCACGGGGCAGGGAGTGATGTCCCGGACGGGGTCCGTCCCGTTCTCTGGCTGAAGCGGGAGGCGCCTGAGGACCAAAACGTTGGGGACGGGCGCCGTAGAGCCGCATGTATGCTTGCAACTCAGGTGCCGTCGAGACGTCCGTGGAGGATGCTAGCAGCTCCAGGACCAGCCGGCGGCTCAAGCGCACTCGTTCGGAGTCGGTTTTGACAATCATCCCCCGCTCGGCTTTGCGAGAACAGGCGGGGACCAACACGCGAGAGCCCTCCAGTTCCACCACGCAGACCCGACAGGCGTTGACCGGGGTCAGATTCTCTAGGTAACAGAGTGTGGGCGTTTTGATCCCGATTGACCGAGCCGCCTCCAGAAGGGAACTACCTTCCCGGACCGAAACGGTTCGCTCGTCGATGGTCAGTTCCACTTGTCGGGCCGTGGGGATTTCTGGTACGGTCGGAATGGGTCCCCTGGGGACAGGCGTGAAAAACTGATGGGAGGGATAGGGTGATCCTTTTGCCGATTTGGAACTCATGATTAGTTTCCTTTGTCGAAGATCTGCCAGCGCTCTAGAGCTGACTCAACGGCGCTGGAGGCGGTCTGGCCGAGCCCGCAGATAGACGCGTCCCGCATGACCTGTCCCACCTCGTGCAAAAGAGAAAATTCCTCTTCTTCAGAGCCCAAACGCCGGTCGTTGGCCAGTCGATGTAGCAGTTCTTCCTGGCGCACTGTCCCCACCCGGCAGGGAACGCATTGTCCGCACGATTCATCGCGGAAAAAGGCGGCGATGCGGAGTAAAATCTTTCTCAAGTCGACCGTGTCGTTAAAGGGCATCACCACCGCAGATCCCAGGGAAGCTCGGATGGCCTGCATCCCTTCGAAGGTCATAGGGGTGTCCAATTCCAGAGGAGAGAGGAAGGAGCCGGCCGCCCCTCCCACCAAGACGGCTTGCAGGCGCCGGTTTCCCGACACTCCTCCGGCCAGTTGGATAAGATCGCCAACCGTTTTTCCAAAAGGAACCTCATACACTCCGGGCCGCACCACGTGTCCGGACAGGCAGAAGAGCTTGGTGCCGGTGGATTGCTCCGTACCCACGGAAGCATAGGAACCACTGCCTTCCCGGATAATATCCAGAACGTTGAACAGGGTTTCAACGTTGTTGACGAGCGTGGGTCGCCCGAAGAGGCCGGATTGGGTCGGGTAGGGTGGTTTGTTGCGCGGCTCCCCGCGGAAACCCTCAATGGAATTGAAAAGGGCGGTTTCTTCGCCACAAATGTAGGCGCCTGCTCCACGCCGGATTTCCAGGTCAAAGTCCAGCCCGGAGTCCATGACTTTGTTGCCCAACAAACCAGCCCGGCGAGTCTTCTCGATGGCAGTCTTCAGCCGCTGCAGCGCTAGTGGATATTCTCCCCGGATGTAAAGAAATCCTTGCCGACATCCTGTCGCCAAACCGGCGATGGTGGCAGCTTCGATCAGGGCGAAGGGGTCACCTTCCATGAGGACACGGTCTTTAAAGGTTCCCGGTTCCGACTCGTCGGCATTGCAGACCAGATAGTGAGGTTTCTGCTGGGCTAATGCTACTGCTTTCCATTTAGTGCCCGCGGGGAAGGCCGCTCCCCCCCGTCCTAGAAGTCGGGAGGCAGCTATTTCCTGTATGACCCGCTCGGGGCCCAGCTCTAAGGCCTTCTCGAGGGCACGGTAGCCTCCCTGGGCCCGGTAGTCCCGTAAGCTGGTGGGATTGACCCGACCGATACGATAGAGCAGCTTGAGATTTCTCTTGTCGGCCTGGGGAATTGAAACTTCGCGGTTGAACTGATCGGGCGTATCATGCTCCGCAGCAGCATAGGGATCAGAAAGTTGGGTTCGGATAGTTTCCAAGGAGGCGGGCGCTACCACCCTTTCCGCTGGAGTTTCGCCGGCAGCGATCAGAAGCGCTGCTGGTGCGCGTTCGCAGAGGCCGAGACATGGGCTCCGTTCCCAGGTCGTCTTTCCTTCCTTGTCCCGGGAACCGGTCGGGCCCAGAGCGTTCTCCAGTTGTGCACACAGTGTCTCAGCGCCCTGAGCCAGGCAGGCGACGTCCTCGCACACATGCATGACTGCGCGGGGGCGGGGTGAGACCGAGAAGAGAGCGTAAAAGTCCGCTACGCCGAAGGCCTCAGCGGGAGGGATGTCTAGACGCTGGCAGGCGTAATTGAGAGCGCCGGGGCTGATCCAGCCCAGGCGGGACTGGACGGAGTGGAGGACGGGCAACAGACGGTCACGATGGCCCCGGGCAGCCTGTCCGCCGAAGGAGGCATGACCCTCCAGCTCAATTCGCCGCTTGCCTCCTCTCCAGCCCGAGTCCGCCTCCCCCAGAATTCCGTCCACCGCACTTTTTTCCTCAGGGGTGGGCCGGTGGTCGCTCAGGTGAAGATCCAATTCATGTTTCCTTTCCTGGTGTGGTACTAGACCACATTCGTCTCCCTCTCCTCCGAAGCTGCCAACCCCGAGAGTAGAGAGTAACCTCGCGTTGCTGGCCTGACGCGAGATGCAACCCCGTCCCCACCTAGATCGTGGGGGACTCTCCGGAAGCGAAGGCATCGGGGTTGGGCTAGAAGTTGCAGATTGTGCGGTCGCAAGACCTCTGCCACGATCTTGCTTCCGCGCCAGTTTTCTCTCCTCTCAGAATGTCCATTTGAAGATGTCTAAACAGAATCAGCAGCAACTGTCTCGTTTCTATGGTCTTCCCGTGGTGCTTCCAGCTTGTCGATTCGAATAGCAGTGGCCTTGAACTCTGCCGTTCCTGATTTGGGATCAGTGGCATCGATGGTCAGCTGGTTGGTGGCAACTTCGTCCGGAAAGTGCAATGTCATGAAGGCAAGACCGGGGCGCAGTCCGAAGTCGAAACGCACTGGGACCAGTACCGATCCGCGGCGCGAGCTGACACGCACCCTCTCTCCTTCCTCGAGACCATAACGTTGACCATCTTCGGGGCAAACTTCCAGAGCTTCGGAGCGCCGCAGTGGGGAAGAATAGACGCCGGTTTGAACACCGGTGTTAAAGGAATCGAGGCGACGCCCGGTGGTCAGGCGGATCGGGTACTCCTCATCGAGTCGATCCACCGAGGGGGAAAACTCCACGGCGCTGAAAGGTGCTCTGGGACCGACAAGCGGCCGCTCCCAGAGCCGGCCGTGCAGGAACAATTCTCCCGGGTGCGACTCGTCGTGGCAGGGCCAGCGGATTCCCCCCAACTCTTCCAAGCGCTGATAACTCATACCGGCGTGGGCTGGGCTGAGCCGGAGCACTTCGTTCCAAATATCCTCAGCCCTGGGTGCCCCCCAGTCGTGACCAAGCCGTCTTGCCAGTTCACAGAGGATTTCAAGGTCGTCTCTCACGCCGGAGGGTGCCGCCATTGCGCGGTGCACTCGTTGCACCAGGCGCTCGCTGCTGGTGACGGTTCCTTCGCTCTCGCACCAGCCTGCAGTGGCTGGTAGCACGATGTCAGCCATTTTGCCGGTCTTGGTCAAAAGAAGATCCTGCACAACCAGAGTGTCCAGTTTTTCCAGGCGGTGCATAGCCTGCTTCTGATCGGCTTCCGAATGGGCCGGATTCTCACCGATCACGTAGAGCGTCTTCAGCTCTCCCCGCTCCATGGCCTCAAACATTTCGCTCAGATGCCATCCCTTCTTAGCGGGGATCTTCGCGCCCCAAGCCTTCTCGAATTTCAAGCGCAACGGGTCATTCTCGACATGCTGAAATCCAGGCAGACGATCGGGAAGGGCCCCCATGTCGCCACCGCCTTGCACGTTGTTTTGTCCGCGCAGGGGATTCAGACCAGATCCGTAGCGCCCTATGTGACCGGTCAGCAGGGACAGGTTGATCAGAGCCAGCACGTTGTCAACGGCGTTGTGGTGCTCGGTAATGCCCAGGGTCCAACAGATCTGGGCTCTTCCAGCTTTGGCGTAGACGTGAGCGAGCTCTCGAATAGCGCTAGCTGGAACTCCCGTTTTCTTTTCTGCGTAGTCAAGCGTGTAGCGACTGACGGCGGAACGATACTCCCTAAATCCGCTCGTGGCATGCTCGATAAATTCGTGATTTTCCAGACCCGCGGCTATAATCTCGCGGGCCACGGCGTTGGCCAGTGCGATATCCGAGCCCACATCCAGACCTAACCACCCTTCGGCCCACTGGGCGGAACTGGTCCGGCGCGGATCGATCACGTACAGTTTGGCCCCGCTGTGGAGTCCCTTCAGGACGTGGTGAAAAAAGATGGGGTGAGTCTCACGGGCATTGGATCCCCACAGGATAATGACGTCGGTGTTTTCGATTTCTTGGTAGGAACTCGTCCCTCCACCCATTCCGAAAACTGTCGCCAGACCGACGACGCTGGGAGCGTGTCAGGTACGGTTACAGCTGTCGATGTTGTTGCTTCCCATCACCACCCGGGCGAACTTCTGGGCCAGAAAATTGACCTCGTTGGTGGCTTTGGAGCAACTGAAAAGCCCAAAGGATTGGCCACCGTGCCGATCGGCGGTGGCTCGAAACGAGCGGGAAACTCGATCCAAGGCCTCGTCCCATTGTGCCGGACGGAGCCGTCCGTTCTCCCGAATTAAAGGCTCGAACAGTCGCGTTGGATTCTTCCCCTGTGGGGATGTTGCGTTATTTGGCAAGGTTTTTTTCTCCTGACTTTTTCAGTGTCAATGTAGGAAGTATAGCAACGGGGCAACGGGTGTTCAATTGGCTACAGTAGTTGGTAGTTTCGTCTACTTAAACACAATCCGAGAAAATTTGCAGTCCATGGTGCGATACAAAACTCGTTTCGAGTGGGTCGTCACCATCTCCGGGCAATCCATCACCGGCTGTTCTGAAACCGAGTATTTGCCGACTGGAGACAGGCCACCTATGCCTGTTGATATGGCGTTCTACTGGGAGATTTCTCGGCTAGACAGGTTAAGTAGACAAGGTTGGTAAAGAGGGGTGAGGCAGGGAAATTAGGGGGTCAATCACAGAGATAATTTCCCGGCAAGACTTGCCGTTGCGGTAATACTTGACCCACCAAAATCAGGTCTATCCCGTAAAAACTTCCCACTTATTTACCTCTGCCGAATCCCCCATTTCCACTCGTTCATGACAAATGAAGATCTGCTTCCACCTTTCGTGTTCCGAGATTCAGAGCTCAAGTATTCGCGCCACAAATGTTCCGTAATTTCGCTTACAGTTTTTTTCTCTTTGATCGCCTGAATTTTCATTTTTTCGATTGATTTGGCATGAATACTTAGTGTTAATTTTGTTTTTATCATACCGACTCTTATACGTTTATACGTATATACGTGTCAATGAAATTAGTTCAAAAGGGACAAGTTCATCCCAGTTGACGGAAAGCCCCAGGGTATTCCCACCTTGCAGCAGGTGAACGTTGCTCAGTCAAAAGTTAGTTCGGCATTCGAAAAGATTTTTTTGGTTCGCGTCACCTGCAGCGTCTATACTAACATCAGAATAACCGCTCTACGACTAGGCTCACCTTCCAAGGCTGGGGTCTGATACTCTGGTCGGTGGCGGTAGCCGAAATGTGATAGGCGGGGACTTGCTGCGACAAAAGGTGTGATGTCTGGAAAAGTCATACTTGTCGATAAGCTGTGTAAATCCGAAGATCTCTGCTAGTGAGATTGTGAGTAGCTTAACTAAACCACTGATTGTGGGAAGAGCGTTGAGAGTACTGGTTGGGCTCGTATGTTTTTATCTGGTTTTCGAGATAGCACACCCACCAATTCGCTCTGAGGAATTGGTGGGTGCGCTAGCGTTGGGATTTTTAGGATTATCCTTTGTTCTGGGAGGTCTTTTGGCCAATGCAGGGTCGGAGGTAACAGCTCTGCCAAATCTTATTCTGAGGAAGAAAAGGCATTTCTTCTGACTCGTGTTTTCGCCCTTGGACAGGGCGGAGCATTGGGTGTGGCGAAAGTTGTACAAATGACTTCACATCTGGCGACATCTCAGGTTTTTCTCTACCATCAACGCCCACAGCATTTTCTCTAAAGCTCAGATACTTGGATGCTTGCATTGAGGGCCCATTCTTTCCTTCCTCAGTCCTCACCCACGCTCGATGCAAAGCCTACTTCAGAAGCTCAGCTCAAACTCCTTCCTGACCACGAACATGTTGTGCAGTTCGAAGGGCCCATCAGCAGGGACTGCGAGTTTGTCTCTGAACCTCCATCGGTGGGTCTCAAGATACAGCTTCCAATCGTGGGAAAGAGTGATGCCCACTCCGTAGTTTTTCACATGTCCGATGTAGCGGAACGACCATGTGTACTCGAGTTGAGGTATGGTCCTCCCGAAAACAAAGTACGGTTTGACCACAACGAAGACATTTTCAATGGCGCACCTGTTGACTCGATATCCCAGGAAGAGCTGGCCCCGCAGGGCATATCTGCCAAAGTTGTCTCCGAATCCATTCGTTTCAGACTGGGCAGGACGTCGAAGGTTGACGCCCAACTCGTTGTGAGGCCAGGTTATTCCCGCCTCGAGATGTCCGTTGATGAACCACTTCTCTTTTTCTGTTTCTGAAAAAGCTTTGGTGCAACAGAAAAGACCGAACAACGCTACGAAGGCCGCAGTTCCTTTCATCTCCATAGTTTTCCTCCTTGCTTCGGGCGCCAGTCCAGAGCCTCAGTACTCAGGGCAAACTAACTGCTCTAAAGCCATATAGCACTCTCTCTTGGATGGTCCTGTGACATTGAACACGTCAATCACGATGGAAGTGAGAACACAGAGTCCGTCTAGTTGTTTCTCGACCATAGTAAACCTGAGTTGGCAATCTACAGAATGGAATTGACAACTCGTTCGGACACCCACACCGGGTAGCTGTACAATGTATCGTCCATAATGTTTAGCTTTACGCAAACAACCCCGGGGTCGTTTCAGACAAACGAATAGACAACAGTTAACCGCAGCTGGATTTACCGATTCCGATGAGCATGGTATCGGCTGTCTTCAGCATAGATCTGTCTTCTATCCCTTGCACTTTCACTGTGTGTCTCTCTACTTTGTCTTGAGTTCTTTTTCATACTTCTCCTGTAGTTCGGGATTCAAAAGATAGACATCTCGAAAGCGGTGCTCTTTTATACGGATCAAGGCCCGTTCGTAGTTCTCCTTGTCCATTGCCTTGGTCGCCTCTTGGATGACCTTTTTGGTCAAGTGAGGAGGAAAAAAGAGCACTGCTTCATCATCGGCAACAACCACGTCTCCGGGTAGCACCGTGGCCCCACCAACCCGAATGGGGATGTCCCAGTCGACATCCACTTGGCGAGCACCTTGAGGATCAAACCCTATCGCCAACACCGGAAATCCCTCCAGATTTTTCAGTTCCCCAAAATCATGGGAGGCACCGTAGAGCACGGCGCCACGAGCACCTGCCATTTTAACCCCGAGTGCTGAATTATCTCCGAAAAACCCCCTTGCGCAATCCCACCAGCCAGGTCAACCACCAGCACATCGCCAGGTCTGGCTTGCTCCGCAGCACGAGAATTGAATCCAACTGTCCAGTCCCCTTCTTGAGCAAGAATCTTTGTGGCTTTCTCCAAATCTGGTCGCCGCGGCAAGTAGCGGATGGTCAATGCTCTTCCAACCAGCCGTTCTTCGGGACGAGAGGATTTGAAACCAGCAAAGTAGAAACTTCCGTAACCTCGCCTGGAGATTGCTCCCCAGATGGCTTCAAGAGGCAACTGTTTCAGTTGCTCCAGCTGCCAGTCCGTCACAGTGCCAGATTTTTCTTTCAGCACCTCGATCACCGGGTGATAGGTGTTTTGATTGGCCCGAAACTGGGGATCCGGCCTGATCTCTGAGACAACAACAGAACTGTTAAGGACCAAAAGGCCTTAGGAAAGTAAGGTATCTTATTATAGATCCTCCTTAACGACGTTAAGTTATAACCAGCTTTAAGTCATTAAAATAGACCCTTCCTGTAGTGAAACTGTAGTTAACCCCACTTTTTCTTAGAAGCTCGTGGTGAATGTCGAGTAGCGTCGTGCGCCAAGGATGGCAAGGCACGAAGAGGAGTCGATATTGGACATTGGCGATGACGAGGTGGCGCGATCCAGCACCCGCAAATCCCCTGGCGACCTTAAGATTACGGCGGCGTGGACCCGTCTCCGCTGTAGCTTCCGCGACAATTACTCGGTATCACCTCGATCGGAGCGCCTAGCATTTGGGCTCACAGCACTCTAACGTGACGCGCGGGAACTTTCACCACGAGTTGCTAAGGAAGTTTCTGCCTGCAATGTTGACTGGGAGAGGATAATGTGAGAGGAACCCAATAAAACGTTTTCGCTAATTCACTCTTGTTGGAATTTATCCGTAATCTGTTTAATAGCTTTCCAAGACAGCTGGCCAATACATCAAGGAGATAGAGTACTGTTTTCCCAAATAGACGAGGTCAGCAAGTTCCCCAGAAAAACCCTCTAACTCCTCCCATCATGCCCGGTAGTGGGGTATTAGTGTGTTGGCCCCTGTACTTTCTCTGTCTTTGCCTTCCTTGTTATAATTAGAGAATGGAGCCGGGGGGATCGAACCCCCTGCCCAGGATGCAAATCCCCGAGCAGGAAACCACTCCCGGTCCCTTTCGTATATACACTAACCCAGCACCGAACTCAGCGTCAACCCCGCTCGTAGGTAGCTACCTATGAATTTTTCCTTTTGGGCATTGACAACTACTCACAAGTCTGCGATATTATATATGCGAGGAGGAAAACGAGTATGAATGCTCTGATGGAATTAAAGCGAATTCGGCGAACGGTACTTCAGGATCTAGAGAAGGTCCAATTGGAAGTCGATGCCATCGACAAGACAATCGGAATCCTGGAAAGGCGACAGAACCAAGAACTGGAGCACATCGTTAATGGAAAAGAGTTCTCGAACCAGGGACTTACGGATGGATGTCGCCAGATTGTCGGATCAGAATTCATAAGTCCTCTTGAAGTCAGGAATCGATTGCTTGCAGGGGGCTATCCGATCAAGTCTACAAAGGGGAAATTCTTGGGTTCTGTGTATTCAACACTCAAGCGAATCGAAAAGAATGGCGAATTGGAAGCACGGAAGGAAGATGGACGCTGGTGTTTCCGCAAAAGATCCCCAAAAAGTGAGATAACTTAAAAAGAAAAGGGCAAGCGATCGTTTGGGACGGGAGCTTGCCCTAAAGACCTAAAAACAACGAGCCAGACAAATGTCAAACCCGATAGGCTTCTTTCAACGTACCAGAGCCCCGCCAACACGTCAAGCAAATTAGGTTTGGCGTGGGGGCGTGACCGATTGGTAAAGGTAGTTCCTTAGCAAGGGATCTTTTGCGGGTTCGATTCCCGTCGCCCCCTTCCGAGAATCTTAGGCCCTGCTAGTGGCTGTAACCACTGGGCAGGGCCTCAATTCACGCGATTGCTCACGTGACCTGCACTTCCATTGTGAGCCGATTGCGTAGAAAGGTCAAGGCTCACAATGACCTGCCAAGACTGCGAAATCAGAGCTGGTAAGTATGGTAAAGACAGAAAACGGATACAGCGATACCGTTGCAAGGAGTGCGGCAAAACCTTTTTAGAATCCCAGGGAAAGCCCCTGGATCACATGAGAATCCCTGCAGAAAAGGCTGTCCAGGCCATTAAGTGTCTAATTGAGGGTTGCTCGATCCGAAGCACTCAGCGGCTTACCGGACTGGAAAAGAAAACGATTCTTCGGCTTCTCGAACTGGCTGGTAAGAAGGCTAGGCGGGCGATGAATGAGAATATCCGGGACGTGGAAAGCATCAAGATTCAGGTTGACGAAATCTGGTGCTATGTCGGCAAGAAACAGAAGCGGGTAACCAACCGAGATCCGCACCAGTTTGGTGATCAATATGTTTTTGTTGCCATTGATCCTGAGACAAAGCTGGTTCCCACCTTCGCTGTCGGAAAGCGGGACGGTATGACGACATTCCTATTCATGAACGGATTGAAGAAAAAGCTCAGAAATAGAATCCAATTGACCAGCGATGCCTTTGTTCCATATATTGAGGCTACTGAATCAGTCTTTGGGGCTGACGTGGACTACGCACAGTTGGTTAAGCTATACGGTTCCCAGGTCGAGACAGGACGTGAGCGGTATAGCCCATCTCGGATTAACGGGACGGCTATTAGCGAAATTCAAGGAAATCCAGATAAAGCCTTTGTATGCACGTCCCATGTGGAGCGCCAGAACCTCACCATGAGGATGTGCATGAGGCGGTTTACTCGCCTCACGAACGGCTTCTCAAAGCGATTAAAGAATCTGAGATCAGCTGTAGCTTTGCACTTCGCCTATTACAATTTCTGCCGGATTCACGGAACTTTGCAGGTTACCCCAGCAATGGAGGCTGGAATTACGGATCATGTATGGAGTATTGAGGAATTGCTAGCAGCTTAAAAGACCAACACACTAAGGCACCAGTACCTAAAAGTGTCTTGACTTAGGGATTCACCACGTGTTCTGGTAAAGTTCACGGCGTGTTTTATAAGACAGGAAGGAGAGGCCATGCGTGAGCGTGTGCGGCGGCAATATCACGTCATCCGCGAAATATGAGCTCAGGAGGCTTGTTCTTCAGAAAAGGTCGATGCGGGTAAACCTAGCCTATGGCCAAGACGGACTCAGCGTCGACCTGCCCGATTGCACCGAGGTGATCACAACCCGGTGTGTGGCTCCGGTCAAACACGAAGTCGAAGCCATTCGACAGGCCTTGCGGCAGCCGCTTGCATCCCCTTCGCTTGCCCAGAAAGTCAAACCGGCTGACAAAGTGGTTGTTGTCCACAGCGACATCACACGTGCCACCCCAAACGACCGCATGTTGCCTATTCTTTTGGCCGAACTCGAAGCGGCTGGTGTCGCCAGAGGAGATATCACACTGCTCAATGCCTTGGGAACTCACCGGCCACAAACAGATGCCGAACTTCGCTGCATGCTGGGCGGCCACATCGTAGAGAACTACCGCTGTCTACAGCATGACGTCCACGACGACTCACTTCTACTGCCAATGGGCAGTACTTCTCTGGGGCACCCTGTTCGAATTAACCGTCTGTATATGGAGGCTGATGTTCGCATACTGACAGGTTTCATTGAGCCTCACTTTTTTGCCGGCTTCAGCGGTGGACCTAAGGCAGTACTACCAGCGTTGGCAGGAGCGGAGAGCATCCTCAGCAACCATGGAACTGATATGATCTCTCACCCCAAAGCAACATGGGGAGTCACCAGAGGCAACCCCATCTGGGAAGAAATGCTCGAAGTCGCTTTACAGACCAAACCCACCTTCATTCTCAACGTGACACTGAACTCAGATAGGCAGATCACCGCCGTATTTGCTGGAGACCTGTTGGAAGCTCATTTCCGGGGTTGCGAATTCGTGCGCCAGAGCGCCATGGTTCCGGTAGACACCCCTTTTGAGATCGTGGTCACGACCAACAACGGCTATCCTCTGGATCAAAACCTTTATCAGTCGGTCAAAGGCATGAGTGCTGCCAATCAGATCATCCGGGAGGGTGGATCAATCCTCATGGCTACCGCTTGCCAAGACGGCCTTCCTGATCATGGTCGCTATGCGACTTTACTCAGCGAAGTCGATTCGCCACGGCGTGTGCTGGAGATGTTAACTCGGCCGGACTTTCGCGTGCAGGATCAATGGCAGGTGCAGATCCAAGCCATGATTCAGATGCAGGCGGAAGTCTTTGTTTATAGCGACGGACTGACCAATGAGCAAATCAGGAAAGCTCTGTTCACCCCCTGTCGCGATATTGGGAAAACAGTCATGCAACTACTGAAGCGTTATGGGCCGGAAGCGCGAGTATGCGCTCTGCCGGAGGGTCCCCAGGCAATGGCGTACCTGACTCGACGTAGAACTTGATGCAAAGAGAACAGACTTGAAGAAGGGATCCAGCACTGAAATATCGACTGAACATTCCTTGCGTATTCTGCGTAAACGAGTGGAGATGGACCCTAGGACGCCGATTGTCCGAAACGAGCCAGAAGAAAACACTGGGAGAATCCGTGAAAACTCATGTCCCTCCCCCAGGGCAGGGGATGAAGGAGAACAAGCTGAAGCCTATGGATACAACATGACTATAATGAAGATAACCGATACCAGAGGTGCTTAACTTTTACACCACCACCCGCTGCAGTTCTTCACCAGCATTTACCCCAACTAAACAATCTGATAGGCTTCCCAAAGCGCCAGGTTGTTTAATTTTGAGTGTTTTGAGAGGAGTGCCATGGCGGAATCGAGCAAACAATTAACAAGGAGACAGTTCGGGCAAACAGCAATCATAACCGGCGGAATGTTGGTAGTTCCCTCAGTCGCGAGAAATGTTGGGGCCGTATCGCATTTACCCCGGCGGCAGCTGGGGAAGACGGGTATGGAAGTGAGTATCCTGGGTATAGGTTCGGCTCCTTTTGGAACTCCAGAGATGACGCAGAAGGAAGTCAACCGGATCATCGATGCGGCAATTGACGTAGAGATTAACTACATGGACACGGCCCCGAATTACCAAATGGCGGAACGGCGACTCGGGGTCGCACTCAAAGGCAAACGGGACAAATTCGTGTTGGTCACCAAGGTCGAAGCCTGTTCCAGGCAAGACGCTGTGTGGTTTGTCGAGGAGAGCTTGTTGAAACTCCAAACCGACTACCTTGACATTGTACACTTGCACAATGTTGGTCGCACTGATCGTTTCCCCGATCTAGATGCTTTGCTCGGCAAGGATGGAGCACTAAGTGGCCTCAAGAATCTCAAGCAACAGGGTGTGATACGTCATATCGGCTTGACTAGTCACTTGAGACCCAAGCGTGCTCTCCCCATTCTCCAGGAAGAAGACATTGAACTGGTCATGTGTGCGGTGAATTTCGTCGACTGTCACACTTACAACTTCGAAGGGACTATTTTTTCCGAGGCCAAAAAGCGAGGTCTGGGGATCGTCGCCATGAAAATTTTGGGTGGCCAAGATGGTCAAGGTGCAAAACTTTCAGACTCTAACTACTACCAAGATGCAGTGCGCTACGTGCTGAGCATACCTGGTCTCAGTGTGGCGATTATGGGAATGAAAAATGTCTCCGAGCTGAAGAAGGCTGTAGATACGGTCTTGGCTTACAAGCCGTTTAGCGAGAGCGAAGTCACTAGGTTAAGGCACATAGGCAAAGCGATGGCTGCGGAGTGGGGTGAACTGCGCGGTCCGGCTTGACTTAGGACTTGTATCAATGCACTCTGAAAAACCTCGCCTATAAGAGAGATAAATTCTAGAGTGAATGTGAGAAACAAGGCCTAGCCCGTTACTGATTGACTTTAGTTTGTGAGAAACTTTTGTAGTAGATATTAAACTCTTCGAACTCATATCAAGAAATGTTTAAAAGATACCAGTCAGCTTTTTCCTCCGGCACCTTTGCAAAAGGTGACTCGATTCGTCTCCAGAGAAACTCTACTCTGGTAATGGTGCATTCGCGTTCAAAAATCCCACACCCACATGCACACTGTACAAAATTCTGCTCAATGACAGGCTCTCTGTAGTGCTCTTACCAAAGTTTTGAAACTACTGTAGCCACACTGAATCGTAGACAGTTGGAGAGAAGGGGTGAGAGGATAAAATGAGGAGGTAAGTCAATAGAGAATTCCCAGTGGCATCCTCACCCTGAAGCAGGTAAACGACGCTCAGTCAACTCATCCAGACTTCCAAGTTCGTCGGTTGTCTGCCATCATTCCCGTATGAAACGACTGCTCGTCCTTCTCATTCTGCTACTGACCCTCTTGGTTGGAAACCCTGCGTGTTCTGCTGATTTCGAGAAGGGATCAGAGGCTTACAACCGAAGAGACTATGCGACTGCGTCGAAGGAATGGAAACCTCTTGCTGAACAGGGACATACCGATGCCCAGTACAATCTGGGTCGGATGTACTTGTTAGGACAATCTGAACTGGGACAACTGGGACAACCCAACTACAAGACTGCGATCAAGTGGTTCACACTTGCCGCTGAACAAGGACATGCCGATGCCCAGTACAATCTGGGTTGGATGTACTACGACGGAGAAGGTGTCACAAAGAATGACGAGACTGCGATCAAATGGCTCACACTTGCCGCTGAACAGGGCCACGTCAGTGCGCAGTACTATCTGAAAGAAATTGGACAGGGAGAGATTACCCAGTCAGAACAGCTGCGAGAAAAGCGAGAAAAGCGAGAAAAGCAGCGAGAAAACTATACATTAGGGATTAACTTGGGAATTCTCTGCTTGATTTAACCCTTTTTTCTGCTGAAGGGTCGGCTTATCAATAAATCCTCCACCCACGGAAGCGAAGGTACTTTCTGCGGACGGTAGTCTGGTGGAAAGCATAGGTCTTCATAGGTGATGAACACGTCTCCCGAAAAATAGCGATTCCCCCACTCCTTGAATTCCAAAAGCCAATTTCTTCTCATTTTGTGGCTCAATCCTTGAGTCCAATTTCCCAAAGTCATAGCGGTGAGGGTTTCCCAACGACCATTCGGAAAATCGTTCCCAGCGAGCATCTCATCGACTGCCTCGTTGAACCGCCTTTTTCTCTTTTCCATCAAGCGGTTCCACTCATTTAGATCGAGGGTAACTTTTGACTCCAGATCTGGGTCACCGATCTTCTTGTACTGATCAATCTTTTTTTTCCTCTGATTGGGGTTTTCCCACTCTCTACGGATTTTTTCCTGAAATGCTCTTCTATGTTTCGTCAGATTTGGATCAGTCACAATGCGCGCCCTCCTGTCAGCGCTGTCGATTTAAGCCACTCGGCAGACAGGATCGACAGAGATCCTACTTTTCGCCTCGTCAAACTATCCAGGCCTTTTCAATTAGAAACCATTCTAACAATTTGGGGGGCCATTCAGGGCTCCTGAGGTCTGGCAACTAGGGCTAAGAGGATTTTAATTTCCACAAACTGTTCTTCAAGGGAGAGTTTCTCACGTTTCAACTTCTTAATTTCCTGAAGAGCTATCTGTTGCGCAGGGGTCGGCATGTCCCGCAGAGTATGCCTGATCTGGAATATCCGGTTGTCTATTTTGTTGATTTGATCTATTAGCTAGCGGTGCTTTTTTGACAGTTCAGATGACACTAATTCCTCCTGATACTGAGGCAAAAGGTCTTTCTCTCAACACCCTTTGTAGTTCTTCTTTACACATTCACTGGCCAGTTGTTGTGCCTTTGCGATTTGTGAAGGAGTCATTTTCCTCGCAACTATCTCTCGGCTCTTCACCGCATCCTTAACCCCTTCCGATGCACTAATGCTTAACCACATATGGGCATAGACATAATCCTGTACCGTTCTTTCTCCTAGTCCGTACATCAAACCCAGCATGTACTGGGCACTGGCCTGTCCCTGTTCAGCAGCGAGTGTGTACCATCTGACTACAGTCTTGAAGTTCTTTGGGACACCTTCTCCTTGGTCGTACATCAAATCCAGATTGTACTGGGATTCGGCATCGTCCTGTTCGGCGGCACGTTTTAACCAGTCGATTGCAGTTTCGTAGTTCTTTGGGACACCCAGTCCGGCCTTGTACATCTGACCCAGAGTGACCTGGGAATCAGCATCTCCCTGTTCAGCGGCAAGTGTGTACCATTTGATCGCAGCCTTGAAGTTCTGTGGTATTCCTTCTCCGATGTAGTACATCCGACCCAGCATGTGCTGGGCACTGGCCTGTCCCTGTTCAGCAGCAAGTTTGTACCACTTGAACGCAGTCTTGTGGTTCTGTGATATTCCTTCTCCGTGGTAGTACGCCAAACCCAACAAGTATTGGACATCGGCATGTCCTTGTTCAGCAAGAGGTTTCCACTCCCTTAACGCAGTTGCATAGTCTCTCTGTTGGTAAGCCTTTAATCCCTTCTGGGAATTAGCAGAGAACGCAGGGTTTCCAACCAAGAGGGTCAGTAGCAGAATGAGAAGGACGAGCAGTCGCTTCATACGGGAATGATGGCAGACAACCGACGAACTTGGAAGTCTGGATGAGTTGACTGAGCACTGCGAGAAAAGCAGCGAGAAAACTATACATTAGGGATTAACTTGGGAATTCTCTGCATGATTTAACCCCTTTTTTCCCTTAACCTGTCCTCTCTTAATCTGTCAGATGCAGTGTTTACAATACTTCTAGCTCTACTGATTAGCTAACGCTCAACCGCCACATCCGTTAAGGTGACATAATTATGGCGCGTTTATCCTCCCGTGATCCTTGGGAATCCCTGTTTATCAACGTTTCAGTATTCTTGATTAGTTTGTATGTAGGAGGAATATTGAAAAAACTCTCTGCGACTGGTGTCTCTTATTACCGTCTGTTCTCCCCCGGGGGGGAAATACCCTGGGTGGTCCATAGTAGGGGAACTAAGACGTGTGGCATCGCTATCAGAGTACGACTGTTCAAGTACCCCCCCCTCGTCGTTCCTATAGCCATGATCGCAATGCTAATAAACCAAATGAAATTTCCCACAAACATATTTTCCTCCTGTTCTCTCCCGGTAGACTTTCTACAAGTGAGCGACAGGAATGGATGCCGAACCGTAGATCTTTCCTGATTTAACAGTTGCCACGGGAATCAGCTTGCGGTGTCCAATTCGCTTCTCTCCCTCGGCATCCACGAATTAAAAATCTCCTTCGGCAAGCGAGAAGACGGCCCCGTCGGCTTCAGCACCAGGGCATAGCGTGCCCAGCCCCTGGGGGAATCCCAGGGTGTTTGCGGGGTTGGTGGTGGCCAAGTCAAAGACGGGGCCGTTCGCGTTGAATTGGTGAACATCGCTGGAAATCGTGCCCGGCAGCAAGTCCTGCTGAAGTGCTTTCTCGGTTATGTCGAAGGAGAAACTCCCCGCCCCATGCCCGACGTCGAAATGTATCCCTTGTTCCACCGCCTTTCTCACTGCCGGTAGCACGCGGCCCCTTGCGTCCAGAATGCTTTCCTCAAGACCGTGAAATGTGTGTGTAATCACGTCCCCCTTCCGGAGCATGCCGAGGATGTCCTTCATAGGCGTCAGACCCCCCGGGTGTACCATGAGCGGAAGCCGAACGACATCGGCGGCCTCCCTTGCCAGGCCCAGTGTTTCCAGGTCATTCCCGTCGGTCATGATTTGCCCCAACCGAATCTTGATACCCAGGATCACGTCACGATTCTTCTCGATGGTTTAGATGGCCAGCTTGGGGTTGGCGTAGCGCAGCTCCAGCAACTCTCCGTGTAGGTTATCTAAAGAGAGGGTCGACTGGCCGATGATGGAAATGTTCAGTAGTGCGTAAACCCGGGTATCCACCACATTGATCACGTACTGGTGTAGTCCCGGGAATGTAAAGGCTCCTGCCGACCCGGCCTCCCTTGATCAAGAGGTCATAACCGTATGTCGCCGAACTCTGTGCGGCTAGTAACTGGGTCCATCTCCGTGTCAGGCTACAGACAAGGGAACCGACTACAGTGTGCTGCAGGTACTCTCTTCGGAGCCAATTCCCCTGTTGAAATGATGCATCTCTTCTTCCTTAGATGTTGTACCGCCCCTCTAGGGCTCCTCAGCAGAACCCTGACTCCAGGGGCTTTCACCTCTGGCTATTGTATGTCGCCCCCTCGGGGCTGTAGACAGCTCCGAAGAAGTAGCTATTCGAATTCTATCAGGTTCTACTTCGGCCCTAGCTCACCGCCGCCTCAGCCCCTGCCGTTGCCACAGAGTGATCGTTCTCAACGGTGCTGCCAGACACGCCGATCGCCCCGATGATCTGGCCAGTGCTGTTCTTGATCGGCACCCCGCCTGGAAAAGTGATCAGACCGTCGTTCGAGTGCTCGATGTTGTACAGCGAACCGCCAGGCTGCGACAGCGTGCCGATCTCGCCTGTGTTCATGTCAAACATCCGCGCTGTACGGGCCTTCTTGATTGCGATGTCGATCGATCCTAGCCACGCGCTATCCATTCGCGCGAATGCCTTTAGATTCGTCCCGGCATCGACAACCGCAATATTCATCTTCACACTCAGTTCATCGGACTTTCTGCGAGCCGCATCGATCGCCGCCCGTGCCTGCTGCATCGTGATGTCACTCATAACGTTCAACTCCTCCCACCTATGGTCCTCTCCTAATTAATCTTAACCGGCATTCCTCACATCAATTTCGGCTATGAGTCCCGCCGACCTCCCTATTATGAATGATCGAAACCTATCAACCTTCCAACCTTGGGTCAACCATTCTCTCGTCATCCGCTCCGATCTTGATTAAATGAGTCAAGAGGCTGAGAACCAATACATTCAGCACTGGTTCCGGCCAGCCAGGGCGCCAAAAGAATATACGAAGGTGTGTAGTTTCGTAAATGACACCAGGTCTAAGTGTTATGATATTAGGGCGTTAAGGTACGCTAGCATTACTGTCAGGGTTCGACTGTTCAGTTACATACCCCACGCGGAGATCTAATTTGGAGAACACATCTCATGTATGACAGAGAATTAGAATATAACATCGGGGATGTCGAGGAAGTGAAAGTACAACGCTACGTCGATAGTCGCAAATCTGGTGGGTAAATTGGTGTGTAAAAATACCCAAATACCAGCAAATATTAGTAACAAGAAGGACATAAATGCTTGAGCAGTAACGACGAGCTATTACCAAGTTAGACTCTAAAACTAACTGGTGGGCATGCTGAATCGGATCAATCGGATCCAAAAGAGAGACTGTGATTACCTGCCGTTTCAGAGCGCAGGATGCGTTTTTGAGCGAAGTTTGATTCTAGAAAGTTTCTCTGCGTGCTCTACTGATTTCCAGAAGGGGTTAGATGCCTACCAAGAATGACATCAAGCAGCTCACACTTGCTGCTGAACAGGGAAATATCCTTGCTCAGTTCTTTTTGGGTGGGATCTACTACGACGCAGGCGGAAAAAACGAGGGCAACGACAATTCGCTTCATCTCACTGAACTGAATCCGGATACTGGGTGATTATTTATCTTAGTGCCTGTCAATAATGGTAGGAGTGCACTTTCTGTGCACTTTCAAAATGAAAGGATCTCTGACTCCAAAAGGTTACAAAAAAGAAAGGGGGGAAACAGATGCGCTCTGCTTCCCCCCTTTTTTGTCGCTTGAGTCAGACTAAGCGAGGAGCTTAGTCGACATCGGTGAAGTCAGTAGCCGACACTGGCAGCCAGATCGACATACCGAAGCCCTCAAAGCGGGTAATATTCTGACCCAGAGTAATAAATGTCGGCCTGGAACCATCGTAAGCAGCAGGCTCCGTTAGAATTGTGACACGACGGTTCAAACGCACCCGACCGGGACCCAACTCAGGCCCTCCGACCACCACTGGCTCGTCCAGAAAAGCCTCTAACTCGGCTCCGCCCAAGGCCAACAGATCCTCTACCGAGAAGCTACCAAGATTGGTAACTAACGTGTAGGCATCTGAATCCTGGAAGGGATATTCCGTGAGGTCACCAAAAAGCCCACTACAAGTGGCGCCAGCCGCGACAGGATCGCCGTCGGTGACGTCGCCGGTCGACACGAAGTCAATTGGATCACCCGTGAATGACCAGGCGTTGATGCAGCGAACCATAAACTCGATGTCTGGATCTGCGTCTTCGCATGGCTCCGGATCGACTGCCGGAACTCCAGGGCTCACCAACTCGTCATCGGCTTCCTCCTCCTCTTCACACTCAGGTGTTTCGGGAGTAAAGGTATCCTCATCATTGTTGAACACAGTGGGATAATAGAAGGTGTCAGCCGCGTCAACCCCGTAAGCACGATCCGTAAAGGCTCCTGTAGGGTTCCCCGAACCGTTATAGTCATCAACCGCTGATAGGAAATTCACCATCTGTTGACTCGGCAAAACTCCGCTTACCGTCCCCTCAATGGGGAAGAGCGTCCAGTTCAGAGCCCCTCCCAAGGAGAGTGCACCCACTACCTCGTCTTCGTCATCGCCGTCGACGTCTGACGTGGCTAAGAGCGGCCAGGTATCTCCACCGTGCGCTTCGTTGCGCAGGTAATAGTAGTTAGTTATATCTGTACCGTCGCCAGTATCAATGTCCTCGCTTCCAGCTAGGACCGCATGCGTAGGAGCTTGAATCTGATCTCCATCCGCCGCACCCCAATAGGAAACATCGGAGTCATCTACACTCTCGCAGAGATCGACAGAAGGTCGCGTCCAGGCTGCCACGCCATAAGCTAAATCGTTGGCGGTGTCCGGCAGATCGCCTACTAAGAGACCGGTCGGAACGGCAGTAGTCATAATACCGACCAGGTAGTCAAACGCGATTGCGCTGGCGTTGAAGACGTGTAAGTTATCGTCACCAGCACCCGTTTCTGCTCCCACGTGATCGACATCCGTCGTGCTGGCACAGTCCGGAAACTAATCGGAATCTTCGCTTCCCCACTTTTCAACCACTAGCTCCCTGGGAAACCACCAATCGGCAATGTCGTCATCCGCCGTCATCGCAGTATGTGTTTCCGCGGCGGTCGCGTCGATTGGATCCCCAGCAGCCACGACAAACAACAAGAAGCGTCCGTCGCCAAACTCTGAAGCCG
Organism: Acidobacteriota bacterium; assembly: GCA_965249865.1. Classification (GTDB taxonomy): domain Bacteria; phylum Acidobacteriota; class UBA6911; order RPQK01; family CBDFMZ01; genus CBDFMZ01. The sequence goes on along the minus strand of CBDFMZ010000002.1, from coordinate 1,689,416 downwards.
GTATCGCATTAACGCCGACTCCACCGGTTGTGCTGCCGAAGAACCTCTCTTCGACGTTCACAGTAGTCCCGGGAATGACGAAATCGAATGGATCGATCAGCATGGTGTCGTTACAGGTCAAAACCACCAAGAAGTCGATAATATCCGAACAGCTGGAGTTGAAGTAACGGAAGTGCACCGTGACCGATTCAGTCGGATTGGTGTTCGTTACGCTGATATAGTTCTGGAAGTTCGGCTCGGTGATACCCCCGAGTTCGCTGACCCCGTCGGACTCAAAGTCGTCGTCATCTCCGAAAAGGCTATCCGCGTCGACCCCCGTGTCCAGGATAAATAACAACTCCGATCCGGGGCTACCGACGGTACCAGCCGGGAGATTCTTAGTTTGACTGTCAATTGGAGGAACCAGCCACTCGTTATAGCCATCGTCGCCCTGGGCCATGACCAACGGGTAGGTCGCCAAGGCTAATATGGCAGCAATCAATGTAAAATGAACTCGTTTCATCGAACCATCCTCCTTGCGTCAGAAGAACACACGGATCTCGTACAACAACAAAAACGTTTCTTGCTCATGCGCATACCGAATACTGAGAAACAGCCCCACGACTAGGATATCAGCCCCCAACCTGTAGGGGTCCGCTCGTGAGGTGGCCGGTTACAGGTGGGCCTAGTCGCAGGGCAATTGTTCTGGTGTCAGCATAGACACTTCAGGTGACACGAACCGAGGAGCAAGGAGGGAGGAACAGTCCCACGACGCTCAGGTCAACTACATCCAAACTTCCGAGTTCGTCGGTTGTTTGCCATCATTCCCTTATGAAACGACTGCTACTCCTTCCCGATCTGCTCTTGATCTTTTTGGCTGGGAATCCTGGGTGCTCTACTGATTTCCAGAAGGGATGAGAGGCTTACAGGTGGAGAGACTATGCGACTGCATCGAAGGAGGGCAACCTTTTGCTGAACAGGGAGATGCCGATTCCTAGTACATGCTGGGTGCGATGTGCAAACATGGAAAAGGTGTCCGAAAGAACTATGAGACTGCAATCGACTGGTTAAAACGTGCCGCCGAACAGGACGATGCCGAAGCCCAGTACTATGTGAAACAAATAGCTGAAGACTTGGAAAGCTTGCCCAGTCAGAAAAGCAGCGAGAAAAGCGAGGAAACTATACATTAGAGATTAACTTGGGAATTTACCCCTGTGATTTACCACCTCATTTTGCCCCGACTACCTAAACTGCCTCCAAAACCTGCTTACTAGAAAGGACTGATACTATGGGGTTTAACCTACTGATACTGAACCCAGCTGAACAGGGTGAATTAGAGTACATTAATGACTGGCCTGAGAAGTTGAGGGAGGCTATACCCGACATCGAGGTAAATCTGTCCCGCTCAGTTGGGGAAGCCATGGAGGTCATAGAAGAGGTCGACGCCGCATTCGGTAATATAGTCCCCGAACTCTTTGAAAAGGCTAGGAACCTCAAGTGGGTTGCCTGTCCTCAGGCGGGTCCCAGGGTCGGTTACTACTATCAGGCGCTGATAGACAGCGATGTGGTGGTGACTAACACGCGAGATATATATAACGATCACATCAGTGCTCACATAATGTCGTTCGTTCTCGCTTTCGCCAAAGGATTGCACGTGTACATCCCCCAGCAATTCCAGCGAGAATGGAGTCCTGGTTACCAAACTATCCATCTCCCCGACTCCACAGCAGTGATCGTAGGGATCGGGGGTATCGGTGGAGCAACCGCTCGGCTATGCACGCAGTTCGGCATGACTTTAATTGCAGTGGACCCTCGGGTGCCCGAAGCTCCTCCTGGCGTTCGGGAGTTGCACCGACCAGAATCCCTCAACGAGGTATTACCTAAAGGGGACTTTGTCATTGTAACCGTTCCTGAAACTCCTCAGACTCAGGGCATGTTTACCAAAGACCAGTTTCGACTGATGAAGCCCAGTGCTTTTTTCATTAACATCGGAAGGGGAGCCACTGTCATTCTAGATGACCTGGTGGACGCACTGCTGCAAGGGCAGCTAGCTGGTGCTGGTCTGGACGTATTCCAGACTGAGCCTTTGCCTTCAGATCATCCACTCTGGGCCATTCCTGGTGTCTTGATTACACCTCATGTGGCTGGTATGGGGCCCTACCTGGAAGAAAGACGCACCAAGTTGTTCTTGGACAATTGCATCCGGTTCAACGAAGGCAAGCCATTGAGGAACGTAGTGAACAAGGCCAGGTGGTTCTAGGAAGTCTAGATGGAGTTGACTGAGTAGCGTTCACCTGCTACATGGTGGGGATATCTTGGGGCTCGCCATCGACTGGAGGTACTCTCTACTACTAGGGGTATCTTTCAAGTAAATTGGCCCAGATCCGAATTGGACATTGGATATTATCAATGAGCAGAAAAAGAAAATGTGGCATTATCCTGATAATCATTGGCCTTGTACTCCCGATGATCTCTTTCGGGTTAACAGATGGGTATGATCCACAGTTAGGCTTGCTGTGGAGCATCCGTAATATGGAAGTGGTCCTGGTGAAAGACACTTACGTTGGGGAGTACCCTTCCGGGTACTGGGCAAATAGACTCACTATTTCCTATTTCCTGCTCCTAGCCATTGGCTTTGTTCTTGTAGGTGTTGGGGCAGGCCTGGTGCTCTTTTATCCGATAGCTTCCGAGACTGAGATCAAGCGGCTCACCCTTGCCGCTCTCATATATGCTGCTGAACAAGGAGATGTCAGTGCTCAGTTCAATCTGGGGTTTATGTGCCGCAAAGGAGAAGGTGTCTCACAGAACTGCAAGGCTGCGATCAAGTGGCTCACCCTTGCTGCTGAACAGGGAGATGTCCGTGCCCAGGTTGCTCTGGGTTGGATGTACTATGATGGAGAAGGGATCCCACAGAACTACGAAACTGCGATCAGGTGGTACAAACGTGCTTCGGAACAGGGACATGCCGAAGCCCAGTACTATGTGAAACAAATAGCTGAAGACTTGGAAAGCTTGCCCAGTCAGAAAAGCAGCGAGAAAAGCGAGAAAACTAAACATTAGGGATTAACTTGGGAATTCATCCCTATGATGCCCCACCTCATCCCCCTCATCAACTTTGTCAACTTCAGTTTTTATAATGGTTTAAGGATAGTTGGTCACCAAACTTGTGCTGAGAAACCTACGTACGTCAGGTAGACCCCGAGTGCAATGATAATGATAACTCCAACAATAAGTTTCCCTCCCCACCAAGACGTATATGACTTTGACCACATGCTTGCCACTTGAGATATGTTATGTGGAAACAGACAACGAGATACTCCCTTCAGCAAAGTTATCCACCCCAAGATAGTAATGATTACTCTCCAATCAGCGCTCCAAATGTTGTGGCTTACGACCATAAGAAGTCCTAGGACGAGTGCGATGATACCCGAGAAGAATATCGACACGAAACTTCGGGAAAATTCCTCTATGATTCTGGAGAGATGCTTTCGGTTAGACAGGACCGCAAAAGATAGAATGACCAGGAAAAGCCCCCAAACCTTCGCCAAAAAAAATGAAAGTTCCATCCCCACCTCCATGAGTTGAAGTTGCACACGACCATAGTCCAAGTTTTTTTGCAACTGGTTCCGGGGCAAAATTGAAAAAATCTCTGCGACTAGAGTTTCTTATTATCGCGTGCCACCCTCACGGGGTGGGGATCACCTGGGTACCGTCCAGGAGTAGCTGTTCGAAATCCCAGTTCCTCGCACGTACATACCATAGGCGTATAATATATGTATGGTAAAATATAAGTTATAATTGGTCTATTATTGCAAATTATAGGTTTTTATATTTTTATTTTAACGATAATAAGGATATAATAGGTCTTTAAATGGTAATATAGAGTAAATTAACAGACCTGAGCTTTGTCATATTAGGACGTTAAGACATGCTAGCATCGCTGTCAGGGCACGACTGTTCAGTTACATCCCTATGCTCCTCCGCCTTAGGGACTTATCAACCGGAAACGATTTAATTTGGAGAAAATATCTCATGTCTATTGAAGGATATACGCTGGTTGACCCTGATGGTACTGAAGTGGAACTCTAGGTGGGATTACCCACATTGGGGAAAGGTTGATGACCCAACGAAGATGTGCAAAAGGTGCATTAAGACTGCACAGCAGATACAATATTTCATCGTTAGTCATCTAGAAATACATCATGCGCGGCCACTATCTGCAGCATGTTCCATTTGAAGGTCTCGGCAGCATCGAGCCATGGCTTAGGTCATCCGGCGTGTACGTAAGTATTCGCCGTCGTATGTAGTCGGGCGTGTCCTAGGTGGGCCTGGACCAGCTTTACGCTGATCAAGTTATCCGGACTGTTTCTTGCTAGGAGTTGTTTTACAGTAGTAGTATCTCTGAAAGTAGATTGGCCAAAATCCCAAATAGACATTGGAGATTAGCGAATGAACATAAAAGTAAAATACGGCATTGTCTTGATAATTATTGGCCTTTCACTCCCGATGATCTCTTTCGGGTTCACATCAGGGTATGAGCCACGGCTAGGCTTGCTGGAAAACATTCGTAACATGAACGTGTATCTGCGAGAAGGCAAGTATGAGGAGGAGGAGTATCTAGGGGAAAACTGGCCTATGAGAAACAAGGTGTGGAAGACCCGTACCATAACCCTAGAAACACCAGTCACTATCTCCTATCCCTTGGTCCTAGCCTTTGGAGTAATTCTTGCGAGTGTTGGGACAGGCCTGGTGCTCTTAAATCCGCAAACTTCTGAATCACTGGGAGATTTGGCCGTGAGTCCTCCGAAACCAACTGGTGGGCGGGCTGAATTAGATCAATAGGAAAGTTAATTCCAGTAAGTTTCTCTCCGTGATGTACCCCCTCATTTTCCCTTCTCTCCAACTGTCTTCACTTCAGTTGTTACGGTAATTTCATGGCCTTGGTAGTGGCTCTATAAAGAGCCTGTTATGGAGCAGAATTTTTGTGCCGGGCAGTGTTCTTGGTGCAGAAATCTCTATCCAGAGGCCCTGAAGGTTCGTGGGACTTCAGTGTGTATAGAGATTTGAGGGTTGTTGAATAGTTCTCTCTCAAGCCTTGAGTCAACTGTTCTTTGGTCCTGCGAAGCGACCAATGTCTTCAGCTCTAGATTCCGGTCAGGTAGAGATTTCCGAAATGTTAGATGTCGGGGACATTCAGAAAGTCGGGAGGTTGCCTCGAATTTAGCGGAAGAGGCCATGGAGAACTAAGATGAGAACAGTAAAGGGAAGCCAACCAATGACGCAAACCCCCACTGCCCGCAAGGTACTTGGGTAGTCGAGGGCCTGACGGACGGCAACGATGAAAGTTGCTAGCATCCAAATACTCGTGATGAATAACACTGGCATTTGTAAGGCAGGCACAATGGCGAAAATACGGAGCACTCCCGGAGCAGCAGCAAAACCCGTCGTCCGTAGCAACTGGCCCCAATCGGCATTTGTTTGTGGTGAGGGTAAGATATGGGTACCAATGAAGTAGGCCAGCCAAGCCCAGAAGAGCCAACCGAACAAAGCGGTAAGGACTGCTGCTGTGATTAGAGAACCAGGTGCACTTTGCTGGCTCGCGAAGCCAATTCCAGTCGCCACACTGGACAGCATTACCACGCCCATAGCCTGGCCTAAGGCAGTGGTGTCTGCCTCAACCTCTTCATAGGTATTGACATCGAGCTTACTGGCTCCAATCATGCGGTCAGTGAAGCTGGCCGCGGCGGGGTATCCGTTTCGTATTTTACCGTCTGTGTGAACTGGTTCGGGTTCCGTTGGCCGAGCTGAGTCATTCTTGTTGTGATCTCCCTCTACATCGCTCTGGGTAAACTCTCCAATTCGTTCCAGATAGGCCTGGGCACTTTTATCTCCCTGCTCAGCAAGAGGTTTAAACCACTTGAACGCGGTATTGTAGTTCTGCGGGACAACTGTTCCCTCGTAGTACATCCTACCCAGATGCCACTGGGCCCCTTTATGTTCCCTCTCAGCAGCAAGTTTGTACCACTTGATCGTAGCCTTGTAATTCTGTGGTACACCATCTCCTTGTTCGTACATCCAACCCAGATTGACCTGGGAATCGACATGTCCCTGTTCAGCAGCAAGTTTGATCCACTTGAACGCAGTATTGTAGTTCTGTGGGACATCTTGTCCTTCATGGTACATCTCACCCAGAGTGGCCTGGGCACTAGCCATTCCTTGTTCGGCGGCAATTGTGAGCCGATTGATGTCATTCTTGGTACGCATCTCACCCCTTGATCAAGGTCATAGCCCCTCGGTTTTTGCGATTTCTTCTATCCGTCTGAACGGATCCTGGTCAGGGGTAGACGTCACCGTGAACACAATTCGATCAGCTCCAGCTTCCACATAGTCCCTGACTTTCCAACGGTTGGATTTGTTCGAAAATACCGTTATTGTCGTTGTCGTGGGGTCCCTTCCTACACGTTCGCATTCCCGGTCAAGTTCACGTTGTCCGATTGCCAGATCGTCCGGGCTGATCATCCATGGCGCCCAGCCATCTGCCCATGCCGCCACTCGTCTGAACACCCACTTTGATCTGCCCCCCAGCAGGATCGGTGGTCTTGGCTTCTGGACGGGTCTGGGATGGAACCTGAGCGGTGGGAACTGGTAATAGTTCCCCTTATGCTCCGGCTCATCTTCCATCCATAGTTTCTTCATGATCGTAATGGACTCTTTGGTCTGCACCCATCTGTGTTCAAAGTCCCCGCCCAGAGCCGCGGTTTCTTCAGGTTGCCACCCGACGCCCACACCTAGGATGAACCGTCCGTCTGAATACAAGTCTAGCGAGGAGATGCGCTTTGCAAGATCTATTGGATGGTGCTCCGGAATCAGGCACACGCCGGTACCCAGACGAAGTCGCCTTGTCGCAGCAGCGGCAATCGTCAGACCAATTATAGGATCGACCATGAGTAGATAGGAATCGGGAATTGGCACACCCGGTACACCATTTTGCCCACTTGGAACTGATTGACGCGGGTCAGGGGGACCAACCGAAGGATTCACGGGGATAACCGTGTGTTCAGGTAGCCAGAGAGACTCGAATCCTAGTTCGTCGCACCTGGCAGCGAACTCTGCCAGATCTACTGAGTCCGCGTGAAACCTGGAATGTATTCCGAACTGCAAATTAATTCTCCCGTGGGGATTTAGTAGTTTGAAGTCGTAATGATCAAAACCTATCAGCCCTCCAACCTTGCGTCAACTGTTCTTTGGTCATCTTTCCGTTGAAATGGTTGACATTGATATGCTGAGCTGCTTATGTGTGCCGGAGGAATTCGGGATGCCAAAACAACCTGCTACACGCCGTCAGTTTCTGAAGCGCTCTCTACGGCACTGTCAGAGGAAAGTCGCAAGGACTGAGTTCTCCACCGACGACAGGGAATTAGGCCGCCCCGAGCTGACGCCACTGGGCGAGTGCGGCGGCGCGGTTGAGCTTGAAATTGTCTCGTGAGCAGAGGTGTCGTGTCTGGTTGAAGTGATTGTAAACGGAAGAATGAACGGTGGCGAATTTCTGGAGGCTTTGCATCCGCCTGAAACGGAGCATGGCGTGTTCTCGTCGCCGGAACGGCAGGTGTGAATTCTCCGCACGATTGTTCAGCCAGCGGCCGGCTTGTTGCAAACCGGATCCGCCCAGTTCGCGCAACGCCGCTCGGTAAGACCTCAGCCGATGGCATTGTCAGAGGAAACTGGCTTGAGTCGGCGAGATGCGCCTTGTAGTGTCTTCGGATGAAGAACCCCTTTCGCTATTTCAAGACCTCGCCCGAGATCATCCGCCTGGCAGTGATGTCGAGGACCTTCTTCACGAGCGTGGGATCGAGGTGAGCCACGAGACGATCCGGTTCTGGTGGAACCGGTTCGGCCCGATCTTAGCCGCCGAGATCCGCAAGAAGCGGATGGATCGAATGCGCGCGTTTTCGGGTTGGCGGTGGCACCTCGATGAGATGTTCGTGAAGATCAACGGCGAAGGTCATTACCTTTGGCGAGCCGTCGACCAGGAAGGCGAGGTGCTTGAGGCCTTTGTCTCGAAGAAGAGAGACCGCGAAGCCGCTTTGAAATTCCTCAGGAAACTAATGAAGCGCTACGGCAGGCCGGATGCGATCATCACTGATCGGCTGAGGTCTTACCGAGCGGCGTTGCGCGAACTGGGCGGATTCGGTCTGCAACAAGCCGGCCGCTGGCTGAACAATCGTGCGGAGAATTCACACCTGCCGTTCCGGCGACGAGAACACGCCATGCTCCGTTTCAGGCGGATGCAAAGCCTCCAGAAATTCGCCACCGTTCATTCTTCCGTTTACAATCACTTCAACCAGACACGACACCTCTGCTCACGAGACAATTTCAAGCTCAACCGCGAAGCCGCACTCGCCCAGTGGCGTCAGCTCGGGGCGGCCTAATTCCCTGTCGTCGGTGGAGAACTCAGTCCTTGCGACTTTCCTCTGACAGTGCCCTACTAAGTTCTAAGACTATTCGCATTAAAGGATTCTGAAATTGAAATAAATCCAGCCGAGTCATCTAAACATCCCCAAACCAGTATAAACAACTGAAATTTAAAGAGTTGGAAAGGAAGGTTAGGTGTTACATCACAGAGGTGAATTTCTAGTCGATGGGTAGCTCCCTGGGAGGAGGGCGGGTCATCGTCGAGAAGACATGAAATGGCAGACGGATCCACGCTGCCACAATCCGAAGGGTTCCAGTGGTTTCTGGTTGATGGACGCGGTGTTTCTCCTCATCACAGAGCACCCTTGCATCGTTGGCGAGAAATCAGCTTACAACGCGACCTGCGGCACTGGAACCACCCACTATTAGGGACTTGAAAATTTCCGCTTTACGTTTTAAAAGGTATAAGTGGGAAAGATAGAATTGTATTATTGTCTGTCATCTGATTAAGTCAATGTCATGAAGGATATCTCAAGGCGCCAGCTTTTACGATACACGACAACTGCACTGACAACAGGCGTCGGGTTTGCAACAGCCCGAAAAGATTTTGTAGCTGGACAACGGAGTAGTTCTAAAACTTTGGGTGCAGTGGTCGGGCAGAACAATCCTGGTACTTCTACAGTTGGAGAAGGTCTCTCGACTTCTTCGAGCGCTGGCCCAGATGGCGTAGGTGATTCGTACAGGCTTTACTCTCAGAGCGTTACTCGAAGACCTTTTGGTATAGTCGGAAATTTTTTTGAACATATTAGCGACCGCGTAGATGTCAAACGAGAGATCCTCTACTGGCTCACGGACGGTAGATCGTCTTTTCTCGGCAGTGTCAGCAGATTTCAGTTTCTGGAACACATCATCCGGCCAAGGTACGAAAAGGTGGGAATTCCTATCGAGTTCGGGTTTGGCCTGGGAATGCAGGAGAGTCTTTTTCGAAACTATAGCGTCTCGTCCGCCCACGCCAAGGGAATCTGGCAGATGCAGTGGGCCGGAAAGAGGTACGGTTTGCGGGGTGGAGACTATTTTGACGTCGTCAAATCGACCGAGAAACAGCTCGAATACCTCAAAGACCTGGTCCGGGATTTTAGTTCGAATCTGGAACTGGTCCTGGTGGATTACAACTACGGTCCTGGAAAAAGATACGCTCGTTACAGGTCCAATCCGAACGCGTTTCGAAAGATCTATCACCGGCTTCCTCGGCAGACGAGGCGGTTTGTCCCGCGCGTTCTAGCGGCTATCGCGATCGGCTTGGAGCCTGAGCACTACGGGATGTTCCTCCCTCAGCTGGATACCAGAACGGTTCAAGTTCTAGGCCCTCGAGAGATTCACCACTTGGAACTCGGACTTCTCTTGGGCACAGATCACTGGAACTTGGGGAACTTGAATCCTCGCAAAAACATTCGAGTATGGTTCAAAGAGGGAGAGACCCTTGTCATACCCGAAGTTCACAAGCAAGCCTACTACGAACGGATTGACGATCATCCTCTCCGAGACGAGTTTCGTCAATTCGTAGCTGATGTTTATCCCTCTCCCGGACAAGAAACCAGATACGTTGTAAGAAGAGGGGATAATCTTGGGAGAATCGCAAAGAGGTTCAGGGAATGCGGCGTGCGAGACCACCGACACATCATGCTCCACAATGGATTAACGAGCACCACCATACGGCCAGGTCAAGAACTGATCCTCCCCTGCACGGATTGAAAGATCTTTCTCTCGAAACAGGCATCTCGCCACCCTTCCTGGAACAAGAGAGGTAACATCTATACAGTCCTGTTTATCCTGAGCCGTCATGGGGGTTTTACCATACGGGATACGCTGGATTACACTGTGTTGCTATCCGTCGTTCGAATAGATCGGGCTTGGATTTATTCAACCTGCCGGACCGGAATTCCGATTTCGGAGAGGCATGAAAGTAAAGAGGACAGATGCAGAAAATCATCCGCGAACAATCAAAGAAATATGTCTTCGACGACTCTTCGTCTGTCGAATTCCCTCCTGAGCGAGAATGCATACCTTCTGGAACGGTTGCTGGACCGATTCTCAGCTGCCAGCGTTTTCAACAATCACATCCTCCGCTCTCGCTGGGATTGGCAGCTCAATCACAAGCTGTCGCTGCGTTTCATCCTCCAGTACGAGACGGTTTTATCCAATCCGGATCTGACCTTACTCGAAACCTCCAAGGATCTTAACGGGGATTTTCTTCTGACCTACCTGGTCAACCCCTGGACGGCCCTGTATGTGGGTTACAACGACAATCACCGGGACCTTGATCTGCTCGAGGAAGAACTCTCCCGGCCCGGTCGAAACCACCGCTTTTTGAACGACTCGCGCCAGTTCTTTGTGAAGTTCTCCTAATATGTCGACTCTGTGAAAGTTTGTGTGATGCCAATTGCCAACCAAAATCAGTCAGATACCCATAGCAGCCCGTGGTAAAAGTCGCGTGGGTTCGCGCGCCAGGGATCTGTGGTCGCTCTGGCCAGGCACAAGGAGAAGTCGATGCCCTCGGGCATCGGCGAAGACGAGCAACGCCGTCCAGTGACCACAAACCTCTGGTGCCCTTCGAGTTGCGGCGGCGTGGACCCGTCTCCGGTGTAGCGCCTCCTCGACGATGACCCGGCATCGCCTCGATCGGCGCGCCTTGCATCCGGGCCCACGACGCTCGCAACGCGACCCGCGGGACTTTTACCACGGGCTGCTAGTGTCGATATAGCACTCATGAAGTCTTACTCCAACCCGAGAGAACGCATTCTGGTGGATCCAGAAAACGTTTCTTCAGCTCCGGAAAGTATTAATCTTTCGCTCTTTACAACCGCTTCATAAATGCTTTAGCCTTATTTTATCTACCATGATTGTCTCAACATCTACCCTGATCCCGTCAGCTACCCGAGGAGGTATTTGGATGGGTAACCTTAGGTTGTGGGCTGTCGTGCTGGTCTTCGGCGCTGCTCTGGGAGGGGTCGTTCGGGCCGCAGAGATTGTGGTTCTTTCTCCGGAAAACTGGGACGGTTTTGCTCCCCGGGGTAAGGAGGTGGACGCCATCTACGGCGACTATGTGCTTCGCAACCGCTATCTGGTTGCGGTGGTGGCCCAGCCCGTCTCCGGCAGGGATGCCAACACCAATGTGAGGGAGGTGGGAGGGAGTGTCATCGATCTGACCGTCGGTGGACAGGATCCGGAGTTACAGAACGACCAGTTGGTGGTGTTTTATCCCGGGGGACAGCAGGCGTTTGGAAAGCAGGCGCCGGTCGTCCCTCTGCCCTATCGAAGGGCGGAGATTGTTGCTCGCCGGGGAGAGGAAGTGGTCCTCCGGGTGTTGGCGCAGGGCGGATTCAACCGCCCGGAAGTGCAGGTGACCTATCGCATCGGCGATGCTTCTCCTTTTCTGGTTGTGGAGAGTGAGTTCGACAACACGAGCGACCGCCCGTTGAGCATCCGCCTGATGGACGAGCTGCGCGTGGAGCACACCTTCGAGAAGCGGGTTGATGGCACCACTGATCTGTTCTGGGTCGACGACCGGTGGTTTGGACAGGCCTACGGAGTCCTGGCTGAAGGAGTCAAGATCAAGTCCTCCAGTGGTGAGCTGACCTCCACCCTGAATTATCTGCTCGATGGAAAGGTTGAATTGATCCTTTCTCCCGGAGAAAGCGCACGTCTCACTCGCCGTCTCTTTCCGGCGCGGCATTTGATCGGTCTCAAGGCCATCGCCCGTCGCATCCGCGGCCTGGCGCTGGGGTTTGTCCGCCTCGAGATTCGGGAGGCAGCAGGAGAGCCGGTCCCGCTGGCGGCCGCGAAAATCTGGTGGGGCCAGGAGCTGTACGGGTGGGCCAGTTCGGACAACCGGGGAGAGCTGCTGTTGGCCCTTCCTCCGGGAAACTTCCGGGTTGAGGTGTCCGCCTTGGGCCGGGGTCGCGTGGAAAAAAAACTCGAAGTCCAGGAAACCAGCCTCGAGCAGGCCTCCCGGATGTCCGTCACTCTTGAGACGGCCCCCCGCGTGGTGGTGCAGGTCAGGGACGAGGACGGAGGTGACATCCCCTGCAAGGTAGTCTTTCAAGGTGTCGACGGGACGAGCGATCCGGACTTCGGTCCCGACAGCGGCGTCCAGGGAGTAAAGAACCTCTACTATACGGCCAGCGGCCGCTTCACCCAGGTGTTACCCCCGGGCCGGTACCGCGTTATCATCACACACGGTCCCGAATATGATGCTGTGTACCGGACTATCGAGGCGGAGCCCGCCGGACGGCTCGAGCTGGAGGTGATCTTGAGGCGGGTGGTTCAAACCCCCGGCTGGGTGAGTGCCGACTTTCACAGCCATTCCAGCCCCTCCGGGGACAATACCGCCAGCCAGCGCGGGCGGGTCCTAAACCATCTGGCCGAGCACATCGAGTTTGCCCCCTGCACCGAGCACAACCGTCTTTCCACCTACGCCCCCCACCTCAAGGCCCTGGAAGCTGAACACCTGCTGGCCACCTGTGTCGGCATCGAACTGACGGGCACAGAAGGCTCGGTAAATCACCAGAACGCTTTTCCCCTGATCCTGAAACCCAGGAGCCAGGACTATGGTGCTCCCCTGGTGGACACCGATCCGGCGGTCCAGATCGAGCGCCTGGCCCTGTGGGACGGAGGGTCCAAGAAACTGGTACAGGTCAACCATCCCGATATCGGGGAGATGTTCTTCGATGGGGACGGTGACGGGCGGCCGGACGCAGGCCTGCCGGGAATGTTCGACTTCATCGACGTGATCGAAGTGCATCCCCACTATGTCCGAGCCTACGATGGCGATGGAGGGGACATTCTCAGCCCCCAGCCCGTGATCGACACCCAAAATGGACCGGCAAACAACCGAGTCTTCAACTGGCTTCAACTTCTGAACCAGGGCTACCGGATCCCCGGGGTGGTGAATACCGACGCCCACTACAACTTTCACGGCACGGGGTGGATCCGCAATTACCTGCGCTCGCCGACCGACGACCCGAAGGAGATTAAGGCACTGGACATTGTCGCCGCCGCCGAGGCCGGTCATATCGTCATGACCAACGGCCCTTTCCTGGAAGTGAGCCTACGACCGTCGACTCCGGCAGAAGGAGATGAGACAGGTCCCGTCGCCATCCCGGGGGACAACCTCCGCCTGGCTGAGGGAAGCGGGCTGCTGCGAGTTCGGGTCCAGTGCGCCAATTGGTTGGATGTCGACCGGGTACAGGTCCTAGTAAACGGCCGTCCCGACCCGGATCTGAACTTCACGCGCTGGACCTATCCCGGATACTTCGGCGACGAGGTGGTCAAGTTTGATCAGGAGATCCCCATCACCCTGGAAAAGGATGCTCATCTGATCGTGGCTGCCGTGGGAGAGCACTTTGTACTGGGCCCGGTCATGGGACCAGTGGCAGGACAAGCCCGGCCGGCGGCCCTCTCCAATCCCATCTTCGTGGACGTGGACAGCGCCGGCTTCCAGCCCAACCGGGACACCCTGGACGCGCCTTTGCCGGTGAAGTTTCCTCCGCGCTAGTGTCCTGTAAAGCTAGAGAAGGAGACAGTCTACTCTGTCCCTTTTTTTGCGGGTACGGCGGTCTCGTTTTCGAGGTTTTACCTGATGTTGTCGTTGCTCTTAGAGTTGGTCGAGAAAGCCATCTGAATCCCAGGTGTTTCCAGTTCGCGTATTCCGGTGGATGGTCTTCAACTCGGGAATCGATTGTTCTGTTGACCGCCCCGTTGTCCATTCAGGAGATGAAGATCCGCACATGATTACCTCATTATTAGCAGTCGTTTTCACAAGTGGACCAGCCCGCGCTGGTCGTCAACTCCTTTACCTGGCATCCCGCCAGGACAAAACAATCGTTTCTTACCAGGTGAATGATGAGACGGGTGAGCTGACCAAGAGATTCAGCACGGATCTACCGGGCAATTCCGGTCCACTCACCTTTTCACCGCATACGTCCTTTGTTTATGCAGCCATGACGGGTCTTAAGGAGGACAAGGTGGGCATTGCCACTTTGAAGCGAGCCGCTGACGGGTCCTTGACCCTGCTGGTTACCGTTCCGATCTCCAGTGAATCAGACTACATCCGAACCGACAAGACGGGACGATATCTGTTGGCAGCCCACTATAACCCTGGTGACGTTACCGTCTACCGGATTGTCGATGGGGTCTGCACCGACGAACTCCTTGATCACAGGAAAACAGAACGGACTGCACACTGCATCGAGATCGATCCATCCAGTCGTTTCGTCTATGTCCCTCATACCTCCCCGAACAGGGTGTACCAGTTTCGTCTTGATGGAAAAACAGGCAGGCTGATCCCCAATGATCCACCCTTTGTAGTCGGCCCGGACAAAGACCACCAGTATCACGAGCCGCGTCACTATGCCCACCACCCGAAGCTGAAGATCGCTTATACCTCCAATGAAAATGGGGGTGGGATCACGGCCTGGAAGTTCAACCCGAAAAAAGGAACCCTGAGCCAATTGCAGACACTGTCGACGCTGCCTCCGAGCTACGAAGGCAGCAGTGCCGCCGCGGACATTCATATTACGCCGGATGGCCGTTTCGCCTACGTCTCCAATCGCGATGTCACCGAGCGCGCGAAAGGTGAATCGATGAAAGACACGCTTGCCGGTGTTTTCTTGGATCCGAAGACTGGAGAGATGAAATTGATCGGGTATTTCCCGACCGCACGCTTCCCGCGTTCTTTCTGTATCGACCTGACAGGACGGTTTGTGTATTCAGCAGGCGAACATTCCTCCACGCTTTTCGCCTATCGGATCGACCAGCAAACCGGCAAGCTTGAGCATTTCGCCACCTATGAAACCGGCGGCGTTCCGATCTGGACGATGTGTGGTAACGTGGGAGAATAGGGAAACGTGAGCTAGGTCCTAATAAGGAAGTGGTGACTGTCGTAATTTCACAGGAGGTTTAGGTATGGCACCCTCGGTTTTAGAAAAGTATTTGTATTCTGATCTGACCTGGCCGGAAGTCAACGAGGCCGTCGCCATGGACAAGGTCATTCTGTTGCCCGTAGGTTCTACCGAGCAGCACGGTTCGCACCTGCCGCTGGATGTAGATAACATCATCTCGGTGAGCGCATGCCTCGAGGCGGGCCGGCGGGAGCCCGGCAAGATCCTGGTGGCACCCAGCATTCCCTATGGCTACAACGTTCACGCCATGGACTATCCCGGCACCATCCACGTGGGCTACGAGACTTTTATCCGCTTCTGCGCGGATGTGTGCAAAAGCTTCGCTTACCACGGATTCAAGCGGATTGTCATCGTCAATGGCCACGGTTCCAATACGCCGCTGCTTGAATTTGCCGGCCGCAAGACGACCTTGGAAACAGATGCCGTGGTGGCGTGGTTCATGTGGTGGAACCTGCTGAACGTCAATCCCGATTTCATCTCGTCTTTTCGTGAGTCGGTTTTTCCGGGTGGTGCCGGACACGCCGGCGAGGTGGAAACCTCCGTTTATCTCCACCTGGCCGGCGAGAAAGTGCAAATGGAGAAAGCCACTGACCATATCTCCTGGTATAACCAGAAAGGAGCTACCGGATTTCAGTGGGGGGATGCCTTCGCCAACGGGCCGGTGGGGACCTTCGAGTGGACCAGTACTTTTGCAGACAACGGAGTCTTTGGACAGCCGAGTCTGGCCTCGGCCGACAAGGGGAAACGGATTTTTGAAGAGACGGTCAATCGACTACTGGAATTCGTGGCGGAGTTCCAGAAACGGAAGGTCCGCTCGAGAACCGACCACCATACCACCCCTCCCAGCAGCACACTGCCCGAGGTTTGAAGGAGGAACGGTGAAAGCTGACGGGGAAGGATACCAGAAGGTGTCGGCTGATATTTTAGCGTCTAATCGAAGAGAATTACCCCACGAATATTCCGTCCCGCTTCCATTTCGGCAAAGGCTTCGTTGACTTGATCTAGTGTGTAGGTTTGCGTGACCAATTCATCGAGTTTGAGTTTTCCGGCCCGATAGAGATTGAGCAGGCGCAGCATGTCGACACGAATTCGCGCGGAGCCGTAAAAAACCGACCAGGCGGCGTTCACCATGAGGAAACATTGCGGCGGGAATGGAAAGCATGGCATCAGGTGGCGCAATTCCGATGACAACCGCTGTCCCGCCCCGACGAAGCATCCCAATCGCCTCAAAGGCGTTATGCACACCTTCGTCCTCGGTGAGTTCCAGAACACGTTTAACTGCATCTTCTTCGGCGACGTTGATGGTATGGGTAGCGCCGAATAGTCTTGCGAATTCAAGTTTTCGCCGAACAACATCGATTACAACGATTTTCTCCGCCCCGACCAGAGCCGCCCCCGATGACGGCAACAGTGCTGCCCGGTTCAACTTTCGCGGTGTGTACGACAGTGCCGACACCGGTGGTAACCGCACAACCGATGAGAGACGCTTTGTCGAGTGGCGTGTCTTGGCTCACGGCAATGACGGCATCTTCGGAAACGACCGTATATTCCGCCATCGTTCCAAGGCGTGACATCTGGTAGATCGGCTGATTGTTTTTGCGAAAGCGGCATGTTCCGTCCAACAACGTGCCACGTGGGCCACTCCAATTCCGCGAACAGAGGCTAGTCCGCCCGGTCGTACAATAGGTACAGTGTCCACAAGCAGGCACAAACGAAAGCATCACACGATCATCCGGTTTAACGGAATGCACTCCCTCGCCCACATCAACAACAACGCCGGCACCTTCGTGTCCTAAGACTTCTGGTAGCAGGTGCCTCTGCGTGCCTTTGACAACGGCTAAATCGCTTTGGGCGGGTCGGGTTCAAGCTCTTCGATGACGACAGCTTGATCGATTTCATATGCAGTTGCAGCTCAGGTTCTCATTTCATATCCTCTCTGAAATTTGATGGTCAACCTGCAGTATTGCTCATCCATGCGTCCACTGGGCAAGAAAAATCATCGCGACATCAGCCGAGGGTAGCGATCATCTCACTGTTGGAACCAGGGCTGCATCTACCTCTCCAATGTCGCAGTGACTGGTCGGACGTGGAGCTAGAGTAAGGTACTTTTCGCTTCAGGCCCGATTCGCAGGGCGAAAAGTACCTGCCAGTGTGGATTCAGGCCGGGGATTAGCCACGAGTTTACCCTGACTTAAAAGCGTTTAGAGTGTCCGGAGGTTCAACAGCAGGGATCATCGGTTTCTAGCCATAATCTACACGGCGGAGATAGTCATTTCCTGTGCTTTCTGTGAGGGCAGGTTGGATTGTTGATGCAGCTATCCGGGAGTGCCAGCCGCTCGACAACCTCGCCTTGCCCGATGTGACGCTCTAGGATTTCTTCCACATCCGCTGGCTGTACGCGGCCATACCAGATGGCTTCCGGATAGACGACAACACAGGGACCGTGTTCGCACTGGTCCAGACAGCCAGCTCGATTGGCACGGACCCGGCCCTTGAGACCCCGATGCTTTAATCCTTCCTTGAAGACGGCACGTAGAATCCCGTTTCCTTCCGGGTTGCAACACCCTCGTGGATTCTTCAGAGGGCGCGTGTTCTCACACACAAAGATGTGACGCTCAAACTCTGGCATGATCCATATCGAAGGAGTCAAAAACGACTTTCAATCTTTCATCTCCACCACGAACATCAGCGTATTTAGAAAACGAAACACGCAAGTAAAAGGAAAGATATCGTACCAACATAATGTTGAAAATGGTAGTAATCCCATGGGAACAAATCACTGTTTGACTTGTAGCAGCGGACACAGCTGTTGTAACTGTCTTCGGGGGAGTTTCCTTTAAATCTAGTGTGAATCAGCTTGAGTCAATACCTCCAAGATTCTGATGGCCGCAAGGGAGTGCAGATCAGGCTAGGGTTCCATCAGCAGGGGAAATGGAGAGGCTCCGATCAAACATGTCCTGGGTGGAACATTCCGTGCCTCGGGTGTTCTTATCTCAAGGGTCACAGCGGCATTGGACATTGGTTGAGTAAGTAGCATGGTTAGTGCTACAAACGCGGCCAGAACAAAATAGAGACCGAAAGGTAGGGTCCATCACTTGGGCAAGATAGTCAGCCGTTTGGGTTTTATCCATCGCCAGTCCAAAATATGTCATGCCGCCGATCAGAATTATTAGTCTCCATTCGATAAAACTATAGACCTCTTCCACGGTGATGCACTTCAATACAATGACGGCGAGACCGGCCAATAGGAATGCAATCGATAGCGGGACTAGCTTCAGGCTCCCCAAGATCACCGCCAGAAAAAGAGCCACTAACGCATAGGCACCCTTTTGTTTTCTAAGGGTACCTATCCCACTTCCGTCAAGACCTATAAATTGAGTTTGTTCTGTAAGAACTCGAACCGCTCCGGACGGCCTTCTAGCAAGAGAACATCACCGACCCGCAGCGATAACTTGCTCACTTCGGTGGCGAACGCATGGCCCCGGCGGTAAATAGCTATGGCAAAGATGCCGAATCGTCTCCGAAAATTCAACTCTTTGAGGGTCTTGCCTATTGAGGTCGATTGTCGCACGACGATTGCCTCGACAATCTTGATCGTCTCGTCGATCAAGTCTTTATCATCCAATTTTCCACTCGCCCTGATCGTGAAGTCGGCGGATTCTTCGAACTGAAGTAGACTTTCCCGACTTGCCTGCACAATCAACACATCCTTTTCCCTCAGTTGGCTCGAAGGCTCAGGATAGACTTCCCGGTTTTCGTGAATGATCGTCAACACGGTAATCCCCATCTCGGACAGGAATGTTTCCTGTAGAGTTTGTTCTTTTAGAGAAGAGCCCTGAGGTATCAAGACCTCTGAGAGGTAGGCTCGGATGTGGTACTCCTCAGCTAAGCTCTCCGTTCGAGTCCGAGGAAGAAATCTATACCCAGAAAGAGCCATATGGATGGTGTCTGTCACCACAATGATCAAGCCCACTTTGGCGAATTAAAAAAGAGAGAAGGGTTGCATTCCCATCCTTTGGACCCCAGGTTCGTAGAAGTGCTGATCAGCGTGCATGTCCCTCTTAGGATCGAGGCAAAGGCAAGGGGACTGAGCATGCGCGCGGGGCTCATCTGACTTTTCCTGGAGAGTCAGAGCATCGCTGGCAACAGGATTACTGTAGCCGTGGTATTGCTGAGAAAAGCAGAAATTAAAGCCGAAAGGATCATTACATAAACCAGAGCCTTGGTCTCGCTTGTTCCTCCTAGTCGGTAGAGAGACTTTCCCACCCAGTCCATGACACCAGTTTTCACCAGAGCACCGGAGAGGACAAAAATTGAGGCCAGGCCACGATTTTGCTTGTAAATTCGGAGAAAGATTCTACCGGGGAAAGGATTCCGAAAAGCACGAGGGCAGTGAGTAGAAATAGAGTTACCACGTCTACCGAGAGCCACTCCAGAAAAAAAAGGGTGACCGCCACCATCAGGATTCCACGCAACAGCAGCATCTCTAGAGTCATAATCCGCAGAAGATTAAGAGAGTTAGGGTAACGAAGTAATCCTTGCTTTTACCAGAGGCTGTTGGCAGTCCCTGGTCGAAGTTGGCTGGGGTGGTGTGGAGGAGATTTGCAGCTGCTAGCCAGGTGCGAGGAAAAGTCAATGCGATTGCATAGCTTTCATCGTTGCTTCACGAAATCAGTTTCCTCGCGCTCGCCACAAACATTAGCGTCTCGATGAAACCCAATTCTTAACCTAGATCTTTCCTCCTCTGGTTTTAGCAAAAAGATTGTAAAGCCAACCGAAAATCAGTCCTCCTATGGCGCCGTCCACTAGCCCATAACCTGTCGCCACAATGACCTGACCAAGAGAAGAGACGGGATGATATCCTGGGTAAATCGATGCAACCAGCTCCAAGAATATTTTCCCGTAGCTGGGCCACAAGAGGTTGAGCAGTCCAACGAACAGGATACTTCCTCCCCACATTATTCCTAAGGTTAGAGACAACACTTTGGTGTTGATTTTCATAGTTCCTCCTATCGAGCTAATTGGATCCGCTGTTTGAGCCACCCTATGGCCAGATCAAACTATAGCAATATACGAGTCATTTCTTCTATCATAATGAACAGCCGAGACAATCCAGTAAATCATCTGTAGAGCACGATTTGAATGGCCATGGGTTTGACCATGCTCTAGGCATTTCTGTCGGCCAACGAGAGATGTTGATAGGGGCGGTCCCTCCTCCAGTGGTTCTGATGGTCACGGCTAACGTTTTGATCAAAGGGCTAACAGCGGGCTGGCGACGATCAACAAAGGAGCACCGGGGGGGCGTGCTTTTCTGTTGTGAGAATGCACTATTAATTCCAATCTGTTCCTTAGTAGTGCTAGTATGTGGAAATTGCTGGGGAACCCAGAAGGGAGCTTAGCTCGGTGTTCAGTAGCTGTAGAAGCCATCTGCTCAATTTTCTGTTTTGTTGACCGTTTTTTCTGGATCCGGCCTATCAGATTTACTAGTGACACGCAAAGAAGGAGGTGAGTTATGCAGCCGATTCGAATAGTCTCCCTGGTGTTTGTCCTCTTCCTTTTTCTGTTACCCGGTTGCGCCGGAGACGTCAATAAACAATTAATTGAAGCGGCAGAGAAAGGTGACAATGCCACCGTTGAAGACTTGCTGGCGAAAGACGCCCAGGTCGATACGCAAACGAATAAAGGTAGGACCGCCTTGATGATCGCCGCAGAAAATGGTCATAGTGACACGGCGCAAATTTTGCTGGCCAAGGGCGCCGATGTGAACGCAACAGACAAGGGCGGCGACACCGCCTTGATCATCGCAGCCGATAAAGGCCACGTTGACACGGTAGAAGCCCTACTGGATGTAGGTGCGGAGCTGGAGGTGAAAGATAATGGTGGCCAGACCGCTTTTGTGGCAGCAGCGCAAAATGGTCACAACGAGGCCGTGCAAGTTTTGCTGGCCAAGGGCGCCGATGTGAATGCCAAGACAACTGATGGCTGGACAGCCTTGATGAGAGCAGCGGGAGAAGGGCACAGCGATACGGTAGGAATATTGCTCTCTGAGGGTGTGGAAGCTGATGCCAAGGACAATGATGGTCGGACCTCCTTAGTTTGGGCGGCCTCCAACGGCCACACCGATACGGCGAAAGTGCTGCTGGCTAAAGCGGTGGAGCTTTGGCCCCTCTCTTCACAGTATTGGGTGGACGAGAAAGACAGGATGGGTCGCACCGCCCTGATGTATGCGACATTAAGAGACCACAGTGAGATGGTGCAAGTCCTGCTGGGTGCAGGAGCGAATGTGAATGCCAAGACAGTTGATGGCCGGACGGCGTTGGTGATGGCGGTCGAGGAAGAGCACATCGACACGGTCAAAGCTCTGCTTGCAGAAGGTGCAGATGTGAATGTCAAGACCAATGACGGTGCAACTGCATTGATGAGAGCCGCCGGGGAAGGTTATGCCGACATGGCACGGGTTCTGTTGGAGGGGAGTGCAGATGTGGACCTCCAAGATAGTGTAGGTTGGACTGCCTTGATGAGAGCGGCTTCGAGGGGTCACACTGAAATTGTCCAAAACCTACTCAATCAGGAAGCAGATGTAGATGTCGAAAATGCAGGTTGGACTGCCTTGATGATGGCCGCCAGCAAAGGTCACCCCGAGACGGTGCAAGCTCTACTGAGTGGGAATGCGGATGTGAGCGTCAAGACCAATGACGGTGCGACCGCCCTTATGCAGGCTGCCTGGGAAGGCCACTCCGGCGTGTTGGAAGCCTTGATTGCTGGGGGTGCCGACATCAATGCAAAAAACAATAGTGGTGAGACAGCCTTGACGCTGGCAGTGAGGAAAGGCCATAGCGGCGTGATTCAATTGCTGGAAAACGCCGGGGTTGGGTTTTAGCCGAGTAGTATTCGCCAAGGTATCTCGACTGACTCGGGACAACTCGACGACTCGACGGGCAGTCCAGCTATAGGATAGTTGCTTTTACGGCGGCAATGTGCTCCGGCGTTGTACCACAACATCCTCCCATGATATTCGCGCCCGCCTCCACAAAACGCACCGCATAGTCAGCCAGTTCTTGAGGAGTGAAGGAATAAACTACCTGGTTTTGAACAAGCGCTGGAATCCCAGCATTCGGTTTAGCAAGAATCGGTTTATCGGTGCACCTTCTCAGATGTTGAATAGCCTTCAGGGTTAAGTCGATATCTTGCCCGCAATTTACACCCAAGATCTCCGCTTCAGGGTAAAGTTCTGGAACCTGTTCGATCAGGATTCCGAAGTCTGTGGCCGGATCACCGCATTCGTTGCTGCGGGTAATGGCCACACTCACTAGTATAGGCAGTCCAAGATCTTTGACCGCTCGACAGGTCAGGACCGACTCTTGGGGGTCAAACACGGTTTCGATCACGAACAGGTCCACGCCGCCCTCTTTCAGGAAGAGGGCCTGGTCGTGATAACAGGCAGACACGGTCTCTTCTGAATAGACCCCTGTGATCAGCTTATCGCCCACAGCTGGTCCCAGGTCGCCTCCGATCAGACAATTTCTCTCACCCACCGCCTCTCGTGCCACCTCTGCGCCCCGAACATTGATCAGATGGGTAACCTCCCGGAGATCATCCGGATTGACGTCCAGGCGACGGAGGTCTTCCAGGCGACCCTTTTCACGGTGTTCCTGAAGCCTCAGCTCGGTTCCACCAAAGGTATTAGTATAGATGAGATCGACTCCTATGTTCACATAGGAGCGGTGAATCTCCAGTATGATGTGAGATCTAGTCGCGTTCCATTCTTCGCCGCAGTCGCCCTGCTCGAGGCCGCGCTTTTGCAACTCGGTTCCCATAGCGCCCTCGGCCAAGAGAATTTCTCCTTTCCACAGTCTGGAAAGGATATCAGAGGCTGTCATTTCCACCGTACTCACTGTTTTGTCTTCACAGGCAGGTGTAGCCTCCATCGATCACTAGAACGTTTCCCGTCATGTAGCTGGAGGCTTCAGAAGCCAAGTATACAACTGCCCCTTTCAACTCCGCTGGTTTCCCGGCTCGTCCCATGGGGATTCTGGACATCCAGGATTTCCAGCGCTCAGGTTCTTCCTCTTGGAGCTCAATGACCGGAGGAGTCAGCATGTAGCCCGGAGCCAGGGCATTGACACGAATACCATAGGGTGCCCACTCCACCGCCAGAGATTTAGTTATCATAATCACGGCGGCCTTGGCCGAATTGTAGTGCACGTGTTCTTGCGGGTACAGTACGCTTATCCCTGCCATGCTGGCAATGTTAACAATGTTGCCCCGCTTTCGCTCGGACATGGGGAGGAAGGCAGCCTTGGAGAAGATGAAGACACCGGACACGTCAATATCGTAGACCCGTTTAAAGCTCTCTAGGCTCAATTCTTCCGCCGCTTCCAAAGTGGCTATGCCTGCGTTGTTGATGAGGACATCAAGACTGCCCCAAGCCTTGATGACCGCTCGCACTGTTTTTCCAGCGTCTGCCTCGCTGGTAACATCACCTTGCAATGCGAGTGCTTGTACTCCCAGAGACTCGATCTCCTGGGCTGAATTTTGTGTTGTCTCTGGGTCAATGTCGACCAGGGCAACGTTTGCACCGTGCTCGGCCAGCCCCATCGCCATGGCCTTACCCAGCCCTCGCCCGCCACCGGTGACTAACGCATTTTTTCCTTTCAGGTTAAACATAGTTAGCCTCCTTTCTTCGATACGCTGTGCAGAGCAGATGATACTCTACTTGGAAACAATATTCTCTTTGCAGGTGGTGCAACTTTTTTTTCGACCATGGGCTCAGGTTGATCGGAGTGAGCCGGGGAGAAGAAGTACTCCTTTTTTTGTGTGGTAATTGGAGTTGGTCTAGTGTGTTTTGTAAAACTTCGTAATTGTTATAATTTCCAGCCGGGGTTAGTGCGTGTAGGTTCCTCACGTGAGGGACTGATTAGTCGCGTGGTGTCGAATACCGGTATAAGTAGTCACATCATAAGGAGAGGAAAATCTAAATGGGAAAGAAGTTGAAAGTGGTCTTTAAACTGCCTGATGTACCCTTTATTGAGTCGCCAGACAGCACGATGCGGGACAGTGTGATGGTCACGGAAGAAACTTGTGGTAGTCAACAATATACGGCCGGGCTCTTTTATGTGCGGCCGGGTACTCGAGGTCACGCCGACCGGCACGTGGGTCAGGAGGAACTTTACTATATCTTTGCCGGTCGAGGGCTGGTGGTGGTTGACGACGAGCCACATGAGATCGAAGGTGGGGATGTTGTGTTCATCCCGGACGGAAGTCTCCACTACCTCGTCAACAACGGGAATGAAACGCTTGGCTTGTTCTGGGCAATTGCGAAAAAGTGGAGCGAGTTACCGGACATTCAGCAAGGACTTAGCAGTTGGAGCACGATAGAACCAGACAGCGATTGGGGAACCTTGTCGGAAACAGAATAGATCGAGCTAGTGTACTATCTCACAGATAACATGTCATTTGCGAAGGAGATCGTGAAGCGAAGACTGGGCGATGCGGTGGTATTATCGGCTATGAAACGATAAGGAGATCAGCCAAAGTTACCTCCGCCCTGCGGGTTGCGGGTGCAACGGTTATGCTTTTTTGTTGCTCCTCCCCGCTGATGTCTAGCATCGACTTGTCGTCACGCCTCGAATCAGAAACTGTTTTGCCTGTAACAAATGGCCTGTTATGTATGGGACAGGACACTAATAGGGAGTACTATATTTTGTCGCAGGTGTGGCAGTGTGGAAGGAGCAAAGCGCTCTATGCTGGGTGGAGTTCTTCACCTGTGGGAAATGGGATAAGACAAGGATGAGGAAACGACTGGAAGGCAAGGTGGCGCTGGTGACCGGTTCGAACTCCTCCATTGGTCTTGAGACGGCGATGCTGTTTGCGGAGGAAGGTGCCCGTGTAGTTTTGACCGGGCGTCGACGTGAACTGAGTGAGCAGGAAGTTCGGGCGATTCGCGATGCCGGAGGAGAGGCCAGTTACTACCGGGCCGATTTTTCCGAGATGCAAGCCGTCCGCGACACGGTCCACTTTACCCTGGAGAGCTAGGGGCGTCTCGATGTGTCGATGAAAAATGCCGTATCCTGGGCGACAGCTCAGGCAGCAAGTGCGGCCGAGTTGTGCGAAGAAGATTGGGATTATACCCTTGCCGTGGGTTTGAAAGCTCCCTACGTTGCCTGTCAAGAAGCCATTTCCCACATGATAAAGACCGGCAGCGGATCTATTATCATGACCGGATCCATCCGTTAGTTCAAGGTTTTCTCCAAAGGTTTCGTCTACGATATCGTCAAAACGGGTTTGGTCAATATGGCTCGCCAGCTCAACCTTGATTATGGCCGACACGGGTTACGGGCGAATGTTCTTTGCCTCGGACGAATCGAGTTTCGTCGCTGGGGTGGTTCTGGTAGTGGATGGAGGGCTCACGATCCAGACGGTAGGCAGCTTCTTACTCTCCCTGGAAGTCCACTACCGCCAGGTATTTTCCAATCTGCAAGGGATAACCAGGGTGTCAGCAGCTCTCGTCCATTCTCGCATGAGAATCGGTGCGTGACTTAAAAATCTGCGATTAGCTCGCCAAGATGGGCCAGCAGTGTGTTGATTCCGGTTAGTTCAGTGTGTACGGTGATGGTGAGATTATAGCGCTTGCTCTGCCCGGGCTCGAGCCATTGCTCGGCCAGTGGATGGTTGTCCTGTTCTTTGCCGAACAGCGAGCCGCTGAACGGTTCAAGAGCGGAAACATATGCGCCATTGGGCCCGAAGTGCTGCCAGTTGGCCAAACGCGGTAGGCTCTCGGTTGGGTATGCCAATTCCAGGCCCAACTCTAGATTCGAGTTGACCAGGCCGATATGCCCAATGCCTTCAGGGTCGGCATTGACGTCCAAGATCAGGCCTCGAGAAGCAGTGCCGGTGTGCTCGGGCCAGGGATCTGGCACCTTCATGAAGCGCTTGAAATCGCCATCACCTTTTGGTAGGTCGGCCATGGCAAGATTCGGCCCCATCTCCCAGCCACCGTTCACTGTGCCGTTATAGATGAACTGGGCGTCGCGGTCGAGCAGCGGATAGCCCAGGTTCACGTGATATAGCCAATTATGTGCGACAGTCGTGTTGCCGAGGTTAATCACCTCGTCCTGCAATTCGATGACAGGACGGCCGAGCGTGCAGCAGAGTCGTCTCCGTACCTCGACCGCGGGGCCGTACATGCGAGTATCGCGGATGACCATCTCCAGGTGCATGCCGAGATCGTTGCTGCGCAGGTCGGGGTTATGGATGGCCAACAGGGCGGCAGGCGTATTGGAAAGCGGACCGTGTAGATACACTTTCTTGCCATCCTCCTGACGTCCAGGACCGATGTACCGTGGGCCGCAGGAAGTCACAAGGCCACCCGGCCAACTCCCTAGCCAGTCCTCATCACGATGTAACGAATGGCTGGGCGGCTTGTAGCCGTTGGGTGTTAGATAGGCAAGGGCGATATTCTGGTAAAAGGCCTCTACAATGTCGGCGCCCCGGTCCAGCGCAACGGTGAATCGCAGCCCAGAGCCGGTGTTTACCATCGCCACCCGGCATCCTGGAGAGCCACCCGCATCGGGCCAGTCAAAGGTGGCGGTTCTTATCCCTCCGACCTGGTGAATCAACTCAAACTTGTCGGGGTCAAATTGTGAGTTGGTTCGTGCCGATCTAGACATCCTTGTGGATCCGACCTCGTAACGGCCGCGAGTAGGTAAGAGAGAAACACTCACAGCCGGAAAAAGCAAACAGCTGGTGAGTCTTTCCGAACGAAATCGACATTGCACCGCGGGCTGCTAGCTCCCCACAAGCCCAACCAGACCAGGTTGGATCCTAGCAGGAATTCACATTATAATGTACTGACCAGGCGATGGCAACGAGGTCGACAGTAAGTGATCTGGATAATTTCAGATAGAGCTCCAGCAAAAGAGTTCCGGCGGTGCGAAATAGGAGAGAGGGAAGGTGTTGAAAAATGAAAAAAGTCAGTTTGTTTCTTCTTTTGACAGGAGGGTTAGTGATGGGTCAAAGTTCATCCGTTTCCAAGGTTCCCGAGGGATCCTCCTCGACCGGGATCCTCTAAATGGGGTAAAGATGACCAGCGGGGGGCGGCGAATCTCTTAACCGCGAAGAAGGTGCTCGAAGCCGCCCAGCTCATCAGAAAGGGTCAAGTTTACCAGCTGGGCTCGGTTTATGAAGAAGACATGCCGCTGGCGTCTCATCGTCATTTTTCCGTCCTGATGCCTGTTCCCAATCCACCACAAGGGGAAAATAAGCTTGTGGGTATGGAGGAGCTCTTGATTGCTGAGATAGGGCAGGTTGGGACACAGCTGGATGGGTTGGGACATGTTGGTATTGGAAACATCTTTTATAATGGAAACGACCGCCGTGATTTTCAAACGGCCAAAGGTTTGACCAGATTAGGGATCGAAAATGTAGGCGTTTTCCTCACCCGAGGATTGTTGTTGGATGTGGCGGCACTGAAAGGCGTACAACGTCTTAAGGATAATTATGAAATTACCCCTGAAGACCTCAAGACAACTCTTTATAAGGAGAAGCTCACGATAAATCCGGGGGATGTCGTCCTCATCCATACCGGGTGGGGAGGGCTGTGGAAGGTGGACAACGAGGCCTATAGCAGGAGTGAGCCGGGAATTGGTGTCTCGGCTGCACAGTTTCTAGTGGACCAGCAGATCAGTTTGGTCGGTTCGGACAACTGGGGTATTGAAGTGATCCCAGGGCCGGACCCGGAAGTATTTGGCCTGGTGCACCAAATCTTGCTCACCCTAAACGGGATCTACCATCTGGAATGCATCGATACTTCTGAACTGGCGCGGGATCAGGTTTATGAATTCGCATTTTTTTTTGCGCCACTTCGGCTCAAAGGTTTTACGGGATCGCCTGGAAATCCGGTAGCCATCCGGTGAATCACCAAGTTGCTGGGTTGTATTTCTAACTTTCACCACCGGCTTCTAGGCCACGGGAACCCATTTTTGTTCGGCGTGGGATTTCAGGACGGCGTCCATGACCTCCTGTACACGCAGACCATCCTGAAAATTTGGTGTGGCCGGGTGGTCCTCGCGGATTGCCTTTACGAACTCAGCTGCCATCCGTGAAAAACAAGCTCGGAAGGGTGTGTAGTAATCGGGCATATCTAGGAACTCTCCGGTCAAGCGGCTGGGGATCGGGACCAAGGTCGGCACAACATCGCCTTTGCGTGTAGCTAGGATCCGGCCAGTTGATGCGTCCTTTTCACCCCAGTCGTCCTGGAGGATAATTCCACCTTCACTGCCCCATACCACTACGTCGAATGTGGTACGCGGCACCCAAGTGACAGAGCTGACATCGCAGACCACCGGTGTGCCATCTGCTAATTCCGCGAGGAACTCACAAATGTCATCAACCTGGATCGGAACTTGACCACTCCCATCAGGATAGAGACGTTCCTTAACAGCGGTCTTCAACACGGCCGAGACACGGCTGATGTCGCCAAACCACCAATGGATTAAGTGAATCACATGCGAACCAAGATTGCCAAGTGCACCACTACCAGCTTGCTCTCGGTCATACTGCCAACGCATGGGTCCGTGGGGATCACCCCAAGCACGGTTAAAATACCGCACGTTAATATGATAGGGCTGGCCAACAAATCCGCTTACAATTATCTCTTTCATATAGGCAGCTGCAGGAAGAAATCGCCAGGTAAAAGGCACAAAATGCTTGCGTCCCCGTTGTTCTGCTCGTTCGACCATCTCTCGTGCCTGTACAGTGTTCATCCCGAGTGGCTTATCACACAACACGTGCTTATCGGCATCCAAAGCTGCCAGAGTCATCGAATGGTGCAGATGATTTGGGGTAGCGATCACCACAATGTCAAGTGGCTCCTGAACTAGCATCGATTCGTAGTCGGTATAGGTGTGGGGTATACGATACCTTTCGGCGAGAGGTCGAAGCCGGGTAGGTGTACGGGTGCACAGAGCGGTCACTTCCACTTCTGGCTGTTCCTGAAAGCCGGCGATATATCCCGCTCCGATTCCCGCTCCAACCACACCTACACGCAATAAATCTGCCATGATGTTTTTCACCTCCGTTTGAATTGGATGAAGGAAATCACCGTTGAGCCCGATCCGAACCACGATGTCCCAACGCTCTTTTCTACTTAGTCTGGCTAACCGATGTTAATCCAAACCGCCTTGACCTGGGTGTAGAGCTCCAGTGCATGGGCACCTGATTCCCGGCCATATCCGCTCATCTTGTAGCCGCCAAACGGCATAGCGGGGTCCATGACGTTGTAGCAATTTACCCACACCACCCCAGCTTGCAGGGCCTTGCGCAGATCACTGGTCCAGATGCCACCGGCTAGTCCATAGCGGGTGTTGTTGCTCAGTGCTACGACTTCGTCGACTTCCTCGAAGGGGATCACGCTGATGACAGGTCCGAATATTTCCTCTTGGGCTATACGCATGTCACTGTGGACGTTATCTAAGATCGTTGGGGCTACGAAGAATCCCTGTGCCATCTCTCCAGCCAATAGGCGCTCGCCGCCCAGAATGAGTTTGGCGCCCTCTTCCTGTCCGACTTGCAGATACCCGCATACCTGGTCGAGCTGTTCCTGCGAAATCAGGGGTCCCATCTGGGTACTGGGATCCAGTCCGTTTCCAACATTGATCGTTGAAGCATATTCGGCTACTCGGGATACGAACTGATCATGTATCTTGCGTTCCACAAATAGACGCGATCCACCACAGCAAACCTGTCCCGAGAGTCTAAAAATGGCCCACGCTGTTCCCGAAACGGCTTCGTCTATGTTGGCGTCGGCGAAAACAATATCGGGAGACTTTCCACCTAATTCCAAAGACACGCGCTTGAGGTTGCCCGAGGAGGCTCTGACGATGCTCTGTCCGGTCAGGTACTCTCCGGTAAAGGCAACTTTGTCGACGTCATTGTGCTCGGCCAGAGCCGCTCCCGCCGTCGGACCATATCCCGGGCAGATATTTACCACTCCGGCTGGAAATCCAGCCTCTAGGATCAACTCGCCCAGGCGAAGGGAAGTCAAGGGCGTTTGTTCAGCCGGTTTCAGCACGACGGTGCATCCTGCCGCTAGCGCCGGTCCAAGTTTCCATATTGCGGTGACCAGCGGACTATTCCAGGGGACGATGGCACCGACCACACCGACTGGCTCGCGCAGGGTGTAAGTGCAGAAATCACCAGGAACTGAAGTGTCAATCGTTTCCCCATGAATCTTTGTTGCCCATCCCCCGTAATACCGTAATAGCTCAGCGACCCGGGGGAGAAGGCCGTCTCGGGCTAAGGTGATCGGCATCCCGTTGTCTAGAACCTCTAGGATGCTCAGTTCGTCCTGGTTAGTTTCGACCAAATCGGCTAGCCGGAACAGAAAAGCCTGGCGCCCGGAAGGCTTGACCTTTGACCGATCTCCGTGAAATGCCTTGCGCGCCGCCCTAACCGCCCGGTCGATGTCTTCCCGATCAGCTTCTGCCACCCAGCCAATGACTTCACCGGTGGCGGGATTGATAGTTTCAAAGGTCTTTCCCGAAGCGGCCTCGACCCATTCTCCTCCAATCAGCATCCGCTTGGGCTGCACCTTCAGATAGGATAAAACCGCCGGGTGCAACTGTTTTGTAATGGCTGTCATGCCCGCCTCCTGATTATTCGATAACTAGAATACTATTGAGTCTGGTTATGTACTTAGCACTCCATTTCATCAATACACTCAAGTTTGTGGTGGGAGCTATCCCTTTATGTTAGTGGCCGAAAATGCCTCCACATTAAGGGGGTATTATTTATGGAATAGGATACTCGGGTCATTCCCTTTTATGGGTTGGTCACGTCTGTCTCCTTCTTTCCTTCTTCGTCGGCCAGGATCACGTGAGCCGCGTTGTAACCCGGTCCACCAGTCACCTCACCCCACGGATGCATACCCGCTCCGCAGAGGTATAGTCGCTGGATCGGAGTTCGATAATGCGCCAGCTCTTTCAGAGGGCGATGACACAAGAGCTGCGTGGACGTCCCATCCACATGGTGGATGTTGCCATCAGTCAAATACATCCGCTGCTCCAAATCGGCGGGTGTAAAAAGGACATAATCGAGTACCGTACGACGGAAGTTAGGGACGTAGCCGTCCATTATTTTGAAAATCCGCTCGGCCATTTCCTCCTTGCGCTCGGCCCAGGTGCCTTGTCGCAGACGTACCGGAACCCAGTAAAAGTAGGCAGACCAAGCATGACGACCGGCTGGAGCTAAGGAAGGGTCGTAGATGCTGGGGACGTAAGCGCGGACGGTCGGAGCGTCCGGGAGCTGGCCCTGCTCGGCCATATACCACGCTGCTTGACGGTACTCGCGGCTGGGTTCGATAGTTACGGTGGTTCCCCGTAACTGCTCCTCGGTTAATCCCTTGGCCACGCGATACTGGGGAAATTCCGACAGAGCGCAATGCAGCTTAAGGCAGGTCCCGACTTCTGTCTGCAACCTTCGCACTCTGTTCAAGAACCAGGTATCTAGATGACTGGGATCCAATAATTTTAGGAATGTCCGCTTTGGATCTGCATTGGAGATGACACAGTCTGCCTCGATTTGCTCCCCGGAGGCGAGCTCAACCCCGCGGGCCTGGCCTTCTTCCACGAGAATTTGCGTCACCGGAGAACCAGTGACGATCTGAACCCCGAGTTCGCTCACTGCCTGTGTCATGACGGTGGTGATCTGGCCCATGCCGCCACGTACGTAACCGTTTGGTACGGCTTCGGCTGTCTCGCTATATGTACCCAGAGTCAAGAACATACTTTGGAGCAAGCCTGTTCCCACGTCGTATACACTTCCGATATCAGCCGGGACTTCCAAATTCCGCATCAGATCAGACTCGAAAAAACCGTCGGCCAGATTGGCGAATGAAGTAGTCAGGATGGTATCAAGTGCCCGCTGATCGTCCGGATCGGAACAATTGGCGTAGATTTGATGCAGAGGCGGCGGCGGTTGTAGCAAATAGGGGCCCAGAATACGGCTGATCCGGTACCAAAATGCCTGCCAGCGCGGGTAGGCTTGTGCATCCGCTGATGAGAACTTGGCGATTTCACTTTGAAGAGCCGCCATGTCCTCGCCTGGAGCCGCGCTGGCACTCGCTCGCCCCTGGTAAAGAAATCGACCGTCCGGTAAGAGCCGCATCGAGGTTTTCTTGTCGACCATCAGTCCACGCTCATACAGACGCATATCCTGAATAATCTTTGGGCGCAGGGCCCAGATGACGTTGGCACAAGTGGAGAAACGAAAGCCGGGAATGAGTTCCTCTGTCACACAACACCCTCCGATGATGTGACGAGCCTCGACCATCAGCACTCGTTTCCCGGCTCGTGCCAGATAAAACGCGGCTACCAGGCCGTTATGTCCCGAACCAATGATAACGGCATCATAGCCCATAAACTGTTTTCCTCCTCTGTTCCATTACTAGATCTACCGAAGCGGTTGGTAGATCTCGCGTCTGAGGGCAGATAGTTTGAGCTCGTCCGACCAACACCAATGGTAAAGGTGAGTACTCGGTTCCATAAATACGGTCAGGTTGCTGAGGATGTGGAGGGTGATCTCTTTGCCGTTCGTTTTCGCCCATGCGACGGATAGCGAAAGGACACTGCAACGGTTGCAGACAGGACTCTAGGTTGAAGCGTCGACTGTTGATCCAGAGATGTAGGTCGTGGGAGAGGGCACGGCTGAATTGAAGAGGACGGTTCAAAGCCTCCAGAGGAGAAATCCTCTCGTCAGCATTCCCGTCCATCTTCCGTTCTTTTACCAGTAAAGCTGACTCGGGATAACGGGCTTCCAGAGTAACCTCCAGGTAGATTCTCCGATCTCGATAGTCATGTGCTGGTAGACACGGGTTCCTGAAACCTGATGTGTTCTTGTCTCTGCCTCGGTCAATACTATTAGGGCGAAAATGTCTGCCAGACGTTTTCAACACAGACGATGCTTTTGTGACTTGCCCTGCAGCTAGTCATACCATTGATCTGCGAGAGAGACAAGCCAACGATCTTCCGTGCTCATCTGCACTACAGAGAATACCTGCCGTTTTGGCTAAAGAATCTTTTTGATGCGAGAGGACACTAGGGAACACCGGGATATAGATAATATCGCCCATCTAAACTATCCTGGGAAAAAAGTGATGGAGCCGAACCTGGAATACGATTGGGTGGCCCTCGGAGCCAACCTGCAGATATCGGGGAGTTTTGTCTTCGCAGAACGCTGTGGCAGCGGGCACATCCACGACACGTTTGTTGCCTGCTATGACCAGGAGGGCCGGCGGGTCCGATACATTCATCAGCGCATCAATCAAACAGTCTTTAAGGACCCGGTTTCTCTGATGGATAACTTTGCTCGAGTCACCGCCCACATCCAATCAAAGCTTCTACTGGCGGGTGCAGACCAAATTGAACGGCGAGTTCTTAAACTTATTCCAACCATTGAGGGTAAGACTTACTTACTCTTGATGGGGAGGGCAATTATTGGCGCACCTATTGGTTCATTGAGAACGCGCGGACATATGACACGATTCAATCTCTGGAGCAAGCTTTTGAGGCAGCCAAAGCGATTGGCACTTTTCAGAAGTTGTTGGTCGATCTGCCCGGGCCGAGGCTGGCTGAAACCATTCCTAATTTTCATAATACCCCACTGCGTTTTGGAGCCTTAGGGAGTGCCATCAAAGCTGATGTATGTAACCGCTGCACTTTGGCCAAAAAGGAGATCGATTTCATTGACAAACAGGCTCCCATGCTCAACATGTTTTTGAAGCTCCAGACACAAGGAGAACTACCTGAGCGTGTAATTCACAATGACACCAAAGTGAACAATGTGTTGATTGATATGGAAACCTCAGAGGCAATCTGTGTCATCGACCTTGATACCGTTATGTCTGGCCTTGTTCCCTATGATTTTGGTGATATGGTGCGAACGGCCACTAGCTCTGCCAGAGAGGACGAACGAGAGCTTTCAAAGGTCATCTTGCAAGTGCCGATGTTCGAAGCGCTGGTTCGTGGTTATCTCGCATCGGCGGGAGAGTTTCTGAATCAGACGGAAAAGGATTGCCTTGTCTTTTCCGGAAGGTTGATTACGCTAGAGATGGCTATCAGGTTCCTGACAGACTACTTTGCCGGTGACTCCTATTTCAAAGTTCACCGCGAGGGACATAATCTTGATCGCTGTCGTACCCAGTTGAAACTGTTCGAGGAGTTAAAAAAAAAATGAGGAGAAGATGCAGAAAGTGGTTGAACAGGTGGTCACCACATGTCCAGATCTAAGGAGGAGGTCGTAAATAATGTGCTTCTGACGTGGTGGCGATAGAGCATTGCCTGAGGCTGTCGGTCTCTAAACGTTTAGGTCGGCAGGGCCACTTTTTCGCAGTTATAAGGTCCATCAAAACCTCTCCAATTCACTTCAACACCTCCCACGTAGAGTGCGGCCAGACTGCTGAGCATCTGTTCCCATTCGTCCCGGCCTTTTCTCAAAGAGGATAGACGCAGCCCACTCGCATCCGGCCAGCATCTGCGGACCAATCCTGACAAAATTGGCTGGGGTCCAATTTCTAGTAATACTCGACGGCCGCTTTTTTGCAGGCTGCTCAACCCGTCGGCAAACCGGACCGGCTCCCGAACATGGCGATGCCAATAACCGGCATCGATCGTCGTGTCTTTGCCGAGTGGCCGACCCGTCAGGTTTGAAATCAGCTCGATCCGCGGGGTTGAATACATCAGCGTGGCTGCACACTGCTCGAAGGCGTTAAGCATTGGCTTCATCAGCGGCGAGTGAAAAGCATGCGAAACCTTGAGATGTCGACTCCTGATGCCTCGATGGTGAAGATAGTCGACTAAAGCTCGTAAAGCTTTTCCCCTGCCCGAAACCACAACTTCCCGGGGGCCGTTGATAGCAGCGATCGACAGCTCTTCGGGGTAGGGTGCCAAGGCCGAAGTAACCTGTTGCTCGTCGGCAAAAATCGCTGCCATCTCTCCAGTTTCGGGCAGGGCCTGCATCAGGCGGCCTCGCTCCGACACCAGTGTCAAGGCGTCTTCCAGACTGAAGACTCCGGCGATACAGGCGGCTACGTACTCGCCCAGACTATGGCCCATCACCACATCAGGCTCAATCCCCCAGGAGTACCAGAGCTGCGCCAAGGCATATTCCAGGGCAAATAGTGCCGATTGTGCGTAACTGGCCTGATTAAGAATTGAGGCCTTCGCCGCATCTGGGTAGATCACTGAAAGTAGCGGTTGTTCGAGACGTTCCCTTAAAAACTGATCGCACTGTTCCAAAGCATCTCGAAAGATCGGCTGAGTCTTAAACAGACCGGCTCCCATGCTTACGTACTGAGATCCCTGGCCGGTGAAAAGAAACGCAATTCCGGGACGAGTATCCGACTTGCCACTCCATAATCCGGGTGATTTTCCGACGGAACGATAACTCGCCAGCTTTTCGCACATCTCCTCCGTCGAGGCGGCTATCAGAGCAAGCCGATAGTAAAAGTGAGTACGGCCTGTGTTGGTCGTGAAGCAGACGTCTTGCAAAGGTACGGTCGGGTGCTCGACAAAGTAGTTCTCGAATCGAGCGGCCAGTTTCTTCAGAGTTTTTTCCGTGTTTGCCGAGAGGGCCAAAAGATGAAAAGGACGGTGTAGCTCAAGCCCCTCTGAACGTTGAAGATTTGCTTTTTTAAGGAGCGCGCAGGTGCCAGTATCAGTCTTATTCGGTTTCATCAGTCCTATTTAGTATACACGCAAAAACCCTTCCTCCGACGCAATCTTACCCAGTAAATGAGCACTCCGCTCCATAGACACACTCCTTTTTGCAAATTCCCCAGGTGCTGTACCATAATTCCGGAGTGAAGCGAATGGAGAACATCGAAATTATTAGGATCCTGGGAGAGGTGGCAGATCTATTAGAGATTCAAGGGGCAAATCCGTTTCGCGTGCGCGCTTACCGAACTGCCGTGCGTACAGTGGAGGATCATGCCGAACCTTTCGAAAGGCTGGTCGCGGAGGAAGTGAGTTTAACGAAACTACCAGGGATCGGAAAGGAGATGGCTAGTCACATCGAGGAGCTAGTCCAAACCGGAAAATTGGGGCTTTTGGATGGCCTCAGGAGACAGGTTCCGCGCTCGCTGGTCGAACTGAAGCGACTTCCTGGAGTGGGGCCGAAAAAGGTCCGACGTCTTTGGAAGGAGCTGCAAATCGATACCGTGGACAAACTCGAGAAAGCCATCCAAGAGGGAAGGATAGCTGCGCTATCTGGTTTTGGAGAGAAGTTTGAACAAAAGATTCTCCATGGGATCCGGGAATATCGGCGACATATCGGCCGATTTAAGCTATCGGATGCGGACCAGTATGTGACCCCGCTGCTGGAATATATGGCAGAAGCACCTGGAATTGAAAGACTCCAGACAGCGGGGAGCTATCGGCGGCGGAAGGAAACTATTAGAGATATTGACTTGTTGGCGGTAGCGGAAAACCCCGAGCCAGTCATGCGAAGGTTTACTCACTACCCGAAAGTTGAAAAGGTTATTCTGGCTGGGGACACCCGCGGCACAGTCCTGCTGGATTTTGGCCTCCAGGTGGACCTGCGCATTGTACCCCCCGAAAGTCATGGTGCGGCCCTGGTCTACTTTACCGGTTCGAAAGAGCACAACATCAAACTGCGCCAGCGAGCCCTGGAAAGAGACTTGCGGGTCTCAGAATACGGAGTGTTTCAGGTCAGGGAAGAAGAAAAGGGAAAGAAGGATGTGGAGCAGGGGATAGCTGCTCGGAGAGATCTCTGGGAGGGCCAGCTAGTGGCGGGTCAAGAGGAAAAGGAAGTTTACGCTGCCGTCGACCTACCTTGGATACCACCAGAGCTGCGCGAAAATCGAGGAGAGATCGAGGCGGCGGCGCAATGGATGCTACCAAATTTTGTCCAAATTGAAGACATCCGGGGTGACCTTCAGATGCACTCCACTTGGTCAGACGGAAAGAACTCCATCCAAGAGATGTTGATGGGATGCGCCAGGAAAGGCTATGAGTACCTGGCCATGAGTGATCACAGTAAAGCTTTGGCGATTACCGGCGGGTTGGATGTAGAACGGCTATGCAGCCAGTGGAAAGAGATCGGAGAATTGGTAAGTCAGCATCACGAGATCAGGCTTCTGCGCAGCCTGGAAGTCGATATTCTTGCCGATGGGAGACTAGACTTAGAGGATGAAATGTTGGCCAAGCTGGATATTGTGATCGTTTCTGTGCATTCCCGATTCGATCTTTCCCTGGCCCAACAAACAAAACGAATTCTCACCGCCATCCAACATCCAGAAGTCAACATTTTGGCTCATCCCACCGCTAGGCTGATCAATCGGCGAGAGCCGATTGAGGTCGATTTAGATGAAGTTCTGAGATGTGCAGCTGAACACCAGGTTGCTGTCGAGCTCAACGCCCACCCCGACAGACTGGATTTAAAAGACACTCACTTGATGTTGGCGAAAAAGCTGGGTGTCAAGATCGTGATCAGCACTGATGCTCACCGCATTCAGGATCTTGACCTGATGCACTACGGAGTAGAGCAAGCTAGAAGAGCGTGGTTGGAGAAGAAGGACATCTTGAACACCCTTTCGGTTGAGAAACTGCTTGAGGCGTTCGAGAAATAGTTATACAAGAACTCACGATGACTGCACCTTTAGTAGCGATGACCATGGGTGATCCCGCGGGTATCGGTCCGGAAATATGCCTGCGGGTACTGCATGAGCCCTTAGTCTTGGCCAAGTGTATACCCGTTTTGTTTGGTGATGCCAGTATTTTGTCAGCGGTCGCTAAACGCTGCTATCTGCCGGAACCGCAGTCTGTCATTCGGCATGCTGAATGGGAAAATAAAGCGGAAGTACCAATGGTGGTGGATTGCGGAGTCCTTTCAGAGGCAGATGTTCGGCCCGGCGAAGTGGACCCTAATTGTGGCCGAGCAGCCTACACGTATATTGAGAAAAGCATTCAAAGCGTGTTGAAGGGTCAGGTGAAGGCGGTGATCACAGCACCGATTCACAAAGAAGCGCTGCGACTCGCGAACATTTCCTATCCAGGACATACCGAAATGTTTGCGGCACTAACTGGCTCGAAACGTGTCTGTTTGATGCTTGTCTCCGATGAAATAACCGTCAGTTTTGTGACCGTGCATATTGGTTATGCGGAGGTGCCTCACCATCTTTCTTCGGAGCGGATTTTGGATGTCATCGAACTGACCGCTGAACAAATGAGGTGTCTTCGGGGAAAAACGCCTAGAATCGGTGTGTGTGGCCTGAACCCGCACGCTGGCGAGCA
The DNA here is from genome assembly GCA_965249865.1 of Acidobacteriota bacterium. Taxonomy (GTDB): domain Bacteria; phylum Acidobacteriota; class UBA6911; order RPQK01; family CBDFMZ01; genus CBDFMZ01. The sequence goes on along the minus strand of CBDFMZ010000002.1, from coordinate 1,650,760 downwards.
TGGTCTTTTTGGTTGTGAAGAGGAGGAGAAGCTGATCCGGCCAGCCCTTTCGAAAGCGCGTGTAAAGGGTCTTCAGGTCGAAGGTCCGCTCTCCCCGGACGTTGCCTTTGCTCCGGGCCAACGGCACAAATGGGATGTCGTTGTTTGCATGTATCACGACCAGGGTCACATCCCGTTTAAGATGCTGGCATTCGACCACGGAGTCAATGTGACGCTCGGTTTACCCATCATTCGCACGTCAGTGGCCCACGGCACTGCTTTTGACATTGCCTGGACAGGACATGCTGACCCGAAAAGTATGATTCAAGCTGTTCTGTTGGGCGTTCGACTGGCAACCTCAAAGCCAGCGTTTCAAAGGAGGGAAAAATGGTGAGAAAGATCACCCGAGACGAAGTATCTGTGAAGAAAGACCGAACCTCAAACACCGACGGGTTGACCTGGATAGGCCGTCGTTCCTTCATTTCCACGGTGGCTACGACGGCAGTCTTTGGACGGGACTTTGGGTCCAATGAGCCGCCGGTCCGCTATCCGGATCCGGATATCATGGTTCTCGACCAACGGTTTCAGAAGTACAAGATCGGCAACACGCCGATCCAGCGCCTGTATCACAGCAAGCAGATGCTGTGGGCCGAAGGTCCGGCCTGGAATGCGGTGGGCCGCTATCTGCTTTGGAGCGATATTCCCAACAACGTACAGCTGCGCTGGCTTGAGGAAGACGGTCATGTCAGCACCTTCCGTTCTCCCTCAGGCAACAGCAACGGGAACACATTTGACTGGCAGGGGAGGCAGATTACTTGTGAGCACGGCAACCGCCGTGTGGTCCGCTACGAGCGTGACGGCAGCGTCAGCGTACTGGCGGACAAATGGCAGGGCAAGCCGCTGAACGCACCCAACGACGCAGTGGTGCATCCGGAGGACGGTGCAGTTTGGTTCACCGATCCCGGTTATGGGAGCCTCATGAACTACGAAGGAAAGAAGGGGGAACTCTATCTCAAGGAAGCCGTGTATCGTGTTGACGCCCAAACTGGAAAAATGGACCAGGTGACCGACGAAATCTTTAAACCCAACGGTCTCTGCTTCTCTCCCGACTACAAGAAACTCTACGTGGCCGACACCGGTGCCTCCCATTACGAAGAGGCTCCCAGAAACATCAAGGTCTGGGACGTGGCAGATGCCAAGAGGCTGACGGGCGGACGGGAATTCACTTCGATGGAGCTGGACGGGAAGGCCGGCTCTGCCGATGGTATCCGGGCGGATGTTGACGGGAACATTTGGGCCAGCGCCGGCTGGGTGGGCCAAGGATATGACGGTGTCCACATCTTCGCGCCGGAGGGTGAGCGCATCGGTCAGATCTTGCTGCCGGAAATCTGCTCCAACGTATGCTTCGGTGGCACCAAACGCAACCGTCTGTTTATGACCGCCAGCCAGTCGTTGTATGCCGTCTATGTGGAAACACGAGGCGCGCACATTACCTGATCTAGCAGCCCGCGGGGCTTTTCTCACGGGATGCTAGCGCCGAGACCCATGAAGTCACTGCTTGGAGGTGAACATGCAGATTCGCGGGGAACTACGCCGTTCCGTTATCAAGTCACTGCCGGAGCTAAACGAAATCCGGGATGAACTGCTTCGCAGTAAGGTAGTTGACGCCTGGGCCTACAGTCTGGGGCAAAGTTCATTCCAGTCAATCGAGGAAATCGCTCCCTCCGGGAACCCGGATAGCCCTCGGCTGAAGTCCGGTACCCAAACCGATCACATCAGGGGTGTGACCCAATTGACCATGGCGATCGCCGATACCCTGGTCAGGTTGTTTCCGGAGCTGCCGATCGATAGAGACCTTCTGCTGGCCTGCCCCCTCTGCCATGACGTGGGAAAACCCTATGAATTTGACCCGGCCAATCAGGAGCGCTGGCGCAAGCTACCGACTGCCGCTGGCTTTCCGGCCATCCGGCATACCCAGTTCGGCACCTACGTGTGTCTGACGGTCGGCCTGCCCGAGGAGGTTTGCCATGCCGCCGGTTGTCACTCTGGTGAAGGCGAGCTGGTGCAGAGGTCGCTGCATGTGACGATTGTCCACCATGCGGACTATGCGTTCTGGGAAGCACTACAGGCCGGAGGACGGCTCGAAGCCTTGCCGGATTAAGCTTGTCTTATTGGTCCACGTCCTTGTTGAGTGACTGGGCCAGGTGTCCCCGGATCGCTTTTCCAGGCGCTACCCCTTCGACCAATGTTGAATCCCTGACCACAAATGTGCCATCTACCAGGACGTGGACGATTCCGGCAGAGTACTGATCGGACCTTTCGTAGGTGGCGCGGTCGATGATGCGAAGAGGATCGAAAAGGGTGAGATCGGCATCGGCTCCCACCTGCACCCTTCCCTTCTTGGTCATTTCGGGAGTAGCCTTTTCGAGCCGCCGCGCTGGAAGAAGGGTCATCTTCCGAATCGCCTCCATGAGCGACAACGCCTTTTGCTCGCGAGAGTAGTACCCAAGAATTCTGGCAAAGGTTCCAGCACCTCGGGGATGAGAACGGCCTCCAATGAACGTTATGCCGTCACTGGCCGCTATAACGTCGGGTTGGCTGACGAGCCACTCGTTCATCTCCTCGGACCTACCGTGGATGATCACCCAACCTCCCTGCCTGCGATACCGTTCAAACGTTTGCTGGGTCAGGTACTCACCCGTCTCCATCCACTGAAGGTTGTTGTAGTCCTCTGCCCAGTCAGCAAACCGGGCATATTCAATCCGAGTGCAGCTGGCGGTGTAAGGATAGGCCTCGGTGGTGATATCGAGCCCCCGGTGCTGGGCACTCCGAATCATTTCCAGGCAGACCCTGGCCAGATCGTCGGCAGTGCTGTTCAGGTGGACGATATGGACCGAAACTCCAGTGATGGCGGCATTGGCGATCAGTTCCTGGAACGGATCGATGACCGTTTGATCACTGTAGGGTGCGCGTAAGTGAACGTAGGCGGGCATTTGATTTTCAGCCGCCATCTTCAGCAACCGCAGGATCTCTGCACGGCTTGCCCCCGAAGTGTAGCCGAGCAAGAAACCCAGACCCAGTCCTCCCTGCTCCAGACCCTCCTCGATCAGGGCGGCCAGCTCTTCAACCTCTTCGTCGCTCGCTTGTCGATGGAGATAGTCGCCCTCACGCAACTTGCTGCGCTTCTCGGGCGGCAGGCTGGAGATATGCCCCACCTCAAGGCCGTGCATCAGTTTGATACGAGCTGCCTGATGCCCAACACTGGCGCCGAAGTTGATTAACGCCCGGCCTTCACGAGAGGCATACCACGAGGCCACCGGGTAAACCCCAATCTCCAGCTCCAGAGCCGTGGTCACACCATCAGCAGCCTGAAAACGATTGCTCTCGAAGTCCTGTCCGTGAGCGTGAAGGTCGATAAAACCGGGAGCCACCACCAGCCCGTCTGCGTCGATGATCTCGGCGCCACTCAGCTCTTCCTCGGTGATGGCGGCAATGCTGCCGTTGCGGATCCCCACGTTGCGGACGGCATCCAGTCCCGTCTCCGGGTCCATGACTCTGCCACCGACCAGGACCAGATCCAGATCCTCCGGTTGCTCTCGGCAGGCTGCTGGCAGCAAAGCCGCCAGGAGTGCTGAGAGCATAGCAACTGTCTTGAGACGTCCCTGAATCACCTTCATCTCATCAACTTTAAGGGTTCATGGTGATTATAAACGAAGCGAATAAGAAGAAATTTCGAGTATCGACTTAGGGACAGGGTTCGCAAAAGGCGCAGGAAAGAAGCTATAATCAGCCGCAGAAATGAGGGAGAAATAGGGGACAAGATAAGGGGACAGAACTGACTATCCCCTTATTTCACTCATTACCTGGGACCACTGATGTTTGATTCCGTCGACCTGAAAGTGAGTTTCGATGAAATTGATCAGAAGATCCTGAAGTTTTGGCGCGAGCATGCCATTGCACGACAGTCCTTTGAGAAGCCCGCCACCCGTGGTCACTACACTTTCTACGAAGGTCCACCCACAGCCAATGGCCAACCGGGTCTTCACCACGTTCTGACTCGGGTTTTTAAGGATCTCATCCCGCGCTACAAGACGATGCGGGGCTATCGTGTGGGAAGGCGAAGTGGATGGGACACTCATGGCTTGCCAGTGGAAGTGGAGATCGAAAAACAGATCGGCTCGACCGGCAAGCAGGATATTGAGAAGTACGGGATTGCGGAGTTCAACCAACTGTGCAAGGACTCCGTCTTCCGATACATTCAAGATTGGAACGATTTGACCGAGCGGGTCGGATTCTGGTTGGATCTCCAAGACGCCTACGTCACCTATAACAATACCTATATCGAGACTTGCTGGTGGATTTTAAAAACCCTGTGGGATCGCGGATTGCTCTATGAAGATTACAAGGTCACGATGCACTGTCCGCGCTGCAACTGTACCCTGTCGGATCATGAGGTTGCACAGGGAATGCATGAAGACGTGGACGACCCTTCGGTCTGGGTGAAGTTCCCAGCTGATCGAGCCAGCTTAGTGAAATCCGGTTTGCTTGAGCCGGGTGAAAATCGGCCAATTTATTTTCTTGCTTGGACGACCACCCCTTGGACCCTTGCGGCTAACGCTGCACTGGCGGTACGTTTCGATGCGGTCTACGCTTTGGTCGAAGCTAACGCGTACCATGACAATGGCGATGCTGAACGGCAGTTGTATATCCTCGCTTGGGATCGAGCCGAGGAAACCTTTGGCACCGGACGCTATCGCCTATTGAACTCTTTTAATGGTACGGATCTTGTTGGTGGTAGGTATGACGCGATCTTTCAGGGAAAGACGGCACCGGGCGAAGAGCTCGACAGGGGATATGCCATTTTAGCCGATGAGCCGGTCAGTACCACTGAAGGCACTGGGATTGTCCATATTGCGCCCGCTTACGGAGATTTGGAGATTGGTCGAAAAAACCGCTTGCCGACGGTTTTCTCGGTTGACCTCAGCGGCCGCGTCTACCCGGAAGTTGAATTGATTTGCCGCCCAGACTCTCGAGGTCGGTACGCCGGACTTTTTTTCAAAGATGCTGATAAACGAATCGTCCGGGATCTACAGGAATGTAGACTCCTCTATCGCGCCGAGCGGATACGCCATGCCTACCCCCATTGCTGGCGAGACGATTCGCCACTCATCTTCTATGCAAAGAATAGTTGGTACATTCGGACGACGGCTGTCAAAGATAAACTTCTTCGGAACAATCAGAAAATTAATTGGATCCCAGAGCACATTAAGACTGGTCGCTTTGGTCAATGGCTAACGAACAATGTTGACTGGGCAATTTCTCGGGAGCGTTATTGGGGGACACCTCTTCCCGTCTGGATGTGTGAGGATGGGGCTGAAAAGATCTGCGTGGGGAGCGTTAAGGAGCTTGAGGAACTTGTTGGTGCTGACTTGAAGCAGCAGGATTTACACCGACCCTATATTGACCAGGTGATTTTTGAGAAGGATGGCAAGACATATCGAAGGGTGTCCGACACGGTGGATGTCTGGTTTGATTCTGGTGCCATGCCATATGCTCAGTGGCACTATCCGTTTGAAAACTGCCAGGAATTTGCCGAAAATTTTCCTGCCGACTTCATTTGTGAAGCAGCGGATCAAACCAGAGGCTGGTTTTATAGTTTGCACGCTCTAGCCACGCTTTTGACCGATTCCTCCTCAGATACTGCTCAAAGAGTGCCAGGTCCTCTGTCAGAATTGGTGACGGATACGTCGGCTTATCGCAATTGCATGGTATTGGGTCTCATTAACGATGAAAAAGGGCAGAAAATGTCCAAGTCCAGAGGAAATACGATTGACCCTTGGACTATCCTCAAGAGTAACGGTGCTGATGCTTTAAGGTGGTATTTCTATAGTTCCGGTGCACCTGACCAGAACAAAAACTTCAAAGCGGCCGATGTGACCAAAGTTTTCAGAGTCTTCTTTCTGACTCTCTGGAATACTTATGCCTTTTTTGTAATGTATGCTCGGCTGGATACCCCCGATCTAAAAAAAGTGTCGCTCGTTGCCTCCCGGCCAATTGCTGATCGCTGGGTCCTCTCCAAGCTGCATACCGTTATCAAGTCGGTGACGGACAAATTGGAAAGCTTCCAAGTTGCTGCTGCGGCGCGTACGATCTCTGATTTCGTCATCAACGACGTCTCCAATTGGTACGTTCGAAGAAACCGACGCAGGTTCTGGAAAGGCGAAGACGATAAAGATAAGCACTCGGCCTACCTCACCCTCTATGAGGTACTGGTGGCACTGATTAAACTGGCGGCTCCATTCGCCCCCTTTTGCACCGAATTCATGTATCAGAATCTGGTGCGAAAAGTGACGCCCGAGGCTCCAGAATCAGTCCATCTGGAGGATTGGCCGCGCTTTGATGCCAGCCTGGTAGATGATCGGCTGCTGTCGGACATGGATGTGGTTCTAAAGATCGTGACGCTGGGACGCTCGGCAAGAGATAAAACACGCCTCAAGACACGTCAGCCACTCAGCGAATTGGTTCTTTATCTGTCGGATGAAGACAAGGTTTCGGTGGTTGGTCGTTTTGAAAATCTTCTGCGGGAAGAACTAAATGTCAAAAGTCTTCGTCTTGTGGACGACAAGTCTCAGTTCTTATCGTATGTCGTGCGGCTCAATCTACCGGTGATTGGCCCAAAGTTGGGAGGTCAAGTTCCATCCGTTCGCCGGGCTATTGAGCAACTTTCTCCAAGCAAAATTGCCGATAATTGCCGGCACCGGAAAAACACCAGAATCGAGTTGAACGATGAGGTGATTGAACTACCGGCCGAGGCATTTTTGATCGACATGAGGAGTTCTGCCGGATACGTGGCCGTTGAGGAGGGCGGTTACATGGTGGCCTTGAATATTCATCTTTCCCCTGAACTGGTGCTGGAGGGCCGTGCGCGTGACCTGGTCCGAACCATCCAGAACGCCCGAAAGAGTGCCGGCTTTGAGGTTTCCGATCGTATCCATCTTGGGGTGGAGGCACCTCAGGACATTCGCCAGGCAATCAAAGCTTTTCAGGCTTATATTATGGAAGAGGCGTTAGTGAAAGATCTGGAGTTCGAACGACTGTCGGGCACCTGTCACAAAGAGGAGGTCCGTATTGGTGGAAGTCCGGTAACGCTGACTTTACGTCATCTATGAGCCGGTCTTTGGTTAAGCTAAGGTGACTCCTAGACCAGCCTCACGTCATTTTCGAGTGTTCCAATGCCTTCGATGGTGATGGTGACGATGTCCTCTTCTTGAAGGGTAAAATCGGGAGGAGGAACGATAGCGGTGCCCGTCAGCACAACGGTCATGTTGGGAACGGAGTTACTCCGCTGAAGCCATCCCGCCAGTTCTTCAAATGTTCTAGCCATTAGTGTGGTGGAGGTCTCACCCTGGAAAATCTCTTCCGCATCTCGTGATACGGTGCAACGGATTACACGGTCGTTTGGATTTCCGATAGCGTCCGGAGTTACCAGGCATGGCCCGATCGAGCAACATCTGTTGTAGACTTTGGCCTGGGGAAGATATAGGGGGTTTTCTCCCTCGATCGAGCGGCTGCTCATGTCGTTGCCAATTGTGTAGCCGATGATCTAGCCCTTGTAAAGCACAAAGGCCATCTCAGGCTCCGGTACATTCCACTCGGAATCAGTACGGATTCCTAGGGAATCAAACGGGCCCACACACCGCTCTGAGGTGGCCTTGAGAAAGAGCTCAGGTCGCTCTGCAACGTAAACCTTGGAGTAAACATCGGGGCTGTCGCTCTCGCGTCGCCGCTCCCGTTCACTTGACTTGTATGTCACTCCCGCGGCCCACACCTCGGGAGGCCTCACCGGTCGGTCCAGCCAAACCTGACCCGTTCGGGCCTTGGAATCCTCAACAACCTGTGCCAGGTCGAAAACTGTCGGTTGACCCCGGTCCAGGATCCGGTGTGCAACCTGGTCGATGTCCATCTCCGAAAGCGACGCGACCAAGGCCATCCGGTGTAAGTCGGTTAGGTCTTTGTCGAGGGAAGTCAGATCAGCCAGAACCCCTGCCTGGACCTCGGCCGCTAATCGCGACTGGCCCTTCCTCCCGATCAACTGGTAGTACCTCATATCCCTGTCAGGTTTTTAATGTTTGGAAGCTACACTCCCCCGCTCCCACTATATCATTATCCTCATCGAGCTCCTTAGCGCTCCGTTCTGGAAATAATGTGGTAATGGCGAATGGTACTTGCCAAGTGAGGTCGACGAAAGACAAGGAGGCGCTACACTGCAGATCCCTGGTACGCGATCCTGTCGGAGACAAGCGGTGTGGACGAAGACCCGGTGCTGTCTCACCGTTCGAAGCTGGAAAATTCTTCCCGGCTATGAGTGTGGCAGTGGAAGGTCGCTGTTTGAAGAACCAAATGCCGCCGAGGGGGAAGGTTCTGAACAGTATTTTTCACATGTACTGAACTTTCTGGCGTGTGTCAAGAACCACTACCAGCCCAATTCGGATGTGGAAAGCAGTCACCTATCGACGAACATCACTCTGCTTACGAATATCCCCTTTCACATAGGATGCAAGGTTTATTGGAATGCCACGACAGAAGAAATCACAGGAGATCCGGAGGTTGAGCAGTTGTTGGGTAGGCAGTACCGTTCCGGTTACGAAGTGTAGGGTGCAGGCAGGTGTGCACCCTCACAAAACCGGTAGCGAAGGTTGATTCAAAATCGGAGGTTTGATAGATTCCACTTATTCCCTAACGGGAGGCTTGAGGAAATCATATCCGAAGTGATCGAGAGGATAAGATGAAAAATGTCCGTCAAATAGTGTGCTCTCCTAGTACCTGTTTTGTTGTCTTCAGCCTGATCGTCTCTGTTTTTGCGAGCGACCATTACAAACTTGGTCCTGATTCAATGGCCCAGGAGGGAGTGCCGAAAGGGGAAGTGACTCGGTATAGCTGGACCACCAGCAAGATCTTTCCAGGAACGGTACGGGACTACTGGGTCTATGTGCCTGCCCAGTACGACCCGGCCGAACCAACCTGTGTGATGGTCTTTCATGATGGCGACGGTTTCCAGCGAGCTGACGGTCCCTATCGTGTTCCCGTTGTTTTCGACAACCTGATCCACAAAAAAGAAATGCCAGTCACCATCGGCATATTCGTTAATCCCGGTGTTGTACCGGCCAAGGGAGCTGATCAACACGCACGAAAGAATCGTAGTTTTGAATATGACAAGCTGAGCGACCGGTACGCACGTTTTTTATTGGAGGAAATTCTGCCCGAGGTCGGCAAAAAATATAATCTGACTCAGGACCCTAGCGAACGCGCTGTTTGCGGCTCATCATCGGGCGGCATCTGTGCCTTAACCGTGGCCTGGCAAAGGTCCGATGCGTTCCGGAGGGTCATCAGTTTCAACGGCGCCTATATGGACACTGTCCCCGGTCACCCTTTTTCGTCGCTGATACGCAGGACGGAACCAAAACCGCTCCGAATTTTCCAACAAGCAGGTTCAGGTGATTTGGATGTCTTTGACGGACATTTCTTTCTCGACAACCAGAATGTCGCAGCGGCGCTGAAATGGACCAACTATGATCACCGGTTCGTGATCGGCGACGGTGGTCACAACCCCAAACACGGCGGCTCCATCCTGCCGGACGCCTTGCGCTGGATTTGGCGTGATTACCCGGCATCCATCCAGACAGCGGTATCAACCCCGCAACCCGTCATGGACATCCTGATTCCCGGGGAGGAATGGCAGCTGGTGGCTGAGGGATTCAAGTTCACTGAAGGACCGGCTGCCGACACCGCCGGCAATGTGTTCTTTACCGACATCCCCAACAATCGCATTCACAAAATTGACGCAGACAGAAAGCTGTCCGTCTTTAAGGAAGACACAGGCGGTGCCAACGGTTTGATGTTTGGGCCGGATGGAAAACTTTATGCCTGCCAGAACCGCAGGAAACGGATCGTTGCCTACGACCCGGACGGAAGGGAAAACGTCATTGTAGAAGAGGTGGAATCCAACGACCTGGTGGTTTCGCACCAGGGAAGCATCTACTTTACTGATCCAAGAAACAAACAAGTCTGGTTTATCAATACCGACGGAGAGAAACGATTGGTGGACACCGGCATCGCATTTCCAAACGGTATTTTACTGACTCCCGACCAGAGCCTGCTAGTGGTCGCCGACACGCGCGGCCGCGATCTTTTCTCGTTTCAGATTACATCGAACGGTTCTCTCGAGGCCAAACAACGCTACTATGGAATGTACATTCCGGATGGTGAAATCGGCAGCGGGGCTGATGGCATGACCGTCGATACGAAAGGGCGGATCTACGTCACTTCACATTTCGGTCTGCATGTCTTCGATCAAATGGGTAGGGTCGTGGGCTTTATCTCCAAGCCTGAAAACAAATGGCTTTCCAATGTTGTCTTTGGCGGCAAGAATCTTGACGTTCTTTTTGTGACCTGCGAGGATAAGGTTTATTCCCGCAAGACCAAAGCAAGAGGTGTTCTATTTTTCCAAAATCCCGTCGTGACGCCGAAGCCTTGCTGCTGATTTCGGTGACTATTAAGGCATGAGCAAGTCAGAAATTGCTAACAACTTTAGTCGTCGTTCTCTGCTCAAATGGTCACTAACCGGTGCAGCTCTACCTATCCTATCTCGCTGCCGACAGCAGCCTTCCGAAAATGAAAAGGCCGGTGTCAGACCGCACACTCCGACATCCTCCCGAACCGTTCCGATCCCCAAGCTCCGAATCGCCATCAGCAACCAGGTTAACAAGTTGGACAACCAGACACCTTTACACGTCAATGAGTTCAACACCAACATTCTCATCTCCGGCCAACTGTATCGCCTTGACCATGACAAACAGCCCTATCCCGACCTGGTCGAAGAAAAGCAGGTTTCTTCGGACGGACTGACCATCCAAATGACCCTCAAGCCGAATCTTGTTTACTCCGACGGCACTCCCTTGAAAGCCGAAGATGCGCTGCTCGCACTGGAGCGTGCCAATAAAATGGAGGGTCGCCTGTTCTTTACCCCGGTTGAGTCGCTCCAAGCCCCTGATGACCGTACCCTGATCTGGAAGATGAGGGCTATTTATCCCGACTTCTATGTCGTTTTGGGCTTCCAGTACATTATTTTTCACCCGAAAGAGAGGGTGGAGACTGACAAAGATTACTGGAGACATCCTGTCAGCGCAGGACCCTATCAGATCCAGGAATGGACTCCAGGAACCAACAGGATGGTTTTGATCCACAACCCGAATTATGTCGGCGGCGAAATGATGGTCAAGGAGCTGGAATTCATTACGGTGATGGACTTGACTTCGCGGGTGCTCCAGTTGTCTACGGGTGCGGTGGATTGGGTCTTTGAGCTTCCCTTCTCTTCAGCCGCCAGTCTACCGAAAGAGGCTAGAGGAGTCCCTCATCCGCAGGGTGGCATGTTTCACATCACCATCAACTTGGATAAACCAGGTCCCTTGCAGGATCCCAAGGTTCGCCAGGCCCTTTCTTTGGCGATCGATCGGGATGCGGTGAGCCGAAAGGCCTTCTTCGGTGTCTCGGCACCTGCTGAAGCAATGATGTTTAAAGGAGTGGACGAGTTTGCGCCCACCCTCCCAAACGGTGGAAAACAAGATCTTGAGGGCGCTAAGGAGCTCTTGCTCCAGACCGAGTACCCAAACGGCTTCGAATTCAGCCTCATGACCCCTAGCGCTCGAACGGGTTGGCCGGAGGCCACGCTGGTCATTGCGGAGGATCTCAAGAAGATCGGTGTCACAGCGCAGGTCGATCTGGTGGAAGATGCCGTGATGCTTGATCGAGCACGTTCCGGCGATTACGACACCACTTGGACCGGTACCGTGCAATCGCCGATACCCATGCTGAAAATAGTGTACATCAGTCCGAGCGGCTTATGGGCCGAGGTCGCCCGTTATCAGAACTCAACAGTGTCCGATCTGTTGATGAAAGCGGAGATTGAACCCGATGGACATAAGCGTAGGGCGCTCGTGACGGAAGTCGAGAAGATCACACTCCAGGATATGCCCCACATTCCCGTCTGCGAACGCGCTCTTCTGAACGGTAGTCGGGTAAGAGACGACATTTTCGCTCTGATCAAGCACCAGAACTATATGCGGGTCAAGACGGTCGCTGAGATGAAGAGCCTGTAGTACCGATTGCTTGGGCTGCTAGGCCGAATAGTTGTAAACGGCCAGTGATCGTCTGAGGCAATTCGGTTGTGCGGAACTTTTCTCCCGGAGCCAAACATACCGGGTCCTGACTCCTCTTTTTTGAACCCCTCAGTGATATGATAAACTAACTCCTTACTAATCAGGTAATTAATGGTTTTAAGACGTCAGTTTACGGATGGAAACAGGTTGAGTCTATGCAATCACCTTACTCATTCAATCTTCTTTACCTGATGAGAATGCCCTTCCTGAGGAGGCTGTTCAGATCGCTTCTGGTGAGCGGTGGAGTTGTGTGTATCGCATTCGTGCTGGTGCGCTTGGTTCCTGGCGATCCGGTAGTGCTGTTGCTGGGGGAACTGGCAACCGAAGAAAACGTTGCGGAATTGCGAAAAGTGATGGGGCTCGAAGGTACTATTTTCCAACAGTTTATCTCATATACGAGTAATTTGGCCCGGGGCAACCTTGGGACCTCAATCGTCACCGGTCAGCCCGTGACCACTTTCGTGGCATTAACCCTGCCGGTGACGTTGTGGCTCCTGGGTCTCTCGTTTGCCATGGCGATCGTCCTGGCAATTCCGCTGGGCGTGTTGGCCGCGCTATATCGTGGAAACTGGTTCGGTCACTTCTTTCGACTAACGACGTCTGTTTTTTTATCCACCCCGATCTTCTTTTCCGGCCTGTTGGCGATCATGCTTTTCTCGATCACTCTGGGACTGGCACCGGTGGCTGGTTATGATTACTCCTTTCCGTCAAACCTCCGCTACCTTTGGTTGCCGGCACTGGTGAACTGCGGCGTGATCGTACCTATCTTGTCCAGGGTGTTGCAGAGTTCCATTGTGGATACTTTGGACCAGGAGTTTGTCGAGACGGCTGTGGTGCGAGGGCTTCCCCGCCGAGTGTTTGTGTGGCGATATCTGGTACGCCCCTCCATTGCGCCGACCGTCGGCTTGATCAGTTACATGATGGGGCAGGGACTTGGTGCCAGTGTCGTGACCGAAATGGTGTTTAACATACCAGGAATTGGAACCATGTTGATCAATGCGGTGCTTCGTCGAGACTACACCCTCATCCAGGGCATCATCTTTGTCTTCGGGATGATCGTGGTAGTGTTCAGCTATCTGTCTGACGTGATGAGCGGATGGCTCGATCCCAGAACGAAAACAACGTGAAGTGATCGGTGGTGACAATGAGCGAAGTGCGTTGGGGTCTGCTAATAGTTCTGTCGGTCGTTATATTGGGTGCGGTCGTTCCAGCCTTAAGCCCGTATGATTCGACGACCACTTCGGGGGTAGCCCTGGCTGCGCCAAGTCTTTCTCATCTGTTCGGAACGGACCATTTGGGCCGTGACGTCTTCACCCGGACGTTCGCAGCTGCCCGGCTCGACATGACGTTGGCCTTGATCGGCGTTTTGGCCCCCCTTTTAATCGGGACGCTGCTAGGGGGCGTGATCGGGACGACGCGCGTCCCGGTGGTTTCCGGGGTGTGGATGGTTGTAATCGAGGCCATCAACGCTTTCCCGATGATTGTCTTGGTCATCGCTATCGTGTCCGTTGTGGGCCCCGGCGTACAGGGTATTCTCATCGGGTTGACGACGACGAACTGGGCCCGCTACGCCCGCATCGCGCGAACCAGAGCATTGATCCTGCGCGAAGCAGATTTTGTCTCTGTGACCGAGGTTCTTGGCTATTCACGCCTCCGCATCTTGTTGCGGCACATTCTTCCCAACGTTTATTCCGAGACATTCGCTTACGGATTGAGCGACTTCGTGATGGTCATCCTGGCGGTGGCCGGACTGTCATTTTTGGGTGTGGGGGTCCGGCCGCCTGCGCCGGAATGGGGTGCGATGATGGCTGACGGTCGGATTTTCCTGCGCCAAGCCTGGTGGATGACGGCGTCTCCCGGCTTGGTCCTTTCGGTGACCGCGATTGGCGTCGCCTTGCTTTCGCAGGGATTGGTTAGTCGGACCAGAGGAGGAGCGTAAGGGATGGCAGCAAAACCAGGAGCGTCTAAAGGCACTGCGGTGGCGATGGTGAGGACTGAAAACGAGGTACTCCTTAAGGTCGAAGACCTGAAGGTCAGCTTTGTCAAGGGTGGAGGACGATTGCTACCGGTGATCGATGCAGCGAATCTGTCACTCCGATGCGACCAGGCAGTTGGTGTCGTCGGTGAATCAGGCTCCGGAAAGACCATGCTCTGCCGCAGCCTCATCGGGACTCTGAGACGTCGCGGGGCCATCATCACATCCGGAAAAGTCCTATTCAACGGGCGGGATCTGGCCTGCGCACCGGAAAGCGTGTGGGCCAAGATTCGTGGCCGGGAGATCGGTTATGTGCCACAGAGTTCACTGGCTGGCCTGAACCCGATACTGACCGTTAAAACCCAGCTCATCGAAACCATCACCGTCGTGCAGTCCGTTAGCCGGAGAGAAGCCGAAAAGGAGGCGATCCGACTGCTCGAGTTGGTCCGGATCCCGCGGGCGGGGACAGTGCTGAAACAGCGGTCTCATCAACTCTCGGGCGGAATGCGCCAAAGGGTGATGATTGCCGCTGCCCTGGCGCAAAAGCCCAAACTACTTGTAGCCGATGAGCCGACGACAGCCCTGGACGTCACTGTCCAAAAAGAGATCCTTCGTTTGATCAACCAGCTGCGCAGTGACCTCGGTATGGCACTCATTCTGGTTTCACATGACCTGTCCGTCATCGCAGAGGTGTGCGAGAGTGTGATTGTAATGTACGCCGGCGCTACCGTTGAGACCGGACCGGTGGAAGAACTTACTGGCTCTCCGTACCACCCCTACACGCGGGCACTGCTCCTTTCGAGGGTTGATACCGCTGCACCCGGCCAGGACCTTGAAGCCATCGTCGGAGAGCCGCCAACCATCGGCAGCTGGCCCATCGGTTGCCGATTCTGGCCTAGATGTCCCTTGGGAGACGAGGAGTGTCAAACAGGCTTCCAACCGGGATTGAAACCCATCGGCCGCCAGTTCACCGCCTGCATCCACGCCGAACGAATGGACAGGTCGTGATGGACACCCCATTGATCGAAGCTAAAAACATTACCGTCACCTTTGGAAAAGGACTACATGCTTTCAACGCGGTCAGTAACGCCACCTTGTACATTAGTGCTGGTGAAGCGGTCGGCGTCGTCGGCGAAAGTGGCAGCGGCAAGACCACGTTGGCCCGCGTGTTCGTTGGCCTGCAGTCACCAAACAAAGGGTCCGTTTCCCTGGAGGGTACTCCGATTTTTGGTCCGAAAACCAGTAACTGTTTCCCCCAGAACGAACGCTGGAAGGTGCAGATGGTTTTCCAGGACTCGTACTCATCTCTCAACCCTCGCCAGCGTGCCTGGGAGGCGGTGAGCGAAGCGGTCGAGGTGTGGCAAGGACTCTCCCAAAAACAGGCCAAAACCCAGGCGATTCGTTTGCTAAATTCAGTGGCGATTAGCCAGGACCAGGCGGATCAATTTCCGAAATCACTCTCTGGCGGGCAGCGCCAGCGTGTGAGTGTGGCTCGGGCCATTGCCCCCAAACCCAAAGTGCTCATCGCTGATGAGCCCACTTCTTCGATCGATCAATCAGCCCAGGCCCAACTATTGAATCTACTGCGTCATCTCCAGAGAGAGCGCAACCTGGCTGTGATCTTCATCTCGCACGATCTGGGAATCATCCGCTATCTGACCTCTCGCCTTTACGTCATGCGAAAGGGCAATATTGTCGAGTCAGGCAACACTCTAACCGTATTCAAGCAGCCGCAACACCCCTACACGCGGCTTCTGATCGGCTCGATCCCCGGAAGAAAGCCAGGGTCGCACAACAGGTAGGTTAAAAGCGTCAGAAAGAGAGGTCACAATATGGCAACAAGACGTGAGTTTCTGAAAATTGGAGCAGGAGCCGCAGGTTTTCTGGGAACGTCGACCGCTCCCAAACTGAACGCCAGCCAGGAAGGGCCAAAGGCTGATAGAGGCCCGCGAAATCAGAAAAAACCACGCCTGATTTACAACGATGACGGTGGGAGTGTGGTCTTGCTACCGCATCGAGTTCCCATGTCCGGCGCGGAGCTCACCGACGTCATCGATCAATTAAGAGGGACCCAGGTTGACCGCTATGTTTACTGTCTGGGAAATGGTCGCGTTGCTCTGCACGACAGTCAAGTGGCTGACCGGGCCTGGGAACTGGCTCGGGGCCAGTATCTTCACCACGTCCACTATCGATATTCCGAAAACGCCCGTCATTTGGTGGAAAGTGGTTTTGATCCGCCTGCCGCCCTGGGCAAAAGGGCCAGGGAAACTGGAATGGAATACTTTCTTAATTTGCGCATGAACGATGCCCATTTTGTTTATTCCCGGGAGGGGCCGGGAAAAAGTCTCATGTCAGGGACACTCTGGCACAAGCACCCGGAAGTCAGAATTGGCGGGGATGGTTATCAGCGTCATCTTTTCGACTATTCTCACGAGGCAGTTCGGGAGTTTCGTTTGGCCTATCTTAGCGAAGTCTTGACAAAATACGATAGCGATGGCTTCGAGCTCGATTTTATGCGGCACCCTTTCTTTTTTCCAGTCGGGGTAGGGCGAAAGAGAGCCGGGGTCATGATCGATTTTGTGCGTGACGTTCGCAAACTCCTCAATGATATTGGCCGCGAGAAGGGAAAGGAGCTGCAGCTGGGAGTCCTCGTTCCAGGGAACCTGGATTCAGCCCTGGAAATCGGACTGGATGTCAAGAGCTGGGCCAATGAACAACTGGTCGACCTGATTGTGCCGAAACACTATATCTTGTTCAACATGGATGTGGCCGTGGAGGAGTTTTTGAAACTGACTTCGGGAACCTCCCTTCGGGTGGCTCCATGTTTGGAACAGAGACAGGACGTCTCTGACGAAAAATTTAGAGCGGCTGCCTCGAAATACTGGGAATCAGGAGTCGACAGTCTGTATCTTTACAATTTCTTCAATCACCGGCCTCACCCTCTCAGCCAGGAAGATCGAAATATCCTGCAGGAAATAGGCGACCCTGATTTGATCCGCTTGCGCGGCAAGCATTACTTTGTTCTGTCTACGTCCAAGAACGACTTGGCCGACGAAGCGAAACCAATCCCCTTGAAACTCGATATTCGACCCCAAGGCCACACCATCTCTTTGGTGGTGGGCGACGACCTCGCCACAGCGGCCGCTTCTGGACAGGTGAAAGAGATCACACTGAAACTTGCCGTTCCCGGCATTACTCCCGAGAGAGATAAATGGGATGTCCATCTGAATGAGAACTTGGTTCCGCGCCGACAGCAGCAGTGCCAACCTGATCCGGTAGATTTCAGTGAACGCTGGATTGAATTGGACTTAACCGCGGGTCCTTATCCGAAGCCGGGGAAAAACGAGATCCACTTCTTCTTGAGAAAACGTAACCCTCTAGTCAAGCGGGTATTGGAATTGACGCATGTAGAACTGGTTGTCAAGTATTATTAGGGACAAAGGGGACAGTCACCTCTGTCCCTCTTTTTCCTCTTTCTCAAGCAGAGTTGATTCAGGGTTGGAGTGGTGATAGATTCATAAGAATTCATCACGTTAAGCAGATTAGGTATATTCAACGCTGAAGAGCGCGTGTGCGAGTTTTGTCTTTCTGATTTTCTGCAGTGTTCTTTATGGAGAATCGGGAGCGAAGGAGGCCTCGACCGAAGTCAGTTATTCTCGGGACCTCTGGCCCATCATTCAACGCTAATGTCAGGCTTGCCACCAACCGGCTGTCAAACAAGCCAACCTTCAATTGACTGAGTATGAAGGTTTTCGCCGATGTGCCCTAACTATTGACAGGGCCCGCAGTGATCTCCTGGATGTCTTGCCAAATGTTTATCGACCGCATTCGGGCTGATACATAACGTACGCACATTTGTTACCGGATTCTGCGAGGAACGTGGCAAATTAAAACTTTATTGTCCTTTTTGCCACAGGGGAAGTTACCACAAGCGGCCTGGTCGTCATCACCACTGTCTGCAAGACCAGGAACAGATACGGTAAGATTAAGGGATTATCGATGAAGGGGAAGTGAGGCAATAATTAGGCTGGGCGGCCAACAGTCAGTCTGACCCGATGGGATTCTCCGCTTTGAAAATCTATTGAAAAATTGTGATCCCTTTTACATTGCTATCTATCACGGGAACGTTTCTCATTGCGTCGATCTCCATTTATCTTATCTATACCAATACGCTGGAGAGCAGGGTTAGAGAACAAATAGATAGCGCTTACCAAATGGTATTTGAGACTAATCGTGCCTTGAATTCGTAGATTTTGGAGAGGGTGAAGTTTATTGTCGCTGTATACATTCTGATCTATTCCATTGACGACCAGATGATCGCCACTACTTTGGACCTGAACAGTGATCGATCTAATTCTAGGTGCGAGCCGAAGCGTGACGAATTCCCTCGTGACCTACTGAAAATTTCCTCCGGCACCTTGCTTGACAAACGGTAGCCTTCTCATGGAAATATTTAGCAAGGCGGTTTCTCGTATGATTGATCCGGACAAGGAGTCATCAGAAATTATGGAGACCAATAGATTATCGACCTTAGTATGGATTGGTGTGTTATGCTCACTAATCTTGCTAGTCTCTAGTGAAACGAGTGGGGGGAAGGTGGGCAAACCGGTTGGGACGAAAAGTGCCACTTTTGCCGGCGGATGTTTCTGGTGCATGGAGCCGCCTTTTGACAAGCTGAGCGGTGTGATCTCGACCACGGTTGGATATACTGGCGGACACGATAAAAATCCGACCTATGAAGAGGTTAGCTCTGGTCAGACAGATCACGCTGAATCGGTTCAGATTATCTACAACCCCAACACGATCACTTATGCCCAACTACTTGGCGTGTTTTGGCGAAATATCGATCCTACCACCCCGAACCGCCAATTCTGCGATGAAGGCAGCCAATATCGTAGTGTGATCTTCTACCATGGCGGAGAACAGAGACAAACCGCTGAAGAGTCTAAAAAGGCGTTAGAGAGATCTGGACGATTTAAAGTTCCTATTTTTACTGAGATTGTTGCGGCCTCCCCATTTTATCCGGCCGAATCCTATCACCAGGACTACTACAGGAAAAACCCGATTCGTTACAAAATCTATCGCTACGGGTGTCGTCGGGATCAGCAGCTGAAGGAAATCTGGGGAGGTGACCACTGATTAGGCTCATTGGAGTCCTCAGAAGCGACAGAGAAAAAGCCGACACTGGAGAGGGGACGACGCAGCGGGCACAGCACAGGCATGAGTTTAGTTGGAATGTGTTCTGCGGGTATTAAAAGGATCACATTCCTTCGAACGCAGCGCAGAGCGATTAAAACCAAGCAAAACCACAGAGGATTTGGTGCACTGCAGGAGACTCAACCTCTAAGGCCAATGCAAGTTGGGTATGCCGGTGGCGCTATTCGCGCGTACACCATTGAAAATCGCCAATGAGGTAATGCGCTTGGAGGATAGTGCCTGGGAAACACGTGGAGTGAAAAAGTAACAAATAAACAACGACCAATCCCCTGTGCATGCAAAACCGGTCTAAGGTTGGGCACTTTCACCTGTCAAGTTTTCGCTTGGACCTTAGGCGCCTTCGCGCGCTAAGCACTTTTTGATCGCGTTGAGTTGACAACGCCGCCCAGCCAAATACAATCATCTCGAAACCTTATTTCCGAATTTTCTTGTGTGTGCTGTGCCAATCCTCTCCAGCGGAGTCTGGATGTCCAGAAGCCCCACGTTTCAGCAAAGTGTGACGGTCCCATCGAAGCGCCATATCTCTCGTTGTGGAGATCCTGAGAAATGATCTTGGGAGTTGTCAGTAACTGTTGGCAGTGCCAGCTAGGCGAGGGAATTCCTTTGGAGAAGTTGGTTGCCAAAGCTTTGGAGCGGAACTTTCGAGCGATCGAGTTACGGCAGAGCTATTTAGGGAGATTCGAAGACAGACGAGGGCACTTTCCCCGTGTCGAAGCTCTGGCGACTCTGCCGCTAGAGTTTCCTGAAATTCGCTTTAATTTAGCCCTTGCCTTCCCCTTCCTGAACCCCAAACAGCATGATCCAACAGATCCGCTTTTCGTTACGGGAGTAGAGGCAGCCGAAGCCCTGTCCGGTCAGTTTTTTCCCCATCTTCGGCTGGTTGATCTAGCTACCACAGCGGAGATTCTAAGGGGTGGAAAGCAAGAAGCGGTCATAAAGATGGCTAACCTGGCACGGAGTCTAGGGCGTATCCATGGGGTGTTATCGCTCGAGAACAGTAGGCAGCCATGGAACCTCTTCAGTGTTCTGGTGACCCAAGTACGCTGCCTTCTTTGGGAAGAGCAGGAGCTTGGCGTTTGTTATGATCCTGCCAACTTGCTGTTGGCGCCCGACCGACCCAATCCTAACCAAGTTGTTCGAAACATGGAGTTCGATGCTCTCGCCATGGTTCACATCAAACAGTTTCGGGGTGCCGAGTTCCAGGTGAAGATGGGACCTGGAGAAATTGACTGGCAGACCCAGATCACCGTTTTGAAATCGGCTAACTTTGAAGGACCGGCGCTCTTTGAGATCCGGCCCGATCAGGCAATCTGGGAGCACCTGGATCAGAGCCGAAGCTACGTGGAACGGTTGGCGAAAGAAGAGTAGAGAGTACAGGGGACAGAGGTTAATTGGGCTCAGCTGTTGGCGGGGTAGAGTGGACGACTTTCGAACCTGGTGTAGAAGGGCTTTTTTGTGGAGCGTAGGATATAACTCGCAGGTAGCTGCCTCGCCAGTCTCCCAGAGTACTGAAAGATTTTCCCGACGAATCCGACGAATCCGTAGATATCGTATGTTACTTTACCGGCGTAGGCTGTGCTTAGAGATTACCGAAGTGACTTTAAACTCGTCCACGGAAATCGCTACCATATTCAAGAAACCCAACGGGAAGTTTTTGGAAACACTGGTACCAGTTTCATCAAGACAGAATATTACTGATAAGAAAGTTGCTTTCCATTTTCGCTTGATTTCGGACTTTTTGGTACCTATATTTAGTACCATGTATTGCTGCTCCGTAAGCCGTATGATGTGAAGTTTTGTTTCGATCGAGTCTGCTTTAATGGGGCAGGTCCGCTGGTTCGCACCCGACTTGGTGCTGTCGAGAGCGAGGGTTCGGACGAACAGAAGGGGCACCAAAATGATCTGAATGAACGTTATAGGGACCCCGTCGGATGGGTAGAGAGGGAATCCGATACCGTCGGGCGAAGTTCTCCACTCGACTCCTGGCCGATCGCATGTACACCGCTGGTCACTCCTGGCTTAGGAACGAGGAGGGGGATCTGTGGCGTATTGGTTTCACAAAGTTTGCGATTCGAATGCTCGGGGAAACAGTCGAGATGGACTTTGAGATTGCCGAGGGTGATCCCATCGAGACCGGGCAGGTCATCGGATGGATAGAGGGCTTTAAGGCCGTGACCGACATCTACGCTCCCATGACTGGGGCCTTCGGGGGAATAAATCAGAAGCTTCTCAAAGACTTGGAGCTTCTTCGCCGCGATCCTTACCAGAGGGGATGGATCTATTCAATCGAAGGAAAACCCGATTCAAGCTGTGTTAACCTCGAGGGCTATGTCGCCGTGCTCGACGAGACGATCGATAAGATGCTTGGCAAACGACATCACTAATATACTTTGGTCATCGCTTGGGCGATCGACCACGGTCAACAGGATAGGTGTTGCCACTAGTTCCTGAGGATGAGGGGGTCCCCATGCAGAAAAAAATGGGCGACAAAAAAGCTCGCTACGTCATGATCGGGGGATTTCTGGGCGCCGGAAAAACCACAGCCGTTGCGGCGTTGGCTCGACAAATCGTTGACCGACGATTTCGAGTTGGTCTTATCAGCAATGATCAGAGTACCGGACTTGTGGACACGAACTTGCTTCGGTCCCAAGGCTTTTCGGTCGAGGAAATCGCGGGTGGCTGTTTCTGTTGTCGATTCGACTCCCTGTTGGAGGCATCCAGGAAGTTGACTCTGAAGATGCGCCCCGACGTTTTTATCGCCGAACCGGTCGGTAGCTGTACGGATCTCGTTGCCACCGTTTCCTACCCCCTGCATCGAATCTACGGGGATCGATTTATAATCTCGCCCTTGAGCGTTTTGGTCGACCCGAACCGAGCTGCCAGGATTCTCGACATCAAAGAGGGCAGGTCCTTTTCTGAAAGAGTTGTTTACATCTACAAGAAGCAGCTTGAGGAGGCAGATCTTATCGTCGTCAACAAGTGCGACAGCATCTCTTCTTCACTCCGCGACAATTTGGTGGCAAAGCTTGGAGATTTGTTCCCGCGAGCTGACATTCTTAGTTGCTCGGCTCGGGAAGGTACTGATCTCGGGTCGTGGTTTGAGAGAATTCTCACTGAGGAGTGTGATCCCTCCAAGGCGACGATGGAACTCGACTACGAAATGTATGCCGAGGGCGAGGCACAGTTAGGCTGGCTGAATTGCACCTTGGGGCTATCTTCAGGTAAAGTCTTCGACGCGAACTCGTGGCTCCTGGGTTTAGCTCGTTCCCTTCGTGATCGGATTCACCAGGAGGGTAGTAAGATCGCTCATTTGAAGATGATCTTTGATGCGAGGGACCCTTCAGGAGATCTCTCTATCGTGAGCCTCGTTCGAAGCGATGAAGAGCCTGATCTTCGTGAGTCACTTGTCGAAGAGTTGACCGAGGGTGATCTGATTATCAACCTCCGAGCCGAAGCAGATCCCGATCAATTGCGTAGAATTGTGACGGAGACTCTCGAAGAAATTAAGCAATCGAACAATAACCATCGGATTAACGTGGAACACATGGAGTGTTTCCGTCCTCAGAAACCCCAGCCCACTCACCGCTTCTCTGGAGTGGAGGGCTTTACTGAGAAGATTGCAGCCGCTAAGGTGCGAGGTTAGTATGATGTTGGGATATGAAAAAGTCGACTCAATCGGTGCTGAGTGACGAGGTGAATGCCGCAGTGCCCTGCACGCCCTGTATTCTGTACTGCAACTGTACCTATGCGAAGATTGTCCCGGAGGAGGTCAAGCGAGACATTCTGGCGGCTCTCAGCTCCTCTGGGGTTGCTTTTGACGCCGTGCCCGATCTTTGCGATATGTCCGCTCGAAATGATCCTGCCCTCAAGCGCATTGCCGGGTCGGGCTCCTTGAAGATCGTCGCCTGCTATGAGCGAGCGGTCAAGTGGCTTTTTCAAGCGGCGAAGAGCCCGTTGCCAACGGAAGGTGTTGAGATCCTGAATATGAGGGAGAAAAGCGCGGAGGCTATTGTCCAAAAACTCCTCGATCGTTCTCAAAGATGAGGGAACAGACGCATGAGCGAGACAGAAAGTAAAACTAGCGGAGTTAACCTCCGAATTGTCCTCTATGAGGGACCTGGCAGTATACCGCTTTCCGAAAGTGTTCGAATTGCTACACTGTCGTCTCTTCTCAACAACGGATTCGAGGTCACTCGCCCAGCGCTCGGTGCTCAGTTGGCACCAGTCGACGGGGCGATCATGCTTGTTCTCGGCCAATTCGAGACGGAGAAGTTTCCAAAGGCTGCGGGGTTATCAAGCGACGCTGACCTTTGTTTTCGAGACATCACGAATCTCTCCCACGAGGACGTCGTGCTGACTGTTCAGCAAGTGCGCGATGAGGTCGGGGCGCGAAAGCTCGAAGCATGGAAACCATGGTTTCCTGTGATCGACTATGATCGCTGCACGAACTGCATGCAGTGTCTGAGCTTTTGCCTCTTTGACGTCTATGCAGTGGATGAGAACAAACAGATCATTGTCCAAAACGAGAGCAATTGCAAGACGGACTGCCCGGCGTGCTCTCGGGTTTGTCCAGAGGTGGCGATTCTCTTTCCCAAGTACAAGAAAGGTCCCATCAACGGGGATTGGATTCGGGAAGAGGATATCCAACGGGAAGCCATGAAGGTTGATATCTCGGCGCTGTTGGGTGGCGACATCTACACTTCCTTGCGCAGTCGAAACAAGGAAGCGAGAAAACGATTTTCCACCGAGCGAGATGAATCGAGAGCCCTTATGGAGCGAAAGAAGTGTCTGAAGAAGTTAAAGAAAGACCTGGATATTCCGGATGAGGTGCTCATGAGTCTGCCATCGGCCGGTGACATTCAGGAACGAGCAGAACGAGTCAAGGCGAAGCTTAAGAAGCGGCAAGAGCGTTCACAGACGATGGTCGACTGGCGGCATCACGCACACAGCGAAGACAACTGGGGGATATGAGAACGATGACGGCATCACTGAGCTATCGAATGTTGCGTTCTGTGGATATTCGGCTCCTCTGGCGATTCGGTTACAATTTTGGTTACAAGGGAATGCGCTCCGTTCAACGCTTCAAGAAGCGGTTAAAGGAGGGAAAAGTCTTCCCCCCCTTCCTTTATATTTCTATCATTAACAGTTGCAATCTGCGTTGTCAGGGATGTTGGGTTGATGTGGCGGAACCGCAGTCGCTCATCGGATGGGAGGAGATGAACCGGCTGATCGAGAACGCGAAGAGCCATGGCAACAGCTTCTTTGGGATTCTAGGGGGAGAGCCATTCATGCATCCCGACTTGATCCGCATCTTGGAATCCCATCCCGACTGCTACTTCCAGATCTTTACGAATGGTCACTTCATCACGGATACGGTTGCCTCCGAACTTCGCCGCGTCGGAAACGCGACTCCGCTCATCAGTGTCGAAGGGAGGGAAGTCGTCAGCGACGAGCGGCGAGGCCGGAAGAAGGTACTTAGCAAGACCCTTGCGGGTATTGAGGCAAGTGTTCGCAATCGGCTGATCATAGGGGTGGCCACAAGTGTTTGCCAGAGTAATTTTGAAGATTTGGTGCGCGAGGAATGGATCGATGAGCTTATCCAGCGCGGAGTTCACTACGCGTGGTTTCACACGTATCGACCGGTGGGTCCGAACGCGAAGCCTGAGCTTGCTCTTCGCCCGGAGCAGGTACTAGCCGTACGCCGTTTCGGCGTTGAAATGCGAAACAAGAAGTCGATTGCGTTTGTGGATGCCTATTGGGACGACAAAGGACAGGCATTGTGCCCGGCCGCCACTGGCATCAGCCATCACATCAGCCCGTGGGGCGACATCGAGCCCTGTCCGATCGTGCAGTTTGCAAATGAAACCATCCGAGACAACGATGGAGATCTCTACAGGACAATGACGGAGTCAAGACTCCTGCAGGATTTTCGCAAGACCGCTGCCCAGGCCACACGCGGTTGCATCGTGCTGGAGCACCCAGACCTTTTGAAGGATATTGTTGAGCGTAACGGCTCTCGGGACACGACCGTGCGAAAACAGGCGATGTCCGAGCTCGAGGCTATGGTTCCCCGGAGCAGTCAGCACAACCCGGGTAGTGAGATCCCGGAAAAACATTGGCTCTATCGATTCGCGAAGAAGAATTGGTTCTTTGGCTTCGGCGCGTACAGTTGATCGTGTCTTGGAGCTCGACGCTAGTTTTAGCGGCGATCTTCGGGTGAATCGGGCTGAAGCCGTAGAGACTGCTGCTAGAAGTCAAGTAAGGAAGATCGTGATTTTATGAGTAGTCAACAGGCCTCCAATGCTCGGTTCAAGTCAAACTTCGGGTTGAATGCTGGGCTGAAGACAGCGGTGAACAGCCCACTAATTACCCTTCCACCCAAAGTTCCGTACCAGTCCTATCGCCCGGCTCAGTCCAACATTCCCGATGACAAAACGGTTCGAAACCTTATGAAAGAGGTAGCCCAGAAGCATATTGACGGTGTCGGCGTCGTCCCACCGTTGACGATGGAGGAGCTTCAAGAACATACTGCCGTGGTTTTGCAAAGGGCCGGTGTCGACATTCGCTACAGAGACTATGGAGCAGTTCTCGTCAGTAACGCCGCCTGGCGCGAGACCCTCGCCCGGATCCCGTATGATCGTCGCCTCCTTCTCGTGCCCAAGTGTCTCAGAGTCGAGGATAAGTGTCCCGCTCCGTTCGATGAATTCGGTCTTCTGTGCAAGGAGTGCGGACTTTGTTCAATCCAGGACCTCACCTTGGAAGCAGATCGTCTCGGTTATGCGGTCCTAGTGGCCGAGGGTTCGGCCATTGTCCGTCAGATGATCGAGACGGGTAAGATCGAAGCAATTGTCGGCGTGAGTTGTCTCAACGTCCTCGAGAAATGTTTTCCTCATATGGAAGCAGCTTCCGTGCCTGGAGTTGCCATCCCTCTGCTCCAGGACGACTGTGTCAATACGACCGTCGATCTCGATTGGGTATGGGATGTCATCCATCTCACCTCGGATGACAAGACCTATCGGCTCGATCTCGACGAGCTCAAAAAAGATGTCCAGTCCTGGTTCACTCGAAAGATTTTGTGTGAGCTTATGGGCGAGCCGACGAGCGAGACCGATGAGATCGCCTATGAATGGTTAGCAAGAGCGGGCAAGAGATGGCGGCCTTACCTGGCCACGTGTGTGTACATGGCGCTCCGCGGCGAATCTTTTGATGCACCTCATACCATATCGCCCGATTTCAAGAAGCTAGCTGTTGCCATCGAATGCTTCCACAAGGCTTCTCTAGTCCACGACGACATCGAAGACGATGACAGAAGTCGTTATGGACAGGCGACCCTTTATGTCGAGAGGGGAGTGTCCATCGCTCTGAATGTGGGTGATTTCTTGCTGGGCATGGGATATAAGCTGATTTCTGAGCTCGACATTGATTCTGAGATTAAGTCAGAAATGCTGCTGCTGGCATCTTCGGGCCATCTCACATTGAGTCGGGGTCAGGGAACTGAGCTCTGCTGGTCCCAGCGTCGGAATGTGCTATCTTCGATCCAGGTTCTAGATATCTTCCGGCAAAAGACCGCACCTGCGTTTGAGGTCGCCCTGCGTCTGGGAGCCTGTCTGGGTAGTGCTGACGAAGAGACCCATGAGGTCCTCAAAAAGTACAGTGAGTCTTTAGGGATCGCATACCAGATTTCTGACGACCTCGAAGATCACTCCGAAAAGAGTAACTCGAACGACCTCGAGGATCTGCGGCCCTCGTTGATTCTCGCCATTGCCCACAGGCGCGCCAAAGGCGATGAAGAACAGGGTCTGATCACATCACTCTGGAGCGGTGATACTTCCTACGCAGAGGTTGCCGATCAAGTTCAACGCATCTTGGATGAGCGTGGGGTTACGCAGAAAGCGAATGAGCTACTTGAAGCCTACAAAGAGGATGCAATTCGATCGCTTCGTTTCCTGTCAAACGCCACCCTCAAGGGATTGTTGCGAAGAGTAGCTGGGAAAATCTTTGGCGAGCAACCGATCGAGGGATACTGTAGTGAGTTTGAGGCTCGAAATGCTGCAAGTCGCTCGGTTGGCGCCGACTCTGCTTGAAGGGGCCACAGATAGTGTCATCGAGTTTCTGCAGTCCCAGATCAACGAAAATGGAGGAGTAAGAGATCGTGCGGGAAAGAGCGATCTCTACTACACGGTCTTTGGTCTCGAGGGCCTGATCGCTCTGCAATTCCCCCTTCCCGATGACCTTGTTCGCTCCTATCTTTTGAGCTTTGAGGAGGGTGAGAAACTAGATTTTGTGCATCGCGCCTGTCTCGCCAGATGCTGGGCCTGTCTCAATTCCCACGGTCTTTCGTGCGAGACCGCTGGGGCCCTGTGTGCAGGAATCGAATCTTGCCGGAGTGCCGATGGAGGATACGCACCAGTTCCCGGGGTAGAGCACGGAACTGTCTATCATAGCTTTCTCGCACTAGGTGTTTACCAGGACTTGGGTTTGAAGCTACCAGACCCCCAAGGATTCCGAAGGTGTACGGAGGGACTTCGGACGGTCGATGGAGCATTTGCAAACGAGCCGGGAATGCAGGTTGGAACGACACCGGCCACAGCAGCCGCAGCCACGCTGATCCGGCACCTCGATCAGCCGGTGCCACGAGAGGTTGGAGATTGGCTTTTAGCACGCTCCCATCCGCAAGGTGGTTTCGTCGCCACACCAGGACTCTCGATCCCAGATCTACTTTCTACCGCAACGGCTCTTCATGCACTCTCGGGAATGCAGATCTCATTCGAACACATCAAGGAGTCGTGTTTGGATTTTGTAGACACGCTTTGGACAGGAAAGTCCTTTTACGCCAACTGGACTGACCAGGAGCAGGACTGCGAATACACTTACTACGCGCTCCTCGCTCTGGGTCACCTCAGCCTGTAGTCGACCATGTTAGTCAATCCTGATGAACTGGAGCGGACTCTGGCGAGAGCTCGAAAGATGCTTCTCGGCTCCCGGAACTCCTCGGGCCATTGGGTAGGCGAGCTCTCATCCAGCGCACTTTCTACGGCTACTGCGGTGTGCGCTCTGACGATAGTTTCGCGGGGTGGTGATGGACAAGCTGTTTCTGCCGATATCGGTAACCTCGTCGATGGCGGTCGAAGGTGGCTCATCCAGCATCAAAACAGGGATGGTGGTTGGGGTGACACGGTCGACAGCCCCACTAACGTCAGCACCACTACCCTCTGTTGGGCCGCGCTCGGCATGGACGAGTCGAACGAGGATTCCGTCTGTGCCCTCGAGAAGGCGAAGGTCTGGCTTCAAAAAAATGTGGGCGAACTAACACAAAGGGCGATTGTAAAAAGCATCTGTGAACGTTACGGGATCGACCGGACTTTCTCTGCCCCCATATTGACGATGTGCGCCCTGGCAGGAAGGTTTTCCGAGGGAAAAGAAGCTTGGCGGGACATTCCAGTTCTTCCTTTCGAGTTGGGTATTTTTCCACGAAGCTGGTTGCATCGTCTTGGACTCCCTGTCGTGAGCTATGCCCTCCCAGCGCTAATTGCGATCGGTCAAGTGCAACACCAACAGACTCCGACCTGGAACCCACTTGTTCGGATGTTGCGCAGTCTGGCACGCTCGAAGACACTGCGTGTTCTCACCGAGATTCAACCTGACTCCGGTGGGTTTCTGGAGGCCATTCCGCTCACCAGTTTCGTGGTGATGAGTCTTGTTAAGATCCAACACGCGGATCATCCCGTGACGCGGAAAGCCGTCGAATTCCTTATCGCATCGGTGCGTGAGGACGGAAGTTGGCCCATCGATACGAATCTTTCGGTCTGGGTCTCCACACTGTCCGTGAAGGCTCTCGCCGGTGGCGGTCGGCTCGAAGAGTATCTTTCGGTCTTCGAGCGAAAGAAGCTTCTGCGGTGGATTCTTACTAAGCAGGCTCAGTCCGTGCATCCTCACACCCTGACTGCACCCGGGGGCTGGGCATGGACGGATCTGTCGGGTGGCGTACCAGACGCGGATGACACCTCCGGTGCAATCCTCGCGATTCATTATCTCTTGTCCAAAGACGGTAAGGGAAGGATCCGTGATCCGGAAATTCAAGAGAGCACTGAAGCAGGGATTGTGTGGCTTCTCGATCTGCAAAACCGAGACGGAGGAATCCCGACATTTTGCCGGGGTTGGGGTAAGCTTTCCTTTGACAAGAGCAGCCCGGACCTCACCGCTCATACACTGAGGACTTGGCTTGTCTGGCGGGAAGCGCTGGGCGAAGACTTGAGGCGACGAGTGGACGCAGCCGTAATTCGTAGTATGGAGTTTCTCACGAACGTCCAGTGTAGGGACGGGAGTTGGATTCCCCTGTGGTTTGGCAATCAACTGGAGGAGGACCACTGTAATCCTGTCTATGGAACGAGTAATGTACTTCGAGTCCCGGAGTTCCCGATGACTTTACCTCTCGGGGAACTCCAAGAAAATTGGAGGTTTGCCCGAGAAAAGGCAATCCGCTGGCTTCTGATGGCTCAGGATTCCGATGGAGGCTGGGGAGGGGCAAAAGGGTTAATCCCTACGATTGAGGAGACTTCTCTGGCCGTCGAGGCACTCGCAGACGCTCTGAGTCGATCATCGGATCTTGTTGATCTGGAAAGATCACAAGTGGAACATTCGATCGGTTATGGTTGTAACTGGATCATAAAAAAAACCGAAAGCGGGATGCGCTTTGATCCCGCACCGATTGGTCTCTACTTCGCCAAACTCTGGTACCATGAGCAGCTGTATCCTGTGATTTTCACTGTATCGGCGCTGACTCAAGCCAGTCCCTGGATTCTGAGCGAAGGGGCGACGATGAGAGAAAAATGAAACCGATCTATCTCGACTACAATGCGACGACTCCCGTTGACTCCCGTGTTCTGGAGGAGATGATGCCCTTCTTCTCGGAGCACTTCGGCAATGCTGCGAGTCGTCACCATTCTCTCGGTTTCTG
Source organism: Acidobacteriota bacterium (assembly GCA_965249865.1). Classification (GTDB taxonomy): domain Bacteria; phylum Acidobacteriota; class UBA6911; order RPQK01; family CBDFMZ01; genus CBDFMZ01. Next base: position 1,620,417 of record CBDFMZ010000002.1, on the reverse strand, counting down.
TGCTAAAGAAGCTGTGGAGAAAGCTAGAGAGAACCTTGGATCAGCGCTTGGCGCTGATCCAAGAGAAATCATCTGGACGAGTGGAGCTACGGAATCCAATAATCTGGCCATCACAGGAGTGGCTATATCTCCCTACTATGCTGCACGGGGGAACCATGTGGTGACAGTGGTTACCGAACACAAAGCCGTTCTCGATCCATGTGAACGACTCGAAGAAAGCGGATTTGAAGTAACCTATCTTCCCGTAGATTCTCGAGGATCAATTGATCTTGATCGCCTGGCGGTAGCCATCAAGGAGAAAACGATACTGGTCTCTGTCATGCACGCCAACAATGAGATAGGTGTCCTTCACCCGATCCGGGAGATCGGTCGGATTTGCAAGCGTAGGAATGTGGTTTTCCACACCGATGCCACGCAGTCGTTCGGAAGAGAACCGATTGATGTGGAAGAGTACGGTATTGATCTTTTAAGTCTTAGCGGGCACAAGATCTACGGGCCGAAAGGCGTCGGCGCCCTCTACGTGAGACGCAAGAAACCGAGAGTTCGTTGTCGGGCTATTCTTCACGGTGGTGGGCAGGAGCGTGGTTTACGATCCGGAACTCTAAACGTCACCGGCATTGTGGGTTTGGGAAAAGCTGCTCAGCTTGTCGAACAGGAGCGTATCGAGGGGCAGGAAAAGATTCGATCGCTACGGGATTTGCTGGAGCAGGAGTTGATATCACGACTCGATGGCGTCAAGCTTAACGGACATCCCAGCGACCGGTTGGCGAATACTCTCAACCTCAGCTTCACGGGTGTAGATGCCGAAGCCGTGATGGAACACATGCCAGGAGTTGCCGTCTCCGCCAGCGCTGCCTGCACCAGCGAGTTGATGCAGCCCAGCTATGTTCTCACAGCCCTCGGGCAAGATGATGAAAGGATCGACGGCAGCATCCGCTTTTCTCTCGGTCGCTTCACAACCCGGGAGGAGATTGAATCCACCGTCGAACAGGTCGTTCTTTCGGTAACAACCCTTCGACACTGTGGAGCGATGTCGTAACCTCGCTAACCCCAAGACTCCGTCTCTTCGTCCGTACAACTGGCCAAAGTCAATTTCGGCGTCGGCAAAAATGTCCTCTGGAAACTTGGTTAGATGTTTTCTTTTCGTTACCGATACCGTCACGTGTCCATTTTGGACCAACTGACCGTTGGCGCTGCTCAGCCAAAAGGTGACTGTTACGGCGGTGGTACTTGAGTTGGCTAGGGTGAATCCAGTGCTAACCCGACAACTGATTGTTTTGAATCGATGCAGCCTCGCAGTAAACTCGAGTGAAATTGCGAAGTTATCTAGTCAGAGGTCAAGAAATCTGTTTAAACCGCGAACGTAAAGGAACTGGAAGAAATGGAGCTTTCTTACTGAATGAATCCATCAAAGGAATTAAAATAAAATGGGGGGAACGGATGTACGGTATACGTAGGTTTCATATTTTAATAGTTTTTACTACGGTCGCCATGTCCGGCGTGGCGGGGCAGGAGGACCGGCTATCCCCTGCAAGAAAGAAAGGACAAGATAGAGTGTACAGTAAACCCAGCCAGGAAGAACTCAAACGGAAACTAACGCCCCTGCAATACAAGGTCACCCAGCAAGAGGGCACCGAGCCACCTTTTCGCAATGAATATTGGAACAGTAAGAAACCAGGTATCTATGTGGACATCGTATCTGGAGAGCCACTTTTTAGCTCTGCGGAAAAGTACGACTCAGGTACCGGCTGGCCATCTTTCTTTCAGCCGCTGGAACCTGATAACCTCGTCACGCGAAAAGACCGATCGTTTTGGACGGTCCGTACAGAACTCCGGTCGAAACATGGTGATTCTCATGTCGGTCACGTCTTTGACGACGGCCCACCACCCACAGGTCTCAGGTACTGTATTAATTCGGCGAGCCTTCGGTTTATTCCGGTGGAGAAAATGGAAGAAGAAGGATATGGGAAGTATCTGGAACTATTTCAGAAAGCCGAAGGCGAGTGATGCACTAGGCTGTCTCGTTTGTACTGAAATCGGGTCTCGGTGTTTGTACCCCGCGGGGCAACCTAAGCTGAAGTCCAGCCTTCCGGTATTAGGGAAAGAACTAGGAAAACCCGTTGGCAGTGGTTATACAACTCGAACGTTACACCACTTTTTGGATCAGGTAAATTCATGCCCGGAGTTGATATGGGGAATGGCGGTTCACAGGATAAAAAAAAGAGGAGTTGCAGCATGAGAGTAGCATTCATTGTCGTGCTTGTTCATATTTTGGCCGGCTTAGTCATCCGGAGTACCTCCGCCGCCTTTGCGGAACCCGATCCGAGACCTGGGTTACTTGAACTGACCATATTTGATGATGTCTCGCAACGACCCACTCCGGCCCGAGTTGAGCTCCTCGACAAGCAGGGCAAAGCATATGTGGCTAGAGATGCTTTACCCGTTGATGTCTCTGGTTGTGATACGACCCCTGCGCAATTGACATTGGAACGAGCGGTGGCCCTATTAACGAAAAAGGTCCACAACCCTTACACTGAGACCACCCAGTTTTATAGCGTCGGGAAGTCGGAGATTTACTTGCCCCCTGGTACCTATAAGCTCAAAGTCTTTAAGGGGATTGAATACAAGATGCAAGAAGGGGAAATTGAGATCCGGTCAGGGGAAACCACACAGCAGGCGGTGAATCTGTCACGCTGGATAAATATGCCAGACCAGGGCTGGTACAGTGCTGATGATCATATCCACATCACCCGGCTCTTCAAGAAACTTGACCCCTTTATTTCCAAGATGATGCAAGCAGAAGACCTTCATGTGGGGAATCTCTTGCAGATGGGACTCTCCAAGCGCTTCAACATCGCTCTTCAGTATGCCTATGGACCCGAAAGTATTTACCAGGAGGGTAATTATATCCTGGCCACAGGGCAGGAAAATCCACGCACCCATTTGCGGGGTCACAGTATTATCCTAGGAGCCAGCTCCGCTATCCATTTTCCCGAGAATTACTTGATTTACAGATTGTTCTTTGAAGAAGCACAGCGTCAGGGGGCACTAAGCGGATATGCCCACTTCGGTAACGATGTTGATGGTGAATTCGGCCTCGGTATCGATCTGCCCCATGGCCTAATAAGCTTTCTTGAAGTATTACAGTGGAATCGGGGAATTTACAATTTCTGGTATGAAATTCTAAACGCGGGCTTTCACATGACACCCACGGCCGGGACAGATTATCCGTGCGCAGGAGCAACAATACCTGGGCGTGAGCGATTCTATACGAAAGTCGAGGGCCCATTCACTTACGAGAATTGGTTGGAAGGGGTTCGCAGGGGGCAAACGTTTGTGACGAATGGGCCCATTCTCGAGTTTCAAGTCAATGGCCAGCAGATGGGGGAAGAGGTAGTGCTTAACCATCCCGGCTCATTGCAGGTCGAAGGCCGCGTGCTTTTTGATCCGACATCACATGATGTAGAGCATCTTGAGGTCATTGAGAATGGGCATGTGTTGCGAAGTTTCCCGAGACGAGCGGGGGCGTCTGAGATCCAGTTCCAGTTTGAACACGATGTTCGAGGGGCGTGCTGGTTAGCTATTCGAGCTTATGGAAACAAGCTGGGCGAGATAGATCCCACGCGTGATGAGATCCACGGTACAAAGCGCCCGACCTTGGAAGCTCATTCGGCCCCGGTTTACTTAACCTTGAAAGGTGGACCTCTTTTATCGGCCCAGCCCCAGGGTAAGGCTTCGGCTCGGGTGTGGTTGGCCCGGCTGGAAGATTTAGAGTCCCGGTTGGCTGAGGATCAGATTGAGAATGTGGCCAAGAAACTGGAACGGTATCGCAGCGATATTGTTGAAGTTGACCTTCTCCGCAAGAATCGTTCGGCCTTGCTAGAGGAAATCCAAAAGGCTAAAGAATACTTCAGGCATGTAGCGCGCTAAGGAATGTATCCGACTCACCGCGTCCCGTGGTCCTTTGAAACCTAGGTCTGCGGCTGCGACGTACCCTCGATTAGAATCTGCTGCGTCCGGGCTCACCCCGCAAGCTACTGCCAATCGGCCCGTGCAAGAGGCAGATCCTACTCGAACTCCTTCTCTACTTGCCAGTCCGACTCTTCGAAGGGGGCAGTGTAATCAGCCAGCACCCGATCCAAGAGAGATTTCATCTTGGTGGGTTTGAACCCGTACTGGTTGCTTTCAGAGTAGAAGCCCGTGTAACTGAGAATCTGCTCGAGAATCTCTGAGATCCAGTCAGCGAAAATAGCCGGATGGCATCATTTTATAAGGGTTATCAGTTCGCAGTCTCCTTCAAAGATAAAGAACCGAACTCTTGATCTTTCTTTTTTCAACAGGGTAGAATCCAGGACGTTTGTGTAATCCGTGGGTAACTATGGACAGTTTCACGTGGAGTGTTCGAATTGCCGCCAACGATCAGGGCCGTGTTACCGCCTTTGTGCGTAGGCACCAGTTCGAGATCGGAGCTGCCGTCCAATTTGATGAGGAGGATAAACGGGTCTCTGCGCTTGAGTACGTGTTGGGTGCCATCGGGGCAGACCTCGTCAACGGGATGAAGTTGTTGGCCCAAAAGCGCAGGGTTGACATCTACGAGGTGGAGGCCGTCGTGCAAGGGGAATTGAACAATGCCCTAACCCACTTGGGAGTGGTTGGGGAAAAAGGACATCCCGGGCTTCAGAAGGTCGTTGTGAATGTCTACGTGAGCTCGACGGAGCAGAAGTCGGCCATCGAACAGGTTTGGGATGAGGTGTTGAAAAGATCTCCTCTCGTCCATACATTGAAACCGACGATCGATTTACAGTTGAACCTGAAGGTCGTGATCTGAAGGAAAATGGAGGGAGAAGTGCATGTATCGTCTGAACCTGGAACAACAAGCGATTGTCAACCGAATCCAAAAAGTCGCGGATAAACATATTCTCCCGAGCGCCGAGCGAGTTGACACAGATGCAGTTTTCCCGAAGGAAGCTGTCGAGATCCTCGGGCAGCAGGGGTTCTTAGGATTGACCGTGTCAGCCGAGTTTGGCGGTCTCGGCCAGGGACTGCGTGTCTCGTGTGCCGTGGTTGATGAAATCGCGCAGCGTTGTTCTTCGACAGCCATGATCTTTGTGATGCATTTGTGTGGAATTACCTGTTACAGCGCCATGCCGAAAAAGACCGAGGTGCAACTGCGAGCTGCAAGCCAAGGGCGGCATTTGAGTACCCTAGCCTGGAGTGAGCGAGGTTCGCGCAGCCATTTCTGGAGTCCTGTGAGCCAGGCTGTGACTCACGACGGTCAGGTAAGAATCACAGCTGAGAAATCCTGGGTTACATCCGCTAAGCAAGCAGATGGTTACGTGGTGTCGACCCGTTGGTCGGAAGGTAAAACGCCAACGGAGACGATGCTATACCTGGTGTTGGGGACAGACCCGGGTTTGAGCGTGTCGGGCCCCTGGGACGGACTTGGAATGCGAGGTAACGCAAGTGCCCCCATGCACTTGAAGGACGTGACGGTGGGTTCAGATAGAGCCTTGTGTAAAGATGGCAAGGGCTTTGAAATGATACTTGAGGTCGTGCTGCCTGTCTTCCAGCTGGGGATTGCGGCCGTCTCGGTAGGAATCGCGGAAGGTGCCGTCAGGGCAACTCAGTCACATCTGACCAGCACTGGTTTTGACCATCTCAATAGCAACCTCGCCGAACTCCCAAACCTGAGAGCCCGCCTGGCACAGATGCGTATCGAGACCGACCGGGCCCGAGCCCATCTGGCCAGTGTCATCGATGCGGTCGAAGACCCCAGCTCTCTCACACAATTGCTGGTGCTGGAGGCCAAGGCAGCAGCTTCAGAGACAGCTATCAAGGTCACGGAAATTGGTATGCGAGCCTGTGGTGGAGCCGCCTTCAGTAAACATTTAGGTCTGGAACGCTACTTTCGCGATGCCCAGGCTTCGTTCGTCATGGCTCCCACCACCGACCATGCTTACGAATTCATTGGCCGAGCCTTGTGCGGCATGGAGCTATTCGGATGAACAATCGACCCATACTGATCGGAGCTGTACTTTACGATCCCAAGGTGGCAGTGATCTGGGACATTATCCAAGGATTCTTCGAGGAAAACGGCTGTTCCATTGACGTCGTGTTTTACACTAATTACGAACTACAGGTCCAAGCACTCGTCAAAGGTGATATAGATATCGCATGGAATTCGCCGCTCGCCTGGCTCGACTCGCAACGCCACTCAGGAGGTAAGTGTCGAGCTATTGCTATGCGGGATAGCGACCAAGATCGAGTAACCCACATCGTGGTGAAGAAGAAAAAGGGTCCCAGCTCCATTGAGGATCTTCAGGGCAAGACGATCGCCGTGGGAGCCAAAGATTCGCCTCAAGCAACCCTCATTCCCATTGGTTTTCTTCAGCGTCATAACCTGGAACCAGGTCGGGATTACCAACTTCAAGTTTTCAACGTTTTGGTCGGCAAGCACGGCGACCACATCGGTGGTGAGCTGGAAGGCTTCAAGTGTTTAGAAAAGGGCGAAGCTGATGCCAGCACTATGCTCGATCTGAACTGGGAACAGTGGACTGGTGATGGGACTGTTGACCCCAATGAGTACCTTATCTTGGCGAGTACCGACCCTTTCGATCACTGCGTTTTCACGGTTCTCGAGGATTTCTCTGGAGACTTGGAGAATAAGTGGCTGGATGTGCTGTTCTCGATGAGTTACGAAAACGCCAAGCACCGGGACATGATGGATCTCGAGGGTCTCAAGCGCTGGATGAGTGGACGCACTACGGGTTTTGGATCTCTTAGCGAAGCCGTACAAAAACAAAACTACTTCGAAAGCACTACTCCATGAGTAACCTGCCTTTACTTCCTGTGACGATGGTCGGAAGTTGGCCCCGGCCTGTGGAGTTGCTTCGTGCCCAGAAACTGAAACAGAAGGGCCAGCTTAGCCTGGAAGAGTTCGAGCGAATGGCCGACAAAGCCGTGCTGGAGGTCCTACGGCTTCAGGAGAAGGCCGGGGTCGATATCGTGACGGACGGAGAGCAGCGGCGGGATAATTTTTATTCCTTTGTGGCAGAGAAGCTGTGTGGGGTCCAGATGATGACCCTATCAGAGATGTTGGACTTTGTCGAGGACAAGGCCGGTTTCGAACGAATCCTGCAAACCTTGGATGTGCCCGCCTATTCGATCAGTAATCCCACCTGCGTGGGGAAGATCGAGCGGCGGATTCCCCTGGCCGTCAACGAACTCAAGTTTACAAAGATGCATACTAGAAAGCCTATCAAAGTTACGCTTCCGGGTCCCTACCTTCTCGCTCGTGCCATGTTTGTCCCATCCTTAACACAGGACGTGTATCCGACCAAAGAGGATTTAGCAGAGGATATTGTGCGTGTACTGCGAGAGGAGGTCCAAGAGCTAGCAGCCGAAGGAGCCTATTTCATCCAGTTGGACGAACCCGTGCTGACGGAACTCGTCTTCACCCGGGGTCAAACAAGAACTTTCATGTGTGCCGCTTTGGCCGCTAGCAAGGATCCCAGTCAGGAGCTGGAATTTGCCGTTTCGCTGATTAATCGGGTCTTCGAGGGCCTGGAGGGTCTCGTGACAGGACTGCACATCTGCCGTGGAAACTGGAGTCCCAACGAATCAACCCTGCTGCGGGGCAGTTATCATCCGTTGGCAGAATATCTGAAACGACTCAATGTTCAACAGCTCGTGCTGGAGTACGCGACTGAGCGCGCGGGTGACCTCATTAAATTCGAAGAGAAACAATTGGGACTGGGCGTGGTCAATCCCAGGACCAAGGCTGTCGAATCTGCGGAAGAGATCCAGTTGTCTATTGAAAAAGCTTTGCAGTTCTACTCACTAGACCAGTTGTTCTTAAATCCGGACTGCGGCTTTGGAACGTTTTCAAACCGCCCCGTAAACGACTCTAGAATTGCATTCAAGAAACTTCAGACAATAGCCGCCGTGGCAAAATCACTTCGTCAAGGAACACATGTCAGACCCGAATCCCGTGCTGGGACCAAAGCCACAAATCGCTCAAGCGTTTGAACATCAGGCTAGCCCTAATCCTCCAAAGCGTCTCAAGATCGATCGTGACATGGACGTCATCACCCACCACGATACTGCCGTTTTCCAGAGCCGTGTACCAGCTCAACCCGGAGGACGGAGATAACTTTGGCATATCTCTTTGTCGCTTGTCGTTGCCAATGCCACTGCATCGTCTCCTCCTCGCTTCGTGATCTTGGCTCAAAATTGCCCAGACAAATAACATGTTATTTGTGGGACAGGACACTAGGATGGCCATGTTGAACAGGACGCAACTGATTGACAATTTGAAGGAGGCTCGCTCACGAACCCTGAAGTTGGTGGTGGACCTGAGTGATGAGCAACTGATAGGGTCGCGACTGGCGATCACCAACCCGCTCCTTTGGGAGATCGGTCATGTGGCCTGGTTTCAAGAAAAATGGACTCTCCGGCATCTCTGGAAAGAGCGTTCAGTCCGAGAAGATGCGGATCGGTTGTACGACTCTATCCGAGTCGCCCACGATACGCGCTGGGATCTTCCCTTACCATCTCGTGAAGAGACACTTGCCTATATGGCAGAAGTTTTGGAGCGCATGGTCGACAAGTTGCTCAGCCGGGAACCGACTGAAGAGGAAGCGTATTTTTACTTGTTGGCACTCTTCCACGAAGACATGCATGACGAGGCTTTCACTTACACACGCCAGACGATGGCTTATCCAGCTCCGTCCCTTCATGCAGGGAAAGCGAATAGGGTGGCCGAGAAAAACGGAGGTCCCTTGCCCGGTGATGTGGAAATTCCTGGAGAAGTCTTTGTATTGGGTGCGAAACGGGATGTGTCTTTTGCTTTTGACAATGAGAAATGGAGCCATCCGGTTCAGGTTAAACCCTTCCGCATGGCTCGAGCGCCTGTGACGAACGTGGAATTTCTGGCGTTTGTGGAAGATGGAGGGTATCAGTGTGAAGATTGTTGGAGCAGGGAAGGGTGGAACTGGCGGCAAAAAGCGAGAGCGGAGCATCCCCTCTACTGGAGGCACAAGTCTGGTCACCAGTGGTTCCGTCGCGACTTTGATCAGTTCGTGGTGCTGGGGGATCACCTACCCGTGATTCACGTCAACCGACATGAGGCACAAGCTTACTGCAAATGGGCCGGACGGCGCCTGCCAAGCGAAGTGGAGTGGGAAATGGCAGCCTCGGCTGAGTTTCCATCCAGCTCGTCGCCATCACAGAAACGGTTTTTTCCTTGGGGCGAGCAACTTCCTACAGTGGACCGCGCCAATCTGAACTGGCAGGCGATGGGCTGTGTGGAAGTGGGCTCTCTGCCGGATGGAGAAAGCCCGGTCGGTTGTCGACAAATGATTGGCAATATCTGGGAATGGACGTCCAGCGATTTCCTCCCGTACCCCGGGTTTGTGGTCGATCCCTATGAGGGATACTCCGAACCTTGGTTTGGCACGCATAAAGTGCTGCGAGGCGGTTGTTGGACTACGCGATCCCGCCTGATTCGCAATACCTGGCGCAACTTCTGCACGCCGGATCGGCGCGACGTATGGGCGGGCTTTCGCACTTGTGCTTTCTGACTGTGCTGCTACCAGCAGGTTGAGGACTCGTAAGGACTGTCGTGATGAAGCCATGAGAATAAGAGTGATTACGCCTTCGCCAACAGGGTTGTTGGACGGAAACCGGGTAACAGCGCGCCGCTGGGCAGGTATCCTAAGACAACTGGGTCATCGAGTCAGTGTGGGACACCGGTATGATGGACACCGGTATGATGGAGAACGTTATGATCTCCTGATTGCACTGCATGCTTTCAAGAGTTTCGAATCCATTCGACACTTCTCCCAGGTTTATCCCGAGAGGCCCCTTATTGTCGCCCTGTCGGGTACCGATATCTATCGTGATATCTACCACCGTAGCTCCCAAGTGAAACGGTCCTTGGCGTTGGCAGACCGTTTGGTGGTGTTACAAAAGGAGGCGCTCAAGGAAGTGCCATTGTCCTTTCACCACAAGACTAGTGTCATTTTCCAATCCGCTGAACCGGTCCAAGGAAAACCTCCCCCGAAAAGTTATTTTCGTGTCTGTCAGGTGGGGAATCTGAGGCGGGAAAAAGATCCATTTCAGACAGCCATGGCCAGCCGTCTATTGCCGACCTCTTCACGAATCTGCATCTGGCACGTGGGGAAAGCTCTCAGTCGACAGATGGAGCAAAGAGCTAAGACCGAAAATCACCGAAATGCACGTTACCGGTGGGTGGGTCCCCTATCTTATGGAAAAACCCAGGCGTTGATCGCCAGTAGCCATCTGGTCGCCTTGACCTCAAGGATAGAAGGTAGTTCCAATGTGCTGTGCGAAGCCCTGGCTTCCGCTGTCCCGGTTTTGGCCTCCAGAATTTCTGGCCTGATTGGCACGCTGGGTCCCAGTTATCCGGGGTTTTTTCCGACCGGGGACACAGCGGCTTTAGCGATTTTACTGGGCAAGACGGAGAGGGATCGGAGATTCTACCGCGATCTGAAAGAGGCCTGTTCCGGAGTTGCCTGGTTGGTACATCCGGAGCGCGAGCAACAGGCCTGGAAGGACCTGTTGCGAGAAGTTGTAAGGGATCACTAGCGTTGCGTACTAGCTCACAGACGTGAGTGGCGATTACAGCGGCCAGAATACAAGATTAGAATATACTGGATACAAGGATCAAGAGGTATTTTAAGTCCTCATTCCGGAGCTGAGCCAGGTGTTCGATGTGTCGCCTGAGATGGGATCGGAAGGTCCAGGAGCAGTAACATATAGAGATTCATAGACGCTCTCAAGACTGGTTGGATCTTAACTTTGCTTGTCAAAGCCATCCAGCCTCTCGGTACCATGATCTTAAGTCAAGGAGGGGAGAGAAGAAGAGTTAGAGAACGAAGGCACTGAGGAAGACTTTGTCGAAGGGCTCTGCCTCGAGAAGCGTCACGATGTGGAGCAGGTTGGAAGTGATGCCGACCCCTCCGGTCGTGAGGCCAAATTTTTATCTAGGGGAGTGCTGGATTGCTGACGTAGAGCTTCGTATCGAACTGTGCGTAAACCTTGTGAAAATTGGTTACGAACTTGTCGCCTCGAATAAACCCGACAACCATCTAGAGATTCCAGTAACTCCAAACACGGTTAGCGCGATACCGGACAGGACTACGCAGACAGTGAGCAGCCGACTCATCCGCAGCTCCTGTGGCAAGTGGACCTGGTCCGACCAGAGAATTGCAAAGCACCAAAGGCCGCAGGTAAAGGTTGCTGAGATGATAGCGGCGGGCGTGAGAACGATGACCGGATCCAGCGAACACTAGAGCAGGATCAGGCCAGTCACGCCGATCGTGGACACGGTCACGATTCGGAACTTTCTCAACGGTACCTTGCGCAGGCCGGGGACAGCAACAATCAAGCACTCGTACGTGGTTCGCGTATAAAGTTCGTACGCTCCGTGAATCGTCCCGAAGAACGCGAAGAAGATACCAGTCTTGTAGAGGATCGCCAGAGCGGACTGAACAAGAGGGCGCTGGCCTTCCCGTACAAGGAAGGCCGCCTGTTGGGTGAGGAGGTTGGTGCCGCTGGGCGCGATCTTCTGCGGGTGGAGGATGCCCGCACCGAGAATGGCAAAGCAGAGCGAGATGAACATGATCATGCCGAACGAAAAGGAGATGTCGATGAGCGGGGCACGAAGCCACTTTTTACCAGTGGTAATGTTGTTCGGTGACGTATTGACGCTCCAGCCGGGGAGCTCATGTCCGTTCCTAATCCGGGACATTAGTCCCCAACCCTTTTCTCGCAAAAGTCCGAGATATCCGAAATAGTCGTGGGTTCCGCCACCAATGACACCGATACAGACGATCACTTCGACCCACGGGTCGCGATCTCGGAACTCGGGCATCACGGCGACCCACGACTCGAACTCGGGAATAGTCGGGGTGACTAGTCCCTTGAGCATTGCAACGATGTCGGGTGCGGACGAGACTACGGCTATGATGATGCAGAAGAGTAGAAGGCCAACGATGGCGGTCTGGACTTTCTCGAGGAAGCCGTAGCTCTGAAGGAAAGTGAGCGCTATCGCGACGGTGATAAAGAGGGTTCCCCAGAGGCATGCGTACAGGTTGAAGAATGTCTCATTCTCCGTCGTGATACTCATCACGCCAGAGAGGGTAAAATCTGCGAGCATTCTCGGAAGTACGCCGCCCAGGAAGAGCGGCATGCAAAAAAGCGAGAGGACGGTCATGCACCAGACAAACCATCCTTTGGGTCCCGGCAGGTTGTTCCAGCTCTCGAGTGGATGCATTCCTGTTAGCGTCATGAAACGCGCGCCGCTGTAAAGTTGGAAGCCCTTGATGGCCGTTCCCAGCACGAAGCACCAGAGAAGAGAATAGCCGAAGATCGCGCCACTTCGGGATGGGAAGACAGTCTCTCCGCTGGCAATCGTGACAGACGCAATGATGGCGCCGGGTCCAAAGACCTTGAGCATGCCCCAGAAGGTGAGGTCGTGGACCTCGGGTGGGAGTTTGGGATACTTCAACGTCACTGTGGCTACTCTCCTAATATTAAACGAAAAGTTACTTCCCGGAGGCGAGTGCGACGCCACTCAGTTTGAGAGATTTCCTTCTCGTCTGTCCTCGACTTTACCTCGCAACCAAATCTGCAATTGCCACTTTATTTTCAGGATGGAGCACTAGTCTATGTGGGAGGTGAAAGGAGGTCAATATGTGATTTTGAGCAGTTTAGGCTAAGCAAGAGGTTAGATTGTAAAGGAGGATTGGCTGAAAAGTTGCGTCTAAGTGGTGAGGATCTTTTACAGATGTTCGAACCACGCAGTTACTGGTCTGCTCCTAATCAAGTCGATAACACCATGTATCGTTTTGAGGGACACTTATCCGAGCTCTATGCTTGAATTTTGGGAAGTAAAATTGTAACTTCGAACGCGTGATGGAGCACCAGCTTGAGAATCAGCATATTACACGATTCTTACACCGGTGGGTCGTTGTACTGATTCTGTTCTTCTCGATATCCTCCCAGGCAGCTGGCGGTGACAGCCCCATCTTTGAATCTGATATTCGCCCCATCCTGGCAGCTAAATGCTTCGAGTGCCATGGTAGGTCGAAGCTTCAAGCCAAGCTCGATCTACGCACCTTCTATTCGATCCTGCGGGGAGGGAAATCGGGTTCGGCCATCATGCTGGGATCTTCGGAGCGAAGCCTGCTGGTTGAAAAGGTGTCCTCGGGTGCCATGCCACTGGGAGACGAGAAGCTCAGCCCGGAAGAAGTCCAGCTTATCCGGCTCTGGATCGACCAGGGAGCCTTGACCGCAGACCGAGAGGCGGTTGGAGCCAGTCTTACCGAGAAGGATGTGCTTCCCATTTTCCAGATGCGTTGTTTTGTCTGTCATGGAAAACGCAAGCAAGAAGGTGGACTCGACCTGCGCACTTTGGCTGGTCGTCTTAAAGGAGGCGATTCCGGCCCTGCGCTAATTCCTGGAGATCCCGACGCAAGCCTGCTGTTGCAGAGGATCGTATCCGAGGAGATGCCACCTCCGGAACTTCTCTTCGAATACCGAGTCCGTCCGCCCAGCGCAAAAGAAGTGGAGACGTTACGCCAGTGGATCGCTGTGGGCGCACGGCCCGATCCCTCCCGAGGTCCAGACCAGGAGGCTCAGCTATCGATTGCAGAAGAGGATGCGCACTTCTGGTCCTTTCTCCCTCCCCAGCGGTTGGCGGTTCCGGTGGTGCGGCAGCAGGAGCTGGTAAGAAATCCGATCGACGCCTTCTTACTAGCAAAGCTGGAGGCCAAGAACCTCAGTTATTCTTCCCCGGCTGGTCGTCTAGTTTTACTCCGAAGGGTCTTTCTGGATCTGATCGGTATGCCGCCCACGGCCACCGAAGTGGAAGACTACTTCAACGACCAGGAGCCTGACGCCTACGAGCGTATGATCGAACGTCTGCTAGCTTCTTCCCACTATGGGGAGCGCTGGGCACAGCATTGGCTGGACGTGGCGGGATATGCAGATTCCGAAGGTCTCAAGCTCGCTGACCTAGTTCGTCACCATGCCTGGCGATACCGCGACTATGTCATCCGGTCCCTGAATAACGACCTACCATACGACCAGTTTTTGAGTGAGCAGCTAGCGGGAGACGAGTTGATCGACTATAAGAAGGAGATTACCCCGTCCGTGATTGATTCCCTAGCGGCCACCGGCTTTTTACGCATGGTCCCCGACGCTACTAACTCACCCGCCAACGCCTCCCTGGCTGAGAAAATGGACGTGATCCACGATGAGATAAAGGTGTTGAGTTCTGCGTTGCTGGGTATAACCATGGGCTGCGCCCGCTGCCACGACCACAAATACGACCCCATTTCCCAGCGCGATTACTACAATCTCAGTGCCATTCTGCAGACTGCATACGATCCCCATGATTGGATGGATCCAACTCAGCGATTCCTGGACGTTGCGCTCGAAAGTGAACGCAATGAGATAATTCGGATGAACGCGCCCATTAAAGCGCAGATCAAACGTCTAGAGACAGCGATGTACGTCAAGGCAGAGCCACTGCGCCGAAAAGTTCTGGAAAAGCGACTAGCTCCGCTCCCGCAGGCCGTTCAGCGAGACCTTCGCACCCTTCTGGCCACACCGAAAGAAAAACGCGGTGCCATCCAGAAATATTTGGCACGTCAGTTCAAAGAGACCCTTGAGATTTCGGAGGTGCAGCTGGCTGCTGAAGATCGCGAGTTTGAAGTAGAGGTCGAGAAAACCAAGGAACTGATCGATGGGTTGGAGAAAACACTTCGGCCCAATCCTTCGGTTCGAGCGCTTTTTGATATGGGTGGTGAGCCTTCCCCAGTCTATGTGCTCAAGCGGGGGGAGGCGAATTCCATCAGGGATCGTGTCTACCCCGGCGTCCCTGCGGTGATCAGTCGGGATCTGCCTCCGTTCAAACCCGTCCCGCCCAAAGAGTCAAGTGCGGAGAGCAGCGGAAATCGATTGGCTCTGGCGCGCTGGTTCACCCATCCGAATCATCCCCTGACAGCCCGGGTTATGGTCAACCGCATCTGGATGCATCATTTTGGCAGAGGTATTGTGGCCACTCCCGATAACTTCGGTCGTACAGGCTCTGCCCCATCTCATCCTCAATTGCTGGACTGGTTGGCGGTCAAGTTTGTAGTTAGTGGGTGGAGCATCAAGGCCATGCACCGATTGATGATGACCTCTACCGGTTATCGCCAGAGTTCGCACGTGAGCCCACAGAACCAGCGGGACGCCGGAAACCTCTTGTGGTCCCGCATGCCCATGCGGAGGATGGATGCCGAGGTCCTTTTCGACTCCATGCTCCGGACGACCGGGCGTTTGGATCCTAAATTCTTTGGCCCGCCTCGTGAAATCGAGGAGCTAGCCAGTGGTGAAGTCATTGCAAAGGGCAGTAGAAGAGGTTGGCGGCGGGCCATCTACATTCAGAAACGTCGCTCACTGCCAGTGACTTTGTTTGATGTGTTCGACGCACCGCGCATGGCACCCAACTGCACAGAACGACGGAATTCCAATGTGGCTCCTCAAGCCTTACAGATGATGAATGGCTACATGGCCAGGGAGCTAGCGCGTTACCTTGCTGGGCGTTTAATCGATGCCTTTCCTAACGATCCGGAGAAGCAGGTAGTGCAGCTTTATTTGGGTGCGTTGTCACGGTTTCCCACAGACGAGGAGAAGAAGATGATACTAGAGTCACTATCGACTCTGAGTAAAGAGTGGGAGGTGCACTTGCAGACCGAGAATGATCAGGCGCCAAGGCGTATGACCGCCCGCTGGTCAGCCCTGGGTTCCCTGTGCCACGCCGTACTGAGTTCGGCTGAGTTTGTCTATATTGACTAGCTCGCCAGGACTAGAAGATTGGAGAGTTTTTACCCATGCGACACGTACCACGACACGGGATGAGAAAGGAAGTGACGAGGCGTGATTTTTTTTCGCGGTTGAGCGATGGTCTGCATGGAGCTAGCTTGGCTATGCTGCTGGGCAATGATATTTTTTCAATGAATCCACTACTGGCAGCCAGTGATAGAAGCCGTTCTCTAGTTGACAACCTCAGGCCCCGGCCATCGCACTTCGAGCCCAGGGCCACATCGGTCATCCAGCTCTTTATGAATGGGGGACCGAGCCAAGTCGATTTGTTCGATCCGAAACCCGCACTGCATAGGCTGGCCGGGAGCGCTGCGCCGCGCGACATCCTGAATCAGATCGAATTTTCCGATGAGGTGGGGGGACTCTTGCCCTCGCCGTTTAAATTCTCGCCGCAGGGTCGTTCCGGGATCGAGCTTTCGGAGCTCCTGCCCCATCTTTCAGAAGTCGTGGATGACATCACCGTGATTCGCTCCATGTACGGGGAGCACTTCAACCACGAGCCAGCTCTCTACCTGATGCACTCGGGACGAACTTTACCCAATCGTCCTTCCCTGGGCTCATGGGTGGTTTATGGTCTGGGGAGCGAGTCCCAGAACCTTCCTGGCTATGTGGTTCTGGATGACCCCAAAGGACTGCCGATCAACGGAATTCAGAACTGGCAATCTGCCTGGATTCCTCCTGTATTTCAGGGGACTCGTTTTCGCTCCGAAGGGCCTGCGGTACTGAACCTGGAACCGGCCCAGGAGCTTCCTGGATCATTGGTGAAAGCTGAGCGGGCTCTGTTGCTCCGTCTAGACCAGGCTCATCAACAGGTGCGATCTGGGCAAGCGGAACTCAGTGCCCGCATTGCCAGCTATGAGCTGGCCGCACGCATGCAGCTGGCCGCCAGCGATGCCCTCGACCTGTCCCAGGAGAACGAGGCCACCCGGGAAATGTACGGGTTGAATGAGGAGCTCACGGAGTCCTATGGGAAGCGCTGTTTGATGGCTCGGCGCTTGGTAGAGCGCGGCGTACGGTTCGTGCAGATTTTCATCGAAGGCCAGATTTGGGATGCTCACTTCGGCTTGAAGAAAAGTCTCCAATACAGCTGTGGTAAGACGGACAGACCCGGGGCGGCACTGATAAAGGACCTCAAACAAAGGGGGTTATTGGAGCGTACCCTAGTCATCTGGGGGGGAGAATTTGGAAGGATGCCGCTCTCTCAAATCAGGCATGATGATGGGTCTACCGGCCGCGACCACGGCCCGGCTGGGTTCAGCATTTGGATGGCAGGTGGTGGAGTTAAAGGCGGTTTTGTCCACGGTGCCACCGACGACATCGGCCACAAGGCCGTAGAGAAGCGAGTCAGTGTTCAGGACTTTCATGCCACACTCTTGCATTTACTCGGCCTAGATTTCCGTGATCTGATTTATCCCCGCCATGGGCTCGACGAACGCCTCACCGATCAGTATCCTGCAGAAGTGGTGTCGGAGATCATTACCTGATGAGCAATGGTAACTAATTTCTGCAACCTATTGAAAACACAAGGAAAAACTTAAGCGTGGGGCGAGCAAAGCTATCCAAGACCCGCTGTACAGAGGAGGTACTACTCTAACTTCGTAGACTGGCTGTCTTGCCCACCGTTTCGTGGCCTGCTATGCTCAGTCGAGTCTTCATTGGTCGGGATGCTGGAACGGACTTTGACCGGTTTCTCGACCACCAGGCATCCCGCGCCAGAGATAGTTCGGATTCTCGTCCGCAGCTGTGAGTGGCGGTTTAAGAATCCAATCTGCTGGTTCCAGCGTTGGTTTGATTGACAATCCACACAGGTCCGACGGTGGGTGTTATTCCGATCCGGGAGAGTACATGAGTCATATGGTCCAACCGATACGAGTGCTGATTGCCAAAGTAGGTCTCGACGGCCACGACCGAGGAGTCAAGATTGTAGCTCGCTGTTTGCGCGATGCTGGCATGGACGTTGTTTATACAGGGTTACACCGCACTGCCGAAGAAGTGGCGCTGGCAGCGGTGCAGGAAGACGTGGATATTCTGGGGATCAGCATTCTCTCGGGAGCTCACATGACAATTTTCCCGAAAGTGCTCCAAGTGCTCGACAAACAAGTCGCCCGAGACATCATCGTAGTAGGGGGTGGCGTCATGTCGGACGAGGATGCCGAGGAATTGAAGACTCTTGGCGTAAAGGAAATTTTGCTGCAGGACACCCTTCCGGATGCCATCGTCGAATCCATGCGTCGTCTAGTGGAGGAACGCGGTCCTCGATAGTTGTCCATAGGATGACCTAGTACCATGGAGTTTTGGTCTTTTCCGCCTCGTTACGATTCTCACTATTGTCCTGATTTCAGCTCTCGATACTGGTTTCCAGAGCGCGAAACCATGGATTCCGAAGTGCGCAATCAGGCCATTCTAGAACGGCTCCGTCTCATCGTGAAGTACGCTTATGAGCGGGCCCCCTTTTACCGTAGCAAGTGGGATGAAGCCGGTTTTTATCCCGACCAGCTTAGGACACTGGAGGATTTTGAAGACCGGGTTCCGGTCGTGACCAAGAAGGACTTGCGGATCGCTCAAGACCTAACGCCACCCTTCGGTGATTATCTGTGCATATCTGAAAGCGAGGTGTTTCACATCCACGGTACGTCTGGGACCACCGGTAACCCGACCGCTTTTGCCATTGGCAAGGAAGACTGGAATGCTATCGCCAACGCCCACGCACGTGTCCTGTGGGGTATGGGACTACGCCCGGGAGACACGGTATTCATCGCCGCCGTGTTTAGTCTTTACATGGGGTCGTGGGGTGCATTGGTCGGATCGGAGCGACTCGGTGCAATCTCTTTCCCTTTTGGTGCGGGGGCACCCGGCATGAGTGCGCGCGCCGTCCACTGGCTGCGACGAGTAAAGCCCACTGCTTTTTACGGCACACCGTCCTATGCGCTGTACCTGGTTGAGGTGGCACATGATGAGGGAATTGACCCCCGTGACTTCGACTTGAAGGTCTTGGTTTTCTCCGGCGAGCCTGGGGCTTCGATTCCCGGGGTGCGCGACAGGATTCAGGATGCCTACCAGGCTGGCGTCGTCGACACCGGATCGATGGCCGAGATGACGCCTTGGATGAACGTAGCTGGCACGCAGGAAACGGAAGGGATGCTGCTGTGGCAGGACATCGTCTATACCGAAGTCTGTGACCCCAGCACTTTCTGTCGGGTACCGTTCGGTCGACGAGGTACCCCCGTTTACACGCATCTGGAGCGTACGTCTCAGCCCATGATCCGTCTGTTGTCAGGGGATCTGACCCGATGGGAAGATGGACCAGCGCCCTGCGGCCGGACCTATCCTCGATTGCCCGACGGCATATTCGGACGTATCGACGACGCCTTTACGGTTCGGGGCGTGAATGTGTACCCAAGTGAAATCGACGCGGTGTTGAATCAGATCGTAGATTACGGCGCTGAGCACCGCATTATCATCTCTCGGCAGGGCGCCATGGACGAACTGCTCGTCAAAATCGAAGGCAAACCGGAGGTCTATATAGGTGGAGATTCGAAGCGCCTACAGCAACAGGCCGCCTCAAGCCTTCAGCGGGTGCTTGGTATACGTACTAAGGTTGAAGTGGTTCCATCGGGGACCTTTTCGCGAACTGACTTCAAGGCGCGTCGCGTGATCGACAACCGCGACGAATTCCGCGAAATGCGTCAACGACTGGGAAAAACTTAATGGATATCGCCGCCGATCCTCCGGTTCCGTCCCTCGAGTTGGTCCAACCGGTCTTGGCTGGGAAAGTTGCAGCCATCGCTCGCCTGCTAACCCGAGCTGAGAATGGTACAGAAGAAGTCTTTGAAGCTCTGGGTGAAATCTATCGCCACACGGGCAAGGCCCACATCGTTGGTCTTACGGGTGTGTCGGGCAGCGGCAAGTCCACCTTGATTGCACTGCTCGCCCAACAAATACGAAAGTCGGGTCGACGGGTTGGAATCGTCGCAATCGATCCTACCAGCCCATTTTCAGGCGGAGCCATTCTAGGCGATCGCATTCGCATGAATCAACTGACTGGGGATCCCGGCATCTTCATTCGTAGCATGGCGACACGGGGCAGGCTGGGTGGATTAGCGCGCACCACCCTGGACATCGTTGACATTCTCGATGCCGCAGGATTTGACACTGTATTGATTGAGACCGTCGGTGTCGGACAGGACGAAATCGATGTGGTGCAAGCGACGCACACTACGGTGGTCATCTCCGCGCCGGGCTTGGGAGACGACATCCAGGTGGTTAAGGCTGGGGTGTTGGAGATCGCCGATATCCATGCAGTCAGCAAATGCGATCGCTCCGACGCCAATCGGACCATCACCGATTTGAAAAACATGCTGCTCATGAATACGGCTTCTGAAGCGGCTGCTGCCTGGCGGCTTCCCGTCATAGCGACCAGTGGGGAAACGGGCCAAGGCGTAGAACAGCTGCTAGAAAAGATCGACGCCCATTTGCGTTTCCTAAAAAAGACGGGTGACCTGCTGCTGCGGCAGGAGCGGATAGCTGAACAGCGTCTTTGGAAAGCTGCCGACGAACTCCTTCGCGATAATTTTCGTCGACAACGCGATGGAAGCGTTGCGAGCTTAGTGGAACAACTAATGTCGCGTCAAAGCCATCCCCATGCCGCGGCTAAGAAACTGATTGACCAAGTGTGGAAGGAGATTAGATGATGAAGGCCCGATGCGACCAGCGAGAAGAACTCGAGGAACTAGCGGCCCAGGTTGAGGCGTGGGAGACGAATGAGGTCAGGGAATTTGTCGAGCGGCAACCCGAGCGCAAGGCACAGTTTAAAACTTACGGTAATCTGCCGGTCAAGCGCGTCTACACGGCTCTCGATACAGGGGACACTCCGCTTCAAGATATCGGGCTACCCGGCCAATACCCCTTTACCCGCGGTCCTTATCCCACCATGTACCGAGGGCGTATCTGGACAATGCGTCAGATCGCTGGTTTCGGTACCGGCGAGGATACCAACGAGCGTTTCAACTATCTAATCAAAGAAGGGCAGACCGGGCTTTCCGTCGATTTCGATATGCCAACTCTCATGGGTTACGACTCTGACCACCCTATGAGCAAAGGTGAGGTCGGCCGCGAGGGCGTTGCCATTGATACTCTAGCGGACATGGAGGCTCTTTTTGAAGGGATCAACCTGGAAAAGATATCGGTGTCGATGACCATCAATCCTACGGCCTGGATCTTACTGGCGATGTACGTAGCACTGGCGGAAAAACGCGGCTATGATCTGCACAAGCTCTCGGGAACTATCCAGGCCGACATTCTCAAGGAATACATCGCCCAGAAGGAATGGATTTATCCGATTTCGCCCTCAGTGCGTTTGGTGCGCGACTGCATTATCTATGGCGCCCAGAATATGAAACGATACAACCCGGTGAATATTTCTGGCTATCACATTTCAGAAGCTGGAGCTTCACCACTGCAGGAAGCGGCCTTCACGCTGGCCAACGGCATCACCTACGTCGAGGAGGTGATCAAGACGGGTATGGCGGTTGACGAGTTTGCGCCGAGACTGTCGTTTTATTTTGTATCTCAGGCCGATTTTTTCGAAGAGATCGCCAAATTTCGGGCGGTTCGTCGCTGTTGGGCGAAAATCATGAAGGAGCGCTTCGGGGCGCGTCATCCGGCCTCCATGCGGCTGCGTTTCCATTGTCAGACAGCAGCCGCATCGTTGACGAAGTCACAGTACAAAATCAACATCGTCCGCACCGGGTTACAGGCCCTAGCAGGTGTCTTAGGCGGAGCCCAAAGCCTGCACACTAACGGCATGGACGAGGCTTTTACTATCCCCACCGAAGAGGCGATGAAGATCGCCTTGCGTACCCAGCAGATTATTGCCGAAGAGACAAACGTCGCCAACGTCATCGACCCGTTGGGAGGCTCTTATTATGTGGAAAGCCAAACCACTAAGTTCGAACGGGGCATCTTTGCGATACTCGACGAAATCGACGCGAACGGCGGGACGGTAAAATTGATCAAGGAATGCTGGTTTCAGCGGCACATTGCTGACTTCGGCTACGAGGTGGCGCTAGGCAGACAGTCCGGCGAGAGGCCGGTGATAGGGGTCAACCGGTTTGTCGAGGATGAAGAAGCTGCCGATATCAAAACCCATGCCTACGATCCGGCTGTCGTGGAACGGCAAGTAGCCCGGTTGAACCGGGTTCGGCGGGAGCGGGACGAGTCCAAAGTAGGGGCGCTCTTGGGAGAGTTGCAGAAGCAAGCCCGCGACGAGTCAGCCAATCTGCTGTCACTCACGATCTCCTTGGTAAAAGCAGGTGCTACGATGGGCGACATTGTGGAGGCGCTCAGAGAGATCTGGGGCACCTATCGCGAGACGCCGGTTTTTTGAAGTGCTCCCTGGCTTCAGTAACCACTTTCCGTTGGGAAAACTCCTGGGTTCAAATCACCTTACTCCAAAGTTAGAGCAGTGATAGATTTCGATCATCATCACATGGTTGGATATAACTTAAGCAGGCGCGTGTTAATCCGGGGGGTCTTGGGAGCGTCTGCCATGCTGCTGACACTGGCAAGAAGTCTTCGAGAGGGTAAACTGGAAGAATCAGCCAGGCTGATTCGGCATTTTGTCGCCGGGGGAAAACTCCGTGCAGCTTCACTTCAGGTGCGCCGGACCGATCGTATTTTTGGGAAAGCTTTTGGAGAAGCAACTACGCCGGACAGCATCTTCCTGATTGCTTTAATCAACAAGCCAATGACCGTAGCCGGGATAATGATTCTGGTCGATCAAGGTGAACTGGGCTTGGGCGATACTGGCGTGACTTAGGCGTTTCCTGGGGTGATGCCCATTCCACGGGTTCAGATCTGGAAAAGTTTCTATGGCACTTTCTCCGCCCGGATGGATTGGTTCTCCAGGAAGACACCACAACTGCCATGATCACCAATCAAAACCAGGGACTTGAAACCCCTTTGGGTTTGGGATTTATGGTGCAAACTGAACGTTTCGGAAGCGTGTGCTTGCCTCAGAGAATTTTGGTCATTAGGGTTCGACGGGAACGATAGCGTGCGCGGGCTCGCGCCGTGACCTTACTTGTGCCCTCCTGACGACTTTGCATGCACAACTTTCGGGAAAAATCTTATTGGAACCCGTTTCGGATCTGGTCGCTGAATCAGCACTCTGAAAGATCGACTTCCGTAACCCGATACAACTTGTCCATAGACCTTGGACCGATGTTCCAGTGATTTTGCGAGATATTCAGTTGCTCCGACGTTGGGCTGGTGATAGATTTCGATCATTCCTCACGGGGAGTCCAGAGGAACTAAGATCCGAAGTGAATATGAGGAGAGTCGATGAACAGGCGTGAGTTTTTCAAAACTGCTGGATTGAGCGTGGCTGGTGTGCCTTTTTGGATGGAATTCCTCCGGGAAAATCTCTGGGGAAAACTCCCTTCCAACGTTAGGATTACGGGTCTAAAAACCCTGATTGTCGAAGACGAGGTCTATTTAAAGATCTTCACCAATCAAGGAGTGGTGGGAGAAGGTCACACTTCCGTGCACAGAAAAGCGTTAACCTGCGAAGCGGCTGTTAAGGATCTCGAACGGGTTCTCAAAGGAAGAGATCCTACCCGGATCGAGTTCCTATGGCAGGCTATGTATCGCTGGCCCCGATGGCGCGGTGGACCGATTTTGAATGCGGCCATCAGCGGTGTCGATTTGGCACTTTGGGACATTCTGGGGAAATTACTGGATGTGCCAATTTACCGACTCTTGGGAGGTGCCGCGCGAGAAAGAATTCGCCTCTATGTTCACGGTAGCGGCAGGGAGGGAGTGCAGCGAGCCAAGGAGCTGGGCTACACTGCCATTAAAACAGGTCCCGCCATTGGCGACTCTGTGGATGGCAGAAAGGTCATCAAGCGCCCCTGGGACCTGAAGCGGGCGGTTGGAATAATTGAAGAAATGCGCCTGGAAGCTGGGGATAAATTTGACATTCTGATCGATGCCCACGGGTTGTTGACGCCGGTAATGGCACTGGAGTTTGCCAAGGCTGTTGAACCCTATCGGATCATGTTTCTCGAAGAACCCATTCAACTCGAGGGCAATGACACTCTCGAGTGGCTGGGAAGGCAGACGACCGTACCGCTGGCAACCGGGGAGAGGCACACCACCAAATGGATGTTTAAGGATTTAATCAGCCGGCGCCTGGTAAGCTACGTGCAGCCGGATGTGATTCAGGGTGGCGGTATCACAGAAATCAAGAAGATCGCGGCCATGGCCGAGGCGCAGTTTATCGATGTGGCTCCTCATTGTCCGGGCAACCTTTCCACAGGTTTGGGTTTGGCATCCCTTCACGTGAATGCTTCTACCACCAACTGTGTCATTCTGGAATCCCTGTTGAACCCCACCGGCTGGAGGCTGGAGATGTTCAACGGGAGGACCGTTCCCATCAAGGATGGGTATGCGGCCCTGCCTGACTGGCCGGGTCTTGGTTTGAAGTTGAATGAAGTGGAGGCGAGAAAGCATCCGCACACCAAGCCCAATCCATCCATGTACTTCGAGGACGGATCGGTCGCGGACTATTAAACCGATGTTGCTCACGGGCTGCTTGTCTGTAAAAAACTATAGTTAGGTCACTGGCTCTAGCAGCCCGAAAAGCTCATCAGCACAGTACGGGAATACCTTCAGGAGTGAGTCTCCGGAAAATAGCTCGAGCCATGCGTTTGTTTTGCGTGATTCTATTGGAATTTGCACGGGCTTGCGGGGCCAACTACGACTCAGGCGCACCACGGCCATAGCAAAGTTACCTATCAGGTATCCGAGAGCCGATCGAAATCAAGGACGGTCAAACCGCAGCTGCACCTCTTTTTGGTGGACTACCATACAAAGAAGCCGACCGCAGCACGATTCTCATTAAACGTAGATGGACAGCCCTATATACCAGCGAGGCTGGGGCAACACGGTTTGCATTTCAGGTCGATTCATCATGGGCGGAAGGAAAATACTGTGGTCACCTATGCCCGGAGAACGGGCAAAGTGGCGGTTCCTTTGTCGCCCAACACGAAGCGCGGCGTCGTATATGTTGCCAAGGGATTGGTGTACCTTCCTGAAGCTGTTCCTTTTGAGGTGAGCGTGCCGAGCGCCGAGGTCACTATTGAAATCCGGCGTTGGAGTGAAATCCAACAAGAAGGTTGGGTACCGGCGGATGCGCATGTACATTACGACCGATCCGATCCGGAGCATAATCGTGACTGGCTTACCATGCTGGCAGCAGACAGCCTGACACATGCCCATTTTCTTGTGCTCAAGGGAGGCAATTTGCCAGGTGTGTGGGCTAATATGCCTATGAGGAAAGAGGCGAGACATCTGATGGGGAGCGACTCATTCGCTCCGGAGAAGAGTGCCGCGATCCGGAACAGGGTCACATAAACCTATTTGGCATCAATAGCATCACTGAGCCAATTTCGACCGGGGATAGCGGTAAACCCGCAGTTCCCTATAACTATCCACCACTCTATGAGGTCTTGCAAGAAGCTCGGAAAGCAGATGGAATCGGTGGTCCGGCCCACGGTGGAGCAGGAGGTCGTCATGCTACCGTTGTGCTAGACACAATTCTTGGAGCGGTGGATTTTATCGAGATTAGCAACACGAACCAGCATGAATTCGACACATGGTATCAGCTGATGAACTGTGGGTTCGTCTTGCCGCCCACTGCAGGAACCGACTTACCAAACTTTAGTGTTCGTGACGTCTGGTAACCCTTTTTAGGCGAAATTCGCATGTATGTTCACCTGGGGAAGATGCGGGGATATATACCTTGGGTCAAGGCGCTGAAACGAGGGGAAGTGTTTGTCTCAAGTGGTCCAATAATCAAGTTTTTGGTCAATGGGATTGGGCCGGGAGGTACGGTTCGTTTACCTGCTGGTGGAGGTGAACTCGAACTGGAAGCAGAACTTGCAAGCCCACGCAAGTTACGAGTACTCGAGGTTGTAAGAAACGGCACAGTGATAGCCAGTGTTGTTCGGTACGCAAAGAGAGGAGGCATCTATCGCATGAGAGTTCAGCGGGAAATTAAGATTGCTCGTAGTAGTTGGTTGGCTGCTCGCGGATTTGGATTGCGAAAGCAGATGTTGGAAAAACACTTTAGCTATGAGGAGGACACTTTGGAACAAACGGGCGCGGTCAGGGTCTTAGTGGAGGGCCAACAGATCACATCACCGGATGATACAAGACTCCTGTTAAAGTGTTTGACCCAGCAACGGGAGTTCTACAGTCGGGACACCCTATACGAATGAGCCGAGCACAGAATCCGTTTCCTGAATCTGTTCGATGAGGCAATTTTGAAGATAAGCCAGACTCTGGTAGCTGATGGCGAATAAGTGACAAGTTAATACTTTGACTTCCGCCCTGGGAAGGAGTGCTTCAGAATCATCCTCAAAACAGAAGGAAAGATGTTGCACTCCGGAGGATTCGGCAGATGGGGAGACTGTCTTGATTGACTCCAACATGATTCGATCGGGTCTTCGCCGTGATCTCGGCCTTCTCGACGCCGTCGGAATCGGTTTGGGTGCGATTCTAGGTGCGGGCATCTTCGTCGTCACTGGAGTCGCCGCAGGAGTAGCCGGACCTGCTTTTTTGGTCGGTCTTATGATAGCAGGTGTTGCGGCCCTGGCGAATGCGCTGAGTTCTGCGGAACTCGCTGCGAATTATCCTCAGTCCGGGGGCACCTATGAATACGGGTATCGAGTTCTAGATCCGTGGTTGGGCTTTACTGCAGGGTGGATGTTTCTGGCGAGCAAGATCAGCGCAGCTGGCACCGTGGCGTTAGGCTTAGCTGGATACCTGGGGATGCTGGTGCCAGGATTACATCCGCGCGCCATTGCGATCGGTGCAATCATCGCTTTCACGATTGTCAACTATTTCGGGATTCGCAAATCGAGCCGCCTAAATCTCTTTATTGTATCGATTTCGATTCTGTCCCTCGTGTTTTTTATCACAACCGGTGTAGCCTCGTTCCGACCGGAAAACCTGAAACCTTTTGCGCCTGCAGGCTGGCGTAGTATCCTAGAGGCATCGGCCATCCTTTTTTTTGCCTATACCGGCTATGCCCGCATTGCTACATTGGGGGAGGAAGTCCGAGAGCCTAAGTCAACGATCCCGAAAGCGATCATCATCGCGCTGGTCACCTCCACCCTTCTGTACCTTGTTGTGGCCGGCATTGCAGTCGGAACAGTCGGCACAGCGCAGATGTCCAGCACGGCAGCACCGCTCGCCGTGGCCGCACGAATGTTCATGTGGCCATGGATGGCAACTGTGGTTGCCGTCGGCGGTGTTACTGCCATGTTGGGCGTGATCCTTTCACAACTCCTTGGTATGAGCCGAATGGTCTTCGCTATGTCTCGGTATGGGGACTTCCCGAGTTTTTTCCAGCATGTTCACCCGCGCTACCAGGTACCGGCTCGTGCGGTGTTGCTGATTGGAGCAATCACTGCCATCGTAGCCGCTGCGAGCACGTTGGGCGCAGTAGTAGGTGTGGCGGCGTTCACTATTCTGACCTACTACGGGATAGCTAATCTGGCAGCGCTGCGGATGCCAGGTGCGCAGAAGTTGTACCCTTATTTCATCGCCCGAACAGGAATCGTTGCCTGTCTTCTACTGGCGATCTCGCTCCCGCTCAAGATCATTCTGATCGGGTGTGCAGTGCTTACCGTTGGGCTCGTCCTGCGCTTGTTCTTCCGCCATGGTCGGAGGACCATGTGGTAGCCAAGAGACTCTGAAGCAGAAGGCGGTGATTCCTTGTGGCTTCTGGGTCAGCACCAGGCTTAGATGTCACTCGACTCAAACCCATCGGTTAAGATCAGAGCATCAAGCTGAAACTTGTAGCCCAGCTGATTGGTCCTAACATACGTGACGTTCATAAGATGATCTGGATCTTCACTCTCTAGACGGGAGAGTAATGGTAGAAGGTTTGTGATCAGCTCCGGAAAAACATTCAAAGGAAAGCAAGCCGTATGTTCGCCGGTAATCTCCTGGTCTGCGGTTTTGACGAGTTGGATGTCTTCAGCGTAGCAGTCGGTTTTCAGTTGTATTCCGGCGCTTTTTTGTCAGGTTTAATGCTGGAGATGGTTACCTTGAAAGAGCCGTGACTGATTCCGCAAGGGTGTGTGGCAGTGGAAAGCGTACTGGAAGTGCACTCTTAAAAGCCAGGTCAACCGAGTTGGCATGATCGCCGATACTATGTTACTTGGGTATGGGAAGTTTGTCTTTTACCAAGAATGATAACCAATAATTCGTGAAATGTCTGGTGAACACTAATGACGGGGCAGTTGTTTGATCTGACGGGTCGTGTGGCGGTTGTTTCCGGAGCGGCTAGTGGTATGGGTCAGGCGATGTCTATCGCATTGGCAGAAGCCGGTGCAGACCTTTTACTAGCTGACATCAACGAAGAAGGTATGCGAGCAACCGCTCAGCAAATCGAGTCAACGGGCCAGCGAGTGGTTCCAGTTTGGTGTGATGTTTCCGATCCCGACCAAATTCGGGCCATGTTTTCGCGTCTTGACGACGAGTTTGGGAGGATCGATTTCCTGGGCAATGTGGCTGGAGAAGGCGTGCGCAAGAAGCCAGAGGAAATTTCACTTGAAGAGGTCGAACGCACGTAGCGTATTTTGGTGCTGGGCCGTTCGGTTGATTTGAGGCGGTGGTTCGGTCTGTTAGTGCGTGTGAGAATTCCTGCTGGTTTCCTCGAAAACAGTCATGGTTTGCTGGTAATGATGTGCTAAGCTAAGCATTCATTGCCCTTAGAGGAGACGACCCGACCCGACGCCTCCCCTTTTGAGACTTTCAGAGGCAAGCTAAAGAGCTACCAGCGATCTCTTCCTCCACCGCCACCGCCGCGCCCGTAGCCCCCACCGGCACCGCCACCGCCACCGGTTCGCGGTTGTTGAGGTTTGGCCTCGTTCACCGTAATGTTTCGCCCATCTAGGTCAGTGCCATTTAGTTTCCCAATCGCTTCTTCAGCTTCGGCCTGAGAACTCATTTCTACGAATCCGAAGCCCCGTGAACGACCAGTCATTCGATCCGTAATGACCTTAACTGATTCGACAGTTCCGTGTGCGGCAAACAGTTCCTCCAGCTGACTTTCGGTCACACTATAGGGAAAGCCGCCCACATACAATTTTTTGCTACTCATGTTTCTCTCCTTTGAGAATGGTTATCGTCGTCAACCCTGAGATACTGACCACAAAAGGAGCAGAACATGGTAAACCTCGTATTCGAGTGCTGCGGTTCTGGTCGGCTGTTCCTTTGGGAATTTTCGCAAGGTAAGACTACCTAAGGCCTTCGATTGCTCTGTCGTGCCCCTTCAGGAGGCCTGAAACTGAAGAAGCAGCTAGCGACTATACCTCCACCTTTCGTTGCAAGTCAACTAAAGGCTGTGTTTTTGGGGTAAAATGATGGATATTCTATGTTTTCTAATAGGAGGGTACTCCTTCATCCCCGACTATTACACGTCAGCCTCATTTTTTTTTAACGAGCAAAAGGGTAAGCTCGAAGCTCGTGAAGAGCTGTTTGGACCGGCGTATAGCGAAGGGAGGGAGTCCTGTTTTCTGACTGAGAGGGTTGAGGCTGAAGATGTTCGTTATCAACAGAAATAGGACAAATAGGGCCTCCGGGTTAAGAATACAGTTACGGTGCTTAACAGTCTACATCAGCCCTCCGGCTTGGGTTGAGTGCGAGCGCTTCAGGCGTGTCAGAACTAAAGTGCCGTCGGGTACACCTGAATCTTCAAGAAAGTTTCTTTGTGAGTGGGGACTAGACTAGGCTACTGACCCACAATAGATTGATGCTGGAAATCGTAGATTCATTGACAAAAAGATGAGCGTGGAATATACATTTTCTATATTGAGTATATGTCATTTAGAAATTTCGAAAAATATAGGGGGTTGTTATGAGCACTGTAGCTCAGGAAGCTCTTTCACCGGAAACCACGTCTTTTCTTTCCCAGGGCCCACTGAAAGGATTCATCGGTGGAAAGGACGTAGAATCTTCCAACGGTGAGACTTTCATCACCCACGATCCGGGTAGTGGAGAAACCATTGCAGAGGTGTTTAATTTGCAGCCCGATGATGTGAACAAGGCTGTTGAATCTGCAGACAGGGCTTTTCGGGAAACCAAATGGGCAAAACTCACTCCCAATGAGCGCGGAGTTATTCTTCACCGGCTTGCGGACGAAGTGGAAAAACAGAAATCCATTATCGGCCAGTTGGAATCTCTGGATGCGGGAAAAATTTTGTGGCAAGCCGAGGGTGATGTGCAGAATTTTGTGGATACCGTACGTTACTACGCCGATATGGCTCTTTACGTGCAGTCTCGCAATGCGCTGGCTGTAAAGGGACATGAAGCCTGGACGATAAGGCATCCATGGGGCCCCTGTGGATTTATTTTTCCTTGGAACTTTCCACTCCTGCTCATCGGTTGGGGAATCGCCCCGGCTCTTGCAGCAGGCAATACTGTAGTAATTAAACCTGCTGAAGATACCCCGTTGTCGGCTATATACTTGGCACATCTCGCTCAGGAAGTAGGGGTTCCCGATGGAGTCATCAATGTTGTTCCGGGACATGGAGAACCCACAGGAGCAGCCCTGGCCCGGAATCCAGGATTGCGAAGAATGTCGTTTACCGGGTCTCCAGAGGTAGGGAGGCGGGTAGCTAAAGCCTGTGGAAGCAATCTGGTACCGGTCAAATTGGAACTTGGGGGGAAGGGAGCTGCAGTTGTTTTTTCGGATGTAGACGTTCAGGATACCGCTGAGAAACTGGTGGGTGCCATAACCTTCCATACTGGTCAGGTCTGCTGTGACGCCACACGGTGGCTAATTCACAAAGATATTTACGATGAGTTTGTAGGTGCCTGTGTCGATCGTCTCCAAAAGGTGACCGTTGGTTATCAGCTTGAAGAGAAAATCCAAATGGGGCCGGTGGTGAATGAAAAACAGAGAGAAAGAATCTTGGGTTACCTGGAGAAAGGGAAACAGGAAGGAGC
Organism: Acidobacteriota bacterium; assembly: GCA_965249865.1. Lineage (GTDB taxonomy): Bacteria > Acidobacteriota > UBA6911 > RPQK01 > CBDFMZ01 > CBDFMZ01. Next base: position 1,589,499 of record CBDFMZ010000002.1, on the reverse strand, counting down.
TGAGACCGTTTTAGAAGGCGGAGCTGCCAAGATCGAAGGCCGGAACGGACACTACGTGAAGCCGGCTCTACTGGCTGGTCCTCTGGATAACATAGCTGCGCGCGAGGAGATTTTCGGTCCCGTCGCCTACATGGCTTCTTTTGAAAAAGAAGAACAGGCTATTGAAATGGTAAACAGCACGGATTATGGACTGGCTAACAGTGTCTGGTCTTCAGACCCCTCCAGAGCAAACCGTGTTGCGGAAGCACTTTGTTCAGGCAACAGCTGGATCAATGCGCATAACGTGTTTCCGCAAGGAGTTCCCTACGGCGGGATTCATAAAAGCGGAATGGGTGGTGGAGTCAATTCCATTGAAACCCTTTTCGACTATTGGCGCCAGCTATCTGTAGTTCGGCCTCTATAAAAGAGGGCAGTATTGCTGGTTTACCGGGGCAAGGGGATGATCTAGCCTGTTGTTCCGCAGCGCCCCTCCGGGGGAGGGGACTAGTTGCCTTATGGAGACTGTAGCATCTTTTCGGCCAGTCCCAATCAATGCCAAACCTGAACCGGGACTTCCGTTCCTGAAGGACTCTTCGGGAACCATAGCGAGAAAACGGCGATAACCCACTTCGGGATCATCCAAAGTGGGTTTGATCCGTTCAACCTACTGTACAGTTATTACCCAGTGTTTCCTTATCTTTCTTGGATCTGAGTTTCCCTCGATTCTCCCTGATCTTTTTCGCGGGTGTGAACCACAGCAGGTTGTTGGCTCCTGAGATCGCTGAGCTACGGATAAGCCCAATACTCTGTGGTGTTCTCCGTCAGCAGAAATGGGACAGATAGGGCCTCCGGGTTTAAGAGATAATAAGGAAGGGTGACAGTCTATGTTGACCTTGCGGATGCTGGTCATGGCGCATTTGAAAAAAAAGCTTTTTTCCTTGGTTTCTCTAATTCTGTTTTCTACCTTGATAATGGGCTATTTGTGGTGGGGGAAATTCCAGTACCATCATGTCTATCTCTTATTCGTCGCCTATGTGGGTGGTGTGGTTGTTGTGGTTGTGAACCACCTTTACCACCGGGACACCTTTAAAAGGCTGGGCTTACGATATGACAACTTTTGGAGAGCCGCGCGTTGGTATGGAGGACTCACCCTTGCGTGGGGAGTGATCATCAGTGCACTCGGGTTATGGAAAGGGAATGTTCGACTGGATCGTTGGAGTGATGTGTACCTGTATTTTCCCTGGGCAATCATTCAGCAGTACGTTCTTCAAAACTTCTTGAGGCTGCGCAGTGAGGACCTGTTCGGTTCGGCCAAGGCACCTTCCTCTGTTGGTCGAGGTTCTATGGGTTCGGTCTTGCTGGCAGTGACTCTTTTCGCAGTTTACCACCTGCCCAACTACCCCCTGATCACCCTAACCGTTATCGGTGGGCTGTTCTGGTGCTTTTTATTTGTCCGAATACCCAACCTCTTTTGGGCGTGGCTGTCCCAGGCCTTTTTGACCACAATATTTCTACTCTTTTTCAAATACGGAGTTGTGAAACAATTTCAGGTCGGATCCCCGGGCTATCGCTACGAATTTTATGGAAGCGGAGTAAAGGTAACAGCCGGTTATAATGCCGAGAACAATCCCGTAATTGCGACGCTTCCCGGTTCCGACAGAGGAACAAAAGCTCTTGTCAGAATATTTACTATTGAGGGATGTAAGCTAGCGGAATGGGATGCCTTTCAGGAACTGGATTTTTCGGGAGAGATTTCGATGGGCGACCTCGGATTTGGTCCGGGAGACGAACTTGCCATTACGCCAGGACCGGGTCCTTACAATCCTCCTTTGGTCCGCGTGTTTGATTTGAAAGGTAATCTCCTTAAGGAATTTCGACCAGATGACCTTGACCATGGGTATGGGGCCTGGGTCTCAATTTACTGCAGGAGACTGTACATTTGTCCGGGGCCGGGGCCTGGACGTCCTCAGCAAGTTTTCGAATTTAACCCCGAGGGGCGGCTTCTCAGGAAATGGGAATTTAGCGATCTAGATCTGGTAAACGGAATACGAGTAGCAGCTTTATGTTCGGATAATTCACCTGGAGAAAAACTTTCATTTCCTCATCGTCAGCAAAGACACAGTTTGCTTCTCTGGGCATCGGACATCTCAGTCAACCCATCCACGGTGTTTCTCTATGACACTGTGGAGGACTCTGATAGATCGTTTGAAACACTTCCCACGACTTTCGGAGTAAACACCACCTTGATCAAACTTGCAGGGAATCGTCTGGGCATTGGAGTGGCTCCCGGACCCTTACAGGGGTATCCTCCCTTGATCAAGATTTTTGATTTCAAAGGCGAAAAACTCCATGATTTTTTCGCCTTTGACGACCCGAATAGTTGTGGGAGTAACATCGCTGCGGTCGATATCGACGGCGACGGTGAAGATGAACTGGTCCTTGGAGAAGGAATCGGTCCTGATCGTCCTTCCCAGGTTCGCATCTATCGGCTGAATGGGCAGCTTGTTGCAGGTTGGAAAGCCTACGAAGAATGAGATCCAAATTCAGATATGGATCTCATCTCCGCAGATCTTTATAATTGAGTTGTTCCGATTACTTGCTGGTGTAAAACCACCACCGGGGAGGTGTAGTTATGCGATCAAGCAGACAGGTCCATCGCGTCCTTATCCTGGTCTTATTAGGAACGTGGCTCTCACATTTCCAAGTAGCTGCCGAAGTAATTTTCGTCTTGGAACCATTTGTTTCTCCCAAGGGAAGCTATGTCACCCGTCAGGGTGACTACCACACATTTCGTATTCCAGGCATGATCGTCGCGCCAGACGGTTCGGTATTAGCCTTTGCCGAAGGGCGCCGTGGCGAAGGCAGTGACCCACGTATCGATGAAAACGCTCCCATAGATCTGGTCATGCGGCGTAGTACCGATAACGGCCAAACTTGGCAGCCGTTGGTTGTTATCGATTCGGGATTCCGTCCCAACGGTGACCTGGTGGACTTCGGTGACCCGACGCCAGTGGTTGATGCGACGACCAAAACGGTCTTTTTGTTTTACGGACAATGGCCGGACCTTGCACCGCTTACCGTCAAACACGGCCAAAGTGCGGACCCCGCTGACGGCAACCAGGTTGTGTGGGTCCGTTCCAGTACCGATAACGGCCAGACCTGGTCGGATCGCCAACAAGTTGTGTATCCTGACGAGCCCCACGAAAGCGGCGATGGACTCTATTGGCGGCAAGCCGAGCCCGGTCCGGGGAACGGCATCCAACTCCAATGGCAAGATCAAAGACCGTCGCGCAACGGCCGTCTGATCATTCCGGCCAAGCGGAGCGGTTCCAGCACTCCAGAAGGACCAGCTACTGTCGAGCCGTTTGTTTTTTATTCCGACGACCACGGTAACACCTGGCAAGTGGGCAACGTTACGGTTGGACCTGAGGGTAACGAGGATGAAGTCGTCGAGCTGATCGACGGTAGAGTGTTGCTGGATGCGCGGCAAAATGAAGGCAATTTCCGACGGCGCCATATCAGCACGGATGGTGGAGTTACCTGGGGACCTGATATTCTAGACGATATCCCGATCACACGAGTAGATGGCTCGATGGTTCGCTACTCCGCGAAACGTTCCCAACATAAAAAAGATCGTATTCTGTTCTCGGGGCCGCAAGGTGAAGACGGCATCAACCGCAACAACATCACGGTCTGGACCAGCTACGACGAAGGAAAGACTTTCATCAATCCGGTTCAGCTCAACAGCGGATTCGCCGCGTACTCGGTCCTGACACGTTTGGCCGACGGCACAATCGGCCTTCTGGTAGAAACTGCCAGCGGTGCGGCTCCCAGATACGGCGAGATTACGTTCTACCGCTTCGACATTGCCGAGTTAGAGTGAAACCGATAGAGAGTCGCCACATTGGGATGCGATCGGCTGCTAACCAAGGATCTTCGACATGGTAGAACAGCGACAGAAGAGCGAGACCGGAGCGGTCTCGGGCGGGACTGCATCGGCTGAAGCGGCGGCTCCTCAGACGGGCTCCCCTGCTGCCGATTTCGAGGCACCCTATCCCGGTTCGAAACGGATGCCCAGGTGGAACACCGGAAAGTTGATCGATGCACCCACGTTTACCCAGCGTAACTGGTTTGCGATGCTGGGCCCTGGGTTGCTGATGGGTGGAGCTGCAATTGGCGGCGGGGAATGGCTGATGGGACCGGCTGTTACGGCCCGTTATGGCGGCGCCTTGATGTGGCTGGCGACGCTGAGCATTCTCGCTCAGGCTTTCTACAACATCGAAATCAGCCGCTATACCCTGTATACGGGCGAGCCGATTTTCACCGGCAAGTTTCGCATTTTTCCCGGCCCTCGGTTTTGGTTGTGCGCCTACCTGCTGCTGGACTTCGGCTCAGTGTTCCCCTATCTCGCCGCCAACGCGGCCACTCCTTTAGCGGCGGTCCTACTGGGCGGAGAGCTGCCCGATCCACTGCACAACGATATGCACTGGTGGATGATGAGGCTTCTGGGCTACGCCATTTTTTTGCTGGCTTTCGTACCACTTGTCGTGGGGGGAAAGATTTATAACTCACTCAAGGCGATCATGAGTTTCAAGATCGTGGCTGTGATGGGATTTCTGCTTGTTCTGGCGATTTTTCATTCCAGCTGGTCAACCTGGGCCGAGATCTTCAGCGGCTTCCTTAAATTCGGCACGACGCCCAGTGGCGGAGCCGAGACGGCCAATGTGTTCGTGTCCCTCTTCCGGGGGGAAGGCCTGCCGCCTATCGATCTGAGCACAATTGCCCTGTTGGCTGCTTTTGCCGCTATTTCGGGCTGCGGTGGGCTCTCCAATGTGCCGATCAGCAATTATACTCGGGACCAAGGCTGGGGGATGGGTTTTCACGTGGGCGCGATTCCGAGTGTGATCGGAGGACGTCATCTCTCTCTGTCGCATGTCGGGATGGTGTTTGAAGTGACGGCCGAGTCGTTGCGGCGCTGGAGCCGATGGTACCGGCGTGTGGTCCGGGATCAGGTCGGCGTGTGGGTACCTGCCTGTTTTCTGGGAATCGCATTGCCCAGTATGCTCTCGGTTCAGTTTTTGCCCCGGGGAACGGTGGCAAGCGACTGGGTGGCTGCCGGAATGACTTCCGACGGGGTAAAAAGACATGTTGGGGAGGCGTGGGGTGTCGGTGCTGGCGAACTCTTCTGGTACCTGGCGATGTTTTGCGGTTTTATTGTCCTGGCTCCCAGTATGGCAGCCACGATCGATGGGGTTGTTCGCCGCTGGGTTGACGTCTTCTGGACGGCCAGCCCACGGCTTCGCCGCTTGGATCCGCGAAACATCCGGTGGGTCTATTTTGGGGTACTCGCCGGCTACTGCCTGTTTGGTCTCATCATGTTGTCGGCGGCGCCGCCGCTACAATTGCTGAAGATCGCCGCCAACATCTTCAACTTTGCGCTGGGCTTCAGCTGCTTTCACACCCTGATCATCAACCTGACGTTGCTGCCGCCTGAACTGCGCCCCGGCTGGTTCGTTCGAGTCGGCCTGTTCTGCTCCGGTCTGTTTTTCACCCTGCTGGCTACCATCACGGTGCTGCAGTTTGCCGGAGTCTTCGGCTGAATTTAGGGGATAGTCCATCACCTGCGCGTTTCAATCCTCACCCCAATCCACAGACAGAGGATCGTTACGGGAAGACCCAACAGGATAGGATCCAGAAACCAAATCACCACCAGAGTCGTCACTTCCTCCACACCCCCCAATAGTTGCAAGATAGCGACCACCGAGGCACCCGCCAACATGGATAGAAAAACCGTTTTGGGTGCCCTTCGGACGCGGGAAAAAAGTACCACAGCGACCAGCGCCGGTGTCAGGGAAGCCCCCATGATCCTACCCCCAAGCCAGAACAGCTCCAGCATCAATGGGATCGCGTAATACAAGAGAGCTGCCAGCAGACCGACCAGGAGGATATTCAACCTGTAGACCAACAATTGTCGCCTTGGGCTGGCTTCCGGATTGATATATTTGGAATAGATATCAAAGCTGAAATTGGAGGCAATGGTGTTAATAGTAGAGTCCAGGGTAGACATACAGGAAGCAAGAACAGTGAGGACCAGGACGCTTGCCAGTGGCCCACCTAGATCGAATGTCAGACGTAGGAACACTTCATCGGCAGGAATCTGATCACCGTAAATAGCCCGGCCTGAAATTCCTAGAAGAGTGAGTGCCATGCCCCAGAAAAACCCAATCCATCCACCATATAAAAAGCCTCGTCTCGCCACCTCGTGGTCGGCAGCCGCAAAACCCCGCTGAATGATACTTTGATAGCCGAGAGTGATAGCGAACCCAATGATAGCCCATGCCGTAACCTGGCTTGATCCTGCCGGACCGATCACCTCCAGCATTTCCGGTGAGACACTCTGGCCAATGCCAGACAGACCTCCTGCTCTAGAAACAGCCAGGATCAATAACCACACCACACCGACCAGAACAACCACTACTTGTATGGCGTCGGTCACCAGCACCGCCCACATTCCTCCCAGTACCAGGTAAAGTAGCATTAAAACGTAAGTCAGCAAAAGTGCTTTAAAGATAGACAGTCCGAGGACTTTGGACCCGACCACGGCCAGAGATCCCATCACTCCAGCCGTGGCACCCAGGTCTCGCAACAGGACGAGGATCAAAGACAAAAGCTGGGCTTTCGCACCGAAATAACGATGAAAAAGCTGGGGAATAGTTACGATTTTCAGTCGCCGAAGTCTCGGAATCATGTAGTGGCCAAGCCAGATGGTGCCCACCATGAAGCTTCCGCCACTCCAATAGCTCCCCATCCCGAAGTCCTTACCCAGTCCGGTGGTAGCGATGAGGCTGACTCCGCTAATCCAGGTTGCCGCCACGGAGAAGGTGATCAGCCACACTCCACCCCTGCGGCCAGCAACGGCTATGTCCTCCATCGTGGCCACCCGGGTTCGAGCCGCCCAGACGCCGATACCCAAGGTTAGGAGCAGGTAGACGAGGATCAACGGCCAGGAAATTTCAAAGCCTTCCAAGCTAGCCTCCTAGAAGCTTAATCCAAATCAGCTGGTATGCGAGGACTACCAGGAAAAGAAGGACCATTCCCAGCCAAGCACTGACTTTGGGACGAGGAATCTGGTCGATGGGATCCTGATTTTCCCCAAGGTTGGAATTAGGTTCATGCATTGGAACTCGGTCCCATATCATTTAAGATGTTCACTGTGACCAAGAGCAGTCTTATGACTACCAAAGGTGACGTCATTTTCTCCGGCAACATGAAGAGACACTTTTTCCCACTCGATTTTTCCAGAGGTAAGCTGCTATGGGAGCTCAATCTCAGCGACCGTGGAATCAATTCATCCATCACTTGTCTTGTCAACAGGAAGCAACAATTCTTGGTCTCAATGAGGCTTTCTATTATACATTTGGTCTGAAGGAATAAACATAATCCGCATCCAATGGTTACTCGGTTTTATCGTCCTGGGAAAAACTCTCTTTATGTGCGCACACGGAGGATGTGGTCGCAGTCGACCACAAGAATTGAGTCGAAGAGACGCTTAAATTCCCATTAAGAGTTCTCAACTACGGGCACGTGCTGGCTTGAGTGCCCGGACTGGTACAGAGCCTGGATCACGGCCATGTTTTTTACAGCGTCTTCGGCCGGTGTCAATGGGGTCGTTCCCTCGCGCACGCAGGTGGAAAAAGCATCGGCTTGCAGGGTGAAGGAATTGATGGGACCAAAGTGACGCTCGGATTTTTGTCCGTCGATCATAAATCGAATCGTGGTGCTTCCATGATCGGTAGTCAGGAAGGGCTCCACCACCAAATAGCCGCGATCTCCTACCACCTCGTAGCGGTTGCTTCGCGGTCCCTTCTGGAAGCAGCTCTCCACCAGACCATGCTGGCCATTGCCGAAATCGAGTAGGCCACTAAAGGACACATCCACCTTGTAGGTGGGGTCAAACTTGAAAAATGCGCTTACCCTCTGTGGTTCCCGTTGATAGAGCCAACGACAAAGGTTGACCGGATAACAACCTCCATCCATCAAGGTGCCCCCGGCTAGCTCCCTGGAACTGCGAACGTTGCCGACAAGATCAACCTGGCCGTTGAGATGGGCTCGGATAATTCTGATGTCACCCAACCGGCCTTCCGCCAAAATACCTCGGACCACCTGATGCCGTGGATGGTAGCGATACCAAAATCCTTCCATTAAGAAGACATTATTCTGGGCTGCCGCGCGGATCATTTGTCGACATTCCCCGGGAGTCACACCCAGAGGCTTTTCGCAAAGGACACATTTTCCTGCCTCGACAGCCTTGGTAGACCATTCGCAGTGCATGGCATTGGGCAGAGGGATGTAGATTGCGTCTACCTTTGAGTCAGCCAATAGTTCTTCGTAAGAACCGTAGGATCGGTCAATGCCAAATTGACTTGCTACCTGGGCCGACTTCTTGCTGCTCCGACTGGCGATCGCAACCACACGTCCGCTCTCTGACTGTTGGATTGCAGGGATCATCTGCCAGGTTGCGATGTTGGCCGTGCCGAGTATCCCCCATTGAAGCATTGTCAAACCGGAAATGGTACTCATGTGATTCGCTGCTGTCTACTGGCTCTTATCATGATAAAAAAACGGTTTAGTTAGGATTAAGCAAAATCTTGTTCAAGACCAAAGGTTGCCAGGGGTTGTAGCGGCTGGACGGTATTATTCTTCATCGCTGATGTCCAGGCATCTACTCATCGTCACACCTCAAATGCAGAAATCGTTTCGCCTGCAACAAATAGCATAGTATTTAGGGGACAGGGCACTAGTCCATCTCGAGCAGCTAATCTGAGACGACAGCTCGGTGAACATTTCCTCGCTTATAGCTACAAAAACATTACTGCTATTTATACCCCTAATGTCCGCTGAAGTAGCCTGTGCCTTACCCCCAAGTGGGGAAAGTTGTCTCCCTATTGATGATCACATCCACTACGGCAGGAATGCCAGAGTCTATAGCTTCTCGCAGCGCATCGGGGAGCGCCTTAGGATCGCTGACTTGCACGCCATAAGCTCCCAAAGCACGAGCTATCGATCCGTGATCCACACCACCGAACTCCGCTGCGATCACCCGATCGTGCTGGTGTTGGCGAACCATGCCCAGCGAGGAATCGTTAAACACAACGTACACGACTGGCACCTGATAATAAACTGCTGTGGTGATAGCATGCACTGTCATCATGAACCCGCCATCTCCGGTTACACCTACCACAGGCCGGTTTGGGAAAGCCATTTTCAGGGCCAGCGCTGCGGGCAAGGCCCAGCCCATTCCAGCCAATCCTCCAGGGGCGAAGAATGTCTTGGCCATCTGAACCTGGTAGTAACGGCTCATCCACAGGCGATTGTTACCTGCATCCAGGGTAAACAGGGTGGTAAGGTCCACAGTCTCCTGCAGAATCCGTACCAGGCGTTGTGGCAAGATGGGCAGGTCATCGGAAAGCATGGAAGGGTCTTCATAGTATGCCAAGTGACGCTTTCTTTGCTCTACTTTTTGTACGCGCTCCAAGGTTGCTCCGGCATTCCGATCGAGAACATCTCTCCCGGCCTCGATGATCTGATTCAGGATCTCACGAGCGTCACCCACAAGACCTATGTCGATCGGGAAGGTCCAGCCAGCATTGCGAGGGTCTATGTCAATCTGTACGATCTTTTGTCTCCTGGGGTCAAACACGGTGGGAGTCTCGTTAAGGGTATCCTGCGGCGTCAGCTTAGCGCCAACCACCAGAACCACATCTGTCTCCCCTAGCATTACATGTGCGCAACGCTGTCCATATATACCCATCATCCCTACGGCCAGAGGATGAGTTTCGGCGATGGCGCTTTTCCCCTTGTAAGTTGAAGCTACGGGCATGCCTAACATTTCAGCTAGCTTTTGGACTTGAGGATGGGCATCGGCCAGATGGACTCCGTTGCCGACTACCATCAGTGGACTTTTTGCGTTCACCAGCAATTGCACTACCCGTTCAACATCCTCAGTGCGCGCCACGGACGGAGCCGTGTTTAGATAACCTTGGATCGGATGAATAAATGGTGGAGACTCCAAGTCCACTTCGCCGTCTATAGTGGAGCTACGCAGAACCACAGCAGCGGGCCCAGGTCTCCCACTGGTGGCGTGCTTGATAGCTAGCTGGACGCCCAATACGGCTTCTTTCGGTGTGGTTGCCAGCGTCGTATATTTGGTCATTGAGCGAAGGATATTCATTAGATCTGGGCTTCCATGTTCACCGGTGACGCTTTGGTTGGCGGGATGTTGGGCCATCCCACTGTCGGAAGTATCCGTAATGATCACCATAGGAGAGCTGCTCATGTATGCCTCCATAATTCCGAACGAAGCATTGGAGCCCATAAACGCTCCCTGGCCCATGATCACGGCTGGGCGTCCAGTCGCCCTGCCGTAGGCATCGGCCATGATTGCCGCTCCCTGTTCATGGCGAGCTAGTACTGATCGTACCCGGTCCCTTTTGTCGAATAGGGCGTCAAATATGCCGACAGTACCGCCGCCGGGTAGGCCAAAAACAAACTCGATACCAGCCTCTGCTAATAGATCCGCTATCATTTCTCTTGCTGTGGCCATAGAACAACCTCCTAACTATAGTCTAAGTACTTCGTTCCATAAATATGCTGTACTAACGATTTTGTTCGGTACTTTCCTAGTGAGCTCAGACTTGTGGGGTGATCAGGGGACCCTGTGCCCTATGATTGCTTAATGAGACAACAAAGTCGGTATACCACAAGGGTTTGGTTTTGAATAGGTGAGGAGACTTGAATGTGGACTTTGAGACCAACATCATGGAATTAGCACAGCCATTTCCCCACTACGTCCAGCCTAAGCAACGAGGTACTAGTATATCTTCGACCCGCCAGTAATGTTGTGAGTGCAACCTGTTATGTAGGAGGCAGAGTCTGAGACAAGAAAAGCGACGAGTTGAGCAACTTCATCACGGTTCGCAACTCTACCCATAGGCAGGGACTCGATGATTTTATTTAGTGTTCCGCCTTTTCTAGATCTCTCATACCCACCCGTTCCGATCATCAAGTGAGGTGCGACTGTGTTCACTGTTATTCCGTAGGGTGCTACCTCCAAAGCAAGCGTCTTCGTGAAGCTGATGACGCCTCCTTTAGCTGCTGAATAGATAGGATATCCATGGTGTCCAAACTGACCGGCTTCAGATGCTATACTTAGGATCCTACCGTATTTCCGTTCCAGCATATGTCCAATTACAGCCTTGGTACATATCAATACTCCTTTCAGATTCAGGTCCAGTGTGGGCTCCCATGCCTCTTCTGGGAGCTCAGCAAAAGTTATTCCAGCGTCCCCTGTGGATCCTCCAGCGTTATTGATCAGTATATCTATCTTGCCGAACCTATCCAGGACTCTCCTGACAAATCGAGCTATTTCCCCACTCTTGGTCACATCTGCCTTCTCTGCCAATGCTCGGCGCCCTAGCGCCTCAATCTCTTCCTTCACTCTACTGACTTCTTCAGATATGTCATTGATAGCTAGATCCGCTCCCTCTTGCGCCAGCCGAAGCGCTATTGCATGGCCCAATCCCTCCGCTGCACCAGTTACAATTGCTGCCTTTCCATTTAATTTTAGATCCAATGCCAGGTCCTTTCAGTCGAGCTGGACTGAGTATAGTATAAAGAGCGTAAACAGCAAAAATTGAGGTTGCAGACCAGGAATCAGCCTTATGTCTATAACAACTAGCCTGAACAAGGCTGTCGATTTATCTCTTGCCTATCTAGATGTGCAACGGGAAGATGCGGTATTGGTGCTGACCGATAACTTCGTTGAGAGACCGATAGCTGATGCTTTCTATACTCGTGTCAAGAAGATAGGAGCCAGACCCTCTTTTCTCATCATGGAGTGGCCTGATGGCCTATCCACTATGGCTGGTAGGTATGCTTTCCCAAAGCTTGTCGGTAAGGCGATGCAGGGTGCCGATGCTGTTGTCGCATGTACGAAATTTAGCCCTTTTCACGGTGAGGCGGCTAAAGAAGCTAGGTATGCCTATGGCACGAGGGGCATAACTATCGATGCAAAGACAGTCAAGGACTTCATAGGTGAATACGATTTGGTTGATCACAGAATACTAGAAAAAGTTAACATGGAGATCTGTGAAGGTATCGGCCTGAACCGGCAATGGGACATCCGTGTAACCTCCGCTTTGGGTTCGAACTTTGAGGTCGCATTTGATCCGCTTTCTGTCTCCTCTATTAATCCAGGGCCAGTTGAAAAAGGGTGCTCAGGCCCGGGAACCTGGCTTCATTGGCCGCCTGGCCATATCGCGATTATTTCACCGATTGAAGGGACGGCAAACGGGATATTGGTGTTTGACGATCTCGCTATGTATCCCGGCGGAATGGGTAGGCCCAGAACCCCAGTCCAGTTTACCGTGAAGAAGGGCTTTGCCACAGGTATTGAAGGTGGACAGGAGGCTGAACAACTAAGGCAGGATTTCCAGCAGTTCATAGACGATGCGAAATACGCTGCGGTGGTCATCGGAACGAATCCGTATTGCCCGGCCAGCCTTCCGCCGAACGGCGCTCTATACGTTCAATACAAGAGAGCCGGTTACTTCTCTGGTTGCTTCGGGAGCACGCAAGAACAGCATAATCCAAGCATTCAAAATACGTTATTCGGTATGACCAAACCCACTGTTGTTGTCAATGGTAAAACCATCGTGTCTGAGGGCGAGCTATTGGTTTTGCGAAGAGACGATACAGCCAAGCAGCTGGGGGTGAGACATTGAAAAAAATATTCATGGTGTAGCTGTCGAGTTTTTCGATAGGTTAGCCGTCAACCAGGTAGCCAGGAACGAGCTCAACAGAAAATCCAAAGTCATTCAATTCGAAATTGAAGGTGACAAGCCATTCTACTTGCATATTGACAGTGGCAAGTTGACTGTCTCCCCCGGATCCTCTAATCGCAGAGATCTTGTCCTCAGGTGTGATCAAAGGACGATCTTTGACATTCTTGTTGGGAAGGTGAGGCCCTTAGATGCATATTTTCAGAGAGAGGGCTACAAGCTTGTCGTGCTTGGTGGGGAAGGGATCTTCGGCTGGGTCATACGTCTACTTAGAATCGGAGCAGGAGAACTAGACTTCGTACCCTGGATTATGGAAGAGATTGAGAGATCGAGTTAAAGCGTCTGTCAAGACATAAGGTACGCATTGAGGATACGTCATCAGCGATGCGAAGTCGAGAGGTCGAAGAGTCAAGATGCTGAGACTTGTGACCTTTTGACTCCGCAACTTACTTGCTACATCGCGGCGCGTTGCCATCTTCGACATTACCACAGTAGAATGTTTTGGAGACCTATTCTCGTTTTGGTCGGGCGGTCACAATGTTATCTCTCTAAGGTGCCCGCCATGCAACCGCCGTCCACTGCAATGATTTGTCCGCTGACGTAGCTTGAGCTGTTTCCCGCCAAGTATAGCGCCAGTTCAGCAATATCCTCGGCTCTCGCAAAACGTCCTAAAGGAATGGAGGCTTCGGTAGCAGCCCTCTTTGCGGCACCGTTTTCAATCGATCGATAATACTTCTGTAACATAGGGGTGTCCGTTGCCACCGGGCAAATGCAATTGGCACGGATGCCCTTTCTTGCTAGATCGATCGCTAGTGACTTTGTTAACGCGATCACTCCTCCTTTGGATGCCACATATAGTGGCATGTCCGGTCTGGCACGCAGACCGGAAAGCGAACCAATATTGATGATGGATCCACCTCCATTGTTTTCCATTAGCGGGACGGCATGTTTGCACACTAGAATGACGGAACGCAGGTTGACGTTGATCACACGATCAAAATCCTCATCCGTAGTCTCTAAAAGCGGTTTAACAAAGGTGATGCCGGCACAATTCACGAGACTGTCTAGTCGACCGAACCTGGATTGTACCGCCTCGATCGCGACCTTAACACTTGCTTCTTGAGTTACGTCCATTTGGATCGCCATTGCCTTGCCAGTCTGTGAGGTGATCTGTTCCGCTGTGCGGTGCCCAGATACGAGGTCAATGTCTGCGACCACTACGGATGCGCATTGATGAGCAAACGTCGTCGCGATTATTGCACCAATACCTGAACCGGCACCGGTCACGAAAGCAATCTTGTTTGCAAGTTGGCTCATCTATTGACTGTAGAAATTAGTAGGATTGTGCGAAGAAAGCAAAATAGGAAGAATAATCAGCATTCCCTCTCAGCGACTGTGAACGGAATAGACAGTAGTCGAATCCTCAAAGTTGTCAGTATTTGTGAATGATAATCATACGAGACCATCGCGGAGCTTACAATCGAGTGTCCGGTCCCATAAATGACATACCATAATGTTGGGCGCGAAACGGTTTCTGATTCGAGGCGTGACGATGAGCCGATGCTAGTGGTAAAAGTCGTGCGGGGTCGCGCGCCAGAAATCTGTCGTCGACGTACAAGCACGGGGAGGACTCCGATTACCTCTGGCAACGCCATCCAGCAGGCGCAAACCCCTAGCACTCTCCGAGTGGCAGTGGTGTGGAACCGGTCTGCAGTGTAGCCTTCGATGATGGCTAGCATCGCCTCGACGGGCAAGTTCTAGCATCCGGACCCACCGCGTGATCTCAACGTGACTTGCGGGACTTTTACCGCGGACTGTTAGGACCCTTCACCGGATCAGGGTACTGCTTTTTTGGATGGAAAGTTCAGGTGGAGAGGCTGAAGTGGTGGTTCTTCGGGTACCGGACAGAGTAGAACACTGGGGTGATCGCTGAGGTCGTCAATCAGGGTGCTACGATGGACGAATCAGTGATATCATGATCGGCGGTGCGGGGTACCCGCGATTGAACTGCGTTGGAATTGACGTCTGCACGCGCCCATTCAATTTTTCGAGTAGGGATGGAATTTTGACCGGTCTGAAGAGAAAATTTAAGGAGGTTTTTTTATGAGCATGTCAGAAAATGAAACGTCATACACACCATACAATGATTTGCGTCTTTACCCAGGGATCCACCTGAGCGAGGAGCGACGTCGTCAGCTGGACGAAGACGCCGTCGAACCAGACGAACTGTCAACTGACGATATCACCTACAAACTATCCCGGATGGTCACTGGTACCATGTATGGCCTGCTGGAGGTGATCGAGGAGCGATGGGGCAAGCAGGCCGCGCGCGAAGTAACGTTCGAGTGGGCCCGGCGACGGGGCCGTGAGAATCTCAGGCGGTGGATGAAAGGAAGAGGTGCTGAGCACCTGACACCTGAACTGTGGGCCCGGTTTCAGGACTACAGGCACATCATCTCTGGACCTATCCACGCACGGTCATTCATCAGTTACGAGGGGGACTCAGGAGTCGTTCTGAACCGCACCGGCTGTCTGTTCCACGACGGGCGTCCGGAAGGGATGGACAGCTACTCCGGAACAGTAGCGGATGGAAAATTTGTCGGTTATAACGAGGTGTGTCCGGAGATAACAAGTGAGCACCCAATCTGCAAGGGGCGAGGTACGTCGGATTCTGACCATTGCCAGGTGCGATTCTCCATTCGGCCCCAAGAGTAGTCTCTCTTAGAACTGTGCTCGATTTGCTGCTGGAGCTGAGTTGTGCCTATATCTGAGTCAGAATCCCACTCTCCTCTCCCAAGGAGATCGTGTCTTTTTCTCCGGGTGCTAACTGTGTTTGCTGATTGGCAAGAGGAGTACCATCCGAAAAATGCAGTCAAACATCCACGTCAATATGGTGGTAGAACCCTGATTCAGCTCCCTCTGGGAACAGTGTTGCTCTGTACTCCAAAACTAGCCAATGACGGGTAGATTTGCTGTCTGAGAGGCTAGCTCCACATCCCAACGCACAATCGAGGTGAATGGGAAAACTCGGTGAAAAGCGTACATGTTGTCACCTCCCTTTGGTGGTGAAGAGAGTTTCGCAGCGCTCTGATCAATGTATCTATCCACTAGGATAGGTTGTGATCATGCATCTTGTAGAGATCGGAGAAAACCGGATCTAAAGTTGATCCAAGGAATGTCGGTTTACTGCTCCTTAACCTCTAAGGATATTTCGCCACACGACTCGTGGGGTTTTCACGGCGGCTGCTAATACTAGAACGGTTTTTGCAGGGGTTGTAGGATCACAACAGAACAAAACAATCAAATTTACGAGTGCTGATAGGACCAAAAAGACTATAAAGGTGGAGCACTTCTGAAACTGGGTTGAATGTGAGAAGTACAAGCGGGCCTGGCCTCTCTCCCGGTGAAGTGAGGTCGAGGGAATCCTGGATGAGATTGGCCTTAGAGGAGGCACAAAAAGCGGCCTCTGAAGGGGAAGTGCCAGTCGGCGCAGTAGCTGTTTCTGACGGTCACTTGCTCGCACGTGACCATAATCGAAGTCGGCAGCTTCAAGATCCGACAGCTCACGCTGAAATCTTAGTTCTCCGACAGGCAGGCAGTCGTCTCCAAAATTACCGCCTTGCTGGTGTTGAACTGTATGTGACGATTGAACCTTGTCCCATGTGCTCTGGGGCTCTGGTCTGGGCCCGACTTCAATATCTGATTTTTGGAGCCCGCGACGAAAAGGCCGGAGCTGTCTTCTCCAGAGCGACACTTTTGTCTCCCGGCCTCTTCAACCATCGTGTCGAAATCAGAGAAGGAATCTTGTCTGAACCTTGCAGGAAGGTACTGCAGGAATTTTTTGCCCAAAGACGTTAGGTTGGATGATTGCGGTAATGCGGTAGGTGAGTTGTGAGCAAGGATCGGTTACTCCAAGCGGGGAGCCATCGTGCCGCTTCTTGAATGAGCCGCTGTATCACGGGGTGACAGAGGGCGTCTGGAGTATGTCCAGCCAAATAGCAGAAGCGTCCCTTCCCCATCTTTCGGTTGAAAAGTCTATCTGATTCTCGGGTGATCTAGCAGCCCGTCATGTGTTTTCCCAACGCCGGTCTTATGGAACTGGAGCCACATCGATGGAGACTTTTATTTTTCTGAATTGAAACTGAGCATCTCAGCTGAAAATGTGAAAACTGGGTTGACTTAAAACTATTGGGCTAGTAGATTGTGTTGCTGGTAGGTGAGCAAATCCCAGGTTGGGGGGTGAATGTTGGCCCCTAAATTGGTGCCGGCGGGGATTTGAGGAGTAAGCCCGCCTAGTTTTCCTTATTTTGTTGCCGTTTCCAACGGTTAGCGAGTAGTGAATGCAATCTAGTCGAGAGGGAGCGGACCGATTAGGTTTTGACCGACGAGTAACTTTAGGGAGAGTGTGAAAATGTATGATGAACGCTTGATCGAACCCATGCGAAAAGAGATGGTCGATGCTGGTTTTCAAGAGGCTCGGACTGCCGAGGAAGTCGACACTATCTTTTCAGAAAAAGATTCTACTGCTCTATTTTTCATTAATTCCGTCTGTGGGTGTGCTGCGGGGATCGCCAGACCCGGTGTTATTGCAGCCTTGGATCATGAACCCCGTCCCAAGAAGCTGGTGACGAGTTTTGCCGGAAACGATGTAGCGGCTGTCAATCGGGCGCGTGAGCTCTTTGTCGGATACCCTCCCTCATCCCCCTGCGCTGCTGTGATTCGAGATGGCCAAGTGGTACACATGGTGGAGCGGCACCATATTGAGGGTCAGACGATACAGAATGTAGCGAAGGTTCTGAAGAGTATATACACCAAGTACTGCGGCGCATCGATCGACGAAGAGTCCGAAATCTTTAATCCTCTTCAAGAGCTGAAGATTAGCGTCGAAGAGGCTCGTCGGCGACGCTTCCAGAATGAAGATCTTGTTTTTCTGGACGTTCGTGAAAGCGGGGAACGATCCGGGGGGATGATCAAAGATGCTATTCCCGTGGATCAGGTCAAGGCCCAGGAGATCATCGGAAATTGGGTCCGAGATCGCGAAATCATCATCTATTGTGAACACGGAAACCGCAGTCTCGAGGCCACTCAGTTTTTCCAAAGCCAGGGTTTTGAAAGGGTCAAGAGCTTGTCGGGTGGTTACGCCGAATGGTCCGTCACGCCAGGGGTGGAAGCGGTTTGAAAAGCCTACGAATCTTTTGTCGGGCACCAGCTCTGGCCGTAAAGAAACTCCTTGATCGAGAGTAAGAGACGTTGAAACTCCCCGGTTTTGTCAGTCTGTCCGACGATGCGCGGCTGTGTTTGTTCGCTTTCGAAAAAATTCTGAGCGCTGAGAACAAAGCCCACATCAAGGGAACGTTAGATGTTTTCCTGCAGCAGTGGAAATCGCACGGTGTGTCGGTCGCTGGGGGTTACGAGATTCTTTATGATCGGTTCGTGGCAGTTGCCGGATACAGCACCGACGGCCTCTCAGGCTGTTCGATGGACAGTTGTGTGGCCAATTTCAAGGCGCTGAAGGCTAGATTCGGACTGGATGGCTTGAACCGAGGGCTCGTTTTTTACCGGGACAGTCGCGGGAATGTACAATCAACAAGTCGACCAACCTTTCAGCAAAAGATTGATTCCGGCGAGATTACGCCGCAAACTAATGTGTTTGACACTACCGTGCGGACCATTGGGCAGCTACGTTCTGGATCTTTCGAAATGATCTTGGAGAAGTGCTGGCACGCACGAGCCTTTCGCGTTCCGGTGGCCTGAACATCGAAACCTCCCTCTTTTTGCTCTGACGTCGCTAGTTTGTTTCGTTTTCAATGCCTGGGGGGCCGACTCTCGGTTTAAGTGTTGTAGTGAAAGGAAGATCCGCAGTTGAATACTTGACATCCTTGCGCTGCAGGTCCTATACTTAAGAAACTCAGATCGTTTTAAAGGGCTTTTCTTAGCTCATAGTGGGGCGTGATGGGTAGTTTTATCTTGATTACATCCTTGGTAGGGGGCTTTGCCTGGGCCCTCACGGCACCGTTTTCCCTCGATGAGAAGCATTCAGAACCTACCGAGGAAAGTAGTCCTTCTGCCACACAACTGACAGACGAAGTTGTTGCTAGTTTACCCTCCACCACTCGTCTTACCGTAGAGCGAAAGAATTTCATCGATGACTACATTTTCGCCAGGATTGAGGCTGAGTGCATTCCACACGCGGGTTTATCCACGCATACCGAGTTCATACGTAGGGTCTATCTGGACCTGTGGGGTCGGATACCCGACGACGAAAGAGTCCGTGAGTTTGTGGCTGACAATGATCCGAATAAACGAGACCGGCTCATTGATCACTTGTTAGGGCACGATTATCCGGACGTGGAATGCCAGGGAAACATCCACTGCGAATCATCAAAGGGTCCCTGGATGGTGCAAGAGCCTTTCTTAAGTCGATGGAGCTACTGGTTTGGTGATCTCTTTGACAATGGTCCAATCCAGGGGGTGGAAGGCCGCAATGCATTTCACCAGTACATCTATTATAACCTGAAATACAATATACCCTATGACTATATGGTTCGGGACATGTTAACGGCCACGACGGTAAGTGCCCAGTTCGGAGGAGCAGCTAATTTCCTTATTCGGAGTGAAGTTGACGGCTTGTTCGACGGTCACGTGATGCACGAGGATAGCTGCGATGAGATGGCAGTGAATGCGACGAAGCTTTTCCTTGGACTGAATTTAGAATGTATTTCCTGCCACGACGGTGCCGGGCATTTAGAGAAAATCAACCTGTGGTTAGCTCGAAAAAAACGTGTAGAGTTTTGGCGCCAGGCGGCCTTCTTCGGCAACATTCGAATTTTCAGACCCACCTATAACAGTCAGGAATTCGCTTTGTTGGAAGGCCTTCCATTGAGGCCGGAGTCCCACTGGCAGGGGGGTGGAAACGGTTATAGCATGGACTCACCCAGTGTGCTGCGAATCGCCCGGAACAAGAAGGCCGATGTCTATCCCCAGTTTGTGCTTACTCAAGAGCGGCCTGCGTCGGGTGCAAATCTGAGGGTTGAGTTGGCCCGAATGCTCACTTCTGATCTCCAGTTTGCCAAGGCGACGGTAAACTTGTTCTGGTCACATTTTATGACGGTAGGGATTGTTGATCCTCCCTTTGCGTGGGACCTGGATCGCCAGGACCCCCAGAATCCCCCACCCGCTCCCTGGACTATCCAGCCTTCACATCCGGAGTTGTTAGAGGAACTGGCCAAGGATTTCCAGAAACATGGTTTTGACTTGCGCTACCTGATGAAAGTGATCACCCAATCCAGTGCCTATCAACTCTCCTCCCGTGTCGAAAGCGACTGGAAGCCGGATTATGATCGCTACTTTGCTCGCAAACTTGCACGTCGTTTGTCCGCGGAGGAGATCTATGATGCCATCAGTAAAGCCACGAACGTTTTTCCTGAGGTATCGGTGGCCGGGACGGACAAAAAAGTCAGCTATATCATGGAGACTTATGATCCCTCTTTTGACAAACTGGAGCCGGGTACCAAGCGTTTTCTGGACTTTTTCGGTCGAAGTGATCGAAAAAGCGGCGCCGCAGAAACCACGCCTTCGGTGGTTCAGGCTTCATTGATGTTGAACAGTGAGGTGGTCAAGAACAAAGTGCTAGCTAGCACCGAGGGGAGTCGAATCAACACTCTGCTGAGCCAGACTCCTCCTTTGAGTAATGAGCAATTAGTGGAGAATATTTACTTGTCGACGCTTTCACGGTTCCCAACTCGGGAGGAGACTGAAAAGTCAGTTGGCTATCTCGAGCGCTACCGGGACAAAGGAGCAGAAGATATCCAGTGGGCTCTCATTAATAAGTTAGAGTTTATAGTCAACTACTAAAGTGGAGAGTACTAAGCTACCCGTCGCTACGACTCCTCCTCGTACCTTGCCAGCGGCTGGTGATCCCTGGCGCACGACTCTACGTGACTTTTCACCACGCGAATGCTCCATCACCAGAGTAGGGTTTCTTTGTAGACGAATCGGGTCACCTTTTTCAGGGGTGCCTTCCCTTGCTTGTATCGGTCCCTCAGATAAAGCGGGTGGAGTTTTCCTTTTGGGTCTATCTCCACCACCGTATTCCCCTTCAGAGTCAGCTTATAGGGAAATCCACTGATGACCCGAAAGAGGGTCTTTTCCCTCATGGGAAACTCCACGCTCACACGGTCATCTCGCTTCAGATCTCCCACTTCCACGTAGTTTCCCGACCAGGCAAACTTTTGGGTTTGACCATTGACCTTGCAGGAGACTCTGTGACGGTCCGTCCATTCCGGAATACGCACCGCAACCTTCTCGGCATCCTTGATCTTGAGTTCGATCTTTCCCTCATACGGCAGGTGACTGTCCACGTCCAGCCAGGGGGAGGCACGGTTTAACAGTAAGTTCACTTGGATCTTACCGTCTTCCTTCGTCAGGATACTGTCCCAGATCCAGTAGAGTGTTCTACCTGCATTGCCCGTGCAACAGTAATGCATGGCCGCTGGTCCCCAGTCGTTGGGCGATGCCCAGCCGGCAAAGACTCCCACGGCTCTTTCGATCTCGGTGCTCTCCCAGGCCTCGACTGGCTTCTTTTCGATCGATTTCGGCAAGTTTTTGAAGGCCTCTTCCGGCGCCTTGTTCACCCAGTCGACCGAGGTCAGCTGGTTTTCCACGAACTGGTTACGCACCCAGCGATCCACATCCTCCCAGTAATTTCCCACACCGGCCCGGGTGAGTTTCAGGCTCAGTCCGATCATGTCTGCCACCTCACAGGTCTCACAAGTCATGATCTGGCGGCGGATGGACCAGTCAGAGCCGGGTACGGCTTCCGGGAAGAAACCTATCAGAGGCTCACCTAGAACTTTCCCGTACTCGTATCCCTTCTTTACGAATTCCAGCAGTTCTTTGTCATTCGTCACGATGGCGTATTCCAGAATGGCCAGCAGGGAGGCAGCTGATGTATGGAAATGGTGATCCAGCCAGCGGCCGTCCGGGTCAAAATTTTCACTGTATTTGATCACTCCTCGGACCATTTTTTCTGCCAGTTCCAGAGCAGGCTTGTAACCCGCAACTCTGTAGTAGACACACAAGCCAAGGGTAAGCATATAATTGACCTGATGTGCCGAGTGAGGATTCTCGAATCGTCCCCTGTCGCCTGAAGGATCTTTGACCGTCTCCGCCGTGTCGTCTGCGGTGAACATGACTACGCCGGCGCGTGACGATGGAAGGTAGGGACGATGGGTGAAGTACACGTAGTCATCCTCTTTTACGGCTAACTCGGTCAAGCGCTGAACCTTCTTCTCGATCAAGGTTCTCCACAAGGGGTTCTTATCATGCTGATACCACATGGATAGGGCTAAGATGAGCCGTCCCTCACTTTCCACACTACTATACGGTTCTTCAAACGGCGGCGGATAATTGGCGTTCACATTCATACTGGGTAACCAGTAAGTGATGCCATCTTTCCCGGTGATGTCAAGCCGGCTCTGCATCCACCCCTTGTCTATTTCAAGGTTGTAGGTGCTTCCGCTCATGATGCGTAGAAGGGGTAAGGACTCGAACTGTTTTGCAGCACAGGGTCCGCCGTCTATACCGTCAGCGTCGGAGAGTGAAAGGACCGGAGGTCTTCTGTTGAAAAAGGCATGAGCGTACAGAGCATAATTTCTGCTCGGATCCACCATCCGGGTGATAGCCTGTAGGGCTAACTCTGCTCTCTCCGCCAGGTTAAGCGTGTCAGGAATCTCCGCTTCATATCTCTCCCCCTCGAAGCGCGGAAGAGGGATCTTGGGAAGGCTCTTGTCGGCATGCTTGGGTTTCCTAACCTGTTCGCCCTGGCAGTCAAAGCTACTAAACATGAGGGTGGCTATAGCAGCCACTAGAACTTTGGAACGCTGGAAACTCATTTTCTTTCCCTCCCTTGTCCATTTCGGTCAAGCTAGTTACTCCTTCAATTTAACCGACATTTCTCATATCAGCCTTGGATGGAATTGTTCTGGGTCTCTCCGTGGTGAATAGCCGACACCTATCAGTCCTCCAAACCGGCGTCCACTATCCCTTCGTCCCTTTCTCTGATAACTCTTGGGTTATCCAGATACTTGTCAAAATCTGATAAGCAGAGACACCTTTCTAGCCCTTTGTTGAGAAAACACTAGGCGCTAGGCTGTCATCGATCTCAAGTGGTCAATCCAAGACAATAATTAGACCCATCATGTGGGCCGCTCAGTAAGCTTAAATAGTGTTTTGAGTAACCCACAAGGTCAGAGCAGACTAGCTAAGTTTATACTACGGACTGCTGTTGTGATACTTCAACCCTGATCTCGGGGTGTTAGGCTACGTCTTGACACCCCGGCTCCTACGAGGAGCAACGGAATGACAGTGCCTATCAGTCCAAACTTGAGCAAGACCGGTCGATAGAGAAATTTGACTGTTGACTCCGTACCCACAAGCTTGACACCCATGAAGAGACCTGACTTCAGCAAATCTCTTTCCTGGCCGTCGACCTCAACTTTCCAGCTTGGGTAGTGGGGCTGGGCAAAAACCAGGATTCCTTTGAAAGACTGGCTCAGCTCTACCACCACTGCATTCTGACGCCATTCCAGGTCTTGAATAGCCAACTCGCACTGCTGATCAGCCAATCTGAAAATGGGGACGGGTTTAGGTCGCTCGTAAAGGAACAAGTGCTCGGTCGTGGTTATGAGTTCCAAGTTCTCCAACGGATCTGGAGAAACCACGTACTTAACCCCCAATTCATCGAGACGTTCAGAGTACGGATCGGCCAGAGCACTTACAAAAAAGTCAAAGTACGGAGCGTAGATGGTGGCTCTGTGCCCCCGAATTGTGAGTAAAGAAAAAGCATTCCCCAAGTTCCTGGGTAGACACTGCTGATAGTTAAAAATCCGAAACAAGCCTTCTTCGTTCTGCCTTTCAATCAGATAATCGATGATTTTGTTGTGCCGGTAAAGAGTTATCGGGGAAAGTTGGTCCTCGTTAGGTTGCGCTGCCAAGAAAGGCGCCGAGTGAAATGCCAGGAATGCTGCGACCGGTCCAACCAGAAGAATCCGTGTCCCCACCTTTGCGATGGTGAGTCCAATGCAGCCCTGGTTAATGGAGCTACTCCTAGGCACGAGCCAATTCATAAGACGATCGACCCCGTTCCAAAGAAACTCCACTATCAGGGCCAGGAGCAACGCCGAGAAAAAAATAAGGAAGATGTATCGGTAAGCTTCTCGAATCATATGAAGAAGCGGAATCTGATAGGTGATCTTAGTAACCAGTTCCCCCAGTGAACCAAGGAAAGAGAACAAAGCCAGAACGAGGCCAAAGTAGATGCAAGCGGCGTGCTCGTCCACTCGATAAGGAGAGCGCTACCAATGCAAAAGGGGGCACCCAGGGAAACCACCCTTGGGAAAGATAATCCAGCATGGCCGGATCAATTACATCTGTGAAACCATAGACCTCATAAGGGATTCTCTCCAGGCCGAAAGTTCTCTTGGGTGCCCAGCGATATGATCGAGACAGATGATCGAGGGCGAGCAACCACTGCGGGGCGGAAAACAAGATGGAGATGAAACCCAGCCAGTCCAGATAAGAAGCAAAGGCATAAGCTCCGAGCAGGACAGGAACTATACCCAATCGCTGGAAGTGCAGAAAAATCGCCATGGAAAAGAAGGCAAAACAGTAATGAATGTACAGGTATACATCCAAATCGTGCTGTGTAAGGGTGCTAGTCAGCCAGGCAAGAAGGATATTTCCTGGATAGAGAACACCGGTCTGAAACTCCCCGATGAAGTTAGTGCCACTAAAACTCGTGAAATCCCACAGAGGAGGTTCAAGTAATCTCCAGCCTCTAGTTACTTTGCTGAGCCAGGCAAAGGACTGAACCGAGCTGTCAAAACCACGGACCAAGGTTCCGTGTCCCTTAACAAGGATATCGAAGAAAACCAAGAAGTAGAGCACAAAAGCGAGAAGAAGGTATCCGAAAGCTTTTAGAAGCGAGAACACTCTGCGATCAATCTCCCTGGAAATCGATTACGCATTAGAACATCGTGCGAAGCGCGTTTCAAGTGAATCGCTCCCTCCCCAGAGCAAGGCTATAGTTGACAGGGGAAAATCTCCAGCGGCTACTCGTGGTAAAAGTCTGCGAAGGTTCGCGCTTTTTACTAAGAGCTGCTAAGCTTAGCGAAGATGATGATGCGGCGGAAGCTAGGTTAGGTTGTTTTGAGGCTTTCCACTGCCGAAGTTTACATCAGTGTGAGACAAAGGAAATGTTATTGGCCAACTTAATTGATCTTTACTCTTTGGTGGTCTTGGGGTCCGTCGTTGTTTCCTGGATCGGCCTATCTCCGGACCATCCAGTGATTCGATTTTGCAACACTCTAACAGAGCCTGTGCTTGCTCCGATTCGCAGCGTGATTCCGTCATTTTCAGGCCTTGATTTCTCACCCATGGTTCTGTTGATCGGATTGCAATTGCTCAGGCGAATGATTGGGGGTTAGTGTACACAGACCAACCTTAAAATGTTCTAGAAGAAGTGTTTCCTAAATGTCTTTCACTACGATTCCCAGTCTTTCTCAGTTATTCCACCTTTGAGTTTGTGGAAACTCGATGAACTAGCTGGTTTTTCTGAGTACTTTTCAATGGTTTAGCATGTGGCCGAACGGACTTAGAGTCCTGCCAGGTGCCGTAAATACCATGGCAAGAACGATCTGCTCAGGAAAATGTGAAGAAGAAGCCAGATGGATTATGGCTAAGGTTAATTGCCTCAACGTTTGTGCCACCTGGAGTTGTTGGATTATTCCATCGATTCTTTGATAATTTTCCCTACGCTACACTGTTTCTCGAACTCCCATCCGGTAGAGAAATCGTTCCAGCAAAGATATGCTTGTTGGGTATAACGAATACATTGGGACAGTGGTGCGATCCACAGGCCTGTCACCTCTCTTTTTTTCATTTGGGGGGGGCGCGCTATGAAGGTCTTCTATGATGTTGATGTCGAATGGGAACGATCCGATGCGGCCCATTTCAGTGGGAACTTGCAAGTCAAGAGGCTGGTTGCTATCAGTGAAGGTCTCGCGGTGAAGAGATCTACCAGGTCCAGTTTGCACGCCGGTCCCGGACCAACTGGCATGCACACGATGGGGAGTGTACAGCTATTATTTGTTGTCGAATGATGTTGCCGCTTGCAGAGGTGGGTAAGGATGTCAGGAGATCGCATCGGGAGACGCCGTTTGCATTTTCCCAGACGAGAAGCATTGGCACGGTTCTGGTCATGAATCGAACATGGTCCACATCGCGGTTAACATCAGCGCAGACATAACCTGGATGGAAGGCGTCTCAGACAAGGAATATTTGTGACTTGGGCATTGAAACCGTAGGGTTCACGCACCTGACTGGCACGAGATTCCCGACCGAACTGACCTCTGTTCAGCCGGAAGATCACCAAGGGATATTTGACTGTCAGGTTGAAGTATTGATATGTTCCTATCCATTCATCACATGGCTGGATATGACTTAAATAGGCGCGTGTTCATCCGGGGGGTGTTGGGGGCGTCTGCTATGCTGCCCGCGCTGGCAAAAGGTCTTCGAGAGGGCAAACTGGAAGAATCGGTTAGGCTAATACAACGTTTTGTCACCGAGGGAAAACTCCGCTCAGCTTCACTTCAGGTACGCCAGAACGATCGTATTTTCGGGAAAGCTTTCGGGGAAGAAACTACGCTGGAGAGCATCTTCCTTCTTGCCTCAATCACCAAGCCAATGACGGCCGCGGGGGTAATGATTCTGGTCGACCGAGGTGAACTGGCCCTGTCTGATCTTGTTCATAAGTACATTCCGAAGTTTACCGCAGGCGATCGTAAGTCGATCACCATTCGGCATCTTTTGACGCACACTTCGGGACTGCCCGATCAGTTACCGGATAATATTGAACTTCGCAAGCGTCACGCTCCCTTAAGAGAGTTTGTTGAGCGAGTCCTCGAAACGCCGTTGCTGTTCAAACCAGGGACCCGGGTAAAGTACCAGAGTATGGGTTTTCTTTTGGCGGCTGAAGTGATCGAACGCATCACCCATAAACGCTTTCGAGATTTTGTTCAGGATGAGCTTTTCCAGCCGTTGGGTATGCAGAATACAGTACTGGGACTGGACAGTCTTAAAATCTCAGATACGGCCCAGAGTCAGGTCGAAGAAGGACCAGAATCTTACAAATGGAGGGGCTCCGACACCTTGAGCTGGAATTGGAATAGCCGGTACTGGCGTGACTTGGGAACTCCCTGGGGTGGAGCCCATTCCACCGGTATAGATCTGGAAAAGTTTCTATGGTACTTCCTCCACCCAGATGGATCGGTTCTCAAGGAAGACACCGCAGCTGCCATGATCACAAATCAAAACCAGGGACTTGAAATCCCTTGGGGTCTAGGATTCATGGTGCAAACCAAACGTTTCGGAAGCGTGTGCTCACCCCAGACTTTTGGTCATTGGGGTTCGTCAGGTACGATAGCGTGGGCGGACCCGCAGCGTGATCTTACTTGCGTCCTACTGACGACTTTACCTGCAACAGTTTCTAGGAAAATCTTGTTGGAACCCATTTCGGACCTGGTTGCTGAATCAGCACTCTGAAAGGTCAATTCTTGCGACCTGATACAGCCTGGAATTCCGATATTAGCTCTATCAAAAAGACGGTGGATGACGGGTACATCTTTGCTGGATGGTTCAAATCACCCTGCTGAATTTCAAGACCACAATCTATCCGGTTGCCTCATTGAGAAGAGGCATGGTTTGCTCGGCCATGAGTTGCATGGAGCGTTTCTGAAACTGTGGGTCGTCCCAGTCGAGCCCTAACATGAGGATGGTGCCGAAAGGTCCCACCTCCTGGCGGAAGGCGAGAATCTTTTCAGCTACGGTTTGTGGGTTTCCCGCGATGACTAAGTTGTTGACCGCCCAAACCGCAGTAAGTTCGTCCTCGGACATCTCCTTGTTTGGTTTCATCATCGCTGAAAACCCGGCCCGCTTGATCACAGTGATCATGTGGGAGTAATAGTGGAGCAAAGCACTGTCTTGTTTTGCTAAGTAGGCTTCGGCCTCGCTATCAGTGTCGGTGACGATGATGTTACGAGCCATCTTCCACTTCTCTGGGTCGGGCTCAAAACCCCCTTCCTCTGCGCCTTTCTGATACATTGTCCAGTGACTGGCTGCCCAAATACTGGGGATGAAATTCCCCGTCACAGCACTCCATCCCCGGCGGGCGGCCGTGCGCACACTCTGTGAGAAGGGGCTCATAGCAGACATAGCAATAGGTGGATGTGGTTTCTGGAAGGGACGCCGCATATCTCCCACACCCATCTCAGGCCATGCCCACTCTTTTAACTTGATGTGCCAGTATTTGCCCTTCAGGTCATAGGGTGGATCGTTGGTCCACATGTGCAGGATCATGTCGATCGATTCTAGCATCATTTCGGATCGGGCCTTGGCATCTTCGACTTGGAAAAGCTCGAAATCGCTGGGCAAGCCTCCAGGGCCGATCCCCAAAATGAAGCGACCATCACATAGTTGGTCGAACATGGCGGCGTGAGCGGCTACGGCCACTGGGTGCTGCTGCGGTAGGTTGAGGACTCCTGCGCAGAACTTGATGTGTCGGGTCTGAGGGATGGCTTTAGCGAAAAAGATCAATGGCGAAGTGATCGGCTCTGCCGATGAGCTAAAATGCTCGCCCAGCCAGAACTCGTCAAAACCCAGCTGGTCAGCATAGATCACGGTTTCCATATCCTCCTCCAGAAGAGTGTGGTAATCACGGGTATAGGGATGGATAGGCATTGTGAAAATTCCTAGTTTCATATCGTGTTCCTTTTTTTAGCCATAATAGTTGAGTTCGATAGAGGATTTCGCCTGTGTTGTGTCTTAATATAACCGGTGATGGATTCCTCCCCTGGTACAGAACTGGTGGAAATCCAGACATCCGGGCCTGAGTTTATCCAAGCCTGTAAGTATTGGTCAAGGGAGGATTAGATTGCAGATGAAAAACGACGCTTATTAAGGACCCCTTTACATATAGATATAGGTAAGAGATATAGAAGTTATTTTCAGCCGATAGATAATAAAAAAACAGTATTGATTTAAAGTTAGAGAACTGATAGGTCTAGGTCACTCATTACGGAGAGGTTAAAAGAATTGCTAAATTCAAAGTAGTTATGAGGAATACTAGTTTCATTGAAGGCTACACCGACCAATTAAGCGTCCGAGCTGGGGAGGAGGTCCGATTCCATATTTCAACTGACACAGAGAAGTACTCAATGGAAATATCGCGAGTAGGAGCTCAACGTGAGGTAGTTTGGAGGAAAGAGGGTGTACCAGGGAGCCAGTATCCAGTCCCTGAAGATGCAGCCACCCATGGGTGCCGGTGGCCCGAGGTGCTGAGACTTCTTATTCCAGAAGACTGGAGGTCCGGTTATTACAGTGTGTCTTTGCGGGGCCTGAAGCGGGGCCAGTGTACTGCTCAGGGGGAGATGTGTTTTATCGTCCGGGCGGCATACGCTGGCCGCAATGCCCAGATCCTGCTGCAACTGACTAGCAATACCGACAACGCCTACAACACTTGGGGTGGTAGCAGTTTATATCGAGGCCCAAATGGGCCGGCCAGACGGGTTTCTTTTGATCGTCCCTACCGAGGATTCAAGGGGGATACCGGATTGTTCCTGTTTAGTATTGGGGCCGACTGGGAAGGTGCTTTCAGGCCCGGAACAATCCCAGCTGTACTGCGGAATAAAATCCGAAAGCAGGTACAAATAGATAGGATTACTGGTATTTCCCTGTCGCAAAGAGCGATGATTGATGTGGAATGTATTGGAAAGCAGTGGACAATCAACGACGTTTTCGGAGCTGGTCCTGCAAGTTACACTGTCCAGAGAGAGGGAAAAAGGTTGGACTTTTTTGACGGCTCCACTGGGTGGGGAAGCGGTTGGCACCACTGGGAACAGCCGTTTGTGGCATGGGCCGAACACTCCGGTTACCAAATTGATTATGCCGTGAACTCTGACCTCGAGTTTCACCCCGAGATCCTCCTGCACTATCGATTGGTGCTCAGTGTCGGGCATGATGAATACTGGTCTTCACCCATGCGGGACCATCTGGAGAATTTTATTGCCGCTGGTGGAAATGTGGTCTTTTTCAGTGGAAACGTAGCTTATTGGCAGGTCCGTTCAGAAGACAACGGGCGTGCTCTGGTGGGCTGGAAGGAAGCCTGTAAGGAGGACCCCGTTTATAAAAGCGGAGACCACAAGTTGCTCACAACGATGTGGTGTAACCGGCTGGTAGGTCGACCTGAGAATGAACTCACCGGGGTTAGCTTTGCCTACGGGGGTTACCACAGCTTTTTCGATCAGTTCGCGGATGGCCTGGGAGCTTATACCGTCCATCGCCCGGAGCACTGGATCTTTGAAGGTACCGGCTTGAAGCGGGGAGATCTCTTGGGAGTCAAGGACCGGATCGTAGGTTACGAATGCGATGGTTGCCAATTCGAATTGCGGGAGGGGATCCCTGTTCCCACGCATCAGGATGGCACTCCCGAGACTTTTGAAATTCTGGCCACGGCGCCCGCGGGTTTGACTGCCTTTGACGGTTCGATCGACGCGGTCAGTAAAGCTGTATACGGCGAAGAATCAGATAAAAAACTCCCTCAGCCGGGAGCGGCCATTCTTGGCATCTACACCCGTGGGGGCACCGTAGTCACGACGGGCTGCACCCAATGGGCGTACGGCCTGCGGGGTGGAGATAAGGTTGTAGAACGGATCACACGCAACATTCTTGAGAGGCTTTCAGCGTAGTAGTCGGTGGTGAATATCGGCTGGAGTCGTACGCCAGGCACGAGGAGTAATCGATGCCTTTGCAGTAGCGACAACGAGTAACGTCGTCCCAGATGCAAGAAATTGTCAATCGAGGCTAATGCGGAGGTTGTCGTCGAGAAGGTGCTGTTCTGCGGTCTGTTATTCTTTGGCACCAGCCTGTTTGAGTATCCGAGTGATATGGGTATGACCTAAGGCTGCCGCAAACATCAAGGCCGTTTGGCCATCCTTTCGTTTCGCATTGATTTCGGCGCCGTTGGTCAGCAAGATCTGCACGATGTTGGGGTGGCCGTTGTAGGCCGCAATCATGAGGGTGGTGTGGCCGTCCAAAGTTTTTCCATTCGGATCGGCACCTTTTTCCAGCAAGGCATGAACGGTTTCTATGTAGCCATCAACGGCGGCAAACATCAAGGCAGTTTGATGGTATTTATTATTTACATTGGCGTTGGCGCCTTTTTCCAATAAGGTTCGCACTGTTTCAGTATGGCCGCTGACGGCCGCCAGCATCAGAGCGGTTTGGTTATCCTGGTCCTTGGCATTAAGGTCGGCACCTTTGGCTAGCAAGGCTTGGACAGCGTGAGTGTGGCCGTTTTCTGCTGCTACCATCAGAGCGTCCTGGCCATCTCCTCGTCTTGCGTTGACATGGATGTCTTTTTTCAGCAAGGTCTCCACAATATTGGTATGGCCACCTTTTGCCGCAGCCATCAAGGCTGTTTGGCCACTGAGGTCTTTGGCATCAAGGTCGACACCTTTGGCTAGCAGAGTCTCCACGATGTCGGCATGGCCGTTGACAGCTGAAACCATAAGCGCGGTCTGACCATGTTGATCTTTGGTGTTGGCGTCGGCATTTCTGGACAGACGGGTCTTCACGGTTGCAAAATCACCTCTTCTCGCCGCCTCGAACAAGTCCAAATCGGCATCTTCCGCATAAGCCATGATGGAAACTAGCATCAGTGGGAATAACATTCGGAAAATGTTCATCAGGTGCATAATTTTTTTCCTTTTCGCCCCTGCTGAGTTCTGTTTAGTTGATCTCTATCACTGACGGTCTTTAATTTTATATTCGAGTGGAAAACTTTGTAAACTCAGCAACTCACCGGGCCCTCATCAACTTGTTCTCTTCAGGCGGGTTTCATCGAACCCAATCGCGAACTTGGCTCACCGATATGGGCAACCTTCACCCGGCCAGTGGATGGCGGCGGGACTTTGCCCATTTCTTCGTTGCGGCGTCTCGACGATAGTCCATATCGCCTGTGTTGCCGACGCCTCAAACTGAGCAGCAGCGCACTCGTCACAAAGATTATCATAAGCTGGACGCCTGTTCCAATCGAGTCGGTCGAGACCAGATACGATCGTGTCTTTACCGGAATCGATTGAGTTGATTGAGTGTCTCCGAAAAGTGCAACCGCAGTCGATGTTAGGTATGTCCTCACTCGTTTGGCATCCAGCCGAGGGTTTTTCTTCTTCAAGACCCTTACGGTATCAGTGGATCGACTTGACGGGCGTGGCTTGTTGTGAACTCCCTTGACTTGAAGGATCCGGAGACAGCGGGACTCTTAGCCAAACTCTGTGATGAGATGGCAATGGGGTGTGTCCAAAGGAGGTAAGGCTATTCGTGATTGGCAGGAGAATTCTCAAGGACGCCCTGACAGAAGCGGTGGATATCGTGGGCAGTGTGATCGAAGAGATACTGCTGATTTCTAAATATGCTCATGTTTGTGGCGAGCCTAGTTCAAGCGATGATCTTACGCACCACGGTGCCGTGAACGTCAGTGAGGCGGTGCCGGCGTCCCTGGAACTTGAAGGTAAGCTTGGTGTGGTCAATGCCTAGGCAATGCAAAATGGTGGCATTCAGATCGTGCACATGGACCGGATCTCGAACAACGTTGTAGGAGTAGTCGTCGGTTTCACCGTAGGACATTCCGGGCTTGATTCCCCCACCCGCCATCCAGATCGTGAAGCAGCGAGGGTGGTGATCGCGACCGTAGTTGGTGGGAGTGAGTCTTCCTTGGCAATAGACGGTCCGACCAAACTCTCCTCCCCAGATGATGAGTGTATCCTTCAGCATGCCGCGCTGTTTGAGATCCTTGACTAGTGCTGCCGTAGGCTGATCCGTCTCCTGAGATCGCTTCTCGATGTCTCTCGGGAGGTCGCTGTGATGGTCCCAGCCTCGGTGGTAGAGCTGGATGAAACGTACGCCGCGCTCCGCCATACGTCGAGCTAACAAGGTGTTAAAGGCGTAACTACCAGGATTTTGTGAGTCGGGGCCGTACATGTCCAGGATAGCTTTCGGCTCATCGGATATGTTGGTTAATTCAGGGACAGAGGTCTGCATACGATAAGCTAGTTCATACTGACCAATGCGGGTCATGATCTCAGGATCACCTAGTTCCTTCAGTCTGATTCTGTTCAGTCTGGCCAAATCATCGAGCATGCCTCTGCGGGTGCGTTGGTCTAGGCCCGATGGGTTAGACAGATAGAGCACCGGATCTCCAGGACTGCGAAACTTGATTCCCTGATGGCTTGTCGGCAGAAACGCGCTGCCCCAGAGGCGGTGATAGAGAGGTTGCCCGCCACTCCCCGAGACCATCACCACAAAAGCTGGTAAATCCTGGTTGGAGCTACCCAGGCCATAGGAGAGCCACGCGCCCATGCTGGGTCGACCGGCCAGCTGAGTTCCAGTTTGTAGAAAGGTGATGGCCGGATCATGATTAATCGCTTTGGTGTGGATGGACTTGATGAAGCACAGGTCGTCTGCGATTTCCGCCGTGTAGGGCAAAAGCTCGCTTAACCAGGCGCCACTCTGGCCATGTTGGGCAAACTGGAAAATCGAGGAGGCAACCGGGAAGCTGGCCTGGGTGGCAGTCATACCAGTTAGTCGTTGGCCCCTCCGTACCGAGTCAGGCAACTCCTGACCGGAAAGCGCTGACAGGTTTGGTTTGTAATCAAACAGGTCCATTTGGGAGGGCGCTCCGGACTGGCAGAGATAAATCACTCGTTTCGCTTTGGGTGAAAAGTGAGGTAACCCAGGCAGGCCACCGTTACCATCCTCTGACCGAACCGCGAAGAGCTCCGGGCACAACAACGAAGCCAGCGCCATCGTTCCAATGCCGGTACTGGTTCGCCCGAAAAACTGACGGCGTGTGAGGACAAGTTGGTTTTCACATAAAAGATCCATGTTTTACTGCCTCGTAATCACTTCGTCCAGGTTCAGGATCAGACTAGCCACCGTGGTGTAAGTAGCCAACTCTCTGATGTCCAACTCTTGACTCCACTCTGACTCACCTACTGAGATGAGGTTTAAAGCCGCTTCTTCATCATTATAGTACCGTAGTCGATTCCGGTAAAAAGTATTGAGAAGGATTTTTTGTTCCTGCGGGCTGGGCCAGCGAGCAGTGAGAAGCCGAAATCCCGAGGAAAGCCGCTCCTCAGGTGAATTTCCTCCTTCGGTCATCATTCGCTGCGCTAATAGGCGTGCTGCTTCGACATACGTCACGTCATTCATTAGCGCCAGAGCCTGCAGCGGGGTGTTGGTGTGTGACCGGCGGACAGTACACGTCTCACGTGCGTCAGCATCGAAGGTTGTCATAGTTGGCGGTGGAATGGTACGCTTCCAAAAGGTGTAGACGCTGCGGCGGTATAACTTGTCGCCGTGATCCTGCACATAGGATCCGCTAAAGAGCTCCTTCCACAGTCCAGGTGGCTGATAAGGTTTGACCGAAGGGCCACCGATAGTGACCGTGAGAAGACCACAAGCAGCCAGGGCCTGATCCCGAATCATTTCCGCCGGCAACCTCAATCTGGGAGCCCTAGCCAGCAGGCGATTATCCGGGTCGTACTGTTGTAAGGACTCGCTGATCCTGGATGACTGGAGGTAGGTCGCGCTCATGACTATTAGCTTCTGCAGGGCTTTGATGTTCCAGCCTCCGCCTACCAACTCCGTTGCGAGCCAGTCCATCAGCTGCGGGTGGCTGGGCAACTCACCTTGAGAGCCGAAGTCCTCGGGCGTTTTCACCAGCCCTGTCCCAAAGAACATCTGCCAATAGCGGTTCACGGTTACCCGGCTGGTGAGTGGATTCGATGGGTCTACGAGCCACCGCCCTAGCCCCAGCCGATTGTTAGGCATTCCCTGCGGGAATGGCGGAAAAATCGCTGGCACCCCGCGGGATACCTTCTCACCAGGTTTATCATACTCTCCGCGCTTCAGGAGGAATGTCTGGCGCGGTTCTTCGGCTTCTTCCATCACCATCACGGTAGGAATACTGTCCTCCAGCTGCCGTCTTTGCTTACGTAGAGTTTTAAACCGCAGGTAGGCGTCTCTGATGTGAGGTGGTGCCTCGTTCTCCAGAAAATATGTACTGATTTTCCGCGCCTGCTGCGGGGTCCGCTCCTCTGGAGAAATGGCGAGGATCTCGGTGATGGAATCTGAACTAGAGACAACTTCGATCTCATCGACCAATAGTTCACGGTGGTAATAGCGCACATCGTCTATATAACCTCGGAAGTATTTTTCTTCATCTCCCACACCAATTCGCAAAGGGTACTTTTGGATTTCTGGCAAATCACCGGTAAACAAATCCATCAAGACCTTTACTTTTTGAAGCTCTCCGTTTACGTAGATCTTCAGTCCTTTGCTCCTTTGCGACCCGTTGTGGGTGATCATCACGTGGTACCAACGCATGGGCGTTAGGTTCATTTTCGTTTCGACATGGATGGCATCATCAAGCCATCTCTGGCCCAGGCTTACCCGTATCTTGTTATCACTCAAGTGCAGACTAAAGTTTTCCGGTCTGAACTCCTTATCCATGACCGACAAAATTCCTCCGCTTTGCGTTTCGGTCGGATAGATCCAGGCTCCAAAGGAGATCTTGTCTTTTGGGCCAAATTGGGCAACTTTGCCGGCATCGATAAAGCGATGGCCATCAAAGTCAGCAGCTTGACCGGTTTTCCCAGGGCCGCACATCAGATCGTCAGGTTCGAATTTATGGGTATTCTCATTGTCTTGGATAGAAATCCAGGAACCGCTCCAGTCGGTATTTTGGTCGGTTGTCTGACCGTTTAGCTCGAAGCGGGTTACTAACCCATCGGAAATGGTCCAATCGACGAGGGGGGCCATTGCCTGGTTTGTTTCCCATCTCATCTGTGCAGCAACTGATTCCGGCTCGATGTTCCTAAAGGTGACCTTCGCCGATGTTAATTTTCGGTCGAGGTCATCCAGTTCCCATTGCATTTGCGGCGTGGGAGCTTTGATGAAAGGTTCGGAGTTGCCTATTTTGTAAACCCGGCCTCGTTCTGGCACATTATTGAAATAGGCCAAGACCTGGTAGAACTCATTTTGTGAAATGGGATCGTACTTGTGGTCGTGACAACGCGCACAGCCCAGGGTGAGTCCTAACCACACCGTCGCTGTCGTGTTCACGCGATCGACGGCGTATTCCACCAGGTACTCTTTTGGAACAATACCACCTTCCGAGTTGGATCTGTGGTTGCGGTTGAAGCCGGTGGCAATCCTTTGCTCGACCGTAGCATCCGGAAGCAGGTCTCCAGCTATCTGCTCGATCGTGAACTGGTCGAAGGGCATATTCCTGTTGAAGGCCTGGATTACCCAGTCTCGCCAGCGCCACATGTCTCGATTACCGTCCGTTTGATAGCCGTGGGTATCCGCATAACGCGCAGCATCCAACCATTCCATTGCCATTCGCTCTCCGTAATGAGAGGACTGCAGCAGGCGATCGATCACTTTCTCGTAAGCATGGGTGGATTCGTCCCTTAGAAAAGCAGCTAGTTCAGCAGGTGTGGGCGGCAGGCCGGTTAAATCCAGAGTGACCCGGCGAATCAGTGTTTCTCTGTCTGCTTCAGGAGAAGGCAGCAGTCCTTCATCCTCCAGGCGTGCCAGGATAAAGTAGTCAATCGGATTTCGCGGCCAGAATCTGGTATTGACCTTGGGAAGCGGTGGGCGTTGTGGAGGGATGAACGACCAATGGATCTGCCATTGGGCACCCTGATTGATCCACCGGCGGACTAGCTCGATCTGCTCAGTTGTTAGAGTTCTGCCGGACCAAGACGGAGGCATCCGTACGGCCTCGTTCTCGGAACTGATCCTTTGAAACAGCCCACTCTGAGAAGAATCCCTAGGCACGATGATGTGGCGGCCGCCTCGGTCTTCAAACGGACCGATCGGGGCGTCCAGCCGCAGGTTAGCTTGGCGCATTTTCACATCCGGTCCATGACAGGTAAAACAATTGTCTGAGAAAATGGGACGGATATCACGGCTGAATTCCACTGCCTCTGAGCTTAATCCAACCGGTGCTGCACTTATTGGCCACAGTGGAAAGAGGTAGAAGACGAGGTGAGCTACTGCCAAGGAAACGCCTAATCGAATGCGGGACTTCAACTGATCCTCTCTCGGCAAGATGGGTTGGAACTCCGTGCTCTCTAACACCTGCTTAATTAGCGTACTCGCTTAGCGGCTCATGGCTAATATTCAAAAGATATCACTACTCCAAAATTGGAGCAACTATTCTTCCCCGATATGTCAGCTTGAAATCTAATGTGCTTTACCCTCAACGTCCTCGAGGGCTATTTTTCTGTGCTGCTAGACTGCAGTTCTTGCCAGGGACCGGACAGTGCTCGATAAACGTGGTTTGGGCCAGAGCATAGTCCTGTTGGTGGATACTCGGTTTCATCAATGCGCTCGCGTTTGTGGCGAGTGAGAAGGTTCTAATTTCGCAAAGTGACGACGCCGGCGATGTCGCTAGAAATCGTCCAGGAGGCGGGACAAAGAAAGCAGAACAGGGCCACCATCCATCACCCTACGAGCTGAGAGTTTCCGGGGGATCTCTTTGTTGTTTGTCGTCGTCGATACGACGACATTGACTCCTTCTTTCTTCGCGACCTCACCTCGTTACATCTTTGGAAAATGTGAGCGTATTTATCCGACGTACTTTAGGGAAGCGGAGTACACTTACATGATGAATTGTATGGAAGGTTTTGCATGAATAACATTAGATCGCGTTCAAGTTTATGTCCCAATGAATGGAAGGGAGCCAGTACGGATTGTCAGTTTTGATAGTGGAATTCTAAGTTTTGTAACGCGAATTATTCTTCTAAAAGGAGAGCCAAAATGTCATATTCAGGTCGCGTGAGATTCACGGTTGGGTCAGGAATCGTTGCGGTAATTGTCATGTATGGAGTAGCGGCACGCGCTCAAGACAATCCGTATCGCTCCGTCGAGGGTTGGGCGCAGCTTCCCCAGGGAAGAGAGTGGGGGTCGACCAGCGCGGTGCATCCTGCTCGCGACGGCACCATATGGGTAGCCGAAAGATGTGGCCAAAACAGCTGTGTTGGTCGAGAGGACGTCCCGCCGATACTCTTGTTTGATTCATCAGGCAAGCTACTGAAGAGCTTTGGTGAGGGGATGTTGGTATGGCCCCACGGCATCGATGTTGACCGTGAAGGAAACGTTTGGGTGACCGACGCACAGGGAGAGAGCGGAAAGGGCCATCAAGTCTTCAAGTTCAGTCCGGATGGAGAGGTGTTGATGATCCTGGGTACCGCAGGAGTTTCCGGAGAGGGTCCGGAGATCTTTAATGGGCCATCCGATGTCCTGGTTGCTCCCAATGGCGATATTTTTGTTGCGGATGGCCACGGTGCTGGAGGTAATAACCGCGTGGTTAAATTTTCCGGCGACGGACGATTCATTAAAACCTGGGGAAAAACGGGGACAAAGGCCGGTGAGTTCAAAGATCCCCACGCCCTCGCTATGGATTCCCAAGGACGGCTGTTCGTGGCCGACCGGGGTAACGATCGGATCCAGATTTTCGATCAGGAGGGTAAACATATCGCGAACTGGACACAGTTTGGTCGGCCGAGCGGGTTATTCATTGCTGAAGACGACACCATTTATGTGGCCGACTCGGAGTCGAATGTGCACGAAAATCCGGGCTGGCGGAGGGGTATCCGGAGTTGGGAAAGTTGAAGATGGCATGGTCACGACCTTTATTCCAGACTCTGAACCGGATCCGGATAACTCCGGTACTAGCGGTGCGGAAGGCGTTGCAGCTGATGTCATGGGCAACGTGTACGGGGCGGAAGTCAATCCCCGAATGTTGAGGAAATATGTCAAGCAATAGGAAGCGGGATCGGGAGCACTGTCATATAGTGTCGTAACGAAACGGTGCCGATTTGATCCCGGTGGGCATATACACACGGGTTTGCCCCGACTATTGCATTGAGAAATGAGAGGTTAGGCCATAATATTGCGGGTGGAGAGTCAATGCAGGAAGGTTTGGAACCAAGAAAAATGATAAGACTAACCAAAACACACAATATGGTCTGCACACGGAATTGCAATAATAACGGAGTTTTCGTATAGTGACTATGAGGTGTGCTAAGGGCTTAAACGTGTCGTTGATTGCAGAGTCAGTTAAAGAGGTAGAGAACTCAATGGGAAGTCCGGACGCAAAGAGGAGAAGTCGTTTGGGAAAAGATCATGGGAACTTTCGTCGTGAGCATTTCTCAATAGTGAATCAGGTAAGCGGCCATTTCTCTTGACTCGTGTTTAGTTCCAGGTATTCAAAAATTCTTCCATGGTGTGCTTCTAGTGTGCCTTATCTGTTCCGAATCACTCTGTCTTACTCTTGCCGATTGTTAACATTTCGAAATCTTTAACCGGGTGAATGCGGCTGATTGGAGACAACCCACAGGGAGGAGACAATGGGAGACCTTGCAAATAAGAAACGCAGATTCGGAGTGTTGCCAAGGATAACGCGGGTGATCCAACTGGTGCTCCTGTTGGTCATGATTGCCTTGGTGAACGGGGACAAGGCTGGAGCGGTTGGCGAGCAAGCGGTGGACAGACCCAATATTCTTTTTGCCATCGCCGATGACTGGTCTTGGCCGCATGCCGGAATTTACGGCGACCGAGTGGTGAAG
Source organism: Acidobacteriota bacterium (assembly GCA_965249865.1). Taxonomy (GTDB): domain Bacteria; phylum Acidobacteriota; class UBA6911; order RPQK01; family CBDFMZ01; genus CBDFMZ01. The sequence continues at coordinate 1,549,928 of CBDFMZ010000002.1, read as the reverse complement.
ACTCCTACGTTCGATCGGTTGGCAAGGGAAGGGGTGATGTTTACCAACGCCTACTGTGTTACTCCTTCGTGCACCGCTTCACGTGGTTCGATCCTTACCGGTCAAACCATCCACCGCCTCGAGGCTGGCGGGAACCTGTGGAGTACCTTGCCAAAAAAATTTGAGACGTTTCCAGATCTTCTGGAGGCGGCGGGATATGCTATCGGATACCAGGGAAAAGGCTGGGGGCCGGGCAGTCTAGTAGCTAGCGGACGGACGCGCAACCCAGCGGGGCCTGAATTTAAAAACTTCGAAGAATTTCTGCAAAGCGTTCCGGAGGGAAAACCCTTCTGTTTCTGGTTCGGGAGCACGGACCCTCACCGAAGCTATATTCTGAGACTCCGGATTGGTATCGGGAATGAAGCTCGAGGATGTCGTTGTTCCACCTTTCTTGCCGGATACACCTGAAGTCCGTGCTGACATCTTGGACTATTACTGGGAGGTGCAGCGCTTTGATCGGGACGTGGGAAGCATCCTCAGTCTGCTCGAGGAGCGATACCTCTTAACCAATACGATGATGGTGATGACCAGTGACAATGGAATGCCCTTTCCACGCGCCAAAGCCAACCTGTACGATTCCGGTACCCGCATGCCGTTGGCCATTCGCTGGCCAGCCATGGTCAAAGGGGGTCGAGTGGTCGAAGACTTTGTCAGCTTTGCTGATTTTGCTCCCACCTTTCTGGAAGGGGCCGAGCTAAAGCCGTTGTCTGAGATGACCGGCCAAAGCTTTCTTGGTTTGCTCACCGGTGAGCAGAAAGGTCATCGCGACAGAGTATTTCTAGAGCGCGAACGACACGCCAATGGTCGCCAAGGGAATCTGAGCTATCCCTGTCGGGCAGTTCGCACGAAGCAGTTTCTGTACATCCAGAATTTGCGGCCAGACCGCTGGCCGGCCGGCGACCCGGAAGTAGCCGAAGGTCTATCCCCCCCCGGGGTGTTCCAAGATGTCGATTCCTCACCTACAAAATGGCTTGTTCTCGGTCTGTACGGCAACCGTCCTGACGACAGGATAAAAGCATTTTATAGACGCACTTTTGGCAAACGTCCTGCCGAAGAGTTGTACGATTTAAGCCAAGATCCGGCTCAACTAACTAACGTTGCTGAGCATCCCGAGTACACTGTTGCCAAGCGGGAACTACGTGATGCCCTGGAGCGTTGGATGGTTGAAACGGATGATCCTAGAGCCGTGGATGATGATGATCGCTGGGACTACTATCCCTATTTTGGGCCCGTGTACGATGGACAGGGCGACCTCTTGCAAGGGCGTCCCGAGGATCGAAAGAATTTTTCCCAGTGAGTGCTAATCATCAATCAGACGAAATTGAGCACAGGCGGAAATGAGCAAAATACGAACAAGATTTTGCCGAAAAACCCTTGTCACGTATTCTTTTTTGCTGTGCACGCAGTTTGCCTCCGATCTATCCGGCACGCCAGCGCGAGTCACGCACGGTCCCATCCTAGGTCGTTTGGGCGCTCATCAGATTGCCGTCTGGGCACGAACCTCTAAACCGGCAACCTTCAGAGTACGTTACGGGATGCGAGAGAGTCAGCTCAAACAGCTCTCTTCAGCGGTGACCACCCGTTTGGCAAAGGACAATACGGGATGGGTACTTCTTAGCGGACTTCAGGCCAACACAAAATACTATTACCATGTTGCGGTGCGGGCAGACGATGGAGGCCTGAAAGGCGGGTCGGGTGGATCGTTCCGGACGCTGCCTAACCCGGAGGACTTTCGTCACTCTGAATACAATCCGAAGGGCCTTTTCAATTTTCGTTTTGAGTTTGCCTGCGGCAACAAGCAGAATTCAATTCCCGGCCTCGGTCCTGAAGTGCCGGTTTTCAAGACCATGCTCGAGAAGCTGCAAGACCGAATCTATTTTGCCATTCAAAACGGAGACTGGCTTTATGAAGACCGCCGAGAATACTCTCCCCAACAATGGCTGAACCAGGTTGGGCACAGCCGGGGGGAGATGCCCAGGGTGGTTCGCCATGCGCCCACCATCGTTGGGGTATGGGAGAACTATAAAACCTATCTGGAGCGCAGCAAGAACCTAGCGGCGTGGCACCGGCTCGTGCCCTCCTTTTTCACCTTTGACGACCACGAGATCCTTGACGATATCTACGGGGCGGGATCGGTGGGACGTCGGAATCGCCGCACTGTCTTTCGAGACATTGGCGTACAGGCCTGGTACGACTATTTGGGTTGGTCCAATCCGGTTGCGCATTCTCAGGAAATCAGTTTTGGCCGAGCGGAACTGAAAAGAAGCAGCGCAATATTGGTCGACCCTGAAGCGGACTTTAGGCATTTAGATCTTAGTCAGGCGGCGACTCTGCATATTCACTGGGGCGGCACCAAGGCTGGAGTTGACGACCGGAGTCTTGATGAGATGGGAGGCGACCCCAACGCCGGGGTTTACGACATTGTGGAGGTTTTGGACCCTCAGCGCCTGCGTATCTCCCCTCCCGCTCGAGCAGACGGAGTGGCTGCCTACTCAATCGGACGGCACTCCTATTTTCAGATGAGGGTGAGCAATTGTGACTTCTTCTTTCTGGATACACGGACACACCGTGAAATGCATGACACCAAGCATCCCGACCAGCCGGGCTTGTCGATGCTGGGGACACGACAGAAGGACTGGTTGATGAAAGCGATGGTTGAGAGTGACTCTGAGTTCCTCTTCGTCGTCTCCTCGGTCAACCTTATGGTTCCCCACACGGCGGGGGGCAGTTGGAAAGTCGCCCCAGTCAACAAGGACGATGCCTGGACTGTGTTTCTTGAAGAGCGCGAACAACTTATTCAGTTCTGGGACTCTTTAGGAAAACCTGTTTTCGTTCTCACGGGAGATTTGCACAACAGTTTTGTGATTAAGATCACCGACCGGGTCTGGGAGTTCGCCTCAGGACCGCACAACTCAGCCAACCATATGGCCAGTGACGAGGGGAATCGACCGGCCAATGGTGTTTTCGACTCTCAGGGCCGCCAGTGCGAGATCCGCTGGTCGAGCTACTTGCTCAACGATATGACTTCCGCTTCTCTCAGGTTTCACCCCTTCTATTGCGTCGTTCAGGTCAACAATGTCTTCAATAATCCTGTAGAGCTCGGCCGGGAGCGATGGGTGGCTTTTCCCCATCCTCAGGTGGTCTTCCAATACTACGATGGGTTGACGGGAGAGCTCCGATACGCCGAATCCATCTTGAGTCGAACTCAGTTTTAATGGCTTCCCACTCATCGATAGATATTGTCCTTCGGTGGTCAATTTTCATAGTCATGTAGCTTCGGGAAGGTTGGCCCACGATTTACAGTGCCAATCTGCTACTTTCTAATTAGATGATGAATCTATGATGGAGTAGCTGATGGATTGAAGAGACTGATAGGTTTCAAAACCGGGTGCCTCGACCCGGACTCCGTCCGAACTAGCAGGGATACTTTTGAATTCGAAGTGACACTGATACGTTTAGTACTTGGTTTCATAATTGTGGCGAGTGCCACAAATGTCATCGTATCGATAAAACGAGACACTTAGTGTTTCGGCTGGATTGATCCTTCTGTTGGCCGGTCCACCTTTTCAACGATTTCCTGTCCTGCTTTCTTCCAATCGCTAAGGCTACAAAACCCCCCCGCTTTGTAACCCGCTTGGATGAATTTCTCGGCAGCGCGCGCCGCACGCCCTCCACCCCTTCAGTAAAAGACGAGCTCAATGTCTTTGGGGATGTCCTTCATTCGTTGATCGAGCTCGGCCACTGGGATGTGGATGACGCCGGGGATGGCGCCGTCTTTTTCTAGTTCCCAGTCTTCACGGACATCGATCAACAGGAACTCTTCGCCGCTGTCGAGCTTTTTCTTCAACTCCGAAATAGCGATCCGCTCCGTTTTCTTTTCCTGGTTAGATGCTTCCTGAGTGGCGACATGTCTCTGGAGCCCCAGAGTGATGGTAAACGTCATAACTACAATGATGGTCAGTCTTGTGGCCATCTGTACTTCGTGTGTCATTTAGGATCGTTCCTGGAAAAATGTGCAGCCAAGAGGTGTGCACACCACCGCACTTCACCTCCGTGAAGAAACACCATTCTAGATGCTGCGGGGATGAATTTCAACAAATTGTCGAGTATGCTTACCTGCACGAGAACGGCTGTTCTATGATGAACTGAATTCCTTGTGTGCTCGGGTTCATCAATGCACTCATCTTTGCAGAGCGATGAAAGATTGGATCACAGAAGAGATTTAGGGGATGTCCAGAGCAGAGTCTGATACGTACGCCGAGAGAGAGCTTTGCAGCGATGAGGCCTTTGAGTTTGCATCTCGCTACCTTGTGGCAGGCATGACCACACCGGGCCGCCGGCGCGAGGAGCTGGACGGTCGTCCGTTCTTTGTCTCTCGTGGCAGTGGGGCCTACCTGTTTGACTTGGACGGCAGAAGATATGTCGACCTCAATTGTGGGCATGGTGCCGCGCTCGTTGGACACAGTCATCCGGCTATCAAGGCGGCCCTTCACAAGGGGATCGAGAGGGGAATTATGTGCGGGCAAGGAGACCGTGTTCCCCAGCCGCGTGGCGCAACGGCTTGTGGAGATGCTCCCCTGTGCCGAGCTCGTGCGACTCATGTTCACGGGTACGGAGGCCACGGCACTGGCTGTAAGGGTAGCTCGGGCGTTTACGGGGAAACTCAAGGTCGTCAAGTTTGAAGGGCACTACCACGGACACAACGATGTACTGCAGTTCAACTGCTTCACTCGACTCGACGAGACAGGACCGCGAGCTTCGTCCACTGTTCGGGGGGGAGAGCGCCGGCACCATCCCGGAGGTAGGTAACTATGTGTCCATACTCCCGTGGAAGGACCTGGAACTTTTTGGAGGATCTACTGAAGCGAGAGGGAGACAGGACTGCCGCTGTCATCATGGAGCCGATCAATTTCACCGGCTATCTCGAAGGTCTATTGCCTCGCTCCGGTGAGTGAGGTCATCAACCAGGGAACCTACTATGGTCAGGTTTTGGTGATGCACGCGGCCGAGGTGTTTTTAGAAATTGCCGCAACACAGGCCGTGTGGGAGCACCAGAAACGATTGGAAAAGCGCCTCTATGACGGGCTGGGTGAATTATTCCAGCGTTACGGCGCAGGGCACATCCAGGCTGTCGGCAACCGCTTCGGCATGTATTTTAGCACCGGAGACCTCTTGCGGGAGTGGGGGGATACGGCAAGAATCGACTGGGAACTTCAGCTTCGCTTCTATCGCACGGCCCTCCAACACGGTGTCTATTTAATGAGCGGCTGGCAACATGGTTTTTCCTGGGTCCATACGGAAAAAGATATCGACGACGCTCTGGAGGGCATCGAGGCAACCCTTCGAGAGGTGTTGAAGGGATGAACCAGGCTTTGACTTGCGGGCGGTCAGGAGAGAAGAAGGTTCACCTTGAAAGGGAGATCTCATGAAAATCCTCGTCACGGGCGGCAGTGGTCTTCTCGGGAGCTATGTGCTCCGTGAGTTGCTCCAAGCCGGTCATACTGTAGCGGACTATAGCCGCAGTGGACCGAAGGTGAAAGGAGCCGAGTCCATTCGGGGCGACATAATGGATTCGGAGAAGCTCGCCCAAGCGTGTCACGGTACCAACGCCGTGATCCACCTGGCCGCTGTACCGGGGCCCGGGCGGGCCCCCGGCCCGAGCGAATGATCGAAGTCAACGTAGTGGGAACCGTACACGTTCTGGAGGGAGCCCTTCGGGCAGGTGTAGGGAAGGTGGTCTTTGCTTCTTCCTGTGCGGCGACGGGGTTCTGCTTTCAAAAGCATGAGATCGTTCCGGACTACCTCCCTATCGACGAAGAACATCCTTGCCGGCATTGTCAGAGGAAACTGGCTTGAGTCGGCGAGATGCGCCTTGTAGTGTCTTCGGATGAAGAACCCCTTTCGCTATTTCAAGACCTCGCCCGAGATCATCCGCCTGGCAGTGATGTCGAGGACCTTCTTCACGAGCGTGGGATCGAGGTGAGCCACGAGTCCGGTTCTGGTGGAACCGGTTCGGCCCGATTTAGCCGCCGAGATCCGCAAGAAGCGGATGGATCGAATGCGCGCGTTTTCGGGTTGCGGTGGCACCTCGATGAGATGTTCGTGAAGATCAACGGCGAAGGTCATTACCTTTGGCGAGCCGTCGACCAGGAAGGCGAGGTGCTTGAGGCCTTTGTCTCGAAGAAGAGAGACCGCGAAGCCGCTTTGAAATTCCTCAGGAAACTAATGAAGCGCTACGGCAGGCCGGATGCGATCATCACTGATCGGCTGAGGTCTTACCGAGCGGCGTTGCGCGAACTGGGCGGATTCGGTCTGCAACAAGCCGGCCGCTGGCTGAACAATCGTGCGGAGAATTCATCCTTGCCGGCCACACGACGAATACGGATTGAGCAAACTGTTGGCTGAAATCACCTGCAAGAGATACTCGGACGCTTACGGGATACGAACCCTCTGCTTGCGTATCAACAACAGTTGGTACATCAAGAGGAACGAGGCCGAAGTAGCCACTCAGTCAAGCTGGGCTAAGGGACTTACGGTCGAAGACATTTGGACCAGGAGATACCTCAAGACCGTAGAAGATGCTCCTGAAGAGGAGTGGCCCGTACCGGGTCCACCGGCACCGCGCAACATATTGTGGGGTTTTACGGATGCAAGGGATACGGCGCAAGCCGTCCGGCTGGCGGTGGAAAATGAGGACCTTAAGTATGAGGTCTTCGTGTTCGGTGGCTATGACACGTCTTCCAGGGTGGAGACCCCTGAACTCCTCTCTCGATACTACTCACATGTACCTCTAAAGAGGCCCCTGCAGGGTTACGCCTCCCTCTGGTCGAACCAAAAGGCCACCCGGCTGTTGGGCTACCAGCCTCAGTACACGTGGCGACAGGGTGACTTCGCAGACTGGCTGGCCGGAGTCAACAAATCAAGCCCCTAGCTAGAAGTTCGAAGTTCTTCACTCGGGTCACCTCGAAGTTTTGTCGTGCTGGAAGTTGGTCAGTTACAAGGGAAACCAGCCCGGCGGCTGGTTCCGCTTGCAGGCGCGTGTCAGTCAATGGAGGAAACCATGTCACAGCAAGGAGTTCGTGTTAGGTGGGAAGACCTGAAACAATTCACCAGGGAGGTATTCATGCGGGTGGGTGTGCCACCCGAAGATGCGGAGACGGAGGCCGAAGTGCTCATCTGGGCCAATCTGCGCGGGGTGGACTCGCACGGTGTGCTGTTGATTCCCAACTACGTGGCAAACCTGGAAGAGGGTCTTATGAACCCCAGGCCCAACATCCGCATTCTCCGGGAGACACCCGCCACTTTGCTGATCGATGCAGACTGCGCCCTCGGTCCCGTGGTGACCACGATGGCCATGGACCGGGTAATGAAAAAGGCCAAGGAACTCGGTATCGGGTGGTGTCTCATCCACAATACGTCACATCAGGGTGCCATGGGCTACTATTCTCTCATGGCCGCAAAGGAAGACATGGCTGGGATCGCCTCGGTGTGTAGCCCACCCAACATGGCTCCTTACGGGGCCCGGGCAGCAGGTGTGCACAACAGCCCGATAGCGATTGCCGTGCCGGCTGAGCGCCATCAACCCCTCATTCTCGATATGGCGACAAGCGTAGCGGCAGGAGGAAAAGTCCTGCTCGCCATCGACAAGGGTATTCCTCTCCCGGAGGGCTGGGGTCTGGACCAGGATGGTAACCCGACCACCGATCCGAAACTGTGTACGACCCTGCTGCCGGCCGGAGGACCCAAGGGTTCAGGGCTGGCCCTCATGTTGGAGTGCCTCTCCAGCCTCATGGTGGGCAATCCACTCATCGTGCCTGCGCTGCTCCGTGAAGGACGGATCAACTTTGCTCAACAGAACGGGTTTCTGGCGGCGGTTGACATCGCCGCGTTCACCGACATGGCCAGCTACAAGGGCCAGGTAGATCAACTCATCGACGCCCTGAAAGCCCTTCCCAGAGCCGAAGGAGTCGATGAAATTTTTGTCCCTGGTGAACCGGAAGAAAGGGTCTACCGGGAGCGTCTCCGCTCCGGTATCCCGCTACCGGAAGGAACCGTCCGTAATCTGCGTATCGTCGCGCGAAAGCTGAAAATCGAGTTACCTGTGGTTCGCGAAGATTCGACCCGGCCCTGATGTTCGGCATTGTCGACTGCCAGGAGTACGGCAGCCTTCCGTTGGAGTTCAGGATTGTCGAAGAAATCCGTGTGCCCGTCTGATACACTGCCCTAGTAGGAGGGAAGTCCGATGCATAGAAGGAAGTTTTTGAAAAACTCCTTTTTGAGCCTGGGGGCGGCGGCTCTGTCCACCCGGTGCTCCTCCGAAGTGGGGACGGTCCCGGAAAGACCGAAGGTCAAGGTTGGCACTGGGCCTGACTTCTGGGGAGTGTGGTTCGCCGATGACCCCAAGCAGATTCCATGGCGCCGGTATTTGGATGAGGTAGTCGAGGTGGGTTACCAAGGGACGGAGTTGGGTCCTTATGGTTACCTCCCGACCGATCTGACCACCCTTCGCCAAGAGTTAAAAACTCGGAATCTCGAGGCCACCGGGACGTTCATCACGAGGCACCTCGAGGACCCTTTCCAGTATGCGGAACTCGAGCAGCAGGTTACACCCATCGGTGAATTGCTGGCCGGTATAGACGCAAAATTCCTGGTGTTGATTGACGAAACCTATTCAGATATGTTCACCGGAGAAAGGCTGCGACCCGTCAGTCTCGACAGCGACGGGTGGAAGCAGCTGCTGGAAACGACCTACACACTGGCCCAGCTCGTTCGAGATCGTTTCGGCCTTCAGCTGGTTTTTCATCCTCATGCCGACTCGCACGTGGAGTACCCGGACCAGGTCGAGGCGTTTCTTGACCAAACGGATTCTACGGTAAGTCTTTGCCTGGACACGGGCCATTACGCGTACCGCCGTGGTGACCCTGTTGATCTGATGCGGCGTCGTCATGATCGTATTCCCTACATGCATTTCAAAAGCGTCGATTCCGAAGTGCGGGCGAAAGTTGAGGCGGAGAATGTTCCATTCGCCGTGGCAGTCGGCATGGATATGTTTTGCGAACCGTCCAAAGGTACCGTGGATTTCGTGGCTCTTAGCGATGTGCTGCGAGAAGTCGGCTACAGCGGCTGGGGCATCGTTGAACAAGACATGTATCCGGCACCCTTTGATAAGCCTCTGCCGATCGCGAAACGCACCCGCCAGTATCTGCGCGAAATTGGCCTCGGATGAGCGGGTCAGGACTGTTCCGGTTAAACAGGAAACTCCCTGATATGAACCCGTCCGTCCACCACAGCCTGGCAGGTGGTCTTATTGGCCGGGAGGTGATCGAGGGGCTGAACATGCGCGAGTCCATCGAGGAATTGCCATCGGCGAGAATTCTGGAGCTGGTCGCCGGTTTGGACCTGCCGGAGGCCGACGGCATCTTCGTCTCCTGTACCGGTATGATGCGACCATTATCGCCAATGCCGAGGGTATCGCAGGAAAGCCCGTCGTCACTGCAAACCAGGCCACGGTTTGGCAGCTTCTGCGGCTTGTGGGAGTCCAACACAGCATCTCCAGCCTCGGCCGCCTGTACTCAGGCGTGGTGCCGGCAGAGTGACAGTCGGCGGTGACGCCATGGCCACAGACGTGATGGTTCGCTTGAGTAACGTGGACAAACGGTACGGTGACCTGAAAGTTCTGGATTGCGTCGATCTGACGGTCACTCGCTCCGAAAAGTTGGTGATCATCGGCGCCAGTGGCTCCGGAAAGACTACGCTGCTGCGTTGTGTGATCGGCTTGGAAACCATCGACGACGGTACTATTGAGATCGAGGGAGAACTCTTTCAAGCCGGTCGAGAGAAAAAGTTGACGTCCGGCACTGAAAAGAATATGCGACGGTTACACGGTAAGATGGGCATGGTTTTCCAGCAATTCAACCTCTTTCCTCATATGACGGTGCTGGAAAACGTCACCGAAGCACCCGTTTGGGTTAAGAAAATTCATCAGAAGGAGGCCGATGCTACGGCCCACCGGCTTTGCTGGAACAAGCGCGAGAATCCGGCCTGCGTGTCGGGTTCGGGCAGGAAATCCCCTACGGGCACCTCGATGATCAGGGCAACCTGACCGGTTTTGACATTGAAGTGACCCGCGAAGCAGCCCGGCGTCTGGGAATTGAGAAGATCATCGGGGTGTATATGGGCTGGGGAGGATTGACCCCAGGTTTGCTGGCCGGGCGCTTCGACATCATCCCGATCGGTATGGCGATTCGGCCCGAGCGCTGTGAAGTCGTCAATTTTTCCGATCCCATTTACTTGAGCACGTTTGGAGCCATGGTTCGAGCCGGCAACCCCAAGAACATCCATGGCTATAAGGACTTTGTAGAGCGCGACGACATCAAGATGGGCGGTACCGTCGGTGCAGCGGAATTGACCATCGCCCGAGAGGACTTCGGTATTCCTCAAGAGCGCGTCATTACCGTTGAGGTGACGCTGCTGGATTTTCTGCTCGCCGCCATTCTGGGGTTGTTTGTAGCCCTGGCTCGGATGTCGCGCCGGCGCTGGCTCCGCATACCCTTTACGGCCTATCTTGAGTTCATCCGGAACACGCCTTTTCTGGTTCAGCTCTACGTTGCGTTCTGGGTCTTGCCGGTTTTTGGCATCATACTACCTGTCTCCTCCTATCTTTCCGAAGTGTATCGGGCCGGAATCGGATCGGTCGATCGGGGACAATTCGAAGCGGCCACCGTCCTGGGTATGTCGAGAAGCCTGGCCATGCGGCGTATTGTTCTGTCCCAAGCCGTCCGCACCATGATCCCTGCCATGGGGAACTATCTGATCGGTATGTTCAAGGCTTTGACTTTTGTCTCGATTATTGGGATCGAAGAAATCCTGTGGAGCACCCGCTGGCAGGCTTCCACCACCTTCCGTTTCTTTGAAGTCTACACGGGAGCCGCGCTCCTTTATCTGGTCGTCAGCTTCCCGGCCGCGCGGGTCGTCAACGCCCTGGAGCGTTGTGTGAAACGACCCGAGCGGGTTGGCTAACCGTACCCTATTTATGGAATGAGGAGGGGCCTCAAGATCTTCCAGATGTTTTCGGCCATGATCTGGTGACCCTGGGCTGTAGGATGAATGCCGTCGGGCAGATTCAACTCGGGTCTCCCCGCCACTCCCTCCAGCAAGAAGGGGATCAACAAAGCGTCATTTTCCCCAGCCAACTCCGAGAAAAGCGACCGAAACTGTTTGCTGTAAAGCAGCCCCAGACTGGGAGGAATTTGCATGCCCACAATCACAACCTTCACACCCGGACAGGTACTTTTTGCTCGATCAATGATGGCTTGCAGGTTTCCTTTTGTGATCTCGACTGGAATGCCGCGCAGGCCGTCGTTAGCACCGAGTTCGAGAACCATAACATCAATCTTCCGCTTTAATAACCATTCGATACGGCGAAGCCCTCCAGCCGACGTTTCTCCGCTCAGTCCGGCGTTGACGACCTCCACGTCCCACTCGAGAGACCGGATCTTTTGCTGGATCAAAGCGGGAAAAGCTTGAGAGGGTGTCAACCCATACCCCGCGGTGAGGCTGGTTCCCAGAAAGAGAACGACATTCGACCTGGTCGAGCTTTTTTCCCCCGCCGAAAGCCAATACACATCGGCTGCCGGGGAAGCCAGGACGATGAAGCCGAAAAAGATGGCCCGAAGCGAAGGCTTTCTCATCACTTCGACTCGTCGTCACGCCTCGAATCAGAAAACGTTTTGCCTGCAACAAATAGCATGTTATTTATGAGACAGGACACTAGCCCGGATTATACATAAGGTGTCGTAGCGAAACGGTGAAAGCGCCGGCCTGACAAAGCGTCTCAACCGAAGCCCAGCAGGCGTACTCGCGCAGTACGTCGATGAGGCCGATCGAGCGCAACGCAGTCAGGACGGACGATTTCACCGATGCAGCAGGCAGCTTATGCATAACCTGGGCTAGATTATACAACGTACTCTTCTCACCATTGCGATCGTGTTGCGGGGATGTGGAGGAAGGAGCGCAATTATTGAACGGACTTCTCAGGGCTGAGCGTCTGACCAAGACCTACCGGAGTGGAAATCGCACTCTGACGGTGCTCACCGAAGTTTCTTTTTCCATCGAGCAGGGGGCCTCCGTAGCCGTTGTAGGTCCGTCCGGGAGCGGAAAGACCACGCTTCTGGGCTTGTGTGCTGGTCTGGACCGCCCGACCTCGGGAACCGTGCTTTTCAGCGGAATGCCACTTAACCAGCTCGAGGAAGAAGAATTGGCACTGGTGCGAAACCAACATGTGGGTTTCGTTTTTCAAACTTTCCAATTGATTCCTACGTTGACCGCCCTGGAAAACGTGATGGTGCCGGTCGAACTGCGTGGCGACAATGATAGTCGACACCGAGCCTGCGGACTGCTGGAGCGGGTTGGTTTGGGAGAGCGTCTCCACCACTACCCCGCGCAGCTTTCTGGAGGTGAGCAACAAAGAGTTGCTCTGGCTCGCGCCTTTGTCAACCAACCACAAATCCTCTTTGCTGACGAGCCGACGGGTAACCTCGACACGGAAACAGGCGGCTTGGTCCGACAGCTCCTATTCGACCTGAACAGGGAGGCCGGAACAACTCTGGTTGTGGTTACCCATAACCTGGAACTAGCCAGCCAGGCTAGTCGAATCATTCGTCTCCGAGCAGGGAGGGTGGTATCGGACGGTGCAAATCCGTCGCCCAAGTAACCGGGGGAAACAGTGTCTTACACGTGGGTATGCAAGATGGCCTGGCGTGACAGCCGTTCCAGCCGGAAACGGATGCTCTGGGTTATGTCCTCGATTGTCGTTGGTGTTTCCGCGCTGGTCGCGATCAGTTCCTTCAGTAAGGGCCTTGAGAGGGCTATTGACCGGCAGGCGAGGTCATTGCTGGGGGCTGATCTGGCCATTTTCGGGAATCAGCCTTTCACCCACCAGGCCCAAAAGCTGATCAACGCCATCCAGGGAGAGCGTTCCCGGCAGGTCAGTTTCCTGTCGATGGCCCATTTCCCCGAAAGTGGAAAGAGCAGGCTGGTGAGGGTGAGAGCGATAGAAGGTGGCTTTCCCTATTACGGCACGCTGGAGACTGAACCAGCCGCCGCTGCTCACCACATTAAATCAGGACCCAGCGCCCTGGCGGATGACGCTCTGATGCTGCAGTTTGGTGCCGGAGTGGGGGATCCAATCCAGTTGGGTTCGTTCATTTTTAACATTGCTGGTCGGCTCAAGAGCACGCCCGGTGAGGCGGCCGTGCGTTCCCTGATCGGTCCGACGGTTTTTATCCCGTTGGAGTATCTGGACCAGACCGGACTTATACAGTTTGGGAGCCGGGCCAGGTATACGGTCTATTTTAAGATGGGGGAAGGTGCTGATGTCGAAACACTTGTTCGAGAGATCGAACCGGATCTCATCCGGTCCAGACTGGCAGCTGACACTGTCGAGAAACGTAAAGCAAGACTGGGAAGCACGATCGGTCACTTCGGAAGTTTTCTGAAACTGGTTGCTTTCGCTGCCCTGCTGCTGGGTGGGATCGGTGTGGCCAGTTCCATTCATTTGTACATCAAGCAGAAGACCGCCACCGTGGCCATGCTCCGTTGTCTGGGGGTAAGCTCAGGAAAAACGGTGTTGGTCTATTTGATCCAAGCGGCTGCTCTGGGGCTGCTGGGATCGATTTTGGGGTCGTTCTTAGGCCTGGGAGTCCAGGCATTCCTTCCTCTCGTCCTGGGCGATTTTCTACCCTTGGAGGTTCCCTTCATCGTTTCTGGAAAGGCGCTTGCGGAGGGCCTGCTGCTCGGTTTTGGAATCGTCCTACTCATTGCCCTGCTCCCTCTTTTGCCTATCCGGAAGATGTCTCCGCTGCTTGCTCTTCGGTCCGACTATGAACAGGGTGTTTCACAACGAAAAGACCCGCTTCGGTGGTTGATTTATTTTCTCTTGGGAGGAGCCATTTTCAGTTTTGCGATCACGCAGACGGGGCACTGGGGCCGTGGTACAGCATTCTTTGTCTCGTTGGTGCTCATTTTTGGTCTGCTCGGCGGCGTTGCAAAGCTGATTATGGTCTTGGTCAGGAGATGGTTCCCGTCTTCATGGCCTTACGTCTGGCGGCAAGGTCTGGCTAATCTTTACCGGCCCCTAAATCAGACCACTCTGCTGATGCTCTCGCTCGGGCTGGGTACATTTTTGATCTTAACCCTCTACCTGACGCACCACGTCTTGCTGGACAAGGTGTCTCGCTCGAGCCGAAATCAGCCAAATCTGCTCTTGTTTGACATTCAATCGGACCAGAAATCTCAAGTCTCTGAGCTGCTGCGTTCCCTCAACGTGCCGGTACTGCACGATGTCCCGATTGTGACCATGAGGTTGAGCTCGATCGAGGGAAAAAGTGTAGAACAGTTGCGGCGTGAATCACCCACTTCCGAATGGGCCCTGCTGAGGGAATATCGATGCACCTATCGCAATCGTCTTAGCGATACCGAAGAGATCGTGGAAGGGAGCTGGCAGGGAAAGGTCAATAGCGACCCACCGGTGGTCCCTGTCTCGCTTGAGGAAGGAATCGCTGAGAACCTGAAGGTTGCTGTCGGCGACACCCTCGAGTTTGATGTTCAGGGCGTGCCGATGATGGCAATAGTCGCCAGCATCCGCCGTGTGGATTGGGATCAACTACGGACCAATTTCTTCATCCTCTTCCCGGAAGGTGTGCTCGAGAATGCACCTCAATTTCACGTTCTGGCGGCCCGCGTTCCTTCCCGTCCGCTCTTCGCGAAACTGCAGAGAGCGATCATGCAAAGGTTTCCGAGTGTATCTTCGATTGACCTGGCTCTGATCCTGGACACCATGGACGCGGTTCTCGACAAGGTTTCCTTTGTCATCCGGTTCATGGCTTCGTTCAGTGTTATCACGGGACTCATGGTATTGACCGCAACGCTTGCCACGGGTCGATATCAGCGACTGCAGGAGAGCGTCCTTTTAAGAACTCTGGGGGCCTCGCGCGCTCAAATCCTGAAGATTCTGATGGTGGAGTATCTTTTGCTGGGCGCTTTTGCCGCGGCGACCGGGGGAATTATTGCGTTGGCCGCTACCGAGTGCCTGGCCTATTTCGTTTTCGACGCGGTGTTTGTCCCATCTCCCACTCCGGTCGTCATCACCTTTTTCATCGTGACTGCACTGACCCTTGCGATCGGCGCAGTGAACAGCCGTGGCGTCTACGACGAATCACCCCTGGAAACGCTGCAAGCTTCCCAGTGATGCTGACCCCGAGTAAGGTGTATTTATGGAGCACAGTGAGTGCTCCGTCCCGCCTTGACCTCGCCTCACAAGCCCCATCTGCTTGGAGTACTAAGCAATGAGCTTGGAAACGATCTCACCGTGGACATCGGTGAGGCGGAAGTCGCGTCCTTGGAAGCGGTAGGTCAGCCGGGTGTGATCGAAGCCTAGCAGATGCAGGATGGTCGCATGCAGATCGTGCACATGAACCGGATCGCTCACCACGTTGAACCCGAATTCATCCGTTTCTCCCAGCGTGGTACCCGGCTTGATGCCGCCCCCGGCCAACCACATGGAAAAGGCATTGGGGTGATGGTCGCGCCCGTCCTCGTTACCCGTTTGCACCATTGGAGTGCGCCCGAACTCCCCACCCCAGATGACAAGCACGTCGTCGAGCATACCCCGCTGTTTGAGATCTTGAACTAGGGCAGCTGAAGCTCGATCGGTGTCTTCACAGTTCTTCTTGATATCTCTGACTAGATAGGAATGTTGATCCCAAGCCTCGTGGTAGAGTTGGACCAGGCGGACGCCACGCTCGACCAGGCGCCTAGCCAGCAGGCAGTTGTTGGCGAAGGAAGCTTTGCCCGTCTCGGCGCCGTACATGTCCAGGATGTGCTGCGGTTCCTGAGAGATATCCATTAACTCCGGCACGCTGGTCTGCATCCGGAATGCCATTTCGAAGGAATTGATGCGCGTGTTAATTTCGGGATCACCCGTTACGTTCAGGCGCATCTGGTTCAGTCGCCGAATTGAGTCCAGGGAGTCTCGCTGCAGCTCCTGGTCCATGCCATGAGGGCTCGATAGATAGAGGACAGGATCGCCGCTGCTGCGGAATGGAACGCCCTGGTAGACAGTTGGCAAGAAGCCACTACCCCAGCAGGACTCTCCACAGCTTGGGCCCGACTTCCCGGAGCTGCACACCACGAAGGCGGGCAAGTCCTGGGATTGGCTGCCCAGACCGTAGGTGACCCAAGCCCCTATGCTGGGCCGGCCGAACTGCTGTGTTCCCGTATTCATCAAAAGCTGACCAGGTGCGTGATTGAAGGCGTCGGTTACCATCGATTTTACGATCGTAATATCGTCGACGACATTAGCCAAATGGGGAAGCAACTCGGAAAGCTCCGTACCACACTCCCCATGCTTAGAAAACTTAAACTTGGGTCCGAGCAACGTTGAACTCGGGTTGATGAAGGCGGTGCGGTAGTCCTTGATCAAATCTTCGGGTGGTAAGGTTCCGTCAAACTTGGCTAGTTGAGGTTTGAAATCGAACAGTTCAAGATGGCTGGGAGCGCCAGCCATGAAGAGGAAGATGATGTTCTTGGCCTTCGCGGTGTAGTGCGGGGTTCTTGGTGTGAACGGATTGCTTTGCGACGGAATTGCCGGCTTGGCGTAACCGGCATCGCTCAGGAGTTGGCCGAGTGCCAGGGCGCCAAGTCCGACACGGCATTGTTCCAGGAACCAGCGCCGGTTTACCAACCGAGGATCACGACTTCGATAGAGATGATCTTGACAATTCATAGCTCCGCCCTCATTCCTTCGTGATGGTTTCATCTAGATTCAATAAAACTCGAGAGACCGCAGTCCAGGCGGCTAACTGGACAGGAGTCGTATCAGCGGGGAGTTGTGGTTTTTGGTTTTCTTCAAAACCGGCGATGTCCCAGGGGCTGACCCATCCCTGGGCGAAACGGGCGGTTTGTTTCTTCAACAGAGCTAGCAGTTCGTCGACCTCTGGCTCGTTAGGTATTCGCGCCAGGCAGCGGCGAAAAGCGTAAGTCACACGCGTAACATTTGTCTCTCCGCCCTCCTGTAGTGTTTTCAAGGCCAGCGCCTGTGCGGCTTCCAGAAATAGCGGTTCGTTAAGCGTCGTCAGCGCCTGAAGTGGTGTATTAGATCGGGCACGGCGCACGCAGGAAAAATCTGCGTTGGGCGTGTCGAAGGTCTGAAGTACTGGATAGGGAATCGAACGATAGCGAAACGTGTAGATGGCACGGCGATAGCGGTTCTCTACCGTGGCTTCATGCCAAATCTTGGGTCTGAAGCTGGCCGGAGGCATAAACAGAAACGCGGGAGCCGGCGGATAGACGCTGGGTCCACCAATCTGCAGGTTCAATAGGCCGCTTGCTGCCAAGGCGATGTCGCGCACGATTTCACCTTCGACCCGGAAGCGTGGACCCCGAGCCAGCAGACGATTGTAGGGGTCCTGTTCGTGTAGTTCCGGTGTAACCGAGGAGGACTGCTGATAGGTGGCTGAAGTCACGATGAGCCGGTGCAACTTTTTCAACCTCCACTCCTGGTCCATAAATTCAACTGCTAGCCAATCCAGTAGCTCAGGATGCGACGGTGGTTCACTTTGTGTGCCCAGGTCTTCGCTGGTTGCCACCAGACCAGTGCCAAAGTAGGTTTGCCAGACGCGGTTTACTAGGGAGCGCGCGGTGGTAGGCGATCGGCGATCCACCAACCACCGGGCAAAGCCCAAACGATTTACTGGCGCGTCTTCCAGAAATGGATGAAGAAAGGCAGGCACGCCTCCTGTCACCTGTTTTTCCAGTTTGAGGAAATCGCCTCGGGTTAGGACATGGGTGTTGCGTAGCTTGGTGCCTTCCTGAAGCACCAGTTGAGCAGAGCCTTCGGGATGCTGTTGCCATAACTCTTCTATTTTCGAATGGGCCTGCTGCCACTCCGGTACGGTGGTTCGCCAATAACTGAAAATGGCCTGCATCTGGGCAGGGCTTCGCTGATCACGAGGGATGGACAGAGACAGAGTATCGCGAACCGTTTTCGGTAGTGGATCAGCTCTCGCCTCCGGTGTCGTGGTGATCGAAAGGCGAATCCGACCGAGATTGTTGCTCTGAAAATATTCTCCTCCGTGTTTTTGACTCAGATAGAAGGTCAGCAGTGTCCCCTGGGGATGTGAAATAGGAGTTTCGGCCACGAAGACGGCTTTGCGGGGAAGATTGCGGCGCACCGGACCTGCGTCAATTCCCCAGGCCGTTTCCTCTTTGCCATCGATGGCAAACTCGATGGGACCCGTCACGCGCCGCCGGTCGCTTTTGTCGTCGAAAATGGCCTCTAACGGTGTTACTGGGAAGTTAATGTCAGCCGTGGCTTTGGCGATCGTTATTGGTGTGGTGTTTTCCCGATCGTCCGCCGGTGCTGCCTCTACCTCGAACTCTGTCAGCGCTCCCGTGCCCTTGTAGGAGCGGCCTGGTCCGCCCATCGGCAGATTAGGATCGTTCAACAATTCCAAACGGAAGGCGGTAATGTCGCGAAGTGCTGTCTGGACTGTCATCTTTACCCGGTGCTTGCTCGGAGCATAGCTCTGCGCCAGAAAGGAGCCGTCTTCCAGGGGCAGATACTTTTGTCCTCCGGTAGAGATGTCTTCGACTGTGGGGCGAACCACCACCCAGTCCGGCTGGTTTTTTTTGACCGTCTCTTCCCACCGTCTCATCTGCTCGTCCCAGTCTGGATGACGGTGCTTGAGTTCGGCATTAATTTCTTGAATGTGCCGTAAGATTTGCGCTCGTTTCATTTGTTCTTGCGGGGTGTATACAGCAATGTTTGCCTCGTACGCGTTGTTTAGAAAAGCAAACATGCGGTAGTACTCTACTTGTTTGAGTGGATCGTATTTGTGGTTGTGGCACTGAGCACATTGGATCGTAATGCCTAGGATACCCTTGCCGATGGCGTCCATGCGATCAAACATAGCTTCCATTCGGAACTGCTCCGGGTTGATCCCGCCTTCCTCATTAATCATCGAATTCCGCAGAAAACCTGTGCCGACGATTTGGTTTTGTGTGGGCTGAGACAGCAGGTCTCCGGCCAGTTGTTCGATGATGAACTCGTCGTAAGGCAGGTCACGATTGAGGGCATTGATCACCCAATCTCGGTAGAACCAGACTTGGCGAGACTTGTCTTTCTCAAAGCCGTCCGAATCGGCATAGCGGGCCGCATCCAGCCAGTGCCGACCCCAGCGCTCACCGTAGTGAGGTGAGTTCAGAAGCCGTTGGACCTGGTTTTCGTAAGCATCGGGGTCCCGGTCGGCCACGAAGGCATCAACTTCTTTAATCGTCGGCGGTAAGCCAACCAGATCGAGACTCAATCGCCGCAGCAGGGCCACCCGGTCGACTTGCGGAGAGGGAGACAGTCCCTCCTTTTCCAGACGTGCCAGGATAAAGGAGTCAATGGGGTTGGCGGGCCAATTCGTTCTACGAACCTCCGGTAACAGGGGACGCTGCGGCGAGACGAATGCCCAGTGTTGGCGGATCTCCGCATCGGCGACATTTACCCCGTCCGGCCAATCGGCACCCTGTTCAATCCAGGCACGAATCAGCTCGATTTCAGCTGTCTCCAGCTGCCCGCCCATCGGCATCCGCTCCAGGTCGTTCAGCCCGGCGACGCGCTGGTAGAGGATACTCTCCAGTGGTCTGCCTGGGTGAATGGTCTCTCCGGACTGTCCTCCGGCAAAGGCTGGCCTTTTCGAATCGAGGCGAAGCCTAGCCATCTGGAGCTGGGGACCGTGGCAGGAGTGGCAAGCTTTTTCGAAAATCGGATAAATGTCCCTGGAAAAGTCGACTCCCTGAAGAGGTGGAGAGCCACCTGCCGGCGCCGCCTCAGCGACGGTATGTGGCCCCGAGCTTAGCATCATCAGTAAACCAGCCGCGACGGCTATGTGGCAGAAAACACTGCTGGAGATTCTCTTTCCGGTCACTTCTGAATTCTTCCCGCTGCCGAACGATGGTACGAGACCCTACGACTCATCAACTGAGTGAAGATGCTGTTACCCAAAGTGAAACTCAAGTACCAAAATAACAAACTAGACATCACTTATGATACAAAAAGTATCATTTCCTAAGAATCTTGCGCTTGTTAAGGGTAAAGGGTCCTCCTTGGTTCTGGGGTTCAACACGAAGAGGCGAATGCGGGTCGATTCTGCCTTGCCTATTAAGCCAATCGTCCCACTTGGACCCCAAGGATAACAAGTTCTATTATCTAAATTTTTCAGTGGATTTAATGACCTGCCCTACGACCCTTTATCTTTTCCCAACTACCCCTCATCTTTCCATCGGCTAACCCGCACTGGTGAGGGAATTTCAGGCTGCATTCGTGGATCGGTTTACGAAGCTTGGGGTCCATGAGTTCATGGATGTCTAGTTTCATTTCTTCCCTTGAGTATGCCGCTATGTCCAGAATTCCAGTGTCCATTCGGATCGCGTCCTCAGGGCACACCTCAACGCAGTAACCACAGTAGACGCAGACGCCAAGGTCGATGTCAAAGCGAAGTGGATACTTCTCGACGTGGGGTTCAGGGTGTTCTCCGGGCACGATGGTGATGCACTTGGCCGGGCAGACCGTCTCGCAGAGCATGCATCCCACGCAGCGGGGGGTGTTGTCCTCGCGGAGGGTGAGTCGGTGGCGGCTGCGGAATCGCGACATTAGGGGCCTCAACTCCTCGGGATATTGGATGGTGACAGAGGCGGGAAAGTGCTTGAAACAACCCACAAGGTGGGCAATGTGGAGAAAAAGGTTACGGAAGAAGTGTCTGGTGGTTATCTTAAGGCCCGAAAAGATCTGGGGGAGATAGAGTTTTTCCCAGAAATTCAGCTCGGGTCTCCGGACAACTTTTACGGTCATGAAGGCACCTCCCCGAAAAAGACCAGTACCACGCCTGTTACTACGACGTTGACCACCGAAATCGGGAAGAGAGCCTTCCAGCCTAGCTTCATAAGTTGATCGTAACGGAAACGCGGCAGAGTCCAGCGAATTTGCATGAAGAACCAGCAAAAGATCACAACCTTGATCGAGAAGCTCAAAACCCCGAGTAAGACATAGACCAATTGGGAGACCAAGAGCTCACCTCCCCAAGGGAAGTGGAAGCCGTTCGGTTCGAGGAAGGGCACCTGCCACCCGCCGAAAAAAAGTGTGGTTCCCAGGCATGCCACCATGATGGTCTCCAGGAAGTCTGTGAGGAAGAACATGCCGAACTTCATTCCGCTGTACTCCACGAAGTACCCAATGATTTCGGGCTCCGCTTCCGGCAGGTCAAACGGAAGCCTCTTGGTTTCAGCCAGTGCTGCGGTTATGAAGACCACGAAGGCCACGGGTTGGACTAGGAAACCCCAGAAAGGGATCCAACCGCCAATCATCTGGCCTTGAGCCCGCACTAGCTCAGACAGATCCATGGTCCCGTAGACCATAACCACGCCAATGACGGAGATGCCCAGGGCGATCTCATAGGAGATTATCTGTGCGGTGGCCCTTAATCCTCCCAGGATTGCGTAGTTGTTGCCCGAGGCAAACCCAGCAAGAATCACACCATAGACTCCCAGAGAGAGCATGGCAAAGACGTAGAGCAGGGCTACGTCCAGCTTGACCACTTGGAGTTCTATAATCCGGCCGCTTTCCATGATGAAGCGGTCTCCAAACGGGATTGCGGCAAAGGCCACCAGAGCGAAGAAGACCGAGAATAAGGGAGCCAGTGTGTGCAGCGTCCTGTCTGCTCTCTCAGGTACGATGTCCTCCTTAGTGAACATCTTGATCGCATCGGCGATGCCGTGGAAGACTCCCAAGAATCGGAATCCAAAGATGTCGGCTCGGTTAGCCCCGATCCGGTCCTGGATGAGAGCGGACTGTTTCCGTTCCACCCAGGTATGGAGTCCTGCGAAGTTTAAGACCGCGAAAAAAACGATCCCCGCCAACACGAGCTTTATGAGAAAAATTTCCATTGTGGTGCAGTTGCCCCTGAGGTGGACTTGGTCGTCTCGACGTCAACTCCTTGAGCTCCGATCTTTTCATAGCTCAATCCTTGGAAAGGTGCTAACACACTGGCAAGCCCTTGGAAGATATCCTCCGGGGTGTGCCAATCGAGCGGCAGACCCAATTTCCCGGCTAATTCCAGGAGGATACGCCAGTCCTCTCGGGAGTGATGGAGTGGCGGAAAGGCTCGCCCGATGCGTTGAATTCGACCTTGGCAGTTCACGAAGGTGCCGTCCTTCTCCACATAGGCTGCAGTAGGTAGGACCCAATGGGCCAAAGCCACCGTCGGGTTTTCGTTGGTGCCGGAAAAAACGAAGAGCCGCAATTTTTCTGAGAGCTTTCGGACTTTCTCTACCCCGAAAAGTTTCACCAGATCGTGACCGAAGACCCACAGGACCTCGAGTTTTCCGTCTAATGCTTGGTCCACAATCTGACTGGCGTCTGGTGTGTCTCGACCCGCCAAGCCCAACCAGGTTGCGCCTAGGGTGTTCGGATTTTTGTCTCCCCTGATCAGGAAGTCATCACAGGACCCTTTTTCCTCCACGATAGAGGCGCTAACTTGTGCACCCAGGACACGCTGAAAAATCTCCCGGATCAGAAATAGCTCCTCGCTGGTTAGTCGGGCGGAGATAATCACACCAATTTTACCGTAGGCCCCTCTCTCGTCCTTGGCCGTGTTTCGCCCAAGGGCCTCTTCCTGGTCCGAGCCTTTCAAGGCAGTTGAGATCTCTGTGAGGGCTTGCTCCCAGGTAGCCTCTCCTGACGGTCCACGTACCTTATTCAACCGTGCCTGATCCAGCCAGCCAAAGCCGTAGCGCCCCTCATCGCACAACCACCATTGATTGACGTCCGGATTATAGCGGGGCTTGACGCGTAGGACCCGAGCTCCGTTGTTCAGATGAGGTCGGTCGAGCACGAAATGGATATCCATGTTGCATCCTTGGCTACAGCCGTTGCAGAGCGTAGGGGCGCTGGAGAGGTACCAGACCCTAGTCTTGAAACGAAAATCACTTTCGGTGAGTGCTCCCACGGGGCAGATATCTACCACGTTGGCCGAGTAGGGATTATCGAGTACATCGCCAGGGTAGAGTCCCAACTCAGCCCGATCCCCACGATTAAAAATGCCGAACTCTCCAGTCTTGGAGATCTCGTCTGTGAAGCGCACACAGCGGGAACAGAGGATACAGCGCTCTTGGTCCAACATTACATGGGGGCCCAGTTGCACGGCTTTTTTCTTTTTAACCTTGTGTTCTCGGAACCGCGGATTATAGAGCCCAAAATTCATGTAGAAATTTTGTAGGTCACATTCGCCGGATTGGTCGCAGACCGGGCAGTCGAGCGGGTGGTTGGCTAGAAGGAACTCCAGCACAGCGCGCTGGCCGGCTTCGGCCTTGCGGCTTTTGGTGTGCACAACCATCCCCTTGGTCGCGAGCGTGTTACAGGCAATCTGGAGCTTGGGGAACCTTTCCACTTCCACGAGGCAGATACGACAGTTTCCCGCGATGGATAGCCCCGGGTGGTAGCAGTAACGCGGAATGTAAATCCCCAGTGTCTCTGCGGCCTGGATGACGGTGGTTCCCTCAGGCACGTTTATGTCGCGGTTGTCGATGCTTAGACTGGGCATTCGGATACCTCCTTCTTCCCAGTGTCACGGTGACTCTGAATGTACTCCTCAAACTCGTTCCGAAACTTCGTGATGTAGGATTGGACCGGCCAGGCAGCTGCATCGGCGAAGACACAAATAGTATTCCCTTCCATGTCGCCGGCAATGGCGAGGAGGTCGTCCAGGTCTTTCAGACTCCCACGCCCCTCGACGATTCGGCGTACTATGCGATAGACCCAACCGGTCCCCTCGCGGCACGGTGAGCATTGTCCGCAAGACTCATGGGCGAAGAACCGGGTCGCTGATAAGAGTATATCGATCATGCACGTTGTCTCGTCCATCACGATCACTCCTCCGGATCCTGCCATGCTTCCGGCGGCCATAAGGGAGTCGAAGTCCATGGTTACGTCGATCTCATCGGCCGTCAGTATCTTGGCTGAGATGCCACCAGGAATGACGGCCTTGAGCTGCTTGCCATCCCGGACACCACCGGCGGCGGCGATGAGTTCCCGTAGGGTTATGCTGACCGGCGCCTCATGGAGGCCGGGCTGGGCTACGTGTCCGCTAACGCAGAAGAGTCGGGTGCCGCCCTGTTTGGCCGTGCCAATGTCGGCAAAATGTTTTGCTCCGTTCCGCACGATGAATGGGACGCAGGCTAGAGTCTCCACATTGTTGACGATGGTAGGGCAGGAGAACAGGCCCGAAATGGCCGGAAAGGGAGGCTTGAGCCTAGGAAAGCCCTTTCCACCCTCGAGCGATGTCAAGAGCGCGGTCTCTTCTCCGCAGATATACGCCCCGGCACCTCGGTGAATGACAACGTCTAAATCAAAACCGGTCCCCTGGATATTCTTGCCTAACCACGCCTGGCCATAGGCCTCATCCAGGGCGTGCTGCAAACGTTTAGCCGGCCGGAAGTACTCGCCCCGGACGTAAACATAGGCTTTGTGGCTGCCGATGGCATAGGCTGAAATAATCATGCCTTCGACTAGGGCGTGCGGATCCCGCTCCATGATGTAGCGGTCTTTGAAGGTGCCTGGTTCACCCTCGTCTGCATTGACTACCAGGTACTTTGGTTTGGTCGTGTCTTTGGGAATAAAGGACCATTTCCTGCCGGCTGGAAACCCCGCCCCACCCAGACCGCGCAAGTTGGCTTTGGAGATCTCCTCGATCACCTGTTCTGGGGCCATTGAGGTGAGAGCCTTCTTGGCCGCTAGATATCCACCGTCAGCAAGGTAGTCTTCCAACCAAGTCCCGTCCCGATCCTTGAAGCGCATGGAGAGCACTGGCCCATTGGTAGAGATGAAAGGTTCAGGTTCTGGTAAAGGATTCGAGTATTCAGGATTTTCGAGTGAGGCCCGAAGAACAGCATCCATGGTCTCTCCTTCGAGAGGTCCGATGAAGGCTTCGTCGAGTTGGGCCATCGGTGACATTTCGCAGGCGCACAAACACTCAACTTCTGTGAGGGTGACCTCTTGACCCGGGTTGGTCTCCCCGGGGCTAATCTTCAGATTTTCCTTGATTTGACCCAGTACATCCGTAGAACCGCGCAAAAGACAAGGTAGACTCGTGCAGACCCGAAGCTCGCGTCTGCCCACTGGTTTGGTGTGGAACATGGTGTAGAAAGAGATCGCTTCGCGCACATGGGAACGAGTCACACCCAGGATGTGTCCCACCCAAGTCTCCGCTTCCTGGGATACATAGCCTTGATTCTCCTGGACGAGCCATAAGAGCGGTAGCATCGCTGCCTTAGGTTGCTCGTAAAGTTTAAGGATCTGCTGAGCCTTTGCTTCTAAATCCGCGGTCATTATTCTTTGTTGGTTTATAGGTTCATGGGTTTAATTTGTGAGACTCACTGATCTAAAATACTCATCGATCGAGCTCTCCTCCGATCATATTGACCGATCCGAAGGTGGGGATCATATCGGCCATCATATCTCCGACCAGGAGCTTGGATAGGGCCGACATGATGGCGAAACAGGGCGGACGAACCCGAACTCGGTAGGGACGTCCTGCTCCGTCGCTCACCACGTAAAACCCGAGCTCTCCGTTCGCCCCTTCCACAGGAAAGTAGACCTCTCCCTTGGGCGGTCGAACCCCGTGGCCGAACATGACCAGCTTGAAATGGTTCATGAGTCCTTCGATGTTGCCGTAGGTGTCCTCTTTGGGAGGGAGAAAGGCCCTTTTTTCATCAGCAGCTATCGAGGGATGCTGGGCGCGACCAGAGCCACTGAGAGTTGGACCGACCACAGCACATCCACCTGTTATGGTCTCTATGTTACCTACCTTGGCCAGGTCCACCATATCCGCGGCTGGGATGGGCCGTCCTGTCTCAGGATTTGTAAGAATCGGACCGCTCGGCATGTCTCGCAGCGCTGACTCCACGATGCGCATAGACTGTTCCATCTCCTCCATACGTACGAGGTAACGATCCATGTTGTCCCCATGGGTTCCCACCGGAACATCGAAAGGCAGCCGCTCGTAGACGGCATATGGGCAGTCCTTACGTACGTCGTAGTCCGCGCCGCTGGCACGAAGAAAGGGGCCTGTGATTCCATAGGAGATGGCGTCTTCAACGGAGATCACGCCTGTTCCTTTCATTCGGTCTGTGAAGATACGGTTGCGAGTGAGGAGTCCATCCGCCTCGCCGAGAACCTTGCGTGTCTCCTCGAATGCCTTGTGGCAAGCCTCGGAAAAATCTTTGGGAAGGTCCGCCTTCACTCCGCCCACGCGGCAGTAGCTGACTGTCAAACGTGCTCCGGTCACCATCTCCACAAGATCCCAGAGATACTCGCGGGCCTTGATTAGGTAGAGAAAGACGCTAAAGGCCCCCAACTCCATGGCGGTCGCCCCCACGCAGGTGAGGTGGTCCGTGATCCGGGAAATTTCCGAGACGATGATCCGTATGTAATGGCAGCGCTCGGGGACCGAGATCCCGAGCAGTTTTTCCACGGTCATGCAGTATCCCATGTTGTTTATGAGCGGGGAGACGTAGTTGAGCCGGTCAGTGTAGGGTACTACACCATTGTAATCCACCACTTCCGCCATTTTTTCAAAGCCACGGTGAAGGTAGCCGATTTCTACTTCGGCGCTTCGGATTTGCTCTCCATCGAGCTCGGCCACGATCCGAATGATGCCGTGCATAGCCGGGTGGGCTGGGCCAATGTTGAGCATCATATCGCGCGTCTCGAGATCCGGGGTGTTGCTCAAAGTCGTCTGGGATGTCTCCATGGGGGGGGAGGTGGGTGTGTGGGTGCATGGTTTCATGGGTCTAGGGCTTAATGGATCTTTGGACTATCGCTCCAAAAAGATGCTCGGTGTTCAGAAGAGGATATTTCTTAGGGCCACGTACATTGGCAATATCCGGCAACCCAACAACCCACAGACCCTCAATGGTGGTCGTTGTAATTGCAATTGTTGCCGTATTCCAGTCCTGGACAAGGTCCAAGCTCATCGTTTCTGTCCTCGACGACGAATGAGATTCCGAGTAAAGCACGAGGAACTGGTTGTCATCGGAGAACCATAGACCAAAGACATACCGACCCACGGATTACCATCAGTTGGTCGGACCGATCAGGGGTTGCCGCTTGTTCACGGGGTAGTCCTTACGCAGAGCGTGTCCTTCGAACTCTTCGTACATCAGAATTCGTTTCAAATCGGGATGTCCTCGGAATCGGATACCAAACATGTCCCAAACCTCCCGCTCGAGCCAGTTTGCACCAGCCCACAATGCGGTCAGGGAATCCAGCTCAGGCTCGGTCTCTTCCACCAAGACCACCAGCCTGAGGCGGTGTTTGTGCTTCAGAGAATAGAAGTGGTACACCACGGCGAAGCGTGTTTGTTCCGGCGGACCAGGCCACGGTTCCGCATCCGGGATCTCGGATAAGGGACGCAGCGTTATACCCGAGGAAGCAAAGAAAGCCGGCGCAGGACTTTTGCCAAAGGTGGAGTAATCCAGAGCGGTCAAGTCCATGAGGAAATTCATCCGCAGGGACGGATCTTCTTTGAGGAACCGTGCGACCTCGAGGAGAAACTCCGGGCGCAGAACGACTGTTTCGTCGCCACGGTAGGCGTGAGAAGTCGACACCGCACCGGGGAAGCGTTCACGGACAGACTCAATCAAAGAAGGGTTATTCATTGTTTGAAGGAGTCCGGGCGAGGCTCAGGTGCGGATCGTTGGCCTGTGGTGTGTTGGTTTTGAATCTTTTCCTGGAGCTTCATTAGCCCGTCCAGAACGGACTCCGGCCTCGGTGGGCAACCCGGAATGTAGATATCCACCGGCATGATCGTGTCAATACCCATCACGGTTGCATAGTTGTCATAGAAGCCGCCCGTACAGGTGCAGACTCCAAAAGCAACGACCCATTTCGGCTCGGCCATCTGGTCGTGGATGCGTTTGAGGGCGGGTGCCATCTTGTGACTGATCGTGCCCACCACGAAAAGCACGTCGGCTTGGCGCGGAGAAAACCGGGGAAAGCCCGCTCCAAAGCGGTCGACGTCATAGTGAGAACAGGCTGTTGCCATATACTCCATCCCGCAGCAGGCGGTAACAAAGGGGTACTGGAAGATGGAAAACTTTCGGGCCCAGCCAAGGGCCTTATCTAGGCGACTGGTTAAGAACGAATCGTTCAGCATATCACTGCCACTCCAGGGCACCGTTGTCCCAAGCGTAGATGTAGCCTACCATCAAAATGCTCAGAAAGACCCCCATCTCTACTAGACCCACCATCCCAATCTTGCGGTAGATAACGGCCCACGGATATAGGAAGATGAGCTCAACATCGAATAAGATGAACAGAATCGCAGTCAAATAGAACTTGATTGCCAACTTCCCGCTCGGGTGAGAGAAGGGTTTGTTCCCGCACTCGAACGTTTCTGACTTCACGGGTGAGGGCTTCTTCTCACCCAAGGTGGAAGCCAGTAACACCATAGCTGTCGTGATGCCTCCGGCTAGGGCAAAACAGACTGCTATACCGATGTACTCGCTCATCGCTGGACCATCGTTTTCACATTATACCTATTTCACACTATACGCATTATACGGAAGAGCACCATCGCCGCAACCCGGTGCTCGTTCTCATCACGGGGCCACCGCCCAAAAGGTGAGGTTATCTGGGAAAATTCCCCCGATCACCGTGACCAGAGCCGCCACAGCAAGCACGGCAGAGATCGCCAGCGGGTAGCCCGAGGGTTCGGGTTCCTGTGGTTCCTTCATGTACATGAGAACCGCCACACGCAGGTAGACGAAGGCCGAGATCACACTACAGACTACGGCCAGGACTGCCAACACCAAATGGTCTGCGCGGATCACGCTGAGAATCACGAGAAACTTGGCCGCGAATCCGGCTGTGGGCGGGATTCCGGTCAGGGAAAGGAGGAAAAGTAGCATGAGAGCGGCTGTTCCTGGCCGTTGCGCGGCTATACCACGATAACCGTCCAAGCTTTCCCCTCGTTCACCCAGTGCGATGACAACGCCAAAGGCCCCCAACGTCATGAAGACATATAGGAAGACATAGGTCATGGTAGCCGAAGCTCCTTCGGGTGTCCCGGAAATCAAGCCCAGAAGGGCGTAGCCGGCATGTGCAATCGAGGAATATGCCAATAAGCGTTTCATGTTCGTTTGGGACAGGGCAATGACACTTCCCACGACTAGGGAGAGCGTGGCGAGGCCCATCAGAACGACGGGTAAAGTATGGGCAGTAGGCAATGCGACCAGGCAGACCCGTCCCAGTGCGGCAAAGCCAGCGGCCTTGAAGGCGGTTGCCAAAAAGGCTGCGACCGGAGCGCTCGCGCCCTGATAAGCGTCCGGCGCCCAGGCATGAAACGGGACCGCCGCAATCTTAAATGCAAGCCCCGCGACCAACAGACCAACCGCCGCCAAAAGGATGTGGTTATTTCCTAATCCGTGCGCTGAGAGAGCCGAGGCAATACCTGTAAAGTTCGTAGTACCCGTAACTCCGTAAGTCAGGGCGATCCCGTAGAGGAGCAGAGCCGAAGCGAAGGAACCCAGGAGGAGGTACTTGACCGCAGCCTCGTTTGATACCGACTTCTCGACCGTGATCCCAACTAAGATGTACGAACAAAGAGTCATGAGCTCGAGGTTCAAGTATAGGGTCAGGAAATCGAGGGCTGAGGCCGCGAACATCATTCCCGTCGTGGCCAAGAGGAGCAAAGCATGGTACTCACCGGACCGAACATGTCCTGCGTCGTACCGGTTTACCGACAGAAGTACAGCGAGGACTAGGGCAAACGCGATGAGAACCTTGAAGAATTGGGAGTAGCCGTCCAAGATGATCATGTCTCCGAACCCCGTCTTGGGTGTCCCTGGCAGGAGCCAAACCGAGCTTGAGGCAGCTGCCAGCCCAGCTAAAACCGCCCCTACCGTGAATACAGGTGCGCTTCGGATTCGGCGCGTCGCAAGGATGAACGCCAATGCGGCAGTAACCAGAATCAGCTCCGGTAAGATTAGGGTTAGGTCACCTAGGTTCATGGCGTGGCTCCAGCAGCCAAGAGTTCGGCGACGGGAACGCGAAGATAGGAAAGCACACACTCAGGGTAGAGACCCAGATACAAGGCGAGGAAGGCCAGAGGGGCCAAAGTCGCCACCTCACGGATGTTAAGCTCGAGTTTGAGCCCTTCAAGGCCTGGGTTCATCTCTCCCATGACGACCCGGTAGTAGAGCCAAACCAAGTAAGCTGTTCCCAAGGCAACTCCCCAGACGGCCATTGCCCCAAGCCAGGCCGTGGTTTCGAACGCCCCTCCGATGATGAGGAACTCCCCTACGAAAGAGTTCAAACCCGGAAATCCAGCAGCGGCCAGGCAGAAGAGAGCCAAGAAAGTGGAATAAGCAGGAGCGTTTTTGGCAACTCCACCGTATTCCTTAATATCCAGTGTGTGGGTGCGCTC
This sequence comes from Acidobacteriota bacterium, assembly GCA_965249865.1. GTDB lineage: Bacteria > Acidobacteriota > UBA6911 > RPQK01 > CBDFMZ01 > CBDFMZ01. The sequence goes on along the minus strand of CBDFMZ010000002.1, from coordinate 1,519,365 downwards.
GTAGATTATGCCGACACACAAGAAAAGAGCGGCGCTGATGATTCCGTGGTTGATCATTTGCAGGATCGCGCCTTCGACACCGTTGCGGTTGAGGGTAAAAATACCCAGGGTGACAAAGCCCATGTGGCTGACACTCGAATAAGCAATGAGGCGCTTGAGGTCCGTTTGGGCTAAGGTCACGTAGGCGCCATAGACGATGGCAACTGCAGAGACGACGAGCATTGGATAGAGGAAGAGCTGCACGGCGTCGGGAAGTATGGGCAGTGAAATCCGTAGGAATCCATAGGCCCCCATCTTCAGAAGGATCCCGGCCAAGATCACGCTCCCCGCGGTAGGAGCCTGGGTGTGAGCGTCCGGGAGCCATGTATGCACTGGGAACATGGGTACCTTGACGGCGAAGGCAGTCAGGAATGCTAGGAAGAGCCAGGCCTGTAGCTCGGGCTGAAGCCCAAATCTGGCAAGGGCTTTGAAGTCCAGAGTACCGCAAGTGTGGTAGAGGGTGATTATGCCCACCAACATCAACACACTGCCGGCCAGCGTGAAAAGCAAAAACTTGACTGCGGCGTAGACTCGTTCTGAGCCGCCCCAGACACCGATGAGGATCAAGATGGGGATGATCATGAGTTCCCAGAAGATAAAGAAAAGAAAAAGATTTGCAGCAGCGAAGAGCCCGATCATTGCGGTTTCGGCAAATAGGAGCACCCCGTAAAACTCTCGTACTTTCGTGCTGACCGCGGTCCATGAGGCACCAACACACAGGAGGCTTAGGAGCGCTGCGAGGAAGATAAATGGGAGGCTGAGTCCGTCCACACCCATTCGATAGGAGATGTTCCACGTCGGGATCCAGTCCGCAGAATCGACGAATTGCAGGGTGCTTGAGGTCTTGTCGAAGCTCCAGTAGAGCGGGGTCGAGACAGCCAGGGTGGCCAGCGTGGTGGCCAGTGCAATCCAGCGCGATAGCTGCTCGCTGCGAAAGAGCAGTATAAGGATCGCGCCGACGAGAGGCAGAAAGGTTATGACTGTCAAAATCGGGGAAGCTGTCATAGTGCAAGTACTGCTAGAACGAGCAACAATAAGACACCCGCAATCATGATTAACCCGTAGTGTTGGGTGTTGCCGCTTACCGTGGTCTTCAAAATTTGACCGAAGGCCTGGGTCAATCGACCTATGCCCAGCGCTGTGGAATCAACGACGTGAGTGTCAAACCTGCGCATGAGAGCCGCACCACCTAACACGAGACGCCGCACGACAGCCTCATAGATCTCCCCCACAAAGCTAGACTCTAGACGTTTCAGTGGGCTTTGGGTTAGGCCTATGGCGGCCGAAAAACCTTTGCGGTAAAACCAGTCTGTGTCAAGGCTGATCTTGGGCTCAGGGTCGAGATGTTTGAGCAGCAGGAAAAAACCCAGGGCTGTGAAGCCCAACATTCCCAAGGTGGCCGTGATGTGCTGCAAGGTGTATGGGGCGTAGTCGACCGGCTGAGGAAGGTACCGGTAAAGTAGGCCAGGGAAGATCCCTATCCCTATGCACACAATTGCAGCCAAGCCCATAGCCACAAGCATGTTCCTAGGTGGCTCCTGGCCGCGTAGGCCTGAATCTTTGCCGAAGAACATGTAGTATGGGAGTTTAAGGCCCGTGTGAAGAAACGTTCCGGAAGACGCTAGAGTGAGCATGAGAAAAACCAGCGTTCGGTGGGAATCACCGGCGGCAGAGACCACCATGGACTTGCTCACGAAACCACTAAAGAAAGGCGCGGCTGAAATGGCGAAGGCGCCTACCAGATAGAGGCCGAGGGTGATCGGCATGGTCTTGTAGAGCCCACCCATATCACTTAGTTTTCTGTGTCCAGTCACCTCCTGGACGGCGCCGGCTCCCATGAAGAGGAGACCTTTGTAGATGATGTGCGCGAATGCGTGGGCTGCAGCGCCGTTTAGGGCCAGTGCGGTCCCGATTCCCACTCCGCAGACCATGTAGCCAACTTGGCTTATGATATGGTAGGCTAGCAAACGGCGCGCGTCGTTTTCCAACACAGCGTATACCACACCGTAGACGGCCATTGCGGCTCCCAGCCAGACCAGAAGCTCGGATCCGGGGAAGCCCCGAATCAAGACGTAGACTGCGGACTTGGTGGTGAAAGCAGTCATGAAGACTGCGCCCGTGACCGTAGCTTCCGGATAGGCATCCGGGAGCCATGCTCCAAGGGGCGGTACCGCGGCGTTGAGCAGGAAGGCCAACAGGATCAAAACCCAGGCCGGCCCGCTGGCAAAAGGACCCATTTCCACGAAGGCGATCGACCCGGTTTGGGACCAGTGCAGTATAATTCCTGCCAGGAGGATAAGCCCCCCAAAGACGTGAATCAGGAGGTAGCGGAAACCGGCTGCCACCGCAGCCGGTTTCCGGCACTGCCAAATCAGAAGCACCGATGAGATCGCCAGGAGTTCCCAGAACACATACAGGGAGAGGAGATCCCCAGCAAACGTCACCCCGAGTGCAGCCCCCGCATAGGTCAGTGCCGTTACGTGCTGAGCATCCTCCTTCACATGGAGGGCGTACACCATGCCGAGAAAGGTCATGATCGAGAAGACATAGGAGAAGATTAGACTTAACTTGTCCACTCGACCAAACACAAGAACCTGTCCGAGGAAACTGACCTCGCCATAGTTGCCTGGCGTCATGCTGAGGCAGATAGCCAGTGACCCGGCAGGCAGGAGGAGCATAGCCAACCGTTTGGCACGGCCTTGAAGGAAGGGTAATCCCCAAGAGCCTAGGATCAGCAAAAGCCCTGGGTGGATCCACTCAAGAGTCATAATAGTCTTCGCGGCGAGTGAGCCACACCTTCCCGATCAATTTAGACACGACTACGATCGCGAGACAGGAGACCAATCCATAGAGCGATCCCCAAGCTGGGAAACGCTCAAACGAGAAGTGGGGATGATCGGCCTGGAAGACAACCGGCACAACGATTTCTGCTAGAGCCGCCGCCGCCAGGCCCATATAGAACCAATATTTGAGCCGGGCCAAGCGGACTGGATCTTCCAGGGACTTTTGAAAAAAAATCACGGTATAGCCCCCCCGGCTAGCTCCAGTACAGGGTTCGGATAAAGGCCTAGGAGCAAGCTTGCGGCCCCGCTGATTGTCAAGGGCACAACCATCCAGGGAACCTCGCGGACCTCTTCCTGTGCCTGCGGTGACTCTTCGAAGTATCCCTTATACACGACCGGTCCCAGGTACGCAGCGTTGAGAAGTGAGCTCACTAGAAGTACCCCTAAAAAAGTAAGGCTGTGTTGCTCTACCGAACCTAGTACCAGGTACCACTTGGAGACGAATCCGGAGGTAGGAGGAATGCCCACCACGCTCAGGGACGCAAGAGCAAACGCAGCCATGGTCCACGGCATACGCTTGGCAAGACCAGACATCTGGCTAATTTCGGTCTTATGTGATGATACGTAAATAGAGCCGGCGCACAAGAAGAGGGTAATCTTCGACACGGCATGGTTGGTGATATGGGCTATCCCGCCTAGCATCCCGTTCTGGTTCAAGAGCGCCGCTCCCAAGATGATATAGGAGAGCTGACTGACGGTGGAGAAAGCCAGTCGGGCTTTGAGGTTGTCTTGCCCAAGCGCAAGGAGCGACCCAAGAATGATCGTGACCGAGGCTGCTCCTAGTGCCAAGTGGTCCGCGCCGAGATCGTGTATCGCGCCAGTTCCGAAAACAAATAGAAAGACCCTCAGCGTGCAGAACACTCCGGTTTTCACGACGGCCACGGCATGTAGCAAGGCGCTCACAGGGGTGGGGGCCACCATGGCTGCCGGCAGCCAGCTGTGCAGCGGCATAAGTGCGTTCTTTGCGAATCCGAAAAGGAACAGCGCGAAGATCACATAGAGAAGGATAGGATGTTCTCTGATCTGCTCAACCGACAGGATCCCGCCTTTGCGAAACTCCAGGGTTCCGGTTACATTGTAGGTCAGGATAATGGCGGTCAGGAGGAACAGCTTGGCAGCACCCAGTAGATAAATAACGTATTTGCGGGCGCCTGCCTTGGCTTCGGCCGTCTGCTTGTGGCCCACCAGGGGGTAGGTAACCAGGGTCAAGGCCTCGTAAAACAGAAACATGGTGAACAGATTGGCTGAGAAGGCCACCCCCACGGTGGCAGAAAGAGCCAGAGCGAAGCAGGAAAAGTAGCGGGTTTGAGCGTGCTCTTGAAGAGAACGCATATAGCCGATCGAGTAAAACGAGGTCAAGATCCATAGTAGCGATGCCCCCGAGGCGAAGAGCAGGCCGAAAGGTATCCACCTGAAACGCTAGTTCAATTCCGGGGAGAATACGGAAGAGTACACATTCCGGCGTGTCGCCAGCCCGGACCTCCAGGATCATGCCCACTACAAGGGCAAACATCAGGACACCGGCAGCAACGGACCAGAACTCTCTCAAATTGGCTCGCCTTTCCCCAGTGAAAGCGATGAGGAGTGCACCCACGGCCGGCACCAGTACTGTGAGTAGTGGCATGAGCGAAACCAAGATGCCGTTTGTTTCCATCGTAGTCACCATTTGAGCTGGGTCAGGTCACCCACGCCGGCACCAGGCCTGTTCCGGTTCAAGGCAATCACAAGACCAAGACCGACTCCTGCCTCTGCAGCTGCAACGGCAATCACGAAGAGTGCAAGGACCTGGCCGCGTTGGTCACCGAAGTGTTGGCTGAATCCGGCTAGGCTGAGGTTCACTGCATTGAGCATTATCTCAACAGAGACCAGCATCAGGATGATGTTGCGCCGGGCCAGAAAGCCGAATACTCCGATCCCAAAGAGGACGGCGCTCAAGACCAGAACCCCGCCCAGGGGAACAATCATGATCGTTCCCTCCTCCTTGCGACCGCGACCGCCCCTACGATGGCGGCGAGGAGGACCAGTGAGGTTATCTCAAAGGGTAGGGCGAATGGGCCGAAGAGAGCCATGCCCACCTGCGATAGACTGCCCGGAGGCGGAGCTTCCGATGCTATACCTGCAGCAACTGGCGCCGCTCCCGTTCTAACAGGGTCGAGCTTCTCGATCTGGGCGATCCAGGCCCCGGCTATCACCAGACCCAGTCCACCGGCAGCGGCGAACGGCCAATGGGCGCCGAACCGGGGCCGAGCCTCCTCGCTCGGCAGGTCGAGAAGCATCAGGACGATGAGGTAGAAAACCAAAATGGCGCCTGCGTAAACAATGACCTGTACCGCTGCCAGGAACTCCGCGCCCAACAACAAGAAGATGCCTGCCACGTGCAGGAATAAGGCCAGCACCCAAAGCATGCTATGGACAGGATTCTTTCGCGTCACGGCTAAGAGAGCGCTCGTGATGCTAGCCGTCGCCATATAATAGAAGGCCGTTTGTGCGGTAAAGAAGGTCATTAACTTAGGTGGTTGACGGAGATGTTCTTGCGCTTTCGGATTGTGCTATCCCGAGTCGTAATGATCCAGTTAACAATGTTGACAGGGCAACAACTTGAGACAACCTTCTCCCACTTCACGACCAGGACGTTTTGGAAGTACTGGTTGGTCATGTTGTTACACACCCTCTCCGATTGTGGCCTGCAGTTCCAGGGTAATAAGGGCGTTTTCTGATCGCCCGGCCCACTCAAGGTAAGGGGTGTAGAGCCCTCTGTCAAGCGGCGGTGATGGCTTATCAGATGACTTGAACGTGACCCTTTCGCGCGATCCCGACATGGAGGAAATCCCGCAATAGTAGTACCACTAGGAAGATCTAACCGAAAACTGCCCTCGTACGATCTCTTTGGGCAGTTTTAAGTATACGAACAATACATCTTGAGTGGGACTCTTTCGGCCAGGATCCAGCCAGTGACTGAAGGTAACCATCCCCTCCTGCCGTGATTTCGGCAAAATAAGGAGCAACTAATCTCCCAAAACGTATTTGGATCGCGTTGTCCAGCGCAATTGTCGGCAATGGACATCCTGGTGTCCTGTCGCCACCAACCGGTGAAAACCAGGACCAGACAAACACCAACCTGATCATCTGTTGGCGGCTCACATTGTAACAAACAGGTGCTGGTGTTCTGCGGAGCGGAGGTGACTTTGGTCAGCCTCTTGGTCAGGGGGACACTAGCAGCTCTGTGCAATTAGGCCCAAATTTGCTATTGTTAAGCGCAGATGCAGGATCAAACGAAAAGCAGACTCCCGGGCAAACATCCTTCCTGGTTGAGAGTTCGGGCTCCCTTCGGAGAGCAGGTACACGCACTTAAAAAAATCATCGGCGGTTTAAGTTTACACACGGTGTGCGAGGAAGCGATGTGTCCCAATATGGGGGAATGTTGGGGCCATGGGGTAGCGACGTTTATGATCCTAGGCGATATCTGTACCCGAGGATGCCGTTACTGTGCGGTTAGTAAGGGAAAACCTTTCCAGTTGGATAGGCAGGAGCCGAAGCGTGTAGCGCAGGCAGTCGAGGTGATGGGTCTAAAACATGCCGTGATCACTTCGGTGGACCGGGATGATCTGGAGGATGGAGGTGCTGGAATTTTTGCGGCAACCATCCGCGAAATCCGCAAAAGGAGTCCTGAGTGTATCGTTGAGGTCCTGATCCCTGACTTTAAGGGCTGCCGAAAAGCCTTAGAAACAGTGCTCGATGCCAAACCTGAGATCCTCAATCATAACATCGAGACTGTTCCTCGACTTTATCCCAAGGCGCGGGGAGGTGGGGACTATAAGATCTCTCTGTGGGTTCTGGAGTGTTCTAAGAAACTAGCCCCGGAAATCACGACCAAGACAGGAATGATGGTCGGCTTGGGAGAAACGGCCGCAGAGATCCAACAAGTGATGCGCGACCTGGTCAATCGAAGGGTGAGTATCTTGACCGTGGGCCAGTACCTGCGTCCGAAAAGCTGGAACCTACCCGTAGAGCGCTATTATCACCCGGATGAGTTTCGCTACTGGAAGCAGGTTGGCGAGCAGATCGGTTTTAATCATGTCGAGAGCGGTCCACTGGTACGCTCCAGTTATCTTGCTGACCAACAGTTTGCGGCGCTCAAGAAAGAGCGCTTCCCACAAACCATTGACCGTTGATCACATCCAGGAAATACATCGAATGAAACACATGGCAATCGGTTGATAGCTTTACACTGTATTTAGAAGTTGACGGGGTTAAGACTCGAAATCTCGGAGGGAGTGATGCCAAGATACTTACCTGTGCAGTTGGATGCAGCCAACGAAAAGATAAAGGCGGTCTACGCCGAAGTGGAGGATCGAACTGGGTTTATTCCCAATTTCATCAAGACCCTGGCTCACAGCGACAATTTCTTGCAGACTGTGGCGGATCTTTATGGCAGGCTCCTGGGCGATACCAATCTGAGTGAAAAGATTCGTCAGTTGGTCATCTTAAAGACCTGCAAGCTAGAAAAATGTAAATACACAGTCTCTCACCACACGGAACTAGCCAAAAAGGCCGGCTGGACACAGGAACAGATTCAAGCTATGGACGATTACGCCCAGAGTGATCTTTTCACTTACTACGAAAAGGAAGTTCTCAAACTCACTAAACTCATCACCTTTGAGCCCGATGAGATTCCACAATTGGAGTATTGGACCCAGCTTGACAACCATTTCACTTCCGATCAGGTGGTTGAGATGATTATCCTGATTGGTTTTTTCAACATGATCAATCGCTTCGTGCTTTCACTGGAAGTGGAATTAGAGCCACAATTCCAGACCAAGACAGAGAAAGCGGTGGGCGCCTGATCGCAGGGTTATATTGTTACTTTGACTTCCCCATTTTCGACTTTGACCTCGAATCGGTCCACGCGGATTGAGGAATTAAAGGTGCACTCTCCTGTGCTGACATCGTAAGTCCAGGCATGCCAAGGGCAGGTAACGACCTTGCCATCTAATGCCCCCTCCCCAAGAGGGCCACCTTGATGCAGGCAGATATTATCGATGGCGAAATAGGTTCCATCTACGTTGAAAAGTGCAATGGGTTTCCCATTCACCTCTACAACTCGCCCTTGGCCAGCAGAGATGTCGCCAGTTTTCGCAACAGAAACAAACTCAGTCATGTGATGTCTCTCCCATCCTTTGCAGTTTTGTTAAAACTTTTTGGTCGTTAGGTCGACTTCACTTGTAGTACAAACTCTTGAGGCAACATTACATTTTTTTCTTTCACGAATGTAGTCGTTTCAAAAGCGGTTGTCAAAGTTCATCAGCTTGGTCGCAGGTCCGAACTTGTCCTGAGCAGCTTCAACCAGAAGGGCAGGATTGTACCACTGGATGTTGTCTCTCCCCGAAATCGCCGATGTCTAAGTATCGACTCCAGACCCCTGGAGAGTGACTCCACGCAATTTTCCTTTGCTGTAACTCTTGCGCCTCGGTAGTAAATCGTTGTGAAAAATGCTATTTTAACCGATCAAAAACCGGAAAAATAGAATGAAATTTGAAGCCATTTTTTTTGATCAGATCTTTTTAACACACTCCTTCACTTTGATTATTCCCTGTTGCCGAAAGTTGAGTTCGAAGACCAACACTTTCGCACCACCAGCGTCGAAGTTTACCGTCGGTTGAAGCAAGAGTTTAGGCTGGTATTTTCCTATGAACGATTTCTTGAAGAATTCTTGAAAAGTCGACAGATTGTTGGAAAGATGCGGCAGCAAGAGCAGCGTGAATTCTCATCCTTCAGACGCTTTGAGATTCTGCAAGAACTAGTGGGTCTAGGAGATAATGATGCAGCCACTTTGATGGTTGAAGTGCATATGAACGAGATGTCCCGGATCATGTATTGTCCGCCGGGAAAAAAAAAGGTACTGGGAAAACTTCGGGGACATCCTCTGATCTTGGTGTCGAACTTCGATCATGCGGCAACGGCTCGCCAAGCTCTGCAAAAGTTTGGGTTGGAGGAGTGCTTCACACAGATCTTTATTTCCGAGGAGGTGGGTTGGTGTAAGCCCAGCGAAAGATTCTTCCAAGTCGTAAGAGAAAAAAGTGGTTTTGATCTTCAGCGTTGTTTATATGTTGGGGATGATCCTGTGGCTGATGTCTATGGGGGAGGTATAGCCGGTTTCCAAGTTGCTTGGTTGGTTGAGGTGGATCAACGGGTATCACCTCTAGTATCTCCCCGGTGGATCCTCCGTAACCTTTCAGAAATACTGACCATTTTAGAGCATCCCTGACCGGAGAAACTGGGGTAATTGCACGCCGCCCGTCCGCTGCTCAGTAGGACTGTTTGGAAGCCTCCAGGAGCTGGCTTTGGCCACGAGAAACACGATCCGAAAGGAATAGAATCTGATCTGTCCATTGGAATTGTCTCCGACGAATTTCGGTCAAGCTAGCTAGAGACCGCGGATCCCTGGCGTGCTACTCCACACGACTTTTACCACGGGCTGCTCGACTTGACGATGGGTTCATCAACACACTCACTATCCTGTCGGAGCGTAGTAACCTGCGCGGTGGCGAATGTCGAGTTCTCGGTCCTTGATGATTTTGACCTTAATCTTTCGAAACCGGCCATCTTTGGCCGCATCGGTGGGGATATAGGTGAGGCTGTACTGACTGCGAAGTTCTTCACTGATTTGATCGAAGGCCTCGGCCAGTCGTTCAGCCGAGTAGGGGAAAAAAACTTGCCCACCGCTTTCCACGGCTAGCTTTTCCAGCATTTCTTCACCCTCATGTTCTTGATCGGCTCCAAAACGCGTCGTTCCTATGGCGTAGATGGTGACTCCAGAACGATGCGCTATTTCCAGAACTTCTTTCCGCGAGTGCTCGCTGTTGAGATCGACTCCATCGGAGACAACCACCATGGTTTTTCTACCGGAACGGTCAGTGAGTTTTTCTCGGCACACCACATAGATAGCGTCCAAAAGGGCGGTGCCTCCACCAGCCCGGAGGGTCTGGATCTCCTTTGCGATGGCGCCCGGTCGGTCGGTGAAGTCGTAAAGTAGTGAAACACCATGATCAAACTCCACTAGGAGCGCCTGATCTCGAGGTCTCATTACAGAATAAACGAAGTAAGTTGCTGCTGTCTTTTCGAAATCCAGCTTCATCCGTACACTTGAACTGGTATCGATCAGTAAAGCAATCAGGAGTGGAAGATTGGTCTGGTAGCTGAAATTGGTGATACTCTGCTGAATCCCCTCTTCGTAGACCTGGAAACGATTTTCAGGTAGATCAATCACAAATCGACCCTTTTTGTCTGTGACCGTAACGAGAACGTTAACCGCCTCAACCTCGACACGTATTTGCGGTTCCCGTTGAAATGCGCAAACAATCAGCGTGACGAGTATACAGACCAACATGCTGTGAGCTTTCCGCATCTTCTTGTAATGTACCTTATTTACTTTTCGGTAACAATTCCGGACAATGGAGTGTCTTGACCGGTCGCCAGGAAGAAAAACTAAAACAACTCGATCGTGTTCTAGCCGAGATTATCGACGACTGGTATGAACGTTTGAAGGGAAAGTATGTGACTGAAGAAGACGGTCTAGCGCTCGGCGTAGAGGCTGAGCTGAAGCGATTTCATGGTTTCGGGAATCACCGTATCAAGTTCGCTCGCGAGAAAGAATTGGATGTGACTTATGGTGTCGGTGCGGTTTCAAAGGATGAACGAATCTATATTGAGTCCAGTGTCAATAATAAGTCTGCCGGGTTTGACTACGACTCCTTTTTGGAAAAACTAAAAAACCACTACTGGCGAAGTCGCCACGAGAAACCCTAGACTGACCCCGATTTTGATCGCTTCACCTACACAGATCTGCTTCCCTTTGAGCCCCGCCTGGGGCGCTTCGTGTCTCTTGATGTGCGCGAAGAAAAAGCGGATATTGTTCGTCTCTCCTTCCCGTTCAATCCAAGACACGAAGACTCCCTGATGGGTCGGAAAGACTTACTGCTAGGTCTGATCGAAAATTACTGCCTGGCTCCACTCAGACGTACTTATGCCGAGTGCTATCGGCAGCAGAAGTGAGTATGCAGCCTAATCCCTATTGACTGCTTGGCTTTCCATACTTCACTATAGGTCGGGTATGACAAAACTTACTTTTGACAAGCGTATTGCCTTGTTGGGATTGGGTAAAATGGGAGGTATCCTGTTGGAGGCTCTCCTGAAGCAGGGTCTGCTGACTCCTGGACAGGTCGTGGCCACAGTCAGGCACTCGGAGAAAACGGAGGTATTGAGCAGTCAATTCCAGATTCCCGTGATCACCGACAATGCGGAAGCGGTTCGGCGGGCCGAAGTCATCTTGATCTGTGTAAAGCCACCGACTGTACGAGAGGTCTGTCGGGAGATTACTTCTCAACTCAAACCCGACAGGTTGGTGATTTCCATTGCGGCTTCCGTTCCCACACACTATATCGAAGAATCCTTAGGATCCGGGATTCCGGTGGTGCGGGCCATGCCGAACACTCCCTGTGAGGTTGGTGATGGGATGACCGGGATCTGTCGAGGTAAATCAGCGGGTGGACCTCACCTCGAGACGGCGCGCAGGTTGTTTGAAACCGTGGGTAAGACGGTGGTAGTGGATGAGAAACACATGAACGCCGTTACCGGGCTTTCGGCCAGTGGTCCTGCCTTTATCTATATCATTCTAGAATCGTTGGCTGAGGCTGGAGTCAAGGTGGGACTACCGCGCGACGTGTCAACACTTCTAGCAGCGCAAACTATGCTGGGAGCCTCCCGTGTGGTTCTCGACACCGGCCGCCATCCTGCCTTGCTCAAGGATACGGTTACCACACCAGCTGGATGTACCATTGATGGGATTTTAGAACTAGAAGAAGGCAAGCTGCGAGTTACTTTGATCAAGGCGGTCTTGAAGGCAGCCCGCAGAGCAGGCGAATTGTTAATCGAGGACTGATTTTCTCCCCACCGGAGAACCGTGAGAGGCAGCCCACTTAGTGTTTCGTATCATAAATACAGTAACGTTTGTGGCGAGCACGACGCCGCACCGCCGCTAGCCTTTAGGAAGAAGGGCTTTGTGGTCGATTCGTCGACGATGCCTCGCATCGTCTCCTCCTCGTTACTTGATCTAGCCTCAAAATCCCCATCCGCAAACACCATCGTACATATGGAACGAAACACTGAGTGAAGTAATTTCATGATTAAACTAGCGCTGAGGAACCCGTACATCATTGTCGTTGTGGCTTTGGTGACTGTGGTGTTGGGGTTCTATTCGTTTCGTAAGATCGCTGCAGACCTGCTGCCAATTTTCAAAACGCCGGCGGTACAGATTGTGACATTTTACCCGGGCATGCCGCCGGAGGTAATGGAACGCGACATTATGAGCCGTTTAGAGCGGTGGACTGGGCAGTCGGTGGGCATCGAGCACCAGGAGGCCAAAGCGATGCTAGGTGTCTCGGTGGTCAAGGACTTCTTCCGCGAGGGGATCAGCTTGGAGACGGCCATGAGTCAAGTTACCTCTTACGCCGTCAGTGATATGTTCTACTTGCCGCCGGGAACCATCCCTCCAATGGTCATGCCTTTTGATCCAACGGCATCTGTGCCTCTTTGCTTGGTCAGTGTTTCGAGCCCGAGCATGAATGAAAAGGAACTCTACGACATCGCTTACTATGAACTCCGCAATCGATTGCAATCGATTCAGGGTGTCATCGCGCCAGCGGTTTACGGTGGCAAGCTGCGGAGGATTCTGGCCTATGTTGACCGGGAGAAGTTGGAAGCCCGAGGACTTTCGCCCATGGATGTGGTCCAGGCCCTCAAGAAGCAGAATGTTTTTATCCCGGCTGGGAATATTAAGATGGGTAACATCGACTATCAGATCTTTGCCAATTCCATGCCGCCAGAGGTGGAAGATCTGAATGACATGCCCATCGCTGTCCGGCAGGGTGTTCTGGTGATGATGCGGGATGTAGCCCAAGTCAAGGACTCAAGCCAGATTCAGACTAATGTTGTACGGATTAACGGCCGTCGGGAGGTCTATATCCCCATTTATCGCCAGCCGGGGGCAAATACTATCCAGATTGTGGATGCTATCGAACGGAATCTCGAACGAATTCTGCAACGTCTTCGGGAGATGGACCCCCGTGCCCGTGATCTGGCCCTCGAAGTTGTACTGGACCAGTCTGTCTATGTTCGTAGTTCCCTTAAGGCGCTTCAGCTCCAGGGGCTTCTCGGAGCAGGCTTCGCTGCTCTGGTGGTGCTGTTGTTCCTACGCAGGTGGCGTTCCACGGTGGTGGTTCTAGTCAGCCTTCCTCTGGCTATCCTCTCAGCCGTGGTTGGCCTTTTCTTCTCCGGAGCCACTCTGAACGCCATGACAATCGGTGGATTAGCCTTGGTAATGGGTATCTTGGTCGACCAGTCCATCGTTGTGGTCGAAGCAATAGTGCGGCACATCGAGGAAGGAGAGGACGCATTTGAGGCGGCGCTGAACGGAGCCACAGAGGTGGCTGGTCCCGTACTGATCTCAACCGTCACTTTCTGTGTAGTGTTTTTCCCCGTGATCTTCCTTTCCGGAATTACTAGCTATCTGTTCAGTCCTGTCGCTATCGCTGCTACTTTGGCTATGGGCGCATCGTACCTGTTTGCTATGACTCTGGTGCCAGCCTTATGTGCCCGACTTCTTAAAGGGAGTAATTGGGGTTCAAAACAGGCAAAGAGCACGACTCCAGAAATGGCCGCACTCTACGCCCAGCTAGTCCAAAGACTGCTGGGCGTGCGCTGGGGGGTTCTGATTGTCGCAGCTCTATTTTGTGTCCTCTCTGTGTTCCTTCTGCTGAGTACCGGACAGGAGTTGTTCCCTTCGGTCGATGCTGGTCAGTTTCAGATTTTAGTTCGTCTCTCTTCGGGTACTCGAATTGAGAGGACGGAAGCTACTTTGGCTGAGATCGAACAAGTTCTCATCAACGAGATAGGCCAACCGGATCCCTGGAAAGAAGAACGACATCCGGAGTCCAATCTTCGAATGTTAATCACGAACATTGGGGTCTTGATGGATTGGCCGGCCGCCTATACTCCCAACACGGGTCCCATGGATGCGTTCGTATTAGTCCAACTCAAGAATAAGCGAGACCTACCGGGAACCTTTGAGTACGTCGATCGGCTTCGTAGTAAACTCAATGAGCGTTTTCCGAGTGTTGAGTTTTCCTTCGATACGGGCGGAATGTTGACCGCGGCCCTGAACATGGGTGAGCCCGCTCCCATCCATATCCAGGTTTCTGGGAGCAACCTCGAGACCTCTCATCGTATTGCGGTGATCATTGCAGGCGAGGTCGAACAGCTGAAAGGTGCGACTGACGTCCGGATCGCACAACGAATGGATTATCCGATCATCCACATTGAGATTGACCGGGTAAAAGCGGCTTTGGCTGGGATCGACGTGGAAAACATCATGAAGAATCTGGTTACGGCCACCAACTCTAGCATTGGCTTCGACCCTGCCTTCTGGATCGATGAGCAGACTGGGAACCACTACTTCATCGGGGCGCAGTATGCTGAGGATAAACTGTTTTCGATGGAGGCGCTGAAGGATATCCCCATCAAAGGAAGTGACAACACTCCCCCGGTTTCACTGCGCACTCTGGTCAAGATGAGTCGAAAAACAGGTCCAGCAGTTATTAGCCATAGAAACATCACTCGGGTGACCGATATCTATGCTTCGGTCCTGCCAGGTTACGACATTGGCTCGGTAGTATCCGACATTGAACAACGTCTTGATAGTTCTCACCAACTTAGGCCAACTCTCAAGTCCTCCGACCGTGGTCCCTATTTTGAGGTCAGCGGTCCCGAGTTCGTAGGCTCAGGTTACAGCTATGTTCTGACTGGAGAGGTTGCCACGATGCGAGAAGCACTCGATCAATTTCTAGAAGGATTCCTGCTCGCTGTCATCTTGGTCTACCTTGTTCTGGTGCTCCAGTTCCGCTCGTTCTTGGATCCCCTTGTAGTACTGCTGACTGTGCCGCTAGGGCTGATCGGGGTGGGTGTCATGCTCTTTGTGACAGATACCCACCTGAGCATCATGGCTGCGATGGGAATCATAATGGTCGTGGGTCTTGTTGTTTCCTACAGTATCCTTCTGGTCGACTTTGCTAACCGTCAGCTGGAACAGGGCGGGTCGTTGCAGGAGGCGGTATGTGCCGGGGCACGGGCGCGCCTGCGCCCGATTCTGATGACAGCGCTTACCACGATCCTGGGCTTGGCACCGATGGCCATCGGAGGACAAGGGGCGGAGGCGAACATTCCTTTGGCGCGGGCTATTATCGGAGGGGTCATCAGTGCCGCTTCTCTATCTTTACTCGTGGTGCCCTGCCTCTATGTTACGCTCAAGAGAGAGCCCTGAGTGTCTAGTTTTATTGTTCATTAATGGAGGGCAGTGGAGGATTTTGGGGAGCTGCCACAGCGACAGTCAATTGAAGTTAAGGTTTAGGGAGTGGAAATACATGAGATGGTAGCCGAAAAGAAAAAAAACACCCTCTTGTTCGTCAGTGGATTTTTGGGGTGGACGGTTATTTTTGTATCGGTCGCCTCGTTGATGAGTTGCAGCAGCCAACCCCAGGGAGATGTAGTCTCCATCCAGGTTCAGGATCAAGAGGACTCGCATGCCCGGTCCGTGGTGGGTGTCGAGATTGCAAAGCCTTTTCGAGAAGATCTGCTACGCCGAATTACCATACCGGCCGAGTTCGAGGCGTTTAAGGAAACGACCATACACAGCAAGGTTAGTGGTTATCTCGAATGGATTAAAGTAGATATAGGCGACCGAGTGAAAAAAGGCAAGGTGATCGCTAAGCTCGAGGTGCCTGAGATGTTGAGCCAATATAAGGAAGCCGAAGCAGAACGAGATGGCGTGAAGGCCGATCTGGAGAACGCTCAAGCGGAGCTTGAAAGTGCCAGAGCCAATTATGAACTTGGGGAGATTACTTATAAGCGACTTCAAGCGATTCGTGAGACAGAGCCGGATGTAATGTCTCAACAAACAGTTGATGAGGCCAAGGAAAAGTTCCGAGTTGCCGAAGCAACAGTTAAAGTCGTAAAAAGTAGAATCAAACAGGTCCTTAGCAAGATTAAGCAGTCTGAAGCAATTCTCCATCGTGTGCAGACCTTAATGGCTTACGCCGAGATCAAAGCCCCGTTCAGTGGGGTAGTGACGGCACGGTTCGTGGATGAAGGAGCCCTCATCCAGGCTGCCACAACCTCGCGAGATGTGCAGCCAATCATCACTCTGGCGAGCATGGATAGGCTTCGCCTGTTTCTCGATGTCCCAGAGTCAGAGGTTCCATTTGTTCAGGTAGGCGATGCGTCCGTCATCACAGTCGATGCCCTGCCCGGCAAGAAGTTTGAGGGGCAAGTGACCCGCTTTGCCACAGCGCTCAACCCATCCACCCGCACTATGAAGACCCAGATCGATATCTCTAATCCCCAGCGTCTTCTCCGCCCCGGGATGTTCGGTCGAGTGACACTGCTACTGGAGGAACGCCCGAGGGCAATCAGCATTCCCGCTGAGGCACTACAGGTTGAAGGGGACAGGGAATTCGTTTACTGCGTGGTGGACAGCATAGCAAGAAAGGTTCAGGTCAAAACTGGCTTCACTGATGGCATCAAGATCGAGGTCAAAAAGGGTCTTGACGGTAGTGAAAACGTCGTGGTGGCGACAAGAGGTTTTCTCACTGAGGGCAGGAAAGTTAATGTAATACGATCTGAAGCGCGAAAGGAGTAAATCATGCAATTGAAGTTAGCCGTCTTGGTCGCAGCATTGTTTAGTGGTGTGGCCACCACAGCAGATCAAGCTCCTGAAAAGGGACGGTTTTTGAGTCTGGACGAGGCCATTAAAACAGCTCTTGTTCATCATCCACGGTTGCGCACAGCTCAATTAGAGATAGCAGCAGCAGAGGCTCGTATTAAGCAAGCCCGCTCAAATCGCTTTCCACAAGTGGATGTTGGAGGGATTGTCAAGCAGGGTTTGTCAGGTTCAGGAAATGCTTTTGCGCTTCGCGGCTTAGCATCTTCGCCACTTCCTGACGACATGGCTATCTCAACCAATGTTTATCAGGATCTGTTGGACTTTGGTCGTACTACCCATCAAAGTGCAGCCCGGCGCTCTGAACTGGTCTACTTTAAGGAGAGTATTCTGGCTGAACAGGCCGAACTTGTCCTAGAGGTAAAAAAAGCCTATTTCAGGACGCTCCAGGCTCAGGAGTTGATTGAGGTTGCTCAGGGAACTGTGAAGAACAGAAAGTTAACCCTGAGGCAAGCTGAAGCCTTTTATCGGGCTCAACTGAGATCTAAATTGGGCGTTCGTGTCGCTGAAGTAGAACTATCTCGAGCCGAGCTTGGTCTCGTAAAAGCCTCCAATTCGCTGCAACAATCCTTTGCTGTTTTGGACCATGCTCTCGGTGTGGAGGCTCCGCAGGACGGCTACGCTCTTGAAGAACCTGATATCGAGCTGGCTAAACCTCCATCCTTTGAAAACTTGTTGGCGAAGAGCCTTGAGCATCGTCCCGAGCTGCGCGCTGTTGAAGCACGAATGAAGGCGACCGGGAGCTGGTTGGAAAGGGCTGAAAGTGAACGGTATCCGAGATTGATGGGTTTGTTAAGTGGAGGTTGGACGCGCTTCGCGGACTTGACATTGGGCAAGTTGTTGTTTGGGGGTTTTGGAATTAAGTTGCCTCTGTTTACGGGGCATCGTCTCAAAGCTGGTATTGAGGAAGCCAAGCAGAATCTCGGGAAAACGGAAGCAGCCCGAGATGAGCTGATCCAGAAAATTCGTCTGCAAGTCAGTAGAGCGTACAACGACCTGATCATCACCATAGAGTCAGTCACGACGAGCGAACAGATTATGAACCAAGCAGAGGAAGCACTACGTCTTGCCAGGGCAAGGTATCAGATGGAGTTGGCGGATTTTGTAGAATTGGTCGCAGCACAGACAATTTTAACTACTACAGAAAGTGAGTATGCGGAAGCCCTTTACGATTATAAAATCGCGGAGTCGGAATTAGAATATGCCATCGGTAGTGGGTTATAATGCAAGCCTGTTTTTCTTTTCGTATTGTCCAGCACAAAGTATCCGTCACATCCATGGGATGGACAGTGTTGTCCTAGCAGGTAGACTTTTGCTGGATCCCAAGCTGAGGATGAGAGTTCTGGCAAACCATACGTTTCCTTGCTGGTAGAAAATTCATAGGTCAAGTCCTTCGAGACAGTCAGATGGATCTCGCAGAGCTTGGCGGGAGTGTACAGGACCAGGTGGGGATCGTTGATGAGCATGGGGTTGCCCTTTCCCGTGAATGCCTTGCTGACCACCCACCAGTCACTGCCCGAGTCGGAACGGTTTTTATCCAAGATACGATCCGACCATGGGACTCGTTGCACGCGCTCCAGGTAACGGCTGGCCAGCATAAGTGTTTCGGGTCAGATTGCCTGTTGGACCACCGTCTTTCCGAGCCGGGAAGACTTTTCGATTCCAGAAGGAAAACAGGTGGTGGCAGCTTGAATGAAAAAAATCTGGGATGGAGAGGGCAGGATCAAAGGGAGCATTGGGAAAAAGGTCCTGGAAGAAGAGATCGATTCTGTTGGATCCTGTATTTTCCACCTGCACATGCGGGTTCTACGGCACAGGTCACCCGAGCTGAGTGTCCTACAGATCTCCCCCAGACGATTGAGAAAGCTCTCCCCTTCCCCCATGGTCCTGAAGGATAACAGCATGACGTCTAGGGAGATCTACTAAGTGGAGATCTGTTCCACGATATTCCGCGTGACTCTTGGCTATCGGCGATCGTACAAATGAGTAGTGCGCGGATCCGTATGGGTCAACCAGCTACTGCACGTTCTCCAACGGCATATCTGCTTCCGAGCAAACCCGTGATGGTCGTGCCGCCGCCTTGAAGTGTTTGACGAGTCAAGGGGGGGTATCCACAGGGACAGTGCTGAGACTATGATGTTGAGTAGCGCGACTGCTTCCAGACGTACTCATCCCAAAAAAAGTGAAAAACTGACTTGAATACTAAGTCTTTGAGCAGTATAGTAAGCATTGTCTATTAAGTCGATACAATTTATCGGGATTGGAGGAGTAAGGAAGGGATGAGTAAGGAAAACGTAAACGCAGAAGATTTACTTCGCTGGGCAGTTAAAAAGTACGAGGATCGGGTCGCTTTGGCCTCCAGCTTTGGTGCAGAAGATATGGTTTTGATTGATCTGCTGAGTAAAATCAGTAGCAAGACCCGTATTCTTACCCTGGATACTGGTCGGCTTCCGCAGGAAACTTATCAGCTCATGGAAGAAGTGGAACAACGTTATCCGTTTTCTATGGAAGTCTATTTTCCCAATTCTCGAAAGGTGGAGGAGATGGTGTGCGGTCACGGTATCAACCTGTTTTATAAGAGTGTAGAGTTCAGGAAACTCTGTTGCCAGATACGGAAGGTTGAGCCGTTGGAACGTGCTCTTGTCGGGCTGGACGCGTGGATCACCGGCCTGCGTCGTGAGCAGTCGGCAAACCGAGCCAAGGTCCCTAAACTAGAACGGGAGGCAAGCGGGCGCGTGAAGATTAATCCTCTGGCGGACTGGTCCGAGCAGGAGGTATGGAAATATATCCAAGAACACAAGGTTCCCTATAATAAACTGCATGACTTGAATTATCGCAGTATTGGTTGTGCTCCGTGTACCCGAGCGGTCCGCCCGAGTGAGGATTTGCGAGCCGGTCGTTGGTGGTGGGAACAGGAGTGTTTTAAGGAATGTGGATTACACGCCTAACGACACAGTGTCCTGTCCAATGAAGAACAAGCCATCGGTTACTGGCGAAATTATTTCTGATTTGGGATGTGACGGTGAGTTGATGCCGTGCCATCTTCGAGGAGGTACCACATTGCAGACGGGTTCATGCCGCCCCTCGAAGAGCCTCTGGGGGTTTGTAGCCGTTGGACTGTGTCGGTCATCCTCGCGGTTGCGAAGGCATCGATTCTTCCTCGCGTCTGGCCAACGACCACAGATCATTGGGGCGCGACCCGACGCGACTTTTACCGCAGGCTGCTATCGAAAATTCTACCCTGGTGGATACCTTAACAGGGCGTGGTGAGATACTACCCAGTCTTTCTCGACATTCGGAGTCAACCTTGTCTAGTCGTCGGACAGGGCAAGTTAGCCGAGGAAAAGGCATTTGTCCTGCAGCGAGCAGGTGCCCAGGTTCGTCGCAGTACGATCTTCAATCCAGCCGAGGCATCTGAGGTGTTTCTGATGGTCGCCGTGGTGGATAATGACGAAGAAGGGCGCAAAATTCGAAAGTTTGCCGATCAAAATCAGATCTTACTAAACGTGGTGGACCAGATCGAGAACTGTCATTTCATCGCCCCTGCTATCCTCGAGCAGGGTGACCTTCTCATTGCCGTATCAACTTCCGGGAAGAGCCCGGCTTTGGCTTCAAGAATCCGAGGCGAGTTAGAGCAGCAGTTTGGACCCGAATACGCCGATCTCCTGAATGCCTTGGGAGAAATCCGGTCGTTGGTGAAGCAGCGTTTCCGATCTTTCGAGGAACGGAAAGGTTTTTATCACCATTTGCTGGAAATAGATCTCCTGGAAGCTGCTCGTGATGGGGGAGTGGAAGCGGTACGCGTACAATTGAAAAAGGCGATAGGGGAGGAATGAAGGTGAGAGTATTATTTTCTAAGGTTGGTAAAGTTTACCTGGTGGGAGCGGGTCCGGGGGACCCGGAGCTGCTGACCGTGAAAGGGTTACGATATCTCCAACGGGCAGATGTCATTGTTTACGATCGGTTGGTTGACCGGCGTGTTCTCGCTTTGGCACCCGCCGGAGCAGAGCGTGTCTCGGTGAGAAAAAAAGGGGGTCGTCACAGCTTTCCACAGGGTAAAATCAATGAGATGCTGGTGGCTCGTGCTAGGGAGGGTAAACAGGTGGTTCGGCTAAAAGGGGGTGATCCATTTGTGTTTGGGCGCGGAGGTGAAGAGGCCCTCTACCTGGCTCAAAAAAAGATTCCCTATGAAGTGGTTCCCGGTGTGAGTTCGGCGTTGGCTGTTCCTGCCTCTGTAGGTATCCCGGTGACCTACCGCAACCTGGCTTCATCAGTTACTATTGTGACCGGATACCAGCCAACGGGCTGCGATGAACCAGTGCGCTGGGACGTAATCGCCCGGGCTAGCGACACCCTGGTGGTCTTAATGCCACTGCAAAACCTCCGGCATATTATCTCTCAGCTGATCCTTCATGGACGGGCACTAGGCACACCGGCGGTTTTAATTCATGCAGGTACTTTAGAAACACAACGGTACGTGAGCGCAACACTTCAGACCATCGTTGCCAAATCGACCCAAGCTGGCATCCGATCTCCAGCGCTTCTCGTCATCGGCGAGGTCGTCCGATTAGCTGAATCTCTGGGAAAAATCCAAAATTATGTCCATGAGTCCTCCCTCTTGAAGGAACAGATCTCAGCAATTGGTGGCTGATTTCTGGTTTTCTGATCAGCCGGGAACCTGAGATATTCACCGTTCGGGCCCCTTCCAGCCCGGGCCCCGAACGACGCGACCAGGCTTTGCTCCTGTGTGCTCTCCGTCTTTAAGCACTTGTACCCCATTAACGAAGACGTGCACAACTCCGCTCGCGTACTGATGGGGACTCGCATAGGTGGCAAGATCTTGGATATTAGCTGGATCGAAAACCACCATGTCGGCGAAATAGCCAGGAACGAGAGATCCTCGGCGGTCGATGTTGAGGTTGGAGGCAGGAAAAGAAGTCAGACGCCGCACCGCTTCTTCGAGTCGAACCACTTTTTCCTCACGTACATATTTTCCAAGGAGTCGTGCGAAATTGCCGTAGGCCCGCGGGTGAGGAATCGAGTTCAGAAAGACTCCTTCGGCACCCATCGAAGCCCAGTCCGAGCTAAAGCTCATCCAGGAGAGGGCGATCTTTTTGCGTACGTTTTCCTCGGACATGACGAAATAAATGGTGTCCACCTGACTTTCATCTTCGATGACGAGGTCCATAGCAGTCTCTTCCGGGGATTTTCCACGCTCGGCAGCAACTTCGGCCAGTGTCTTTCCCGTAAGGCTTTTTAGCGATTTGCTCTTGAATCCGATCAGGATGACTCGTTCGGGTGAGCCTGCTGCCAAGTACATGTTTTCCCACTGGTTGGTCGGCGTGGACATTTCTAGCTTGACCCGGCGTCGGACGGAGGGATCTTTGAGTCGTTTAATCCACGCTTGCAGTCCTCCTTCCTGAACCTGGGGAGGCATAGCGGCATCGAGACCGGTCGCTGCGGCTGTGTAGCAGTACATGTTGGCCGTGATGCGAAGACCCTCAGCACGTGCTGCTTCCACCTTTTTGATGACGCTGTCCAGTTTGTGCCAATTTATTTGCCCTGCCGCCTTCAAATGATATATTTCGGCCGGTATTTTGGCGATTCGTGCGATGCTGAGTAGCTCGTCAACCGCTTCCAAAACACTATTTCCTTCACTTCGTAGGTGTGAAATGTACCGGCCATCATATTCGGCCGCTGCTTCTGCCAGCGCGATCAGTTCATCGGTTTTAGCGTAGAAAGCCGGCGCGTAAATTAGTGACGAACCAAGACCAAGTGCGCCTTCCTCCATTGCTTGCCGTACCAAGCCTTGCATCTTTTCAAGCTCTTCGGCGTTTGGAGCACGGTTCTCGTAGCCTAGAACATAGACTCTCACCGTGGTGGCTCCTACAAAGGAAGCAATATTGGGTGAGACTCCTCGTCTCACTAGATGCTCTAAGTACTCTCCTAGGGTTGTCCAATGGATCTCGTATTGAATATCCCCCTGCCGCTCGCACATCTCCTTCTTCATGGATTCGTTCAGAGGACCCATGGACCACCCCTCACCGAAGACCTCAAGGGTTACCCCTTGACGAATATCGCTTTGAGATTGACCATCTTCAATTAACGAGGCGGTGGCCCAGCTAAGCATGTTGATGAAACCGGGAGCAACGGCTAGGCCGGAGATATCAATTTCCGTTTTGGCTCGCGTATCCAGCAAGGATCTGACCGCTTGGATCTTGTCACCGTTAACAGCGATATCCCCAACGAATGGAGGCAATCCGCTGCCGTCATATATAAGGCCGTTGCGCAGCACTAAGTCGTATTGTTTTTCAGCCACGCAAGCTAAAAAAAGAAGTAAAGCTCCGGTGCAGGCAATGGATCGAAACATAAACTGTCTCCGCAAGAGCAGATGGATTGATTTTATGCAACAAGTGCAAAATCCAACCATCTTATAACAAGTTGGTTTTGGGAGGGGATTTAGGGCAACCTAAATAGGGGAGACACCAAATGAAACGATTCATCCTAGGGATATTCTTTACAGCCTGGACAGCAGGGGTTGCTGGGGCTGAACCTCAAGAGGCCCAACGGGCGCCAAAGAAACCGATTAACTTAAAGGTTTCCAGCAGTTTTGAAGGCGGCACTGCCGTTGCTACTTTAGCCTGGCAGGACCAGTCTGACAATGAAGTGGGTTTCGAGATAATTCGTTCTGATAATGGGGGAGAATTCCGAGTGATTGGAATGGTAGGAACAAACACCAGTCGTTACAGGGACAAGATTGGTAAATACATCACCGGTGTGTTTGTTTACAAAGTCTTCGCCTTTAACGAAGTGGGTAAGAGTAAAGATTCAAACAACGCTTCCGTCTGGTTCTAAAACGTCCTGGATTGGAGTTTACTTACCGTAAAGAAGATAACAGGTACGGCAGGCCTGTGGAAATTCTTTGGTGATAAAACCCTTCCGAAAGGCTTTAAATTCAGGATCGTTCCACACTTCCTTGAAGGTTTGCAGACGAATGTCCCCATAAAAGAGTGACGATGGAGGGTAGAACGTTCCTTCGAAGTAACGACTGACATGATGCCCAAAGTGACAACATGGCGAGACTAGTCCTTCATAGGAAAAATAGACCGCATTGAGAGGGGTCGCTAGACAATGGCGTCCCTTTATTTCAGGGGTCATTGGAAATTCTGAATACATATTCAAACGGATTTCGGCGCTCTTACAGGCATTTGCCAGACCAGCGATATTCTCCTCCAGTTTTCCTAGAGTACTTCCGTTTTCCGGAACAGGTGGATGGAGATATTTCAAAAAGCTGTTTTTCCAATCCTCGCCGTTTGAGATGACATTGAGGTGCTTTAAATGTAGTACCCTGGCATCGACTGACCTCATCCAGGGAACTATAAGTTCGAGATCCCGGGCGTTATTTTCCTGGAGAGTGAAGGCGACTGAAAATTCCAGGGGACTTTCTGCCTGCTTCACCAACCGGGAGAGGTCCTTAAGGTTTCTAGTCACTTTTTCAAAAGTTGCACCAATCCGGATCGAATTGTAAGTGGCAGGAGTCATCCCATCAATCGAAACCGCCAGTCGATCCAAACCGGTACCAATGAGCTTCTTGCTGTTTTTCTCATTCAAAGTGGTACCGTTGGTAGTCATGGTAGTGGTCGAACCTTGATCCTTCGCCATCTGAATCATTTCAAAAATTCTTCCATGTAGCATTGGTTCGCCCCACCCCGTAAAGTCGACCGTGTGGGCAGATATCATCGCTTCATGAATACGAGCATATGTTTCCATCGACATGTCCAAATGGGGATCTTCGCTCGAAAAACGGGGACACATCGGGCATTCGAGATTGCAACGAAACGTGGGCTCGAGGTTGAAGGAAAGTGATCTTGCCTGCATTGATAAAGGTCATTGTACGTGATTTTTGCGAAGGTATTCAATGTTGGTCAGTGTCTATTCGCAGTCTTCTTAACCGGTATCAATTTGGAAAACTGGCGCTTTTTTTCTTTAGTAGCCGTGTTATGATCACAAGCAGCTTGAATCGATTTATCTTCTTAAGCTTGATGGTTACGAGGATCCTCCCTCTGGTCGTTTTGTTTCTGTTGTCGTCTTTCCTTTGGGCCGAGCGGGTCACTATTTATCGGGATCAATACGGTGTTCCTCATATTTTCGCGGAAACCGACCAAGGGGTTGCTTTTGGCACAGGTTATGCTCAAGCAGAGGATCGCCTGGAACAACTCCTGAGAAATTATCGAAAAGCCGAGGGGACCCTGGCGGAAGCACTAGGAGGGCAAGAGAATTTTCGGAGCGACTATATGCAGCGAGTTTTTCGGCATGCCGAGGTCAGCCAGCGGGGTTATCGCGAACTCAGTGCCAGGACTCGGGTTGTCATCGAAGCCTTTCAGGAAGGTGTCAGATTTTTTATGCGTGAGTATCCCGACCAAGTTCCCGACTGGGCCCCGAAGCTGCATCCCTGGCAAGTGGTGGCACTTGCACGCTTTGTGATCTGGAGCTGGCCTTTTGGTGAGGTGTCTGCAGACCTGCGCCGCGGAGGCATTGAGCTGACGTCCAGACCTTACTTAGGGTCTAATGAATGGTTAGTTGCACCTCAGCGGACCACGATAGGAGCGCCAATTGCGCTGATTGATCCTCATCTGAGTTGGTATGATCACTTTCGTTTTTACGAGTGCCGGCTCTATGGAGGAGAGATACAGTTTTCCGGGGTGACTGTGGTGGGAATCCCGTTTCCAGCCCTGGGACACAGTCGCTACGTCTCCATCGCCATGACCACAGGTGGTCCGGACACTTCGGACATTTACGAGGAGGAAATCAATCCATCGAATTCACGTCAATACAGGTATGATGGGGCATGGCGAGAGATCACGGTCAGGACAGAGAAGATTGGAATGAAGGAAGGGGATGGAGTTCGCTGGCTGGAAGTCGAAATAGAGTCCACGCATCATGGACCCGTGCTGGCACGAAAAGGGGATAAGGCTTACGCCATGGCTGTACCTTATGCCAACGAAGTGAAGCTTACGGATCAGATTTACAGGATGGTGACCGCACGGACATTGGACCAGATCAAAAAGGCCCTGGGTATGCTACAGTTGATGGCCCAAAACGTTATGGTGGGCACCGTGCATGGAGATATTTATTACCTCCGGAACGGACGAGTCCCGATTCGCCCCAAAGGATTCGATTTTAGCCGACCTGTTCCCGGAAACACTTCAGCCAGCGAGTGGCAGGGAATCCACCCGCTTTCCGATCTGATTCAAATCACCAATCCCGCGCAGGAATATATGCAGAACTGTAATATCTCACCTGCTCTGATCATGAAATCCAGTCCGCTGGTTCGTGATACAGTGCGGGAAAGACCATATCTTTACAATGGAGATGATGACCTACATCAGCGGGCAGCGATGGTTCTGCAACTCCTTCACGATGACGACCAAATCAGTGTCGATCAAGCTCTAGAAATTGCTGTGAGTTCTAGAGTGTACCAGGCCGAATCGTGGCAGGCCCTTCTCGAGAACGTGGGTGCACCTCCAGAAAGTGACCTGACAACGTTTTATGAGCGGATAATCGGGTGGAACCGGCGTATGGACACGGATTCTCTGGGAGCCATCGCGTACAAGTACTGGAAGGATAGTTTGGGAGCAACCCTGGCTCGTGTGGTGGACGCCGGTCAAGTTACTAAGGGTACACTCACTTCGGAACAGTTACTCAAGGCCCTCGGAGATGGACGAGATCGCTTACACAGCCACTTCGGAAGCTTGGAAGTGAATTATGGTCGTGTGTTCCGTTTGGGTCGGAAAGGAGCCGATGAGCACTATCCAGTAGGTGGAGGATCACTTCTTGCCTCCGGCATGGCCACTCCTCGGGCAATTGGTTTTGAGGAAAGACCAGATCATACCTTCCTGGGATATGGCGGCCAGGCTTTCACACAGGTAGTTATCCTGGCCCGTCCGCCCTATTCCTTCACCGTAGTCCCGCTGGGTCAGAGCGATCATTCGGATTCACCCCACTGGGATGATCAGTCCCGCCAGCTTTTTAGCAAAAGCCAGTTCAAATCAAGCTATTTCCTCGACAGGGTGGAGTTGATGAAGCACGTGAAAACGGTCAGGGAGCTGACTTGGCCGGTGGCGAGAAAAAAAAATGAACGAAGTCGCTCTCAGGATTCAGATTTTAGCACTCCTCAAACCTTCCGCTAAAAAGGAGAACACGGGTTCGATCGGTTCAAAACTGGAGATGGCGAGATCGGGGTTATGTAAAAGTAAACGTTCTAGGGAATAGGAACCCGTAGCCACTGCGACGGTTTTTGCCCCGGCATCCTTACCGTGGACAATATCTCTAGGAGTATCACCAATGACAATAACATCTTTCGGTGTCGCGGGTCTGATTATCTCTGTCCCTCGCTCGATGGCAATTTTAATCAACTCGGTGCGATCTTCAGCGTCTGAACCAAAGGCACCAAATGTAAAGAGGGAGCTCAATCTTGCCCGCTCCAGCTTCATTCGTGCCCCATCTTCAATATTTCCCGTAGCCAGTCCCAATAAAAACCCAGCCTGAGGGGTTAAACGTGCCAGTAATTCACGAACTCCGGGAAGTACTCGGAAATTTTTTGCAGCGCTAAGTTCGCGGCGGAGATAAGAAAGATAGCTAGAAAAAAAAGTCTCCAGATGATCGCTGTTCTCCTGGACTTGACCGGAGTAGGCTAGTACCTCACGCACAATTTGGGGATCGGTCTTCCCATCTGGTCGGGTGTTGCCGAGACCGTCTGTCAGACCGAAAATATCTTTTAAAGCAAATCCGAGAGCCCGGCTCCCCACACCACCGGATAGCAACAAGGTGCCGTCGATGTCGAAAAGAACCATGCGCACCGGCAGAGTATAGCACGGACAGGTTCCCGATTTGAGGTTTTGAGTCTTAGGGTTGGCCACGACTTCTAAATGTTGGGAGCAGAGACCAGGAAATCACCGATGATAGCGGCGTCCAGGTGCATGCGGGTGAAATGCTGAATTAGTTGCTCGGGCGATTCGATAATGGGTTCACCCTCCGGATTGAGTGAGGTGTTGATCAAAAAAGGGAGGCCCGTCTTTTCCCGAAAACGGGTCAACAGCTCGTACAAAAGCAGATTCTCAGGCCCCACAGTCTGATAGCGACAGTAATTGTTGAGCAGGACGTTCTCAAACTCGTGTTTGTACTTACCCCGAATTCTACCCATGAAAGACATGAAAGGGGACCGATGACCATCGTGAAAATAAGCTCCTACACTGTCTTCCAAGATAGAGATTCCAAAGGGTTTTAAGAAATCTCGTTTCTTGATCTTGTGAGGATCAGGGGTCTTCGGACTGATTAAGATAGAGCGACTCCCCAGGCTCCTCGGTCCGAACTCCATTCGGCCTTGAAACCAAGCGATGGTGTGACCGTCATCGAGAAACTGTATAGCCTTTGACACCGGGTCAGAGAGCCTTTCGAAGTGCACTCCCATGTCTTTTAAGCGTTGGGCTATCTCGTCCGAGGAATATTCGGATCCCCAGAGGGCCTGTTTCATTTCACAACGTGGCGCCGAATCTCCCAGAAAAGCCAGGGCCGAACCCACACACAACCCGCTGTTTCCGGGTGCCGGTGGTATGAAAACTTCCTCGATTGGAGTTTTGGAAAAAATACGTCCATTGAGCAGGGAATTGTAGGCAATCCCTCCGGTGAAGACCAAGCGAGGGATCGGATGTTGGACGTAAAGGTCCTCGATGATCGAGAAGAGAATTTCCTCGGTCAGATGTTGTAAGGAGGCAGCAATGTTTTGATGACGGTTCGTAATCGCTTCCTCTGGCTGTCTCTGAGCACCCATCAGACGCGTGAGGTTGTGATCGAATAGCTGGCCGATATCCGGAGTTTGTTCTGACCAAGAGGTTCCTACTCCGCTCTCTGGATCAAAGTATTTGAGGTTAAGTCTCGGTGAGCCGTTTTCGAAGGAAATGATAGTACGAAGGCGATTGGTGTATTCGGGATCCCCAAAAGTTGAAAGTCCCATGACTTTGCTTTCGTCTCCGTAGCCTGGAAACCCTAGAAATTGTGTAGCCGTGGTGTAAAATAGCCCCACTGAATGAGGAAAATGGACCTCGTGCACAGTCTCAACCCGGAGAGCCTGTCCAACCCCGGTTTTCAACGATACGAAATCTCCGAAGGCATCGCAGGATAGCAACAGTGCCTTGTCGAAGGGAGAGTAAAAAAATCCAGACAACAGGTGAGATAGATGATGGTCCTCCTCACGAAGCTTGAAAACTAGCGTCTCCACTGGCACTCCAAAGTATTCAGCCAGCGTTTCTTTGAAATTGATGATCTTGAAATTGATCCGGTAACGATCGTACAGTGAGTTGATTTTGTAAATACGATCCTGGAAGTGGATCTGGTCCTTATTCACAACACGAGTGTTTGTTGAACGCGCGTAAGTGATCACGTCGATGTCCTTGAATTGAAGCCCTGCCTGCTTCAGGCAGAAACCAATGGCTGCCAGTGGGATACCTGCCGAAAATTTCACCCGGTTAAAACGTTCTTCTTCGGCTGCCGCAACCAGCTGTCCATCGACGAAAACCGCTGCCGAGGCATTTGCGTGAAAAAAGTTTACGCCCAGGATATTCATGCTGAAAAGAATATAACATCGACTGAAGTCTTTTCTAAATTTTGGGCTGATAGGTAATTGAGGCTCTCACCTACTTTGTACTCTGTTACGAAAAAGTGAAATGTCATAGTATGCTTAGTGTTTTAGTAGTATGAACGCAGTAATGCTAGCCGATGGGGTTGGCAAGGTGGAGTCAAGGATCGAGAAAGAGGCGATGCGAGACATCGTCGACGAAGAAGAACACCGAGATCAACAGGAACACTCCACCTGTCTAAAAGATGGCGCGGTTTTCTTTGTGATGTTCCCTCTCCGATATCTCGCATCACATCATCGTTGCTTCGCAAACTCAACGCTGGCGCACTCGCCACAAGTGGAGGCGTATTTATACACGACACACTTACACATCAAAGGCCTTGGTAATCTGCGAGGGTAGGTCAAGTGGGACGAATTCACTGGGATCAACTGGTTGTATGTATTGGTTTCATGCTGTCGATAATTCTGTCGCCCAACCTCCAGGCTAAAGACAACCGTCGGTCTAAAGAGGTGAATATCCGAGGTTCGATCGTGACCCTAGACCAGTCGGAGAACGCTTACCCGGCAGAACTCAAAGATGATCTGACGGTGCTACCTTTGTTTGGCATGAATACCGTGGATGGAAAGCTTTACTTGTTTTTGCCGGAGGATCCAAAGACAAAAATCTTCACTGACCCACGGATCCGGGAACGAGAGCTGCAGGTCAAGGCGTGGAAGCGCTCTGAAAATCAGTTGGAAATAATCGACGTTTACTCAGTTCGTGATGGCGAAGTCTATGACCTCTATTACCGTTGTGACCTGTGCAATATCACGACTGATGCTCCCGGTCCTTGCTGGTGTTGTCAGCGAGAATTCGAGTTGAGAGAAACTTCTTTAGGAAAGGGTAGATGAGCTTTGAAACGACTCTTTAGGAACTGGTGATACAGGTAAGAGGGGTAGTGGAAACCTGTCTGTACGCAGACGACCTGAGTACTGCGGAAAGGTTTTATAGTAGAGTTCTGGGTTTGTCAGCTTTTTCACGAGGTGGAGATCGACACGTTTTCTTCCGCTGCGGGAAGGCCATTTTTTTACTCTTCAACCCAGGAGAGAGTCTGAAGCCAAATGGTGATGTTCCACCTCACGGGGCAAACGGGGCTGGACATGTGGCCTTTAGCATCCAGGAAAGCGAAGTAGTTAGGTGGCGCCAACATCTGATCAAGCAAGAAGTGGTCATTGAGAAAGAGATTTCTTGGCCCGGCGGAGGATATTCGATTTATTTTCGTGATCCTTCAGGTAATAGCGTGGAATTGGTTACCCCTCAGACTTGGGGACTGATAGGGATAGTTGGTAGTAGAAAGAGTACTGGAGTGACTACAGAGTGAAGGCAGCTGTCCTGAAGAAGTTTGGACAGCCTCTGGCGATTGAGGTTGTTAGTAAGCCCGTGCCCGGGCCGGGTCAGATCCTAGTTCAGGTCGCTGCTTGCGGAGTCTGTCATACCGATGTGCATCTGGCTCTAGGGGAGTGGGAAAGCTTTAAGAATCTGATGTCCCTGCCTCTTGTTTTAGGGCATGAAGTTGCGGGCAGGGTGGCTGGAGTCGGACCAGCGGTGACCCGCTTTTGCGAAGGCGATCCGGTCGGAGTGTCATGGTTTCATCATACGTGTGGACAGTGTACGTACTGTCTTCAGGACTTGGAAGTATTTTGTGATGTCCCCACCATTACAGGTGCAACTGTCAATGGTGGGTTTGCGGAATATCTGCTGGCCTGGGAGAGCCATAGCATCCCCATCCCCGAAGGGTTTCCTTTAAGCGAGGCAGCCCCACTCTTTTGTGCTGGAGGAACAGTTTTCAGCGCCCTTAGTAAGGTCGATCTTAAAGAGTCGGATCACCTGGCTGTTTGGGGGGTGGGGGGACTAGGGCATTTTGCAGTCCAACTAGCTAGACGGTCTGGAGCCCGAATTACCGCGGTCGATTTAGTTCCAAGTAAGCTGAAGTTGGCGAAGGAGTTGGGTGCTGACGTCACGGTCTTAGCCAGTCAGGCAACAGAGTGGTTTGGAGAAGCCGAAAACAAGGTGGGGATCGCTCTGGTGTGTGCAGATTCTGTAGAAGCCTATCAGGGGGCTCTCCAAAGTCTACGGAAGAATGGAATTCTCTTGGTGGTGGGACTGCCGTCACATCCTCTGGTCCTATCAGCTGGCGATCTGGTTCGGGCTGGTACCCGAGTAGTTCCTTCCCGTGTCTGTAGTCGTCAAGAGCTTCGGGAGCTCTTCGAATTGGCAGCAGCCGGCGTGATTGACTCCAGGATTCACCGCTATCGGCTGGAGCAAATCAACGAGGTCATGGCT
This sequence comes from Acidobacteriota bacterium, assembly GCA_965249865.1. GTDB lineage: Bacteria > Acidobacteriota > UBA6911 > RPQK01 > CBDFMZ01 > CBDFMZ01. The sequence goes on along the minus strand of CBDFMZ010000002.1, from coordinate 1,487,698 downwards.
TTCCTTGCTGACGGAAGTGTTTCTGGTCGCGCAGTCATCGAGTTCGAGTGAAAAGGGGCAAGTCTGTTTTCCTTCTTTTTACTCGTCTACTGACCATGTTTTCCCACTTATGTACAGAAGAGGTGGAAGAATGTTCCTTTTGATATTGTTTTCACGGTTTGGAAAAGGAGCTAGATGAGTTCAGTTTGGAAAGTGTCTTTACATGGGGGACATAGCGAAGAATTCTGTGAACATGCTGCAGGTTCCCTTAGGAATGTGCTGGAGGCTGCGGTTGACGCCGGATATCACACATTTGGAGTTAGCGAGCATGCCCCTCGGGTAGAAGAACGGTTTTTGTACAAAAACGAGATTGCCAAGAGTTGGACTCCAGCCAGAACGGTGAACGATTTTGAGAGCTACGCTAGTGCTTTGGACTCTTTGGTTGAAGAATTCGCCGACCGCCTGGTTGTTCTGCGAGGGTTCGAAGCCGAAGTGGTACCGGCGGATCGTTACCTTGAATTGACTCTTGGATATCGGGACCGTTTTCATTTCGACTACATGGTTGGTTCAGTCCATTACGTGGATGAAGTTCAAATCGACGGTTCTGCAGAACTTTATCAACGGGCACTGAAGCAGTTGGGAGGTCTCGAGTCTCTAACGATTCGTTACTACCAGACAGTGGTTAAGATGGTAGAGACCTTAAAGCCGGAGGTGGTAGGTCACCTTGACGTTATTTCGAAGAATGCGAAGTTGCTCGGCCCAGTTGACACGCCGGCGATCCGCCGAATTGGTGAGGAGGCGCTCGGGGTGATTCGAGAGTGCAATTGCATCCTCGACTTGAATACCGCTGGATATCGAAAAGGCCTCGGTGCTCCCTATCCGGCGTCCTGGTTAGTGCGTTTGGCTCAGCGTATGGATATTGGCTTCTGCTTTGGAGATGATAGTCATACTCCTAGTGAGGTAGGATCTGGACTTGATGAGGCTCGACTCTATCTACTTAAAAATGGTGTTTCAACGGTAACTATCTTGACACGTGAAGGTCATGAAGTAGTCCGAAAAGTCGTATCTATTGTAGCTTAATCCTAATGAGTCATTTTCCGATCAGTTTCCGCAAATCGTCTCCACTACGTTTCAGCCAATCATGGAGGATAGTAATGTCCGTGCCAATGCAGAAGTGGCGTACACCTAGATCCAGGTAATATTTGGCCTGATCTGCACTATTGACCTCTGCCCGAGGCGGCACTCCCATTTTTAGACTTGTCTCAATGACCGTGCGTTCCACCGCTTTGATTTCAGGATCCTTCCTATCTCGACCGACGCTCAGAGAATAGTCCGACGGTCCCCACTGGATCATGTCAATGCCGTCCAAGGACAGGATCTCTTCGAGGTGGTCCACAGTAGACTTTTTTTCAATCATCAAGACGGCGACAATGTTGTTCAAGAACTGGACATAGTCGGGTGTTCCTCCGTAGGACATGTACGACATACGGCGAGTAGCGACACCATAAGTGCCACCGGCTTCAGGTGTCTCCGGACGCACGATACGGACACATTCACGAGCATCTTCCACGTTGCGACAGTCGGCAAACAAGACGCTATGAAAGCCAGAACCAATGGCACGTTGGGCGATAAAGCTTCGGGGTTCCTGATCGACCTTGATCATCGCTGACATATCGAATAACTCAACGGCCCGACAAATATTGTCAAGGGCATAAAGGTCAAAGGGTGCGTATTCTGCCACAAACTCCACATAATCAAAGACGCCGGTGTGTCCGACTACCTCTACTATTGATGGCCATGTACTGTGAATGTGAGTGCCGAGAGTGGGCTGTCCCGCTTTGAGCAGCTCTCTCAATTTATTTTTTCTCATGGTCGTCTCCCCCATTGCGTCTTTCTTGAATTCATAAATACCAACACCCTTCGAAGGTCTCGGAAGCCATCATTCCACCACGCTTCTCCAGAAATGACAACCCTAGTTCAGACAGGAAGAGGAAGCGATGCAGTCGCATCGGGTGACAAGGAGAAAAATCAAAGAAGGGGACTGTAGCCTCTGCCCTGCACTACTCATTGACTGTTTGTCAGGATCTGTTGACAATGAAGTTAGGTCTGATCTGATGAGAATTGCTTTCTTAACCACTTCATTGCTAGTGCTGCTGGTTTCAATGGTTGTCTCCAATGTAACTCTTTTCGCCATCGGCATGGTGAGTTTTATCGTGGCACTTGTAGCAAACGGATCCTGTTCGCGCTTACTACTGTTATTGTTTTGGATTTGGATGAATCTGGTACTGGTGTACCTGTGCAGCCAACCTGTGGTTACAGAAGAGCCGAACCCGGATACCGTCTATCTTCTATTAGGTCTTCCTGTGTCTGCTTTTTGGATGCTCTTTGGTATTTGGATTTTTCCCGTTTTTCTGTGGCCTCTAGGATTTGCGCTGACTCATAAACAGTGGATGCGCAGATGATATTCGGAGCAGCTCTCGTTTATTTGCTCTTCCTGTTAGTAATTGGCTTTTGGAGTCTGGGGAAGACCCGTGATGCCAATGACTTTTTTCTGGCAGGAAAAAGACTGGGGCTGATTCCGGTGGCTCTTGCCACTATGGCTTCCATCATGAGTGGGTTTGTGTTTGTTGGGGGACCTGGATTGTTTTACAGCCTGGGGTTAAGTTCCTTTTGGATCATAATTTCCAGTTCATTTACTGGAGCAATGATGTGTTGGGTTCTGGCGCGCCCTTTGAAAGAAATGGCCTCTCGTGGAGATTGCCTGACCATTCCCGATGTGATCTATTTCCGCTATGGCTGTCGATTTTCCAGTGGGATGGCTGGAATAGGTATCCTCATAGGAGTCGTTGGTTATCTTGCAACCCAATTGCAGGCTCTAGGGATCATTCTGTCTTCCATGCTTTCCATTTCGACTGAGAAGGCCGTCTTGCTTGGAATTGGGGTACTTGTCTTCTACTGTGTAGCGGGGGGTATGATGGCCAGTGTTGTAACTGACATGTTTCAAGGAGTCATCATGCTCGGCGCCGCCACATTAGTTTTCTTCTTTGCTCTGCAAACCGGCGGAGGGATGGATTCTATTTCGAGAACACTACTGGATCAGCAGCCAGCCTTCTTTCACCCCTGGGGTATGACCAGTCCTTTCCACTCCTTAAGCTGGTTTTTTGTTTTTGCGGTGGGATCGTTGGGTCAACCTCATGTGGTTCACAAGTTCATGATGGTTTGTGATCTGAAGGTGCTCAAGTATTTTCCGCTTATTCTGGCAGTATCGATGATCCTGTGCGGATTGATTTGGCTGGGATGTGGGTTGACTGTCAAGAGTCTGGTTTTAAAAGGAGTATTAGTCCCTCTGCCCAATCCTGACCAGACGATCACTGTTTTTCTGGAGAAATACACTCCGACTTGGCTGATCACCCTGACGTACGCAGGGATTTTGTCAGCGATCATGTCGACAGCCGACAGTTTCGCCAATGTTGGGGCGGCCGTGCTCACCCGGGATTTGCCACGTGCGACTCGTCTGACTCTCAGAAATGAAGTGGCCTGGGGACGTTTTTCTCACTACTCTTGTTCATTTTAGCGTTTTTCTTTGCCAGGAGAATGAGTGAACTGGTTGCATATCTTGGTATTTTTGGTTTCGGTACCTTTGCCGCTGCTCTGACACCTGCATTGGCCTTGGGTTTGAACTGGAAATGTGCTGGGTATTGGGCGGCTCGATCCAGTATTCTCTTCGGGATTGTGACCAACTCAGTTCTAGAGATTATAGACCGTACAGGATTCTATTCTTTGGAGGTTGCACCCTCTGCCCTTTCGCTCATTTGTTCGTTTCTTGTCTTCTTACTAGTAGGTGGAATTACTCCGGCTTCCTGGCAGAGAGAGTAGGCAACTCATCCATGCGAGAACCGATGTGTCGATATTGACTCTTCCTGGCTCTGGTCGACGATGACAGATCCCTGGTGTGCGACTCCATGGGACTTTATCACGGGTTGCGGGCGCTGGAGATTCTGAACGTCCATATGTTTTCTTGTATCATTTCCGGCTATAGTCAATGGCACGAGTAAAGCAAGGGATCCGAGGTGCCCCCTTATTGGGAGCTCACATGTCGATCGCTGGTGGTGCACCACTGGCCCTTCATCGTGCTCTGGAGGTTGGCTGCAACGTACTTCAAATCTTTGTTAAAAACAACAATCGATGGCAGGGGAAACCCTTGTCCGGGGAAGAAGTGGAAGCTTTTCGTCAGATTTGGTCCGATTCCGGAATTCGCGCGATTGTGGCTCACGACAGCTATTTGATCAATCTAGCGGGATCGGATGAGGTGCTCTGGCAACGCTCGATTACAGCCTTTTTGGACGAGATGGAGCGATGTGAGCGTCTGGGTTTGAGTTACCTGGTTGCCCACCCCGGTTCACACCGGGGAAGGGGGGAGCGAAAAGGGCTCGAGCGCATCACTCGAGCCCTTGATCAGATTCATGAGCGAACCAGTGATTATCGGGTTCGGATCGCACTGGAGACCACAGCAGGGCAGGGAACTAGTCTTGGATATCGTTTTGAGCAACTTCGCGATATTCTGTCCGGCTGTCGCCATCCACAGAAAGTGGGTGTGTGCATGGATACATGCCATATCTTTGCCGCTGGTTACGATTTTCGAGCGCAAGAAGATTATTTGAAAACGATGGAGAAGTTCGACCATTCGGTAGGCCTGGACAAGCTGCAGATATTTCACGTGAACGACAGCAAGAAAGAACTGGGCAGTCACGTAGATCGTCACGAACACATTGGTGAAGGAAAAATTGGAGTTTCAGGATTTACCTGGATTGTGAACGATCCCCGTTTTGTCGAAGTGCCCAAGATACTCGAGACTCCCAAGGGGAAAGACCTTAGCGAGGATCGCCGGAATCTGGAGGTGCTGAGATCATTAATAGCTGAAACCCGAGAGGAAACAGGGGTCTGAGTCGGCGGCTTGAGAGGTGATAAAACCTATCTGTAAAGCTGACGGACAATCGTTTGCTTGTGCCTGAATATTCGGATCGAGATCAGGACCAGATCATCCGAGAGTATTTTGGTCCCACGGGAGTTGGAGAAACGCCACTCTGCCCCCAATGCGGAGAAACTCTTCAGTTTGATTCCCGCTATCCATCCCACGGAAGTGGTATCCGCATTGAGGTGAGCTGTCCGAACTGTCAGAGACAATTTATGTGGGAACAAACTCAGCCCGAACAATCTTGGAAACCACTTCATTTGGAGTATTTTTTAGAACGGATTCAGTCAGGTGCCTTACCACGATGCCCGATCGACGATTGTTATGTGACTCATGTGGACTTTGGTGACGGGGTTTTGGAATTTCGCTGTCCCTGCTGCAATCGTCGCGGTAAGATCGATTGTCCGCCGGTCTAGCAGCCGACTTCGAAATAGCGTTGTTATAGAGGGGTAGTATCAAAACCTTGAAGAGTGAGCTTTGGTAGGCTTGTGCTGCTTTTAAAGAGGTCAATTGGAACAAAGTGATTGATTTGCGCAGTGATACGCTGACCACTCCCACCCCAGAGATGCGTCAGGCGATGGCCGAGGCGGAAGTTGGAGATGATGTGTTCCGCGAAGATCCTACGGTGAACCGCCTTCAGGAGCGTGCTGCTACAATCTTTGCCAAGGAGGCAGCCCTGTTCGTTCCCTCTGGAACAATGGGTAACCAGATTGCGGTAAACCTTCACACCCTTCCTGGACAGGAGGTAGTTATTGAGGCCCGAGGCCATATTTTCAACTACGAGATGGCTGCCATGGCAGCTCTTTCCGGTTGTCTGGCCAGGCCCATAGTTGGTGAGAAGGGTCGTTTGACTTGGAGCCAGATTGAACCTGTTATCAGCCTCGAAGTTTACCATCGCTCTGTTACCGGTCTGATTGCTATCGAGAACACCCATAATATGGCCGGAGGTACAGTTCTGACCGAATCGCAAACCAATGCAATTGTGCAAGCAGCTCATCGTTGTAGCCTGCCAGTTCATCTCGACGGCGCCCGCATTTTTAACGCTGCCGTGGCTTTGAAAACCTCGGTGATTGCCCTCAGCCGTCACTGCGATTCAGTCATGTTTTGTCTTTCTAAGGGTCTGTGCGCACCAGTTGGATCTGTCCTGTTAGGCGGCCGGACATTCATTGAGGAAGCCCGGAAGGTTCGAAAGATGTGGGGTGGAGGAATGCGTCAGGCAGGAGTTTTAGCCGCAGCGGGTTTGGTCGGGATTGAACAAATGCCTCAGCGACTTCATGAAGACCATGAAAATGCCCGTTTACTGGCCGAAGCTCTCAATGATTTAAGTCAGGTTGAAGTGGATTTGGATAGTGTCCAGACAAACATCGTCATGGCGGATCTCCATGACACGACTAGCGCTACTCTTTTAGCACAGTTAAAGGAAAACGCTATTCTTGCAGGTGCCATTGGTCCTCATCGGGTTCGATTTGTCTCCCATAAAGATGTATCTCGGGACGATATCTTGAAGACCATTCAAACGCTTCGGCGGTTGAAGCTGTGAGGCCTAGCAGCCCAGGTTGAAATTCTTGTAGATTTGCGCACCAGCGGCTGCAGACCTCTGGGACACTTCGGGTGGTTTCGGTGTGGGTAGGTCTGTGGTGTAGCTCTTTCTCTACGATGACCGGGTATCACCTCGATTGGCGCACCTTGCATCTGGGCCACCGGCATTGGCCATAAATTTGAACGCGTTCATCCAAGTAGTTAACTGGGTGTGGGTTCGACAGGTTGCTTTGTCGCCGTTTAGTTCTTCCGCTTGGAAACCAGCTTCCTTTTAGTTTTGTTCGATAGTCCAGGTGGTGTGGTAGTGTTTTCCACGGCTGCGTTACACGATATCAGCAAGAGGGGGGCTCTATGACTGAACCTGAGCAATGGGAGTCGCCTTCCGATCGCCTATACCGAAGCTATATAGTTGAGTGTGTTGGTCTAATTCAACGGTGGAGACTTGTTAGCGGTTTTTACAGTGGCTCTCTAAGACAGTTTTTGTAGCATCTTCAAGATCTCTGAGGAGAGCCTCTGTCGAGCTCCGGCTCTTGAGAGGATGAACATATATTCGCATCAATTTTGTGTCGTAGGGCACCATGGGGTCTAATGCAATAGCCCAATCTCTAGCCCAGAGCTGCTGAGCGATTTTTTCTAGGTCGTCGTCATTCGAGGTAAAAACGATGATGTTACACTGGGGTTCCTTTAACAGACGAAGGCCCTTTATCTCCCTTATACCGTCTGAGAGTAGCTTCGTCATCTCTAATTGGTGTTTGACCAGCTGCATGTAACCATTTTTGCCCATGTGCTTGATCATGGCCCAGACAGCTGCCGTCGCGCTGCCTGGTCTGCCCGATGCAGTGAGTGTATCAATCAAGACGTTCTCGATAGGAATAGCTGCTTCCAAGTATGAATCGTCCCGTAGAAGGAAGGCTCCTGCAGGCCTAGTGGATAGGCCAAGTTTGTGCGGGTCAACCGTCATTGATACCACCGAGGGTAGGCTGAAATCAAAGGCAGGGACATCATAGTCGAGCATACGCATAAACGGTAGCATGAAACCACCCACTGCAGCGTCAACATGCAGATAGAGCCCCTTCTCTTCCGCGATCCTTGCAAACTCCGCCACTGGATCTATCCCTCCGGTAAATCCTTCGGGAGAAGAACATACCAGGGCCACTGTATTTTCATTGATGAGTCCCTCAACCAGCTCCATCCTCGGAGTATAATCTTGATTGACCTCAACGAGTCGAATCTTCACGTTGAATAGTTCACTGGCTAAATTAAAGGTATAGTGTCTTGTATAAGGCACGATAAATTCAGGTTTAGATTTCTTGGCCAGGTTGCGAGCTAGTCTGATCGCCATCAGGTTTGCCTCGGTACCTCCTGTGGTGATGAAGCCTCTTGGATCCGAGGCTCCCAGCAGTGAACCGATCATTTGCACTGATTCCTGCGACATCTCGAGGATGCCGGGATAGAGATCTCTGTAAAACTCCACAGCATAAGTATCGATGGCCTCAGGGATGCCGAAAACCTTCTTGGCAAATGGATGGGCTTGGGGACCGTAGACCAACCAGTTTCTCTCCGGCGGCACATTCCTATTCAATCTTTTAAAAACTTCTTGCAGTACTTCATCTTCGGAGAGTCCTTCTTCGGGAAATGCCGTTGGGGAGATTATTTGTTTAGCACGACTGCCTATAATTTCACCCATCCCAAACTTCTCCTAAAAGAACAGATGCCTCACGAAATGGGTGGCTGCAAATGAGCCCAGGGACGGACGCGCTCGAAGGCAGCCGAAGCCGCCAGTACGGTTTCTTCGTCCCCGTAGCAACCGATAATGTGTAGACCCACAGGTAGGTTATCCGAAGAGAATCCACAGGGGATACTGGCTGCCGTGTATCCGATCATGTTGATCGGATAGGTTAAAGGGAAGGCACCCCAGAAGGGGTCGATGCTCTGACCACCGATCTCCGTGGGCGGCTCACCTACGGGGTGCGCAGTCACAGCGGTTGTGGGTGATAGAAGCAAGTCGTATTGGTCAAAAAGGGAGGCCATCTGAGCTCTCAGTCGGTCGATCGAGCCCAACGCCCGCGCGTAATCAGCGCCGGTGATGGCCGCTCCGTGTTCCAGGCGCTCGCGCGCGTAATCGGTCATTTGATTAGCATTGTTGTCGAGCATCGAACCATAGTCCATGGCGTAGACGTTGGAGGAAAACACGGTCGAGAAAGCGTCGTAGGGTGAGTCCAGGGATAGTCCCGCCTCCTCGACTGAACAGCCTAGCTCCTCGAATGTTCGGGCTGCTTTTCCGGCCACCTCTGCTACCTCGGGATCCACCGCGGCATAACCGTAGTCTAGGCTCCAGGCGATACGGAGGCCCTTGATGTCACGCTCCAGGGCAGCCAGGAAGTCTGGTGGAGCCTGACGCATAGCGCTGGAGTCCCTTGGATCCGGGCCCGACAACACCTGTAGGAGCAGGGCTGAGTCCCGCACGGTACGGCTCATTGGGCCGGGCTGACTAAACTGGTTGGCAACAATCGGCGCCAAAACCCCCGCATACTTGGGAATGCGACCCTGTGTCGGTTTAAGGCCATAAACGCCGCAGTAGCTGCAAGGGATACGGATGGAGCCACCACCGTCACTGCCCGTCGCCAGCGAGCACAGTCCGGCCAGGACAGAGGCTCCTGCGCCGCCGCTGGAGCCTCCTGTTGTCCTCTTCGTGTTCCAAGGGTTGCGGCAATGGTCGCCCAGAAGATTCTCAGTAGTGCCCAATAAACCCAACTCTGGAGTGTTGGTTTTGCCCAGGATAACGGCTCCCGCCTTGCGCACCCTTTCCACCACGATGGAGTCCTCGTTGGGTATGTGGTCCTTGAACACCAGGGACCCGACAGTGGTCCGGATACCCCGAGTCATCTCCAGGTCCTTTATGGAGATTGGGAGTCCATGCAGCGGCCCTAGGTAGTCCCCGCGGAGCACTCCCGCCTCGGTCTCCTTTGCCTTCTGCATAGCCTCATCCGCCGTCACGGTAAGATAGGAGTTTAACTTGTCGTCCAGATCTTCAATCCGTCGAAGATAGAGCTCGGTCAGTTCGACCGGCGAGACTTGTTTGCCGGCGATGAGCTTTAGATGTTCCGTGGCAGGCGCGAAGGCCATCTTTTCATCCAACATAATTCGTCTCCTGTAAATCTACGTTTTCGAGTAATCCAGCAGGACCTTGGGTTTGTCGCTTTCAAAGCCGGTCCTCAGGTGGGTTACCCATTTTTTGAAACACTCTGTTTGTCTGTAACAGCGATTATTACTACTGGGTCGTCCCGATGTACTCTGACGAGTGTTACTACTGCTTCTCCCGGACTGCGCCTCCTCGCCCTGGCCGTGATGGTGACGGCATCTTAGGGAGAAAGCTAAATCGCTCACTTTTATTCTATCGTAAATGTCTTCTTCCTTGAATGTAATAGGGGTAAAAGGTTCGTCGTTGTTATCAAGAAGTTTCACAAGCCCATCATGGGATCTTTCCACATTCACGCAGTAGGTGGTATTGGCAGTGGGTTCGAGGGTGACATCCAGAATTGCCTCTTGATTCACTCGTAATTATAGTTTCATCGGAGTCAGATGAATCGTTTCCAGTGATCCCGTAATGTTCTGTAAAGCACCCATCCAGTTGACAGGACAGTCCTTTCAAATGGTTAATCTAACTGATACTGGGCCACTTTAATCCCTCCTTTCTGTGTGACGGCTCCCCGTGCGGAAACCGCTGGTTGCTTCCTGGCAGGTCAATACCGTGGGAAGCCAGTATACTGTGTAAATGGCTAAAAGGTCGTATCCGAGGGCTGAACAATTGTTGAGGGTCTAGTGATCACATTGACAGGGGGGACAGACGTGAATACCATGCGTTAGTCGTTGTCCGACGCAAGAATGAGGTCCGGCGGTTAGTCACAGGGAGTTTTTGGGTATGACAGATTTGGAAGAGATCGCTCTCCTCGATGCCACCGACCAGGCCGCATTGGTCAGGGGGAGGCAGATAAAGGCAATCGAACTTGTGGAGTCTGCTATCGATCGTATCGAGCGCCTAAACCCGATCTTCAATGCAGTTATCACCGAGATGTACGAACAGGGCCGGCGAGCGGCTGAGGACCCGATTCCCAACGGGCCTTTTGCCGGAGTTCCATTTCTGCTCAAGGACGTTTTGGCTGAATACGCGGGAGTTCGCTATACTGCTAGCAGCGTCTTTCTCAGCGACCACGTTTCAGATGTAGACACTGAGCTGGTGAAACGGTACAAGCAGGCTGGTCTAATCACCGTCGGAAAAACGAATACCCCAGAGCTTGCTATTGGTGTGAGTACCGAACCCCATCTCTTCGGAGCAGTCCACAACCCTTGGGATGTGGACCGGACAGCGGGTGGTTCCAGTGGAGGTTCTGCAGCTGCTGTGGCCGCTGGGATGGTTCCCATGGCCCACGGCAACGACGTTGGGGGGTCCATACGCATACCCGCGTCCTGTTGTGGTGTTTTCGGTCTCAAACCCACGCGGGCACGAAATCCTTCGGGCCCTCACTACGGAGATTTGTTCAGCGGACTACTAGTTGAGCATGCTCTTACCCGCTCGGTGCGCGACAGCGCTACCCTTCTCGATGCTACCTCAGGGCCAGAGCTAGGCGATCCCTACGAGGTTCCACTACCTGAGCGATCTTACCTTCAAGAGGTAGGGGCTGACCCAGGACGGCTTCACATTGCTTTTACTGTCGAAACACCTTGGGGAACCACTGTCCACCCCGATTGTGCAGAGGCCGTACGTGAGGCAGCAGAACTCTGTGCAGGACTTGGTCACGAGGTGGTGGAGGCGGCACCAACTTTCGATGCCGAACTGCTGTGGCAATCCTTCACTAAGGTCATTTCGGCGGGCGTCGCCTGGGTTGTTGAGGACTTGGCACGCAGGACCAATCGTTCGCCCAGCGCTGAGCTCTTTGAGCCCTTTATCTGGGCTTTCACAAAGAGGGGCCGTCAGCTTAGTGCGCCAGACTATCTGTTGGTCATACAGGATCTGCAAAGAATATCGCGTCAGATCGCCCGTTTCTTTTCGAGCTATGATGTCTGGCTCACGCCAACCCTTGGCGAGCCCCCGGTAACTCTAGGGACCTTTAGCTTTAACGATGGTGACCCGTTTGAGCTGCGCCGCCGGATGGCCACTTTTTCACCCTTTACATACCTTTTCAACATCACCGGTCAGCCGGCCATGTCGGTGCCACTGTACTGGAACTTCGAGGGCCTGCCCGTGGGTACCCACTTCGCCGCACGCAGCGGCCAGGAGGCGACTCTTTTCCGTCTGGCGGCCCAGCTAGAGACGGCTCGGCCCTGGGCAGACCGTCGCCCACCTGAAGCAGCTTGAGAGTAGCAGAGGATTTTCGCTGCCGCGGAGCTTTTACCACGAGTGTACTAGATGAGCTCCTGAATGGGCTTTCCTGTTGTGTCTTTAAGCGCGTTGGCAATCTTGATGGGGCGACCTATCGGATGCATGTACTCTCTACGCCAGTCGATCCCGAACGCTTTATAGATGGTGGCGAAGATATCTCCTATTGATACCATACGTTCGGCCACGTAGGCGCCCCTTTCATCACTGGCACCGATAACCTGTCCACCCTGGATACCTCCACCTCCCAAGATCGTTGACCAGCACTGCGGCCAATGATCGCGTCCTAGAGCGGGGTTGAGGTGAGGACTTCGACCGAATTCACCTAGGACAATCACCACTGTTGACTCCAGCAGTCCTCTCTGGTCAAGATCCTCCAACAGTGCGGAAAAGGATCGATCCAGATTCGGGGCAAGATCCTCACGGTGCCTTTTGTCGTTATCATTGTGAGTGTCCCAGGCCTGAGACTTGTAGCCTCCAGCCGTCACCATCCGGCTGCCCGCTTCCACCAGTCGCCGTGCCAAAAGTAAACTCTGACCAGCACTATCACGACCGTAAGCATCTTTCGTCTTTTCGGACTCCTTGGAAAGATCGAACGCTTCTCGAACCGCTGGGGAAAGAAGAATATTCCATGCCTGTTCCACAAAAACATCCATGTGCGAGAATTCGGCAATCTGCACCTTCTGACGATAAAGATTATCGACTATGCGGAGAAAGGATCGCCGATCTTCGAGGGCCTTCATCGACAGAGATTGGGGGAGGCTCAGGTCAGGTACTTTAAAGTTCTCCTGGCCAGGATCCGGTATGATCATCGGGTCGTACTCGGTGCCAATGAAGTGGCCCTTGAAATGTTCGTCAAACCTCACTCCCTTTGGCATGGGAGGCACCATGACATACGGCGGAATAGAGTTGCGAGGACCCATCTCCTTGGTCACGATGGCGCCAAAACTGGGAAACTTCATGGCCGGGTTGGGTCGGTGTCCCGTTGCTGCATAATGGCTACCTTGGGAGTGATCGTTTTCCTCGGTATGGAGAGAGCGGATAATCGCCAGTTTATCCATCTGCTGAGCTAGTTGAGGCAATGACTCGGAAATTTCGATTCCAGACACGTTGGTGGAAATTGGCTTAAACGAGCTGTTGGGCTTGGGGTCCCAGGTGTCGATCTGACTGGGTCCACCGTCTAGCCAGAGCAGGATACACGACTGGGTCTTGGCTTTCTGGTCAATCCTGCCTGCCGCGGCCATCGCATTCTTCAGGGCCAGATACTGACTCAAGCCGATTCCGAGGAAGCTCAGAGAGCCTATTCGGAGAAAATCTCGACGTCCAAAATGGTACCCATTACAACCCCAAGAAGGATTCTTATTCACAAATCTTCGCTCATATCGTTTTCCTGGCCATGTTCTGCCCATGATTTAGTGATTATACGCAAATTCACGCGAACTGATTAGCGCCCAGAGCAAATTTTCAAATGTGCCACGGCGCGAGGCTTGCCCAGCGATTATCTTTTCCAACTCGATCTGTTCCTCGTTGGTCGGGAATCGTGAAAGGGAAGCCAAATATAGCGCCTCGGTGATGTCACGGTCCGAGGTTCCACTTTCAAACAGCCGGTTGAGACGACCCCCTTTTTCGATGAGCTTTTTCGTATAGGTGGAGCCCACTAGAAGGTGTAAGGCCTGAGCCAGATTCGGTTTGCCCTCTCGCTCTGGAACGGTTTGTCGAAGAGGTCGCCCGTGGATCTCCAAGAATCGAGACGGCCAACTATAGGGTTGCTTGATATGAATCGCCCGTGTCCCGAACGGGGCTTTTCCTCCTGCCTCGTTTTCGAAAACTTCCGGCACTCCGGATGCAGCCGAGATCGCATCCAAAAGCACTTCTGCGTCGAGAGGCCTAGGTCGTGCGTGAGAATAATTAATCTCATCGTCTTGATTGGTGTTGTTGGGAATACTGGACAGTTGATAGGTCCTTGAGTTGACGATGATCCTGATCAGTTGTTTGAGATCGTGTTCATGCTCTCTGAAAGCTTGTGCCAGTGCCTGCAGCAGTTCCGGATGCGTCGGTGGGTTGGTCGATCGGAAGTCGTCGACCGGATCCACCATCCCTCTTCCAAAGAAGTAGCTCCACATCCGATTCACGATGGCTTCGGCAAAATAGGGATGGGCGGTCATCCACCGAGCCAGTTCGTTTCGAGGGTCCAGTCGTTGGTCTTTGGGTACGGTACCATCGAGGAACTTTGGTTGCACCTTTTCCTTGGTACGCGGATGGATCACCTTCAAAGTCTTGGCCGTCACGTCGGCGGCGGTCACGCCCAAGTCAACCTCCTGTCCCTCGGGATCATCAAAGACCACTTGTGTGGCCTGGGCCAGGTTCGACGCCCATTCTGTAGTTTTCATTCCGCCGAAGAAAGCCGCCAACCTCCAGAACTGATTTTGGCTCCAGGTATCGAAGGGATGGTTGTGGCACTGGGCACAATCCAGCCGCCTTCCCATGAACACTCGGATCTCTTCGGCGACCAGGGTTTCCACTGGGGGGACCTTCGAGTACAACACGTAATGACGCGAAGGTCCGTCTAACCCCTGGGCCGCGATGCGCTCCCGGGCCATCTGATCGTAGGGCTTGTTTTGGGCGATACTGTTACGAATCCACTCGGCGTACGCATTGGTGTCGGGACCGGAAACTCCAAGCCCCACGCGAAAAAGGTCGGAAAAACGAAAGGTCCAGTAATCCACAAATTCGGGAGTGTTAAGGAGAATCTCGATCAGTTTTTTACGTTTTTGAGAATCCTCATCGGCCAAAAACTCCCGGATTCGATCTGGCGGTGGTAGGGTCCCAGTGACATCCAGACAGACTCGGCGCAGGAATTCCTCATCGCTGGAGAGTTCCGAGGGGATAATGCTGAACTTCCGGAGTTTGGCAAAAACGTATTCGTCCAGAAAATTGCTCCGTGGTACGTCCGGATAGTCTGGGACCGGCACAGCAATGACTCCTAGTCTCACACTGACGGCGTGTCCGGACGCGCGAATCATCACGGCTGTCTCCCCGGTTCTCACGGCCTCCACCAAGCCACCTGGTGTGACTTTCACCACTTCCGGATTATTGGACCTATAAAGCACCTGTTCGGTGATGTCTTCCCGCCGACCGTTCGAGAGATGAGCACTCACTAGAAGTTGTTGCTTTCCGTGGGCATCCAGCACTGCATCTCTGGGAAAGACTTCGATCTGTTCAATCCTGACCCTCTCTTCTTCACTCTCCTTTCCGTAAGGCGCCCCACTGCGGATCCAGTTCAAGATGGCTTGATAGTCCCAAGAGTCGATCTTAAAGAGCTTGCCTCCGCCGTGGGGTACGCTGAACGTCGCTTTGCGCAAGAGCAAGCTCTTTTTCGGCTCTTTCAGACTTATCCGGGGTTCCATGGGTCCTGCCGACTCGGGGGTTAGAACCTGATAAATACCCCCTTCGACAATCCACTGGTAGTCTTCTCGAGGGTAGAGGGCGTCTAAGGAGAGCTTCAGTCCCCCTTTCCCTTTCACACTGCCGTGACAGTCGCTGCTGTTACATCCTTTCTTTGTGAATATCCCGCCAATGTCCCGCGGAAAACTAA
Organism: Acidobacteriota bacterium; assembly: GCA_965249865.1. Taxonomy (GTDB): domain Bacteria; phylum Acidobacteriota; class UBA6911; order RPQK01; family CBDFMZ01; genus CBDFMZ01. The sequence goes on along the minus strand of CBDFMZ010000002.1, from coordinate 1,472,236 downwards.
AAGGCCTTTTCTTTTCCGAGTCTCGGACCCTAACTTTAGCTTTCGCCACATGACCTCTAAATTCGGCTGCCAAGACGGTTTCACCATCCGCTTGCGCACTTACCTTTCCTCCTTGATCGACAGTCGCCACCTGTGGATCGGAAAGAAGAAAGAGGCTTTGGGAGGTTACGTCTCGCTCTAAACCGTCCACGTACTTTGCCAGAACAAGAAATCGCTGGGAACCGCGGGATCCCCAAAGCGCTGTCTGGCGGGGAACTATACGCACTGACAGCAATTCCCTCTTGCTTTGCGCCTGAGAGGCGACAATGTTGGCCTTTTCTGAAACAATGTGTAATTGCTCTCGCTCGTGGATTGCTAGCAGAGCTAGCGAGTGGCTGGCGTGCAGCTGGCCGAACTCAAAGGTGACCTGAAGATGGGATGAGCCCAAAAGACCCAAAAAGCTTGAAACAACCGTTACTCCGAAGATCAGTAGTTTTCTTCGCTGGTGACTTGAGATAAGTCCACTGCGGGGTGTCGAGATTCGCTTCCGCCGATCCCCTGTTCGGATGTCCATATCCGCTGCCTCTTTTCTGTTCGTTGTGCTCACTATCTGTACGGGTGATTCGTAAGCCTTCGTCTCCATGTCTTTTTCTAGAGTTCCTGGCTCTCCGTTTTCGTCGTCGAAACAACCATCAGTGAGATCTGTCGAACGAAAAGCGGAGTTCCAAGGTGTCCATCGACAATTGGACGGACTTTAATGTCGGTAAACGTCGGTTTTCTGGTGGTTGGCGCGTTTGCGCTTGTGACCAGCATAATCGTCACCTTTTGTCTCGACGGACGAAACCTTTCTTTATTCATGGCCGGCAATGGAGGTACGGTCTTGGGCTCGGCCACGGCAGCCGGAAAAGCGTGCACCCCGGTCGGTAGGTTTTCGACGAGGACAGCCACCTCTCCGTCAAAGCCTTCCTCCTCCTCGGTAATGACGGTCAGCTTTATGGCTCGCCCAACGATTAGGTTGAGATGATTCTCCTCTCGGCTCTCCTTACCCTCGAGGTCTGCCTTGAAATTCACCTTTACCTCGCCGACATGGGGTATTTGAGGACGAATCAGAACTTTATAGAGGAACTTGGCACTGCCATATCGAGAAGTCAGGTCGCGAATCTTAAGAAAACACTCCTCGTCCTTCTCGAAAGTGTAAATTACTTTCGGTTCAACTTTCTTTAACCAGTCATCCCCATCGCCTCCAACTTCCTTGTAAAGATTCGTCAAAACTTTCTCTCCAGCGCTGTCCAAAACGTGCATCCAGATGTTGAAAAGGGAAGGATGACGACCGGTTTCGATTTCAAATGCGATCTTCTGTCCACTCTTGACCCGAAACTTGAAATAATCAACATCACCAGGGCGCTCGATGACTCCTTCGATTATGCTGGGAACTCCGACCTCCAAAGCCTGACTCGAAGTCCCATTGGGCTCCTGTTCGACTGCGCGGGTCACGGGTCCTGTGATAGCCTGAGGATCCATACTTTCTTCCTCTGGAGGAGTTGTTGTTCCAGATCTATTGCCCAGGCCACGACTGTCCTTGATACCGGTAGACTCCTGTTTTTCAGGAACCTTCACCGTTCGTGACCACAGTTCGCTTAACCGCTCTGCATCTATCTTCCTCGCCAGGTTCCGCTCTTGCCAGTGCAGGTTCTGGTGTGCACGGGTCGGCCATTGTTCTCCTCCTGAAGGAGTGGAGTGATTGACAGGAATGATTCGAAGCTGATAGGCGTAGTCAGCTCCTCCTTGTCTATTCAACTCCCCAACCTCGACCAGATACTGCCCGTTTTTCTTGAAAGCATAGGACAGATTTTGAGTGTGGAGGATGGATTGGGTGTTGGAGGTCAAACGGGTCAGTCGATTTGCGTCAAACCAGCTCCCGGTGGGTTCGTATAAAGCCAGCAGCGGGACGGGCGAACGCGTGGGCCAGTTGCCGGGGAAGACCTGAAACAGCAGGTTCTGGCCCTGAAAGGCATCAAATCCATAGTAATCCACTTCCCCCTTCTCACCAATCCTCCCATTGATGACCACGGGAAAGTTCACCACCTGCCTCTCAGTCGACGTGTTTAAAGCACTTTCCCTTTCGGTGATTATGGGCTCCGAATTGACCTGTAACCAGAGTGCATTCGACACCCCTCGCGGTGAGATCACTCTGAGAGCATGAGTTCCTATCCTGGCACCCTGGTCGATGCTCACTTCGACGAGGATTCGGTGTCCGGCCTGTCCTTTCTCATCCTGTTCACCTCTTGGTTTATTGCCTAGATCGATGGGCTCGAGCTTGAGGACTTCGGCTCTAAAATCACTGCAGTCAAGCCAGATGGCATAGACTCCCTCCAGGTTTTGTCCCCGAATATCAACTTTGAAGACCGTCCCTGGTCTACTCCCCAGTGGAAAGAGAGAAATGAGTTGTGGTTCTTGGGCCCTGCTCTCGCGCACTAGACAGAAAACAGAGAGAATTAGGACGGTTGCAAAAGCTGCCAAGCTTTTTCTTTTTCTTAGCATTGCGATCCGCTCCTTTGATCGTAGCAGATAAGTCATATATCCTCAAGCGGTGTTCGCGGTGAGTCGCGAGAGTGAGGATAAGGTATGACAAACAGAAAAAATCACCCCGGAGCGAACGAAGCACACACGCAAAAAGATAAAGGAAACTACGTGGTGAAAGACGCGGTGTGCGGGATGGAATTCGCGCAGGAGTTCTCCGTTGACAGACAGGAGCATGAAGGGCAGACGTACTATTTCTGCAGTGAGAGCTGCTCGTCAAAGTTTCGATCCGAACCGTCCCGTTTTGTGGCACCGGCTCCCGTCGGTGCCGGGGAGAAGTGCGTCGGAACAGAATATACCTGTCCGATGCATCCGGAAGTTGTCCACGACGGACCCGTAAGCTGTCCGATTTGTGGGATGTCTCTTGAGCTTAGAACAGTCTTCGCCGATGAAGGCGAGAACTTGGAACTGAGTTACATGAGGAAGAGATTATGGGTGGCGGTCGTTCTCATCCTACCTGTGCTCATCTCCGCCATAGGAAAATCTATTCCCGGTCAGCCGCTTCATCAACTGGCGTCTCCCCGAAGCTGGATGTGGATGGAGATGATTCTATCCACCCCGGTAGTATTGTGCGCTGGTTGGCCGTTTCTGATACGCGGTTGGCAGTCGATCGTCTATGGCAGCCTCAACATGTTCACACTGGTTGGGTTGGGCGTGTTTGTGGCCTACGGCTACAGCATTGTCGCTGCCTTTTTCCCGGGGATTTTCCCTGGTTATTTTCGTGACGAAGCGGGTCAAGTTGGCGTCTACTTCGAGGCCGCGGGTGTGATCGTCACGTTGGTTCTGCTCGGCCAGGTACTAGAACTTAAAGCCCGCAGCCAGACCGGAGCCGCCATTAAGACACTTCTTGGTCTGGTTCCCAAGACTGCGTGCCTGGTCCGGAAGGACGGATCTGACGCAGATGTCCCTCTCGATCAGGTGAAGGTGGGTGACCGGCTCCGTATTCGCCCGGGCGAGAAGATCCCCGTAGACGGCGTTGTGATCAAGGGCACCGGCTCCGTGGACCAATCGATGATCACGGGGGAGCCGATCCCGGTCGAAAAACAGCCCGGCGATCGGCTCACCGGTGCCACCGTGAACGGGACGGGTTCATTGGTCATGCAGGCGGAGCGTGTGGGTTTGGACACTTTGCTGGCTCAAATCGTGCGAATGGTATCGGAAACCCAGCGCAGCCGCGCGCCAATTCAAAAATTGGCTGACACTGTGGCTGTCTACTTTGTGCCCATCGTGGTGGGAGTAGCCGTGGTGACATTTATCATCTGGGGTCTTTGGGGACCGCAACCGCGGATGGCCCACGCTCTAGTCAACGCGGTCGCAGTTCTGATCATCGCTTGTCCCTGCGCGCTGGGACTGGCGACCTCGATGTCGATCATGGTCGCCAGCGGCAAGGGAGCCACGCTGGGAATCCTCTTCAAGAATGCTGAGGCAATCGAGCTCATGCGAAAGGTCGATACACTAGTGGTGGACAAGACCGGCACGCTGACCGAGGGCAAACCCAAGTTGGTCACTGTCAGCCCAGTGCCTGGTGGCAAGGAACAGTGCCTGCTCCAGGTGGCCGCCAGCCTTGAGCGGGTTAGCGAACATCCCCTGGCTAGGGCGATCGTGACCGGAGCCGAGGCACGCGGACTGCAGGTGGGCTCCGCTGAACAGTTTGAGTCCATTACGGGCAAAGGAGTGCGGGGAAACATCGATGGAGTCAAAGTGGTTCTGGGGAACCGGAGATTGATGGAGGAGAGCCGAGTCGACATCGGCTCGTTGGCCGGTGAGGCGGAAGCCATGCGTGAGGACGGCCAGACGGTCATGTTTGTTTCCACCGACGGGCAGATGGCCGGGCTCATTGGCGTGGCTGATCCCATCAAGGTAACCACGCCGCAAGCCATCCGTCAGTTGCATAAGGAGAAGATCCGCATTGTCATGCTCACGGGAGACAGCCGAGGTACCGCTGTAGCCGTCGCCAGGAAGCTGGGCATCGCCGAGGTCATCGCCGAGGTCCTTCCCGAGGAGAAAAGTGCTCAGGTCAAGCGGCTCCAGCAGACGGGATGTTTCGTTGCTATGGCCGGCGACGGGATCAACGACGCTCCTGCTCTGGCACAGGCTCAGGTTGGAGTCGCCATGGGCACAGGCACGGATGTGGCCATGCAGAGCGCCGGTTTGACCCTGGTCCAAGGCGATCTGCAGGGGATCGTCCGTGCACGACTTTTGAGTCGCGCCACCATGCGCAACATCAAGCAAAACCTCTTCTTCGCTTTCGTCTACAATTCAATCGGGGTGCCCATTGCCGCCGGAGTCCTTTATCCCTTCTTCGGGCTGCTGTTGAGTCCGATGATCGCCGCCGCGGCCATGAGCTTCAGCTCGGTCTCGGTGGTGGGGAACGCCCTGCGGCTTCGGACCGTTCCGTTGTAGAGGCAGACCTAGGGGGTCTGGCCACCGGGGTGAGATCGGCTGCCCACCGAAAAAGGTAATTTGTGAGAAAGGCAGGGTAACTCTTTGAGACGGCCTCCGCGATACTGACCACAAACCTGTTGTCGGTTCAACGCGTCGTGTTCCTTAATGAGATCGTTGCGTTTTCCGAGGATCGGCATGATAATAAATCCTTGCTTCGTGCACGATGACCTGGGAGAACCCTCATGACACCAGAGGATGGTGTAGCTGTCGGCATACTTGCCAATCTGGCTGCAGGCCGGGACACTCGCCGTCTCCAATTAGGTAATGGGTTAGCAGTGTGTTTCACATATCCATTGACAAGAGGACGATAGCTTCGGTATTTTTGGCCCGAGTTTAAAGGAGAAAGGAAGCTCATGAAGAACAAATTGTTTTTAACTGGCACAGGCATTCTGCTAGTGAGTTTAGCGACTTTTGCCCTGGCCGGTGAAAATGGAAGCTGGACAGGCTGGATCTCGGATGAGAACTGTGCCACGAACTACGACAAATCGGCGAAACCCGATCACGCTGGTTGTGTCAAAGCTTGTGTGGCCAACGGCGGTAAGTGGGCACTCGCTACGAAAAATGGCCACTTTATTTTGAAAGTAGAAGGTACTGAAGCAACAAATCATGTGGGGCACGAGGTCACGGTGAAAGGCAAGCTAGACAAGGAGAGCAACATAATCAAGGTCAGCTCGATTTCATAACTGATACAATCCCATATACATACGGTGCCACCACGGGGGTGACTTGGTTCTTTCGAGTACTCTTATCCCGCTGTTTCCCTGACCTACAGTTGAGGAGTAGTTAATCGCATTCGGAGAGCTCGCTAAAGAGCAAGTACGTCGGGCAGGTTTACTGAGATCCACCTTGGGAGACTATGGGTTAAAGCATGACCGCGGGTCGGCAAGAGTCAGGAGGTGTTTTGTGGTCAAGAAGGGTCGTTTTGGTTCGGTTTTATTGTTCGTTTTCTGTAGCTGCCTGGTGATCCTTGCTCAAGGATCGGACCCACGGCTGCGGGTCGTTGTTACTGGCCTGTCTGAAGAGCAGTTCAAGGAAGTCTCAGAGGCCGTTGCCGAAATAGAGATTATCCCCGCGCGTCGAGAAGAAGTGATCGAGAAAGTCGGGCAAGCCGATGCGCTGGTAGGAACATGTGATCCCGAGGCGATTCGGGTCGGCAAGAAACTGCGCTGGGTGCACGTGAACAGTGCGGGTGTAGAGTACTGTATGCATCCGGCATTGGTGAACAGCGACATACTGTTCACCAATGCGAAAATCATCCAAGGGCCTCAAATCGCCGACCATGCCCTGGCGTTACTCCTGACCCTAACTCGGTATACGAAAACCGCTGTTTTGAACCAGGAGAAAGAACGGTGGGTTAGGGAGGATTATGATCCCATCGAACTGCGTGGGAAAACGGCCCTGGTGATGGGCATTGGGGGTATTGGCACCCAGGTTGCCGAACGTGCATTCGCCTTTGGGATGAGAGTTCTTGCCATCGATCCGAAAGATATCTCTTTCCAGAGAGCCGTAGAAAAGGTCGGCAAACCCGATCAATTGCATGAGTTCCTTCCTGAAGCAGATGTCGTGTTCATGTGTTCTCCTCACACGCCAAGAAGTGAGGGGATGATGGGAAAGACGGAATTCTCACTCATTAAGCAAGGGGCCTACTATATTAATGTCTCTCGGGGCAAAACAACCCGGACGGATGCACTGGTTGAAGCTTTAAGAAGCGGACACTTGGCCGGAGCGGGGTTGGATGTCGTCGATCCTGAACCCTTGCCCAAAGGTCATCCTCTTTGGAAACTTGAAAACGTTGTCATCACACCTCACATTGCGACTAATTCCGACTTCACATGGGTGCGCAGGATAGAACTGATCAAGGAAAACCTGAAACGTTTCAGCGAAGGTTTACCACTTCGCAACGTTGTGATGAAGGGTAAAGGATACTGACTGGTTTTCCGGTCGGAAGTCCCAGAGTGGATTAGGACTCTTTCTCTCTCGACAGCTTATCCCATTCTAAAGAAGATTTTTCCTGCTACGGTCAGTACAAATGATTTCGGATTTTCTTGACTTCAAGCCAAGAAAGATAAGGATTGACCTGGAGATTGCCGGAATCCAGTCGGAAATGAGCAGATTAATTAACGCCGGGAAGAATAATCCACAGTGGAAGCAATGGCACTGTGCTCTAACCGTAGAACTGAAGAATAAGACAATGAGCTGATGAAAGCACATCGGAGGAAGCGGAAGCAGTCGGGAAAACTTAAAAGGACTCTATTGGTAGGTTCCCCTGATCATTGTTACCTTTGAAACTGTTCCACTCGAGAACAATGAAGGAATCTAGGGCTGCTAGCCCATGCCAATGTTTCTGAGATAAGTCCGGGTACGTTTAGCAATGGGTAACGGTTTGTCGAATGGAGCCGGGTACATATCGTGTTCCACGATTCCGAATCCGTGGTAGTTTATTTTGCTCAGCAAATCGCGCAAAGCAAGGAAATCTACCGTTCCCTGAGAGGGCTCGCAGAACACCTCCTCGGCCGTGGCGACGGCAAAAGAAGTGCTGTGTTCCTGTACCTCTTGGAGTTTCAGTGGATCGACGCTCTTGAGGTGTAGGTACTCGACCCACGTATGGTGTTTTCGAAGGAAGCTGATTGGTTCAGCACCGCAGAAGGCATGGTGGCCGATATCCAGGCACAAACCAACCTGACTCCGATCGACATCCTCTAGGAATCTCTCGATTTGAGGTTCGTCCTGGACATGCGTTTCGGTGTGGGGATGGAAGACCGTGCGCAAACCAAACTTTTCTTTCGCCAATCTGGCGACCGCATGCGTGTTGTCGATTAAAATTTTCCATGCATCGTCGTCAATGATACTCGAGGCGATGATCTCACCGGTGACTTCGTCGGTGTATTGTCCATCGATCAGGACCAGGAAATTTGCACCCAGAGAGGCGAGCAACTCTCCTATACCGAGGACGTCTTCCTCGATCCTTGGCCAGATTTCGGGATCTTCCAGTGCGTGCATGACGAATGTGCCGTTCACTTTCAGGTGGCGCCGATCCAATTCCTTTCTGAGCGTGTTCAGTTCGGTGGGTAGGTAACCGTAGGGACCAAGTTCTGTCCACTCGTAGCCGGCCTCGGCGACTTCGTCGAGATAGCGGGACCAGGGTATTTGCTTTGAATCGCTGGGGAAATTGACACCCCAGGCGGCAGGTGCACTCCCAATCTTGATCTCCATTTTGAGACTCCTAGTTGAACCGTAATTCGTGCGGACCCAGAAACTCTTACATGAAAGGCGGGGGCTTCGCAACTTAAAAGGCAAAAATAGGGCACTATTGAAATTAGAGGACCATATTTCTTTACGAGTACGGATAATTCCGTTATTTAATGGAGTCTATGCCATCGGTGATCTTTCTCAGCCTATTTCTCATTGCTCTGAATTTGTCAGTTTCAATGCTGTGGGCTGGCGTCGTGCGGCTCCAGGTCGACTCTCGCCACCAGATTTTGGAGGGACGTTCCTTCGGTTTGGCAGGTCCTTACGAGAAACTTGCCGGGAGGGTCTACTTTGAGGTCGATCCTACAAACCGAGCAGACCGGATCATCACTGATATTGATCAAGTCTCCCGTAATGAGCGGGGTCAAGTGGATTTTTCCGCTGATTTCTACCTGCTGAAGCCGATGAAACTCGAACGGAGTAACAAGGCCTTGTTGCTGGAAGTATGTAATCGGGGTCGCAAGTCCATGCTGAGTTTCTTCAATCACGCCTCGGGTAGTCTGGATCCCAGTAGTGAAATGGATTTCGGTGATGGCTTCCTGTTACGGGAGGGATATTTGCTTTTGTGGGTTGGATGGCAATTTGATCCTCCTTGGCGGGAGGACCTGATGAGATTGTATGCTCCGGTTGCAAACGGGGGTGGACGGCCCATCCGTGGTTTAGTCCGCAGTGATTTTGTTGTTCAGCAGAGAGTGGATCACCACTTGTTGGCAGATCGAAACCACCTGGCATATCCAGTCGCAGATCCCGAAGCCGTGCAGAACGTGATGACCTTGAGGGAAGGCGTGGAGGATGTCCGGCGAACCGTTCTCCGATCCCGATGGAAATTTGCCCGGGTTGAGGGTCAGAATATTGTCAATGACCCGAGGCATGTCTATCTCGAAAGTGGTTTTGAACCGGGCAAAATCTACGAAGTTGTCTACCTTGCGGAGAATCCACCTCTAGTGGGATTGGGACCTGCGGCAGTTCGTGACCTGGTCGCATTACTCAAGCGCGAGGGGAGCAATGTTTTAGGGATCCCGGGTGGAAGCATAAATAGGGCCATCGGGTTTGGTATCTCTCAGAGTGGACGTTTCCTTCGGACCTTCCTGTACTACGGCTTCAACGAAGATGAGGCTCATTGCCGTGTGTTTGATGGAGTCGTGGCTCACGTCGTTGGTGCAGGGCGAGGCAGCTTCAATCATCGCTTTGCGCAGCCTTCCCGCGATGCCCATCCTTTCATGAATTTTTTCTATCCAACCGATATCTTTCCGTTTACCGATGTGGAACAGTTCGACCCCGAAACTGCACTTTCCGACGGGCTCTTAACCCATCATTCGGAATCGCCGTTTCTGCCAAAAGTGTTTTATACCAACTCTTCGTATGAGTACTGGGGACGTGCCGCTTCCCTCATCCATACCAGTGTGGAAGGTCTGCGAGACGCACCGTTGATGGACAATGTTCGGATTTACCTTTTTTCCGGGACGCAGCACGGCCCCGCCGGTTTTCCACCGATCAGAACCATAGGACAGCAAATGAGCAATCCTCTGGATTTCCTTTGGTCGATGCGTGCTCTCTTGAAAGCCATGGATCGTTGGGTCGCCGATGATGTTCCTCCACCGCCAAGCTGCTATCCCCGGCTAGACGATGGGACTCTCGTCAGAGCTGAGAATTTGAGTTTTCCAAACATCCCGGGTGTTCAATTCTCCGCGCGTTTTCACAGAGCCTACCGTGTAGACTATGGCCTCCACTTTCGAAGTCGGGGCGTGATCACTCTGGAGCCTCCCCAGGTCGGGAACCCATTTCCGGTAATGGTTCCAGTTGTGGACAACGATGGCAACGAGATGGCCGGTATCCGGCTGCCAGAACTGATGGTGCCTCTGGCCACTTATACGGGCTGGAACCTGTTTAACGTCGATTCCGGCCCCACTCACGAAATCTCCAGTATGGTGGGATCGTACATTCCTTTCCCTCGGACAAAAGAGGAGCGGAAGATCCGAAAAGATCCGCGTCGGTCGATTGAAGAACGCTATCAAAGCGTGGACAATTATTTGGGGCGCCTGAGCAAAGTAACCCTCGATCTCATTGACCAGGGTTATCTGTTGGCTGAAGACATGCCAGAGATCCTCCGCCACGCACGGCGCCACTGGGACTATTTGGCCAAAGTCAAAACGAGTCAGTAACAACTCCTCTGTGGTGGTGGATCATCGATCCGGAAGGCGGGAGCAGAAGGGCTCCTGCTCACGGCCGGCTGCACCGAATGTGTGCGCTAAAAGTGAGTGGATTAGACCGTGGACACCGGTGAAAGAGAGGATGGAGCGATTTCTTTTCAAATTAGGGTAGTACACTCGTACCCTTGTTCTTGACCGATCGGTTCATCGCCTGTTACGATCCGCTCGAGGTAACTGAGGAACCACGTCGTGCGAGCTGATGTCCAGGATAAATTCGACAGATTATTAACTTCCCAGCAGTTCGCTGATGATCCGTACTGTATAGGTCATCAGCTCCGTAGAGAAGCTCCCATCCATCGGTGTGAACCGTGGGGTGGCTGGGTGCTTTCTCGTTATCGAGACGTCAAGTCGATTCGCATGGACCCGGATACTTTCCGGTCGGGGGGCCGAATCATCGCTCAGCTCCAAAACCTGCCGCGAGAGACCTGGGAAAAAATCGCTCCTCTGCGAGAACACTTTTCGGTGGGTCTGCTTCACTGTGACCTGCCGGACCACACGCGGCTTCGAAAGCTAGTTGGTAAGGCCTTCACGCCACGCGTCGTCGAAGAGATACGGACCCGGGTTCAGATTCTAGTTGATGAGCTGCTCGACGCTGTGGAGCCAACAGGGCGTATGGAAGTCATTGAAGAATTCGCCTTTCCCTTGCCTGCGACCGTTATTGCCGAGATGCTAGGAATCCCTCCTTCAGACCGGGAGCAGTTCGGGCATTGGGCCATAGGTATTAATTCTTTCCAGGGCAGCGCCTGGCCTAGGGTCGAAGACGTTCTTCATGCTCAAGAGTGTGTGCTAGAGGCCAGAAAATACTTTGGGAAGCTATTTGAAGAGCGGCGGCGTGAACCTGGGGACGATCTGATCAGCGGGCTGGTCGCAGCTGAGCAGGAAGGGGATAAGCTTAGCAAAGCAGAACTCATGACGACCTGTGTCACGCTGTTGGTGGGCGGTCATGAGACTACCACTAGCCTGATCTCAAACGGACTGTTCTTGTTCTTGAAGTTTCCCGAGCAGATGCGGAAACTGAAAGACGACACGTCACTTATACCCAAAGCGATTAACGAGGTACTGCGGTACGAAAGTCCTGTGCAGCGCGGTTTTCGCCTGGTTTCCAAGGACACCGAGTTGGATGGAAACACGATCCGCCGGGGAGAGTTGGTCATTCTCCTGATTGGAGCGGCCAACCGAGATCCCGAGTATTTCCCCGACCCCGACTGTTTCGATGTAACGCGTGAGGGAAATACACATCTGACCTTTGGCAGTGGTATCCATTTTTGCTTGGGAGCGCCACTAGCTGCACTGGAAGCCGTGATCGCCTTTGATACTCTTCTGAGGCGTTTTCCGGGGATGAAACTGGAGAGAAAGCGTCCCCAGTGGACCGATGCTTCGATGTTGCGCAGGCTGAAATCCCTACCGGTTGCTTTGTGATCCGGTTCTCGGCGAACTGGAAGTGAGGCCTTGACAAACCTCATGGGAAACCTCGGTGGTTAAGATAATCTGCTCATATGGCACCTTTTAAAGTTGCGTTCGTAAGATTCTATGACGAAGCCCTCTATGGACAGAAGATACCCGACTGGGTATCTGAGGCATTTGTGAGGGAAGGCGTTGAATTTGTCGTCTATGATTGCACGACCCGAGAGGAATTAGAGCAGTACGCGGGTGATGCAGACTTGGTGTGGGTGTTCGGGGACCGTCACCTCGTGACAGCGGAGAACCTGGATGTTCTCCGGCGGTGCGGAGCCATCGTCAATGCGGGCAGTGGTACGGATGGTCTTCCGGTGGCTGAGGCGACATCGTTGGGTATTATCGTCGCCAATACACCGGGAGCCACCAGCGAGGCTGTCGCAGAACATTCCATTGGATTATTGTTCGCGGTTAAACGGGCGATTGTGGTCCAGGATCGAGCGATGCGTGACGGAAAGTGGGATCGACACTGGGTGTGGACGGGCCGGAACCTGAGCGGGCAAACCTTGGGGCTGGTCGGTTTCGGGAACAGCGCGCGACAGATGGCCCACAAGCTAAGTGGCTTCGAGTTGACGATTCTGGTCTATGACCCGTACGTGAGCGCGGAAATGATGGTTAGTGAAGGCGTACACGCGGCGAGCTTGGAGAAACTACTGACCCAGTCGGACTTGGTGTCGTTGCAATGCCGGCTGACCAAGGAAACGGTTCACCTGATTAGCGAGCGGGAGTTACGGATGATGAAGCCGGAAGCAATCCTAGTCAATACTTCGCGTGGGCTGGTTATCGATGAGTCTGCTCTGGTGCGCGCCTTGACCGAAGGCTGGATAGCGGGAGCTGGGCTAGATGTATTTGAACAGGAGCCGCCGGGGGCGAATAACCCTCTGCTCAAACTGGACAATGTTGTCCTCACACCCCACATGGCGGGCTTTTCGGATGAGTACATGAAAGACTTTTGGCGGTTACCACTGGAGACGGCACTGGATCTAGCCAAGGGATATTGGCCGCGCTCCTACGTGAACCACGGGGTGAAGCCGCGCTGGAAGCTCATTCAAAGAGACTAAGGGGGATTTTGGGGACAACTCTAGATTGAGGGTGTTAGTTACTGCCCCTTAATTGCTCTCAAATACTCCTCTGATCTAGCAAAGATTGGGGAAGGAGCAACGGGGAGTTGGTGAGTCTTTGAGGCTGACCGGTTCACCCTTATTTGGGAGAGAGAAAGAGGGTTAATCTTCGAGTTCGGACAGACGCCGCGCGGCGATATGGCTGGGATCGATCTTGACTGCTTGGCGATAATGAGTGATAGCTTCCTCAACTCGCCCCAGCATCTCAAGGGAATTGCCGAGATTGAAAAGGGTGTCGGGGGATTTCGGGTTTAGCTTGAGGGCCAGGCGAAATTGTTCGGCAGCCTTTGCTGGATTTCTTCCGCGCATGAGGGCGGTTCCAAGATTGTGGAGAATCCCTGGATCTGAGGGTGACAACGCCGCCGCTTGCTTAAACTCGCGAATGGCCCCGTTGAGATCCCCGCTCACGCCCAGAGCTAGGCCAAGCTTCCCGTGAGCTTCAGCATGGTTAGATTCGTGGAAAAGGACTCGCCGGTAATGGTGAATCGCTTCCCTGAGCCGACCTGTTTTCTGTAGCAGTGAGGCAAGGTGAAGGTGGGCATCGATCAAATCATCCTTGAGCTGGATGGCTCTTGACCAATGGGTGATCGCCAGCTCCGGCTTGCCGGTTTTCAAGTAGTAGATTCCAAGGAGAAATTTTCCCAACGGATCGTCTGGTAACGATTCTTCAAAGAGTCTCAAGTCAGAGATGGCCTGACTATACCGTCCTTCGCTCAGGTGTTCTTGGGCCCGTCTTAGACAGGAATCCGGGTCAACGGGTAACACTTCCTCCACGGGAAACCGGACCGGATCGGGGAGAGCGAGTACTTCAGTGAGTTTCCTCGATTTTTTGGCGGCCTGGTCCGCCCGTCTGCGGTCCCCCAGCCGCAGGTATACCCTGGCCAGCGATGAAAAGACGGTGCGGTCTTCCGGCTCTAACCGAGCGGCTCGCTCCAGATGTTGTTCTGCTTGCTCCAAATTTCCGAGGGAAAGGAGGACCTGGCCAAGGCTGACATGAGCCAGGGCGAGATTGGGACGGAGTTTGATGGCCCTCAGATAAGCGTCGCGGGATTCAGTTAGTTTCCCCGTCCTGGCCAGAACATCACCGTACCGGAAGTATGCCTCCGGGTAAGTAGGATCAAGCTTGATCGTCTTCTGAAACCAGGAGGCGACTTCGTCCAGGTCGGCGCCCTGGAGTTCCTGAACAATCCCCAGAAAATAAGACCAGCGAAAGTCACTTGGGGCAAGTTCATGCGCCCGCCGGTAACTGATTACCGCCTGCTCATACAGGTGATGAGCGTCAAAGACCATTCCAAGGTTTCCCCATGCTTCGGCTGAGGTCGGACTGTGAAACAAAGCCTGGTGAGCGTTCCGAATGGCGTGGGCAACGGGAGGCAGCATGTCGCTGGTGTCCGGGTTTGGAATTTCCAAATTTTCTCCGATGACACCAGGGAGAGGGCTTTTTGAGGAAGTAAAATGGATCACCACCCAGCCCACCACCATTACCCCAATCAAAGTCAGTGCCAGGCTCCACCATCCCCACAAAACTGGGCGTGCAGAAGTTTTGCTTACAGGTGAAGTCGCTGGTTTAGTCCTCCTGTTCACCCTCTTTCGTTCTCGCTTACTCATCTACGGCTCTGTCCCGTTCCACGGAGGAGCACAATGGTGCGATCCCCCGATACCCCGGGAAATAGCTCTCGTAAACCGTCCGGCCACCACACCTCAATGTGATCGATCTTGTCTGAATCACCCAGCCCGAAATGCGCCAGAGGATCACTGCTGGAAAGGTAACTAAAGCCGCGGTTGATCGTTCGAACCAAGCGTCGGTCCCCAGCAAAAACTGTCACGCGTGTCCCAATGGCCTGCCGCTTCAACCTGGGGTCCACCGCGCGGACTCCTAACCAGTGCCCCTTGCGAGTTGTGTCATTGCGGTAAAGGCGTGCCCTCCCGTGAAGATTACTGATAAGCAGGTCGATATCACCGTCGGAATCGATGTCTCCTACCGCCAAACCTCTAGAGACCTCGCTGGTCTGGCAAAGCGAGGCGACCGGTGCTCTGACCACCGAGAAGTGGCCTGTCCCATCATTTTGATAGACCAGATTGGGTTCAGCGTAGAGGTTCCAGGGGGGGGAGAGGTGGACATTTTCCACCGGTTTCCCCTGCCGGACCCTGCCGTTTAACACCACGAGGTCAAGATCGCCGTCGTGCTCAATATCGAGGGCGGCAGTTCCGAAGCCGGTATACACGATGCTAGATCCGGCAAGCCCACTCTCGCCCGTCACATCTTCGAAACCTCTACCCATCCCCAGATTCCGGTAAAGGGTGTTACTTTCCTCGATGAGGTGAGTTATAAAGAGATCGAAGTCCGTGTCATTGTCAATGTCGGCTGCGACAACCCCCATTCCAGCTTCCGGTTGTCCATGCAGGTTATAGGCGGCTCCCAGGATCAGTGCGTCATCTTGGAACGTTCCATTTCCCTGGTTGATCCAAAGGTGGTTGGCATAGGCGTCGTTAGCGACGTAAACGTCTATCCAGCCGTCGTCGTTTAGATCTTCGCAGACCACGCCTAACCCGGCGGCCGCAATGGAGGTTATTCCTGCCGCTTCACTGACATCGGTAAAGGTGCCATCTCCGTCGTTGTGCAGCAGGTGGTCGTGAGACGGAGGAAACTCCAGAGGACCGCAGTATTCGAGCCGGCCGGCGTGATCAAAGCATCGTTTTTTTGGGTCATAGTCCACGTATTGCACTACATATAGGTCGAGGAAGCCATCTCTGTCGTAGTCAAAAAAGGTCGTGGAGCTCGACCAACCGATAATATTGATACCGGCTGTGGCTGTCACGTCTTTAAAAGTGCCGTTGCCACAGTTCCGGTATAGGCGGTCCGCTCCGTAGTTGGCCACATAGAGGTCCACGTTCCCGTCGTTGTCAATGTCACCGATGGCCACACCCATCCCGTAGCCGCCGTCACCAAGCCCAGATTCAGCTGTTACGTCCACGTATTCGCCGCCTGGATCCTGTCGATAAAGGCGGTTAACCGGATCCTTTGCGGTGGATTCCCTCGGAAATTCTCGGTGGCCGCTGGTCAGGTAAATATCCAGGTCTTTGTCATTGTCGAAATCGAAAAGAGCTGCCCCCGATCCGTTAATTTCAGGGAGTTCTCGGAAGCCGGTGGGACCAGTCTCATGTGTGAAGTCTAGACTCACGTCCGTGGTGATTTCCTTGAACCACTCGGCTTCTATCCTCTCGCTATCCTGAAGCTCGATCCCCTGAAGATCGACACCACGGTTGGGAAAAGAGCTTCCGTCGGTTTCCCTTCCGGTTGTTTCGGAACTAGGGGATTCCCGCTTGAACTCAGCATCGGAGACATACTCCTTCGAGGAGGGAGATCGGATCACCACCACCGACCCGGCCAATACGGCGATGATAAAAGTTGCCGCACCCCACCATCTCCATGAGACTCGGAAATTAAACTTTCTATCCCCTCTATCCATGAACTTTCAATAAAAGTTCCTCCAGCCTTTGCGTGAGGAATGATCAAAACCTATCAAATCTTCAACTATCGTATCAACTCTCCTGTTGTCATAACTCGTCTGGAGGAGCGCCATAATCTACCCAGGCACAGGAGAAGGCCGTTTGCTAAGTGCGTATGTATCTCTTGACAGGAGCTTGTCCTATGTACTTTGATGGCTTCAATCAATTTAGAGTATATGGTGAATGGGAGACTAAAGTCATTCCTTGAAGTTGCCTTGCAGTGGCGAACAGCAGTTAATAGTTGGAGAAGGAGAGGGGGGATGATTTGTTTTAGAACTCTCGTCTTCTTGGGATTGTCTGTCTCGTCTCTTTTTGCGGTACAGTCATCCCTGAACGAAGATCTGCTGAAGATGGCACGGAAAGGACAAACAACTCTGGTCGAAACTCTGCTGACCATGGATGCAGATGTCAATGCGAAAGACGAAAAACTTCGGACAGCCTTGATGATGGCGGTTGCCGAGGGTCACAAGGAAACGGTCACAGTTCTACTGGATGCAGGTGCGGATGTGAAGGCGGAAGATGAGGATGGGAACACAGCCTTGATGATAGCGACTCGGAATGGTCATACCGAGATAGCGCTGCTGTTAAAGATTGACCCTGGGGAACGGCAACTGTGGGAGAAACATAACGGTACCGGGGTGGAAGCCTACCGGCAAGGCCGCTATGCCGATGCCGAAACATCTTGGTTGGTCGCACTGGAACAGGCAAAAAAGTTTGGAGAGAAAGACACTCGTCTTGCCACGAGTTTTAACAACCTAGGGGAACTCTACCATTCCCTGGGCCGGTATGGTCAGGCGAAACCGTTGTACCAGCGCGCACTGGCTATTGCCGAGAAAGTTTTGGGGAGCGAGCACCCTAATGTGGCGGCTAGCCTCAATAACCTAGCAGAACTTTATCGTGAACAAGGGAAATACCCTGAAGCGGAGCCACTGTATCAGCGCTCACTCGCCATTTATAAAAAGGTCCTGGGTCTGGAGCACCTCAATGTGGCAGTGAGTCTTAACAACCTGGGAGAGCTCTATCGCGAACAAGGGAAATACCCTGAAGCGGGGACGCTCTTACAACGAGCATTGAATATTTTAGAGAAGGCCTTGGGTTCGGAGCACCCCGATGTGGCGGTAAGCCTCAACAACCTGGCTCAGGTCTATCGGGATCGGGGCAAGTACGGCCAGGCAGAGCCACTCTATCAGCGGGCGTTGGCAATCTCTGAGAAGGCCTTAGGTCCGGAGCATCCCAATGTGGCCGTAAGTCTCAATAACCTGGCACAGCTCTACGGTGAACAAGGCAAATACGGTGAGGCAGAGCCGCTCTTTGAGCGGGCGCTGGCTATTGCTGAGAAGGTATTAGGTCCGGAGCATCCCAATGTGGCCGTAAGTCTTAACAACCTGGCTCAGCTTTACCGAACCCAGGGTCGGTACGGCGAGGCGGAGTCGCTCTATCAGCGCGCACTGGCCATCTATGAGAAGGCGTTGAGTTCGGAGCGACCAAGTGTGGCTGCCAGCCTCAACAACCTGGCTCAGCTTTACCGAACCCAGGGTCGGTACGGCGAGGCGGAGTCGCTCTATCAGCGCGCACTGGCCATCTATGAAAAGACACTGGGCCGAGAGCATCCCAATGTAGCTGTAAGCCTCAACAACCTGGCTCGGCTCTACCGGGCCCAGGGTCGGTACGGCGAGGCGGAACCGCTCTATCAGCGCGCACTGGCCATCTATGAGAACGTACTGGGGTCGGAACATCCCAGTGTGGTAGCCACCCTGAACAATTTGGGAGAACTCTACCGGGCCCAGGGTCGGTACGGCGAGGCGAAACCGCTCTATCAGCGGGCACTGGCCATCGCTGAGAAGGTGTTGGGTCCGCAGCACCCCGATCTGGCCTCAAGTCTTAATAATCTGGCTGAGCTCTACTCCACTCAGGGCAGATATGACCAGGCGGAGCCGCTCTATCAGCGCGCACTGGCCATCGCTGAGAAGGTGTTGGGTCCAAAGCATCCTAATGTGGCCGAGACCCTGGAGAACTACGCTAACCTGCTACGGGAGACCGACCGCGAGGTTGAAGCGGTCATCATGGACAATCGAGCCCGGATGATTCGGGCAAAGGTACGGTAGAGAATTTATGAACTTGGGTTCTGAGAAATATAATCCCCTAATTTTATGCGCAGAAGCCAGCGGATCATTTCGGTGGATCAAGTGAATAGCACAATGCAACTGATGCAGTCCGTGCTGGGCATGTGGTTGGTGTTGTCGTTGGTGGGGAGCGCGCATTTTTCGACCTTGGAAGTGAGAGGCCAGAGCGTTGCAAGGACCGAGGTGCAAACTCTGAATGTGGGCTTACAAAAGTCCCGCGGGAATCAAGATGGGCGGACCTCTTTACGGTTCACCGTTACCAGCGGTGCCGCTCCGGGTTACGTGGAAGACAGAGCCTGTGCCACGTGTCATCCTAAACTATACCGCTCTTATCAGGATGTCGGTATGGCACAGTCCTTCTTTCGGCCCCGGTCGGACAAAGTCATTGAAGACTTCAAGAACAACTCCTTTTTTCATGAGGCGTCACAGAGCTACTATGAGATGATCCGCCATAACGACCGACTGTTTTTTAAACGTTATCAACTGGACGAGGAGCAGAAAGAGATCAATATTTTCGAGGAGGAAGTGGACTGGATCGTAGGTTCCGGGCACCGCTCACGTGTCTATTTATACCAGACTGAGGTGGGCGAGCTATTCCAGCTACCTCTTGCTTGGTATACGCAGTCAAACAGCTGGGCGATGGCTCCTGGCTTCGACCGACGTAGCCACCAGGGGGTCTCACGCCAGGTACGACGCCAGTGCATGTTCTGCCACAATGCCTATCCGAACGTCGCGAGAGGCAGCGACGCCTACGGAGCACCTCAGGTTTTTCCGGCAGTGCTGCCAGAGGGTACCGGTTGCCAGCGCTGCCACGGACCAGGAGCCGAGCATGTCCGATTGGCCCTCCGTCAAGCCAATACACCGGAGCAAATCCGGACCACTATTGTCAATCCTGGTCGTCTTTCACCCAAGTTGCGAGAGGATGTCTGTTATCAGTGTCATATGCAGCCCGCGGTAGTGCTGTTTGGAGTGCGTCGCTTTGGGCGGCACGACTACTCTTTTCGGCCGGGAGAATCGCTCGATGACTATCTAATGCAGGTAGATGTAATCGAGGAAGGGAAGGAGCCTTCGGAACGCTTTGAAATTAACCACCATCCCTACCGGTTGGAGCAGAGCCGCTGTTATCAGGAAAGCCAGGGACGCTTGAACTGTCTGACTTGCCACGATCCTCATCGCAAAGTACCCCAGGCAGAACGGGTCGCGCATTATCAGGCCGCCTGTCTGAGTTGTCACCAATCAGAGGAGTGCAGGCTCAGTTCCCCAGATTCTAAGCATCTCGTAGTTTCTTCGGACAGGGAGAATCATCAGCAAGAGGGGGGAAGTCCGCTGGCAGGGTCAGAAGAAACTAAAACAGCCGACACACAGTCTGAAATCGATCCCGATGATTGTATCTTATGCCATATGCCCCAGCGCCGCACCCAAGACGTGGTACAGGTCATCATGACCGATCACTTCATCCGGCGCCGGCCTGTTGGTAGCGCGTTTGTGGAACCACTTGAAGAAAGTGAACCCATCATTAAAGATGTGAAGTTTCTTGACCCGAAGTTGGCTCCGACCGGAGCCCTCGCTGAAGTCTATCGCACCGTTGCCGCAGTACGCGCCGAGATAAGCTCCGCAGCAGCGGTGGACCAGTTACAGGAGATGCTTGATGTCGTTCAACCTGCCGAAGTAGAGCCTTACTTGGATCTGGCCAGAGGTCAGCTCAGATACCGAAGATTTGCTGCCGCAGAACGTACGCTCATTCCAATTCTCAAACATGTTCCTAGTCACCCATTGGGCAGGGAATGGCTGGGTATTGCCCTGGCGGGTCTAGATCGAATTGAGGAAGCTGTCAAGGTGATGCTGGGCGGCCTGGAGCAGGATCCTAGTAGGGCTCAACTACACTTAAATCTGGGCCGGATACTGCTTAGACGAGGCCAGACTAAGGAGTCCATTAGACACTTGAGACAAGCGGTTAAGGCTCGTCCCAACTTGGTGGCAGCATGGTTTCATCTTGGCAACGGTAGCACCCAACTGGGCGATATGGACAAGGCCATCGAGGCCTATCAGCGCGCTCTTAAAATCGACCCTTCCCATGATGGAGCTTACCTGGCCATCGGACAGATCTTCCTGGAAAAAGGTGACCAGGCTAATGCTCTTCGTTACTGGCGCCATTGGCAAAAGGTAGCAAAGCGACCCGAGCCTATCGCTAAACTGATTGCCGAAACTCTGTCGTCGTCCACTGAAAGCCCGTGATTGTCGCCATACGGGGAAAACAGGAACGTAGCAGCCTGATGAAGAGAACTGAGGGCAGTCACCTTTTCTTGTAATTTGTGACGAATTTTCATGTCCCTCAAGGATGACTTCTCTTTTTGAATCACGATCACAGGAGGTGTTGTTGTGAACATTTGCATGGTTGGCTACGGCGCCATTGCCGAAAGACATATGGAGGCTTTGAAAAACATTGACGGGATTTGTCCCTATGTGTTGGTCGGACGGCGACAGAAGTAATCCGCGGCATTCGCCAGACAGTGGAGCTTTGAACACCACACGCTAGATCTGGATGCAGCACTTGCTGACGATAGAGTGGAAGCCGTGATCATTACATCCCCTAATGAGCAACATGTCTCACAGTCGGAAAAGGCGCTGAAAGCTGGGAAACATCTGCTGTTGGAAATACCAATCGCAATGAATCTTCAGGATGCCCGGTGCGTTACCGAACTGTCCCGTCAGGTCGACCGGCGTCTGATGATCTGTCACACGATGCGGTACACACCATCACTAAGGGAGGTTCATAATCGTGTTATTGAAGGCCGCTTGCATCTTCATCAGATCGTAGGATTCTTCGAGATTCTACGCCGCACTAACACGTCTTGGAGCGGGAAAGTTCGCTCCTGGACAGACAATATTCTGTGGCACCACGGTGCGCATCTCGTGGATCTGGCACTGTGGGTCAGTGGTTGTCGACAGGAAACGGAGGTACACTGTTGCTTTGGGCCGCCGCTCCAACACAGTCGGTGATGGACATGTGTCTGTCGATGCGACTGCAGGGCAAGGTGCTGGTTTCAGTTGCACAGTCTTACAACATCAGCAAATTCCGCTGGCGTGTTTTATTCATTGGAGAGGAAGAGACACTGGAGTTTGACGATGGCACCCTATACGACGGCCAGGGTAATGTAGTCGTGCCACATCGATCAGTCGTGGATCTATACGATCAGGATCATGAGTTCGTCGCGGCCGTTCGAGAAGAGCGAGACCCCGGTATCACGGGCGAAGACGTTCTTCCGGCGATGGAAGTCCTCCAAGAAGTGCAGGTATCCGCGGACGGGAGGTCTGTGTCACTTAGCATATAATTTTGTGAGACGACACTAGCTGTCGATCGCCGGTTTGATGGTCAGTTCGGGCACATGAACTCGGGTGGGGAGCTGCGCGACCATCAATACCGCAGAGGCAATATCTTCAGGCTGGAGAATATGGGCTCGGTGCGCCGCACTAGCCAGTTGGGGTCGCTTCTCTAGGAGAGGAGTGTCGACTTCTCCAGGATATATATTAGTGACTCGAATCCCGTTTTTTGCTTCTTCCAGGCCCACTATGGTTCCCAAGGCAGTCATGGCAAATTTAGATGCTGTGTATGCCACCCCTCCAATCGGGTAGACATGCTTGCCGGCTACGGAGGGTATGTTGATGATTAGTCCCTTTTTCCGACGCCGCATCTGTGGCAGCAGCGTGTGCATGCAGTTAAAACAACCCGTGGCGTTTATCTGGAGAATTCTATCCCAGTCTACTGGATCAGTTTCAGCCATCGAGCGTTTTTTCACATTTGTCCCGGCGTTGTTGACGAGGATGTCGGCTGGCCCTAGTTCTTTGGCTAGCCAGGCGCAGAGATGATTGACACTGCTTCGTTTCGAGACATCTCCCTGGTGATAGAGTATGGAGGGTTGCCTTGCCAGCGGAGTGAAGCTTCGCGCAACTTTTCTTCTCGGCGGCCTACGATTGCGACTCTGCAGCCTTCAGCCGCCAGCAGTAGAGCGATCGCCTGGCCTATGCCGGTTCCGCCACCTGGAACCAAGGCCGTCTTTCCTTCTAACTGCATTCTTCTTCCTCCCAAGTTGCTTTCCTGTGGTAATCGTTCTTTTTTACCACATTAGGTGAGTGAAAGTGATGAGAAGATATGGATTCGTTCCATCAACTGGTAAACAAAAATGGTGAAAACAGAGTTGCTAATCCTCAAGGACTAGAGTTCAGGAGTTCAGAGCCTTTCTTGACTTTACCTGGTGGCCAAAATACAATGTCGCTCGCGAGTTAGGGGGCTTCTATCGTCTAGTTTCAGATTTGTTGCTGGGGGTTTGCGTCGTTTCTGGCAGGTCACTACAAGGGTGAAATAAGAGATGAGCCATTTCAAAGTTGTGTTGGTATCGATCGATGTTGTGAA
Organism: Acidobacteriota bacterium; assembly: GCA_965249865.1. Taxonomy (GTDB): domain Bacteria; phylum Acidobacteriota; class UBA6911; order RPQK01; family CBDFMZ01; genus CBDFMZ01. Next base: position 1,449,153 of record CBDFMZ010000002.1, on the reverse strand, counting down.
GGTTCCAGAGGGAGCGGTTTCCGGCTTTGCCAAAGAAGGGATCGACCTGGCGGTGGACTTCTGCGATACGCCCGAGGAGGTTGTGTCGGCCGGCCGAGATGCAGACGTGGTGTGGCAAATTAGCGGAGAGAAACTCCTTACGGCAGAGATTTTGCCGCGACTGGAGCGATGTCGGGCTATTTTACGTACGGGCACTGGCACCGACAATGTTGCGGTTGAGGAGGCGACCCGATTGGGCATCATTGTCGCCAACACTCCGGAAGCGGTTGGCCACACCGTGGCGGAGCACAGCATTGGACTGCTCTGGGCGGTAATGCGGCAAATCGCCGTTCATGACCGGGTCATTCGGCAGGGAACATGGGACCGTTTCTACGCCTGGCCCCGCTGGCACGTGACTGGGCAGACACTGGGGCTGATGGGTTTCGGGCGCATCGCACAACTGGTGGTGAAGAAAGTCAATGGGCTTGAAATGAAGAAGATCGCGTTTGATCCCGTAGTTGATGAACGAACCATGGAAGAACTCGGCGTGGAAGCCGTGACTTTTGACGAATTATTGGAGCGGTCAGATTTCCTATCGATTCACTGCCCATTAACGGAGCAGACTTATCATCTGATCGACGAATCGGCACTGCGGAAGATGAAGGCCGAGGCCATTCTGATCAATACCGCCCGTGGCCAGGTGGTGGACGAGCCGGCACTGTGCCGGGCCCTTTCGGAGGGCTGGATTGCTGCCGCGGGATTGGACGTACTGGAAAAGGAACCACCTGAGTCTGACAATCCACTGCTTCGGCTCGACAACGTCGTCATCACCCCCCACATAGCAGGTTTTTCCGATGAGTATCAGGACTACTTCTGGGGCCATTCCATGCGGACGCTCATTGAGATGTCCAAGAATCGATGGCCCATCTGGTGTGTGAATCCGGAAGTCAAACCCAGGTGGGAACTGTCGAATGGCCCGGTCTCCCCACAGATTTAACACCATGGACCTTTCCGGATGCCTCTGGAAAGTGATTGTCCGAGCAAATCTGGGACATGAAAGCCCGATCTATGGCTGGCAACATTGTGTTCAGGTGGTTAGCTGACTTTAACCGTTGAGGAGGAGGAAGATGTTAGAGATAACCGGTACGGGCCGGAGCCGCTACGGCCTTGAAACCCACCACATCCACAACGTCGAGAACGTGTTCTGGAATATGTCGTCGCCGGCACTCTACGAAGCCGCCGTCGATCGCCGGGAAGGACTGATCGCCAACCTGGGGCCTTTTGTGGTCACGACGGGGCAACATACCGGCCGGTCTCCCAACGAGAGGTTTCTTGTCAAAGAGGCCGAAACCGCCGATGAGATTTGGTGGGGAGATGTGAATCGGCCCTTTCCAACCAAGCGTTTTGACACGTTCTACCACCGGTTGCTCGCCTACCTGCAGGGCAAGGACCTGTTTGTGCAGGACTGTCGGGTGGGTGCAGATCCCAATTACCAAGTGCCCATTCGAGTAATCACCGAGACGGCCTGGCACAGTCTGTTTGCCCGGAATATGTTCATCCAAGAATCAGATCCGGCGAAACTGGCCGAACACAAGCCGGTCTTCACGGTGATTCACACCCCTCGCTTCCACGCTGTGCCAGAAGTGGATGGGACCCGGTCAGAGGGTTATATCCTGGTGAACTTTGCCCGGCGCTTGGTGCTCATCGGTGGGATCAGCTATGCGGGTGAGATTAAGAAGTCCGTTTTTACCATTATGAATTATCTCCTCCCCAAACAGAACGTCTTCCCGATGCACTGCGCGGCCAATGTCGGAACTGAAGGAGATGTAGCGATCTTTTTCGGGTTGTCGGGCACGGGTAAGACCTCGCTGTCTACCGATTTGCAGCGTCCCCTGATCGGGGACGATGAACACGGCTGGAGCGATCAGGGGGTATTCAATTTCGAGGGAGGCTGCTACGCGAAGGTGATCCGGCTTTCAAAAGAATGGGAGCCGGATATCTACGAGACGACTCGAAGGTTCGGGACCATTTTGGAAAATGTGGTGCTCGACAGCCAAACCCGCTATCTGGATTTGAACGACGATTCCCTCACCGAGAATACACGGGCGGCCTATCCCATCACCCATCTGCAGCATTTTGTGGATTCGGGGGTGGGTGGACACCCCCGAAACGTGGTGTTTTTAACGGCGGACGCTTTTGGGGTCATACCGCCGGTTGCGCGGTTGACATCCGAACAGGCCCGTTATCATTTCCTATCGGGCTATAGCTCCAAAGTGGCTGGTACGGAGAAGGGGGTGACCGAGCCGACGGCCACCTTCAGCGCCTGTTTCGGGGCACCTTTTCTACCACTAGCGCCAACGATGTACTCCCGATTGCTGGGGGAGAAGCTAAAGAAACACGGGTCCCATTGCTGGCTGATCAATACGGGATGGACCGGAGGTGGCTATGGGGAAGGGGAAAGGATAAAGATCGGCTATACCCGGGCAATGGTCCGGGCAGTTCTAAGTGGCAAGATGGCTTCGGCGATGATGGAAATGGATCCGGTTTTCGGGGTGGCCGTGCCAACTTCTTGTCCCGATGTGCCGTCACATTTGCTGAAGCCGCGTCACACCTGGAGGGATAAACAGGCGTACGATTGGGCGGCCAGACTGGTGGCCGGTATGTTCCGGGAAAACTTCAAGGCGTTTGAAGCGATTGCCCCGGAGGAAGTCCGAGCTGCCGGTCCGATTACTTAGCAGCTCGGGGTCAAAGGTATCGCGGGTCAAGTTACAAACTCCGTGGTCCTGGATACCAGACACGGGGATCGAGGCGATGCCGGGGAGGGATTTGCTCCAAAGAATTGGTCTTCTTTGATGCGGCCACCTAGATCTCTGATATGATCGCCGCCAGTGCGGTCCACGACATATCTAACGACTCGCGAAGGAGGTAACCATGGATGCCATAGAAGCCATCGGAGGGGACCGACCTCTAAAAGCTGATGAATTTATGCGGCGTGCTCGTGTCTGCGCTGTCAATCCGAATCGGAATCCTCTTAAGGAAAAATTGGATCAGGCCGACTCGCACCACAAAAGCCCGCCTCTACTGGGTATTTTCAACGATATTCCGTGGCACAAATTCCGCGAAAATGAGGCCCATGTCTGGGCTAAGGCCGGCTTTTCCTGGATTGTCAACGATGGCGAACACTGCCAGCAGGAAGGCCGCTACGGCAGGGAACAGCACGCTATTCAAGGGTGGCGTCTGGGGCTCACACCGATCCAGCGCCTCCACCGGGAGGCCCGTAGTGAGCACGGCGACGCCTTACAGATGGGGGCTCGGGCCACCATGCGGCCCTACGGAACTACTTACGAGGATGCCGAAAACTACTTCAGGTCCATCAATTTTCCAGTTTCCGGTCAGGCCACACCGTATGATCGGGGTGCCTACCCTGTTCGTACCGCAGATCGCACCATGACCTTTACCCCGGAGTTTCTGCGCAGAGCCGAAAGCGAGACCCAGGGATGGCTCCAGTTTGAGACCGGCGAATACATCTTGAACACTAAACTGCGGGACCGCATTCTGGACCTGATGGTCGACCAGGGCCCGAACAAAGCCTGCGGTTTTGTTGGTCCCTTCGACGTCGTTTTGCGGGAGGGAGAGATCCCCCGAATAGGCCAAGCCATTAACGAGTTGTTTCAGGTTGCAGCCCAACGGGACGTTCACATGGGAGTAGTGATCAGCGGCGGCCCGATGGAAGACCCCAAAGATATTGAAGACAACATGGTGGAAGCCATGGAAAATGGTGTCCGGCTCATCGCTGTGCACATGATGACCAGTGATCTGGTGTACAGGGGTGCTGCGGCTGCGGCCGACCCGTTTTTCAAGGCGGCCAAAAGATGCGGTTTCTAGGAAGAAAGCTCTTGGTCGGACCATTATTATTCATCGACCAAGGAGGTTAGCACCTCCTCCCCATCGGACTTGGTTCGACAGGTTGAACCTGATTTGAAGGAGATATTCTGAACGTCAAGACATTCATCCAGGTGGGTTTATCGGTACTCCTGTCCTTGCTGGCAGGCTCGTGCGGTACGCCGCATTCACCGGCTGATCAGGGACAAACGGTGGTTCCTGCCGACAAACCGGCTGTGCGGGACAAGACCCTGCGCTTCGTCTGGGGTGGCGATCTCACTCCATTGTGGCACCCCACAAGCTACCAAACCTTCAGCCAAGCCACCATTTTTTTCCTCATCTTCAATAATCTGGTGAAGTTGGACGAGGACCTGAAAACAATTCTCCCAGATCTGGCGGAGAGCTGGAAGATGTCACCTGACGCCAGGGTGTACACCTTCCATCTGCACCAGGATGTCAAGTGGCACGATGGTAAACCTTTTACCGCAAAGGACGTCATATTTTCCTTTACTCGCCAGATCATTGAGTCTTACCGATATGTCAAATATATGCTGGCGGTGGAGGGTGCCGAGGATTACAAGGACGGGAAACGGAACTCTGTCAAAGGACTCGAACAGCTCGATGATTACACGCTGCGGATCACTCTCAACATCCCAGACGTCCTTTTTTTGCTCTATCTCGCCGAGCCCAGCTGTGTGATCGTACCCGAGCATATTCTGAAAGATGTCAAGCCAGAGGGAATCGAGTCCTCTCGGTTCGCGAGGAGTTCACCCGTCGGCACGGGGCCCTACAAGTTTGTGCGCTATCTGACAGATCAGTTCGTGGAGTTGAAAGTGAACCCAGATTACTTTAAGGGTCGGCCACAGATCGATAAGATCTTCATGAAACGACTCAGGCCGGAAGTGACCCTAGCACAATTGGAGAGCGGCGAGGTCGATTTAGCCCTGCGCCTGAATCCAATCGCCTTTGAACGACTCTCGAGGGTGCCGGATCTCACTATTTCCTCTCCTCCGGGGATTGGCATCCACGGCCTCAGTTTCCCCACTGAGCACCCGCGCACACACGACAAGCGCGTGCGCCAGGCGATCTACTATGCGCTTGACCGCCCGGGGATTATAAACGCCATCTTTCAAGGGCGGGCCAAAGTGCTCAGGGGTGCCCCTCCTACCATGGATCATTACCAGGATCTGAATCCCTATCCCTACAACCCTGAAAAGGCCAAACGACTGCTTCAGGAAGCCGGTTTCAATTTTGATGCACCGTTTCGGATTATGTACGATCAGACCCTTCCTGCTGCCGCCCAAATCTATCCCATTGTCGCTCAACAACTGCAACAGGTAGGCATCAATGCACAGCTTGACGCCGTGGATACGACAATCTTTATCACCCGGTTTTACCAACAGCGTGACAGCTTTGACATGGCGGGAGGATTTGGTGGAGCACAGGGGCTGGGGCCCTATATGACGGCTACCTACTACAGCTGTGAAAGACCGGGATGGCAAACCGGCTATGTCAACTGTGATTTTGATGCTCTCTTCGTTCGTGCCACTGCCACCGTCGACCCCCGGAAGCGCGATGAGATCTATCACCAGGCGGCACGAATTTACAATGAAGATCTGCCGATGCTTCCTCTCTGGACACCTCATGACCTGCATGTGGCTACGAATCGCCTGGGCGGAGGTTTTGCTATCTATCGAGACGCCAGGCGCTCCTTTACCAAGATCGAAACCTGGACACTGGATTAAGCCCTCAGTATAGTCTACATCACAAAGCTTTTTCCTTGCTTCTTGTGGGGGTACACTCAAGTGGCTCGTTTCATTTTATGGCGCATACTTATTTCAGTGCCGGTCCTGTTTGGCATAACGCTCATCGCCTTTACTGCGCTCTCGTTGGCCCCCGGTGACCCGCTGCTTGCGCGAATCGATCCCAGCATCCTGGCGCAGCAATCGCCGGAGTGGCTCGAAGAGCAACGCCATGAACTTGGCCTGGATCAGCCCGTCCCGATCCGCTACGCAAAGTGGCTTGTGGGGGTGATCCGGGGAGATTTAGGTTTCTCCATCGTCACGCACCGGCCTATTGCGGATGAGCTGGCGATTCGGTTGCCCGTGACCTTACAACTGATGGGAGCAGCTCTGCTAATCGCCATCTGTGTGGGGATCCCGTTCGGGGTGATCTCGGCCGTCAGGCAATACTCAAAGGTCGACTATGCGCTGACCACCTTCACCATCGTCATGATCTCGACTCCGACGTTCTTTCTGGGCATGTTGGCCATCTATGTCTTTGGCGTTTATTTTCGGCTATTGCCCACCAGTGGCGTTGCCACTCTGGGGACACCACCGTCTCTGGTGGATCGTCTCATGCATCTCGTTTTGCCTGCCGGGATCCTCGGTCTGGCTAACGCGGCCCAGCTAATGCGTTACACACGTGCCAGTATGTTGGAAACTTTGCGCAAAGAGTACATCACGACAGCCAAAGCGAAAGGCTTGAATACGGTGGTCATCTTGGTGCGACATGCGCTCCGGAATGCCCTGATCTCGATCATCACCGTCATCGGCTTGTTACTTCCCGAGCTGGTAGCCGGGGCAATCGTCACGGAGCAGATCTTCGCCTGGCCGGGAATGGGCTTTATGGCTGTGCGTGCTGCCGCAGACCGGGACCCATCCCTACTGATGGGCGTAGTGTTGGTGGTGGGCGTCGGTGTTCTGCTGAGCAGCCTGCTGGCGGACATCGCTTATATAGTCGTCAATCCGCGCGTTCGGTATAGGTGAAAAAGCAACATGGACTTGTTTGCTTTTCAGGACAGGTTTGCTGGAAGAGGAGGTAGGACGGGGTGGAGGTCGCTCGATTGAAGCACGAAACCCTGGCCAGTCGCACATTTCACCGCTTTCTTCGCCACCGCCTAGCGATCGGCGGGGTGGTTGTCATGCTGGTCCTTATCCTGGCGACCCTATTGGCGCCGCTGCTGACCCGGCACGATCCTCTCGAAATCGACCTGCTAGTACCCCGTCAAGCCCCGAGTGGCGCTCACTGGCTTGGAACGGACCTGATCGGGCGCGACGTCTGGAGCCGCCTCGTCTACGGAGGACGGACATCGTTATCGGTGGGGATTCTGGCAGTTGGGTTCTATGTCACGATTGGCTCTTTTCTGGGTTTGCTCGCCGGGTATTTCGGTGGCCCGCTGGACCAGGTGATCATGCGTTTTACGGACACCTTGATGAGCATGCCGACTCTCCTGATGGTGATCGTGTTTGTTTCGATTGTGGGTCCGAGTCTGGTCTCGGTGATTATCGTGATCGGCTTGCTCGGTTGGTCCCGTGCCTGCCGGCTGGTACGGGGGCAGGTCCTGGCGCTTCGAGAGGAAGAATTCATCACCGCTGCTCGTGCAGTCGGCAGCAGCCATGCCCGAATCATTTTCAGGCACATACTGCCGAACGTCTTTGCCCCGCTCACTGTGCTGGCCACTTTTGGCGTGGCGAATGCCATTTTATTGGAGGCCGCCTTGAGCTTTCTGGGTCTTGGCGTCCGTCCTCCGACGCCAAGCTGGGGTGGTATGCTCAACGAGGCACAGTCGCCGGCGATTCTCTCCACGATGCCCTGGCTGTGGACGCCACCGGGAATCGCCATCGCGGTGACGGTTCTGGCGGTTAATCTCATCGGAGACGGTTTGCGCGATGCACTTGACCTGCGCTCCGTCATTTCGTAATACCCATAAAACGGGTCAGTAAAAGATTGCGGAATTTCCTAGTTTAAGGTCTTCATATTAGCAATCAGATACGCCTGATCCCTGTCCCCTTTCAGACTGTTGCAGGCCCCGCAAAGCAGTTGCAGATTCTCCAGGTGGTCACTCCCGCCCTTACTCTTAGGAACCATGTGATCCACCGTAAAATTGCGGAATGGAAAGAACACCTTGCAACCTCCGCACAGACCCTCTTGCTTGCCGAATAGTTGATGTTTGTGGGTCCGGTAGCTGGGCAATTCTCCCTGGTCCGTCCGCTTCGGTATGTCGGATCGGAGTATGGGCTTGAAATTGTGAAGAAGGTTCACTTCTTTGCGGATTCTCACCTGCACAAGCTCGGATGCTTTCTCGGAGATGTCGATACCTACCCACTGGCGGCCCAGACGCTCTGCGGAAACGCAAGCCGTGGCACATCCTGCGAAGGGGTCCATGATTATGTCTCCCTCATTACTGCTAGCACGAATGATGCGGTCTAGCAAAGCAATGGGCTTTTGGGTCGGATAGTTGACATTCTCCGCGGCAGCGGCAGAAAGTGGCTTGATGTCTAGGATCAGATCTTGAACGGGTGATCCGCTGCGATCCCCTAGATAGCGTTTGAAGGCGGGCATACCGCCTTGCTTGTGGGGCCAGTAGATCAATCCTTGGCTGTCCAGTACGTCTAATCGCTCACGGGCTCTCAAATCCGCATAGCCTTGCGGGAAGACAAACCAATCTGGCAATGCGCGGTCTGGAGGTAATTCCCAATGACGGTTTCGGGGTGTAGGGTCAATCCCTCTCCAGGGCTTTCCGGTGTCACCATCGCGCTCTCCAGGGCCAGTCATATTGTCAGCACGATAGCGTCCTTTGTCGTCTCTGTGCCGATAGAATCTCTCTACATAATTTTCATCCAACGGCTGCAAAACTCGGTTCCATGTAAACTTTGATCCCGCCGAATAGAACAAAATTATGTCGTGGATCGGACCCCATCGCTTGGCTCGGTTATGGCTTGAAGTACGCTTCCAAACAACTTCACTTTGAAATCTCCCTGTTCCAAACACCGCATCCATTAGCAGTCTCAGGTAGTGGCTGGCCGTGAGGTCACAGTGCAGATAGATACTCCCCGTATCCTTCAGGACCCGGCGCATCTCCAGCAACCGTACGGCCATCATAACCAGGTAGGACTGCATTCCCTTTCCGTGCGCCTCTCCAGTCGCCCCGATGACTGCATACACAGCCGGGTTTTGCTCGGCTATCTCGCCGTGCCATGCCACGTCCACATCATCCAGTGTCCAGGTGTCCTTGAAGGCTGCTCCTGCCGCCTCAGATCCGATAGGGGCCGAGTAGGTTCGGTTGGAGTTGAAAGGAGGGTCCAGATAGATCAGGTCCACGCTCTCTGAGTTTAGGCCCCGCAAAATAGTCAAGTTATCGCCCGTCCACATGGTGCGGGATTTGAAGTTAGGTTTACTCATCTTCAAGCGGAAGGTCCAGATTCGTGTTGATCTTCGGAAACACGCGCTGAAGCCTGCGCCTGAACTCATCCCATCCCCCTTTAGCTCGAACTACGGATCTCATAAGCACGATGACACCGTTCAGGTGCTTTTGAAGCGCAGCGTGGCCGATGTCTTCAGTGAGCCATTGGGGGTGAAGCGACTTGCGCCTGCCCTGTTCTGTTTTGGGGTTCAGCCGCTTCAGTTCTTCGTGTACACCAGGAGCTAGCCGGTCCCAGATAATATCGTTTGTGTAGTGACCGACTACGCTAGGCCGATTTACCTTCATGCCTTGCCACTCCCAATCCCTAAGCCGGAAAATCTCTTTGTAGAACTCATCCGGGAATCGCTTAGCCCATTTTGCACGTTCGGCTAGCAGGTACTTGTCCAGTATGGTTTGAAGCGCTTTGCGGTCCCGTATTTCCTGATATCCGGTTGCCTCGTCAACAAGAGCAATGATCCCCACATGGGCGCAACCTCTAAGTAACAGATCGGCTTTTTCCGCTATTAAGACTTGCCTGCGACCAAGAACTCCCGATCTTTTTGCGTCAATCCAAACCTCGCATATTTTTGGCAATACTTTAGCGGGGATTCCCCGGGCTAAGTTTCCATGCTCATTCCGATAAGGCAAAAGTTTAAAGTGCACGCTGCCTAAATGCTTATCCGCAAATGCCTTTAGGTTCTTGTGAGCCAGGAACAATGGGATTGGTGCACTCGATGATTTACGGCGCACTGAAAGCGCCCCGCTACGATACATACCCATTGCTTCCATGAAACGGGTCTCCGATATGACGCGCGTTCTATCTTCCAAGACAGCACACTCAAACTCAATATCCCCAATTATCAGTTTCCCAGTATGTGTTGCTTTTTCAATCTTCATATTCTCACTCCCAAACACCGGTCGATGGTGTAGTCGAAAACGTTGTCCGATTCGATGCCTCGCAAGTTGTAGCGGTAACAGAACTCATCAACGTACCGCTGCAAGTGGCGTCGGCTTACACTGTGGAACTGTCCGAACATCCCACGCTTCAGGAGCGCCCAGAAACCCTCAATCGTGTTGGTGTGGATGTCGCCGAACACGTACCACCTAGAGTGGTTGATGACTCTGTGAGGGAGAACTCGGATCATGCCGCTGTAGCCCGTGTACTCGTCGGTGATCAGTCCGGCCTTCCTGGTGTCGATCCTATCCCGCACAAACGCTCGAAGGTTCCGGCCCTTCAGTTGGCCTTTCTTCGTCACTTTCGCCGTGACGCGCCCGCCGCGCTCTACCGCTCCGACCACCGGTGCTTTCTTAGTTCCACGACCGCGCAAGTGTCTTCCGCCTGGACCGTCCCCTGAGCTTCCCTTTCTCGGCTTCCCGCCAATGTACGTTTCGTCCATCTCGACGATGCCGGTCAGAAGGTCGCGCTGGGAGGATTGCCTCATGGCCTTGCGGATCTGCATAGAGATCCTCCACGCCGTGTTCTTGTTCACCTTCAAATCTCGGGAAAGCTGAAGCGCAGATACTCCCTTCTTGGCGTTCATCATCAATATAATCGCCAGGAACCACTTCTGGAGCGGAAGGTGGGTGTGGTGGAAGATCGTACCTACTGTGACACTGAAAGAGGTCTTGCAGGCATAACAGCGGCGGCGGTGAGCGGCTTTCGCTGTCTGCCCCGACCCGCAGTAGGGGCAAAGCGGAGTCGAACCCCAGCGTTTGCGCTCAAGGTGATTGATGCAGTCCTGTTGGGTTGGAAATTTCTCGAAAATCTGTACAATGTTCATGTGGCAAGTAGCCTTTCGTTGTGGTTAACCGTTTCTTCCATAAAACGATTCTCTCACAACGGAAGCTGCTTGTCAAGACCTTAAACTAGGAAATTCCGATTGGAAATGACCGTATGAACCCAGGGGAACTTCAAGGAAGCCTGGTCGAGCGTCCCCACCCTGAGTCGCTCATGCAGATAAGTTTCTTTGCTCAGGGGCTGGAAACTGGGCAGGGCATCCGTTCGGATGGTCTCCACGGGCTCAACCCATTTGCAGGCGGTATGCCGCACCGATTCCTCGCCGAGTCGTTTTCAAACTCCAGCAAAGTCATGTTTTTGTACATGGTTACCTCCCATGGGTAGGTACCTTTCCGGAGCTAGGTGCATAACCAATAAAGACAATGAATTGTTGTTCATAACTTCGTACTGGCTTCTATTGTCTTAGATAGTCCAGGGATAGCAGAAATCCGGGGCGGGAAAGGTGACGCGGAAACCCGGAATCTTACTCTGCTAAATGGCAGGCGACCCAGTGGTCAGGGGAAATCTCCCTGTATTCCGGTTCAAGCTGGAAACAGGTATCCGTTGCGAAGGGGCAGCGCGTGTTGAAATTGCAGCCCTTGGGAGGGCTGGTAGGGCTGGGAAGGTCACCTTGCAGGATGGCACGCTCGTGTTGTTCCTCAACAGTCGGGTCTGGAATGGGCACGGCCGACAGTAGTGCCTTCGTATAGGGATGGAGCGGGTTGTCGTACAGAGAGTCTCGGTCAGTTAACTCGACGATTTTTCCCAAATACATCACTGCCACCCGGTTGCTGATGTGTCGGACCATGTTCAGGTCATGGGCGATGAACAAATAGGTCAAACCGAAGCGTTCCTGCAGCTCTTTCAGCAAGTTGACGATCTGGGCCTGGATGGAAACGTCCAGCGACGAAATGGGCTCGTCACATACGATCAGATCAGGCTGCAGCGCCAGCGCCCGGGCGATCCCGATGCGTTGCCGCTGACCGCCCGAGAACTGGTGCGGATAGCGGTTGGCGAAATAAGGGTCCAGGCCGACCAGTTGCAGCAACTTCTCCACCCGCTGCTGCTTCTCCTTGCCCCGCGCCAGCCCGTAGATCTTTAGTGGCTCCCCTATGATGCTACCCACCGTCATGCGCGGGTTTAACGAGGCATAGGGGTCCTGGAAGATCATCTGCATGTTCCGGCGCATCTCTCTGAGTCTGCTTCTCTTGAGGTTCATCAGGTCTATTCCGTCCAGATAGACGCGACCAGCGGTGGGCTGGTTGAGCTGCAGAATAGCCCGTGCTGTCGTAGATTTCCCGCAACCGCTTTCACCTACCAGTCCCAAGGTTTCGCTCCGGTAGATATCAAAAGTGATGTCATCCACCGCCCGGACCGTCCCCATCTGGCGCTGGAAAAAGCCCCCCCGAGTGGTGGGAAAGTACTTTTTGAGACCTTCAATCCGGACCAAAACCTGGGGGTTGATCTTAGTCGGCATCGCCTCTTACTCCTTTTGTCTTGTCCTTTTCCCAACAAGCCACCCGGTGCTGTTCGGCAATCATCTCCAAGGGTGGGTTCTCTTGTCTACATCTTTCCACCACGTAATTACACCGGGGTGCAAAGGGACAGCCCTCGGTGGAGGACAGCAAATCAGGTGGCTGACCGGGGATGGAGAAAAGTTTTTCACCAGGCGCTTCCTCGCCCCGGGGCAGTGAGCCCAATAAACCGATTGTGTAGGGGTGGCGAGTCGAGACGTACAGGTCTTTGACTCTGGCCTCTTCGACGATGCATCCCGCGTACATCACGAGTACTCGCTGTGCCAGGCGGGCGATCACCCCCAGGTCGTGAGTAATCCAGATCACAGCCATACCCAGCTGTCGTTGCAAACCTTTCACCAGTTCGATGATCTGCGCCTGGATCGTCACATCGAGAGCGGTGGTGGGTTCGTCGGCAATGAGTAAGTGTGGATTACACGACAACGCCATCGCGATCATCGCTCGCTGACGCATTCCGCCAGAGAACTGATGGGGATACTCATTTAATCGTCCGACTGGGTTGGAAATTCCGACCAAGTTCAATAGTTCCAGTGCACGCTCCCTGGCCCTTGCTCTGGTCATTCGCTCGTGGAGGTGAAGCGCTTCACTGATCTGAAAACCCACCGTAAGCACTGGATTGAAAGAGGCGAGGGGATCCTGAAAGACCATTGCGATTTTGGCCCACCTCACGCGTCGGATTTCCTTAGTACTGAGCTTGAGTAGATCCTGGCCGCGAAAGAAAATTTCTCCGCTGACAATCTTTCCCGGTGGATCAGGAATCAGCTGCATGATGGATAACATGCTAACAGTTTTCCCACAGCCGCTCTCTCCGACGATTCCCAACGTCTCTCCTTCGTCGACTGTGTAGGAGATTCCATTGACTGCCTTGACCACGCCATCTCGGGTCTGGAAGTGAGTGGTCAGGTTGCGGACTTCCAAGAGTTTGGCCAGAGCGGATCCCTCCGTTGCTCTTTTGTTTTTAGCCCACCCTTCCCGAATCTCCAGAAGGTGATTCGCCCCAAAGGTGAGTTGTCGTTAACGATCTGGGGTGATCGGTCTCGAGGAGAGTCCGGCCATGATCGTGTCCACTTGCATGACGAACTCCAGAGCGTTGTGGATGATCGATCCCTGGTCGACCGATGTTTTAGAGTGCCAGTGTCCCTCATCCGGATGCTGGTACTCTACGAACCAGTCACTCATCCGGTAGGTCCACGCCTCATACTCTGGCTTACCCGTAATTAGGTAGAGGAGTGAACTGCCCCAACCACTCTTGCACACTGGACCATAGTCAAATTGGCGCTCAGTTGCCGCCATAGAGAAAGCCTGGTAACAGTGGGCGAGTTCAAGATATTCAGCCCGGGGCTCAGCCAGATAGAGCCGGCACAGGAAAGCCGCCGCGATTCCACCGATTGTCCAACACTGCTGTCGGGCCACTTGGTTTTCGACCATGTACCAGAATTGTTTCTCTGGCGGGAACTCTGTTGTGGGCTTCTGAAAGGAGCGCGACCGGTCAAAAAAAAACGCTCTGGCAACTCCGTCTGAAAATCGTAGAGCCCACGCAGAAACCGGTAGACGGCACGCGTCTCGCTCAAGTGCCCGGCGGCAAGGCAGGAGAGCCCCTGGCAAGCTGCATAAGCGATACTTTGGTCGTCCACTTACCGAACCATCTGGCATGCGGTCGTTTGCGAAGCCGCCGGAAAGGTGGGTCCTGCCAGGAGAGCAGGCCCGGGATAAGTCCATGCGAGAGGTCATACTGTGGCCCGCCATGTGTGCTCCCACAATCAGTACTGAGTCTCGATAGGCCCAAGCATAGTTGAAAAAGACGGCAGGGCCAACCGATTGTTCCGTCAGGCTGAAGCATGTTGCTACGGATCCAGCCACAGACCGCGACTGCCGCCTCGGTTTCCCCGAGCAGTGTTAAGCTCCAAGGCGCCCGGTAGAAGTGGTAACCCTGGCCCGGGCCACCAATGGAACCGTCGGGGGTCATTTGGGCTAGAAGCCAATCAGCCGCACGCCGGCGTGTCGCGTTGTAAGAGGGGCCAGCCGCTCGCCCTTCCTCCATACCACAGCGACACCTACCCCCTTCACCTTCACTTACCCATTTTGAACCTATCACAGAAACACAATCCATTACCACCAGTAACACCGTCTTTGACTCTTCGAACCTTCAGGAACATCTCATGTCGGGTAGCCATTTTAAAAAATGCGACCTGCTCTTGATGTAGTCTTGAGATGTCATTAGTTCAGAGGGAGAGAAGTTTGTATTTTTCAGACGTGTAACTGTTTTCTAAAAAGCAACCCAGCAGAGCTGGAAAGTGATCAAAAGGACGATGCCCGCTAGATTAAAGTAATTCATGAAGTCAACAATGAAATCAAAAGACCATAACTGAGAACAGTAGTCTTCGATCCTGTGGATATGCACACTTAAGGTTTGCTGGAAGGGAAGAGGTGAAGAAATGTAGTAGAGGGTTATTCGCCGCTAAAACGGCTTTCCTGGTGACGACACTCGAGCCAGTATTTGGGTTGATGGGTGTTTAACTAGATCGCGCCAGATTGTGTCGAGATCTTTCTCAAAAAAGGTATCCGCGTCGGCGCGAATCAGTTGCCAATCGCCACGCCCAATTTCGGAGGCAAGCTGACCCGGTAGCCAACCGGAGTGACCTAGATAGACGCGCAACTCGTTGGGACGTTTATTCTGTCTTAAAAGTTTCTCCAGCAGTTTTCTGTCATTACTGAAATAGACATCTGTGAGCACAGAAGTTGTTTTGTGGGGTGGGTTAGCGCTGCGTATCAGGAAGATAAGTTCGTCCAGCCCTACCGGTCCGCCGAAAAAAAGCGCGCGTGAATCCTTGTCGGGGATCTTCAGTTCTGGTAGCACACGATGCAGCAGGATTTCCGTGGCCTTGTTGATAATGAGTCCCAATGTCCCATCGCGTCCATGAGCCAGAAGAAGTATGACAGTGTGGTGAAATCGTGGCTCGCGCAAGCTAGGACTAGCCACCAAAAAAAACCCCCTCTCAGGGACAAGAGTTTCATGGGTGGGATGCAGCTGACACTCCTCGGAGATCTTACCCGCGCTTTCTGAAGCTGCTAGAGGCAGTAAAACTAGGGCTAGCACCACGACGACAGGATGCCCACACTGACGGTACACAGGTTCGTTCTTCTCATCGGATCGGTTGGTCTTCACATCAGTTTCTATGTAAGGTGAGGCTATGCTGATACTCTGATTATAGATGATTCGGCCAATGTCTGGTTTCCCCTGCCACGTTACGGTGTGACGAACCTCGTCACCCCCGTTAGGGGATCGTAGTCCTGCCGGCTAAAGCCCGGGATGGATCCTTCGAACGGGTTGACGATCTCGACCCGCACGCGGCCGTGCTGAGCGTCGGCGTTGATCTCCAACCTGTTTCCAGAATGAATTGTTAGTGTTTGTTTTTCTAGGCAAGAGACACAAACTCTTCAGAGGACTCACTGTCCAGATCTTGACTCTCAACTGGTCACAAACCGCTTCTCGATTTCGCGGTAGGACTTTAAGCCTATAATTTCTTCAAATTGTTGAAAAGAAACCATGTTGTTGTAGCCAATGGTGCTTCCGGTGGTCCTCAGGTGATGAGCCATTTCCTGAATTGCCTGAGTGGCAGCGAACAACCCTGAAAGAGGGTAGACAACCAGCTTGAACCCCAATCGCTCTAGTTCTTGTGCCGAAAGAAACGGGGTCTTGCCACCCTCCACCATGTTGGCAAGAAGCGGTGTATTAAAACTGGTGCCGATAGTCTTAAGCTCTTCAACGGATTGGGGAGCCTCTATGAAAATGACGTCGGCTCCCGCTTTGGCATAAAGGTGTCCTCTGCGAATTGCCTCGTCTAAGCCAAGCGGAGCGCGTGCATCGGTGCGTGCAATGACTACCAGTTCGTTGTCTCCCCTGGCATAAATCGCAGCCTGTAGTTTCTGGACCTGCTCTTCCGCTGAGATGACTATCTTTCCCTCCATGTGCCCACACTTTTTTGGCCATAGCTGGTCTTCCAGGATAATGCCTGCGACGTCCAACCTGACGCATTCCTCGACCGACCGGAATATATTTAGAGAATTGCCGTATCCTGTATCCATATCTGCCACTACCGGAACAGAAACGGCGTCGACAATGCGCCGTACCCTATCCAGTGTCTCAGTCATGGTCAACAAGCCAATATCGGGCATCCCTAACCCGGAGGCACAGAGGCCGAAACCAGAGGTAAAGACTACGGGGAACCCCGCCTGCTCGATAAGTATTCCAGATAGAACATCATGTGCCCCAGGAAGCACGACTATACCTGGATCCTCGATGTGTTTTCGCAGTCGACGTGCTTTATTAATCACAATACTCCCGTCAACTAGGTGTAGGGTCCGAGTGTAACTATCACTCTATTTGCTGTCAACGAGCGCATAGACCAACCAATCGGTTCTATTCTGGCAGGGGAGCGATTGAAAGAGACACTATTAGGCTTCTGTACCAATAGGGGAGACTACGACATGGTCGTTGCTGTCGAATTCAAGTGGCAGAGCTTTCAGCCCTCGGAAAAAATTATTGGGTGTCCACTCGATTGTGGTGTTTTTCGCCACTCGCAGGTTGGGCAAGCGGCGCAACAAAGTGAGAAACGCGATCTGGGCTTCCAGCCTCGCTAGTAGGGCGCCGGGACAAAAATGGATACCGAGTCCGAATGACAGGTGCCGGTTCTTTTCTCGAGTGATGTCAAGTCGGTCTGGTTCAGGAAAGTATGCGGGGTCACGGTTAGCGGCGGCGAGAACCGGTTGAATGAAATCGCCTTTACTGATCGTTTTGCCGTGGTGATCGATGTCTTCGGTTGCGATGCGATGAGCTCGCTGGGTCGGCGCATCGTACCGCAGTAGCTCCTCGACGGCAGTTGTAACGTGACTAGGATCATCCTTAAGTATCTTGAGTTGATCAGGACTTCGCAGCAGTGCCAACATGCCGTTGCCGATCAGATTTGTGGTCGTCTCGTGGCCGCCGATCATGAAGGTAACACAAGTCGCCAATAGCTCACTGTTGCTCAACATATCACCCTGTTCTTCAGCGTTGGCGAGACGGGACAACAGGTCATTGCGAGGTTGTTGTCGACGAGCCTCAATCAGTTCGCTGAGCCATTGTCTCGCCTCGAGTAATGCGGCTTGGCTTCGCTCAATTGTGGCGAGGTTGGCACGACCCGTACCGTGAAAAGCTGCGATTTGGCTGGACCAAGCTTTAAACCGGAGGCGGTCCTCAGGCGGGAAACCAAATATTTCAGCAATGACTGTGGTGGGAAGCGGATGAGCGAAGTCACCGATCAGGTCAATTTGGCCTCTGTCCAAGGTGATGTCAAGAAGTTGATCGACGATCTCCTGGATTCGTGGGCGTATCGATTTGATGGAGGGAGCCGTGAAAGCTTTACTGGTCAATGCCCGAATTCGCGTGTGATCCGGAGGATCAGTCCGTGTTAGACCGACCGTGAAATGCTGATACAAGGGCTGGATACCGGTCAGCATATCTGTGGGCAATTGGTTCAGAAATCGTTCGGTCGTGCCGACGTTTGAAAACCGCTTCGGGTCCCTCAATGTGGTCGCGACATCATCGTAACGTGTGAGCAGCCAACAACCCCAGGCTTCGCTCCAGTGAACCGCATCTATGGCTTGGAAACGGTGATACAAAGGATAAGGATTTCCCAGAAACTGGGGGGTTAATAAGTACCTGTCAAGTTCAGGGATGGTCTGTAACAACGGGTGTGGAGTTTACGCAAAGAAAACCACCTCACTAATTATTCCCGAAGTTTGATTAAAGTGGTAGTCCTAAAGCAGAGAAACCGGAGATCCTGCTCTTAGCCAAAAGCCGTGGGCCAATTTTCGCTAATTTCAGTGGTTTGACCCAGCCTCGAACTGCGCTCTTTACCGAAATAGTTGACCGTACAGGAAGAGGGTGCTATTTGTTCTTGATTCGGTGTGTGGTCGGAGTGGTGGGGAGGATAGCGGTAGATGATAGGGGCACAGCTTTTAGTATCAACGTTACAAGAGTGGGGCGTGTCCTTTATCGCCACACTTTGCGGGCATAATTTAAACTCGATTGATGACGCCTGTCGTGAAGCCGGTATGCGGCTTGTTGACGTGCGAAATGAGCAGGCCGCAAGCTATATAGCCGATGCCTGGGGTCGTCTGAGTCGGCGGGTGGGAGTCTGCGCGGTGAGTAGTGGGGTGGCGCACGTCAACGCTTTGGCCGGGTTAGTAAACGCTTACTTTGATGGGGCACCCATGCTACTCATTACAGGTAGCGGTCCAACCTCTACGGCTGGGATGGGTCACTTCCAGGATCTGGACCAGGTGGCTTTGGCGGCTCCTGTTTGCAAGTATGCTCGGGTCATCGACCGAGCGGAGCGAATACCCCTGTTCGTTCATGAAGCTTGTACCGCGGCCCTGTCGGGTCGTCCCGGTCCCGTTCACTTGACCTTTCCTGAGGACATCCAGAAGGACGAAGTGAATCCGGCACAGCTCGTTCGGGTGGCTACAACTCTTGTTTCCAAAGATCTGCCTTCCCAGGGAGATCCCCGGTCCATCTCCGAAGCAACTAGCATGATAGTTGAGGCAAAGAAACCTCTGTTGGTGGCTGGGAGTGGTGTGTATTATGCCGAGGCGGAAGCCGCCCTGGCAGAGTTTGTAAACTCACAATGCCTTCCTGTGATGATTCCCATATGGGACCGTGGATCTATCCCAAGACCCATCGGTGAATTCCTCGGATTTCTCGGTGCTGCTAGCGGAGGTCCTTGTCTTTTGGGCGAAGCCGATCTGATTGTGATAATCGGGGCCGCCTGTGATTATCGGGTGGGCTTTCTACAACCTCCGGAAGTAGCCAGGGAAGCGCGAATTGTGCGAATCGAGGGGGATCCGGGCGAATTCCAGAAAGAAATAGGGGCCCATTTGTCCATTCTAGGTGACCCTCGTTCCGTTCTGATTCAGCTCAACAAAGCTTGCCAGGGAAGACCGACCCATGAGACCTGGCTTCGGGAGGCACAAAAACAGCGCGAAGTATTTCTCCAGCGCTGTCTCAGGGCACGGGAACAGGCCGGTTCAGGTCTACATGCTTTAGACATCCTTCGAGCTGTAAGGTCTGTCCTCACCGAGAATACCGTGATAGTGATCGACGGGGGAAACATTGGCCAGTGGGTCCATCAGGTCCTGTTTGATCATTACCCCGGTCACTGGCTCAGTTGTGGTGCCAGTGGGGTGGTGGGGTATGGTCTTCCCGCAGCCATGGCTGCCCGTCTTCTCTATCCCGATCGGCCGATTATACTAATCTCAGGAGATGGAGCATTGACTTTCAGTATTGCGGAGTTGGAGACGGCTTCCCGACAACGGTTAGGGTTTGTAGTGCTGGTGGCCGATGATGAAGCTTGGGGGGTCACGCTGACCGGCCATCAGAGGGAATTTGGACAGGGAATCACCAGTGAATTGGGTCCTATTCGGTTCGATCACGTGGCCAAAGGAATGGGTGCCGAAGGTTTGCGGGTTTCAGACGCCGATGAGATTGAGCCGGCCATCCGGAAAGGGCTCAAGGCTGACCGACCGACGCTTATCCACGTTAAGGTTGTTAGGAGCAGTCCGACAGACTGAAGTGGTTTGAGGCTCTTCTCACACTTGCCTCTAGTTCTAGTAGCCTATTTCTTTCAAGAAGCGATCTAAGAGAACAGAGAGTTGCGCTCGGAATTGTGTTTCCACAGCAGGATCTTCGAGAAAAGCCTCAACGACTCGGCACATCGCTGTTACAACCGGCCAGGGATCCGTTGGTTGGAAGGCGGCATGGCGCAGAAAATAAAAATCCGACCTGAGTTCCTCTTTGTCCAGGAAACGTGTCAAGGGAAACTGAGTTAATACCAACCCAAGGATACTCGCAAAGGAAGGGTATCTTTCTTCATAGGCTAACAAGGGGATAACATAGTTTGTGTGAAGTCCTTGCTCCTTGGTTCTCCCCTGATCGAGGAGAACCTGAAGTTGGGTAGAGGGAGATGTCCAATATTTGCGCAGTAGGAATAACAACACTAAGATTGAGGCGCTACCAGCAAAAAACAGCGCTACCGTGGAATAAGATGGCGAGAGTGAGAAGTCCATATCACTTCTTTCTAGGGGCCAGAAACCCCGGTGTATCCCAGCGGTCGCTTGTTTCAATGGTGCCCTTCACCTTGCAGCCCTCTTCCAAAAATATTTTTGACGTACAAAGGTTGCCCCGCACATGGCCTGATTGCCGAATGATGATCTTTTCTTGGCCGTAAAGGTTGCCCTCCACTCTTCCCTCGATACCGATGGCTTTCCCATGGATGTCTCCCTTTACCCAACCATCCTTGCCAATAGTTATACTGTGGTGTTTCACGGAAAGTGTACCTTCGACTTTCCCCTGAATGATCACACGTTCCTCACCCATAAGATCGCCTCGGATAACAAGAGAGTGACCGATAAACGTCCGTTGCTTCAGTTGTCTCACTGCTTCTTTTGCTTCTTCCTCTGGGGTGGGTAGCCGTGTTGAGGGGTTCAATTGCGGCAACTGTCCGGGTCTTTTTGGCATTTGAGGGTAAGTCTTTTCTATAATTGAGCCCTGTGTTCCGTCAAGTTTTTTCTCGTCAGAAAAAGAGATCATGGGGAGTCTCCTGTCAGGGAAGTACAGAATTCCTTGTAGATGAAAAAATCCTAAATCCCTCTTTTTTGATAACAAAATGTTTTAAGCGACGGTTTCAGGCCTGTCTTGAGCCAACCAGTTGAAGGTCCATTCCACCGTAATCCCTACGATTAATTCTGCAGAGCGTTGGCGCACTGATAGTACGTCGGGTAGATCACTGATCCGCCATTGACGAAACACGATCTCGTCTGGTTCATCGTTGATGACCAAAAAGTTATTGTTGCAGTTAAGGTCGATTCCCACAGAATGGTTAGTGCCTTCCCTTTTTTTCACCTAGCCAGTAAGTAACTCTTTCCTAATGTGCTGGCCCAAGAGCAACGGTTTAAATGATTATTACTCTAATTTGTTCTTGCCCAGTAGACTGTGTGTGGGTTGTAAAAGGGAGCAAAAAGCTGTACTATTCCTAAAACATTATGGTCCTGCTGGAGGGTCTCGATTTTTCGAATCGATGGAACAGACCAAATTGGGCTTCGAGAAAGATATCAAGCCGTTGTTTCGGGAGGTGGACATTGAGTCGATGATTCCCTTTGATCTTGACCTCTCATCCTACCAAGACGTGAGAGGGCAAGCTCAGAGTATCTTTAAATGTCTTTCCGACGGTACGATGCCTTGTGATGAAGCTTGGTCCGATGAAAAAATCGGTAAGTTCAGGCGCTGGATGGAAGAGGGTATGGAAGCTTAGCGATTGAGGGTCTTTGGTCTGCAACCTGTTCCGAAGATCTAACAGCCATGGTGGAAGCTAGCAAGTCACTTAGCGAATCTCCATGGCTTGCTCAATCAGAAAGCGCCAGTGTTTTGTGACTACTGGACCGTGTTACTTGTCGTTGCCAATGCCCCGGTAGTGGCTCCATCTTATCTACCCACCTTAGTCAACGGACCCTGTCCGCTTGCATAACCACCACGGATCAAGACGGATTGAGAAATCACTCCTGGAAGCAAATACTTCTGATACCAGTTTCCAAGCTTTGTATTGTCTTTCATTGATCAGTGCTATTTCTTAATTGAACGGGTGGGTTTGAATCGTGTTAGCGTCTCGTTCCCTTAATACGATGGCGTTTGTGGCGCGAGCAACAGTGTTGATGGGCGCGAAGCAATGACAAAGACGATGTACAGCGGTATCGACTGCTCCTCTCTTTGCGGCCTCTCCTTGTTAGATCCTCCAAAAGGTAAGTGTATTTATGAACCCGAATCCTCAGTAAAAGCGTGTGCCTCTTTCACTATCACTTAAATGGGAAGTGTCTCCATCCAATTCTATAAATCGGTCCAGGTTCTGGCGAACGAGTTTGACCAAACAGTAATATGAGATTTATGGAAGGAGAGAATTATGTCCACGATCTTTAGGAGACTCCTCTAAAAATCCTACGGTGTCTCTCTAGCATCAATACTAATACGCCGTGTCCTATAATCGATCATCTGGACAGTCTACGTTCAAATACTGTGCTGTATAACTAGTACTGGCATTGCTTATCACAGGCGAAAACCAAGGAATGAAAGAGACGGTGGAGTCGAAATGTTTAAAAGGGATGAGGAGCGATAAATAGAACAGTTGTTTTTTTTTCGTCTTTTTCTTTTCCCTGAGTTGGGTTATTAGTTCACGGGTGCGTTCATTGAGGAAATCCAAACTGTTAAAGCGAGACACCGAAAAGGATTTTACCAAAGTATTGAAAAAAGCTTGTTTTTAGGCTAGGGTTAATGTTTCGAGTAACGCCAGCGGGCTTTTGTTGGAGGAAGAGGACCACAATTAAGGCCGCTTTCTCCAGGGGTCTGTAGAATCGAGAGATTGTCTGCTTGCTTAACCTAATATAGCTGATTTGGCGTATGTCTCAGCCATATCAATTCGCAAGCGGATGGATTCTCTCACAACCAATAGTTGCAGTTTTGATTTTCCCACCGGTAAATCAAAGTTCCGGCTAGGGACTCATCCAATACGGAGAGGGGAGACATGGGAAAAAAAATTACTTATTGTTTGATTGTTTGTCTTCTAGGGGGAGGAGTTCTGTTCGCCAAGAAGTTTTGGGCGAAAAAGAATTACATGGAATGGTCCAAGAAAGAGATTACTTCTATGTTGACGAACTCCCCCTGGACCAAGATTCAAAGCTACGGGGCGCCTGGCAGCCTGCTGGGAGGGGGAGGAAGTTCGGGGGGTTCTGGTGGGCCACCAGCCACTCCTTTTCTGCCTGGTCAGACCGTAGACAATAATAATTTTGGCCGGAACCCGTCCAGAAGGTATTTTGTGCGTTTCCTATCGGCAGCGCCGATTCGAATGGCATTGGCCCGCAGGGCACATTTGCAGGGTTCAGTATCAGTGAAACAGGTGGAACAGTTCGTAGGGAGGAGGCCGTTTAAGGGTCTGATCGTGGTCAATATATTAGTGGATCCGCCAACCTTTAAACAACAGTTTGAAAACGTAAGTACTGAGGTCCTAAAAGAGTCGACCTATCTTCTTCTGAAGAAGAGTAAACGGAGAATCTATTTGGAAAAATACGTCTCTCCCTCGGAGTCAAAAGGCTTCGGAGCGATCTTTTTATTTCCTCGGACGGAAAACGAGGAGGAATGGGTCAAGAAGGCAAAGGACGTTATATTCAGGTGCGACCTGGATCCGCGGTCCGAGTTGGATGTAAAGTTCAAGTTGAAGGACATGGTATTCCAGGGAAAACTAGAAATCTGAACCCTATATCCCAGAAGGTTCCTTCAATCGGCTATCTGGAAGGCTCGAACACGGAACAGGAAATCCACTAGATTGCCTTCATGGGGTTGAAGCCAATTGAGTCGGATGGTGGGGATAGGGCCCAGATTTAATCGGTCGATGTCGGTGTGGTCCAGGAGTGCCCTTTGGAATCCTTCGTCTTTCGTAATTCCGGTAGTGACAAGCGTAGTGGAGATGTGTCCTAGCATCTTTTCCTGTGGACATTGCACCACGCTGACAAAGGGGAACATATATTCGGTGTTAGCAAGACTTTGATGAGGAGAGTTGCACAAAATCACAGTGGGGCGCAGGTATGCGCAATGCTTCTGGGTAACGAGCCGGTCGCCATTACGGTACTTGGTGCTGACGTCTTTCACGCCCGATTCATGGAGACCCTGCTCGATTGCGGTATTGATGGCTTCGGCCTGTCCCGGCACTGTAAAGGCGGCTAGGGCGGCGTTAGGGTCGTCCGGCGTTTTGGGGATGATAGGGCCCAGACGTTGAGCCAGGGCTTCGGCAATCTTGACAGCATGTCGCGAGACCCAAATACTGGAGCAACTGATGCAACTTCGACCGCTGTTCATCAACACGCTGTCGACCATCAGGTCCAGGTGCTTTTCCCAGTCGTCTACTTGATCGTCGCCGAATAGGATTTTGGTGAACCCCGGCCCGTGCACCTGCACCTGAGGATTACCCTTGTACTGGTCGACGGTTGCCGTGCCGCCAAAGATCAAGTTGCGTGGGCAGTGCTGCAGCACAGCGGCTCCGACGTCTCCCAATCCCGGATAGAGTGCGAAGGCTTCCCGGGGCACTCCAGACTGGCAAAACGCTTCGGCCATCCGATACGGTGTCCAAGGCTCCTGAGGACCAGGTTTTAATACCAGACCAATCTGCAGCGGAATCACAGGGAGCCACAAACTGTGCACTCCCGGAGAGTTTGACGGTAACACCAAGCCCAGCACGGGTGTTGTGGATTGGTAGCTACGCACTATGCCATTTTCTTCACCGTGCCCTCTGGTAAGGATGGCCAGGTCCAGTCTTCGGGTGAGTGATTCAAGGATCTTGTCCAGGTTTGTGAGGACGTGGTGGAGTTTCAACATGTTCTTGCGGCACATGTGCTCAGGCAGTCCTGTAGTGGCCGACTGGTACTTGACGAACTCATCGGGTGTCAGGCTGCCGTTGCCTGCAGGGAGCTCAGCCGTCATAAATAGTTCTGCCGCACTTTTTACCCTGGAGAGAAGTTCGCTACAGGGGATTTCCCGCAGCACTTCCCGAGCTCGACAAGCGTAGACCATGTCGCGTTGAATCAGCCCGCCATTAGCCAGGCTGATCTCGGCCAGTGGCTCCCCGGTAGCAAAGTGAACCATCTTGTGGGTATCGAGACTTTTATAGGACTTACCCCAACGTAGAATTGGAAAATGAAGCACGAGATCATTCCTTAGTGATGCAGCGCCTGGATGCACCGATCTGGAACTGCATCAATCTTCTACAATCAATATACTCCGATAGTGGTCGTGTCGGCAAAGCCATGGTATGGTTTGGTTCCACTGACGCCATCCCACGGATAGGGATCAGAGGCCGGTTCTCGCTCTCCTTCGTCCCGCTCGAGAAAACGAGGCATAAAAAACTCTTTTGTCAGTGTCGTGAGCATCAATCGGCCGGTCTGACCGTAATCGACCACCGTTTCGAAGTTGTCAAAATCAACCACCTCCAGTACGGCGCGAGGTTGGGGGGCGTAGTAGGTGATCTTATAGTTGTCGGCTGGGTCAAATGGCTTTGAGGGAGCCAAGCCCATCAGAGTGTTGCCATAAGTGGGAGTCATGTACACGCCATCGAGAAGTTCCTCCATAGCAAAGCGGAGCCACTGGGGCGTGAACTCCGTGCCACCGGAGAAAATCCCTGTAATGCCAACTGCTCTGATACTCGACTCTTCAGCCTCGAGTCGGTTGGCCAGGGCTTCCAGAAGTTTGGGGGTGGTGAACAAACATTTGATGTCGTGATTGGCGGACAGAAGGTTGACGGCCTGATCGATAATATGTTCTTGGTAAGCCTTTAGGTGATCCATCCATCCTTTTTTGATCAGCTTGACCACCCAGCGGGGATCCAGGTCTACGCAGAAAGAGATCCCGCCGCGATGGTGGGCCAAATGTTCGACTGCTAAACGCAAGCGACGCGGGCCAGAGGGGCCCAGCATGAGCCAGTTGGCTCCTTTAGGGAAATGTTCATCCGGTAAGGTCTCGGAGAATAATTCATAGTCGATGCGGAAGTCGTCAATATTGATTCGTGACTTGGGAGTACCTGTGGTTCCACCGGTTTCGAAGACATAGATAGGTCGATCGACGTAGGCCCTTGGGAGCCACCGTCGCACTGGACCACCTCGGAGTTCCTTGTCCTTAAAGTGCCCAAACTGGATCAGTCCGTCGAAGCCCTGCACCTTATTTCGCGCATCCCAGCCAACCTTTTCAGTCCACTCAAGCCAGAAGGGGCAACCGGTTTCTGGACTGAAGTGCCACTGAATGATCTCCCGTACATGAGCATCTAGTTGTCCCCGCGCGGCACGAACCTTATCTTCGAGTTGTTGCTTGTTAGCTGATCCTCCGATGGTCAAGGGTACTGAGTCTCCAAAAGAAGTGGCTGTTCTATTTTCCAAATTCCCCAAAGGCGTTTCCGGCGTGCCAATGTTCATGCGTCCGGACAAAAGTTTGAACGGATGCTGGATCTACTTTTCAGAGAGATTGTATCGTTGCCTAGAAAGGAGGGTCAAGCAGCGATGGAGACGATTCTTTCGCCTCGATTGCTTGATCGATATCTTTAATTCCAGACGGATAGTTTCTTTTTCAAGAAGAAGAGTCCCGTTTGGATGATTACCAGATAGTCATTGATGCTTCGAACAATTGTGCCAATTCTTCAGCTCCAGCGGGGCGAGGAGATAACTTATTAACCCTATGTTGTGGCAGCGTGCCCTCGACTAACGCGGAGACATCGTCCTTTCTGAAGCCAAGAGCTGAAAGACCGTTGGGCAGGTTGAGCTCTTGTATGAGCTCGATGAGGCGATCTGCTAGGATCTTACCTGCATCATCGGAGGATGCCCGGTGGATATCCACGCCCAGACACTCACTAGCACGCAAGTGCCTGTCGGAACAAGCGCTGCTTGTGAAACGGAACACCGCCGGCGCTACAAGTACTACTGAAATACCGTGGGGCACAAGTGGGTGGTCGTCAGGGTATCCTGGAGGTTGGTAGCCACGAACCATGCTACTAACTGGATAGGACATACCGTGACACAAGTGAACTCCGGCATTCCCAAATCCGATGCCGGCATAGGAGCTGGCCGCAATCATATGGCTGCGAGCCTCGTCGTCAGAAGGATCGTGGCAGACCCGCACTAGATACTGTGAAACCATTTGTATAGCCTGCAGGGCCCAGATATCGCTGATAGGATTAGAACCTTGATAAGCCGGACGCAAAACCGGGTGTTCTGGATAAGGACGTTGGTTGAAGGGTAAGGCGGTATAGGATTCTAATGCGTGGCAGAGCACATCCAGTCCGGAAGAAGCTGTCACCAATGGCGGCAATGTGCGCGTGTTTTCTGGGTCCACAATGCCGATTGTGGGTCTGAGCCGTCGGTCAGCAATACCAGTTTTACTGTGTTTCTCCGATAGGTCAAAAATTGCTACGCCTGTGGTTTCGCTGCCAGTGCCAGAAGTGGTGGGAATCGCTATCAGGGGTTTCAGAGGACCGGGTACTGGTCTCCCTTGACCAATTGGCGCATTGACGTAGGTCATAAAATCAGCTGGGTAAGTAGAATAGAGATTGGCCACCTTGGCGGTATCGATCGTTGACCCTCCCCCAACTGCTACAAAGGCATCGTAGTCTCCTTCTTTGGCCACCTCAATTACATCTTGGAATGACTTATCATTTGGTTCAATCCGCACCCGGTCGAATAAGTCATACTCAATTTTTTCTCCTTCCAGTGAGTCGCGTACGGTCCTCAGCGGAGGCAATGTAGTTAGTCCTGAGTCGGTTAGTACAAGAACACGTTTGGCATCCATTTCGTGTAGATCCATGCCGATTTCACCAGTAGCCCCCGATCCGAAGCGCAGGTTAGAAGTGGCCATTTCAAAAGCGATTTCTTTTTTACTCACCGAAAGCTCCCTTTCTCTCGATCCATGTAGGGGGAGTATAGGGGACAGAATTTTTCTGTGGAAGTTTTTTCTTCTGATAGTAGGAACTGGAGTATAGGGGGCAAAAGTTTTCCGGCTGGGCCTGGCGAGAGATATGGGTGTGTCGGGGGTGGTGATAGAGTGCTACCAGGATAACTCCTTCAAGAACAACTAGATAAATGGATAAAAGGAGGCCAAACATTTCTTGCCCACGGCCTGTTTCTCCCATATAATCGCCACAAAAATGCTAAAAACATCCGTTTTGAGGAGCAGAAACGATGCCAATTAGGACCGTCGCTATACTCAGTCCTGGTGACATGGGACACGCTGTCGGCTGTGTATTAGGCGAACACGGATTCGACGTAATTACCTCCTTACAAGCTAGAAGCGAAAGGACGCGAAAGCTCGCCGATCAGGGTAGGATCCGAGACGTATCCCCACTTAGAGAGATGGTCTTGCAGGCCGACCTAGTGCTTTCCATTCTGGTGCCGGGGGAGGCAGTCAAGGTTGCCCAGCAAGTTGCCGATGTGCTGCAAGTCATTGGAACTAGCGTTCTCTTTGCCGACTGCAACGCTGTCTCACCTGAAACCTCCAGGATGATGGACACAATTTTCACCAGCGCCGGTGGCCGTTATGTTGATGGCTCGATTATCGGCCCGCCACCAGGAAGCGGAAAACCTCCCAGGTTCTACATGTCCGGACCAAATGCTGGCATCATGTCTGAACTGGACGGAAAGGGAATTGATGTGCGCCTTCTCGGTGACATGATTGGGAGGGCCTCGGGCATCAAGATGTGCTACGCTGCTCTCACGAAGGGTACATCGGCACTGTGGGTAGCACTGCTGGTAGTTGCGGAAGCCTTGGGATTATCGGGTGAGCTACGGGAAGAACTCTTATTAAGCCAGGAGGAGACCTGCAAGCGAATGGAAGCTGAGATCCCAGTCCTTCCGACCAAAGCTCTCCGCTGGGTAGGTGAGATGGAGGAAATAGCCGCCACATTTGATTCCATCGGCGTTACCCCCTATTTTCATCGAGGTGCAGCGGAATTATACCGCATCATGAGCACTCTCCCCTTCGCCCTTGAGCGAGCTGAGAACGCGGACTCTAGCCGGACCATGGCACAGACGATTTCAGCAATGGCTCAATGCATCCTCTACGGTGGAAAAAACAAGGACTCGACCGGGTAATGAAAAGGGTCATGGTGGTGTCGTTGGCCTGTTTCAAAGAGCTTTAGAGGAAGACGCGGAGCCCTGTGTTGCACTCATCAGTGCAACCGCTGTCCTAGAAGCGAATATCGCTTTCGCATCTTGTCGTTTTGAACCCCGATTGCCAAAGCTTTCTTGGTACCGACGATCACCACCAATTTCCTTCCTCTGGTCACCGCGGTGTAGATCAAATTACGCTGCAGGAGGGGATAATGCTGTGTGAGGATAGGGATGATCACGGCCGGATATTCGGAGCCTTGTGATTTATGCACAGAGACCGCATAAGCTAGAATGATCTCTTCAAGGTCGGCATAATCATAAAGTTGCTGGCGGCCATCGAAGGAGAGGGTTGCCTGCCGGGCTTCGACATCTATTCTGATGATACGGCCGATATCGCCATTGAAGATCTCCTTGTCGTAATTGTTTTTGATCTGCATGACCTTGTCGTTTACTCGAAAGGTCCCACCTCCTCCAATCACGATGTCTTTGGTCGGGTTGAATATCCTCTGGAGTTCGGCGTTTAGATTTCCAGCGCCCACGACTCCTTTATGCATGGGAGTGAGTACCTGAATGTCGTTGAGGGGGTCAAATCCAAACCGCCTAGGGATGTGTTCTTTGGCCAGCTCCAGTATAATCCTGAGAACCTCTTCGGGGTCTTCCTGCTCGATGAAGTAGAAATCGTCCAATTTGTGTGAGGCTTTCCGTGAGGGTAAGAAACCACTATTTATTTTATGGGCATTGACAATGATTGAGCTTTCCTGGGCCTGCCGGAAAATCTGATTGAGTTCAACCACCGGGACAAGGCCGGAGGTAATGATGTCTTTGAGGACATTTCCGGGGCCAACCGAGGGCAGTTGATTGACATCGCCCACCAGTACGAAGGTGCATTTGGGTGGGATAGATTTTAGGAGGTGGTACATCAGGGTGATATCGATCATCGAGGCCTCATCCACGATCAGCAAGTCGCATATTAGAGGGTTTTCTGCGTTCTTCTGAAAGCCACTTGTTTGCATGCTATATTCCAGCATGCGATGGATAGTTTTGGCTTCGTGACCGGTTGTCTCACTCATCCGTTTGGCGGCCCTGCCTGTGGGGGCAGCCAGCATAATGTTGGCGCCAAGCTTTGCGAAGATGTTCAGTATGGCATTGATTATGGTGGTTTTTCCGGTTCCCGGCCCACCGGTGATCACCATGACCTTTTCTTCGGCGGCACACCTGATCGCTTTAATTTGCCGTGTGGCCAGTGTGATGGCAAGCTGCTTTTGCACCCATTCGACTGCTTTGGTAGCGTCGATCTGCCGAATACTTTTGGGCGCGCAGACGAGGGTGTTCAGTTTCCGGACACTTTCGATTTCGCACAGATGGAGTTTAGCCAGGTAAACCGCACTGTTCTCTCGGACCTTCTCCTCACCTTCGTTCAAACTTTCGATGACGATCTTTTTAGCTCTGACGCTAGATTCAAACGCCTTGTCCAAGAGCTTTCGATCTACCTCGAGAATCTCCTGGCTCTTCTTGACAAGTGGTTCATAGGGGTAATAAACGTGACCCTCTCCAGCAAGCTGTTGAAGGACATAAAGAATCCCTGCTTCCGCCCTCAGCTCTGAATCTTTGGTCAGTCCTAATTTCAGGGCAATTTGATCGGCGGTTACAAATCCAATGCCGAAAATGTCAGCAGCCAGGCGATAAGGGTTCTCTTGGACCACCTCGATCGACTGACGGCCATAATGCTTGAAAATCTTAGTAGCATATCCTGAACTGACCCCATGGCTTTGTAGGAACAGCATCACTTCCCGAATTTCTTTCTGTTCTTCCCAAGCTCTCTCGATCATCTTAACCCGTTTATTTCCAATACCCTCCACCTCGGCGAGTCTTTCTACCGAACTTTCGATCATGTTGAGGGTTCCTTTTCCAAATCTCTCAACGATTCGCCTGGCCATGACAGGGCCAATGCCTCTAATCAGGCCGGAGCCGAGGTATCTTTGTAGGCCATAGACGGATGCCGGAACCTGAGACTTGAAGTGCACCACCTTAAACTGCTTGCCGTATCGAGGATGATTGACCCACTCGCCTTTCACCTTGACGATTTCTCCGGGTGTGATCGCTAAAAGGTGTCCGACAACAGTCACGAGTTCACGTCGCCCATCGATCTTGGCCTTGGCGATGGTGAAACCGGTTGTTTCGTTACTGTAAGTGATTCTTTCTATCTGACCATGCAGTTCGGTTTGTGGAGAGGGCTGTCGGCTCATACTAAAAAATTATTTGGAGAGTCACTGGGGTCACTGCATTCCAAGTTGACCGTTATCGTTTAAGCTGGAGTATTCACTCACGAATTTGTTCGCTGTTGCCCGGTCCGTCCAGTTGTGCACACCTCCGTCTTTTAGTCCGAGGTCGACATCACCTGCAACAAGTACTACCAACCTTGTCTTGTTCGCCTATTATCTGTATGGTGTAGGTCGCTTCCCGGCCATACTGGGCGACAAACGTTGGCTTTCCACATGTCTTTTGCCTCTTTCAACGGAGGTGCATTGTAGGCCTCCGCCGTGACCGCTTTTGTTGTTCTTGCACGTGTATTCCCATTCTCCCTTCACGAGGGTATTAGAATTCCTCTGGCTGGCTTGTGATTCGTGTTGATCTCGACCTCCTGTCCTGGAGGGCTCCTTCTTCGAGTGACGGTGCCACTTACTCGGCGGATGATTAGCAAGTAGTGAATCAAAAGGGGAGAGCAAGGCTACCAAGCCCAGATGAGATCTCATCTGGTGTCTTTATCTTATCCTAATGAAGGTCTCTTTTCTACCAGCGGAGACAGGATATCGTAGGAAGGAGACATCTCCAAGCTTGTCAGTTGCGCAGGAGATATTCATAGACAAATAATCTGTGTTCAATGAAAAAGACCCTTCGCGGTCATTCGTAAGTACTCGAGTACTAAGGTGACTGCGCGGGCCCCCATAAACGCTACCATTGCAAACCAAAGAAGATGATTGTCAGCCATCCACAGGCCGGCGAATGAAAAGGGCACGAAGATCGTCAGTGTGCTCAGGAGCATGGTGTTTCGCAGCTGCTTACCAGCGGTCAAGCCCAGGAAGAGACCATCATAGATATAGGCAAGGGCTGCGAAAAATAGTACTGGCAACAACCACCAACCAAAAAATCGGGTCAACTCGATGACATCCTGATGTGATGTAATTAGCGAATATATTCTGTCAGAGAAGAGCAAGAGTCCGCACGCGAAGAGCAATGCAAAGGCTTCGCCGGTGACTAAGGACAGACGAACCGGATGTTGCAGGGCGATCTCTTGACGTTGACCTCGGAAGCTTCCTGCTAGGCTTTCTGTCGCGAACGCGACTCCGTCGATGATGTAGGATGCCAAGGCGAGAATCCGCAGTAAAATGGTGTTTGCCACGAGAATTTTCGTTCCGAGGCTGGCACTGAAGTTGGTAAAGAAGGCAAAGGCTGAAATCAGACAAAGCGTTCGGACTAGAAGGTCCCGATTTAAGCGGAGTAACCGGCTTAGCTGGTCGCGCTGGATCAGGGCAGACCACTGCCAGGGAACTCTTCTATGTAGAAGAAAATAGATCGCTAATGCTGCGCTCAGCATGATGTATTGACTCAGTACAGTCGCCAATCCGGCTCCGAATGCGGCCAGGCCGAGGCGGAAAATGAAGATGTAATCAAGAAGTATGTTGCTGACATTAGCAAGCATTGCCAAGAACAAGGCGTATCCACTCTCTTCATGTCCCAAGTACCATCCCAAGAAAGCGTAATTACAGAGAGCAGCCGGGGCACCCCAGATGCGGATGTTGAAATAGGAACGTCCCGCCTGTTCGATTTCCGAAGTTCCGCCCAAAAGGAAAAAACCGACTTTCCGGAGGGGAAACTGGAGAACCAGAATGGCTGAAGCAATGACGATAGCCAGTACGATTGAGCGATGAAGCGTCAGGTAGGCCTCTTCCGCTTGATTTCTTCCAATCGCCTGGGCAGTAGTTCCGGTTGTGCTCATGCGTAGGAAACCGAAGGTCCAGTAGAGATAGTCGAAGAGGATGGATGCCAATGCCACACCAGCTAGAAAACGAATATCGTGGAGATGCCCCAACATCGCTGTATCAATCAAACCAGCCAGAGGAAGCGTCACATTAGATAAGATGTTGAGGCTTGCCAATCGGAAAAAACGGTGATTTAAGTTGTACTTGTCAACGATCATATTGTCTTAAAACTATAAAGTGACATCTTGATGCGGGGTTCTCCTCATGTTGGCCCTTAACAAAACAGGTAGCAAATCTCAGTTCTGCTCGTATCAATCGATGTGAGAAATGCAGATGGAGGCAGCGGAAAACATCGTGCGGTGCTTCAATGGACTGGGTAATCCGCATGTTTTAGTCAATATGGGATCAGAGTTCCTACACCTCTGCAACCTTTCTACTATTGGAGATTCAATGAAAGAGCAGTGCTGAGATTAGAAAAATTATTACGATTTCTAATGTTTAACTCGCCGGAGTTTTGCTTTTCAGCGGGAGGCTAATGAGAACCGAGTGTGTCTTTATGCCGGTCGGCAAAGTTCAGGACCTTTTCAATGCGCCTGGCGTTCTGTAAAAGAGCGCTGTCTCGTGTTGGGGCACCGACAAGCTGCAGACCTAGAGGTAGGCCTCTCTTTGACAGTGTTGCCGGCAGTGTCACGGTTGGACAGCCGGTGTAGGTCCAGATGAGGCTGAAGCGTGGATCACCCGTAGCAGTAATCCCGACAGGAGCCGGTCCGGATGCGGACGGAGTCAGAAGGCAATCAAAGTTGTTAAAGAGTTTAGTGATTTGAAGTCGGAGTTGTTTGCGGTGAGCATCAATCCGTTTTAGCTCCTGGGCGGAAACGTGTTGACCATGAAAGATGAGTTCTCGTAGTTTCGGGGGATAGAACTTTTTGTAAGAGGCGAAGAAATTTTTATGTGACGAAGCGCACTCAGCGGCGATCAGAGAGCAGTGAAGAGAGTAAGCCTCGTGGCTGATCGGAGGTAGTTTTAGAAGGCCAACATCGAATCCGGAAACTTTGAGGTTTTCTCCAGTAGTTCTGAGGGTCAGCAGCATTTCCTTTTCAGCTGGGGCGACATAGAAGTCTTCTATTAAACCGATGCGCAAAGGAGAAGAGGGTTGAGAAATGGGTTCATCGACTAGAGCGGCGAAAGCTATCTGCATGTCGACGACATCTGAGGTGAAAAAACCTACCGTATCTACACTAGGGGAGAAAGGGAAAATACCTGCGGTCGGAAGACGCCCGTAGGTGGGCTTAAAACCAACAATTCCACAGTAACTGGCCGGTCGATTTACCGACGCCACGGTTTGACTACCCAAAGCGAGCCGGACCATGCCGCAAGCCACTGCCGCCGCTGATCCACTGCTGGAGCCTCCTGGTGTATGGTCCAAGTTCCATGGATTTCGGGTGGGACCGGGATCGAAATAGGCAAAGGTCGTGGTAACGGTCTTGCAGAGAACGAAGCCGCCCAGTCGGAGAAGGTTTTTGACGACGGGAGCACTTTGAGAAGCAGGTTTGGAGGGAATGAAAGCTGCATTGCAGCGTGTTGGGAATCCGGACACGTCAATTATGTCCTTTACCCCAATCGCCCAACCTTTCAACGGGCCATTCCGGACGGACTGTAGCCGACGACGAGCAGCTGACTGGTCCCATTCAACCAAGGCATGCACTTGTTTTTCCCACCGCATGATGGCTTTTATATGGGCTTCCATTGGCTCAGATGCACTAGTAATCATCAATCTTGTAGTTGGGGGCGCATGGTTCCTCCGTCGAGTTAACCTGTGAAAAATCGGCTGTGCGGGATGTACTCGACCAGGCTATTGTTCTTCCTGCCACGTGACTGCTACAGCCAGAGCTTTCTTCACATTTTCAGCAACGCTTTCGTCGTGACACTGGAGGGACAGAAGAATTTTTCCCTCGGCCACATGATGGTCCAAGGGGCCGGACTGATACCGGAAGCTGGAGAGGTGACCTTCCCAGAACACTCCCGCCACCGTTGCGAGAATAGCTCCTAGTGCTGTCCCTTCATAAGTTATTATCGCCACCGGAAGGGGAGCCACAATGGGCATGCCGCCTGTGATGATGGGGTAAGCTTTAGCGGTTAAAGTGGCGATGAGAAAAGCTAAGAGTCCCCCAAATAATCCTCCTGAAATGGCCATTAGTGGGATTCTGGAGTGTGTTCGAACTCCGGGTAGCAAGTTGGCCTGCTCAAGAGGAATGCTGCTGCGAATCTCTGCAGTGGATAAATCGAAACCGCAGCGGACCAGATCTTGCAATGATGTCTTCACTTCTGTCTCATGTTCGAAAACGGCCTGGATACGACGACTTTGTATTGCCATTTAAGCCTCCCTTCCTGAAGAGCTTAGAACCCTCGTTTCACCTGTTGGTTTGGTTTGGCGCTCAAGGCCTTCCCTGACCTCCCAGATCGACACGATTGGCGCCCATCGAACAAAAATGAAGTAGAGAAAGAAGAACATCCCGATGGAGCCGATCAGGATGCCCCACTCCACCCAGGTAGGCGAGTACTCGCCTACCGTATAGGCTAGGCGCGGATGGCGTAGCGATGGATAAATGATCAGAAACCGCTCCAGCCACATGCCAACAAGGATGCTGAGCCCCACTAGCGCCGTTCCCAACGGTCTTCGCCCTGTGCGGAAAGGCAGGACACTAACCGGAATAACGAAGTTGAGCAAGATCATAGTCCAGAATAAGGCCGAGAATTGACCCGATACCCGATCCCAGAAAACGGCCATTTCTGAGACCTCGTTACCATACCAGACCGTCAGGTGTTCAGCGAAGGTGAAGTAACCCCACAACAGGGTCATGGTCAAAAGGAGTAAAGCGAGGTTGTTGAACACCAGATCAGTCAAGTAATTTTGAAGCCGCAGTCCACGGCGAAGTAACGCCATGGTTACCAACAGGATTGCGATCCCCGAGTATATTGCACCCGTCACGAAGTAAGGGCCAAAAATCGTGCTGTGCCACATGGGCTGGATGGTCATGGCAAAATCCCAAGAAACCACGGTATGGACAGAAATCGCTACTGGGATGATCACGATCGCCATGACTTGAATCCCCACTTGAAGGGAATGCCATTGCTGCGGGGTGCCTCTCCATCCCAAAGCCAACAGGCTGTACAAACGGCGCTTGAAACCGCTGGAAAGGTCGCGGACGATGGCCAAATCAGGAATCAGAGGTAATAGCAGGTAAAGGCTACTGCCGATGAGATAGGTGGTAATTGCCGCGATATCCCATAGGAGAGGAGAGCGGAAATTTGGCCAGAGATCACGGCTATTGGGGTAAGGAAACATGAAATAGACGAGCCAGGGACGTCCCAGGTGAATGATGGGGAAAAGACCGCCAATGGAGATGGCAAAGACGGTAATCGCTTCCGCACTGCGTGTCACCGGTCGTCTCCATTCGGCCGAGGTTACGCGCAAAATAGCGGAAATGAGTGTGCCTGCATGGCTAATCCCAATCCAGAAAACAAGATTGGTAATATAGAATCCCCAGAAGACCGGACGGTTAATTCCCGCCACTCCGATACCATTGAAGATCTGGTATCCCCAACAGACAAACAAGAGGGCCATAAAGATCCCACTAACCAAGGTGCCGAACAGCAAACCTGGCCGGGAGCCACTGAGAGGACGCAGAAGGTCATGCTCTAGATGAGTAGCTGACTGAGTTTCTCGTCTTATCAACATGATGATCTTTGCTGATAGGGGTGGTGAGGTGGGAACGAGGAGCGAGGAGAAGGAGATATCGATACGTATTGTCGACGAGGAGCGACGTCCAGATCTCGAGCAACCTCTATTCGCTCAGAGGGTGTCAGCAGGTGGATACGGAGGATTTTATTGCTCCTTTTCCGTCCCGTACTTGGGATTGTGCCATCTCTTTGTACAGTGGACACGGTCGCGCTCGTCACAAACGTTACCGCATTTACGAAATGAGACACTTAGCTATTCCCCCCGTTTGAATCTCCGGATTTGAGATAGACTATCGATGGTTTGGTCCCTAATTCTTCCATGAGACGGAAGGCCCTCCCACTCTTGGCGAGTTTGGATACGCGGCTCTCAGAGCTCTCAAGGTCTCCAAAAGTGATCGCTTCAGTCGGGCAGGACTGCGCACAGGCTGGCTGGATCTCTCCATCTTTCAGGGGACGTCCCTCGTCTTTAGCCTGATCTTGGCTATCTTGAATCCTCTGAATGCAGAACGTACACTTCTCCATGACCCCAGCGGGGCGTGTGCTAACATCAGGATTGAGCTGGCGGTCAAGGGGTTGCGGCCACTCCGGGGCACGCCAGTTGAAGAAGCGAACGGTATATGGGCAGTTGTTGGCGCAGAAACGGGTTCCGACACAGCGATTATAGACCATGGCACTCAAGCCCTCACTGGTGTGGTAGGTGGCATAGACGGGACAAACGGGTTCACAGGGTGCCTCGTTGCAGTGCTGGCAGAGTATGGGCATGAACCGAACGCTAACGTCAGGAAAATCTCCTTCGTAATACCGCTCCACTCGGATCCAATGGATAGCACGGCCCTTCACTGCCTCTTGTTTTCCGACTGTCTGGATATTGTTCTCGGCGTGACAAGCCACGACACAGGCTTCACATCCTGTGCAGCGGTCAAGATCAATGGCCATTCCCCACTCAGGCATGGTGTTCTCCTTTCACTGTTTTTAAGGCTTGGGCACGTTTTATAGTCTCTTCGTGAGCCCGCAAACCAGGACCGAAAAGGGCTACGGAACCCTTCCCGATTCGTTGCAATCGCACACGAGTCGCAGCCCAGGCAGGTGCGTGCG
The DNA here is from genome assembly GCA_965249865.1 of Acidobacteriota bacterium. Lineage (GTDB taxonomy): Bacteria > Acidobacteriota > UBA6911 > RPQK01 > CBDFMZ01 > CBDFMZ01. The sequence continues at coordinate 1,411,257 of CBDFMZ010000002.1, read as the reverse complement.
TTCCTTCAACTCTCCGATCATCGAGAAGATCCATAAGGTTAGCCCCCCGAGTGTGTGCATAACGGCCGAAATCTCGGTGACCTAATCCTATCGGTATGGCCACTAGGCCGGGACGAACGGCAGGGCTCACAATCGCCGGGACTTCGATGGTTCCCGTCGGCGATTCGATTCGTAACTGGTCGCCGGTTATGATGCCCATGTGCTTACCATCTCTGACTGAGATCTCCGCCCAGCTGTCCCACATCACGGTGGAGAGAGGGTCGGGAAGTTCCTGCAGCCAGGACCGGTTGGCACCTCGCCCATCGTCGGTCTTAACTGACTCAAAAGGAATCAGATGAAAGGGGTACGTATCGGCTGGTCCCTCCAGACGTGGTCGCGTTGGCGCGGGAGCCTTTTCAGTGGGCCCCGGTGGTGTCTCCGAGGGTGGTCTTTCTTCCCAGATTCCCCCACGGGAATGTGCTTCCTTAAGGTATTTCTGGAAATTAACCTTCTGGTCCCCCGGTAACCGGTCCAGTTCTGCTCGAATTTGAGTGTCCAGCAAATTCGCATAGCTTGGCCAGGGAAAGATACTGGCGACGGGCTCACTCAGAGCGTTTGCAAACGCCAGGATAAGGTCACCCGGATGTCTGGAGTCGACTACCGGCTCCACAGCCGGGTAGCCTAGGCCCAAGGTGCGAATTCCCACAGAAGGCGACGGTTCTACGATATCGACTCGCTCCAGATCAGTGTGGATGGGGAGGACTATGTCTGCGTGAAGGGCCGTATCGTCCAAAAACGAGGTTAGAGCAATCACTCGATTCATGCGTTGGAGCGATTCAGTCAACTGCCATCCAGAGGGAGCAACATGGAGAGGATCGGCTTCGCACACGAGAAGAACTTCGTCTGCGGGGGAGGAATTATCTTTTAAATGCCGGGCCCATTTCGCCAAAGTGATAAATTGTGCCTCAGGGGCACTCGCAGCGGCTAAGTCAAGGCTTTGATCTAAGTTAAAAGAAACAGGTGAAAAAACTCCTCCGGCATGGCCCAGGGTGTCGAGTAGCACGTTGAGGCCAAGAATGGCCACTATATTGAAGAGGCCATTAGTGTGGGCCGCCGCCATTCCTCCACCCATGACCACTCGGTTTTCTGCCCCGGCAAGCTCCCGAGCAATCCTTAGAATCTTTTCCTCCGGCAGGTCACAGAGCTTTATAGATTCTCTCAGTTCAGGTGGGTTGGAGGGAAAAAGAGTCTTGTAGCTGTCTATTGCTGTCGGCGTGGCGAGCTCTTCACTGATGATTACACCTGCCAGAGCTTGTGCAAAGATCCCCTCGCTTCCTGGCTGGAGGGGAAGCCACTCATCGGCCGTTGCGGCCGTAATTGACATTCGGGCTTCCACTTGAACGAGTTTGCCACGACGTCCGGCGCGACCCCGACGCATTTCAGCGAGACCTCGGGCGTAGTGTACCGGACTTCTCCAGCGATCCAGGAAAGGAGTGCCGACGGAAAGTATATAGTCGCTGTGCGAAAGGTCGTAGACAGGAAAATTTTCAATTCCGAAAGCGATCTTCGAGGCGGCTCGTTCCACCTCTGCCTCATGGGCTTGGCAGACCACAAGTGGTGTTGCTCCGAAAGACTGAGTAAAGCGTCGGAGAAGACCTCTGAGCAGGCTGGAGGAGGTTCCTGTGACCACGGTCACACTTTTAGGATTGCGTGCTCGTGCTGCGGCTAAGGCTTCTCCTGTCTCTCTCAACGCTTCTTCCCAGGTAATCTTCTCGAATTCACCAGCCCCTCGGCTGCCAAGGCGTTTGAGCGGTGTATCTATTCGGTCAGGATCGTATAGACCTTGAAGTGAAGCCTGTCCCAGGGCGCATACACCGCCTCGGTTGACGGGATGCTGAGGGTTGCCTTCAATTTTCTTGGCGTTGCCGTCGACGATGCGGACCTCAATCCCACATCCGGCTGAACACTGTTGGCAAACCCCTGGTCTCCAAACACTCATCCCTGGAGGGTTGGAGTGTTTCACGGCTTGTCTGATATACTGAATCTCTTCCTTGGCACAGGCGTCCAGCAAAGCGACAGCTGAGCTCAGTGCTGATGCTTTCAGAAAGTCTCTACGTTTCACCTATCCTCCAGTTCAACGAGTCAGGAGATCAAAGCTTTAGCTAATGGTGGCAAACTAGACAGTCCACACTTGCACCGCTCTCTCGGTGGCAGTCAAGGCAAAAACCCATATCGGCAAGATCAATCACCGGGCGAGCTAGCGCCATCGAAGCCACGTCGCCATGGCATCTCGAACAATCAATGCCAGCCCGAACATGCGGCCTGTGTTTGAAGAAAACCATTGCTGTGGAGGGCATCACATTCACTTTCCGCCAGAATATCGGCTCCTGTTTTTCATAATGCTCCAAAACCTTTTTTACCTCGGGATGGTTTGGGATTATACCGCGGTGACAGGTAACGCAAAGCGATATAGAAGGAATACCGGCCTTTGCACCCCGATTAGCGCCAGCGTGACAGGCCAGGCAGGTGATCCCCATCTCAGCATGCGAGGCGTGACTGAAAGCAATCGGTTGGGGTAAAACAGCTGGGGGTTGGGAGGTGCAGGACGATGAGAATAGAATGAGCAGGACTAAGGACACTCCGAGTTCTACCTTGTCCAAAAAGCGGAAATGTTCTTTCTGACAAAATCCGCTCAGTTTTTTCTGATTGGCTATAGTAAAGGCGCACGATTGGACAGCCTGGGTAACATGAGCAAGAATTCCCGAGATAAACTGACACAGATTTATCACGGTCCGGCGGGGAAGTTTTGGGATCGAATCGAAGAAGAATGTCCGGAGAGCTACTGGGAACGGAACTTTGTCCTCGGCCGACACAGGGTAAGAAGACTTCTTCTTTCTTGGGTGGCACCGACAAAAGACCAGTTCTTCCTGGACGCCGGTTGTGGTTATGGCCAAATGGCGTGGGCGTTGGCATGTCGGGGCGCAAACGCTGTCGCCGTCGATTTGCTTCGCCGGTTCCGAACCAAAGTCAGACCCCAGATTATTGGTCCTGCTCCCTATTTCGTATTGGGAGACTTTTGTCAGATTTTTCCGGCCCGCCAAGGGGCAATCTTTGACGCTATCGTAATGCAAGAGGTTCTCGAAGATTATCCTCCCAATGAGAGGCTGCGATTGCTCAAATGGATGGGAAAAAGTCCGACTAACCGGATCTATCTTGTCTTTAGGGTCAGCGGAAGGGCAGACTGGTGGTTGAAGAGTCTTATGCCGGAGGCACTTTCCGAAAGGATTGACTCCGTCAGCCTTCTGCGCTGGATCCATCTCAATACACCTTTCCATCTGACGCGTCAGCAGGGAGTGTACTTGCGAAATTACCGAGTACAGGTCGTGGAACTCACGCGTTGGGAAGATCCTGACTTCTTAACTTCATCGAAGCATTCCCTTCCAGTAAAATCGACAGTTTGTACAGTCACTGGATTTCACAATGATCTTGACTAGGTACTATATAAGGTGGCGCACCTAAGTGTGTGCCCCCTGACGGAACGGTTGGGTAGACTATAGTGGCATAGGCAGATATGGAGGTTACCCTTACAATGTGTTTGCGAAGTGTGAGAAATATACCGGCTAAGCCTGTTCGCGAAGTCGGAGCTCCAGAGTCACACTGATCTTGTATTCGAGAATCCCCCAAAAATACTGAGAAACGAAGCCCGTCAAAGCGAGTCTTTCCCGGCCTGTATAAAGCAATTGCAACCTGTGTCCACCGTAAAGAATCTCTCAGCTGAGCCCTTTCTTAGCCAAATGGTCTACAGCAACCAGAATCTTCTCGATTTCCTCAATCGAGTTGTAAATGTGTGGGCAGAAGCGGATTCCAGGAAATTGTCCATTCATCCCCGCACAACCGATGTCATATTTGCGATAGAGGTACTCAAAGGCCTCCCGAGGGCTCACCTCATCGACGGAAAGCACAACGACTCCACCACTTAACTCCGGGGCAATTGGCGTGTAAAGTTTCACTCCGGGAATCCTTTGAATTTCGCGTTTAAGCATATTCGCCAACTTCTGAATCCGAATTTCAATCCGCTCCTTCCCAATACTGTGATGAAAATCGACTGCCTTACCGACAGCCGCTAGGGTTGCATCGTCACGCTGGCCCAGTGTTTCAAACTTCCGCGCCTGCCTTTCCCGCACCTTTTTCCAGCCAGCACCCACAATCGAAGGCCAAAGATCAGAGATGCGTTCGCCCCGAACGTACAAGACTCCCGCTTCCTTGGGGCCCATCAACCATTTGTGAGTACTCCCCGTGTAGAAATCGCAACCAATGTCATGGAGATCTACTTGGAAGGCTCCAAAAGTCTGGGCTCCGTCGATCAACGTCAAGATCTCCCTTTCTCGCGCTATCCGACAAAGTTCCTTTACCGGAAGACCCACACCTGAAATGTTCGACACGTGGGTCAGTGCAAGGACCTTTGTCCTCCTGGTGAGCTTATTCCGGAAAGGATCTATCAACTCCGCCGAACTTCGGGGTGGTGTTGGGGTTGTAACCCGCTTTACCTGGAAACCGTAGCGGTGGGCACGAACGTTCCAGGCGACGTTGTTAGTGGGATGGTTCTGGTCCCAGAGCACAACTTCGTCCTCCTGTTTGAGGTCTAGACCGCTGATCACCATATTGGTGCTTTCAGTGGTGTTTCGGGTGATCACAATTTCCTCGGGATGTGCTCCTAAGTAGGTAGCTAACGCACGGCGTGAGTATTCGGTAAGGTCAGAAAACTTGTCGCGGTTTTGAAACGACGCGTCTGCGTCGATGTCTCGTGTCAAGGCGAAGACCGCCTCCCAGACCGAGTAAGGAGAGGGACAGAGATTGGCGGCGTTCACCAAGGTAAGGCCAGAACGCAACGGGAACTGGGACTTGACCAGTTGCCAAAACCCTTCCCCACGATTCGGAAAGGTGAAGGTTTTGGCACTGCCCGGAAACCTTGACAGTTCCGAGGCAGTAGCTATCTGAGAGAAAACAGCTGTTATACCCAGGCCACCGATCAAATACTGTAGAAGCTGTCGCCGAGGCAACTGCCATGTGGTGTCGGGCAGACTGTGAATTTCGGTTTTTGTGCCCATGGTTCAAATGACGCGAGCATAAGATAACAAGTATCGAGACAGGTTTCAAACGTGAGTGAGTGCTCCCATGTATATCTCTGCCGTACACTTCTAGTATCCTAAAGGAAGTTGGCAAAACATGGCCAGGGCTGTGCACACTGATTCCGATTAGAAGATCATGCTTGTGGTTGCAAGACATATCCTGAATCACGTCAAGGAGATGGTGATTATGAGAACGGTGTTGTTGACTATCGGTGCCTGTTTGACAGTATCATTATTTGCCAGCGACTCGCTGGTCCAACGCATTACACATGCGGTTGCGGACAACTATAGGACAGGTCAAATGGTCCACGGTGGAGCAGGCCAGCTGCATTATCTGACGTTGGTCGACGCCGATACATTGAGTACGAATCTGCTCTTTATCCATCGCGGCGTTCTCTTACCCAAGGGTGGCATCGGTCATCATTTCCATAATCAGATGGAGGAGATGTACGTCATTTTTGACAACGAAGCTGAATTCACCATTGACGGTCGTACCTCCCGGCTGGAAGGGCCGGTTGGGGCTCTCTGCCGTATGGGTCGGTCGCACGCCATCTATAACCCCACGGATAAACCAACCCAGTGGATGAATATTGCCGTCGGGAGCGTCAAGGGGGAGTACGACAACTACGACTTGGACGATGATCGAGTAGGAGTGCCGCTGGACCTCAGACCCGTCTTCATGACCATGCGGCTGGAGAGATCGTTGTTAAAACCAGTAAAGGGTTTGCATGGAGGAAGGGGAACGGTGCAATATCGTCGTGCCCTGTCACCTGAGGTTTTCCTGACGAACTGGGCGTATGTCGACCATCTAGTGCTTTTGCCCGGAGCCTCCGTTGGCTGGCACAAACACGAGAGGGTAGAGGAAGTCTATTATGTGATCATGGGCGAAGGTAGAGTAGCGGTCATCCCGCCGGCAGCGCGAGGGGAGAGCGTGAAAAAGGAAACGGCTCTTATCAGCGAGGGTGATGCAATTCCCCTCCTCTTGAGCGAGGCACATTCCTTCGTCAGCAACAGCGAACAGGATTTGGAACTCTTGGTGATCGGGATTGCATGTGAAAAGGGGGAGCTGGACACAGTGGAGCTGGACTAGGCCAGAGTACTCTCTCTATCTTGTGGAGGGTTGTTCGATAGGCTTGTTCTGCGTGAGCTTGTCACGTACAAATCCTCTTTCGATGAGGTCCTGCAGGATCAAATGAGCATTTTCCTCAGGGGTGTTAGCGACTGTTTCAAGAGTTATCTCAGGATGCTCGGGGGACTCGTACGGGTCATCGATACCGGTAAAACCTTTGATGTCACCGTGTCGAGCACGGGCGTACATACCTTTGCTATCACGCTGTTCACATACTTCCAGGGGGGTGTCGACGAACACTTCAATGAAACGATCTGTCCCAATCATATTGCGGACATCGTTACGGGTCGCTCGATAAGGACTAACGGCCGCACAGATTGCCAAACCACCATGGCGGACAATCTCGCTGGCGACAAAGCCGATCCGACGAATATTGGTATCTCTGTCCTCTTTACTGAAGCCCAGTCCTTGAGAAAGATGAGTTCGCACCACATCGCCGTCGAGGACGGTGACTTGACGGCCATGTTCTAAGAGCAGCACAGTCAGCACTTCAGCGGTAGTCGACTTGCCTGACTCGCTCAGGCCGGTGAACCAAATACACACTCCTTGTTGGTGGCGCGCGGGGTAGGTTTCCGCTAGTATGGTGGCGACCTCTGGGCGGGTAAACCAGCCCGGCAAGGTTTTGCCTCTGTTCAGGTAGTTCTCTCGCATCTGTGTGCCTGAGATCGAGGCCGTGTGCGTTCCCGGCGCAATTCTCGAGACCTCTTCATAACGGCCCTCATCAGGCAAGTACAAGAACTCTCGAAAAGGCACTCTGCCTACCTTTAACTCCTGGCTAAACTTTTGGACCAGTTCTTGTGCCTCGTAAGGACCGTAGAAAGGCTTATCATTTGAGTCTAGACCCGGACTGGCATGGTCCCGTCCCACAATCAGGTGGTTTGCTCCATAATTACGCCGGATTAGAGCATGCCACAGCGCCTCGCGGGGTCCAGCCAGTCGCATGGCCAGGGGCAATAGTGAAAGCAGGACCCGATCAGGATCGTAGTGGTTTGTCGCCAGTGTCCGGTAAGTTCGTACACGAGTGTAGTGGTCAACATCACCCGGTTTTGTCATCCCGACCACTGGGTGTAGTAACAGGACTCCGTCCAATTCCATGATGGCCCGCCGGGTAAGTTCCTCGTGAACGCGATGCAGCGGGTTGCGGGTCTGGAAGGCGACCACGTTGCGATGTCCCATGGTTTCCAGTCGGGAGCGGGTCTGGGCTGGAGTCAAACGTAACTCCCGAAAATCGTAACGCTGAGGTAGTTGCAAAACCCTCAGAGGGCCGGAGAGAATACCATTTTCCCATCCATGCATCTCTGCCACTAGGGGATGACGGAGATCTTTAGTACCAAGGACTTTCTCAGCCACGTCGGCCGGGTCCCATTCGGTGATTTCCTCGACGATCATCACTGCCAATAGTTCATTCCTGGTATCTTTCAGGGCGATCTCCTGGTCCAGTTTGATCTCTGTAGTGCGATTTATAGGCAAGGTTATAGGGATGGGAAAAACGTGCCCGCTCACCAAGCGCATTTCGTCAAGGACACGCTGATGATTTTCTCGATTCATGAAACCGTTTAGTGGAGAAAACGCTCCCACTGCTAACAACTCGAGATCACAAACTGAACGTTCTGAAAGCTGTATCCCGGGGAGCCGGCTACTGTAAGCGATTAGCTCCGCCTGTTCCTCGGGAGGGACCAATAAGTTCACCAGCTTTCCGCCATAGGGGGAAATCAGGACTGAGCTCTTTTCTTGCATACACCTATGTGATCATGACTTGGACGTCAGAAATAACTAGAGGTTGCAAACTTCTTGCCACACATCTTTGGGGGCCAAAAGAAGCGGTATCCTACAGTGTTTAGATTGGGCAGTCAAGTCGCCGGTAGGCCTTCTTACCTTGCAATCGCTACTGATTTATGAGATCACTTTGGTAAGTAATCCGTTCCAGAAATGAGGTGATGTTGATGGCAAGCGTGATGACGCGATGCCTTGTATCGTAAAGAAGAAAGGACAAAACTATCGGCCCGTCCCGTCGCGACCCGTAGGGAAGATGGGGGGTTGTGGGGCACTCTCTTTGTCGTTCGTTGTTGCCGATACGACGGCATCGAGTCCTCTTTCTTTTGTGGCCTCAGTTCGCCATATATCCAGTAAACCTCAGTCTATTTATGAAACCGAGTACTGAGGGTTATCTCCACAATTGTATGCTTTGCAAGGGTGCTTGCCAGGAGGAACAATGACTTCTTCTAAAACTGAATTGCTGCAGCGCGATGGAGCGCATCTCATTCACTCGCTTCACGACCGACGACTGCAGGAAAAGGGACACGTCTGGATCAAAGGGAAAGGAGCAATTCTGACGGATGCCGATGGGAAGGAATACATCGACGGTCTGTCAGGGCTGTGGAATGTTGTAGCCGGTCATGGGCGAAAGGAACTTGGCGAGGTAGCGGCGTGGCAAATGGAACAGCTTCCCTACTGTTCAGGCTATGCGGGCAGTTCCAATCCTCGTGCGATCGAACTGGCTGAACGTCTGGCCGGTCTGACTTACCCCTCCATCAATCATTTTTTTTTACGTCAGGAGGGGGCGAGTCGAGTGAAACGAGTTTCAAAATGGCCCGCTATTATTGGAAGCTCAAGGCGCAGCCTCAAAAGACGAAAGTCATTTCCCTCCAATGGGGGTACCACGGTGTGACGTTGGCCGCTATGAGTGCCACAGGGATCAGCTCCTATTGGCCCGAGTTTGAGCCGCGCGTGCCGGGTTTTCTCCATATTCCTTCACCATATCCGTATCGGTACGAAGGCCCGCCAGAGATCAACCCAGGAGTGGCGGCGGCCAACGAGCTGGAAAAGGCGATACTCAAGGAAGGCAAAGAGACGGTGGCAATGTTCCTGGCCGAACCGGTTCAAGGAGCCGGGGGAGTGATTGTCCCGCCTGCTGATTACTTTTCCCGCATTCGTGAAATCTGCGATAAGTACCAGGTACTGTTTGTGGCCGACGAAGTGATTACGGGCTTCGGTCGGACGGGACGGATGTTTGGCTTAGAACATTGGAACGTGGAGCCCGATATGGTTCAGTTCGCGAAGGCGATCACATCGGGATATTTTCCTCTGGGAGGGGATCGGAGTCAGTCAAGAAATCGCGGAGGTTTTAAATGACGGAGAAAAAGTCTGGATGCATGCCTTTACGTACAGTGCACATCCGGTCGGGTGCGCGGTAGCATTGAAGAATCTGGACATCATCGAGCAGGAAGACCTACCGGCGTTGGCCGCTGAAAAGGGGGATTATCTTCTCCAACAATTACACTGTGCTTTGGCCGATCATGTCCATGTGGGTGAAGTGCGAGGGAAGGGGCTCATGGTAGCCATTGAACTGGTGCAGGATAAAGTGACAAAAGCCGAGTTTGCAGTGCAAAAGAGGATCGGTGCTCAGGTTCAAAAGGCCGCCCGGGAAAGAGGGTTGTTCAGCCGAGTCCGCGGTGACGTTTTCTTGCTGGCCCCGCCCTTGGTGGTCAAGAGACAGCAACTAGATCGGATTGTCGAGATCATGGCGGATTCAGTGGTAGAAGTGTTGGATCAATGAGTCGGTACGCCCAAGCAACAGAGTTGACAGAGAGGAAAGGTCTTTTGCAGAAGCTTACCGTTTCAGTTCCTCTTCGATCAGGTCTGCAATTTGCTGATAGGAGGCGATCCCTACCAAGCGCCGGCCGTTGACAAAGAGGCATGGCGTTCCCCTCACGCCGGCGCGAGCACCAGCCAGTAAGTCGTTCGTCACCTCGTCCTCGGACTTTCCGGATTCCAGGCACTGCTCAAAAGCAACCCCATCCAGACCTAATTGTTCCGCCTTAACTTTTAGGTCTTTTATCTCTAGGGCGTTCTGGCCCTCAAATAAAACGTCATGCATCTCCCAGAATTTTCCCTGATCACGGGCGCAAAGTGCTGCTTCAGCCGCCTTCTGTGCATGGGGATGAATGCTCTTTAGGGGAAATTGCCGAAACACTAGGCGAACCTCATCAAGGTAGTTCTGTCGAGCCTGTTTTAAGGTTGGAATCAGCTTCGAACAATATGGACATTGGAAATCGGAGAATTCCACTATCTCCACGGGTGCATCTTTCGGTCCCAGGGATGGATTACCATCTGTCATTAACTCAACGCGAAAAGGTTTCAAGGCAGATTCCACCTGATACTTATACTTCAGTTTATCGATGAAGGCCTGGAGGGTTTGTTTTTCTTGCTGTTGACGGAGATGCCGGCGGATTTGAGGAAGGACTGTTTCTTTGCTTCCCTGGATTCGTTTCCGGTTGGCTTCATAGAAACCGTTGACGGCTTCCTCCGAAGGCTGGGACACCTTACTGGAAACTTCAGCTGCCAATAGTTGTTTCTTCGATATACCTCGCTCGGTGACTTCCAAAGCCAGAAGCCTATCGTTCACCATCTGATCGAGCTGTTGTTGAATGATCTTGTATTCCCCTTCCGCATGTTCGACTTCGAATCTTAGATGCTGGAGCTTCAGATTTTCGAGTGCCAGAGCCGCCTCACTCCTTACCTGTTTCTCGGTGATAATGTTATTTCCGATTCTTGCCAGAACTTTGGATTTATCCGGACTCGTCTGTTGGGCCTGCATGCCGTGGCACAGAAAGAGGAAGGCAAAAAGAAGAAATGGGTAGTCAGGATGACCTCTCACGCCAGCATAATATAGTATGGTGTAAAAGTTTTCATCATCTTCTGTTCGACTCTGTCTCCCGACTTTCAGTTGTTATCCGGATCAGCATGAATAGTCTGTTCCCTTCAGCCTGAGAACGGGAAGTTAACGAATGAAACACTGATCTGGATGGCATCTCGGTTGGAAACGGTCGTAGAATTTTTCGAAGGAGCCTTTAGAGTTTGGTCTTGACCTGCTTCGGCCGTTTTTTATTCCTGGAAACTTTCGCTGTGGTGGTCCGATCCTGCCTGGCCCATCCCTTCTTGTTCACTTGTCGTGTGCGGGCTATACCCAGAGCGGATTCAGGTACATCCTCAGTAATCGCCGATCCAGCGGCCACATAGGCATCTTTTCCAATGGTCACCGGCGCGACTAGTTGGCTACCGCTGCCAATGAAGACCTGGTCTTCGATAACGGTTCTGTTTTTACGGATACCGTCATAATTGCAGATGATCGTTCCAGCACCGATATTGACACGGCACCCGATTTCAGCGTCGCCCAGGTAGGCTAGATGAGCCGCCTTACTTTCCTTCCCAATCTTGGATTGCTTCACTTCCACGAAATTTCCAATGCGGGCGTAAGAACTCACAAGGCAGTTTTGTCTCAGATGTGCGAAGGGGCCCACACGGCTCTGTCTGCCTATTTTGCTGTCCCGCACCACTGAGCAATGGTCAATAATCACTCCTTCCTCCAAAACGGCGTTTTTCAGATGAGAATAGCTATAGACGGTACAACGAGACCCAATTTGGGTTTTTCCCTCGAGGATGACCCCAGGATAGATGACGCTTTCTGGACCAATAACCACAGACTTGTCGATCAGGACAGTACTAGGATTCAGAATGGTTACTCCTTCCAGTAGCCATTTTCGAGCAATTTCGGAACGTAGGCGTGATTCAGCGTGGGCCAGCTCTTCACTCGTGTTGATGCCGTATGTCTCGGCTGGAAACGGGGTTGTGATAGGGACGACTTTTTTACCCGTTTCTCGAAAGATGCGCAGTATGTCGGTGAGGTAATATTCCCCCGATTTGTTTTGATTTGACAATCCCGGGATGGCCTCGAGAAGGCTCGAAATTTTGAAACAATTAAATCCGGCATTGATCTCTCGAATGGCTTTTTGTTCCGGTGCCGCCTCATTTTCTTCGACGATATCGACCGCCTCTCTATCGGCGTTGCGAATCATCCGGCCATAGCCATAAGGATTTTCGTACTCCGCTGTCAAAAGAACCTGATCAGCGGCTTCCCGTTCAAGAGTTTCGAATAACCTTCTGAGAGTCTCTGTGCGGATAAATGGGGTATCCCCGTACAAGACCAGTAAACTACCTGAAAGTTTCTGTAGTTGAGCACGAGCTGTCATGACGGCATGCCCAGTTCCAAGCTGGCTCGGCTGCATAACGAAATCTACTTCGTATTCCCCGAGAGCGGTTGTAACGGTTTCGGCCTGATGTCCAACTACCACGAGGACCTTCTGGATGCCCAATCCAACAAGTTTGTCCAGGATATGGGCCAGCAGCGGTTTTCCGCAGAGGGCATGAAGAACCTTTGCTCTTGATGATTTGAACCGGACACTTTTTCCCCCAGCCAGAATCAGGGCGAAGCGGCTACCGTGACTCACAGGATGGCTTCTATCGCTCATAGTTTTCCCCTCTTCAAAGATTCCAGTGGATTAGGTCGGACTGACCGTGTGATGAAAAGCTTGGACTGGTTGTTAAGACAGGGAGCTGGAATAAGTTGCTGTTCCACGGGACAGGCTTGTTCTTGCCTCTTCCTTCTAACCATTTCCAACGGAGGGATCCTAAGTACTTAGTTTCATACGATACGCTCATGTTTATAGCGAGAGCGATGGTTCTAATTTAGCGAAGTGATGACACCGGTGATGTCACTGTGCATTGTCAAGGAGGAACGACAAAGAAAGCAGAGTGGTTCCGCTACCACCTTATAGGCTGAGGATGTGGCGGGTGATCTCTTTGCCGTATATAGTCGCCGATGCGACGGTATCGACTCCTCCTTTCTTCGAGATATCCCCTCGCGATATCTTCAGCAAACATGAGGGTATGTACAAAAACCAAGGTACTTAAAGGGTTGGGCAGGATATAATTTACCGGTTGTCGTCGCATTCCTCTAGGTTCCTCTGGGATCGGACTAGATCCTGAAACTCCTCGTTTTTCTCCAGCGATCCAAAATCGGGATCGTTGCCTGCGAAAAAGCGATTATCCTCTTTGATTTCAATTGCCTTTGCCAGGTGTCTTAGTGCTTTCTCGCTGTTCCCAAGGCAGACTTCCGTCGCTGCCAGGGCGTAGTAGATGTAGTCTGAATCCTTTTTTTCCAGCTTCAAAGCTTGGGTAAAGCAATTTTTAGCCACCTCATAACTCTCCAAATTGTGATTGACGACTCCTAAATCAAAGAAGTCCTCAGCGTTACTCGGTGGCTTTTCCTCCTGATCGTGTAAGCGGGAGTCACAAACTGCCAGAAATGAGTTCACACGTGCCAATACGTCGATCTGCTCGGGAAATGTGTCCTTTAACTTTAGGAACAGGTCACGCGCGGGTTTATACTTGCTCTGAAATAGGAGTTTTAGGGCCTGCTCGTAAAGATGGTAAATATTCTTCTGCTTATGAAGCCTTGATTGTTGCTTTTGAGGTGTCTGTTTGCGCTTTTTTTGAACTCTCTGTTCCGTTGGGTTCTTTTGACTGCCTACCACCATGCGTTCCTCCACGGTTTTTAGGGATTTCGGATTATACAGGAAATACACCATGACGTACTTGAACTATTATGCGCTTTAACCCTGCAGGAAGAAAGAGGTGTTTGTTTGACCGATTTGTTGAGTATGTGGGGAAGTGAGGAGGAGTCTAGGGTGTCAGATCGGTGACGACAAATGGCAAAGAGATCACTCACAACATCCTCAGACCATAGCGGCCGGCACCACCGTGTTTTCTTTATCGCTCCTTCTGGACGATACTAAGTGGCATCGTCGGTGGTGTCGCTTCGTGAAATCAGGACCGTTATGCTCGTCACACATGAGCATATTGATGTAACCGAGTACTGAGGACTGCAGGGAAGACGTGACAGGTTCGCAGGTTTTATATCTCGTGTCAGCGTTTTTTGCTAGGCTACACTAGCATGATAGCTAGGCTCGCACTGGTCGAAAGTCTAATTGATAAATATCCGGATCTGCCGGTGGAAGTGGTCTTCAAAGAGGACTTGCTGCGTACAGGTATTTCCTTTACCGAGGACGCCCTCCGAGTTTCCTCCGGTTTCAAACCTAAGGCCTACTTTATCTTTTCCTTTGATCTGGTCCCTATATCCGAAATGCAACAGCAGGAAAACGTACGGGCGCCGGAGGAAATCTGTCTGCAGGGTGGACCCAAGAATTTTCGCCGGACGATCGTGTCCGTACGAGTGAATCCAAAATCCCCTTATCAGATCGGAATCTGTGCCGAAGGAAAGGTCATGCTCAACCTGGAGGGAGAGGAAATCGCCGAGGTTGAATTTCAAAGGATCCCAGAATACTACGGACGTTCTCTGTCGAATGGAAAACCGATTTCCGATATTGCTCCCAGTATTGAATGGGGCTATCTTCTCTACCTCACCGTCTTTCGCATATGCCAGTATTTTGGACAGAAAGAGGAATGCCAGTTTTGTGACTTGAATGAAAACTACCGTCAGCAAAAGAAGAGCGGCCGCTCCTACACCGCCGTCAAAACCGTGGAAGAAGTCCTGGAAGCGCTGGAGATCATTGACGAAACTGATTCGGAAAGTCTGGCCTATACGGTCACGGGAGGAAGCATCACCTCTACACTGGCAGGAAAACGCGAAATCGATTTCTATCTGCAATATCCTGCAGCCATTGAAAAGCGATTTCCAAATCGGTGGATTGGAAAGATTGTGGTGCAGGCCTTGCCACGCGACGAGGTGCGTCGTCTCAAGGAGGCGGGAGTCCGCGTTTACCATCCCAATTATGAAGTCTGGGATGAGCGTCTTTTTGAAATTATCTGTGCGGGGAAGAATCGATACATTGGGAGAGACGAGTGGATCCGTCGTATTTTGGATGCCGCGGAAATTTTTGGTCACTCTTCAGTCATCCCCAATTTTGTCGCCGGGATTGAAACAGCACGTCCTCATGGTTTTGAGTCCGTTGATGAAGCGATCGCTTCAACCAGTGAGGGTCTCGACTTTTTCATGTCGCAGGGCGTGATCCCCCGGTTTACGACTTGGTGTCCGGAGCCGACCACGGTTCTGGGCAGAGAGAACCCGGGCGGGGCTTCTCTCGAATATCATGTCAGGCTTCTTCGGGCCTGGAGGGACACTTATGAGAAGTACAAATTACAGCCTCCACTGGGTTACGGGAACACGGGTATTGGAAACGCGGTCTTTTCCGTGTCCTCATTTATGGATGTGATCCGGTGATCTGTCGGGGGAGACGAGAAGCAATTGGCGGAACGATCGAACATATCAAACTGAGTTCTTGGTTTACGAAACGGAGGAATGAGTGAGTTCAATGCAATTCAAGAATCAGCCCTTGATGGATTTTTCCATGCCGGAGAATTGTCAGGCCATGGAACAGGCGATGGCTAGCGTACGCGGTCAGTTAGGGAGGGAGTACGACCTGGTGATCGGCGGCGAGAAAATCAAGTGTGAGGGTAAATTGCAATCCTTCAATCCATCCCGCAAGGGCACAGTGGTAGGTGTGTTTCAGAAGGGGACACCAGAGATGGTGGACAGGGCTATTGCGGTTGCGGAAAAGACGTTTCAAAGTTGGAGTCGTACTGACGCGGAAAAACGGGTTGAATACCTTCTGGAATTTTCTCGGATCATGCAGCGACGGCGTTTGGAACTGGCCGCCTGGATGGTGGTGGAAGTGGGTAAGTCATGGATAGAAGCTGATGCAGATGTAGCTGAAGCCATCGATTTTGCGGAATTTTACGCCCGAGAGATGCTCCGATTGGCTGGGCCACAGCCCCTGGTGAAAATTGAATCTGAAGAAAATGAGCTTCACTATATACCTCTCGGAGTGGGAATCATCATTTCTCCCTGGAATTTTCCGGTGGCCATTCTGACAGGGATGGCCACGGCAGCAGTTGTGAGTGGTAATAGCGTCATTGTAAAACCTTCCAGCGATTCTCCCACGGTCGCTGCACAATTGATGCAGATCTTTGAAGAAGCCAGGTTCCCTCCCGGGGTCGTGAATTTTTTGACAGGTAGTGGTGCAGAAATTGGCAACGGGCTAGTGGCGCATCCGCGGACCCGATTCATTGCTTTTACTGGTTCCAAGGAAGTGGGCCTGGAGATCAATGAAGTAGCAGCAAAACCTCGGCCGGGTCAAATTTGGATTAAGAGAGTGATCGTCGAAATGGGAGGGAAAGACTCTATTGTGATCGATAGTGAGGTGAATCTTGATGAGGCTGCCTCCGGTGTGGTTGCATCTGCTTTTGGTTATCAGGGACAGAAATGCTCGGCTTGTTCTCGTGTCATCGTGTCCGAGTCGGTCTACGATGAGTTCTTGACGAAACTGGTTGAAACGACCCAGAGGATGATCCAGCAAGGAGACGTTGAGCAGCAAGGGGTCAATTTTGGGCCCGTTATCAACGAAACCGCGCAAGAATCTATTCTGGGCTATATCAAAGTGGGTCGAGAGGAAGGACATGTTTTATTGGGCGGAGAGGTGGGAAGGTCGGACGGGTATTTCATCGAACCGACCATCATCGCCAATGTGGATCCGGAGGCCAGAATCTCTCAGGAGGAGATCTTTGGGCCCGTTCTCGCTGTCATCAAAGCGCGAGACTTTGATGACGCTATCCGCATTGCCAACAATACAGAATACGGTCTGGCCGGAGCTGTTTACACCCGGAATAAAGCCAAAATCGAGAAGGCAAAAAAAGAGTTTTTCGTTGGTAATCTTTACGTGAATCGCAAGTGTACCGGTGCGTTGGTTGGCGTCCACCCTTTTGGTGGATTTAACATGAGTGGTACCGATTCTAAAGCGGGAGGGAGGGATTACTTACTGCTCTTTACTCAAGCGAAGGTGACGTCTGCCAGTACACACGGGAGTTAGGGACAGTTACTAATTTGACGTTATCAGGGTCTTGAATGTAGAGACTGTTCCTTGTTTCTCCATTTCCCTTTCAACCAAATTAATGGAATTTATGGATTCGTGGGGTGTCCCTGAATCGATCCCTGTCACCTGTCGTTTGTTAGAATATTGCGGTAAAAAGGCAGAGAGGAAACGGTAGTGAGTGCCCTCCAAACGGACGTGCAATCAAAACCTTACGAGAGAAGAAGAGAAGGGGGAATTGTCAATGATTTAAGCATCCAGGTTGCGACGATCAACGGGTCCGGAAGCCAGTCGTCAAACAATGTCTTAATGAGGGCCATCTTCCAGATGGGGATTCCAATCAGCGGCAAAAATCTCTTCCCGTCGAACATCGCCGGTTTGCCGACCTGGTTTACCATTCGGGTTTGCAAGGACGGCTACGTCGCACGCAAGAAGCAGATCGATGTGTTGGTTGCCATGAACCCCGAGACGGCCAGAGAAGACACTGAGTCTCTGGAGGCAGGTCGGGTGGTTGTTTACGAGGGGAAGTTGAACCTCTCAAGACTAAGGGATGATCTAATCTACTATCCGATTCCCTTTGCTCAGCTCGCGGCAGAAATCTTGCGTCAGCCGCGTTTGCGAAAGCTGGTCGCCAACATGATTTATGTTGGCAGTGTCGCCGAATTATTGAGTATCGAAATGCACGAAGTGGAGTCGGCCATTGCACAGTGGTTCAAGAACAAGCAGAAAGCCATTGATTTTAACATTAAGGCGGCTCACTTGGGCGCCCAATATGTGCGGGACAACCTACCCAAGCGCGATCAGTTCCGGGTTGAACGCCTCAATGAGAATCAAGGGAAGATAATCATCGACGGAAACTCAGCCTGTGCTTTGGGTTGTGTATTTGCGGGGGCAACTGTGGCCACCTGGTATCCAATTACTCCCTCCAGCAGTTTATGTGAAACTCTGACCAATTATATGCAGCGCTTTCGGATAGACCCGGAGACGGGTAAAGCCACTTTTGCCATTGTTCAGGCGGAGGATGAACTGGCTGCTCTGGGAATGGCCATCGGTGCAGGATGGGCTGGAGCCAGAGCGATGACAGCCACGTCTGGACCGGGGATTTCCTTGATGGCGGAATTTACCGGATTCGCCTATTTTGCCGAAATTCCGTGCGTCATTTTTGATATCCAGCGCGTGGGTCCAAGCACTGGCTTACCCACTCGCACTTCTCAAGCGGACGTCTTTTCCCTATATTACTTGTCACATGGTGACACCAAGCATGTCGTGCTCTTTCCAGCCAATATGAGAGAGTGTTTCAAATTGTCTATGCAAGCTTTCGATTTGGCCGATCGCCTCCAACAACCGGTTTTTATAGCCTCTGATCTGGATTTAGGAATGAACAACTGGATGTCTGATCCGTTCGAATACCCCGATAAGCCTCTGGATCGCGGTAAGGTGCTCACCGCAGAAGATCTTGAAAAGCTGGGCAAATTTTCGCGATATCATGATGTAGACGGGGATGGGATTCCCTACAGGACTTTGCCGGGAACCCCCCATCCCTTGGCTGCTTACTTCACCCGTGGCAGCGGGCATGATGAACATGCCAGGTATTCAGAACGTCCCGAGGATTACCAATCGACCATGGATCGGTTGGCTTTGAAGTATGAGACCGCCCGGAAGTTCGTCCCAGAACCCGTACTGGAGTCTGTCAATAAGACTGAGGTGGGAATCATTGCTTATGGTTCGACGGATGAGGCCATGAAAGAATGTCAAGCTCAACTAGGGCAAGAATATGGAGTTAAGACGAGTTATTTGAGAATTCGTGCATTACCCTTCACGTCGCATATAAAAAAATTTGTGGCGCATTGTAAGCATGTTTATGTCGTGGAACAAAATCGTCATGGGCAGATGGGCGATTTAATCAAACTGGAGGTCGGATCGGATGTGGGGAAAATCAGGAAGATTCTGCACTATTCAGGACTTCCGGTCGACGCCAGGTCTATCACGGATAAGATTGTGGCACTGGAAGGTAGAAAAAGGGAGTAGAGAATGTCTGTTGGTACCGAGAGACCCAAGAATACAAACCGAATCGGTCTAACTACGGCAGACTATCGGGGAGAGCCTTCCACGATGTGCCCAGGCTGCGGTCATGATGCGATCACGAGCCAGATCATCAAAGCCTTCTATGAAACAGGAGTCGATCCCCTGCGGGTGGTGAAAATGAGTGGCATCGGCTGTTCCAGTAAAACCCCGGCTTACTTCATGCGTAAATCGCCTGCGTTGAATGCTGTGCACGGTCGCATGCCTTCTGTTGCCACGGGAGCCGTGTTGGCTAATCGTGAGCTAATTTTCGTCGGCGTCAGCGGTGACGGTGACACGGCCTCGATTGGACTTGGCCAGTTTTGCCATCTGTTGAGAAGAAATGTCCCCATGGTTTACGTTATCGAAAACAATGGGGTTTACGGGCTTACCAAAGGGCAGTTTTCGGCCACCGCCGACATCGGCACCCAACTTAAGACAGGTGTTGTCAACGAGTTGCCACCTATTGACTGTTGTATGTTGGCCATTGAGATGGGATGCAGTTATGTGGCCCGTTCCTTTGCGGGTGATCCAAAACAGCTGGTTGCCCTTTTGCAGGGAGCACTTAGCCACAGCGGTACCAGCATGTTAGATGTCATCAGTCCTTGTGTGACCTTTAACAACCACGAAGGCTCCACCAAAAGCTACAACTGGGTTAAGGATCACGAAGAACTGCTGCACAACATCGTTTACGTTCCCCACTTTGAGCCGATCGAGACCGTGGATTATGAGGAAGGAGAGGTCAAAGAAGTGGAAATGCATGATGGTTCTCGAATCCAGTTGCGTAAGACGCACCGTGACTTCAATCCTATGAACAAGAAGGCAGCTATGAACTTACTCCTGGAGAGTCGGACTGCCGAACAATTTTTGACTGGTTTGATTTATGTAAATCCGGCAACCCGAAACTTTATCGATCTTCTCAACTTGACTGACGTGCCATTGGCCTTATTGCGTGAAGAGAAACTCCGGCCGGGGCGCGAAGTTTTGGAAGAGGTTATGCAGGAGTTGAGGTGACGTCACGTTAGGTTTGGAAGCCAGGACGGACCTGAACAGAGCTCCGAGTGGAGGTCCAAAGCAATTGAAGAAGTGGGAGTATTTTTGTGTTGTGTGTTTTAATGTGTTAATACAGTATACATGGAAGAGACGCTGCAGAATAATAAGTCTCTCTGGGAGCTTTTTGAAACCATAACACAACTGGATGGTCGGGAGGAATGTGGTCAGTTCTTTCGTGATTTGTGTACGCTGACCGAGCTTGAATTGATGGCGGAAAGGTGGCTGGTGGCCAGAATGATTACCCAGCATATCTCCTATCGGCGGATCAGCGAATTGACAGGTACGAGTACGGCAACTGTCACCCGGATCGCTCATTGGCTACATTATGGAGAAGGGGGTTATCGTGTGATGTTAGAGCGGGTAAGTGAGAAATCAGTAGTAAGACGGAGCAAGGGACATGAAATTAAACGGTGACAATTTAAAAATTGCTTTGCAGCGACAGGGCCGGTTAGCGGAACCCTCTCGGTTGATGTTGAAGTCAATTGGACTGGACTTTAATTATGAGCAGGGGCGGTTGTTTGCACAATGCCAGAGTTTTCCGGTGGACATTCTATTCATACGGGATGATGACATTCCCGAGTATGTCCAGGACGGGGTAACTGATCTCGGCATCGTGGGTCTGAACGTGGTACAGGAAAAAGAAGCTAAATTGGTTCGCCTGGACTGTCTGGGTTTTGGGTCTTGTACCCTTTCGGTCGCGGTTCCGCTCAAGAGTCCTTTTCGAAGTATTTACGACCTCAAGGGCAAGCGAATCGCTACCTCCTATCCGCGAACGTTAGAAAGGTTTTTGAAGCAGAAGAAGGTACAGGCCCGGGTCATTGAGATCAGTGGCTCGGTTGAAATCACGCCGAGTCTTGACGTTGCAGACGCGGTTTGTGATCTAGTTTCTACGGGAAGCACTTTACGCATCAACGATCTGAAACCAATTGAAGTGATTGTGAAGTCGGAAGCAATTCTGGTCGCGAATCCCGGGTCGCTGGAAGACCAGAGAAAACGAGAGCTGATTGAACGGCTCAGGATCCGCTTTCAGGGAAACATTCGGGCCCGAAAAACCAAGTATGTCATGATGAATGCTGCGGAGGAGGCGCTGGAGGAAATCCGAAAGATCCTGCCAGGCATGAAAAGCCCGACGATTGTCCCTTTAGCTGAAAAAGGGATGATTGCCATTCATTCGGCGGTTCCTGAAGAAATCTTCTGGGATGTGATTGAGAGACTAAAGAAAGCGGGAGCTGTCGATATTTTAGTGGTTCCCGTGGAGAAGATGGTGGTTTGATGAAGTTCCATCGCTTTCGTCATCTGAACGCAACAGAGATGGAAAAATTGTGTCGGCGCAATCCCATTGCCGACCCTTCAATTATGGCGACGTGTCGTGCTGTTTTCAACGATGTTGAGGGGCGTGGTGACGAGGCGATTCACGAATATGCCCTGCGTTTTGACGGCGTCGAGATCAATGAATTTCGTGTCTTGCGGCAGGAATTTTCACGAGCTCAGAGGCAGATCTCTAGGCAGGCTTTACAGGCACTTGAGACAGCTGCAACCAACATTCGGAAATTTCATTTGTCCCAGCGGATTTCGGAAGAGTCCGTTGAAGTTCAGCCGGGTGTGCGCTGTTGGCGAGAGAGTAGAGCTATTAGTTCAGTCGGTCTCTATGTTCCGGGTGGAAGTACGATTCTACCTTCTAGCGTGCTCATGCTTGGGATTCCCGCGCAAATTGCGGGTTGCTCGAGAGTAGTTCTGTGTGTTCCTCCACAACCCCAGGGATTGGTCTCCCCGGAGGTTCTGGCAGCTGCACAAATAGCTGGAGTGCAGGAGGTTTTTAAAATCGGAGGCGCGCAGGCGATCGCTGCAATGGCGCTGGGAACCGATACCGTGCCTAAAGTCGAAAAGATTCTCGGCCCCGGTAATCGGTGGGTTCAGACTGCTAAATTATTGGCGACTCTGAGAGGAGTGGGGATTGATATGGTGGCAGGACCGAGCGAACTCTTGGTTGTGGCCGATGACTTGGCGCAGCCGCATTTTGTGGCTAACGACTTGGTTTCTCAGGCTGAGCATGGCCGGGAGAGTCGAGTCATCCTATTGTCAACTTCAGAGCCCTTGATCGAGGAAGTTAATCGATTGGTCTGGGAGCAGACCGAGGATTTGCCACGGGGAAATTTAGCTGCTGAGGCCCTACACGAGAGTTTTACAATGGTTGTGGAATCTCTGGAGGAAGCTCTAGAGTTTTCTAATCTGTACGCTCCTGAGCACCTGATTCTCCATGTTGAAAATCCACGACAATGGGCCACGAGAGTCCAGTGTGCAGGCTCGGTGTTTTTAGGGCCGTGGTCTCCGGGAGTGGCCGGTGATTATGCCTCAGGCACAAATCACACCCTGCCAACTTCAGGGATGGCGAAAGCCTTTTCAGGTGTTTCCCTGGACAGCTTCGTCAAAAATATCTCTTTTCAGGAGTTGACCTGTGAGGGCCTTCGAGGCCTAGCTCCAACCTTGGAGATCCTAGCCGAATTGGAGGGTTTGGAAGCTCATCGGCGTGCTGTAAGCTGCCGGCTGGGGAAAAGATAACAAGATTTCTGCGGCCCTATGTGTTCTGGTGATAGTTAGTGAGAAAGCACGAAAGCGTCATATGGACCTGATCAAATTAATCCGACCCAACATTCTCAATCTCGAGCCGTATCACAGCGCCCGAGAAAACATTCGGAAAGGTGTTTTGCTGGATGCAAATGAGAATCCCTATACTCACCAATGGAAGGGCATTCCACTGAACCGTTATCCCGATCCCCATCAGCGAAAGCTTCGAATGAGCATTGCTGAGTACCTGGGAGTACAGATCGAGAATGTTGTCGCAGGTGTCGGCTCCGATGAAATCTTGGATTGGATCTTCAAGGTGTTTTGCCAACCCGGACAAGATCAGGTTGCGATCGCTGAGCCCACCTACGGTATGTATCAGGTGATGGCGCAGATTTATGGGGTTAGGAGGTTTGAATTTGAATTGGACGAAAACTTTGATTTCAGTGCCGAAACTTTTCGCAAGGTAGTGCCTTCGGGGGTAAAAGTGCTTTTTCTTTGTTCCCCTAACAATCCGACGGGTAACCTCTTGGACCCTCGTGAGATCATCGAGTTGTGCCAAACATGGGAGGGAATAGTGGTGGTCGACGAAGCGTATATTGAGTTTTCTCGAGGGTCGTCGCTTATCCTTGAACTCGATGATAATCCAAATCTCCTCATCCTCAGGACGCTGTCCAAGGCTTTCGGGAGAGCGGCCATCCGTCTCGGTTACGTGGTGGCTTCGAAGGAAATCATCTCCCTCTTTCTGAAAATCAAAGCTCCCTACAACCTGAGCTTGTTGACTATGAGAGAGGGTTGCCAGGTGTTACGTCAGCCAGAGAGACGTAGAGATCAAATCGAAGTTATCCAAAAAAATCGTGACCGGATGAGTTTGCAGCTGCGGCAGATACCAGGCGTACGAGTTTTCCCTTCGCAAGCTAATTTCGTGCTTTTTTGCTGTCCACGAGCCCCAGCAGTTTGTCAAGGACTCCTTGAAAAAGGAATCGTGGTGCGCGATCGGAATTCATTGCGGGGCTTGCAGGACTGTGTTCGAGTGACCGTAGGGACGCCACGGGAAAACAAACTGTTTCTGGAGCAGCTGAAAGAGATTCTAGAAACCGCGGTTTCCGTAGCTTTGGAGAAATGAGATCTAAAGTTAGACGGAGGGGCGCGAAAGCACCCGAGAAAGAAAATGAAGAGGATAGTCCTATGAGCCAGCGCATTGCGTCCGTCACGAGAAAGACGAGTGAAACCGAAGTGAAAGTCCGTTTGAATCTGGACGGAAAGGGAAAGTGCACATCCCGTATCGGATTGGTGTTTTTAAAACACATGCTAGAACTGACGGCAAGACATGCTCGGATTGATTTGGAAGTTGAAGCCCGGGACAATCAGAAAATCGACGATCACCATTTGACGGAAGACCTTGGCATTGTTTTTGGGCGAGCGTTGTCCCAGGCCTTGGGGGAAAAAAGGGGTATCGAGCGTTATGGATACGCACTGTTGCCGATGGACGAAGTGTTGGTGGCGGTGACGCTGGATCTTGGGGGCCGCTCTGCATTCGCGTGTAATTACAGCCCGCAGCGGGAGAAAGTAGGAGATCTATCAGCTGAGCTGGTCCCTCATTTTTTTCGAACTCTGGCCAGCGAAGCACGGATTAATCTGCACTTCCACTTCTTGAACTCCGGTGAAAACGAGCATCATCGGATAGAAGCGATGTTCAAGGGATTTGCAAGGTCGCTGCGAATGGCGGTACGGATCGATGAAGAGCTTCAGGAAGAGATCCCCTCGACGAAAGGCCTTTTGTAGAATGATCGTCGTTATCGATTACCAGGCTGGTAATCTTTACAACGTCGGCAACGCTCTGAGATTTCTCGGCGCAGAATTTACCTTTACTGGCGATCCCCAGGTTGTGGAGAAAGCGGACCGGATTATTCTGCCCGGCCAGGGGGCGGCCAGGCCGGCCATGGAGTCTCTGATCGAGCGAGGCTTGGTGGACGTGTTAAAGCGGATTGAGGTACCTTTTCTCGGGATTTGTCTGGGCCTGCAGCTGCTGTTTGAAGCGTCAGCAGAGGAGCAAACAACCTGTCTGGGAATTATTCCCGGCACTGTTCAAAAATTTGATAGATCTCAGGTTAAAGTACCTCAGATTGGTTGGAATCAGGTTCGCCAGATCCGGCGTCAGTTCAGCCGTTCACTAACCCTCTTTGACGACATTGCTGACGACAGCTTTTTTTACTTCCTGCACAGCTACTATGCCCCTATTCGAGATGCAGTGACGATCGGTATCACCGAGTATGCTACCTCCTTTGCTTCGGTGGTCAAGAAGAATAACTTCTGGGGCGTTCAGTTTCATCCCGAACGCTCGGGAGAGGTGGGGCTCAAAGTACTAGAAAATTTTCTGCTGGTGCGTTGATTATGCAAGTGATACCGGCTATCGACCTGGTGCAAGGAAAATGTGTGAGGCTTTATCAGGGTGACTGGAGGAAACAGACCACTTACGCTCGGGATCCCGTCGATCAGGCCCGGAACTTTCAAGCTGCGGGGTTTGCCCGATTACACGTAGTCGACTTAGAAGGCGCCCGTTGGGGTTCGGGTCACAATCGGCAGGCCATCAGGGACATTGCTAGAGTCGTCAAGATTCCAGTCCAGGTCGGAGGAGGTATACGGAGTTCACGAGATGTGGCCCAGTTAAGCGGGTGGGATGTCAAATATCTGATCTTGGGCACAGTTATTTTGAGGGAGCCGGATCGAGTGAGCGGGTGGGTGAAAGAACGGGGTGCCGACTTGTTTATGGTGAGTCTTGATTTAAGAGGAGGGAAACTGCAAAGCCAGGGTTGGGTGCAGGAAAGCGGCCTTGGAATCGATCAGGTGATCGAACGAGTCGCCGCCTGGGGTGTCAAGCAAGTCATCTGTACCGATGTGGAATGTGATGGGACCTTAGACAAGCCCAATTATTCCACCTACCATGACTTGCTTGAACGCTTACCGGGAGGAATATCCTTGATCGCAGCCGGGGGAGTAAGCCATCCGGTTCACATTACCCGCTTAAGAGAGATGGGTGTCGAGGGGGTTGTGATTGGTCGAGCCCTCTACGAAGGGGAGGTTCCCTGGGAGGAATTTATCCATGCTGGCTAAGCGGATTATTCCTTGTCTGGATGTGAAGGGCGGGAGAGTGGTCAAAGGCATCCATTTTATTGACTTACGGGATGCAGGTGATCCGGTCGAGTTGGGTCGACGTTATTACGAAGAAGGGGCTGACGAGCTAGTTTTCCTTGATATTACCGCCACACTTGAAGAACGTGGCACCGTGGTTAAGTGGGTCCGACGGGTTGCCGATTCAGTTTTCATTCCCTTTACAGTGGGTGGAGGAATCTCTAATCTTGATCAAATCCAGCAACTTCTTCGAGCTGGTGCCGACAAAGTCTCGATCAATAGCGCGGCGGTGAGGGATCCCGAGTTGATTCGCGGCTCGGCTTCGGCCTTTGGATCGCAATGTATTGTGTTGGCGGTCGATGTAAAGCGTCAGGGTAGGAGTTGGAGAGTTTTTGTTAGCGGGGGTCGAGTTCAAACTGAGCTTGACGGTTTGGAGTGGATTCGGCAGGGAGAGGGGTTGGGAGCAGGAGAAATCCTGTTAACTTCCATGGACCGTGACGGGACTCAGGATGGCTACGATCTGGAGCTGTTACAAAAGGTGAGTCAGGCGGTGCGGATCCCCGTGATCGCTTCTGGAGGAGCAGGATCTCCGCGTCACCTGCTGGATGCTCTAGAGCAAAGCGGTGTGGATGCAGTGCTCGCTGCTAGTATTTTTCACTATGACCGTTACTCGGTTGCAGAGGTGAAGCGTTTTCTAGCGGAGAATGGAATTATTGTGAGGCTTGAGGGATGTCAGACACCGGTGAGTTTAGGATGAATGTCGACGGGTTGAATTGGGAAAAGGCCGCGGGCTTGATTCCGGCTATCGTGCAGGATATAGGGACGGGCCGTGTCCTAATGCTAGGTCATATGAACCGGTTGGCACTTCAGAAGACATTAGAGCTGGGTTTGGTCACTTTCTGGAGCAGGAGCCGGGACCGACTTTGGACGAAGGGTGAAACGTCCAAAAATTACTTGAGGTTAGAGGCTGTGCGGCACGATTGCGATCTCGACGCTTTACTCGTGGTTGCAAAACCCGAAGGTCCCACCTGCCACCTTGGTACGTTGTCCTGTTTTGGTGAGGATGACGAGTTTATCGCTGTGGAATTTCTGGGTTATCTGGAGCGTTTCATTCAAAAGCGACAAAAAGAGATGCCTTCCGGTTCCTACACCACTACGTTGTTTAAAAAGGGACTCTCCCAGATTGCCAAGAAGGTGGGTGAAGAAGCAGTTGAATTGGTAGTGTCGGCAGGTCAGGAAAGGGAGCGTTCTATTGAAGAAAGTGCTGATTTGCTCTATCATCTCTTGGTTTTCTTGGTCCAGCGCCAGGTGACCTTGCTAGAGGTGATGGATGAACTCGGACGTCGCCATGGCGACGTTAAAAATGAGTCACCCGAGAACTCAGTCAGGAATCCGGAACTTAAAAACTCGAAATCCTAGTGTCCTGCCCCATAAATAAGATGTCATTTACTGAGGTGAGATTGGGAGAGGGGAAGGGGGCGGTGTGGTATTAGGGACGGCGAGCGACAAAGAAATTGGCCGAATTCACCTCTGTCCAGTGGGTTACGGGCGCAACAGTGCTGCTCTTTTGTTGGTCTTTGTGGCCGATACTAGATCGACTCGTCGTCACGTCTCGAATCAGAAAGGATGGTGTCCGTAACAAACGGCAGAGTATTTATAGGATAAGACCCCAGGATTCACATTACTCAGTCATTTCTTCTTGTCGTTCCTCAAAGCGTTTTCCAGCAACAAAAGCTTGAATGAAAGGATCTGGGGAAGTGTAGAACTCTTGGTAGTTTCCCTCGAAGTAGACGTATCCATCCTTTAAGAGGATGACCCTCTCAGCAACGATTTTCAAACATTTGAGGTCATGAGTGACTACGATCGAAGTTAGATTTTCCTGTTGGTCCAATTTTTGAATCAAGCGACTAAGGGATTTCCCAGTTATGGGATCCACGCCGTTGGTCGGCTCGTCGTAAAGGATCGCTTCCGGGTTATTGGCCATGGCTCGCGCTATGGCCACCTGTTTTTTAGATCCCGCGCTCAGGTCGTCGGATTCGAGATTTCCCATGCCGTGTAACTCTACCGCATCAAGGAGGTAATCAACCCGCTGACGGATTTTTTCCTCATCTGTGACTCCCTGCTCGCGAAGTGGATACGCGATATTTTCCCGCACAGTCGAAAAGTCAAAAAAAGCTCCGCTTTGGAACACATAGGACAGATGTTTTCGAATATCCAACAACTCGGTTTCGTTCATGAGAGTAATGTCTTTTTCTTTGAAGAAGATCTGGCCTTCATCTGGTTTCAGAAGCCCGCTGGCCAGTTTCAGGAGTACACTCTTACCAGTGCCGCTCTTTCCCAGTATTCCTAAGGTTTCCCCACGGTAGACTTTAAAATTAATATCCCTAAGAATCGGTTGGTCAAATTGTTTTTTGACCTTAACCAGCTCGATTAACACCTCTCCCGTAGAATCATCCCGATCCGACTGTTTTTCGGGAAGTCGCTTGACCTTCTTGAGACGAATAAAATGATGGAACAAGAATGCGAAAAAGAGAATAAGGTATCCTGTCAGGAGGGTAATTATTAGAACTCTCATCGGCCTTATTATGGATTCAGATAATGTTCATGACCATGAGGAGGATCCGATGCATAGGATTTAGATTTGAGATGTCATCTGGCAGGGTCGAGCCTTCTTCTTTCCGACCGTTCTAACCGATTAGCGTTTGAGCTGAAATCGAATGAGCTCCTTGGTCATTTCCCTTCTCTTATAGTGGCTACTGCACTGGTAGGTGCGAAGCCAGTCCCGTAACTCCTTTATATTAAACGTCAAGACCTCACACACCCAGGAAAAGCTGCCCGGATGAGTTTCGTCGGAAAAAAACCACTCAATCGCATCGTGTCGCCAAATCGCCCATTCTTTGTTGGCAGGTCTCTTTGGCTGTACGATGTCACGGAAGGCCTGAAGCAAAATACCCATAGCTAGATTATGTAAAGAAGGATCGGACTTCTTCGTTTGTGGATACAGACCTTCGGTGTCAACGAGTAATGCTTTCATCGGAGTTTGGTTGTATTCCTTATACTTAACTTCAGTCGGTAGTATAAAAGAACTGCCTTTTTATACTATTTGTGAGACTCCGGTCAATACAGATCCTCCTCACATGTTGTTTTATAAGGCTGGATGCTGCATTTGAAAAAAAGTTTCGACTGGAACACTTAACACCTCTATTTGGAAGGCCTTCAACAGATTATTTCCGCAGTAGTTTTTGCGGATAATGCTTGCCCTGCTCTCACTGGGATGTACTGCGCTGGTTATTGATTATTTTGATCGGGCTTGTCTCAGTCCTGACCGTAAATTGTGTCTCGCTGGTGATTTGGAAATAAGATAAAATTATCATTGATATGTGTACTTGGTCCTGGGATTCATTTCCCAGAAGGTACCATTTGCCTGGGAGTGTCCGAGATCGGAAGCCCGTGAATCAAGCGGTGAACCAAGCCCGAGGATCGAAACACCGGGGCTTTTGAAAAGGAGGAGGAAGAAGATGAACGAACGTCCAAATGCAGTGACACTAAAAGGCAATTCCTTTACGTTGTTAGGACCGGAATTGAAGGTAGGAAATCCGGCTCCGCAGTTTGAGGTGATTGACAAAGATTTGAAGCGGGTTGAGCTGTCGGATACTCAGGGTAAAATCCGAATCTTTAGCGTTGTTCCTTCGCTGGACACACCAGTTTGCGATATTCAGACCCGGCGGTTCAACAAGGAGGCCTCTAGTTTGCGCGACGTGCAAATCTATACCGTCAGTATGGATCTTCCTTTTGCTCAGAGCCGTTGGTGTGCAGCAGCCGGAGTCGACAAAGTGACCCTTCTGTCCGACCATCGAGAGGCGTCCTTCGGTACCCACTACGGGACTCTGATAAAGGAACTGCGCTTAAATAGCCGTGCTGTTTTCGTGGTAGATCAGAAGGACACCATTCAACACGTCGATTATGTCAAGGAAGTTTCCGAACAACCTAATTATGAGTTGGCACTGACGGCTGTTCGCAACTTGGTGTCGTGAGTTAGAAATTTATGCCTTTTTTGTGACGATCACCACGAGTTGGGTTACTAACAGAAAAAGGAGGAATATGGCGTGTTTGATTCTCTCACAGTCAGGTTTCCCCATATGCATCTCAGGAGTTACGGTTACCGTTCAAGGTACGGGACAAGATCCGCCTCAATCCGATTCAGAAGCGGAGTACCTCTCCCGCGTCCCAGTAGCTGGGCGCGGCTGCTACGCTAGATTTATGAAGCCAATCCTTTGACTTGATCCCGGTCCAAGGCCGGAATAATGTGTTAGAAGCTGGAGAACATGTTCTATGGGACAGATTGCTTATGGCGGCGGACCGATACGCGGCCAGAAGGACCTACATGGAAAGCGCGGCGACGGAAGTAGAAACGTCACTTTTTTAACTGCCGTAGCAGAGGCGCTCGAACAGGAGATGGAAATCGATCCCAACGTTTTCGTGTTGGGAGAGGATGTACGACAGAGTGTCCGCGGTATCACAATTGGTTTTCTAGAAAAATTTGGTCCGAACCGGGTGATTGATACCCCGATATCCGAACAGGCGACACACGCGCTCGCCATCGGTGCTGCTGTAAGGGGATTGAGACCAGTGATCGAGTATCAAATCAATTCGTTCGTATACTTCGCTTTTGAACAGCTTGTGGATCAGGCACAGAAGTTTCATTATATGTCAGCTGGAGCCACCAATGTTCCCATTACACTTCTTGTGCCTGGGTCCGGTGCGGGTAGTGGCAATGCAGGGCAACATTCGGATCATAACTATCCCTACATGCTTCATGCGGGCATCAAGGTGGTTCTTCCCTCTTCCCCACACGATGCAAAAGGCTTGTTGGTCAGTGCGATTCGAGATAATGATCCAGTCATGGTCTTTTTGCCCGCTCGACTATTGACCACGGAAGGAGATGTCCCGATTGAATCGTATACCCTCCCAATGGGTAGTGGGGAGATCAAGAGAGAGGGTTCGGATCTGACAGTTGTAGCCACAGGACATCTCGTTGCGATTGCATTGACGGTGGCAACGGAACTAGAATCCGAAGGCGTGTCCGTCGAAGTGTTCGATCCTCGGTCGCTGCTTCCGCTGGACAAGGACTCGCTTTTGGCGTCTGTCCGCAAGACGGGACGCGTCGTCATTTTCGATGATTCCAATAGAACATGTGGCTTTGCTGCCGAAGTTTCATCCATCGTCGGTGAGGAAGCGTTCAGCGATCTGAAAGCACCTGTCCGTATCGTGGCACGGCCGACTATGCCGGTCCCGTTTAGCCCACCGTTGGAGGAGTTCGTACTGCCGAACAAAGAAAAGCTTCTGCATACAATTCTCAAAACTATTGCCTGAGGGATGAGCAATCATGATCAATGAAATTGACAAAGACGTATGCCTGGAGATGTACCGTAACCTGAAACTCACTAGGCGTTTTGACGCAACCACTGTGGACCTCATGGATCAGGGCGAGATTCCAGGATCTCTTCACCCGGCCATGGGAATGGAAGCGATCGGCGTCGGTGTCTGCACGGCACTGAGGCCAACGGATCTTATTTGCCCAACCCACCGCACGATTTCCGCTCAGATCACAAGGGGAGTAGACGTTCGTATCGTGTTGGCGGAGTTCCTGGGCAAGGTCGGTGGCTGTCATTCCGGAAAAGCCGGCTCGATGCACATCAGCGCCGGGTTGGAGATGGGTATATTCGGCGTGGACAGTGTGATTGGAAGCAGACCCGGTTTTGGAGCCGGTCTGGCCTTGACAAGTCAGCTAAGAGGCGAAAACAATGTGACGGTCGCCTTCTACGGCGACGGCGGTGCCAATCAGGGTATCGTTCATGAAGCGATGAACATCGCGGCGATCTGGAAGCTTCCTCTGTTGTTTGTCTGCGAAAATAATCAGTACGCTTACACGACGTCGGTGAAGGATGCTAACGCAATCAGTCCCTTGAGTGAAAGAGCAAAAGCGTACGGTTTCACCGGAGAAACTGTTGATGGGATGGATGTCGTAGCCGTTTATCTAGCTGCCCGGAAGATGGTGGAACAGATCCGGTCGATCGGCGGCCCCTTACTCCTGGAGTGCGAAGCGTTCAGTTATGAAGGTCACTGGAGTGGAGAGAGACGACAGAGTTATCTAACCTACAGAACTGACGAGGAGATCGCCCATTGGGAGTCTAGATGTCCGATAAAGACGTACTATGATCGTTTAATGGAGAGTGGGGTCTGTAAAGAGGAAGAACTGATGACTGTCGATAAGCAAGTGGAAAGTCTGATAGAGGAAGCAATTGTATTCTCACATAACAGTAGCTTTCCCGATTTCGAAGAAGCCTTTAAGCATGTGTATGCCACTGAGTACAAAGGCATCCCACAACCAGGATGGATACCTTGACGCAGCGGTAGGATGCGGTTCTAGTGCATGTTGTGACTGCAGTTAATCCCAAGCGCTTGCACTATATTAGAGTTGGAGGAATGAGATGTTCATGGAACAATTCTCACTCGATGGGATGGTAGGAGTGGTCACAGGTGCTGGCCGGGGATTGGGGCGGGTGTATTATCATGCCTTCGCTGAAGCAGGGGCGGATCTTGTGGTAGCGGAGATAAATCCCGAAACCGGAACGGAGACGGCTGAACAGATTCGATCCACGGATCGACGCAGCGTTTTCATCGAGACCGACGTTCGCCAGCGACATAGTGTCGAACTTATGGTCGAGGAAACCCTCAGAGAGTTTGGCCGGATCGATTTTCTTGTGAACAATGCGGGCCTTGCACGAGTCTGCCCATCTGTCGATATTCCTGAAGAAGATTGGCGAGACACCTTCGACGTAAATCTCAACGGCATGTTCTTCTGTTGCCAGGCTGTGGGTCGACATATGATCCGTCGACGTGCTGGAAGTACCGTCAACATTTCCTCGATTGCTGATCGTATCGCCAATCGTGGCCGATTGCATCTCTCCTATAACGTCTCGAAGGCGGGAGTAACACAGCTGACCTCTGTGTTGGCGTGTGAATGGGCACAATATAACGTGCGCATCAACGGTATTGCACCAGGTTTCGTCGCGACGGAACATGTGAAGCCTGCTCTAGAAGATCCGAACTACGGGGGGCAAGTCATCCCTTGGATCCCCATGCAACGCCCTGCAGTCCCGGAAGAACTAGCGCCATTAGCGATTTTCCTCGTGTCTTCTGCTTCTAGTTATATGACCGGCTCCACTGTCGTCATCGACGGCGGATACACCAGGTGGTAAACCCTCTGTTTTTCTCAGACGAACTGTGTTTGTAGCAGTGATCAGCGGTGTGCGTTGTTACCCGGAATCGCCTGAGCACTTTCGCTTTGAAGAAGCTAGAACTCTATGTGTGTCTTGTGGGGATTTGCGGATACTCTGTTCGACTTGGCGCAGACATCGATGAACAAATTGCACGCCAAACTGGGCGACGTGTCAGACGTCCAACATGCCGTTTGGCAGATGGAGGATTGTCTTCCACAGACGGAAAAACACTGGGCAGCTCACCACCGAACGTGGAGAAACCACTATTCTCAGGTTCTAGTCGAACAAGGCGTGCTGCCGGTAGAAGCTATTGGAGAAGATACTATGATCGTCCGCAGGGATGGTCAACCAACAATGAGTCTGTGTACTTCAGACTGTATAGTTTTCTGGCCGATGTCAGAACACCGAGTTTTCCTCGTGCCTTGCAAATGACCACAGATCCCTGGCGGACGACTCCACGCAACTATCACCATAGGATGCTAGGATTCAGCATTGGAGGTGTGGTGGTATTGGCGGTGGTCCAAATACTCAGGAATACCAAGCGGACGATTCTCTCCAGCTTGCCATAGTTAATTTTGTCTGGAGTATCCTGAGGCGTATGGTAATCTGGATGTAAACCAGTGGTAAAAAAGATAGCTGGAACACCGCTGATCAAAAAGGGCCAGTGATCACTTCTCCGGAGCAGGTTTTGAATATGATTGTCGTAACGAAATTTGAGATCCAAACCAATCTTTTGGTTGTTCTCGGTTACCACCTGCATAAGATTTTCACTCCGACTATAGCCGAGCACGTTCACGGAGTTGAGATTCTCTTTCGCTGACTGTTTTTGCAATCCTCGAAAAAGTCGGTTTCCAGGGTCCAGGATTTCCTCGCTGCGGCCGATCATGTCCATTTGAAACATGGCAACGGTTTGGCCAATGGGGAATGTCGGATGTGCCACGTAGTAATAAGAACCCAACAGTCCGTGTTCTTCAGCATTCCAAACTGCGAAGAGCAAAGACCGTCTGGCTGCCCGCGGACTGTTCGCAAAAGCTTCAGCGATCTCTAGGACTCCCACCATCCCACTGGCATCATCATCCGCACCGTTATAAATCTCTTCCTGACGCACACCCACATGATCCAAATGAGCTCCCACGACTACAACTTCGTTGCGGAGTTTTGGATCGGAGCCAGGCAGGTAAGCCAGTACGTTACGGATGCGAACCTGCTTTCGGGTAATAGAGGTTTTGATGGTAGCCTTCATTCCTTCAAGTGGAAAGCTCTGAGGTTTATATTGAGCATCAATACTCTCTTGTATTTGGTCTAGACTCAGCTGTTGATTCTTTAACAGTTCATGAGCAATGCGAGGAGAGACGTAGATCGCCGGGATTCTTATAGCATCTGTCCAGATCTGCAGGGTACAGGGAAGTCGTGAGGCATCCTCGGGCCATAGACGGCGCGCTATCTGGGAGAACTCGATCGATTGTGTCCGCCTGCGTGATGGTAGCCGCGTCCGTCGCGGCAGCGGGGATGATCGGGGTTGTCGGTTTGATCGTATCTTACTCGGGTGTTTTGCGTCATCTCGCATGATGATTGCAGCGACGGCCCCTTGTCGTTGAGCGTTGAGTATTTTTCTCACCTCGTGACTGTGCTTCGAATTGAGCAGGCTGTCAAAAGGGTTGTTCAAGTCTCTCTCCTCTGGTTCGTGATCGATCAGAAAAGCCACCTTGCCCCGCACATCGACCCCGTCGTAATCATCGTAGTTGTGCTCAGGTGAGGTGATGCCATAGCCTACGAAGACTACGGGAGCAGTGAGATGTTTGTTGGCACTGCTGAGGGCTGGACAAAAATCCTCTTGGATCAGACCGATCGTCGAAAGAGGTGAGTTTTCGTGTGTAATTTCAAGACGATTCGTTTCAGAAAGGTGGGATTGGACAAGAGTAAAGTATTGGAAGTAAGTGTTATCCTTTCCGCCTGGAAGCAAGCCCATTCGCTCGAATCGATGTGCGAGATAGAGAGAAGCGATCTCATTAAAAGCTGTGGAGATGTCACGTCCTTTCATTTCATCTGAAGCCAGGAAATAGAGATCCGATTTCAAATCTTCAGCCCGGATGGTCTCCATGGTTTCCTTAGCGGGATCATCGTGCGAAGTCCCCCAAAGGAAGGCAGCAGCAACACATGTGAAAAAAAATAGTCCGAACGATGTATTCTTTGACAACATGATGATCATATTACCGGATTGTTTAGTCGGAAAGTGAACAGCTTTTTCGAGTCAGGGTTGCCTCCGATGAGTGGCAATCCTACCCAAATCAGTGTGGGAACCCTGTTTACAATCACCAGGCACTGTCCTTATGAAAATCTTGTCTTAGGCGCATAGGTAATCTGTGGAAAGTTCCCTATCGGACTGGGATGAACCACTACCTTGGCTCCATAGGTACTGCGGATTGTTTCCGTGGTAATGACTTCTTCAGGTTTTCCTTTTTTGACTAACTTGCCCTGATGCAACAAGGCTACAGATTCCGAGAAGGCTGCTGCTGCGGTTAAATCGTGGAGTACCACGACCACGGTCATGGAATGTTTTTGATTGAGAAATCGAAGTAAGTCAAAGATGGCCAGCTGGTGTTGGATATCTAGGTGGGTGTTGGGTTCATCAAGCAACAAGAGAGAAGGTTGTTGGGCGAGGGCACGGGCAATCAGCACCCGCTGTTTTTCACCGCTCGAAAGTTGAGAGATAGATCGTTCCCGAAACCGCTCCGTCTGTGTCATTTCTAGTGCCTTGTCCACAATATGGTGATCTTGTAGGGACATTGTCCCTAATCTTCCCAGGAAGGGGAAGCGTCCCATAGCGACAACCTCAGCTACCGGGAAGGGAAATTGAAAATACTGCTCGGAGGAAATCACTGCGATTTGCCGGGCCAGTTCGCGAGGTGTAAATCGTTCAAGAGGTTCACTGTTGAGGTAGATGTGACCTTTTTCGGGCTTAAGCAACCTAGTTATCAGACGCAGCAATGTAGTTTTGCCACTTCCATTGGGACCAATGAGGGCTAAAAATGATTGCTGGGCAATGTCAAGATTGATGTCCTGAAGGGCAAAGCCATTGGGGTAACGAAAGCTGATTCCTTGTAGGGACAACCGTGACATTAGAATTCTCCCACCTGCTGTTTTTGGCGTAGCAGATACACAAAGTAAGGTGAGCCAACCAGGGCAGTTAACGCGCCGACCGGAATCTCCAAGGGTGGGATGATCGTTCGCGCCAAGGCATCGGTGAGAATAAGAAACATCCCTCCCCCGAGTGCGGAAGCCGGAATCAGGAGGCGATGGTCCGCTCCCACGATCATACGCATCATATGAGGTACGATCAAACCAACAAAGCCGATCATCCCAGCTGCCGCGACCGCTGCGGCTACCATCGCCGAGGCGGACACAAAAAGAATTTTCTTGACCGTTTCCACATCGACCCCCAGGTGAAAGGCGACTTCCTCCCCCTGAGTCAGAACATTGAGTTCCCGGGAAAGTAACCAATTGATCGCTAGACCGCCGGTGATGATGACTCCGGAAACAGTAATCAGTGTGGAGTCTCCTTCCGTTAACGTTCCCAATAGGTAAAACAGTATGGAAAAGGACTCTCGGTAAAAGATGGAAAAGAATACAAAGACTCCTGCGTTGAAAAATAAGCTGATAATCACTCCAGCTAGGATAATGGTCTGGATAGGAGTCTTGCCATTCACGCGGGCGATACGATAGACCACAAAAATTGAGAGTAGTGCAAAGCTGAGTGAAGTAAAATACAGAGCGGAGAAATGACGAAATCCGAGTACTCCAGCGGTCATGACACCCGCAGCAGCAGCGCTTGAGGTACCAAGGATAAAAGGATCTGCTAACGGGTTGCGAAGAACCCCTTGAAAAACTGTTCCTGCACCCGCCAGGCCGATTCCGACCAGCAGCGCGAGGATCACGCGCGGAAAGCGTATCTCCCAAATAATACTCCAAGGAGCACTGGAAACCGGACCAATAAAAAGCGCCATGGTGCCAGCGGCCATTGTCAGGATTACCAGAGCGACCAAGCTTTTCACCTTTGAGTTCATGAACATTGCCCGTTCTAAAAGTCGCGTAGACTCGCGTGCCGGCCAGGCGGAAGAGGAGCCGATACTCTTGTATCGGTAAGGGGCTACTGAAACCGACTACTGGAATCTTGTTGACTCATCCCTTTCTACTTAGCAGCTGCTCGATCTGTTCTTGCAATGCCTCCATCCCATCCACCAACCGATGGTTTCCGTGCGAGAGCAAATCGCGATTGAGATTGTCAATGACGTTTCCTTCAAGAACCGCTCTAATCTGGCTCCAGCCAGGTCTTTGCCGAATCTGCAAGGCACTGGCCGTAAACGAAATAATCATCTCAGGATTGCGTTCAATAATCATTTCTTTCGAAGCCTGTAGCGCTGGTCGCCGAACATCTTCGAAGATGTTTTTAGCTCCGCACAACAAAATAGCCTCGCTAATAAAACTGTCCCGTCCTACTGTCCAAGAGGGAAGATCAATTTCGACGTATAGAGTTGGACGTCGCGGAAAACCCCTGCTTCGTTCCTCGATTGTTCGAACACGGTCCCGCATACTTTTGATCAGCGCGTGGCTGCGAGTCGATTGGCCAAGGGCTTCTCCTACTTTGCGAATGACGACACAGACCTCTTGGAAAGACTTTGGACTCGGTGTTTCTATCACGTGGAGTCCTAATCGTGTCAGGCGTGAGACAGTCTTGGAGGACGTCCATTTTTCCGCTAGGATCAGCTCCGGTTCGAGACTGAGTATTTTTTCAAGGTTGGGGTTGACAAAATCCCCTATTTTTTCTTTCTCCTGCGCTTTTGGCGGGAAGGTACAGTAGGTTGTCACGCCGACAAGTTGCGGTCCGGCACCAAGCTCAAACACAATTTCAGTGAGACTCGGAGCCAAGGAGACGATCCGTAGCCCTTCGGAAGTGCTCTGATCCGAAGGTGTGATACGGAAGTATTGGAGGGTCAGCAGGAGGAGAAGGATGGAGGCGCTGGTCCCGATAAGTCTCTTCATAACGAAAAAGGTATTCGCTGATCACCAAGCCACCTTTCCCGGCGACCTTTTTTATCACAGATCATTTGAATTTCACACATTCTTCTCAAAAATTCTCGCAATGACCTCACCAGTAGACAGGTTTACGTTGAGGGTAGGGAACCGGGTGTTCGATTTCGAACCACGACTGCTTTAAAAACCAAACCTGAGTCCGGAGCGGAAATTAAACTTTAAGGCCGGAAATCCAACCTCTTCGAAATAATCCTGGTTTAAAATATTCTCACAGGCTACGTAAAACTGGAGGTGGGAATCAATCTGATAAGTGCCGGACAAATCCCATTTCGTATAGCCGCCCA
This sequence comes from Acidobacteriota bacterium, assembly GCA_965249865.1. GTDB lineage: Bacteria > Acidobacteriota > UBA6911 > RPQK01 > CBDFMZ01 > CBDFMZ01. The sequence goes on along the minus strand of CBDFMZ010000002.1, from coordinate 1,372,830 downwards.
CCTCGATCAGGCCAATTCCACGGAAGTCGCTGTCAGCTCGATTGCCAATGAAAGTGGCATTGGTGTGGACCAACCACTGGCGCCATCCCCAAGTCAGACCAAGGGAAGCAGCGTGGGTGGGCCGAAGGAGTAAACGGGCCCCCTCTTGAAAGACGGAGTCAAAAGGATTGTTGCTCTTGAGTATCTTTGAGTTCAGATAAGTGTACCCGGCTGAAAAATCAAATTTTTTTGATAAAACAACCCTTACGATTTGCTCGAATCCCCAGGCTCGGCTTTCGCCAATGTTAAAAAAAGAGCCTTCAAAGGTTTCTAGATCTATAGTCTGAAAAGCAATCTGATCGCGAAAGTAGCTGTGGAAGAAATTAACCTCAACACTTACACGATTCTGGGCCACAATCTGTTCAAGACCTACCTCAAAACTCCTGGTTCGTTCAGGTTTTAAATCTGGATTTCCCTTGAAAAAGAAATTAGGGCTGAAGGATTCGATAAAGTTAGGTTCTTTAATACCCAGTCCGAAGTTGAACTTGGATCGTGTCATCCCCCAGAACTCGTTTCCGTTGCCGTTTCTGAGGAGATACGCTAGTGAGACTCTAGGGGTTGCGGAAAAACCGAAGCTACCGTTGTCCTCCAACCGGAACCCTCCGGTGATGGCCAGACGCCGCAGGAGCAGAAATTGATCCTGGATGTAGTAGCCAAAGTTAGTGCGCGAAGCGCGCGTCTGACCCACTACGCCTCGCTCTTCTTCGTAATCCAGCCCGGCGGAAAGAAGATGGCTGGAGAGGATGAAATCACTTTGGTAATTGATGTTGTGGCGGCGGGTCGCGGCTAGAAAAGAAAAAGGGAAGTCAAGGGACGGAAAGGCAGCTGTTTTCCCTCGGAATTCAGGGAAAAAGGAGCCGGAGTCGACCGTATCGACCGAAAGTTGGTTCACGTAGGCCTGCGAATAAGAAATTTGTTGTTGCCACGAGTCAGAAAGACGATTGTGCCAGCTCAAACCCACGGCAAAGTCACGTTTCCGATAGAATTCTTCCAGATCTGGGCGACCAAAGGCGGTCGGCCCAGGTACTCCAGATTTCCCTCGCTCGACGCGTCCCACGATGGACACAGATGAGCTGGACGAAGTCTCGAAGCCGATACTGGTGCTGAAGCTATTGTTGTGGAAGAAGTCGTTGGGCTCACTGTTGTCGGTACTGAGGTGCTGAAACTGGGCACTGTAGGACAATCGGCCGATCCCACCCCGCAGGCCGACTCCTCCTCGAACGGTGTCATAGGTCCCTGCCTCAGAAAAAAAATCGAAGCGTGGTACCGTGTGCTCGACTGAGCCTTTTTGGGTGAAGATTTGGATCACGCCGACAATCGCGTCCGAGCCGTATAGGGCACTCTGGGGACCTCGGACAATTTCAATTCGCTCCACATTTGCCGTCGAAAGGTTGGATAAATCGATGGCCCCACCCGGCTGATTTAAAGGAATCCCGTCCAAAAGAATCTTGGTATAATCCGATTCCCCACCGCGTAGAAAGAGAGAAGTCAGAGAACCTTTTCCCCCGAGTTGCATGACATTCATCCCAGGCACATTGCGTAGGGTTTCCGCGACGTTCGAAGCGTGTTGAGCACGGATTTTCTCCTTTGTGATAACGGTGACACTGCTGCCTAAAAGACTGGTCGGGGCAGTGGTGCGTGTCGCAGTTACCAAGATCTGTTCCTCAAGTGTTTTCAACTTCATAAAGACGTCGTAGTTGAGATCTCTTCCTGCTGTGACTTCCAGATCCCGTTGTTCCTGCTGAAAACCCAGTTGGTGAACCTCGAGAACGTAATTTCCAGGTTGGATATTCTGAAAGGAATAGTAGCCCAGGGCATCACTGAGGCAGTTGGCTACAGTCGCGTTATTTTTTGTGAGAAGAAGACGGATTCCCGAAATCGGTTTGGCCTGGGGATCGCGTACTCTTCCCGTAATCGATTCCGAGAAGACGGACATACAAAAACTAGCAGCCGCGGCTACACAAGCTAGAAGAAGTCTAAACATAGGCCCTCCTGGGTGGTAACCCAAGTAGCGCCGAGGGATATTTTTCGAGGAATGCCCGGAAGGAATTCCCAACCCTTGGACGCGAAGAGTTGCTAAGAACATGCTCAGGGCAGGTATCCTGGCTGACGGCTCAAACGAGACCTTTTAGAGCCTCCTCCCCCCTTTAAAGCTCCTGGGAGTGGCTGTTGCTTGCTCGACGTCTTAGAAAGGCCTCCTCACCGATAACAGTGGCGCGACCGCGCGGGATTCTCACCCGCTTCCCTCTTTGGTCTGAACCCTGTAGCAATGACAAACAACGAGGGCGCCAAGCTAACATCACCGACATGATCTTGTCAACCGGATTTGTGCTACAATTTTCCAGCCTCAAAAAGCGTGGAAAAGGATTTCTGTATTGAGGAGGCGATGTGGTGGCATTGTCGACGACCAGTAAGAAGGAGACGGATAAAGTCACATTCGCCTTGTGGATTTCAGGCGGGACGGTCCTGTTTTTTATGTTGCTCCTTCTCACCGATACCTGGGATAGACTCGTTGTCACACGTCAAAGCAGAAACCGTTTCGTCCAGAACAAATAGCATGTTATTTATGGAACAGGACACTCGGTAGAAAATAGCCATCACAGGTTAGCGTTGAGATGAGAAAGTGACATCAACTTTTAGAAACAGGGAAGCAAGGAGACCATGATGGAATTAAGGGATAAACAAATTTTCCACCTGCCGAGGATTGTAGAGTTTGAAGCACGTGGGATTCATTTTGTGGTTGATCCGGAAGGTCCGAACTGGGTAGCGAGCGACCGTCGTGGTGCCTCCATCCTTTCCATGGCGAGGGAGGGGTTGCCATTTAGCAGTATTGTATGTCGCTATAGCGCGACAATGCAGTTGGACACTGCTAAAGCCTGGTTTCACGTGCAGAGTATTTTGCACGCTGCTCTACGTGCGAAGATGATCTCGTTGACATCCGTCGACCGACACCCTTACGCGGGACGTGCTGCCTATCTCAAGCCGGAAAGACTTCGCGAATTGTGGATCCACACGAACAATTTTTGTAATCTCACTTGTACGCACTGTTTGGTCAATTCATCTCCAGCGTCGGATCGAGGTCTGTCCACAAGCCACCTCAGAGACATTATCGATCAAGCTGTTGATTGCGGCGCTGAACGATTCTATTTAACGGGAGGAGAGCCATTTGCGCGGCTTGATATTTTTGAACTGATCGAACTCATTACTAACAAAAGGAAAGCCGATCAGATTATCCTGACCAATGCGACATTGCTTCGCGGCGGACGGTTGAAGAAACTTTCCAGTTTCAGCCGCGAGCGGTTACGGCTGCAGATTTCGCTTGATGGGGCACGCCCGGAGACGAATGACCCAATTCGCGGTAAAGGTACTTTCAACCAGATTCGTGAAGGGGTCCTCAATGTTACTAGGTTGGGGTTTCCGGTCTCGCTGACCACGGTAGTCACAAAAGAAAATCTCCAGGACTTGCCCGAAATCACCAGCCTTGCCAAAGACTGGGGTGCACAGTCTCAACACTTAATGTGGATGCATCGCCGTGGGCGCGTGATGGAAACAAAACCCCACTCGTTTCCTTCGACCAGTGAATTGATCGAAATGGTTCGCGTGACCAAGCAACGCGCCCAGTCACTAGATCTTCCCCTGGACAACATCGAGTCAATGAAGCTGCGCGTGAATGGCCGGCCCTTTATGAAATATGATCTAGGAAATCAGTTCTGGGATTCGATGTGTGTCTACTCCGACGGGGTTGTTTATCCGTCGCCGGCTATGGCCAACGACAAGCCACTAGCGGCAGGTGTGATCAATAACGGGAATCTTCGCCAAATCTGGCAAGAGTCGGAAATAGCACGAAGGTTTCGCCAGGCTTCGGTTGTCAACAAGCAGCTGTCTGCCGATGATCCTTTCAAATTCATTACCGGTGGAGGCGATATCGAACACAGCTATTTTTTTAGTGTGGATGGCTCCGGCCTTGGTGATCTCCATGCGCCGGATCCGTACTATGAAGTCTACACAGCTATTGCCCGTGAGGTCATGTATGATCTAGCAGATGAGAAGAGGTGCGCCTTCAATCAGCACTCTGGTTTCAATGCCCCTATCCTATTTCACTACATGGGGGAGGGCGCTGTCGCGTGCGGCACGGACATGGATCTGCTTGATGGACGCAGCGAGACGGTAGTAGCCACGCTACCTTCCAACTGTGTCCTGGCTTTTGACACGGAGCGTTCCCGGAAAATGGTCCGGGAGTTTTACGCCAAGGCAGCCGAAGAGCCCCAGACTGAGCTTTGTTGCCCCACCAGTTACGATCCTGATGATTTGAGTCACATCCCTGAAGAAGTAATCGACCGGTTTTATGGATGTGGCTCGCCTATAGCTCTAGCGGAACCAGCGCCAGGCGAAGTGGTCGTTGATCTCGGGTCCGGTGGTGGAATCGATTGCTTCCTAGCCGCCAGGAAGGTGGGTGCAGCAGGGAAGGTTATTGGCGTCGATATGACGGATGAAATGCTCGAAGTGGCTTGTCGGAATAAGCAATCAGTGGCTGATAGTCTGGGTTATGACGTTGTAGAGTTTCGCCAAGGCTATCTCGAAAAGATCCCGGTTGAGAGTCAGACGGTCGATCTCGTCACCTCGAACTGCGTCGTCAATTTGTCTCCAGACAAACAGAAGGTGTTTCGGGAGATGTGGAGGGTACTGAAGGATAACGGTCGCCTCGTCATCAGTGACATTGTGAGCAGAGAGCAGCTTCCGGTGCATCTGCGTGTCAATCGCATGCTGTGGGGCGAGTGTATAGCCGGTGCGTTAACAGAAGAGGAACTCCTGCAGTACCTTGAACAGAGCGGGTTTTACGGTTTGCAAGTCTTGAAGAAAACTTACTGGAAAGAAGTGGAAGGCTATCGTTTTTTTTCGTTCACGACCCGGGGATATAAATTTGAAAAAAGCCCAGAGTGTGACTTCAGGGGCCAGCAGGCAATTTATCTGGGGCCTCAGAAAGCTGTGATCGATGAAGAAGGACACTTATTTCCTCGAAATGAAGCGATTGAAGTGTGTACAGACACCGCTTTGAAACTGACTAGTCCACCCTACGAGGGCTCTTTCATCGTTTTCGAGCCCAGCCCCACAGCAAGCCAAGACGTTTCTTCGCGTTGTGCTAGCGATACATCGTGTTGCAGGGAGTAAATTCCGGTTCGGTTTGTAGTGGCCGCAACGGTCCGGTGCTGGGAAGAATTGCTCTTCGTTACCCCATTGCACCAGTAGCTCTAGGCTTTGACCATTGCGGAAGACCGTACGAACGTTCTTCATTTCGGGTATTCTGGGTTTGTGGATGCCTCGCTTGACGTTGACCAAAAAGTTCCTTGCCCTTTTATCACTTCTCAAATTACAATCCTCAAGAGAAATTTTCACGTAATTAGGAGGCTTGGAATTCAAGGTTAGGAAAGGGGTCGAAATGGGTTTCATTTCTCGGCGTAGGTTTATCAAGCGTGCAGTGGTCACAACGGCTGCCGCAGGACTATATGGTCACTCAATGGCACAAGAGCAATCTCCCAGGAAGTGGGAGTTGGGAATGCAGGGCGCAAAAACTATGGATTGTACGCTCGCCGAGGAGATTGCAATTACTGGGAGGCTTGGTTATGACTGCCTTGAACTGAGGGACTGGAAACTGGAGGCTTTTCTCCGTGAGCGACCTATGGAGGATCTGCGTTCCCGATTTGAGAAGTCCGGAGTTCGACCGATAAACATTTCCGCAATCGAACTCGATTCTCTTGGTCCGGGACCCGATCGGGATCGCATGAGAGATCGCCATGAATGGTACTTTCGGATGGCCCAGGAGACAGGTTGCCAATCCGCCTTGGTTGTCCATTTCGGCCAGGTACCCGAGAATTTGTCCACTCAAGAGATCCAACGACTTGCTGTGGATGACTTGAGATATATGTCTGATCTCGCCGCTCGCTATGAAGTGATGGCTGTTTATGAATTTTTGGGTTCGCAGAAGCTGCCCATCCATAATGTTGCGACGACAATGGAAATTCTGGGTCAAGCTGACCGCGACAACCTTGGGTGGGTCTTTGATTTCTACCAATTTCACGCTGGGGATCGATCTCTGGAAGCTTTGGCCCAATCCGATGTGCGCAAACTGAACCTCGTGCATATTTGTGACGCAAAGGATTTGCCCTATGAGCAATTGGGGCCTCCCAATAGCGAGCGCCTGTTGCCCGGAGATGGAGTTTGTGCTACCGGTGAAATTCTGAAGGAGTTGTTCCGTCTTAATTATCAAGGACCGTTTGTTGTTGAGCTGTATAATAACGAATTCATGAAGATGAAACCCGAAGAGTTCGCCCGTGTTGCGAAGGAAAAGACCGTTAAGGTTCTCAAGAAGTATTTTCAACCTGAAGTGTGAGAAATTCATCATCGTAGGTTATGAAAAAACTAGCTTCATCCACAGCCCATCACTTCACTCTCCTGTATTAACCGAAAAACTGTGTGAACAGGAAAAGTCCACATTCTGTGCAACGATGTGATCGACGGAGGTTCCTCAAGCGGGCGACTTCCACGGCTGCAGCTTTTTCCTTAGCGTCGCCGCTGTTGTCTTCATGTCAGCATCGGGAGACAGACCAAGCGTCTAGCGGAAAATGGCCGGGCAGTCCCACCGGAGGTGTGAGCGGTCTGATCACTCTCCCTGGGGACCCGATGGTTAGTTTATTCACCACGATGGCCGATGAATACTTCACCAGTTTTGTGGCAGGAACTCTACAATGTGCTAAAGCTTTGGGGTTGACTTACGATGGATTTGTCAACGAAAACAAACCAGAGATTCAATTGTCTCAATTTGAAACCGCAGCGGGCAGAGGGGTAAAAATGATCACGGTGATTCCGCCGGATGTTGCGAATGTTCCCGTGATCTTTCGTCGTGCTAATGAGTATCAAGCCTACACAGTGACGTCATCGGAAATTCCTCGCTGGTATTTTCCTCATGAGGAAGGTGAATTTGCAGTCAGCTTTATCACACCCTTTGATTTCAATTCTTATTACGATGTGTGCCGAGTGCTGTTCGAGCATCTAAATGGTCGAGGTAAGGTACTGATGCTGACGGGATTCCCAGGAGGAACACCAGACCAACAAAGAACCGCAGCCGCCGTGCAGGCGATTGAAGAATTTTCGGGCATCGAACTGCTAGGTAGCTTGCCCGGAAGATGGAATCGGCTGGACGGTCGAAAAGCAATGGAAGATCTGATAACCGCCTTTCCGGACTTTGATGCGGTGATTTCTCTAAATGATGAGATGGCTGTTGGCGCATTGGCTACCTTGGATGATGCGGGCAGAACAGGAGTTCCTATCATTGGTCACAATGGAACCATGGAGATCATGGGCCTTATTGAGAGTGGCCGTATTTTAGCCACGTCAGCAACCTTCCCTGTTTGGCTGGGAGCCTACATGGTTGCTCTGGCGTTCGATGCAGCCAATGGTTGGAAACCTTCACTGCCAGAACGAATGATGATTGAACAGCATGCCGTGATAGACAAGAATAACGTGCAAATCTATCAGGAGAAATTTGTGAAGAATATTAATAACCTTCCCTTTGACTTTAGGAAAATGTCGAAGGTACTGCATCCGCAGGATTGGGATCCGCAAAACCTCGTCTATCCGATGAATGTGAAAGACTATTTTGGAGAGGAACCCCGAAACAGAGATTTTCAAATCCCGGGAGATTGGAAAAAGGCGATGGATCTCGGTGAAATGGAAGAAGTGTCCAGGGTGTATGCCGATAAATACCAGATGAAAATCCTTAGCTCATAGAATCATTGAATGTCACTTTGTAAGTGTTTAAGAAAAAATAGACAGTCCCTGATTTTTTTGAGATGGCTTCTCAAAGGGATGACTTTCACTGATTTCCCACCGCAGTGAGGAGAGTAAGCCCATCAAGAAGACAGCCTCGGCTGAAGCCTCTGAAAAATCGCTCTTAGGAATTTCCAAAGAGTCGCTTACTACAATTCTGCCAATACTGGTTCTGCTAGCATTGATTGTAGGTTTTAGCCTGATTTCACCTGTTATTCTCAAGCAGCAGAATATTGTGAATATTCTTCGGCAGTCAGCCGTGCTGCTGATCGTGGCCGGTAGTGCTACCTTTATCATTTTGCAGGGGAGCATCGATTTGTCGGTCGGCTCCATCGTAACGCTAACGGGCATTGCCGCTGCTATTCTGGTTCGAGATTATCAATTTGGCATCTGGGCCACCCCGGCGGCTATGCTAGTGGGAGGGATGGCTGGCTGCATCAATGGACTGCTATTTGCCTATGGAAAAGTTCCTTCCTTTTTGGTCACGTTGGGAGCTTTGTTTGCCTTAGATGGTTTGGCGCTTTTGCTTTCCGGGGGACAGGCCGTTCAGGTCATGGACCGAAATTATCTGAAAATAGCTTCCGGAAGCTTGATAGGGGCGTTGCCTAATATTGCGCTCTGGTCGTTTCTTGTCTTTGTTGTCACGAGCATAATCGGAAGCTACACAAAGTTTGGCCGTTATATGTATGCGATCGGCGGAGGAGAAACGGTCGCACGGTTGTCGGGAGTACCCGTTGATCGGTTCAAACTTTATTCATTCATTCTTTCCGGGCTTCTTTGCGGTTTGGCTGGTGCGTTAATGACGGCCCGACTGCAGGCCGGTAGCCCTCGGATGGGAGAAGGCCTATTGCTGGACTCAATTGCCGCAGTGATCATTGCGGGCACTGCTTTAACGGGCGGTGTCGGTGGGCCGCACCGCACCATTCTAGGGGTGTTCATTATCGGTATTTTGAGCAATGGCCTTAATATCAATGCAGTGGACCCCCACACTCAAATTATCGTCAAGGGAGGCATTGTGGTCGGGGCAGTCTTTTTGACGATTGATCGAACAAAAATAGACAGCCTGAAGTAGGGCAGGTGCAGGCTTAGGAGAGATGCGCTGAGTACAGCGGTTGGAATTTTCAGGTTGCTAGGGGAGAGTGGTGTCTCCCATGAGAAAACGGTCGCATTCCCGCGCAGCGCCACGTCCCTCATTGATAGCCCACACGATCAGACTTTGTCCGCGCCGCATGTCCCCGGCTGTAAACAGGCCTGGAACAGAGGTCGCAAATTTGTCATACTCGGCCTTCGCATTGGAACGGGCATCTCGTTCTACATTCAACTGATCGAGGAGAGAATCTTCAGGTCCGACAAAGCCCATGGCCAACAAAACTAGTTGGGCAGGATAGACTTTTTCAGAGTTAGGAATCTCTTTGAGAACAAAGCGACCGTTTTCACCTCGGACCCAGTTGACCAGAACCGTATGCAGTTCTTTGACGCGTCCCCGGTCATCTCCAACAAATCTCTTGGTCATGATTCGGTATTCGCGGGGATCACATCCAAAAATCGCGGCTGCCTCCTTTTGACCGTAATCGACACAGAAAATGTTGGCCCACTGCGGCCAGGGATTGTCTGCAGCCCGTTGCTTCGGGGGGCGAGGCAGGATTTCGAACTGGTTTAAACTTTTGCATCCATGGCGCATGGCGGTTCCGACGCAGTCGGTTCCCGTGTCACCTCCACCAATGACAATGGTGTCCTTGCCTTGGGCGGAGATGAATCGGCCGTCTTCATGCTGGCTGTCGAGTAGACTCTGGGTGTTGGCTTGCAAGTAGTCCATGGCAAAGTAGATTCCATACAATTCACGCCCTTCGATGGACAAGTCCCGTGGTTTAGTGGCTCCTGCACATAAAACCACAGCATCGAATTCTTTGCGCAGCCTCTCGGCTGGGTAATCCGATCCCACTTCTGTATTGGTCACGAAATGAATGCCCTCTCGCACCAGTAGATCCACTCGACGTTGGACAATCTGTTTATCCAGTTTCATGTTAGGGATCCCATACATTAATAGTCCACCTATTCGATCGTCCCGCTCAAAGACGGTCAAATGGTGTCCGGCTTGGTTCAGCTGGGCGGCAGCCGCTAGTCCCGCCGGACCGGATCCGACGATAGCCACTCGTTTACCGGTTCGTCGGGCAGGAGGTTGAGGAAGAACCCATCCTTCGTCGAAGCCTCGGTCAATGATAGCTGATTCAATGTTCTTGATTGTCACAGGTGGTTCGTTGATGGCCAAGACACAGGCGGACTCGCAAGGAGCTGGACAAACCCGCCCAGTGAATTCGGGGAAGTTATTTGTCTTGTGTAGACGAATCAGTGCGTCTCTCCACTGGTTGTGGTAAACCAGATCGTTCCACTCCGGGATCAGGTTGTTGATCGGGCATCCGCTGGTCGTACCGTTGAGTACCGTTCCAGCATGGCAGAAGGGGACAGCGCAGTCCATACAGCGCGCTCCTTGTCTCTTCAGCAGTTGTGGGTCAGCGTGGTGGTGGAACTCATCCCAATCTTTGATTCGTGTGGCGGGAGAGCGCTCGGGCGGGGACTCTCGTTGGTACTGCATAAAGCCCGTTGGTTTACCCATGACAAGATAACTTAGAAATCTGTTTAATCTGTGAAATCAGTGGAAAAAAGAAACCGAGAACTAGTGTCCTCTTCCAGAAATAAAAGGCTAGGTGTTGCGGGTGAAAGGGTTTATGCTTCGAGGTGCAGCCGATTATTTTCTGGGATAGCCTCCTCCTTGCTCCGTGGCCTCGGGTCAAAGTTACCTCCGTAAAGGGCATGTTATTCTATTAGGTAAGGTCATAGCATAGATTATGCATAAAAGGGTGGCTGTTCTGACGAAGTGGGGTGATCGAAGGCCCGCAGGCGCCCTCGTGCAGTATGTCGAGGAGGCCGACAGAGCGTAACATGGTCAGTGCGGAGAATTTCGCGGATGCAGCAGATATCTTATGCAAAATGCGGGCTAGTTACCTCCAATACGAGCCGCATCCCTCGCATTCTCCTCAAATGCCGACATCATCGCTTCTTCCTCCGAAAATCCGGCTTTTATGATTCTTTTCTGAGCTTCAATGATGCGTCTATAGTCATTCGGATACACCTTGACGAATTTGTGCACAATCTGCTCCCACGATGTCAGAATATTCCAAGCTTGCTGGCTACCCGTGTACTCGGCATGATGCCGAATCAGGACCCGTAGCAATTCAATCTCTTCTGGATTTTCCACCCCGAAGAGCTGGACCATCTGGCGGTTACAGTAACTCGGAAAAGTGCCATTTTTATCCAAGACATAGGCTATACCACCAGACATTCCAGCGGCAAAATTTCGTCCGGTCGGGCCAAGGACAATCACCGTTCCTCCGGTCATATACTCGCAGCCGTGATCACCGACTCTCTCGACGACAGCCTTAAGGCCGCTGTTTCGGACACAGAAGCGCTCTCCGGCCACTCCTCGAATGTAGGCTTCACCTCCCGTAGCTCCGTAAAAGGCCACGTTACCAATGATTACATTCTCCTCGGGAACGAAAGTGGAATCCTTGGGTGGGTAAACGATGATTTTTCCCCCGGACAACCCTTTCCCGATGTAGTCGTTGCTATCGCCCTCGAGGGTGAGGGTTATCCCACGGGGAACAAATGCTCCAAAACTCTGGCCGGCAGAACCCTTGAAGTGTAGATTGATGGTGTTGTCCGGGAGGCCACGACTTCCGTAACGGCGAGTTACTTCGCTTCCCAGAATCGTTCCGACGACGCGATTCGTGTTTCGAATTGGGAGCCTGGCAGAAACGGGGTTTTCGCTATCCAGGGCCGGTTTACACAATTCTAGAAGCGTCGTATTGTCCAATGCTTTTTCGAGACCATGATCTTGGGTGATCTGGCAATAGCGTCCCACATAGGAGGGCACTTGCGGTTGGTAGAGAATGTTTGAGAGGTCCAATCCTTCTGTCTTCCAATGTTTCACGGCCCGGCACATCTGCAGTTTTTCGGTACGTCCGATCATTTCGTTAAGAGTTCGGCAGCCTAGCTGAGCCATTAATGCTCGAACTTCCTGAGCGATGAAGTACATGAAATTCACTATATGAGAGGGACTCCCCGTAAACTTTTTCCGTAGGTCGGGGTCCTGGGTCGCAACTCCCACTGGACAGGTATTCAAGTGGCATACTCTCATCAGAATGCAACCCATTGCCACCAATGGCGCTGTGGCAAAACCAAACTCATCGGCTCCCAGCAAGGCACCTATGACCACGTCTCGTCCCGTCTTCAACTGACCGTCAACTTCCACCCTGATGCGGCTGCGGAGGTCATTCAGGATCAGGACCTGATGGGTCTCCGCCAGCCCCAGCTCCCAAGGAACTCCGGCATGGCGAATACTGCTGACAGGTGATGCGCCGGTTCCGCCATCGTGACCACTAATAAGGACCACGTCGGCCTTGGCTTTCGAAACCCCTGCCGCAACAGTCCCCACACCGACTTCGGCAACAAGTTTAACGCTAATTCGTGCCCGATGATTGGCGTTTTTCAAATCGTGAATCAACTGGGCTAGATCTTCGATCGAGTAAATATCATGATGGGGGGGGGGTGAAATCAGCCCCACACCTGGAGTCGACAAGCGGACGCGAGCAATCCAAGGATAAACCTTTTGGCCGGGTAACTGTCCCCCTTCTCCCGGCTTTGCCCCCTGGGCCATCTTGATCTGAAGCTCTTGTGCGTTGACCAGATACTCACTAGTCACGCCAAAACGACCGGAAGCGACCTGTTTAATGGCGCTGCTGCAGGAATCACCGTTCGGGTTTGGAATGTACCGATCCGGGTCTTCACCTCCCTCTCCTGTGTTACTCTTTCCGCCGATTAGGTTCATGGCAGAAGCCAGGGTTTCATGAGCTTCTTGGCTGATCGATCCGTAAGACATAGCGCCCGTTTTGAACCGTGTGACGATGGATTCCACTGGCTCAACTTCTTCGATGGGAACAGGCTTGCCAGTAAACTTGAATTCGAGCAGGCCACGAAGAGTACACAGTTTTCGGGCCTGATTGTTGATCAGCTCACTGTAGTCCCGGAAAACTTTCTCGTCGTTTGTGCGGCAAGCTAGTTGAAGTTTGTGGATAGTCTGGGGATTAAAAAGATGGCACTCCCCTTTGTAACGCCATTGTAGATGTCCACCCTCGTCCAGCTGCTGGTAACCGGTAGTACGCTCGGGAAAAGCCTTCAAGTGTTGCATGAGTGCTTCGCGAGCGATGAGGTCAATCCCGATGCCCCCGATGCGCGAGGTTGTCCAGGTGAAATACTTATCGATGAGTGGCTGGCTGAGACCAATCGCTTCAAAAATCTGGGCGCCGTGATAGCTCTGGATGGTAGAAATGCCCATCTTGGTCATTATCTTGACCACCCCTTTGTTAATCGCCTTGATATAGTTCTTGATCGCACGATTGTGATCCATCCCGGACAGAATTTGTTGGTGAATGAGGTCGTCCAGGGTTTCAAATACCAGATAGGGATTGATGGCACTTGCCCCGTACCCGATGAGAAGAGAGAAGTGGTGGGGCTCGCGGGGTTCACCGCTTTCGATGACCAGGCCTACTCGGGTACGTGTTCCTTCACGGATCAGGTGATGATGCACTCCAGCCACTGCCAGGAGAGCGGGAATTGGCGCTTTTTCTCGGTCCAAACTTCGGTCCGAGAGGATGATGATTTCGTATCCGGAAGCGATGGCCCGACTGGCCTGTTGGCAAACATTCTCCATGGCCTGTCCCAGGCCGACTCCTTCTTGTCCTACACTAAATAAGATGGGGATGGTCATCGTCTTGAACCCAGGTCGAGAGGCTGTCGCATCGGCTCCGTTGCCGTCAAGTTGCCGCAATTTTTCGAGTTCCTCATTAGTGAGGATGGGGGATTTTAGCTGAATACGGCGGGCTGACTCCGGCCTAGGTTGCAAGAGATTTCCTTCTGGTCCAATCGTCGTTTGAACCGAGATGATCAATTCTTCGCGAATTGGATCTACAGGGGGGTTGGTCACTTGGGCGAACAGTTGCTTGAAATAGTTGTAAAGCAACTGAGGACGTTCTGAAAGAACAGGCAGAGCCGCATCGTTGCCCATGGAAAAGATCGGTTCAGTGGCATCGGAGGCCATTGGCCCGATGACCATCTTCAGATCCTCGGTGGTGTAAGCAAATGCCAGTTGGCGTAGCCTTACCGTTTCGTGGTCTGTTTCGTAGGTGGGTTGCTGGTCAGGTAGGTTGTCAAGGGACACCAGCTGATGGCGAATCCATTCTCCATAGGGCCTTTCAGTCGCAATTTGATACTTTAGTTCTTCATCTGAGATGATCCGGCCTTCTACGGTGTCGACCAAGAGCATGCGCCCTGGTTGCAGGCGACCTTTATAGGCCACTTCTTGGGGTGACAGATCGAGTACTCCGACTTCTGAGGCCATGAGCACCCGATCATCGTTGGTGACATAGTAACGCGAAGGACGAAGACCATTGCGGTCAAGAACGGCGCCGATCTGTCGTCCATCCGTAAAAGCAATCGAAGCAGGACCGTCCCAGGGTTCCATCAAGCAGGCATGATACTCGTAGAAGGCTTTCTTCTCCTGGCTCATTAATTCATGACCTGTCCAGGGCTCGGGGATCATCATCATCATGGCGTGGGGAAGAGAACGGCCTGCCAAGACCAGCAGTTCGAGGGCATTGTCAAACATAGCAGAGTCACTGCCGTTTTCCTCAATCACAGGGAAGATCTTTCTGATATCCGGTTCAAACAGGTCCGATTGAAACATACTTTCCCGCGCACGCATCCAGTTAATATTGCCCCGTAGTGTGTTGATCTCCCCATTGTGTGAGAGATAACGATAAGGATGCGAGCGCGCCCAACTTGGAAAGGTGTTGGTGCTGAAGCGTGAGTGAACCATCACTAAAGCACTCTTGACGGCCCGATCCTGAAGATCTGGATAGAAAGCGTTCAGTTGTTCCGCCTTCAACATCCCCTTGTAAACAATCGTTTGGTGAGACAAGCTGCAAACGTAAAAGAGTCCACTCAAGGGGGTTTGAAAAGAATCGATGGCGTGCTCGATTTGTTTTCGGATCACCAGCAAGCGGCGCTCAAATTTCTGTTCGTCAGCAAGCTCATCGCTGCGTTCGATAAAAACCTGCCGGATCACCGGCATCGTTGCCTTGGCGCTCGGGCCGATGACCGAATCATCCGTAGGCACGGTTCTCCAACCGAGAACTGATTGTCCTTCTTCTCTGACAATCTTCTCCAAGGTCGCTTCCCACTCGTAGCGCTGGTGAGGCTCAGAAGGTAGGAACAACATTCCCACTCCATATTTCCCGCGGTCGGGTAGAGAAATATCTAACTTGCAACATTCCCGCACCAGAAACTCGTGGGGAAGCTGGAGCAGAAGACCGGCCCCATCACCCGTTTCCTTCTCGCATCCACACGCGCCGCGATGGGATAGGTTCAGAAGCACCTGAATGGATTTCTCGACAAGGTCACGAGAAGGACGGCCTTTAACATCGACAAGAAAACCGACGCCACAGGCGTCATGTTCAAACTGTGGATCATAAAGCCCCTGCTTCAATGCTAAGCCTCTTGGTGACATCACTGGCCTCTTGTGTACTGCTCTCTTTCAGCTCAGGTTGCGGCACCAAAGTGGTGGGAGCGAAAAGAACATCTACAACAGCGTTACCGGGATCGTTGGTCCAATCTGTGGGCAATACCGATAGACGGACTGGGCTCGGAAACCAACGCGAGACTTGGTCTCCGAAACAACCCCAAGATGACGATAGCATTGTAGATCTTAATGATTGTTAAATCAATAGGATATTGGTGGAAAAACTCACCAAGTTGGTTGCCTTTTGAAATAAGCTGCATAAAAATCCGTCCTGTTTGCCACAAGAGGTGGCGTGTGTATGAAGTCGAGTACTTCGCCAGCCTGCTCAAGGGGACTGTTCGGGTTTAACTACGACTTTTCGTCATTCAGGTGTGATGAGTTTAATATGAGGAAATGATCTAATGGAGCTGATCGAGGTTCGGTTCGCGAAATCAAGACCGTCGCGCTGGTCCAGCCCAAACTGGTCAACTTTGCCGAGGTGTGACCTCGAAGTTAAGGAGTGCACCACTCCCGAATATGTTTTCTTTTGCTGTCCAAGGGTTGCAAAAACCCTCCGCAATGAAAGAGAATGAAACGTTGATGAGAGGGAAAATGGATATTCCCAGGGGAATGGGTGAGCAACTAGGGGTGTTCTCAACCTATCTGAAAGACAAAAGGCTGCGAATGACTCCCCAGCGTGAGATGGTGGTCCGGAGTTTTTTACAGGCCGACGGACATTTAAGCGCTGAGGAACTCTACGAACTGGTCAAAAAGGAGGACAAGAAGATCGGCGCGGCCACAGTGTTCAGAACACTGAAAGCATTGACGGATTGTGGCCTGGCTCGAGAGGTGCACCTCAGTGACGGGAGAACTCGCTTTGAACGTCTTTATAAACGTCCCCACCACCATCACTTGGTCTGCATGGAATGCCAGCGCACCATTGAATTTTTGGACCCTGAATTAGAGCAACTGCAAGAGGAAATCGTCTCCCAATACCACTTCAAGCCACTGCGGCACAAGTTGGAGATTTTTGGAGTCTGCCAGGACTGTCAGAACAACCGAAAAACCAGTCAAAAGGCTTTTGATTCCGATCTCGTGTTTGCCAGAGACGCTTTGAAGATTGCCTTGGATACAGAAAGGAAAGGGGTCGATTTCTATCTGACGGCCTCTCGGACAGTCATTCATTCTTCGACTAAGTCGACCTTTCTGAAGATGCTGGAAGATGAGAGAAGCCATTTGAGCGAACTTGAAGAAACGTGGGAAGAACTAATCAAGAAAGATGAGACGGTGTTGGATGCCCCTGTCTTCTTGCACTTTGACTATAATGCACTAAGGCGAATTTTCCCTTCCCGAGACGAGGTCAGGAAAAAGCTCAAAGAGAATTTAAGTGAAAAAGAGGCCCTGAAACTAGCCATGGGAATGGAGTTGGAGGCATTCAATTTTTTTAGAGAGTATGCTGAGAAATTCAATGATTCGAAAGGTAAGGAAATCTTTCTCAAATTTGCCGCGGAGGAACAGGAACACTACGACTTGATCAAAGAGGAATATGATCGGCTGGTCGAGCAAGAGAGACCGTCATTGCTCACAGCAAGGCAAGTAAATTAATCACTCACCGTCCATTAGATGACGCAAATACTCAAGGTTAGCGGGTAGTGCCTCACGAGGATCTACCTCACCTTGATATTCCAGTAACACATCACCTGTATAATCGAGGTGCTTAAGTTCTGCCAAGATCTCTGGAATATTGGCAACGCCTTCGTTAAGTAAGCAGCCTGCGTAGCGCTGCCCGGCCCCAGAAGTTCGGTAGCGCAGAACGTTTTCGTCGGACGCGATCGGTCTGTAGTTTTTTAGATGAACATGGGTAATATAAGGCTCCATGTCATAAAGTGTTTGGATTGGATCCTCCTCCACAAAGACTGAACAACAGGCATCATAAATCAGGCGAAATCCAGGAGAGTCGACTTCTCGGCAGATGCTACAGCAGTCGGATCCGCGTCCCATCAACAGACGGATCGGTGGGTACTCACAATTCTCAGAGATAAGAGTGACCCCCACGTCGTCGCCATACTCAGCGATCCGGCGAAGTCCCTCTATGAGCCAACTGCGCTGTTCCTGCAGCGAAATGTGAGGTTTTAACTCCGCAGGAATAATCATGCCGTGGGAGGCCCCCAATTCATAAGTCCGATCGATTAGCCCAAATGCTGTGTCGATCGCTTGCTGACGCTCGTGTGGAGGTACGGCTAAATCCACAAAGAAGATGTAGCTGAAAACAGGCAGGCCGGCGTCGGCCCAAATCTTCTTCACGTAGGCGGGTGAACAATCCTCCCAGTAGGCATGCATCAGTTCAACTCCGTCGATTCCCAGTAAGGCGTATGACGAGACTACATCTTCGCGCGAAAGATAACCGTCTATTTCCCTGGGATCTACATAGCTGTTTTTCAATGCCCAATCAGAGTTGTAATCAGTTAAATTAATCCGATAGCTCATGGTTTTTTCTTTGGGCTTGGCAATTCGGAAATTCTCACTGCCTATTGTTCATCTACAGGGTTAATCTTGTTCTCATTCTGTTCAAGATTGGACGAAAGACCATCTTTTTCTCGGATCATCAGGATGCGGTTTACAGCCAGATTAGTCAAAGTACTGACCTTGCCGCTAGGCCAGTGAACGGTCAAAAGATCAATCTGCTCGGCATTTGCGAGTCCGAAGTGTAGCCTTAACCCGCTGCTAGATAAAAAACTCGAGGCGCTGCGCACTTCACGGCTTTGGCGTTGGCCTTTGATCTCCAGGATCACTCGGGCTCCGATGGCGCTCTTATTGCTGGGTCCTCCCACTAACTTGATCATGGCCCAGTTGCTTCTCTCGGTCTGGTTCAGCAAGAGGGAAGGCGAGGCGTTCATATTTGTCACGATCAAATCGAGGTCACCATCTGCGTCAAAATCCTCGCAGGCCGCTCCCCGGGAGGCACTCTTTTGCAGGATGGCCGGACCTCCTTCCCGAGAGATGTCTTCAAAAGTCCCATCCCCGCGGTTGTGGTAGAGCAGCTTGCTTTGCCGATAGCTTCCGATCTCGTACTCATCGACCTTTTTGTAAACGTGCCCGTTGACGATCAGGAGATCTTGCCACCCATCGTTGTCCCAATCAAAGAACAAGGCCCCCCAGCCTAGATACTGAAGATAGCGTCCTAATCCAGACTGCAATTTGATGTCTGCAAAAAGAAACTCCCCCAGGTTTTGATAAAGAGTAGGGGTGTCTCCCGCGAAATTTGTGACCAAGATGTCCGTTCGTCCGTCTCGGTCATAATCAGCGACCGCCACACCCATGCCGGCCTGTTCATGGCCACTCCCACTGAGAGCCGAGCCGGAAGTGAATCCCACGTCCGTGAATGTCCCATCCCGGTTGTTCTGATAGAGAATGTTCGGTGTCATGTCGCAGCTGACATAGATGTCGGGCCATCCGTCACCGTCAAAATCTGCGGTTACCGGCTGAAAGCTGTAGTGACCTTCGGTTGGAGTTACTTTGCTGACATCAGAGACATCCCGAAAGGTTCCGTCGCCATTATTTTGGTAAAGTAGATTAGAGTCCCGCTCCAAACCCCGTGGACCACACAGGACTGGAACTCCCAGCCACACGCATTCCGGCTTGTTGCCCGGTTCAAACGCCGTGGCGTCCTGATAGCCTACATAGTTGGCCACGTAAAGGTCGAGATCGCCGTCCCGATCGTAATCCACGAAGGTGCATCCGGTGCCCCATCGAGGCTTCTCTCCAGCTACTTTGGCCTGGTGAGCCCGCTCTTCGAAGGTCCCGTCTCCCCGATTGCGATAAAGAAGATTATGGCCGTAATAAGTAACGTACAGATCTGTCCAGCCGTCGTTGTCGTAATCTCCGACGCAGACGCCTTGGCCCCATCCTGTTCGGCCTACTCCAGCGGCGTTTGTTACATCAACAAACCGATTTCCAAAGTTTCGGTAGAGTAGACTCATCGGGGCCGGCTCGTCGTCAAAGCCTTCCAAGCGCGATCCGTTGACAAAAAACAGGTCAGGTCGACCATCGCCATCATAGTCGATCACGGCGACCCCAGTCCCGGTGCTCTCCAAGATGTATTTTTGCTCCCCCTGGCCACCGTAGACAGTTGGTCGAGTCAATCCCCATTCTTTTCCCGCTTCTCGAAAATGTGCCGGGGTACTATCGGGCCGGGGAGCTCTCTTGAAGCTAAATCCGAAAAGAAAGGCAAGGATAATTAGTCCCGTGCCGACAGGTTTCGATATCGTGTGGTGGCCGGACCGTAATGCAAAAGGCAAGGATCCAATCGTAGCCGGTGATCGTCAATAGATCAATCAATAAATTTCGTCACATCACGTCGTCACAGATGTCATCCCATGGATTGACTGGACACGGCGGATGATTTCTTTGGCATTCGTCCTTACCAATTCGACGGTATCAACTCTTCCTTAATCTTCAGGACTTCACCTTGCGACATCCTCAGCAAATGTTCTATCTATGGAACTGAGTACTTTGTATCCGACAGTACTGACAGAACTTTAAGTATCTCATTGTGCAGACACTCGGTTGAGCATTGACAGAGGAGAGGGGCTATGTTAGCTTACGGGGCGGATTTTGGCAGTTGAAGGGAAAAGTGCCGTATTCATTTTGGAGGATCAATGGCGCCAAGCAGTCGGCATCTGTTTACTTCGGAGTCAGTGACTGAGGGACATCCTGATAAAATAGCCGATCAAATCTCCGACTCGGTTTTGGATTCAATCTTGGAGCACGACCCCCATGGTCGAGTGGCCTGTGAAACTTTAGTCACGACAGGATTAGTGGTGATAGCAGGGGAAATTACCGCTCGTTGCCAGGTGGACTTTGCGGATGTTGCTAGACGGACCATTCGGGAAGTAGGTTACACGCGGGCAAAATATGGATTTGATTGCGATACCTGCGGTGTCATTTGCTCCATTGACAACCAATCCACGGACATCGCGCAGGGAGTGGATATCGGCGGTGCCGGCGACCAGGGCCTCATGTTTGGCTATGCCTGTGTGGAAACTCCTGAGCTCATGCCCATGCCAATTATGATGGCCCATCAATTGACGCGGCGGTTGGCACAATGTCGCAAAGAAGGCATTATTGATTGGTTGCGGCCTGACGGTAAGTCACAAGTCACGATAGAGTATGATGGGCACAAGCCTGTCCGGGTTGACACGGTCGTTATTTCGACTCAGCACAGTCCCGATGTCTCCAATAGTGTCATAAATGAAACGGTGCGAGAACACGTCATCAAGGCTGTCATTCCCCATAGGTTGCTAGACGATAAAACCAAGTTTTACATCAACCCCACTGGTCGCTTTGTAGTGGGAGGACCTCAAGGAGATTGCGGCTTGACGGGGCGAAAGATCATCGTCGATACCTATGGAGGTGTTGGGAGTCATGGGGGTGGGGCGTTTTCAGGTAAGGATCCTTCCAAGGTTGATCGCTCCGCCTCGTATATGGCACGCCATATCGCGAAAAACTGTGTGGCTGCTGGTTTGGCCGATCGTCTGGAGCTTCAATTTGCTTACGCCATCGGTGTTCTAGACCCTGTTTCGATCATGATCGACGCACACAATACGGGTCGAGTCAGTGAGGATACGATCATAGAGCTGATTAGGGCACACTTCAAACTCAACCCAGTGGGTATTATTGAGATGCTTGACTTAAGACGTCCTGTTTTTCATAAGACTGCAGCCTATGGTCATTTCGGTCGGGAGGAAGAAGATTTCACCTGGGAGCGAACGGATCTGGCGGAGCAGCTGGGCCGCGACGCGGGGCTTTCGAAGAACGATCTGGAGCAGGCGGTTAGATGACGAGTGGGAAGTATAAAAAAAGGACTCTAGTAATTTGATGGAGTATCAGATAAAAGATATCTCTCTTGCTGATCAAGGATTGTCCCGCATGGAATGGGCCGATCAGTCAATGCCAGTTCTGAGGTCGATTCGCAAACGCTTTGGGAGGGAAAAGCCCCTCAAAGGAGTTCGAATTTCGGCTTGTTTACACGTTACCACCGAAACAGGCAACTTGGTTAGGACACTCCAGGCCGGAGGCGGAGAGGTTCGCCTCTGTGCTTCAAATCCCTTGAGTACACAGGACGAAGTAGCAGCTGCTCTAGTGAAACATTCTGGGCTTCCGGTCTTTGCAATAAAGGGGGAAGATGACCAGACCTATTATTCGCACATTGACGCAGCGTTGGAGCCCGGTCCACATGTCACGATGGATGACGGTGCCGATCTCGTGACCACAGTCCTTTCCCAGAAAAAGGAACTGATTCCGGACATCAAGGGAGGGACGGAGGAGACCACGACCGGGATTGTTCGGTTGCGTAGTATGGCCAAGAATAAGGTCTTACGTTTTCCGGTGATGGCCGTCAACGATGCCGATACCAAACATCTTTTTGACAACCGTTATGGGACAGGTCAATCAACGCTTGACGGAATAGTGCGAGCAACCAACCTGCTATTGGCCGGTACCCGTTTTGTTGTGGTGGGCTACGGTTGGTGTGGTCGTGGAGTCGCGATGCGGGCACGGGGCATGGGAGCCGATGTGGTGGTCACAGAGGTCGATCCCGTGCGCGGGCTAGAGGCGGTGATGGACGGCTTTCGAGTCATGCCGATGGGTGAAGCCGCCAAGATTGGGAAGATCTTCGTGACGCTCACCGGAAACAAACACGTGATCCGGAGGGAACATTTCGAAGTGATGAGAGATGGTGCCGTGGTGGCCAACTCCGGGCATTTTGACATCGAGATTGACATTCATGCGCTGGACAGTCTGTCCACTAGTAAGCGAGAGATTCGCCCTTTCGTGGATGAATACTTGCTGAAAGATGGTCGTCTAATCAATCTATTGGCGGAAGGTCGCCTCATTAATCTCAGCGCTGCCGAAGGGCATCCTGCTTCGGTCATGGATATGTCTTTTGCCAACCAGGCCTTGGCCGTGGAATACCTGGTCCAACACCACGGTGAGCTCCAAAACGAAGTATACGTTGTACCAAAAGAGATTGACCAGAAAATTGCTCACCTCAAGCTTTCCTCACTGGATGTCCAGATTGATGAGCTGACTGACGCACAGGAGCAGTACCTCACCTCGTGGACGGAGGGCACTTAGTCCTCTGGTTCATCAATCTATTACCCTTTTGAGCGAGTGCGCCGGTCCTGATTTCGTGAAGCCATCAAGAAGGCACCAATGGGCTGGGACACGAGATTTGTCCCGCCCTTAGATTCCTGCTATGGTCAGTTCATGAGTTACGGTTCTGGGTATTCTGTGACTATTGGTCCCAGACTGACTCCAATGGTCAAGTACCTGGTGGCCGCCTGCGTGATCACGTTTCTTCTGCAGCATTTAGCAGACGCGATGACAGAGATCTTCGGCTTGACACCTTACCTGGTTTTGAGCCAATTCCATTTGTGGCAGTTGGTCACTTATATTTTTCTTCACGGAGGGTTCTGGCACATTTTGTGGAATATGTTTGCGCTGTGGATGTTTGGCTGTGAGCTAGAGCGCTACTGGGGTAGTAAACCGTTTCTGAAATTTTTTCTCATTACTGGGGTGGGGGCTGGGATATTGTCTCTGGTGGTCAATCCTGTTTCTGTCATACCGACCATTGGAGCCAGTGGATCGATCTACGGAATCCTGATGGCTTATGGAATGATGTTTCCGGAGCGACTGGTCTATTTATATTTCATCTTTCCAGTAAAGGTGAAGTATTTTGTTGCCATCCTAGGGGTGATTACGTTTGTTTCGGCTTTAAGCACTTCTGGGACCCCAGTTGCCCACGTGGCTCACCTTGGTGGGATGTTGGTTGCCTTCCTATACTTAAAGGGCTGGATGTCCTTATCGGCAGTGCGACAAAGCTACTATCGCTTGAAACTCAAGCGCGCTCGTAAACGTTTTAAAGTGTATGACGAAAACCGCCGTAAGAGAGAGGACGATTTCTGGATCCAATAGGTATTAATTGAAACTCGCATTTCGATCGTTTGGGGAGGCGAGGGTAGGGACAGGCCCGTGTCTCTGTCCGAATGGATGAGTTTGGCCACCCCTTTTGTAACTGGTAACGTCGGTCAAACTCCCAGGGATACCACTCTAGCATTTACTGGAAGGGAATCGGCGAGAAATGACCCATCCTTTTGGAATACAGCTTTTCTTGGGTTCAGGAATTTTGACGAGCTTTCCTCTCTCCATTAGGCCAAGATTTTGGCTATGGCTGTCAACCATAGACGATCGCCTGGCTTTCAAAAATCAGAACCACCGATTGTTTTCGCGAAATTAGATTGCGGCATAATCGGTGAAAACGCAGTGACGAGTCGATTTCCCCTCCTTCTTTGGGTGAAACACTGACTCTGCTTTTGTTATCTGATTTTAGTTGCTATCCTGCAAGCGGTTAAGTCGGGTGTGACCAAAGTGAGAGGTAGAGTTCGGTTTCTCGCCTTGCCCCGGGGACCTATTCTGCTAGTATGAGAGCTGATCGCAAGAGAATAGGGTGGCTTTGTGGAATTTTCTCAAGTTCAGAACCGCTGGAAGCTGCTTTCAGGGTATCCGACAAGTCAAAGTAATTTGCAGGATTACCCCATCACACTGGTCATCGAGAATACGGGTAAGTGCAACTTGAAGTGTCCCAGTGTCCTCGATAGTTGGGCTACTATCCCTCACAGGATTTCGACTTTGATCTGTTCAAGGGCATCATCGATGAAGTGAGCACACAAACAGAATTGGTTGTTCCGTGGGGCGGTGGAGAACCGTCCCTTAATCCTGATATGATCCATTATTGCAAGGGCGCCGGAGTCTATGCGGTGGTCTCAACCAAAGCCACGCTTCTCAACGAGAGACGCATGTAAAGGGCGGTTTGCGCGACTATCCGGAGTGTCGAGATTGTCACGCTTCGAATCCGCGATTGCCGATTATTTTGGGAGGTTTTATGGCAGTTATCTTTAAGATCCGGCAGTGGATTCCAAAGATGGAGAAGATGGCATTTTTTGCAAGATATCGTTTTTTCGAGACCGGCGATTTCCCAGTTTCAGAGCATTATGGGTCAGAGTGCCAATTCTTAACAGTGTTTGTCTTGTGAGTCTTCCTGAGGAGAGGTAAATGAACATTTTACTCATTCGCGCCAAACCAACCTTCATGGACATGATTGTGGGCATTCCCATTGGCTTGGTTTACATTGCCCCCATCGCTCAGGCCAAAGGCCACCATGTCGAAATTCTTGATCTGGCCCTGGAACAAGATCCAGATCCGGTGCTCTATTCTAAACTGGAGGAGCGCCAATGGGATCTGGCCGGGTTGAGCTGCATGACGGCTGAGTTCGAGGGTGCGGAAATTGTGGCTCAAAAAGTTCGAGCGCACGACCCGAGTATCAAAACGGTTTTTGGAGGACAGCATCCCACCATTGTAACCGATGAGGTCATGGCTAAGGATTATTGTGATTTCGTGTGCGTGGGTGAAGGGGAAGAGACGTTCGGACATTTTCTGTCAGTCTATGCCTCGAGTGGAGATCTGTCCCAGGTGGCTGGCCTGGCTTACAAAGATGGCCAAGGGTGCTTCAAGAAGAATATGCCACGATCCTCCGTCACCGACGTGGATTCGATTCCATTTCCCGCTTATCATCTGCTGGACATGGATCGCTATGTCGAGGCTGAATCGGCCCGATATACCCCCAAATACCCTCGATCTATTCAGATCTTCACCAGTCGCGGTTGCCCCTGGCATTGTACCTATTGCCACGACCTGTTCGGGAAGAAGTTCCGTGCCCGCAGTCCGGAAAGTGTTCTCAAAGAAATGAAAATGCTCTATACGGACTACCATATTCAAGAATTTATGATCGAAGACGACATTTTCAACTTCGATATGGACCGGGCCAAGAAAATCTGCGACATGATTGTGGAAGAAGGGCTGGAGGTGGCCCTGCAGTTTGGCAACGGCGTTCGCTTGGAAAGACTGGATGAAGAGCTAGTGCAAAAGCTGGCTGCAGCCGGGACGCATCATATGGCTATCGCCACCGAATCGGCCAGTCCTCGCGTCCAGAAATTGACGAAAAAATATCTAAAGCTTCACATGGTCAAAGATGTCGTTCGATGGACGCGCAAATACAAAATCAATACGCTCGGCTTCTTCATGTTCGGTTTTCCGACTGAGACGATCGAAGAGATCAACATGACTATTCGATTCGCTTGTGAAACGGATCTCGATGAAGCTTTGTTCAGCATTGTGATTCCTTATGCGGGTACCGAGCTCAGCAGGCAGATCCTCAGTGGAGAATTATATGATCGGGGCGGTTCTGCAGATCATCTGCATAAAGTGGTGAAGATCAAGACCGATGATTTTGATTTCAAGAAGCTCAGGCATCTGCAGCGAAAAGCATATCTACTGTTTTTCTTGACTCGGTTCCGGTTTATCAGGATGCTCCCGAAGTTGCTTAACCTTCGTTCGAGTAAGAAATACCTAAAAGCCATCGAGCGGAACTTTTTGCCGCAATCTGTGCTTGGGGAAGCGTCACGCGTTAATTAGGGGTGGTGTAACAGAATCAGATGAGAGTTTTGTGCTCGAGTGCTTTGGCGATTTCAGTGGTTTAGGAATTAAGGAGATATGGGTAAGGGGTTAAGAGCAGGTAGAAGATTAGTTAGATACCACTACCCAGACTTCCCGGACCAAGTCTACATCGAGCTCACGAATATCTGCAATGCGCGGTGTACCATCTGCGCCACGCCAGCGATGCAGCGAAAACGTGAGATCATGTCTATGAGTCTGTTTCGAAAGATTGCCGATGAATGCGGGCGACGCAAGGCCAAGAGAATTCTTCCCTTTTTGCACGGTGAATCGTTACTGGTACCTGGGGTTGTGGATTACTTTCGTTACATCCGTCGGGTCGCTCCCGAAACTCACGTGAACCTGACCACCAATGGTTCGCGGCTGACCTCTCAGTTAACCGAAATCTTCGTCCAAGAGGATTTGCTCGACAGCGTGATAGTGTCGATCGACGGAGGTGATGAGAAGACCTTTGAGAAAATCCGGCTGGGCTTGAAATACGGTGAGGTTCGGCAGAACGTCCTACATTTACTTCGCAGAAGAAACCAGTTGGGACGATCAAAGCCTAAGGTTTCTATCGCCATGGTGGAGATTCCCGAGAACCGGCATACCCGCGAGGAGCTGCGAAAAGTGTGGCAAGAGGCCGATGAAGTCCGCTTTTCAGTCTATTTCAATTGGGCCGGTAAACTAGAGAACCACCGGCAGATCCCCAACAAGGTGAATTTTTGTGAGCGCCTCTACCACTACATCACCATTTTGGCGGATGGTCGGGTGGCCATGTGTTGTTTCGATTCCGAGGCGGAGTATTCGGTGGGAGACATCAAAAGGCAAAGTATTTATGACGTGTGGCATTCGGACGCGTTTGATCAGAAACGACACTGGTTGTACAAAAAAAACTTTGATCAATTGAAGCTTTGTGGCCAGTGTGATTACATTAATCATCCTTACTGGGTGAAGCCGTTGATACGGCTTCGACCGTACTTGCGTGAGGTTCTCCCGCAGCTGACGACAAGTGTAGAACAGCTATATAAGCGATGGTTGTGGGGATGACGCGTACATTGTCCATGTCTGGTAGTAGGCCCCCCCCGAACAGAATTCTATGGATCATCGCCTGAACTATCCTTGGCAGAGCCCTGGGAAGGGTGACTTAGGGAAGGTTTTACTGATCTACCCGATGACCGGCATGGATATATTTGGGATCAACGTGGGTCTTCCCCTCTCCTGTCTGTATTTGGGTACG
This sequence comes from Acidobacteriota bacterium, assembly GCA_965249865.1. GTDB lineage: Bacteria > Acidobacteriota > UBA6911 > RPQK01 > CBDFMZ01 > CBDFMZ01. The sequence continues at coordinate 1,345,567 of CBDFMZ010000002.1, read as the reverse complement.
GTACTCGAGCAGGCTGGATATCGTGTTGAGATTCTGGACGAGCGGATTACGTCGAGTTTTGAAACAGACGTGGCTGCCTCTATTCGTCGTGAACCTCCTTGTCTGGTGGGAATCTCCAGCATGACCGGTATGCAGATCCGGGGCGGTCGGAAAGCTGCACAAACGGTTCGCCAGATCGACTCTACCCTGCCCATCGTTTGGGGAGGGGTTCATCCGACACTTTGTCCTACCTCCACTTTGAAGGATGATCTTTGCGACATCGTCATCCTGGGAGAAGGCGAGATCAGCATTATTGAATTGGCAGACTGCTTGAGAGAAGATAAGGATCTCAGTCAAGTGCCAGGCATCGGATACAAAGATCGGGGGCGCGTAAAATTTGGTCCCAAGCGTCCCATGATTGAAGATCTCGATGTGATCCCGCGGCCCAACTATGATCTTTTAGAGATGGATCATTATTTTACCCAGGCTCCGTCGACGCAAGAAGCCCAGTTGCAGATTGTGACGAGCCGTGGCTGTCCGTTTGACTGCGAGTTTTGCTACAACTTGAAGTTTAATGAGCGGCGTTTTCGCTATCACTCGGCCGAGCGAGTCGTTTCAGACATCGTTCATTTGGTCAAAACATTTGCAATTAAAGCGATTTTCATTGAAGACGATTATTTTTTTGGTAACCCTCGTCGAGTCCGAAAGATCTGCGATTTCCTACTCAAGAAAAAACTCGATCTTCTCATTCAGGTGCCGTGTCGCGTTGATTATCTTTATCGGCAGAGCGATGAAATGATCGAAAAACTCTACCGAGCTGGATTTAAAGAGCTGTGGGTGGGGGTGGAATCGGGATCTCCAGCCCGTCTCCGGGAGATCTTGAAGAGAACCACCCTCGAGCAAGTTCGGGAGGTCAATCAGATGTTGTCCCGGTCCGATCTGTATGTCAAATATGGTTTCATGGCCGGATTTCCTAAAGAAGAGCGGCAAGAAACTTTGGAAACCGTGGACTTTATGTTTGAGCTGCTGAAGTCAAATAAGAACGCAGGAGTCGCTCCAGTGTCCATTTACACCCCTTATCCCGGAACAACCCTGTATGACAAGGCTCGTCTTGTCTACGGGATGAAATTTCCGGAAACCCTGGAGGGATGGAGTCACTTTCACTTTGGTGAGAACAATAATCCTTTCCTTTCCAAACGCCAGAAGAAATTCATCAGTAAGGTGAATGTGATGAGTCGATTCTTTGAGCGGCGAGCCTTTGAAAGATTCTGTGACCACCGTTTCAAGGTGGTTTTGGTGGGTATCTACTGGCTTTACTACCATTATCTGAAAATGCGTTTCCGTTGGCGATTTTTCGAATTCATGCCCGAAATTCCACTGATTCGCCTGTTGGAAAAAATATATATTCGAGTTTTCCACCAGGCCCAGCTGTCCAAGTTTTCTCGCATTTCGAAAGTGGCAGACCGTGCTTCAGTTAGCGAGACAGTATAGGGCCTCGAACTGGCGATGGGTATCTCCACAATTGTTTCTTGTGCTGATCGTGGCGGCCACCTATCTGCCTTTTGTGGGCCAGGCTTTTCACATCGACGATCGCATTTATCTAGAAGTTGCAGCCAATATTGTTGAAAAGCCTTTTTTCCCCTATGATTATTCTCCTGTTTTTGAGGGTCTCATTTCCCCCGAGGCCGCTAGTCATAGTCACCTGCCTTTAATCGCCTATCTGATCGCTTTCATCTATATGATCACGGGGAGTCAAGCGGAGTGGATTTATCATCTCGCCTTTCTGGTTTTTCCCCTCCTGGCTGCTTTGGGATTTCACCAACTGGCTAAAAGGTACGTACGTTTTCCTTTAGCTGCGGCTTGCTTACTGGTCCTCGCTCCTGTCTTCCTGGTTCTCAGTCACAGTGTGATGACCGACATTCCCCTGTTGGCCTTTTGGATCGTCTCACTCTTCCACTTTTTAAGGATTGTGGAAGGACAGGGACGACGGCGCGATTGGATTGCTTGTGGGCTGAGCCTTCTGGCCGCAGGCTTTATTTCTCTGCTCAGTGGGGGTTTGATTTTGTTGATGGCGGCCTGCTTTATCATGAGAAGGGATCGCAGTGACGATAGGCTAAGTTGCAGGCCGTCTGCAGTGGGAATCGTTTGTCTTCTCGCTCTTCCAGTGCTCTTGTGGGGCATCTGGTATCTACGTGCATATTTTTATTACGATCGTTTTGTTCTGTTCAATACCTTTCTGCACATGGACAAGCGTGATTTTTTTTCGTCACAACTCATGGTAGTCAAGGCACTGAGTTTCATGCTCAATGTAGGAGCAGTTTTTGTATTCCCGGCTGTCTTGTGGTGCGCTTTCGCGGGGAGGATCAGTCTACGCCTTTTTCTTTTAGTATTCCTGGTTAGTTTTGTGCCTTTTTATATTTGGTGGACAAACTGGTCGGAGTTGCACATCTTTCTCTTTGCCCTGTTTATGTCCTCGGGATTTTTGACTGTTTCTGCTTTCCTGAAATTGTGCTTTCGGGTTTGGGTCACTCGAGCATCATCAAGAGTACCGTTGGGCACGGATCAGAGCTTGTGGGCCAAGATTGTTGAAGAGAGTCCTTTGCCCGGACGATGTGGTGTCATTTCAACTCAACCTTACCCGAGTACAATTGTGTCCTCGCAGGAACACTCAAGAGCGATTGTGCTGCTGTTGTGGTTTTTTGGTGTCTTTTTTTCTTCCCTTTTCTTCTACTACTCTGGATCAGCACGTTATTGTGTGCTCGCCTTACCGCCCGTTATCCTGTTTTGCTTAAGGGCGCTGGAAAATAGAGTCAAGAATCCCTATTTCCTAAGAAATCTAGTGCTCCTGGCAGTGATGCTGACGGGTGTCTACGGATTGACCATCAGCTCCGCGGATCACCAGTGTGCGGCGGCATACCGCAAAGTTGCCCGGGAGATTTGTGAAGATTACATGCGGCCGGGGCAGACTGTTTGGTTTACAGGGGAGTGGGGATTTCGCTATTACTTGGAGCAGGGAGGAGCACGAATCATCACACGAATCGGGACGGGACCAAAACCAGGAGATATTATTGTGAAACCTTATGTCGCCAGCCCGTGGGTCACACTTTACGACGAAGATCGATACTCCGATCTTCTTGAACAGCGTCACGTTCCAATAAAACACCCGATTCGCATTCTTGATTTTTCTTCTCATGCCGGATTTTACAGCACAGGTTGGGGAATCCTACCGTTCAGCATCACCACGGGGGAGAACTGGGAATGGATCAATGTATTCAAGGTTAAAGAGAAATACCGAGGCTCAATTCCCCAGCAGGAAAGGCATTGGTGACAACGATGCGGTCCGTCTACCAAAGCGCAAGAAAAAGAGGAACAATTACCTATTGTTGCGCAAATTCTCAAGGCTTTTAAATGGAGGAGACTCTGAAATAAGGAACTACTACCTAATTTTCCCTAATCGCTGATGAACGTTCACAGCCTTTCCTATTTTGCGTTGGTAACTGTTATTTGGATAGCAGTGACGTTTTTGTCTCGTGCTCCTGCGCGTCGGGGGGTCCTTCTTGTTGCCAGTTATCTTTTCTATGCGACCTGGAGTCTGTCGTTTACACTGCTCCTCTTAGCCTGTTCTGTCTTTAATTACGCCTGGGGTCGTGTCCTACGGCATCGGCCCACAGCTCTTGTGCTCTCGATAGGGTTGTCGGTGGATATCGGAGTCCTTCTTTCGTTCAAATATGCCGATGCCTTGGTGGCTTTGGTAGTGACAGAGATGAGAGAGAATCCATTTGGTGGCTTTATTCCGATTGGAATCTCTTTTTATAGCTTCCAAGCGATGAGCTATCTGATAGATGTATACCGAGGTTATGAGAAGCGCCCGGCATTGAATGAATTCTTGCTCTATATGGCGTTTTGGCCTTATATCCTTTCGGGTCCCATCTCTCGTATCACAGAGATGTTACCCCAATTTCGACAATCCTCTCGTTTGTCTCGCCAGGACCTGATTGTTGGTATTCGTCGTATTATTACCGGTTTATTCCTGAAAATTGTTCTTGCCGACACTCTTGCTAGTGGTATTCGTCCAGGCGAGGGAGTTACGGCTGGTTTCGATCAGGTTTCCAGTGGTTGGGGAGGATTCGACGTCTGGATTTTAGCGATTGGGTTTGGCTTTCAAATCTTTTTTGACTTTGCCGGCTATTCCCACATCGCAATCGGTTGTGCCCGACTTTTCGGGATTCGCTTACGGGAGAATTTCAACGACCCCTATCTGGCGCGTACACCTGTTGAGTTTTGGAGTCGTTGGCATATGTCACTCTCGTCCTGGATTCGCGACTACCTCTTTTTCCCCCTGGCTTTGCAACGAAACAGCTCGAGTTGGCGCAGCGTGATGCTAGTGTTTTCTATGATGATTTTTGGGTCATGGCACGGTGTCGGCAGTACTTTTCTGCTGTGGGGTATTTATCAGGGTCTGTTATTGGTGGCGTATCGGCAGTTACAACAAGTTCAACGTACTCGATTTTTGACCATCAACTGGCCGAAATGGGTAAGCACTGCCCTCTCTTGGGGAATGAGTTTTGTTTTCATCTCGGTCGGCTGGTTACTTTTCCGAGCTAACAGTCTGACTCAGGCCATCTTGATGATTCGAACACTCCTCTCGCCGACGACATACATGAAGGGGATAATGGAATGGAACTTGTATCTCTTGGTGGGCCTCGTTGTCGCTGGATACTTCGGTTACATTGCAGGACGTGAAATGCTATGTCGCTGGCAATTTGGCCCGTATGTGAGTCGTTTTCTCTGGCTCGTCTCACCTGTTTACCGCGCTACTGTTCTTCTCTGGGTTATCATCTGGAGTGAGAAAGCTTCACCCTTTGTTTATGTGCAATTCTAGTGTTGTGTTTCCGAAATATTGTGACAATCGTTTCCAGCACGAGGGTCCTAATTTCGTGAAGGCGCGACAAAGAAAAGGGGAGCGTCCTGCTACGATTCGCAGAACTGGGGGGAGTGCGGTGATTTCTTGGGTACTTGTTGTCGACAATGCTCTAACATCGACTCTTTGTCGCTTCGCTATTTCAACTCGCAAGCCCAATCGACCATGGTTGCGCTATTTCAGGAACGAACTACTAAAAGAGTTTTTCGGTCATGATTCAATCTGGGCTTTGTGACATGGTAGGTGGACTTCCGACATCTAAGACTCTGCTCGATGCTATCTTCAAGGCGCCTCGGGACCAACCCTTTGTCACGATGCATCATCCTGGTCGATGTGTCGAGGATGAGACATTCACTTTCGGACGCTTTCTAGGTCTCGCCCAGCACTTTGCGGTGAGATATCAAAAGGCCGCTTTGAGGCAGGGCGAACCTGTAGTACTCATTATTCCTCAGGGCATACTTCTGATGGCGGGTTTTATAGGGGCAATCTTGGTGGGTGCCGTTCCGACTATCCTGGCTTACCCCACGTTCAAAGTTGATCCGCAAAAATATCAACGCGGGCTGGCCGGAGTAACGAAAAATATCAAGGCTCATCTGATAGTTCTTGATCGGGCGCTTTCGCCGGAGTTTATTGGGCATATTTTCCGCAATAGGGAGACTTGTCTACTGCAGGTGGATGAACAGATGTATGAACCAGTGGGTGAGAAACCAGCTTTCACACCAGCGAACGCCAGCGACGTTGCGTTTCTCCAACACTCGGCGGGTACAACCGGACTTCAGAAGGGGGTAGCACTGTCCCATCGTACCATACTGAACCAGCTGAGGAATCTTGTGAGCGCACTTCGCCTCACACGCCAGGACCGAATCGTGAGTTGGCTCCCTCTTTACCACGACATGGGTTTGATAGCGTGTTTCATCCTGCCTTTAGTGTGCCACTTGCGTGTGGTGATGCAGTCTCCCACGGATTGGATTCTGCGGCCCGGCTCCTTTCTGCAGTTGGCCAGTCGGTATCGGTGCACGCTTTGCTGGCTTCCTAACTTTGCCTTTCAATTCATGGCACGCCGTGTACCACCTGAGGAGTGTGGGAGTCTGAATCTTTCCCCGATGCGAGTCATGATCAATACTTCCGAACCGGCCCGGGCCCAGAGTATGGAAGAATTCTACCAGGTTTATCGCTCCTCTGGGCTTTCTCGCACATCGTTGCAAACCAGTTACGGGATGGCCGAAAACACATTTGCTGTAACCCAGTCCACTGTGGACGGAGTCTCTTGTCCACGAACAATTTGGGTTGAGCGCAATCTTCTCTGGAGCAAAGGGAAGATAAAGATAGTGACTGCTGATCACCCGGCTGCCATCTCGCTGGTTGCTTGTGGCAGGCATATGGATTCGAATATGGTTCGGGTTGTCGCTAAAGACGGCAGCGACCTACCAGAAGGTCACCAGGGAGAAATTCTAGTGCATAGTGATTCACTGTTCGAGGGCTACTATAATCGGCCTGATCTGACTAGAAAGGTACTGCGGGATGGCTGGTATTGGACGGGAGATGGAGGGTTTGTGCTGGAAGGTGAACTCTATGTAATTGGCCGCCAGGATGATGTCGTAATAGTAGCAGGCAAGAATCTTTATCCCCAGGATGTTGAAGAGATTGTTTGCAGTGATCCGCATATCCATGATGGTCGTGCTGTCGCCTTTGGTCTTTACAATCCAGAGTTGGGGACAGAGGACTTGGTAGTGGTGGGTGAAGTCCACGATGAGGAAGACTTGAAGGAGAAACGGCAGATTTCAACCGAGATTCGGGCGAGGATTCTAGCGGAGATTGAGGTAGTCGCGCCTATTGTTTATCTGGTGCCCCCCAGGTGGGTGGTGAAGAGTACAGCGGGCAAGCCAGCTCGTTCCACAAACCGCTGTAAGTTCCTACGAGAGAACCCGAAATTAAATAATACCGACAGCAAAGGATTCCTAGAGTGATGGACACCAGAGCTAAACAGATGATTGATTTTCTGATTTACGAGATCTTGGCTGATCCTCAGGTTGAACTCAGTGAGGATACACCATTGGTTTCCTCAGGTCTGGTCGATTCCTTTGCCCTCGTGGAAGTGCTGATGGAGTTGGAACGGGTGACCAAGCTGCGCATCCCCGCCGGTCGGGTAAGTCCAATAGATCTGGAGACCGTTCGTCAGATGCTTCAGCTAGCCTCGCGTTGGGGTAAACCCAGGGAATACAGCTAAAACAAGGTGTCCAGAACGTACGCGTCGCACATTGCATCTACCTGAGCACAGAAATCCGTTGGCCATGCCTGGAGGATCCCCCACAGTCGGGCTCATCGATGTAATTGAAAGTAAGCCTTGGGGGAATCTAGCCGGCGGGTGGTTATAGTGTTCTGTACCATAAATGACATGTCATCTATAGAGATAACCTTGAGCCTATATCGCGAGAGAAAGAAGAGGCTATGGACACTACCTGATTTCACGGGCTGCTGGGATTCATGGTCGGGTGCTTTGTAATCAAGTATTCGGAGAGTTTGTCTCCGATAATCCGATTTCCTTCCGCAGTCAGATGGGCAAAGTCAAAGTAGAGCTCTGAGCCACCATTTGTCGCGATCTCGTGGGTAAAATCGAGATAAGGAATGTGTTCTTGTCGAGCTAGCCTGACCGCTTTGTCTAGGATTTGTCGGGCAAAATCAGCAGATTGACCAGAGTCTTCGTCAAATATGTAACGGGAGGGTAAGATCAAGAGCAATAAAAATATCCCCTGGCGCTGCAGAAACCGGTGGGTCTCCTTCAAGGCCCCAAAGGTCCTTTTCCAGCCTGACTGGAGCCGTTTTTCGTCGAGGAGGAATTTTTCGAAATCTCGAGAGAAATAGGTGACATCCAGTTGGCTGTGAAAAGGCTCAGTAGGGTGCAATCGATAAAGGAGTTTCAAAACCCGTCTCAATAAGAGCGTATGAGTGTACGTCTTTTCAAAAAAATAAGGGCCAAAGGAGACAGTACCTAAGAGATTGCCATCCCATCCTACTACATATCGGCCGCCACGCACTGCTTGTGGAACCCCTGGCTCGTCATGGAGGGTCTCCCATCTCAACAATGCTTCGTCTGTGATGTCGTTACACAACTCAATTGCGATGATCACCATATGTGGTTCGAATTGCCTCCCCTCTTGTTTCAAGTAGACATAATAACTGGAAGGGCTATATCCCTGGCCAGCGGCATTAATGACTCGAAATCGCTCAGAGGCCTCGTGTTTGTTAAGGTTTGTTTCCAGGACCTTCGTGTAACGAGCGGAGGGTTCAATTCCCAAGCCGATTCCCACGGAGTCTCCCAGGGAAAGAATTCGAAATTCACCTGGAGGAGGTGTACGACGTAAATTACTGTCGCTGGGGAATCCGTATTGGTTAGTCGAAAATGGTTTGCACATTACGGTACCCTGATAATTGGCCTTGAGCTTGGTGGGCATGTAAGAAACCTCGACGACGTCGTGGCGAGGTTCTCCCAGTTCCTTGAGGTTGAGGAACCGGATGGAGAGTTCGGAGATGCACAAAGCGATGGGAAAGAACAAGAAGAAGCAAATTACCCGTAAGAGATGTAATCTGACCGTGTACATGGTGGATTCCACATAAGAGCATACCCAATTTGAAACCCACAATGAGAGAGGAAGAAAGAAAATAGCACCAAAATTCTGGTTTCTGATTTTGTTTGGACTGATTCTAGTGGTTCACTTCGTTTGGGAAGTTAGCAACGACACACCACCAGTGTGGGATGCTGCCTATCATGAACTGAAAGGGTGGGAATACCGTCAAGCCTGGCAGGAAGGGCGATTCCTGAAAGAGTTCAGACAGATCACCTCCCATTATCCTCCCCTGTATTATCTTCAGGAAGCTGTGGTTTTGAGTTTTTTTTCCCAAACTCAATTTCTAGCGTTGCTTTCAAATCTCCTAGGATTATGGCTACTTTCCTATTGCACATTCGGTATCGCATCTTTTTATATGGACAAAGAAGTGGCAGTTTGGGCTGGATTGCTGACCCTGCTTTTTCCATTTACCGCCTGGGTAAGCCGGGTATCGCTTTTAGATGTACCTCTTGCGGGGTGGGTTGCGGCAGCGGGCTACTGCTTATTGAAAAGTAATCTACTGCAGGGAAAAGCATGGACTTTAGCTTTTGGTTTAGCCTGTGCGGCTGGAACGCTAACCAAATGGACTTTCCCTCTGTATCTTTTTTCCCCTCTGGTTTATGTGCTCATTTACTCGCCGGATCGGAAGCGATCTCTACTCAATGCGATGGATGCTTCGATTCTAGCAGCTCCGATTGTTTTCTGTTGGTACCTTCCAAATTTAGATCATCTTTTGAAACGATATCCCACCACGGGGCAGTCCTCGTTGATCCCTTGGCAGCCTGATCCTCGTCACGGTGAACCGGGATTAGCCAGCGTACTCGGGTGGATTTATTATCCCCGAGTTCTTTGTAGTTACTATCTTTATTTGCCACTCACTATTTTCGCGCTCTGGAGTGGGGTCTTCTTCGTGAGATACTGTGGACGAATTCAAAGCCGACTCGGTTTTCTTTGGTTCTGGATCTTGGGAGGACTGCTGTTTCTCCTATTTGTGACACCAAAAGATCCTCGCTTTGCAGTTCCTTTGGTCCCACCCCTGGCAGTCCTTCTCATTTATCCCTGGAGGCACCGTAGAAATTGGGCACTTGGAATCTTTGTGGTAGCCTCGATTCAATTTGTGAGTGTTTCCTTCCGGTTGCCCTTTCATCCAGTGAAGATCGCATTCTTCGAAGGAAGGGTGGCCGATTATCAATCTCTACAGCGGGAGTGGGTGCTTTACCAGTCTCACTACTTTGACGTGGCCGGGCCGCCTCGGTGCCAGAACTGGCGGTATCAAGATATACTCGACGCTATTCCCTGTGGCAGTTCCGTCGGTTTTGTACCGGACTTGGCCCATTTTCATCCCCACGGCCTAAAACTATATGGTTTGAGACAAGGTTGTCGGCAGGATGTCCAACGATTAGGTCAGTCTTCCAATGGAATTGATGTTCTTATGTCATTGGACTTTGTGGTCGAAAAGACTGGGTTTCAGGGCGTCTCTTTTATCACGCATTTCAATAGCGAGGTGTATAGCAAGTTAAAAGAAGGAGACTGGCAGCGCGTCAGGACCTGGGATCTTCCAGACCAAAGTCAGGCTGTGTTATGGCGGAATTTGAAATCCGAAATCTGAAAACTAGAATTTGAAACCTGAAACTCCGAAAGGGTATCCTAATATCGATGCTCTTGTCTGTTTTGTAAAGGGGAAAGAAACTCAATTGCCTTCGGAAACAGAATTCAAAATGGCTCTGTCAAATCGGGAGGCTGCTTTGGCCAAATCCTATGCGATCTCGATTGTCATTCCGGCCCATAACGCAGTGCCTGAGATAAGGTTGTGTCTAGAGGCTCTGTTTCAGAATGATTTGGCAAACACCGAGATTCTGGTAGTAGACGATAGCTCCACCGATGGCACTAGCTTGGTCATTTCGACCTTCCCAGAAGTTTCTGGCGTTCCCACTCGGTCCTTGAAGCGAGATGAGCGCGGGGGACCAGCTGCGGCGCGGAACGAAGGATTGAGATATGCCCAAAATCCGTATGTACTGTTTGTAGATGCCGATGTCGTGCTTCCGGAGCAAAGTGTTTACTGGATCCGAGAAACGCTTGACCTGTACTCGCACTTGCCGGAAATCGCAGGTGTTCTAGGAGTGTACTCGGAAACTCCCCCCTGGGAGGATTTTTTGAGCGACTTCAAAAACCTTTATACGTGTTTTCTGTACAAGATCACAGAGACTCGCAGCCCTTTCTTGCATACGCCGATCTTTTGTATCAAGAAAGATCTTTTGGAAATGGCAGGTGGTTTTGATTCAGAACTTCATACGGTAGAAGATTTTAGGTTGGGGTTGGCGCTTGGTTCACAGGGTTACCGATTTATAATCGATCGCAGGATCCAGGGCAGGCACCTTAAGCGGTATTCTCTCGATGGCATCTTCCGAGAAGATTGGAGGCGAATTCGTGATCTTTGGACAGTGGCGATCAGTGCGGAAGGCAAGAAGTATTACTACCGAGGACTCCGCTGGTTACGATTGATTTCGGTGCTGTTACCCGGTCCGGTGGTAATCTTTGGAGGGTTGGCGTTTTTGGACATTGGCTTCGCCGCTAGTGCCCTGTTTCTGCTCCTTGTCTTTTATCTTTGTAACCTACCTTTCTTACGTTATTGCCGTCGTCTTCGCGGCGGAATCTTTGTTCTTAAGGCCGCCGGATTTTTGTTTGTAGAGATGCTCTGGGCCGAAATCTCCCTCATGTTTTCGGTGCTGTAGTCCTTTGTTCCATCAATTCAATGCTGGCTGAGAATGGGGTGGTCGAGGTCAGTATAAGGAGCAAGGAAAAGACCCGGCCTGAGAGTGCAGGCGAAAGGGTGCTACAAATGCTAGCGTGTTTATGAAACGGAACCCCTTAGGATTCGAAAAGAGCGCTTGGCGTTGAAGAGGGTATTGACACTCATGGCGCACTCGTAAGTGCATTGGCAACCCAGTTGCTTTTGATAGCGCCGCGCCGCATTTGCCGGCTGTGCTTCCCAAAGCTGGCGAAAGTCACATCCATAGTCGCGCACATTACCCATGCTTTTATCGAGGGTTTCGCAAAGATAAACTTCTCCGGTCTCACTCAAGACGCCGATCAACTCGCCAGCGTAACAGGGAGAGATCCGCTTTACCGCCACGGCTGCCTCAGCGATGAGCCGATAGCTCTCCTCTTCCTTAGCTACGACCATCCTGTCGGTCCATCCGTCCCTCAGCCGATGAGCTCGGCGGTAGTCAATGACTCGGTGTGAAAAGGCTCGATAGAGATCCAGATTGACTGCCTTCAGAGAGGAATCCATAGGATTACCACGGACGAGGGTGATGGTAATCGCATCAGGAATAAGTTTCTTGGCGACAAAACGATAAAACTCATCGAGGTGGGACTGATTGGCAGCAGAAAACGTCAGTGCCACTCCTACAGATAGGTTTGGAAAAAAGGGTTTTAGTTTCTGAAGTTCCGCCAGCGTTTCCAAAGCACGTGTGAAACTCTTTGGATTTTGGCGGATGCAGTTGTGAATATTCTCGGGACCATCCAGAGATACTCCGGTGCAAACACGGGCTCGGCGGACCTTCTTGAGTAGCTCCTCAGCTTGAGTAATCGTCTTCTCGACTAAAAAGCCATTGGAAGGGATCTGAATATTGCGCACACGGGAGTTTTGTTCGAAGGCTTGAGCGATGTCAGGAAGATCAGCTCTCAAGTAAGGTTCTCCGCCTGTCAAGGAAACGGACAGGAGGTTAGGTAAGCTTTGACTGATGGTATTGATTTCATCTAAAGTCAATTCATTTTTTCTTCCGTTTAATTCCTGCCAGTAAAAGCAGTGCGTGCAAAGCAGATTGCAGCGGGAAGTGACAAAGAAGATCAGGTTGACCGGCAGACCTCGTTTGTTGAAGAGGCGACTAGCGATACCTAGATCTCGGATGAAGCGAGACATAGCGGTTATTCTAGCATGGGTTTTCAAGTTGCGGAGTACAGGTCTTTCCGCTGGACGGTCGTCTGTCCCCTGAAAGTTGAAACCTTGGCCGTCTCGGATCAGGTGCGCACCATAGAAAGAAAAAGGAAGCCGCTCGCTCCGAACAGGATATTTGGTCCCCAGGCCGCTAACAACGGAGAAAGCAGCCCATTGCCACCCAAGACTTCGAAAACGCCAAAGGCACCCCAGTAAACAATGCCGATCAACACTCCCAGCGTGATTCCGTAGAGAGCCCCTTTTTTCCCCACAGAGAAAGCAAACGGAATGCCCAAAATCGCCATGATGAAGTTCACAAGGGGAAAAGCAATCTTTTTGTACAGATCTGTTTTCAAATGATCGATTTCGAATCCGCCTTTTTGAAGCTCGTCAATATATGCTCCGAGTTCTGCATATGTCATCTTGCTTGATTCTTGAACTTCTCGTTCAAAGTATTCGGGTTTTTCCGGGAAAAAGAATTGTTTTTTCTCAAAGGTCTCGAAATCCGTTTTCTTTCCCCCAAAGCTGCGGCGCCATCCTTGAAATAGAGTCCAGTTAGCAGTAGTCGCATCCCAGACCGCCCGCTGGGCATAAACGTGTTGGATCAGACGATTTTCGCCGATATCGAGGTCATAGACGGACATCTCTGCAAAGATGTTGTGTTCGGAGTCAAAATAACTATAGTTGTAAAGGCGGTTCCCCTTTCCAAAGATCCAGTTTTTTCCTAATTGGTAATAAGTCTGAATGGGTTGTCCCTTGATTACATTGCGCAGGTTATCCTGCCTTTGATTCGCATAGGGAAGAATGTTCTCTTGCATGAAGAAGATAAAGACACTCATGACCAGCGAAAAACTCAATACGGGTAGGGCTATCCGGTAAACCCCTATCCCACAGGATTTGAAGGCAACGACCTGACAGGTTTTATCCAGGACTCCATATGTCACCAGTGTCGCAATTAGGATCGAGATGGGGACCAAGAGCATGAGGACATGTGGCAGCAAATAGAAGAAATAATCCAAAATAAGGTCATAAGGAATCTTGTTGGTAAACACCTCATCGATCAACTCAAAGAAGGTGAAAAGATAGAAAAGAGCAACACAGACAGCCAGGGTAGGAAGCAGGTAAAAGAAAAAGCTTCTTGCCAGGTAGAGATCAATTACTCGGGCCGTCCTAAGTCGGACACTGGAGAAGGACCAAATCCAACGGGCAAGGTAAGCACGGCTGCGGCGGAAGAATTGCTCGATTACCCGAACTGATTTCCAACACTGTTCCAAAAAATTAATCAAAAATGGGCTATTCCTAATAGCATGGAGAAGACGCGAATTTGTCGTCGCATAGCGAAGGCTCAACAGGGCCGCTAGCCCCCAGAGGAGATTTGCTCCCCAAGTGCCCCAAAAGGTAGAAAGAACACCGTTTTTTGCAAGCTGTGTCCCGGTTGCGAAAAGCACGTAATAGATGAAGGCGACGGTCACGCTGATCACGAATCCGTATCCTCTGCCTCCTCGATGAGAGCTGATACCGAGCGTGACGCCGAGCACAGCGAAGATCAGAGCGGAAAGTGGAAGTGCTGTCCGGCTGTGAAGTTCAACACGACTAGGTCCGTGCAACTCAAGATCGCTCTGGCGTAGATCCCGCAAAAGCTCAGTGACGGTTTTGTCTTCTGGTCGTTTCGGTTTGGTGATCGTGTGCTCTATTTCAGGAAGCGTAATCAAAGTAATCTGGTTTCTAAAATGAATCAGGCTATCTTTTTCAGGGGTGCCTGGTTTAACCTTGTACACGGAGCCATCCTCGAAGTGGATTTGTAAACTCTTTCCGTCCGGACGCACGGCTACTTCTCCTTTTTTGGATAAAATAATCCGATTTTTATCGCCAGCTGTCGTGTCGGCTAGGAAGACCCCTTTCCAGGAGGATGTCCTCAGGTTGATGTCTTCAACATAAAGAAGCATGCCTGGCAGATGTTCGTTGAAAACCCGCGGCTTAATCTGGGACCGGACGGGCTGTAAGCCCACTTTGTGTCGAAGCTGACGAAGGTTCCAGTTCCCTTCGGGTAAAAGAAAGTGGGTGAAAAGGAGGGTAATCACCGCTACGCCGACTCCGATTTTCAAGACGGGCCGAAGCATTTGATAAAGGCTCACCCCACCAGCACGAAGAGCTACCACTTCACTGTCGGTCGAGAGCCGACTGAAAGCAACGAGTGTTCCAATCAAGAAAGAGATTGGAAGAGTGAAAATTAGGATGCTGGGAAGCAAAGAGACGACCACCTCACAAATGGTCATTGCATCAGCGTTTTTGCGGATCAACAGTTCAGTTAAGCGGCCGAACTCACGGGTGAACACGACAAAGGTCAAGACCAATAGGGCAATCACGGAAGGAGCACTAACCTCTTGATAAATGATCTTATCGATTTTTCGCATCTGCCCTAGTCAAATTAATCGTTTATTCTAACAAAAACTTTCAGAGATAGAGGAATAACGCTTCTAGCCCAAAGAACACAGGAGCTTGCTACCGCTATGGGGACTTGCTCGCCACCTGCCGAGTGTTTACGCGTTACGCGCCACGATTTTGTTAGACTAGATGCATGCTCTTTGTCGACCTGGGCGCGCTCTCCTTCAGTGAAGCCTTAGCGAGACAGGAAGAAACGGTTTGCCAGATTGCCGAGTTTCGCCGCTCTGAAACGGTCTATTTGCTCGAGCATCCTCATGTATTTACAGTGGGTCGCACCGGACAGGCTGAAAATCTTTTAACCCGAAGAGATTGGAACGGCAATGCTATCGAACTAGTTAGAACTAATCGTGGAGGCGACATCACTTACCATGGTCCAGGACAATTGGTGGGCTATATCCATCTTGATCTGCGGGTGCGGGAGCGCGATGTTCATCGTTTTCTCAGAGAATTGGAGACAAGTCTGATTCGCACAACTAGCTATTTTGGAATCGAGGCTTTTCGGAGGGACGGTCTGACGGGGGTCTGGACTGAGAAAGGTAAGCTGGCCTCGATCGGTGTGGGTGTGCGCCGTTGGGTCACGATGCATGGCTTCGCGCTAAACGTGAATACGGATCTCCGCTACTTTCAGTTGATTAACCCATGCGGATTGGTGGAATGTCCGGTCACCTCGCTCACCACTTTACTCAGCCGAGAAGTGAGCCTAGCCGAAGTGAAGCCAGTTTTTCAAAAAGCGTTTCAGGAAGTGTTCCAGTAAGGACTGACTGCTAGATCGGTCTTCAGAACTGGCTAGCGACCATAGATCCTCGACAGGAGATCTAAAGTCGGAAGTGTCCGTGGCAGAGGAACGGTGAAAAGTGACGCACTTGCCACGAACGTATGCGTATGCATGAAAGTGAGTGCTAGCGATGACGATTCTATTTGAGCCTAGCAGCGTTTTAGTCCTCTGTGAGGTTTGTCTATGAGATATTTTCGGGACTCTTCAACGCAAAGTCTTGCTCTGGAGTTCATCCCTGTTTCGGGCTCTGCTCAACCTTATAGCTTCAAGAGTTTAAGCATCTGGGTGGAGCGGTATGCCTGTATGCTGTATCGGTTGGGAATTCGACCAGGGGATCGGATATGTCTTCATCTTTCCAATTCTCCTGAATTGATCGTTTCACTGTTCGGCAACCACCTGTTGGGTGTTATCAGTGTACCTGTCAATGCAGCGACGGCGAGGGAAGAACTAGTTTATGTGGCCAAAAAGGCAGAAATTGCGGGATTGGTTTCTGAGAACCACCTTCCAGTTCCTCTACAGTTTTACCTGGCTCCGTCGCAATTTTGGTCGAGCCTAGCGGGAGAGTCTATGGACTTTCCCGAAAATCGTGATCCTGAGGCTGCCGCGCTGCTCTGTTTCACTTCCGGGACGACCTCCCGGCCCAAAGGGGTGCTGCTGAGCCATCGAAATCTCCGAAGTAATCTGACAGACCTGATTCAAGTTTGGCAATGGACGGCCCGGGATCGTTTATTACTTTCCCTGCCCCTCTTCCATGTGCATGGCTTGGCGGTCGGCCTCCATGGTTGGGCACTCACTGGTTCGAGTGCCGTAGTGATGGAAAAATTCGATGCAGTTCGGGTGTTGGAACTTTTGAAAGAGTACCGGTGCAGCATGTTTATGGGGGTCCCCACAATGTATCGGCGCCTTGTCGAGGTTTATGACCACCGAAAACACTGTTTCCCCGGTTTGCGTCTGGCGATTACTGGATCGGCTCCCATGCCCGTGGATCTACACCTTATTTGCCGCCGGATGTTTGGCAATACTGTGCTGGAACGCTACGGTATGACGGAATCCCTGATGAATACCTCCAACCCCTTCAAGAGAAGGCGAAAACCCGGGTCGGTGGGACTGCCTTTGCCATCGGTGAATATCCGCCTTCTGGACGAAAGTCGGAGGGAGATTAAAGAGACGGGTCAGCCGGGAGAAATTCATCTCCGGGGACCAAATGTTTTCGCTGGTTACTGGAAGGATCCAAAAGCCACTGAGCAGGCTTTTTGGCAGGGTTGGTTTCGCACGGGAGATGTGGCTTATCGAGATTCGGAGGGATATTATTTCCTAGTTGGAAGGCTGGCGCTGGACATCATCAAGTCGGGAGGCAATCGGATCGGAGCCCGTGAGGTCGAAGAGGTTCTTGAGGGGCATCCTGCAGTTCGGGAAGCTGCTGTACTCGGCCTACCTGACCCTGACCTAGGGCAGCGCGTGACGGCCTTTGTGGTGACGGATTATACGGTCGAAAAAGAGATGCTCTTAGCCCATTGCCACCAATCGTTGGCACGTTACAAATGTCCCCGTACTCTAATCTTTGTGCCCACGCTGCCCAGAAATGCTATGGGGAAGATCACCAAGGCCGAACTGAAATCCTAGCGAGGGGGTTGTCCTCTCTCTTTTTGATGGAGAGTACGGATCACACAAGGCGCGTACTCTCCGGGGTCAGTCCTACTAGCCTTCACCAAAGTAGTAAAGTTCGGTCGACTCCGTCTAAGTTTTCCGGGACAGCGATGTCCAACAAAGCTGCCAGTGTAGGTGCCAGATCAACAGTAAACACAGGTTCTGAGATTTCTCGAGCTGGAACTCCTGGGACAACGAGAAGAAGGGGTACATGGGTGTCATACCCGTACGGCGTGCCGTGGGACGTCCCTTTTCCCCTTGAATTTAAATGGAATTCTCTGAACTGGACAAACAAGTCTGCGCTTCGTTTCGGATGGAAACTGTTCACAAATAGTTGCAGCTCCGGAGGAGGGTTGACAGGAAACGACTCCAACTCGGTTCGTGTCCAGACTTTGACCACACTTGGACAATGTTCGATGAGTCGAGCCAGCTCACGTTCCACATCCTGTCGAGACAGGTTGTGTCTGTCCAAGGTTTCATAGTCAAGATAGAGGCCATGGAGCAGCCACTTATCACGACCAAATTTAACCTTGAGTTTCTCTCCAACACTTTGGAAACACAGGATATCCTCGACACCAATCCTTGTTCCAGGTTGCTTTTTCAAGGCCAAGTATTCCGGCAAAGGCATGACTCCATGGTCTGCGCTCAAGGCGATCACGACATGTTCCAAACCAATTTTTTGATCCACGTATTTAAGAAGATCACCCAACATCAGATCGAGCCGAAGAAAAGCATCCAAAACCTCAGGACTATTGGGACCGTAGTTGTGCCCGACGGAGTCTAGGGCTGAGAAAGAGAGGCCGAGGAAGTCAATGTCACGATCACTTCCTAGTGATTCGTTTTCGATCAGAGATTTAGCAAATTGGACGAGATAAAGGTCCATATAAGGAGAGCCAGCAAATTCGTTGTAGAAGATGTCATCCGGAAAGAGCGAGGGGCCTCCGAAGGAATAGGGAAAACCGCCTTCAAAGGCGCGCTGGTCTATCGCTTCGATTTCTAGAGTTCGGTAAACGGAAGTTGCTATCGGGAGCGCTTCCCAGGGTTTTGCGAAGTGGGAATCAGGGATCTTCCGGGTGTGAAACTGTTTAACCCAATTCGGATAACCTTGTGAATAATAGCGACTTGTCACAAAGTTTCCGTAGCTTGCATCAAACCAGAAAACCGCGTCGGCGTTCTTTCCGCCCAGGGGGATTGCCGAGCGATCCTTTCTGCTGGCGGCAAAAACGCGTGAATTGGGATTTTTCCGCTTCATCCAGTCGGCCAGGGTCGTGACGAGCAAGTTTCTGGGAGACCTTCCTGAAACCGACTGCGAATCTTCTTCGGGATTTTCCTCCGGAAGGCTTCCGCTGAGAGGGATTATGGGTGACCGAGGGTCGGAAACACAGTAGAGAAGCTGCCGAGTATCCCGATCGTACCATTGATTGGCAATGATGCCCGAGTGGCTCGGATGGAAGCCTGTGCTCAGGGAGGTGTGCCCCGGTCCAGTAGTGGTAAGAGCATGACGATGATGAGCACTGGTAAAGGACACGCCTCGTTCCAAAAGCAGTTTGAATCCCCCTTTCAGAGCGGGACGGAATCGAACACAATATTCATAGCGAGCCTGATCGATGATGAGAAGGAGCAATAATTTGGGTTTACCATCGAGAGTTCTGCTAACCTGGGGACTGTTGGCGGCTAGAAGTGTGCCGCACAGGCTGACCAACAAAAAGACTCCCAGAAGACCCCTCATGGCAAACTCTGCTTTCATTCTTGACAGAATTATAGTGGCCAAACAAGCGGGCTGCCAGTGGGAGCCGCTGGTTTATAACCTGATTTGTCGAATCTTCAATCAACTAGGGTTTGAGTATTTTACGTGGGATTCTCCATGAAGTAATAACCCACCAAATGTTGGACCAAGAAGTGTCCTTCCTCTATATGTCCCATGTGAGATGACTCAACGAAGACTTGGTATTGGGCCAACTGGCGAAGTTTCCCTCCCGGACGTCCGGTGATTCCGATGGTGATCAATTTATGCTGGTTGGCCCATTCCATGGCTTGGGTAACATTGGGTGAGTTCCCGCTTCCGCTAAAAGCAATGAGGACATCGTCGGGCTGGGCGTAGTTTTTCAGCTGTTCGACAAAAATGTGTGAATAATCGGTATCGTTGGCTAAGGCAGTGATCCAGGGGACGTTGTCGGTAAGGGCGAGCACCCGAAATCGCTTTTCACGTCCAAGTGAGGCTCCTTTGCCCAAATCGTTAGCAAAATGAGAGGCGGTTGCTGCACTTCCGCCATTTCCACAGAGAAAGATCTGTCTTTTAAGGCGGAGGGACTGTGAAAGTATTTCTATCAAATGGGTGATCTCGGTCTCGGAAATTCGATCGAGAACATGTAAACTGGCCTGTTTATAAGCCTTGATGTAATTCGTGGGGTTCTCCCTGTTTGAGACTCGTGCCATGAGCTCTCCTTATTTTGTGATGCGGATAACTTTTATAACATACCTTTTCAATTACTTCGATCCGTAAAGACTACAGGGATTTTTTACCCCAACTCCATTCGCCACGCG
This sequence comes from Acidobacteriota bacterium, assembly GCA_965249865.1. Taxonomy (GTDB): domain Bacteria; phylum Acidobacteriota; class UBA6911; order RPQK01; family CBDFMZ01; genus CBDFMZ01. The sequence continues at coordinate 1,325,711 of CBDFMZ010000002.1, read as the reverse complement.
TTTTGACTCATCTTGACAACTCCCTGGCAAGTAACGTAAAAGTTGCTATCACATAAAAAAAGGGGCTTTGTAGGCATGTTATTTAAAATCAAGGAGTTAAGAGAGCGGAAAGAGCCACTTGTTTTTGAAATGGATTTCACGGATGAAGAACTGCAGTTGCATGATCATTTTATTTCGCTTGATGGTCTAGCCAGATCCGAATTAAAAGTGACGCTTTCCAACGATCAGGTGCGAGTGACCGGAATGTTGAAGGCTGAACTGCGACTGAAATGTTGTCGCTGTTTAAAGTGGTTTCAGCATCCACTCCAAAAAGATTTCAACTTGGAATACTGGCCTGACCCCCTGTTGGAGGTAGAAGGAGAAGAATTCGCTCTGACCTATACGGAACTGGTGGTGGGTTTTTATCGCAACGAGGAATTGGATCTACGGAACATAATTTCTGAGCAGATTGTGCTGGACATTCCCATGAAAACGATCTGTCAGGAGGCTTGCAAAGGACTCTGTGATCAGTGTGGAAACGATCTGAATGAGGGCACTTGCGATTGTGTGCATGAAATTGCTGATCCCCGTTTGATGATGTTGTCGGACTTGAAAAAAAAGAGTGGACAAACCAAAATGACAAACAGAGGTTGAGACCATGGCCAATCCCAAAAGTAGACATTCCAAATCAAGAAGGGGAAGGCGAAGAGCCCACGACTCTCTTAACCCTTCGAATCTTTCCAAATGCGGTAACTGTGAAACTCCGATGCTTTCTCATCGGGTTTGTCCGCACTGTGGCTACTACAAAGGTCGTCAAGTGATCGAGGTGGAGGAAATGTAGCAGCCCGTAGTAAAATCCTACGTGGAGTCGTGCGCTATAAGGGATCTATGGTCACTGGTTAGGCGAGGATGAGGAGTCGATGTGCCCTATAGCCTTGGCCACGATTCACAACGTTGTCCAGCGGACACGAACCACTATCGCTATTTGGGTGGTAGCGGTGTTGATTCGTTTGCTGGGTAGTGCCCCCTCGACGAGAACTCGGCAGCGTTACCTCGATCGGCAGGCCTTGCATCCGAGCCTACGGTGTTTGCGAGGCGACCAGAAGGAAGTCGTACGACAAGGTGCTAGTAACCTGTCGATTACTAGAAGGAGGTTGCGTCTCGCTTACCATAAAAGTGAGTGGATTGATGAGCCTGAGTATTTAGGTTTTACCTATTCATGCAAACCATTAAGCACAGCCCAACTCGTTTACGTGACTTTTCCGGTCAGATGGCTGTAGTGACCGGCGCTTCTCGCGGAATCGGCCGAAAAATCGCTGAAGTTCTAGCGGACCATGGGAGCCATGTGGTGGTAACCAGCCGTTCGGAAGCAGAGATCGAAGCTCTGGCAGAAGAGATTCGTGGTCGAGGTCAGGAGGCTCTGGCGGTGCGGATGGATGTTCGGGAACAGGCTAGTGTGAAAAGTGCCGTATGCGAGATCCTGAAGTATTTCAAGAAAATCGATATTCTGGTGAACAATGCGGGAATCAGCCGTGATAATCTGCTGCTTCGCATGAAAGAAAAAGAGTGGCGAGAGGTCTTGTCGACTAATCTGGATGGAGTTTATCGTGTCACCCGGGAAGTGATCCCAGGCATGGTACGGAATCGGTATGGGCGAATCATCAACATTGCCTCGGTGGTCGCTGAGATGGGAAATCCCGGGCAAGTCAACTATGTGGCGAGCAAGGCGGGGATTATTGGTTTCACGAAGGCCTTGGCTCTGGAGATTGCTTCGCGCAACATTACAGTCAACGCCATTGCGCCCGGATTTATTGAGACGGAAATGACAAGCCAATTGGGAGAAAAGGCAGGCCAACAGCTGCGAGATCTGATTCCTCTGAAGAGGATCGGAACTGTTGAGGACGTGGCTTGGGGCGTGTGCTTTCTGGCCTCAAAAGAAGCTAGATATATTACAGGGCATGTGCTAAATATAAACGGCGGAATGTACATGTAGTGATTAAGAACATCGAAGATCTTATTTATTGGAGGATACATGGCACCTCTTGACGAAAAAGTGAAAGGAATCATCGTTGATCAACTGGGAGTGAATGACTCGGATGTGGTTCCAGAAGCTCATTTTGTGGATGATCTTGGTGCGGACTCGCTGGACACTGTCGAACTAGTGATGAAGTTTGAGGAGGATTTTGATATCGCGATTCCAGACGAAGACGCAGAAAAAATCCAGACCGTCCAAGACGCCGTTCACTACATCAAGGCTCATCACAAGTAATACTTTCCGGAGTGACTCCCTTTTGAAAAGAAGAATCGTTGTAACTGGTATCGGTCTGGTATCAGCGGTCGGTTTGGATACCGAGAGGACCTGGGAAGGGCTTTTAAAGGGTAAAAGCGGTATCGGTCCCATTACGCGGTTTGATACCACCGATTTTTCTACGACGATTGCTGGTGAGGTCAAAAACTTCGACCCATTGTCTTTTGTCGCCGCTAAAGATGTTCGCAAGATGGACCGATTCATCGTCTATGCGATCGCCGCTAGTGAATATGCTGTTCGCAGCGCCTGCCTGGAGATTACGCCAGACAATGCTGAGCGAGTTGGGGTCCACATTGCTTCAGGTATCGGTGGGTTTGAGACCATTGAACGAGAGCATAGGAATTTTCTCAGTAGGGGACCGCGGAAGATCTCCCCATTTTTCATTCCGTCGAGTATTGTCAATCTGGCAGCGGGACAGGTCTCTATTCGGTTTGGGGCTAAGGGACCTAATTCGGCCACCTGCACTGCCTGTTCAGCAGGTAGCCATGCGTTGGGTGACTCTTTCAGAATTATTCAACGAGGCGACGCTGATGCCATGATTGCCGGCGGATCCGAAGCTGCCATTACCCCGATGGGGGTGGGAGGATTTGCGGCGATGAAAGCTCTTTCAACTCGTAACCATGAGGCAGAAAAGGCGAGTCGTCCGTTTGACCGGGACCGCGATGGTTTTGTGGTCGGGGAAGGTGCGGGTATCTTGGTCCTGGAGGAATTGGAACGAGCCCTTGGCCGAGGAGCTCCTATCCTGGCTGAAATCGTTGGTTATGGGATGAGTGGAGATGCTTTCCACATTGCGGCACCACGTGAGGATGGATCCGGAGCAATCCGTGTCATGGAGGTGACCCTTCAGGACGCCGGGATCAAACCGGAAGAAGTCGATTACATCAATGCCCACGGGACCAGCACTCCACCGAATGATCGAGTGGAAACCCTCGCGATTAAGAAAGTCTTTCGAGAACATGCCTATCGGTTGGCGGTCAGTTCCAGCAAATCAATGACAGGTCATCTTTTAGGCGCAGCGGGAGGACTGGAAGCAGGCATCACCGTGCTGACGCTCCAACATCAGATTGTTCCCCCCACGATCAACTTGGAGAACGCGGATGCAGCATGTGATCTGGATTATGTTCCAAATCAGGCCCGGAAGGTGGCGATACAGTACGCCTTGTCGAATTCGTTTGGTTTTGGTGGGACCAATGCTTGCCTTTTGTTCAAGCGATTTGAGGATTAAAGTAAATATTGGATTTGGTTGTCGAGTGTAAAACCTCGCGCGGTGATTTCGTTTTCGATTCCGCCCTATGATACAGTATACGCTCGGGAGGCATGGGTTCGCTTCTTTATGCGTTTCTTTTCCTGCTCTTTCCGCGCATCTAAGTTCATTCTGTTTCTTTCATAAAGCTGATGATGTTTGCGGATAGGTGCGTCGAAGCCAGGTCGAGGAATAACAAGGAGACGGTACGAGTATGCATCGGCAAAAAGGAGGGTACAGAGATTGCCGGCCACCCCTGTCTGCGCCCGCTGTGGTTTTGGCCTTCCTTTTTTCCGACGCTCAGTGGCATCGTATCGGCATCTCATCGCGCCCTCGACACCGTAGCATTTGGCACAAACAGACTCCCAGGAGGGCGTAGGATCAGCGTCTCCCGGACAGTGTCGAGTATCTGAATGGCCAAAAAAACCACTACTAAATCCAAACTAGGAAACCATCTGGTGAAGGGCTCTAGCGTGCTCCGTAGAGTGGGAGGTAGCCTACTTGGTGAGTTGACGCTGCTTCAGATTTTATCGGTAACTGGCATTGCCCTTTTAATTACTCTCCTAGTGTTAGGCTATCAGTTCCAAGATATTCCCGACCACCAGGTGGGAGATATTGCTGACCGAACCATTGAAGCTCCCTATGATTTTGCCGTCTTAGACGAGGAGGCCACGTATCAAAACAAAGAGGAAATTCTTAGGACAGTACCTGCAGTTTTCACCGTCGATCTCAGAGTCAGCAGTCGTCTCGAATCCGATTTGAGAGTAGCATTCAGCCAAGGACGTCAACTTATTGCTGAAGAGAAAAGGGGTCTTGGCCTGTCCAGGTCAAGTAGTCTTCCCAAATCAGCACACGAGAAACTCCTTGCTCTCCTCAGGGAGATTCTCTCTCCCCAATTCGACAAGGATCGGATTGTGGCTATATTGTTGGAAGAGTCGTTCTCTTCACAGTTGGAAAACGAGATGGTCAAGCTGTTGCAGGAATCGATGAAATACCCTCCTGGAGTGATTCTAAGCCGAGATTGGCTTCTTCGCTATCAGGACCGGGGGATTGTTTTACGCGACATCACATTACCTGGGACCAGGGGTCAAGATAAAGCGCTGAACAATTGGATGTCGGTTCGCGATCTTTCTCAAGCGAAAGATGTTCTTCGCCGCAACCAGTATGAGTTGACTGTCGTGGAAGGTGAAGAGAAGAAGCGATTGATCAGCTTTCTAGACAGTTGGTTACGTCCCAACATGGACTTTAGTGAAACAGCCACTCGAGCGCGAGAACAGCTGGCTATAAACGAGGTTGACCCCATTTTCATTCAGGTCAAAAGAGGAAAGATCATTGTTCGAGCAGGGGACGAGATTAACGCCAGGCAGGCTAGGCAGCTCGAAGCGTTGAAGAGACTGAAACAGCCGCGGCGAGTGGCAGGAAAATTTATTGGGATCTTTCTCATTATGAGTTTTTTTTCATTTTCCCTGTGGCAGTACTTCTTGGTTCAACAGAAGCGAGAACGGAGAACTCGCAACCACTACCTCTTGTTGGTTGTTGTGCTCACCTTGAGCCTTGTGATCACGAAGATTTTCATTGCCTTGGGAGATGTCATTGCCGAGAGTGTGCGGATAGACCAGTTGCAGGATCCGTTGCACTTTTACTTTGTGGCGCCGCTAGCTCTAGGAGCCATTCTGGTCATTCTGTTGGGCGATATTGATCTGGCCGTACTGTATGCTTTGTTTTTTGCTGTCGTGGTGGGTCTATTAACCGGCCAGCTTTCCCTATTAGTATATGTCTTGACAAGTAGTATTACCGCGATTCACGTACTGGACAATTACCGTGATCGTTTTGCAGTTATCAGGGGGGGGTTGATTATTGGAAGTATCAATGTTCTGACTATTCTGGCCTTGCAGTTCTATTCCTCTCCCATGGGTTTTCAGTGGATGGTTTTTGGTGTGCGAGCGGCCGCGGGGTTTTTGAGCGGAATGTTTGCAGCAATGCTGGCCTCGTTGCTGTTACCGGTCCTAGAGTCTCTGTTTGAGATTACTACGGATATCCGCTTGCTTGAGCTTTCCAACTTGAACAAACCTATTCTGCGTCGGCTGGCTTTGGAAGCTCCAGGCACCTACCACCACAGCATCATCGTGGGAACCCTGGCGGAATCAGCAGCCGAGGCGATCGGAGCCAACACATTCCTGGTTCGCGTCGGAGCGTACTACCATGATATCGGAAAGTTGAAAAAGACGGAATATTACGTTGAGAATCAGATCTACTCTTCTAATAAACATGAGAGCCTGTCGCCAAGCATCTCTAGTCTAATCTTGGCCAGTCACGTCAAGGACGGTCTGGCCATGGCCGAACAGATCAAGCTAGTTCCCATGGTTCGGGACCTCATTCCTCAACATCATGGGACCCGGTTAATGACTTATTTTTACCACAAGGCCAAGGATGCAGCCACCAACAAAGAACAAGGAGTGAATGAAAATGACTTCCGGTACCCCGGACCTAAGCCTCAGACAAAAGAAGCGGCCATTTTGATGCTGGCCGATCAGGTGGAGGCTGCTGCGAGGACATTACAAGATCCAAGCCCGATGCGAATCCACAGCTTGATCAAACAGCTGGCACAGTCGACCATTCAAGATGGTCAGTTTGATGAATGTGACATCACGATGAAGGATCTAGACAAGATATCTCAGGCGTTCGAACGAGTGATCACCGGAATGCATCACCATCGAATCGAGTATCCAGGTTTCGAATTTAATCGCAAAATTGAAGCAGGACACCCCGAAAATCAACGTATTCAATAGACAGCGAGGCATTCGGATCGAGACGACCGCATTAAAAGACTTCGCAGACCAGTTGTCGTGCCGGATGCAGCTTGAGGCCGGTTTTTCCGTTGTCTTAGTCAACGATTCGGTGATGCAGAGATACCAGTTGTGCTTTACGGGCAAAGACAAACCAACCGACCAGCTCTCCTTTCCCTACCAGAAAGAAAACTGGGATAACGAACCACCCTATTTAGGCGACATTCTGATTTCCGTGGAGACGGCGGATCGACAAAGGAAAGACACATTGGCGCAGGAAATTCAGGTTCTGATTCTCCACGGAGTTCTTCACCTGTTGGGATATGATCACGAAACCGATCAAGGGAAAATGGAGGGCTTAGAAACACAGTTGAAAAAGGAATTTCGACTTCGTTGAAACCCATTTACATCGCCTTTTTCACTACGGCTTTTTTGGTTACGTTACTCTTCTTTCTGTCGGTCATCGAGAGCTGTATGGCTCGGTTTTCTCGGGTCTCTCTCAAGGTGTTAGCCGAAAAAGGAGAAAACCCAGACGCCCGTCTGCTCGAAGAGATCTCTCGAGACCCTGGTTTCTTTCTGATGCCCCTTCGATTCGGAATCCAGTTTTTACAGGTGGCAACAGCGGTTGTCGTGGCTTACCTCTTCTTTTCTTCCCGTTTACCCTACGCGCTGGTGGGGGCTCTTGTGACGATGGTGGTCGTGGTTTCGGTGTTCCGCCAGCTGATTCCGAAAATCTGGACTCAGAGGGACCCGGAAGGGATTCTCCTGAAGCTGTTGCCGTTCTTCACGAAATGCTATGGGGTGTTGCGCTGGCTGACTTCTCCGCAGATGACGGTTCTGAGGCTGGCTCAGTCTTTACGAACCAAGAACCACCGGCTGATCCTCCGTGATGAAGAATCGACCGAAGAGGAGATACAGGCCTACATCGGTGTTGGAGAGGAAGAGGGTCTCTTTGAAGGGGAAGAGAGCGAGTTGATTCAGTCGGCTCTGGAATTTGGTAATACCATCGTGAAAGAGATCATGATCCCTCGTTCGGAAATCGTGGCAACGGAGCAAGGAGCGACCGTTTCCGCAGTCAGGAACCTCATGGTTTCCAGTAAGCACTCACGCATCCCGATCTATCGAGAGCGGATCGATCAGATCGTGGGTGTTGTTTACGTTCGAAACCTCTTGAGTTATTTGCAAGAAGGAAGAGGCGATGACCCCGTCGTACGCTTGATGAAGGAACCGTGGTTTGTTCCGCACACCAAGAAGGTATCCGGATTACTGAAGGAAATGCAGGCGGAAGCGAAGCACCTGGCCATCGTCATCAATGAATTTGGGGCGATTTCAGGACTGGTGACGATGGAAGATTTGATCGAAGAGATTGTAGGAGAAATCCGCGACGAAGATGAAGCTCAGAAGATCGACCTGGCCTACGAAGGAGAAGGGAACTACATCGTTCGGGGTGGCGTCGAAATTGATAACTTAGAAGAAGTGCTCGATCTGAATTTAGGGGAGTGGGATGTCAGCACGGTTTCCGGCTTAGTTGTCACTTATCTTGGAAGGGTTCCAACCCCGGGAGAGACTTTTTTCATCAACGGTATGGAAGTGGAAGTGTTAAGTGCGGACCGGAAGAAGATCCACACTATGCGTATACAAAAGCTTCAGGAACCCCTTCAGGAATGAGCAGTTCCCAAGGTGGATGGAAAAGAGAAACTTGAGTTGATCCTAGTGTCATGTCGCATAAATCATAGGCCATTTGTGCAGGTGGCTGTGAGCCGAGAATCGCGGAGGGAGTAACAGGTGCGATAGGACTACTGGCAGCACGTGGTGAAAGTCTCGGGAGGCGTGCTCTGAGCCGGAGTAAGTCTAGAGGCACTAGATGGTTGCGACAGCTGGACAACATTACTCGTCATCGCCGGTAGGGAACCAATTTTCTTTGCCCCCTGCCAGCGACGGGAGATTGAAGACCCGTGACTCCACGCAGTTTCCACCACGGGCTGTTAGGGGTGAGCCGAATTTGAGAGCCACGACGTAGACGGTTTCGACTGGTGTAGACTGACTTCTTTTAAATGTTACCACAAGAAAGATTTATGAAGCGAGCGTTGGCCCTGGCAAGACGGGGAATGGGTCGGGTCAGTCCTAATCCCATGGTTGGGGCAGTAATAGTCAAAGGTGGCACCATTGTGGGTGAAGGGTATCATGTTTATGAGAAGAAAGAACATGCCGAAGTGTTAGCTCTTCGGCGCGCAGGTCCAGAAGCAGCAGGAGCAACTCTTTACCTGAATCTGGAACCTTGTTGTCACTTGGGTCGCACCCCTCCCTGTGTAGACGAAATCATCAAGGCGGGTATTAGGGAGGTCTTCATCTCTGTCCGAGATCGTAATCCTCGTGTTGCAGGCCAAGGGATTCAAGTACTCCAAGAGAAGGGGATAAAAGTTTGGGAAGGTTTGTTCCGGTCGGAATCGCTGTCCTTAAACGAAATATTTTTTCATTTTGTGGAGACGGGTAGCCCGTTTGTTCTCCTGAAATTAGCCTTGAGCCTTGATGGAAAAATTGCCGCTTCGGGTGGAGACTCTAAGTGGATCACCGGGATACTGGCGCGAAGGGAAGCGCATCGACTACGCTATGAACATGACGCTATTTTGGTGGGAGTCAAGACAATTATCACAGATGACCCTGCCCTGAATGTGCGCTGGAGACGGCGCAATCACATCACCAAGGTGATTCTTGATTCTCAGCTGCAAACACCAACTGAAGCTAGAGTTTTCGAGAGCCGGGACGAGGTGATCATCTTTCATGGAAAAGGGGTTGTTCCAGACCGGATTGTAGCACTGTCGAAAAGGGCAAAACTCTTCTGTGTAAGGAAGAAAGACGATGTTGTTGATTGGCATGCAGTGCTACAGCATTTGGCTGAGTTGGACATTACCAGTGTTCTTATCGAAGGTGGAAGCCGGATCGCTGCTTCGGCGCTGAAAGGCGGAATTGTTCAAAAAATTAATTTGTTTTACGGTCCAAAACTGCTGGGACGAAAAGGACTATCAGGGATCGACGATTTGTCGATCCATCGCCTGTCCGAGGCGGTGCATCTCCGGAATGTTTGCCTAAGGTGGTTACCTCCCGATTTTTTAGTGGAAGGTTACGTGAAGCGCTGAAATCCTCTGGATATTGTCTTATCGGTAGAGCGGACAGCTGAAATAAGTCTCATAATTGCCGGGAGCCGATTGTCAGGGCAAACCGCTGTGTCGGGGTTCGAGAGGGAGGAAGGTCAGCCGCTTTCCGACCACGGTCTGGTAAGGATTCAGAACTAAGTGCCCATGTCTAACTCCTGGACGAGAAAGCTCAGCACATCGGTCGCTGTTTCGATTAGCTTGGAAGTCGGTTTGCCCGAACCGTGTCCTGCACGAGTGTCGATACGAATCAAGATTGGTTCCGGGCCAGCTTGGGAGGTCTGTAGGGCCGCGGCAAATTTGAAGCTGTGAGCAGGTACCACCCGATCATCGTGATCAGCGGTTGTGATCAAGGTGGCTGGATAGCGAGTTCCCGCTTTAACGTTGTGGTAAGGGGAATAGTTATACAGGGCCTTGAATTCTTCGGGGTTGTCCGGGGAACCATAATCAGATGTCCAGGCCCATCCGATAGTAAACTTGTGAAAACGCAGCATATCCAAAACTCCAACCGCTGGGACAGCGGCCCGAAATAGGTCTGGACGTTGGGTCAGACAGGCGCCTACTAACAGTCCTCCATTGCTTCGACCCGTAATGGCTAATTTGGATGCTTCAGTGTACCGGTTCGCTATGAGCCATTCGGCAGCTGCAAGAAAGTCGTCAAAGACCGTCTGTTTCTTGAGTTTTACTCCTGCCTGGTGCCACGTTGCACCATATTCGCCTCCTCCGCGGATGTTAGCAACGGCATAAATCCCACCCATCTCCATCCAGACCAGGTTGGTGACCGAAAAAGAGGGTGTAATCGGGATGTTAAACCCACCATAGCCATACAAAAGTGTAGGGTTGTTTTTGCCGAGGTCCCGCCGCTTCTTGTACGTGATGAACATCGGTACCTCTACGCCATCTTGGCTGCGATAAAAGACCTGTTGGGTTTTGTAATCCTCCGGCGTGAAGTCCACCTCGGGTCGGCGGAAAAGCGTGTTTTGACTCGTCTCCAAGTCGTATCGATAAATAGTCTTTGGGAATGTGAATCCGGTGAAAGCATAGAAAGTTTCACGATCTTTCCGTTCTCCGGTGAATACTGAGACACTGCCCAGACCAGGAAGTTTTAGCTCACGAAGAAACTTTCCGTTTAGGTCGTAAAGTTTGATTTGCGCGTGTGCATCTTTTAGGTACGAGGTTAAGAACTTGTCGTGGATCACTTTCACTGCTTGAAGGGTGTCTGAACTTTGTAAAATAATTTCTTGCCAGTGACGACGGTCCGGGCGGTTAGTGTCAACAGCTAGTAAACGATAGCTAGGGGCGTCTAGATTGGTAAGGAACCAAAAGATCGGCCCCTCATTACCAATGAATTGATAGCTGGCATCAAAATCATTCAAGAGCTTGATCGTTCTGTCTGGGTTATCCTGAAGATCTTTATAAAAAACTCGGTTTCTGGTGTCGGTTCCTTTCCAGATATGAATAATTAGATAACGCCCGTCCTCACTTACAGAAGCGCCAAAACCCCATTCTTTTTGGTCCGAGCGGTGGTAAATGAGCTCGTCTTTGGCCTGGGCAGTTCCGAGAAGATGATAATAGAGCTTATGATAATAGTTGACTCCTTCTAACGTTGCGTCCTTCTTCGGTTCATCATATCGGCTGTAAAAAAAACCTTTGTGATCGTGGGTCCAGGCAGGAGTGGAAAACTTGATCCACTTTAACTGATCCTTTAAATCCTGGCCTGTCTGCACATTTCGTACTCTCCACTCTTGCCAATCCGAGCCCCCACTAGCTAAACCGTAAGCTACCCACTGTCCATTCTCACTGACTTTGTAATTCGTTAGCGCCACCGTTCCATCTGTAGAGAAGGTGTTTGGATCAATCAAAATTTGCGGGCGGGCGTCAAGCTTATTTAGAGTGTAGATCACGCTCTGATTCTGCAGGCCGTCATTCTTAGAGAAAAAATAATGAGTGCCCTTCCTAAAAGGAACTCCGTACTTCTCGTAATTCCACAGCTCGGTTAAACGCTGGCGAATTATTTCGCGGCGCGGGACGGATTCTAGATAGGCGGAAGTGAGTTTATTTTGAGCCTGGATCCATCGCCTCGTCTGTGTCGAATAGGAATCTTCAAGCCATCGGTAGGGATCAGAGACCTTTGTGTTATGGTAGAGGTCAACCTGATCAATCTTCGGAGACTCGGGGTAGCGAAATGAGGGTGGTGAGGTTCCCTGGCAACCGACTGTCGCCAAACTGAAGAGTAAAAGACACCAGGTCATTGCCCTAGAACGGGCGGCCGTTGCGGGTAGATTTCTCGTCATCTTCGATGACCCTCTGGAAGTATAGAAACTACGCGGTCTTGGACGTGCACGCGGTCTTCACAGAGTAGCTTGAGCGCCTCCGGATATATCTCATGTTCGTGGACCAGGATGCGCGCCGCTAGTGTTTTTTCAGTATCGTTCTCCAGAACCGGAACGGAATGCTGCAGAACGATGGGCCCATGGTCCACTTCTTTGTCCACGAAATGAACCGTGCAACCTGCCACCTTCACGCCCCATTCAAGAACCCGCTGCTGGACATGTAACCCGGGAAATGCTGGCAAAAGAGAGGGATGAATGTTCAGGATGTGAAATCGATATTGGCGGATAAACCAAGGGCTGAGAATTCGCATAAAGCCGGCAAGACAGATAATGTCGACCTCTGTTGCCTGAAGTTCCCGCAAAATGGAACGATCGTAAGCTTCGCGTGTTAGGCCAGCCGAAGGCAGGTAAAGTGTTTTGTAGTTTCGGTCCTTCGCGTATTTGAGACCGGGTGCGTTTTGTGTATTCGAGATGACCAGTACAATACGGGCGGGAATCTTCCGGGCTTCAATCGCATCGGATAGCGCCAGGAAGTTTGATCCTCTTCCGCTCAAAAGGATGGCAACGTTTTTCATGGCGGATGGTGTCTTAACAACCCGTGGTCAAAGTTGGGCCGAGTCATGTATCAGAGATCTGGGGACAGGATACTCCTCGTTTCGTCCCCGACCCATTCGGTCCCTCTTTGGGCAGAAGAGGGTTGCAGATCGATCTCGATTTTGCTTTTCGTCAATGATGTTCCACATCGCCACCTCGTCGCTCCTTAACCTCGTCTCGCAAGCCACATCTGTGAACATTCGTCGTATTTAGGAAACGAATCACTCAGCCGGCCTAGGGCAGAGAAAATATTCAGACGTAACGGACCTTTCCATTTCCCTGGGTGATTTCGCCGATTAGATAGAACGGCTCGTCTCTCTCTCGCAGGAAATCCTGAACACGATCAACTCGTCTGCTGGCGGCTACTAGGATCATGCCCAGTCCCATATTAAAGGTTCGGTACATTTCATCATTGGCTACATTTCCTCGACTTCTAATGAATCGAAAAATAGGTAAGATCTCCCAGGTGCCGCGCCGGACCTGGGCCTCCAATCCCTCCGGTAAAATGCGTGCCAGGTTTTCGGTAATTCCTCCCCCGGTAATGTGAGCTATCGCCCGAAGGTCATCGGTTTGAACAAGTTCTTTGATGACCGGTAAGTAATTGCGGTGAGGTGTGAGTAGTTCTTCGGCGACGCTTTTTTTGAACTCTCCCATATACTTGTCGATCGCCAGTTTTTCTTGTTCAAAAAAGAGCTTACGGACGAGAGAATAGCCATTGGTGTGAAGTCCTGAGGAGGGCAAACCAATGAGCAGGTCGCCTCTGTTCACCTTTCGAGTGCTGTAGAGCTTCGACTCGTCGACAATCCCGACTATGAAGCCAGCCAGGTCATAGTCACCCGGTTGATAAAGATCAGGCATTTCAGCCGTCTCACCGCCCAAGAGTGCACATCCAGATTGTTTGCAGCCTTCCGCTAGGCCTTGCATGATCTGTTCGAGCACCTCAAGGTCAAGTTTTCCCGTGGCAATATAGTCTAGAAAAAACAAAGGAAATGCCCCTTGTACGAGAATATCGTTAGTGCAGTGGGATACCAGATCGATTCCCACACTGCAATGAGCATCTGCCATAGAGGCTACTTTCACTTTAGTTCCCACACCGTCTGCACTGGAAACCAGAATAGGCTTTTGGAAGTGCAAGAGATCGGGTCGGTAGAGACCGGCAAAGGAGCCAATGTCTCCGACGACAGCCGAGTTGAAGGTAGATCGGGCGAGTTCTTTAATATGCTCCTTGGCCTCGCGGGATCGGTCAAAGTCGACGCCGGCGTCGCTGTACTTCAGACTGGAGGTGTGGGGTTTTAGATCCGGTTCTTGCGCTTTCGGTCTTGTCTTATAAGTTGTCAATGCTCAGTGAGCCGTCAGTGATTAGTGGTCAGGGGTCTCCCTGGCCGCTTCTTCGAAGTTAAAGAGACTTTTCTGAGAAGTCTCAGAGGTAATGGAAATGGGGTAATTCTTATCGAAACAGGCAGAGCAAAAGTTTCCCCGATCCTTAACGGCAGTTTTCAGACCCTTGATCGAGAGGTAATACAGGCTGTCGGCTCCCGTAAACTGACGAATCTCATCGACCGTCTTGTTAGCGCCAATGAGTTCTTCACAAGTGGGGGTGTCTATTCCGTAAAAGCAGGGAGAGATCGTGGGTGATGAGCTGATTCGCAAATGGACCTCGCGGGCACCCACTGCTCGAACCATCTCGACGATTTTCCGACTGGTGGTTCCACGAACAATGGAGTCGTCGATCAGGATAATCCTCTTGTTCTTGAGGAGCTCTCTGACGGGGTTCAGTTTAATCTTCACTCCGAAGTGGCGAATTGAGTCTTTCGGTTCAATAAATGTTCGGCCCACGTAGTGATTGCGTATCAACCCGAAACTGAAAGGGATCCCGGACTCGTTTGAATAACCCAGGGCAGCTGTTACTCCCGAGTCGGGAACGGGAACTACCAGGTCCGCTGCCACGGGTGCTTCCCGCGCCAGCTCTCGGCCCATCTGATAGCGGCTCTTGTGAACACTTCTCTGAAAGACAGTGCTGTCAGGGCGGCTGAAGTAGACGTGTTCAAAGATACAGAAGGCATGTTGAGGGGCTGGCGAGAGAAAAAAAGAGTAAGATTGCCCGTTCTCGATTTTCAGGATCTCACCTGGAGCGATATCCCTGACATATTTAGCTTCAATGAGGTCAAAAGCGCACGTTTCAGAGGCCACGACAAACGATCCGTTCAGTTGGCCCAGACAAAGCGGGCGGACTCCGAACGGATCTCGGATGGCGTAAAGTCGGCGGGGTGTCTGCAGCACCATGGAGTAAGCCCCTTGAAGATAGATGAGGGCATCTCTGAGCGCCTCATCCAGATCTAACTTTGAACTGTGAGCCAGTAGATGTAGGACGATCTCGGTGTCAGTGGTGGACTGAAAAATCGCTCCTTCCTGTTCCAGTCTTTGCCGTAGTTGTTGGTTGTTAACGATATTCCCGTTGTGAGCAAGGGCCATGGGGCCACGCGAGGATTGGGTCACGATCGGCTGAGCATTGATTAACTTGCTTTCACCACTTGTCGAATAACGGACATGACCAATCGCAGAGTCTCCAATCAGACTGGCCAGTTTCTGGTGATCAAAAATGTCGGCGACATAGCCCATCCCTTTTTCCGGGTACAGTCGTGATCCGTCCGTGCTTACGATCCCAGCTGATTCCTGGCCGCGGTGCTGAAGGGCGTAAAGACCTAGATAGGTGTGTCGAGCCGCATCCGGGTGAGATGCAATTCCAAATATTCCGCATTCATCCTGGAGTTTGTCTTTTCGGTACTCGTCCAGAGTGAATTCCATCAACGTTTAAAGAATCCTCCTAGAGCGCCTTTCCAAGCCTGTTCTAGATCATTGACCGAGAGGGAAATCACAACTTTCCCGTTGACTCGTACCCAAAGGTTTTTTTCAGTGACCTCCCCAAGGCAGGTGACGGCTAGCGGGGAAACGGCTGCCAGAAATGCATTTTCCTTTTCCTTCTTGATCGATACCACCACTCTCGAAGGTGCCTCACTGAAAAAAAAGTGATCGGGACGCCAAGGTGTTTCAGTCTCTATTTTCAGTCCAAGCCCTTTGCCCAGGCTACATTCAACTAAAGCAAAAGCCAGTCCTCCCTCAGATAGATCATGGGCCGACTCCACCCATCCTTGCCCAATAACCTTCAGAAGGATGTTTTGCAGAGCCTTTTCCTCGTCCAGATTGATCTTAGGACAGGGTCCGCAAAGTGGCAAGTCCAGAATTTCCGAGTAAATGCTACCGGCAAGCTCCGGTCGAGTATCGCCTAAGAGATAAACTCGATCTCCAATGTTCTTGAAATGAGATCCGCAGGTGAGCTCGAGATTGTCGATTTTTCCAATCATACCGAGCACGGGTGTGGGGAAAATGCCAACTCCATCGGTTTCATTATAAAAGCTGACATTCCCACCGGTTATCGGGGTGTTGAAGGCCTGGCAGGCTATGCGAATTCCGGCAATAGTTTCGATGAATTGCCACATGACTTCAGGGTTTTCCGGACTGGCGAAGTTCAGGCAGTTGGTCGCAGCCAGGGGCCGAGCACCGGTACAAACCAAATTACGGCAACTTTCGGCCACGGCCAGCATAGCTCCTCTCCGAGGATCAAGGTAAGAATGGCGACTGTTTCCGTCCAGACTCATGGCGAGACCGCCTGGAGTGTCTTTCAGGCGTAAGACGGCCGCATCGCTGCCGGGTGGAACAACGGTATTGGTTCGAACCAGGTGATCATACTGCTCGTAAATCCAACCACGACTGCATAGGTGGAAGGAGGCAGCCAGCTCCAAGAGGAGAGAGCTGTAATCGGACGGTTCAGAAAAATCTAGATCTTCCCAGCGGGGGAGAGTGGACAGATAGGTTGGTTTTTGTGCTGGTCGGTTGTAAAGCGGTGCTTCGTCGGTCCAGGCCGTGTTCGGAATGACAGCTAATTCCTGGTCTGCGTTGGAGACGACTAGGTTGTGGTGATCTTTGACCTCTCCAATTACCACCGCATCCAGGTCCCATTTGCCAAAGATACTTAGCACTTCGTCTTCACGTCCTCTTTCGGCCACCAACAGCATGCGTTCTTGTGATTCCGAAAGCATAATTTCATAAGGCGTCATTCTCGGTTCACGTTGAGGCACTCGAGCTAAGTCAATCTCGATACCCATCCCCGCCCGACTTCCCATCTCACAAGTCGAACAGGTCAATCCAGCCGCTCCCATATCTTGAATCCCCACTACAGCTCCACTCTTCATGACTTCCAGACAAGCTTCCAACAACAGCTTCTCCAAGAAAGGGTCTCCGATTTGAACTGTGGGCCGTTTTGACGTCGACTGTCCAGTAAATTCTTGAGAGGCCATGGTGGCGCCATGAATGCCATCTCTTCCCGTCTTCGCTCCGACATAAATGATTGGGTTTCCGTTCCCTGAGGCTTTAGCGTAAAAGATCTTGTTGATCGGAGCCACTCCCAGACAAAAAATGTTGACGACCGGGTTGTTTGCATAGCTCTGTTGGAAGCACACTTCGCCTCCCACAGTGGGGATTCCCATGCAGTTACCATAGGCGGCTATTCCCGATACTACTCCTTCCATTATCCATTGACTCGAAGGTCGATTCAGGGGACCAAAATGAAGTGAATCCATTAAAGCGATTGGGCGCGCTCCCATGGTAAATATATCTCGAATGATGCCTCCAACGCCTGTTGCTGATCCCTGGTAGGGTTCGATAAAGGAGGGATGGTTATGCGATTCGATTTTAAAAACCGCGGCCTGGCCTTCGCCGATATCGACGACACCAGCATTTTCGCCTGGACCCTGGACCACGTTTGGGCCTTGGGTGGGCAACTTTTCCAGGTGCAGTCTTGAGCTCTTATAACTGCAATGCTCTGACCACATCACGGAAAATATTCCCAGTTCGGTGAGAGTAGGTTCGCGCCCCAAGATTGCCTCGATTCTTTCGAATTCCGAGCGGCTCAAACCGTGACTTTCGAGGAGATCCTGACTGATTTTCACCTTTGTACTTCCGAGGTACTTCGTACTCGACTATTTAGTGTTTCGTATCCTGTATATGGTAACGTTTATGTCGAGTGCGCAAAGCGACGATGCTATTACGAGGTGTTGAGCAAGAGGAGGGATCAAGGTAGCGACGCCATCCCGCCTCTATCTCTTGGGGAGACGGGGGTTGCGGGTCATCTCGATGTCACTTTGCATCGACAATGTTTCGCATCGTCTTTTCCTCGTTTTTTGACCTCCTTTCGCAAATCCCTTCTAAAAATATCGTCGTATATTAGATACAAAGCGGTTAGCCATTGACCTGTTGCAGCCAGGCGACTAGGGATTTGAAGATGACGAGCCCGTCCTCGGAGCCGAGGCGAGGCTCGGAAGCTCTTTCGGGATGTGGCATTAAACCCATCGCGTTGCCCTCGCGATTGATCACTCCTGCAATGTTTCCTAGCGAGCCATTTGGATTGGCTTCACTTGTTGTCTTGCCCTCAGCATCCACATAGCGAAAAACGATTTGATTGTTTTGCTCGAGCTCCTTCAACTCATCTGCAGGGATGAAAAAATTGCCCTCGTTGTGGGCAATGGGCATCTTGAGGATCTGGGCTCGTTGGCAGCCTGAAGTAAACGGGGTCTGGTGATTATCTGTTCGCAGATAGACTTGTCGACAGATAAATTTTAATCCGGGGTTTCGCAGCATGGCCCCAGGGAGTAAGCTCGCCTCCTGCAAGATCTGAAAACCGTTACAGATACCGAGTACCGGCTTACCCTTATTAACATACCGGCGCACGTTTTCCATAACCGGTGAGAACTTAGCAATGGCCCCACAACGCAGGTAGTCGCCATAAGAAAAACCACCGGGGATGATGATTCCATCCACGTCTCGTAGATCGCTCTCGCGGTGCCACAAGAAGACGGTCTCCTGGCCCAGCACATGTTTGAGAACATAATAGGTATCATGATCGCAGTTAGATCCTGGAAAAACGATCACTCCAAATCTCACTAAATCTCCTCGATCTCAAAGGTTTCAATGATCGGATTCGAGAGAATCTCTCGGGCGATCTTCTGAATGGAGTCTTTCCTGTCCTGTTTGTTCTGAGCTCCTTTAAACTCAATCTCGAAATACTTGCCCTGGCGAACACTGGTGATCTCGCGGTGCCCTAATTTATTCAAGGAGCGTTGGATAGTCATCCCTTGGGGATCCAGGACACCATCCTTCAACTTGACGATCACTCTTAATTTCATGGCCACGGAGCGTATGCGAAGCTCACCAACGTGAAAAACAATTATAGCATCAGGGCATGTCGAGAAACCGATCTGATCATCCATTTTGTGCAGGAGAGTAAAGGTCAACTGATCTTCACATCCTGTTGACGAGACCGGTCAAGCTCAGACTGCAGATCGGTAGACGAAATCGGGCGATCTATTGAAAAAAAACGGTTGCTCCAATGTTAGGGTACTGATATATTCCAAACCCCAATCCCTATTAGCTTTAGCGTTCTTAAGGTGGCGGTGGCACGGGCCTATGTGCGGTGTAGCGCCTCCTCCACGACGATTCGGAATCGTCTCAGTTGGTGGGGTCGGAGATTCTAGCCGACGACGCTCGTAATGGGACCCGCTGGACTTTTGCGATGAACTGCTAGCAGCCAATGGTCGAAGGTTGATGTAGGGCTGTAGGGTCAAAGCCCTCCTGTGCCGCTTTGAATTATGACAATATGGAACCAACTACAAGGAGGAAAGAATGAAAATTGCACTTGACCCTCTCATGCATTCCGATCTTTCTATGCAGGAAATTCCAGATATGGTAGCCGAACTGGGCTATAAGTATCTCGAGATGTGCGCGCGTGATGAGTTCCTGCCGGACTATCTTGCGCCTCGGGCCAATAGGGAGCGTATTCAAGAGTTCAAGAAAGCGCTGCGTCACGCCAACGTGGAGTTGTGCACCATGCTTGTCACTTATCGTTGGTCCAGCCCCTTTGAGGATGAGCGCGAGGCAGCTGTCCGCTATTGGAAGCGTGCCATCGAAATTGCTGTCGAGTTGGAATGCCAGACGGTGAACACTATATTTGACCGAGGACCATCGCCTGAGCGATGCAATTTTCGTGCTGGACCTGAAATGGCCGAAGAATGCGAAATCGCATTCTGGAAGTCTATGGAGGAGCTGGTGCCCATATTTGAGAGGGAGGGCGTGCCTTGCCATATAGAGCCCCATCCAGATGATTTTGTTGAGAACAACAATCTTGGCGTTGACATCATCCGCGCTATCGGGTCTCCCTGTGTCAAGTATCTATATTGTGCTCCGCATACCTTTCATCTGGGACAGGATATGGCCGAGATGATTCGCTATGCTTCACCTGTGCTGGCTCACGTGCATGTTGCCGATACATTCAACCACAGACTAGGCTGGCGCTACGTGATCAATCCTCCGGGTTCCACGGCTCGGATCCACCAGCACCTCAATATCGGTGAGGGAGAGGTTGATTGGCAGATCTTTTTCAAAACTCTGGCGGAAGTTGGGTTCGATGGAATCATGACTAGCCAGGTTTTTGCCTATTTGGCGAATAAGGCAGTCCCCTCCTCGGCCTTTATGCGCGAGCGCATTCAACACTATGTGGATCAGTACTGGAATAAGGAAAAGAAACAGGAGAAACAAGCATGAGGTCTCCTGCCTATAGAAACGTGCTGGCGCACACGGGCCTCCCCTGCGTATTTGTGTCACGAAGTCAGGACTGTTGTGCTTCCCAGAAAGGTGAACGGAGTAGTGAAACTAAGTACTTAGCGGGTGAGACCCATCAGAAATCAAATCACACCGAAGTGCTTTTTTCGATGTTTTTGCTGTAAGCTGTCTCCTCTCCCCTGTAATCTATACCCATGATCGCTCGGCTACAAGGGATGCTAGTTGACAAATGTGCGGATCGAGTGGTTCTGGACATTCAGGGGGTCGGCTATGAGGTGCTCATTCCTTTCTCCACCTATTGTGAACTGGGTGAGGTCGGAGAGGTTGTCAGTCTGCATATCTATACTCATGTCAAGGAGGAGGCTCTCAGTTTATACGGGTTTTTGACAACGAAGGAGAAAGCCCTTTTCACACAGCTAATTCAGGTGTCCGGGATCGGTCCTAAGCTAGGGATCACGATTCTTTCGGGTCTACCGATAGGAGAATTAATCAAGGCGGTAGGCAGCGAGGATGTTATTAGACTTAATGCAATTCCTGGGGTCGGGAAGAAAACTGCTGAGCGTCTCCTTTTGGAAATTAAGGACAAGGTGATGGCCCTTTTTCCCGAGGCTCAGGAGACCGGTGAGGCTAAGGCGTCAGGGAAGCTCCAGAGGGATGTCGTTTCAGCGCTGGTGAACCTTGGCTATTCGAAAAATACAGCGGAGAAAGCGGTGACGCAAGTTCTCAAACCAGGAGAAACCGACCGTTTTGAAGACCTCCTGAGAAAGTCTTTGAGAGAGCTCGTAGTATAGAGTCGTGCGAACGCGATTCTCCAGGTTGAGATTGTTTTGCCATTCGGTCTATCTTGCCATTCGAAAAAGCCTGAATCGGGGATTTGATGCTGGTAGTTTGAAAGCTGAGAACTGACTGGGAAGTGGCTCCATGGAAGAGCAAGAAAGGGTGATGGATCCCGTTCACCGAGAGGATGAGGTTCGCTTTGAGAATAGTCTTAGGCCTCGTACCCTGGGAGAGTTTATTGGGCAGCAAAAGCTCAAGGATAATTTGGCGATCTCGGTTGAAGCTGCCCGCCAGCGTCGTGAAGCACTCGACCATGTGCTCCTATTTGGCCCGCCAGGACTGGGCAAGACCACGCTTGCTCAAATCGTAGCCAACGAGTTGCAGGTCAACTTCCGCTCTACCTCCGGTCCCGCCATCGAGAAGCGAGGGGATGTGGCGGCGATTCTCACCAACCTTGAAGAAGGCGATGTCCTCTTTATCGATGAAGTTCATCGCTTGCCCCCCGCCATTGAGGAGATCCTGTATCCTGCCATGGAAGATTTCCAGATTGACATCATGATCGGTGAGGGTCCAGGAGCACGCTCCATCAAGATCGACATCCCTCACTTCACTTTGGTGGGAGCTACGACTCGTACGGGCCTTTTGACCTCACCGCTGCGTGGGCGCTTTGGTATCAGTCACCGGCTGGACTTCTACGATGTGGAGAGCCTCATCACCATCGTCCGGCGCTCGGCGTCAATCTTGGAAGTCAAAATTGACGTGCAGGGGGCCGGTGAGATCGCCCGACGGAGTCGAGGTACTCCCAGAATTTCCAATCGTTTGTTGCGGCGGGTTCGGGACTACGCCCAGGTCCGAGGCGACGGTTTCATCAATCATACCGTGGCGTGTAAGGGATTGGAACTAATGAATGTGGATAGCTTTGGTTTTGATGAGATCGACCGCAAGCTGTTGCTCACGATTATCGAAAAGTTTGGTGGAGGCCCTGTTGGTGTCAACACCATTTCAGCGGCAATCAGTGAAGAAAAAGACGCTATTGAGGATATTTATGAGCCTTTTCTCATTCAGCTCGGTTTTCTTAACCGAACTCCCCGCGGGCGAGTTGTGACCAATCTGGCCTACGATCATTTCGGAATCGATTCCAAAAAAAGGACGCAGAAGGGGCTGTTCCACTGAGTAGTGTGAACCGCACAAAGCGTCCATTGATTAACCTTTGCCCAAGCGCTATCATGGCGGCGTGGGAGTTTTTGCTCGGGAGGACAAGGTCGAGACAAAGATCCGGGCACTTCAAACCTCCGTGGGAAATGTCATCAAGGGCAAGTCCGAGGTCATCGAGTTGGCCATCGTGGCCTTGTTGGCCCGAGGCCACTTGCTAATCGAGGATGTGCCCGGAGTGGGAAAGACGACGTTGGCCCATGCCCTGGCCCGATCCTTTGACTGCACTTTTCAGAGAATTCAATTCACGAGCGACCTGCTTCCTTCGGATCTGACCGGAGTTTCCATTTTCAACCAAGTCAAACAGCAGTTTGAATTTCGCAAGGGACCGTTGTTTGCCAATGTCGTTTTAGCCGATGAGATTAATCGTACTACACCAAAAACCCAAAGTGCGCTCCTGGAAGCGATGAGCGAGGGAAAGGTCACAGTGGAGGGTAAGACCTATCCCTTACCTCAGCCTTTTGTGGTGATTGCGACCCAAAATCCGATCGAATACCATGGGACCTATCCCCTGCCGGAATCCCAACTTGATCGGTTTTTGATGCGCATTGAGATGGGGTATCCCAGCCAGGAAGATGAAAAGCAAATTCTTCGTTCGTACATCGCCTATGATACCGCTGACGAGATTTTGCCCGTCATCTCTGCA
Organism: Acidobacteriota bacterium; assembly: GCA_965249865.1. GTDB lineage: Bacteria > Acidobacteriota > UBA6911 > RPQK01 > CBDFMZ01 > CBDFMZ01. Next base: position 1,303,010 of record CBDFMZ010000002.1, on the reverse strand, counting down.
AAGGAAATTCTCGAAGTTCAGAGGCAGGTTAAAAAGGTCGAAGTCCGAGATATCCTACTCGAATATTTGATGGCGGGGGTGCAAGCTACCCGTCAAACTGAATTTTTAAATCTGGGCATCAGTCCGCGAGGGGCGATGGCGCTTTATGGAGCTGCTCAGGCACTAGCCTTCCTTAGAGGACGGAGCTACTGCGTCCCCGATGATATTAAAGAACTTGTAATTCCGGTCTTTGGACATCGGGTGATTGTCAGTGCCAAGTACTCCTCACCCCTACAGAAAAGTCAAGAAGCTGGATCCATCATTCGCAGTTTGATGGAAGATGTGAAGGTGCCCTTGTAGTGCGCCAGGTTGCTCAGTTCAGTCTCAGGAAACACAAACATTTCTTCTGGTCTTCCCTCTTGTTTACGGTAGTCATCCTATCGGACATTTTAAGTTCGGCGGCGGGACGGGAAGACCTTATATTTACTGCGGATTTTCTGGCGGGCACCTCTCTCTGATGTTCGTTGTGGTTTAAGTGGCCTTCATTCCCAGACGGTTTGTTCAAGTCAGGCGCGACCTTTGGAATAACCTTCAGTTGTACCGACCCACGTCGTGCGGGCTTTTTTTTGTTTCCATCATTTTTATTGTCGGGTTTTCCACCCTCAATAACGGGAATAACCTCTTAATATTGATTCTTTCTTTTTTGTTAGCCTCGTTAATCGTGTCAGGAATCATCGCCAATGTGGTTCTTCAGGGACTAAGGATATCGCTTAAGATTCCCGACGCCATCCATGCCGGCCAGAACGCCGTATTTTTTCTAACACTCCATAATCGGAAGAAGTTTTTTCCCTCTTTTGCCCTAAGACTCAAAGGGGAAGAAAAAGCTCACACTAAGGTGGAACAGATAGGTTGTTTTGTTCAGGAAAAAACTTTTCCGTACATTCGAGCCGGAGAAAAATTCAGACTGGATCTGCACTGTGAATTCAATTGCAGAGGAACCTATTCAATGGATGGTTTTGAGGTCAGTACCAGCTCCCCTTTTGGGTTTTTCTTGCGAGTTCGGAAACTGAGAGCACGGTTGAGTATTGTAGTTTGTCCGGAGCTTTGTGACCTGAATTCTTTATTTGTCCACTATCCTTTTTTGCAGGGTGTCAAGGAGCGAGGGCGTAAGGGTCCAGGCAGCACGCTCCGTAACATCCGTGAGTATCAATCGGGTGACTCCACACGATTTGTTCACTGGAAATCCACCGCGAAAATTGCGCGTCTGATGATCAAAGATTTTGAGGACGAGGGCGACAACCCGTTGGATATCGTTTTTTCGACCTATTTACCAGAGTATTCTCCAGCTGCTCTGCAGCAATTCGAGAAGGTGGTTTCCTGCTTTGCTTCGCTGGGTCGTCATTACCACAGTATTGGGCAAGAGTTTGATTTTAATTCTGGCGAATTTGAGATTCGTGTTAATGATCGGAATGAGCAATATCAGGCATTTATGGAGTATCTTGCTGGAGTCCAACCCTCCGAACAGCTTCAGACGAATCCAGAGTGCCTACAAAAGACCACGATCTTGTTCGCAGCAGGGGATTCCGTCATGCCTAAAGAAGCTCATCTGATCGACTATATGACTTTCTGAACGAGGATCTCTGGTTCATGGACTCCTGACGTCGAAACGAAGAGGACATTTGAGTTTCAGGCTTTTCCATCCTGAAATTCAAACTGTGTCGAGCAAAAGAAATGGTTTTTGGAAAGGCCTTCAAATTATCGAGTTATCTCTTACTGCTATCCGGTTTTCTATCCCTTGTCGCAGCGGGTGGTGTAGATTGGAAATTGGCCGGTATTTATCTCGTGGCCGTGGCGGCGAGCTGGGTGTGTCGAGGCTTCGAGCTGAGCAACCGTATTCAACTGCTGCTGGTCTTCGTGGCGTTGATTGTTCTTGTGGCGGATGTTTTCCTTTTTTCTGAATTCGTCCCGGCTATAGTTCACCTGTTAATCGTATTCAGCCTGGTGAAACTCTTCACGCGAAAAAGGGGAAGGGACTATTTGCTCATCTACTTTCTGTCTCTGGCTTTTCTGCTAATGGCTCCAGCCTACACCCTTTCGATCGTTTTTCTTGCTTCTTCGATTTGCTTTATCTTTTTCGCCATTCTCACGCTTATCCTGTTTGAGAGCAAGAAGGGGTACGAGGAGAATCGCTCAGCGCACTTCTCTCTGGCCGGATATACGGGTGTAGCGCTGGTGATCACCATCTTGATCGTTTTGATTTCAGCTCCTATTTTTGTGGCGATCCCCCGTAGTTCGCTCGGCTTTTTTCAAACCGACGCGTTTCCAAACCATCGCCTGGCTGGATTTTCTGAACGAGTGAAGCTTGGAGATATCGGTCGAATCATGACTAACCCGGCGGTGGTTATGCGAGTGAGAGTGGATGTGTCCATCGAGAAACTTCCGGAGGATTTGAAGTGGCGGGGAATTGCGTTTGACTACTACGATGGCAAAGGGTGGTGTATTAGGAGGAAAACCTATCGACCTCTTCATGAGAGTGAAGACTACCCCAACGGATTCTGGACGGGTCTGGTCCGCAGGCAGGGTGAGTTCAGAGTGGGGCAGAACATTGTGGTAAACCCTTTCAGTAACGTCGTTTTTGGAGCGCGGAACATGATTCTGATTGCCATGGATTGGATCGAAAACCGGCCTCCTTACGAAGACGGTAACAACTCGTTCTTCTTCTCCCGGAGAAGAGGAAAGCCATTCAAATATACGATTTTTTCTGATTTGATCAATCGTGATGAAAAACTGATTCGGGCGATGCAAGGACAATATCCAGAGGAGATCAAGAAGCACTATTTGCAACTTCCGGAAGTGCATCCTCAGATTGCCCATCTGGCTAAGGAGTTTACTCGCCAACAAGAAGACTCTGTCGGGAAGGCTTTGATTTTGGAACGTTTGTTACGGGAAAATTATCGATATTCTTTAGAAAACCAATCCGCTGCCGCTGCCGATCCCCTTTACGACTTTCTATTCGTGACGCGAGCGGGCCATTGTGAATACTTTGCGACCGCACAGGCAGTCATGCTCAGAAATCTAGGAATCCCCGCTCGAATCGTGAATGGATTTCGCCGAGGAGAGTTTAACGAATGGAGCGAGTATTTTATCGTTCGCCAATCAGATGCCCACAGTTGGGTTGAAGTCTATTTTGCAGGGGCTGGTTGGGTGGTCTTCGACCCTACGCCTTCGGTTTTGATCAGTCCGCCTTTTTACCTATCGCGTTTAGCAGGCCACCTTATGGATACTGCGCATGTTTTTTGGACCGAATTAGTCTCCTTCGACCGCTTTAAACAGGTCGGTTTCTCTCGTGCTGTCAGGTTTAGACTTCGAAGCAGCTGGGAAAAACTTCTCCATCTTCCCTACAGGCTCAATGACTTGAGAAAACTCAAGTGGGACGTTTTCAAGGGATGGGAACGTTACTCCATGATCGCGGCCTTTTTCTTTTTTGTAATCCTGGGATTGGGCTGGGCCCTTTACAGATATCGGAGGTATTTACTGGTTTGTTGGAAGTGCCATATTTTAAAGAAGCCGGATTCGGAGATCGTGCCCGATTATTATCGGGAAATGCTGGATATTTTGAAGAGGAAAGGGTTTGTGAGAAAATCTTGTGAGACACCGGCTGAATTTGCGGCCCGCATTCAGCTCGAGCTGAGGAGCGTACTGCCGGCTCGAATCACTGAAGTGTACTACCGCAGCCGCTTCGGAAACTTTCCTCTGCCACGGGAAGACCTCTCTGAGATTCATATGTCCTTAAGAGAGTTGAAACGCTAGTATCCTGTCCCTCAGATAACATGGCATTGTGGGGGTAATTATGAGTGGAAATCACGAAGCGAGTAGGAGACGATGTAGTGGAATTGTCGACGAGAAGTGACGAGGAAATCGCCCAGAGGAACCTTCACGGTCTGGGAGTTGAGGGCACAACAGCCCTACTTTTTCATGGCTCCTCTTCTTGGATGCCCAGCGCGGGAAGCTACGCGACTTGGACCACCGGCTAGAAGGAACTCAGACGGAGCCTTACCCCAGGTTGTTCTAACATTTGAGGAACGAGTTCAGAAGCAAACTGGCTCTAGGTACTCACCCGTTGTGTATAATGGTTTACCACTATGGCGAAGATTGGATTTGTTAGCCTAGGATGTCCAAAGAATCTGGTCGACAGTGAGGTCATGTTAGGATTTCTGTCTCAAGCTGGTCACCAAATTGTGTCGGTTCAGGAAGAAGCCGAGATTCTTGTCGTGAATACGTGCGGGTTCATCGAAAGTGCCAAGCAGGAATCCGTGGACACTATCTTGGAAATGGCACAGCAAAAAATCTCCGGCAAATGCCGACGGTTGATTGTGGCCGGATGCCTGGTGGAGAGATACCGAGATGATATTCGAGAGCGTATTCCGGAGGTCGATGCAGTGATTGGGATTGGCGAGCTGCCTCAAATTGTGCAGCTCTGCTCAGAGGAAGAAGAAACTTCTCCTCCGCGTTATGAGTTGCGCGAACTTTATCTTTATAGTGATTCTGATCCCCGCATTCTCTCTACTTCAAGGCACAGTGCGTATATTAAGATTGCCGAAGGATGTAACCATCCCTGTACGTTTTGCGTTATCCCCCAGATGCGCGGGCGTTTTCGCAGTCGTCCGATCGATTCCATTTTAGCGGAAGCCAGCAACCTGATAGCTGGAGGAGTTAAGGAAATCAACCTAGTTGGTCAGGACACGACCATGTATGGATGGGATTGGGGAAACCGCCAGGGTTTGGCGGAGCTGATCCGAAGGCTAGGAGAGATGGAGGGGATTCAATGGGTTCGTTTCCTTTATGCTTACCCCAATCACGTTTATGACGAACTACTGGCCGCTATAGCTGAAACGCCAGCTGCATGCAAATACATTGACATCCCACTCCAACACGGGTCCGGTCGGATGCTGAAACTCATGAAGAGAGGCGGAAACCGTGCTTCTTTAACAAGACTGATCGAGCGCGTTCGGACGATTCCTGAGGTTGCGATTCGAACGACTATGATCGTAGGTTTTCCCGGAGAAACTGATGCTGACTTCCGGGAAGTCATGGATTTTGTCAGCGAAGCACAATTCGATCGATTAGGGGTGTTTACCTATTCGGACGAGGAAGATGCTGTTTCTCACGGCTTCAAAAACAAAGTCCCGGAAGCGGTGAAGAAGGAGCGGCAAGGGAGACTGATGAAACTCCAATCTAATATCTCTAGAAAGAAGAATCGTGAACTGATCGGAAATATTCTGCCGGTGTTGATTGAAGGTGTCTCGAAGGAAAGTGCGCTTCTTTGGGAGGGGAGACTTTCCACCCAGGCGCCGGAGGTCGACGGTGTGGTTTACCTCAACGACGGAACTAACGAAAAAGTAAATCCTGGAGACATAATGTCGGTTCGCATCACAGAAGCTCATGATTACGACCTTGTGGGGACGATCATGTCATGAGAGAGCTGCTCTCTCAGTGTCCTACTTGTACTAGGTCGGTCTTCAAAACTAACCCCTTTCTTCCTTTTTGCAGCAAGCGTTGCCGGCTTATTGACTTGGGACGGTGGGTGAGTGGAGATTATCGCTTTCCAGACCGAAAGATAGACCGAACCGAAGAAGAGAAACCGGAGGACTGAAACTGGCTACTCGAGATGGGGCGCAGAAGAAAAGTGGCTTGATGGTGCTGGCACTGATCACCGGAGGGGGTGCCGGTTATTTACCCTTCGCGCCTGGGACGTGGGGATCCTTGGAGGGAATCCTCTTAGTCTGGGCCGTGCATAAATTTTTCCCGGCTTCCGGATTTATTCTGCAGTGTAGCTTATTGGCTGGACTGATGATTTGCGGTTTGGCCTTCTCAGCCCACGTCTCCGCTCAGAAAAACCATTCCGACTTTTCCAAGATCGTTATTGACGAGATCACAGGTCAGATCTTCTGCCTTTTGTGGGTACCGATTTCTGTTTCCACATTGATCGCCGGCTTTGTTTGCTTTCGTTTTTTCGATATCGCGAAACCTTTTCCAATCCGGCAAAGCGAGCAGATTTCGGGAAGCTATGGGATAATGGCCGATGATCTCATTGCCGGTTTCTATGCGGGGTTGACGTTAAAAGTTGTGATGTATTGGGTACCTTTTTAGCACTTTCAGTCCTTGGGCTCACAAATATCCTGGCGTTTGCTGAAGATGTAGCTAGGTAAGGTCGGGAAGGGAGGAGGAGTCCATGTTGGCATCCTCTCCCCGAAATCAGTGTCATTTTGTGGCGGGCGCGACGATGAGTCGATGTGGTTGCATCGGTGAGGACGAGGAATGTCAAAATGTAACGGTTTTACTTTCTCAGTTGCTCCTTCTCGATAGTGCTCAGTGGAATAGGCTGGGTCATTGTTTCATGAAGTCAGAGTTTTCGTGCTTGCCACAAACGTCAGGGTATTTATGATCTAGAGCATTGAGAGCTTTGTCGTTGGGTGTCCCGTGGGGAAGCAGGAAGATACCAAGATAGGAAGTTAAGATCGCCCATGCGTGCTGAAATCATTGCTGTCGGGTCCGAGCTGCTTACCTCCTCTCGGCTTGAAACCAACTCTCTCTTCATCACTCGAAAACTAAATGAGTTAGGAATCGAAGTGACGCGTAAATGGGTAGTGAGTGATCTTAGTGAAGAGATCGAGAAGGCCTTTTGTGCGGCTCTTCTGCTGTCGGAGGTTGTGGTCCTAACAGGCGGCCTAGGTCCCACCAATGACGATATTACTCGTGAAGTGATTGCGCAGACGCTGGGACTTCGTCTCACACCGAATGTTTCGATCCTAGATAAGTTAATCCAGCGTTTTCAAAGCATCGGGATTGAGATGACCGACAACAACCGACAGCAGGCCATGGTGCCAGAGGGAGCTGAAATCATGGAGAATCACTATGGTAGTGCTCCGGGCCTTTTCTTAAAGGAAGGCGATGCTTTGATCTTCTTGTTGCCAGGTCCCCCCAGAGAGCTCGAACCGATGTTCGCTCAGGTAACGCTGCACGTTCAGCAACACAAGCAGACTTCACGCCAGTATTACCGTCAACTCAAGGTTGCTTCGGAAACCGAGTCTCGCGTTGATTTCCGAACCCAGTCCATCTATCAGTCTTATCCACAGATTGAAACAACAATCCTCTCTTCACCTGGAATTATTGACCTTCTGTTTTATTGGGTTGGGGAGGAGGATGAGGAAAAAGCTAATCGACAACTAGGGGAGCTCATTACTCGTATTCGGGGTGAGCTGGGAGTGTCAATTTTTGCAGATAAGGAGGAAGATCTTGAAGTCGTTGTCGGACGGTTGTTGCGTGCAAATGGTAAGACGTTGGCCACGGCTGAGTCGTGTACCGGAGGACTGATTGGAAAGATCGTCACGGACGTTCCCGACAGTTCTGATTACTATCGGGGTGGTGTGGTTTGTTACAGCGACGAATTGAAGATGGAACTACTGAACGTCAGCAAGGCGACGTTGGAGCAATTTGGAGCGGTCAGTGAGCCAGTAGCTTCTCAAATGGCGGTTGGGGTTCGCCGACATGTTAGTGCGGACTTGGGACTGTCCGTGACAGGTATCGCCGGGCCGTCGGGGGGCACGAAGGAAAAGCCCGTCGGATTGATTTATCTGGGGCTTTCGACACCGAAAGTGACGGAAGTCAGAAAAATCCAGTTGCCGGGAGACCGGGACATGGTGAGACTTCGTAGTGCCCGTCTAGCGCTGGACTGGGTAAGGAGGCATTTGCTTTGATTCGAATTTTCGTCGCGATTGCTCTGCCAGAGAAGGTCTTGAAGAAATTAGAAGAAATCATTGGCGAGCTGAGGCAACTGAGTTTAGAAGGGCGTTTTCTTGACAGCCGATCCATTCATCTGACGTTGAAGTTTCTGGGGAATGTTGAAGAAGAACAGATTCCTCATATCAACGGAGCTTTAGAGAAAAGCGCTCAGGGAATTGCACCATTTGACTTGAAAATTCAACGAATAAATGTTGTCCCACACCTTAGGAATCCTCGGGTCGTTTGGATGGGAGTGAATGGTAGTGAAGCGTTGGGAGAGCTCCGAGAGAGAATTGAAAGGCGATTTGAAGAAATCGGTTTCCCCCGTGAAACGCGTGAATTCAAACCCCACTTGACATTGCTTCGAATCAAGGGTGGAAAGAATTTAGAGAAATTAGTGAACTATATTGAGACACAGGGTGTGATTCAACGTGAAATAGTTGTGGTTGGTGCAGATGAAGTGCATTTATATCAAAGCATATTGAAACCTTCAGGAGCAGAATATAGGAAACGGGCCAGAGTTGAGTTGTCCGGCGGGGATCGCGAGGTGAGCTGCTCAGTGATAGGTGTTTAACGCTGAGTGTGGTGTTTCCTAAATACCATGATGGAGGTGGGACTGGCGAGGCGAGATTAGACGAACGAGATCGGAATCGCCCGTAGCTGCCCAGTGACTAAAGGGTGACAGTAGTACAGTGCCACTTTCTCCGTTGCTGCTCTTTCCGACTGTCTCGCATCACGACGCCGGCGTGCTCGTTAAAAACATAACCGTATTTAGGGAATGAAACACTAAGTGACTACCTGTTCAGCAGACAGTCCGTAAAGAGAAGGAGTTGACGTGGAGATCAGTCAAGAATTATTGGATATCCTGGCTTGCCCGGCTTGTAAGGCCGAGGTGAAACTTACTCCGGATGGGAAAGCTTTGAAATGTGTCGCTTGCCACCGCGTTTATCCCATTCGGGATGGCATCCCCGTCATGCTCATTGACGAAGCAACAATCGAACCACCTGGGCAAGACTGATGTTAAAAGTTAACAACCTATGGTAAAAGGTGCGGGAAACGGCCGAATATTGTTGGTGCGACTTCGCTCTTTGGGCGATGTGGTACTGATGACACCGCTTTTGACGGTGGCCAAGCGAGGATCTCCTTGTGAAGTGGGAGTCGTTGTTGAACAGCCCTTTGATGAGATGTTGCGTCATCATCCAGAGGTTGATCGGGTCTTTGTCCTCAAAAGAGGCCCCGGCAAGCTAATATCACGGTTACAAGTTCTTCGGGAAATTCAGTCTTTTGGTCCAGATACGGCCATTGATCTTCATGGTGGATCGACCAGTTGCTTTATCACCACTCTCTCGGGGGCTAAGACTAGGGTTGGATATGCGCAGAATCTACATGGGCGGTTTTACAATGTGAAAGTGCCTGACTCGTCGCGGCTTTGGGGAAAGGAGCATGTCCACACCGTAGAGCACCAGCTATCTCCATTGAAATATCTTGGTTTTCCGGTCGAGCCGGTTCCGCCACTAAAGGTTCCGATAGATGAAATGGACATTCACTTCATACGGATCCAGTTGGAACGACGTGCCATTCGGGAACACTTTGTTCTTATCCACCCTGGGGCCGCCTTTGATACCAAGCAATGGGAGTCAGAGAAATTTGTTTCTTTGGCGGAGCGGTTGGTCAAAATGAGCCTCTCTGTAGTCATTACGGCAGGTCCAGACGGAGGAACTCTACTGGAAAACATTCGGAGTCTGTCGCCTCCCGAGGTGCATTTCATAAACCCTCTTTCGCTTGGAAAGTTTTCGGCTCTAACTTCACTGTGTAGTCTTTACGTGGGAAATGACACGGGGACAACCCACATCGCAGCCGCCCTCGGAAAGAAAATCGTGGTGATCTGGGGATCGTCGGATTTCAAAGCGTGGCATCCCTGGGGAGTAAAGCACGCCTTGCTCAAATCAGAACTGTCCTGTATCCCTTGTCCAGGGTACTATTGTCTTCACTATCCTGAGCCACGTTGCATTCGCTCCATTCGAGTGGAGCCTGTTTTGGAAGCGGTAAAAGCTCTCCTCTGAGCACAATCCATTCTTCTCTGGTCTTGCTTAGTACGCGATGTTTTTCATTTAGCCGGGTATCACAAGTCATGTGAAGTTGTTGGCGTCTCCTTGACGATGATCCCCATCGCGTCGACCAGAAGAAATGTTTGTTCAGAGAGTTTGGTTGGAGAGAAAAGCTGTTACTATCCCTGCAAAAAGCACGAACAGGAGCCGGCGTCCTGAAGCTTAGTCGAGGCTTTCCTGACGAATGTCGCCGTGATGAACAAGGTCTAAACATTCTCCACAAGTTTAAATACTCGAAGGCGGAAAACGATGGGGATCGAAAATAACACCGGTCAGAAGAAATTCGAACGGATAAATTCCTGGGCCAAGGCGTAATGATAGAATTTTTTCTCTGCTTTTCGAAAATTCCGGTCATGGGTGATTCTTCGGCCGCTGCAGTGGCGGTCACCTAGAAAAGCATGAAGCATTTCATGGTAAAGCACGTACTCCAATACAAACTTTGGCACCAATGCGTGATCTAACCTCTGGTTAATGACGATGGTTTGGTGGGCAGGGTCGTAGTGGCCGAGTACCCTTCGACTTTTGCGCAGACTCCAGAAGAGTTTGAGGTTATCAATCCGTTCTGAGAAGTATTTCCGGTTGAGCTCGTGGAAGATCGGACGCAGGTCAAAGACTTGTCCCTGAGCAGAGGTAAGGTGTTTGCGCCCCCGCTTACTGCGGACCTGGCGGATTTTAAGCCGGACATAGTCTTGGCTCAGGTAGCTTCGATAAACTTTCTGATAACCTGTTGGTACGGGTTTGTCAGAGAACAATTTGTGCAACAAAATGATCAGAAGGGCTGTCAGGACGCTGGGCGGGGCGTCGGTGAGAATATCGCTGATTCGGACGAAAATCCTTCCCTGGCGCACCAGTATGGTATGGTTTAGATTGGAATAAGGGAAGAACTCGATTTCAAAGATAGGTACCTGCTGACCTGTGAGGCCGGAATAGTGTTTGTTGAAAGCGGTTTCAATGGCTTTTCGATTCACCACTGGACTGGTCACTTATCAGGGTCAGTAATCATACAAACATAACGGGTTGATCTGTGTGTGTCCCTTCAAGAGGGACCACTTCGTACTCAGAAGAGGGTCCGAACCTGGAGTTTAAGACCGGGAAAGTTGCGCGCAGCAAAAGTCACCGGTGAGAGGTTAGTTAGTTCCTCAACCCTTCGTGTATAAAACGTACGATCGCTTTAGTGTTCGTTCCCGGTTGGAAAATCTCAGCGACACCCATTTCTTTGAGTCTCGGGATGTCTTTGTCAGGAACAATACCCCCTCCAAAAACCAGGACGTCGTCGACTTGGTTGTGTTTGAGAAGGACTAGCACTCGCCGGAAAAGGTGCATATGGGCACCCGAGAGGATAGAAAGCCCAATCACGTCCACATCTTCCTGGAGTGCGGCTTGAACGATTTGTTCGGGGGTCTGACGGAGGCCAGAATAAATGACTTCCATGCCGGCATCACGTAGTGCCCTTGTGACTACTTTGGCTCCTCGGTCATGCCCATCTAGACCCGGCTTGGCAATCAAGACTCGAATTCTGCGTTTTGTCATTGTTCTCTCAAAAGAGGTTGGCGCTTAGATATTGGTTGGATCTCCGGCTTCTATTTCCAGATACTCTGCACTGCCGAGAGTGAGCGATAAGGCAAGCAAGGAGGGCCGCCAGATTCTCAGCAACGCAGGTGTGTTTATGAATCGGAGTGCTAAAATATTTGTCAAAATAGTGGCTCCTTGTATTCTCCAAACACTTTCTTCAGGGTATCACACAGCTCACCCAGGGTAGCGTATTCACGCACAGCTTCTATCAAAAACGGCATCAGATTCTTGTCGGTGAGCGCCGCCTTTTTCAAGGCCGACAGAGTTGATTGCACGGCGTGATTATTTCGCGTGGACTTGAGATGCTTGAGACGTTCAATCTGGTGATCCTCTGCCTGGGTCCCGATCTCTAGGAGTTGAAGGGGAGGCTCGTTCTCAACGAAAAACTGGTTGACTCCCACCACAATCTTTCCTTTTTCCTCAACCGCTTTTTGATATTGATAAGAGGCTTCTTGGATTTCTATTTGGGGAAATCCTCTTTCGATGGCAGCAATCATACCGCCGAAGGCATCGATCTGGTCGAAATAATCACGGCTGCCTTCTTCCATCTCATTCGTCAGTTTTTCCACAAAATAAGATCCTCCCAGTGGGTCCACCGTATTGGCAACCCCACTTTCGTAGGCAAGAAGTTGTTGCGTGCGCAGGGCAAGTCGGGCCGACTCCTCGGTCGGTAGAGCCAGAGCCTCGTCGAGAGAATTAGTGTGCAGAGAGTTGGTTCCTCCTAAGACTGCTGCCAACGCCTGGATTGTGGTGCGAATAACGTTGTTCATTGGTTGCTGCCCAGTTAGACTGCAGCCAGCGGTTTGGGTATGGAAGCGGCACATCCAGGAGCGCTCTTCCTTGGCCTCAAAGCGATCACGCATAATATGAGCCCATAGTCGCCGAGCCGCGCGATACTTGGCGATCTCTTCAAAAAAGTCGTTGTGGGCATTAAAAAAAAATGAGAGCCGTGGGGCGAACTGGTCCACCGGCATGCCCGCACAAACACACCAATCAACGTACTCAATGCCGTTCCGCAGGGTAAAAGCCAATTCCTGAAGGGCGGTCGATCCAGCTTCACGGATGTGGTAACCGCTGATGGAGATGGTGTTATATCGAGGCAGAAATTTCGCGCAGAATTGGATCGAGTCGACGACCAGGCGCATGGAAGGTTCCGGCGGATAGATCCATTCTTTCTGGGCAATATATTCCTTGAGGATGTCGTTCTGGAGTGTTCCGCTAATTTGGGAAAGAGCTATTTTCTGTTTTTCAGCCACAACAATGTACATGGCGAGTAGCATTGCGGCTGGGGCATTAATGGTCATGGAAATGCTGACCCGGTCGAGAGGAATCCCCTCGAAGAGAATCTCCATGTCACGCAGAGAGTCAACGGCTACCCCACACTTGCCGACCTCTCCTTCCGACGTAAGATCGCTGGAATCGAGCCCCATCAGCGTAGGTAGGTCAAAAGCCACCGACAGACCAGTCTGGCCTTGTTCGAGGAGATACTTGAAGCGGCAATTGGTTTGCTCCGGGGTGCCATAACCCGAGAACTGCCTCATTGTCCATAGTTTCTGTCGATACATAGTGGAATGGATGCCACGGGTGTAAGGAAATTCTCCCGGTTCACCGAGCTGTCGATGATAATCAAAATCGGGAAAATCCGTCGGCGTGTAAACTCGATTGAGAACTTTTCCGGAAATCGTCGTGAATTGTTTTGTGGGTTTACATGTTCGTTGGGAGGTTTTCCCTGAGTTCTTAGATTTCACCAATCTAGTTTAACCGACCCGTCTTAGACACGGCAAGAATGAGCCTATACTGTACGTTACTTCGTCTTCGAGGCGACATGCCAAAAGAGAATGTTTACGAGATGGGAAGCTTGCCCAGAGAGTCGAGAGTGGGTTGGAGGTCGCTGGGATAAACAGAGGGGCTCTCCGTACCGTCTGATAAAACAAACGTTTCATCGATGTGTTGGTTTGACTTGCGCCGTTTTCTCAAATACTTCACAGCTTCCTCGTTCTTTCTGGCTTTCGCATAGATGCCTTTGATCAGTTTAAAGAGACAGACTTGATAGTATCGTATACGATTAGGGCAGCCAAGATGTACCGAGAAAGACGAATTAACGCATCGCTAAAATCCTTTGTTGCCTTCACCACGAGGTGATGTTGATCCTGTAGAAAATTCGAGGAGAGGCGCCTCGAAAAATGAAGTGTGCAAATTGGATTGGAGGGGCTATTTCCTCGAGAATCGATTCAACTGTGAGAATACTTCGAGGCTAAAACGACCTCAACATGAGAGAGAGTTTCAAGCAGATGTGAATGTCAAAATTCAAGCCTTTTCTTTTCGAGAGTCAAGTAAGGTTGGATACTTTCCACAATTTGCCTGAACTCCTCAGGAATGAGCGCCTGGGAACCGTCGGAGAGTGCCTCGTCGGGCCTAGGATGGACTTCGACCATCAGTCCATCTGTGCCTGCCGCAATGGCAGCCTTGCACATGGGCAAGATTAATTGTTTGACGCCGGTTCCATGAGTGGGATCGACGATGATGGGTAGATGAGATAACTCTTTCAGTAACGCCACAGCCGACAGATCAAGAGTGTTTCGAGTGGCATCCTCGAAAGTCCGAATGCCGCGTTCACAAAGGATTACCTGCCCATTGCCCGCGCTGAGGATATACTCAGCGCACATCAAAGTCTCTTTCACGGTACACATCATCCCGCGTTTGAGCAGGATGGGATGTTGGATCTTTCCCAACTTTTTCAGCAGGGAAAAGTTTTGCATATTCCGTGCGCCCACCTGCAGCATGTCGGCGTACTCTGCCACCAGTTCGACGTCCTCGGGTGACAGGATCTCAGTCACAATCGGGAGGCCAGTTTCATGGCGAGCCTTGGCCAGCAATTTCAAACCCTCGTGTTCCAGTCCCTGAAAACTGTAAGGTGAAGTTCTCGGTTTGAAAGCACCGCCTCGCAGCAAGTTTGCTCCAGCGAGGTGGACTTGGCGAGCTGCTTCAAGAATCTGAGCTTCACTCTCCACTGAACAAGGCCCTGCGATCAGAGCAAAACCGCCGTTTCCAATTCTAATTTTTCCCACTTGAATCACAGTCGGATCTCTGTGGAACTCGCGGGAAGCGAGTTTGAAGGGTTTGAGAATGGGAATAACGCTTTCGACACCCTCCAGGCTGATCAAACTTTCGAGAATGCTCTTGCCTCGTTCATCTCCGATTGCTCCAATGACTGTACGTTCTACCCCATAAATGGGATGAGGCTGGTAGCCAAGGGCCATGATCTTATCCATCACATATTTAATTTTTGGGCGTGAAGCACCTGCGCGCATCACAATGATCATGGGTTACTCCTAGCTTCTCACTTCGAGGAGGCAGTATAACATCTTTTAGGAGCAAAACGCGGGCGTAAGCTAAGCGGTGGGTTTAGCTCTCAGGCAATATGGCCTGCACTTCTAACTCTGGGAGAGCCCATTGTATAGAAACAAGCTCATCGTGAAAGTCCTAAGGCACCAGAACCTGAAGTGAGTCAGGGGTGTGGCCGATTGACGGCATTCCTTACACTTTTTCAAGAATGGGTGTTAAAGGATAATCTTCGCTGCAAACTGGATCTGGAAAACATCAAGAACCTTAGCTGATTGGGGGAAGGCAGTGACGTCCAAGTCCAGATGAGGAAGCCACAGGTTTAGATGGTTGGACAGGCGGAAATTGGAGCTTCTACTACCCGCTAATCAGGAGGCCGAAGTTGCGAGAAAAAAGAGATCGATTGTATATAAACACTATCCGAATTAGTGCTACTTGAAGAAGTCCGCCCAGCGCATACAGTGAGCGTTCCCAAGCCTCATTGGAAGTGAAAGGTGGAAGAGAATATTCTCGAACTCAGATCAAGTCGCGATCGTCCTGGTAGACAAGCAACAGTAACGAGTTTAGGTCAAATGACCTAACCCTAATTCTAGAACTCACAAATGTAGGAAAAAGTGCCGATCAATTTCTTTTTTTAACTTCGTTTGGTCACATCATCAACTGGTCGAGGAACTGAAGAGTCTCTTGGGTAGGTTGGGTGTTCAAGCCAAAACCACATGGATGTGTCGAGCTAACTCCTCGCTGAGACTATATTCGGTCTTGTCGATCTCGATATGGAGCGGGCCATTGAAGGGTGCTTTCTTGATAACGCCTAATCTGATATTTGGGTAAACGCCGATCGATGCGAGATAGCGCAGCGCCTCAGGATTGCGGTCACTGACGCGATGGACCTTCACCGTTTGGCCGCAGTCGACGTTCCATAAAGGAAAAGAGTTCTGGTTTTCGACCCGGCCATCCCTTGTCGGGATTGGATCTCCATGGGGGTCTTTGGTGGGATAGCCCATGGCGTGATCAATCTTTTCCTCGAACTCTTCCGATATCACGTGCTCGAGTCGATCAGCCTCAGCATGAACCTTATCCCAACTATAACCAAGGACCTCCATCAAGTACAACTCAATCAGCCGATGATGTCGAATCACTTCCAAAGCAATTTTATTCCCGGCTGCAGTGAGTGAGACTCCTTGATAGGGAGTGTATTCCACAAGTCTGAGCTCAGAAAGTTTCTGTAACATGTTGGTGACACTAGCAGCTGAGCACGTCATGTGATGGGCTAACCCAGAGGTGGACACCTTCTCTGTGTGTGTCGCAAGCTGGTAAACCGCCTTCAAATAATCTTCCATAGCTCGGCTAAGCAATGTTTAAACCCTCCCATGATCCCCTATAATATCTTTTTCTTGGTTCTTAGCTCAAATGAAAACTAATTCAAATGAGCTCAGGCACGGCCATTGAATTCTGAACTGGTCAGCAAGGAGTCAGTATGTTTGGAATGGAGCCTGCCGAGAGGGAAAAGGTAAGGCAACCTCGCTACATTCTCAGCAAATGTCAGTGTATTTGTTAAAGAGAGCATTAACGGAACTAGGTAAAAGTCCCGTGAATTGCCTAGCAAATTGACCGGCCAATAGACGCTTTCCGAGCAAGGTTACTTGATGTCGCGAAACACTTGTTGGTCTCTTCGTGTGGACAGGTCCACCCTGTGACCCTTTCTTCGCGGTGACACTGATTGCCTCGATCCACACGCGGGGAACTTCGGGCTTAGGGTCTCCGCCACGCTGCCTGGGGAGACCTCTGCCCCGGGACTGGGAGTCTGTTTGAAGGTTAGCAAGCTTTGTGTTATGATGAGACCCTGGAGTTTTTGTCCTATGCGTAACAACCTCCGGGAGGTGCTACTGGGTCTTCACCGTCGGCATGTCGAAGCATGGGAAGATAGGAATCTAGCCAACCTGCGCGAGCTCTATGCTGACAACGCGGTGATTTTTGACACTGTGCCACCGCCTCGTTTCTCTGATTTCAAAACCTTTGAGAACACCCTGCAGCAGTATTTTGGTCAAATCCAGGAGATTGCTCTGTTGACCTCTAACATCCAGATTGAAGCGAGAGGTGAAGTAGCATGGATCATGTCCCAGTATCTCATGGCGTATCAGCTTAATGGCCGTTTAGTTCGCCGAAACGGACGTTGGACTGAGATCTATCAGTGTCAAGACGCCAACTGGAAACTTACACACTTACATTCTTCTCCCGACCCTGTCGATTGAGACACGCTGTGTCAAAGTTACAATAAAGGGTACTTGTCGTTGAAGCCACCGGAGTAAGAAATGGAAGTGGGGTTCTGATTGAATCTCGCGCTCCAACCTGCTTGCACCGAGGGGTCTGCTAGAAAGTGCACTTGCCTCTTAGCTTGATAGCAGTGGCCCAAATCACCAGGTAGAAAAATCTTGGCAGGAACAAGAAGATTTTTGTAACCGTGCGGAGAAAATCCCAGAAAGGCAGCAAGTGAAAGGTTTTCTTGTGAAAGAGAAGGCGAAAATTGGTGAGCTTCCAATAGAAGCAATCCAGATTCTCATTGAAAACCAGTCGATGTTTAGCCGGGAGGAAAAAGAAAAGAAGTTTGTGCCAACGAAAAATTGGTCGTTCCGAAAAGATAGCTGCTAGCAGGTTGGGTCGAAAACGTGCCACCTTCCAAAGGTTTTTCAAATTGTTTAGGAGCTCACCCGATGAGTAGGTGAAGACACCAGCTACCCCAGGATTTGATTCGAATACTGAAGATTTGTCGTCGCGACAAAAAACCCAAATAGGTATGGGGCCTGCCAGTTTGCTATGCCTGAGTGACTCGATAGCTTGAAGGGTCTTTGCATTGTGTTCTGTTTGGATCAAAAGCACTCGCCGTGAGATCTCACCAGACGACTCTATCGCGTCAAATAAAGGCGGTTCTTGTCGGAAGATTCTAGGGATTGTGCGCGCAGTGATTTCATGAAGATCCAATCTTGCGTCAAAAGCTAGATGGTGTTTGGCGGTGTGTAGAAAAAAAAAGAGTTTTTGTTTCCAAAAAATGGCTCTTCCGGAAAACATGGCGCAGACAATCTCTCCGCCAAATTTGTTTAGCTGTTTCCAGAAAAGGAAGTTTTTGACCAACGATTGTCCAGAAAAAGTCAAAAATCGGGTCACTTCCTCGACGTTCCGAAACTGCTCAAGATCCTCCTCCCGACAGAGAAGCAAGATCTCGGAATATCGAAAAGGACTTTGTTGTTTCAACCTCTGGATCGCATGGATCACATAGGGAGGTGTCTCGGTTTGGATGAACAGAATACGCTCAGCAGTCATTCGTCAGGAGGAATTATAGCGGATCTGACTGCCTGTGGTGAAAGTGCGGAGATTCTTCGCCGATAGGTGTTACAACTATGGGCTCGGGTCTACCTGGGATTCGTATAATGTGATCATCTCCTGCCCGATTAGACGCCAATCATAATATTGAACTGCTGTTTTACGACCCGCTTGGCCCAGGTGTTTACAGTAGTCCGGATTCTGCAGTAAGGTGTCTGTCCATAATGCAAACTCCTCCGCGCTATCTCCGATCAGGATGTTTTCGCCGTGGCAAGCGCGGATGCCGACACAGGCTAAGGAAGTAGCAACGATCGCCTTTCTGGCCGCCCAGGCTTCTAGAATCTTTCCCCGGATGCCTGCTCCCGTCCGGAGGGGTACAATTACGATTTGGGCCTTGTTGTAATACTCACGGATGTCATCAAGAAATCCGGTCACGGTAATATTGGGGTGAGAGTCGACTTCGCAGATTGAGCGTGGTGGTGAAGCCCCTACAATGTAAAGATGGGTTTGCGGCCTTTTACTGAGGATCAATGGAAAGACCTCTCTGCAAAAGTAGAGCATCGCATCAACATTAGGTTCATGGCGAAAGGCGCCCACAAAGACCAAAGCATTCGGATCCGGTAGGATCTTCACGTCACAGTCAAAATAGTGAGTGTCCACACCGGTGTTTACTACTGAAAGCTTTTCCGCATCAACGTAACCCTTGAGATAGTCACGATCGACATTGGTCACGCAGATGACTTTGTCGACACGTCGGCACATTTCTAGTTCACGGTAGAAAGTCTGCAAGGTGTTGTAAACCTTTTGGACCTTTCGAAGGAAATTAGACTCCACCTTGACCTGGCTGTAGTGAGCTGCATAGTTAACCTCGATTTCGGTCAAGAGTTTAGGGATATGAGGGAACAAGTCAGCATATTGGGCCATCTGGGCCCACTCAAAGTGAACCAAGTCAAAATCCATTTCGCACAACACACTTTCCAATGTTTTACGAAAGTGGCTGGAGTTAAATTCCTCGAAGGGTTCATAGGGATACAGTGAGACGGGAGTGAATTCTCGACGATAGACAGTATCAACACGTTTACAATGAGGTATCACTTGAGGTAGCTCAGCCAGTTCTTCCGGAGTTTCAACAAAAGTCACCAGGCTGACCTCGTACCTTTTGGCGATTCGGATGAGCAACTGAAAGACACGACCGGCTCCTCCATGGCGTCCAAGGTGGGGCAGGTAAGCACTGACAATGAGAATACGAAGAGGCGCTTGCCGGTGGCGAGAAAAATGAGCCCGATCAGGGTGAATATGGTTCAGGTAGAGGAGGGGCTGGTGAATCCATCTGAATAAGACACGGTCAGTTATAACTCGCTGTGGTTCGGACATCCGCGATTGGAGAACACCGGGGAGTTTCCTCAGAGCACGTAAGTAGTCCGACATCGAGAGACTTTGGGTTAGATTGAGAGGGAAAAGAATAAAATGCGAGACCAACGTGCCAAGCTGGTAATTCTTCCAGAGATACCAGAGTTTCCGTTCTTCTATCATTTGGTCGAGTTGTTCCGCGTTAAAGCGCAACCCGGTACTGCTACGATGCTTATGCTGGACCTTGCTCTCGGCAGCGAGTAATACTTTCCACCCCCGTCGCCAGGCTCGGTAGCTAAGATCGGTATCTTCGCCGTAGCAGGGAGAGAACAAGGGGGAAAACCCCCCGAGTTGCAAAAAGCGCCCCCGGTGAAAAGCAGAGGATCCTCCTCCGGCCCACAGAACAGGAAGGTGCTTTCGAGAGTAATAAAACGATTCGACGGGCTGGTGGGACAGGTGCAGATAACCCTTTTTGAATTGTGCCCGAGTGTTGCCGGTTTCCTCTGGACGTTTCCCTTCCGCGAAAAAGATCTGACTGGACACGGCGAAAACCTGGGGATCAGAAAATGCCTCTAAGAGGGGGCTAAGAAAATCTTGTGAGACAACCATGTCATTGTTGAGTAACACCACGATGTCATGAGATGCGATTTCCACCCCCCGATTGTTTCCTTCGCCGAAACCAACGTTTTCCTCCAACGCAACAATACGAACTTGAGGATAGTTTTCCTGCAGCCACTCTCGGCTGTTGTCCCTGCTGCCGTTGTCGACGACGATGATCTCATGCTCTTTTTGGGTCAAAAAAACAGCCCGTCTAAGGGCTGGTAAAGTCTCTTCCAGTAGGTGTCGGCCGTTCCAATTGAGAACCACGATTGAGCACAAATCGGTTCGACGGATAGTGTCACTTGCTTGACGTCCTGAAAACATACCTACCAAAAGCCGAACAAAACGAATCATTTCGCACAACCAAAAGACGCCCAACAGCACCAGTTGGAGTGGAAGAAGTAAAATCCAGAGGACGAATCTCTGAAACATCAACTCAACCCAATTAGGACTGTTTTGAAACGAAACGGTACTTCTGCCGCATTTGGCAAGAAGTGAAATCGATTGGAAAAGCCAAAACGAAGTGCTGCCGGTTTCTTCACAAACGCCCGAGAAAAAGGCTCGACTCCATGATTCGAGGCTAACATACGATCATTGGAAAGACGGGTCTAGAGAACAGATACGAATATAGAACAGCAAGCCACTCAAGGCCATATTTTTTTACTGGAAAGCTGGAATCCTAGAATGGGAGATAGGAAGATTGGGAAATTGAAGCGAGCTCTTTTCTTGACTGTTGTGCTTCTTTTGCTGGGTTGTTCTTTGCAAGTTGTTTGGTACTAGAGTGAAAACTGTGGATGTCTGTGAGAGGGTCTGTTTGACCAGCCAGAAGGACAATATTGCTGGACAAACGACAGTCCGTCCATCGGAAAGTGAGCGTTCATGCAATGTTGTAGACAGTTTAATTCTAGCAACCGACTGAGTGATTCGACGATCCCATTGAATCTGGACAGCCACTTGCCGGCCAGTAGCTCTTTGGGGACACCCCCTGATGGTCCCTCTCAGCAGTACTTCCTGCCATCGTGGAGCAAGAGGCGGTTCAGAGACAACCAAGAAGGCACACCCAAAAGCGCCGGTGGCGTCCACCGGCATGACCCTCTATTCGTAGTGCACTGTCCGTTGCCGGCATGGATGTCAGGCAGTTTTGATACAAGGGCATTGGGGTTAAATGGGACGAGAAGAGGACTCACTCGCTGTTTCAGGTTTTGCCCACGAAAGCGAGGAGGAGTTTGCCCGTTTCCTCACCTTTTATAATATCGACTGGCATTATGAGGCAGCTTGTTTTGCACTGAAAAGAGATGAAAAAAGGCGTGTGATCGAGAGCTTTACGCCCGATTTCTATTTGCCTCAACTGGATCTCTACATCGAATTAACCACCATGAAACAAGGTCTGGTTACACGAAAAAACAGAAAAATTCGGAAAATGCGAGAGCTTTACCCCGACATCAAAGTGAAAATCCTGTACGGAAGAGATTACCGAGAGTTGCTGTTCAAATTCGGCCTTCTTAAATGAGCAAGGTTTCCTCTATCAGTGGACATAACGAGATTCCGCCCGTGGTCAAGGAGATCATTTATGATGAACAGACCATTTCAAAACGGGTTGCTGAGTTAGCACAAGAGATCACCCGGGACTACCGCGGTAAAGAACTGGTCATGGTGGGCATCCTAAAAGGGGCCTTCCTGTTCCTGTGTGATCTTTCGCGCCAATTACCCTTTCCGGTTTGCTTGGACTTTTTGGCTATAAGCCACTACGGCCAGGAGAACACGACGGGGGAGGTCAGAATCATAAAAGATTTGGAAGAAGATGTTTCGCAAAAACATCTCCTCCTGATCGAAGATATCGTAGATACTGGTCTCAGCTTGAATTACTTGGTCCGGGTTTTGCTCAAGCGTGACCCGGCTTCCCTGGCTGTTTGTACTCTTCTAGATCGCCCCGACCTTCGCTTAGCTGATGTTCCTCTGAAGTATGTGGGATTTAACGTCAGTCACGAGTTTTTGATCGGCTACGGTTTAGACTACCGTGATCGTTATCGCGACTTACCCTTCATCGCAAGTATGCAATTCACTTCGGAAGTGGAGGAAATATAGGTCAGTATGGCTGGACAACCAAGTGAACAACGATCCACGAGGTCAGGATAGAAATCAGCAATAACCAGGTGAAACGCATACTTTTCGAATCGGTTTTACGTCGATTCTCGGTCCACTGTAGATCAGCTTTCTGATAATACTGCAAATAGTTATCGTGTATCCCTCTCATCACGGAAAAGGCGATTGCGTAGAATACGGCGAATACGAGCGTAAAGAAGGTAATGAGACAGAGATAAACGGGCCACGACATAGTCTAATTATAGCCGGAAGAGAACCGATGGTAAGGGCGAATGGTATTTCTTCCAAGTTCAGTAAAAGTCCACGCTGAGGACTTCCAGATCATCCGGCTGAAAAGTGGCCTTTTGACAGGATACTAACTCGTCAGAGCTCCTGTGGAGGCAGACGAAACCGTGCGAGCATACTTGGCCAGCACTCCGCTCGTGTAGTTTGGAGGGGGAGGCTTCCAAGCAGCAAGGCGCTTCTTGATTTCGGCCTGTGTCAGTTCGACCTCAAGCAAGCGTTTTTTCACGTCGAGTACAATGATATCGCCGTTACGAATCACAGCCAGTGGCCCTCCGTCGAATGCTTCTGGGGAAAGATGACCGACTACAAAACCGTGTGTGGCTCCAGAGAATCGACCGTCCGTAATTAGAGCAACTTTGTCTCCTAAGCCCGCTCCTTGTACTGCTCCAGTAACGCCCAGCATTTCGCGCATACCCGGGCCACCTTTGGGCCCCTCATAGCGTATTACGATGACATCGCCGGGGGTGATCTTTCGGGCCTTGACAGCTGAGAAAGCGTCCTCCTCTCGGTTGAAAACTCGAGCAGGACCTCGATGATGTTCTCGCTTCACACCAGACAGTTTCATCACAGAGCCTTCGGAGGCAAGATTACCCCGTAAGATCACAAAGCCGCCCGTTTTATTGATCGGATCGGACGGAGGTCTGATGACTTTCTGTTCCTTTTTCTCCCGTCCTTTCTCGGCTTCTTCACCAACGGTACGGCTGGTGACAGTTAGCTGGTCCGGATCAATCAAACCTGCTTCCCGAAGATAACGGGCAACCAAGGGCATTCCACCAGCACGGTACATGTCAGGTGCTGCATAGCGTCCGGCCGGCTTGAGATCAGCCAGGACCGGGATCTTGCGTGACATTCGATCGAAGTCGTTTATCGAGAGACGAACCTTAGCTTCTCTAGCCAGCGCTAGAAGGTGGAGAACGGCGTTGGTTGAGCCCGCTGTGGCGATCACTCCGGCAATGGCATTGAGAAGTGCCTTGCGAGTAACAACCTGGCGAGGCCGTATCCCTTTTCGCAGAAGTTTCATCACAAGACGGCCGCACTCGAATGCCGCCTTTTTTTTTCGCGGATCTATTGCTGGAATCCCATTGAATCCCAATGGGGAGATTCCTGCCATCTCAAAGGCGCTGGACATTGTATTGGCAGTGAACTGTCCTCCGCAGGCTCCCGCACCTGGGCAGGCATAGTTCTCAATATCACGCAGTTCTTGCTCTGATATGTGTCCCGCATTGTAGGCCCCTACCGCTTCAAAGACATCCTGAATGGTTAACTGGCGCCCCCGGTACTCCCCAGGCATGATGGAACCTCCGTAGAGGACGAGTCCGGGAATATTCAGGCGAAGCAGTGCCATCGCTGAGGCCGGAGTCGTCTTGTCACAGCCCGAAATGGCAACAAGTGCATCAAAGAGATGTCCACGACAAACTAGCTCAATAGAGTCTGCAATCACTTCGCGACTCACCAGAGAGGACTTCATTCCTTCTGTTCCCATCGAGATTCCGTCGGTAACCGTGATTGTGTTGAACTCAATTGGAGTGCCGCCCGCGACACGAATTCCTTCCTTGACCTTTTCAGCTAAGAGCCGGTGGTTGAAATTACAGGGAGTGACGCCGATCCAAGAGTGAGATACTCCTACGAGTGGGCGTTTCAGATCCTTGTCGGTAAAACCAATGGCTTTAAAAAAAGCGCGGGCCGGTGCACGGTCGGGTCCATCCAAAAGAACGCGACTTTGGTGTCGGCTGTCAAATCGCATCGTAGTATGACCTCCTCATTCTTTCACGACATTATAACCTGGGAAGCTTCCCTTCATGGAAGAAAAAAAAGACTGAAAAATGTATGGACTCGATGCTTTCGATTGTCAACATTTGTCGGACATGGTAGTTGTCAGTCAGAAACTGGTGTAGTTTGAGTTCCATGTCAGAAAACGTCATCGAGTTTGTTAATGTTTCATGCCGACTGGGCGGACGGGAGATCCTTTCAGACCTGAAGCTGGAGATTCGTAAAGGCGAGACGTTTGTGCTCCTAGGGCGCAGCGGTTGTGGAAAAACGACCACTCTTAAGCTGGTTAACCGGCTGCTTGAACCAACTACGGGTGAGGTTAGGGTCAAGGGTCGCCCGAACACTTCTTGGGATCCCATTTCCTTGCGGCGCCAAATCGGTTATGTGATTCAAGAAGTTGGCCTGTTCCCTCACTTCACCGTTGAGCGTAATGTGGGTTTGGTGCCGTCGCTGGAACAATGGGAACCCGGTCGCATCAGGCGGCGAGTGCGGGAATTACTTGCACTGCTTGGGTTGCAGCCCGATCAATTTGCACAACGTTATCCCTCTGAGTTGTCGGGAGGCCAAAGACAGCGAGTCGGGGTGGCTCGAGCACTGGCTGTTGACCCTCCTCTTCTTCTGATGGACGAACCATTTGGCGCTCTCGATCCCTTGACTCGAAGTGAGATCCAGCAGGAATTTAAAGTTTTGCAGAAGCGTCTCCAAAAGACCATTCTATTGGTGACCCATGATTTGCGTGAGGCCATTTTGTTGGGGACCCGGGTCGGATTGATGAAAAAAGGGAAACTAGTGGTGACTAGCACACCAGCTCAATTGCTGACTTCTTCTGATCCCGAAGTTGACGCTTTCCTGCAGCCGCTGCGAGAAGTAAACGGAGGGCTTGAAACCTGAAGCTGCGTTCCTGGAAATGAACTCTGGGTCCTGCGGTTTCAACTTCCAGGTCTATTGGTCAAACACGCCTAAGGAGAAACCGTGGAACTTTGGGAATTCCTTCTTGTCAACAGGTATGAAGTTCTTACTCTAACCGGACAGCATCTAACCATGGTGTTTGTGTCAGTGACTATTGCCTGCATAATCGGCATTCCCGCCGGTGTGCTAGTGACGCGAAGGCCAAGGCTAGAAAGAAGTGTGCTCGGGTTTGCAAATGTGGTCCAAACTCTTCCTAGTCTGGCCTTGTTTGGTTTTTTGATTCCGTTGCCTCTGATCGGAGGAATAGGAATGAGGACAGCAATTGTTGCGCTGGTTCTCTATGCATTATTACCTATCATTCGAAATACCTATGCTGGTGTTCGAGGAGTCGATACTGCCATCAAAGAAGCTGGACGCGCCATGGGAATGACCGATCGACAGCTCTTGTGGCAAGTAGAAATTCCATTGGCTTTGGGGGTGATTGTTACGGGAATTCGTTTAGCAGCTATTACTTCCGTGGGTATTGCTACTATTGCTGCTGCCGTTGGTGCAGGTGGTCTGGGAATGTACATTTTTCGAGGTGTTGCCAGTGTGAATACAACGTTGGTTCTGGCGGGGTCTATTCCTGTTGCGACACTAGCTTTACTGTCTGACCTCGGACTTGGTTGGTTGGAACAAAGAGTGAGCCCGTCTCCGATGAGTCTGGACGGCCCGGAAAGGCGTGCCGTATGAGAGGCGTCTCCAGTGCCACTGTGTTTTGCGTTTTTTACCTATTCCTGTTGCTTATGGGATGTCGCCCCGACGATGTGATCGTCGTTGGTTCGAAGAACTTCACGGAACAGGTTATTCTGGGGGAACTCCTGGCGCAGCATATCGAGAAGGAGGCGAATCTGAAGGTTGACCGTCGGTTGAACCTGGGAGGTACGTTTATCTGCAATGAAGCACTGCGTGCGGGACAGATTGATGTTTATGTCGAGTATACAGGTACGGCATTCAGGGCAATCTTGAAGCGTTCTCTATTGAGCGATTCGAAATCGGTTTACCGCCAGGTCAAACAAGAGTACCGTCAATTAGGAATCGAGTGGATGGATCCACTGGGATTTAACAACACCTTCACAATCCTCATCCGCAGAAAAGATGCGGAGCTATATGCGATCAAAACCATTTCTGAAGCCTCTCGGTTTGCACCGACGTGGCTAGCCGGATTCGGCTATGAATTCATCGAAAGAAAAGATGGCTTCAAGGGTCTTTCGGAAACGTATGCTCTCCAGTTCGCTAAATCTCCCAAAGTCATGGAATTAGGCCTTGTTTACCGGGCGCTGGCAGAAAATCAGATCGATTTGACTGCAGGAGACTCCACGAACGGCCTAATCGCAGCATTAGATCTATTCGTGCTCGAAGATGACAAACAGTATTTTCCGTCATATGATGCGGTGCCAATTGTTCGACAATCTGTACTCGACCGGCATCCGGAGTTGGGAAGAGCCTTTGCCAAGCTCGGGGGGACGATATCTGAAGGAGAGATGAGGCAGATGAATTATGAGGTTGATGGCAAGAGAAAGCCGGTTAAGGAAGTCGCTGCTCGATTTCTCAGAGAAAATATAACACAAATGAGGAAGAATTAAAGCTCAGTGTCTCTCTCAGTCCGCTGGCTATGTATCCCTAAAGACTCTAGGAGAAACACAAACGGTACCCAATGGATATCAAGCGATTGAAGAGAGCCATTCAAGGCGAAATCTTTTGCGACGAAGAAACCTTGCTGGAGCTCGACTCGGATTTTGGTGGAGTTGTTCGAAAAACCCCCAAAGTAGTTGTACTTCCCTGTTGTCCTCGTGACGTTCAGTAAGTGGTGAAGATTGCCTTTCAAGAGGGTTGGAATGTTACCTCGCGAGGTGCCGCTCACTCCCAAGGCGGACAGTGTTTGAGTCAAGAAGGTATCTTGCTAGACATGAGCGCTTTGAACCAAACCCAGAAGATGGGAGAAGGCTGTGTCTGGGCGCAAGCGGGAAGCCGATGGCGTGATGTGGTAGCCCGGACTACCGAGTTTTAACTGGTGTCCCCTGTACTGGTCAACAACTTGGATTCTACGGTAGGAGGGACTTTGTCGCTGGGAGGATTAGGATCAGCTTCTCACCTCTACGGAACACAAGCTGACAATGTTAAGGAATTGGAAGTCGTGACCGGGGAAGGGCACTGGGTGTGCTGTTATCACTCCGAAAACACAGAGCTTTTCAACTCAAGTCTTTGTGGTCTTGGCCAGTTTTCGATTATCACTGGAGCCAGGCTGAACCTTCGGAAGTATTCACCGAGGATCCGCACGTACTTCCTTCTTTATGATGATCTTGCCAGATTAATGAGAGACCAGGAACAGATCATAGTGGAGCAACAATTTGATTACATGGAGTCGTGGTGCGTTTCTTTTCCTCTAGGATTCCGGAAGCATGAAGAGACTTTGATGCCGTTTGCAGAATGGTTTTATCCCCTGCATCTAGCCGCCGAGTACACTAGAGATGAACTGGATGATAAAGCCAAGTTGGACGGTCTTCACTTCTATCGTAAGGTCCACGTCGAGGACAGCACCCTATATAGAATTCTTGAATCGATCGGACGCTCTGTTTCTGCAGTGGAAGGAAACGGGAGTTTGGAACTTAACTCATCCCTGGACAGAAGTACTGCTTCCTTGGGATAAGGCGGAACCTTTCATAGAAGGCGTGTTGAGGGGTCTTTCTCTTACTTTACTGTTAAGTGGCCAGGTTTCTCTCCGGGTTTGCCGGCCAACCCTTTTCAAGGCACCTCTGTTCAAATCTCCGAAAGGAGAGTTTTGTATGTCTTTTGGAATTTTGGCCGCAGTATCCAAACAATTTTTGCCAATGGCGCTGCGCCTATTGAACCGGGCCAGTAATTTATCCATGGACCTGGAAAGAAAACGTTATCTGTCCGGGTGGATCGACTTTGATCATAAACGCTGGAAAACCCATTTCGGAGAGACCTGCTCCAGGCTGGTGAAATGGAAGAAGTTTTATGATCCAAAGGGGACCTTGAATCCGGAGTTTATTCGATATTCCGAATGACTATGGATGGGTGTCGTCGTGGATGCGGCGACATCAATGTCTTCTTTGCTTTGGGCCCTTCACCTTGCTACATTTCCATCAAGCGTGACCGAATTTATAAAACCGAGTACTTAGGGTGAAGATCTATCTTGTAGGGTAAACTGGTGTCCGTCAACAGAAAAAGTGACTCCACTGGCAAGAACTCGGAATCGCCCAACGGTCTGAAAGGTGGCATCCGGAAGTAAGTCGATTTGCCCGTCATTCCGCCTTGCAATTTTGCCTAACTTAACCTTTTCAATTCCAGACGTTTGCAATCTTAAAACGAGAGCAGACCTGAGCATAGGAGCAAGGAGAAGGAAAGTGGCGGACTGATCCGATTGGTAGATTTCTGCGTAGCGGATAGCCTGGCCATCCACGACCAAAAGATAATCGGTGGTTTGGCGAAACTTGCGGAGTGCACTGGTGGGTGCGATCTGTTTCTCTGGGGAAAGGCGGACTGCCGGGGCATTGAGAGCGAAAATGATGACACCCAGAGCTGCACTGGCGGTCAGGACCAGGCGGGTCTGGGGAAGGGATCGGGAGGGGGGACGCCGCCAAAATGAAAGGACAAGTAGAGGGACCAAGAACAGGAGATCCTGCCAAAAAGCTTCGGCCGGCGTGCGCTCTATCCAAGTCCCAAAACAACCACATGATTCGCTTTCACTGCGGAATTGGTGTAAGACTAGCCAGTAGTGGCGCCCAGAAAAAAAAAGAAAACAGCTTGTTAGTAGCCCTGTGGGTAACAAAATCCAGAGACGACGGATACACAACAACAGGGCTATTCCAAGACCGGCCTCCAAGGCTAACACCGCCAGGGCCACAGTCCGAGCCGATAAGAGAAAATCGAGTCCCTCCAATCGGATCTGTTCTGTAAAAGCGGCCAAACCCATCGCCTTGGCCCCCGCAGCAATCAGGAATATCGCTCCTAGTAGCATGCCGCCGGCAGTTCCAACAATTTGTCCCCAATCTTTCTTTTGCTCAGACTCTGTAGATGTACTTCGGACTTTCTCATGTGTATTAAAGCCAGAGGGGAGCCACTTTGGATAAGTCATTCCTGGTTCGTTTTACACGGCATATATATTTTGTTTATGGTGGCCTAGATTTGTTCACAAAAGCGTTTGCAGTGTCCTCTGTGACGAGTGAAATCGTACTGATCCTGGCGGCTAAATTCAAGTGTCGATTCAGGCCTGCGTCTACACGCGAAGTATACTGGCAATACTACCATCTAGGCAGATGAGGTTGCTAGCGATCTCAGTGTCGCTTTTCGTCGACGATGTTTCCCATCGACTCTTCCTCGCTCCTTAACCTGGTTCTGCTAACTCCATCTGTAAACGTCATTGTGTTTAGGGAATAAAACGTGAAGAGGTTCATCTCTTATTCTTTCACTGGAAGCTCTATAATAAGACCGCGATGCAAAAACTGCGGAAGGTTGGACTGATTAGCGGTACAGGAGAAGAAGGTCGTGGCATTGCTCTACGTTTAGCGGCTGCTGGAGAAACTCTGGCTCTGGGTTCCCGGTCAGCTGATCGCGCTTGTCAGACAGCTCTCCAAATCAATCAGAAACTTGGAGAAGAGAGAGTTCAGGGGATGGACAATGGTCAGGTGGTGTCTTGTTGCGAAATTCTCTTTCTGACAGTCCCTTTCCCGTATGCAGAACAGGTTGTCAATGAATATAGTGAGGAATTTTCCGAAGGCCAGATTTTGGTGGATGTCACAGTGCCGATTGTTTTTGACAAAGGTCCTCGATTGATCAGCCTGGAGGAGGGATCCGGAGCTCAGCACTTAGAGAGTCTACTGCCTCCAAACCTTGCCCTCGTGGCGGCCTTCAAAACCTTACCTGCTCGTTTACTCTGCGAGATTGAGTCACCTCTAGGCTGCGACGAGTTCATCTGCTCGGACTCCCCCGAAGCAAAAGCTCGCCTGCTGCAGGTGATCAGCAAAATTCCTTCGCTACGGTGGATTGACGGCGGGACATTGCGCTATAGTCGCTGTTTAGAGGGAATGACCCTGTTGGCGATTGCTTTGAACCAAAGATATAAGGGCAAAAACTCGTGCTTTCGGGTAGTCGGTTTATAAAAGTTTCGTGGGGTCAGGACTGAGGAGGGAAATTGACTTGGCGCACAACGCGGATTCGCCCGGAGACTAGCTCCAGAATCGGCTACAGGGGCGCTCTTGCTCGACAATGATCTCAACACTTAGAAAACAGGGTATCGAGGAGAGTGTATGGTCGTCACACTGGCCGGTGGCATTGGAGCCGCCAAACTGATCCTAGGATTGTCAAAACTGCTCCCGCCTGATCAATTAGCCGTAGTTGGAAATACCGGCGATGACATCGAGTTGTTCGGACTCCGAATTTGTCCAGATCTCGATACGATTACCTACACTTTGTGTGGTCGGGTCAACCCCGAAACGGGTTGGGGTATTCAGGAGGATTCCTTCGAGTGTCTGGAGACATTGCGAAAATTGGGAGGATCCAGTTGGTTTAACCTGGGAGACAGTGATTTGGCTACCCATCTCTGGCGCACGGAGCTACTCGCACAAGGTCATCCCTTGACACAAGCCACCCAAAAAATCTGTGAGGCTTTCGAGGTACAACAGCGGCTTTTTCCGATGACCGACTCCTATGTGCCAACCTACCTTACCACCGACCAGGGTAAGTTTCATCTCCAGGAGTATCTAGTTCGGGAAAAGTGCCGTCCAGTTATCCGGGAGTTGAACTATATGAACATGGAACAGGCACGGCACACCTCCGACGTTGAGGAAGTTCTTTTAAGAGCGGAAGGGATCTTTCTCTGTCCCAGTAATCCATTGATCAGTATCGGTCCTATCTTGGCTGTTCCTGGTATCAGAGAGCTCTTAGCTCGCAGCGAGGCTCCAGTATTTGCTGTCTCCCCAATCATTGGTGAGCGCGCCCTTAAAGGACCAGCAGCCAAGATGCTGACAGACTTGGGTTATCCCGTTTCAGCGACCGCGGTCGCTGAGATCTACAAAGACATCTTGGATGTCTTTGTTTTAGACGAGCGAGACCGGGGGCTGCGACCGGAAATCGAGGCCCTGAACCTAGCAGTGCTGACCGTTGACACTGTAATGACCACGCTTGAGGACAAGATCCGGCTCGCTAGTTGTCTGCTGGAGAGACTGTGAAGGTGGTTTTGGTCCCGGTTAAGGAGCCACGCCGGGCTAAGCAGCGATTAGCCAGTTATCTGTCTCTTGACGAACGGCAACGCCTTGCCTGGGCGATGCTCGAGGATGTCACGCGAGCTCTTCGGTCAGCCGTTAGACCTGATCGAATCGTGCTCGTCACCAGCTGCAGTTCGGTCATGCGGCACGCTGAGCAGAATGGCTGGGACGTCATTGAGGAAAAGAAACAGATTTCGGAAAGTCATTCTGTCGATGTTTCCTCTAAACTTTTGCGGCAGCAGAAGGCATGCGCCGTTTTACTCTTACCCGCCGACATCCCTTTAATTCAATCTGAGGATGTCGACCTTCTTCTGAGCCAAGAGCTAGAGTGGAGATCTGCCATACTAGTTCCCTCACGAGATGGGATAGGCACCAACGCTTTGTTGAGAACTCCTCCTGACGCCTTCCCTTCTTGTTTTGGCAAAAACAGTTTTTTTCTTCACCGGAAAGAGGCCTCTTGCCGGGGGATACATGTCAAAGTGTTAGAAAACCCTCGGATCTCCTGCGATCTCGACGAACTCTCGGATCTGCTCCGGTTCTGCCGGCTGGAGACCGAGACACGGACTGCTGAAGTTTTAAAGGGGGTGGGCGGTCTAAAAGCCATTCTGAATTCCAAATGAAGTGCACATGTCCGTGAAAGAGTTACGTATCATTGGGATTGCAGGAATCCCCGAAATTACGAAGGGGGCTAATCTTGGAAAACTTATCACCCATTCGGTTCGGGCTAGCGGGCTAGAGATCCAAGACAAGGACATTTTTGTGGTTGCCCAGAAGGTTGTCTCCAAGGCCGAAGGCCAGGTCGTGCAACTGAGAAGCGTTAAACCTTCAGCTTTTGCACGTCGCTGGGCCGATACACACGGTACGGACGCCAGACTAATTGAGGTGATTTTGAGCGAGTCCCAGAGGTTGGTACGAATGGAACGTGGAGTAATGATTACCGAGACACGGCATGGTTTTGTCTGTGCAAATGCGGGCGTGGACAACTCAAACATAGGGAAGGATGAAGTCACCCTGTTGCCTACCGATCCTGATGGCTCAGCAGGAATGATTTGCGGGTTGTTGGAAAAAGAATTTGGAGTTCAGCTTGCGGTCATCGTTTCGGACAGTTTTGGGCGCCCCTGGCGAGAAGGTCAAATTAACGTGGCCTTAGGCGTTTCCGGCATGGGGCCCTTTATCGACTATCGGGGGCAAAGTGATCAGCAGGAACGACAGTTGCAAGTTAGTCTCATCGCCGTAGCTGATGAATTGGCCTCTGCGGCGGAGCTGGTGATGGGAAAAACGACGGGTGTGCCGGTGGCCTTGGTTCGCGGCTTTAGCTATTCGGAAGAAAAAGGATACGGACTGCAGCTGCTTCGCTCTTCGAAAAGGGACCTCTTTCGATGAGTTTTGGTAAATTAGGGTAAATAACAGGGTGACTGCCCTGGCGACGGTGATGCTTGAGGAGTACAGCGATAGGTTTCTCGTCGAGAGCAGCTACACGAAGAGTCTTGATACCGAGTAATTAGTGACAGTTTAAACCGGGAGGTGAGCGATGGTTAGTCAAAAGGTTCCGGAAGCATACCTGGATCTATTTGAAAAGCGAGTTTTTGCCAACCTGGCAACGTTGATGCCGGATGGAGGTCCTCAAGTGACCCCGACCTGGTGTGATTTCCAGGAGAATTATGTTCTTATTAACTCGGCTCGAGGGCGACAGAAGGATTACAATATGCGTCGTGACTCTCGTGTGGCAATCTCCATCTTGGATCCCGAGAACCCTTATCGATACCTGGAGGTGCGAGGGACAGTGGTGGAAATTACTGAGCAAGGAGCCAGAGAACACATCGATAAAATGTCTAAGAAGTATTTAGGAGTTGATCAATACCCTTATGCTCAACCGGGAGAGGTCCGAGTGCTCTACAAAATCAGACCGGAACACTTCACTTATATGGGGTAAAGACCTGGATAGTGGTTTTCACAGGCGACCACATTTACCGCTTAAGCAATGCTCGGTTTTGAAATTTAAACTGCGTCGTCTGAGTCAGCTGCTCATAGGAACCGAACTGTAGCGTCTCTTCATCACTGAGTTGATCCAATGCTTCTGGAGCTGGGTCTTCGTCTACATCGAAGGAGCGCAAAGTTTTATAGAGCGTGGAACGTTCCGCAGGAACACGGCCGGCCTCCCGGATAACACGGCGCATTTCGCTGGGACGAACCAGCTGACCGTATCCCGCTCCAGCGGCTGTCGAAATGCTTTCATTGATTAGAGTGCCGCCCATGTCGTTGGCTCCTGCCGACAGACACGCCTGTCCCATTTTCATACCTTCCTTGACCCAGGAAACCTGAATATTCGGGATGTCACGGTCGAGGACAAGTCGAGCCACAGCGTGCATCCTTAGAACTTCCACCCCGGTCGCTCCAGCCCTGACATTCTTTTTCAAGCCATGCCGATATAGCGGGGCTTCGGTGTGGATAAAACTCAGGGGCACAAACTCGGTAAATCCACCGTGGCTTCTTTGAAGATCGCGAAGTAACAGGAGATGGCGGGCACAGTGGCGCGCATTTTCCACATGGCCATACATGATTGTGGAGGTGGTGGGAATGTCCAGGGAATGGGCGGTGCTGATGACTTCGATCCATTGAGCCGTGCTGATTCGGCCTGGTGAAATATAATCTCTCACTTCATCATCCAGAATCTCAGCTGAGGTGCCGGGTAAACTCCCAATGCCCACACTCTTGAGTTCATGGAGATATTCTTGAATCGTCATTCTCGATTGCTGGGACCCGTATAGAATCTCCTCCGGTGAGAAAGCGTGAAGGTGGATTTCGGGCAGTGCTTCTTTGATCGCTTGGCACAGCCGAATGTAAAAATCACCCTCCATCTCGGGAGGCAACCCCGCTTGGATACACACCTCCGTCGCTCCATAATCTCGGGCCTGACAAGCACGTTCAACTATTTTTTCGATGGGCAAATAGTATCCTTCCTTGCTTCGGTAAGTACGGCTGAAGGCACAGAAACTGCAGCGCAGTGCGCAGACATTGGTGAAATTGATATTGCGGTTGACGACGTAGGTCACGACTTCTCCCACAGTCTGTTTCCGGAGAGTGTCCGCTGCTGTTAAGAGCACCAACAAACTAGTTCCATTCAAAGAGAATAAAGATGCAATCTCCTCTTCCCGGAGATCCTTGCCCTGTAGAGGTTTTTCTAGAAAACGAGCCACCTGAAGATCAATCTGGCTCAATAATTGTTCCACGTTGGCGATCACCGAGCAGATACCTGTTTTGCTTTCCTAATGTTGAGAGTCTAAGGTAGAGGTCGGGGAATGATACCATACTGGGCTTGGAATGTAACCCTGAGGATCAGCTTCAGCGATCAGGCGATCCTTGAGGGATCCCGATAAAAAACCGCAGCCTTTGAAGATATATTCCGGATAGATGGGAAATCGCGCTCGCAGCTCAAATCCTTCAGCTGCCATTTGCTTGTTCAGTTTGGCGATGTAAGGCCATGGTGCTTCCGGATTGACATAATCGATGGTCAAAGGGGAAATTCCTCCCCAGTCGTTGATTCCGGCACTCAAATATTCCAGGTGTGCAGAGGGATGATAGGGCCAGGAAAGATTCGGGGGTGCTTGAATGTTCATTTCCTGGCCCAGCAGGATGCGAGCCTGAGCCACGGTTTGCAACATCTCCGCGAGAGATGGCTCCTCCGCACGACTCATGGAGGTTTTAGGCTTGGCCCGGAAGTTTTGAATAATGACCTCTTGGATGTGCCCATATCGGCGCTGAAGGTCGCCGATCGCCGTCAGACATTCGATTCGCTCTTGAGCGGTTTCACCAATGCCAATTAGCAGTCCGGTGGTGAAGGGGATCTTTAGCTCGCCTCCCTCCTTCAACGTGCTAAGTCTTAACCGGGGACGTTTGCTGGGAGCCCGTTCGTGAGGGCCACCCGGTTCAGATAGACGCTCGCTCGAACTTTCCAACATCAATCCCAGTGAAGCATTAACTTCTTTGAGGGCTTGTAGCTCCAAACGCGTGAGATTGCCGGGGTTGCTGTGAGGATAGAGAGCGGTTTCCTGCACCACCAACTTGCACATCTCGAAAAGATACTCGACAGTGCTGTCATACTTACGCTCGTCCAGCCAACGTCTTGCCTCCGGATATCGTTCCTCAGGTCTTTCGCCCAAGACAAAAAGTGCTTCTCGACAGCCCAACTGTTGACCTTTGAGAGCTACGCGCAAGACCTCGTGAGGGCTCATGTATAGCTGGTCAGTCTGGTGAGAGCTCCTGCGAAAAGTGCAGTAACTACAGAAATCGCGGCAAAGCTGGGTAAGGGGAATGAAGACTTTAGGCGAAAAGGTGATGGTGGATCCCTTTCCCCTGTCACGGAGCTGGGACGCGATACGGCATAATGCCAGCTTTCGTCTTTCGGTCTCAGTTACTCTTACACACTTCACATCCGGATCTTACCAACGCCCGAATTGGTAATCTAGTGCTCCGTTCTGGAAAGGGCCCAGTAATTATTTTGAATGGGACATCGCCAGTGTGAGGTCTCGGCGACGTAGATTATACGAGTATTGTCGAGGAGGCACAGTGAAGAAATGGGAAGCGTCACGCCGCAACTAACTGAACGGATAAGGTTTGCGAGCACTCTCTTTGTCTTCCTCGACCTTATCGGGGTAACCCCATTCGCAATCGTCACATTATTTCCAAAACGGAGCAGTAGTGTCCCATTTCATAAAGATGTGAACGTTGTTAGGGGAGGGTGGGGAATGGCGGTAAAATAAAATCCAGTTGGAAAGGAGATCGTTTGCAAAGATGGAAAAATCAAGCTCGTCTCGCTTGGAGCAGGAACTAGTTCGAAAGATTCAAGGAGAGGTCCTTTTTGACGACATGTCCAGGGCACTCTACAGTACCGACGCTAGCCTTTATCAGATCTGGCCCTTGGGAGTTGTTCTTCCGCGAAGCCGCGAAGATATTGTGCAGGCTGTTCGAACAGCTGCGAAGCACCGAGTTCACCTCCTTCCTCGAGGAGGAGGCACCAGTTTGGCTGGTCAAACCGTATCCTCTGGTTTGGTGGTGGATTACTCCAAGTATCTGAACCAAGTTCTTGAACTTAATCCGTCGCGGCGTTGGGCACGTGTCCAGCCAGGGATCGTCCTGGATAATCTCAATCATGAGCTCAAACCGTACGGGTTACAATTTGCCCCGGATGTTGCTACCAGTAGCCGCGCCAACATTGGTGGGATGATCGGAAATAATTCTTCCGGGATCCGATCCGTCCGTTACGGTAAGACGGTAGACCACGTTTTGGAGCTTTCCGTCATGTTGTCCACTGGTGAGGAACTGCGTCTGCACAATTTGAATGCGCTTGAGTTGGACGGAAAACGTGCTCAAGAGAATCGGGAAGGGGAAATCTATCGATCCGTCTCACAGATCGTTGATGAGAACCGTAAAGAGATTATCAAGCGCTACCCTCGAGTCATGCGGCGAGTGGGTGGATACAATCTGGACTATTTGTTGGATCCGAACGAGTTCAACCTGGCCAGATTGATCGTTGGCTCCGAAGGGACCCTGGCCTTTGTCACGGAAGCCAAACTCAACTTGGAACCTCTGCCTGCAGTTCGAGCCACCTGTGTGGTGCACTTCAGTAACTTAATCGAAGCTATGGAGTCCGTGCCCGTCATCTTGGAACAGACCCCGTCGGCCGTAGAGATTCTGGATCAGCATAGCTTGGAACTCGCCTATGGAAATCCTGTGATCTCGGGAGTCTGTGCCGACTTTATCCGGGGAAAACCCCAGGCCATTTTGATGGTGGAGTTTAGTGGTGTATCCCGGGAGTCGCTTCATCCTCGGATCGCTGCCATGCAGGCGAAGCTGAAAGGAGGTTTTAAAAGCTGTTACGCCTCCCATGACATTTGGCAAGAGGAGGAGCAGGAGATGATCTGGAAGGTGCGTAAGCACGCACTTGGGATCTTACTGGGGATAAAGGGCGACGACAAACCCCTCCCTTTTGTAGAGGACTCCTGTGTACCGGTCGAATGTCTGGGTCAGTACATTTCGCGGGTCGTTGCCATCTGTCGCCGCTACCAGCGTCGTGTAGCGCTCTATGCTCATGCCAGTGTGGGAGTCATCCACGTGCGCCCTATTCTGAACCTAAAGAAAAAGGAAGACGTGGAAATCATGCGGTGCATCTCTGAAGAAGTCTTTGAGCTGGTGGAAAAGTATGGAGGTGCTTGGAGTGGAGAGCACGGAGATGGGTTGGTACGTAGTTACAAAAACCGTAATTTTTTTGGGGAACCACTCTACCAGGCTTTCCGAAGAATTAAACAGGTTTTCGACCCTCTCGGACTGATGAATCCTGGGAAAATTATAGAGGCCCAAGACCTGACTGAAAACCTCAGGATCGATCCTCAGTATGTGACCCGATTTCCTCCGACCCACTTTGGTTTCCAAGAGGAGAGTGGTTTTGATCGGGCTATCGAGATGTGCACCGGCGTTGGGCATTGCCGCAAGACCCTGACTGGTACAATGTGCCCTTCCTACATGGCCACTCGGGAGGAGCAGCACACCACCCGTGGCCGGGCCAATGCCTTGCGGGAGGCCATGGCCGGACGGCTGGGTCCGGATGCGTTAACGAGTCCTCAACTTTACCACGTTATGGACTTGTGCTTGGAGTGCAAGGCGTGCAAATCCGAATGCCCTTCGAACGTTGATATGGCGAAACTCAAGTACGAGTTTCTCGCCCACTACTATGCTCGACATGGGCTCCCCGTGCGCAAGAGATTGCTGTCGGCTACACGGCAAACCGGTAGCTGGGGGAGTCGCTTTGCTCGCCTGACCAACTTCACTCTCCAGAGTCATCCGGCGCGTTGGTTTTTAGACCAATTCATGGGGATCGATCGAAGACGGGTGCTTCCCCTTTATGCCCACCAAAGGTTCAGCCAATGGTATGCTTCAACCCGGGCTTGCGATGGAGCCCAGTTGACCTCTAACTCTGTGGCCTTGTTTCTTGACACCTTTGTCGACTTCTACGAACCAGAAATAGGCAGGGCGGCCACCCGGCTCCTGGAAACACTAGGCTATCGCGTCGTTTTGGCCGACGTAGGTTGTTGTGGGCGTCCACTGATCTCTACGGGTCGCCTCGCTCAGGCCAAGCGCCGAGGAGCACTTCTCGTAAAGAGGTTGCTTGTTTATGTGCAGCAGGAGATTCCCATCCTCGTCTTGGAGCCAAGCTGTCTTTCAGCGCTACGCGATGACTATTTGGACCTGCTCGACGACCGGGACAGTTGCCGCAAGGTGGCTCAACACATCTTTAGTCTTGACGAATTTTTAAGTAAGGACGAAGCATGGAGGCGACTTTCAGCGAGGATAGGAGACGGCCCAAAACAAGTCCTCCTACATAGCCATTGTCAGCAGAAAGCTCTGATCGGGACTGAATCTTCACTGAAGGTTTTAAAGAGCCTGCAGAAAACGAGGGTAAGCGAAATTGATTCCGGTTGCTGTGGGATGGCTGGTGCTTTCGGTTACGAAAAAGAGCATTACGATCTCTCTGAAAAAATTGGCTCTCAGCGCCTTTTTCCAGCGATCAAAACAGCTTCAGTCGACACCGAGATCGTAGCTTCCGGTTTCAGCTGTCGTCATCAAATTTGTCATTTCACTGGTCGCCGAGCCCGTCATTTGGTCGACCTGTTAGCCCAACACCTCATCGTTTGACCCCTGGGGGTTGTCAGGACAATTTGACTCAAAATCATGCAGATTACACAACTTTGAGTTTACGATTTTCCTGATGCGTTCGGCTTGGGTGTTTTGTCGAACTCTTCGAGACGGGTTTCTTTGTTTTATTAGTACAGGTTGCTAGTGTTGTGTCCCATAAACAAGAGGGCATTTGCGAGGACAATGTGGTGAGATTGTCGACGATGGGCGACAATGAGATCCGCAACGATACCTCCGCCCTGCGGGTCGTGGGTGGATGGATCTGTTTCTTCGTTGTGCCTTCTCGCCGATGGATAGTAGTGACTCGGGACACACCTCCAATCAGAAATCATTTCGGCCAAAACAATAGGGCATGTTATTTGTGAGATAGGACACTACAATAGATAGAAGGGCTGATGACCCATGGGGAGCATCAGTCGACGTGAAAAGGGTAGAATAGGTTTAAATATGAAACGCTATTGGACAGTTCATTACCTCCTGATTGGGCTTTCAGTGTTAGCTTTAACACTCGGAGGCTATCTCTATTTGACTAGCGGTAGCGAGACTTCATCGCGCGAGTATCTTACGGTAAAGGTGGAGCGAGGGGCAATTCGGCGGACAGTTAGTGCCACCGGTACCCTACAGGCGGTGATGACGGTGCAGGTGGGTAGTCAAGTTTCTGGTCGCATTCAGGAACTGCATGCCGATTTCAACAGCGTCGTTAAGAAAGGAAAAATCCTGGCGCTCATCGATCCGGCTAATTTTGAGGCTCAGCGGGAAAGAGCCAGAGCCTCTTTAGCAACAGCTCACGCTGCTGTGAAAAACACCGAAGCAAACCTGGTCAATCGTGAGGCCGAACTGAGCAGTGCTAAAGCGAACCTGCAAGTGCATAGAGTAGCAGAAAAGGAAGCCGAGCGGCAGTTGAGACGGAACCGAGAGTTGTTCGAGGATAACCTCGTCCCGGAACGTGACTTAGAAAATACTCAAAGTGCTTTTGAACAGAGTACGGCTCGAGTCCAACAGGCGGAGGCTCAGGTCAGTCAGGTAAAGGCGTCAATTCTTTCCGCCTCTGCTCAACGAGACCAGGCTCTCGCCAATGTCAAGCAGGCCCAGGCTGAGTTACAAATGGCTGAGGTAAACTTGAGATACACCAAGATAACTTCTCCCATCGACGGAGTCGTCATCGAGCGCAACGTGGACATTGGTCAGACCGTAGCCGCTAGTTTTCAGGCCCCCGTGATTTTTCTTATTGCGAATGACTTGAGCAAAATGCAGGTAATTGCCCAAATCGACGAAGCGGACATTGGAGTGATTTCTGAGAAGGCCGGTGTTGATTTTACGGTCGATGCTTTTGCTGGAGAGAGTTTTCAGGGGAAAATTTCCGAAATTCGTCTAAGTTCCACACTTCCTATGAGCAGCACCATCTCCACCTCTGCTGCGGGTGGTGGGGCCACCAATGTAGTCGTTTATAATGTGATGATCGATGTGGACAATATCCGGTTGAAGCTGCGGCCTTCTATGACGGCAAATGTTAAGTTCACGGTAGCAAGTGTCGAAGATACCTTAAAAGTCGCCAATGCGGCTCTACGCTATCGTCCTTCAGGGATAGTTCCTGACGAGGGTAAGACACGTCTGGCTCGGTTTTCAACAGATGAGTCGAGGTTAGCTGACGACAAGGATTCCTTGCTGGCCGAAGAGTCTGATCTCAGAAAAGGTCAGGGAGAGTCAGAAAGCCCGGTAGGGCAGGGGGGTCCAGAGAAACAGCAACGTTGGAAAGGAGAGTCTCGGGATAGCGGTGGGACGGCAAGAGAGAGTGCA
Organism: Acidobacteriota bacterium; assembly: GCA_965249865.1. GTDB lineage: Bacteria > Acidobacteriota > UBA6911 > RPQK01 > CBDFMZ01 > CBDFMZ01. The sequence goes on along the minus strand of CBDFMZ010000002.1, from coordinate 1,262,137 downwards.
CATACCCAAACCGTCATCGGCCCTTCCACGATTGAACAATATGGTATCAAGACTGGTCCAAAGATTCGCTTCCCGGAGGCGGAGAAGCCTCCACCAATCCCGGGTGTTGTATGGGTCCTCGACGCGGACAGTAAACCACAGCGTCGTGGTGTGAAACTGGGTATTACCGATGGGAAAGAAACAGCGATTATGGCGGGCGATTTGAAGGAAGGTGAAGCAGTGATCACCTGGGAGATCGATGATGAAGAGGAACTAGGGGAGGCGAGGTCGCCTTTCGGCGGGGTATTTGGTTCGCGTCGTCGCAGTGGGACACGCGGTAGCTCGAGGACCGGCAGGAGGGGAGGGAATCGGTAATCATGGTAGCAGCCACTCAATCGCCTGGTTTGGACATCGCGGGCTCGATACCCGAGGAGTCTGAATCGGCTATAAGATACCTCATCTCCTTACGCCAAGTGTGGAGAACCTATGAGATGGGAGACATCCGTGTCGAGGCACTGAAGGATGTGAGCCTGGAAATCCCCGCAGGTCAATTCGTGGCGATCATGGGGGCTTCTGGTTCAGGGAAATCCACCCTCCTCAATATACTGGGATGCTTGGATCGCCCGACCCGTGGAGTATATCTGCTGGATGGGATCGACGTTTCAACCTTCTCTGCCGCGGAAAGAGCCGATATTCGTAATCGGAAAATTGGTTTTATTTTTCAGAGTTTCAACCTGCTCGCCCGCACCTCTGTATGGGAAAACGTCGAAGCCCCGATGCTTTATTCAGGTATCCCCAAGGCGGAACGGACGAGACGGATAGAAGAAGTACTTCGGATTGTCGGGATTCCAGAGAAAGCCAGGGCTTTACCGAACCAGCTGTCTGGAGGACAACAGCAGCGAGTTGCTGTTGCTCGCGCCCTCGTGAACTACCCCGCCATCCTCCTGGCGGACGAACCAACTGGAAACCTAGACAGTGTGACCTCAGAAGAAATTTTATCATTTCTGAGAGATCTCAATCGTCAAGAAGGAATTACGCTAGTGATGGTGACTCATGAACAAGAGTTCGCCGCCTATGCTTCGCGCACAATTTACATGAAGGATGGACAGAGCCTCCGCGAACCGGAGTGAAAGAAGAGTAGCTTGAGTGTTTCGCTTTATCAATAGGCTAAAACCGGACACAGGAACAGCACTGAGGCTAAAACGGGACTCACTGTGAACTGCGTGTTTTCGTGGGTTCGGTTTTCCTTTTGTTTTTACCGAAAGGTGTAGAATGAGTCTGTGGATGATTTTAAAAATTGCTGTCAAATCTCTGAGCCGAAACAAGATTCGCTCATTTCTGACCATGCTTGGGATTATAATTGGCGTGGGCTCCGTGATTGCAATGGTTAGCTTGGGAAAAGGGGCGCAAAGACAGGTGCAAGAAGAAATAGCGGCGCTGGGTACGAATACCCTGTGGGTCAGGGCGGGAAGTAGACGTGCATGGGGGATTCACAGTGGTACAGGGACAGAGAACAGCCTTACAGCTGGAGATTTTGAGGCAATACAGCGCGAGTGTCCAACCGTGAGAGCGGTCAGCCCCAATGCCTCCATCATGGCCCAGGTAGTTTTTGGAAATCAGAATTGGAACACCCGCATAGAAGGTTACAGTGAGCAATATCCGTTACTGAGGAATTGGCCAGTAGTTCAGGGAGAGTTTTTTGGAAAAAGCCAGGTCAAGACCGCTGCTCGAGTAGCGGTCTTGGGTCAAACTGTGGTCAATGAGCTCTTCAGCGGGGGCGATCCATTGGGTCAAACGATTCGGATCCGGAATTTGCCTTTTCAGGTGCAGGGTGTCTTGGAACGCAAAGGCTCAAACGCGTGGGGGAGGGACCAAGACGACACCATCCTGGTTCCTTACACGACGGTTCAAAAGAAATTCCAGGGCGGGGTTTTATACGTCCGAGCCGGCCTGGTCGGCGCGGTGAGCGCACGCGCCAGTTATGCCGCTCAGGAACAGATCAAAGAACTTCTTAGACAGCGACATCGCTTGGGGCCAGTGCAGGATGACGACTTCAGCGTACGCAACCTCAGCGAATTCGCAGATACAGCACAGGCAACCACTCGTATGATGACCGGGTTACTTGCTAGTATCGCGGCTGTTTCGTTGTTGGTTGGAGGCATTGGGATCATGAATATCATGCTGGTAGCGGTTTCCGAGCGCACACGGGAAATTGGTATCCGCATGGCCATCGGGGCACGTCCGAGCCACGTGCGCATGCAGTTTCTGTCCGAATCAATCGTCCTGTGCCTCTGTGGAGGCCTGTTGGGTTTGGCCTTGGGGGTGGGAGCATCACTCGGAATCTTTCAATTCTTAGGTTGGCCGACCTTGATCTCTTCCAATTCTATTGTGATTTCGGTCCTTTTTTCGGCGGTGATTGGTATTTTTTTTGGATATTATCCCGCACATAAAGCAGCTGCTTTGGATCCAATCGAAGCCCTTCGGTACGAATGAGTGGAGCGGCATCAGAGGTTTGGCCAGATGTTTGTAGGGTCTCTGAGAACCACCGGTAACGCAAGATGTGAAGGGTACGGGGCGGTGTAATAGACGGTGAGTGTGGCCTTGTTCATCCTTCCGTGGCTGGATCCTCCCCCGTGTTGAGCGATTGAACCGAGGGAAACTAATGCGAGGGATTTCGATTTCGATGCGGTGTTCAGATAGCAATGGATTAATTGATTTCGCAAAATCGATCGTGTGCGCGTATAGGTTGCCAGATTCGATCATATTGTCTCCCAAGTGTGGGCGGGTCCCAGCTGGGACGTAGTTAACTCCTCGCTCCGCGAGTTCAGCTTCCAAACTGCATCTGCAAAAGGAACCTAGCTTCTCCTTCAGGCATTAGAGGAGATTTTTCAAGCGGAGACGATCCAGTGATGTTCCAGCATCGTGACGCCTGACTCCAGGCCCTCAGAAGTGATTGAAAATGGTTCGACTTGTTCCTGGATATCATAAGCTTGGAGATGGTTGTGGTCTGTCGTGATGACGTTGAAATAGTAACCGCCGGAGAGGAGAGGGATGTTCGGAAAGAGGATACTGATCTGGTAGTGATTCGGTTCAGTCTCGGCAAGTTTAATCTGATCAAAAGTGCTGGACGTTGTGTAAATCGGAATTCCGTCACTGCGGAGTATGACAACTCCAATTGTAGGAGTTCCCTGGAAATCCGGTGAAAAGTACGCTTGGATATCGAGTTGAAGATCATCGCCGGTTCTAAAATGTGCAGGGGCACGATTAGGTCTATCGCGCAGGCGGGTTTTTTCTATCCAGCAGACCTGTCTTGACAATTTGGACTGGAGGTTCTGAAGAGCTGGGGAGTCACAGGGATGGAGGTGTGTTTCCTGAGCCGACTGAGGGCCTTTCCGGCAAAACTCATTGTAGCGATCTACCGTTTCCCCAGCTGCTCCGAGGGCCATCATTTTTCCTTTGTCAAGCCAGAGAGTTCGGTTGCACAGAATTTTGACTTGATGCAAGTTGTGAGAACAGAAAAAAATCGTTTTTCCTCGTTTCTTGAAGTCCAAGATTCGGTCTGTACACTTTTTCTGAAACCTTTGATCTCCTACAGCCAAAGCTTCATCGATAATTAGTACCTCTGGATCAAAACCGGTGGCCAACGCAAATCCCAGTCTCACATACATCCCGGATGAGTAGGTTTTGACAGGATTATCGATGAAATCATCGAGTTCACTAAACTCGATGATTTCGGGCGTTTGCTCTGCAATCTGTTGTCGGTCCAGTCCCACCAGGGCACCACTAAAATAGATATTTTCCCGCCCTGTAAACTGGGGATGAAAACCAGCACCCAGTTCCAATAAGGCGTTGAGCTTACCCTGAACTTCGACGATTCCAGAAGAGGGGAAGGTGGTACCGGTCAGGATTTTGAGTAGTGTTGTTTTGCCTGCTCCATTATCACCAACCACTCCAAAGGATTCCCCTGGCCCTACGTCAAAGCTGACCTTTTCCAGAGCCCTTAGTTGATGGTGAGAAGGGATAGCCAGCAGCAGTTCCCGCAAGAGAGAACGTGGCCCCCAATAGAGTTTGTAGACTTTACACAGGTCTACAACTCGAATCTGGGGTCTCTTTGTCACTGGCATTGGCTCATCAAATGGAACAGTTTTCAAGTCGGATACCAATTAGCTTTTCTGAGTGGTTTACCCACGAATGCGAAACGTAGGGGCAAGTATCCAACAAACCCAACATGGACGATACGCATCGAACTTGACTTTCAGAAAGTAGCAGACTTTAGCGTGCAATACGAGTGGGTCACCTGAATCAACCGATTTGAACATCGCTACCAATCGCTGTCGAGGAGATTAAAACCATCAAAATATTGGAGCTCTTGACAGTGGGTGCTCGAATACAGGTGCCATTGTGCGTCTCGGGCTAGTCTCTTTAGCTGATGGACGAAACTATTTGATCAGCGAGTGCGCTTCCCCAACGACAGGACCGAGAAGCAAATTCGTGACGTGGCACTGGAGGAAATTCCCCGAAAGGGAAGAACTGAATAGATGTAATACGAATTGTAGCCTGAGAGGAGAATCTTATGGGTTAGAGAACCCGAAGGGTACCGCGAAACTTTTACAAGGGTTGCTGGTTCTTACGAAAAAACGGTATTTCAACTCATCCACCTGCCAAGTATGAAAGAAACGGGCACTTGAAACAGAAAACTGGAAGTCCAATATGGTACTCTGTTGAAACTCGGGGCAGATGTGGATTTTTCGTGGAGTGAAGGGCAAACTCAGGACAAAGAGGAAATCATTCGGTTTGCTCAGGAGGAGCTGAATGATGGACTCATTGAATTGGATTCCCAGGCGAGTTTCAACCGGAAAGGGTGGGAGAAATGTGGGCAATTTGGAGTTCTCGGCCTTCCCATCACGACAGAGTACGGAGGTTCGGGCGCCAGCGTTTTGACCACTCTCTACATGTTGGAGGGCTTGGGTTACGGCTGCAAAGATGCGGGCTTAATCTTCTCCATGAATGCCCACATGTGGGGATGTGAGATTCCGATCCAAACTTTTGGTACTGAATCTCAGAAAAAGCGGTACCTTCCCAAGCTTTGTGATGGCCGATGGATCGGGGCTTTGGCGGTGGCCGAGAAAGAGGCTGGATCGGATCTAGACAATATACAGACCCGAGCCCAACGAAACCAGGATGTTTACCTGCTGAACGGGAGTAAAGTGTTCGTCACGAATGGACCGATCGCGGACGTTGTGGTGGTTTTAGCGAAGCTGACCGATTGCTCAGCCAGCGAGGGAATGACCGCCTTTCTCGTGGAGAAAAACACCCCCGGATTTTCGGTGAGTAGAACGATTGACAAGATGGGGCTGCGCACGTCTTCGATGGGCGAACTAGGTTTAGAGAACTGCCGTGTTCCTGCTGAAAACTGCCTTGGCCAAGAAGGAGTCGGATTTAGCGTCTTTCAACAAGCGATGGAGTGGGAACGGACTTGTATTCTCGCGGCCGCTGTGGGAGCCATGGAACGACAACTTGAAAACTGTATCCAACAGGTTCGAACACGCCGGCAGTTCGGCCAGGCCATCGGGAAATTTCAGCTGGTCGGGAGCAAGATCGTTGATCTCAAAATGCGGCTGGAAACTTCGCGTCTGGTGCTCTATAAAACAGGATGGTTGAAAGATACGGGTGAACGAATTTTCATGGAAGCCTCCCTGGCAAAACTCTATATCAGCGAATGTTGGGTTCGATCCTGCCTCGATGCCCTTCAAATTCATGGTGGCTATGGATATCTGACTGAGAAAGAGGTCGAGAGGGAACTCAGAGATGCTTTGGGGAGTAAACTCTATTCAGGAACCTCAGAGATTCAGCGAGTTATTGTGGCCAAATTACTAGGATTGTGACCTTTCGTCAACTTTAAGATGGCTTTTCTGTTAGGACAGCTTCTGAGGGAGATAGCAAGGCTCAATCCGGAGAGAGAGGCGATCCGATATGGTGATCAACGGATCACATATGGGGAGTTGAACCGGATATCCGATCAACTGGCACAGACCCTCATGAGGCACGGAGTCAAACGAGGCGATCGGGTAGGAGTCTGCTTGAATAAGTCAATTGAGGCAGTAGTCGCTATCTTCGGAATTCTCAAGTCTGGTGCAGCCTATGTACCTCTCGACAATTCTTCTCCGGCAAAGCGTCTGGTGCTCATAATTGCAGACTCTGGAATGAGAGCGCTGGTCACGAGCGGAGAAAAGGCTCAAGAAGTGGCAGGTGTGAACCCTGAACTACCAGTGGTTACACTCCTGATCCTGACAAACGATACGCCTACCTCAGAGCTGGGTGTCTGGAGGAGAGCAAAAAAGGTCTTTTGGAAAGACATCATGAATCTTACACACTCGGAGAGTTCTTTTCCAGCCCAAATCGATGATGATCTTGCCTATATCCTCTATACATCGGGCTCCACTGGAACTCCAAAAGGGGTCATGATCAGTCATCGCGCTTCAATGAGCTTTGTGAACTGGGCCGCGGATTATTTTCAACTAACCCATGAGGATCGGATCTCTAATCAGGCGCCATTGCATTTTGATCTTTCTACCTTTGACATCTTCGCCAGCATCAAGGTAGGTGCGACAATCGTGCTGATTTCTGAAGAACTGTCCAGCTTTCCTGTTGAGTTGGTCGATTTTATGGAGGCCCAGAAAATCAGCATTTGGTATTCAGTACCTTCGGTTCTCACTCGGCTGCTGGTCTACGGAAAGCTGGAGCGATATCGGTTTAACTGTCTCCGCAAGGTGTTGTTTGCCGGAGAAGTCTTTCCCCTAAAGTACCTCCGTCAGGTGCAACAACTGATTCCTCAAGCAGAGTTCTACAACCTTTACGGTCCAACAGAAACCAACGTTTGTACCGTTTATCCTGTGGGAGATCTCCCTGACGATGCTTATCATCTGCCCATCGGAAAGGCTTGTGCTCACACCGAGGTGTGGGCTTTTACCGATAAGGGTGTAATTGCTGAGTCAGGAGAAATCAGCGAGCTATCTGTTCGCGGGCCGTGTGTCATGAAAGGTTACTGGGGAATGCCTGAAAAGACTCGTGAAGTGCTGACCTCAAGGGCTGTTCCCCCAAGAGGTCTGGAAGAAAGGGTCTATAGAACAGGAGATCTCGTGAAACGTTTAGAAGATGGGAACTATATCTTTATCGGGCGCCGCGATGAGATGATTAAAAGCCGAGGCCATCGAATTGAACTGGGAGAAATCGAGTCCATTCTGTACACACACCCCGCCATTGAGCAAGCGGCAGTCATTGCAGTACCGGCGGAGGAGATTGGAAATACCATTAAGGCGATAGTCGTTCTTCAGGCTGATTGTAAACTGAGGGAGATCGAGCTGCGGCACTTTTGTTCTGAACGGCTTCCCCGATACATGATTCCTGAGATACTGGAGTTCCGGGCCGCTTTGCCGATGACCGCCACAGGAAAAGTCAACAAGAGCAGCCTGATTGAGTACTCTTGATTTCTGATTAAGGCCGCTAGACAGGGTTAGTATTGACTAGTTTGACTACATAAGTAAACTAGTGAGAGCGGTTATGCCATGTTCAAACTGGGAAGAAGATGCTTTCGAGGACGACTGAAGGATCGGGCGGTTTTGTCAACACGTCGTGGTGATGGGCACATGATAAGAGCGTTTTGAGACTGGACTCCCTCTGAGAGGGAATTGCAATGAAAACCTTGAAAAGTAGACTGGCTCAGAAGAAGAAGCCCTCTTTAATGCGAGAGGTTGATGTCTTTGAGATGCAGCTGGAACTGCGAAAGAGGGATAAGCTCGACGAAAAGATCTTTGCTGAGACTCGCCTTCGCAGGGGTATTTATGGCCAGCGATATGATAACGGGCAACGCCATGACGGGATTCGTATCCAGAAACTGACGTATGGGTCAGACGGATTGACCAAAGGTCCTGAAACTGTATGGGATGCTCCGGGGATGCAACGAATCAAAATTCCCTTCGGAGGGTTGACCCCGGAGCAGATGGATGTGCTAGCGGCCCTCGCCGAAGAATACTCAGATGAAATTCTTCACGTTACGACACGGCAGGATTTCCAGCTTCATTTTGTTCACATTGAGGATACGCCTCCTCTGATGCGACGATTGGCGGGCGTCGGTATCACGACTCGGGAGGCGTGTGGCAATTCGGTGCGTAATGTGACGGCATGCCCGCTGGCAGGAGTATGTCGCGATGAAATGTTTGATGTCACCCCCTATGCTCGATCCTGTTCTAGATTTCTGTTGGGACATCCGGACGTACAGGATTTTGGGCGGAAGTTTAAAATTGCTTTTTCCGGGTGCAAAGATCAGGCCTGCGGCTTGGTGAGGATGCATGATATGGGGGCTATTGCGGTCAAGCGCATCGTCGATAATGAGGAAAAACGAGGTTTTGAACTCTATGTCGGCGGCGGTCTGGGGGCGGTGCCGCATCAGGCTAAGCTCTTCGATCCTTTCCTACCGGAAGAGGAACTGCTTCCAACCGCCCAGGCCATATCACGGGTTTTTGCGCGTCTGGGAGAAAAGAAAAACCGCTCTCGTGCTCGAATCAAATTTCTAGTAACTAAACTTGGCATTGATGAGTTTCGAAGACTGGTGTTGGAAGAACGGGAAACCATGCCGACAGATGCGGGCTGGGCCGCTGACATATCCGAGATTCAGAACTGGAATGAGACTCCGCTCAAGCCACCTCAGTCTTTAAATGGGGAACAGAGGCCACATGGCTTCAATGAATGGTATGAGACCAACGTTTATCGGCAAAGACAACCGGGGTACGTCGTAGCGACAGTTACACTTCCGCTAGGTGATCTGTCCGCCTGGCAAATGCGGCAGTTGGCAGAGGCCGCTCGCCAGTTTGCAGGAGGAAATATCCGAACCTCTGTTGAGCAAAATTTGATCTTACGTTGGGTCAGTGAAGCCGACCTTCCAGAGCTTTACCAGGAATTGAAACGGATTGGATTGGGAGATCTCGGAGCGGATAGCATTGTCGATGTCACGGCCTGTCCCGGTACGGACACCTGTAAGCTGGGGATTGCATCCTCACGCGGCCTGGCGAGCGAGATTCGGAACCGTCTTGGGGCGAAGTTTCTCGAAATCGACAAGGCGGTCAGGAATCTTCGCATCAAAATCAGCGGTTGTTTCAACTCATGCGGCCAACATCATATCGCCGATCTCGGCTTTTATGGCACGAGCCGGACCATAGCTGGCCGTAAAGTCCCCCACTTCCAGGTCGTTCTGGGCGGTAAATGGATAGAGAACGGCGGTGCCTACGGGATGGCCATCGGCTCTGTCCCAGCCAAACGCATTCCTGGAGTTGTCGAGTGCATAACGGAACGCTATATCAAGGACCGAACGAATCATCAAGAGACCTTCCAGGACTTCGTCCAGCGTTTGGGTAAAAAGGAATTCAGGGAGATGCTCGAGGACCTGATGAAGGTGCCTGGTTATGAGGAGGACCCATCACTTTATACCGACTGGGGTGATCCCCGCCAGTTCACGATCGGGGATATGGGTACAGGAGAATGTGCAGGCGAGGTGATCTCTTTGGTCCAGTTTGATATGGCAGCGTCTGAACGGATAGTTTTTGAGGCCCAGCTGAAGTTAGATGATGGGGACTATTCCAAGTCAGATGAACTGGCCTATCAAGCCATGCTCCAAGCTGCTAAGGCATTGATAAAAATAGATGTATTGGATATATCGGACGATCCAGACACTCTTGTGAACGAATTCTGCAGGCGCTATTACGAAACAAAACTCTTTCATGACAAGTATGCCGGGGGTAAGTTTGCCCAATATCTTTTTCGGCGACACAAGTCTCCTCTTTTAGAGCCCACTCGTGAGGCTGCCCGTCAGCTGGTCGAGGAAGCACAGCTTTTCATCGAGGCTGCTCACAGTTGCCAGGATCGTATTGCAGAGCGCCGAACTCCCACTCGGCTGCCTGCCAGCAGAACTTCCGTGGGAGCTAGAAAGTAAGACAGGGAGACCGTGCAACTGCACCGGTTAGGCGTCAAGTTCTTTGTTAAGAATCCTTCATCAGTGGAAATTCGTGACTTGATTTCTGTCTTCCATTCCTGGATTCAAAAGCAAATTGTCGAAAATCATCTCCTGGTTGATTTTCACGATTATAGCCATGTCTACAGAGGACCGGGCATCTTGTTGGTGGCGCAGGAAGGCAATTTTAGTATGGACCTTAGGGACAATCGTTTAGGGCTTTTGTATTATCGAAAGCAACCCATCAGCGGTTCTCCTGAATACCGGTTAAAAACCATCTTCCGGGCAACGCTTCAAGTGTGCCAGCTCATAGAAACCCAGCCGGAGCTAGAAGGGCGTGTCCACTTTAAAACCAATGAGATGCTGATCGTTGCTAATGATAGATTGGCTGCTCCGAATACAGAGAAAACCTTTGCGCAACTGGAGCCGGTGTTTTCAAAAGTTCTGCGTGAGCTCTTTAGTACAAACGAGTTTACTTTGACTCGGCAGATCGATCCAAAAGGGCGGTTTGCGGTGGCGGTTCAAGGCGCCTCCTCGACTCGCGTTAAAGAGCTTCTTGCCCGTTTGTCTGGAGCCTCAGTTTAATGAATACGGTCATGTTTGTGGCGAGTTTTGGGGGTCTGATTTTGCGAAGCGACGTCGAGATGGCTTGACACAAGACGTAGCGTGTTGATGGACCACTGGAGGTGCGGTGGCTATTCGTGAGGCGAAGGAAAGCAGTTCAGTGGGACGAATGTACATTCTCGTGTTGATTTGCTAAGGTTGTTTATGCCAGCTGGATCCTTAGTATTCGGCTTCATAAATGCGGTCGCACTTGCCACAAGTTCAGAAGAGTAAGCTAGTCAACGTGCTTGTCAGGCAATAGGAACGTCCACCGCCCTTTTGGTCGCACCGCGCAGCAGGTCACCCGGCCAAGGATGGCCGATTTAAACGAGAAATCTCTTTTTTGGAAAGGAGAACTAATGTCTTATTCACTTCCATCTTTACCTTACTCCTCAGATGCCCTGGAACCTCACATCGACAAGGCAACCATAGAGATTCACCATGGCAAGCACCATGGCACCTACTTGACGAATCTGAATAAAGCTCTCGCATTGGTGCCCGAGTTGGCTAACAAGACACTGGAAGAACTGTTAGGGGAGAACTGCGCCGCTGTTCCCGAAAATGTCCGAATGGCTGTGCGCAATAGTGGTGGCGGGCATGTGAATCACTCGATGTTCTGGAAGGTCATGGCTCCCGGAGGCGGTGGTGTTCCTGTGGGAAGTTTGGCAGAGGCCATCCGGAGCACCTTCGGTGGGTTCGATGAATTCCAAGAGAAGTTTACAGCGGCGGCCATTGGCCGCTTTGGTTCCGGGTGGGCGTGGTTGGTCATGGATTCGTCAGGGAGGGTTGACGTGACCTCAACAGGAAACCAGGATAGCCCGCTCATGGAAGGGAAGTTTCCAGTCTTGGGGGTAGACGTTTGGGAGCATGCCTACTACCTACGGTATCAGAACCGCCGTGCCGATTATGTCCGAGCTTGGTGGAATGTGGTGAACTGGGACGAGGCGGAGAGGCGATTTGTTTCGGGTCATTGAATCTGGAGGGGAGCAGGTTTAAGCTGTCTATGGTGAGGTTTAGGAAGGACTACTCGAATATGAGAATTCGATTTCATCCCAAACTATGTTCAGATTCACAGACTCCATCTACTCCGATTAGGCACTCCCAAGTGGGATTCTGTTAGTCTAGTCGCCATATGATCCATAAAGTGATCCTCGCCGGTCCTCGTGGGTTTTGTGCTGGGGTGGTGCGGGCAATCGAAGTTGTTCGCACTGCCCTGGATGTATATCCTCGCCCGGTGTATGTCCGAAAAGAAATCGTTCACAATCCTTTCGTGGTGGAGGAACTCCGGCAGAAGGGGGCGGTTTTTGTCGAAAGCCTCGAGGAAGTGCCTTGCGGTGAGACTGTCATTTTCAGTGCCCACGGCGTTTCCCCTCAGGTTTGGGAAGAGGCGCGTTCGAGGTCTCTCAAAGTTGTGGATGCAACCTGTCCCTTGGTGACAAAGGTTCACCTAGAGGCGCTCAAGTATGTGGGCGAAGACTACGTCATTATTCTGATTGGACACAAAGGTCACGATGAGGTGATCGGAACCATGGGACAAGCTCAGGATCACATGCGTTTGGTGAGTTCGGTTCAAGAGGTTGAGGAATTAAAAGTAGAAAATCCGGAACGCCTCGCCTATCTCACTCAGACGACGCTCAGCCTGGAGGACACTCGGGAAATCATCCAGGCTATACGTCAGAAGTTTCCCGCTATTAAGGGTCCTCCTTCCAAAGATATCTGCTACGCTACCCAAAATCGGCAGATGGCGGTGTGGGAACTGGCTAAAGTTGTGGATTTGACCCTGGTGGTGGGAGCTAAGAACAGCAGTAATTCCAATCGGCTGGTTGAAGAATCGACAAAGGCTGGAGCCCGCTCCTATCTGATAAACAATGTCGACTCTATTCAAGAACGGTGGTTGGAAAGTGTTCAGACCGTGGGCATCACTTCAGGAGCTTCCGTTCCAGAGATGCTGGTCGACGAGGTGGTAAGCTTTTTCCGGGAACGCGGTGCCGAAGTAGAGGAACTGATTACCCGGGAAGAACGCGTTCACTTTCCCTTGCCCACCGATTTGCTCACCGATAAAAAAGAGTTTCAAATCCTGTAGAACCATCTAGGGTCGTGGTAATTAAACGATACGGAACCACAGCGGCAACGTGGCATAAAAGCGATGAATCAAAAACTAGAGAAGTCTCCATCCTTGGAGATCTTTCCGAATCAATACTCGGACCGTGAATATGAGGTGAGCATCCATTGCCCAGAATTTACAGCGGTTTGTCCCCAAACCGGACAACCCGACTTCGGTACCATCCAGATTAACTACGTGCCTGATCAAAAAATTGTTGAGCTCAAATCACTGAAGCTCTACCTGTTTTCCTATCGGGATAAAGGGATCTTTCATGAGCCTGTAACGAACAAGATCTTGGATGACTTCGTAGCTGCCTGTGATCCGGTTCGTTGTGAGGTGGTGGGAGATTTCAATATCCGCGGAGGAATTAAGACAGTTGTGCGAGTGAAGTACGAGAAGGAAAGTGACTAAAAAACCGGTACTTATGCACTTGACGCTTTAGCGTCAAGTGCATAAGTACCTAAAGTTTGTGCAATGTTGATCGGCTACGTATGGTAGCTTTCAGCCCGTCGGGACAGACGAATCACTGATATGAGAGTTCACTACTTAAAACATGTTCCCTTCGAGGGTCTGGGGACCATTCTTCCTTGGCTCAAGGAGCGTGAATGGCAAGTTAGCCTCACCGAGCTTTATCGAGATGAACCGCTCCCCTCCATCAACGATATTGACTGGCTGATTGTGATGGGAGGTCCTATGAGTGCCCATGACGAGTCGAAATATTCATGGCTCAAGGCGGAAAAGGACCTCATCGGTCAGGTCATCGCAACCGGGAAGCCCATCCTGGGGGTTTGTCTCGGAAGCCAGCTCATCGCAGACGTTCTGGGCTCCAAGGTTTACAAGAACCCCGAGCCAGAGATCGGCTGGTTTCCAATCGAGCTTTCTGAAAAGGCGAAGAGTCATGAACTAGGGAGACTCATTCCTCCGCAAGTCGAGGTTTTTCATTGGCATGGGGAAACCTTCGACCTGCCCCAAGGAGCTCTTCATTTGGCAAGCAGTCAAGCCTGTGAGAATCAAGCCTTTGTCTATGGCGACCGAGTCCTGGGGCTTCAATTTCATCTTGAGACCACCCAAGAGACTCTTGAGGCCCTCGTTCACGGATGTGCTAATGAACTCACGGACAGACCATTCATTCAGAGTCCCGGCCAGATGTTGTCTGCTCCTCATCGCTTTACTCGGCTCAATCAAATTCTCAATCCGATTCTCAAGGAACTGTCGGCAAGGGTGGCCTGACCGGAGAACGAGCGGGCGGGTCGCCCGCCGTGGTAGTCATGATGGCAGGGGTCATTCTCCTGGCGGTCCGGCGGGTCTGGTTCGGGGACCGATACCGTCCCGATCGCTCTTTTGGGGCTGCTTCCGGGGGTTGGCCGCTTTCTCCCACTGATGACGGCTCCGGCATCGTAGTCGGCGGGGTGGCTCGATTCTTACTCGTTGGCCTAGTATTTGAGGCTGTCTCACAGCGGTTGGGACTTCTGTCTGCGGCGTCTGGAATCCAATTGACGACGGATCGGGGCAAAGAAGGTGGCGGACGAGATCGAACAACGAGCGAGGCGCACAGCGGCTCGTGTTTCTGTTGAGAAGGACATTGGTGCATGAATCGGCGTAAGCGGGCACGCTAGCATCGGCGGAAGGTTCCGGTCCATCATGGAGATCAAGGGGGCAACGTCATGGCTGCAGGGAAGTCGAGCCGAATCAACCGCCAGTACAAGACGAAGTACAGAATCGGGAACTGGAGGGAGTACGAGCGTGGCCTCAGGAGCCGCGGAGACGTCACGATCTGGCTGAGCGAGGATGCGATTGCCGCGTGGATCCCACCGAAGAACGATCTCCGCGGAGGGCAGCGTCGATACTCGAACCTCGCGATCCGGACCGCGTTGACGCTGCGGGTCGTCTTCGGCCTACCGCTTCGCCAGACGGAGGGGTTCCTGGACTCGCTGCTCAGCTTGATGAGCCGCGACCTCAAGGCCCCGGACCACACCGCCCTCTCGCGCCGGAATCAAATCGTTGTGGTGCCGTCCCTGACCCGAGCCCACGACGGCCCGATCGACCTGATCGTTGATTCCACAGGGCTCAAGATTCTGGGTCGCGGCGAATGGAACGCGCACAAGCACAAGACATCAAAGAAACGCCGGGATTGGCGGAAGCTGCACATCGGAGTGGATGCGGAGGGGTTCATTGTGGCGGCCGAACTCACAGCGAGCAGCCGGGACGACGCCTCCACACTCTCTGATCTTCTCGCCCCGCTCGAAGTTCCCATCCGGCGTTTCACGGCGGACGGGGCCTACGACCACAGGTCGGTCTACGATCGGGCCAGCGCGGCCGGTACAGAGAACGTCGTGATTGTGATCCCCCCTCGTCGCTCTGCGCTGTCGGCGGGACCCACCGACGGCCCCTGGGCGCAGCGGGAAGCGTCTCTTCAGAGGATTCGCAAGGTCGGGCGACGGGAGTGGCAGAAGGAGTCGGGCTACCGACAGCAGGCGCGCGTTGAGAACAGCTTCTTCCGATACAAGTCCGTGTTCGGAGGCGACCTGAAGGCGAGGTACAGCAAGGCGCAACGCAGAGAAGCCGCGATCGGGTGTCACATCCTCAACCGAATGGCCGAGCTCGGTAGGCCATCGTCGTACGCTCTTGGTAGGTGATGGACCTGTGAGTCGGGTTCGTTGCGGGCCAGTTCCGATTCATGCACCAACGCCTGGAATCTGCGCAAAAGACAGACTCGATCGGTGACGAAAAGCCCATGACGCCCCGACCGGGGCTTTATGGCGCGAACGATGGCGCTCTGCTCCCTGCCCCGCAGCAACCCCGGCAACCGCCTCCAGTACAAGCGCGTCAACGGCCCCTTCACGCTGGGAATGATCGCGGGCCTCGGTAATAAGCTCCCCTTTGGCCAACCTATGCGACGGCCAAAGGGGTGCTGATCCTTTCCCCCTCAACACCGCTCATTTCCCCGAAGAACTAGGAAGCAAATAGTCAAGCTGCTGGGCTCGATGGTGTGGTGGTGATCCTCCAAATAGGCGTTGACAGCTTTGCGAATGATCCAGGCGGTTGAAACATCACGAGCTTTATTTCACCCTATACCTAGAGGTCGAGTTGACTCTCGTTCGTCGCTTGTGGGGCTTCTCAGATGATCCTTTTTCACGGTTTCCGCTTCAAAAAGACATGGCGGCTTTGGCTTTTTTTTCATGCGGTCTGGCCCGCACCGCTGCGGAGAGCCGCGCCCGAGGGCGGGGCCGCAGCAACTTTCGCGCCACCTGGCGAATGGATCCGCGTCCACTATTGGCACAGATAACGACATTCCTGGATGGATTAAGGGGACGTAATTCATGGAACACGGGGTGGCCGAGCAGTCCTAGAACTCCATAACGAAGCACAGCTCGAGGTTGCACTGCGCCTCGCGGAATAGTCCTCATGGAGGCCACTGTGGAAGTCATTGGTAGTATTTTCGTGTTGCTCTCTTTCGGTGTTTTTTTGTGGGCCGTGGTTGGGCTCATCAATCCGGCTTGGGCACGACTACCACACCGAAAAATATCTGTTGCGATCTGGGCCCTCTCCGCCGTGCTTGCCGTTACGGGCGGCAGCCTAGTGCCATCAGACAACTCAACTGGCGCGACCGCGGCTGAACGTCCGGTCATAGTCCCTGAGCCTGGACTGGCGCCGGAAAAAATCATTGACCATGGCGCCGAAGGCCGTTGTGGACCCACGACTCAGGACGTAGTCGATTTGCGGGCGGAAAGACGGGAAATCGCAAACGCCGATCTTTCGGGAGTTTGGTCTCTCGGTCAAGGGGAAGGGTATGCCTACTTCTACCCGGACAAGAGCCTTTTGTGGCTTGGCCCCAATTGCAGCGTCAAAGGCGTCGGGACATGGGAGTATGAGTACGGTACGCTCGGCGTCTATACGAATGGCCGTCTCGCATTCTCAACCGCGGTCATTGGTTTCGATAAAGGCCGGAAATTGACGTTGGACACCACTCGGGAATGGCTGTTTCTCGGTGGAGATTTGGATGCGGAGTGTTAGATCGCGATCAAGCGCGTCCACCCCGAGACCACGATCTTTACTGACGGAGAGTCTCCGTGGTAACTTTTGGTGGCATGAAAAGACTTCCGCTGTGCCGTGGTGCGATTGCTGCCGCTGTTCTCGGCTTGCTTGCTCGTCGCGCCAGCCAGGGCTCAAGATCCATTTTCAGGTCGTTCACCGAAGTGTGGTCCCGTCAGCGGGAAGACTCAGCAGGACTTGAGGAATGTAGAGGAGTTCTGCTCGGTGGGTATCCCAGCCGGGGCCGTCGAGGGAGCGTACGCAATGAGATCTCTGTTGTGGATCAAGATCACGCGGCGAATTCGCTCGACGCCGAGAATTTAGTGCGGACCTGGATGAGGGGATGGAAGCAATTGAGTAAATCCAAAGCAGTTACGGTCAACATAGAGTGGCGAGATATTGAAATCGCAAAGGGCGAAACGACACTGCTAAGCGGAGATAAGGTCACGATTCATCGGTGACGCTCGCCGAAACAAGCTGGTGCACCTGATCGGCTTGGGTGAAGTGGTGGCGAGCCTGGAGCAAGGCGGCGGTCCCCGCCGTCACCGGCCCGGGCAGATCAGCCAAGGCTTCGGCAACGGGAACCAACTCGCCGCGCTTAGACTGCATGGCTTATTCTCCTATGTTCCCTTGGCTAGAAGGCTATTCGCGTCCGACCTATCGGGGGGGGGAGCGTTTTAATCCATGGTCGGCTGCGTCACTGGCCGGGCCCATGGACACCGACTAGCAGCGCAAGCTGTGGGCTATATTAGTGGGATTTATTTTATGTAGATTTATTAAACTCTGTATTATAAATTGTTTATATAGTATATATGGCGGAGAGGGCGGGATTCGAACCCGCGGTACAGTTTCCCGTACACGCGCTTTCCAAGCGCGCTCCTTCAACCACTCGGACACCTCTCCAAAAATTAACTTTCAAGTTCCGAGAGACGCTAGTCCGCCATTCCACTGTGTGTCAGCACGCTTCAGCACCGCTTGCCACAGATGCTTCTTGTCTTGTGGACTCCCCGAATAACTCGAGGTCAGTGCCAGTGATAAGGATGATTGTAGGTAGAAAGCCTTGCCAGGGCAAGCCTGGAGAGACATCGAGTTCTGGCAGTCCCCAACAAGTAAGATGGAGAGTCTTCGATCTCTCCATCTTTCCTAAGGGGTAAGCATATGTTTGAATAGACCAAATGCTTCAGGTCAAACGTAGTCCCGAGGTTCACGATGTGGTCGTAATCGGTTCAGGAGCAGGCGGTGGAACTATGGTCCAAGTGCTGACTGGACTCGGTATCCAGGTCACCCTGTTGGAAGCAGGTTCCATGTTAGAGCCTGTTCGAGATTTCAAAGAACACATGTGGCCGTATGAAGTGGAACATCGCGGCGCGGGTCAGGGGGGAGCTCACTATTTTGGCCGTCAGCCTTGGAATTATTTTTGGACACCAAATGCCTTCTGGGATATAGAAGGCGAGCCTTATACGGTAGCACAAGGAAGTCAGTTCCGGTGGTGTCGATCGCGGATCATTGGTGGTCGAACTAATCACTACGGCCGCGTCTCACTGCGATTTGCAGACTACGATTTTAGGCCGTACTCTACGGACGGTTTGGGAACGGACTGGCCCATTGATTACCAAGACCTGGCTCCCTACTATGACAAAGCTGAGTCCTTTATCGGAGTCACGGGTAGCATCGAGGGAATCCGTAGTGCACCGGATGGGATATTCCAGGCCTGTCCACCACCCAAGGCGCATGAGATCTTGATTAAAAAGGCCTGCCAAGCACTAGGTATTTCTTGCATACCAAACCGTCGGGCCGTCATCACTAGATCGCATAACGGCAGGGCAGCTTGCCATTTCTGTGGGCAGTGCCGCCGGGGTTGTATGACCGCTTCTAATTACTCATCCAGCCAAGTCCAAATCTTCCCAGCCTTGAAAACTGGAAAACTCAAGATCTACACCGGAGCGATGGCGAGAGAGATCGTCACCGACGAAAACGGTAGAGTCGTCACCGTTTCCTACATCGACAAAAAAACTCGCACTGAGCAGCAAATACGCTGCCGGGTGGTGGTGCTGGCGGCCAGTGCTTGCGAGTCGGCCAGGCTACTTCTGAATTCCAAATCGAGGCGCTTCCCACTTGGTCTGGCCAATCACTCAGGTGTCGTGGGTCGTTTTTTGATGGACACTGTGGGTTTTGGACTGGAGGGTCATATCCCCTCCTTGGAGGGACTGCCACGTTACGATACCGATGGGATGAGTGGATCCCATCTCTATATGCCCTGGTGGCAGTGGAACAAGAAAAATAAGGGGTTTCCTCGTGGTTATCACATTGAGTTCGGCGGCGGATATTCCATGCCTCAGGTGGGATCTTTCCATCGAGCGATCCAGAGACATGGTGGATATGGTAGGCAGTTGAAAGACCGAATTCGTAGAGAGTATGGTTCCCTGGTTCGTTTTGTAGGACGGGGCGAGATGATTCCCAACAACTTGAGTTATTGCGAAATCGATCCCCAAGTTGTCGACAAGTGGGGAATTCCGGTCTTACGTTTTCGCTTCAAGTGGAGCGACTACGAGTGGAAACAGGCCCGCCACATGGAGCGCACATTTGCGGAAATCATCGAGACGGCAGGTGGAAGGGTTTTGGGGGTACGGTCAGCGGATCAGGAAGGTCAAGGGATTTCGGTGCCCGGGACGGTCATCCACGAAGTCGGTACGGTCCGTATGGGCGACGACCCTCGCACTTCAGCACTCAACAAATACTGTCAGGGACACGAGGTCCAAAACCTCTTTGTGGCTGACGCCGGACCGTTCGTGAGTAATCCAGACAAGAATCCCACCCTGAGTATACTTGCGTTGGCATGGCGAACTGCCGAATACATTGCAGAAGAGATGAGGAAGGGAAATGTCTAGCGAAAGCAACTCGAAGCTTGATTATAAGAGCCTCAACCGGCGTGAACTCCTGCGCAATATCGCCGTGGCGGTAACGGTGATCGGGACAGGAGCACTGGAGTTGGAGGCGGCACAGCATATTCACCGCATTGCCGAGGAAGAGAAAAAACGAACAGGAGCTTATCAGCCAAAGTATTTCAAACCACAGGAATACAAGACCTTGAAAAGACTTACAGAACTGATTATTCCTGCGGATAAGTATTCGGGCAGCGCTCTCGAGGCTGGAGCACCGGAGTTCATTGATCTACTTTGCAGCCAGAATCCGGAGCTTGCTCGTATTTTTGTCTCTGGAATGTTTTGGCTAGACTGGCAGATGCAAAAAAGTGAAGGGGCTCGTTTTATCGAAGTCCCCCGAGCGCAGCAAACCAAAATGCTGGATCTATTGGCGGTTGAGGCCGACCCAAAGCCATCAGACTACCACGTGTTTGCATCCCGGTACGCAGGGTTTCACAACTATACCAACAGGCCTCCCTTGGAACTCAGCCCAGGTGCGAGTTTTTTTGATTGGATTCGGCGCCTGACCGTCGATGCATTTTATACTAGCGCGATAGGAATCAAGGATGTCGCTTACAAAGGTAACCGAGGGATGCTGGAATACAAGGTACCGAAAGAAGTCCTATCGTATGTGGAGAAATTAGAAGTTTAAAGGAAAGAACTTGCTCGAAGCGATCGGAAGACTTAACTCTCCTCTCAAGGCGCTCTCGGATTTTTCAAGGCCCTAAAAGTCTTCGTATCGGACAGGTGTGTGATCGGAGGAGGTGGGATTCGAACCCACGTGCCCGGCTCATCACCAGGCAACCCGATTTCGAGTCGGGCCCGTTACGTCCACTTCGGTACTCCTCCCTAAGTTTCGAATTCGCCATTACAACCACCAGGAACATGAAAGTCAAGTCGGTGCTGATATGGGCAATACCCACCCTAGACACTGTCGCGTTTACGACCAACGTGAACCGTATCCATCCATTATTAATTAACCCTCTCTGTGATCCCCCAAGGAACTGCACGGGGATTAACTATAGCTAGGGTTTGTACGGTTAGGTTCTCAAAGGAATGATATAGTATAGGTGTGTTTTAAACCGAGCAGGCCAACCTGCTCCCAGCAGCAGGTTTCGGGTCCTGTGCAATATGCCCCTCGAACCATGTCAGGTCCGGAAGGAAGCAGCATCAAGGGGTCCAGCATATGTGCCGCAGATCACCCGAAGCCTGACCAAGGAGAGCAGATGACTAGCTTTCGGATGCAGATTTCAGTGTTCAGCCTTTCCGCTGGTGTAAAACGAAGTGGTTAAACGACCAGTCTGAAATCTGGAAAGTCGAATCACGGGTTTGCGACTTATGGCTTACCAGGTTCTCGCTCGCAAGTGGCGTCCTCAAAGCTTTGAAGACGTCGTCGGTCAAAAAACTGTCACTCAAACCCTACAGAATGCTATCGCGAGTGGCCGACTCGCTCATGCCTTCCTGCTTTCAGGAGTCCGTGGGGTAGGCAAAACGACTACCGCTCGAATTCTCGCCAAAGCGCTTAATTGTGGCGATGGACCGACACCCTCTCCCTGTGGCGAATGCGTTTCCTGCAAAGAAATAGCGGCGGCTAACAGCTTAGATGTGATGGAAATTGATGCTGCCTCCAATACTGGTGTCGACAATATTCGGGAACTGCGAGAGAGTGTTCGTTATACCACTTCTCGGGACCGATTTAAGATTTATATCATCGACGAGGTCCACATGCTTTCTAACGCGGCCTTCAATGCATTGCTGAAAACCTTGGAGGAGCCTCCTCCCCACGTAAAGTTCATCCTGGCCACCACCGAGCATCATAAGATTCCAGTGACCATCATCTCCCGCTGCCAACATTTCGACCTTAAACCTATTCCTTTTCAGCTGATCCTGGACAGATTGCGCTTCATCGGAAGGAAGGAAGGATTGGAGATTAGTGATTATGCATTACGGATGATCGTATCAACGGCTCAGGGGAGTATGCGGGATGCCCAGTCGGTACTCGATCAGACCATTGCTTTTTGCGGAAAACGTGTTCGTGATAAAGATGTCCAGGTGTTGCTAGGAGTGGTAGGAGATGGATTGCTCAGTTCCGTCGTGGAAGCGGTTGTACAACGTGACACAAAGACCTTGTTGGAGTGTGTTCGAAAACTCGGAAATAATGGCATTGAGGCGCAGAATTTCTGTCAGCAGTTGATTGTTTATCTGCGTAATCTTCTTGTTTGTAAAGTCGCCGGTTGGGATGAACGTTTGTTGCACTTGCCGGATAGTGAAAAGGAAACCCTGCTAAAACAGTCCGATAAGTTTTCTGAACTGGATCTGATTCGCTTTTATGATCTGTTGAACCGAACCCGACAGGAGTTACGCTGGCACTCAAACTCCCATATTCACCTGGAGATGGCCCTTGTGAAGTTGGTAAAGTTAGGGCAACTGCCAACTCTGGAACAAATCATCAGGCAATTTGAATCGAGCTCGACACCGCCAAGAATTGAAAAAGCGGTTCAGCCGGCGACCAAGACGCAAGCGAATGACCCGCTTAGGATCACCCAAAAAAACTCCTCTGCCAAGAATAACCCTGAAAAGTCACCGGACCAGTTTGTTTCTCAATTATTGGCTGCTCTGCAAGGGGACCAAATAAGTCTTTATTCCTCACTACAGCACGCCTCACGGATCTCACTTACAGACGGAAAAGTGTCTATTCTCTTTCCCGCCTCTGAAGCATTCCATCACGGGATAATAACAGACGAGGCTAACACAAATATTATCAATCAGTTGTGTTCTGCGCTCATGGGTTCACCGCTGCATCTACAGGTGGAATTGGAAGAAGAGATTTCTGCCTCGAGTTTGGATCCGACTGAAGACGCCAGGGTGAAAATTTTCATGGAACAATTTCCCGGTAAGGTGATTGTTGACACCAATGGAGAGGATTGAGTTATGAACAGAAAAAATTTCCAGAATCTCATGGAACAGGCCGAAAAGATGAAACGAAACCTTGAAGTGGAAATGGAGAAACTACTCGTGGAAAGCGGCAGTGGAGGTGGAATGGTTAATGTGGCCATGAATGGCACCAAACAGCTTCTCAGTGTGACTATCGATCCTCAGGCTGTCGATCAGGAGGATGTTGAGATGCTGCAGGATCTGATCGTTGCAGCTGTCAACGAGGCAGGACGGAAAGTTGACGAGGCTCTGAGTTCTCAACTCGGCGGTCTACCCAGTCTACTTGGAAGCTCTTGACCCCTGGAGGATAAACCGATGAGTCAACTGCCCGATCCGGTGCAAAAGCTGCTGGACGAATTGAAGAAATTACCGGGGATTGGACCGAAAGCAGCCCAGCGGTTGGTCTTTCACCTTATCCGCCGATCCGAGGAGGATTGTCGAAAGTTGGCGCAGGCAGTTTCGAACTTAAAGGAGAATCTGATTTTGTGCTCAATTTGCAACGATATTACCAATGTTGATCCCTGTCGGCTGTGCCAAGACCCTCATCGCGACACACGCCTAGTTTGTGTTGTAGAGGAGCCTTTTAATATTTTGTCAATAGAAAGGAGCGGCCAGTACCGGGGTCTATATCATGTCCTCCATGGTGCGCTCTCTCCTATCAACGGCATTGGACCCGGTGATCTCAAACTGAAAAACCTATTTGATCGACTGCGCCAGGGGAGGGTGGAGGAAGTGATCGTAGCCACCAATCCAAACAACGAGGGTGAGGCTACAGCCCTTTACCTATCCAAACTAGTCAAACCATTGAATATTAAAATCTCTCGGATTGCCCTCGGACTCCCTATGGGCAGTGATCTCGAATATGCGGATGAGGTGACCATTTCGAGGGCTGTGTCGGGACGACAAGCTCTTTGAGTTGCAAGTTCCAATCCGTCATAAAAATGGAAAATTACAAATTTGGGAATCTGGAATGTAGAACTCAATACTTTCGCTGGTGTTGCGTCCGTCCTTGGATCAAGTCTACCGCGTGGGGCAGGAGTTCCAAGATCGCTTGCAAAGACTGGGTGCATCCTTTGAGGCTGCCGGGAAGGCTCAAGATCAGTGTCTGCTCGCGCACACCGGCCAGGGACCGAGAAAGGGCGGCAAAGGGAGTCGCTTCCAATCCTCGCAGTCGCATGAACTCGCCCAAACCATCGGCCTGTTTTTCCAGGAGGGGTCGTACCGCCTCCGGCGTGACATCCCGTGGAGAAAGCCCCGTCCCTCCTGTGGTGACGATGAGATCAATTTCAAGTAGACGGCTGAAGGAAATAATCTGCTCTTGGATCGTGGCAATATCGTCGGCGATGATCTTCGTCTCCGAAATCTCCCAATGGTGGGCGACCAGTAGCTTGGAAACGGCGGGTCCGGAAGTGTCCTTCTTTCGACTGTAGTAACAGCCATCACTGATTGTAATCACCACAGCCTTCATTCGTTGTAACCTTCGATCCAGACCTCTCCGTCCTCGTAATATTCCTTCTTCCAGATTGGAACTTTCTTCTTAAGTGTGTTGATGGCGAATTGGCATGCTGCGAAGGCATCTTGGCGATGGGCGGAGGAGACCGCGATTAAAACGCTGCTTTCGCCGATTTCCAGACGACCGAAGCGATGTACGATAACCAAGGCTTGAAGTGGCCAGCGCTCCATGGCCTCAGACCGGATTCTTTCCATTTCTCGCGTAGCCATCGGAGAGTACGCATCGTAGTAAAGATGTGTTACTCGCTTTCCACGATTGTGCGTACGTACGGTTCCCTCAAAGGTAACAATTGCCCCAGATTCCGCTGCACTGACGGCTTTTAAGACGTCTGTCCGCTTAATCTCACTCTCGACAAGACAAATCATGGTGTTCCTCCACTGACAGGTGGAAAGAACGCGACTTCGTCACCCGGTGCGACTCGGCTGTCCCAACCGGTGTACTCCTGGTTCACGGCCACTACCAGGATGGGTTCGTACCGGCTAAGTTCCGGAAACTTTTTTTTGAGTGAGTGGAAGAGGTTTCGGGCAGTTGTCTCCTGCTCCAGCTCGATATCCAGTTGTGACTCACCTACGAGGTCTCTTAGGGAAGCAAAAAACCTAATTTTTACCATGAACGTATCACATTATACTACCGGACGGGATTGGATCATGCAGGAGTTGTCATTCAGTAGTTTTGGGTTGTAACATAGGGATTCTAATGCACTGGATAGCTCTACTGATTGTTTTGGCAGCGATGTCGTTCACACAGGGTGAGATTCTAAAGGTACGAATCGATGGAATTGTCGATCCCATCACCGCTGAATTCATAACCAAAGGGATCGAACGAGCAGAGGAAAGGCAAGCCGAATTGTTGCTCATCCACTTGGCGACCCCGGGAGGCCTAGGGGTGTCCATGCAGGAGATTATCCAAAAAATCCTCAATTCAAAGATTCCTATCGTGTGTTATGTCGCACCACAGGGTGCGCACGCCGCTTCGGCGGGTTTCTTTATTCTCTTGTCGGCGGATGTGGCTGTCATGGCGCCAGGGACAAATACTGGAGCGGCGCATCCTGTTTTTCCCTTTGGCATGGAAAATAAAATTATGCTAGAGAAGGTGAAAAATGATGCGCTGGCTAATTTGCGATCTATCGTTAAGCGGCGTCAGCGAAACTACGAATTAGCTGAAAAAGGAGTGTTGGAGAGTAAGTCCTATACAGCTCAAGAAGCCTTCGATGGAAACCTCATTGACTTCATTGCAGACGACGAGGATGATCTGCTGAAAAAATTGGATGGTCAGGAAATCAAGCGATTCAGCGGAGAAAAACAAACGATTCACACCCGCGATCAGCGAATTGAGCTTCTGGAAATGACCCTGCGACAAAAGGTTTTGGGAACCATTGCGAATCCCAACTTTGCACTGGTGCTGGGTGTCATTGGCCTTCTTGGCCTCTACCTTGAGTTCACGCATCCGGGGCTGATTTTTCCGGGTGTTGGCGGAGGGATCTGTTTGCTGCTGTCCCTTTTAGGTTTTTCGCTGCTTCCTGTTAACATGATTGGGATTTTGCTAATTTTTTTGGCGCTGGGACTGTTTATTGCCGAGGTGGTGGTACAGGGTTTTGGTGTGTTGGGAACAGGTGGTGTAGTAGCAATGATTCTAGGTATTCTTTTTCTCATTGACACCCCTTATCCGGCCTTAAGAATTAATCTGGATCTAGCTCTCGCAATCGCTCTACCCTTTGCCTTGATTTTTATGTTTCTGCTTCGCCTCGTGATCAAGTCCCATCGGGGAAAAGTGACCACGGGTGAGGCAGGCCTGGTAGGAAGTGAAGGCCGGGCACAGACCGACATTAACCGCGAGTGTGGAAGGATCTTTGTCGGTGGAGAGTGGTGGCAGGCCGTTTCAGACGTCGAGATTCCAAAGGGAAGTCGGGTCCGCGTCGATCATGCCGACAATTTGATGCTGGTAGTGAGACCGATAAAAGAATGATAACCAGAGGTTCGATCCCAGAAGATATTACTCCCTCCAGGAGATCTCAGCTGAGGTTTTCACAGGAGAAGGTAACCATACAATTCGGAAGTATAGACAATGAACTATTCCGGAATTAAATTGCGAGTCGTGGTCCAACAGAGGCATGAGATCGAAAGCTACAGAGGAACTGTCAGCGTTCCGTTGTCCGTGCCAGAGGTTCATGATTCCTTTTCTCGAGACACATCAGTGGCTTCAAGGAGGTGTCCATGACTACATCATCATTGGTTCTGATTGGAATCATCGTTTTGTACTTGATGTCCGTAGTTAATGTTCTTCGCGAGTATGAGCGGGGGGTTATCTTTCGCTTGGGAAGAATACTGGCTAAGGCGAAAGGGCCTGGTATTATTCTCGTGTTTTGGCCCATTGATCGCATGGAACGGGTGGGCCTGCGCACGGTTACCATGGATGTGCCATCTCAGGACATCATTACACGAGACAATGTTTCGGTGAAGGTCAATGCAATCGTGTACTTTCGTGTGATCGACTCCAACCGGGCAATTGTCTCGGTAGAAAATTATCTCTATGCCACCTCACAACTGGCTCAGACCACTTTGAGATCTGTCTTGGGGCAGGTCGAACTGGATGATCTTCTCAGTAAGCGAGAAGAATTAAATGAACGTCTGCAGAGCATTTTGGACCAACATACTGACCCATGGGGCATTAAAGTTATGATGGTCGAGATCAAAACTGTAGATTTGCCCACCGAGATGCAGCGAGCCATGGCCCGGCAGGCGGAAGCGGAACGTGAGCGACGAGCCAAGGTGATTCATGCTCAGGGGGAATTTGAGGCCGCGGAGCGGCTATTGCAAGCAGCTCAAACCTTGGCCAGAGAACCCACTGCTGTTCAGTTGCGTTACTTATCAACACTGACAGAAATTGGAATGGAGCAAAATTCAACAATCATCTTTCCCCTGCCCATCGACATTCTGACGCCTTTTTTGAAATCGAAGGAGGGAGTAGAGAAAGATGAGAACAAGGCTTAGTCCAGCACGATCGTTTGCACTGTATGGAATCGTGGTAGGCTTTGTTTTTCTTTTTTATGTTCTAGGTCTCCTTGTCGGTAAAACCTATTTCCTGGACGCTAAAACAGTTTCTGACGCCATTCCGATCGTAGATAGTCCCCTTCCAGAGATCGAATCCCAGCTCGAATTCTACCAGCAGGTTTTGATGCCAAATGAAGATAGAGACAGTCCACCGGAAGAACCGATTTCGCTGGAAGGGGGACAGGATGTCTATTCCGAAATCAACAGTCCCGGTTCTCCCGAACCCTCAGCTGCCGGTGCGATCTACACAATTCAAGTCGGTGCTTTTCGAAGCGAAGAGGAAACTAGCAGGATTGTGATCCGACTGGAGACACAGGGCTACCCCAATGAGTTGCGGCGTCCCAAACCTCCTGAAGATCCTTACTACCGAGTGTGGGTAGGCAGATTTGGCCAACACGAGGAAGCCCGTCAGATGCTCTCACGGCTGCAGGAGGATGGGTTTCACACCTTCATTAAGAGAATAGGCTTGTCTCATTCCACCAACTGATGAGGTCGTGTTCTTCTGTGATAGCCTGCCCCTTAATCTCTGGGGCCTTGTTGTGGTTCTCTTTTCCGAACTTTTCCCTGTTTCCTCTGGCCTGGATCGCGCTGATTCCGTATATGCACTTTCTTATCCAGTGTCGACCCTGGAGAGTTGTCGTCTGGGGACACTTTGTAATGGGTGGAGTTTACTTTGGGTGTCTTCTCTACTGGATCCCGCGCGTCCTGGTTGTGTATGGAAAACTCGATTGGCCACTGGCAGTTTTGGTGTACGCTTTAATGATCGTAGGTCTGTGTCTATTTCTCCTACCTTTTTCAGTTTTCACCCGCTGGATCTCTGGTAAATCCTCGTTGTTAGCACTGTGGTTTGCACCCGGTTTCTGGGTGTTGACAGAATTATTACGGAACTACTACGCCATGAACGGCTTTCCATGGGGTTTGCTCGGCTACTCACAGTCTCCTTATATTTGGTTGATCCAGATCGCTGACTTAGGTGGGGTTTATTTAGTTTCGTTTTTCATCGTGTTGGCAAACTGCTTGTTGTTGGCATCTTTTCGGTACAAGAGATGGAAGTATCTATTCGTTTTTGGAGTGATTTTTTTAGCGGCCAATCTGTACGGTTGTTATCGGGTCTACGTTTGGCAGCCTGTTGAACAACGTCCGATCAAGACGGCTCTAATCCAACCCGCTATTGCGCTGACAGGAGATGGAGAATATTACGAAAGAAAATATTTTGAAACGTTACCCGCTTTTTATCGCAAGGCCGCAAACAGCGGGGCACAGTGGGTGATTTTTCCAGAAGCACCCAATCCTTACTTTTTTCAAGAGAACGCTTGTTTTGTGACTTCCTGGCGTCGCGAGGTAATCACCTTTGGATCCTATCTGCTTTTCAACAGCACGCTCTTCACAGGTTCTTCTCCACGACGCTATTTCAACGGTGCAATTCTGTTGGATCCAGAAGGGAAGGAGACCTACCGTTACCATAAGATTCACTTGGTGCCCTTTGGAGAGTATGTGCCGCTAGCTAACTGGCTTGACTTTGTGGAGCCTTTCGTGCGGGAAGTTGGTAGCTATTCAGGCGGGACCACTATGGAAGTGGGCACAATCGGCGACAGCCAATTCGCGACGCTGATTTGCTATGAAAGCATATTTCCGGAGTTGGCTTTAGAGTCTGTTTCCAAGGGTGCCCAGATTCTCGTGAATATTACCAACGATACCTGGTTTGGTAATACTGCAGCACCTCGGCAACACCTTCAGATGGCAACCTTTCGAGCTATCGAAACTCGAAAACCTCTTTTACGCAGCGCCAACAGTGGCTACTCGGCAGTCATAGATCGGGCTGGGCGAATCCAACAAGAGATGGAACTCTTCAAGGAAGGGATTCTTCTGACAGAAGTCGTCGGGAATTCTTACCGATCTACTTACTCTTATCTCGCTCAATGGCTTAATATGTTACTCGGCGATTAGGGCTGCCTTGCGGGATATCGAAGGACCTTATTTTGCAACGTCGCCATTCCCCGGGAAGGCAGCAGGAGCAAGATTGCCACGAATATTCGCGTCTTGATGAAATAAAATACTAAAGGGGGAACTTGTCTTGGAAGATTTTCAACAACGTTATCGCCACCTCAAAAAAAGAATAGATCATCTGTGGGAGTATCTTTGACGTAGCAGGCAAGCGAAAGGAACTTAGCCAAATTGGTAAGATCATTTCCGAGCCGACTTTTTGGTCGAATCCTGAAGGTTCGCGGGAGATTTTGCAGAAACGTAGACACTTAGAAGATGCCTTGAAGGTCGCCACAAACTGTCAAAGTTCGTTCGATGACCTAGGAGCACTCATCGAATTGCACGAAGAAGGTGAAGACGTTTTAGCAGAGATGGAAAAAGAGTTTTCCGAGCTCGAGCAGCAGCTTTCCGAGACGGAAATCCAGGTGCTTCTTTCCGGTCCAGAGGACCGGAAAAATGGCATTGTGACGATTCACCCAGGCGCGGGAGGAACAGAAAGCCAGGATTGGGCCGAGATGCTACTACGAATGTATTTGCGGTGGTCAGAAGCCAAGGGTTATGAGACCGAGATCACTGATTACCAGATTGGAGAAGAAGCCGGAATTAAGTCGGTTACTTTCTTGGTGAAGGGTGATTTCGTCTATGGGTATCTTTCCTCGGAGATTGGAGTCCACCGTCTAGTCCGAATCTCTCCCTTTGACTCAGCTGCGAGAAGACACACTTCCTTCGCGTCGGTCTTTGTAACACCTGAGGTTGATGACACCGTGGACATCGTGATCGAAGACAAAAGTCTAAGGATCGATACTTACCGTTCCTCCGGAGCAGGAGGGCAACATGTGAATGTTACCGACTCAGCGGTTCGCATTACTCACCTTCCAAGCGGGATTGTCGTGCAATGCCAGAATGAGCGCTCGCAGCATCGTAACAAGGACATGGCGATGAAAATTCTCAGGTCAAAGTTATATGAATTAGAGATGGAAAAGAAAAGACAGCAATTGAGTGAAGTTGAAAAGGGTAAGGCCGATATTGCCTGGGGCAGTCAGATTCGTTCTTATGTACTGAATCCCTATCAACTAGTGAAGGATCATCGCACTGGCCTTGAGGTTGGGAATGTTGACTCGGTATTGGATGGCAAACTGAATTCTTTCATGATTGCATTGTTGAAACAAAGAAGCCGTGAAAAGAACCATGGGAGTCCCAACCCAGCTGTGTAGTGTCCCGTTCCATTAAATGCTATGTCATTTCAACCGAGATGAAAAAACAGGACAACGCAATGTTGAAGCATGTTTGAGGAAGAGCCATAAAGGGATGGCACAAAATCATCTCTGTCCTTTGGTTTGCGGATGCAACGGTCCTGCTTTTTTATCGTTCCTCGTCACCGATGCTTAGAATCAACTCGTCGTCACGTCCTGAATAAAAACCGTTGAGCCCGAAACAAATGGCCTGTTACTTAATGGGACAGGGCGATAGTCGCCCGTGGTCACAATCGCACGATGCTACTCTTCGGGTTACGGCGACGTGGATCTGTCTGGCGCTTTGGCAACTTCTCGACGATGACCTATCATCGCCTCGATGGACAACCCATTGGATCCGAACCCATGGTGCTTGTCACAAACGTCATCATATTGATGTAATGAGAAACTAAGTCCGCTAACCGGGGAGATCAGTATAATGCAAAAAGAAGAATACACTGATGCACAGGTTAGGACGACAAGTGGAGAAACTACGACGGAATTAAAGGAACAGGCAGTGTTACTTCGGCAGCTGATCGAGGCTGCCCGGAATGAGCCCTATTTGGAGATCGAGTCTCGCTGGAAGAAGCTATTATGCGGTGTGTTCTTCGTGGCCACACTTTGCACGGTTGTTTTTTTGCTCATAGGAGAAAGGAGTCGGCAACAAGTTATCGTTAAGCTGGTAGAAGGGCTAAGTCAACTACAGAGGAGTAAGGCGGAGATTTTCAAACTACCTCCTCCACCTCCTAAGAGAACGATTTCTAGAACCAAAGTTCCTGCCATAGCTGCTTTGGGAAACAAAAAAGAGCTCACGGGTGTCTCGTATTCCGATCAGTTGTCTCTGCCAGGCGAGCAAAGGAATGAGGTCCGCCAAGTCGCTGTTGCCCAAAAAAAGGACGCAAGAAACATGGCAGCTTATATCCTTCTGCGAGAACATGCTGAAATCGTGGACAAGTTGGTCAATGACAAGTTTCCCGGATACAAGTTCAAGGAATGGAAAGCAGTCAGAAACGACCCTCCGGAGTTTTGGATTGAATTGACCGTTTGGCGGCAATCTGATGGGGAGGAGTTGCAGTTAACTTGGTCGGTCAACACGGAAAATGATTCGACCTCCGCCCTGAGTCAGGCCGCGCGAGACTTGGAATCCAGAACCCCTGAGTGAAAAGCAGGAGTGAAGAAGTGAGATGCGGAGTCATTCCTGACGCTGCACCTCACGTGCCCTTACCAACGTGACTATTTTCTATTTTGTTTTTATTGAGCGTTGGCGTCTCGCTCATTGTCCACTATAATTCCCGCGGGGTGTATGCGTGTCGAAAACTGCTCTGATTACTGGTGTCACAGGCCAGTACGGATCCTATCTGGCTGACTTTTTGCTTCAAAAAGGATACCACGTTGTGGGAATGGTTCGCCGCTCGAGCACTGAAAATTTCGAACGAATCGAACATCTTCGAGACCAGATTCAGTTGCGCCAGGCGGATCTATTGGACCAGCCTTCGCTCATTGATCTTATTGAGAACGCGGAACCAGAGGAGATCTACAATCTGGCCGCCCAGAGTTTTGTCCCCACTTCCTGGCAGCAACCGGTACTTACTGCAGAATTTACCGCTCTCGGCGTGACCCGCCTCTTGGAAGCGATTCGATTGGTCAACCGAAAAATCCGCTTTTACCAGGCCTCAAGCAGCGAAATGTTCGGCCAGGTTAGGGAAACACCTCAGACTGAGAAAACACCATTTTATCCCAGAAGTCCTTACGGTGTCGCCAAGGTTTACGGTCATTTTATCACGGTTAACTATCGTGAGAGTTACGATATGTTCGCCTGTTCGGGTATTCTTTTTAACCACGAATCACCGCGTCGTGGCAAAGAGTTTGTTAGTCGCAAGGTGAGTTACCATGTGGCCAAGATCAAGTTGGGATTGGTCGACGAACTTAGATTAGGAAACCTAGATGCGTCGCGAGACTGGGGTTACGCCGGGGACTATGTCAAGGCGATGTGGATGATGTTGCAACAGGACCACCCAGATGACTATGTGGTGGGTACGGGAGAGGCGCACACGGTTCAAGAGTTGGTTGAAATGGCCTGTGAACACGCTGGTCTTGACAGCAGACAGTACCTGAAAGTGGATCCCAGACTGAAGCGACCTGCTGAAGTGAACCATTTGTTGGCAGATTCCAGCAAGGCAAGAAAAGTCTTGAAGTGGCAGCAGGATGTGACCTTTGAGGAGCTGGTCAAAATGATGGTCGATGCCGACATCGAGTATGTGGAGAGGCGCGTGTCAGCAGGTCAACGAATATAAAATCGAGAATTCCCATATTAAAAGATCGCCCCACAATGACTCACAATTAACGATCTCACCCCTGACAATACATTCCTTTAGTAAAGGCTTCAAGATGTCCTGATACTACCAATAGGCATCGGTTAGCGGTGGAGCAGGAGATGTATTTCGAAACGTATCACCTCAGATCAACATCGAGTGAAGTATAACGAGTTCCCTGTCACGTGGATCAAGCCTTAGCGTTGCATACGATCCAGATCCTCCGTCAGAGGGGATTGCTAGAATTCTCGTGTGACACTTCGCTGGAACACAGTGCAAAGTCATGCCGATGAGGTCCGATTACTCTGTGACGAATTGAAGATCTCAGCACTGCTGGCTCAACTGCTGATTAATCGCGGTTTCAGGGATCCCGCCCGGGCCCATCGTTTTCTCTATCCCCGCCTGGAAGATCTACACGATCCGTACCTTATGAGAGATATGGACCGGGTTGTCAGTCGGATTTTTCTAGCACTCCAGGAACGCCAAAAGATCTTCATTTACGGAGACTACGATGTTGACGGCATCACTTCCACGGCGGTTTTGAAACGAGCCCTAGAAATGCTGGGCGGCATGGTTGGCTTTTACTTGCCGCAGCGGCTGAAAGAGGGCTATGGGCTAAGGAAAGAGATTTTGCACAAAGCTCAGGCTGAAGGGTACCAACTAGTCATCAGCGTAGACAGCGGTGTTCGGGCCTTCGAAGCGTGCCAGGCCGCACGGGAGAGAAATCTAGATTTAATCGTCACTGACCATCATCTCCCCGATAGCCATTTACCTTCTGCTTATGCCGTTTTAAATCCGCGGCGACCTGACTGTTCTTATCCGGACAAAAACCTCGCTGCGGTAGGAGTCGTTTTCAAGCTGGTTCATGCTCTGTTTCGAAAAGCCGGCAAGGAAACTGTGGTCAAACACTTTCTCAAGTTGGTTGCCATCGGAACCATTGCCGACGTCGTTCCTCTATCTGGGGAGAACCGAGTCCTTGTCAAGTTTGGTCTAGAAGGATTAGCCACACCACACAATATTGGTCTACAAGCTCTAATGCACGGTTCCGGGGTGGGTAGCGAAGTTAACTTTTTTGATGTTGGCTTTAAGCTCGCTCCACGAATCAATGCGGTGAGTCGTATGGGCGGAGGTCATGAGGCGGTGGACTTGTTCTCCGTGCAGGACCCGGCACAAGCTGAGGGTATCGTCCGCTTCATGAACGAAAGCAACTGGAAAAGACAACAAGAGGAACGCCGCATCCTGGCCGAGATCGAGCAACGGATCAGACAGAACCCCCAGTCTTTCCAGAAAAACTTTCTAGTATTGCGGGGTCGTAACTGGCACCGCGGAGTGATTGGCATCGTTGCTTCCCGGCTGGTGGAACGTTTCCATCGTCCTGTTTTGGTGCTCTCGACGGAAGACTCCGGATCTCAGGGCTCAGGTCGAAGCATCCCCGGTTTTCATTTGCTGGAGGCGTTTGACCACTGCCAAGATCTTTTCCTCCAGTATGGGGGACACGCCCAAGCCGTTGGTTGTACGTTGGGAGAACCGAATACTCCCGATAAAGTGCAGGAATTAGCAACGCGTTTAGCAGCTTACGCTGATGCCAACCTCTCTCCGCAACAGCTTATTCCCTCCCTGGAAATCGAATCCCTTCTTTCCATAAAACAGATCTCTTTCGCACTCTATGACGAATTGCAACAACTGGCTCCTTTTGGAACTGGAAACCCCCTTCCCGTATTCGCATCTCATCAGGTGAACGTCACTGGTGGTCCCTGGGTGCTTAAGGCACAGCATCTGAAATTTCAGGTCGAAGGCAACGGATCGCACCTGGATGCCATCTGGTGGAAAAAGAGTCAGGCAGCTGCTACCATAACCGAGAGATGCTGTGTGGATCTAGCCTACACGGTGACCCGAGACCGGTTCCAGGGGAAGGATAAGTTGCTACTGACCATCCGAGACATACGCCGACAATAGCGATTGTTTGGTTCCTTCCCGTTCCGGGATTCGTTTCTCCATCTCCAGGCGGATTCTATCCATATGGTTCAGCTCCCCAAAAAGACGAAACGAAGGTACGAATAGGACAGATGACATGGATATTCGGAAGTCTATTAGAATCGCTCTGATCCTCGTCATTGGGACAGGGATGGTAGCCATCCTGTGGAGCTTTTTGTCCCGACACTCGGGTGGTATGGCGACACTTACGAAGCAGTTTCTCTCGCCCGATATTAGCAGTCGTACTATCCGTTTCGAATACGTTGAGCACAAAAAAGGGCGGACGATTTTTCAAGTAAGTGCAGACACAAGCACGGAGTTTAGCGCTGGGGTGCACACGCTTAAGGAAGTAAAGTTGACCCGTTTCGACGAGACTGGTCAATCCTCCGATTCTATTTCGGGTCAACGAGCGATTTACAAGATCACGGAAAAACACATCGAGTTTTCCGGGGATGTAGAGATTCAGTTGGCCGACAACACACAAGTTTTTTCGGACCAAGTGGAAGCAGACCTGGATGCAGAAGTGGTTTTGATCAAGGGTTCTTTTCGATTTCAAAGAGGAGAAGTACTTGGACGAGGAGAGTCGCTAGTTTACCGGATTCCGGAAAGAACCATTCAAATTGATGGGTGGTTCGAGTGCGCTGTGTCGACATCGGACGGTCGGGTAGAGGCAGAGGCTCTGCAGGCTTTTTACTTTCTTTCTGAGCGCCGTTTAGAACTGAGGGGTAAAGCGAATATTTTTGCTCCGGAGCGTCGTTTAACGGCTGGAAAAATGGTCATCTTTCTGGCGACAGATTGGCAGATTGAGAAAATTGCTAGTTCGGAACAGCCAGAACTACATTCAGATTCACAGTCATTCTCAGGGGAGCAGATTAATGCTTTTCTTGATCCAAATTCAAAAAGGCTTAGGTATGTCGAAGTGCTAGGCCGACAGGGAAACAGCAAGAGTCCGTTCGAGTCCAGAGCCACTTATAAGGATGAGGCCGAAGGGAGGAGTTGTCACCTGGAAGCGGAACGAATCATAGCAGTTCCAGAGGTTGGCGACAGGACGCTTTCCCTCGGACAGTTTACTGCATACGAGGACGTCCTCTTCCGATCTTCGTCTTTGGGAATAGAGGAGGCCCGAACGGATAATTTAACCGCATCCTTTTATCAGGAGCGGCGGGACCTGAACAGTCTACATTTGAGAGGTCCGCACTCTCTGATTAGAAGGGTCGACGACCAAACATCGTTCATGGAACAGGTGCAAAGTGATCTCTTGAGCGTAAAATTTCTACCCGGTCAGGTGATTGACCAAGTGACAGCTATGGGAAATGTGAGCGCTAGATTGAACCGCGACGATAGTAATCAGTATCTATCGGCAAGGAACTCGCTGAAAATCGACTACCAGAATGGAAAATTAGAGCGGGTTCACGGCTTGGGAGATTGTGTTTTGGAGAGAGTGAAAGCTGGAGAGAAAAACATCTTTCGTGCTCCTTGGATCGATGTCGAATACCGGCAGGGCATCGTGCATAAGGCGCGAGCTGAAGGAGGGGTGGAGGTTGAACTGCAGGAAGGAGGTAGTATCAAACACGCGACTAGCCAACGACTTGACGTTTCTTACCGGAAAGGTGAAATGTTTGAAGCTGTCCAGTCAGGAGATTTTCATTTTTGGGAACATTCACAATTATCAAAGCTTGATCTCCGTTCAGATCAGGCGGTCTACCACCCGGAGACCCAATTGGTGGAGATCATCGGAAAGCGCAATGTGCTTCGATCTGAGGGCCTCAGCCTTGACGGAAGTGAAACGGAAACGGTAGCAGAACGCTTCATCATTCATCGAGGGACAGGTGAAATTCTCGGTTTGGGAAAAGTGAAAACAATTCTTGTAGGGAAGGATGCCCCCGTGGTCATTACCGCGGGGCGTATGGAGGCTGATCCCAAAACTGGCTGGGTTCGTTACTCAGAAAAGCCAAGGATTTTGCAGCAGGGAAATTCCATTACTGGCCAATGGGTCCGCTTCAATAACCAAGATCAGCAGTTAATTGTCGAAAACAAAGTGCAGAGTTCTCTCGGGAAAAGTGCAAACAAAGATCCCCAAGAATATTGGATTGGTGCGAACCGTTTAATATATAACCATCAGAACAAGCGGGCTCTGTACGAGGGAAACGTACGGATCAGAAGTGAGCTCTTTTCAGCGGGATCCCAGTTTGTTGAAATTATTTTTGCTTCCAATGACATGTCCCGTTTACACCAGATTGAGTCCTGGGGAGAAGTGGAAATCACTGAAATGGATCGAAAGGCGAGAGGAAACCGAGCTGTTTATTATCCTGCCGAGAAAAAAGTCGTCATCACCGGAGATTACGCCCAAGTGATCGAACCGAAGAGAGGGAAGGCTTGGGGTCGTCAAGTAACTTTTTATCTGGGGAAAGATCAAGTGTTCATTGAAGGCCCTTTGCCTCAAAGTGAGCCATAAGTTTACCCTAGATGAGTTTTAAATTGGAGGCTCAACATTTAGATAAATCTTACCGGGGCAGAAAGGTGGTCAACGATCTCAGCCTGAGTATTTCGTCAGGAGAGGTCGTTGGGCTACTTGGACCCAATGGGGCGGGGAAGACGACAACATTTTATATGATTGTTGGTTTGACTGAGCCTGACGGGGGACAAGTCCTTATGAATAAAGAGGATATTACGCTCTTACCCATGTATTTAAGGGCTAGAAAAGGAATCAGTTATTTACCCCAGGAACCCTCAGTTTTTCGAAAACTTTCCGTAGAAGACAATCTCTATGCGATTGCAGAGACCCTAGATCTGGCTCCAGGAATGGCAGACCAACTGGTCAGTGAATTGCTTGAGGAATTTCGAATCGCGAGTCTGAGGAAAAGTCCAGCCTTCACGCTTTCGGGTGGAGAGCGGAGACGTCTGGAGATCGCTCGATCCCTTGTCATTAAACCAGCCTTCATCCTATTGGACGAGCCGTTTGCAGGCATTGACCCACTAGCAGTATTAGACATTCAAAATATTATTGTCCGCTTGAAATCGAGAAATATCGGTGTTCTGATCACGGATCACAATGTACGTGAGACTTTGAAAATCACGGACCGTGCATCTATCATTAAGGACGGAATAATATTCCGAACAGGGACTCCTGACCGATTGTCCTCTGATAGCGAAGTGCGCAAAGTTTATCTTGGTGAGCATTTCCGACTATACTGAGTATACTGGTTCATAAATACATCAGCCTGCTCGCTGGGTGATGGATGGCGTGGCCCTACTTTCTTGGTCGCTCTTTCCGATGGGCAGCGGCATTGCCTGTATAATCCGCTGAGCGAAAGCAAGAGCGTTCTACCCACCACAAACGTGAGCGTATGAAGTGAATCTGACTCCTGAGTTAGAGCTTAGTGGCGTGAATTGACGTTAAGGATTAAGTACGATACCTCTTGTTCTTCTGAGATAGTTTTGGATGGGGTTGTGAAAAGTCTGAAAATGGCTAGGAAAAACGCCGAATGGTGAGAAAAAATCAGTTGAAACCCACGCTCAGTCTCCAACTTTCTCAGCGATTGACCATGACGCCTTCGCTCTTGCAAAAGATCGAACTGCTCACTCTCAACCGGTTGGAACTTTCCGACTTGCTGACCCAGAAGTTGGCTGAAAATCCTATTTTGGAAGAGATGGCAACTTCCGAAGGTGAGGTGACGGAGAAAACTCAAAAAACGGAGAAGGACTCTGAGCAGGAAGAAGAAAATTACGAAGACTTCGACTACGAATATTTCTTTGGAGAATATCTGAACCCTGAACCCTCTCGCCGCGAATGGGAGAGTGATGGGAACTGGCCTTCGCTTGAAGTTTTTCTGGCTCATCCCTCTTCTTTGAATGATCACTTGAATTGGCAACTGAATCTTTGTGAAATTCCAAAGGAAGTTTACGATATCGCTTATTACATCATTGGCAACATCAACGAGGATGGATATCTCACTACCACGCTTGACGAAATTGCAGAAACGTTGGAGGCCCCTGTAGAGAAAGTTAAAAAAGCTTTAAAGGTAGTGCAGGGGATGGATCCTGTGGGAGTCGGCTGCCGCGATCTTCAGGAATGTCTTTTGCTTCAAATTCGTGCTGCCGGACTGGAAGGGTTGCTAGTGGAACAACTGGTCAAAAACTACCTTTCCCTGCTTCAGATGAAGAAGTTTAAAGAAGTCGCCAAGGAACTGCACTGTGAATTAGAAGATATCTCACAGGCGCTTGAGACGATCCGCACCTATTCTCCTCGACCGGGTCAGAAATACAACTCAGAAAAACCCGTCTATATTCAGCCGGATGTTTACATTTATAAGGTGGGGGATGATTATCAAATTGGAGTCAATAACGATGGTTTGCCCCGGCTAAAGCTCAATCGCACCTACCGTAGGCTGTTGAAAGAGGGTAACGTCGCCAAGGAGGCCAAGAGTTACATCAAGGAACGCTTCCGCTCAGCAATGGAGTTGTTGAAAAGTATTGATCAGCGCCAGGAGACCATCTATCGAGTCTGCTCGGTCATCATGAATCGACAGAGGGATTTTCTCGAACGGGGCTTGACGTATTTGAAGCCGATGTTGATTAAAAATGTGGCTGAGGAATTGGGGGTTCATTCATCTACCATCAGTCGCGTCGTGGCCAACAAATATGCACACAGCCCTCAGGGAATAATGGAGCTTCGCAAGTTTTTTACAGTGGGAGTGGAAAGTGCCCGAGGTGAAAACATTTCAGTCGTTTATCTCAAGCAGAAGATCAAAAAGATCATCGACCAGGAAGATTCAATGAACCCTCTATCCGACCAGAAGATTTGTAAGCTGCTGAATCAAAAAGGTATACAAATCACCCGTAGAACCGTGTCCAAGTACCGCTACCAGTTGAATATTCTAGGATCACGGGAGCGGAAGCTGGCCTTTTTGTTCTAAGTGCTCAGTTCAAAACACAGTCATCTTTGCTAAAGATTTGATGAGATGAAGTCGCGAGGAGAGAAGGAGTCGATGTGTGGAAATTTCCGATTACGAATAACACAATTCAACGGCCGCAGACCTCTAGTTCCATTTGGGTTGCGGCGGTGTGGACGTGTCTGTAGTGTAGCATCTTTTCGACAATGAGTGGGCATCTCCAGGGTTGTCACTTGGCGAAATTAGGATTGTCGTGTTCACCACAAACTTGAGCGTATTGTGGAGCCGTGCACCAAGTGTCTCGCCAGAAATACGATGACGTTTGTGGCGACTGCGAGGATGACGGCAAGACATTTTTCACCTCACCTCCCCAGTCTCCTATCGGCAAATATCATTGTAGTTATGGAATGAGAGAGTGAATGCGCGTGGATTTCACCACGCGCTGCCAAAAGTCTCCTATCGTTTCAAAATATCCGAAAGTTGATCAAGTGATGACTCGAGGATCACATAAGAAGCTCAACACAGCAGAGGCTTCAGAACTGAAGGCTTCAGCTACCAACTCCCGGTTCGAAGTTCCAGGATCTCGGTCTCTTGATCTCCCTCCTCACCAATTGCAATCCCAGGTAATAATCACTGGAATGAGTAGCTCGGGAAAACACACCGTTTTCAAAGCTTTAGAAGACTCAGGTTACTTTTGTGTGGACAATCTTTCGACTGCTCTGATCCCTCGCGTCATCCAGATGATGACCGTATCCGGTGGTAAGATTGAAAAACTGGCGATCGTGGCAGACATTCGTCTAAGGAAATCCGTAGCTGCGTTTAAGAGATTGTTTCAGGATCTGAAGAAATATTTTAAATCAACGAGCATATTCGTAGATGCCTCGGACCAGGTTCTGGCTCGAAGGTACAGTGAGACCCGACGCGCCCATCCTTTGGCTAAAGACAAATCGTTGACGCGGTCCGGGCTGAGCGCCAAAAACTCTCAGATGTCCGAATATTAGCCGATTTGGTGATTGATACCAGCAACTTTTCAGCTCACGATCTCCGAAAATTCATTTATGAAAACTTTCGACAGACCGAGGATATAAAAAGTCCATTTTCATCGGTGGTCAGCCTTGGGTTCAAGTATGGACTTCCTTACAACTCCGACTTGGTCTTCGACGTACGCTTCCTTCCCAACCCCAATGCTGTGCTTGAATTGAAATCCAAGACTGGCCAGGGTCCGTCTGTGATCGATTTCATGCAGGCTTCTGCCGAAACCGAGGAGATTCTCTTTAGAATTTGCGACATGCTAGAATACCTCCTGCCTAAGTACAAGGAAGAGGTAAAAACTTATTTGACGGTTACTGTTGGGTGCACGGGAAGAGGACATCGGTCGGTGATGGTAGCCAATGGAGTCGAAGAACGTTTGGAAACCGAGAGTCGAAAAATTAATCTCATTCATCGAGATCTTCATGACCAATGAACGATCGTCCAGTAATTGGAGCATTGGTGGTCACCCATGGTCAGCTAGGGCAGGAGTTGTTGGCGGCTGCGGAAATGATCGTGGGTGAGATATCGCATATTGTCCCAGTATCGATCGGCTGGCATGATGATCTCAATCAATCGAAAAATGACATCGAACAAACAGTTGAAAGTGTCAACCAGGGTCGAGGAGTCATTATTTTGACGGACATGTTCGGAGGTACTCCTTCCAATATTTCACTATCCCTTTTAAGTAAAGGCCATCTTGAGATCGTAACCGGCGTCAACCTACCTATGGTTATTCGGCTAGCAAATCAGAATGGAAATGAATCGTTGGAACAACTGGCCGCCCTGGTCAGAGAACAAGGGCAAAGACATATTTCCATTGCAAGTGAGCTATTAGAGGAATGATTCGCAGGGTGCTTCGGATGCAAAATGAGTTGGGTCTTCACGCCCGTGCCGCCGCAAAACTGGTCAAATTAACATCTCGATTCCAGTCTCAGGTCAACTTGGCTCGTTTGCACAATCCTCAGCACATAGATGGGAAGAGCATCCTAGCAATTTTACTTCTTGCTGCCTCCTCAGGTACCGACCTGGAGGTGATGGTCAACGGGGTTGACGAGGAAGCGGCTATGGAAGCAATTGTCGATTTAGTGGCAAATCGGTTTGGTGAGGACGAATGATCAAAACATTGACCGAGAGTTCTCAAAAGCGATTTTTAGGCGTGGGAATTTCGCCGGGTATCGCCATCGGAACTGCCTATACGGTTGAACTTCCAGCTGTGGCTTTTTATGGTATTCATATTGCCGCTGTGGAAGTTTTGAAAGAACTGGAGCGATTAACGAAAGCCCTCGACGGGGCACGACGGCAGCTAGAGAAGATAAAAGAAAAATTTGAGACTGAAGTAGGTAAAGAGCATTCGTACATCATCGATGCTCATCTTCTCATTCTTGAGGATCGCCAGTTCCTCGAGAGCATCGAAAAAATGATCCGACAAGACCTGTACAGTCCGGAGCGAGCGGTAAAGGAAACTGCCGGGGACTGGCTTCGAATCTATCGCTCCCTAAAAGACCCTTTTTTTCAGGAAAGGGGCTCAGATCTTGAAGAAGTTGCTGGTCGCATCATTGCCAACCTAACAGAATTGAACCCGCAACCTGGTACTGACTTACCCGATGATTTGATTTTGATTGCTTCCGAAATGAGTCTGTCGGTTCTAGTGGAATATCAGCTGGACCATGTCAAAAGCCTGGTTTTGTCTAAAGGTGGGAGAACTTCTCATATTGCTATCATCGCACGTTCCTATCAGATCCCAGTCGTTTCCAGTATCGAGGAGATCCATGAACGGGTCCACACTGGAGATTCTCTGATCGTAGACGGAACGGAAGGCACAGTTGAAGTTGGCCCGTCACCCAGAGATATCCGCCGATATGAGGTACGTCGCAAGAAACAAAAAAAACACTGGGAGACCCTGGCTCCAGATCAATCCCATTGTCTTACGCTCGATCGGCGCCGGATTTTTATCTACAGCAATACGGAGGTGGGCAGTGAGGTTCCTTTGGCACTCAGGCTAGGTGCAGAGGGTATCGGACTGTTTCGATCCGAGTACATTTACATGAAAAGCAAAGACCGTCCAATAGGTCAGGAGGAACAGTTCGCAATTTATAAAAATCTGGCCGAGACAGTGAGAGAGCGACCCACCTTTATACGCACGCTGGACCTTGGAGACGGAAAGCACCCTTATTTCGCTGCTCTAGCCGGCGAAA
This sequence comes from Acidobacteriota bacterium, assembly GCA_965249865.1. GTDB lineage: Bacteria > Acidobacteriota > UBA6911 > RPQK01 > CBDFMZ01 > CBDFMZ01. Next base: position 1,219,378 of record CBDFMZ010000002.1, on the reverse strand, counting down.
ATGACACTGTCCTAGGCCTCCGTGGAATCCGTTTAAGCCTTGCCTATCCAGAGATTTTCAGGAATCAGATTCGGGCAATTCTGCGCGCCAGCTGCTATGGAAATCTGAAAATCGTCCTACCGATGGTTTCCAGTCTGGATGAGGTAATTGAGAGCAAACAGTTAGTAAGAGAGGAGCAAAAACAACTCGAAAATGAGGGGATCGTTTTCAATCGACCCATTGAATTAGGGATAATGCTTGAGGTTCCAGCTGCCTTAATTGTTCTAGAAGCTATCTTGGAGGAGGTTGACTTTTTGGCTGTGGGCACCAATGACCTGATTCAGTATACGTTGGCAGCAGGAAGGAGCAACGAGCGGATGGCCTATATGTTTAATACTCTTCATCCAGCCATCCTCAACGATCTGTACCGGACTTCCCAGCTGGCCACAGCAAAGCACTGTACAGCTCTAGTTTGCGGCGAAATTGCTGCCCAGTCCCTTTACGCTTATCTGCTGGTCGGGATGGGTTTCCAGCATTTGTCAATGAACTTGTTTGCCGTCCCGGACATGAAAAATATGATTCGGAAAATCAGTTTTCGGGAAGCACGAGCAAACGTACTAGACCTACTACCACTGCGATCATCTAGAGAGATCAAGCGATTTGTCGAGGAACGTCTCAAAGACGTGGAGAACCTCGGCGTTCCAATCGGCGATGGATAACGGTAAAAGACCGTCTTTAAAGATTATCCGAGAAGCGGGGGGAAAGGCCGTTTTTGGCGTTAGCAGCTCGCACCAGCTGCGTTGATCTAATCAGCCACACCGTGTGTGGTCGGCACGGCTGTAGTTTGCAACAGGGCGTAAATCGAATAGGGTTTTGCTCCAGGGTATCTGTGGTCGCTTGGTAGACGTCCTTGGTCATTGGGCCCATGGTCTCGTAGGGTCACACAAAGGGACTTTGATCAGAGGCTACTAGGCTCCTGATCGCCACCAAGAGTTACATGTTCTGCGATCTCCTGGCTATTTAAGGAGGTCGAGAAACACAATGTAGTGTAAAGAAATCTACAAATGTGCAAGTGTGTTCATTGGACTGAATAATGATGACATCTGCCAACCAGCTAACTATTCTACGCATGACCAGTGCGCCGATATTCATTCTCTTCGTGGTGTACGGATACCTTGCAGGTGCATTAGTCACTTTTTTTCTGGCTGCAGGAACGGACGTGCTGGACGGTTTGATCGCGAGACAATTTAGTCAGAAGACGGCTCTTGGAACCTTCCTTGATCCCATTGCTGACAAGCTCTTACTGGTGAGTGCATTCGTTGTTCTCTCCTTAAGTGGTTTAGAATTGACATCAACAATTCCACTTTGGTTGACGATCACCGTGATCAGCCGAGACATCTTATTAGTGGTTGCCGTCCTGGTGATTAACCTAACCCTAGGGCGACGCGCTTTTCCTCCATCCCTTTTTGGAAAAGCAACTACCCTAGCTCAGCTCCTAACCGTACTATTCGTGCTACTGGGAAGTTATTTACAAAGACCAATGCCCTTCCTAGACCCGTTGATCTACCTGACACTCGTGTTGACGGTCGGTTCCGGGATACACTACTTGGCCAGGGGGATGAGGATTTTAAGTACCACAGAGTAATGTTTGTCGGTCAATTAAGTTCTTCCGTTGTCGACGTGATTGGTTTGCCGATCAGGCGCGAAGATGAAACCAACTCGTGGTCGCGGAGCGTTGGAAGTGCCAAGCTGCCACCGCTACGACTGAAAGACCGAACTTGATTGTACCCCTGTTCCGAGTTGCCAGTAGGCCAGTTACAACCGCTGGGAAGACAGGCTGAATCCATCCCTCTAAATATGGTGGTCATTGGTGAAGTGCAGAGAGGCAAACCCTTGACTATTCACGACTAACTGTTAACTATTAACTCTTATGTCTGATTTGAAGAATCTAAAAAGTGACATACAGGATCAAATTGCTTACCTGACTATCGACCGAGCGGAAGTTTTAAATGCGTTGGACGAAGAAACACTGGATGAGCTGGAAAAGGCTTTTTCTGGGCTCCGCCAGAGGGAAGATGTTGGAGCTGTGATATTAACTGGAGCTGGCGAAAAAGCGTTCGTTGCCGGTGTTGATATTCAGGAATTAGCTGACTTAGATTCGTTGGGAGCGAAGGCCAAGGCGATACGTGGACAGGCAATTTTTAAGCAGATCGAGACCTTTCCCAAACCCGTAATTGGCGCCATCAATGGTCTCTGCCTAGGGGGAGGTTGTGAATTGGCAATGGTTTGCCATATTCGAGTAGCTACCGAAAATGCCAGGTTCGGACAACCTGAAGTTAAACTCGGCATCATTCCAGGGTATGGTGGGACTCAACGCTTGTCTCGCCTGGTTGGAAAGGGACTGGCCATGGAAGTAATTCTTTCTGGTGAAATGATCAATGCCACGGAGGCTCACCGGATCGGTCTGGTCAATCGGATTGTCTCCCAGCGGGATCTCATTCCCTATTGTCGAGAACTAGCCGCAAAAATCCTTGGGAATGCTCCTTTAGCAGTGCGCTATTCGATCGAAGCCATTAATCGTGGAGCAGAAATGCCTCTTCACCAAGCCCTGGGGTTGGAAGCGACACTCTTCGGTCTCTCCTTTGCGACACAGGATATGCAAGAGGGCATAAAGGCTTTTCTGGAAAAGAGGACGCCCCAGTTCAGGGGACGGTGAAGATCGTTCCTTCGGATTTTCTAGTGTTCGTGCCACTGTCCGAACACAGAGATGATACCAAAGAGGGCAAGAGGATACGATGTCTGTCAAAGGGGGAAACGTGAAAGAACTGGTGGGTAAATTGAACGCTAAAGGGCTCAAGATTGCTATTGTGGTGAGTCGATTCAATGAGATGGTTACGGAGCGATTGTTGGAGGGAGCGCTGAGTGTGCTGCGGCGCACGGGAGCCGAAGAGGGAGATTTAAGCGTTATTTATGTGCCTGGAAGTTTTGAGATTCCATTGGTGGCACAACAGTTAGCCGAGACCAAAAGATTTCAGGGAATTGTTTGTCTAGGAGCTTTAATTCGAGGTGAAACTTCACACTTTGACTACCTGGCAAGTGAAGTGACTCGAGCCATCGCTCAAGTGGCACTTACCTATCATCTCCCGGTAACGTACGGCGTGATCACTGCGGACACGGCTGCGCAAGCCATGAATCGTGCTGGTCTTAAGCAGGGGAACAAGGGAGCGGAAGCAGCGCTTAGCGCGGTCGAAATGGCAAACCTGGTCAGAGACCTAGCTGAAATTACGAAAAACTAACCACGACAATTCATAACGAAAGAACCAAAGCAAACTCACATGGGAGAACAGTTCATTCCCCGGTTCTGAACAAGGCAAATCGAAGCCTCAGATCTGGAGGTTTGGGATGGATGGTCCAATCTCAGTGGTCGGTGTGTCAGGGTTGGAGATTACAGCCCGGGTGTCAGCCTGTGGGTGCTCACTGAATTGGGGTCGGAAATAGATGGCTAGCAAGCGAAGAGCTCGTCAGTTTGCCCTGCAACTGCTTTTTCAAGAAGATATCACTCACTATACACCGGACGAAATCCAACAGGTTTTCTGGGAATCCAATCCAGCCGACGCGGACACTCGTCAATTTGCTGAGCATTTATTCATTCAGTCACGGCAGAATCGAGTCGAGATTGATGATCTCATTCGTCGCCACGCGCAGAATTGGCGGTTGGAGCGTATGGCCGTCGTGGATCGAAATGTTTTACGAATGGCCATAAGCGAGTTTCTCTACGTTGAAACCCCGAAGATCGTGGTCATTGACGAGGCTATCGAAATTGCTAGGAGGTACAGTGGCCAGGAGTCTACGCAGTTTGTAAATGGAATACTGGATGCTGTCCGACAAGAATTGGAAGGGCGAAGTGCCGAAAAAGATTCCAATGACGGATAAAAGGGATCTCATCCAGCAGCGCTATACTAAACTTGACAAAATCCGTGAGCTGGGTTACGACCCTTATCCCCATCGGTACGAGTTCACGCATAGCGTAGCCGAGTTGGTGCAACTGTTTTCCTCTAGATCAACTGCCGATTTGGCAGCAGATGGGCCGATGATCCAGACAGCGGGGCGTCTCATGGCTTTAAGGGGTCACGGGAAAGCGGCCTTTGCTGACCTTTTCGGCGACGGGCAGCGAATCCAGATTTACATTCGGAAGGACCGCATCGGAGAAACTAATCACCAGCTTTACCGAGCCCTGGACATCGGAGATCTGGTGGGCGTGCGAGGCTCGATTTTCCGAACAAAAACAAACGAACTAACGATCGCGGTGGAACGCATTGATTTTTTGGCCAAATCATTGTTCCCACTGCCCGAGAAATGGCATGGTTTAAGTGATGTTGAGATCCGCTATCGGCAGCGTTACCTCGATTTAATTGCTAACCCGTGTGTGCGCGACATTTTCCTCCGGCGCAGTCGCATCGTTGCTGAAATCAGAGGATTCTTGGAGGCAAAAGGATACCTGGAGGTAGAAACGCCGATGATGCAGACACTGGCAGGAGGTGCAAGCGCTCGTCCGTTTGAGACTTTTCACGAAGCGCTTGGTGTCCCTTTATACCTGAGAATTGCACCGGAGTTATACCTGAAAAGATTGGTTGTCGGAGGATTTGATCGAGTCTTTGAAATCAATCGGAACTTCCGCAATGAAGGGATATCCACACAACATAACCCTGAATTTACCATGTTGGAATTCTATCAAGCGTATAGTGACTACCGGGATCTAATGGACTTGACGGAAGAGATGCTCTCTTCGGTTACTGAAAAAGTAACTGGTAGCCTTGAAATTGAGTACCAAGACCAACAGATAAACTTCCGGCACTTTTATCGGTACTCGCTACTGGAAGCCATCCAACGATTCTGGCGGGAGGATGCGAAACCTTCCGTAGAGGAATTGTGTCAACGAGAGAACGTAGTGCGGTGGCTGGAGGGGTTTCAGGTGAGATTCAAAAAGGACGAAAGCTGGGGAAAGCTATTAGTTTTTTTGTTTGAGACGGTTGCTGAAAAACATCTGATCCAACCCACTTTCATTTATGACTTTCCCCTGGAGGTTTCACCGCTTTCCAAAAAAAAGGTGCAAGATCCGCGGTTTGTTGAGCGCTTCGAGTTTTTCGTGGGAGGACTTGAAATCGCCAATGCTTATAGTGAACTGAATGATCCCGAGGAGCAAAGACAACGTTTTGATCAGCAGAGCAAAGCGCGGGCGCGCGGCGATCTGGAAGCCCACGTAATGGATGAAGATTACCTACGAGCGCTGCATTACGGGATGCCGCCGACGGCAGGGGAAGGGATGGGCATTGACCGCCTGACCATGATCTTAACGAATTTGTCATCAATTCGCGAAGTAATTTTATTCCCGCACCTACGACCGGAGACAGGCGGGGGATAACCACGAGTCGGAAAGCGTGTTCACACTGCTAGTTGTCGCTGGTCATCTATGAAATTAGAACTGTTTGTTGCCCTTCGATACCTCCGTGCCCGGCGCAAACAAGCTGTCATTTCGGTCATCACTTTGATTTCCGTCCTGGGGGTAACAGCCGGCGTGATGGCTCTGAACATTGCGGTAGCTCTAAATACCGGTATCCAACAAGAGTTTCAGACGCGCATCCTCGGTGCCACCTCCCATGTCAATCTTCTGCGCGCTGGATCTGGGGCCATTAACGATTACCAGCCATTAGCAAATCGATTAAGCAGTATTCCTGAAGTAACAGCGGTTTCCCCGACTATCTATGGTCAGGCTCTACTGCAAAGTGATCTACGCCAGCAGCACGCCTTTCTGAAAGGGATCGACTCGAGTCGAGGGGAAGTTATTTCCGACCTTCTTGCCCAGTTGAAGGAGGGAAGTTTGAAGGATTTTGGAACTCGACAGAGTTTGCCTTCCATGATTTTAGGAAAGGATCTTGCTGAATCATTGGGAGTTTTAGTTGGGGAAACTGTTCGAGTATTCGGCCTGGAGGGGGAGCTTTCTCCTTTGGGAAAGATGCCACGCTTGAAGAATTTTAAGGTTATTGCTGTCTTTGAGTCTGGGCTATGGGAGTATGATGCAAATTGGGCACTCATCCCGATCCCCGCAGCGCAACACTTTTTCGGTTTGGATTTTGATGAAGTTTCAACGCTGGAGTTTCGGATTCGGGACATTTACACCGCCTCAGAAATGGCCGACCTGATCCAGGAGACTGCCGGTGTTGGTTTTATTACCAATACCTGGATCGAACTCAACCGTCCACTTTTTTCTGCTTTACGGGTAGAAAAACTTGCTATCTTCATTGCCATTGGGCTGATCGTTCTGGTGGCGTCTCTGAACATTGTCAGCACGCTCACCCTCATGGTGATGGAGAAAAATCGTGATATTGCGATTATTACTGCCATGGGTGGAACTTCACGAACTCTGATGGCGATTTTCATGATTCAGGGATTGATTATTGGTTTGGTCGGCACCCTTCTTGGAGATCTCTTGGGTAGTGTGACGGTGTGGTATCTCGACCACTACCAAGTCTTTGAACTGGAGGCCCAGGTTTATGCAATTCCCTATGTGCCCTTTCAGTTGGAGGTGAGTGATTTGCTGGTCATCTCAGCTCTGGCGATTATCATTAGTTTCGTGGCCACTCTGTATCCCGCTCGATCCGCTTCTCGAATTGATCCAGTGGAGGCACTCCGCTATGAGTAATCCAGGGCGAACTAGTGGTCCAACCACTGCGGAGCCGTCCCTCCTTCAGGTTAGAGGTCTCTTCAAATCGTATCCGTCTGGCGAGGAACAGCTGCACATCTTGATGGACCTGTGCTTAGAAGTGAAAAAAGGACAGATGGTGGCTGTCACCGGTGCCAGTGGATCTGGCAAGAGCACCTTTCTTCACTTGGTTGGAGGAATGGAAAAACCAGACGCTGGCGAGATTGTATTTGAGGGACTGGACATAACGCGTCTGCGGGGTTGTGAACTGGCAAGATTTCGAAATGAGAAAGTAGGTTTCATTTTTCAGTTTCACCATCTACTACCCGAGTTCACTGCTTTGGAGAACGTCATGTTTCCCCTTTTACTGCGCCAGATGCGCACCGATGAGGCGACTGAAAAAGCGCGTATTTTGCTGGATGAGGTTGGTCTTGAGCAACGTCTCACACATAAACCCGGAGAACTGTCCGGTGGAGAACAACAACGTGTTGCACTAGCCCGGGCGTTGGTGGGAGAACCAAAGTTGTTACTAGGAGACGAACCGACTGGAAATTTGGATGAGTACACTTCCGAAGCGACTTATACACTCCTGCTCGAAGTACATCATCGCCGTCGTTTAAGTTCGATTATCGTGACCCATAATCTCAAACTCGCTGCTCTCTGCGATAATGAAAAACACCTGTCAGAAGGTAAACTCTACTGACTATTCACCATTAGGTAGGGATTTTTTTCGTTTGAGCTAAGGTATAATGAGATCCTGATTTGATTGCGGGCGACTTTCAAGTTCTGCTAAATTGACAGACGCAGTCAAATTCTCAGAAGGCACGTATGTTTGAAAAATATACGGAAAAGGCGAGACGAGTTGTTTTCTTCGCTCGTTATGAGGCTAGTCAATTAGGCTCTAAGTCTATCGAAACTCAACATGTCTTATTAGGTCTGTTGCGGGAAGATAAGGCGCTGACGAAACGTGTGTTTCCGCAGGCCGAGGCCACTTTAGAAAACATCCGCAAGCAAATAGAAAGTCGGACAAACGTACAAGAAAAGATCTCAACTTCGGTGGAACTACCTCTGAGCGATGAATCAAAGCGTGTTCTGACTTATGCCGCTGAGGAGGCGGAGCGTTTACTTTGTAACTACATCGGTACAGAGCACATCTTGCTGGGATTGTTGCGTGAAGAGAAGTCGGTCGCCGCAGAGCTTCTGCATGAAAAGGGTTTACGGCTTTCGCGAGTGCGCGAAGAATTAGTGGGTCCCAGCTCAAAAAATTCGTCCCCTTCTAAAGCTAAGGATTCCCTGATCTTGACCGAATTCAGCCGTGATCTGACCGAGGCGGCCATGAATGGAGCGCTGGACCCCCTGATTGGACGGGAGGCCGAAACGGAACGAGTGACACAAATCTTGTGTCGCCGAACCAAGAATAACCCTGTGCTCATTGGTGAGCCCGGGGTTGGAAAAACTGCAATCGTTGAAGGGCTAGCCCAAAATATTATCCGAGGGAAAGTACCGTCGATGCTCAGCGAGAAGAGACTTTTAGCCTTGGATATTTCCCTGATCGTGGCAGGAACCAAGTATCGAGGTCAGTTTGAGGAGCGCCTCAAGGCGATCATGAAGGAATTAGTCGAAAATCCTAATTTTGTGATTTTCATTGATGAGCTGCACACATTAGTCGGTGCCGGCTCGGCCGAAGGCTCTTTGGATGCAGCCAACATCTTAAAACCAGCCTTGTCACGGGGAGAAATTCAATGTATTGGTTCCACAACCCCTTATGAGTATCGGCGCTCAATTGAAAAAGATCGTGCCTTGGAGCGAAGATTTCAGTCTGTCAAAGTGATTCCTCCAACTGAGGAGGAAACGCTGGAGATCGTTTACGGGATTAAGGATCGCTACGAATCATTTCATCAAGTTGAGTATACCGATGAGGCCATTCGCGCGGCTGTCTACCAGTCCAGTCGGTACATTTCAGATCGGTTCCTGCCCGACAAAGCGATTGATGTTCTGGATGAGGCGGGAGCGCGAGTAAAACTTAACAATACGGTACTCCCTGAAGAAGTAGTCGACATTCAGACAAAGATCAAAGTCATCGTACGCCAGATGGATCACGCCATCTCGTCCAAGGACTTTGATCGGGCCCTGAGGCTCAAAGATCAGGAATTGTTAGAACGAGAACAGTTGCAAGTCGTCAAGGAACGCTGGAAGGTCACAAATCGTGTGCCTTCTCAGGTCAATAAGCAACAGGTGGAGCGGATTATTGCACGCTGGACGGGTATTCCGGTCATCTCCCTCCAAGAAGAGGAAACGCAAAAGCTGCTGCGCATGGAGGAAGCGCTACACCAGCGACTGGTCAATCAGGATAAGGCCGTTTCCGCCCTCTCTCGTGCCATCCGGCGTAGCCGCGCTGGGATGAAGAGTCCGAATCGACCGGTTGGATCATTTCTTTTCTTGGGTCCTACGGGTGTGGGAAAAACCGAACTGGCCAAGTTGCTCGCAGAGTTTTTGTTCGGTAGCGAAAAGGCACTAATTCGTCTCGACATGTCTGAATATATGGAGAAGCATTCAGTTTCAAAGTTAATTGGTTCGCCTCCTGGCTACGTTGGCCACGAAGAAGGAGGTCAGCTAACCGAGAAAATCAAGCAGAATCCCTACTCCGTGCTCCTCCTTGACGAGATTGAAAAAGCTCATTTAGATATCTTCAACCTCCTACTACAGGTTTTCGAGGATGGTCAACTGACCGATTCGCAGGGAAACACATTCGATTTCAAGAACGCGATTATTATCATGACTTCTAATATCGGAGCTCGTTATCTCGCCAACAGGACTCAAATGGGATTCACAACCACGGTTGAACAAGCTCAACAAAAAGTCGAAGAAGTGGTCCTCAAAGAGGTTAAGCGAGTTTTTAATCCAGAGTTCATTAATCGCCTCGATGAGATTATCCACTTTGAATCTCTGAGCGAAGACAACCTGCGAGACATTGTTACGCTGCTCCTGAGGCAGGTCAATGAAAACCTTCTTCCAAAGGAAATAAAGATTGAGCTGGACGAGAAGGCCAAACGTTGGATCATCGATAAAACCTGCCAAGATCGATCCTACGGAGCACGTCCTTTACGCAGGGCCATCCAGAGGTATATCGAAGACCCAGTTTCCGATCTCATTATCCAGGGCAAATTGAAAGAAAGTGATACCCTCGCCGTCTATTTGAAGGATGATGCTTTCTATTACCGGGCGAAAGGTTCCAAAAATGAAGGAGTCCCCTTGTCCTACGGATTGGCCTGACGAGGAATGCCAGTAGAAAGGTCAATTTGTGGCCACAGGTTTTCTGAATAATCCTTGGCCTGTGTGACAAGTATTTTCAGCGGGATTAGTTGTGCTGAGGAGCAGATGTTTGTTAGAATGAGCACTCGCGCCTACTTGAGATAATCGACCTTATGAACGGGGTCACAGTTTCCTCGAAGCACAGCATTGTTCGGGGTTTTTGTCTGCAAACGGGTCTTCGCACTCCCCGATTATACATTCTTTTGTTGTTTTGGGCTCATCTTCTGGCTCAGATGGGTTTGGCTCAACTAGCTCCCCAAAGAATCGAAGACATCCGAATTGTAGGCAATCGTCGGATTCCTGAAGCCACGATAAGCTACTACATCCAATCCAGAGTGGGCGATGTGTACAAAGAAGAGCAGATTCTCCGTGACTATCGAAGTTTACTCAACACGAATTTCTTTGGCGATGCAAAGGTGAAGATTCAAACGGGAGAAACTGGTGTCATTGTCATTTTCGAGGTGAAAGAACGGCCTCTCATCCGCGCGATTGAGTATGAAGGGATGACTTCTTTGCAGGAATCAGACGTTCTTGAACAATTTAGAGAACAGAAGGTTGGCCTGTCTGTAGATGCGCCTTATGATGAAGCAAGAATCCCCAAGGCCCGCCACGTTCTGAGATTTCTACTCGAGACCAGTGGTCGTCCTCTGGGCCGTGTCGACGTGGAAACCGAACCTATCACCTCCTCTGCCATTAAGCTCATCTTCAAGATCGATGAAGGGCCCAAGGTTCGAATAGGAGAGATACAGTTTGAGGGCAACACGGTGTTTACGGATCGTGAGTTGCGCAATTCCTTGGAGCTGACAAAAGAACGCGGTCCGATCACATTGTTTAAGGGACACGATAAGTACATTGGGGAAAAGATGGAATACGATATTCAGTTGAATCTTTTGTCCAAGTACCGAGAGCAGGGATACCTCTTTGCACGGGCCGGTGAGCCCAAGGTAGCAATTGTAGAAGGCCCCCAGGGTTGGCTCTTCGGCTTTCGCAAAACGAAGCAGCAATACTACGTTATTATCCCTGTCGAAGAAGGTGAGCAATACCGCTACGGAGGCTTCACAGTTACGGGAGTCAGAAACTTCAATCAGGACTTTGTTGACAACGCTTATGGAGTCGTCCTGGGAGAAGTGGTGAACTATAAGAAATTAAAGCAGACCACGGAAGACTTAAAAAAGTTCTACTCAAGTTATGGCTATCTCGACATGGAGGCAATCCCCAGCGTCACACCAGATCAAAAGGCCAAGACGGTCGATGTCACAGTCCAGATTGAGGAAGGGAAACAGTATATCGTACACCGGATTAATTTTGCCGGAAATACCAAAACTCGTGACAGGGTGCTGCGCCGAGAGTTCATCCTGCAAGAACAGCAAATGTTCAATGGTAATCTTCTGGATGTTTCGGTTTTAAAGCTCAATCAACTTGGATTCTTCGAAAACATCGAAGAAAAGGACTACGAAGTGATCAAAAAGCCGGACCAAGCGGAAGTTGACATCCTCGTCAAGGTCAGGGAACGGACCCAACAATCGATTGGTCTGACAGGAGGTGTTAGTGGCCTCTATGGTGGTTTCATAGGGATCAATTATCGTTCCAACAACTTCAGGGGGATGGGCCAGCAACTTGAGTTAAGTTTCCTGACCGGAACACGGACCGCGAATTACATCCTTCGTTTCACTGAACCTTACTTTCGGGACACCCTGATGTCCCTGGGGATGTCCGTTTTTAGCCAACGTTTTCGCTTTGACACGTTTACTGCTTTCTTTGGAATGATTTCTCCCAGTGACAACATCCCTCTGTTCACCCGTGTCAACACAGGTTTTGACGTGACGGCTGGTTATCCCTTTTGGCGTTGGCTGAGGTTGAGTCTGACCTATTCCCTTCAGACCATCCGAATTAGCGACATCGACGAACTTTACGAAGATTTCGCTCTCAACCAGTTGGTGGGATTTACTCCAGGTGGGGACCGCGATCAGGCTCGCAAGGGAATTCTTCGCAGCGAAATAACACCCAGTCTTCATTATAACACCAAGAATGCTTATTTTGGGGCTACCAGGGGTAGCTCCTTTACTCTTCAGACCAATGTGGCAGGAGGACCGCTGGGGGGAAGTTTCAACGTTATCCGGCCATATATGGAATACCAGAAGTTTGTGCCTGATGAAATTCTGAGTGGAGGCCGGAACACGCTCGCCTTTAGAGTGGCGGCGACCCACATCCTCCCCTTTGGGAAATTACCGAGTGGCCTCCCCATGTCAGTGCCTTTCTTTGAGCGTATTTTCTTCGGGGGTGAGTACAGCTTGCGAGGCTTTGAAATTCGTTCGATCAGTCCGTGGGCCATCACACGCACTGCCCGGGTGGATGTGGCAGGGAACCCTCTTATCGACCCAAACACCGGCCTACCTTTAATCTCAGAACGGCTCATTCCGGTCGGGGGAGATGCCAGCGTTCTCCTGTCTGCAGAGTATCGTATGCCGATTGTAGGACCTCTACATATGGCTGCTTTTGTCGATTTTGGAACCTCCACCGTGCTCAGAAAAAGTAACTTGGTGCTTTTTGGTCCCAGTAGTTTCATTGATCTTCAGGATCAAACCAACCATGTTTGGAGGATGTCATCCGGTGCGGAACTACAGTTCATGATGCCGGTGGTTAATCAGCCCTTTCGGCTGATCTTTGCGTATAATCCAATTGTCCTGGATACCAATATTGTGCTCGGTGGGGTAAAGTTTCCCATGAAAGAACGTCAAAAGAACATTAGATTTACGGTGGGATATACGTTTTAGAGAATTTTAAGATAGATGATAGTGTAGGGAATGTGGAGTGGTTAGACTATCCTCCTCGTCCCAGTTCTTAACAAGGAGGTGTCAAGACAATGAACAGATTGGTCACATTGATTATGCTTTGTAGCAGTGCCCCCATGCTTTTGAGCGGGGCAGAGGGTTCATCCCAAGGTAATCTGCCAACCATTGAAGCAGGTCAGAAAGTCGCCTTCGTCAATACGTTAGAGGTTTTGTCGGCGACCGAGGAAGGCAAGTTGGAGATCGAAAAGGTCGAACAGTTCATGAGCGAAAAACAGCAAGAGTACCAGGACCAGAAGAAAGAACTAGATAAGCTCCAGGAACAATTCGCTAATCAGCAGCTGATGTTGACTCCTGAAGGCCGCAGCCAAATGCAACGGGGGATCGAGGGAAGACAACGAAAGTTAACGCGATTCCAAGAGGATATTCAGGTGGAAATCAATCGCCGGCGTGAAGAGTTACTAGCACGGATGAGTGCCAAGATTCAAACGATTATCACCGCATATGCCAAGCAAAAGAATTTTGCGGTAGTCTTCCTACGGGATCAGTCCCAGGCTTACGTTTCCCCTGTTCTAGACATCACAAAGGAGATCGTACAGATTTATAACCAGAAACATCCGCTCGATTCAGCAGCGACTCCCACGTCCTCCTCGACTCCTTTAGGTCAGCAATAGAGGCCTTATTCGGGTGGAGGATGTGCCTGCACACTTGAAAGGTGAAGCTGGAAACCGATACTATTCCTTCCGTGTATACCCTTGAGCAACTCGCCGAACACGTTGGAGGAGAAGTCGTCGGTGATTCAAGAATTGAGATCAGCGCAATTCAGCCGTTTGAGAACGCCAAGTCCGGTGAACTCACTTTGGCTTTGGAGAAGAAATATCTTAACGATTTGGATGCCACCCGTGCTTCGGCGGTAATCGTTACTCCCGAAGTGTTGTCCAGAAAAAAACCTCTTCTGCAGGTGGACCACCCTAAAGTTGCTTTTGCCCGTCTGTTGGCTCTTTTTTACAAGAAGCCCTTTGTAGCCACCGGAATTTCTCCTTTGGCGTTCATTGGTCAAAATTGTCATCTCTCCGACGAGGTGAGCCTCTATCCCTTCGTCTATGTGGGTGATCAGGTGGTGATTAAACACCGCGTGACCCTTTTCCCCGGTGTTTTTGTGGACAACGGTTGCACTCTTGGAGAAGACTGTGTTCTCCATCCCAACGTCACGCTAATGGATCATGTTTCCTTAGGTAAACGGGTCATACTCCATAGTGGAACTGTCATTGGCGCCGACGGTTTTGGTTACGTCTTTGACAGTGAACAGCACCTCAAAATTCCCCAAACGGGACGCGTCATCATTCATGATGACGTCGAGATCGGGGCTAACAGCTGTGTAGACCGCGCAACCTTCGGTGAAACGATCATTGAACGAGGAGTGAAGCTTGATAACCATGTCCATATTGGCCACAACTGCCGTATTGGTGAAGATACAGTGATAGTCGCTCAGGTGGGGATTTCAGGCAGTGTTAAGATAGGTAAGAACTGTACCTTTGCTGGGCATTCCGGGGTCGTTGATCACGTAAAAATTGGCGACCAGGTGACGGTGATGATGAAGACGGCGATCAGCAAGGATATCGCCTCAGGGTCGGTGGTATCCGGTCAACCCGCCAGGGATCATCGAAAGACCATGCGAACCGAAGCCATGATACGCCATCTTCCCGAGATGTACACGGATTGGAAGGAAGGAAAAGCAGAACAGAAGAAAAAAAACAGGGAAGAAGATTAGCATCATGAAAAAACCCATCAGTACTTTTGAGATTCAGGACGTTTTAGACTGTTTGCCGCATCGTTATCCCTTCTTGTTGGTGGATCGTATTGTCGAGTATGAAGCGCAGCGTTGGATTGTTGGGATTAAAAACGTGACCATCAATGAGCCTTTTTTCCCCGGGCATTTTCCTGGGATGCCTATTATGCCTGGAGTTCTGATTCTCGAGTCGATGGCTCAGGTGGGTGGGTTTCTCGTCTTTAAGACACTGACCAAGCGCCAAGAAAAATTGGTATTTCTTAGTGGCATCGATAATGCCCGATTTCGTAAGCCAGTGCGCCCTGGCGACCAATTGAGAATCGAGATGGCGGTGAATCGATTGAAGAACCGTTTTGGTAAGCTGAATGGGAAAGCCTATGTCGAGGACCAGATGGTCGCGGAGGCCGACCTCATGTTTTCACTCGTGGACTGGCAAAAATCCGACGCTGAAGCTAGCGAGTGAGACCATGAACAGTGCTTCTATGTGCGAAATTCATGAAACGGCGATTATCTCTCAGGGGGCCACAATTGGGCGAGGGGTCAGAATCGGTCCCTATTCCGTAATCGGTGACAATGTTACGATCGGAAAAGACACGACTATCGGTCCTCATAGCGTCATCGAGGGTCCTACGAGTATTGGCATTAATAACTTTATTCTCGGGCAGTCCGCTATTGGGACTATCCCTCAGGATCTCAAGTACAATGCCGAAGAAACTTCCCTTTCCATCGGTGACGAGAATGTCATTCGGGAATTTGTCACCATCAATCGCGGAACCGCTGCAGGAGGGGAGAGGACAATCATTGGGAATCACAATCTCTTCATGACCGGGGTACACATCGCTCATGACTGCTGTATAGGGCAAGGAGTGATTCTAGCCAATTCGGCGACCCTGGGAGGTCACGTCGAGGTGGGAGATGATTCCACTGTCGGTGCCTTTACTGGAGTACATCAGTTTTGTCGAGTGGGTTGTCACGCATTCGTGGGCGGATATTCGGTTCTGACTCGCGATGCGCTTCCCTTTGTAAAAACCGTGGGTGATCGTGGTCACGCGAAGATTTATGGAATCAATAGCATTGGCCTGGAACGTAAGGGTTTTTCCCCCCAACGCGTCGAGATTCTGAAAAAGACTTATCGGTGGCTCTTCCAGAAAGGACTAACCATCAAAGCGGCGATTAGAAAGATTCGCGAAGAGAAACTAGAAGCAGAAGATGTTGTTACGCTAATCCACTTCATCGAAAACACCGAGCGAGGATTCGTGAGATAGAGAAATGGTGTTCGAGAAGGCTTGTCACGAACTTTCCCGATGGCGATGAGGATCGTCTATGAATCAGAGAGACTCTCTAAATTTCACTAAATTGGGTTTAATCGCCGGCAATGGCCAGTTGCCATTTTTGGTTCTGGAACAGGCGCTCAAGCAAGGTCTTTGTGTTCTCGTCGCTGCGATCCGAGAAGAAGCAACACCCGAGATTGAGGCATTCGCACGGCAACATAGTAGCTCAAGTGATTCACAGGTCTGCGTGCGATGGCTAGGACTGGGTCAACTCGCCAAATTGATTCGAGTGTTTAAAGAGGGGAGTGTGGACAAAGTCGTCATGGCGGGACAGGTAAAGCACCTTCAGATTTTCGCTCCAAAGGGGCCTTCAACAAGCAAAGATAATATGACATTTCCCGATTGGAAGATGGCCAGAGTCTTGTGGTCACTTCCACGAAAGAATACCTCCTCACTGATTGGTGCCGTAGCAAAAGTCCTTGAAGAAGAAGGGATCGAGTTGATAGATTCAACGTTTTTGCTGAGACCCTTGTTGCCAAAACAGGGAGTGCTCACCCGGCGCAAACCAACCCGTGAAGAGTGGAAAGATATTAAGTATGGAAGAGTGGTGGCCCGGGAAGTAGCCCGGCTCGACCTCGGTCAGACAATCGTTGTGAAAGATCAGGCCGTCGTGGCCGTTGAGGCCATGGAGGGAACCGATGAAACCATCTGGCGTGCGGCACGATTGGTAAAGAGACAGCGACTCACCGTGATTAAATCCAGTAGGCCTCATCAGGATATGAGGTTTGACGTGCCGGTGACAGGAATGCAAACACTGAAAGTTCTCGGAGAGTGTCATGTGTCGGCGATGGCCATCTCTGCCGAAAAGACCCTCATTCTGGAGCGAGAAGAATTTATCCAAAAGGCCAATAAGCTAGGAATAACGATCGTTAGCCTCGAGACCTGAGTGTCTTGTTGCACAAATGCAGGACATTTGTGGCGTGGGTGATGGTGTTCACCAGCCGAGGGGAGGAGGGAATGATACCAGGGCTTATCGCAGAACTTGGAACCTGATAATCCTACCAAAGTAGCAGTTGTTGGAGTCGGGGCTCTGGGAGAGCATCACGCCCGAATCTATGCCCAGCTGCCAGAAGCAGAGCTCGTTGCTGTGGTCGATACCAAAGGTGACCGGGCTCATGAGATTGCTGCTCGATACAATTGCCGTGGCTTTCGTGATTATCGGGAGATCTTACATTCTGTTGAAGCGGTCAGTTTGGCCGTACCCACGTGTGAACATAGGTCAATCGGCACAGTTTTTCTAGAATGTGGAATTCATGTCCTGGTCGAAAAACCACTGGCTTCGGATTTGTCCGAGGCGAACCGATTGATCGAGACGCAGAAAAAAAAAGGCTGTGTGCTTCAAGTCGGCCATTCGGAGCGTTTTAACCCTGCTATCCAGGCGATCAGACCCCACGTGACTCGTCCCCAGTTTTTCGAAAGCCATCGATTGGGCGTGTTTGTTCGCCGAAGCCTTGATATCGATGTGGTATTGGACCTAATGATTCACGATCTAGATATCATTCTTTATTTAAATCGAAGTCGAGTCCAGGATATACGAGCAGTTGGCATACCGGTTTTAACTCCAAAAGTTGATATTGCTAACGCCCGACTGGAGTTTGAGAACGGATGTGTGGCCAACGTAACTGCCAGTCGAGTATCGAACGAAAAAATTCGAAAACTACGCTTCTTTCAACCCCATGATTATGTCTCGATTGATTTGTATCGGCAGGAGGTGGAAATTCACAGCCTGGCGGAGAGATCCTCTGGTAAACAGATTATTGAACGCCACCTCGAAATCCACCGCGATGAACCTTTGCATCTGGAGATTCAGGCTTTTCTGGGGACTATACGCGATAAGCAGCCGACAGAATGTTCGGGAGAGGAAGCGATAAAAGCGCTGGAGATAGCCCTTCAGATCGTGGAGCAGGTGCAGGGGACAATCCACTAGTCTGAATAGCTTTGGAATGGTTCGTCAGGACGACCAGCAGACGCGAAACAACCAACCGAAGAAGACCTCAGTACACCAGTGGAAACTCATCGCGATCGTCGGCCCTACCGCATCCGGGAAAACCACCTTATCCGTCAGCGCCGCCCATCTTCTGGGAGGAGAGATAGTCAATTGTGATTCAATCCAAGTCTATCGCTGCTTAGAAGCGGGTACCGCTAAACCGACAGCAGAGCAAAGAAAATCGATTCCACACCACCTTTATGATTTGATCGATCCACACGAATACTATAGTGCAGGTCGCTATATGTTAGAGGCACGACGAGTTTGCCGCGAGATTGCGGCGCGGGGAAAAATTCCTCTGGTTGTTGGGGGAACCGGGCTTTACCTACGTGCCCTCCTTGAGGGTATCTTCGAAGGACCAGGAAGGTCAAAGGAAATTCGCGAACGGATTGACTTAATCGCTCATCGTAAAGGAGTCGATTATCTGTATCGCCTACTCGAAAGAAAGGATCCCGGTGCCGCACGGCGCATTCAACCCAATGACCAAATCCGGGTTGTGCGCGCCTTAGAAATCTATTGGCTGTCAGGAAGGCCGATAAGCCAACTTCTCGAGCGCCGAAAACCATTGTCAGGTTTTTCCATCCTCCGAGCCGGACTCAATTTACCACGTCCAGTGCTGTATACTAGAATCAATTACCGTGTCCAAGAAATGTTTCGTTCAGGCTTGGTCGAAGAAGTAGAACGACTCCTGAAAGGAGGTTATTCTCCCCAATCGAAAGGTTTTGAGGCACTAGGTTACGGACACACTGCGGCTTTTTTGCAAGGTGAACTGAGCTTGGAGAACGCGATTGCATTAACCTGTAGGGACACCCGCCGCTACGCAAAACGTCAAATGACCTGGTTTCACCGAGAGAAAGACATTCAGTGGATTCCTTATGCAGGGGAGGATTCGGCGGCGCTGGAACGGTTGTTGAAACTTGCCAAAGAGAAGTTACAGTTGTAGGGTACGCGGACAGCATCAGAATTCCGTGCGATTCACATTCTCGTAGAACTTGCGGAATCTCCACGCTGTGGGGATGAGAACGGTTCTATAGCAAACGGAAAGGAACACTGACCGAAAAACACATCTGTGGAATTTGAACCGGTTATCGGCCTTGAAGTACATGCTCAGTTGCTCACCAAAAGTAAAATCTTCTGCTCCTGCAGCACTCAATTTGGTGCTCCGCCAAACTCCAATATTTGTCCGGTTTGTCTAGGCCTGCCTGGAGCTCTGCCGGTATTGAATCGGCAAATCGTCTCCATGGCGGTTAAGGCCGGACTAGCCTTAGGTTGTAAGATTAATCGGTATTCTGTATTCGCTCGGAAGAACTATTTTTATCCTGATCTTCCCAAGGGTTACCAGATTTCTCAATACGAGGAACCACTGGCTCAAGAAGGGCGGGTTACTTTGCCGAGCAAAGAATCTTCGTCGGCGGGTAAGGTCGTTAAAGATCGCCAGAACACTTTTAGGATTATCCGGGTTCATCTGGAGGAGGATGCTGGAAAATCAATCCACATGGTGCGAGGTGACACCTATGTCAATTTCAATCGCACCGGTGTGCCTTTAATTGAAATTGTCTCTCAGGCAGACCTGCGCTCTTCCAAGCAGGCCTGTGATTTCCTGATGTATCTCCGAAGAATTTTGCTTTATCTGAAGATTTGCGATGGAAACATGGAAGAAGGGAGCCTGCGTTGCGATGTCAACGTCTCGATTCGACCGCTTGGTTCTTCTGGTTTTGGCACCAAGACTGAGATTAAGAATGTGAATTCCTTTCGATTTCTCCGCAAGGCGCTGGACTACGAAATAGAGCGGCAGATTGATGTTATTAGGCGTGGTAACAAGGTGAAACAGGAAACTCGCCTCTGGAATGACGAGCGCCAGCGAACGTCTCCAATGCGGACCAAGGAACAAACCCACGACTACCAGTATTTTTCTGACCCGGATTTGCTCCCGGTTGTGATTTCCTCTGAGTGGTTGGAGCGATTGAAGACCGAGATCCCCGAGCTTCCAGAAGCACGGTGCAAACGCTTCGTACAGCAATATGGGCTCAACCATGAAGAGGCGATCTTGGCCACTCACACTCCAGCCTTTGCAGACTATTTCGAGGCAACGGTAGACGTTTACAATCAGCCGAAATCGATCTTCAATTGGATGATGGGTGAGCTCACACGCTATCTAAATCGGAACAATCAGGAGATCACAGACTCCCCGGTCCAAGCGAAACATTTAGCTAAACTCATTTGCCTAATCAACAAGGGAACTATCAGTGGTAACACGGCCAAGGAGGTATTTGAGAAGATGTATGCGACTGGAAAGGAGCCGGAAAGCATTATCACGGAAATGGGGCTTCAGCAGATCAGTGATGAAGACGTGTTGGAAAGTATTATCGATCGTGTCCTTAAGTCTAATCCCCAAAAAGTCCAAACTTATCAGGCGGGGAAAGAAGGTTTATTGGGATTTTTTGTTGGACAGGTAATGAAGGAGACACGCGGGCAAGCCAATCCCCAATTAGTGAACCAGATGCTTCGTACCAAACTACACTTGGGTTAACCCTAAATGCCTTTACCGTCGGCCAGATAGTAAAGATAAGACCAATGGGAAAGCAGATCGTGAACCCACTGACCCATGGCCAACAGCGGAAACCGGGCTAGAAATGAACGTTGAACTTTGTCAGATATGTATCGTGGTTAAGGATCTGCAGGCGACAATCGAGCAATATGCGTTGCTCGGCTTTGGCCCATTTAGGGTTTACTCTGTAGATACGACAAATATGACTGGAATAACCTATAGGGGCGAACCCGCTGATTATAGCGTAATCGTGGCGTCTGGCAATATGGGACCTCTTGACTTGGAAGTCATTCAACCGACACGTGGGAAGAACTGCTACACGTAGTTTGTTGACAAGTACGGTCGGGTCTGCATCACATTGGACTACGCGCGGACGATCATGGCGCTGCTTGTGCCGAGATGCACAAGCAGGGTTTCACATGTCTACAGGGTGGATCGATTGAAGGTGTAGATCGCAAGGGTCGTTTCGACTATTTCGATACTGTTAGTGCCTATGGAGTACTTTTTGAACTCTTAGACATGCCAAACGATATCGGAGAACCCGACTACATCTACCCTCCAGCTACCAGGATAATCACTAATTTTTTTAACTAGAATGGGCACATCTTGTCCCAATTTAGGTTTTCAGCAGATCTATATACTATTCAAGAAGGAGGCGATCTTTTTGGACCAGAAGTTCGCCAAGCAGTAAATTTAGAAAGCAAACTCAAGAAGTTTAAAGAAATCGGTATTAGTGCAATTTCACTTCATGATGATGGTGTAGTTCCAGACATAACTGGTTTGGAAGAAGACCAAATAAAACAAAAAGCAGAACAATTCAAGAAACAATATAGATAAGTACGGAATGGCAATAGATTCTATATCACCAACATTGTGGGCCGACACACGTACAATAGATGACAGTTTTACATTAAATCGTGAGAGTGATAGAGATTTTGCCATGTGGAGAGCTTATCGTTCAGTTGGTATTGCTAACACGTCAGGTTGCGAATTTGTTAATTTATGGCTGTCAAGAGATGGCATTTTTTGCTATGAGAGCAAAAATATCGTGGCTAGTGTTAGCAGAATAAAAGAAGCACTAAACAAGATACTGGGATATGATAAAAGCGTTAAGCTTCTGTTGGAGCCTAAACCAACTATATCAACTGAAAGGAGTTTTTTGCCGACAATAGGACATGCAATTGGATTGTCTCTTGACACGATTGATCAGGCAAGAGTTGGAGTCTCGATACAGGTGGCAGGGAGTATAATTACTACGTCAGGTCCAGTTTTTGAGATAGGTTTCGCCAATTCCTTTAATAAACTCTGGGGAATTCGTTTGGATGATCAAAGTGGATTAGGCTACTCTCAAGATAAGATATTTGGTGTTGAAAGTATTCGAAGAGCCTTCAATATAACAAAGATCCTTGTGGAGAATAATTGTGATGGATTTATTGGAATAGATACAAAGGCTATGCGGACACAGAAAACAGAAGATTGTGATCGACATCTTTATAACACTATTAATATCATCGAGATGTTAGAAAAAAAAGTAGGTGAATTTGATGATGATTTCCAAAGCGGTTGTATTAAAGAGAAGGAATTATCAAAAACCTGAAATGTATGTAATGGAATTGTTGCTAAAGGAATAGAGAAAAACACCTATAGAGTTATATCCCAAATTTCTTAAGATAGAAAGGGAGTCTCCAGCCCGTGGTTAGGAGTCGAGCTCGACCAGTTTCTTGTCATCGTAGATGTCCAGACATTAACTCCTCCTCTCTTCGTGCTTTGCCTCCAACCGTAAATCGCTGGTGTATGGTTTCACTTGACTTTCACGACGGGCTGAAGAGATATAATAGGGAATTATATACTTAACTGAAATAACTGTCAGCCTCTTATGGTATACTTGACTGAAATGGAGGTTGAAAAGACGTCAATGAATAGAAAGAAAAGTGGACCTGGAAAATCGTACCGGACAGGGGTCACACTCATGCAGTTGCAGGATATGTTCCCAAACGAAGAATCCGCAACCCAGTGGTTTGAGGATTTGATCTGGCCCAATGGCAGGGCTTGCCCTAGATGTGGTTCTGTGGACACTCAAAACGCTTCCAAGACTTCCGGCCTACCTTACTATTGCCAAGGCTGCCAGAAGGCATTCTCAGTGCGTATTGGTACTGTTCTGGAGCGGTCCCACGTCTCACTTCGCCAGTGGGCTTTTGCTATTTACTTGGAAATGACTTCACTAAAAGGAATCTCAGGTATGAAGCTCCATAGAGAAATTGGAGTTGCTTACAAGACGGCTTGGTTCATGCTGCATCGGATCAGGGAAGCCTGGAAACTGGAGAAGGCGGAATTGTTTGAGGGTCCAGTGGAAGTGGACGAGACTTATATCGGGGGGCTCAGGAAGAATATGTCGAAGTCAAAGCGGGAAACCCTCACTGGTAGAGGTCCAGTAGGCAAGGTTGCCATTGTTGGAGTGAAGGACCGGAAGACCGATCAGGTCAGGGCAATGGTTGTCGATTCCACCGACTCTCAAACCTTGCAGGGCTTTGTCAGGGAGAACGCCCACCCCAAGGCCAAGGTCTACACGGACGATGCCACGGCCTACTGTGATCTTCCCTTTGACCATGAGAGTGTCAAGCATAGTGTTGGCGAATACGTCCGGCACATGGCCCACACCAATGGAATCGAAAGCTTTTGGGCAACCCTCAAGAGGGCTCACAAGGGCACCTATCACCGCCTCAGCCGCAAGCATCTTCAGCGGTATATTAGTCAGTTCGCTGGAAAGCATGGGGTCCGGTCAATGGACACGATTAGGCAAATGGAGGCCGTTGTTATCCAGTTTGTCGGGAAGCGTCTCATGTACAAGGATTTGAAGGGTTGATGGGGAAGCGGAAGGAATTCATTACCGACTTCATCACAGGTAAGCGCATTATTGCGACACCTGAAGAGGTGGATGCCGTTCAGGTTTTCTCGCGTAGGCTCGTTGCTGATTACGGCTATGAGAAAAGCCAAATCCAGACTCACCCTCAACACCACGTTCGCATGAGGCCATCGGATGAGAGTAGGTCCTACCCGGTCGATATCGCCGTTTTCCAAGACGATCGGAGCACCGAGGATGGCCTCGTTATAATTGTTGAGTGTAAGAAAAAGAATCGGAAAGACGGCGAGTATCAGCTTCGTCTATATCTTGATATGTCTGCCGCTGAGATTGGGGTTTGGTTCAATGGCGAGGAACATCTCTATCTTCGCAAGCTTCATCATAAAGACGGTCGTAGGACATACGACGTTCTTCCGAACATTCCTCGGAACGGGCAGCGGATCGAGGATATTGGGCTCTATAAACGAAAGGATCTCGTATGCCCTTCAAACCTGAAAGCTGTGTTTCGGGATATCCGAAACCATTTGGTCGGGATGACCACCGGGATCACCCGAGATGAGGCTCTTGCCCAAGAAATCATCAACATCTTGTTCTGTAAAATCTTGGACGAACAGGAAACCGACCCCGACGAGACGGTTACATTTAGGGCGGGAGTTGGTGAATCTCAAGAGTCCGTTCAAAACCGCATCCATAGACTCTTCGAGCGGGTAAGGGAGGCCGTTTATGGAGATGTTTTTGAGTCTGAGGACCGTATCCGACTTGACCCTGCTAGTCTTGTTTACGTTGTTGGGGAACTTCAGAACTACAGCATTATGGAAGCAGATAGGGATGCAATTGGCGATGCCTTTGAGGTTTTCATCGGTCCCGCTCTGCGCGGTGCGGAGGGCCAGTTCTTTACCCCTCGAAATGTTGTTGAAATGGTAGTCAGGATGGTCAACCCCAAGCCGGGTGAAAAGATAATAGATCCGGCTTGCGGGTCTGGCGGGTTTCTAATTGCTGCACTGGCGCACGTCTGGGGGCACATTAGAGACGATGCCAAGCGCAAGAACTGGACAGAACGCCGACTCGTCAAACGCGAACTCGATATCGCCACCGACTGCTTCCGGGGCATTGACAAAGACACCTTTCTCTCTCGCATATGCAAAGCGTACATGGTTTTGGTCGGGGACGAGAGGGGTGGCGTATTCTGTCAAAATACCCTTGAACCTATAAGCAATTGGCCATCGATCATGCAAGACAAGATCAAGCTTGGCACTTTCGATGTTGTTCTGACTAACCCCCCCTTTGGAAAGAAGATCGTAGTTAAGGGAGAGGCGACCATCTCTCAATTTGAACTTGGGTATAAATGGAAGTCAGGCAGTACGAAGGTATGGGAGAAGACTGGCGAACTGCGCGAGAAAGTACCGCCTCAAATTCTTTTCTTGGAGCGTTGCATCCAGTTCTTGAAGCCCGGTGGGCGGCTCGGCATCGTCCTACCCGAGAGTGTTCTTGGAAACCCAACTCACCGCCATGTTATGGAGTGGGTTCAAAGCCGTCTGCATATGGTGGCGGTAGTCAACATGCCGGAAGCCCTGTTCAAGACGAGCGGGAAGGGGGGAACACACACTAAAGTGTGCGTCTTGGTTGGCACTAAAAGAAACGGCGATGTTAAGAGACCTGTTTTCATGGGAGAGGCAAAATGGTGCGGTCACGATTCTCGGGGAAACCCTACTCTCCGCAGACTTCCAAGTGGAGATACGGAGTTGTTGGATGACGTGCCGAAGATTGCAAAGCGTTTCGTTGATTGGCAAAAAGGTCTTAGTTCTTTTGAGTCGGACCGGCATGGTTTTTCCTTGCCCTTGGAAGAAGTAGTTAACAATATCTTTATTCCAAGGTACTACAACCCCGAGATAACAGGAAAGATGGGGCGTCTTAGCAAGGATCACCGACTAGTTACGCTGAACGACCTCGTAGAGGAAGGTGTGTTGTCTCTCAGCACTGGCGTCGAGGTGGGGAAAATGGTCTACGGGACGGGAATCATCCCCTTTATCCGCACTTCCGACCTTTGTAACTGGGAGATTAAGACCAACTTCAAGCACGGCGTTAGCGAGGAAATTTACGAAGAGTATAAGGCAGGGGCCGATGTCGAAGCGAACGACATTTTATGGGTAAAGGACGGCACCTATCTGGTCGGAGCTTGTGCTCTAGTAACCGAACTGGATCTTCCCATGCTCTTTCAGAGCCATCTTTACCGCATCCGCACTCTCAAACCGGAAATAATTGACTCTTGGCTTCTTTTCGCTCTGCTAAATACCCCAATTGTTCTATCGCAGGTGAGGGCGAAGCAGTTCACCCAGGATATTATCGACACAATTGGCAAACGCATCCTCGAACTTGCGATTCCGATACCCCGCTCCGAGAAAAAAGCACAGTCCATTTCTAAAAAATGCCAACACATCATCGAGTCCAGAATGGAATTGCGGCGTGAAGCGGGCACACTTATTAAGGCCATTTGATTGTGTGTGAACAAATTCAGGAGAAGGAAATGAAGGAAGAGAAAACAAAGGAAGAAGGCAGATCCAAAAAACCTAAAGTCGAGGTCCAAAACCCACGCTATGAGGGGGCCACGCCAGAGATGGTTGGGAAGGCTCTACTCAAGCAAAGTAAGGAGAAGGACAAGGGGTAAGTTGTTTCAGTCAAGTATATAATTCCCATATAATAGCGGGTGAACCCGCTGTTCATTGTCGTGTTCACCGTTTACAATTGGTGACTACTCTATCGTTCTGGGAGTATGCCATGTTGATCGCTCATTCGTGCCTTGTGATTCTAATTCTCCCTCTTGTTGTAACGACTTCTTCGGCCGCTCCGGTTTTGGAGTCAACGGGTACTATTGATTTCCAGCGGGATGTTCGTCCCATCCTCGCTGACAACTGCTTTCAATGCCACGGACCAGACAAAGGGACTCGTTTAGCCGAGCTTCGACTCGATACCCAGGAAGGCGCCTTCGCCAAGAGACCTAACGGAACGACAATCGTCCCGTCAGATTCAGAGGCAAGCCTACTTTACCAGCGCATCACTCATGCGAACGAAATAATGCGGATGCCGCCAATTTATTCCAAGAAGGAACTGGCGAAAGAGCAAATTGACGTACTACGCAATTGGATCGAACAGGGCGCTTCATGGGACCAACACTGGTCATTCAAGACAGTCGACCGGCCCGAACCTCCGGAAGTGAAAAACAAGACCTGGGCTCGCAATCCGCTCGATCTGTTTATTCTGGAGCGGCTCCAGGCACAGGGTCTTACCCCCGCTCCCGAAGTCAACAAACGTACTCTCGCGCGCCGTGTGGCGCTGGATTTAACTGGATTGCCCCCCGACCCTGGTACCTTGAAAAGTTTTCTACACGACAACTCCGAAGGAGCTTATGAAAAGCTGGTCGATAGACTTCTCGACTCGAAGCACTGGGGTGAGCATCGTGCCCGCTATTGGCTTGACGCCGCTCGCTATGGAGATACCCACGGTATCCACATCGACAACTATCGCGAGATGTGGCCTTATCGCGACTGGGTCATCCAGGCATTTAATGCCAATAAACCCTTCGACGAGTTTACGATGGAGCAAATCGCAGGCGACTTGCTGCCCAATCCGACGCTCGATCAACTTGTTGCGACCGGGTTTCATCGTTGCAATATCACGACAAACGAAGGGGGTGTCATTCCGGAGGAATATGAAGCGATCTACGCCAAAGATCGAGCTGATACTACGGGGACCGTCTTCCTGGGACTCACTGTCGGATGCGCCACTTGTCACGACCACAAGTTCGACCCGATTGCCCAGCGGGAGTTCTATTCCTTGACAGCGTTTTTTAGAAATACGACACAGTACGTGATGGACGGAAACATATCGGATCCACCCCCCATCTTGGTTGTGCCCAACGACCAAGATCGCGGTCTCTGGCACGAGCTCCGCCAGGAGATGGGGAAAAACGAGGAAAAAATTGAAGAGCGCACCGCGGCAGTGGACGAAGTGTTTACAAAATGGCTTGCAACTAAGGAATATTCTTTCATCGAAACACCCCTAGAAAAATCTGTCGAGCTCCTGACGCTCACCCTTGACGATGAACCTGCTGTCAATATCGAGGGAAGTCGCAAGAAGATTGTGCTTCGTCAGAAAGCCGTGGTCGGAGAGGGACCAAACAAAAACCAGTCAGCGCTGCGTTTCGACAAAGAATCATGGGTGGCACTTCCTCCCTTAAAACTTGAGAGTGACAGTCCATTTTCTATTGCAATGTGGGTTTATCAACCCAAGGTTGAGGGACCCTTTGTGGTTGCGGGTCAGTACGATCCCAAGAACAATGACCGCGGATGGAATATTACCATCAGTGCACGGGAACTCACCTTTAAAATGACCGGCGACAAACTCACAGGAGAAGAAGGTCCCTCTAATGTGAAGATTTCCCCCATCAACACAAAACGGTTGCCCACGGAAGTATGGACTCACATTACAGTGACACACGACGGCTCTGGCGAACGTGCGGGCCTACGTATTTACACTAACGGGAATATCGTTGAAGCACAGGGGAGTGAGTTTTTTGCGAGAGTAAAGGGAAATGTCCTAACCAACCGGCCTCTATATTTGGGAAGAGGGGTCACAAAGGGTAAAGGAGACAAGGACGATCCAGAAGTCCGCTACTTCTCAGACGGCGGCATAGCTGATCTTCGGGTCTTTAATCGACAGATCACAGTACAAGAGGCCAAGGTTGTTTTTTCGTGGTCTTTACTCCAAAGCGCGCAAAGTAAGGAACCTGAGGAACTAAATGCCGAGGAGCGGAAAGTTTTACGCCTCTACTACCTCAACGTTAAAGATGGGGAGTACCGCCGACTCATGGCGCGTAAGGAAGAAATCGACCAGGAGTGGCGAGAGATTCGACGGCGCGGAGGCGTCACACATGTGATGCAGGAGATACCGGACAAACAACCCGAAGCTCATGTCCTTTACCGCGGTCTTTATGACCAACCCCGTGAGCGCGTCTCGGCAAATATTCCTTCGGCTTTGCACCCAATGCATCCATCGTGGCCGCGCAATCGGATGGGGTTGGCCCAGTGGTTAGTGGACGACCTGAACCCCCTAACCAGCCGCGTGATTGTGAATCGTTACTGGCAAGAGATTTTTGGAACCGGCCTGGTTAAAACCAGCGATGATTTTGGCTCGCAGGGAGAGCCACCGTCTCACCCTAAGTTACTCGACTGGCTGGCGTTTGAGTTTCGCGAATCAGGCTGGGATATCAAACGATTCTTTCGCATGCTGGTGACATCCTCTACCTACCGCCAATCCGCACAGACGACACAGGAAAAGCTCAAAATAGATCCGGAGAACCGGCTGCTTTCGCGCGGTCCGCTATTTCGCATGGATGGTGAAATGATTCGCGATTACGCACTCGCGGCGGCCGGCCTGCTAGTTCGGAAAATCGGCGGCCCGAGTGTGAAGCCTTATCAACCGAAAGGCGTCTGGGAAAGTGTAGCGATGCATTCCAGCAACACGCGTTTCTACATACAGGACTCCGGTGCCAAACTCTATCGGCGCAGTATATATACTTTCTGGAAACGCTTCGCTCCTCCTCCCTCAATGGGTATCTTGAATGCGCCCACGAGGGAGCACACCACTGTGCGTCGCGAGCGAACTAACACGCCGCTCCAAGCTCTCGTCACGATGAATGACACGCAATTCATCGAAGCGTCACGCTACCTGGCACAGAGAGCTATGCGCGAAACTGAAGACGATTTTTACCGGCGGTTGAATTATGTGACAACTCGTCTCCTGGCACGTCACTTCAGCGAGAATGAACGTCTGGTTGCAAAACAGACCTACGACGGATTCATCAGCCTCTACAGTAAGAACACTGAGGAAGCAAAGAAACTTCTTGCCGTTGGCGAATCGCCGGCCGATGAGGCGCTGCCCGTGACGGAGTCGGCAGCGTGGACCATGTTGACGAACCAAATGATGAATTTGGACGAAGTGTTAAACAAATGATGAATATTTTACAACAATAATGCAGCCGTTCGTGTTGTACAGAAAGGTTTAGAATGGGTCTATACAAAGAAGCAATTCTAGCCGAGACCAGACGGCAGTTCTTTGCCCGAGCAGCCAAGGGTATCGGTGGGATCGCCTTGGCTAGTCTTTTGGCCGAGGATACCCTCGGGATACCTAAGAGTTACGAATCGTTTGGCGGTTTTCCGCACTTGCCACACTTCGCTCCAAAGGCAAAACGGTGCATCTACCTCCACATGATGGGTGCGCCGCCACAAATGGATCTGCTTGACTATAAACCGGTGATGAAGGACTGGTACGACAAGGATCTTCCGGAAACAGTGCGTCGTGGGCAGCGGCTGACAACCATGACATCCGGACAGGCACGCTTCCCAATAGCACCGTCTATCTTCCAATTCAAGCAACATGGCTATAGCGGCACGTGGATTTCCGAACTGTTGCCCCACACGGCAAAGATGGTCGACGACATCGCCATTATCCGCTCGATGCACACTGACGCGATCAATCATGAGCCAGCGATAACGTTCATTCAGACGGGCCAGCAGGTGGCGGGTCGACCCTGCATCGGATCGTGGATTGCTTATGGTCTTGGTAGTATGAATCGCGACCTGCCCACATTCGTTGTAATAAACGCAGAGAAAAGCCACCCCAAGTCTGGGGTCCAGGCGATCTCGGCAAAATTGTGGAGTTCAGGGTTCCTTTCTCCGAAACACGCCGGTGTGAGACTCCTCGCGGGCGCCGACCCGGTGTTATACCTCAGAAACCCAGATGGTGTTTCGAGGGACGTACGTCGGAAAATGCTTGACGGTCTCAATGAGCTAAATCAGATCCATCACCAAGAAATCGGCAACCCGGAAACGCTCGCACGAATCGACCAGTTCGAAATGGCTTTCCGAATGCAGGCGTCGGTGCCCGAGATGGCCGACCTCTCTAGCGAGCCGGAAAGCACCTTCAAACGTTGGGGTGAAGAAGCGAAAGAGCCCGGCAAGTTCCAAAACGCGGCGCTCATGGCAAGGCGGCTGGTAGAACGCGGTGTCCGATTCGTCCAGATCTATCACCGTGGCTGGGACGTACACTCCTTTGCGCCCGAAGTGCTTCCCGCACAGGCAAGAGACGTCGACCGAGCTTCTTGGGCCCTGGTTCAAGATCTGAAGGAGCGAGGCCTCTTCGAAGATACTCTCGTCATTTGGGGAGGTGAGTTCGGGCGAACGATCTACTCTCAAGGCAAACTGACGCCTACCGATTATGGCCGTGACCACCACCCTCGCTGCTACAGTCTGTGGATGGCTGGCGGTGGCGTTAAAGGCGGCGTCGTTCACGGCGAAACAGACGACTTCTCTTACAACATCGTCAAAGATCCCGTTCACATCCGGGACTACCAAGCCACGATTCTGCATCTGTTTGGCATCGACCATGAACGTTTCACCTCCAAGTATCAAGGATTAGATGCCAGACTGACGGGTGTCGAACCGGCGCACGTCGTGAAGGAAGTACTGGCTTAAAGGTCTACATCCAATGATTTCGGTAATACGCACATCCACCTGAGGCCACCAATACTGAGTTAGGCCGTGATCCTCAGCCTATCCGGATCCCCAGCAGATTGCCCTGGTGTCAAGACTACGGCCAGAGGATCCGAATCTCACACTGTCTTATCAATATCATCAAGTTAGTCCGACCAGCCTGGTGAAAGGTTACTTGTATTTCCCAAAAAGGAAAGTCGATATCCGTGATGAGATGGATTATCCCATGCCGAAAACGCATAGAAAACAATCTGGAGCAGACTCGACCAAACCATTGACACCACAAAATTGCAGTAGATTGCCACCGGCAAGAAAACGACCGTAATCACACTTAATAAATGGACAGTTAAGATCCGGCCTTTGATTTCGCAATTCTAATTGCCGTCGATTCCCTGTCAGCCTATTATTTAGGAAAGAGTGCGCAATTAGTCGGGAAGACCAGGCCACTAAAGATAAGGAGGAGATTATGGTTAGGTCCCTCGCGGTTCTCTACGGTTTGCTATGTCATGTAATGTTCTTGCTGATTTTTCTCTACCTCATCTGCTTTCTGGGCAATTTTCTAGTGCCCAAAACGATCGATAACGGCACCCCAAGTTCCACAGGAACGGCCCTCATTGTTAACACTATTTTGTTGGGAGTGTTCGCTATTCCGCACAGTGTGATGGCACGCCAGAGATTTAAGAAATGGTGGACGCAGTTTGTGCCCAAGGTCATAGAGCGAAGCACGTATGTATTGGTCTCCAACCTGCTGATGATCCTGCTATTTTGCAAGTGGGAACCGATGATTGGAGTCGTCTGGGAAGTCGAAAATCAAACTACGGCTACCATGCTCTCGATCCTATTTTTTATCGGTTTTGGCATCGTTGTAATCTCTAGCTTAACCATGGACCACTTCGACTTGTTAGGCACACGCCAGGTGGTCCTTTACGCTCTAGAGCGTGAATATACTCCACCTAAGTTTAAGGTCGAAGGCTTCTATAAATTCGTCCGCCATCCCCTGTTGTTGGGGTGGCACATTTCCTTCTGGTCTACTCCTCGAATGACCACAGGCCACCTACTCTTCTCGGTCGCGACAACGGTCTATATGCTCATCGCGATCCGGTTTGAGGAGCAGGACCTTATGACTTTCTACGGGGATGTCTATAGAAACTACCGGAGCAAGGTTTCCATGCTTATTCCGTGGCGGTCGAAACAGTAAATGCCGGCGCTAGTCTCGATCTAGATCACTGGAGAGCAGTTAAGCAATCAGTAAACCCATCCGAGTTCCTACAGAATAAGATCATCTGGACAGAAACTCCGCGAGACTATCTCTGTATAAATCTTGATGATGCGGTTCCTCTTATCTCCTGGAAGTTAGGACGAGTTGTCACTTAGGGCATAACACATCTACATGAGGACAATTTAACTGATTGAGTGCAAAGAGGAAATACATGGTGCCGGAGGGGAGACTCGAACTCCCACGGGGATAAACCCCACTGCGCCCTGAACGCAGCGCGTCTGCCAATTTCACCACTCCGGCACGGTTTACTTTCAACGGCTTATGCTAACAGTTCAGAACTCCACTACGAATGGGGCTCTATGCGTGCCATTAGTTTCACGGGAAAAACCCGCCTAGTTAACCTGACCCATACCATAGCAGGGCCAGAACAGGGTGTAAAACTGAGTGATGCCCAAACTTGAATGGCCCAATAGGCCCAACCAGTAGTAGAAGTCTACACCAAGCCTTACGAGATGTGAAGGCTGAGTTCGCTTTGCCAGATTCGAAACTGACGTGTGAGAACAGTACGGGTTCAAAGCGTGATCTCTCGTGGCAGAAAAGTAACCAGGAACTCCGCGAGCTCTTCGGCGGATATCATGAGGGAGGAATTGGTTTGGTATTCTTGATAATGAATCAAAAGCACTGACAGATGAACTAAGAGAGGGGAGACCGCCGTAGCTTTTTAATCCTCCGGGGGAACCACATCCGGATCGATTTGGTAGCCATCGGCTACGCGGTTCAGACCGTTGAACAAATCAACAACGGCAATCAACTCACCGAGTCCTATATTATCTAGTCCTAGCCGCTTCACGGCGGCCGTATGCGAGTTAATTCAATAAGTACAGCCGTTTGTGACGGAGACTGCCAGAGCGAGCATTTCCTTGGTTAATGAATCCAGTTGTGTTGGCTCGTGCATGATAGCCTTTAGCTTTTTCCAGGTCACCGAAAGGTGCATTGGATGATTGGCTAAAGCTCGCCAAACATTAGGGACAAAGTCGATCTTTTTTGTCGTTTTGATGTCCTCAAATATCTCCCTGACTCGACCCTGGGCCTCTCTTTCTTCGATCAATCGTACAGTTGCCATTATACGTCTCTCCAGTCGTTAAGTAGGATGGAATAGCCCGCCCGGATGCTGGGAGAGTGAAGTCCAGCCAGTAAAGAGTAGTTTTATCAACCAACATCCCTCATCTGTAGATGGTTGATTTCATGTATCAGTCTATCGTTTACCACTCTCACTCGTTGTGTGCATTCGATCACACTTCCAACTCTACTATCATTTCTCCATGTCCATCGTGTATAATATCTGTTAGTCACCACGAACAACACCTAGTTGAGTCTTGGATTGAACGCCTGCCGGAGACGACACTAAATCCTATCCTCAGGGCAAAAGTGGGTCCTTCAGGAATCAAGGGACCGTAAGGACTACTGGTTGTATTCTTGCTCGTTACACAAGTACTGCTCGAATTCTGGTTTTTCCGTGCCAGAAATAGTTGAGAGCGAATCGTGGTCGGAATCCTGATGACGCTGACACGATATGAGATGCGCATCTGAGGAAATCTGTTAAATAGGCGCGAAATCACGGGTAGCCTTCACTGATAAAGTCATAGGTATTTTACTCCACACTTCCTTCAACTTATGAATGCTTAGTCTGCAGCGATCTTACCAAAAACGGAAGCAATGACTTTTTCTTGCTCAGGAAAAACTGTGCGGAGGTCCAGGACGAGTTGCTCGTGTTCAATCCGCGCCAGAACGGGTGGGGAGTGTTTTCGCAGTCGACATTCGATCTCATTAACAGAGTAACGAGGGGACTCGACAGTCAGTAAAAAGGTGGGGATTTGCTCTTCCGGGGCTGAGCCACCCCCGATGAGTGAAAAACCCTCTTTCAGCTTCGTTTGAAAGACCCGGCTATCCAAAAGCTTGCTAAGGTTTTGCGCCCGTCTCTTGATTTCATCAAGATGAAGGGAAAGCATTCGGTAAATCGGAATAGTTTGTTCATAGGTGCCCTTCTCATACTCGATCAATGTCCATTCCAGAGCAGAATAGGTCACTTTGTCCGCCCGACAGGCACGCATTAGGGGGCTTGCACGGATCTCCTCTACCAGCTCACGTTCTCCAACGATGATTCCAGCCTGTGGGCCTCCCAGGAGTTTATCGCCACTAAAACAGGCAAGGTTGACTCCCTGGATTAAGGCCGAATGCACTGTTGGTTCATCTTTTAGGAAAGGGTGAGAAGTCCGAAAAAGATAACCGCTTCCCACATCCTTGACCAAGGGAATATTTTTTTCTCCAGCTAGTTGGATAAGATCTTGAAGGGGAGGGCGATGGGTGAATCCAGTGATTTTATAATTGCTGGGGTGAACTCGAAAGATCAGGGCGGTCTCATCGTCGATCGCTTCACGGTAATCGGAAATGTTGGTTTTGTTCGTAGTTCCGACTTCCTTCAAGATGGCTCCGCTACACTCCATAATGGCTGGAAGTCGGAAAGATCCCCCGATCTCAATCAGTTCTCCCCGGGAAACCAGGACTTTTCGGCCACGGGCCAGTGTATTCAGTATGAGAAAAACCGCCGCCGCATTGTTGTTGCAGACCGCCGCCGCCTCACAGCTGAGAAGACGGGTCATTTGTTTTTCAAAGTGCAAGTCACGATGTTCACGCTTCCCCTTGTCCAGACTGTACTCCAGGTTTGAATAGCCAGCTGCAAGCTCTCGCATAGTCTGGGCTATTGCGTCGGAGATGGGTGCCCGCCCCACATTAGTGTGAATAATCACCCCTGTGGCATTAATTACTGGGCGCAGAGAGGGACAGAGACGCTGTTGCAACCGTGAGCAGATACCGGTCTGTAAGCACGCCAGTTCCCGTTCTAAATCGTCGTCGCAGAGATATCCAGTGCGGATTTCAGCCCGCAACTCTTCTAAATGCTCATGGATAACAACCACCAGGAGTTCTCTTGAATAAGTTTGAACCAGCTTTGCTATCACCTCTCCTTGGAGAATCTGGTCAACGGAGGGCAGTCGTCGAAGAATTTGACTCAGAGCAAACACAGAAGCATTATAGAGGGTTGCGTGAGATTACAAAATGGTCTGTGGCGATGAAGGAGTCTTGAAGGTCTCAGGGCTCTTGTCCTAGAGGGATAAAAACAGCTACTGCGAGAGGAGGAAGAAATGGAGAGACTTTAAGCAGCCCTTGTAACGTTTTCCGCTTGGGGTCCTCGGGGTCCCTCTTTGAGTTCAAACTCAACAAAATCCCCTTCTTTCAAAGTTTTGTAACCCTCCTCCTGAATCGCACTGTAATGTACGAAAACGTCTCGCTCAGAACCATCGTATTGAATGAACCCATAACCCTTCGTGTTATTAAACCACTTCACTTTACCAGTTGTTTTCATGGTTTTCTCCCCGAAAATAGTGAGCTTTCCCCTCTTGTGTTAGTATTTTCTTCCATAAATACAGTCACCTTCCCTGGGAGTGGAGGTTACGACTGATCTCCACC
The DNA here is from genome assembly GCA_965249865.1 of Acidobacteriota bacterium. Classification (GTDB taxonomy): domain Bacteria; phylum Acidobacteriota; class UBA6911; order RPQK01; family CBDFMZ01; genus CBDFMZ01. Next base: position 1,183,792 of record CBDFMZ010000002.1, on the reverse strand, counting down.
GTTACTTTTCGTTGACAATGCCATATGGGCATCGCCTACTTACTCGCTCCCAACCTCTCCTAGCAAACCCCTTTCACAAACGCTAGCGTGTTGCATCGAAACCCTCAGTGAGAATATGTTTGGTATGTTGAACTTCTGAAGAACCCGCGAACTCATAACGCAGGAAAACCCTAAAAATCCCACTAGTAACTCACGGCGCGCACTTTAAACTAGGATTTCCGTAGAAGTCAAGATTTTTTTGCACTTTGTTCGGTGTCACTATTCTAAGGGAAAGTTGCCGAAACAGGAAGGTAATCGTCTGACCGCTGATAAGTCTATGGCCTGTACCACGGCCGGTAGAAGGACTCCTACCGGGATGAAAAAGAATGTTTCTGGACTTTCGTAAAGGCCCACAATAAGATAAACGGATTCATGAAAAAGATCGAAAACAATGCGCATTAAAACAGCTCTCTTCAGCGTCTCTGATCAGAAGGGGATCGTCGAGTTGGCGCGGCAGTTGAGTGAACTGAAAGTAAAAATTCTCTCGACTGGGGGAACTGCGCAAGCTATCCGGACTGGAGGAATTCCCGTGACAACAGTTTCTGAGTACACGGGCTTTCCGGAAATCCTGGATGGCCGGATCAAGACGTTGCATCCCCGTATACACGCTGGGGTATTGGCACGACACGACGACCCGGCTCACAAAACAGTCCTGAATGAACACGGAATCTTGCCCATTGGTCTGGTGGTCGTCAACCTGTATCCCTTTTCAAGGACAATTCAACACAAAGAAGTTCGACTCGAAGAAGCAATCGAGCAAATCGACATCGGTGGGCCAACACTGATAAGAGCAGCGGCAAAGAATTTTCAGTATGCAACCGTGATGGTCGATCCGCAGGATTATCCCGATGTCATTGCCGAGATGCAGCTTAATTCCAGCGAAACCCAACGGGACACACGGTGGCGACTTGCTCAAAAAGCATTTCAGCACACCGCGGCTTATGATGTGACCATCTCCGGTTACTTGGAAAAAGTGAACACTTTTGAAACGGAGTTACCACCATTGATCACACTCAATCTGATAAAAAAACACTCGCTTCGCTACGGTGAAAATCCTCACCAGAGAGCTGGTATCTACCAGTCTCAATTCGCCCAAGACACAGGTTTGATAGCTACCCAACAGAGACAGGGCAAAGCTCTATCCTTCAACAATTATATGGATCTGCAAGCTGCTTGGAATCTTTGCGCCGAGTTTGATGATCCCTTTTGCACCCTAATCAAACATACTAACCCGTGCGGGGCAGCGGTTGGCTCTATTTTGTCTGACGCCTACCAAAAAGCTTTAGTTTGTGACCCGACATCCGCCTTCGGTTCGGTTGTCGGTTTTAATCGGGAGGTAGACGGGGAAACTGCCGAGGCAATGAGCTCATTGTTCGTCGAAGCAGTGATCGCCCCCGGGTATTCTCCCGGAGCTCTTAAGAAATTAGCCCGGAAAAAAAACCTTCGTGTGATTGAAATGAAGGGCGAGGCTAAAGAGCACACTGAGGCAGACATTGCATTTGATTTCAGGAAGATATCGGGAGGATTTCTGATTCAAGAAAACGACCTCTCCTCGATAGGTTCACAGGATCTCCAAACGGTTACCGAACGGACCCCGAGTGACCATGAGATCCAGGATTTACTGTTTGCCTGGAAAGTGTGTAAACATGTTAAATCAAACGCGATCGTCTGTGCTTCTCAGCAACAAACGCTTGGTATTGGAGCTGGTCAAATGAGCCGGCTGGATGCAGTGCGGCTGGCTACTCAAAAGGCCCAACTTCGTTTAGAAAATTGTGTGTTGGCTAGTGACGCCTTTTTCCCATTTCGGGATGGCATTGATGAAGCAGCCCGCATGGGAGTTAAGGCCGCCATTCAACCCGGTGGCTCCATCCGAGACAAAGAAGTGGTCCAGGCTGCAGACGAACAAGGCATGGCCATGGTATTTACCTCAGTCAGACATTTCACACACTAAGTGTTTTTTTCATCAGTACGGTGATGTTTACAGATGGGAATGGCGAGCTGAGGTCAACGAGCAAGGAGAAGACGATGTGGAACATTGTCGGCGAAAGACGAACTCGCCGCCATCGCACTTACCAGAAACGCCATCGTATTTAGAAAACAAACACATAAGACTATAGGCAATCAGTATGTTGCTCGTCATTGATATTGGGAATACTAGTTTAGCGCTAGGCCTGTTCGAAAAGGATCAGCTGAAATACTCCTGGAGGGTGTCGACTCGAAAAGAACGGATGCCGGATGAATATGCGGTGTTGTTTCGGAATCTCTTGGAAGTGGAGAGACTTTCGACGTCGGATGTCAAGTCAATCGCAATTTGTTCGGTGGTTCCTCCTCTCAACGATTGTTTCCAACAAATGTCACATAAGTATTTTAATGTGAACCCCCTCTTCGTTGAACCCACTATTCAACAGATCATGCCTATTTGCTACAACCCTGCTTCCGATGTCGGTGCGGATCGGATCGTCAATGCAGTCGCCGCTTATCAGATGTATGGAGGACCAGTGATCGTGGTTGATCTGGGGACCGCAACAACCTTCGATGCCATTTCCCAAAAAGGCGAATATCTAGGAGGAATTATTGCACCAGGAATTGGTATCTCGGCAGAGGCTCTTTTTCTCCGAACAGCCAAACTGCCTCGTGTTGAGATTAAAAAACCTCCTCTCACCATTGGAAACTCCACAGTTACCAGTGTTCAATCCGGACTATACTTTGGTTATGTGAGTCTCGTCGAAGGGGTTTTATGCCGAATGAAGAAAGAGATGGACATTCCTCACGTCACTGCTACCGGTGGCTTAGCCCATCTGATCTGTGAGGAGTCAGAGGAGATTGATACAGTGGACGAGAACCTGACGCTTTATGGACTGCGCATGTTCTACGAACAAACACAGTAAATTGTGGCTGCAGCGTCAAAAATTGCTGGGCGAGCCCTATCCCCATCTCAAGTCGTAATGGGGAAAACCGACGTGAGAAACTACTTTAACTATTTCACCGAAGTCGAGGAGTATTTTGTTCGGAGGCGAGGAAAGAATATAATTGTCTCTCCGCTCGATTGGTGTTTGATTGAGCTCTGGAAAGCCAATGGGATTCCCCTTCATATCGTACTCCGAGGGATTGATCGCAGCTTTGAGTCAACTCAGAAAAGGCAAAAGCAAACACCCAAAAGCCTCTATTACTGTCTTCCAGCAATCATCGAGATTTTTGAGGAGCACAATCTGAGCCTACTTGGTACTTCTCATGCCACATCTCAATCTGACTCACCAGATTCGCCTTCCCCGGAAGGTTTCTGTCGGAAAGACGTCCTGGAGTATCTGGAAGAACTGGAAAACTCGATAAAGGAGCAGCGGGGGGAGGTTTTTGATCGCTCAATCAAACAGTTGGCTGCTCTGAAGTCGGAGTTAAAGAGTGCCCAAACTTCCAATTATGAGGCACTCGACCGAAGCCTTGGGCAAATAGGTGAAATACTTGCTGAAGTTCTGCGACGCAAACTCAGCGTCAAACAGACCAAAGACCTAGAGAAAGAGGTAAACCGGGAGATGAAAATCTACCGCAAGAGACTTTCAAAGGACATGTACGGGCGGCTAAAACAGAATTATCTTAACGGAAAAGTTAGGGATCTGTTTGGACTCCCGGAATTCACCTTGCTTCAACGTACAACCGAGTACTGACCCTTCAGATGTGGCTGGACTCGCGAGACGCCAAGCTGAACCAAAACATCTCAGCATATGCTACACAAGGATGGCCGGAAAGCGTCTTCGGCCCGCAGAGATCAAAGCAACGTAAGGAGGTTTCTGTCTCCAAGAATCGACGGTCGCTGTTGAGGAAACTACCACATAGATGGCATATTCTAATTTTTTGTAGGATATTTATATACCGATTCTTAATGTATTTTATTATGTTTAGAGAATGGTATAACAAACAACTCTAACTAATATGAATCAAAGAGTTAAATATAAACAATAATTTTAGCCACAAGAGCGTAAGTCCAGAAGACTTTCTATCTTTGCGACTTCCAGAGGCAACTTCAGGAGTATCACGTGTATAGAGTTCTTATTTAACACTCATGCTGCGGATAATTGTGAATTCAGCCAAGGCATAAAAAGAGGGCTCTTCCAGGAAGGTTTCAACGTGGAGAACCTCAACACAGAATCCGGGAGGATTGAAGAAATCCTGGGAAACTTTTTCTGTGGAAAATATAGTGATCTCCAGCTAGTCTGGATAAGGAATGTGGGCATAGATCCTGATAGAAAATGAGAGAGCAAAACTCGAAATAGACTTACTTAAGACTGCTTGCGAAACTTAAGTGAACGAACCCATCACCTCCATGGATCATTACTCTTTAAATTTGACGATAGGCTTTGCATATCTTCCAGCAATCCTCACGAGAGTTCCAATACGGGTGGAATTCACGCTTTACTGGTGCCCACCCCACTGCTAGCCCGGATTATGCAGCGGACAGTTTATGCATAATATGAACTAGTTTCTTGTGCCATAAGTACCATGCCATTTGTTGTGGCTGAAATGGTTTTTGATTTTAGGCGTTAGCAAGAGACACGTAGGATCGTTTTGCTGTAACCCTCTTCTCTCCAAAGGATGGAGGACCACAAACGTCATCGTATTTAGAGTAAACATACCCGTTGGCAGACTCAACGCCGAGTGAGCGAGGGAATGTGGTACAGTTTTCGATGGTGGATACGTCCAACCGTTTGAGTGCATACCACCTCGATCGTGCGAAACTCTTTTGGGGAAATTCGAGGAGGACGAAAAGTTAGGATATATTGATTTTTGAGTTCTTGTGCCAATTCAGCATAGCTTTCTTTGAGTTCTTCAAGCTTAGCCGGAAAGAAAACACGGCCTCCCGTCGTTCCCGCTAAATAGTTTAAAGCGGTCTCCTTCTCTTTGAAGTAAACCCCTACAAAGTCCTTGTCTTCACACAGCACATTTTTCATGACATTGTTCAAAAATTCTACACTCTTGCTCTGTTCGATCTGAGGCTTAACCAGGCGAGTACGGCTGACAATATAAAGTGCAATGTTGTCTTGGATAAGGCTATCGATCACAGCCTCGTAGGTAACCTCACTTTCATTATCCAGGCCGTCGGTCAAAACAATGATCACTTTCTTCCCTGGTATGTGCCGAAGTTGTTCGCGACTTGCCATGAACAGGGCATCATAGAGCGCCGTGCGGTATCCTTGCTCTAAACCGCTCAGGGATTTTTGAATTTGGCGCAGGTTGTTGGTCCAGTCTTGCAAGAGGACGATCTTATCCGAAAAGGAAATGATAGCAATACGGTCTTCTTTAGTAAAAGAGCGGGCAAATAGAAAAGCTGACTTCTTGATTTCCACAATCTCCTCATAAACGCTCCTGCTCGCATCGAGTAGGAGGAGGATATGAAGAGGTGTTCTATCCAAGACAAAATTCTCGATGAAACGTGGCTCAGCTTCGTCGAAGAGGCGGAAATCCTCTTGAGTTAGATGGGTTAACACCTTTCCGTACACGTCAAAAACTGTGACGGGCACCTTGATATAGTGGGCTTCTATTTTAAAAATTGGTGTATCTTGGGCTACCGGGAGGGCACATGCCAAAAGCATCGGCAAAAAGTGCATCGCAGAAGCTATTATAGCCAGTCGGCCTGCTCGGTGGAGGAGAGAGATAGAAAAATATGACATTCTCTTCTGTGTTCTTCTTCTGTGGCTTATTGCCGAGCTGGACCTTCAGCTTAAGACACCGCTATTACTGGTGTCATAGCGGATCCGAAACACTAAGGATCTGAATATGCCGATAATGTTGGTGAGCCTAAATGAAGTTTCCCACTATGCTTGAGTTTAGTAGTGGAATCTATAACTGGTTGAAGACATCTCAAAAGGAGATCAGCTCGTCAGTATGGCCTCCTGTAGTCGAAGAATACTCAGTGTTCCAACTTCTAATACGTTCTATCCAGAATGGTTCTTGTCAACCAAGAACCACGAAACCATGTTATTAAATTCTTTCAATACCCAATATCAATCGCCGGGTACCTGCTGTGCCTGTCGTGGGCTCCAACGGAGAATTGGAGAGCGTGCAGCACGCGTCTCATCAAGACGGCTGAGCTTCGCTCTGAAAGGGGCACCGATGACTTTCTCAGGTTTTTCCCGGGCTTCGCAGCTAATTGCCACCATGGCTTCCACAAAAGCATCTAGTTCAAGCTTGCTCTGGCTCTCAGTTGGTTCGGTCATCAGCGCTCCAGGCACAATCAGAGGAAAATAGATCGTCGGTGGGTGAAAGCCGTAATCAATGAGCCGTTTTGCAATGTCTATCGTCTTCACTCCTGTTTTGTTTTGAGTTTTGTCAGAAAAGACCACTTCGTGCATGCACGGGGTGTCGAAAGGAAGGTGGTAGTAGTCCTTTAGACGGTGGCGAATGTAGTTGGCACTTAAAACCGCCGTTTCTGACAGTTCTTTTAATCCAGATCTGCCACAAGTCAAAATGTAGCATAAGGCACGACACATCATACCGAAGTTACCGTAAAATGCGTGGAAACGTCCAACTGAGTGAGGATTCTGGTCTTTGAGCCGATAAGTATCGTTCACTGCTTCAATGATCGGAACCGGGAGATAGGGTGAGAGGGTTTGCTTACAGGCTAAAACACCACACCCGGGCCCTCCTCCTCCATGTGGGGTAGAAAAGGTCTTGTGCAGATTCAAGTGCATAATATCAACACCCATGTCTCCCGGGCGCGCCCAACCCATCAGCGCATTAAAATTAGCGCCATCCATATAGATCAGTCCGTCTCGCTCGTGCACGATATGAGCGATCTCCGCGATCTCTGCTTCAAAGATCCCTAAAGTATTGGGGTTGGTGAGCATCAAACAGGCAACTTCGTCGTTCATCTTTTCAGCCAGCACCCGCCTGTCAATCCTCCCTTGAGAATCGGAGGGAATCGAGATCACCTCATAACCGCTCATCCTTACACTGGCCGGATTTGTTCCATGCGCCGAGTCAGGGATGAGAACGTATTGGCGAGGTCGCTTTTGACGCAGGTGATAGAGTCGGATCATTAGGATCCCGGCCAGCTCGCCTTGTGACCCTGCAGTCGGCTGCAGACTCACAGCGTCCATTCCGGTTATCTCTTTGAGAGATTCCTGAAGTTTGAAAATGATTTCCAGATTCCCCTGACTATGAGTCTCGTGCTGGAGCGGGTGAGTGTGGGCTATCTCAGGGATACGAGCCACACGCTCATTGAGTTTGGGATTATACTTCATCGTGCAGGACCCTAGTGGATACATACCGAGGTCGATGTGGTAGTTCCAAGTGGACATCCGGGTGTAGTGACGGATTACGTCGATTTCACTGACCTCAGGAAAATCACTCACTTCCGCGCGGATATGTCGCTTCTCCAAAATCTCATCAACAGGAACATCTTCGACGTCCAGAAGGGGAAGGCTATAGGCAGTATTCCCAACAGAAGATTGTTCAAAGATTAAAGACTCATGCAAGTTGAATACTGTAGTTGTCCGTTTCAAAAAATCACTTCCATACTCTTGAGCAGGTTAACAAACTGTTCAATGTCGTGACGCGAGTTTTGCTCGGTGACACACACTAACATCTGGTCTGAACGATCGGAAAAGTATCTTCTAAGAGGAAGTCCCCCGATGATCCCTTTTTCAAAAAGCTGACGATTTATTTCCTCCGGGTCTTGTGCGCAGTGAATAACAAATTCATTGAAGATCGATCCTGAGAAAACCAGCGACTCTTCTAATTGTTTTCGCAGGTAATGAGCTTTTTTCACGTTCTGTTCCGCCAGTTCACGTATTCCCTGTTTCCCCAGCGTACACATAAAAATCGCCGCTACCAGGGCACATAGACCCTGGTTCGTACAGATATTTGAGGTGGCTTTTTCACGGCGAATGTGCTGTTCTCGCGCGGAAAGAGTCAGAACAAAGCCTGAACGCCCCAGGGAATCTACCGTCTGGCCTACCAACCGACCGGGCATTTGCCGTTTGTACTTCTCCTTTGTGGCAAAAAACCCGAGGTAAGGACCACCGAAGCCGAGTGGAATGCCAAGGGACTGACCCTCGCCAACCACAATATCTGCTCCCATTGCACCCGGAGGCTTGAGCAGACCAAGGGACACTGCTTCGCTGATGGCTACGATCGTCAGGATCCCTTTGGTCTCAGCAAGACCGGCAATCGTCTCTACCTCCTCGATCACACCGAAAAAATTAGGCGACTGCACCACCACCGCCGCATGTTCTTCGCTTGACAGAGATTCCAAGCGGTTCAGATCAATGCTTCCCTGGCTGGTAAAAGGGAGTTCTTGAATCACAAGATCACCATTACTGATGTAGGTCTGGAGGACTTTCCGGTATTCTGGATGCAAGTTGCTAGGGATTAAAACCTTCTGACGTCGGGTAAGGCGCGCGGACATCAAAACACTCTCGGCCAGGGAGCTGCTTCCGTCATACATGCTTGCATTCGCCACTTCCATTGCGGTCAATTGACAAATCAGAGTCTGATATTCGAAAATGGCCTGGAGCGTCCCCTGGCTCACTTCAGGTTGGTAGGGAGTGTATGCAGTATAGAATTCTGACCGAGAGATGATGGAATCAATGATGGTTGGTATGAAGTGGTGATAAGCACCAGCCCCCAAAAAATAGCTGAAGCTTTCCGCGGAAGCATTCTTTTTTCCAAGAGACTTAAAATACTGAAGAAGATCAGTTTCGGAGAGTGCCTCTGCTATAGCTAGGGGCCTCTTTAGTCTCATAGTTTCTGGAATAGTTCTGAACAAATCCTCCACCCCTTCAAGGCCGATTTCACTCAGCATCATTTTTCTCTGCTGTGATGTCAGCGAGACATACCGCACGACTACTCCTCCAATTCCTCTGCCAAATACTCGGTGTACTCCTGTGCAGCCAGCAGATTGTTTAATTCCGAAAGATTGCTAGGTCGAATGCGAATCAGCCACCCCTTACCGTAAGGATCCTCATTGATCATCTCTGGCGAGTCGATAAGAATTTTGTTAATTTCGGTCACTTCACCGGATAGTGAATTGTAAACTTCAGAGACCGCTTTGACGGATTCGACGGAACCGAACGCCTCTTTCAACTTGCAGTCTTCGCCGATCTCTGGAAACTCTACAAAGACCACGTCTCCTAATTCCCCCTGAGCATAGTCTGTGATCCCGATGGTGACCATCCCTTCTTCCACCAGGATCCACTCGTGTTCTTTGGTATAATAAAGCTCCGGAGGAGGTACTTGCATCGTCTTTAATCCTTTCCCTCGTAGCTTGTGGCGTTAGCCATCAGCTGTTCTGAGCGCTATGTGAAGGTCGAGAGCTGACACACGAAGAGGATTCACGCCCGTCTATAAAATGGTGTTTTAACCACTCTCGCTTTAAGTCGCTTACCTCGAACCTCAATCTGAAAGCTGCGACCGGGCTGGGTCCCCAAGTTAGGCAGATAGACAAGCCCGATTCCCTTTCGGAGAGAAGGAGAGAAGCTCCCACTGCAGACTTCTCCCACAGCCTCTCCGTTCCAATAGCTCTGGAAATGATCCCGCGCAATGCCCCGCTCAACCATTTCAAATCCGATCAACTTGCGCTGGATACCCACTTCTTTTTGACTTTCAAGTGCCTCTTTGCCGATAAAATCTCCCTTATTCAGTTTTACAATCCAGCCCACATCTGCTTCCCAGGGTGTGATGGTATCGTCAATGTCTTTCCCATAGAGCAAATAACGCATTTCTAGGCGAAGCGTGTTGCGGGCTGCAAGGCCCGCCGGAACGATTCCAAAGTCCCGCCCTGTCTTCAGAAGCTGCCACCAGACCGACTCGGCATGGGCAGGTGGAAAATAAATTTCGAAACCATCTTCGCCGGTATATCCAGTTCGCGATATGAAGGCTTCGCTCCCATCAACCTGGCCGCGTTTGAACCAGTAGAATGGTAGCTCAGATAGGTCAACATCAGTCAGTGGCTGTAGCGTCGCTTCCGCCTGCGGACCCTGAATGGCAAGCTGGGTATAATGGTCACTATTGTCAAAAAATTCTACCGCACCCTCTTTTTGTTCCATGAGCCATTTAAAGTCTTCATCTTTATTGGCTGCATTGACACAAATAAGAATGTGTTCGGCAGTGATCCGATAAAGGACGATGTCGTCAATGAACGTCCCATTAGGACTCAGAAAAGCAGAATATTGGGCCTGTCCGTCCGCGAGACGGGAGACATCATTGCTAGTGACCTTCTGGGCCATCGGGATGACGTCTTTTCCAACCGCCTCGATCTCACCCATGTGACTGACATCAAAGACGCCCACCCCTTGGCGAACCGCCAGATGTTCTTTTAGTGCGCTTTTATATTGGATTGGCATCGCCCAGCCGGCGAACTCGACTATTGCTGCACCGAGCTCTTGGTGGATCGGGAAAAGAGGAGTCTTTAGTAGATTAGTAGATATCAGATCCATCTTTGAAATAGTAAGATTCAGTATTCGCCGAATAGAAAGCTAACCCGTGTGCTTTGAAGATTTCCGTACCTTCAGAAGTCCCAACACAGACACTGACCGTTCTGTCTCTCCCCAACAGAGCCTGAACATCATAAAGGACATTGAACGTTCGCATTTTCACTTCTTCCGCGCTGGGAGAAAGAGCGTTAAGCACTATATTGACCCGCAAAACCCCGCCATCGTTTTGAATGCTGTGAATGCGATATACGGCTTCATCCAGTTGTGAAAGCTGTTTTTTCACCTCGGCCGGATCTCTGATCTCGGGAACCGGGAAGGACCCCCACTTAAAGATGTTCAACAATATGAACATCGGAAATCCCACAGCCACAATGAGCAGAAAGATACTTCCTCGCATCCCTTCCAAGTTATCCTCTCCGTCGAAAAATATACCATAAGAACACAGGGATGCCTTAAAACATTTTCGTTAATTTTGATCTATTGAGACAGTTATCAAAACTTTAATGGTGACGTCGAATTAGCCCCGGAGCAAACCATGAATATTTCAGAGCAACTGAAAGAGTTCAAAAATCCTCTACTTGACCGTATGAGTTCTACGGACAGGGTCGAGGAAAGTCCTAATGAATCGCCTTCGTGGTTGAACTAAGCTTCCTAAGTTATCATTTGGTCCAGTCCCAGGCAGAAGGTCGACTGCTTCATTACCAATTAAACTGACAACCAGAGTCAACTGACGATGGTTACCTAGCACTTAGAGGACTCTCACGAAAGAATCAGCACTTTCCTTCGCAGCCACTATTAATTATCGATCTAGGGAAGGGAATTAAAGTATTACAAAGGTTTCCACCATAGGTGGTAGGTTCGAAAAGGACTAAATAGACATAACGTCTTGAGACGACCACCCTCTAGACAGCGGATCAGAATCAAGGGGATGTCCTACGAGGTGAGTCGACTGAGATTTAAAACGAGGTTGTTACCCGGGTCCATTTTCAGATTGACAACCTCCGGGACATCTCGACTCGAAATCGATCTGATATCGAAGAAAATCGCAAAACCATTTCGGCAACCCAGCGGCAGGAAAACACTAAAAAATACAATTATCTGAAGTCACGTACTCGTCTGAGCATAAACGTTATAAGTTCGAGTTGCAGAAGAAGGGCGACGTCATGAAAATTTTTAATATCTTTCTTCGCTTGAAATATGCGGATTATAGGCAAGCAGCGTTATAAATCTGGAGATTATCGTAGACAACAGACGCCTCAAAAAACGCAATATCTCAATGAGTTGATTTATTTTTACCTCAGTGGAACCCCGAGACCTTACGAGTTGGTTGTGACGAAGATAGACAAAAAATACGTAGTCGGTCATCTTAGCATCCCCAAATCGGCGGCAGTAAGCTTTCGAAACAAACATGGCACTGGCTGAAAACTGGAAGCTGAACCACTGGAAAGTGTACAATCCCTCTCTAGCACCACGAAAGGAACTCTACAGGAGGCCTTGAGATTCATTCCAATTCTTTTCACTCTTCTGCTCCCCATCTACTCACCGGTCCAGGAGTCTGTCCCTGCCGGAACCCACCATTACTTTTTCCTCTCAGATCGCCGCATTGTCACTGTTGAACTGATCAACACTCAAAAGGCGATTTTGAACTATATCAACCTCGGAGATACGTTTGAAATTATTCAGGCTCCTATGCTGGCCATCCTTGATTCCCAACAATCACACTATCGCGGTCATGTTTTCGAGGTTGAAAATCCCGCGAATTCTGCCCAGAAATTTAAAGTCACTGACCTGCTCAAACCGCATCAGTTTCGAGGCTATAGCGTCTTAGGAAACTACCGGTTGAAGAGAAGCCCAGAACGAGCCTATTTCAGAGTCGGTGGGCTTATTCTGAAGTTGGAATCGATCTCTAGAGAAGATTTTGAATTGATGGCAGCACGCATTGAAGAGATGGATATGACCGATACAGATTCCCAGCGAATTGTTCTAGAAGCTGGTTTTAACCGGGGGTATGGAGTTGTGTTTCAAGCCGGCACCAAAAAGGCCCGGAAGTTGGAGAAATACTTTCCTGATCTCAATTCACTGCCTCCCTTGTTGTTAGCCAACCCGTCTCCACGACTGCCCTCCTCTGCTCTCAACTTACCGGATCTGCCGGTGGTTAAACTAAGTGCTTTCATAAGCCGCGACGGCAGGGTCTTCAAGTTGGGTGTCATCAAAGGGATCAATCCGGAACTTGACGCCCTTGCCATGGACACCGTCCGTAACTCCTGGAAGTTTCTTCCTGCTATCTCCAAAAATGACATTGCGGTTGTCGAGATGGTCCTCAATGTTGTTTTCCAGCGCTAACAACCCGGGTATCCCGCTCGCTACTTGAGAAGTATTGTGTGATGGCTTGGGCCAGATCAGGGATAGTCGAGTGATGGGCCTGGACCACCACCGCCAGGCCGTATTGTTGGGCCGTTCCTGCTGTGATCGGTCCGATAGCCGCGTAGCAAAAGCGGGTGAGATTCTGGTGGAGACCAGCCAGGGCAACGAAATGGTGAACGGTGGAGGAGCTGGTGAACGTGATGAGATCTAATGATTCTTCTTTCAGAATTTGAACTAGTTTCTGGCGTTGTTCCTTTGGCAGCATCGTGTCATAGACGGGCACCACCACGACTTTGGCGCCCCGTCGCTGCAGTTGCTGGGGTAATACCTCGCGAGCACGGCTAGCCCTGGGGAAAAGGATCCTTAAGCCGTCAATGTCCTGGTCGTGAAAACTGAGAAACTCTTCCAGAAGTCCCTCAGCCTGGAAAACTTGAGGAATTAGATCAACTGGATATCCATACTGTTGGACTTTCTGTGCTGTGGCGGGCCCAATCACACCGATCTTGGGAAACTCCGATCGGTCGGCCAGGGGTTTCACAACGCCAAGCTGGCGCGCACGTTCCAGAAAAAACTCTACCCCTTTGACGCTACTAAAAATCAACCAGTTGTAACTGTTGATCTCTCGGATCGCGCCATCCAGTTGAGAGCTAGGGAGTGATCGAATCTCGATGGTCGGAACTTCCAAAACCCGCGCACCTGCTTCTCCGAGCAAGTGGTGAAAGACGGCGGTTTGATTACGAGTGCGGGTCAGCAAAATACTGCGTCCCTGCAATGGCTTGCTCATATCTTGGATTGGATATCCCATTCCTTGAGAACCGCTTCAGCACCACGGGAAAGCATATAATCAGCAGTTTCCAGGGCCAGATTCTGCAACTTCTCAATTTTTCCACTGGAAATTTTTCGAATAAATTTTTTCCGAGAAGGGCTTCCTAAAAAGGCGCTAAATAGCCCCTCTCCATCTTGGACCAAGGCATGAGCTCCCATAGGGAGTTGACATCCCCCACCGATTCTTTGAAGAAATCCTCTTTCTGCCTCGGTGCACTGCCGGGTTACAGAGTGTTCAAGAGGTGCCACAAATTGCTGAAGAAGTTTGTCGTGGGAGCGGATCTCGATGGCAAGGGCTCCCTGACCCACTGCCGGCACCATTTCTTTCACGGAAAAAAAATGCGTGATCTTGGCTTCCAGCCCAAGGCGTTTCAATCCCGCCGCCGCCAGCACCACCCCATCTAAACCCGGTTGCTCTACCTTTCGCAGGCGGGTATCCACGTTGCCGTGCAGCGCCACAATTGACACGTCGGGGTAAAGCAATTGAAGTTGGACGGAGCGACGCAGAGAACTGGTCCCTAGTTTCAGCTGCTCCGGCCAGTTTTCAGGTGATGAAATTGCGCGCTTGCTGACCAAGGCGTCACGTGCATCGACACGCTTGAGAATTGCTCCCACACTGAGGCCCTCCGGAAGAGTCGTGGGGACATCTTTCAAACTGTGGACTGCTAGATCGATCTCTCCTTGCAGTAGGGCCTCTTCGATTTCCTTGACGAACAATCCTTTGGTGGAACCAATCCTAGTAAGTGCATCATGCGAGATCCTGTCTCCGCTTGTCTTGATAACCTCAATGTGGACCACCAAGTCCGGACAATTTTTTTGAATTTCTCTTCTCACATACTCCGATTGCCTTAGAGCAAGTTGGCTCCCGCGAGATCCGATAACAATTTGTCTCATTTCTCATCCAGTCGAAAAGCTTTTTTTAACATCTCAAGAGGGTGACAACTCCCGGTGGAGTTCTGGTCAAGATGCTTCATCTCAAGAATGAGAGGATGGGCAATTTTGTGAGCCGTCTTGCGAAGCAATCTTTCCAGACGTCTGTATTCATCTTCTTTTAGACGATTTCTAGTCTTTTTCAATTCTTCGAGACAAATCTCTTCGAGGCGTGTGCGCAGTGCGCTAATCAAGGGACCCATATGGTTTGAGCTGAGACTTGTCAGATAGTTTTCCACTTCTTCGCTGACAATCTCTTCTGCTGTCTCCGCCTCCCGCTGTCGCTCTTGAATATTGGCCTGGCTAATCGATTGTAAATCGTCGATGTCGTAAACAAACACGTTCTCGATCTCGTTTACGTCGGGATGGACATTTCGAGGCACTGAAATGTCAATGATGAACAGCGGATTGTATTTTCGTTTTCGAATGACCTTTTGGAGCTGTTTTTTTTCGAGGATAAATGATTTAGATCCGGTAGAGACTAAAGCAATATCGACACGATGCAGATAGTGATCTAGTCGCTCAAAAGAAACGGCCTTTCCCCCTAATTTAGCGGCTAGCTGGTCAGCCGTAGCTACCGTTCGATTGGCTACGAAGATACGGGATATCCCTGAGGCAACAAGACTTCGCACCGCAAGCTCACTCATCTTTCCCGCGCCCAAGAGAAGAATTGAGCGGTCATGCAGATCGCCAAAAATCCTTCGAGCCAATTCCACCGCCACATAACTAACGGAAACTGCTGAATGGGCGATACGGGTTTCAGTTCGCACCCGTTTCGCTACAAAAAAGGCTCGTCGGATTAAGCGATTCAGACTAGTGCCCACACTCCCAACCTCACAAGCAGTGGCAAAGGACCGCTTCACTTGGGCCAGGATCTGTGATTCTCCCAACACCATGGAGTCCAGGCTACTGGTGACTCGAAAAACATGGTTGATCACGTCACGGTTTGAATAGCTATAAAGACAATCTTCTAAGGTAGGAGGTTGCAGAGCATGATAACTGTAGAGAAAGTGTTTTATCCTTTCCAGTCCATCGGCTTGAGTAGGACTACTGGCAATGACTTCCACCCGATTGCAGGTGGATACAATCATCCCTTCCTGTAAGCCGAACTCCTTCTTTAGCCTCTGTAGCGCTGCCGCCAGAGAATTTTCGGAGAAGGCCAGTTGTTCCCGAACCTCGACCGGTGCGGTTTTATAGCTAAGCCCAACCAACAGGAGATTCACGGCTCCCTTGATGCTTTTGTCTTTTACTGTTTTCGGGTCCTCCGTACTTGGTTTCATACATACGCCCACGTTGGTGGCGAACGCTACGGCATCCAGTTCGAGAAGTGAAGGCGTCGCCTGCGTGACATCGCGGGGAAGAGAAGAGACAAAGGAAGCACCGCTGTCCCGCCACCATTCTTTGGGCGAGCAACGTCGGAATCGCTCCTTCACCCTGCCTTGCCAGCTCTATCTGTAAACCTAACCTGCATTAATGAAACAAAACATAAACGACAGAAAAAAAACTTAGAATACAGTATTAGAATATATGCCGTCCGCCGAAATAGCTGGCGCCTAAAAACGTGAACAGTACCGATATAAACCCAGCCATACTGATCACGGCCGCACGCCTTCCGCGCCATCCGGCGGTGATGCGGAGGTAAATGAGAACCAGGTAAATACCCCAAGTGACCATTGCGGCAATGACTTTTGGGTCTCGCTGCCATCCCTCCACCCAGTCTCGCTCCGCCCAGATAATCCCGGCCAGAAGTCCTAGAGTCATAAAGCAGAATCCGGAAATGAGGAACTTAGAAAACAGATCATCCAGTAACCCCAGAGATGGAAGTTGATCGGAAAAACTCTTCGACGTTTTCCGTTTGAGTTCTCTTTCCTGAAACAAGTAGAGCAGGCTGGCGACAAAGGTGACGAAGAACATTCCATACGCAAGGAAAAGAAAAGTCGTATGTAGATAAATCCAAAAGCTTTGCAAAATAGCTGGCACCGGAGAGGATTTTATAAAGATTGTCCCCAACATTAGTGCCGCTACCAAAGGCAGTAAAAAAATTCCCAGCGCCCTAATGCGGTAACGCAGGTAGGAGATAAAAAAACAGAGGGACACAGTCCAGGCAAAGAATGCTAATGACTCTCTCAAATCGGTAAGAGGAAAATAAGCCTTTTCGATGCCCTGGTAAATCAAGAAAGCAGAATGGAACGCAAATCCCACACCAACTGAGGAAATCGCAACCTTGAAAAACAGATCTTTCTTCGACACAAAAGCTGCCAAGCTGTGAAAGAGGCCAACCCCATAAAAGACAAAGGCAGCATTGAAGAGAAGGACGCCCATGGGTGAACATTATAGCATCTCTCCTGTGGTATGATGTGGCTGCGTTTTTTCTAAACCAAGCTGACCTAGTTGGGTCCTGATCATGTTACAGTGCGGTTTTTTTCAAAATGGTTACCAGATCGTTTCCCCAATTTCATGGATAGCATTCAATCCTATTGCTTTCTCCGGTTAGTTCTTCTGCGTTGGTCGGGCCTTTCGCCCCGACTTCGCGCCCTCAAAGCTCTCGCGCTCAGCCCACAGGGTGGCGATAGGACCCGCTTTCTTGGTCGCTCTTTCTTGACGATGCACAACACCATCACCATCGTAGTTTTTCGAAATTAGGACCATTGCACTCGCCACAACGTTAACGTATTTATGGAACCGAGTGTTTAGTTCGAAAGCTGTTGTTACCAGATAACTTCTGGACAGAGATGCGAAAACGAGTCTTTAGTGGAATGCGACCTAGCGGCCAGTTGCATTTGGGTCACTGGGTCGGCGCCTTGGAGAACTGGGTCGAGTTGCAAAAAGAATACCAGTGTATCTATGGAATTGTTGACTATCATGCCCTCACTTCGGAATATCGTAACGTAAACCCAATCGGCCAAAATGTCTTGCAGATCGCCATCGATTGGCTGGCTGCCGGGATAGACCCTGAGAAGTCAATTATGATGATCCAATCATTAGTCCCCGAGCATGCCGAACTACACCTTCTGTTTTCGATGATCGTGCCCATGCCGTGGTTGGAACGAGTCCCTACCTACAAAGAACAAATCCAGCAATTAAATGACAAGGACCTTTCCACCTACGGTTTTTTGGGCTATCCCCTTTTGCAGGCGGCAGACATTCTGATCTACAAAGCTGACACTGTTCCAGTTGGCGAAGATCAGGTCTCTCACATTGAGTTGTGCCGTAAGGTGGCCCGTCGCTTCAACAGCTTTTATACTCCGGTTTTTCCCGAACCTCGGGCCAAACTAACCCGAGCACCCCGCCTCCCGGGAACCGACGGGCGTAAGATGAGCAAGAGCTTTGGAAACGAAATTAAGTTGGCGGAAGATCCTAAGACTACCCAAAGAAAGATCATGACGATGGTTACCGATCCCGCTCGAGTGCGACGCACTGATCCAGGTAATCCCGACGTCTGTCCGGTTTTTGATCATCACAAGATCTTTACGGATAAACAAGGACAAGAGTGGGCTGCCCAGGGCTGTCGAACGGCGGGTATCGGCTGCACGGACTGCAAGGCTCTGCTGTTAAAACAACTGATCCCGTTGATGGAGCCTTTGTACGAGCAAAGAGTGTATTGGGAAGGTAGAACACGAACAGTCAAGGAGTTGTTGATCGAGGGAAGCCGTAAAGCACAAACCATCGCGGAAGAGACCCTAGATGAAGTACGTCAGGCCATGAAGATAAAGTACACATGACCCGCGCGCCTAACCGGTAGGCACAAATCACCGGTGCACCGATCTGTGGGGACTTTGGCCACGGACTACTCGACAGGCAACGCTTGACTAAGGACGATTTAGCATGGACATCAAAATCGAGGAGAACGGTGAAGCGAAGACCCAATCTTCGATCGGCTATCCTCAATCACCGCACTCGGAATCGGAAGGTTATCGGGTTCAGCTGGAGATCTTTGAAGGACCTCTCGATTTGCTCCTCCATTTGATCCGTACTCAGGAAATTGATCTTTACGATATCCCCATTGCTCAGATCACCGACCAGTATCTGCGCTATCTCCAAATAATGAAGGATCTCAATATCACTCTGGCCGGTGAGTTTCTGCTTATGGCTGCTACCCTTATCTATATCAAGTCGAGAATGTTACTCCCTGCCGAGAGCGACACCCGAGTGGATGAGGCAGTGGAGGATCCACGCCAGGAATTCGTGGAACAGCTCGTTGAACATGACAAGTTTAGGAATGCGACTCAGTTGCTCTACGAGCGGGAGACCGTTGAATTGTCGGTCTGGCCACGTGGTGGCAATGAGTTTGAACAGAAAGAAAAGGAGACCGTGGCGGTCAGCGTCTTTGATCTGATCCGCTCCTTTCACGAAATCGTCGGGCGCTACAAGGAGCAAATCGTTCTCGAAATCAAACACGACCCTATGACGTTAGAGGAAAAACTGGTGGAGCTTAGACGCTTGTTAAGAGTACAGCCAGAGTTCTCTTTTTCGCTCTTCTTTCAGCGTAAAATCTCACGCAGCCACCTCGTGATCACCTTGTTAGCTCTCTTGGAGCTGGTCAAACAAAAGGAAATCAGACTTTACCAAAAGAGTCTCTTCAGCGATATACGGATCATGGCATGTTAAAGGAAGAGCTGTCCAATCAGATCCTGGCCGTTCTTTTTGTTGCTCAACAGCCAGTAACACTCTTACAGTTTCAGGAAATTTACCCAGATATTCCAAGGGAGCGGCTTCAACAAGTAATGACAGATCTGGCTCGCCAGTTCAACCACGCACAGAGTGCTGTCGAAATTCGCCAGATGGCCATGGGTTATCGAATGACGACACGCCCACACTACCATGAGGTTATCCGGGCTTACCTCAAAACCAAGCCTTCCGCCAAACTATCTCTGGCGGCTCTGGAGACTGCCGCAATCATCGCCTACAAACAACCGATTACATTACCTGAGGTTCTAGAAATTCGGGGGATCAAATCTACCTCCACCATCTGGACCCTGTTGAAGAAAAAGTTGATTGAAACTCGTGGACGAAAAAAAGTAGTGGGCCGACCGATCATGTACAGAACGACTCGAGAGTTTCTCGTTTATTTCGGTCTCAATGATCTATCCGAATTACCCACACTTGGTGAGCTAGAAGAAATTCTCTCCTTCCCCTAGCCCGGATTATGCATGAACTTTCTACTGTATCAGCGAAATCCTCTGTCCTGACTAGGTTATGCTCAGGCCGACTATTCGACTTACTGCATGAGTACACCTGTGAGGCCTCTGTCGCGACGTCTTATCAGGCCGGTTCTCCCAACGCGATCTGCCAGACTCTTAGCACGGACTACCAGTGTTTCGTTCCATCAATACGCTGTCGTTTGTGGCAAGCTTGATGTCGTAGTGCTACTCACAGACAATGTATTGCCAAAAGACAGAAATAAGAATGCTGGAACTGACCATCAGGATTGGTTCCACTAACCTGTAAGCATCATAGTGAAAGAACGTCTCCAAAAAATCATTTCCAGGGCAGGTATTACTTCTCGTCGAAAAGCGGAAGAGTTAATTCGTGGTGGGCGCGTTAAGGTTAATGGGCGTGTAATGACTAAACTTGGCACACAGGCGGACCCTCAGCACGATTACATTAGAGTGGATGGAAAACGGATTCAACCAGAACCCTTCGAATACTACGCTCTGAACAAACCTCGGGGTGTCATCAGTTCCGTTTCAGATCGCTTCAAAAGATTTGTTGTGACTCAACTTGTCTCGTCGCGAAGGCGACTCTATCCAGCGGGCCGACTTGACTTCTACAGTGAGGGGTTGATGATCCTGACCAATGACGGCGAATTGATGCACAGGATTACTCAGTCTCCTAATCTACAGAAGGTCTACAAAGTGAGAGTGCGGGGACAGCCCCAGTTAGACAAGCTCGATCGACTTCTCCAGGGCATCTTGACCGGGGGAGACCGGCTTAGAGCTTCACGAATTAAACTTTTACAGAAAGGCCAGAACTCCTGGTATGAGGTCGTTCTTCGCCAAGGCAAGAATCGCCAGATCCGTCGGATGTTTGAGCAAATAGGACACCCTGTGATGCGTATCCGGCGTATAGCAATAGGAGCGATCACTTTAGGTGAACTACCACCGGGGGCCTGTCGTAAACTGACCTCCAGGGAAGTCCAATCGTTGAAGGGAAAAACGATGCACTAGAAACCCAGTAATTAAATACACTGGTTCATAAGATACACGATCACTTGTGAAACCGAGTACTCTAGGCATTGAAAAAAGAAATGATATGATGACAGGGTGGAAAGAAAATGTTTACTGGGATTGTTCGTGAGACGGGGGAAATCATTGAGAAGAACCATTCGACTGAGGGAGCGACCTTCACAATTCGGTGTTCGGATCTCTGTCCAGTTCTGGATATTGGTCACAGCATCAGCGTAGATGGTGTGTGCCTGACCGTCTCTGGGAAAGGCCAGGAATCCTTTAAAGTTGAACTGACACCGGAGACACTCCGTCGTACCAGTTTAGGACAACGCCATTCCGGAGACCGGGTGAATTTAGAGGTGTCCGCTACTCTGTCCGATTTTTTGGGAGGGCATCTGGTGCAGGGGCACATTGACCGGACCGGCAAGGTTCTATCAATACGTCCGGAAGGAAATTCGGAGATCATTGTCTTCTCTGCTCCCCAGGAAATTCTGCATCATTGCACGGTGAAAGGTAGCATAGCCGTCAACGGTGTCAGTCTGACTATCTCGCGGTTGAATTTAGATTCCTTTGAAGTGACAATTATTCCCCACACCCTTACGGTGACAAACTTTAGCCGTTTAAAAATTGGAGATCTGGTCAATTTGGAAGCTGATATCATCAGTAAATATATAGAATCTCACGTGAAGCGCCTTTTCAACATCTGGGCAGGAATATTCATTCTCTCTTCCACTCTCGTTTTGGCAAACACCCTTCCTTTGGGACCCAACACCACTCTCGTTTATCAGAATTGCTCAGGAAATCAGTGCAGCCCATTCGTGTTGCGTCTAGCTCGTTTTCAGCCAGATGTCGTTCTCGAATGGGAATCTGTCAAACATCAGGGGACGCTTCATCTTTATCGCCGAGCGGTCGAAGAAGGCCATAAGTTTACATTTATCCGACTCTTCGAAGTCGGAACCGACATGGAGTCGAAGGATGTCATGACCGTGTGGCTTTCGAAAAGAATCTATCTGGAGCTGACAGAAACAGGTACATCAAAGATAAAGCTGAACAGTCTTCCTGTCAGGATGAGCGTGCGAGGTGAGGGGACTTACCATGTGAGTGTTGACGAAACCGAACGGGAAGTTCCCACCCTTTATGTCGACGATGACCGCAACGGGTCCTGGGTTTTCCACCAGGACCCTGAGAATCCGATTCTGCTGGAGTACAAAACCCCCCATTTCCGACAACATTTGAAGTCGGTATTTAAAACCTCCCGGACCAAACTACGTTGGGTCAAGGAAATTCCACCGGTGAAGTAGGAACCCTGTCACACCCGAGTCCTGTTCTCCCAACCTTCCAAAATCCTTTCCCCAGAATCGAACTCGGCAACCTTGAACCATACCTTATTTATGGAGTAAGACACTAAGTTTCTGTATAATCAATTTTCTAAGGAGATCTAAGCGTCAATGAGTCTGGGTCTAATCGAAGAGGCTATCGAAGACATTCGCAACGGAAAAATGGTTATCGTGATCGACGAAGAAGACCGTGAGAATGAAGGGGATCTCACCATGGGCGCTGACAAAATAACGTCCGAGGGGATCAACTTTATGGCCACCTACGGCCGGGGTTTGATTTGCATGCCGATGGCTCCTGAACTGTTGGACAGGTTAGAGATTCCCCTGATGGTTTCTGACAATCAGTCCATCCATGAGACCGCATTTTGTGTGAGTATTGAAGCGCGCCGAAATGTCTCCACCGGCATTTCCGCCGCCGATCGGGCGATGACGATTCTTACGGCGATAAATCCGAAAACAGCGCCGGTGGACTTGATTCGGCCTGGTCACGTCTTTCCCTTGCGCTCACGGCGAGGTGGCGTGCTCAAGAGAGCAGGACAGACTGAAGCAGCCGTTGACTTGGCCCGAATCGCTGGTCTCACACCGGCAGGTGTCATCTGTGAGATAATGAATGGAGACGGCTCCATGGCGCGTCTTCCCGAACTGAAGCGGTTTGGTCTAAAACATAACCTGCGCATCGTTTCAGTTGTTGACCTCATCAAATTCCGCCTCAACACCGAGAGATTCGTGAAAAAAGTCGAAAGCTTACCCTTCGAGTGCGAATTTGGAGAGTTTGAACTCGTCATCTTCGAAAATAGTTTAGACGGTGAGCACCATCTGGCATTTGTGAAGGGGGATATCAGTCAGAGCGACCCCGTCCTCGTGCGAGTACAAACTGAATCCGTGTTGGACGACATCTTTCTTAGCCTCAAGCACGATGCAGGTCGAGAATTGAAAAGCTCCCTGCGGAGGATACAAGCAGAGGGACGGGGTGTCTTGGTCTATCTCCGCTTAAAAGAACAGGACAAGCAACTACTTAAGGAAGTACAACTATACAAGGAAAACAGCGCCGACTTTTGGCCCCATGTTGAAAACTTTCGAGATTACGGAATTGGTGCTCAAATTCTAGCCGACCTCAAACTGCATGAAATTCGACTTCTCACCAACCATCCCAAGAAAATTGTTGGATTGGAAGGCTTCGATCTGAACGTTGTAGAACAGCTGCCAATCGACATCAAGACACCCTCAAGGGCAGGCTGTCGTTAGCCTAGCCCGGAGATTTCTCCACCAGATAACCTTCTCTGTGTCTCACCTTTAGCTTATCCGGTTTGCCATCACCATCAATATCAACGGTTACTTTCACTTTAATTTTTCTAAACTTCCCGTCTTTGGCGGTGTTGGTGGAGATATATCCTAAAGAGTATTGATGTCTCAGCAGTTTCGAAATGGCCTGAAAATGTCCTGCATATTGCGACAGGAAACGTGGAAAGAAAGCCTGTCCACCAGTGTATTTTGTAAAGGCTTTCAGCGCGGAGTCGGCCTGCAGGAGATCCATTCTCGTATTCATGCTCGCCTGTTGGTCATACCGGGTGCGAAAGTATCCTCCCAGACTCACAGCGTAAATCACAACGTTCGTCTCTTTCACAGCGTCGAGGATCTCACCAAAGTTCTTTCTACTGAAAGTGTCTATTCCGGAGGAAATGAGCACGATCGCGGTTTTTCCCGCTACTTCTTCCAATCGCTGCAGTACATCGAAGATGGCGTCATACAGGTTGCTTTCACGGAAACCGGGAAAGTTCAAGGCGCGTAAAGCATTAAAGGCTTCCATATTATTTTGGGTAAAGTCCACCAAAATCTGTGGCTTCATGTCGTAGGTAACGATGGCAAGCCAGTCCTCACGACGCATCTGTTTTACAAACCAATGAGAGGCCAGCCAGGCTTCGTAAAGCCACTCCCGAGGCAAGACTCGACTATATTCGGTCACCATGACCACGGTCATAGAAGCTTCAGATGCCTCTAAATGGTCAATCTTCTGAAGGACTTTGTCCTCGTAGATTCTGAAATTACCCCGGTTCAGTCCCAGAATCAGGTTGCTTTTCTTATCCTGAACCGTTACGTTCACACGAACCAGATCCACCGCCACACGCAGTGCGGCCTGACCTTTCGGTTTGTCTTGCTGTTCTTCAATCTCTTTTTTGTCTCTCTGGCTGGTGGGGATCACCGCAGTCGTCAAACCCCAACCACACAACAGGATCACCAGTGTCATGAAGCTGAATATTCTTCTCATCGAAAGCTACTGCCATCCTTTCAAAAGGGTTCTCAGAATTGGCCTACCCTCTCTTAAACCCAATGGTAGCATGGTGGAGAACTTTATGAATACCAAACCTGGCTGTGGTAGAATTCTGTTGAAGTGAAAGTCGAGGAAAAGGAACAAAAACTCAAAAAATTTATTGGTGAGTACCAGTCTGTACTGGTAGCTTTCAGCGGTGGAGTGGACAGCTCTTACCTGGCTTTCATTGCTAACCAGGTTTTGGGTCAGGGAGCTCGGATGGTAACCGCACTCTCTCCCTCTGTGTCGGGACTACAAAAGGAATCGGCCCTGAGTTTTGCTGAATCGTATGGGCTGGACCATCGTGTAATTCAGACTCAGGAGATGGAGAACTCCGATTATACGAAAAATCCAACAAATCGTTGTTACTTCTGTAAATCAGAACTTTACACTGATCTCAACCGGTTGCGGGAGAAGTGGGGAGCGGAAGTCATTTTCGACGGGAGTAATACCGATGACGTGGGAGACTATCGTCCGGGACGGCAGGCCGCTGCCAACCAAGGAGTTGTCAGCCCGTTTATTGAAGTGGAGATCCGCAAAGATGAGATCCGTTTTCTTTCCCGCAAGTGGGGACTTCCAACCTGGGACCAACCCGCCATGCCTTGTCTTTCTTCTCGCTTTCCTTATGGCGTTGCGATTACCGAAGCGAAGCTACGTCAGGTGGACTGTGCAGAAAGCTTTCTTCGTAACTTGGGCTTTAAGAATTTTCGGGTTCGTCATCACGAAAATCTGGCTCGTATCGAAATTGATCCCTCAGAGATGGCTAAAATCCTGGATCTTGACCTTTTCGACAAGATCGACCAGTCATTAAATTCGCTCGGCTATCGGTATGTGACGCTTGATCTAAAGGGATTTCGGTCAGGATCCCTGAACGAAATTCTAGAACTTGAATCTTTTTCAGCGATTAAGTCCGGCCGAGACCAAAGACCTCAGGAAAGCGAATTGCGATACTCGGATGGTCCTATGGAGGAAAACGCGGCTGAGAACTGATTGGCCAGCTTTTCCAAACACTAAGAATCTTCTCCTCTCGTGCTCTGGCTCTCATTTTCCGCTTCTCGTCGGTCGTCTCCGACCTGAGGGTCCCAGTGTTCTACCCCATTAATAGCATACCGTTTCTTGCCGGCGAAATGATTTCTGATTCGAGACGTGCAGACGAGTCGATGCTAGGCATCGGCGAGGAGGAGCAGCGAACAAGCAGGACTGTTGTGCCCGCAACCCGCCGAACACAGGTGACTTTGTCCGATCTCTTTTTTGCTTGTCGTCAACGATACCACCACATCATCTCCTTCGCGCTCCGCGATCTCAACTCAAAGTTGCCCCCAAAAATGACGTCTTATTTATGGGACAGGACACTAACTGTCCCTGGTGGAAGTAACTTCGCATGGTGCGCCGGGGATGCATGCCTACCTGGACAGACGCGAGGAAAAAATGCTGGGCTGACTTCGGCGAAGACAAACAGAATGGTCCAGAGGCTACGAGCTCCCGACAACGTTGTTGGGGAGACACAGGCGTGGACTCATTTGCACTGGGAAGTCTCCTCACCGACAATCCGGCACAGTCTCGATCGGCGGACCTGGTCTTCCGGGTCACGACACTCGCCACGCCAGTTGTGGGACTTTAACTTCGGACTGCTCGTTTTTTTCTTTTTTTCCCTTTCTTTTCTTTCTTCTTCCTCTGACGCCCTCTCAGCGAGCAAACGACCAACCAGCGCCCCAAACGGCATGGTGGTCTCAACAAATGCTTACGCCAGTGAGGTGGGAGTTGAGATCTTGAAGAGAACGGGAAGCGCCGTGGATGCAGCCGTCGCTGTAGCTTTTGCTCTGGCCGTCGTTCATCCCAGCGCAGGAAATCTCGGCGGAGGTGGATTCATGGTCATTCACGATGCCCTCCATCGAAAGGAGATCAGTGTGGATTACCGTGAAGTAGCTCCTCGTGCCGCCAGTCGAAACATGTATCTGGACGAAGCGGGAAATCTAGCTGAGGAACTCTCTACCGCCGGATATCTAGCCTCGGGGGTGCCTGGATCGGTGGCCGGTCTGCACCTGGCTTGGAGAAAATTTGGGCGTCTCTCGTGGGTTGAGTTAATCAATCCTTCCATTCAACTGGCAAGGAACGGTTTTGTCGTCAGTGCCTCTCTCAGTCATGCACTCCAAAATGCTCAAAAGCTTCTCACCCGCTTCCGACACAGTAAACGTATCTTTCTTCGTGGTGGGGATTTTTACCAAGAAGGAGAAATCTTCCGACAACCGGAACTCGCTGAAACGCTGCAACGGATTGCTCAAGAAGGTCCGAGCGCTTTTTATGATGGACCCGTCGCCCGACTGATCGCCGACGACATGGGGCGTCACGGCGGAAACATCACCTTGGAGGATCTCAAAGATTACCAACCTAAGCTCCGCGAACCTCTTCGCGGAACCTACAGAGGTTACGATGTGATCTCGATGGCTCCACCCAGCTCCGGGGGTATAGTGCTCCTCGAGATGCTCAACATGATTGAGCCTTACCCAGTGGGTGCCCTGGAATTTCATTCCAGTCAAAGCTTACATCTCCTAGCCGAGGTCATGCGCCGTGCCTTCGCCGATAGAGCCCGTTTTTTGGGAGATGCGGACTTTTCTGAAATTCCCGTCCGGAAGTTAATTTCAAAACAGTACGCACACGAGCGTAGTAAAAGTATTCGTAAGGATTGGGCTTCGGTCAGCTCGTTTTTACCGCAAGATGATCCTGTGTATTTTGAACCCGCCGAGACTACCCATTATTCTGTTGTGGACCAGTACGGAAATGGGGTTGCCGTTACGACCACCATCAACGGCGCCTTTGGGTCCGGAGTAACGATCAAAGGGGCTGGATTTCTCATGAATAACCAGATGGATGACTTTTCCTCCAAGCCTGGGACCCCCAATCTGTTTGGGCTAATCCAAGGAGAGGCGAACACCATCGCCCCCGGCAAGCGGCCTTTGAGCAGTATGACTCCGACTCTCGTGAAAAAGGATGATGAGCTTCTGATGGTGATGGGTAGTCCCGGTGGGCCCACCATCATCAATACTGTTTTCCAGATCATTCTCAATGTCATCGATTACAAGTTGGATATTCAGAAAGCGGTGAGCGCACCACGGATTCATCATCAATGGCAACCTGATCAAATTAGCGCCGAACCTGAGGCGATGGTCAGGGATGTGGAGATTGTCCTGCAGGAAAGAGGACATAAGATTGCCTATCGGCAAAGCATTGGAAATGCCCATTGCATTTTCATCGAGCCTATCACCAGAGTGCTTTTCGGAGCGCCCGATCCACGCAGTGAGAGTAAAGCCAGTGGACATTAAGGAAAGATTTGGGTGAACACTTAATTATAATCACACTTACAAACAGGCGACCATTAGTGACTTTGTCTGCGGGAACACTAGATGTTTTCTGACACCCCAGCCGATTTTTAACAGGGGGAGAGTTTGATCAGTACTCTCCATTGTTTCGCCAACAGGGATCTGGAGAAGTTGGAAGCTGTGCTTAGTGAACACGCACAAAACCTATCCATCACTTTGTGGTACCTCGTCTTTACTCCGAGTTGGGGGGAGAAGCGATTCACCTCATTGTCAAGGAACTGAAAGAAGTTCGATACATCGATCAGATCGTACTCAGCATGAACGGGATGGAACATGATGACTTTGAGCGGGCCGCCCAATTCTTCTCGGTTTTGCCCTCCAAGTCTCAGGATTCTCTGGCATGAGAGGCCTCGAATGCAGCAGTTGACCAGGTAATTAGAGGAAAATGAGCTTACGGGCGGTGGGCGAGGAAAAGGAAGCTCTAAATCCACCGAACCCCATGCAGGCTCTCTGTGGAAGTCGTCAGTGGAGGAAACCTAGGCAAAAAGATTTCAAGTCCCAGGGACACAACTACTAAGCTTTTTCAACGGTCGATTTTCAGACAGACAACCTTACCTCTTTCAGCAACAACGGGAAAGCACTGTAGCAACAGATAACGGAGCAGTCCCAGCACCACACCCGTTCCTAGGGTGATCAACAGATAAAACAGGATGGCAATAATAAATCTTCTCACCCTTTCCAAAAAACTGATCACCTCACGCCTTTGTTCCTTGAGATCAGCCTTTTTTTCATAGATCCACTTGACGGTAGGGGAATAGTCTACTCTAGCAAGAATCTCACCAGCTTCTTCTTCGGGACCTACGAAGATAGAAACCAGGATGCCTGCGCGTTTAATGTGGATTCTTTGGGGCGAAAAATGGGCTTGGAGGGTATTTTGTAAACCTATGAAGTATTGTGCCGCGAGGATGGGAGTCGGGTAGCCGACGAGAAAAAGGGGGTGCCCAGCCGGCGCGTATCGAGCGTAAGTGATTTCGATACGGTCTTCGAAACCCAATTGGGAAATAAGATGTCTCGGAAAGTCCTGATGCGCAGTCAGTGAGGCCTCTCCTAGATAGAATCGAATTGATTCTTCGATCAAACGCTCTTCAGGAAGATGGGTAACGGTCACTGGGTAAACATTAGTTAAGGGAATTGCATTCATGAGCGCTAGGGCCAAGTTGCGAAAAGTTTCCTCCACAACATCTGAATGTGAAGAGCCCTTAAGGTGGAAGAAATACCGGCCGCCCCAAAAAATCAGGCTTTGACCAGAGTGCCAATTATCGACAGCAATCTCGAATCTACCACCTGTCCCAAGCGAATATCTCCAAATCGAAAAAACTCCGAACGCTCCAGGGGAGCTACTCATCTCATAAACTTCAAGTTCTCCCACCGGAATCGCCTTTCCTAGTTTGGAGTCCACTGTCCAACGGGAATAAGCAAGCGGAACATAATCTTTGAGGACATCTAGGCTAAAAGGTCCAATTTCATCGCGATCTTGCCATGTCGAGAGCTCTGCAACTTTTTCAAAGTTATAATCGGAAATGACGGAAAGGTATTGCTGAATTGTCGATTCCGCAAGCGACGGGAAACACGTCAAGAACGCCAGAAGGAAAAGGAAAGCGAACCCGAAGTGCTTATTCAAAACGATTATTACCGATCAGTGGATCACCGTCGCCACTTCGAGGCGCCTGCCAGAAGCAAACACTGCAGTGTGCTGTTGAACTTAAGTACCCAGAATAATAGCTCAAAGGGGTGTCACACTACTGTTGTCAGCCTGCAGGTGTAACGAGATCGGGGCCTTCATAAAAGAACGGCGTCATCCTGTGAGGGGAGTGGACACGGGCTAGCTGAGGCCTGTCAGCCTGGGAGTGTTGGTAAAGAGAATACGCCCGCCGGGCAAGACAAGACGATAGACTTGGTAATCCTGCTCCCAGATTTCAAGTACAGGCTTCAAGCTATAGTAAAGTGCCCGGACCTTTTGCACATAATCTCGCGTTTCTCGATAGGGAGGAATACCTCCGTAGCGAGTAACAGCATTTTCTCCGGCATTATAGGCAGCCAGGACCAGTTGTAGATCATGGTTGAAGTAGTTCATCAGAAATCGCAAATATTTAATTCCGCCTTCAATGTTTTCAGCAGGATCAAAAATGTTTCGAACTCCAAAACGCTGTGCGGTGTCAGGATGCAATTGCATGAGCCCTTTACATCCTTTGGGTGAGATTGCCAGCGGGTCGTAGTTGCTTTCAACACTCACAATAGCTTTGACCAGGTTTTCGTCCAGACTATACCGTCCCGCTAAATCGCTGATTAGGGCAGGATATTGTGAGCTCCGATTCTGCTGGGGAGCAAGTCGGATTTTTCTATGGCTCGTTCCTAGATTAGTGAAAACCTTTACACCGCTTTCGTTAATGTAAGATTGGATCCCACCTGCTGATGTCGTTGTGGTAAAGCAGATCAAAAGAACTCCGAATACTCGCATATCGTAACTAAGATGCAGTAAACTCAAAAAAGTTATAGCCGCTCGACGCATTTTCTTCTATTAGCCATCGCCCGTGTACCTTTCTTAGAACAGGCGGAGTCGGACCCGCGAGTGCTTATCTACACCTCACGCATTTTGCCACGAAACGATAGACGTGATCCAGTGCTTCCCCCAGCTGTGACGGATCTTTTCCTCCTGCTTCTGCCATATCTGCCTTGCCTCCACCTCCTCCGCCCAATAGCTGAGCTATCTCTTGGATCAAATCGTTTGCCTTTACCTGGTCGGTGAGATCGGGCGTCACCATGGCGATTAAACTCACCTTGCCGTTCAAAGCCATCCCCAAAACCACAACACCGGATTTCAATCGATTCTTCAGTTGATCAGCTAAAACGCGCAGGCTATTCTGATCCAGATTCTCGACCTGCTGGGAAAGAACACGAATACCTTTGATCTCGCGCACCTTTTCCAGCGCATCACAACTATTATTTTGTGCCACTTTCAGTTGCAGTTGCTCGATTTGCTTTTTGGCTTCTTTCAGTTCACGGCTTATTTTTTCGATGGACTGGACCAACTGGGCCCGGCGCACCTGCAGGTCATCGGCTAGTTTGTTCAGGACATCTTCGTCTTCTAGAAAGTGAGAGAGGGCACTTTCACCCGTCAGTGCTTCAATTCGGCGCACTCCTGCTGAAATACTGGACTCGCTGTGAATTTTCATGAGAGCGATATCGCCGGTCCGGTCGACATGGGTTCCGCCGCACAGCTCCGTGCTGAAACCCGAGATCTCCACCACGCGCACCCGTTCTTGGTATTTTTCGCCAAAGAGCGCCATTGCTCCTTTCTGAATGGCTTCTTCCAGGTCACGGATTTTAGTACGAACTGGTATGTTTTCTCGGATCTTTTGATTAACCGATTCTTCGATCTCGCGAATTTCCGCTGGGCTAAGGGCTCTATAGTGGGTAAAGTCAAATCGGAGACGATCTGGTGCCACCAGCGAGCCAGACTGCTTGACATGATCACCTAGGATTTGCCGCAAGGCAGCATGCAGCAGATGTGTAGCCGTGTGGTTTCGAGCTGTGCTTTGGCGTTCACTCGACGGTACCGTGGAACGAATACTGTCTCCTGGTTTCAAGCCACCATGTAGAACCTTCACCTCGTGCAGTCTCAGTCCAGTTACAGGGCTGTAGACCACCTCCTCGACCCTGGCCAGATCGGTTTCACTCTCTATTATCCCTTTGTCAGCGATCTGACCACCTGCCTCGGCATAAAAGGGACTTCGATCCAAGATCACGGCTCCCGTTTCACCATCACTCAACTCCTCGATGGTTCTCTCTCCCTTCAGAATGGCTAAGATGTGACCGGGGACGTCAGTGATCTGGGTGTATCCGGAAAACTTCGTGTGCAGACCCTGATCCGCCAGTTCCTGATAGATCTTCTTTATAACTTTCTTCCCACTTTTCCAGCTGGCCCGAGCACGCTCTCGCTGTTTTTCCAGTTCCGCATAAAATCCCTTTTCATCAATCTGCACCTGCCGCTCGCTTGCAATCTCCCGGGCCAAGTCCAGAGGAAAACCAAAGGTATCGTAAAGACGGAATATTTCATTGCCAGGAAGACTGGTTTTGCCTTGTCCTGTTGTTTTTTCAAAGATTTCATCGAATAGATGCATTCCATGGCTAAGGGTCTCTCCGAACTTTTCTTCTTCATACTTGACAACCTTGGCCATGTAATCACGACCTACTTCTAATTCCGGATAAGTCTCTTTCATGAGTTCAGAAACAAGGGCAGTCAATGTATAGATAAAAGGTTTCTTTGTTCCAAGCATTTTCCCGTGCCGGATAGCACGGCGTAAGATTTTTCTCAAGACGTAACCTCGTCCTGTGCTGCCTGGTACCACCCCATCACTGATTAGAAACGTGCTGGCACGGCTGTGATCTGCCAATATACGCAAGCTCACATCTTCCCGTTCATCTTCTCCGTAACTAACACCAGTGAGGCGACTAGCTTCTTCTAGAAGAGGCCTAAATAAATCGCTGTCGTAATTGCTTCGAACGCCTTGCAATACAGAGGCGATTCTTTCCAGTCCCATCCCGGTGTCAATCGAAGGAGAGGGTAAAGAGGTTATTCGACCTGAAGCATCACGGTTAAATTGCATAAATACCAAATTCCAGATCTCGACGTAGCGACCACAGTCACATCCGATAGTGCAGTCGGTGTGACCGGCGGGACTGACGGTAAAGTCATAATGTAATTCCGAGCAAGGACCGCATGGACCGGTCTTTCCCATGGTCCAAAAATTGTCAAGTGCATCCAGTCGGGAGATGTGAGTCTCGGCGATTCCAATGTGTCTTCTCCACAAGGTGAAGGCCTCTTCATCTTCGCG
Source organism: Acidobacteriota bacterium (assembly GCA_965249865.1). GTDB lineage: Bacteria > Acidobacteriota > UBA6911 > RPQK01 > CBDFMZ01 > CBDFMZ01. Next base: position 1,151,183 of record CBDFMZ010000002.1, on the reverse strand, counting down.
AAAAACGGTGATGTAAAGCTGATTACGAGCGAGCCCATAGACGTCGGTACACAATTCCCATGCGTACTCGACAGCCTCTTTTTTGAAATAATTGCCGAACGAAAAGTTGCCAAGCATCTCAAAGAACGTATGATGCTGAGTCGTTCGTCCCACGGCCTCCAGATCATTGTGTTTGCCGCTGACGCGCATACACTTCTGGCTACTCGTTGCCCGTGTATAATGACGCTTCTCCAGTCCCAAAAAAACATCTTTGAATTGATTCATCCCAGCGTTGGTGAAAAGCAGCGTTGAGTCGTTTTCCGGTATTAACGAGCTACTTCTCACCTGCTTGTGACCTCGATCCGCAAAATAGGTTAGAAAAGTTTTCCTAATCTCACTGCTGGTTTTCATAATCGATCTCGGGAGTTTTCCTCCGTCACCTTAAAAAATGGTCTCAATTCCTCTCGTACAATCTGGGGACCGTGCCCGAGACGGGCGCAATGATCATAGAGTCTTTTAAGTTGAGAGACCGTTTGAAGAGGTCCAAATCGCTCAACCCAGAATTGAACTGCCTCCTTTAGGCTCCTGGCTTCTGCACACTCGTTTTCAACTTGTTCCAGAACCTCCAGAATAATCCTCTCACTGATCCCTAAACTTCTTAAATCGTTGGAGATCTTACGGCTACCCCAGTATTTAGATTGACGCTGCCTGAGGGCCCGCTCGTAGGCAAAACCCTGGTCGTCTAAGTACCCCTGGCTCTCTAGATGGTCTAAAACTTGGTCTAAAACATCGGATGTACCCTTTCGTAAAAGTTTGCGGCGGAGTTCATATCGACTATGGTTCCGCCTCGAAAGCAGCCCCAAGGCACGATTGTAAACGGTGGAAAAGGTCATGAAGTGGCTTACAGGAATAAAGCATCCGTCATAGTGGCGGTCGCAACTTCCTTACTTGTGCGTTTAATGTTGAGGTTGGTTTGATTCCAGAATAGCGCTGGGATCGTTAGTGACACATGGTGAGAACCCTGCAGATCGCGTTGCGAACACCATGCGCCCAGATGCCAGGCCCTGCAACCATTCGGGGCAATGACGATTAGTACACTTTTTCGGAAGCAAAATGCCACGGGCAGAACCTTTCCTGTCCACCTGTCTCCCAGAAGTTGGTACGATAAAGATTCAAGCTCTTTCGACCTGATCCTCCTTGTAAACACTTGTCATCCAACCATAATGATCGTCTATCTTCCCCTCAACATAATCAAAGAACTCTTGCTGGATATCGGTAGTGATGGGACCTCGATTCCCTTTGCCGACCACGACGCGATCGACCGAGCGAACGGGTGTGACTTCAGCGGCAGTGCCGGTCAAGAAAATCTCATCCGCAACGTAAAGCATCTCGCGAGGTATGTTTTGTTCCAATATTTCGTAGCCCAGATCTTGGGCCAGAATCATGACGCTGTTGCGGGTGATACCTGGTAAAATCGCGCTGCTGGCGGGAGGGGTAAAGAGTTTTCCATCACGCGCTAAAAAAATATTCTCGCCGCTGCCCTCGCTGATGTACCCAAAGGCATCCAAGGCAATACCTTCCGTAAAACCGTTGGTAATTGCCTCCGTTTTGATCAGGACACTGTTAATATAGTTGCCTCCCACCTTTGCCATGGTGGGGAACGTGTTGGGGGCTGCTCGACTCCAACTGGAGACACAAACATCGACTCCGGTCCTGGTAGCTTCCTCCCCGAGGTAACTTCCCCATTCCCACACCATCAGAAACGTTTCCACCACTGCCTCCGCCGCGTTCACACCGATACTGCCGGCGCCGCGAATGACCAAAGGACGGATGTAGCAATGTTCCAGTTCATTGAGACGAATCGTCTCCAAGATAGCATCGCAAATCTCGGGTGGGGTGAGGGGAATTTCGGTGCGATAGATCTTGCAGGAGTCAAAGAGGCGATTGACGTGTTCGCATAACCGAAAGACTTCCGAGCCTCGAGCGTTCTTATAACAGCGGATCCCTTCAAACCAGGAAGTACCGTAATGAAGGGCGTGCGACATAACGTGGACAGTAGCCTCTTCCCAGTCCACAAACTCCCCGTTACGCCAGATTTTCTTGGACCTTAACTCACTCATGAAACACAGGATAGTGCGTCAAACGATCCCAAGTCAATCCCGGGAATCAGCAGGAGCCGTTTCCTTTTTCGCGTAGTACCCCTTCTTTGCTCTCACCTTCAATCCTTTCTCCCTCGCGCCTTTAACTACCACATTGATTTCACGCCAGTTTCCGTCCAGGACTGGATTATTGGAGACGTAGGAAAGTCGGTACTGCTTACGCAGTTCTTGTGCAATTCCCTTGAAAATGTTGTTTAGTTCTTCGATTTGTTCTGGAAAAAAAGCCTTTCCACCTGAGTATTCAGCAATGGCATCGAGGTTCTTCTGTATCTTCTCTTTCTGGGATTTGAAAATGCCAAAGAAGGAGCCATAATCACTCAGCTCGGGATCCAAAAAGGCCACGATGTGGACCTGGACGTTGGATTCCCGAACCTGATCAACCAACTCCTCGTGGCTATAATAACTGTCTTTATCTTCTCCGTCGGTAAACACAAAGACTACCTTTCTTGTCTCAGACCCCTTCTGAGCCTTTTCCACAGCCAGTGAAATAGCATCATAGAGTGCGGTGCCGCCCGAAACAATGATATTGTCGAGGGCATCACGTATGTCTTCGACATCTCGAGTGAAGTCCTCTTCTAATAATACTTCGTTGTCAAAGTCGACCAAAAATAGTTCATTTTGAGGGTTATTCATTAAAAGAAAGAATCCAGTTGCTTGAACGACCAGCTGCCACTTGTTGCGCATGCTACCGCTCTTGTCCATGACAATGCCGATTGTAGAAGGAATATCATCTTGACCAAAGTAGGTGAGCTCCTGTTGGATCTTGTTTTCAAAGACGGCAAAATCCGCGAGATTCAGTGTGGAAACTAGTTGACCGTTCTGGTCATAAACGGCCGCGTAGAGCACGACTTGGTCGACCTCGGTTCGAAATTGAGCCAATACTTTGCGATCATTAACATCCTTGACTGACGCCCTATGCTTGTTTAGAGCAGGGAAGTTCCTACGCTCTTCATCACTATGAAAGCCCATCACCAGGGTCGACACCAGAAAGCACACCGCCAAAACAAACTGCTTTTTCATCTCTAGATCGTAGATCCAACCGGGGGAATTCAAAAGTTCTTGTCTGAGTCGCTCAACTTGCCAACTTTTGCTACCAACTCTGACAGTCCCCTATTTAGTAGGATACCTTGTAAACTCCTAAAGAGTCGATCTACTTGAGGGGAGAGAAATAACCTTGCTTTGAGCGAACACTGAGCTTAGGTAGTCCTTCGGGCGGTTTCAACTGAACCTTGATCTTACGCCAACGCCCGTCGTAGTCACGGTCAGTCGAGGTATAACCCACCAGATACTGATTCCGCAGCTCCGTATGAATGATGTCGCAGAGATAATCCAATTGCCTTAAATTGTTAGGGAAAAAGGTACGACCGCCTGTCAAGCCCACTAATTCACGGATGATACCTCTTCCAAAACCCAAGTCGCCTCGCTCTCCAATCACATAAATCTGCACATCAGATTCTTTAGCAAAATCTCTGACTTCGCTAAAGGTGTAGCGGCTACTGTTATCCTCTCCATCAGTAATGACGATGAGAGCTTTTTTTTCGTTCTGAGCCTCACGAATTTTCTGCAGACCTAGATACATGCCGTCAAAGAGTGCAGTACGGCCCTTGGTATTGGTAAAGGCCATCACGTTTCGGACGTTCTCGCTGCGGGGTGTAAAATCTTGTATCAGAGAAGATCTCTCGTTGAAAGTAATCAGGAAATACTCATCATCTGTATTACCTCGCTCCAAGAAACGGACAACGGAAGTTCGAGCACTCAGAATATTATCCCTCATGGATCCACTCACATCCATAATGACACCCACGCTGACGGGAGAGTCCTCGTTTGAAAAATGAGTGATAGTCTGCTCGATCTTATTCTCAAATATTCTGAAGTGCTCTTTCCCCAAACCGATCACATAACGGTTAAGCGGGTCGGTAACCGTGACACGAACCGTCACCACGTCAACGCCTACACTAAAGCGGGGAGGAAGAGGGGTTTTTTTGCCTGCTTTAATCGATCCGAAAACTAGAAAAACAAGAAGGGCAAGTAAATAACACCCTCTCATCATGGTAGTAATTTTATAAGATTGCGCGTCAAAAGGGAAGAGCTACATCTGAACTGGAGTGTTCTAGAGGGTTTGAAATTGAAGTGTGAGAGCAATAGTAAACCAAACGGAACCATGTAATAGGCTTCCCCGAGTCCTCCATTACTCTTTGTTGATCTCGCTAAAGTAGTTAGCGGAGCCCAACACTTCGCGTGCCTTACTCCCATCTGGCGGCCCAATTAAATCTTCCTGTTCCATCCGGTCCAGGAGTCGTGCCGCCCGGCCATAGCCGATACGAAAACGTCTTTGAAGTAGTGACGTCGAAGCTTTTCTGGTTTCGATAACAAAGCGGACCGTCTCTTCATAGAGATCGTCCTCAAGATGACTTTTATCTGGAAACCCCTTCTCCTTTTGTGCGCCAATAGAAAGAATATCTTCCTGATATTCAGGTTGAGCTTGCTGTTTGAGAAAACGTGTAATCTTATTGATTTCCTTTTCGCTGAGATAAGCTCCGTGGACCCGTACCAGGCGCGAAGTCCCGGGTGACAAAACCAACATATCCCCCTGTCCTAACAATTGCTCAGCACCATTACAATCAAGAATTGTACGAGAGTCCACCTTCGATGAAACTCCGAAAGAAATACGGGAAGGAAAATTGGCCTTGATCAAACCAGTGAGAACGTCAACGGAAGGTCGCTGTGTGGCAAGAATCAGGTGGATTCCGATAGCTCTCGCCATTTGTGCTAGACGCGTCAAGGCGGCTTCGACTTCTCTTCCCGCCGTCATCATCAAATCGGAAAGTTCATCCACGATGATCAGAATATAAGGTAGCGGCGTGGCTTCGTTCTCCTCGACACGGTGGGCTTCGTCCTTGACCAACCGATTATATTGCCCGATATTCCGAACCCCATGTTGTGCCAAGATTCGATAGCGTTCCTCCATCTCGTGAACAGCCCAGTTTAAGACATTCGCCGCTTGTTTTGGATTGGTGACAATCGGGGTGAGCAAGTGAGGAATGCCCTCATAGATCCCCAATTCAAGGCGCTTCGGATCGATCATGAGGAAGCGTACTTCCGCGGGTGAACTTTTATACAGAATGGAACAGACCATGCAATTGAGGGCGACGCTTTTTCCCGATCCTGTCGCGCCCGCAATGAGTAGATGAGGCATGCGCTCCAAATCCGTGATGTAGATATTGCCGTTAATGAGTTTTCCGAGACCAAGCGTTAACTTGGAGCGAGATTGTTCGAAGGCCGACGCAGAAAGAATTTCCTTCAGGCAAATCACCTGGCGTTGAATGTTGGGCACTTCGATTCCCACCGTATTTTTCCCCGGAATTCGGTCAATGCGAACTGATTCCGCTTTGAGAGCCAAGCAAAGGTCGTCAGCCAAATTTGTGATCCGACTGTACTTCACCCCTGGGTCGGGTGTGAATTCAAACGTGGTCACAACAGGACCGGGATGAATCTGTACAACTCGCCCGTACACGTCAAACTCGGCACACTTGACGGTCAGTTTCCGGGCTCGCTGGATTAAACCTTGTTCATCAATTTCGTCTTCCTCTGAGGAGCTTTGTAGAAAATCAAGGGGGGGGAACCGATAGGGTCTATCGATGAAGTTTGTCTGTGGCGTTTCTAAAAGCCCCTCCACCGGACGTTCTGTCTCTTGAGCTAAGGCATTGGTAAAACTATCCGCTAAGCCAATCGAGGGTCGACCCTCGACTTCCCCATCGTCAAACTCTTCCGCAACTGGACTGCTCTTTTTTCCTGGCCTTTCTAAAACCACCTTTCGGGGAAGAGGTTGAGTCACCAGGGTTTTCGTCTGTCCCTTTAGTCGAGCCACTTCCTTGCGATCTCGAAGGCGTTTACTCCAGTCCCTGTAGCCTCTCCTCAAGGCTGGCAGGAAGTTCCACTCCCGATTGTCAATCCAAATCAGAGTCGCATCCACTGAGAAACGAGTGGTCAGGACCAACGAAAGGACGAGCACGGTGCCCGCCACGATCAGCGAACCAGGCCGGTTGAGATAGCTCAGGAGGAGGTCAGAGAACAGAATTCCAGCCACACCACCCTGGGTGAAATCGCCTGTTTCGGTCAGAGAGGAAGACAGCAAGGTGAGACCAGCACTCATAGCCATGACTGTGCAGCAAAACCCAAATAGTTTGAGGAAAGGACGGTCAAGTGGTCTGCCGCGGATTTTCTTGTAGCCTACTGCCAGCGCGGGCAATGGCAAACAAAAGGCCGCCCAACCCAAAACTTGAAGCAGTAGGTCGGAAAGCCAGGCGCCGACCTTTCCCACATAGTTGGCATAGCCTGAATAGGGCGAAGAAACGTTAAAAGACGGATCAAACGGGTGGTACGTCACCAAGGCGAGAATGAGTAAAATAGAGCAGGCCAAAAGTAACAGCCCTAACAACTCGCTGCCCGTTTGCTTGCGAAAAACAGCCATGGCATTTCTCCGCTGAACACTCTCGACTGATCACGAACCGTTGTTTTCCCGTTTGAAAGCTAGTTCTCAGGTCCCCGGTTCTCTAACGCAGCATCGGAAGGAGATTCGTGTCCAGTGGGCAGTGGTCGATTTTTTGTCGGTCAAATTCCCAATATCACCGACACGATCATTGGTCTCTTACCGGTTTTTTTTCGCAAAAACCGCTTCAAATGCTTTTGCAAAATTTGCTTAAACAGTTTTTCGTCTTGTTTTTCCTCCACTGGAGTGACCTGGACAGTTGTAGCGATCTCTTGGCGAACCAGTTGCATCAGATCCGCAGATGACTCGGCCAACACAAAACCTCTAGAGATCAACTCGGGATCTCCAATCAATTCGCCGCTGAACCGGTCGAGTCTCAAGACCACGAGAAGAAAGCCATCGGCGGATAGGTAGCGACGGTCTCTCAAGACGACATCATGAACCTCCTCCATAACACCTTCCTCGATAAATCGCCTTCCCACCGTGGTCTTTCCCGACACTTCCGCTCCGTTTGAGGTCAGTTTTAGAATATCGCCATTTTCAATGATACGGATATTATCTTGGGAAATTCCCTGGTTTTTGGCCAGCCAGGCGTGTGTTTGTAACTGCCTGAACTCACCATGAATGGGGATGAAAAACTTGGGGCGTGTCAAGTTGATCATCAACTTCAGGTCGTCGCGAAAACCGTGTCCGGAAACATGAACTTCGGAAAACCCGGAGTCGTAAACAGGCGCGCCGCGACGATAGAAGTGATTGACCATGTTCGAGATCAACCCCTCGTTTCCGGGAATAATTCGTGCCGAAAGGATGATGGTATCACCTTTCTCAATCTTAACCTTCTTCAGTTCATTGACCGCGAGACGACTTAACGCAGACATTGGCTCTCCCTGGCTACCCGCTGCCAGAATCAAGATCCGGTCAGCTGGCAGATGTTGCAAATCATCAGTCGAAATGAGCAGATCTGTGGGCAGGTGAAGATACCCTAAGCGCGTGGCGGTTCGAATATTGGAAATAATGCTACGCCCAACCGGAAGGAGCTTCCGGTTAGACTCCAGAGCCAGGTCTGCAAGGATCTGCATCCGGTGAATACTGCTGGAAAAACAGGCCACAGTGATTTTCTTCTCAGCCCGGTGGAAGAGACTACGGAGAGGTTCGTAAAGAGAAGATTCGGAGGGAGACAGACCTTTCCGGTCGCTGTTGGTACTGTCAGAAAATAAAGCTAGAACACCTCGTTCACCATATTCTGAGAGCCTGGTAACGTCGCTTAGCTTACGATCGATCGGACTCTGGTCAAATTTATAATCCCCTGTCCAAATGATTACTCCCACCGGAGTACGGATGGCGAAACAAAATGCGTCGGGAAAGGAATGAGTAACGTGAAGCGGTTCGATCAGAAAAGGGCCCAGCTCGAGCTTCTGTCGGGCCTCAATCGGGTGCAGTGAAACTATATCCTGGCATTGGCGCTCCTTGAACTTTTCGGCCACCAATCCCAGTGTCAATCGACTGCCGTACAGAGGTCGAGGGATCTCATTAACGACGTAAAAAACGCCTCCTGCATGATCTTCGTGTCCATGAGTCAGTAAAATGGCGCGCAGCTGCTCTTGGTTTTCCTTCAGGAAGGAGATGTCCGGCACGATTACGTCCACCCCAAGATCATGACCCAAATGGCTGCTGGGAAAGGAGATCCCCGCATCGATCAAAATCATGTCTTGACCATAGCGGAGAGCCGTGCAATTCATCCCAAACTCCCCCAGGCCGCCGAGTGGAATTACTTCCAAAGAACTGCTCATTTAGAACTACAGATTATACCATGCGGGTCAGACAGATATACTGGTCCAAACCCACTTCCTCAGGCCGATCCCGCCGCCCGATCTGGCAGTTTGCGAAGGCTGTCCTCAGAGCTTCAGAATTTTCAACCACAATCTTGAGATTGTTCCAGAGCGTTTTTCGACGGTGTTGGAACGCCTTCTGGATTAAATAAAGGAAATGGGTGTAGTCGAGTTCTGGGTAAGGAGACTCTCGGGGGATCAACTGCATGACATAGGACTCCACCCTCGGCTTTGGGGTAAAGACGTCAGGAGGCACGCTAAATCCTGCGAGTCGCTTGAAATGGTACTCCATCAACAGGGTAAAATAGCCGTAGTCCTTGCTGGGGGGAGAGGCGAGAATACGGTCAGCCACCTCCTTCTGAACCATAAACGTGAAGCTTTGAAACCAATTTTTGCTTTCTGACATTCTCATCAATATGCGCGTCGAGATGTTGTAGGGAAGGTTACCAATAATTTTGACAGGGCCTTGGTTTAGGATGTTGCTCCAATCAAAAGTCAAGACGTCGGATTCGATCAGGGTTAAATGAGGTTCCTTGGATCCAATGTCTGGCAGATGATCTTTGAGATATTGAACCAATTCAGTGTCGAATTCGAGGCCAATTACTTTTTTTGCGGCGACCAATAAGACCTTGGTAAGTTGTCCTGTCCCGGGACCAATTTCAACCACGGTGTCGCCGGGCTGGATTTGGGCGTAGCGAACAATTTTTCTGCAGTAGTTGGTGTCGGTCAAAAAATGCTGTCCCAGGTTTTTTTTTGCCGGGAATTTTATGACCATGGCCTTCCACATATGCTAGCATAGCTTGCGTGTATCAGGCGCGTCAGGGTAGGCTTAAAAACTAACTCCGGAGGAAACTTTATGAGCGATAATGTTCAAGAGGTCACAGATCACACTTTTGAAGAGGAAGTTCTGCAGTCAGACAAACCGGTTTTGGTAGACTTTTGGGCGCCCTGGTGCGCCCCTTGCAGGATGTTAACCCCCACGGTCAATCAAATCGCTGAAGAATATGCTGATCGTGCCAAGGTGGTCAAGTTGAATGTAGATGAGAACACTGAAACCTCAGTGAAGTACAACATCAAGGGGATTCCTACCTTATTGTTATTCAAAGGGGGAACGATTAAAGAGCAGCTAATTGGGGCGACCTCTAAGAATAACATCTCCAAGATGATCGAAGCCCAACTGTAAGGATTTCACGCGGGAAAACCAGGGAATCGAACACGATAAGGACCTGCTCTTTTGCTCCTTGGGTTCAGGTGTACCTCGGTTAGGCGAAAGCGTAGAGGCAGCAAGGGATGAAACAGCGTCGACCCGCTTTTCGGCGGCTTTCTTACTCTTGCTCTTGGAGCCATGTCTAACGTCGTCATTGTCGGGACACAGTGGGGAGATGAAGGAAAGGGAAAAATTGTCGACCTCGTTACTGAACGGTTCAATATTGTGGCCCGTTACCAGGGCGGTCACAACGCCGGTCACACGATAACCCTTCGGAATCAAAAGTACGTTCTCCATCTGATTCCCTCCGGTATCCTACATCCTGGTAAGATTTGTGTGATTGGCAATGGCGTAGTGCTTGACCCCTTTGCATTCGACGACGAGGTCAAGATGCTCCAGAGCTTCAAGATAGATGTTCTGGACCGGCTTTTTGTCAGTAATCGAGCCCATCTCATCATGCCTTACCACCGAGCCGTTGAAGTGGCTGAAGAGGATCGTCGGGCCGCTGACAAAATTGGGACCACCAGTAGAGGAATCGGACCCTGTTATGAAGATAAAATGGGCCGCCGAGGAGTCCGCGTTGGTGACCTGCTCTACCCCGATCTCTTCAAGACAAAGACCCAGAGCAACGTCCAGTTCAAGAATCGAATTCTGCGAGACGTTTATGGGGTGAATGAATTAGACCCTGAAGAAATCTATCTTTCCTATATGGACATGGCTCCTCGAATTTTGCCCTTTGTGACCGATACCGTGGAATATTTGAACCGAGCTGTTCTGGAGGGGAAAAGAATCCTCTTTGAAGGCGCTCAAGGGACTCTTTTGGATGTAGACCACGGGACCTATCCGTTTGTCACCTCTTCCAATGCCATTGCAGGGGGCGCCTGCACGGGGACAGGAGTTGGGCCTAGTCAGATCGGGGGAATAATCGGTATCGCCAAGGCCTATACCACACGAGTCGGAGGTGGGCCCTTTCCGACGGAGTTGACCGACGAGGTGGGCCAACAAATTCAGAAGAAGGGCGCTGAGTTTGGAGCTTCTACAGGTCGGCCTCGCCGCTGCGGATGGTTTGATGCCGTGGTGGTTCGTTATGCCTCGATGATCAACGATCTAGACACCCTGGTCATTACCAAACTGGATGTTCTAGATCAGCTCGACGAAATTAGGATTTGTGTGGGTTACGAGGTTCGCGGGGAACCGATGCGCTTTTTCCCTACGGATGTCAGTGTTCTAGGAAAAGTTACTCCGGTTTATGAAACCCATCCCGGCTGGAAGACGGATACCTCACAAATCCAGAATTACCGGGATCTTCCCGACCGGGCCAGGGCTTACCTGCTACGGATCTCCCAATTAATTAAGACGGATATCTCCATTATCTCGATCGGTCCTAATCGCAGCGAAACCATCATCTTAGAAGAAAGTCCGCGGCTGCAGAAGCTGTTCTCTGGGTAAGATCGAGCCACCAAATACCTGCCGGACGTTGGACCCGGCGTAAAGAATCCGGAAATGACGTTTCAGGGTGCTTTTGCCAACACTGAAGAAATGAGGATTCTCCTAATCAACAGGACCAAACTGTGTATAGCCTCGAAAAGAAAAATCCTCAGGATCAAGAGTGAATGGGTGTTCACGCTGGAGAACAACGAGAACCAATACAAGTCCTTGTCTTAACGCGTTTGAAACGGCATGTCGAAATGCTAAACTGACCGATGTTACGCCATATGTTTTGGGGCACACATTCGCCTCACGCCTGGCTCTGGCCGGTAGCGACCTCCAAACCATCTTAGGAGTTGGGTAGGTGGGAGAGCCTGAACATGGTTGAGTGCTACGCGCACTTAAGCCCGAGCCATAAGGCTAAAACTGTGGAGAGAATCTTGAAAGGTTTCACTACGCTATTCACTAAGCGAGAAAATCAGGATTCTCATAAACATCTTCAAACTGTTGAGTCCAAATAATGTGAGCCGTTAGCTCAGGTGGTAGAGCATCTGCCTTTTAAGCAGAGGGTCGCTGGTTCAAGTCCAGCACGGCTCACCAAACTTATCAATGACTTACCGTGATCAACCCTCCCTCGTTAGTGTTCTTGTGTGAGACTCCGTGTGAGAATTTCGACCTGGCTTGCTCATAAATTTCCAGAGCCTCACGTTCCGCTCCACCGATGCTGTGCAGATAGATTTCCGTGGTTGTACGGTTTTCATGCCCCGGAATTCTCTGGATGCTTCCTATGGGCACATTGTTTCGTTCCATCACTGAAGCCCCAGAGTGTCGCAGGCCATGAAATTGAAAAGATTTGACCCTAGCTTTCCGACATAGGGACCTCATCAGTCTCTTCCGTCTGCGATATGGCCCCTCACACTTCTCGCCCGTCTTACTGCTCCAATATGTGAATAGAGTCATGCAGTGCGCTTTAGATGCCACACCTTTTTCCTTTTCATGAGCCCATGTTCGTTTGGAGGGCAACCGTGCGATGGGTTTCAACATCTTGCTTCGTTTCATCTGATTGCCCCATAGCCAATCCCAAGGACAAAAGTCCCAGCACAAGGAATGCGGCTGCATTTTTCACGGGATTAACCTCCTTGCTGGAAAGCTATCTGAGCCAGCAGGGAAGATCAACTCGCCTCACTCGACGGTAGTGGGTCAGTTTGAAATTCCAATCGGGCGACTGAATAGATACTTCGCAACGAGTAGGAAAATCCCTATCACGCTAGCGGTTGTAGTACTGATCAGGGTCATGAGTACCGAATCGAAAAGATCGAATCCCCAAATGTGGACTAATCCTATCTGTCTAACGTTGCGCGTCACGTGGGAGCCAGCGGGCGACCCGCAACCCTGTTAACCAGATTATCACCTTCGTCGCCGCGCGATGCGGGGTAACTGCCTGTGCATGAGTTTTTTCAAACCGGATGCAGTTTTCTCTTTACTTTAATCTAACGTTAGGATATCCTATCAACAGATGCAATGCCCGTACTGCGGAAAGGACCTTCCTCTTGTTCTGGCTGCCCGGCAAATGGGCCGGAGCACGTCAACGCGCAAGGCAATCACCAGCCGGGAAAACGGAAAAAAGGGCGGGAGGCCACGGAAGCAGAAGGGCAGTAAACCTTAACCCTGGTGGATAAGCGGGCCTGAAGGGTGGGGACGCACCCGACAAGCCCTGACCACCACAACCTGTTGGGAGGTTGCAATGGCTTCACAGAGTTTACCCCAACCCCGAGTCGGCATCTACGCTCGGGTCTCCACTTTGGACCAATCCACGGACAGTCAAATCCTAGATTTGAGGCGCTACGTCACTGACCGTGGCTGGCAGATCTTCAGGGGAGTACTGTGACAACGGCATCAGTGGGACCAAGGACTCAAGGCCAGCTCTGAACTCCCTCATGGACGATGCCAGAAAGCGCCGCTTTGAGGTGGTCCTGGTGTGGCGCTTCGATCGGTTTGCTAGATCCACCAGACACCTGATCCTGGCGCTGGAGGAATTCCGCAACCTGGGCATCGACTTTGTCAGTTACCAGGAAAACATCGACACCAGCAGCCCCCTGGGCAGTGCGATCTTCACCATCATCAGCGCGGTTGCCCAGCTGGAAAGGGACATCATTGCTGAGAGGGTCAGAGCGGGCCTCAGACGGGCCAGGAGCAACGGCAAGCAGCTGGGTAGGCCCATAGGAACGAAAGCCGATGTCCAGGAGATTCACAAACTCAAGGGCCAGGGACTGAGCATCAGGGAGATCGCCAACCAGATTGGTATCTCCAAAAGTACCGTTTCCCGCCTCATCAACACTGTCCCATCAATCACATGTTTTTCTGGACAGGCAGCACCTTTTCCCAAAGTGGGGAAGTGACGATAAATTACCCAGTCTTACACCCCCTCCCAGCACCCGGCCCAGCGTATACCTGACACTTTATTTGATCCCTGCCACTGAAAATTGACATTTCGAATAAAAAACTTCACCATGAGCATTGCCGTCGAACGTATAGTGACTTTGCCTCGTAAAAATCCCAAAACCCAATTTGTGAAACAGAGAGAACACCCATACGCCACCCGAATAACTGTTTATGGCGCTAATCTGATCGTCTGAATAGTGGACAATGGGGAATACCTTTGCCTGTGGAGGTCTAGCAATTGCTTCTGGCAGGGTCTTTGTGTCTCCCCAGATCACGGTCATGCTTTTTCGATCAGTTAAATCAATGACAAAAACTGGATTGACTCCTGTGGCCCGATCTTCTCCTAGTTCGAGCGTGTACTCTTTTGTAAACGGTGTAAGCGGGTCGAGGGCACCGTAGTCGACTCTCGGCCCTCTCGGCTCTTCGCAGACAACGGTTAGCGTTTTCCCTAGAGCCACACAGTCCAGTAGAACTGCCATTAGAATAATGAACTTGACTCGTACCATTACTAATCCTTTCACTAGAAGAAATTGCACTGAAGATCCCGACTAAAACGTACCAGATCTTGAGAGAATATGTTTAGAATAGCAGCCGAGGGCGTCTCAATGGCCCTGTAAACGCCACCTAGGAACAAGCCTTCCACCTGCGATCACTGGATCTAGGAAGCGAGGCTAGTGTAAGTGAACACGAAGCAAAAGGCAGTCATTTTGACAGGAATAACCCTTTTTATGCTTATGGGGTTGTTTCCGCCCTGGGTCATAATTGCCGGGGGACATGGGGGTTTGGAACGGGAACGCTACCTTGGACACGGCTGGTTTTTACATCCACCACGGACTGTGGCTCTTATTTATGTCACCCGATTGCTGCTTCAGTGGGCTATGGTGGTCGGAGTAGTGGGGGGACTTGTTATGGTGTTCCAAGATAGAGACTCTCAGAAGGCCGAGAAGAATGAACAAAAAGATGGTCGCACGTGAGTGGCTCTACTTTCTGATGGACTTTGGCCTATCGTGATCTATCCGAAAGACCTTGACCAACCCACACCTATGGAGATCCTGGAGTCGAGCAAACCAATGAATTGACCCTTGCACTGGGAGGTCCTGCAGCCTCAAATGTGGCTTAGACTGTGTGTGAATCCGTGTGTGAAAAGCTTTCCAAAATCTGCCAAAACGTGGAAAATCAGGGAAAATGAGCTAAAGGTAACATTTGTGGTTTCAACAAGTTGTTGTTTTTGAGGAGGTTGTGAAACTCAAGAGTTCTGCCTTTTAAGCAGAGGGTCGCTGGTTCGAGTCCAGCACGGCTTACCAATTTATCTCTTGTTTTATCAATCAATTAACTCAAATCAGTCAAAGTGGATAAAGATGGCAAAATTCGCTAGGGTGCGTATAGGGTGCGGTTTTAGCCTCTTTTCTTCTGGCAGAACTGGGAGGCCGGTTAGGCGGGGGTTTCCCGCCGCGTGGGGGAGCACGCGATAATAAGAGACCCTAGTCGCAAAGATTTCTCTCAACTTGTGCTGATGGAACCAAGCCGATCTGTCTAGGTAATTGAAAATATTGTTCGGGACGGCGAGATTCGAACTCGCGACCCCTAAACCCCATTCACATCGATAACTCCGCCGTGCCGGCGTCGTCCCCATCCAGCATCAAGATGACCGCTTAAATTAAAACATTGCACGGGCATTCTAGAGTAGCAACGCGCCGATGCATTACGCCCTTGGGATTCCTAGGGGATGATAGGAGAACTGTCGCAAACTGCGAAAGACCCAGATCAGCAACGCGGCAGTACAGGCGCCGATCTCGACGCCACACCAGCGCGCCCACACCGGAAGTCCGACTTGCGACCATCGCATCCAGTCCGGGTCAATCATGAAGGCCACGAGTGCCGCCATGCTTACCAGTCCGAGGGGCCGCAGCGTGGCCAGGATGAAAGTCCCCTCCTGGCTTCGATCGAGCTGTTCACCACTGGCCTGAGATTTCAACCGATGGTACAAGCCGACGGGACACACAGAAAAAATCCCACGATCAGGATGAGCTGGAAGATCTGATCGTCGTTTAGCACGGCCCCTCCTTTATCTGGTCTCCGATTCTTACCCCAGTATCGGCGATGTAAGTTTCCGATTTCCAGCGTGGTAACAGTCGTCTAGTCCCGTCCAAAGTATTAACCCAATCGATTCCCTGGAAAACTCTGTTGGATCCAAGATGGAGTGGCACACCGGTACAGGCGTGAGACTCGTGGGGTGAAAGTCCCATGGCCCCAATGGTCCGTTCGGGGGTCTAGCAGGAGGTCAGGTTTGCGAAGTGATTCGCCGGCCCAGGTGACCTTGAATGAAAATGCAAAACAGCGGGCTGCAACACAAGTGAACTCGAATCAACCTCGTAATACGTAGCCGTGTGAACCAACCGTATCGTCGCATTGGGAAGGCTGGCAAAAGGCGGGGATTAACGGACACGTGAACCGCCTTTGAGCACCGGGGTGTTGGAGGTTGCACGCTGTTAAAGTCTCATGACCCTAGGCCGGGAGGCCTGCTGCGTTGCCTGTTGGCCACAGGCAACGACTCCGTATAAGGGGGACCGAAATCGGAGTGGGTCGCAGCAGGATTCCGCGGGGTTGATAGTACCGTTACAGGGTCGGGGGAGCAAAACCCGGTCCGATGGGAAGCGACCCTACTTCAGCTAGTGGGGTCTGATGCAGTGGAGGAGAGTTTGATTGCCTGATGACTAGAAACAAAGCAAATAAAGTCCGGCAACTGCAGAGGACCCTATATCGAAAGGCCAAGCAGTTCCTTTCCCTGTAAGTGTGCCAATACCTACTGTCTCAATTTATGGGTTCAGTCCACCCCGAGGTCTGTTTTAGACCTTAGTACTCCGGAACCAAAGATGTATCTCGTCGACTGCTCTAGGGCCCAAGATTCATCCGCTGCAGCAGGTCTAAGTACGGCGATTGCCATGCACCTTAATGTGCTCAACTTCAGAGATGGGGTTCCTGAGTGGCCTACCCAGAACCGCACGAGAAAGTAGGACGGCCGGAGGCATGGCATTGACCTGCCCGAGTTCTCCAAAAATCCGCGGCGACTGATTTGTCGACCGTGAATGGAGCTCTCAGTCACAGAATTTCTTTTTGCTGGCTTCTTTCTTCGCTTAACGTTCAATAGTCCTTCTTCTATTTTGAGTTCTCACAGAAAGGTTTACAACTGCTGATCTTCCGGATAGTCGTTTGCGGCAACCCCGATAATTTCCATTTTCCGACTGCCCATTTAGCAAGCACTGTGCCACAGGCCCGATATTTAGCTACACTACTAATAAAGCAGATGTTGACGTGACGACGCTTCGTTCGAACAGTGTAATCCTGAGCGAGCAATTGCCACAATATACTGCTATGTTCGACATGCCGAAGGCGGCGTTCCTCGGTCC
Organism: Acidobacteriota bacterium; assembly: GCA_965249865.1. Lineage (GTDB taxonomy): Bacteria > Acidobacteriota > UBA6911 > RPQK01 > CBDFMZ01 > CBDFMZ01. The sequence goes on along the minus strand of CBDFMZ010000002.1, from coordinate 1,134,243 downwards.
TGGGAAAAGCGCCGGAGGACATTCTCGGTGACCCTCGAGACCGTGTTATCGTAGCCGTTCCACGACATCCCGCCGCGCCAACAGATTGATCCGGCGGTGAAGACCGCGCCGCCGTTCGGATAGTCAGTGTAAGTCATGTCGGCCCGCACGAAACGGTGCGACTCGCCGTCGCGCTGCGGGTCGCTGACGCGTGCACCATCGCGTCCGGGTGCAAACCAGAGCTTTTCGTCGATCGTGGGGTTCGCATATTGGGTCTTGAAGCCGATCGACGATGCTAGCAGAAGCGTACTCTGGGGCGAACCGAGCTCCGTCTCGTAGCGATCGAATTCGTATCCAGCAGCGCCCCAACGGACCTGAAGCGAAGGATGGTCACCGATGAGCTCTTTGGCACCGATCCCCTCGAAGATAAAAGCGACGCCCGGGTCATGACTCTCGGCCATCCGCTTGAATGGGACGCCATCCTCGAACTCGGCCCCAGCGGTTCCCACGCCGACGATCCGGTTCGGGGTTCGACCGCGGTTGCGCCATGTCCCGCCCGGTTCGCCAGTCATGCTGTGGTAGCGCTCGGCTGGATGGATCTCGAATGGCCAACTCGTTCCCCAGCGGCGCAGCTCGATCTTGTGCGGCCGCGCCGGATCGACGCTCACTACACCATAGAGGCCATTCCCGGATAGGTACATGAAGCGGCCGCCCTCGTCGAGGTACGTCTCGAGCGAGTCGAGCATGCCTCCGGGTCCAGTACTCGTGGTGAGAGCTGGAGACGACGACGCTGTAGTGGCGCAGAAGCTCTGGCCCCTCGGCGTGCAGGTCGTGGCCGGTAATGAAGTCGGCCTCGAACCCCTTCGCGTGAAGCCAATCGACTAGGTACAGGTCAGCCGGGAAACGGGGTGGGGTCGCCATGACCCGGTAGCGGAATTTGGGACGCATGGTAAGGACTGGCTTGAGGTAGGAGCCATACATCACCCCTGAGCCGTCGAGATGGCGATCATAGAGGCCGTACAGTGCTTTCTCGTCGATGTAACGGTAGACGTCGCGGAAAAGAGTCGGGTCGGCGTAGGGCGTTTCTGAGGCCCACTTCGTGGTCGCGCCCTCCTGCCAGGCACCCACTCCAAGATCGGTGAAATTGGCGTAGCAGACGTACGTCATTGTCGACATGAGGACCGCTATGTTCGAGGTGACGGTGCCACGTGGCGATCGCACAATGAATGGTAGATAATCTTCGTCGGAGCCGGCTCGAAGCCAGGCGGCATAGACCCCGCTCGGCAGGTGGGTTGGGATCTCGAGTTCGAAATCGACCCCCCAGCGGGCGTTCTCAAGGTCATCGCGGTGAAAATGGATCGCTCCATACTCCTCGGGAACGAGCCGGAAGCAAACCTCCTGGCCGCTAAAGTTGTAACCGGTAACGGCACGGCTAGGCATGTTGACAACGCGTCCATCGTGACGGTTGGCTGACACATCCATGGCGACGTCGGAGTCGAGATTCTGGCTGAAGTCCCAAGCGCCGATGACATCCGCTCTCAGGCCGTCGAGGTCGTCCGGGGCAGCAGCGAGGCGTGCGAGCTCAGAGGCGCTGAGTGAACGTCTGAGCAGACGCGGCCGGTCGATGCGACCGTCGAAGTGGTGGCTGGTCCGGCCATCCGCGTTCAGGATGCCGGCGAGGACGAGCGGTGCGTCTGAGGATGAGCCGATGCCCCCTTCCAGGGAAATCGACGCTGGCGGTGTTTCGTCGCCGGGCCAGGGGCGAACAGGTTGCTGCCAGACGGTCGCGGTGCCAATCGTCGCATCGACCGCGAGCGCTACCGCGTACCAGTCCCAACGTCGCAGTGGCCCGGCGGAAACGCGGAGGGGTTGCGCGGAGTGTCCCGCGTTTACGACGAGTTGGAGCGTCGCCTGGTCCGAAAGGCCGAGCACCCAGCCGGCGCCCGCGTACGGATTGCCCATGCTCGCGATTGTTTGCTCGCCGGCGTCAGGGTTCGTCAGCTGGACAAAGGCGAAGAAGGTGACTGCGCTGTTGAGCTCGACATCGGAGAGCGGAATTTGCACATAGGATCCGCTGCGGATCTCTTCGTGCTTACCGGGCTTGGATCCGTCGATCGCCGATGGCACCACCACCTGCCTGAAGCCCGGCCCCGCGGGGTTGGTATCACCGTGAATGAGCCGTACCAGTTGGGCGTCATACTCGGGGTGGTCGCAGCTGACCATAAAGCGGATGGACTGCCCAGGAGCCACGCTCAGTCGATCGGTATACCCGAGTAGTCGCATGGTAAATCTTCCCGGCGTGCTAGCGGCGGCGTGCCTTCCTAGTGGCCTCAGCAAAGGCGCGTACAAATCCCTGGGCGTGTTCCATGTCGCGCGAAGGATGGATCGACAGACGGATGTACTGCTTGCCGCGATGCTCGCCGTAACTTTGACCCCAACCGTCGTCGGTCAGCAGATGATGGACATCGGACAGGTCCACCGACTTCGAGGTGAACGCCACGATCGAGATAAATGGCGGGACGATCAGGTTGATGCCAGCAATCTCCGTTACGCCGGTGGCAATAGCACTGGCAAGCTCCAGGACATGAGCCGTCGAGCGCTGGTAGCCCTCTCGGCCGAGGTACTTCATGACCGCCCATGCGGATGCAGCGCGGCTGCCTGGCTTCGTGGATGACGTTGTGTGGATTAAGGTCGACTCGGTGGGGATCGCGTCGAACATCGCGGCCTCGCGGGCGAGGAAGAACCCGGTCGCGACCGGCATCAGACCGAGCTTGTGGCCGTCCGTCATCATCGATGACACGCCGGGCAGCGAGAAATCGAATGGCTCGATCGGATGGCCGAGGTCGCGCATGAACGGAAGGATGAACCCGCCGAAGGCAGCGTCGACGTGCAGCCATAGCCCCTTGCGGTAAGCGAGATCCTCGAAGGCCTCGACCGGGTCGACCACCCCCAAACTGCCGCCAGGGGCAGAACAGATCAGCCCGACCGTTCGCGGAGTGATCGCCTTCTCGACATCCTCGATCCGAGGTAGATAGGTATCGTCGTCGACATCGACCTCGACGAGGCGGATCCGCATCAGCTCCGCACCAAGCCGGAAGCTGAAATGCATCGACACCGGAGCAACGATCTCAGGCTCTGCCTGCCCGTCGCGATTCCTGGCCAGTCGCATCGAGGCGAGGTTGGACTCAGTGCCGCCGGTGGTGACAAACCCGACCGCGGCCGGATGGCCGAGCAGCGACGCCACCATGCACACGGCCTCGCGCTCGATTGCGAGGGTTCCACGCTGCTGATCCGCCGCCCACTCGACGAAGTAGGTACCACGCATGAGCTCGTCGAGCTGGTGGGTTATTGGCTGCGGAATGCCGGAGTATGAGTTGCCAAAGTCCTTCTGGATTGCGTATGGATTCTGCCCGACCAGGGCGCGGACCGCCGCGATGACCTCCGCCTCCGGCCTGCCGGCATCAGGGAAGGGTGTTATCGGACCCGCAGTGAGCGGCATCCGACCCGCAGGTTTGTCGAATTCGGCAGTCGCCACAACGTGTTCGCTCCTGCAACCCAGCCGAGGGCGCGAGTCAGTGTCGCGGCAAGGCTGTCAGCTCATTTCTGCGCCCGTCTACACTGGTTAAACATCCTGTCAGGATCTCGTGTTTCCCATCGTTCTACTCAGTGTTAAGACGAAGATTGCCTTCAGAGAAAAGAAAGGCACAAACACAAGAAAAGAAAGGAGAAACAAGATGAATCGACATTCCTCATATCAACTCAGAATCTGAGTCCTCTGACCTCGCGGTGATGAACAACCAACTTATCAGCCCTTCAACCTTGTGTCAACGATTTCTCGTCATATTTCCGCTGAAAACAGCCTCTGATCCCTGGGTTATCCAGATGCCTTTTGCCAGAATCTGATAATTGGAGACACCTTTCCAGTTGCTCGATCAAAAACACCAAGTCCTAGGTCGTCATCCACTGGGTCATTGAGAAGATGTCTACGCGTGGAAGACGTGCCGAGATCACGTTGCCAGCGAGAACAGACCCCCCTAATTCGTTGCAATACTTTATCGATCCAAGGTTCTGAGCTTCGGTCCGGCCAGGGTAAGGACTAGCTATGCTGCCAGCAGGATTGGGGGAAGCAATCTTGTTCTTCTTCTTGACCTCATGGTTCCAGATTCCTCACCAAAAGACGCAGAGTTGGCTTGTGGGTCGCATACAGGCCGGCTTTGTCCCACCGACCCGGCACACTTCCCCCATACCACCCGCACCGAGTTGGTCGCTATTTCAGATGGGTCGAGTCGCGTTCTTTCGCCAATGTCTGGAAAAACTCGCATAAATATTACGAGACGATGGAGTTGGAATCAATCAAACAGTCACATGCATTTCACATGGCCGTATAAGGCAATTCTCGGAAACTGACAGGTCTCCAGTTAACTGTCGATGACGGCTCTTCTAACCATCGGACCTTCGCGCAACAAACGAGGCTACCCTCCTGTCGAAAACTGTCCGAGCGGCATTGATGGGTCGCGGGACCAAAGTGGCGGGACTCTTTTCTAACACTTTCTAATAAGTTTAGCCAAAATAAGCGAACTGAGAGAAAATGAGATAAAAACCTGGATCCGAACTAAGTGCTGATTTTAAAAACTGATTAAGTACTCAGATGAAGTGAGAGAAAGTGAGCTGAAAACCACCGCCTTTGTCCTACGAAACCAAAGGCCGCAGGTTCGAATCCTGCCGGGAGCGCTTTTTATTTTCAATAAGTCACACAAATTCCTGCCCGCACAATCAGGCCAAAAAAGACTATGGCAGATCACTTTCGTCCAAATTACGGATCTCGTTCATGACTTTGGACAGCATTTTCACCGAATTCAAGATCTGGACAGCGGAGTATCAGTTAGAAGCAGTGTTTTCAATTACTTATCCTGTCCAAAAGCCGGTTTTGTGAGCAATTTGGACAGCAGTGTTACAGAAGGGTAAATTGCAGTTACTTTTTGCCGGACGTGGTTGCCTGCTCCTATGACGATATCCTTCGACTTGTATATTCTCATATTTTCTCCCATTATTTCAGCTTTCTGGGTTCAAGCGAAAACCCTCAGTTCCCAACCACGCATGGGAAGAGATGCTACGATTTTGGGACCTGAACCGAGGATGGGAAAAACGCAAGAAGAATGACAACCTCTGTACACCGACTATGATGATTTCCTCCCTTTTTCGGGACTGCTGACGACCCTATAATGAACAAGAAATCTTTCGAGTATTTCAGAGGAGGCACTCACAATGAGAATGTTTGTGGGCGGAGAATGGAAAGATCTGTCAAGAAAAATCGAAGTTCGAAACCCCTACGACCAGTCGGTGGTGGATACGGTCCCCAGGGCCGCCGCGGCAGATGTCAATGAGGCGCTGGCCGGCGCGGTCGAAGGGGCCAAGATCATGCGAAGGATACCTGCCTACGAGCGCGCAAAGATCTTACGTAAGACGGCCGACTTAATGACTGCAGGGACTGAGGATTTCGCTCGAACCATCAGTATGGAGGAAGGCAAAGTTCTGGCTGAGGCTCGCGTCGAGGCGATGCGTGCCGCCGAGATCATACAGCTTTCAGCAGAGGAAGCAAAACGGATCACAGGTGAGGTTCTGCCGCTGGATGCAGCTCCCGGAGGAGGGGGACGGCTTGGTTTTACTTTACGGGTCCCCTGTGGAGTGGTGGTGGCTATTAGCCCTTTTAATTTTCCCCTGCACCTGGTCTGCCACAAGGTGGGACCCGCCCTTGCGGCCGGGAACGCCGTAGTGATCAAACCAGCCAGTGATACTCCCCTGTCCGCACTGAAGCTGGTGGAGGTGTTGTTGGAGGCAGGTTTGCCCCCTCAGGCAGTGGCCTGTGTGACGGGATCGGGCGCGGAAGTAGGTGATGCCGTGTGCGCAGATCAACGGGCTCGCAAGATCACTTTCACGGGCAGCTATGAAGTCGGTGAGCATATCTGCAGGGTGGCAGGTATGAAAAAGGTTACTATGGAGCTGGGCTCCAACTCCCCCTTGATTGTCATGAACGATGCCGACCTGGATGCGGTGGCCGAGGCAACTGCCGCGACTGGCTACTCCAACGCCGGGCAGGTTTGCATTTCGGCGCAGCGGATCCTCACTGATGCGAAGGTATATGACGATTTCCTGGGCAGGCTGAAATCCCACGTGGAGGCCATTTCCGTGGGTGACCAGCTCCAGGAAAGCACCAAAATGGGTCCCATGATTCGCGAGGCCGATGCTGTTCGGGTCGGCAAGTGGGTTGCGGAGGCCATCTCAGAGGGCGCGCGTCTGGTCAGCGGCGGGGGGCGTGAGGGCGCCGTGTTTGAGCCAACCCTGATCGCCGATGTCGATCCAGCTATGCGCATCAGCCGCGATGAGTTGTTCGGCCCGGCCGTAGTCGTCACTCGCTTCGACGAGATCGATCAAGCGATCGCCCTGGCCAATGATTCCCGCTACGGACTTTCAGCGGGCATCTTCACTCAGGACATCGATCGAGCCATGCGCTTCGCTCGGGAAGTCGACAGCGGAAATATTCACATTAACTGGGGGCCGCAGTGGCGTGCCGATCTGATGCCCTACGGAGGGCTCAAGGACAGCGGTATGGGTAAGGAAGGTCCCGCCTATGCCATCGAGGAGATGACGGAAGTGAAGATGGTCGTCGTTCATCTAAAAAGATGACGAACGAGTCAACATTTTACTCCTGGTGGCCTTACGAAAATGGCTCAATACATTCTCCGCAGGTGGCTCGTTTCATTTTACGGCGCATACTCAGTGATAGATTTCGACCATTCATCACGAGAAGGTCGGAGAAACTCATGTCCGACGTTAATATGAGGAATGTCGGTATAAACCAGTTGATTTTTCCTTCTAACCCATTAAGCCTTATCATTTAGGGACAATTCCTTCTGTACAGTTAGGGGGAGGAGACTTTTCATGGTCAGCCAAACCATTGCCCACTACAAAACCACAGAAAAGATCGGTCAAGGCAGCAGGTAAGGAGAACATGAAGACTAAAAGAGGCTTGTATGCAGGGAGGGTGGGGGTCGACATCGCCGTGTTCCTGGCTGTTGCGATGACCGGGATGAGTGCCCGCCAACTTACCGGCGAAACGGTCCGCATCGACAACGACGACCTCGGAGGAGTGGTCACCAGCGCGGACGGGCCAGAAGCGGGCGTCTGGGTGATCGCGGAAACGATGGACCTGCCCACCAGATTTGTCAAGATTGCGGTCACCGACGATCGGGGACGCTACGTGGTACCGGATCTGCCGAAAGCAAACTACAACGTGTGGGCGCGCGGCTATGGACTGGTGGATTCTCCGAAGGTTCGGACCGCACCGGGCAAAATCGTGAACCTGGCTACGGTGTCTGCACCCAATCGACGCGCGGCCGCCGAATACTACCCTGCCGGCTACTGGTTCTCCCTAATCCAGGTGCCGGCCAAGAGCGAGTTCCCCGGCACGGGGCCCCAGGGGAACAACATCTCGCCAAACATGAAAAGCCAGGCCCAGTGGCTCCGGGTCCTGAAGTCGGGCAACTGCATGGCATGTCATCAACTGGGCAACAAGGCCACACGGGAGATTCCCGCAGAACTCAACAAGTTCGATTCCCTGGTGGCCGCCTGGAATCGGCGTATTCAGTCCGGACAAGCTGGTGGCAATATGGTTAACGGGCTCAACGCGATGGGCCGGCAGCGAGCATTGGAGATGTTCGCGGACTGGACCGGTCGGATCACTGCCGGCGAAGTGCCACCGGCGCCCCCGAGGCCGCAAGGCGTGGAGCGAAACGTCGTCATCACCCAGTGGGATTGAGCCGACCCCAAGGCCTATCTCCACGATGAAGTTTCCACCGACAAGCGGAATCCCACCGTTAACGCCAATGGCCCTATATACGGAGCGCTCGAGGCCAGCGCGGATTACGTGCCCGTCCTGGATCCGGTGCGTCACACGGCCAGCCAGGCGAAGGTGCCGGTTCGTGATCCGAACACTCCAGTTGCGGCGGGGCCGCCGCTGCAACCCTCACCGTACTGGGGGAACGAAGCGATCTGGACCAGTCGGGCCAATGTGCACAATCCGATGCTCGATCACAAGGGGCGGGTCTGGCTCACCTCGACGGTTCGCCCGAGTGCGAATCCGGCCTTCTGCCAAGAGGGGTCGGACCATCCGTCGGCGAAACTGTTTCCGATCGCCAGAGCCAGCCGTCACCTGGCGGTGTACGATCCGTTAACCGAGCAGTTCACGCTCATCAGCACCTGTTTCAGCACGCACCACTTGGTGTTTGCAGAGGACGCCAACCACACGCTGTGGACAAGTGGTGGTGGCCAGGTCATCGGCTGGCTGAACACGAAGATGTTCGACGAGACCGGCGATGAGGAAAAGTCACAGGGCTGGACCGCGCTCATCCTCGACACCAACAACAACGGCAAACGGGACACCCATGTGGAGCCCGGCGAGCTGGTCGATCCCACCAAGGACAAACGGATCAGCTCTGGCTACTACGGTGTTGCCGTGAGTCCCGTCGACGGATCGATCTGGGGATCTTCGTTGGGCTTTCCCGGCTCGATCATTCGGCTGGATCCGGGGCCGAACCCTTCGGAGACCGCTCTGACGGAAATCTACGAGGTGCCGTGGGGCAACCCCAAGGCGCGCGTGCAGGGGTACTCTCCACGCGGCATGGATATCGACCGCAACGGAGTTGTCTGGACGCCCCTCGCGAGCGGGCATCTCGCCAGCTTCGACCGCCGCAAGTGTACGGGGCCGCTTAATGGGCCGACCGCGACCGGCAAAGGCACGACGAGCAAGGTTGTCAAGTTCCAGCTTCGCCCCGACCCGATCGCGAAGTGAGTAGATACAAAGCCGGGTGACCCGATTCGACCGCGTCGGATATGCCCGATCCAAGCAGAGATTCAGGCCGCGTGAGAATTGCGGCTGCGGACGAACGACCTGACCATCGTCCTCGACTATTACGAAAATATTTGGTTTAAGTCATAGGGGAAGGGGTTTAAGGGTCACTCGATAGCCTAGTTTCCGAAGTTTTCGGGCCGAGGGCCTTGTGCATAGGTTCGTGTTCGCGCATGCACCATTTTCATGATTCGGGGTGGGAGGCAGCCCAAAGATGTTTGGCTCAAGAACTCAAGCGCCTGGTGCCGACGGAGTGAATTTACCTGAAAAATGTTGGGCAGAATTCCCCCATCCATTCTCTCTACCACAAAACTGCACAACTACTTGAATCAAAAAAGGATAACTGGACAATAGATCTTCTCTGTGCTGACTGGTAACTCAGGGTGCGTATAGGGTGCGGAAAGTGCGTTTTCTTGCCGCTTCTCGCCGCTTGTTGCAGGGTGTAAGTCCATTGAAATAAATGATTGCAATACTTGGAAGATAACTTTTAAGCAGAGGGTCGCTGGTTCGAGTCCAGCACGGCTCACCAATCCATCCCTTGTTATGCTTCTAAAGGACAGGTATTCTCGCCCTCACGTTCAGCAATTCCAAAGCAAACTCAGTATGCCAGTAAATACGAATTAAAATGGCTCCATCGATTAGGTCAATTAGGAAGGCAGGATCTACGTTCCTCGTTTTCATTCTCCTTCTAGGTGGTGCCCGCCTCGTTTTCGCTCACCAGAACAGTAAAACGTCCGATGGCAATGACATAGAGGATAAGCGGCTTCACAACCATTTTCAAGTACTTGATGCTCCCCTTCAACTAGACGACCACAGGGCAAAAAACCCACCAGTCACAACGTTCAAGGCTTACTGGAAAGACGGACTCCGGCTAGAGTCATCAGACGGACTTTTCAAGCTGAAGCTGGGTGGGCGTATTCAGGACGACTGGGCCTGGATCAACCCAGATGACTCTGTCAAAACCTTCATCGGCGACCAGAAAGGTAGGACGGAATTCCGCAGGGCGCGTTTCTACTTCTCGGGGGAGATTTATAAGAACACATTCTTCAAAGCGGAGTACGATTTTGCCGACAGAACGGTTGCCTTCAAAGACATCTATCTTGGCATCAATGGAATTCCCGGAATTGGGCATCTGAAGGCCGGACACTTCAAGGAGCCCTTTAGTATCGAGGAACTCACGAGCAATAATTACGTCACATTCATGGAGCGTTCTCTTCCCAACGTCTTCGCACCCAGTCGAAACATAGGTGTGTCGATTTACAACAGCGAGTGGGATGAGAGGCTGACTTGGGCCGCGGGTGTTTTTCACAATACCGACAACTTTGGTAACGCTAAGGTACAACGAGGATTCTCTACTTCGTTCCGCGTCACTGGACTTCCCTGGTACAAGGAGAGTGGAGCACAACTAGCGCACCTGGGCATCGCGTACACTCAGCGAGTTCCCAACAACCACTTGCTTCGCTTTCGAGAGCGTCCTGAGGTCCATCTAGCTGACCGATTTGTGGATACAGGAACTCTCCAGGCAGACCACCTGCATCAGGTGGGCATGGAGGGTGTAATGGTTTTCGGCCCTTTCTCCGTGCAGTCCGAGTACATCAATACTAGGGTTGGCTCTGATACGACCAATGACCTTTCCTTCGGAGGATTTTACGTCTACGCCAGTTGTTTCCTTACTGGGGAACACCGCAACTACAAAAGATCAACCGCAACCTTCGACCGAATCAGGCCAAAGCGGAATGTCCTTGGCACAGACAGAGGTCCCGGCGCCTGGGAGATAGCCGTTCGTTATTCAAAGTTGGATTTGAATGACCAACTCACCAAGGGAAGACAGCTCTCCAACGTGACAGGAGGTCTGAACTGGTACCTCAACCCCAATACGCGAGTTATGCTTAATTATGTCTTTGCTAATCTTGACACGGTCGGTGACACGAACACTCTCATGATGCGATTCCAAATCAATTTTTAAGTGCAGGTTTCACAACATTTCGCTGACCTGATGTTGGCCCAAAAGGGGTGAAGGTTAAAGTCATACCTATAGACATCGTGGTTTCGACGAACCTGGATTAGATCTCTGAAGTGGAGTTGAATATGCCCTATACCTTTCTAGCTGCTGTGCAGGGCCCTCACCAGCACCCCTGGTCACATGAAATGTTTCGATTGGTTAAGGTCTTACCCAACCTTTGTTGTCTATATCACAAAAACCTAATTTAGGAGTATATCGAAGAGGGATGCATGAAACGATTGTTGGTAGTTGACGCTGCAGCGGATCTTCACTTCATCATCGCAGCTCTGAAGATAAACGATGATTTGGAGCGAATGGGTGATCTTCATATCAATATCGCCGAGCGCTCCGCCTACCTCTCGGCTAATAAACCGCTGGTAGTTTCCATGGATTTTTCCCAAATGGTGGAGAGTTAGATCATGCGACATCAGACTAAGGACTATCGCAAGCAGCGTGAAGCCGAATAGTCAAGGAGTCTAGCAGCCCCTAGTGAAAGTCATATGGGTCGAGTTACACTGATAGAGGCAATGCCGGATCATCGTCGAAGAAGCACACCACCGTAGAACGAGCCCATACCTCCACAGCCCGAATAATATGAGGTGTTTCTGGCTGCTGAACGACGTTACTCGTCATCACTGTAAGTAATTAGGAGCAGAAACGTGACGAGAGGATGATTGACGCAAGGTTGAAGGGCTGATAGATTACAGCTACCTATCACGGCGTCAGTGGAACTAGTACCTGAAGTTGGTATGAGGACTATCGGCATAGAGCTTCAAGATGGAAGAAGATCCCTTAGTTGCACGAGAATATCTTGCTAAGGTAGCAACGTCCCGAGCGCTTTATCAGCGTGCAAAGCGGGTGTTTCCGAGTGGAATTACCCATGACGGCCGGTATCTGCAGCCATGCCCGATCTTCGTTTCCCGAGCCAGCGGATCACGAAAATGGGATGTGGACGGGAATGAACTGGTTGATTATTTTGGAGGTCATGGCTCCCTTATTTTGGGCCACAATCATCCGGCAGTAGTCGAAGCCGTCAGGAAGCAGCTTTCGAAAGGAACTCACTACGGGGCTTCACATGAATTGGAATTAGCATGGGCAGAGCAGATCAAAGAGATGGTGCCGTGCGCTGAGAAAGTACGATTTACCAGTTCCGGTACCGAAGCAAGCCTTTTGGCCCTTCGAGTTGCGCGAGCCTTTAAGAACAAGAATAAAATCCTGAGGTTTAAGAGCCACTTTCACGGTTGGCACGACCAAGTCGCCTTTGGCTCCATTTCGCACTTTGATGGATCAGTTCCAGCCGGAATTACCCAGGAAACCATTGGGAACGTGATCCTTTGTCCTCCCAACGACCTAAAGGCGGTCCAGAAAATCCTCCAAACCCATGATGACGTTGCTGCCGTCATAATTGAACCGACGGGATCCGCGTTTGGACAGGTTCCGACCCGAGGCGACTTTTTGATTCGACTGAGAAAACTGACTGAAAAACACCGCGTATTACTCATCTTTGACGAAGTCATCACCGGTTTCCGGTGTGCGCCAGGTGGAGCACAAGAGTACTACGACGTGACACCAGACTTGGCCCTCCTGGCCAAGGTAATGGCTGGAGGATACCCCGGAGGTGCTCTGGTCGGCCGGGAAGACGTGATGGATGTCCTGACAATGAGAAACAATCCGAAATGGGACGGTGAATGCAGAGTTCACCACCCGGGGACGTTCAACGCTAACCCCATCTCGGCCAGCGCGGGTCTGGCAACACTAAAACTCATCGCTTCAACAAAAGTGACCCAGAAAGCTAACCGCAACGGAGAGATGCTCCGAAGCGTATTGAATCAGGTCGTTAAGGAAGAGGGAGTAAATTGGCCTGTGTATGGCCGATTTTCCGCTTTTCACATCTTTGTGAACCAGGAAAACAGAGCCGTTAGTCCCTCAGAAATCGAGGCGGGAAAGGTTCCTTACGTCCTGTTGAAGGGAGCTACTGGCCCCTCGGTTATATCTAAGATTCGGACGCGCATGCTGCTCGGAGGTGTTGACCTTATGCCCTGGCCTGGGGGAATGATTTCTGCGATTCATTCCGAGTCAGATATAGAAAAAACCGCCACAGCGTTTAGGCAACTGTTGACCCGCTTCAAAAAAGAGCGTCAGTTGGTGTATTAATGACTTTGGGAACGAGTAGGAAGTTTCAGGAAAGCTGCAATCTCTTCTAAAGTCTTGTTCTTCGTTTCGGGCAGCCAGCGAATTCCAAAAATGAGGGCGAGTATGGAAATCACGGCATACAACAAAAAGACGCCTGCTATGGAACCTATCAAATCCCTGGAAAATTTTGCAACTAGGGGAAAAAGCATGGGGCCGGAAAAAGCGGCAATCCAGATCACCGTTGTACTGATGGCTACCGCTCTGGCACGGACCCGGGTTGGATGAATTTCCGACATCATCAACCACGGTAGTGGACCCAGGACCATCTCGTGGGGAACTGAACAGAGGAACAGGACGAATAGAACGGCATTGCCCATTAGATGGAAGTTATAAACAACCGCCGCTAACGACAAGAACAGCGCCATTGAAGCACAGGCGGCAATCCAGAGCGGTTTCCTGCCGATACTGTCCACCAGCAAAATACAAGCGAAACAAAGTAGGATACTAACGCTTGTGATAATCAAGGTCTGAAAAAGGGCATCGGCCTCGGTCTGAACCCCAGCCTCCTGGAAGAGGAACGGCAAATAAAAAGAGATTGCAGTCCATCCAGTCAAATTGTTAAATATCGCCAGGAAAACTCCGATGACTAGCACCCGGCGGACGCCCCGCTTAAAGAGCTCGGAAAATGTGCCCTTTTCTCCGACGAGTGACTGGTTGATTCCCTGTATTTCCAGCTCGGCTTGTTGGGGTCCATTAATTTTGGTGAGTACCGCAACGGCTTCTTCCTGGCGACCCATTTCCGCCAACCATCTTGGGCTGTGCGGAATGAGCAAGAGTAAAAAGACAAACCCGACGATCGGCACCAGTTCCGACGCAAACATCCAGCGCCAACTGACATACTTGTCAACATTAGCCGCTAGAAAATAGGCAACGACGACTGACGTCGTACAGCCGAAAGCAATCGCCAATTGGTACATAACCCCCAAACGACCTCGATATCGGGCAGGGGCTACTTCGGTGATATACATGGGTGAAGCGACCGACGCCAGGCCCATGCCGATACCGCCAACAATACGAAAAATGTTGAAGGTCGTGATGTCCTTGGGAAGTGCCGTACCAATGGCACTGAGACCAAAGAGAATCGCCGCAACGATCAAGGTATTTTTCCGGCTGAACCGATCACATGTCCAGCCACTCAAGAAAGGTCCCACGATGCAACCCAGCGTGGCGCTAGCGGTGGTGAAACCGAACATGGCTTCGGAGAGCGAGAATTGGCTTTTCAAAAAAAGTTGAGCGCCGGCGATTATATAGATATCATAACCGAATAAAAAACCTCCGAAGGCGGCCACAAAAGCGATCAAAAAAACGTAAAGTTTGCGAGTTGTCTCGCCCCTGTCACCGTCGTTGCTTTGGGATCCCATCGTCGACTTTAGTTCCTTACTTTCCGCTCAGTTGAAAATGGATGGGATCTCCGCCCAACAAAGCGCCCGCAACCGTTTGAGCCAGGGTTGTCAAAACCCATCGACCTCGGGCCTAATCTATATCCCCGGAACATAACCTTTCCCCCACCTCTCCTTAACTGGTTCGCGGAAGTCGCCCGAGGCAGCCATGATGATCGACTCACCGCCATCACAAAAAACTGTTTGTCCGATGATGTATCTGGCGTCTGCCGAGGCCAGGAAAATCGCCAGGCGTGCAACATCCCTTGGTTTGCCAATGAATCCGGAAGGTAACACCAAGCCCTCAGTTTCCTCGTCAAAGTCTTCCGGCAACAATTTTAGATGGTTCTCCACAAGGATCCAGCCGGGAGCAATGGCGTTGACTCGAACCCCTTTTGGGGCCATCTCAAGGGCTAGTGTCCGTGTGAAAGTGACGATCGCACCCTTGGTGCCTGCGTAGACCGAGTGTTCAACCATGGCGTGAGAGGAGTGAGTGGAGGAGACATTGACGATGGCCCCATCTCCTTGCTCGATCATGGTGGGAATGGCCGCCTGTGTAACAAAAAACATTGCCCGAATGTTGACATTATAAAGCGTGTCGTACTGCTCTGGGGTCACCTGCTCAAAAGGCTGGTTCATCGTAATTCCGGCGTTGTTCACCAGAATGTCCAACCCACCCAAAAAATCGATGGCCCTGGCAGCCAGTTCTTTGGCTTGGAACACGTCGTTGAAATCTGCCTGGAATGCCTTTGCACTGCCTCCAGCCTCGCGTATCTCGTCGACTGCAGACTGCGCTCCGCGATCACTATGGGAGTAGTGCAAAGCCACGGCGGCGCCCTCGCGGGCAAACTCTCGTGCCACACCCCTTCCAATCCCCGTTCCAGATCCTGTCACAATGACTTTCTTGCCTTTCATTTTGCCCGTGTTGCTCATACTTTGAGTGTATCCCAGATCCACCTTCCTAGCAACGGACCCATACGCGAATCTGACCAGATCATTTGCACATTTTGTTGAGGACAATTTCCTGCAAGGCTAGAATCAGTCTTCAGTCTGTACGACTTGCGCTGCGTCTTCTGCCAAAACTGGGATATCACTCAAAACTACTCGGGGAGGACTGTTTACCTGAGAGAACCTCTGAACTGATGCTCATGCTGCAACAGTGCGGATGAAAATATGAACAGTCGTAAGTAGCCGCAAATTGTAACACCCTCGGTGTAGTGCCACTACCTCTTCTTCGTGCAAGCGATTAGAATCTTGACGATATGAGATGATGGGGATCAGCGCGCACAGTCGCTTTGCTTAATGAGTTGCCCTATGTTAGCACCTTCGCGCTGGTCCTGGTAACTCCCTTTGAGAAAGTCCAACCGCTCTTCTCCCTGGCGGCGATGAACTTTACTAACGTGGAAGCAGTCGTTCTCGCTGCGTTGATCGTGTGGTCTGCTTGTCTCTTGCTCCAACGTCAGCTACCCCGGTTGCGAACGGAAGTGACTTTGCCGGCACTTCTACTCCTGGGCGTGATGATAGTGTCAACCCTGACAGCTTCAGCTTACCGAGGCGAAGCGTTATGTTTTTGCGGCCGGTTTCTAGCAGGTCTTATTGTGTGCCTCCTGATCGCTAACGTGGTAACCAATCGACGTCGTTTTCACGGAATTCTCATTGCCGCTGGTCTCAGCGGAGCCATTGTCGCAACAATCAGTATCGTAGAACATCAGCAACTGCCAGGAGTGTGGTCCTGGCTCCAATCATACAAGCAGGGAGCCTTTTTTGTGGGAGGGCAACTCCGTTCTAGCTCAACATTACAGTACCCCACAATCACATCTATGTATCTCGAGATGGTTTTTGGACTTGGAGTGAGTCTACTGTTGCTGGCAATGGAAAGGCGTTGGCCGATCCTCCTCCTGATTCTTTTGATCGCTCTCGGGTTGGTCACACAAGGTATGATTCTCAGCCTCACTCGAGCTGGAATCATTTCCATGGTTGCCATGCTCATTCTGGGAACTGGGTTATGGTGGATTGAGCGGAAGGTTGATTGCGGCTTTTGGGTACTCCTTGGATTGGTCGGGCTGGTTGGCTGTCTTCACGTGCAGGCTCTGCTGCAAGACCCCTTTTACCGATTGAGATTGACCAAGACTCAAGACAAATAGTACAGAGCCCAATATCAAGTTCCTGTCAAACTAGAATTTGTTACAGGACAGGTACACCAAGTGGAGGTAATCCTTACCAATAAGGGTTTTGTCACCTGGAAACCCCAAGGAAACAACCCCTTCCAGCTTTCTTACCACTGGCTGGATCAAGATGCTGAAAAAATGCTCATTTCCGAGGGACTGCGAACCGATTTACCACGACAGGTGAATCAAGGAGAAAGTGTGCTGCTCCACGCTCAGGTTTAAGCACCTCCGAAACCGGGTCGATACCTTCTTGCCTGGGATCTTCTTCAGGAACAGCGGCTGTGGTTTAACACCGAGAACTCCCCCAGTGCTCTTTCCCAAACCATTGTGCGAGGAACTGCGGTGAGCAATGCGCAATTCAGTTCAATACCTAATTCCAAAGCCTCGACTAACTGTTAGCCGACTGACCCTTTGGCGGGGAGCAGCTAGTTTGCTCGCCTCTTATCCTTTCCTGAGGTGTTGGGCCGGATAATTTTCGCTGGTTATACGGCCGCCATGCCGGTCTTGAGAACTGGGATCCCCGCTTGCGTAGCAATAACATGTATCTTGAATTTTTTGTGGGAACCGGACTCATTGGAGGGGTGATCTTTCTTTGGTTTCTTTGGCGAGCTTTGAAAACATTAGGGCAGACGTGGCAGACACTGGGCCCGGAAAAGTTAAAGCTTTTCGTGGGTCTTGCAATGGCCTTGTCAGCTTTTTTTCTCCACGGTTTGGTTGACTCTTTTTTCGAATTTACCCCAACTTATCTCATGATCTGGACGACTGTGGGACCGAGCATATCACTGAAATACCTCAACAAGGATTCACCCTAGTCCACTTGCGCCCGAATAGCAGTCACTTGAGGCGCAGGGAGAACAATGGGAATTAACGACTATCGCAACCACTCCTTGAACTGGTTTCTCATGACGCTTTGGACCACCTTTCAGAAAAAGATTCAGAACACACTCATTTTCCTAACTCTAGTGAAATCAGGGTCTTACCTCTGATTTTCTAGCCAGTGTGTTCTTGGCTCGTGGACTGGGCTCAGAGGGACTCAGCTCCTTTTCTATGGTACTGCGGCGCTGCTGGTCAGAATGATGGTGACTGTGTTTGTTTTAAGTCAAGAAGCGATTAGACAAATAGTGTTCGACTCTCGCCGATTCAGTTCAACGGGCGCGCCACAAAACCGGGGAACCGTCCGAACTGAGGCTAAGTGACGGTCTTCTTTTTGGTATCCTGGGCATGACATCTGTTTGTGTTATTCTGACGCTTTGCTGGAAAGTCCTTCATGAAAACGAAATGGGTTTATTTGTTTGAAGAATTAGACGAAGTCGAAAAGCATCTCGCTGGCAACTGGCAGGAAGTAAAGGCTCTATTAGGTGGTAAGGGACTCGGTCTTGCTGAGATGCTGCGTATCGGAGCGCCCATCCCTCCCGGTTTCACCGTGACCACCGAAGCCTGTAATGCATACCTGGTCAAGGGCGGGGACTTTCCGGCAGGGATGTGGGAACAAGAGCTCGAGGCGATGAAGCATATTGAAAAACGCGCAGAACGAAAATTTGGCGATTCCAAAGCTCCTCTACTGGTTGCATGCCGTTCGGGAACACAGTTTTCCATGCCCGGCATGATGGATACAGTGCTCAACATCGGTTTAACCGACAAGACAGCCAAAGGTTTGATTGAGCTGACTGGTGAAGAGCGCTTCGTTTACGACTCCTACCGCCGCCTAGTGCAAATGTTCGGAAACGTGGTCCAGGGCATCCCCGACGAAGCCTTTGAGGAGGCCTTCGATGATCTGAGAAAGAATCGGGCTGTACAATCCGACGACGAATTGATGGCCCGTGACTGGAAAGCGTTAACTGACGCCTTTAAACATGTCACTAAGAACTGTACAGGCTGCGACTTTCCGCAAGATCCTTACGAACAGCTCAGTCTGGCGACAGCAGCTGTTTTTCAAAGTTGGAATGGCAAGCGAGCTGTTGACTATCGCAGTGCAGCCGGCATTTCTAACCAATTGGGCACGGCCGTCAATGTCGTGACGATGGTCTTCGGGAACATGAGCTTGGATTCAGCCACGGGGGTAGCCTTTACCCGTAACCCAGCCAACGGAAAGAAGAAGCTATACGGGGATTATCTCCTTAGTGCTCAAGGTGAGGACGTCGTCGCTGGTATTCGTAATACCCAGAAGATCCATGAACTGGAGAAGGACATACCCGAGAAATACATCGAATTCTTGACCACTTGTGAAAAGTTGGAGCAACATTATCGCGAGATGCAGAACGTGGAGTTTACAATCGAGCGTGGGCAACTGTGGATCCTGCAAACTCGCCGTGGAAAACGGACCGCGAGGGCCGCAGTCAAGATTGCTGTAGATATGGCAAACGAAGGTCTTATAAGCCGTAAAGAAGCTATCATGCGCATAACGCCCTCCACCATCGACTCATTGCTCCACCCTAATTTCGATCGCAAAGCCAAGCAGGCTGCGAGAAAAAAAGGCCACTTGTTTGGTAAATGGGTAAATGCCTCTCCAGGAGCTGCCGTAGGGATAGTGGCCTTTGATGCTAACACCGCTGAAACATGGAATAAAAACGGAAAACAAGTGATCTTGGTACGCCCTTTCACAAAACCCGAAGACGTGCACGGTATGCTGGCTTCCGCGGGTGTCTTAACCAGCACGGGAGGTGCCACCAGTCACGCAGCCGTTGTCGCTCGTCAGTTCGGCACCCCCTGCATCGTAGGAGCTATAGATGTGGTTATCGACATAGCCTCTGGCAAGATGACTAACCACGGCGTCGACGTCAAGGCAGGCGAATGGGTCTCGATAGATGGCACCACCGGAGAGGTGTTCGTCGGACAGATTCCCACTAATCCGGCCTCATTTGACAAGCAGACGGATCTGATCACCCTGCTCTCTTGGGCCGATGAGTTTCGTACCCTCGGGGTGTGGGCCAATGCGGATTACCCCGAAGACGCAGCCCGATCACGCTTCTTAGGTGCTGAGGGTATTGGTCTCTGTCGAACTGAACACATGTTTTTCGAAGGAAAACGATTGCCCATCGTCCAGCGTATGATTCTAGCTCAGACCGCGGCCGATCGTGAAAAAGCTCTCCAGGCCCTGCTCCCTTTCCAGCGCACAGATTTCGAGGGAATCTTCCGAGCGATGGATGGTCTGCCGGTCGTTATCCGTTTGTTGGATCCGCCCCTACACGAGTTTCTACCGAATAAACAGGAAATATTGGAGAGGGTGATTCACAAGCGAGTAAAAGGTGAAACCGAAGGACTGCTTCAAGCAGAGCACTTGTTGAACACTATCGAGGAGATCCACGAGAACAACCCAATGATGGGTTTGCGTGGTGTCCGACTCAGCATCGTGGTACCTGGCATTGTCAAGATGCAGATACGAGCCATCTTTGAGGCAGCCTGCAATATGGCCAGTGGAGGGGTCAGCGTCCGACCAAAGATCATGATTCCCCTGGTCAGCCATGTGAATGAACTCCGAATCATACAACCGGTGCTTGAAGAGGTCGCAAAAAAGGTAATGGGCGAAAAAATGATCAGCGTCGAGTACACATTTGGAACTATGATTGAAGTTCCAAGAGCGGCTATTACCGCCGATGAAATTGCTACCGTCGTAGACTTTTTCTCTTTCGGCACCAACGATCTGACCCAAATGACGTTTGGCTATTCGCGCGATGATGCCGAGGCACACTTCTTACTCGAATATGTGGCAAAAGGGATCCTTCCCAACAATCCGTTCCAGACCATTGACCAAGATGGTGTTGGTGAGCTGATAAAGATTGCAGTCAAAAAGGGCCGGGCGACACGTCCGAAACTAGAGATAGGGATCTGTGGAGAACACGGTGGCGAACCTTCCTCCATCGAATTTGCACACACAGCCCATCTTAACTATATCAGCTGCCCTCCTTTTCGGATTCCCGTTGCTCGATTGGCAGCTGCTCAGGCTGCTATTCACAGCAGCTCAGGCTTGCTATTCACCCCAGCGCAGCGAACGAACCCAGGAGGGTAAGAACCTGAAACCAGCAATTTTCTACTTTCCCTTCTGCGACTGTTCTTTCAATTGCTCCACTTCTTTTTTCAGCCGCTTGAGTGTCCTCACTAAATCGGGAAACTCACGCATGAGTATATAATTGCGCTTCCACAGTGTACTATCCATTTCGGGTGCACCGGAAACCTTTTTGTTCGCTTCGACCGAACGGCCAATGCCAGTTCGTGCAGTGGCTACAACCCCATCCCCAACGGTCAAATGGCCGGCAACTCCCACCTGCCCAGCCAGTACAACATGGTCGCCAACACGAGTGCTGCCCGCCAATCCGACCTGGGCGGCCAGTACGCTGTGCTGACCCACTTTAGAACTGTGGCCGATTTGCACCAAGTTATCGATCTTCGTCCCTCGCTTCACCCTTGTTTCCCCCACCGTGGCCCGGTCAATGCAAGCGTTCGCACCGACTTCCACTTCATCCTCGAGGACGACAATTCCAGACTGCACCATCTTATAGTAGCTTTCATCAGCTTGAGGGGCATATCCGAACCCGTCGGCTCCAACAACAGCCCCATTTTGCAATGTGACACGGTGGCCGATCTGGCAGTATTCGCGCACCACTGCATTGGAGTGGGCGATGAAACCGTCACCGATTTCCGCATAGGGGTAAATCGTCACATTGGGGTAAACGACGGCCCGATCTCCCAAACGAACACCTTCGCCAATTACCACATTAGCACCGATCGAATGACCCTCACCCAGAATAGCGCTGTCCGGAATGCTGGCAGTCGGGTGAATTCCAGGGATCGGCTCGGGCGAAGTGTAGAAGAGCTCAATGGCTTGCGCAAAAACCAGGTAAGGATTCTCGGCAATGAGCGTTGCCATGGAGGTAAAGGGCGCAGCTGAGGATAGAATAATTGCTCCGGCTCGAGTCGCGTTGATCTTGGATAGATACTTGGGATTTGAGACAAACGTCAATTCATCCGGTTGAGCTTCCTCGATGGGAGCCACCCCGTGAATCTGAATCTCTCCATCTCCACGTAATTTGCAATTGAGCTTATTGGCAATGTCGGAAAGTTTCATGACCTCTAACTCCTTTAGGAAAATAGTTCAGATCAGGATGATAACTTAACTTGGAGACGATCAATATTGCTAAATCTGATCCGAGTCGAGGTATTCTCCCAATCGGATCACTGAGGACATCCGAGTTCTTCAATACCGGATAAGCCAATATGGCTAGACGCTTCCATTCAGCTCGCGCAGCGGGAAAGGTCAGTATCGCGGTTTTTGTCAGCCGCATTCTGGGATTGGTCCGTGATCAGATATTTGCTAAGTTATTCGGTGCCAATCTTTACAACGATGCCTGGCAGGTAGCTTTCCGTATTCCCAATCTCTTGAGAGATCTTTTCGCCGAAGGCGCTCTTGCTTCAGCCTTTGTTCCCACCTTTACCGAATTTCTTAAAAAAAAAGGCCGTGCGGAAGCTTGGTTGTTAGCCAATCTAGTGATTAGCGGATTGCTCATTTTACTGGGAGCTCTTGCCCTGATTCTTCTTGTCTTTTCCGATCTGTTCGTCTATCTACTGGCCTTTGGTTTTACGGAGGTTCCGGAAAAACTCGAAGTCACTTCGGTACTTATCAAAATTCTCTCTCCCTTTTTGATGCTGATCGCGGTGGCTTCAGTGGGAATGGGCATGCTGAACACCCTGAATCAGTTCTTTCTCCCTGCTCTGGCGCCGGCCTTCTTTAACATCTCTCTTATACTCGCAGGGGTTTTCTTAGCGCCTCAATTCGAGAACTGGGGATTTCTCCCCATCCATGCCATGGCAGTAGGGGCCTTGGTGGGTGGATTCCTTCAATATGCAGTCCAGGTTCCGCTGCTGCGCAAGCACGGATACCGCTTTAAATTCCGCGTCGATTTCGCTCACGACGGGATGCGTCGAATTGGCCGGCTTATTGCGCCAGCTGTGGTTGGGGTCAGTGCAGTTCAGATCAATGTGCTCGTCAATACTCAGTTGGCTTCGCTTCTCGCCGAAAGTGGTCCTGTTTCCTGGTTAAGTTATGCCTTCCGGATCATCTACTTGCCCATTGGCCTTTTCGGTGTTGCCGTAGGAGTCGTCAATTTGCGTGAAGTCTCCGCTTTTGCCACCCAGGAAAAATGGGTAGAATTGAAAGAGACCGTCGCCAATTCCATCAAACTAGTTTCTCTCTTGACCCTGCCTTCAACTGTCGGGTTAATCCTTCTGGCACCTTTGATCGTCGATGTGCTTTTCGAGCGAGGAGAATTCACGGCTAGAGACACGATGCATACCGCGTATGCTGTAGCCTTCTATTCATTGGGGCTTTTCGCCTATAGCTGTATTAAAATCTACGTGCCTACCTTTTATGCCCTTCAAGACACGCGTACGCCAATGCAGATCAGTATCATGGCAGTAGTCTTGAACGTGGTCCTAAACATCGTTTTAATTTTGGTTTTTCCGGCCGGATACAAGTATGTCGGTTTGGCCTTGGGAACGGCACTTTCTGTCTCGTTTAATTATGGTTTACTGGCACTAAATCTAAAACGGCGTCTGGGTTCATTTGAACGCTACGGAATTGCCTCGGCCGTTTTCAAGACTCTCAGTGCGACGATTGTCATGGGAGTTGTAGTCTACTCTATTCAGCAGGTCTTAAAAAAACGGTGGGCCCCGATGGACTCCGTTCAGGAGTTGGTAGCCCTGGCCCTCTGCATGGGTTTTGGGATCGTGGTTTATATTGGAAGTTGCCATCTTTTGGGGGTGGAAGAGATCCGCTATCTTTTTGCCCGTTTCAAACGGATATGATGCAGGAAAGAATCTTTCGAGATTACTGCAACTATCTTCGCGTTGAAAGAGGATTGGCCTCTAATACATTGGAAGCTTATGGGAGAGACATTGGGGATTTCCTGGCGTTTCTAAAGACCAGAGGTTGGGATCCCATCCAGCTGACGAAAGAGGAACTCTCCCAGCAAATCCAGCATCTTTATGGACGTTTTTCGGCTAGCTCTGTGAGGCGGAAAATCGTTAGTCTGCGCTCCTTTTATCGTTTTCTTCTGTTGGATGGCTACATTCCTCAAGACCCGACGGAAACCTTGGAGTCACCTCGAACCTGGCGCAGCCTGCCTAAGTACTTGAGTCAGAAGGAAGTGAAACATCTCCTACAACAGCCGGACTTGTCCACCCCCCACGGTCTACGCAACCGGGCTATGTTGGAAGTTCTTTACGCAACAGGTTTGCGCGTCAGTGAATTGGTCCACCTTCGCTTGGCGGAAATCAGTTTTGAGGTTGGTTTCCTTCGAACCTTCGGCAAGGGTGCAAAGGAACGCATCGTTCCCCTGGGTGATTCGGCCATAGCGTGTGTGAACCAATACCTCCGGGAGGCCAGGCCTCACTTTTTGCGGCGGCGCAACCCTAGCCCTTTCCTTTTTCTCACCCAGTGGGGAAGGGCCATGAGTCGCCAATACTTCTGGATGCTGGTGTTGAAGTACGGAAGAAAAATGGGAGTTGAAAAAAAGTTAAGCCCTCACGTGCTCCGGCACAGCTTCGCCACACACTTGTTGGAAAATGGAGCTGATCTTCGCGCGGTTCAAATGATGCTTGGCCATGCCGACATCTCAACCACTCAAATCTACACCCATATCACGCGGGAGCGACTGAAGCAAATCTACGATAAATTCCATCCCCGCGCATAACCCGCAGCTGAAAATATTGCAGTCTTTCATCTCCCACGTGAGACACACTATGTGATGTTATTATTTGGAGCTCTCTGTCTTACCCGCCGGTGGTGAAAGTCGCGTGGAATTGCCCTTTGGATTTCGACGGTGCGTACCTGTCTCTAGTGTGGCTCCTCCTCGACAATGATCCAGCATCACCTCGATGATGTGCCTCGCATCTGAGCCCGCGTCGCTCATAACACGACCACAGTACTTTTGCTAGGCCTTGTTAGCCTCAACATTGTGTTCAACTTTGTTTCCCGTTCACTTGGGCGAAAAAGGGTCGTAAGATACTCAATCGCGGATTACACTGAGGAAGCAAGGAAATCCATCTCAATCCGTGTAACCTGCAGCCCAAAATGAAAATGTTTAGCATCGCCCTTATCACTTTTCTGTTCCTGGTGGCTTCTCCACACGGAGCGGAGAAAAAAGCGGCACCTTCCAAGGAAAAGAAACACCCCCTCGAAGAAGTTATAGTGGTAACGGCCACCCGGCACAAACAGCCTCTCACACAAACTGTTTCCCTAGTCAGTGTCATCAATGCTGAGGATCTAGTGCAATCACCAGCCCTGGTCCTCGATGATCGACTACGCCGCATTCCAGGGTTTAGCCTTTTCCGCCGGTCCAGCAGCCGGGTTGCTCACCCCACCACACAGGGCGTGTCACTGCGAGGAATTGGACCAAGTGGAACTAGCCGAAGCCTGGTATTGTTCGATGGCGTGCCTTTGAACGATCCTTTTGGTGGTTGGATTTACTGGAATCGGTTTCCACTCCTGTCACTCCGATCGGTCGAGGTGGTGCGAGGAGCCACCAGCCAACTTTATGGAAGCTCTGCCCTGGGAGGAACCATCCAGTTGATGACACGTCAGCCTAGCGTGGATACTCTGGAGGTGCGGGGTCAACTGGGCAACCAGGACTCCTATGATCTTGATCTCTTCGCTGCTGATCGGAAGGGGCCTTGGGGTTATTCGGTGTCCGGCCGATTTTTTGACACCGACGGATTCTTTATCATAGACAAGTCCCAGCGAGGTGCGGTCGATCGACCAGCTCGCTCGGAGTTCCAAACCTTTTTCGGACGGATCTTTTACGGAAATTTTCATGCCGGACTGAATATTTTTCGTGAAAGCCGCCATAACGGAACGGTCCTTCAAAAGAACAGCTCGCGCATTCATATGTTTGAAACCGGGTTCGAGCAGCCTTCCTGGAAGCTCAATTTTTACGCCCAGTCTGGTCTTTTCAAAAGTCGTTTTTCCCGCATTCTGTCCGATCGCTCTGCAGAATTCACCACCGCAAGCCAAAGATTTCCTTCGCTCGGCTTGGGCGGTTCTTTTGTCTGGCAACCAGCCGGACAGATTTTGGTGGGAAGTGACTGGCGACGTGCCTCTTGGAATGGTAAAAACCAGAACCTGTTGGGTTTTTTCATCCAGGATCTCCTCCTACTCCATCCTCGCCTAGACCTGTTGTTGGGTGCCCGTTTTGATCTTTGGGAGAACCGCCGTACCCAGACCGGAATCAACCCGAGAGTTGGAATGCTGTTTCGTGCCTCGGACTCGTTCACTTTTCGTGCTTCCGGCTACCGCGGGTTTCGGGCGCCCACCTTGAATGAGTTGTACCGCCCCTTCCGGGTTGGCAACATCGAAACGCTGGCAAATCCAGACCTCAATGAGGAATATCTCTGGGGAGGGGAAGCAGGGGGTGATTTTCACCCCACGGGGCAGATTCTACTCCGATTGAATGCTTTTTGGAACTCGCTCTACGATCCCGTCAGTAATGTGACGCTCAGTGTTTTACCTAATCACATTCTGCGACAGCGCCGCAATGCAGGACGGGCAATAATTCAGGGATTAGAACTGGAAGCCAACCTTCAGAGAGGGCACCGCTGGCAGGTCCAGGCCGCATATCTCTATTCCCGCGCAGTGTTCAAGGAAACAGGACTACACCTACCACAAGTACCTTTTCAGCAAGGATCCCTAGCGGTGCAATACAAGGGTCCTGTGATGGTGACTGTCGAGGGTCGTTGGGTGGGAAGCCAATTCGAAGATGACCGTAACCAGCTTAACCTGGGTCGATACACGGTATTGGATCTCTTCCTGTTGCGGTCCATCTCTGAACGTTTGGATTTGTATTTTGCAATTGAGAATGTCCTGGATCGACACTATCCGGTGGGACGCACGCCCATTGAAAAGCTGGGCACACCGCGCCTCCTGCACGGAGGCCTTCACTTTAAATTCTCGCGCTAGCAGCCCGTGCTAAAACCCCCTGGGTCTTCCTGGGAGCGATGTGGTCCTACACATCAAACACACCAATCGACGCAATGCCGAGTCATCGTCGAGGAAATGCTTCACTATAGATGAGTCCACGCTGCCCCAACCTGAAGGGTGCCAAGTGGTTTGCGGTGGCGGAAAGGCGTTGTTTGTCGCCGCCGATGCAAGGCATAGACTACCCCTCGTACCTGGCCAGTTACTACAAAGATCCCTATAACGCACGACCCCATGCGACCTTTACCACGTGCTGTTAGAGCCTACCTAAAAATTCGCCCTGGATGGCCTTCTTTTTACTTGAAGGTCCCCTATAAACCACCTATAGTTAAGGGATCGGAGCAACGCTGTTCCCACCGATTGGATTTGCAAAGGAGGCGCCATGTCGAAGGAGAAGAAAGATGACCAGACCAAGTCGGATTTTTCGCGCCGTGATTTTTTAAGAGGTGGGGCGGTCAGTGCTTTTTCCGGCGGACTGCTTTCTGAAAGCCTGGTCGAAGCAACGAGCAAGACTGCTACCGAAGTGGCAATCCTGGGTCCTTCTGCCGTTCCCGTAACCCTGCAAATCAACGGAAAGACCTACCGCGAAAATCTCGAGCCACGAGTCACTTTGCTAGATGCGCTGCGGAATCATCTTGATCTGACTGGAGCTAAGAAAGTCTGCGACCGAGCGAGTTGTGGTGCTTGCACGGTCATCATGGAAGGAAAAACTGTATACGCCTGTACTGTTCTGGCCATCGACGTTCAGGACAAACAGATACAGACCATCGAAGGGTTAGGTTCTATCGATCAGTTGCACCCGATTCAAGCCGCTTTTGTCGAAAACGATGCTCAACAGTGTGGTTTCTGTACCCCCGGATTTGTGATGGCTTGTAAAGCCTTTTTAGACCACCAGCCGAATCCCACCCTAAACGACATAGGAACAGGCCTAGGAGGGAATGTTTGCCGCTGCGGAACGTATGTCGGTATCCGTCAAACGGTTTTTGATCTCGCCAGGGCGGGGAAAGGAGAGAAGAGCGATGCCTGAATATTCCTGGCCGGAAAGCAATAAGCGAAATCTAATTGGCAAGAGAATCGACCGATTGGACGGCCCCGCTAAAGTCACCGGTCGCGCCAAATACTCCTACGATGTCAACCGCCCCGGGATGCTCTTTGCCCATTTCCTTCGCTGTCCTCATGCCCACGCGCGCATAAAGACGCTGGACATCTCGGCAGCCGAGAAGATTCCTGGAGTGAAAGCGGTACGCGTGATCCAGGGTGTCGGTTCAGAGATTCAGTGGGCTCTTGACGAAATCGTCGTAGTGGCGGCAAGCAGCGAGGAGATTGCGAAGGATGGCATCCACGCCATTAGAGTTCAATACGAGGTCTTGCCTCACTTTGTGAGTGAAGAACTTCTTGAAGAGGCTCCGGAAGTCAAGCCTGCCAGCGAGGAAATCACGGGAGACCCGGATTTGGCTCTCGCGGCGGCCGATATCAAAATTGAAGGTTATTATGGACTCTCCTCGATCGCACACTGCTGCTTAGAACCCCACGGACAGGTCTGTGAATGGGAAGACGAAGACCACATGATCGCCTGGTGCTCCACCCAAGCAGTCTCGGGTTTACCCAATCAGTTTTCGGAAAAACTAGATATTCCTGCTTCTAATGTGCGCGTGCTCACCCCTTACATGGGGGGTGGTTTTGGCAGCAAGTTCAGTGCCGACCGTTGGGGTATTGAGTGCGCCGAGCTAGCACGACAGACTGGAGCTCCGGTCAAGCTCATGCTAGAGCGCGATGCGGAACTGACCGTTGCAGGAGACCGTCCTTCCGCTTATGCCCGCATCCACGTCGGCGCCAAGAAAGACGGCACCCTGACGGCCTGGTCATCGAAATCGTGGGGATCGGGAGGCCCGCAAGGCTCGAGCAGTCCACCGATTCCCTACATATGGGAGTTTCCCAACCAGAGACACCAACATTTTTCTGTTCCGACCCAGGAGGCTGGTTCGCGAGCCTGGAGGGCTCCAAATCATCCCCAGGCCTGCTTACTGACTATGGCCGCCCTAGAGGATTTAGCGGCTGCACTGCAAATGGATTCGCTCGAATTCGTCTTGAAGAACATTTCACTTACCGGAGTGCGGGCCGAGACGTATGCGGAAGAACTAGCTATCGCAGCCGACTTGATGCAGTGGAAGCAAAGGTGGCATCCACGCGGCGATAGTGGAAAGAGTACTGTCAAAAGAGGCCTGGGATTGGCGTTTCACACCTGGGGAGGAAGGGCCCACAACAGTAACTGCCAGGTCGTGGTAAATCCGGATGGTTCGGTAGAAGCACAACTTGGCAGCCAAGACCTAGGAACCGGGACTCGAACCGTGATTGCCATTGTCGTATCTGAAACACTCGGAGTTCCACTTGACTTGGTCAAGGTGAGCATTGGGGACAGTCTTTTTCCGGCCTCCGGTGCCTCTGGCGGGAGTACGACCGTGGGGGGAGTCAGCTCCTCAACGCGGCGTGCTGCGCTGGATGCTTTGGCTGAACTGCTGATCAAGGTATCCCCCCACTTAGGTACTACGCCCGAGCAGCTGGAAGCTGTGCCGGGAAAAATCCAGGTGAAAAGAGATCCAGCCAAAAGTCTCACCTGGAAACAGGCCGCCGCCACTATCGGAATGACTCCGATTAGTATCAGCGGTACCAACCCGGGACCAGGAAAATTAAATAACAGTGGAGTGGGGGGGGTTCAGATGGCGGACGTCTCGGTCGATGTGGAAACCGGTCTGGTGAAAATCAATAAGATCGTAGCGGTTCAAGATTGTGGACTTATTATCGACATGAAAACTGCGGAGAGTCAGGTTTACGGAGCCTTGATCATGGGAATCACCTACGCTTTGTACGAGGAAAAAATCTATGACAAGGTGAGTGGGCGAGTCCTCAATGTCTATGACATGGAAGCCTACAAATTGGCAACCATTGGAGATGTGGGTGAGCTGGTGGTTCATATGATGACAGGGCCTCAATATGATCAACGCGGAGTCATTGGTTTGGGGGAGCCACCTGTGATTTCCCCTGGAGCTGCCATTTCCAATGCGGTCGCCAATGCGATCGGGGTACGAGTTCCTTATTTGCCCTTGACGCCAGACCGTGTCTTAGCTGCGCTGGAGGAAGGAGCAACTGTCTGATGCGTGCTTTTGAGTATGCCAGTCCTTTGAACAAGGAAGACGCTGTAAAACTGCTGGAGGAGAGCTCTGGACAGAGCAGAGTGTTGGCGGGTGGAATTGATTTGTTGAGTCTGATGAAGGACGATGTCGAGGCTCCCAGGCGGATTGTTAACATTAAGTCCATCAAAGAACTCTACGGCATCCGCTACGATCCCCACAACGGACTGCGAATTGGTTCTTTAACTATCTTTGACGACTTGTTGGCCAACACCACTGTCCGGGAGCAATATCCAGCCCTAGCACAGGCGGTAGAGCGAATCGGAGGACCACAGATTCGCACCATGAGTACTGTTGGAGGGAATCTGTGTCAGCGACCCCGCTGCTGGTACTACCGAAACGGCTTCGGTCTCCTGGCCATGTTAAACGGGAAATCTATGGTCCTCGAAGGGGATAACCGCTACCATGCTATTCTGGGAAATTCTGGTCCCGCCTATTTTGTGAACCCTTCCAGTCTTGCTTCGGCCCTGATTGCGTTGGGAGCTAAACTCAAGATCTATGGCCCTCAAGGGGACCGCCAGGTAGAGCTGGAGAGCTTTTATATTATTCCGAGAGACGAAGATGAAAAGGAATTCGGACTGGCGGCCAATGAAATCGTCACCGAGGTTCTTGTTCCACCAACGGCCAACCGGCTGAGTGCCACCTATCCCATCTATCAAAGGGAATCCCTAGACTGGGCACTGGTCACGGCTGCCGTATCCCTGGAAATGAAAAACAAACAGGTGGAAAGTGCTCGGGTAGTGTTGGCTCAGGTGGCACCTATTCCCTGGGTGGCCTACGAAGCTGAAAAGTGGCTAGTTGGGAAAACCATCAATGCTAACGTGGCTGAGCAAGCCGGTGAGAGCGCTATCTGGGGGGCTCAGCCACTCAGCAGAAATGCATACAAGGTTAAACTAGCTCGAGTGGCGGTGAAGAGAGCACTTTTGCGAGCCACTGGAATGGAGGTCTAACGATGTCTACTGCGCAAGGAGGTACACAGGACCTTTGCCGGCGTTTAAGATCAAAGGGAATGTTTGTTGATGCTGAGCCGGACCCCACCGTTCCCAATATGAGTGACGGGTTTTTCTGGTGCACACAGACCATGACCTGTTTGGGTCCGGATGGAAAGGTGGCTGATGCGGAAGGCTGCCGTTCGGGTCGTCGGCGCTGCTATGAACCTCATTAGGAAAGAGCGCTCCAGGATCCACTTAAACTAACTCAAATAGAGTGAGGGGAAAACCGGGAGTATCCTCCGGAGATACAGCTCCTTCTGATAGAATTTGAAAAGGGTGGCGTATTGATGGCCAAGTACTTGGTAATTATATACTTGACGCAAAATAAAGCCAATGGTAGCTTGCGGACATGTCAAAAGTGTTGTGGGCTGTTCGCACCATATACTTCGTCGTTTCTGAGGTTATCGGTTGGGCCGGAATACCTGATGACCTTAAGGGCTGGGCCTCGTGGTTGAAACCCATGGAATCTATTTTTGACAACTATGTCGTTCGTGTGTCGTTGATTATTTCAGGCGGGTTGGTTATCACCTGCCCACAGTGGAAACAGAGCATCCTAAATGCCATAGGTCTCAACTGGAAAACCCAAAATAGAGCTAGACCCAATTGGACTCATTTCGACCGATTTCCACTCAAATATGCAGCGTGCCTATGGGCTGGACTGCGACCATCAGATCAGTCTTTGAAAGACCACAATACTCAGGAAATTCTTGCTGAACTCCGATTGGCGGTTCAGCACGGCAAAATACGACACCCCCGCGGGGAACTTTTTTTACGGCTTACAGTTTTTAACTGGGCAAAAATTCAATGTTGACAATGATGACTTCCCCATAGAGGAATGGAACCGATATGCAGAACAAACGGGGCGAAAAAAGCTACAGGACATACTCGCTAACGCTGGTAAAGCTGACCCATGAACAGATAGCCAAAGCCAAGGTAGCCAATGGCCTGCGCAAACGCATCACGCACGCGCTAATCTGCGGACCCTATGGACAGCGGTTCGGCACGGAGAATCAATGCCTCAAGTACTGGAGAGTGTGGGATCCTGATTACCGTATCGAAGTCTCTCCGGGTCAGTTTCGGTCGATGTTTGGAACGCTGTTCGACAAAGCCGTCAAGACGGATAGCTACGACATTACCGACTTTGAGAGCGCACCCAACCTCGTTATGAAACTGATGGACGCTGACGATGAGAGACAAAACAACAGGGCTAGGCAGCGTTCACCAAGTCACGGTATGTGAGTTTACTGGTGTTGACAATCCGCTTCAAAGCATCCCTGAAGATATGAGAGTTATTGCGATTATTGAATCTCCATTCCAGTTCCTCAAGGTATCGGTCCAGGTGCTTCCGGCTCATCTTGTGGAAGGTGCCGACAATGGAACGCTTGAACAGGCTCCACACGCCTTCTATGCCGTTGGTGTGGACCTCTCCGACAACCCATTCCTCAGCGGAGTGGCGCACAGTCTCATGCCGTGTATCGTGATCTCCAATCCCCATGTAGGACTTCAACTCATCGGTGTAAATCGCCTCAGCCTCATCCTTAACTGTTCTATGGATGAAATCATGGAGAATGTGACGCTTGATATCGGGGATGCGCTCGACTCTGACCTGTCCGCTGTCCCGCTGGATGGCACCGGCCACCCATGTCTTGCCTTCCTTGCTACCCGATCCGACATTGCGTTTCTTTCCACCGACCAGGGTTTCGTCCACTTCCACGATCCCAAACAGGGTAGGTCCCTCAAAGGGATCGTTTCCCATGGCCTCACGAATGCGGTGGCACAGATACCAGGCTGTCTTGTATGCGATTCCCAGGGTCCGGTGAAGCTGATTGGCGCTCATTCCCTTTTTGGATTCGCACATGAGGTAAATGGCCGCGAACCATTTACGCAGGGGCAAGTGGGAGTCGTGCATAATGGTTCCCGTGGTGACGGAGAAATGGTAGTTGCATCCTTGGCAGTCCCATTGTCCGCGCCCCTTGATCGGGGTCACTTTTGTGTCGCCGCAACGGGTGCCTGCAATGCCATTGGGCCATTGCAGGCTCTCCAGATGCTTGCGGCATTTTTCATCATCACTGAAACGATCAAACAGAGAGAGAATATCCATGAGTCAAATTCCTAAGAAGAAGCGCAAGACCAGCACCGAACTGACGGATGCCGAGCTTGCAGAAAAAGTTTTCGGAAAGCGATTGAAAAAGGAACTGGATAAGGTATTGAAAGATGTTGATAAGAAAGGTGTTCCAGACTTCATGGGAACATGATACGCCTATTTTATAGTTGTGTAAAGTATATAATTACCAAGTACTTACTTGAGCAAGGAGATCAAATAGAATGAGAGAATTGTATGTGACTGTCTTCGTAGGCTTCACCTTGTCGATTTCGGGAGTGGCAAAAGAGGCCACTGTGACGGGTGATTATGTGGAGGTCCGCACTGCCGACGTTTACGCCGGACCTTGCTTTGCCAACGCGGAAGTCAACTTGGACGGTCAAGAGGCCCTTCTTGCGTGGCGGGTTCGAGAGGGTTCCTGGCAGGGTGTGTCCCTGGAGGGACTCAGTGTGGTGGCTATTGTCAAGGCGAATGCCACGCTCGGAGACCCTTTTACAGACCCCCATCCGGTTCGCTCGATCCTGGTTGTAGATGAAAGGGCAACTCTGGAGCAACAGGACGCTTTGACCAGCCTGGCTCGATCCATGGGTGGTAGTTTGCTGCAGGATATTGTGCGGATGAAGAGATCTAAAATTGATCTGCAGTTCAGTGCGAATGAACGCACCTCCTTGAAAGCTGGCAATATTGCTGCACTCGAAACCCGTGGACTCCACCATGAAGATCACCTTTGTGGTAATGAGTATGTGTACTACTCGCCCTTGACCAAGATTTCCAATGCGGTCCCAGCCTACACCATCCTTCACGAGTTTGGTGGCCACGGCTTGAACAGTAGCTGGAAGAGCTTTGGCAAACGCAGCGCCTATATAGGTACGTTCACGTACTGAAGCGTTCCCATATAGAGACTCCGTCTGTCACCTTCATCGTCTGGGAAAAGCGGGCTTTGTAAAATCCATCGAAGTGCTGTTGCCATGGTCGCAGCCGAGATTTTGATCAAAATGCGTCTTCCATCCATAAACCTGTCTTGCTCATTTGCGCTACTCGTCTTGGGCTTGACCTACTCCGGGGCTGTGGCAGCTGATCCTCGTCTGGAAAAGATAAACTCCTCTCCACCGGAAGAGATTGCGTTCGATATTCGCCAGGCACTCCTTCCGGAGGGACTGCGTGTGGTTCAAGGCAGCGAGACGATCGCTGAGTTCTGGTTTCGCAAAGAGATTCCTGATAGGGAATCGGAATCTACCGGCTTGGGTGTGAGTTTCGGAAGGATAAGGGAAAGCGCCCTGCTGGGCGTGGTTCGGTTTCCTCAACAGTGGTATGACTATAAAAACCGATGCATCTCCTCAGGGAGTTACACCTTACGTTACGGGATCCAGCCAGCGGACGGAAACCACATGGGCGTATCTCTATACCGCGACTTTCTTATTTTAATCCCCGCGTCAGCCGATAGTGATTGCCAAACACTCTACAGCGGCGAAGAACTGGTTAATCTGAGCAAGAAAACCTCGGGCACTCCTCATCCGGCCGTTTTGAGCCTGGTTCCGATTTACGAAGAGTCGACTGTTCCCCGAATGGTCAAAAATGACATGGATCAGTGGACAATAGCAGCTTCAGTCGGTTCGTTTACCCTGGGTTTGGTGATAATGGGTCAAGGGGAAATCTAAGGACCCGTATGGGTTTCTACCTCTTCCGCGACCAGCATCACACCTTCCCTCATATACCTTGGGGATTGTTGCCTTTCTTACTGTTAAGCCTCAACTGTTGGCCTTCTTCAGATCATCCTGAAGAAAAGCACTTCAACAATATCCGACAGCTCACTTTTAAAGGAGACAATGGGGAGGCGTACTTTTCGAAAGACGGAAAGCATCTGATCTTCCAATCCAAACGGAACGGACATCTCTTCGATCAGATCTATAGCATAAATCTGGATGGTTCGAACCTCAGGCGCCTAAGTACCGGAAAGGGGAGAGCGACCTGCTCGTATTTCGATCCACGACAACCTCAGATCATCTATTCTTCAACCCACCATGTTGATACGAGAAAAGAAGCCGAGAAGAAAAACAGGTTCTCCGAGTCCTCGATCCAGGGTACTGGGAAGCGCTACGAGTGGGAATTCCACTCCGGATTTGACATTTTTCTAGCTGATCTTCAGGGGCACATTCTCAAAAATTTGACCCACCAACCCGGATACGACGCCGAAGCCACTTTCTCTCCTTCCGGGAGGCGAATCATCTTCACGTCGAACCGGGATGGCGATCTTGAGATCTATTCGATGGATCGAAACGGCGAAGGAGTCCGCCGACTAACCTACCTGCCCGGTTATGACGGTGGAGCCTTTTACTCGCCCGATGAGAAAAAAATCATCTTCCGGGGGGCCCGAGGAGACGACTATCGTTCACTACAGTTGTTTGTCATGGATTCGGATGGTTCTAAGGTGCGACAATTGACTCACTTTCCAGGCACTAACTTCGCACCGTTCTGGCATCCATCGGGTAACCAGATCATCTTCTGCTCGAACCATCGCGATTTTCGCAATTTCGATCTGTTTTTACTCGACATAGATTCCGGCGCAGTTGAACAAGTGACGTTTAACCCTAGTTTTGACGGATTCCCTGTATTCTCAGCGAATGGTCGCTACCTGGTCTTCGCGTCCAACCGAGCGGCCGATCAAGAGGATCAAACCCACATCTTTGTTGCAGAATGGCAGGAGTGATGATTCAATTCTCATGGCATAGTACCGAAACCAGCTGACCCACAAAAAAGGTGACCGTCGTCCCGATGAAGACGTACCAGGTCCACGCCACCGTCTGGCTCTGAGAGACTAACAACATGGTGGCTACTCCGACAATCATCCCGGCCAGACCGGCTAGTTGGCGGGGCCGCGAGGACCATAACCCCAACAGGAACACTCCAAGGATACTTCCCATGGTAATACTCGTGATGGTTAAACCCACCTCGAGAACCGAACCCCAGTTGCGGGCCAACAGAGAGACCTTAATCAGTAACACACCCCAGATGAGAGTGGCAATTCGAGAGACCACAAGATAATGAGAATCGGGAGCACCTTTGACAACATAGACTCGATAGAAATCGTTGACCGAGGAAGATGCGAGCGAGTTCAAAGAACTACTCAAAGTGGACATGGCCGCTGCAAACACGGCTGCGATCACCAGTCCCGAAACTCCTGCAGGCATTTGCTCTACAATAAAAACAGGAAAGATCCTATCCGGTTGATCGAGGGCATAATCCAGTGGGAAATGCTGGTAAAAGGAATAGAGCATGACCCCGATAAGAAGAAAAAGGAAAAACTGTAAGAAAACCAGCACGCCACTGATAACTACGGCCAGTTGACTGCCCCGCTGATTGCCGCAGGCCAGGTAGCGCTGAACCATCATCTGATCCGTCCCGTGGGTCGCAAAAGTTAAAAATGCCCCTCCCACAAACCCGGCCAGACAAGTGTATGGCTGACTGAAATCAAAATTCCAATCAAAGATCTGGAACTTATTCAGCGGCAAGGCTATCGCTGTCACTTCAGACCAGCCGCCGGGAATTTTTTCTAGCAGGATGTAGAACGCCAGCAAGGCCCCCAACACGTAGATCACGAGTTGGACAACGTCATTCCAAATCACCGCGGTCATACCCCCGTAGAACGTGTAAGTGAGTGTGATGACACCGATGATTAGGACCGTCCAGGTATCCGGAATCTGGGTAATAACGGACAACACCAAACCGGCAGCAAAAAGTCGTACTCCATCAGCCAGAGTACGTGTCACCAGGAAAAGTAGAGCAGAAAGATCACGCACCTGACCCCCAAAGCGAATGTTAAGCAGTTCGTAGGCAGTTTGGATTTCTCCTCGGAAATAGGCTGGAAGAAGAAATACACTTACCAGTACCCGCCCAAATAGATAGCCGATCACCACCTGAAGAAATGTCATGTTGCTGGTATAGGCGAGGGCAGGAACACCAATAAAAGTCAATGCGCTGGTTTCGGTGGCTACAATGGACAAACTGATGGCCCACCACGGCACCTCTTTACCGGCAAGAAAATAATCGCGAGTATTCTTTTGACCTTTTCCTAGGAGCACTCCGAGGATCGCCGTGGCAATCAGGTACACAAAGAGGACTATGTAATCAAGAGCGGTAAATCGCATGCTAAGTGCTCTATTTCATCAATCCGTTCATCAAGTGGCATCAATTTCGAAAACAGGACACTCAGTTATTTTTGGCTCTTTATCGCAGGATATCTTTCAGTGGACTCTTCCTCAATAGATAAAAACCGCGGCGGGGAATACCTTGGATCACGAGAAAATCACTGGCTGTATAACCGAGACTCAGATAGTGCAAAAAAATATCCCGCACTTTCACCTGCCAATTTGACGCTAAAGCCTGGTCCTGCTTAGAAATGGCTTCAAAATTGCTCGGGACTTCAATCAGTAACTCTTCTTCCATTACATTTTTCTGATAGCGGACCAATCGACTCAGGTTCGTAGTTTGTTGCTCCACCTCGGTTACTTGAAAGATTGGCGGGATCTTGCTGAATGTCGGCACCGTCGAGTTCAAACGCTGCAGAACCCGCTTTGAATTTACATACCAATCCGCCAAGACCCTGTCAGTTGCCATGCCCTGACTAAAATTACTCTGGACGTCACCATAATAGTGAGGGAAATAGGATCTGATGACAGCTCCTAGCTTGCGAATATTCAAGTTGGCATTGGCACTCCGAAGTGGATCAAAAGTCCACTTTAGCCGATCCAGACCCAGGTGAATCGAAAAATCGCGCTGATAGAGCTTGAGATGATATCCGATTCCGAGGTGCCTATATCGAGCATCGACACCAACCAATTGGCTGTGCAAAAAGTATCGCCTAGAAACCGGTTCAATTCCGATCCAAGCAATGGAAAATCCAATGGCAAGGCCGTCCAGAAAAGCAGCCGTGACCAGCCCGCCACTTTCTGACAAAGCCAGGAGAGCACGAGCTGGATAGGGATAGTCTGCTCCTGAGCGCCCATAACCCCAAATTTCTGTTTGTAGCTTTACCAATTTCTGCATTTCGGTCACCGACTTCAATTTCCGCAGTTCAATTTGGGTAGAGCATACTTCAATCCAACGTTCGGGAGCCCAGGCAGAAATGGTCATCGCTTATCTGTTTGGTGACCCCTTTCTGCAACTACTTTCTTCATTTCACCTCGCAGGCATTCCGTATCATACGGAAATTAGTGGACAGTCACCAATTGCAAGAGCTTGAAAATTAGTGACTACCCACTAATTTTCTCTAATTTCCAACGAAATATATTTGACCTCACGGCAATTACCCCTTAAGAATAGACACATGCGTTTTGCCCAAGCAATGTCCCGATTGGGGACCGAGACCGCTTTTGAGGCCTTGGCTGAAGCCAAGGCTATGGAGGCTGAAGGTCGCGAAATCATTCATCTAGAAATTGGTGAGCCCGATTGTTCCACCCCCGAGCACATTGTGAAAGCAGCAATTCAAGCACTACGCGACGGTTGGCACCACTACACGCCAGCTCCGGGAATAAGCGAACTCCGTCAGGCCATTGCCGAAGACGTATCCCACCTTCGCCACCTGGAAGTCGATCCGGAAGAGGTGGTCGTTACACCTGGAGCAAAGCCGATTATTTTTTTCAGTATCCTAGCTTTAGTGGAGGAGGGGGACGAGGTAATCTACCCCAATCCAGGGTTTCCGATCTACGAGTCGATGATCCGTTACACGGGAGCGCGTGCAGTTCCTATTCCCCTACGCGAGGAATTGAATTTTCGCATGGATGTGGAAGAGGTGATTGGAGCAGCCGGGCCCCGCACACGATTAATCATCCTAAATTCACCCAGTAATCCTACAGGATCCGTCTTGACCCTAGAGGACCTGGAGAAA
This sequence comes from Acidobacteriota bacterium, assembly GCA_965249865.1. Classification (GTDB taxonomy): domain Bacteria; phylum Acidobacteriota; class UBA6911; order RPQK01; family CBDFMZ01; genus CBDFMZ01. The sequence continues at coordinate 1,095,488 of CBDFMZ010000002.1, read as the reverse complement.
TTAGCGGAGACATTCCGCGACAAAGATATCCTTTTTCTTTCCGACGAGATTTACAGCCATATGCTCTACGAAGGGCACCAGCAAAGTATCGCCTCTTTTCCAGGGATGAAGGATAAGACCATTGTTCTCGATGGGTTTTCCAAGACCTATGCGATGACGGGCTGGAGACTCGGCTATGGAGTCATGAATCGCCCCCTCGCGGAAAAGATTACCCAACTGATGATCAACTCAAATTCCTGTACCGCCGCATTCACTCAGGTGGCTGGAATCACAGCTATACAGGAAGATCATGCACCCGTGTTCAAAATGGTGGAGACATTTCGGCGACGACGCGACCGAGTGGTTGAATTGCTCAATCAAATTGAAGGGATTTCTTGTCGAACACCACTCGGAGCCTTCTACGTGTTTCCAAATGTTCAGTCCCTGGGGCAAAAATCCGCGGATCTGGCAACATTTCTTCTCCGTGAGGCAGGCGTGGCACTCTTATCCGGAACCGCTTTTGGCCAATATGGAGAAGGGTATCTGCGGATCTCCTACGCGACTTCAATGGAAAATCTGGAGAAGGGAATTGCGAGAATTGCCCAGGCCGTAAAAAAGTTTCGCGCTTAGTGTTTCGTTTCTTTTGACGTCCTAGTCATCCTTTCACCAGACTCTACGTTGGCCTTCTTACCTGTTCAAGATTTTTTGCGACTCCCGACAGAGGTTTTACATGAGTCACGTATAAAGTTTGAGTCGGGTAGGCAAATTCGATGCTTTCTTCTTCGAAACGCCGAAAGATCTCCAAATTAATCCTCTGTTGAATGTCCATCTACTGAACATAGTTGGGACTTAAAACGTAGTAGACAATCTCGAAATTTAGTGATGAGTCTCCATATGCCTTGAAGTGAGCTCGATCAAATCGAACCTCTGTCTCAGGCTCGATAATTTCACCGATCATGGAGGGATATGGCAGCCACTTTCTGGTAAGGAGTCTGGTAGGTCATCCCGATCATGAAGCTGATGCGACGATTGAATATGTTCTTGAAATTGCGAATCCGGCTATTTAAAAGATCGGCGTTGGAAAAATCAATTGCTCGCCGAACAGGCTGCGCAGACGAGTGGTCTTCAGGTCAATATTTTCGACCGATCCCAAGACATCGTCTGCAATGAAATCACCCATAACCAAAGGCCTGTTGAGTAGTATGGAGAGGGAGACGAACAAGTCCCCGAGAATGTTTTGAGCGGCCAGAACCACCGCGATCCCACCGATTCCAAGCCCGGTCACCAGCGCAGTAATGCCGACGCCTAGATTTTCCAGGGCAAGCAGAAGCATCATTGACCAGAGAATGACCCTGCCAGTGAAGGTCAGGGTAGTGATCGATCCTGCCGAGGCCGCCTCTACTCTGGATTCTAACTGCATATACCGGCAAATCGCATAGGCGAGAATACTGTTGCTCAAATTACCAATTGGTAAAAAGCTGTGAGGATGATCACCATCTTCAGCCCTAACTCTAACTCAGTAGAGATCGTAAGAGTCTGTGAGGCGACGTACAAGGAAACGATCACGAAAAAGAAATTTTGTCTTGGCCACCAGATTGGTGACGAGGTCATCAAGATGTGTATCAGTTCGCTCGGACAGGAGGGTAAGACGACTCGCGATGACTCCTCTCAAAGCGCGCAGAATGATAAGTACTGAAAGAAAAACAAAGAGTGCAACGAACCATCGTTGCAGTGCATTACCCTCATTAGGTCCATTCGAGAAAACTCATTGTTCTCGCCTCCTCTCAGGCAGACCAACCACGGAATGCCCTAGTTCGTGAATGACGATGCTTATAAAAAACCCCCAGCGGTGATGAAGCCAAAAACGTAAGGCATGATCCCTTCTTGAAGAGGAGCTGGGTCTATGTCCAGGTCAAACGAACGTACTCTGAGAGATCATTCCCAATGATCCAGGCCTACACCGGTAAAATGATGAAAATGTCACGTCCAGCTGGAGCGGAATCCCCAGCAAGCGAAAGGGTAGACGGTAGACGGCACGAAACATCAAGTTTATTGTACTGTGCAGACGCAATGAGTAAATGGCATAAGGGATGGTTACGAAAAAGGGAATCGAAAGTCAACCTGGGGCTATTGGCTTTGACCGTCTGCACCCTCACCTCTCAAGTCATGGTCTCCCCCTTACCCACTGTTCAAAAGTGCAGTTCCATTTTAACACTCACGCTCCTCATGCTAGCCTACGTCGGCTTAGCGGATCCCTCGCTCGTAGCACTGATCAGGCAAGTGTTCCATCAAAACCAATGGCGACCAGTGGTCCCACAGGTGGGACTGTGGATTATCTTTCTCGGGTTTGCTGCGTCAACAGGTCGATTCGAGCTCAGCGATACTATCCTGGTCCTGGGATATTTACTGTTACCGATGGTGCTCATTCAACTGGACAGCTATTTCCAAAAAGAAGAACTACGGCTCTCTGTTTTTCTCTGCTCAGCGATTCTTGCCATCTGGCTTCCAGTGGAATTCGGATGGCTGCCAACCGTGGCGATGTCTCCTCACGGTGGAGTGTCTCTATCGCTTCTCTTAGGGGTGATCTCCACACTTCATCTATTCCTGGTGGTTCGAAAGCTGGAAGGGATGGGTTACAGCTATGTCTTGAATGGGAGGGATTGGAAGATAGTCAGTTTGTATTTTTCATTGTTTATGGCATTTTTTGCTATCCCCCTCGGAATTTCTCTCCATTTCTCCACTTCAGCTGAACAGGTGGAAAAGCTGTGGTTGTGGCCGCTACGAGCTCTTGCAATATTTTTTACCACGGCGGTTCCAGAGGAGATCCTCTTTCGCGGGATAATCCATAACCTGATTCAGAGGACATTGCGAGGACGGATCAGAATTTCACTCGTCTTATCTTCGATCATTTTCGGACTGGCCCACGCCAACAACCAGGAGCCTCCCTTAATCAAATTCACGATCCAGGGTTATGGAACCGTGGATTTTCCCTGGGTTTACGTTCTCCTGGCTACCATCGCCGGAGTTTTTTACGGTCTGGCTTATGTCCGGACGGGAAAACTCACGACCGCCGCCCTGGTTCACTGTTTGGTGGATACGTGGTGGTCGCTTTTCTTTCAGAACTGACCTGCAGTTCTCACCAATTCCTACCGCACGACTTCACACGACTTTCACCACGGGTTGCTAGGCAGAGGGAGTTGACTAGTATTGTCGGTGACATACTTAATCCTAGAATTCCTAGCGGTTCTTATTTTCCTTTGCTCTTCGGATAGAGGCGAGACGACGCCTAATGTCTTTTTCGAAACCTGTTGCACGGGGCTGGTAATAGCCCGCACCGGCTAGATTTTCCGGCAGACACTCCATTTCGGCGACCTGGTTCTGTTCGGTGTGAGCATAGCGGTAACCCTTTCCGTATCCTAGCTGTGACATCAACTTAGTAGGAGCGTTACGTAGGTGCAAAGGAACCGGTTCATTACGCGTTTTCTCCACCGCCTTCTCGACTCGCGCATAGGCCACATAAAGAGCATTCGATTTGGCAGCCTGAGCCAAATATACGGCTAGTTGAGCCAGGGCAAGCTTGCCCTCTGGAAGGCCTATAAACTTGACAGTCTGCATAGCATCGAGAGCGTAGCCAAGAGCTGCTGGATCCGCCAGCCCAATGTCTTCGGAGACAAAACGTACCATGCGACGGGCGATATAGAGCGGATCTTCACCGGCTTCCAGCATACGCCCCAACCAGTACAGTGAAGCATCTACATCGCTGTTACGCATTGACTTATGCAGTGCGGAGATCAGATTAAAATGCTCTTCTCCCCTTTTATCATAAAGAAGCGTACGCTTCTGGAGTGCCTCCTTGACCAAGCCTGGAGTGATGACGGGCTTTCTGCGATTGGCCGTTCGGGCCAACTGAGCTCCTATCTCCAAGGAGTTGAGTGCGATGCGTGCATCACCATTGGAAAAAACGGCGATTTGCTTCAAGAGATCCTCAGCCACATTGAGGGACCAGTTGCTCAAACCATACTCCGAATCGGTCAAGGCCCGTTTTAAAATCTCTACTACTTGATCGTCTAAGAGAGGACGCAGTACCATCACACGGCTTCGCGACAAAAGCGGAGCAATCACCTCAAAGGAAGGATTTTCGGTGGTGGCCCCAATCAGGATAATCGTTCCGTTTTCAACGTGAGCCAGGAAAGCATCCTGTTGGGCCTTATTAAAGCGGTGAATCTCGTCGACAAAAAGAATGGTTCGTCTCGCAAAGACGCGTCGCTGGTAGTGAGCCTCTTGGACAACTTGTTTTACGTCCTTGACCCCGGAAAGGACAGCACTCAAAGAAACGAAGCGAGCTTCCGTTTCGGTAGCGATAATCCGCGCTAAAGTAGTCTTACCAACGCCAGGAGGCCCCCAAAAAAGCATCGACGGGATCTCGTCAGAGCGAAGGATCTCGCGTAAGATCCTTCCCTCGCCGAGTAGATGCTCCTGTCCCACCATGTCTTCAAGGCTTTGAGGTCTCAAACGCTCAGCTAGCGGAGCCGCCGGGTCAGAGGTTTTTGTGCCTGAATCCGATGAGGGAAAAAGGTTCTTATTCATGGGAGACCCACTGGCAAAAAAAGCTTGCCAGGAAAACATGTTATTCTATCATCTAGAAGCGACTGGAGCTGGGACAACCGGGCCTATTTCTGTGTATCCCTTTTCTTTTTTGCTTTAATGATTGTCGTCCACATCTCTTTGGAAGATGAGCGATTCACTGGCCCTTTTCCCTGCAAAACGATGCGAGTCAACCTGCAATCTCCTCAGCCAGCCACCATTGAAAGGGCGGCCCAAGTTATTCGCGCTGGCGGGATCATTCTCTACCCAACCGATACCGTTTACGGTCTCGGGTGTGACCCGTTTAACATGCAGGCAGTAGGGCGGCTTTTTGAAATCAAGCAGCGGCCTGAAAGCAAGGGAGTGTCTTTGTTGATCGGCGACCGGAGATGGGTGCAAGAGCTTTGCCATAGCGTACCTCCGCTGTTTGATAGGTTGGCCGAAGAATTCTGGCCGGGACCGGTGACTTTCTTGTTCGCAGCAGCTTCCAGGCTCTCACCCTTGATTCAGGGAGATGAGAACAAAGTGGGCGTTCGCTTCCCCAACTGCCCATTTCTGGAACGCTGGATGAAAACGATCCCGGGACCCGTGGTTTCCTCAAGTGCCAATCTTTCAGGCCAGTCTCCATCTTCCTCGGTTTCTGAACTGCAGGCCCTCTTTGGAGATCAAGTAAATCTGTTCCTCGAAACCGGCGATCTAGAGACCGTTTCTCCCTCGACGGTTGTGGACCTGAGCGTTGATCCTCCTCGACTTGTACGCCAAGGCCAGCTCGGGGAGAAGGTCGGAGCATTTCTCTGTGAAAGTAAGGCTTCAAATTGAGGAAAGGTAGGCGAATGCCATCATCTGGAAAAACCGGGTAAGACCTTCCTTGTTTTTCGATTATCAACTAGGTTAAGCAGTCAAAGATCAGTCTGCACTGCACAGTCTGACCCCTCTTGGTCATTTTCATTTCCCACAACAGTGATCCACTGCTTTACCATCGTCTCCAGCACATCTAAGGGTACAGCTCCACTTCCGAGGACCATATCATGGAAGCCGCGCACGTCAAATCGCGCACCTAGTTCACGGGTCGCGAGCGCCCGAAGTTCCTTGATTTTTAACTCACCGACCTTGTAAGCAAGTGCCTGCGCCGGCCAGCCGGCGTAGCGATCAATTTCATTGACAATGTCCAGTTCAGTTTTGGCTACGTTCGCTTTAAAAAAATCGATGGCCCGTTGGCGACTCCACCGGAAGTGGTGGATTCCCGTGTCCACAACCAGGCGTACCGCCCGCCACATTTCGTAGGTAAGTTGGCCAAACTTCATATAGGGATCTTGATAAAAACCTAATTCTTCGCCCAGGCTCTCGGTATAAAGTGCCCACCCTTCCGTAAAGGCAGTGTAACCATTGTAGCGTCGAAATTCCGGTAGCTCTCCCAGTTCCATTGCTAATGCAATCTGGAGATGGTGTCCGGGTACGGCTTCATGGATCGACAGTGCTTCCATTTCGTACTTGGGGCGTGCTTCGGGTTTGTAGAGATTAACAAAATAGGTACCTGCTCGCGAACCATCAGCGGCAGGGGGTCGGTAGTAAGCAGTGGTCGTATCCGCGGCGATGTAATCGGGAATCGGTTCCACCCCGTATGGAATTCTGGGCAACCGGCCAAAAAACTGTACCAATACAGGATCAAGGCGCTTGCACAAGGCTTGGTATCCTTCCAAAAGTTGCTTTGACTCTTGGTAATAAAAGCGACGATCGGTGCGTAGAAAAGACAAGAATTCCTGGAAGGTTCCCTCGAACTCCACTTCCTTGATGACTCGTTCCATTTCTCCACGGATGCGCTTGACCTCCAACAGACCGATGGCATGAATCTCTTCAGGTGTCAAATCGGTCGTGGTGAACAGGCGAACCCGAAAGGCATACAGTTCTTTCCCTTGCGGCAATTGCCAGAGCCCAACGCGGTCATGACAGGCAGGAAGATACTCCTCGGTGAAAAATCGGTAAAATATCTGAAAAGAAGGAACAATCTGCTCGGCGATGGCCTCCCGAGCCTCAATGAGTAGACGTTCACGGTCTGGTTGGCTGATCTCCGGAGGAAAGTGTTGAAACGGTTTAAAGAAAAGGCTATCGGCTGGATTCTCAACAATCTGCGTTGTAATCTGACCGGAAACACGCTCCATAATCACTCGGGGATGGGTCAAATCCAACCTGATGCCCTCTTTCATCAAGGCGATCACTTGTTCCATGTAGACGGGGAAGGAGCGTAAACGTGCCAGCCAGTCCGCATAATCCTGGCTGGTGGCAAAAGAAAGGGAGTCAGCCAGCTCGCTTTCAGTCTGAATCCCCTTTAGCTGGTCGATCGGCAACAGATGCCAACGATAAGAATGACCCTCGACCCCCATCTGGTATTTTTTCTTGAAAAGCACGTAACTCAACTGATCCTCTTGGGAGAGGGCATCGTAATTGATGTTCAGTAGCGTTCTAATTACCGCTCTCTCGTGTTCGTATCTGCGTTCGATGGCTCCCAGTCTTACGTCTGGCCACCGAGTGTTATAGCGCCGATCACCCAGCAGGGAAGCAAAAGTGGGATTCTCTCGAAGGGTGTATTCCCACTCGTCTTTAAAAAGCCTGTTCAACTGTTCGCTTGGCTCGTTCAATGGTGCTGACATTGGTAGTCTCCAGAGAGAGATTCCAATCAGAAAGAGGGTTCCTTTTTTCATTCACGATCCTCGAGAACTGGATGTAAAGGCGCTTTCAGGTCCAGATTCTAGGTCCCAAGATTATGCTGGCTTCTGAAATCACTCCGCGCCTTGTCCTGAAACCTCTTGGGTGTCTCCCATGAGTTTGGTGATGAAAAGTTGCTTTTCGTTTCGCCCGTGAACCCCCTTGCGGATCGCGATGAGTTCAGCCAGCACACTGATAGCAATTTCCTCAGGTGTCTCGGAGCCAATTTCGATCCCAATGGGAGCATACAACTTCGCAAAGGCTTTCCGGGAACATCCCTTTCTAACCAGGTTTTCGACAATGATTTGAATTTTCCGCCGGCTTCCCAACAAACCAACGTATCGAGCATTGCTACCAATGGCCTTTTCAAGAGCAATCTGATCATGTCCATGGCCGCGAGTAACGATCAAGATGAAGCTATTGTCAGTCACTGCGGTCTGCTTGAGGCTCTTTGCAAACGAGTCCACTATAACTTCTTGTGCGGTCGGGAACCGCTCACGATTGGCAAAACTCTGTCGGTCGTCCAGCACAGCTATCTGAAAGCCAACCACCTGCGCCGCTTCGGCAATAGCCTGTCCCACATGACCCGCTCCCATAATGATCAGTTTAGCGTCAGGAAGAATAGGTTCCACAAATATTTCGACCGTACCTCCACAAACCAGCCCTTCGTTTTCGGCGTCTTTTTCCGTCAGTTCAAACTTCAGCAATTCAGCCCGACCACTGTCCATTACCTTACGAGCCACCTGCCATACTTCCGCTTCCGTACAACCGCCGCCAATCGAACCGAAGGTGGATCCATCTTCGTAGATGAGCATTTTAGCGTGATCTTTACGAGGAGTACTCCCCAGACGTCGAATGATGGTGGCCAAGGCTCCCTTGAATCCCTGGCTGCGAAGACGGACAATCTGTTCAAAAATATCCATCGCTGCTCATTTCACCTACACACTTAGTCTCTCGGATTCAGGTTACTCAGGGACAGTCTAGGCGTCAAGCCAGACCCTACTCCGGTCAGTGCCGATTACAGAGTCCTCAAATTCATCAATACGCTGGCAGCCTCTGGTGAGCATGACGGTCCTCACCTCTTTGCCGTTGTTTTTAGACGATGCGCACTGCAAGGGTTATTGTCGCCTCGTAGCATTGGCAACATTATGTTCTCCGCCAAGATTCACGAGTGACTCGAGCCACCATACCACTTAATAAAATCAAGGCAATCAGGTTAGGGAAAGCCATGGCCGCGTTACAAATATCGCCGATATTGGTAATGATGGGGGCATGAGGGCCACTCAATAAGGCTCCTAAAAAAAGCAACACCACAAAGATGATTCGATAGGGCCTGACTATCTTAAGCCCGAACAAAAATTCAAAACAGATTTGACCATAATAGTTCCAACCCAACAAAGTGGTAAAACCGAAGATGAGAGAGGAGAAGGCCACGATAATTCCACCCCAATCTGCCATGGCCTCAGGCATACCGGTATTGAAAGCGTGGACGGTCAGATCCGCTCCTGACAGGCCAATCCCCTCAACCATAAAGGTCGCACTCAGATAGGCTCTTGAAACGGTAATGGTGATCGCCGTCAGGGAACAGACTACGATCGTGTCAATGAAGGTGCCCATCATGGCAATGCCTCCCTGAACGACCGGGTCACGCGTTCGAGCAGCTCCGTGAGCGATCCCTGCACTGCCTAAACCCGACTCGTTCGAAAGGATTCCTCGCGCGACACCAAAACGAATGGCCTGCTGTATCCCAATTCCAATGGCTCCTCCAAAGGCGGCCTGAGGACTGAAAGCGGAGGAGATGATCAGTTGAAGTGCAGCTGGAACTTGACGGAAGTTGGTTAGAATGACCAACAAAGCTCCGCCGAAATAGAAAAGGATCATCACGGGCACTAGGCGCTCAACGACCACGCCAATCCGCTTTATCCCTCCAATGATGACCAGTCCTACCAGAAGGCTGATCAGCAATCCAGTCAACCATTCAGGAGTGCCAAATTGCTGCCGGGCAGCCAATGCCATCGACTGCGACTGAAACATATTTCCCGTGCCCAAAAGGGCCGTGATGCCACCGCAAACAGAAAATAGGATTCCTAAAAAAGGGCCGATTCTTCGACGGGTAATGCCATGTTTGCAGTAATACATGGGTCCACCAGCCGTGGTGCCGTCTTTCATCTTGCGCCGAAAGAGAATAGCCAGAACTGCCTCGGAGTATTTGGTGGCCATCCCAAAGACAGCGGTGAGCCACATCCAAAAGGCCGAGCCGGGCCCGCCGGCAGCAATCGCGGTGGCGACTCCACCAATGTTACCGTTTCCTACGGTGGCTGAAAGAGCGGTCATCAGAGCCTGAAAGGGAGTGATGTCTCCCTCGTCCATGTCCTCAGAAAGATCCTTTTCACTCTCAAGATGGAACGCCCCCTGAAAGACCAGACGGGCCGATTTCCAAAAATTGCGAACCTGGACAAAGCCCGTCATCAGAGTGAGCAAGATGCCAGTACCGAAAAGCAGGACCACCATGGGCAGACCCCAAAGCCAATTTGAAATCTCCCTGCTGAACCTCAAAAGTGTATCAAGTGGCAAATCCATGGCAATCTCTCTTTAAACGAAGGGCTCGCCCCAAGACAACAGCCCATGGCCCTCACAACACTACCCCCGTAACTCAGGACTCGGTTAAATAAATACGCTCACATTTATGTTGTCCCGTTGCCACCCTGCGGGCTGAGGATGTGGCAGCTGATTTCGGTGTCGTTCGTCGTCGCTGATGCGATCCTATCGACAACGATTCCTCTCTTCGTGACCTTATTCTCAACAGATCCTCAGTAAACATAGCTGTATTTATGAAATCGAGTGCTTAGTCACGGGCTATCTTGACTTCTTTGGTTTGTTTGCCAGCTTGTTATCTTTGAGAATATAGGTTGGTTTACCTTGAGACTCGTGATAGGTGCGAACAATCAGTTCGGCCACCAGTCCGATAAGAATGAATTGCACCCCAACAACAAGAAAAAGGATGGAAAGCAGCAACAGTGGATTGCGATGCGCTTTGACCGCCTGGTAGAATTTCTGATAGAGAGTGAGTGCACTTAGAAACACACCGCCAAAAAAAACCAGCAAACCCAGGCCACCGAACAAATACATAGGCTTTGTCGAGTAGCTTCCCAGAAACTTCACCGTGATCAAGTCAAGTACCACCTTGACGATGCGGAAAATACCATACTTAGACTGCCCGTGGCGGCGAGGATTGTGGTGAACAGGGATTTCTGCCACCTTTGCTCCTACCCAGCTAGCAAAAATAGGGATAAAACGGTGCATTTCACCATAGAGATGAATATGACGCAGGACATCCCGACGATACCCTTTAAGAGTGCAACCGTAGTCGTGCAAATGGACACCACTGATCCAACTGATTAGAAGATTGGCCAGTCGAGAGGGAAAAACTCGGGTCAACCAGGGATCTTGCCGATCTTTTCTCCAGCAGCTGATGACATCAAACCCTTCTTCAAGCTTATCGATGATTTTAGGGATATCGGCTGGATCATTCTGTAGGTCGGCATCCAGCGGAATGATAATTTCACCCCGGGAGTGTTCAAAACCAGCTGCCATGGCTGCAGTCTGCCCAAAGTTACGCACCAGCTCCAGTAAATGAATGTGCGGATCGGCCTGACTTAGCCGCTTGAGGAGTTGGGAACTGCCGTCAATACTTCCGTCATCCACAAAAATAATTTCGTAGCTTAAATCTAAGTGGTGCAAAACTTGCCGCAGCTGCTCATAAAGAGACTTCAGGTTGTCCCGCTCATTAAAAACTGGGACGACCACAGACAGATCCAAGGGGCCATCGGTGGCATCATTGGTTAGTGATGAGGTAGACCGGTCGCGTTGAAGCGTATCGGAAGCTCTCCATTCGGCCACGTTGCAATCCTGCAATGAAGTTCCGTGCCGTAGTATACAGCTTCGGCCGTACTTCCACAATTTGCAAAGACTTGGGTACAGATCTCTGCAACTTCGGGTAATCGACAGCATCGACGATTAAATAGACGGTCTTGTCAGACTGAAGATAGCTCACCGCTTCTTCGAACTCGTACAGTTCAAGGATTGGGTGGTCCAGATAAAAGGCCAGACTTGGAGCTGTGAATCTGTAGTAACCGGCTTCCCAGAGTTTTGGTACGGCCTTTGTTACTGCAGTTGTTCTTGAGCGTATTGTTCGAGCGAAATACCTGACAGGTTGGTACGCCTCAAGTGGCTTCAGGTAAATCCAAAACGCAGCAAAATAGAAAAGCACGAGACTCACAATCACCCAGTGAAAACGACGACGCATCAGAAAAAAACAAAAGAAGGGCAGGAAAAACAGGGGAAGCCACAATGTCGAAGTGTCTGGAAAAAGATCCTTTCCGACCCAAAACACGACAAATCCTGCGAAGCAAACTAGGGCGCCCACCAATCCTGAAAACAGCTTGGAAAGGCGGACCTGTTGAAAATAAACTGCTACCCACAGCGCTGCCGCCGGGTAAAAAGGTAAGATATACTGCTCCTGTTTGTTGTGCGATAGGGAAAAAAAGACCATGTAAGTGATCATCCAAAGCCCGAGAAATACCATCCCTTGGCGATCGATTGTCTTACTGCTGTGACCCGTGCGCACCCACCACAGAATTGCTCCGGCCAAAAACAGGGACCAGGGAAAAAAATCACCCAGCAAGACACCTACATAGTAGAAAACGCCTCTCTGTGGCCCAAAGTCCAGATGAGTGAACCGACCAAGGTTTTCCGCCAGAAAGAAGTCCCTGACGGGATCCCATCCCATTTCAAGGCTAAGAAAAACGAACCAGGACGTCCCGACCAGTAAAAAGATAGTCACTCCTCCCAGCCAGGGGGCCTGTCGGAGCCATCTGAAATGCTCCGACCAGAGAAGATAAAGTCCCAAGAAGACCAGAGGCAGTAATGCTACAGGGCCCTTTGCCAGAAAGGCCAGTCCGAAAAACAACGCCGAGAACAGAAAATAGCTTTTATGACGATTCCTCAGCCAGGAAACAAAAAAAGCCAGCGCCACCAACACACAGAAAAGCATTAAGATGTCGATCAGCAAGCGTCGAGAAAGGATCACGAAACGAAAGGTGGTGGCAAAAATTCCCGCTCCCCAAAGAGCTGGGAGTTCCTGGAAAAGGACACGGCCGATCCAGTACACAGCTAGAATCGACCCATAGGCCAACAAGGCTATAGAAAAGCGTTCCCAGAACACTGAAACTGAAAAGAGTTTATAGAAAAAGGCTACTACCCAGTACGAAAGGGGAGGCTTGTTCAGCCGCGGTTCTGCGTTGAAATACGGGACCAGCCAGTTTCCGCTTTGGATCATCTCCCGGGGGGTCTGCACGTAGAAGGCTTCGTTGGCATCCCAAAGAGAGGAATCTTCCAGACCCACAAAGAAGGGAAACGCCAGTAGGATGAGGAAGACCAGGGAGGTCGGTTTCATCAAGAGACACAAGATACCACTGATCGCTGAACCCATGCCACGGGGCACTAGCAACTCTTGCTAAAAAAGTTTCTCCAGCTCACGTTCCGAGTGCCGTGGCCCTGCTGCAAGACTTGCTGATCGAGGCGATGCCGGGTCACCGTCGAGGAGGTGCTACACTGTAGACGGGCTCACTCCGCCACAAACCCACTGGACAGATGTACGTTGCGGGCAATTTGTTTCTCATTGCCTCCTCATCTCCCCTCCACCTTACCTCACAACCCCCCATCTACAATTGCCACGTTATTTCCAGAACGAAGTACTAGAAAAAAGTTTTCTGCAACTCCTCCCGCGCTCCCCGAGCGGAACGAGTGTGAGGCCGGCCTGAAACATCCAGCTCTTTCTTCTCAAGGCGAGTAAGGATCTGACGGGCGCGTGCCAAGACGGAGGTAGGCAGTCCAGCCAGACGAGCTACTTCAATACCGTAGCTCTTGTTGGCGACACCTGCTTTTACCTGGTGAAAAAAGATAATATCACTGTCGGACTCACGGACGCAGACGCAGTAGTTCTTGGCGCCCGGATAAAGCCTATCCAATTGAGTGAGTTCCTGATAGTGGGTTGCAAAGAGGGTCCTCGCTTTGTGGGTCGATTCCATCAGCAAATACTCTGCCACTGACCAGGCAATCGACAAACCATCAAAGGTGGCCGTGCCGCGGCCCACCTCATCCAGCAAAATCAGGCTACGAGGCGTCGCAGTGTTTAAAATATGTGCGGTTTCAATCATTTCCACCATAAAAGTGGAGCGACCACGGGACAAGTTATCACTGGCACCCACACGCGTATAGATGCGATCAACCAAACCGATACGCGCCTCATCGGCGGGAACAAAAGACCCTATTTGGGCCAGGATCACAATCAGGGCATTCTGGCGTAAATAGGTAGACTTTCCCCCCATATTGGGGCCGGTCAAGATCAATAACTGGTCCGTGGAGGTATTGCACTCCAGATCATTGGGCACGAATGGCTGGTTTCCCTGAAGCTCCAGGACAGGATGCCGCCCCCCCCGAATGACGAGATCAGTACTCTCATCCATCACAGGTCGAGTGTAATGATTCTTTTTAGCTGCTTCCGCCAATGCCAACAAGACATCCAGACAGGCAATACTCCGGGCCACTTGCCCAATGCGCCCGGCCTGCTGACCGACCTGCCGGCGCACTTCTACAAAAAGCTCCCTTTCCAATTCGAAGATCCGCTCTTCTGCTCCCAGAACTTTCTCTTCGTACTCTTTCAACTCGGCCGTAATAAAACGTTCCGAGTTCACCAGGGTCTGTTTCCGCACGTAGTCGTCCGGAACGGAGTCGAGATGCGTTTTGGTGACTTCAATGAAATATCCGAAGACTTTGTTGTATTTAACCTTGAGGGAGATAATCCCCGTGCGTTGGCGCTCCTGGGTCTCCAAACAGGCGATAAATGACTTTCCTGAACTCGCTATTTCTCTCAACTCGTCTAATTCTGAATTGAAGCCCTTTCGGATAACACCTCCGTCACTGAGACTGATCGGGGCATCATCGGTAACGGCATGTTTCAACAGCTGCACCACATCAGACAAGAGATCCAACTCCGGTCGGAGGATTTCACTTCGATAGTTCGCGAGAAGCTTCGTCAGTTCTGGCAGCCTCTGTAGAGATTCTCTCAAGAGGATGAGATCTCGCGCGTGGGCCGTCCCCACCGTCACCCGGCTGAGCAATCGCTCGAGGTCGGGAATCGACTTCAAGATCTTGGCTAGACGGCTCATTCCCAATACAGAGTCCTGCACTTCTTCAACTGCATCCAGACGCTGCTCAATTTCCTTTAAGTCGAGGCTTGGATGAAGCATCCGGGTACGCAGCAAACGGGCTCCCATGGGGGTCTTTGTCTGGTCCAAGGTGACTAATAGAGTCCAGCGTTTGTGGCCATCCAGACCCCGCATCAATTCAAGATTATCTACCGTCGACTTATCCAGCTTAAGATAACGGTCCGGTTCGAACAACTTCAGACTGGTGACGTGGGTCAGGCAGGATTTTTGGGTCTGCTTGACGTAGTGAAGAAGAGCTCCAGCTGCAGAAATAGCTGCATGTTGCCCCTTCAGTCCAAAACCTTCCAGTGTGGCAACCTGAAAATGCTTGAGCAACACCTGCTTTGAGTAATCCAGGTTGAAGGTCCAGTCTGCTTGAGTGGTTCTCACCGCGCCTACCCTCACCTCTTCAGAAAGTCGCGGGGTCAGCCGCAACGCCTCGGCTTCCGGAATTACCACTTCACGGGGTTGAAAGTGGGACAGTTCTGGCTGCAACTGGCTCCAAGCCTCTTCGCCGCTAAACTCTGTCAGCCAGAACTCCCCTGTGGAAATATCCAAAAAGGCTGCTCCCAGACAAGCCTTCCTTTCCAGCAGGCTAGCTACATAATTATTCTCCTTGGAGTTCAGAATTCCTTCTTCAAGGACCGTACCAGGCGTGACAATACGCGTCACTTCACGACGAACCACTCCCTTGGCCAGACGCGGATCTTCCACCTGCTCACATAGTGCAACTTTATAACCCTTTTTAATGAGGCGCACCAAATAGGTATTGACAGCATGGTGAGGGACCCCACACATCGGGATGGGATGGCCACTGTGATCAGTGTTGCGGGAAGTGAGAGTAATTTCCAGTTCCCGGCTGGCCAGGACAGCATCCTCGTAAAACATCTCATAGAAATCTCCTAGCCGAAAAAAAACTAGCATTTCGGAGTGTTGTTGTTTGATCTCTTGATACTGCCGCATCATCGGGGTAAGGTGGTTCATCGCTCTTTATTTTAACAGGTGGGTATGAAACAAAGAATCGATCAGGTTGTCACTTCCCTGCGAACCTGAAACCACGACCATGTACTTTCTCGCCATGGATACCGTCACCAGTGACGGGGGCGTGGCGCTCAGCCGCGATGACAAAGTCATTGGACTGGTTCTGTTGAAGACACCCCGGCATTATTCCGAAAAGATCATTCATGCTGTGGACTCTCTGCTGCAGCAACTTGATCTGAAAATGGGGCAGATCGACTGTTTCGCCGTACCTACCGGCCCTGGCTCTTTCACTGGACTGCGCATTGGACTAGCAACCGTTAAAGCTTTCGCTCAGGGATTGGGGAAAAGGGTCGTCGGAGTGTCTACACTCGAAGCACTAGCTTATCGGTTTCGCCATCTTCATAACCGAGTCGCTCCCATGATGAATGCTCAAAGGCAACAAGTCTTCGGAGCTGTCTATGAGATAGTCGGAACACAAATCGAGGTTAAGTCACCCGAGCAAGTAGCCGTTCCAGACGAGTGGCTGAAGAGCTTACCCCCAGACGACTATCTCTTCGTGGGTGACGCGCTCCAACTCCATAAAAACATGGTCTTGACCCTTCATCCCCAGGCGCGGCTGCTAGAGACCCACAACAGTTTGCTCGAAGCTCTGTGCCAATTGGCCTACGCGCGATTTAACGAAGGGAAGACCCTATCTGCACTGGAACTGAGGGCCAACTATGTCAGGCCGTCTGATGCAGAATTAGCGAAGTGGGCTTGAGACTTCCGGCCGGCCAGGTAAGAGCAGTCTGGTTGGATCCCGCTCTGAAAAGTCATTTGCTATCTGAACACAATGCGTCTCCTCTGATCCGTAATCGACTTGAGAAGGACATGGCAGGATGAACCATCAAGCTGCGAAGTCTGAGATCAGCGCTCCGCGAACGAGCCTGGTCCTTGCCACACTTTTCGGCATTCACTTTCTAGTTTCCGCTGACTATCAATTGCTGATTCCTCTTCTACCCGTGCTAAGCCGTGACCTTCGGGTATCCATGAGTAGTCTGGGCTGGCTTTTCAGTGTTTATGCTTTAGCCGCTGGTCTTTTTAATCTCCTCCTGGGTCCTTTGACCGACCGCCTGGGGCGCATCCTTTTCCTGCGGCTCGGGTTGCTCGTGTTTGCCTTGCTGGCGATCGTGACATACGCTGTCAGTGGTTTCAGAGAACTACTCTCCATCCGTGCCGGTGTCGGTTTGACGGCGGGAGTACTTTCCACGTGTACCGCCAGTTTTGTGGGTGACTTCTTCCCCTATCAACAGCGTGGAAAAGCCATGGGAACGGTGCTGAGCGCCTATTTTGTCGCCTTGACCGTCGGTGTTCCTTTGGGTGCTTGGGTGGCCCAGAAGTGGGATTGGCATTTGGTCTTCCTGCTTTCCTTCCTTGGGGCGATCTTTTTCCTGGCAGTTACGCTATGGTCCTTCCCTCCAAGGGTAAATGCGATGCCACGGACATCAATGGCCTACTTTCAGCCTTATCGTGCTTTTCTGAATCGGGGAGACACGCTCGCAGCCCTTCTGATTTCTTTTAGCGTCTCCGGCGGCACCCTAGCCTTTCTCACCTATATTTCAGGCTATCTTGATCAGGCTTTTAATCTTGATCCCCTCCAGATCTCCTGGCTGTTTGTCAGTGCCGGCGTTGCTGCCGCCTTGAGCAGTCCGGTTTCCGGATGGTTGAGTGACCGTCGGGGCAAAAGGCAGATTTTTGTGTTTTCGAATAGCTTTTTGGCCTTGCCTCTACTGGTCCTAAATTACCTTCCCTGGGGTGTGTTTCTGATAGGAGATTTTTTCGTAATCAGCCTTTGTATCGCTTTTCGTCACACTGCACTTCACACCCTGCAGACGGAACTGGTCAGCAGGGAATACAGAGGTTCTTTCTTGGCACTTCGCAATACGTTTTCACAGATGGGAATTGCTGTTTCCATTTTCGTGGCCGGGAATCTATACTCAAATCTAGGTTACGGGACAGTGACCGTTTTTGCTGTTTTCCTGACTCTAGTTAGCAGCGCTCTTGTTTACCTGGCCATAGAGGAGCCGGGTCCCGTCGACCGGTAACCACTCACAGTGCAAAATTGTCTACGGAGGCTGGTTGTCCCAGGGTCTCGAGCCAGTTATCCTTTGTTATTCAAACTAATTCAGACGAACACTAAAAGAGTCAGGAGGGAACCGAGCAAAACGGTACGTATGATACAAACCGATGACCTGTTGTGGTTTTCGACCCACCTGGGATGCACAATCGCACGCAAAAAGGTAAGGTGCAAAGCCTATGAAAAATCGTGATTTTTGGAAGCTTGTTGTTGCCAGTAGTTTGATCTCTGCTGGTCTGGTGCTCTTCTTTTTACGCTGGCCAGCACCGACTGCGATTCGGGCGGAGTTCACTCAGCCAAAAACGGAAAGCTTCGACACCCCTATTTCGCAAGAAGAGGCAGTAAATATCCAGATTTACAAAAAGTTTAGCCCCGGAGTGGTCAACGTCATCAGTACCACTCTGGAGTGGAACTTTTGGTCTGAACCAGTGCCGAGACAAGGTGTCGGCAGTGGTTTTGTGATCGATAAGAAGGGGCACATCATCACGAATTATCATGTGATTAAAAATGCAAAGAGGTTAGATGTGACCCTCCACGATCAATCACAATACGAGGCCAAGAGAGTTGGCTGGGATCCAATGAACGATCTGGCTGTCCTAAGAATCAACACTTCGGAAGAAAAGCTTCACCCCATCAAATTGGGGTCCAGTGACGATCTCAAGGTGGGACAGAAGGTTTTGGCCATTGGGAATCCTTTCGGTTTGGAGCGGACCCTGACCACGGGAATTATCTCTTCGCTGGGACGCACTCTGGAAACAGGTCATGGCATTATTGACGGGGTTATTCAGACGGATGCGGCCATCAATCCAGGAAACAGCGGCGGGCCTCTTTTGAACACTCGAGGGGAAGTGATCGGAGTCAACACAGCCATTTTTTCAGGCACGGGTGAAAATGTAGGTGTCGGTTTTGCTGTTCCGGTCAATATCCTTTCTCGTATCATTCCCGATCTTCTTAAATACGGTAAAGTTTTGCGCCCCTGGTTTGGAGTGCGTGGGATTCCATTGACTCGACGCTTGGCCAAGGCGCTGGACCTAGTCCTTCAAGAAGGTTTACTTGTGGAACAAGTTGAACGGGGCAGTTCAGCCGACCTAGCGGGAATTCGCGGGGGCAGACGCCGTATTCTCTATGGCAATTTCCGGCTCATTACCGGTGGAGACGTTTTGACGTCGCTGGGAGGAAGGTCGTTGAGTTCGGTCAATGATGTAATGCGAGCCTTGGAAGGAAAACGCCCCGGTGATCAGATTGATGTGACCTTTTATCGAGGTAAGCACAAGATCGAGAAGACTATAGAGTTAGTGGGCCAGAATACGAAGCGAATCTTCCGGTTTTAGACGCAGCGACAAAGCAATGAGCGCATCGGTGAGATCGAGTCCGTCCCGCCCGACTTGACAGATAGAGGCTTTCGGCTGATCCGACCTATACGATTGAACAGCACTAAATCCTCAATAGACCCTCAATTCGACAAAGCAGTGCACTACAGTTTCTACCGCTCGTGGAAGCGAGGGGAGGGAAGGTTCGTGTGATTTATCCCAGCAGCGATTAGGTCAACTGCCCACCGCTTGCAACCGGGGTGGTAAATAGATGGTGGCCTTCGGGCGGCGGTCTGGGTCCGTCCGCCCTCTAGCACCTTATCATTGTGGCGAAGGAATCGCCCCTCCTGGGCGGTGATTCAGCCGAAACATTGGAAATGAAGCAGAAGGGATGTCAATGAGCTAGAATCCGTAGTGAAAACATTCGTAGCTTTTTCAGGGTCAAACGTTATAGTAAATAGAGTTTCAAGTGGAGGTTAAACATCATGGTAAATCGAGCAATTCTCGTGGGCCGGCTGGGACGCGATCCGGAGATGAGACACACAACCTCGGGGACACCCGTGGTTAATTTTTCGGTGGCCACTGACGAGTCTTGGAAGGATCAAAATGGGGAAAGGCAACGGAGAACAGAATGGCACAATATTGTAGTTTGGAGCAAGCTGGCTGAGATTTGCAATCAGTACCTGACCAAAGGCCGCTTGGTCTATATCGAGGGTCGGATCCAACGTCGCGAATGGGACGATCGTGACGGCAACAAACGCCATACCACGGAAATTGTTGCCTCCAACATGCAGATACTGGGATCCCGTAGCGAAGAGGGAGAAGCCGGCGAACACGAGCCGGTGGCCGCCGGGGAAAAGAGTGAAAACATGGGGGCAGGGATTACCGACGACGATATCCCCTTTTAGAGTCCCCCGCTCCGATTCAGTGGAGAGT
Source organism: Acidobacteriota bacterium (assembly GCA_965249865.1). Lineage (GTDB taxonomy): Bacteria > Acidobacteriota > UBA6911 > RPQK01 > CBDFMZ01 > CBDFMZ01. The sequence goes on along the minus strand of CBDFMZ010000002.1, from coordinate 1,075,611 downwards.
ACGTGCTGAGGCGGAAGTGAGCCCGACGATTTTGCCTCCAGCAAGATTCATCGTGGCAACCGGCAAAGGGGAGTTCCTCACCGTAGGATAAGGTTTTCAGCTGATGCGAATCCACCCCAAGTTGGAGAAGATACTGCCGGGTTGCCTGCGCTCGACGATCCCCCAAGGCTAGATTATATTCCTCCGTGCCTCGCTCGTCACAATGCCCCTCGATGATTATCTCTGCCTTTGGAAACTGCTGTAACCAACCAGCATTTTCTCCCAAGATTCGTTCGGTTTCCGCCGTCAACTCCGCCTTGTCGTATTCAAAGAAAATAGGTCGAACCTTCCCTTGTCGGATGGCTTCCTGTAGACGCGTGATATCGGTGATCTCAATCCTTGCTTCGGTCCGATCGACGACGGTGATACGAGTGCTAGCATTGACCTCACCTCCGGAACCGCTTGCGGTTGCGGTGTAGGTGATCGACTCCGCAGGTGAAAGGATCAACGATCCAGTTGGTGCCATATTACCAATGCCACCATCGATCATAAGTGAGGTGGCGTGGGTGGAGTCCCAGGACAAGGTGGTCTGCTGCCCACGCTCGATCGTGCTAGGGGAAGCACTGATCTCAAGTGTCGGGCTTCGAAAGACCTCTGTTTCCGGCTTGTCGATAGGACTGGTTTTAGTCGCGGCAGGAGGACGTAAAGGCGGCAGAGATCTCTTGGCGCAACTTCCAAGAAAGAAGACAGAAGAAACAAGCAACAAGATCAGAGCCACAAAATGTCTCATCAAAAATATCCTCCAAAACAAAACCCGACGAAAGTTTTTGTTCTTTACGGACCCGTTACTCTATAACCCGACCAACTTGGGCTCCCGTTTATACCATATGCAGTAACTTGTTTTAAGTTCTTCCCGTCGGCGTTCATGATAAATATCTGTTTTAAACCGGTTCGAGAACTCTGGAAGACGATGTGATAGCCATCCGGCGACCAGTGAGGATTTTCATTACTTCCCGTTCCAGAGGTCAGCTGAAGGATTTTTCCGGTCGCCACTTCAATGATGTAGACATTGTGCTTCCATTGAGTTGGAGCTTGCCACGAATACGCGATAAAACGACCGTCTGGTGACCAATCGGGACTATCGCAATGACCGCCCTCTAATACCAGACGCTCGACATTGGATCCATCTGCATCCATAACCCAAACCTGGGGCGTGCCGGAACGATCAGAAATGAAGGCGACTTGCCGTCCTGTTGGACTCCAGGCGGCAGAGGTGTCAATACCCGGGTGATTGGTCAGATTGCGACGGTCACTTCCGTTGATTTCCCCCACGTAAATGTCAGAATCGACACCTCTCGACGACCGACCCGAAAAGGCGATGTGTTTTCCGTCGGGAGCAATGGCCGGGGAGGACACATAAGAACCGGAGACGGGGAAAACGTTTCTTCCGCCTCGCAGGTCCTGAATCCACAACTCCCATTGACTAGATCCCGGCAAGTTGGTTACAAAGGCAAGCTTGTCGTTGTCCGGTCCCCAGTTGGGAAATTTATTGATTCCTCCATTGGCGGTAATGGTCCTCGCATCGGCCCCATCATAGTCCATCACGTAAATCTCTTTACTTTTCCCCCTTCGAGAAGTGTAGGCAATTTGGCTTAGTGCCACACCGCGGCTGCTCCCGGCCGAGAGCTGAAAAACCACTTGGTCTGCAAATTCATGGGCAAGACGACGCGTGAGCTTCCGATCGGTAGTAGTATAGCGTTTTCCTAAAACCTGCTGCCTGGTCTTGACATCGTACAGATAAGCTTCAACCACGACCATATGGGCCTCAAGTTGTAGATTGCCAAAAACCAAAAAGTCCACGTCCAGAGAAGGTACTTGCCAGTTTTCAAATTCGACATCTTCGGGGAATCGCAGGCGTTTTAAAGGATAAAAGCTCTTGGAGGACATCCTGAAAATGGCCGAAAATTTCAGGTCGTTTTCTAAGACTTGGTTGAACACTTTTAAGGCTGACTCGGTCTCCTGGAGGGCGACGACTCGCGGCGAAAAATCAGCGACGGCTAGACGGGTCTGTTCGCCAATCTGAGGGCGGATGATCACGTCGCCTTGCTCGGCAAACACGAGAAGCGGAACCACCCATATATAAGCCAGCAGAAACTTGAACTTCATCTCTTCCCTCTCCTTTAACTCGGCGGATATTCAAAATAAGCGACGAATCTGACACTTCGACCGCCAAACTCATGGGGCAACGGTGGTAGGGGATCGCTAGCCCGAACCGCCCTTTCCGCGGCCAGATCAACGAAACGAATCCCACTTCCTTTCTTCAAATGTACATTCTCAATAGAGCCGTTGGGACGGATCTCGAAACGGATCATGGTCTGCACCGGCTGGCCGATGTGGCCGAGCGACGTCTTGAGCCAGTTTTGTCCGATGCGTTGCTCCACTTGGCGAGCATACCACGACTCAATCACGCCCTCTCTGGAACCGGAGCCAATACTTACTCCGTGACCACCTCCTAAGCCACCCCTTGATCCCGAACTCGTGATTCCGGCCTCCCCATGGCCAGGATCTGGCTTACGATAAATCAACCCTGGTCGAGAAGGGCTTTCGGATCTCTGTTTCGCTCTTTTTGCCACCTTATTAGCTCTTCGCAACTGCTTGGGTTTTCTTCTTTCGGGAGAAGCCGGTTTCTTAAAAATTGTCTCATCAGGTTGGACTGGCTCGGACTCGGCTTCGGACGCTACTTTTGACGGAGAAGGCAGAAACGCTTCGGGGCGGGGAAGGAGCGATGGTTTATACATCCCTGTACCCCCACTGGACTCTTCGGTCAAACCAACCGATATCCAATGACTGTTCTGACCTCCTCCCGAGCCGCTACCAATCACCAGATCGTTCCCTTGGGGAAAAAGTCCTACACCAAAGAGAAAAAACGAAAACAGCAAGACATGACATAACAGGGAAAATAGCAAGGGTCTTCGCAGCCCTTTTTCATGAATGTGTGGCGCTAGAATTGTCCGCGACATGAGCCTTTGAAAGAAAAAGAGGAGCTAATGCTCATCACCACGATAAGGTTTGGTGACGAGGTTGATCCTTTCGTATCCGTTGAGGCGAATCTCATCGATCACAGAGACAATCGTCCTCCAACGAACATCCTCGTCCGCCTGCAAAAAAATGGGGCGGCCGCTTTCTCCAATTTCCAGACGTAGTTGCTCTCCCAACTGGTTGAAGTTCACAGGAGATGACCGATAGAAAAGGAGTTCTTCTCGACTGATAGTGATGACCGTTCGCTCTTTGGGATCAACATTAGTCACAGCTCGAGTCCGAGGAAGATTTACCTCAATTCCGGTCTGGAGGATAGGAGCCGTTACCATGAAGATGACCAGTAAAACTAAAACCACATCCACCAGAGGTGTCACATTGATTTCGGAAAGTGATGACCGGGTGCGACCAAATTGAGTGTTCAACGCCATAGTGTTAACTCACCCTGTGTGAGCAAAGAAACTTCAGGTTCCAAACTCCAGCAAGCCGTACTCAAAATTCATGGCGTGCCGTACTAGGTCTGGCCAGGCACGGCAGTGGCATTAGCGAGGAAGAACAACCGCTCGGAAGGAGCCCGTCCCGCCATCAGCCGCAAAATGATCTGAATTTCGGACTCAGGACACGGACTATTATGTAAAACTTCGTTCGATCAAATTTAAAAACTCGGCGCCGAAATCGTCCATCTCGCTGCCAAAGCGTTTTAATTGGCTGATAAAGTGATTATAGGCGATCACGGCCGGGATGGCTGCAAAAAGTCCAGCCGCAGTCGCTACCAGAGCTTCACTAATTCCAGGCGCCACAGCCTGAATGGTTGTGGCAGCGCCCTGTCCTAATCCCTGAAAGGCGTTTATGATGCCGATTACCGTACCAAACAAGCCGATGAAGGGAGTCACCGCACCTGTGGTGGCCAACCAGTTCAGCGAGTGTTCAAGCGTGATCATCTCGGCAACAGAGGCTTTTTGCAAAGTGCGCTGCAGGGCACTTAAGCTTCTGACGATAGCGTCCTCCCGGGTTTTATCAGCTGATCTAGCTTGATCCTCTGTGGCCTTAATTCGGTGATTAAGCTCTTCGTAACCACTTCTGAAAATTCCCGCCAAAGAAGCCATGGGATATTGCTCGCAGTACTGGTTAATCTCCGAGAGGCTCAGACCCTGCTTGAATTCTTCATAAAACTCCCGTGACTGCTGTTCAACCTGCCGGTACGACCGCACTTTTTGGACAATGATTGCCCAGGAAAAGACCGAAAAGAGCAGTAGGATCAGGAGCACCGCCTGAGCTATCGGTCCACTGTTGGTAATGAGTGTCCAAAAGCTCCCAAAGTTTCCTTGCAGCAAAAATGACGTCAGAAACATCGATGCTTGGCCCTTCCACCTGGGCAGCCATCCGCTCGAGGCTCCTACCCTTTCTCTATCATCTTCAGTGACGCCAGCACCAAAGTACTAAAGAGTTTGTTTTCTGCCCGCTTCTTAGCAGCACGTAGACTGCCAGGTTGATTGTAGCTGACCGCAGGCTGATATACCACAAAACATCGACGAAGCTGTCATCGCTCTGATCTATAATGCAGAGCAGGTATCTATTATCGGGTCGCTCCCCATCACCTCACAGTTAATCGAGGGCTCGTGTACTGTTTTACCGGAAAAAGATGCCTGAAAGACCGAAAAGTTCATGTTAACGCTTCTCACCATTGAAAACTTTGCTTTGATTGAGCGGTTGGAGGTTGAATTCCAGGAGGGCCTCAACTTGATCACAGGGGAGACCGGCTCGGGCAAGTCGATCCTAGTTGAGGCAGTGGCTTTGTTAGTAGGAGGTCGCGCCTCCCAGAAAATGGTGCGCCACGGTTTTGAGAGAGCTCGCGTTGAAGGAATCTTCGTCCTCTCCCCCGTTCATCCTGCACGATTGCACTTGAAAAATGGCGGAATCACCCTACAGGGGGACGAACTGATTATCCGTCGCGAAATTTCTCTTTCCGGAACCAACAAGATTTTTGTCAACGGTGCACTGGTGACACAGGGTTTCCTTTCCGAACTGGGAAGTTTACTGTCTGATCTCCATGGACAGCATGATCAACAACTGTTACTTCACCGCCGGACTCATCTCGATTTTCTGGACGCCTTCGGTCAAAATCAGGCGATGATTGAAGAAGTTTCCCAGTTTTTTCGACAGCTTAAAAAAGTCCGTGCTGAACTCGAGTGTTTCCAGCGCAACGAACAGGAGCGACTCAAGGCATTGGACCATCTTTCCTTTCAAATTACGGACATCGAGAAATTACAGCTTAAGCCTGGCCTCGACGTGGAACTAGAAGCAGAACGGAGGCTTTTGAGCAACACGGAACGCCGATACCAGGCAGCCCAAGAAAGCTATCAACTCCTTTACGAGCGTGAGCACTCCGTGCTCTCCCTTTTGAACCATCTGCGGGGTATCATCGGGAAACTGGCCCAATTGGACCCCACTTTCGATACCGTGGTTTCAAAAATGTTGGATTTACACTACCAGATTGAGGATATTTCCTATCAGTTCCGCGATTATGTCGACAGCATCGAGTTCAACCCAACCCGCCTGGAGACAATTGAGCAACGACTGGCGGAGATTCAGAAAGCCCGTCACAAGTACGGTGAATCTGTTGACAAGGTACTAGATTACTATGAAAAGGTCCGGCAGGAAGTCAAAACACTCTCTGAGCAAGAACAGCAAATAGAGGCGCTCAGTGAGAGAGAAAGCCAGTTGACTGAGGAATATCTGAAACTGGCCCGCCGACTTTCGGAAAAAAGAGGCCGGGATGCCGATCGACTGTGCCGACAGGTCGAACGTGAACTGTCTCAACTGGCCATGGAGAACACCGTGTTTACCGTGGCGCTTGAGACCCCGGAGAACAACGTCACGGAGAAGGGAATTGACCGGGCTGAATTTCTCATCAGTCCAAACCCCGGAGAGACTCCGAAGCCCTTGACAAAGATTATTTCGGGAGGAGAACTCTCGCGCGTGATCCTGGCGCTCAAGTCCATCCTCACGATGGAGGACTACCCTAAAACATTAATCTTTGACGAGGTAGATGCAGGAATCGGAGGACGGGCGGCTTCCAGTGTGGGAGAGAAATTAGCTCGCCTGGCCGAACAGCATCAGGTTTTTTGCATAACCCATCTTCCTCACATTGCCCCTTATGCGGCCCAGCACTTTCATATGAATAAAAGTCGGCACGGATCACGCACCACCATCGAAGTCACTCCGCTCAAGTTAACCGCTCGTGTCAAAGAGCTGGCACGCATGATGGCAGGACGTGCCGTTTCAGAAACTACGCTCAAGCAAGCCCGTGAGCTGTTAGAAAACCAACATTCAAGAAAATAGTGCCAACTTCCAGATTAGTGTTAGTAGCAAAATTTCACCAATACGCTCTTCAGGAGAATGGATTTCAGCTTAGTGTTTCGCTTCCTCAATAACCCATGACTTTTGCAGATAAGGCTTACCAAGCGAGGTCAAAGGAGCGAAGAGGAGGTGGTGTGGAACATCGTCTACGAGAAGCAACAAGGAGACTGCCGGCGACCTCCTTTTGCCCATGGAGTGGCGACGAAACCGCTCTGTTTTCTTGGTTGCTCCTCCTCGCTGATGACTCGCATCCCGTCTTCACTTTGCGAACTCCACACCGTTACACTCGCCACAAACGTCATCGTATTTAGGAAACGAAATGGTGAGCCTTGTTGTCTAAACCTCTTGGACTTCGTTAGAATGACCAAGATGACACGACGATTTTTTATCGAGACCTTTGGTTGTCAAATGAATGAGCACGACTCTGAGAAAATAGCAGGTCTACTTGCTCACCGAGGCATGGTTGCAGTCCCTTCAAGCGAGGAGGCCGACCTCTTTATATTGAATACTTGCAGCGTTAGAGAAAAGGCTGCTCAAAAAGTCTACAGTCGTCTCGGCGAGATGAAAGCGCGAAAGAAGTCGAATGAAAACTTCATCATTGCCGTAGTCGGATGCGTGGCTCAACAGGAAGGGGAGAATATGATCAAAAGGGCGCCCTTTGTCGACCTGGTCGTGGGCACCCACATGTATCATGCCATGCCTGATCTTCTTGAGGCGATTGACAAAAAACATGACAGCTCCCCTCAGCGGGTTGCGACGCAATTCCTGAAATATCCCCAGCCGGTCGAAATAGATCCTGTTTGGCGACAAAATGGTTTTCGAGCCAACATTACTATCATGGAGGGCTGTAACAAACACTGCAGTTTTTGTATCGTCCCTTACACTCGCGGCAAGGAGCGAAACCGTCCTGCCTCCGCCATCCTTCAGGAAGCCCGGAAAGCTGCGGATCAAGGATTTGTCGAAGTTCTTCTGTTGGGGCAAACTGTCAACAGTTATAGAGATCCCACCCAACGTCGGATTAGATTTGCCGAGCTGTTGGCTCAAGTCGGAAGCGTTTCCGGGATTCGGCGGGTTCGTTTTACCTCGCCCCATCCGCGAGAGTTCAGCGACGATACGATCGCGGTCATCGGACAGTTGAAAACTATTTGCAACCAGGTCCATTTGCCTCTCCAGTCGGGATCAACCCCGGTCCTGAAAAGGATGCGCCGACAATATACACGGGAACGATATTTAGAGTTAGTCGAAAAGTTCCTCAACTGCGGGCGTCCAGTGAGTCTGTCGACCGATATCATTGTTGGTTTTCCGGGTGAGACCGAATCCGACTTTGAGGAAACTTCGGACTTGGTCGAGCAGGTGGAGTTTGAATCGATCTTCTCCTTTAAATATTCACCTAGACCCTATACTGATGCCCATTGCTGGTCGGACGAAGTCCCCGAGCAGGAAAAAGCGCGGCGCTTGATGGTCCTGCAGCGTTTGCAAAGAGGGATTCAGCTGCGGCTGCACCGCCAACAGTATCTTGGAAATGTTTTTGAGATCTTGGTCGAGGGAACTTCCCGAGATGGTGTTCAGCGCTTCGGGAGGACCACGACCAATAAGGTCGTGAATTTTCCCGGCAAACAATCTCCCGGGACGTTCACTTTTGTTAAAATCACGGATATTGGACCCAACAGTCTAGTCGGTCGAGTGGTTGTCTACTAAACCGTAGTGTCTTGTTTCATGAAATAAGACGATGTTTTGTGGACAGGGCTAGCAAAGGCGGTCAAGGAGCGAAGAAGATGTGACATCGTGTGTGCATCGGTGGCGGGGCGGGACGCCGATGCCATCGCCACCCTTATTTGACTGGAGGATGGTGGTGAAATGTAGCCACGGACTTGATCACTCATCCTCCCCGATGCACCATAGTATGGCGTCATTGTCGCTCTGCACCTTTGGCACTGTTTTGCTTACCACAAACGTCATGGCATTTATGTAACGATTAACCATTTATTTTCGAGGAGGAGTCGTGGAACGGGAATTTAAGATCAAAGGACTAATGATGGATCCGATGACTAACTCTCCCATTGTTATCTTACAGGATGTGGAGAAGGACAGTTTGCTCCCTATTTGGGTGGGCATTGTCGAGGCGAATGCTATCGCCCTGCAAATCGAGCGCATTGATACTCCTCGTCCCCTGACTCACGACCTGATCAAAAATATTCTCATGCTTCTCAACGCCGAAGTTGAAAAAATCGTGGTGACCGAACTAAAGGAAAACACTTTTTACGCGCTCATTCACATCCGCATCAATGGGGAAAGAGTCACCATTGATTGCCGGCCAAGCGATGCCATGGCGCTGGCCCTCCGCACAGATTCACCGATCTATGTAACTGAAGAAGTGATCAACAATAGCCGCAGTATTACCCTCGACAAGGAAAAGCTTGACCCGGAAGATGCCAGAAAGTGGCTCGATAACCTGAATCCCGAAGACCTAGGCAAGTACAAAATGTAGTCCTAGCTATGAGATTGTCTCGCTTGCCCTGTCTCTTACCCCTATCGATCTTCCCCTTAACCTCTCCGCTATGGGCTTTTCCCTCTGTAGGTTTCCAGGAGCAAACCTTTAACCGCTGCCCCAACAGCTTTGCTTTCAATGAAGGACGCACCCAGCGGGGAATTTTTCGCCTCGTGGGTGTACCTCCAACCTACCGTAAGGGAGTCAGCTATCCAATAACCGTGGTCCTTAGAAAATCTGACCACTCTTGTTGGAAATTTGGGTTGTCGGCACGTTATTCCACCTCGACAGAACAAGCAGGTCAGCTTGTCCCCGTTGATCCTATGACACAGGTCAAAGAAAACAGAGAAATTCAGTACATTGAACATACTTCCACGGGCAATCGGGAAGGCAAGGTGGACGGATCGGTGACTTTCCAGTTTAAGTGGATCGCCCTTGACCTCTCCGGCGGACCGGCTTTTTTTAACGCCGCGGTTAACGCCGCCAACACCAGTGGAGACTATACCTATTACGGCAGTGGCCTATAGCGGAGCGCCTCCCGGGGCAACTCCACCTGCTGAAGAACCCAAAACAACACCATTCCGGCGTCTGAATACAGCCAGTCTATCCTTGCACCTCCCAGCCCCTAAAGATACTCAACGGGGCAGTGTTCAGTTCCAGGTTCAACACCGCTTTCTGGAACCCCTCGGCGACTCTGGACCAGGACGCGGATTCGACATGGACAGTGGGGCAAACATTAATCTAGAACTAGACTATTCACCCACAGATCGTCTCAATATAGGTGTTTCCCGCGCCCGCTTTACAGTCGCAGATGGGATTTTTGTCCCCGCCATTATTGCTTTCACGGGAACCTATGAAATCCAAACCAACGAGTCTAGCTTTTGGAAAATGTCCTTACTCGGAGGCATCGAGGGACAAGAAAACTTTCTCCGACATTATTCGCCTTTTTTCCAGCTGGCAACTTCTCTGGACTACAAACACGTTCGCACCTACCTGGTGCCCACCATGATCTTCAATAGTCGCAAAGACGGAAATCTTCAATCGATGCGCCACATCGCCACCCATCCGGAAGATAACCACACTTTTTCCTTGGGGCTGGGAGTGGATGTTGCTGTCACTCGCTGGTTCTCACTTGCCGGCGAATATGTGCCTCGGTTAACCGGATTTGGTGGATTTGGCAGTAAGCATCCCACCGTGGCAGCTGGAATCAAAATTCGCACCTGGCGCCATGTTTTTACCATCCTGCTTTCCTCCAGCCGGGATTTCACTCCAGCCGGCTATGGTGTCAATGCCACCAACAACGACTTTGCCCTCGGATTTAACATCTATCGAAAGGTCAAGTAATCGTGACCACCGAATGGGCAAACTATCTCGTTCTTTTTGCGGTCGGTTCGGTAGCGGGCACTCTGAATGTCATTGCGGGTGGAGGCTCTTTCCTCACACTCCCTGTTCTAATCTTTCTAGGGCTTCCTGCAACCGTTGCTAATGGGACTAACCGGGTGGGAATTTTGATACAAAGTCTGGGAGCCGTCTGGGGATTTCACCGTTACAAGGTTCTGGACTGGCATTCGATGCTCTGGGCGGCGCTGCCGGCAACCCTGGGCTCGGTACTCGGAACTTGGGCGGCACTCCTGGTCGAGGAAGAAGCTTTCCAAAAGATACTAGCGTTTTTGATGATCGTCATGACCCTCTGGACTCTCTGGGATCCTCTCAAACAACAGTCATGCCACAAAAAAACATGGAAATTCCCCCGATACGCCCTGGGTTTTGCATTTTTCGGAGTCGGAATATATGGTGGATTCGTGCAGGCTGGAGTTGGATTTCTAATCCTAGTAGCGACGACTCTCGCTAATCTCAATCTCGTAAGAGGAAACGCTGTCAAGGTATTGACTATACTCGCCTTGACCGTGATCTCCTTAGGCATTTTTGGATCGCAGGGAAAGGTCCATTGGCCAATGGGTTTCATCCTGGCAGCGGGTACCCTGTTAGGCGGCCTTTTTGGAGTACGACTGACTGTCTTAAAAGGGCATGCCTGGATCAAGGCAGTAGTGACGGGCGCGGTGATTGTTTTCGCTTTAAAACTCTGGCTTCTCTCCTAACCCCTTTATCCTGAATTATAGCTTCACAAGGATCTTTAAAGCGAAAATATTCGGTCCGATTTCACAACTTTCTTCATGACAATCATCCGATAATCCTCAGCCTTTTGAAAAACTCAAGGGTCCTTCAAATCGTCCGTAGAGCCCAATAACCTGTCAGTCTAATGGTCGATTTAGTAAAGAAGCTCCGGGCCACCAGCAAACCCGCACCAACGTACAAAGGAGGGAACCCTGAAAAATTATCGGGAGAGCAAAGAAAAAATAAGAACTTAACATAATATTACTTATGCGACCTTTAGTAAAGAAGCTCCGGGCCACCAGCAAACCCGCACCAACCCACTGTGGTCGATGCGGTTTCCAACCCAACCTTCTACCTAAACATCGTATAATATCTAATATATATACATATTTTACAGATACTTATATCACTTATAATCACATATAACATTATATAAAGTCAAAAACATAATGTATAACATTACTATAGAATTGCTAAATATATGTATCCATTAAGTTTTAACTGATATATATCTTGTCAGAAGGAGTCCAAGTGAAATAACAGCGGAAAGATTACGTGTTTACTGAAGATGTGGCGAACGGAGCTTCAAAATAAATGTCTCAACGGAATGGTCGTAGTTTTCAGAATTAAATACTACTAGCCAAGGGTAGAAGTTTCCTGTGATTCCGCGGCAGAAATTTGTGATCACTGAAGAATTACGAGGAGGAGTTGATTACTCGTGTCCGCCATGGACAAACACCGCCGTTCAGCCGCTGCACAAACTATCTGGGGCCCTTCTGGTTGTGGTGGCTGCATGGATCCCCTCTCTGAGTGTAGGCTATCCTCAGCAAGGGTTTTCGCGAATCTCCGCGATCAACACTCCTCACATCCTGGGTCACGATGCTCGTAAAACTAGCCGCGAGACTTTTAACATGATCTGCTAGGGAGAGAAAGTTCGTGATTTCTAAAAGTCCAATCGTAGCCTGATTTTGCTGGATGAGGTGGGCCGCGGTACGGCCACCTTCCAGGATTCCTCACGCAACTCGTCGTAGACTATGCCGATGTTATCTTCCAGGCGTTCTGGCGGCCAATGCTGGCTGGTTTCGATGACCACGGTTTCGAGGGTTTCCTGGCGAGTCTTGCCGACTGCTATGGCTCTCTTGACCTTGGCCCGTAATTCCTGGAGGTAGGTGATAAAAAGTTTGACACCGTCAATCGTCGTGATATCATCGCGACCGGGGATAAAAAGAGTTTCGGGGGCATTGTCAGAGGAAACTGGCTTGAGTCGGCGAGGTGCGCCTTGTAGTGTCTTCGGATGAAGAACCCCTTTCGCTATTTCAAGACCTCGCCCGAGATCATCCGCCTGGCAGTGATGTCGAGGACCTTCTTCACGAGCGTGGGATCGAGGTGAGCCACGAGACGATCCGGTTCTGGTGGAACCGGTTCGGCCCGATCTTAGCCGCCGAGATCCGCAAGAAGCGGATGGATCGAATGCGCGCGTTTTCGGGTTGGCGGTGGCACCTCGATGAGATGTTCGTGAAGATCAACGGCGAAGGCCATTACCTTTGGCGAGCCGTCGACCAGGAAGGCGAGGTGCTTGAGGTCTTTGTCTCGAAGAAGAGAGACCGCGAAGCCGCTTTGAAATTCCTCAGGAAACTAATGAAGCGCTACGGCAGGCCGGATGCGATCATCACTGATCGGCTGAGGTCTTACCGAGCGGCGTTGCGCGAACTGGGCGGATCCGGTTTGCAACAAGCCGGCCGCTGGCTGAACAATCGTGCGGAGAATTCACACCTGCCGTTCCGGCGACGAGAACACGCCATGTTCCGTTTCAGGCGGATGCAAAGCCTCCAGAAATTCGCCACCGTTCATTCTTCCGTTTACAATCACTTCAACCAGACACGACACCTCTGCTCACGAGACAATTTCAAGCTCAACCGCGAAGCCGCACTCGCCCAGTGGCGTCAGCTCGGGGCGGCCTAATTCCCTGTCGTCGGTGGAGAACTCAGTCTTTGCGACTTTCCTCTGACAGTGCCATCGAAAGTAGTCATGCTTAACCCACCTGGGTTACTATGATTGACCTGGTGATGACTCCACTTAGCTTCGACCGGACCGCCGAAGCCGAGGAAGTCCATTTTACGACAGCACTTAACAGGGAAACATTATGAGCAGAATCGTTGGTTGTTGTGTTGTGTTGTTGAGTGTGCTGGTCAGTGTGCTGTCCCAGGCGAGCACCACCGTGAGGGGAACCGTAACCGACAGCACCGGAGGCATCATTCCCGGCGCGATCGTCACGGTGATCCACGAAACGACCGATGAGGCCACGACACGCTTGACGGACGAAACCGGGAATTACGCGTTCACCGGTTTGCCCCCCGGGATCTACACACTAACGGCGGATGTACCCGGCTTTGAAGTGGGCACCTATAGCAATGTGGAACTGGTGGCTGGCCAAGAGGTTCTGCGGAACTTCACCCTTGAGATCAGCGCGGTCGACACTCTCGTCGTCGTCGGCAGCCGCGCAGGGGGGCGCACGGCCACCGAGTCGACCGTTCCGGTGGACGTCATTTCCGGCGAGGAACTCGTTAGCCAAGGCATTACCGACGTAAGCGAGCTGATGCGCACGGTGACGCCGTCCTTCAACGTTAACACCCAGCCGATCAGCGACGCAGCAACGATCGTCCGACCGGCGAACCTGCGCAATCTGCCACCCGATCACACGCTGGTACTGGTGAACGGTAAGCGCCGCCACCGCGCGGCGATCATTCAGTGGCTGGGAAACGGCGTCGCTGACGGCGCTCAAGGTCCGGACCTCTCCGTCATCCCGGCCATCGCGCTCCGGCAGGCGGAGGTGCTGCGCGACGGCGCAGCGGCCCAGTACGGCTCGGATGCCATCGCCGGCGTGATGAACTTTCAGCTCAAAAATGCCCGTTCCGGCGGCAGTGTGGAGTTCCGTGCTGGTGCGCACCGCGACGGCAACTATGGCGACTCGAGGCTTTATCCCGACGCCGGTGGGCATGGACTCGCGTATAGCTTTGCCGGCAATGCTGGGCTGCCGCTCGGACCCGAAGGCTTTGTCAACCTCAGCATCGAGTACGGCAGCTCGGACCCGACCAACCGATCCGTCCAGCGCAACGACGCCATCGCCCTCATCTCGGCCGGCAACACACACGTGCGGGACCCGGCTCAGGTATGGGGCTCGCCGCAGGTTGACGATAACCTGAAGCTGTTCGGCAACTTCGGCGTCCCGTTCAACAACGGCCTGGAGTTCTACGGCCACACCAACTACGCCATCAAAAAGGTGACCGGCGGGTTCTACTACCGGAATCCGGCCACCCGTGGCGGAGTCTTTGGCAGTGTTAAAAATGGCGACGGGCATTTGCTCATTGGCGATGTGCTCGCCGCTCGCGGCGCAGGCTCCGCGAACTGCCCGCAGGTGGCTGTCACCGGAGGAGTGGTGTCCGATCAAGCCGCCCTCGATCAGGTCTTTGCTGATCCCAACTGTTTCTCCATGCAGGAATTGCGGAAGGAATTCCGGGGCGGCTTCACGCCGCAGTTCGGCGGCACCTCGAAAGACGCGTCGCTGGTTTCCGGACTTCGCGGACTGATCACCGAGCGCCTCTTATGGGACACGAGCATCAGTGTCGGTTTGAATAATGTGGACTTCTTTATCAACAACACCGTCAACGCTTCGCTTGGTCCGGAAAGTCCGACCAGCTTCAATCCCGGCAGCTACACACAGACCGAGGTCAACGTCAACTTTGACCTCTTCTATGCCGCCAGCGACAGGATCAACCTGGCCACCGGCGCCGAGTGGCGCAACGAGCAGTTCAAGATTGGTGCCGGCGATGCGGCCTCGTGGAAGATCGGTCCCTATGCCGTGCAGGGTTTCAGTTCCGGTTCGAACGGATTCAACGGCTTCAGGGCAGATGTCGCGGCGGGGGAATGGGACCGCAGCAACATTGCGGTCTACAGCGACGTTGAGTTCGGCGGCCAAGATGATCCCTGGACCGTCGGCGTAGCTGCCCGGATCGAGAATTTTGCGGACTTTGGCACCACGGCTAACGGTAAATTCTCCGGGCGCTACGAAGTGTCTGACGCGGTCGCGTTGCGCGGTGCCGTGAGCACCGGCTTCCGCGCGCCGACACCCGGCCAGCAAAACGCCTTCAACGTGACGACTGAATTCGACTTCGATCTCGGAGATCTCATCAACCTCGGCGTTATTCCATCGACCAATCCGGTCGCCCAACTGCGAGGCGGGGAGCCGCTCCAGCCGGAAACTTCGAAGAACTACGCTGTCGGAATGGTCGCCGAGGAGGGCCCGTTCACCTTCACGGCCGACTACTTCAGAATAGACGTCTCCGATCGCATCGCCTTGACTCAGGACTTCTCGCTCTCGCAGACTGAAGTCGATGAGCTTCTGGCGGCGGGGGTGGCCGAGGCGGCCAACTTAGCGGAGTTCCGGTTCTTCGTGAACGATTTTTCGACCAAGACCCACGGAATCGACCTGATCTCGACCTTCAGGCCGATGGCCCTCGGCGGCAACACGTCGTTCAGCGTTGTGTTCAACCATACCCGGACAAAGATCACGACCTACAGCGCCGATACGATTGATGAGATCAGGATCAGCGAATTGGAGAGAGGGCTGCCTCAGACCCGCTGGAATTTCTCCATCAAACACGATGCTCGCCGGTGGAGCCTGCTAACCCGCCTGAACTACTTCGGCTCGTACTGGGATAGCGAGGATGCGCAGGCGGGACTGGGCGCGGCCATGGCGACGCTCTACGACCCCTACAACGGCAAGGCCCTCCTCGACGTCGATTTCAGCGTGCCGCTCAGTGAGTTTGCCACACTGGCCATCGGCGGCCAGAACGTCCTGAACACGTACCCGGATGAAAACCCGTTCGCGGCGGCCAACACCGGGAATCGTTACGGTCAGTTCTCGCCGTTCGGCTTCAACGGAGGCTACTACTACTTTCGCCTCAGCTATTACTTCTAGACGAGGGTCCGTCTGAAGACGCGATTCATGCTGCCGAGACGCGCCCGTGCTGTAGCCCGGACCCTATCGCTGCTTGTGAGGGCCACCCCGGGGGGCTCTATACGGGGTTCCGACAGTAACGGAGCAAAAGCGCACGTTAAGGGCCGCTCTTGGGACCGCCTAGCGAGCCAGGACCTGTCGCCCTCGGTTTCTCAAGGAACCATCTGGCGCTACGTAGCGGTAGATCGTCGCCTTGGTTACGCCTAGCTCTAGGCATAGCTCGCTGACCTTCGTGTCGCGCTGCGCCATCGCTGCCTGAGCTAGCCGCACCTGCGCTTTGCTCAGCGCATGAGGGCGCCCTCCCTTCCTGCCCCTGGCTCGTGCAGAGGCCAATCCAGCGAGGGTCCGTTCCCGGATCAGCTCTCGTTCGAATTCCGCCAAAGCCGCGAAGAGCGCGAAGACCAACTTTCCGCTGGCCGTCGTCGTGTCGATGCTGGCCCCTTGGCCGGCGAGCACCCGGATCCCGATGTCCCTGTCGTTGAGGTCTTGCACCAGGTTGACGAGATGGCGGAGATTGCGACCGAGGCGATCGAGCCTCCAGACGACGATCACGTCTCCCTGCCGCGCCGCCTTGAGGAAGGCGGCGAGCCCCGGGCGGTCCTCACGCTGTCCGGACGCTTGGTCCTCGTAGATCGCGTCGTCGCTGACGCCGGCCTCGCGCAGAGCATCCCTCTGCAGGTCGAGGCTCTGGGAACCGTCCGCCTTCGATATCCGCGCGTAGCCGATCAGCACTGGCGTCTCCAAAACGACCGTTTCTGTGACACCTGAGAACGGAGCGAAATCCGTGCCTTAGGCGGTCTCACAATCGGTATCTTAAACTAAGACTCGGAAACCCTCGGCTCCAATCGGAGGAGACATCAGTGCCGGCATCTATTTTCTCAGAGACTGAGTTGGCTAGGCGGGCCATCACCGGCGATACTGCTCTGCGCCTGGGCACTTCTTCGGCACTAGTGCGCAATTCTGGTTCAACCTGAAAAAGCTCTACAAGCTGCGCCTTGCCGAGAAGAAAGCCAGCGAGGTAATCAAGGCCCTACCGACCCTTAAGAATGAATTCCCCGTGCCGGAAACCTCGCTGCGGAACACCTCGAACACTGACTGGGGAATGCGCAAATACCCTGCGCTGTTTTGTATGCTTGACGCACAGCGTCAATTATTACAATCTTATGTGTGATGATCGTCGGTTATCGGGACAAGCACACAGAGCGCTTTGCCGCTGGTGGGTTTGTCAAGCGCTTCCAAAGCTTTGAGCAGCAAGCTATCAAGCGCCTCACGATCTTGAATGCGGCACCGTCCCTTGAGACATTGGGGCGTTGCCGAGCAATCGGTTGGAAGCCCTCGGTGGCGGTCGAAAAGGGCAGTATTCCATTCGCATCAACCGGCGATGGCGGATCTGTTTCGAGTGGCCAAGCAATCAACCGGGGCCGAGCAACGTCGAGATAGTGGACTATCACTCATGAAAGGAGCATTGCACGTGTTAAAACGATCTATCCATCCCGGACAGATTTTACGGGACGAATTGAAGGAGTTCGGTATTACGCCCACGGAATTTGCGCGTCAGATCGACGTGCCACCCAACCGTGTTAGCCAGATCATCAACGCCAAACGCTCGATCACCGGGGACACGGCGCTACGCTTTGGACACTGGTTTGGCGTCGACCCACAATTCTGGCTCAACCTGCAAGCGCATTTTGATCTTGTCTCTGCCGATAAGGAAACGGGCGACACGATCCGCCTTCTGCCGACAAAGGAAAACCTGGCGTCCCAAACCGAACAGCCGAATGCAATATAGGGCATTGGTGCATGAATCGACGTAAGCGGGCACGCTAGCATCGGCGGAAGGTTCCGGTCCATCATGGAGATCAAGGGGGCAACGTCATGGCCGCAGGGAAGTCGAGCCGAATCAACCGCCAGTACAAGACGAAGTACAGAATCGGGAACTGGAGGGAGTACGAGCGTGGCCTCAGGAGCCGCGGAGACGTCACGATCTGGCTGAGCGAGGATGCGATTGCCGCGTGGATCCCACCGAAGAACGATCTCCGCGGAGGGCAGCGTCGATACTCGAACCTCGCGATCCGGACCGCGTTGACGCTGCGGGTCGTCTTCGGCCTACCGCTTCGCCAGACGGAGGGGTTCCTGGACTCGCTGCTCAGCTTGATGAGCCGCGACCTCAAGGCCCCGGACCACACCGCCCTCTCGCGCCGGAATCAAATCGTTGTGGTGCCGTCCCTGACCCGAGCCCACGACGGCCCGATCGACCTGATCGTTGATTCCACAGGGCTCAAGATTCTGGGTCGCGGCGAATGGAACGCGCACAAGCACAAGACATCAAAGAAACGCCGGGATTGGCGGAAGCTGCACATCGGAGTGGATGCGGAGGGGTTCATTGTGGCGGCCGAACTCACAGCGAGCAGCCGGGACGACGCCTCCACACTCTCTGATCTTCTCGCCCCGCTCGAAGTTCCCATCCGGCGTTTCACGGCGGACGGGGCCTACGACCACAGGTCGGTCTACGATCGGGCCAGCGCGGCCGGTACAGAGAACGTCGTGATTGTGATCCCCCCTCGTCGCTCTGCGCTGTCGGCGGGACCCACCGACGGCCCCTGGGCGCAGCGGGAAGCGTCTCTTCAGAGGATTCGCAAGGTCGGGCGACGGGAGTGGCAGAAGGAGTCGGGCTACCGACAGCAGGCGCGCGTTGAGAACAGCTTCTTCCGATACAAGTCCGTGTTCGGAGGCGACCTGAAGGCGAGGTACAGCAAGGCGCAACGCAGAGAAGCCGCGATCGGGTGTCACATCTTCAACCGAATGGCCGAGCTCGGTAGGCCATCGTCGTACGCTCTTGGTAGGTGATGGACCTGTGAGTCGGGTTCGTTGCGGGCCAGTTCCGATTCATGCACCAACGCCCAGATTCCAGCGTAGTGCCATATACTGCACAGGCCAGAACCATCACGATGTAAACCAATCCACGTGCTCTCCATCCGTTCATAATGTTGTCCCTCTCGATAGGATCACAGGAGACGAGCGCTACCGTGTCAAGGCGGATCGAAACAGGTCGAGGTGTTCCAGGGATTGCACCGGATCAGCCTGTAGGCGGTCCTCACAGCTCCAACCATAAGGCCGTCCTTTTCGATGACTCGAATGCAATAGTTCGAGCAGGACGGCCAGAACCGGCACTGGTGGCCTCTTGCTTGGATTTGCGGGGAGATGGCGCACTGATACCATCGCACAGACCCAATGGCGAGTGATTTAGGTCGCAACTTCATGGACCACGTCTTCCCTCTTAATGGCGGTCGACCCGCACTTTGGGCATTTGCTTGTCGACACCTCCGGTTTCTGCTGGAAGGGGAGGCAGCATGGGCAGAATTGAACTTGGTGAGCGATATCTACGACCCTGTCACTTTTGAGATAGTGCCAAACGTGGTCGCAGGTGTTGCACGTTGCCCGAACTTCCTTGACTTTTTTTAAGGTAACAATATAGTTGACAACTCACTGGTCTGAAAAGGACGAACGGAAATGTCAGGCAGGGGCGACCTCAGGCGTGTTTCTTCGTCCTTTTCTTCTTTCGTTCCTGTGCTCGTTTGGCTTTGGCCTCTTCCTTCAGCAGGGCTTCCTTCGAGACGGTCAACGCTTTGCGAAACGCCATGTCTAGTTTCTCCCACGGCGTGCCCTCAGGCAACTTTGGTGCTGCTGCTGGTTTCATGGCGTCTTCGTTCTGAGCCCTCAGGCTGAGGGCTGAGGCGGTCTACACCGATGAGCTGAAGTCCTATACCGGGATCAAGGACCACGACACCCGCCATGAAACCGTCAAGCATTCCGATGACCAGTGGGTTGTCGGCGAGGTCCACACCAACGGTATCGAAGGCGTGTGGAGCCTGTTCAAGCGGTCCATCGTCGGCTCCTTCCACCGGATGAGCGTCAAGCACCTGGACCGCTACCTCGAAGAATTGGAATGGCGGTTCAACAACCGGAACAACCCCCAGATTTTCCACGACACCATGGAGCGCATCGTCAACACCGGAACGCTGACCTACAAAAAGCTGGTGGCGTAGGGTCACTCGTCTAATCGGGGGCCTCCAAACTATCGAGGGTTTCACGGACACGGGTCTCCCGGTCCACGAGCGGTTTCCAGTCCATGCCAGAATGGCTACGGCTCCAGGTGGCGCCGGTGCATCGGTTGATCAGAATGGCCTCCCATGTTTCCGGTTGGCGGGCTTGGTTGCTCAGGACCTCCATCTTAGCCATAGGGGAATGACTGGGAACCTCCAGGAGAGTTGGCCCCATGATCACCACGCCAATCGGGCCGTGAACCACATCCCAACACGGACTGACTGCCTCCTCCTGAACTGTGACCTCCTGAGCATCGGCACCCTGCCACAGAGCTAGAAACACCAACATTCCGGCCACAACGATAAACGCAATTCGCACGTCTCTCCCTCCTAGTTTCTCTGACCAGTTAAAATCTTTACAATCACGTCGCAGTCCTTGTTGAGAACGTCAACGCAGATCTTATATGTAGTCTTGCGATCTGCGCCATTTAGGTCTTTGTATTGGATATCTCCCATCACCTCGCGACCCCAATCTTCGGTGTCACTTTGCCACCCGCGTAGCGCACGAAAAAGACGCGACCCTGACTTCAGCGGCGTTGGGGGACCCTCCGCTTTAACATCAAAGAAGCATGTATGACCAGACTCTAAAAATGTGACTTCCGTCCCTACAAACGACACAGACCATAACCCAAGCTGAATAGGGTCCACGACAATATCCAGTGCGGGTTTTTCTCCTACGTTCTTTAGTAACAGTCCTTCTAGTAGACCCTCATTTCCATACCGAATCGGAATTACGTTCGGAGCTGCGATGGCGGGCGGTTGATCCTGCTGTTGGAGATTCAGCGCGTCACCATGTATATCTCTAAGCGTTGTGCCGTCATGCAGTATGGCCTCTCCAATTGTTAAGTTGGGCCGTGTGAGCAAAGGCTCAACGGGTGGCCCCTCTTTCTTGATGTGATGCTCACTCTCGGAACGCTCCTTCAAAATTGAACGGGCCTTCTCCACCCTGCCTATTGAAGCCAACTCGGTAATTTGATACAGAAAATCCCTCCATTGCTCAAGGCTCTGGAGATCCTTTTCTTCTTTGGGTAAATCCGGGCAGGGGATCTCAAGCTCATCCTCAAGATGGATTTTCCTGGCTGTCAGTTCTGCCAATATCCATTGCAAGCTCCCCTCCCCATTGTCAAGAAAGACAATCAAGGCGTTTCTTGTCATTAGGCGTTGGCTATGGACCCCCTTGAAGGATTCACCAGAACTTAATTCCCTTTCACGCTTGTGGGCTATCTCTTGTGGAGTAGGGGGAGGAATTGTCAATGGAGGCGCTGTTTGACTTTTGAGTTTCACTGTCCGATAGAGTGCAATGGAGACCTTTGCCACTACATAAGCGGTCATGATCCACGCAATCACGAGAAGGCCGTTGTCGACCAGCACCACCGCTTCCGCCCTATCAACAACCCACTCCGCAATCCGGGGCCTCACCCTCTCCCAATGCAGAGAAAGCATGGTCAGCAGCCAGACGACGAGGCTCCACCAAGACTTTAGATCGTACACCGTAAAACGAAGAGAGCCCCTATTGGAAAGAGTCTGAACTCTTCCTTGAATCGCGCCAAAAGATGGAGAAGGGGTGATTACTGCCAGGGCTCCCGACGGCCTTTCCGTCACAGTCATAGCGGTTGTCGCCTTGCTCATGGGAACGGAGAGAAGCCTGGGGGTTTCCCGCTGGCTCGTCGGAATCACGGAGTCCTTTTCGGCGGTTTCGAACCTTACGGCCCTCACACGCTTGTCTTGTATAGACACCACTTTGTTTGCGGCCTGACGAACGCGCCGAGATACCTCGACTGGCGTATGGTTTTCGAGAGCCGATCCAACCGCTGTATAGGCATGAACGACTTTCTGGGCTGCCTGGGTGTTGCTAGACGATCTCACGGTAGCGACGGCGCTACTCACTTGGAGATCGTTTACAACCCAATCCAGTCCAGGCGATCCGACTTCCTCAGAGAGGGCGTTGACCAGTTCGGCGAAGCGCCCCATAGCGCGAGCGAATTCCTCAAGCGGAACATCCCCATCGAGCGCAAGTGTAACGGTACTGTCTGGCACGATTCAGCCTCCCGGTGCTAGAATAAAAAGGCTCCGCCGGGGTTTTTCGGCGCTCCTAGTATTCAGGTTTGCTCTCTCGCCGAGACACGGTTAGACCCTTTCTCTTACCGCGTCCCTGCCGCTTGAGCGGGAGAGCACCCGTGTTGAATGGGCGCTCTCCATCTTGCCTGTCAATGCTTCAAACGTCAGACGCTTTCCCATCACGCCCGCAACCGCTGCGCTAAACCGCTCGGAGTCGCTCAATTTCCGATGGTTGTAGCGGTATGCCTGCTCGTCAAGATACCTGAACAAGTGGAATGGTTCAACACTCACGTAGGTTCCGTGCAAGCCATGCTTCAGCAGGCTCCAGAAGTTCTCCATGCCGTTAGTGTGGACCCGCTCCCGGACATAGGCTTCAGCGTGGTTGATGACTTCATAATCGTAGTCGGACTCCAACCCGTCGTAGCTCTTGAGTTCGTCGGTGAACAGCTCGGAACCAGCCTCTACGTTGCTACGAATAAGCCCTTGGATTTGTTTTTTCGGCGTTTCGTCACAACCGCGGTACGGACTTCGCCGCCCCGTTCAAGGACACCAGCGACGATGGTCTTATCAACAGGACCGCGTCCATGGATCTTCTCGCGGCGTTTCTTCTTGTGCATGTTGCGGGCCTTGCCGCCAAGGAAGGTCTCATCAGCCTCTACCTCTCCGGAAAGTTTATCAAGTGAACCCACGCTGAGCGCTAGCCGGATTCTGTGTTCCATGAACCATGCCGTCTTCTGGGTCACTCCGAGACTACGAGAGATTTCATAGGACGAAACACCATTCTTACAGTTCACGACCAGCCACATGGCGCAAAGCCACTTGTCGAGACCTAACGGGGAATCCTCAAAGATGGTCCCAGTCTTGATCGTGAATTGCCGCCGGTCATGTCGGAAGCTGCACTGCCAGCGATTGTACTTCTCTTGGAATTTTACCTTCTCATTCCCGCAGCGCGGGCACGTGACGCCATTAAGCCAGCGACGGGCGACTACGTATTCACGGCACCGAATGGGATCGGAGAAGTACAGAATAGCGCCTTGTAGCGTCTTGGGCTCGCGTTCCATGACTTAATAATAGCTCGAACTTAGTGAGTTGTCAACTATATTGTTACCCTAGTTAACGCGAAGCCCCGGATCGTCACCCCTCCGGGGCTCGTTCGTGCCGACCTGCATAGACGGGAAACCCGACCGGACAAGGGGAAGGGCCGGTAAAAGAGGCCGCGCATCAGTCCGGCAGGGATATAGCCTGGCGCTTACCATTTGATCCCTCTCAGGCTGGCGATTCCAGGGGGTTGCCGGTTGCCATACAAGCGGCGACTCTCCCGGAGCCAAGATGCTCACTTCGACTCCGTGGGCGAAACCCGCTTAGCATTTTTCTCTGTTTGTTCCTTGACCCAATCTTCTGGGGAAATCCTTGCAGGTGCAATCATGATTCCAGCCTGGTGGCGCATGTCGATGGATTGGCGAACAGGCGTATCTAGTCCGAGCAGCTTAGCCTCACGGTCGAGCAGTCGTATTACGCGGTCCAGTGCATCCGTATCCTTCATGGCGAGGCTCCACCACTTCTGCAGTAGGCGGTTGATACGCTGGCGCTGCAACTCCCTGTATTTTCTAGTGTTTTCGTCCGTGCTTGAGGACTCTAACCGAGCTTTGATGTCGGTCGCCACCGTCGAATGGTGGACCCCGACTTGTCTCGCGATCTCGCGGGTAGTAGCACCAGCGAGTGCGAGTTCCATGACGATGTCACGGCGCTCCTCGCGCTGGACAACCTTTGCGACTGGTTCGCCCATGTCAGACCTCTGCTTCCTTTATGATGTTCTCGTCTATCAGTTCATTATCCTGTCCTCGTTTAACCCAAACTGAAGGCCCAGTAATTTTCGTCTCGCATCTGAACGCAGTTCCCGCACCTCGGTGGGCTCCCAGGCTGCCGTATTTCTTCTTCCACAGGTAGAACGTCGCCTCGGCAATGCCCATTTGACGGCAGACATCGGCGACCGGCGTGCCGACTCCGCCAGGCGCAGGGTGTAGGCGACTTGCTCTTCGGTATAGCGGGACTTCTTCATCGCTTCTCCTTCCCACTCAGGGGGCACCGGAAGCGACCGTATTCTACTTTCAGCTGTCTCGAATTCCGGGGACAACATCACCAAGTTGCTGTGACTGCTATGACCAAAAACACTCTTGGTCATAGCAGTCATAGCAAGAGTCCAATGTCATCCCACTACACCGACCGCAACTCGATGCCTTCGTAGGCGTGAGTCCGGCTACCGCCTTCGATGGGCCGTATCTTCCTGACGATTGGCACCGCCGCATGTAGATCGCGTCCGAAGACAGCTTTGGTGCCAGGGTTGCGGTTGTCGTTTTCGCACCACGTCTTCCAGGCCGACCACAGTGCATTTACCTTTACTCGGTGCTCGCTTCCCACAACGCAAGCATCGCGCACGAATGCCGAGATCGGCGACGACAGGTCTTCGAGGTCCTGGATGGCGGCTTTCCCCGATTCGGGGCAGACGGAGAATCCGCGCGCGTTGAGGCGGTCAAGACCTTCCAGCGCCCAATTAAAGATCGCGGGTGCTTCGGACAGCAACTCCTTTGTCAGTTCACAGTTCTCCCGGCCGTAGAACGATTTGGTGAGCACGAAGACGATGAACCGCGAGGCCAGCGCGCCAGATGAATCGGTCAGCCGGGGCAATTCGTTTGTCATCACGACAAACCGTGTCGGCAGCCGGCCGGTCCACGGTTCCCGATACTTGCGGTCGATGGTAAGGCTGTCTTCGCCCGACACCGACAACAACCGCTCAACGACGATGTTGCTATCCGATCTCCCGGACAGCCGCGCGTCCGAAATCAACCCAAGCGACTTCCCGATCAAGGGCGACAAGCCGAAATTCGTGGAGAGGCTCGCCAGCGTCGGAGCCGCTACGTTGTGGGCGCCGAGAAGGCCGGTGAGCACACGAGCGATGGTGCCCTTGCCGGCGCGCTTGGGACCGACAACGAGAAACATCTTCTGCTGGCGGGTATCGCCCCCCAGGATGTAGCCCATCGTCTCCTGTAACGCGTCGATGGACGATGCGTCGCTCCATAGCTCGTGTAGGAACGCGAGCCAGCGCACCGGCGGATCGCACTCGGGCTCGTAGGCGAACACCAGCGAGTGATGGCAGAAGAAATCCGGCGTGTGGGGCCGCATCGTGCGCGTAGGGACGTGCAACAGCCCGTTTGTCATCGATACCATCTCGGTAGCGGGCGCACCGACTGTTTCGCTCATCCAACAGGGCGCGCTGGCGTCGCTATCGAGCAACACGACCGCCTTGAGAGCATCGATCACGTCGTCGATCTTTCGCTTCGTCGGATTGAAGGGTCGTAGCTCATCCTTGTCGGGGTGGTTGAAATACGCGTGTTCCAACCACCGATAGACAGCCCCTCGAATATCGCGGACGTCGATCTCTGGCCAGTGCCGCCTGTTCCATTCGTAGAAGTCGCCCCGGTGTACGCGCAGCGTCCAGGTTTGAGCGGGAGTCGTGTAAAGCGCCGTTGCTAGATCACGAGCAACGGTCATTGGACTCGACGGTGGCGGAACAATGTTGGGTGCTTGCTCGGTTCCCGCTCGCACCGCGCTGGCCAACGTGGCCTCAATTTCGTGGGCCGATATACCGTTTAGGAGTGCAGCATCACGATAGGGGCTTATGTCCTCCCCACGCTTTGCGGCCAAGAACGCCTCACGGTTCAGTGTTTCGTTGCGCGCGCCGTTCGGGGCGGTTCGCACCGCTTCCGGGCCGTGTGCCCTGTTCACGCGCGGGCGCAGCAGCTTGCTCGGATCGGCGGGTACGGCGTCGTCGAAGTAGAGGCTCAGCCCCTCGGCCAATTTGCCCGGGTCCCACAAGACGGCAAAACCTGTTGAGCCTCGAATGTCCCCGCACGCGCCATTGAGTCGCCATTGGCGGTTGCCAACCTTGCCATCCGGCGCTCGATACCAGGCGTGATATCCACTCTCGCGGCGTGTCCCCGTCACCGTGATCGGGACGCCCAAGGTGTCTTGCAGCGCCTCAACGCCGTGAGCACCGCCGTCGTCCACGTCTACGACGAAGCAACCAACACTGGCGGGAATGACGCCGACCAGCCCGCCCGCTTCCGCATGTGCGCTCACAGCCACGAAATCTGGCGGCGTCTTCTGCCACTCACGGGCGAGGGGGCGCTTGTCGGTACCGGCGAGAACGAAATGCGCGCCACACGCATGAAGCGCCGCAAGTGCGCGGGTCGCTCCATCGGTCATGCCGCCGACCTGTCACCACCGAGGGCGGTGGGGCGGCTCGCCAACCAAGCATCGATGTCGGCCAATCGCCAGCCAACGGCGCGGGGTCCCAGGCGGATCGGCGGCGGCATACCGCCCGTGGCGATCTGCCTGTAAATCGACGCCTTCGACAGGCCCGTTCGCTGTTTCACTTCGGGCAGGCGAAGGATTCGTGGTTCGGACATACGACCCTCCCTTAAATCAGGTTAAAACCGTATGATCCGCTAAGAGTCAGCGAGAGTGTTTGAAGGCTATGGGCGACAGCCTTCAAATGCCGCTATCGGGAAGGCCAGCACTTCCACGGCGGCGGAAATTTGCCGTCGAATTTCGCGGCCGCTTTTATCGCGCTCATTACGGTACGTTCATCGACATCGAAGTAACTTTCCAGCACGCTATAGCGAACCATCTTTCGGTCCAACTCCAAGGACCCGAGTAGACCAAATACGTCTGCAATCATGTTGTCCCTGTTGAGATTCGCATACCTAGGGTTTCCTCTATGATGTTTCGGGGGCGGAGACGCTCCCTTGTGAAGTTCGATGGCCCAATCGGCCAAATCGTCGGGAAACGGATCGCCGTTCGCGAGCAGACGCACGGAAATGAGGTTCAGCGCATCCCAATAGTCGGGATCGACAGTGCTCGCCTCTATCATATTCCGCAGCTTCTCGGCTTGGCGTTCCTCGCCCCATATTTCGCGCATGGCGAACCAGTTGTCCACTTCTGCTGCCCCGCGCGGCGGGATGGGTGACCAATCCATCCCATGCAGCCAATAGCGCGTGACGTTGGCAGCCTCCGCTGTCGCTTCGACGTCATTCAGTCCCTCGAACAGGCCGGTCCGGACCAAGGCGTAGTGCTCCGCCGACGAAATCGACTCGCCGTTGGCGATCTTCGCGAAAGCGGCGTCCCAGGCCGCGCGGCGGTTCCTATCCACGGCGCACCATCGCGACGACCTTGCCGCCCTTTTGGTTCAAGTAAACGGCCCAATCGTCCATGAGCCGGCGGCGCCGCTCGATCAGGTCCGAGCGAGCATAGGCGCATTCGTGCATTCCGCCGCCCAATCCCGGAAGCTCGAACGGAAACCGTGTGGAACCGCGTTGATACCGAGCTCGCGAAGTAGCTTAGACAAGGTGTTATCGGAAATCGTCCGGCCCGTCGGCGAAGGAAACACCAGGCCCGTTCCGTCCGACAACCGTTGTGCTTCCCGCAGGACTTCCACCGCCCGATTCGAGAGCGGCACCCGGTGGTCGCGCTTGGCCTTCATGCGCTCAGGCGGGATCGTCCATTCGGCCGAGCCCAGGTCGATTTCATCCCACATCGCAAGCCGGACCTCGCCCGAGCGGCACGCGGTCAGAATCAAAAACTCGAAGGCGAGCTTGCTCCCCGCATAGGCGCTCGATCCCCGTACCGCCTCAATCGCGCCGGCGACCTCCGCATGGGGCAGCGCACGGTGATGGCGTTTGATGATGTGGTTGTGCTTGGGCAGCGCCGCGCTGATGGCCTCGCCCGCCGGGTTGTCGGGCCGGTAGCCTTGCGCGACGGCCCATTTCATCACCGCGCCGATGCGCTGGCGCACCCGCCGTGCGGTCTCGGGCTTGTCGTTCCAGAGCGCCAGCAAAACGGCCATCACGTCGGCCGGGGTCACCTGGTCAACGCGTTTGTCGCCGATGCGGGGAAACACGTAGTCGCGAAGCGACGCTTCCCATTGCGCCGCGCTCTTGCCGCCGGGCTTCCAGGACGGCCGGTGTATTCCGATCACCATGACGGCGGCCTTCTCGAACGTCGGCACGTCGGGCCGTCGCATGAGCGCCAGCGGATCGCCGCCGGCTCGCGCCAGCTTGCGGTTGGTGAACGCCTGCTCCCGCGCCTCGGCCAGCGACACCAGCGGATAGGTTCGCAAGCCAAGGTCCCGGCGCTTGCCGCCGATCACGAGCCGTTGAATCCATTGCTTGCCGCCGCTCGGCAGCACCCGTAGAATCAAGCCATGCTGGTCGTAGTACTTGCCGGGTTCCGTGACGGTCTTGACGAACGCCGCCGACAGTCGCTTGCTTCGCCTAGGCACCGAACAGTCCCACTTCCATATACCCCTATGAAAGCGAGACTACACGAAACACTGTGAAGCGTCAAGGAGCCATATCGAACTGTATAACAATATGTTAGGCGTTCCTTGTGGGACTTCCAGAAATCCCTATAAACTCTATTCCTGCGGACGCCCTCTCCGCCACAATTTTAAGTCTTTTACGGTCGACTTGTGGCTGAATTAACAGACTTTACCTGTCTATTCAGTAGAAAGACAAGTCGAGATCAGCCTCCACATGATTCGGTGGCTCGGCCAGACAAGGCTAAAGCACCCTGTTAAAGAATCCAGGACAGAGTTGGACTTGCTAATCATAAACATGAACTAAATCTCAGGAGAAATCCGAGACCGAGGCAAAAGAAAGCTGCAGAGCAGGCGACAGACAGGCTACTTCTGGAAGAAAATATTTACTGAAGCAGGTTCACACCCAACGGTAAGCATATATCTAACACTTTGCCATGGTCTCGATGAACCCCCTGGGTTTTTCTAGATGACACCAGTGACCGCACATACCCATCGTGCACAGATTACTATTTGATAGGAGTTGAGAACCTATGCTTCATTGTTGCTCCAAAATAAATAGGATTTCATTCGGATTCAGGCGTCACGGATCAGATATCGAAGTACAATGCAAACTCAGCGGGGTGGGGCCGGAGCCTGACATTATCAATTTCTTTGGTTCGTTTGTAATCGATCCACATTTGCAATAAGTCCTCTGTGAAGACATCTCCTTTGAGCAAGTATTCGTGATCCTTTTCAAGAGCATCAATCACACTTTCTAAAGAGCCCGGCACGGACTTTACCTTTGCTTTTTCTTCCGGGGCCAATTCATATAAATCCTTGTCAATCGGGGTAGGAGGCTTAATGCCCTTCTCTATTCCATCCAAAGCAGCCATTAAGATGGCGGGGAAAGCCAAATACGGATTACAGGATGGGTCGGGTGTTCGAAATTCAATTCGCTTTGCCCGTTCGTTTCCCGAATACATGGGGATACGAATACAGGCGCTACGGTTGCGTTGAGAATAGATTAAGTTAATAGGGGCTTCGTATCCGGGGACGAGTCTTCTGAATGAATTCGTTGTCGGATTGGTAAAGGCCAAAACACTGGAGATATGATGAAGGATACCACCGATACAACTCTCCGCCAACTCACTAATATCTCCATAACGGCCAGATTCAAAAAACAGATTCTTTCCACTTCTCCACAAACTTAGGTGGACATGCATCCCTGAACCGTTGTCCATAAAGATCGGTTTGGGCATAAAAGTAACCGTCTTGTTGTAACGCCTGGCCACATTTTTCGTCACGTACTTATACTTCATGAGACTATCGGCCATATCGGTCAAGGTGTCGAACCGGAGATCAATTTCTGCCTGCCCAGCGGTTCCAACCTCGTGGTGATGCATCTCCGCGTTAACACCGATTTGCGACATCGTTTTGACCATCGTCGAACGCAGGTTGTGTTGACTGTCCATCGGAGGAACTGGGAAATAACCCTCCTTATATCGGACCTTATAGCCTAGATTTGGGGTTGGTCCATTTCCTGAATTCCAGAAGCCTTCCTCAGAATCGATGAAGTAAAAACCTTGGTTGTGGGTTTGATCGAAGCGAACCTCATCAAAGATGTAGAATTCGGCTTCCGGGCCAAAATAGACTGTATCCGCGACCCCCGTCGAAGCAAGATATCTTTCAGCTTTCTGGGCCACGTTTCGTGGATCACGAGAATAGATATTCAGAGTGATTGGATCCTTCACATTGCAGATAAAGCTTAAAGTCACATGTTCCATAAAAGGATCGATAAAAACACTGTTAATATCCGGTTTCAGAAGCATGTCGCTCTCAGCAATTGATTGAAAACCTCGAATAGAAGAACCATCAAATCCAATGCCGTGAGAAAATAAATCCTCGCTAACCTCTTTCACCGGCATCGTAAAATGCTGCATCAAACCAGGAAGATCCGTAAATTTCAGATCCACAAATTCGACGTTCTGTTCTTTGATCATCTTGAGGAGCCTCGGGTAGGTCATTCCTGAACCGCCCTTCAATGAATCGTTTCCGCCTTTTGTCAAGTCACCCACAGGATCCACCTCCCTAGTTGCTATTGAAGTTTAGCACCTCTTATTAAAACTCCAACGGGTTGCGTTGGTAACGCGATTGCCCCGATGCCAGGCGCGCCGATCGAGGCCATGTAGAGTGGTCACGGAGCCGCCACCACCATAGAAAGGCACACGCGTTGCAACTCGAATAATGCTAATGGTTTGTGCCTGCTGTTCGGTGTTCTACCTCGTCCCAGATGCGAGCCTACCGACTTCTCTTTGCGCCTCACGAGTCGCCATAAATCCCCTGCGCGTGATGCCAAACGACGTTCACCACAGGCTACTAGCCAATCGCTTCAGAGCCTCGTTCTCCGGTTCGAACCCTCACACACTCGGCCAGATCTACCACAAAAATCTTACCGTCGCCAATGCTATCAGTTCTCGCTCCATCGATGATGGCTGCAATAGTGGGCTCAACAAAATCTTCATTGACTGCGATCTCTAACTTTATCTTTTTCAGAAGATTAACTTCCTGTACCACGCCACGATAGGCTTTGGTATATCCTTTTTGTTCCCCCGCACCCACCGCATTACTAACCGTCATTTTATAGACTTTTGCATCAAAAAGAGCTTGCTTGACATCAGTTAGCTTATGAGGCTGGATCATAGCAATGATTAGTTTCATTTCCTGCTCCCTCTCGTCTGTTGGTTAAAAGCTATACGTCGAAAGGCTTCACTGACGGCTTTCCGTCCTGACATCAATCACTTGTAAACACCTGAAAACCGCCGTAGGCTTCCATCGCATGCTCTCCAATATCTAACCCTTTTAGCTCTTCCTCCCTGTCAACACGAATACCGATGAGCATTTTTAATACCCAAAAGATGAGAAGGGCCAAGCTAAACGTCACAACGCCGTATGCTCCTACACCGATAAGCTGGTTGATGAAGGTGTGTTCGGGGTTAAAACTGAAAATACCCACAGCTAAAGTACCCCATATACCACAGATCAAGTGCACTGAAATTGCCCCAACAGGATCATCGATTCTAAGCTTTGAGTCGATGAAAATAACGGAAAGCACAACCAGTCCGCCAGCAACCAGTCCAATGATTACCGAAGATCCAACGGAAACTGTATCGGCCCCGGCTGTAATGCCGACGAGACCTGCGAGACAGCCATTTAAAGCCATTGAAAGATCAGGTTTTTTCTGAACCCACTCCGACATAAAAAATGCTGCCAGAATACCCGCTGACGCAGCTAAACAAGTGGTAACCAGTGTGCGGGATACTAATTCGGGATCGGCTGATAAAACCGAACCGCCATTAAAACCGAACCATCCCAGCCATAGTAAGAACACCCCAATCGTCGCCAGGGGCATACTAGATCCGGGCATAGATTTTACGTAACCACCCACATATTTACCTATCCTCGGCCCCAGAAGCAGAGCACCCGCCAAAGCACCCCATCCTCCAACGGAATGAACCAACGTCGAACCTGCAAAATCATAAAAACCTAATTCGTTCAGCCAGCCACCTCCCCATTTCCAGCTTCCCACAAAGGGATAGACCAAACCGACGAAAAAGGTCGTAAAGAGAAGAAAACTGCGTAGCTTAATTCTGCCGGCAACTGCTCCGGAAACAATGGTTGCACCCGTGGCCGCGAACATTCCTTGAAAAAGGAAGTCGGTATAGTACGTATAGCCGCCCTCGGCGTAATCGATTAAACCTGCCGCTCCCGCCGGTGCAGATAGCCCGAAGCTAGTAAAACCAAGCCACGTTCCATAGATCCATGCCTCACCAGGATACATCAAATTAAACCCGACTAAGGCATAGGTTAAGAGTCCGATCGATATGATCATGGTGTTTTTAAACAAAATATTGACCGTATTCTTAGGTCTGCACAGACCGGACTCCAAGCTGGCAAACCCTAGATGCATGACGAAGACCAAAAAAGTCGCTACCAGCATCCAGGTGTTGTTCACGACAAACATAGCCTCATCGCCCGTGGCCGCTTGAGCACGAGCGAAACAATTCAAGTAAATGGTTCCCAGGATTACAAGCAGTGGTATACGTGATCTTCCTGTGAAAGCTCTTTTTAACATGTTTTCCTCCCAACCCATGTCCATTCAAATCGATGAGCGTTGAATGCTAGTGAAAGTAAAATCTAAAACCCCAGGCTCAACGTCAATCCGCCCCAAACGGTATTCGCAATACTACCCGGAGTGCCCGCTGTGCCGCGGAGCACCTCTCGGGGATCTTGGAATTGATAATCACGAAAGTCCCCGAGTAAGGTACTGTATGAGAAAAAGCCACTGGCAGACCAGCTCTCATTTATAGTGATCGGTAAACTGATCGTGAAGTTTGCATCATGTGCACCCGCCTCCGAGGCACCATAGTAAAATTCGCTAAAACCCCCATTGACAAAGGCCAGTGAGCCAGACAGATCAATTCCTGAAAAAACGCTGTGAGGAAATGAAAACGAATGTCCGACACCAAGCAAAAAGTAAACACCCGTACCTCCGGAATCTCCTGTTTCATCCACATCCACGTACAACGTTACGGACGGAGCCAGTGGAACCGTATCCAAAGTGACACCTCCATAGAGTTCCGTGGTGGTCGCGAGTGAAGCTGAACGCTCTGGAAAGGCATAGAAGATAGTGCCTACATCGATCGAGACTGTCTCAAACGATTGCGCAAAAGAGAAGGTATAATCCACCTCTGTGAACTTACCCTTCAAACCACTGTGATTCCCCGCCGGAGCACTTGGATTTTGGGGCAAAAACAGGCTGTCCCCTTCGTTTACAGCTGTAAGGTCTACCGTTCCCCACACATTCAGGGAAAAGCCACCCATACCAACTGTTACAGACGGCTGAAGACTCCAATCATTCGTCAGCCTCTGTCCGCGCCAGATGTATTTGCTCACCATAGCGCTATCTCCTGAGAAGGAGTAGATCGATTCGTCAGTGTTGTCTTGAGCCAACACGGGCATCATAAAACAACCCAGAAATAAAAAATGAAACGCTTGGTTAAAAATTCTCCTCATCAAATCCTCCGCAACCGTACTAATTTTGAACTACTGGTAATTTACTGAGCTCTGAATGGCCAGTTTTCCCAACCAGAACCTCTGTTTCCTTCCTTCATCCTAGAAAGAGGAACTCTTAGTCAATAAGCAAAACTCGTACCAGTTTCTATCCACACTGGAACTTTCTCGTTGAACGTGCGAAAACAGGGGGAACCTCCGGTGAAGTCGCGTTGAGTCAGGAATGTTTCTCAAGACAAAATTGTCAATTGTGTAACTTTCCTACTACAAAATTGTCGTATAATGAGAAACCCTGCTCCTTGAACGCTTTAGCAGTAAACTTCTTTACACTCGGTGGTGTCATACTCGTTTTACATTGCCCACGAGTGTCGGTTACGAGGACTTGGACCACTGGAGTCAGTGGGTAACAGGCTACCGATTGCCCCAAATGACAATTATGTAGATACATCAAAAAAATATGACAAAGGTGTCGCAGTCGATGCTCTCTTGATTTATGCCCGAGTTTTTCAATTTCTAAACTAGTCAATACGGAATCCAACCATGCCTTGCGCGGAGAGTTCTCTTGCTTGAACCATAGTAACTCGTGAGTTCAGAAGAAGGATTGACTACGCATGTGACGCACGGGAATCGGCCACGGTGAGGATTGGGCTCAAGAGATACTCCCTATCACATCACCCAGAACCACGCCACTTGCGGGACATTCATCTTCCAATAAAGCTCCTCTGGATCAAACTCGATAACACTCGGGGAGGAAAAAGCACAAAACTTTTTACTAATGGCCGACCCGTTCGATAGAGGGAGTAAGGATATGGAAGGCCTCGCGGATCGTAACCACTTGGT
The DNA here is from genome assembly GCA_965249865.1 of Acidobacteriota bacterium. Lineage (GTDB taxonomy): Bacteria > Acidobacteriota > UBA6911 > RPQK01 > CBDFMZ01 > CBDFMZ01. The sequence continues at coordinate 1,041,190 of CBDFMZ010000002.1, read as the reverse complement.
TCTTGATCTTATCACGAATAGTCACTTTCACCCGATAGTCCCCTGCTTCAAAGTTCTCAACTGGTAGTTTCCGGATAATAACCACACGCTCAGGCGAAAAAAAATGAACCGATTCGCCCTCCTCGTCGATAACTTCGACCACCGGTTTTCCACCGCGCAAAACAGTGTAACTGACCTGTACTGAGGGCATGAGAGAGGTCTGATCTATTGCCACATTATAAAGCTGGAAATATACCGCCAGAGGATTCGCCGCTGAGAACACTTGAGTAACACTGGGCCGGATCTTGATGTCACCCAAGACAAACATCTCCTGATAACTTGGGACTGCCGCTAGGGAGTACACGAAATCGGAAAGGATCAATGAGCTGACACAAAGCTTTTCCCCGCTGTAGTGTGGAGGAATGATTGCCTGGCGAATCACACCTGTCTTACCGCTGTTGAGATCCTTGACGACCAGGTCCAGTTTGTAGCGCATTTTTCTGTCAAGCGAAACTATTTTTTGATAAATAGATCGGGCCGATAGACCTCGCTGCCAAGACTGAAGTGTATAGGAAAGGCGTAGGTCGTCGTCGAACTCTTGGACGAGACGATTGGTAATGCTGGTGATGACACCGTAAACGGCAACTTTGGCATTCTGTACTCCATTGTTTTCTCTGAAGGTCAGCTCTTGGTTTTGGAGTTCGAGTGTGATGGGTACCAAAATCCGTCCTTCACCTAATCGGAAATAATCTTGACGAATTTCAAAAGGAAGACTTTGATAACCGACATTGGCGGTGACGATCCCCTTCAGATCCTTATAGTTAATACTTGGGGGCCGCTGCACTCCCACATAAGTCTCATAGCGCTGAAAAGGGTTATCTGCGGCGCGCTGGGACATGAAAGGATAGTTTTGCCGATTTCCCAAGGGAAAATAGGGTCGATCCCTTTTGTTGGCAAGTCCCAACTCTTCGGCCAGGGTTAATCCAGCGCCTGCAACACGCAGGAGTGCATCTTTCTCCTCGGACCTCAGAGCCAGTCTGTATTCGCCGCTGAAACTGGGATCTATAAACTCCAACTCCACATCCTGTCCAACTCCCTCAATATACCGGTAACGCCAAATTTCGAAAGGATAAGTCACTGTCGTGCCTCCTCCCTCATAAAAGGGGCGCTGGTAGGTGCCACCGGAAGGATGCGATTCTATTTCCGCAGCAGGGCCGTGGATAATATAGATCTGGCCTCGGTCAGTCATCCAGCCTGGCTTACCGCTGGCGAAGTGCCCATTGGCATACGCAATTCGACGATAGTGTTCTTCCCTTAGCTCATTGATCGCCGTTCTCACATCAGGATCGCGTCGATACCAGAATTGTTCGATGAACTGTTCTTTTTCCTCCGGAGTGGTCAGGTTCTTAAAGACTGTCTCTTCTTCAGAAGTGATGATATAGACAACATCTTCGCTTGACCATTTTCGGTAATCGTCCCGCATTTCTTCCTGACGCATTACCTTTGTTTCTTTGTTCTTTTTTTCTGGAACAGCTCTGAGAGTCTCTGCACTCAATAATACGATTAGAGTGAAGAACCCTGTAATAGATAAAAGGCGTGCGGCTTCGCTCTTCATGATCACAATCGCCTAAGAGGGGACTGGCTTTGAAAAGCCTGTCCCCTGGAAAAACAGTACTTCGAGACGGACTCTTGCGAGTAGTATACATGAGGACTCAAATCTTCTGGCTTTTTCAACATTTCGCAGGTCTATTCCAGGTTGAAAATTAGTCAAACACTCTGTACAATGATGAAGGGTACAAGCTGACATGAGGAGATTAGCAAATGATAATTACACTTACTCAAACGGCAACAGAAAAACTGAAGGAAGTCATCGCCAAGCACAGCAAACCAGTTACAGGTTTACGTCTAGCGGTGACCGGCGGGGGATGTTCGGGATTTCAATATGCTATGAACCTGGAGCTGGATAGTCGCGAAGGGGACGAAGTTTTGGAAGTGGACGGGTTCAAGGTGTTTGTAGATGAACAGAGCATGCTGTATCTGGATGGGACCCAGATCGACTTTGTTGAAACTACCCAGGGAGCAGGATTCAAGTTCAACAATCCCAACGTGACGAGTACCTGTGGTTGCGGTGAATCCTTCCAGGCTTGATTGACATTTAAACATCAAAGTCGCATCCATGTGACGATACGTAAACCGATTCACCCAGTCCATCTTATTGCTGGGCGATCCCATGCTTTTTCCAGTCGTCTTCCCTACCCTACTCCCTGGAGGTTCACTCCATTTAGCTAGCTTGAAGAAAAGAGACGACTCGTTAGGATAATTCTTTTATGGAGATCAAGGATGTTTATAATCGCTCCATCCGAGATCTCCGCATATCGGTCACCGATCGGTGTAACTATCGCTGCACCTACTGCATGCCTTTCGATCAGTACAGCTGGATTGAGAAAGACGAGATTCTTTCCTTTGAAGAAATCACGAGGCTGGCCGGTCTCTTTGTTCGATTGGGCGTAGAAAAGATCCGATTGACGGGGGGAGAGCCCTTACTGCGCGCGAACCTAGAAAAACTAGTTAGAAAGCTCTCCCGCCTGGATGGTCTGAAAGACCTCAGTCTTACCACCAATGGCTCCCTTTTAGCCGATAAGGCAGAGGCTCTTTTTTCAGCGGGCTTGAAGCGAATCAACGTCAGTCTGGATACTCTCGACCCTAAAACATTCAAGCGTATAACTAGAAGAGGAAATTTAGACAAGGTACTAGCGGGGATTTTTACTGCGCAAAGAGTCGGTTTCAATCCGGTGAAGCTCAATGTTGTCATTATTCGAGGTAGAAACGACAATGAAATCATTGATCTGGTCGAATTTGCCCGAAGACAAGATCTGGTCATCCGATTCATTGAATACATGGATGTCGGCAACGCCAATTCATGGAGTTTGGAAATGACACTTACTAAAAAAGAGATTTTTGAGATCATTCATAAATACCTTCCCTTGAAAAAGACAGGAAGGATGGACGGTCGCGCACCTGCTGTTGATTACCAGTTTCGTGACGGGGGGGGGAGCATTGGAATCATCGGTTCGGTTACCGAACCTTTCTGCTCAAGTTGCACCCGAGCCCGGTTGACAGCCAACGGAAAACTAGTAACTTGCTTGTTTTCTCAGCAGGGACACGATTTGAAGGCATTCCTTCGAAAAGGCGCCAGCGACGAACAGATCTGTGACATTCTCCGCCTCATTTGGGCCAATCGGAACGACCGCTATTCGGAACAAAGGTGGGAAGATATCCAATCAGATTTTGGTTATCAACCAAACGATCACAAGAAGATCGAGATGATTACTTTAGGAGGCTAGAGGTTCGAGAAAGCTGAAAATGGAGACAAATTACCAAAAGAGACTAGGAGATATCGTACAGTCGCTTCGGAAAACGCCCGACCAATACGTAGAGTTTCTGGCAAAGAGCGAGACCATCGCAAGGATATTGAAGCTGCGCGAGCAAAAGAATGTTCTAATCCTTGGGCACAATTACATGGCACCTCTTGTTTATCATCTATCGGATCGAAACGAACGGGGAGACTCCTTAGCACTGAGTAGGTATGCGGCACAATCGAATAACCCAGTTATTCTCTTCGACGGCGTCCGTTTCATGGCTGAGACCGCCAAAATCTTGAATCCTGAAAAGAAGGTTTTGATCGCCGATCTCACTGCGGGATGCAGTCTGGCCGACCCTTTCACTGCGGACGATGTCCGCCAATACCGAAGACGGTACCGTCATACACCTGTCGTCACCTACATCAATTGCTATGCCGAGGTCAAAGCGGAATCTGATTATTGCTGTACCTCCTCGAATGCATTGAAAGTCGTGCAACATGCAGCAGCCGAATTTCAGACCAAGCGGGTTATTTTTCTGCCCGACTCACTGATGGGAGAAAATCTTCAAATAGAAGCGAATCGTCTCGCTCTGGACCTGGACCTGATCTACCCTGGAAAATACGATAACTACTTTGGGCGTTGCGAGGTACACGAAAAATTCACTGCTAGCCAGATCAAGGACATCCGAAAACAGTTTGAAATCCCTAAAGGCGTTACCAACGCCGCCATTCTCGTCCACTGGGAGTGCCCACCAGAAGTCCTCGAGGAAGCAGATTTTTACGGTAGCACCTCTCAGATGGCTAACTACGTCAAAGACCACCCAGAACTAAAACGAGTTTACCTGGCCACGGAATGTGAAATGGCCGCTAACCTTGCCAGTGAATTTCCACAAGTCCACTTCGTCCGTACCTGCAATGTTTTTTGCCAACACATGAGAAAGATCACCCTGGATAAGATCTTGTACAGTCTAGAAAACGACGTCTACGAAGTTGAGGTACCGGAAGAAGTCAGGAAAAAATCTCTCAAAGCCATCGAGCGCATGCTGAGGATCAGTTAAGCACAGTTTTCTTCGCAGAAGAACTTGTGTACCAACTGACCCTTTCATATTCGTTTTCACTCAATTCCTAGCAGGCCCTAGTCAAAGTGTGGCACGTCTCGTTACGAGCACCCTGCACACCGGGGATACAAGGTGCACTAATCGAGGCTATACTGGGTCATCGACTCGAGAATTGCCAGGAATGCAGTGCCATATCCAGAATAATTTATTGTTTCAGATTTCGGAATCGAGATAGTTAACTATAGACGTACGTTTGAATAAACTTAGTGTAATAGTCAATATCTATCCTCCGACCCAGGAACAGAATCTCTGTTTCATCACTCTCTATGAAACAGAAAATGACCTGCGGAGTGCCCAAAAAGAGACTAGAGAGCGAAGGTAACAGGGCTATCGAACTGAAATCCAGAGATGGACAAGACTGAACGGACAATGCTTGATTCCTCAAGCTCGGATACTATTACCGGACAAACCAACCAGAGCTACTCACTAGGAAAATGCAGATGAACTAAGGAGAAAAGATTTAATTATGAACAACAATGGAAGAGTTGCAGTTATCACGGGCGCCGGTTCGGGCATAGGCCGTCACTCAGCACTCGCTCTAGTGCGCGCCGGGTTCTCAGTCGCCCTTGCTGGAAGACACCTCGAGACGCTCCGAGAGACGATTCTATTGGCCGGCAAGGCTGGCTCACGGATGCTGCCGGTTTCGACGGATGTCAGCGATCCGGAATCTGTGAAGAATCTGTTTTCCAGAACAAAGAAAAGATTTAGACGCCTTGATGTCCTCTTCAACAATGCGGGGATAAGTTCTCCCGCAATTCTGCTCGAAAATTTAACCTTCGAACAATGGCACTCAGTTATCGGCACCAACCTGACCGGTGCGTTCCTCTGCACACAAGAAGCGTTCAACCTAATGAAGAATCAAGACCCAACGGGCGGCAGAATCATCAATAACGGCTCGGTGTCAGCGTGGGCTCCGAGACCGAATTCCGCACCTTACACCGCGACCAAGCATGCGATCACTGGACTCACGAAGTCGACTTCGTTGGATGGACGAAAGTACAACATCTCGTGTGGACAGATCGACATCGGAAACGCCGCGACGGAGATGACGGACAAAATGAATGAGGGAGTCCGTCAGGCCGACGGGTCGATAGTTGTCGAGCCCAGGATGGATGTCGAGGACGTCGCTCGCGCGATCGTTTACATGGCAAGTCTATCGCCGGATTCAAACGTGCAGTTTATGACGGTCATGGCAACGAAGATGCCACTCGTCGGGCGCGGTTGAACACGGAAGAAACTGGATCCAACTGCTCTAGACGTCTGGTTGTTACAAATCAAATCTTTTCTGGACACAGTTTCAGGGATCTCTATGTTGCTCCTCATCAACGATGTCTCACATCGCCTCTTCCTTAACCCTAGATCTCGCACGCAGTCCCCATCTATAAACATCGTCCATATTGCGGAAACAAAACGCTAAGGAGCCAAGTGTTCGACGCACCACTGAGAGGATCCAAGTCGTCGATAACGCAGGCGATCATGCAGACGGCTGGCCCGTCCCTCCCAAAATTCCATTACCTCCGGCACAACTCGATAGCCTCCCCAGTAAGGAGGGCAAGGAATTGGCCTACCAGTGTAATATTCCTGCAACTCCTCCATTCGCTTCTCAAGGACTTCCCGACTTTTGATCACAGAGCTTTGGCTGGAAGCCCAGGCTGACAATTGGCTCCCGACCAGACGGGTGCAAAAGTACGCCTCCGATTCTTTGGCTGAGGTCTTTTTGACACGACCGTCTATACGGATTTGACGGGATAAGGTCGGCCAGAAAAACAGAAGAGCCACCTGCGGATTATGAAGTATATCCTTTCCTTTCTGACTATCGTAATTGGTAAAAAAGAGAAAGCCTTTTTCGTCAAATCCTTTAAGTAAGACCATGCGGGTAGCTGGTTTTCCATCCCTACTGACGGTTGCCACACTCATGGCATCCGCATCTGGCACGACAGCTGCCAGTGCTTCTTCATACCACTGGCGAAATCTGTGCAAAGGATTGGTCCCGATCTCCATTTTGCCCATTTTGGACTCACCCCCGCAATGATTCGTAAAGCTATGCTGTTTTCTCATTAGGATAGCCTGTATTTAAAGCCTCCCATTATAGCTTCTATCCAAATAGAAGCGCGAACGGACATGTTGACAGGTCTCAAACCCTCTAATATATTACCGATGGCGCATGAAGGAACAAACGGCGACTCGAGGGCAGGTCACCTGTGCGGTGATTAAATCTCTTGAGATCATGGCCAATAGGCTCCGAAGACATTCACTCATTTCGACCAGCAAAGCGAGATCTGGGCACCCCACTTCCTCGCTCTCGTGTGCTCATCTCATTTCGACTCTCTTCTTTCACTTTCTACGCTTTGACATCAAACACCCGGATAATCCCTTGAACGACCGCTTTATCCTGTCCAAAGGCCATGCCTCTCCAATCCTGTGGGCCGCTTGGGCTGAAGCAGGGGCGTTTCCCCTCGAAAAGCTCTTGACTTTGAGAAACAGTGATAGTGATCTCGAAGGTCACCCGACACCCCGAAATCCATGGGTGGATGTGGCCACCGGCTCGCTCGGTCAAGGCTTGTCTGCTGGTATCGGCATGGCTCTTGCTTCCAAGATGAATCAAGTGGAAAACCACATTTTTGTCCTAATGGGCGATGGTGAAGTAGCTGAAGGAGCTGTCTGGGAGGCAGCCGAATTAGCTAGCCATTACAGGCTGAAGAATCTCGTCGCTGTACTCGATGTCAACCGTCTGGGCCAAAGCCAGGCCACCATGCATGGTCATGATCTTTTAACTCACGAGCAACGCTTCCGATCCCTAGGTTGGCAGACTCTGGTCATCGATGGCCACAACATTGAAGAGATCATAGGTGCCTTTGATCGTGCCACCTCTGCAAACACTCAACCCAGTGTCATCATCGCCCGGACCGTGAAAGGAAAAGGAGTTTCTTTTCTGGAAGACAAAGAGGGTTGGCACGGCAAGCCTGTTCCACCGGGTAAAGACCTAGCAAGAGCCCTGGCAGAGATCGGCGATGATCTTGAACTCGAACAACCGCTCCACATTTCCTCTCCGCTGGGAGATGCCACTCAAATCGTCAAGGCCGTTCCACATTGCGAGATGGCGCCGCCAAAATACAAAGCTGGGGAGGTCGTGGCAACACGAGAAGCCTACGGTCACGCCCTCACAAAGTTAGGGACGTGTGATCCAACCGTCGTTGCTTTAGACGGGGACACCAAGAATTCCACCTATTCTGAATACTTTTTGAAGGCCTATCCTGACCGCTTTGTCGAATGCTTCATTGCTGAGCAAAACATGGTCGGTATCGCTATCGGGTTGAGTAGCCTGGGAAAGATTCCTTTCGCTTCGACCTTCGCCTCTTTTATGACACGAGCTTACGATCTCATCCGCATGGCTTCTATTTCCCAAGTAAATCTCAAGTTGTGCGGTTCTCACGCTGGAATTTCGATTGGCGAAGATGGTCCTTCGCAGATGGGGCTGGAAGATCTCGCAATCATGCGTGCGATCCAAGGGTCTACCATATTTTATCCTTCCGATGCCGTCTCTGCGGAACGGTTGGTTGAACTCGCTGCTCATACACCCAGAATCGTCTATATCCGAACAAGTCGACCCAAAACAGCGCTGCTTTACCCCAATGATGAGACTTTTGAAGTGGGAGGGAGCAAGGTCTTGAGATCCAGCCAGGACGATTGTGCCACCGTCGTCGCTGCAGGCATCACTCTGCATGAGGCACTCAAGACTTACGAGGATCTGGAGAAGGATGGATTAAAGGTTCGGATTATAGATCTTTACAGTATCAAGCCGCTTGACATCCACACCCTACAAAAGGCGGCGCACGAGACTGGCGTCATCATCACGGTTGAAGACCATTATCCAGAAGGTGGCCTCGGAGATGCGGTCATCAGCGCACTCGCCAACGAAAATTGTAAATTCCGGAAACTAGCCGTTAACGGCCTCCCTCGCTCCGGAAAACCCGCGGAACTCATGGACATGTTTGGGATCAGCTCGCGGAATATCACCAAGGCAGTCAGAGAACTTACGGCTGATCGCTAACCCGACCAACGCGCACTGACCCTATCGAACTAGGAGAACTTTTCCACGATCTCAGCTGAAACTAGGCTTCCCTCGGAGGTTTCAACTTGGCAAAGGTTTCCAGGGAGAGCGTGCATGCGTTTCAAATAAGCAAAAGCAATCGGGCACTGTAGCCGAGGTGAGAAGATAGCGCTTGTGATCTTCCCGATCGATTTTCCTTCCGAACTGAAAACCCTAGCGTCCTTTGCAGGAATCGCTGGACTCTCGAACTTCAGTCCCGTCAGGATGCGGTTCACTCCACCAATATGCGTTGCCTTGGAAACGACCTCCTGCCCTATGTAGCACCCCTTGGTCAAGCTGATGGCACTATCGAGACGGGCCTCCATAGGATAATTTGTTTCATCCATGTCAACCCCATACCATGGAATCCCCTGCTCCAGTCGCAAGATATTTTGCACGTCATGACCCACTTCACACAGCTGAAAGGCATCTCTACAGTTCCAGATGGCGGACCGCAGGGATGAGGCCGCCCTCTTGGGAAAGATCACTTCGAAACCGGTTTCAGCCAGCTCGTTTTTTCGAATCAACCAGTGCTGGGATTCTCCCTTGTTCAGCTGTCGGACCTGATAATTATCTGAGGGTCCGACCTCTCCAAAGAGCTCTTTGACCAATTCCGACGAACGTGGACCTTGCAGCGAGAAGTGGGCCAGTTCGCACGAAATGTCCTCTAGGTCAACCTCATCCATAACGATGAATTTCCGTAGTCTCTGAATAGTCTTGCTAACCAAATGAGGTCCGACGTCGATAACAAGTCGATCGGGGAATTTGTAGTAGAAGAAATCGGAAATTATTTTCCCCGTGGCCGTCAGGAACGTCCCGTAACGTCCAGCATACTCCTCTAACTTCTCGACATCATTGCTGATCATCGCATGCAAAAAGGTTACCCGGTCTGGACCCTTTACTTCGATCTTGCCACGGTTGGAAAGGTTCAGAAAACCAACAGCCTGGCTGACGGAACGATATTGTTGAAGGATCCACTCTTCCACGGTTTCCTTTTCACCTAGGTGGGGATACTTTGTCAATTTAAGTTGTGAAGCCCTAAAGTTTCTCCTTCAAGGCATCGAAAACTGTCGCGCCATTCAGGACACCTGATCGTCCGCCAAGTCTGGTGTGTTCTCCTCAGAGCCCTGTCTGCCCGGTCAACTGAGTGTCTCGCCCGGTTTGAGCACTAGGACTTCCGTACCTAGTTCGCGGGTTAGTTCGCGCAATTCGTCCGGAGTCCCCGTGAGAGGCGGGAAGGTGCCATAGTGCATGGGGATCACCCTGCTTGCATTCATCAAACGACAGGCATAGGCTGCCTCTTTCGGGCTCATCGTGAAAAGATCGCCCATAGGTAAAAAGATGATTTCTGGCTGGTAAAGTTCGGCAATGATTTTCATGTCTCCGAAAACGCAGGTGTCTCCGGCATGGTATAGGCGAAAGCCGTTTTCAAACTCCACCACATAGCCCGCGGCCTCTCCACCGTAAATAATCGATCCATCCTCCTCAAGAATTCCGCAGCTGTGCCGTGCATCTACCATTGTGACCCTAACATCATTCAGCTGCTGAGACCCCCCTTTGTTCATCGCATTCAGATTTCGGACTCCCTTCTTTTCCAGCCAATTTGACACCTCAAAAATACAGCCGATCTGAGGCTCATGCCGTTTTGCTAACTCAACCGCGTCGTGGATGTGGTCGAAATGACCGTGGGTGATCAACATGGTGTCCAAGGCATCGAATTCTTTTTCTTTCTGGGGGCAGGCGGGATTGTTTCTCACCCAAGGATCGATAAGTAAGTTTTTTCCCCTTGGGGTAGTGAAGAGAAAAGTTGAGTGTCCAAGATACTTGACAACAATGCCACTATTGAGTGTCACGATTCCTCCCTCGTATTCAACAATATACTCAATGAATCGAGTCGAGTAAACTAGTATCCTGTTCCATGAAGGTATTAACCTCTATGGCAAACACCGCGTCCCAGATGCAAGAACATCGTTCGGAAAGTCTCCGGCGCACAGAACATGTCCACACCCATCTGAAGCGCCCGGCTGCAGTACTTTCTCCCTGAGATATACCATGGGAAAATCAATTCTTTTTTATCTGATCTTGCTGACCACGGGTATCATGGCGCTAAAAATCCTTGTGCTGTTGTTAGAACCCCATCTGACCTTTTATCCCACCAAAGGTACCGGCATTACTCCCACAGAACGGGGAATTTCCTTCCGGGAAATCAATTTAAAAACCGATGACGGAGAAACCATTTATGCCTGGTTTCTCGAACACGATCATCCTCAGGCCGAGGTGGTCTTCTTCCATGGTAATGCCGGTAATCTTTCTCTTTGGTTGGAAGTTCTGGCTAAAATCCATGATCACAAGTTCAATGTACTCGCTTTAGACTATCGTGGGTACGGAAAAAGCTCTGGCTCACCCACTGAAAAAGGCTTATACCTTGACACGGAAACCCTGACCAGATACTTCTGGGAGCAGATACACCGTCCCAAATTACCCGCCGTCTATTGGGGAAGATCTCTCGGAGGCGTTGCCGCCGCTTATGCTACCACTATTAGAGAACCGGATGGCATCATTCTGGAATCGACATTTCCAGATAAGAAAACCCTGTTAAAGTATCATCCAATTCTGAGAGTGCTCGGATTTTTTTCAAGATACCAACTTTCCACGGCTGACTTTCTCTCAGGACTCTCCTGTCCAGCCCTTGTGATTCACGGAGACCGTGACCACGTGGTACCCTTTTCAGTAGGAAAACAACTGTTCGAGCGGTTGGGGACAAAAAAGTACTTTTATAGCGTGACCGGGGCGCGACACAACGATCTCTCCGCCATTGGCCAGGCTGAATACTGGGAGCACCTGAAGCGATTTGTCAAAGAGCTCACAAATAGATAGAATCCACATTGATAGCATCTCTTGCCTGGCCCACGTGGGAGTTGTAGCAGAAGAAAGAGAAAGTACCCAGGAAGTATTAGTTGATCTCGTGCTCTCCATGGACCTTGAAGCAGCCGCCAGCATTGATGCGATCAGACTCACAGTCGACTATCAACAAATCGTCGACACGGTACAAGAGACCACTCGACAAAACCGATACCGTCTTCTGGAATCACTGGCCAGACAGCTATGTCTGGTTATTTTGGAAGACGGCCGAATTGCTGCAGTCCGGCTCACGATACGCAAGTTTCCCAAAGTCCTCCGAGAGAAAGTAAAGTCCGTGGCGATTGAGATGACAAGAACAAACGGCTAGCAACTCATGGCGAAAGTCCTGCACGTCGCAAGTTCAGAGTCGCCTGGTGAGGGGTTAATTGTCAACCCAATACAACTTTATCTTCAAAACTACGAATGGGAAAGTTGTCCTTAAAGTGGGAAGGGACAAAACTATCCTCGAGCAACGCGGGACTGACAGCAGTTTGACGGTCTGCCCGTATATCCTGAGGACGAGAGAGCCAGCTTTATTCTGCTCTGGTCTAGCTGTGTCACGGTACGACCTTCGGATCACAATCCATCAGCAGAAGGCGTTAACGCAGCTGCGGAAAAAGCACAATTTCCCGACGCCGGTGAGTTGAGAAGATCTGACCCGTCCTCCGTTACAAAGTGTGTCAAGGTTTCCGCAAGATCCTGTTTCAATTTTGAACGAGATGAGACCTGATCTGCACTACGAAGGAACTGGGGTGAATACCCTGTGGATTGAGATCCAAAGAATACCGGTGCTAGCTTTTCCCTTAATTCGGACAAGAACTTGTATAGGAAAGCTGTGATTCCTGGGTCCATTCTAAACTGCTGGGCCGTTTCACGTACTTTGATCTGAAAGAATAAATCCGATAGGCCAGGATCGACATGAGTCAATCGGCGAAGTCTTTTGAGGATGTTCTTTTAGCATGAGGAGAGGTGCAATGCGAGAACATGGGCATCCTTAAACCGTAAAGGAAGTGCCACAACTACACGTTTTCTTAGCATTGGGGTTGACGAAGGCGAAGCCCTGTTGCATCAAAGATCCTTGCCAGTCCAGGGTCATCCCCTTTAGATACATATAGCTTTTCATATCGACAAAGATCTTAGCTCCATGCTCTTGGAAAATCGCATCGCCGGGCTTTTTCTCGGCGTCAAAACGCATCACGTAATTGAGACCCGAACAGCCTCCGCCTTTCACGCCCAGACGCAACCCCCCCTGGAGAAGTCCTTCTTTACGAAGAGTATCCCTGATTCGCTGGGCTGCATTTTCCGTCACGTAAATGGCCATCTCAGATCGACTCCCATTATACTAAATAATTGCCAGGGGGTCAATCCCGTTGCAGGAGGACTGTCTAGACCCGTATAAGACCCTTCAGGCTATTTGACTACGGACAAACGTATCAAAGACTATGTTTAATGTCGTCTCTGTCATTTTAGCAGCTGGAAAATCGAGCCGCATAGGATTTCCGAAACCGCTCCTTGAAATTGGCGGCAAATCCTTTCTTCGGCGCATCATCGAGACCCACAAAGCAGCCTCCCTACCCGTATACGTAGTCCTGGGCGAACACCACCGTAAAATCGAGACCACCGTTGATTTGTCCGACACGTTCCTCCTGATCAATCCTGACCCTAGTCGGGGTCAGCTTTCTAGTCTACAAACAGTGCTACCTTATCTCGAGAAAACTTCAGCCATTGTCGTTCACCCTGTAGATCATCCCTTGGTAAAGGCCGAATCAGTCCAACGCCTAATCCAAGCTCATTTTCGAGATCGCTCCCATATTTGTATCCCTGAGTTCCAACGACAAAAAGGTCACCCTGTGCTTTTCCCGAGATGTTTCTATCCAGATCTTAAAATAGCTCCCCTGGAGGAAGGCGCACGCTGGGTAGTGCACCAACACCTTAACTCAGTGGCTCTGATCTCAGTAGATGATTCGGCCATCCTGAAAAACATTAATACTCTTGGGCAGTTTGAGGGATTGAAAAACAGGCGGTCAGAACCCTAACCGTTTCTCAATACTTAGGCATGGAAGGATCTACCTCGTCGGCCCAGGCCAATATCCCTCCCCGTAGGTTGCGTAACTTCTTAAAGCCGGCCTGGCTGAGTATCTCGATGGCTTCTGCGCTGCGCGCTCCACTTCGGCAATGCACCACTATATCCCGTGCTGTGTCCAACTCGTGCATTCGATGGATCAACTCTCCTAGAGGAATCAATTGAGCACCTTCAATATTGCAAATCTGATACTCCTGCGGATTGCGAACATCCAGGATGTGAAGATCATTGCTCTCATTAAGCTCTGTCTTAAGCGCTGTGGCCGTGATCTCCAAGAGTTCTTCTGGCGACTCCGTGTCGGGATGGATTCCGCAAAACTGCTCGTAGTCAATGAGCTCTCGAATGGTTGGATGGTCTCCACAGACAGGGCAATCAGGGTTGGCCCGCAATTGGAGCACCCGAAAATTCATACTGAGAGCATCAAAGAGGAGTAGACGCCCCACCAGAGATTGTCCCTTCCCAAGAATCAGCTTGATCACCTCGGTAGCCTGAATAACCCCAACCACACCAGGCAAAACGCCAAGCACCCCCCCCTCCGCACAGGATGGCACCAACCCCGGTGGTGGGGGTTCGGGATAAAGACAGCGATAACAGGGTCCATCGCGGGTGGCAAACACGGAAGCTTGACCCTCGAAGCGAAAAATGCTGCCATAAACATTAGCCTTTCCTGTCAATACACAGGCATCGTTAACTAGGTAGCGAGTGGGAAAGTTATCCGTTCCGTCAGCGATGATGTCATAGTTCTGAAAGAGTTCCAGGGCATTTTCAGAGGTAAGGCGCATTTCATGTGTCTCAACCTTGACATTAGGATTGATCGCTTCCAGTTTTTCACGCGCCGAGTGTAGTTTCGGCCGACCAACGTCTTGGGTGAAATGGATTATTTGTCTCTGGAGGTTGCTGAAATCGACTAGATCAAAATCCACGATACCCACTCGTCCCACGCCCGCTGCGGTCAAGTAAACCGCCAACGGGGATCCCAAACCACCCGCACCAATACACAGGACAGCAGCCTTTTTCAGCTTCTTCTGGCCCTCTATGCCCACTTCCGGCATGATTAAGTGACGACTGTACCGCTGCACCTCTTCATGTGTCAGCTCCTCTTCAGCGGTAGGGTCAATTCCCAGTGCTCCCCCCGCGATCGAGGGCACAATACTAACGGTATCGTTATCCTTGATCGGCGTCTCTTCGCGCTGCAAGTAACGAACATCTTCATCATTGACATAAATGTTGACGAAGTTCCTTAATCGCCCCTCCTCGTCGAACAGGTGTTTCTTCAAATCCTGATACTCCTCGGTCAGATTCTTCAGGATCTCTTTTACCGTCTTTCCTTCCAGCTCCACAGCCTCGCGATCACCCACATAGGTCCTCAGAGGTGTCGGAATATACACTATAGCGCTCATTATCTTCCTCCACATTCATAGAGCTCAATGACGTTTTATTCAGTCTCCGAACTCATTTCCTCCGAAAGTTTGATCCTCCGGCAAAAACACCGAGCGGTCATCCTTCAACTTCCACGTTAACACTTCTCGAGACTTCCCTTTCCGCACTGAAACGATTAAATAAGAAAACCACGGCCAGGCATGCTCATGATCATAGGCTGAAGGCTGCGCCGGGACGTCAGGATGGCTGTGAAAGAAACCCACGATTTTTGTCTTCGTCCCGCGAATGTCCTGCTCCACACGGTGGATCACTTCAGGCGAAATAAGGTAGCGATTAGCCAGACTATCTAAGCGTTCATTCTGTGCGAGAACTAATCTCATCACTGTCTTACGGTCCTTTTCCACCAAGCCTAGCATGATTCCACAGCACTCCTGCGGGTAGGCTTGCTCCGCAATCTCGCGGATTTGATCCAACTGTTCATGCTCCAGTGTGATCATGGCACATCACAGGACTAGGGACCCACAGAAATACTCTTCAATCCTGCCGTTGTTGATTCCAGAATTCTTCGGACAGATACTTATCTCCTCCGTCTGGAAAAATCGTCACAATCGATCCTTGATCGATTTTCTCAGCCACTCGCAACGCTGCTACCATCGCGGCTCCAGAGGATATTCCCCCGAAAAGTCCTTCTTCGCGAGCTAGTCTCAAGACCATGGTCTGCGCGTCTTCTGTCGCGATCTCCAAATTCTCCTCGGCCAAACTTGGGTCATAAATTCTTGGTAAAATTGACGTTGGCATATGCTTTAGCCCTTCCAAACCATGAAAAGGTGAATCCGGCATAAACGAGATGGCACGAATAGTGGGATCCAATTTCCTTAAGCCTCTAGTGGTTCCCACAAATGTCCCACTGGTTCCCAAACCCGCCACAAAGTGGGTGACCTCACCATTTAATTGCTGGTGAATTTCCACAGCTGTGGAGCGGTAATGTGCCCTCCAATTCTCATCATTACTGTATTGATCTGGGTAGAAGTATTGTTCCGGTGATTTCTTATACAGTTCACGAATGATCTGAATAGAACCGTCGGAACCCTGTAACGGGTCCGTTAAAATCAGATGAACCCCATAAGCCTTGAGAATTTTTTTTCTTTCCAGACTAGCATTGCCAGGCAAGGCCAGCAAAACCGGATACCCTTTAGCCGCCCCAATCATGGCATACGCAATGCCGGTATTGCCGCTAGTTGAATCAATAATGGTCTTTCCGGGAACAAGGTTACCTTCCAGCTCACCCGCCTGGATCATGCTGTAAGCAGCGCGATCCTTCACTGATCCACCTGGGTTAAACCATTCTAATTTAGCAAAAATCCGGATTCGATCCGAACGGAAGATTCGTCGAATTTCAACCAATGGGGTATTCCCGATTCGATCCAGAATCGTCTTTTCTCTTTTTGCGACTAGCTGAACCATGACGGGCGCACTCATATATGGTAAACGATAACCTGCTGCTCTTGGAGCTTGCGATGAACCAGATCCTGCAGTGTAATCGAACTTAGTTGTTCGACAAATTCCTCTTCAATCTCTCTCCATACTCTGAGCACCGTTGAGTTTTGATTTAGCCGCGAGTCAAAAAAAGAGACTTCTCCTTCCACAGCTTCCACCACATCTTTCAGACTAATCTGCACGGGATCTTTGGCAAGCACATAGCCTCCCGAAGCTCCCCGAATGCTCTGGACTAATCCCCCTTTCTTGAGTTGGATCAAAATTTGCTCCAGAAACCTCAGCGGGATGTTTTGTCTCTCCGCGATTTCTTTGGCTTGAACCCTCTGCCCTCGGCCGTTTAAAGCCAACTCAAAGATCCCCAGAATCGCATAATCTACACGAGCTGTAATCTTCATCTATAATTCCTATCAAAATAGTCAAAATTGGACTCGATTATGGCTATTTAGGTTCCTGCTTGTCAAGTAAGCTCTGACTCAACTGCTCACCCGAAAACACGAAATCTGCTTAGACAAATTCCACTGAAACTGGATGGGGGATCACACCTGCCCGGTAGCCACAATCTAGAAACAGTTGAACCGCCTGACGTCCTTTTTCTCCATAGTCCAGAGTTCGCTCGTTCACATACATACTCACAAATCGGCTCCCCCTTCGGCGATCTAAACTGGGTCCAAACTGCAGGGAATAATCAAGAGCTTCGTCCCGGTGCTCCAACGCATAACAGATGCTTTTTCTCAAGAGGCAGGAGATGCGAGCAATTGTCTCTCCTCCAAGATCTCTTCGAATGACGTTCCCTCCCAGTGGTAAGGGGAGATCTCGGGTGTGGCACCACCATTGGCCCAAATCCAGGATTTTGTGCAGCCCGTGATCACGGTAGAGTAATTGTCCTTCGTGAATAAGAAGTCCGGCATCCGCTTCCCGACGCTCAAGGGCGGGGATAATTTCATCAAACAGGACCACCCTATACTCAAAAGTCGGCTGAAAGAGTTTCAGAGCCAGGAAGGCGGAAGTACGCTCTCCCGGAACGGCAACAGTTCGGTTTCCTAACTCTTCGGGAGAAAACAACCAAGGGCTCACCAGCACCGGACCGTAGCCTTCACCCATACTGGCCCCGCTGTTCAGCAACAGGTACTTTTCTTGGAAGTAGGCATACGCATGGATGCTGACCGCGCTGATCTCATATCTCCCTTTCAAGGCGGCTTGATTAAGTGTTTCAATATCGTGGAGTTCATGGGTGAATTCAAAATCCCCCGTGTCCACCTTGCCAGTCGTCAGGGCATAGAACATGAAGGCATCATCACTATCCGGACTATGAGCGATTTGTATCTTTCTTTTGCTCATGATGTTAGAAGTGTCAAACTATCTCACGAAAGAGCATATTTCTACCAAACTTCGAATTCGGAATTCTGGAATTTGTTGGGTAAAATGATCTCGCGGATCATAGAGAAGTGCCTGTAGTCCGGCACTTCTCGCACCGTCAAAATCATCCTCGACATCGTCACCGACGTGAAGGGAGGCTTCAGCCACGGTATCGACGCTCTTCAGGGCACGAAGAAATATGCCAGATTCCGGTTTAGCCGCCGATCCACCACTGGAAACGACAACGGTATCGAAAAACCGGCGGATTCCCAGAGCCTCCAACACGTCGCCTATGCGCGAATCAAAATTGGAAACGATCCCCAGCGTTTTACCGCTATCTTTCAACCTGCTCAGTACTTCTTCGCAACCGGGTTCGACCTCCCAAGCTTCTGAACTTCGGAACACCTCATAGATATGATCGAAAAACTCCTCCAAGCGTGCAAATGGTCCTAGACGCTCAAATGTTCTTTCCACTAGCTCCAGCCACCACAAGCGTTCTAAGGCAGGAATAGCATCGGTAGGGTGGTCGGGAAAAACCATGGGCTCTTTTTCGCGAAAGAGCGCTAAGAACACCCGGCTAATCTGTTTTGCGACATCCTGGCCCACCATTGGACAAAACCCGAACTGGGCTGCATAACGCTGATAAATCTCTCCAACCGATCCGCGAACTCGGAAAAGCGTTCCTGCCGCATCAAAGAAGATGGTCTCGACTGCCGGTTGTTTGTGCATTATCCGCAACTTTAGCACGCAGCGGCAAGCAGTGACAGTCGACAGTTGCTACAATGGAAAGATGAACAGCCAGTCACCTCTGATTGAAAAACGTGCCGTGGAGCCACTTTTAAAAAATGGTTACGTTCTCGTGTGTCCCAAGACTCGCCAAGCCGCTTACATCGATCCAGGCGAAGAAGTCGGCCAGATGCTGAACTGGATTCAAGAAAACAAATTTCAACTTACCACTATCATCAACACTCATGCTCACATGGATCACATCTGTGGAAACCAAGCCGTCAAACAAGCATGGGATATTCCCATTCTTTTGCATTCGCAGGACGAATCGCTCTACAACGCTTTGCCAGAGCAAGCCCAATGGTTCGGTTTAAATTATCCTCCTGCACCAGCCGTCGATCACTTTTTAAGCCACGGACAGGAGTTAAGGGTGGGCCAGCTGCGCTTGAAAGTTCATCACACCCCGGGACACAGTCCGGGAGGAGTATGTCTGGAAGTGGGAGACCATCTTTTTTGCGACGATTTGATCTTTTGCGGGTCTATCGGCCGGACCGATCTGCCAGGTGGATCTTATGACACTATTATGAAGAGCATTCGTGAGACCATTCTCTCTCTGGGTGATGATAAGATTCTTCACCCGGGACACGGTCCTGACACCTCAATCGGTCGGGAACGAGAAACTAATCCTTTCATCACAGGAAGCCCTCACCTCTGATCTGGCTAATCAGTACCAAAGAACTCGTCATAAAATTTTACCATGGCCAGACACGGGCGACAAAACAAGTGGTGCAGCCTGAAGTAGGGTGTTTAGCGAAACAGATTGTTTTGCCTCTTCCAACCGTTGACTTCTTTTTGGGAACACCCTATGATCGCATTCTTTCCCCGAATGCTCTCACAGCGTGCTCGGTGGGTTCCGGGTAGTTCCAAACGATCGATGGCAGAGGACAGAACATACTCGACTCGTGAACTGGCTCAGATGTGGAATCTCAGCGAATCCACCGTCAAGCGTTGGGCTGATACAGGGGATCTGCAATGTTATCGCACCCCTGGAGGTCATCGAAAATTCCGCCTGGAAAATATTTCTGATTTTCAAACGAAGCGTGGCTTCGAAGCTACCGGCCTGCTCACCACTGAAGAATGGGAAAATCCTGACATTGAAGTCTGCGTCAATGAGAAGAGATTCGAGAAGGTTCGACAGTTAATTCTTTACCTGGCCTCACAAAACCAACGCACGCGAATCAAGAACCTGCTGCAGCGACTTTACATGAGGGGAATGGGGATAGTGGATCTTTATGATCAAATTCTAGTACCCGTTTCGGAGACCACCCAACACAAGTTGCAAAGTGGGCAGCTTTTGGAGGGACAGGCGAAACTTGCAGCGAACAATTTGGAAGAGGCGATATTCTACTTGTTCCCTCGAATGATTCAACGCCATAAAAACGGGAAAACAGCCCTTTCTGCTGCACCGGATATTTTTTGTAGGTTGCCGGTTAACGCGATTTCGCGCATTTTAGAAGTCGAGGGATGGGATTGTCTGAACTTGGGCAGTAACGTGCCCTTTGCAGCGATGGCCGAGATGGTAGAACATGAACCGGTCAATCTCGTATGCGTTGTATCCTCGCAGCTGGAGAGAGATAAAAACGTGATCGAACAACTCGGGGCTTTATATGAGATTACCGAAAGTTACCGCATTCCGATAATGCTAGGCGGGGTGGCTTTCGCTGATCCTCAATACCGAGGACAGCTACCCCACGACGAGTACTTTGCGGATTTCAGATCTTTCCGCCAATACATCATGAAATTGCCTCGTTAATCCTGCAGCCTCCCGGAAAACCACGAAAGCTTTCTGGCAGCCCTATCTAAAGCGGTTTTCGGTCTCGACGACGAGAGACCACCTGAAATAAGTCGACCACCCGGGGCTGAAGATAACGTCTAACCGAATCATATGACCGTTTAACTGAGCTTTCCTATGAATATCGCACAGAATCTGGAACTCACATCCGAGAGGCGGGGACTACCCGATTTGAAATGAATTGATGTACCTGCTGGATTATTTTTAGATCTGGGTGGCAATCATGGTGTAAGAGTTTGAAGTCAATAGAAATATCTATTACAGTCATGTGAAGAGCAAACTGTCGTTTTACTGCAGGAGAACTGTGAAAGAATAACAGTTTAGTCGTCAGTGTTTAGTGGCTTTTAGTTGTCTGATCAACGTTTGATAAAGGGAGACCCCTTCAACAAGCTCCTTCTTGGCGATCTTTTCATCTGAAGTATGCGCATCGAGGATGGATCCAGGCCCAAAGAGTAAAGGTTTGCCTAAAGGCCGCAACGCTGGAATGTCCGTACCGTAGCTCACGGTCTTGGTGGGAAACCCGTCGACAGATTCCATTTCCTGAGGCTCCGTGGTCTTACAAATCTCCACTTCGCCTCGCCCGGCCACCACTCTTTCTAGAAGCTCGACATAACGCCGACTTTCGCTGACTGTCCGAATGAGCACTTCGGCCTCGGCCTGGTCAGCCACCACATTGGAGGCTCTCCCACCTCGGATGGTTCCGACATTAACCGACGTCTTCCCGAATCGCTCATGCACTGGAAAGTGGGTCTCTTTCAAACCATTCAAGACATCCACCAGTTTATCGATGGCGGAGTCTCCCCTTTCCGGATAGGCAGAATGGGCGGATATTCCTTGGGTGCTTAAGCGCGCCGAGACAATTCCCTTATGAGCAACCACCAGTTGGTTATCTGTGGGCTCACCGTCGATAAAGTAAGAACATCGAAAGTCCATTTCGCAAGCCTTCAGGGCTCCTGCACTGTCTATCTCTTCTCCGACCACAAACAGTAGAGCTATATCTTTCTCGCCGTCTCCAATCAACTGCTGAGCCGCTACGATCATAGCTGCTGCTATTCCTTTCGCGTCACAGGCCCCACGCCCGTAAATAAAATACTCATCTTCGGACGACGCAAAAAAAGGGGGAACGGTATCCATGTGCGTGGTCAGGAGAAGCACGGGTTGATCCCAAACAGCCAGTACATTGAAACGGTCAGATCCAACCTCCTGAGTCCGACAGCTCCAACCCGTGCCCTCCAGGAAACTGACTAGAAATTCCCCTATTTCCCTTTCTTGGCCGGTGATAGAAGAGATGTCGACAAGTGTTCTCGTCAGTTGGAAGATGTCCATCGCTAGGGTTTTTTGGTACTTATGCACTTGACGCTAAAGCGTCAAGTGCATAAGTACCGTACGTGTCGTCTCGGATAGATTGACCCCGATGGGCCAAAAGTACGGGAAAGGGGATTCAGTAAAGACAAGACAATCAAAATAATCCTCATAATCAACCTCTCCTGTCGCTTTTAGATCTTGGATTTTAGGTCCCCGTGGTTCCCCGTGGGGGAAGTTTTCGAGCCTGAACCTGGGATGTAAAGCCCACCTTGTTATGCGACCCGTCGCAGAAAGGCTTGTTGGAAGAGTGACCGCAGCGACACAGCGAGATCACCTCTCTTCCTGAGAGATCAAACACGTTTCCCTCGCCATCCTGGAGGACAAATGTTCCAGAGATTCGGAAGGGACCGTTGTTCTTCGAAATAATTTCACATGCCATTGAACTTCCCTCGGCTAATGACGGATTTTTAAGGAATTCAGAACACCTCTCAGTTTCCTTCTGCTGCCAGGTGGCCTTTGGTCACTAGAAACTCTTCAAGCTTGCCTAGATGCTCTTTAAACTCCCCGAAGCGATCGAGACTCACGGTAATGCCCTTTTTTGTGGGTCTCCACTCCCCTTCGTCGTCCTCGTAATAGATGCGAATATCAGCGTAACTCTTTTCTTTAAAATTACTTAAGCTGAATACAATCTTTTCGTTCCAGCCCTTATCCATTTCCGTGATGATCTCACTCATGGCTCCTTCCCTCTATCCGATTGATCGCTGATCGGTGCCTGCTTTGGCTACTCGGCAGCAAGGATCAAAAAAAGCCTCCTCGAATGACGTCAGGAGGCTTGGCTGAAAGCCGGCGATGACCTACGTTCCCACACAGTCCCCCATGCAGTATCATCGGCGCTGGAGGGCTTAACTGCTGTGTTCGGAATGGGAACAGGTGTTTCCCCTCCGCTAAAATCGCCGGACGACCGAATTTAGATTCTTCGTGGCGAGCCCGAGGACGTGTACTCGACCTCAAGCTCCAGATATCTTGGGAAATCAGGACAAACACGGCCCGGACTTTTGGGCTACAGAAAATCCTAGGTCAAGCCGCACGACCGATTAGTACAGGTCAGCTACATCCGTTACCGGACTTGCACCTCCTGCCTATCAACCTCGTAATCTTCGAGGGGTCTTCAGGCCGATTAATCGGCGGGAGATCTCATCTTGGGGTGAGCTTCATGCTTAGATGCTTTCAGCGTTTATCTCGACCGCACTTGACTACCCAGCGGTGCTTCTGGCGAAACAACTGGTACATCAGAGGTGCGTCCAACCCGGTCCTCTCGTACTGGGGTCAGCTCCCCTCAAATCTCCTGCGCCCACGACAGATAGGGACCGAACTGTCTCACGACGTTCTAAACCCAGCTCACGTACCGCTTTAATCGGCGAACAGCCGAACCCTTGGAACCTTCTTCAGCTCCAGGATGCGATGAGCCGACATCGAGGTGCCAAACCTTGGCGTCGATGTGAACTCTTGGCCAAGATAAGCCTGTTATCCCCGGCGTACCTTTTATCCGTTGAGCGATGGCCCTTCCATACGGAACCACCGGATCACTAAGGCCGACTTTCGTCTCTGCTCGACGTGTCTGTCTTGCAGTCAAGCGGGCTTATGCCTTTACACTCTACGGCTGATTTCCAAACAGCCTGAGCCCACCCTTGCGCGCCTCCGTTACTCTTTGGGAGGCGACCGCCCCAGTCAAACTACCCGCCTAACTCTGTCTCTTCTCCCGCTTCAGGGAATGAAGGTTAGATGCTCAATACAAGAAGGGTGGTATCTCACGGTTGGCTCCACCGAACCTAACGGTCCGGTTTCATAGCCTCCCACCTATCCTGCACGTCTCGCACCGGACACCAAAGCTAAGGTGTAGTAAAGGTGCACAGGGTCTTTCCGTCTTGTCGCGGGCAACCGGCATCTTCACCGGTACTACAAGTTCGCTGAGTCTCTCGCTAAGACAGCGCCCAGATCGTTACGCCATTCGTGCAGGTCGGAACTTACCCGACAAGGAATTTCGCTACCTTAGGACCGTTATAGTTACGGCCGCCGTTCACTAGGGCTTCAGTTCAAAGCTTCGCTCTTTCGAGCTAACCTCTCCCTTTAACCTTCCAGCACCGGGCAGGCGTCAGACCCTATACGTCGTTTTGTTGACTTAGCAGAGTCCTGTGTTTTTAGTAAACAGTCGCCTGGGCCTGCTTTCTGCAACCCCCTTCGGCTCCATCCGCGAAGGACTTCACCTAGTGAGGGCCCACCTTCTCCCAAAGTTACGGTGGCATTTTGCCGAGTTCCTGAGCGAGAGTTCTCTCAAGCGCCTGAGGATTCTCTCCCCGTCTACCTGTGTCGGTTTGCGGTACGGTCACCTTCGCTCTGGCTAGAGGATTTTCTTGGCAGTGCGGACTCAGCGGCTTTGCCGTCCTTTCGGACGTCGCACTCGCGCCTCAGCATAAAGGTCTCACGGATTTGCCTATGAGACCTGCCTACACGCTTGGACCCGGACAACCAATACCGGGACCGCCTATCCCTCTGCGTCCCCCCTTTGCTCATAACGAGCTACGGTGGTACAGGAATATTGACCTGTTTCCCATCGACTACGCCTTTCGGCCTCGCCTTAGGAGCCGACTAACCCTGGGCGGATGAACCTTCCCCAGGAAACCTTAGACTTATGGCGAACTTGATTTTCACAAGTTTTATCGCTACTTATGCCGGCAGACTCTCTTGCCTGCGCTCCACCAACCCTTGCGGGTCAACTTTACCGCCCAGGCAATGCTCCCCTACCGTATTCACGGATTCCTCCGCGATACTCGCAGCTTCGGTGGTGTGCTTGAGCCCCGTTGAATTGTCGGTACGGACCCACTTGACCAGTGAGCTGTTACGCTTTCTTTAAAGGAATGGCTGCTTCTAAGCCAACCTCCTGGTTGTCGGAGCGTTTCCACATCCTTTTCCACTTAGCACACACTTCGGGACCTTAGCTGGCGATCTGGGTTGTTTCCCTTTCGACTATGAAGCTTAGCCCCCACAGTCTGACTCCCGGGCTGTCGTTTCCGGCATTCGGAGTTTGATTGGATTTGGTAGGCGGTGAAACCCCCTAGTCCATTCAGTGCTCTACCTCCGGAACGCATCGCCCGAGGCTAGCCCTAAAGCTATTTCGGGGAGAACGAGCTATCACTGAGTTTGATTAGCCTTTCACTCCGACCCTCAGCTCATCCAAGCTGTTTTCAACCAACACTGGTTCGGGCCTCCAACAGGTGTTACCCTGCCTTCACCCTGGCCAAGGGTAGATCACTCAGCTTCGCGTTTATTCCGGACAACTCAACGCCCTATTCAGACTCGGTTTCCCTTTGGCTCCTCCTGATTTGCGGATTAACCTCGCTGCCCAAAATAACTAGCCGGCTCATTATGCAAAAGGCACGCCGTCAGCCCACTTTCGTGAGCCTCCGACTGCTTGTAAGTAAACGGTTTCAGGTACTATTTCACTCTCCTTGCAGGAGTACTTTTCACCTTTCCCTCACGGTACTGGTTCACTATCGGTCGCAAAGGAGTATTTAGCCTTACGAGATGGTCCTCGTAGATTCCCACAGGATTTCTCGTGTCCCGTGGTACTCGGGATCCCCAGCCACTTTCCTTCCCCTTTTGCCTACAGGTCTCTCACCTTCTTCGGAGCGGCTTTCCAGCACGCTTCGGCTAGGTTCAGAAAGTTCACGCCGGGTCCCACAACCCCTAGAAGGCTTCGATGAAGCCACCTAGGTTTAGGCTCTTTCCGTTTCGCTCGCCGCTACTCAGGAAATCGATATTTCTTTCTCTTCCTTCGGGTACTAAGATGGTTCACTTCCCCGAGTTTGCCTCCGCTTCCTATGAATTCAGAAGCGGATGATCCCGATTGCTCGAGATCGGGTTCCCCCATTCGGAAATCCCCGGATCATTGCTCGCTTACAGCTCCCCGAGGCTTTTCGCAGCTGGCCACGTCCTTCTTCGCCTCTTTGCGCCAAGGCATCCACCGTCTACTCTTAGTAGCTTGACCTAGAATTTTTTGTTGCCCAAAAAACTCCTGGCCTCACTTGTGCTTGCCCTATTTCCCAAATTGTCAAAGAACAGTTGGAAATACAGGCAGTATTCTATGTCCTCACCGACAGCTTGTCAATATTTCCGTGATGATCTCACTCATGGCTCCTTCCCTCTATCCGATTGATCGCTGATCGGTGCCTGCTTTGGCTACTCGGCAGCAAGGATCAAAAAAAGCCTCCTCGAATGACGTCAGGAGGCTTGGCTGAAAGCCGGCGATGACCTACGTTCCCACACAGTCCCCCATGCAGTATCATCGGCGCTGGAGGGCTTAACTGCTGTGTTCGGAATGGGAACAGGTGTTTCCCCTCCGCTAAAATCGCCGGACGACCGAATTTAGATTCTTCGTGGCGAGCCCGAGGACGTGTACTCGACCTCAAGCTCCAGATATCTTGGGAAATCAGGACAAACACGGCCCGGACTTTTGGGCTACAGAAAATCCTAGGTCAAGCCGCACGACCGATTAGTACAGGTCAGCTACATCCGTTACCGGACTTGCACCTCCTGCCTATCAACCTCGTAATCTTCGAGGGGTCTTCAGGCCGATTAATCGGCGGGAGATCTCATCTTGGGGTGAGCTTCATGCTTAGATGCTTTCAGCGTTTATCTCGACCGCACTTGACTACCCAGCGGTGCTTCTGGCGAAACAACTGGTACATCAGAGGTGCGTCCAACCCGGTCCTCTCGTACTGGGGTCAGCTCCCCTCAAATCTCCTGCGCCCACGACAGATAGGGACCGAACTGTCTCACGACGTTCTAAACCCAGCTCACGTACCGCTTTAATCGGCGAACAGCCGAACCCTTGGAACCTTCTTCAGCTCCAGGATGCGATGAGCCGACATCGAGGTGCCAAACCTTGGCGTCGATGTGAACTCTTGGCCAAGATAAGCCTGTTATCCCCGGCGTACCTTTTATCCGTTGAGCGATGGCCCTTCCATACGGAACCACCGGATCACTAAGGCCGACTTTCGTCTCTGCTCGACGTGTCTGTCTTGCAGTCAAGCGGGCTTATGCCTTTACACTCTACGGCTGATTTCCAAACAGCCTGAGCCCACCCTTGCGCGCCTCCGTTACTCTTTGGGAGGCGACCGCCCCAGTCAAACTACCCGCCTAACTCTGTCTCTTCTCCCGCTTCAGGGAATGAAGGTTAGATGCTCAATACAAGAAGGGTGGTATCTCACGGTTGGCTCCACCGAACCTAACGGTCCGGTTTCATAGCCTCCCACCTATCCTGCACGTCTCGCACCGGACACCAAAGCTAAGGTGTAGTAAAGGTGCACAGGGTCTTTCCGTCTTGTCGCGGGCAACCGGCATCTTCACCGGTACTACAAGTTCGCTGAGTCTCTCGCTAAGACAGCGCCCAGATCGTTACGCCATTCGTGCAGGTCGGAACTTACCCGACAAGGAATTTCGCTACCTTAGGACCGTTATAGTTACGGCCGCCGTTCACTAGGGCTTCAGTTCAAAGCTTCGCTCTTTCGAGCTAACCTCTCCCTTTAACCTTCCAGCACCGGGCAGGCGTCAGACCCTATACGTCGTTTTGTTGACTTAGCAGAGTCCTGTGTTTTTAGTAAACAGTCGCCTGGGCCTGCTTTCTGCAACCCCCTTCGGCTCCATCCGCGAAGGACTTCACCTAGTGAGGGCCCACCTTCTCCCAAAGTTACGGTGGCATTTTGCCGAGTTCCTGAGCGAGAGTTCTCTCAAGCGCCTGAGGATTCTCTCCCCGTCTACCTGTGTCGGTTTGCGGTACGGTCACCTTCGCTCTGGCTAGAGGATTTTCTTGGCAGTGCGGACTCAGCGGCTTTGCCGTCCTTTCGGACGTCGCACTCGCGCCTCAGCATAAAGGTCTCACGGATTTGCCTATGAGACCTGCCTACACGCTTGGACCCGGACAACCAATACCGGGACCGCCTATCCCTCTGCGTCCCCCCTTTGCTCATAACGAGCTACGGTGGTACAGGAATATTGACCTGTTTCCCATCGACTACGCCTTTCGGCCTCGCCTTAGGAGCCGACTAACCCTGGGCGGATGAACCTTCCCCAGGAAACCTTAGACTTATGGCGAACTTGATTTTCACAAGTTTTATCGCTACTTATGCCGGCAGACTCTCTTGCCTGCGCTCCACCAACCCTTGCGGGTCAACTTTACCGCCCAGGCAATGCTCCCCTACCGTATTCACGGATTCCTCCGCGATACTCGCAGCTTCGGTGGTGTGCTTGAGCCCCGTTGAATTGTCGGTACGGACCCACTTGACCAGTGAGCTGTTACGCTTTCTTTAAAGGAATGGCTGCTTCTAAGCCAACCTCCTGGTTGTCGGAGCGTTTCCACATCCTTTTCCACTTAGCACACACTTCGGGACCTTAGCTGGCGATCTGGGTTGTTTCCCTTTCGACTATGAAGCTTAGCCCCCACAGTCTGACTCCCGGGCTGTCGTTTCCGGCATTCGGAGTTTGATTGGATTTGGTAGGCGGTGAAACCCCCTAGTCCATTCAGTGCTCTACCTCCGGAACGCATCGCCCGAGGCTAGCCCTAAAGCTATTTCGGGGAGAACGAGCTATCACTGAGTTTGATTAGCCTTTCACTCCGACCCTCAGCTCATCCAAGCTGTTTTCAACCAACACTGGTTCGGGCCTCCAACAGGTGTTACCCTGCCTTCACCCTGGCCAAGGGTAGATCACTCAGCTTCGCGTTTATTCCGGACAACTCAACGCCCTATTCAGACTCGGTTTCCCTTTGGCTCCTCCTGATTTGCGGATTAACCTCGCTGCCCAAAATAACTAGCCGGCTCATTATGCAAAAGGCACGCCGTCAGCCCACTTTCGTGAGCCTCCGACTGCTTGTAAGTAAACGGTTTCAGGTACTATTTCACTCTCCTTGCAGGAGTACTTTTCACCTTTCCCTCACGGTACTGGTTCACTATCGGTCGCAAAGGAGTATTTAGCCTTACGAGATGGTCCTCGTAGATTCCCACAGGATTTCTCGTGTCCCGTGGTACTCGGGATCCCCAGCCACTTTCCTTCCCCTTTTGCCTACAGGTCTCTCACCTTCTTCGGAGCGGCTTTCCAGCACGCTTCGGCTAGGTTCAGAAAGTTCACGCCGGGTCCCACAACCCCTAGAAGGCTTCGATGAAGCCACCTAGGTTTAGGCTCTTTCCGTTTCGCTCGCCGCTACTCAGGAAATCGATATTTCTTTCTCTTCCTTCGGGTACTAAGATGGTTCACTTCCCCGAGTTTGCCTCCGCTTCCTATGAATTCAGAAGCGGATGATCCCGATTGCTCGAGATCGGGTTCCCCCATTCGGAAATCCCCGGATCATTGCTCGCTTACAGCTCCCCGAGGCTTTTCGCAGCTGGCCACGTCCTTCTTCGCCTCTTTGCGCCAAGGCATCCACCGTCTACTCTTAGTAGCTTGACCTAGAATTTTTTGTTGCCCAAAAAACTCCTGGCCTCACTTGTGCTTGCCCTATTTCCCAAATTGTCAAAGAACAGTTGGAAATACAGGCAGTATTCTATGTCCTCACCGACAGCTTGTCAATACAGCAGATTGTCTTTAATCATAACCTCTCGAGAAGTGAACCTTCTCAGGGGTTGCGTTTAGGAGAGCAAAAAAACCTTAGTTGTTGTTGGAATCCAAAAATCCATGAGTGGGCGTGCTCTTAGACAACCAGACAGGCAACCCGATAGAGATACCAGATTCTTTCCAGCTTCTCCCGGCCTGTTTTCGACACGAGTCAGCCGTTAGATCCGTTTAGAAAGGAGGTGATCCAGCCACAGGTTCTCCTACAGCTACCTTGTTACGACTTCACCCCAATCATGAACCATACCGTGGGCACCTGCCTCCCCGAAGGGTTAGCCTGGTGACTTCTAGTACAGCCCACTTTCGTGATGTGACGGGCGGTGTGTACAAGGCCCGGGAACGTATTCACCGCGGCGTGCTGATCCACGATTACTAGCGATTCCACCTTCATGCAGTCGAGTTGCAGACTGCAATCCGAACTGAGGACGGCTTTCTGGGATTCGCTGACTCTCGCGAGTTCGCTGCCCTTTGTACCGCCCATTGTAGTACGTGTGTAGCCCGGGACATAAAGGCCATGAGGACTTGACGTCATCCCCACCTTCCTCCGGCTTTTCGCCGACAGTCTCTGTAGGGTGCCCAGCTTAACCTGCTGGTAACTACAGACAAGGGTTGCGCTCGTTGCGGGACTTAACCCAACATCTCACGACACGAGCTGACGACAGCCATGCAGCACCTCTACCGCCGTCTCCGAAGAGAGCCACCCATCTCTGGGCTTTGCAACGGCAGTTCAAACCCCGGTAAGGTTCTTCGCGTTGCCTCGAATTAAACCACATACTCCACCGCTTGTGCGGGCCCCCGTCAACTCCTTTGAGTTTCAGCCTTGCGGCCGTACTCCCCAGGCGGGGTACTTAACGCGTTAGCGTCGACACGGAAGGACTGAATTCCCCCCCACACCAAGTACCCATCGTTTACAGCTAGGACTACCGGGGTATCTAATCCCGTTTGCTCCCCTAGCTTTCGCGCCTCAGCGTCAGTGTCTGTCCAGGAAGCCGCCTTCGCCGCCGGTGTTCCTCCCGATCTCTACGCATTTCACCGCTCCACCGGGAATTCCGCTTCCCTCTCCAGCACTCCAGCCAAGTGGTTTCCCAGGCACTTCCCCGGTTGAGCCGGGGGATTTCACCCAAGACTTCCTCGGCCGCCTACGCGCCCTTTACGCCCAATGATTCCGAACAACGCTAGCCCCCCCCGTATTACCGCGGCTGCTGGCACGGAGTTAGCCGGGGCTTCCTTCTGGGGTACCGTCACTTTCTTCGTCCCCCAGGACAGGAGTTTACGATCCGAAAACCTTCTTCCTCCACGCGGCGTTGCTGCGTCAGGGTTTCCCCCATTGCGCAAAATTCCCCACTGCTGCCTCCCGTAGGAGTCTGGACCGTTTCTAAGTTCCAGTGTGGCCGTCCGTCCTCTCAGACCGGCTACCGATCGTTGCCTTGGTGAGCCTTTACCCCACCAACTAGCTAATCGGGCGCGGGCTCCTCCTTGAGCGCCAGAAGGCTTGCGCTTCCTAGCTTTCCCCCCGGTTATGATGCCAGGGACTCATGCGGGATTAGCCCGGGTTTCCCCGGGTTATCCCCCTCTCTAGGGCAGATCACCCACGTGTTACTCACCCGTTCGCCACTAGATCCGGGACCGAAGTCCCTTCTCCCGTTTGACTTGCATGTGTTAAGCACGCCGCCAGCGTTGATTCTGAGCCAGGATCAAACTCTCAGATTTAACTTAACGGGCTTACTGTCTGGTTGTCAAAGAACACGCTGCTTACAACTAGCATCGAGCATTGTACAAAAAATTTAACTCGGTTTCAAGCCCTAAATAAAACTAAACAACAATTTTTTTTTCACCGGCTTTAACGGACCTTGCGGTTAAATGACATTCCCGTTAATCTTATGAGTATGGTGTTTGATAGAATGCTTTTTTCCCAAAAACCCGGAGAGATTCTCTCCACAGATCGATTTCGACAGGTGGAACTGGCAGTTGCCTTCAAAAAAATCGTCTGCCATCGCTGCCATTTTGTAGGTTTTTACAAATATCAAGTGCTCCAGGTGCGTCGCAATCCGGAAATCCTCAGTAAAGAAGGGGAGGAAATCCGTCCAGACCACTTTGAGATTTGGAAAACTATCCCACGCTTTGCTGAGATCCCTGAAACCATCAAATGCAAGGGTTGTTGGGAAGTCCTTGGAGTGGATACATACTGTGTCTATTAGGTTCCTAGCAGCTGAGTCACGCGCCAGTAATCTGGGCAAAAATCCCCGCGAGACCTTCACCCCACTCTACCAGTTTCTTGAAAACTGAAACGGGCAACCGGAAAATGACTTAGGCGCATAGAAGGGCTGGCAACGATCAGGGGAAAGACATTAGAAGGAACTGGTTTCACCACTGATCATGTCTTGCCGTATCGCTCCTTCAACCGAGCAAAAAACACCTGGAGCATCGATTTCTGGCTCAAAGGTGGAGTTCCTCAAATATTGTGGTGCGACTAGACCCCTCATCTGCTCCTCAGTTGGTTAGAGAGAAGATAAAATAAACCTTTCGCAAAAAGGACACTAGTGACCTAATTTGATGGTCAGAAACCCACTTCCTCTTTGTCCTCCACATAAGTGAAATGACTGGATCTATCATCTTGTTCCCAGGCAGAAACCGATAGGCCGTTCCTATCCTTATCCGCAATCAAATTTGTTTTCGGCGCGATGTTGAAGAAAATGGCCTTTAGATTTTCAGCACATAAGGACCAGTTGATATCAGGGGACAAAGGAGATATGCCGGCTTGGCACTCCGAGTTGTATTCACCAGAGCAAAAGTATTCTATGGCGGTGTTTTCCACAAACAGGGTTCCGTGCGCAAATCCTGGTGGGACCCAGATCCATTCACTGAAATCATCACTTCTTTTCGAAGGCATGTCATACGCGATGATCTGGCCGAACCTGGGAGATCCTTTTCTAATATCCAAGATAAGATCCACCATATGCCCTTCGATCGTCCTTACCAATTTCCCCATGTACGGATTCCATTGGAAATGAAGACCCCTGATCACTCCGGCTTTAGAAAAGCTTTCGTTCGTTTGAACGAAGTCAATCTTCTTCAGAAAAGAGATAAGAGGATTGATTCGAAAATCACTTTGTCTAAAGTGCTCTGCAAAATAACCTCGATGGTCACGGAATCGGGCAAACCTAATAACTCTAATCTCGGGTATGCTTAGTTGTCTTATCCCCAATATCTTCATCGGTTAATCCTCTCAGATTGGACTATTCAAAGTGGCCAGCCCGTCACACAGCCAAAAAACATTTTCATCCAATCATTCCTCCTTCACTTGCAAGCAATCTCTCAAAGAGTCCCTCCATGGACGTAATAGGTTCCACTGGCCTCGGCAAAAGATTCAGAGGGATGTGTAGAGTGGTATTCTGGGATGTCAGATCGCGCAGCTTGAATTTGCACCGGTGGATTGGCTGCCCGGCTGCTCTTCTCGGTAATCGAATCCTCGAGGAATCTCCAGTACACACTGCAGACGAGAACGGCAAATTTCAGGATAAGGATCCATGCTCTTGACACGAGAATTGAGGGAAACATCATCGCTCTTTTGCAAGGATTCAACCCTCCTACTCAACGTCTTCACTTATAACGC
Organism: Acidobacteriota bacterium; assembly: GCA_965249865.1. Lineage (GTDB taxonomy): Bacteria > Acidobacteriota > UBA6911 > RPQK01 > CBDFMZ01 > CBDFMZ01. The sequence goes on along the minus strand of CBDFMZ010000002.1, from coordinate 1,008,267 downwards.
TAAGCAGAGGGTAGATCAAGTGAAGAGGGATCCAAACCTAAAGTTTCCCCTGCCCAGTCCAACCGTTAATGATGGTTTCCCGCAGGTCAAAACCGAACGCTCGACCGCTAACGACGATAGTCGGTGCTCCCTGCAGACGTTTATAGACCGATTGGTTCAAGCTGCGGTAAAGACTTTCGACCAAGGTTTGAAAATCGTCCCGATGATACCTTTCATAGATGCTCTCCACTTCAAGCGCATACTTCACACCATCCAGTGTTCTTTGTTCGAATTGTTTCACCAGTTCATTGGGACTGAGTCCCTTCTCAATGAACTCACTGATGAGCGGACCGGCTACCGCGTAATCGAAAGGATCCCGTTGATCAGCTCTTAACTCCGCTGAAGGGGCAATGGCAAAAGCCAACTCGGGAATCATTGAGTGTCCCCATTTTCGATTCACGTATCTTGCCAGACGGTACACGTCTGGCTTGGGAAGGTCGCCAATGAGTGACAACCCGCCCACCATGTCTCCATAGAGCGTGGTATAACCGAGAGCAATCTCCGTCTCATTTCCATTGGTCAAGAGCAGTGCCTGACGGTCATTTGACTCGGCCATCATGATCAGACCCCGGATACGCGCCTGAAGGTTTTCCAGGGTCGTTGTCTGTTGAATGGGATGAAGATAACGGCCAAATTCTTGGGCCATTTGATCCACCATATCCTGGATTGGAACGACGTGGTAGTCGAGTTGAAAATTCTCGGCGAGCTGCCGGGCCAATTCTTGCGTCTGCTGAGAATTGTATCGGGAAGGCAGATTATACACAGAAAGTAAGTCCCTTCCCATAGCGTCATAGGCAATAGCGGTTCCCAGAGAAGAATCGATTCCTCCCGAGATGGCCTCCAATACCCTGCTGAAAATGCCGACCTTCTCATAGTAGTCGCGCACCGACATCACTAGGGCACCGTAGATTTCTTCTTCTCGATCAAAAGGAGGATCCTTGATGGCGGAGGCAACTCCATCTTCGAAGCTTACCGATTGCTGATCAGTACGAAACTGCTCGAGTGTCGCCACCCTTTGACCCCTGCGATCATAGGCCATGCTCAAACCATCAAAAGGGATGATATTTTTCCCATTGTCTCCAATGCCGACCGTGTTGACATAGACAATAGGCGTACCATAGCACTTGATCTGTTTTTGAATCAGTTTTTCTCTCTCAAAACGCTTGCCGTTCCTCTGACCGTGATGATTTCCAACAAACGGACTGGCGTTGATACAGAAAAGGTAATCGACTCCTTTTTCCTTATATATCGCACAGGGTTTCGACTGATAACCTTCCTCCCACAAATCCTCACAGATCAACACGCCGATCGAAACTTCTCGTTCGGCAGTTGGAATCATCACGGGCTCAACCTCGACTCCGGATTCAAAATACCGTTTATCGTCAAAGTACCGATAGGCAGGTAAAAGTCGTTTATGAACGATCTGTCGCACCTCACCGTTCTCGATGATGGCAGCCGCATTGTGGCGAACGACACGCTGGTCCGGACCTCTCCGCTGTTCATCGACATCGATAAAACCCACAATCGCGGTCAACCCCTGGCAAGCTGGACGGATTTTTTCCCAAAGAATCCGCTTGTTTTCCGTTAAAAACTGGAGATTGATCAATAGCTTTTCGTCCAGACAATATCCGGTCAGGCACATCTCCGGAAAAACCACCAGATCGCTTGTTTCTCTTTTGGCTTGCTCAATTCCTTTTAGGATCTGCCGACAATTGCCGTAAATATCGCCGCTTTTCGGGTTAATCTGGGCCAGCGAGACTTTAAATCTCATGTCACTTCCCGTTTCCCTTCTCCTTATCTAATCTACTTCATTGGTCCTTCAGCGAACAGCGCGAACAAAGAAAGAAGGGTACACGTGATCAGATTCGCAGGAGAGAATGGGTGAAATCTGCAGAACAGAAGATGGGTCACCGGCAGACGAAAGATAGCTATTAGACGATATTTACAGCCTGCAGGAGACAGGCTATCCCAATTACTTACCGCCGATGTATTCCTGTAGCTGGTGAACACTCTCCTGCTGTCCCGTGGTGATCTAATTTACCAGATCGCCGGTGGAAACGATGTCGACCACACGATTTCCTTCAACCACGGAAAGATGAGAGGCGCTTATCGGTTATCAATCTCATACATTCGTCCACGCTATAATCCGAACTTGCACCGTGACACTTCGCGTCATGACCTCTTTGTTAGCCATTCTTCACAACAGGGTCGGCGAAATTTCAAGGGCCTTCTCCCTCGCAACCTTCTTTCTCTTGTTGTTTTAAGAAAGACTGGTAGGCTTCTACTGCCAGCTCGTCACAGCGCTCATTCTCAGGATGACCCACATGGCCCCGGACCAGCTGAAAACTCACCTGGTGCTTCTGCAGCAACTTATCGAGACTTTTCCAGAGTTCGACGTTCTTGACAGGTTTCAAACCCGAACTCGTTCTTCGTCTCCATGCCTGTCGCTTCCAGCTTAAAAGCCACTCGGTGGTACCCCTTTGAAGATAGGAACTGTCGGTCACGACATGAACCCGAGTCGGTCGTTTGAGATGCCCCAACCCCCCGATGACCGCTTGCAGCTCCATTTTGTTGTTGGTCGTCAATCGCTCGGCGCCATGGCCTTCGAGTGTCCTCTGTGTTGGAATATGGCGAAGAATAAAAGCCCATCCTCCCGGACCAGGGTTACCACTGCAGGCCCCATCAGTAAACAAGACGACCTCGGCATCGCCAAACAAATCGGCTGGCGCCTCCATGAAGTTAAATTTACGTCGTCCATCTTGGTTGTGGCCACGGATCAATCACCATTCTGCCAACCTCACCATCCGCAGTAACCGGAGGACCATCCAGGCCGGATCGAATTCAGAGCCCCTCACACTGAGTTTGGCCCTGGAAGGGGCATGATGATGGTTGTTATGGAAGCCTTCTCCTGCCGTTAACCAGGCTACCCAACGCAAGTTGGTCGCCTCATTGTCAAAGTTACGATACCCGATGACATGGCACACACCGTTGACCATACCGTTCAGAAAAATATATATGGAAGCCTGTAATAGGAAGGCGGTCACTCCAATAATGGGACCAAACAGAAGTACCGCGGTGAGGATACCCAAACCAGCTCCAGTGTATCCGTGACTCAGTACATGCTGCTCCATACGACTTTTCGGTATGTCGCGGGTGTAGCGCGTAACAGTTTCAGGATTGTTCGCTTCTTTTTTATAAAGGTAGGCATTGGCTAAAAGAATTTTAGCTAAACCTTCTAGTTTCGGGCTGTGAGGGTCTCCTTCCTTATCGGAAAAACGGTGATGTTTCCGATGAACAGCCACCCATTCGCGAGGATTGATCCCGGTATGCAACCACAACCAAAATTGCATGAACAGCGAAGCCACGGGCTGCAATCTCAGGGCATGGTGGGCCAGATGGCGATGTAAGTAAATGGTGGTGCAAAGATTGGAGATTTGTACCACCACTACTATGTAAATAGCGGCAAAAACAAGTGTCATAGCCACGGTCTTCTTCCCTTCCCCACTTAACTAGACGCCTGAGCGTTTGCTTCTGGTGCTACCAGATTGATGGGTCTCCATCTGATCGAGAACTCATCCTACCTGAGCTCAAAAGTGTTTCGCTTTACCCGGTGTCTCCTCCGAAAGGGCAAAACACTATGTATTCTACCACATCTTGACTGCCATTTCATGGACAGAGAATACAAAACATTAGGGGCCTACCCCGTCTGCAAACATTCATCGTACTAAGCAAACAAGACACTAATCGATTGGGCTACGAGAGCTGAGCTGCCGATCCATCATGAGGAGTGCGGCGGGTTGCTCTCCAATCATGTTTAACTGTTTCAGAATCTGCCCAGCATTCTTCTCCTCTTCTACCTGCTCCTGAATAAACCAGTGCAATTCGACTTCTGTGGCGTGATCCTTTTCCTGGACCGCGAGTTCATAGAGTTTATTAATTGATGCACTCACCTCCTGCTCGTGCTTAAAAACCAGCTCAAAAAGACTCACCGGGGACTTGAAATCGGCAGATGGTCGATCCATACCCTGGAGTATGACGCGCCCCCCACGATTGTTCACGTAGTCGAAGAGCCTCATCGCATGTGAGATCTCTTCCTGGTTCTGCAGGCGCAGCCAATGCGCAAAGCCCCCGAGGTTGATCGAGCTAGAGTAAGCCGACATGGAAAGGTAAAGATAGGCAGAAAATATCTCGCCCTTGATTTGCTGGTTGAGTGCATCCTCTATTTTCTTGCTCAGCATGTTCGGTTAACTCCCTTCTTTAACTCTAAATGGTGTCGTGTGAGTCTTTTTTCCCTCCTCGCAACCAACTTCGATTTGACACTTTTACCATCATAGCTTATTGGGAGTAGGTGGTATAGTACAAGGATGGAGTCTCGGTCACAGCGTTGATGGAGAGAAAAGTCTTAGTGGGCACAGGTGATGGTCTCTACGAGGCAGGAGGGAAAAAACTCATCCAGTTTTCCGGACATGAAGTGACTTCGCTAGCCAGCGGCCACTCCGGCTGGTGGGCGATCGTCGACGGCCAGCACTTGACACAAGCTGGTGTCAACGACAAATGGAGACCGGTCGCCTCCCTTTCGAGGTGGAAAGCTAGTTGTTTGTTACTAACGGCTGGTGGACTACTTGTGGGGACAACGGAGGCCCATCTCCTTCGCTGGCGAGGTGGAAACCTCGAAGTGGTCCGCTCTTTCGAGAAAGTGTATGGACGGGAGAATTGGTACACTCCCTGGGGAGGAGCCCCCGAGATACGATCAATGTCGGCAGATCCTTTCGGCACGTTATACGTCAACGTGCATGTAGGAGGCGTGATCCGTTCAACCGATGGCGGGAGAACCTGGGAACCTACCATTGACCTTCACACAGACGTACACCAAGTCTTCTTTGACTCAAGCTCGAGTTTTCTGTTGGCGGCGTCAGCTCGAGGCTTGGCCAGCAGTAGAGACTACGGCCAATCCTGGCAGTTTCATACCGAAGGCCTGCATGCCACCTATTGTCGGGCCGTGACCTCGACCCGGAAGGAAATTTTCGTCACTGCCTCTACGGGCCCGTTCACAAACTATGCGGCCCTTTACCGGAAGCCCTTAGATCAAGACATGCCTTTCCAGCGATGCAAGGAAGGCCTGCCCCACAGATTTTCGGATAACATCGATACGTTGTGTTTGACCGCCTCGAGCTCTTGGGTGGCGTTCGGCACTGAACAGGGCTCGGTCTTTCTTTCCAGGAATGATGGCCTGACTTGGGCGTTTGTGGCGGAAGGTCTTCCTCCCGTGCGATGCGTTGCTGTGGCAAGATCAGACGCACCCGTATTTGGATGAAGTTATTGTAGCGGTCAGTTGACTACCTTGCTCGTCGCCACCCTGCTCCCGGCATAGGGTACTCTTGATGACTGAATTCAACCGTGGAAACCTGGTAGCCCCAACCGGATTCGAACCGGTGTTACCGACGTGAGAGGCCGGCGTCCTAAACCACTAGACGATGGGGCCTAACAAGGAAAAAACGCTCAGGACACTAACAAGAAGCCTTTTTCTTGTCAAACTCAGACGCGATGCGGTGTCAATTGATTCAACATAAAATGTTCGAATTCACCTGCATCATCCATAAGTTTTTCAAGCTGGTCCCCCAAAACACTGAATTGAAAAGGCTCTACACGTGAATGTTGGACTGCAATCCTCAGGCCATCGGAGTGTTCTTCAATTCTTATATATGCATCCGCCCCCAGGTGAAAAAGTAAAAACACATTGAGCTTCTCACAAAACTTTCTCCTGGCCTGTTCTTGGTGGGTGTTCATTCCAATGAGAATCTAAGTAGACGATGTCATATGTACGCTCACATTTACTGAAGATGTGGCGAGGTGAAGTCGCAACAAGAAGAGTATCCGATACCGTTTCATCGGCGACGACAAACGACAAAGAGATCCCTCGCCACATCCCCAGCCCGTCGGTTGGAGGCCGCCGCCGGACACCTCTGCTTTCTTTGTCGCTCTTCCTGGACGATGCACAACAGCATCGCACTCGCTACGAACGTGAGCGTATTCATGAAATCGAGTACTTAACCTGAAGCTTTTCGCCACCTGTTGCATCGCAATCAAATAATTCAACAGTGGGCTGAATGGACCCCGGACAAACTGCCTCCTTCCAGGCCATGGCTCGTACTCTTCCGTGGACAGAGGTCCCGAAGGCTTCTATTCAAAATATTTCATCCCGAGCTGTTCGGCAATGAGGTCGGTTTGATCAACAACTGAGGCCGCGGCTACCCCCATGGCGATGCAGATGGCCTCACTGATCTCTTCTTTGGTGGCACCGTGTTTAATTGCTTTTTCAAGGTGTCCGGTCAGACAACCCTGGCACTGGAACCCGAGGGAGGCGGCGATAGCGATGAGTTCCTTGGTTTTCCGGTCGATGGTGGACGCTTCGTAGGTCTTCTTGTAGAAATTGAAATAGATTTTCCTCATGTGCTCTTCCACCATCGTGTAAGAAGGCCACTTTTCTTTCGATACCTCTTTTTTTTCCGCCATAGTTGAGAAGAAGATTAGCATTTACGACACCTAGCTGTCCAGATAGGTACACTACCTCTTTCCGCAGAGTAGCCCTGCTGATATCTTAAGTCAGTGAATTTATCACGTAGGTTACTTGGCTGCGTTTCCAGGAGGTGCCAATCGGCCAATTTCATAATCCGCTGTATCTTGTCCTCGGTCGGGAAAAATGGAGCTAGGGAGGCTTGGAACGTTTTCCGTCTTGCCGTCATTTCAGCGACAACCTGGATCATATTGCTCTGTCCTTTTTTCAACACCGTCGCTTATGGGCAGGACAGAGCCCAGGCAGAACTTCCCTACCAGGGTGGCACGTTGATCATCCGAGCTGATCGTCTGGTCAGAGAATCCGCCAACCTTTGGAGCGCCAAGGGAAAAGTAATTCTTACCTATGAAGATACCGTGTTGAGAGCTTCCAGAGTAACGTACAATTCGAGCAGCCAAAGAGCCATCTTGGAAGGCAAGGTGGAAATGATCCGCGGCGTGGAGTGGCTCAAGGCTACACGGGCGGAACTGAACCTGGGGACAAAGACAGGAACTCTATACGAGGCAGAGGGATATACCGACCAGGAGCTTTATATCAAGGCGAAAAAGCTTGTCAAGACAGGGCCTGAGACTTACGTGGCCGAAAATGGCTTCTTGACCGCCTGTGACGAATCGGTTCCCAAGTGGAGTTTTACCATTGATACAGCCAAGATCCAGTTGCAATCGACAGCACGTCTAACCAATAGTTTGTTTCGGATCAAGAAAGTACCCATTTTTTATTTGCCTTTTCTCATTTTCCCCACCACTGCAAATGAAAGGTCCAGTGGTTTTATGCTTCCGACGACTGGAAATTCCAGTAATAAGGGTCGTCGCATCAGCCAGTCTTTTTACCTGGTGCTGGGTCGCAGCACCGACCTGATGCTGCACGAGGATTACTTTTCGCAACGCGGCTTTGGTCATGGTTTCAGCTTTCGTACTAGACCTAATCGTTCCACCTCACTTCAACTCGACGGTTTCTTAGTTGATGACCGCAAAGGCCAGGGAGGAGCCAGTCTCGATGCCATAGGAGAAAGTCAGCTAGGTTCAGGCTTTCGAGCCGTAGTCGATTTCAACCTGGTTTCTAACTTTGTCTTTCGGCAGGTCTTTTCCGATAATTTCTACACGGCCACCCGGCCTACAGAAAATTCCCGTTTCTTCCTCAGCAAAAACTCTCAGTCTAGATCACTAAATATCGTTTTGTCTCGAGAAGAAACAATTTTTTCCGGCCGTAACATCGTGATTCACCACACGCCCGCTTTCACTTTCAAACTTTTAGGCAGGAGATTGTTCAATATCCCGATCTATCTTGATCTCGATACTTCGATTGAAGGGTTAAGCCGGGTGGATCGGCTCATGGAAACACCCGGAATAACACAACGTTTAGACCTCTTTCCCCGCCTCTATTTTTCTCTTCCTCTTTTCCAGGGCCTGCGTTTAACTCCAGGCCTAGGTCTGCGAGAGACCTTTTATAGCAACAGTTTATCCTCCCCCGACGGCAGTCAGGAGAAAATTCCGGTCAGCGGAAGTAATATCCACCGGAGATATCTTGAGTTCACATTGGATTTGAAAGGTTGGGGACTTTCCAAGATCTACCAAAGCTTGACGAACCAAAGTTGGAAGCATCTGATTGAGCCCGTGTTGCGATACCGTTATCTCACCGGGATTAATCAGTTCGAGCAGATTCCGCGTTTTGACGAACATGATACGATCGTGGATACACATGAGATTGAGTATGCGTTGGTTAACCGCTTTTTTTTCAGGCGTAAGACCCATAAAAGCGTTACGAATAACTCCGAATGGCTGTCTATCAAGGTTGCTCAGAAACATTTTTTGGACCCGAATTTTGGCAATGCCTTCCGGCCTGGGACAATCAATCAGTTCTCTTCTTTGAGTGTTTTTACTGGTTTTCCTTACGGCGGCATCCAGCGAAGTTTCTCTCCACTCACTACGCTGGTCCGAATAACTCCAAAGCCAAGATACAGTTTCGACATTCGTGGAGATTATGATCCAACGTTTGGAAAAATTCGGAGTTTTTCGCTCAGTGGTCTTCTCTATCGCGATGAGTTCTCCCTGGGGACAGCTTATTTTCTGACACAGGAACTCGAGCCAGGTTCTTTTGAGAGTAATCAGGTGCAAGGATTTGTTCAAGTTGGTAATTTACAGCGAGGGCTTTCCCTTTCGGGTATTTTCAGCTTTGATGCTCAAACATCGCGCCTCCTCAATTCGCGCACACGGATCAACTATTTTTGGGACTGTTGTGGTATCGCTTTGGAATGGGAAGGATTCAACGTCGGCTTGCGCCAAGAACGGCAGGTTCGCTTTTCGTTTTTCCTCAAAGGCATTGGAGCCTTTGGGACCATCAGGCGCCCCAACAGTATTTTCTGAGAGAATAAGGTCTCTAGTGACCAGTGCCATTTTCCTTTCCCTAGGTTCGAACCTAGGAGACAGCAAAAACAACCTAGTAACAGCGCTGGGAAAGCTGGAACAATACGGTATTCAAGTTGTTAAAAGATCCTCCTTTTACCGGACCGAGCCGGTAGAGTGTCTCGATCAGCCAGACTTCCTAAATCTAGTTTGTGAGGTTAAAACGGAGTTCCATGCGGAGGCACTACTACGAACCTGTCTGACTGTTGAAACCGAGATGGGTCGGGAACGCGACCAGGAAAAGGGTCCACGCAACATTGACATCGACATCCTGTTTTACGGCCAACAGATCCTGGAACTTCCTCACTTAAAAATTCCCCATCCCCGTCTGAATCAAAGGAACTTTGTCCTGATTCCCCTTGAAGAAATCGCGGTTGATTTCAAGGACCCGGTTTCAGGTCGGTCCATTGGTCATCTGTGCCAGAATTGTCCAGATTGCGCCAAGGTAAAAAAAATAGAGTGAGGTCCCGACGATTCTGGTGTGACCTCGCCAGAAGTACTATAATGCCACCGTCCAGTAGCACAGAAACAATACAGGATAGGCGCGCAGCGCCAAAATAAGTGGCGAACGATAACACACCCCCGCATCACAGTACCTTACGAGAGTACTTCGTGACCACTGTGGTGTGCACGATCTTTGCCCTATTCGTAACCACCTATGTAGTTCACCCAATGACGGTGCCGACACCCTCAATGGAGCCAACAATCTTGGTGGGAGATCGGCTGCTGATCGACAAATTCACCTTCCGTAATAGCTTCGTGCCCGGACTGTGGATTGCCCCGGACCGGGACATCGAGCGAGCAGACATTGTAGTCTTTAAGTTTCCGAATCGACCCGAGATTCTTTATGTAAAACGCACCATCGGTCTTCCGGGAGAGATTTTAGAGATTCGCAATAAGACCGTTTACATCAATGAGCAAATGGTCGATGAACCGTACAAAATTCATTCTGATCAGAAAACTTACCGGAGAAACAACCACTTTAGCCTTTTCCACAATATCGATCAGCGCGACAATTACGGGCCGGTGCGTATTCCTGATGACAACTATTTTGTCATGGGAGACAATCGGGACGATAGCGCGGACAGCCGCTATTTTGGTTTTCTTCCGCGCACCCATATCGTGGGACGACCTTTAATTGTATTCTGGTCCTATGAGGATGCACCTGATGCCTATTTAAAATCTTCCCTCTTCGAAATCCTCAAGCTTTACTCCGAACGGATCGTCTTTTTCTTCACCAGCACACGCTGGAGCCGAATGGGACATAGGGTGCACTGAGTCCTTTCTAGCGACGTCACTTCGCCACATCTTCAAGAAACTTAAGCCCATTTGTGAGCCTGAGTACTGAGGGGCACGCGGAGAAACCCCTACAGTTCGTAACCGACAGGAATCGGCGAGAAAAACAGCCGCGGTTCCAACGAGAATCAAGAAGAGGCCCTCGAGCGCCTAAGCCACACAGCGTAGAAAGCCGGTCTGATAGATGCGACGATTCGAGACAACGCCATCGGAACGATGGGAAATTCCACAAAACTGGACATGAGCCAGAGATAAGGCTAAATAAGATAAACTTCCTCAGGGTTGGAATTTCCGTCGGGGATTTTCCTGTTGCTTGGTGGAAGGGCGTCCTTAAAGAAAAGCTCGGGCATAAATGCCGGAAACGGCATGTCCCTGAAAGTAAACGAAATTTCCTTTCTGATTATCTTCTCGGACATGTTAGGAAATGATTAATCCACCTCACAAAAAATTGTCACAGATACATACGTGGAGATATATCCTCCGATGCCCTCTTTCAACCGATTGGCCCTTAACATCATTGCCATCGCATTCCAACGAACCTCACCTTGATGCGTTGTTCTATTCCCCTGGCTGCACGGATAGGGGCATGGTTCCTCAACCGGGATCGAGTCCTCTTTCTTCAGAACACACTCCAATGACTCCAATCAGTTGTGAATTTCGATCGCTTCATAGCCTCGGAATTCCTTTTCTCCCTTACTCCATGGTTCTAGTGCATCTTCCATAGTTTTTCTTCTCGTTCTTCTTTTCTTCGCTTATCGACTCAACCGCCTCAAAACTCCAAGTTCCTACGTTTTCAAAACTTCGTTAACTTTTGCGTTGCAGGATCTCCTGATAGTAGTCTTCATAAAGAGGAACAATCTTTTCTGCAGAGTAACTCGTCACCGCTCGCTGCCTGGCTGCCCCACGCAACTGCTCCAAATTTTTTTCTTTCAACATTTCCAGTGCACCCCGGGCCATGCCCTCTATGTCGCCGACCGAAAACAGCTCTCCAGTTTCACCGGGGCTAACCAGTTCTGGCAGTCCACCCACTCGGGTCGCCACCACTGGCACTTCACAGGCCATGGCCTCGAGAGCAGCCAGACCAAAACTTTCGATCTCGCTCGGCAACAACATCAAATCGCACACAGAAAGATAGTTTTCAACAGCTCCCACCATTCCGATAAAAAAAACCTGACGGCTAATCCCGATTTCGTTAGCCAGGTGCTGTGCGTTGGATCGCTCGGGACCGTCTCCGATCATCAGTAGGGTGGCCGGAATCTTATTTTGCACCAAATGAAAGATCCGGATCACGTCTTTGACCCGTTTCACGCGACGAAAGTTAGAGAGATGAACTAAAACTTTTTCTCCAGTGGGAGCAAATCGGCGATAAACTTCCTCGGAAAAATACCGCCCTACCCGGTCCACATCCACAAAATTAGGAATGACTCGAATATCACATTCGCTACAAAAACCCTGTAGAGTTGCTTTCCGAAGGAATTGGCTCACCGCGGTCACCCCGTCACTTTGGCGAATTCCGAACCGAGTAATCGGCAAGTAGGAGTGATCACGACCGACCAGAGTGATGTCTGTACCGTGAAGGGTCGTCACCACCGGAAGAAGGCGCGGTCTAAGCATTTCCCGAGCCAGATATCCACTAATCGAATGAGGAATAGCGTAATGAACATGCAGAATATCCAGGTCTTCTAGACGGGCTACTTCCACCATTTTGGTGGCTAGAGCAAGATCGTAGGGTACGTACTCAAACAACGGATAATTCATGGCTTCCACTTCGTGAAAAAAAATACGATCGTCTTGCTCCATGAGACGATGAGGAAGATTTGAGCTAATGAAGTGAACCGTATGTCCTCGACTAGCCAGTTTCTGTCCCAGCTGTGATGCCACGATTCCACTTCCACCATAAGTCGAGTAACAGGTGATACCTATATTCATAAGATTTTTGTTTCAGGCTCCTACTAGTATCCTATCCCACCAATAACACGTCATTTTTGCAAGGGAAACAGTTTCTGATTCAAGACGTGGCGACGAGTCGATACTAGGCATCAGCGAGGAGAAGCAACAAACAAGGCCGTTGCGCCCGAAACTGGCAGGGCATAGACTGACTTTGACCGATCCCGTTGTCACTCGTCGTCGACGATGCCAACACATCGCCTCCTCAAAGCTTCGTGATTTCAGCTCAAAGTTATCTGCGCAAGTGATATCTTAATTCATGGAATAGGACACTAGAAATCCTCACCCGATAATCTCCTCCACCTTGAACTGTAATTTTTCGAAGGCCTCTCTAGAAATCGTTCCCTGGCGGTTTGTTTCAACCTTGCGTGCTAGATAAGTGCCCCTCTCCTGGGCAAAATCAAATCTTTGGCTAGAACCATCTTTAAGGGTGATGACAACTTGAACGTCGGGTCTGGGAAAGTCTCGTACGGTGGTTGCTTCCGCGATTGATTCGAAAATAATTTCGTCAATCGGATACCAGAACTTATACAACAGGGCTTCTTTTCCCTTCTGGGAGTTAGGTTTTTCCACGATCCACTGTAAATCTTCCTGTTTGAGGATAATCTCCTGACCGTCCCGGCGAATCAAGAATTGGGCAATCTCGTCTTGTGCCACGTCAATAACATCTTTGTCGCGAAATGCCCAGACGTCCTGTGTCAATTGTTGATGTAGATCACCCTTGACCGTAAAAACGGCTGGGTGCTCAGGATTTCTCGCGAGATAGTCATCCTCTTGCTTTTTCCCCAACTGAAGAACCTTCCAACTGTCGTGACCCTCTTCCTGGATTCGCGCAACGACCTCGGGATTACCAAGACCATAGAACTTAAGTTTGTCGGGCTGTTCAGCCACAAACTTCTGAGCTTCAGCAAACTCAAGGGCAGAAAGTACGCTGTCCACCGTGCTCTTCTCGGCTCGCTCCTTGACCGGAAACTCCAAGCTCCATTTCTCATCTGTCTTCTTTAGCCGAATGGTACCGGCAGGTCGTAGAATCTCCACGATCCGAACCCTGTCACGCTCAAAATTAAGGACCTTCTTGTTCCGAAAACCCATCAAATCTTTGTCCACAGTGGTGAGAAGATAGTCGGAGATCAGATGGACCTGTCGTTTGCCGTCAAACTGCACGTAGACCTGACTGTCCGTGTAGTCGTCATTGCCGATCCACAAAACCGTTTCGACGTCTTTCGACCGAACCTTGAGAGTCAACCTGGGTTCCTTTAAGCCATATTTATCCCCGGACTGGGCATCTCCGGAAAAGGTCCTGTCGATGCGAACCGAATCGATATTGCGAAGCAGTGAATCAACGGTGGTCTGGTCGGAACTCGTCTCCACTGGCTCTCTAATCATCCAGTTTTCTCCTTCCTTCTTGAGCAAAATTCGTTCTTGATCGATCCGCAGGATTTCCACAGAAATAATGGCTTCTTTTTGCATTCGGAACAGACTTTCTTCTAGCTCCCTTGCCTCTTGCCTTTTTTTCTCACCTTCAATCTCGTAGTAATACGTAAAGACTACCAACCCGAGAAGGATGGCCAGGAGGATAGTAATTTTTTTCATGTTCACCACTGGGATGAAGGCATCAAGGACGGACTACCCGTTCTCCAGCCGCCAGTTTTCAAGTTCAAGTCTCCGGGGACAGTACACTAGAACTCGGAACGGGAATCGAAAACCTAAGTACTCGTCCAATACATTTGCGCTTATGGCAAATGCGACGGTTATGATTTAGCGAACTGACAATGCTTGCGGTGTCACCGTTCATCGTCCAAAAATAGGCGACAAAGAAAGGAATACTGTCCCGTTGCCACCCGGTGGACTGAGGATGTGGTGGTCGATCTCTTTGTCGTTCGTCGTCGCCGATACAACGACATCGACTTCTCCTCTTCTTGCGATCACCTCGTCATATCTTCAGCAAACGTGACCCATATTAATGAAACGGAGTACTAGCTCACCGTCTCCGATACCAGACGGAAATACCACAAATCAACGTAGCCAACGGCAGCAAGACCACAGTTCCCCAAAAGATCAGTCTCGACTGGCCAAAGGTAAGATTGACCCGTCGATCCTGGGGATTCTTTGGGCGAATGGCGGTCAAATCAGTGTCTTCAGCCAACCAACTCAGTGTATTCAGAAAAAGATCGGCGTTGGCCGCGCTTCTGAAGTAGGCATTGCTAGCAAAGTCGGAATCACCAAAAAGAGCCAACCGCGCTTCCCGTTCTTCTTCTTTCGGATTTTTTCCCTGATTAGAATCCTCTGCCTGCTCGTTTCCTTTTTCAGACTCTGGGCCGTTTTCCTCGTTACTGCCCTCTATCAGGAGAGTACTAACCACCGCTAAATCCAGCGGCCCGCGCACATCCTCTCCCTCGTCGAAGGCAACCTCATCGGCTTCCAGATCGCTCTCCGCCCAGCTGTGAGAGGATGTGGAGAGTAATGCTTGACTTTCATATCCGAGGCTACTCGGAATAATCGTCACACTTTGAGCCATGGGAAAAAAGGTCATAACCTTCTGAAGATTTTCAGTAATCGGATGATCAGAATAGTCAGCGACAAGAGGTGCAGCCACACCCAACCCCAAGAGCTGACCAACGCCGCTGGCGTCAATAACCATTTTTCCCCCTAATTTGACACCGAAGGCGGCGAGAAACTCTCCCATGTCGAAGTCGTTGTCAGGATCCACTAACAACAGGAATTTCCCACCAGAATCCAGGAATTGCCTGACAAGCTCCATTTCATTGGGAAAAAGATCCATCTTAGGGCCAGTCGAGACGATGACATTGGCGTCTTCAGGAAGAGAGTTCTCCTGGGCCAGATTGAAGGTCTCCACCTGATAGTTCTGTTTCTCGATGGCTTCTCGTGCCACTGACAGTCCCTGTGCACTTGTATCATCCAAATCCCGCTCACCGTGTCCCTTCAGAAAGTATATGATCTTCTCTTCTTCCCGCGTCACCTTAATAATCGCGTTGGTGATCTTTTCCTCCGTGAAATCATCCACAATCTCATCCCTTAAATCACTGGCCACCACCACCTGACCGTCTCGCTGAATGTCGTATTGAGAGACCTTTCCCGGCTCCTTCTGCGGATCGACCACCTCATACGCCACCTGCGCTGAGGCAAATCGATATTCCCTGACCAGTTCCTGAAAGCGCCGAGCTCCACCTTCCGTCTGAAAGAATCCGATCAGGCGGACTCCACCATCCAAATTTTTGACCACCTTCTGGCTCTGTTCGGAAAGGGTATGAAGTTGCTGTTCGGTCAGGTCGAGGCGCTTATGGTAACGGAAGTTCAGAAAGTTGACAAGAACCAAAATACTAAGAACTAGAACCAGGGTGACGCCAGCAGTCGCCCCATGGCGCCCGGTGCGCGTTTTCAGCCCGGTGCGAATCTTCTTCAGATTGGCTAACAGGAAAATTCCCAGCAGAGCCAGTCCTCCGTAAATCGCCGTCTGGATTTTCCAGTCCCACTGGTTCTCAATCGAATACCACAGATAGCCCCCAGACAAAGCAGCCAGCCCGAGATAAGACAAGTTGTCAACGATTCTTCTCAGCACCTCAGTCTCTCCACTTTGCGGAATCTAAAGAAACCGATGTCAAAAACAGCCCTGTCAAAATAAAAGAGAGGTAAAAGATAACATGCTGTGTGTCTAAAATCCCCTTGCTGAAGTCTTCGTAGTGATTCAGGATGGAAAGATAGCGCATAGTTTCCGCAGCTGGTGTGCCTCCGCCTCCCGCCATGGCGTCGATAACCCACAGGACAATAAAAATCCCAAAGGTGACCACAGCAGCCACTATCTGGTTTTCAGTCAAGGAAGAAATAAATATCCCTACCGCCAAAAGCGCCCCTCCGAGTAAAAAAGCTCCCAGATAACCCGCCAGGAAGGGAGATAGCGATGGAGCCGGCTCACTATAAAGATAGAGCACCAGCGAATTAAGAATTGTGGGAACCAGCATCAACAGGAAGAAAATCAGTACAGCCGTGAATTTCCCGAGAATAAGCTGCATGGAAGTTAGAGGAGAAGTGAACAGAAGCTCGATGGTTCCACGTTTCTTTTCTTCGGCGAAAACCCCCATAGTCATCATGGGTACCAGGAATAATAAAATGGTGCTGATGACACCGAAGAAATTTTGCATAATCACAGCAGGCACATCAATGGGAGGTGGTGACGATCCAAACTGCTGAGACCGAAAAGCCATCTGCATGATCTGCTCGATGATATTGCTCAGGATGATGTAGAAGAAATAACCGGACACAGCAAAAAAAACGGCCAACACCACGTAGGCAACAGGACTCACGAAGAGGGTGTAGAGTTCTTTCTTCGTAATGGCCAGGAAATTTCTCATGCTCCTTCCTCTTCCGTGGTTAACTTCAAAAAGATTTCTTCCAGTGTCATGGTTTGCGTCTTGAGTTGGTACAGATCCAGACCGGCTTCGAATATTTTTCGTGCAATCAAATGACGTACATCGTCTTTTCCCTCAATTTCCGCGAAAAGTCGGTGACGACCATGGGTAGGTTCACCCCATGAGACGTGCTTGACCTGAGGTATTTCTTGGAGAGAATTCGGCAACGATTCGGCAGCGCCGTTCACCTCCAGTTCGATTCGTTCTCCACTACGCAGTTGATTGGTTAAGTTTTCGGGCGTATCGACTGCTGCGATCTTACCCTTATTAATGATCACGACACGTTGGCAGGTCATGCTGACCTCGGGGAGAATATGGGTGGAAAGAATGACCGTGTGATCCCCAGCAAGACTCCTGATAAGCTCCCGCACCCCAATAATCTGTTTGGGATCCAGCCCGATAGTCGGTTCATCCAGGATGAGCACTTCCGGCTGGTGAATGAGCGCTTGAGCCAATCCCACTCTCTGTTTATAACCCTTCGAGAGATGCTTGATGAGACGCCCTCCTTCCTCAACCAGACCGCATCGCGCTCTGATATCACTCAGCCTCGAAGAAAGATCCCCGCTTTTGACCCCCTTAATGATAGCCACAAAGCCAAGATAGGCATCCACGGTCATCTCGCTGTAAAGCGGCGGGTTTTCTGGCAGGTAACCCACCCGACGTTTGATTTCTAAGGGCTGCTCAAACACGTCAAATCCAGCCACCACAGCTTTCCCTTCGCTAGCCGGAAAATAGCCGGCCAGTATTCGCATCGTGGTTGTTTTTCCGGCTCCATTCGGTCCTAAAAACCCAAGAATTTCACCCTTCTTCACCTCGAAACTCACGTTTTGTACCGCGGTCGTAAAACCGAAGCGTTTCGTCAAATTTTCGACTCGGATCATCTTAACTCCAAATCAGTTTAATCTTCCCGGTTTCAAAGTTCGTCCTTTTCGATGACCGGCCTGAATCCTGGAACCTGAAAGTGGACTTTGATCTTTCAGCGGGTGGCTCGTCGGTCTGAATCGTCTCTTCACGTAATTTTCCAAGATCCGAAGAAAACCATCGGCAATATCTGAGCCCTTGAGTGTGGTGAAGTGTTGACCGTCGACATAGACGGGAGCTTTGGGTGCCTCACCAGTACCGGGCAAGGAGATCCCAATATCGGCGTGCTTGGACTCCCCGGGACCATTGACCACGCAGCCCATGACGGCCACCTTCAACTCCTCTACCCCAGGATAGAGTTGCTTCCAACACACCATTCCTTGCGTTAAACGTTCTTCGATCCGCTCTGCCAGTTGTTGAAAAAAGGAACTAGTGGTGCGACCACATCCCGGGCACGCACTTACCTGAGGAGAAAAGCTTCGAACGTTCAAGGATTGGAGAATCTGCTGAGCCACGATCACTTCCTCGATCCGTTCTCCGCCACGCCGTGGAGTCAGACTGATTCGAATCGTGTCACCTATGCCTTCCTGTAAAAGAACTGCCAAAGCTGCAGTACTGGCTACTACTCCTCGTCTTCCCATCCCAGCTTCAGTTAAGCCGAGATGCAAAGGGTAATCACAAACGCCGGCAAGGCGGCGGTAAATCCAGATCAGATCTGGCACTGCCGAGACTTTAGCACTGAGAATAATATGATCATGCGCCAAACCATACTCTTCGGCTAGAGCCGCTGATTGAAGAGCACTTTGCAAAACCGCTTCCATGATTACTTCCCCCGCCTCCTTCGGCTCGGCCAGTTGAGCGTTAGTATCCATGAGACGGGATACGACCGACTGCTCTAGCGATCCCCAATTGACCCCAATGCGCACGGGCTTGTCATGAGCAAGTGCCACTTCGATTATCTGTCGGAAGTTTTCATCGCGATGCCTTCCCATTCCAACATTTCCCGGATTAATTCGATATTTACTAAGGTGGCGAGCGCACTGGGGATAACGTGTTAAGAGCAGGTGTCCATTGTAGTGAAAATCCCCTATGATCGGCACCTTCGTTCCCTCTTTCTGCACTCGATCGACAATTTCTGGAATCGCTTTAGCTGCTTCAGCCGTGTTGACCGTGACGCGCACCAGTTCAGACCCGGCCTCTGCCAACTGGCAAACCTGGTCGACGGTAGCTTGGACGTCGGCGGTGTCCGTGTTGGTCATCGACTGAACGACAATTGGATGCTCGGACCCCACCGGGATGGATCCGACCCCAACTGTAACAGTTTTACGGCGTTCAATCATTCTAGTTAAATTTTACAACACCCCCCTAAGTCGGGGCAAATGCAGTCTAATTAACTGAGCGCTTTCCTTTGGAGACCTATATCCTTTATGATCTATTTCCTAAAGCAACCCGTGGTGAAAATCCCGCAGGTCGCGTTGCGAACACCTTTGGCCCGGGTGCAAAGCGTGCCGATCGAGGCGATCCCGGGTTATCGTCGAGGAGGCGTTACATCACAGACGAGCCAACGCCGAGACCACCTGAAGGGATTCGGTGGTTTGCGGTCGCGGGAAAGCGTTACTCGTCATTGCCGATGTCCTGGCATCGACACCTCCACGTGACTTTCACCACAGGCTGCTAGTTTCCAAGGGGGTTTGACGGCATGAACCAATTCCTCGAACAATTGTTTCACAGCGACAACCTCAAAGAGTTCGTCGCCTTGATCAAAAAGACGCCGGAGCAATACAAAACTCCGGAAAGATTCCTGGAAGGTGCGGCGAACTATCTGTCCATTCGGCTCTACGAGCGTTATTACGACGGCACCTTTCCACACAGTCTGTTTGGACTTGCCTCTGCCTCCATGGCACAAACGCTCTTTTCCGAAGAGGAACGTTGGCGCCCTTTTGTCCAACAGGCCTGGTTTGCTACCCGGGAAAAAAAGAGAACCCCTTGGGATCTCAACAAGGTAGAATCAAGAGATAGCGGAACACCTGAAACCCGATGGGACCACTTTGAAAGGGCGGCTGAGACCGGAAATTTTGAGGAAGCCTTCGGCTGGGCAAGGGGTTTCCTGACGACCCAAAACGACCGCGAGTTCTTTCGCGAACGATCCATTTCCTACGCCATGAACGATACCTCACATGGAGGCCATAAATTTCTGTATCTCAGCCAGGCTTGGCAACTGGCCGAACAATTCAACTGGAAAGATCCTGACACGATCCTGTTCCCTTCCCTCCACTTCATGGTCATGGCTGCTAAAGACGGTTCCCTTAGCAGAGTAGTTAAGGAACAATGGCGCAGAAATCCGCTGCCTTCTCTCTTCACCAACCAGAGTCAGCTGACCGAATCGGCCTATGAATCTTTCGAAAAAGAAGTTCTTTTTGGGGTGGGTCCGGAGCAAGCTCTCCACGCGCTTGACACCCTGGCACAGTCGGGTGCCGGCCTTGATGCCGTGTGTGACGCTCTACTCCTTTCTGCCGCGCAGGCCCTTTCAAATGCTAGAATGGGAAGCTGGATCTGGCCGATGCGGGCTTTTCACTTTGCCTATTTTTCCCGCCAATGGATCGATCGTCTTATCCCGCATCGTAAGACATACCCCCTGATGATGAGTGTTGTCTTGATTAACCTGTCTTCGCTGCGCAGCCGAGAGGTGACTGAGAACCGGAAGCTAGATGAGATAGCACAACGACTGTGTCCAACCGACACTTTTAACGTCTTGAAAAGTGTGATCAGTCATAGCGATCCTTTCGCCTCGGCAACGGCCATCTATGCGATCTTAGCGATGGATGAGGAGAAAAGAGAGGCACTTGGGGAAACCTTGATGAGCCTGGCTGTCAAAAACGATGGATCCATGTGTTACGGAAACGACCTACTTTTTGTCTACGAGGCCGTTGATTCCTATAAGCGATCTTCCTCAGCCTTGAAAGATAACTATTTGGTATGTGCCGGGTTTTTCCTGGGCCGAGCACCAAAAAAATACGAGCTTTTTGGCGAGTATCGCCTGTGACGCGTTCAGGCCGGCGCCAGATACTTCCAGTAATCCGTCAGACAGTTTCTTCAATGAGTTCATCAAAGAGTTTTGGATTGATCCCTAGTTTCTGATCGACCAGCGGACCCTTTTGTAGGACGGGCTCACTGTCCTCGTAGGTGGGTCGCTCCTCCTGAAAGAATAAACCTAACGGAATGCGTTCGCCCCACTCCAAGGACTTGTGAAAAGCAGCTTCCAGATCCGCCGGATTATACGCCATCTCACCTTCCAGCTTATACACGCGCTGTTTAAACCAGGGATACGTATTGATTTTATTGTAGGTCACGCAGGGGCTGAACACATCCACCAGGGAAAAACCTTTATGGGCGATGGCCCCGACCAAGATGTCGGCCATATGCCGGGGTTCACCCGAGAAGGCACGCGCGATATAGGTTGCTCCCGAGACCAAGGCGAGTGCAATCGGGTTGAGTGGAGTCTCGACATTTCCTCGAGGAGTGGATTTGGTGCGATGTTCTTTGCTGGTGGTCGGGGAAGCCTGTCCGGTGGTCAATCCGTAAACTTGGTTGTTCATCACGACATAGGTCAAGTCAAGATTACGCCGCATCGCATGAACAAAGTGTCCGAGGCCGATACCATAACCATCCCCATCGCCTCCCGTGATAACAACATAGAGATCCGTATTGGCTAACCTGGCTCCCGTGGCAATGGGAATGGAACGCCCGTGCAGACTGTGCACCCCATAGGCATGAATAAATCCAGGAAGGTTCGAAGAACAGCCGATTCCCGAAATCACCAACAAGTCTTTAGGATTAATCCCTAACTGACCTGCTGCCATCTTCAAGGCTTTCAAGACGCCAAAATCACCACACCCTGGGCACCAATCCGGATCCACTGGGCCGACATAGGTATCCAAAGGTAATTCAACAATGGTTGCCATGGGGTGTTTCTCCTTTTGTGGACAAGTGCCACTCATGGGTGGCACCTGTTTCTGCCCCAATGATAAGTTCACCGTGTCTGGATCCATCTCCGATGGAAATGACCTCGATCACCCAAATGTGCTCACCATAACCGTCGGCTGCACGCTGCTCAATTTTCCCCGGCCTTACCGAGTCTTTGAGATGAGTTCGAATGTAGTGATAAGTCATTTCCCGGGCCTCTTCCAGAGTCACATCGAGTGAGTGGGGACGGCCTTCGAGCATGGCCTGAACATGTGAGACAATGTAGCCTGGCTCTATAGGCTCACCATCATACTTAAGAATTAGTCCATCGACCGAAAATCCAGTTTCGGCGCGTAGATAACGAGCAAACTGTCCTGTGTAATTAACTTCAACACAAAAAGTACGTTTACTTCTGACTAGAATGGATTTAACCTGTTTAGTTTGAAATGGATACAGATATTTTATCTGAAGCTGATTGGTACTGATTCCCAAGGTGTTGAGTCTGTCCACTCCCTCGCGAATGACACCCTGTGACGAACCCCAACCGATCAACGTAACCTCCGATTTCTCAGGGCCGTAGGTTTCGGGCGGAACAAGATCACTGCCGATAAGCTCTATCTTCCGCATACGCTTTTCTTGAATCTTGCGGCGTATCGGTGGACTGGTAAACATGTCGCTGATGAGGATTCCTTCCTCGTCGTGCTCATCCGACGGTGCAACGTGAACGGTATTGAGTGTGCCAGGCAGAGCACGAGGAGAAATCCCAGATTTCGTCATCTTGTAGCGCTTGAAAGGACCGTTGTCGTTCGACCATTTTGAAACCAACTCTCCCCGCTCAATGGGAACGTCAGCCCTCAGCGCATCACGTTCAACACTCTCTGGGTGTTCCGAAAGTAGCAAGTCAGAGATGATGAGCACCGGCAATTGGTACTTTTCAGCCAGGTTAAAAGCTTCGACTGCCGAGTGATAGCAGTCAGTCGTATTGGTCGGTGCTAAAATCACCCGTGGATAATCTCCCTGAGAGGCGCCATATACTTGGTTCAAATCGGCTTGTTCGGTCTTGGTAGGGATACCTGTCGAAGGCCCGCCGCGTTGGACGTTAATAATTACGACAGGGACTTCCATCATGCCGGCCTGACCGATGGCTTCTGTCATCAAGGCAAATCCTCCTCCTGAGGTTGCACACATGGCCCGAATACCTGCGTATCCGGCCCCGACTGCCATGTTGGCTACAGCCAGCTCGTCCTCACACTGTTTCACCAATACCTCACACTTTTCCCCATGGCTTGCCATCCAGTGAAGAATGGAAGAAGCGGGAGTCATGGGATAGGCTGAGTAAAACTTACACCCGGCAGCAACGGCGCCCAATGCAAAAGCCTCGTTCCCCGTCAAAAACGGTCTCCGAATCCTCGAAAAATTCCATTCATAACCCAACGGGACGAAATGTTCCTTAGCATAGTTGTAGCCAGCCCGGGCCACCTCCACGTTCTGGGTCACAATCTGCTCGCTTTTCTGTTTAAAAGTGTCCGCCAGAACTTCTGTCATGGTCTCAAAATCAAGGCCCAACAAAAAAACCGCCGCCCCGCCCAAAACGGTGTTTTGCATAATCGGTGGGAGTTTACCCACGGGCTGGGTAATCTCCTTGATGGGCAGGGGAACCGTCAGCACATTGTCTTGTACAAGGGATGTCTCACATGTTAGTCTATCCGCATTGTAGAGGATGGCTCCCCCTGGCTCCACGTCGCGCGCGTGGCGTTCAATGGTATCCTGGTTGAGGGCAACTAGAACGTTCAAGTGATCGCCGTGAGAATGGATCTTTTCTTCGCCAAGACGGATACTAAGCAAGATGTGTCCACCTCGTATGATGGATTGGTAACTATTGTACGCGTAAACATAAAGACCTAACCGCCCAGCAGTTTTGGCCAACGTGCCACCTGATTTGTCCAGGCCATCTCCGGCCCCCCCACCCAAGGCAATAGTCACCTCCCCCATAACGACTTCCCTTTCTACACAGAGTTTACCTTAAAAAAACCGGAGAAGCTGCAGAATAGGAATGAAAGGACAGTTATCGCGTCCCCTCACTTCCTCACTTTCCCCGAGCTTGGTGCCGGAGGCGGGATTTGAACCCGCATACTCTCACGAGCGCCACCCCCTCAAGATGGTGTGTCTGCCAAGTTCCACCACTCCGGCACAGTTTTTCTTACTGCTCTCGCGGCGGGAGAACCGGTTGCTCAACCGGTCCTTTCTCTTGCTCGTTTTCCTGGGGTTCTTGGGCGGCTTCAACCGGTTCCGCCTTCTCGGACAAAGGAACTCGCCCCATGACCGTGTCTCCCGAACCACTAAAAAACAATATGGCTAGACTCAACGAAGTGATCATAAAAATGGCCGCACAGACGCTGGTGGCTTTGGTCAGCAGCGTTGCAGCGCTACGCCCGCCCAAGGCTGTCTGGCTGCCTGCTCCGCCGAAAGCGGACGCTAGATCTCCTGCCTTCCCCGACTGCACCAGTACGACCATAATCAAGAACACAGAAACGGTAACATGAAGAATCGTCAGTAGAATGAACATATTCCCTAAGTCTTTTACCGTTTTAAACGAGATCACTACAGCCTCCTCAGTCTATCACTACTTAGCAATCTCCTCTCACATTATATCGGATAATCTTCACAAACGATTTTGCTTCCAGACTTGCACCACCCACAAGAACGCCATCGATGTTAGCCTGAGCCATCAATTCCTCAATGTTGTCCGGTTTGACGCTCCCGCCATACAGGATGCGGATTTCGTGCGAAATTTCCTGCGAATAGTGACCACTGATCGACTGGCGAATTAGACTGTGCACCTCTTCGGCAATTTTAGGGGTGGCGGTTTTCCCGCTTCCAATAGCCCAAACCGGTTCGTAAGCGACGATAATGCGCGACACTTCCCGACCAGATCCTAATCCATCCAAGGCGCGTTCAATCTGACACAGAACCACCTCTTCCACCCGACCAGACTCCCGTTCTTCAAGGGATTCCCCGACACAAAGGATCGGGATGAGAGCACTGGTCAAGACTTTCTTCAGCTTGTGATTGATGATTTCATCAGACTCGCTGAAATATAGGCGACGCTCGGAATGTCCCACGATAACGTAGCGACAACCACAGTCCTCTAGCATCCTGACTGAAATTCCGCCGGTGAAAGCTCCCTGATCTTCCCAATGAACATTCTGCGCACCTAATTTAATAGCTGTTCTCTGTAGAATCTGACTCACCGTAGACAGTGCCGTAAAGGGTGGAAAGACCGCGACATCAACTTCTAGGGATCCAGCAACGAGTTTGCACAGCTCCACGGCCGTGGTTCGGGCTTCGGATCGAGTCTTAACCATTTTCCAGTTACCCGCAATAAGTGGTCGTCTGTCCATAGCTCGTGAACCTCCCAGGCATTCAAGGAGTTGGCTCTGTCGCCCCGTTTTCCCGATCTATTATGACAGAGGAGGATTTCAGAATCGAATATCACCGCAGCCTCTCGCAGTTACCCGTCACTCAGTCGAATCTTTCGCTCTTCCCAATTCTCACTGGATCCTTGCCCATTCTTCCTGACAACCAGTAGCTAAAGCATTGTTCTGGGAAAAGTGTCCAGTGTTGCGAGTTGTATCGGCGGTATGGGGCCACTCGGTCAGGACTGAGACATTGCGGGTCTGTTGTGGCCAATATGCGAAGACCCTCATCGGCACATCGTAGGACAGGCTCCCTAATTAAAGTAAGGACACTTTATCAACGTGTTGTTGTCGTTGTTTAGCGGAGAGATGTGAGGAGTTCGGTGGAAGTGGACACCACAAGAGTGTGGTACAAGAGCGCTGCATTTTCACCCACTGGAATCCCTCCTCGATAGTAGAAAATGATCTTCCTATGAGGACGAACCGGTGAGAGCGGAAAACAGAACATTTTTGCCCTCCTCAATAAGCGGCCAGCTTTTTTCCTGCGCGGCACTATGCCCCCTGAATCACTCTGCACGCCAACTGGATACAGCAGAGTGAAAGATCAACATGAGATGATGATTCAATTCTCCCATTTTTTGGACACGGATTCTTTCGCAAGCAGTGCAATCTGTGTAATCTGTGGCTACAATAAACCCACGGTAAATGAAACTGGGTGAAGAGCTGTTGGAAAGCCCCAAGCAGATTATTTCGGCACGTGATCTAGCGCACTGGGGCCCCATTGTGCCCTCGATATGGGCACGCCATGAGAACTCAAAACATCAAGATCCGGTGTTGACAATTGTACGAACACTGTGCGATCAGCCACGCTGGATAGAACCGGTCAATCTTTACGATAAGCGAGGTTCTCAACTATTTGAAGCGATCTCTGAACTCCCCGAATACTATCTAACCCGGACAGAAGAAGCCATTTTGCGAAGCCAGGCTAAGCATATCATTGCCCTGGCACCCGTCGGCTGTGTGGTGGAACTTGGTCCCGGTTCTTCCAGCAAAACCATCCATCTGTTGAATGAACAAGTCCGACAGAAAAGAACAGGAGTGTATGTACCCATCGACATCAGTCTACCGGCACTGATTAACTCCCGAAAGATGATTCAAGAGCGATTTCCAGAGATCATTTTTCAGGGCCTGTGCACCCGCTATGAAAACGGTATCAGAGCGATCGATAAAGTTTCCCCCAAGCTGTTGATTTTTCTCGGGAGTACTATTGGAAACTTCACCCGCCTCGATTTTGATCGTTTCTTCCAACACCTGTCTGAGTGCATGAATCCGAATGATTTTTTCCTCTTGGGGGTGGATCGAGTCAAAGAAGAGCAGATTCTGCGAAAAGCCTACGCTGATTCAAAGGGGCTCACAGCACAGTTTATTCTCAATGCCTTCCGGCACATTAACCACACTGCGAAAAGCAATTTTGATCTGCATAAAATACGCTACTGTTCCGAGTACAACGCGCAATGGCAACAAATGGAGATGTATGCTGTCTCCACTTGTGATCAAAAGATCTATTTTCCAGGGTTCAAAGCTTCTTTTTTGTGGCGGAAAGATGAGCGGATCCTGATGGAAATCAGTCGCAAATTTGATCCTGTTCAACTTCAAGATCAGCTCCAGTTTTACGGTTTAGAAACTCTTCGGCACTTTGTCGATACCAAACGATGGTTTTCATTACTCCTGTTCCGGAAATCGGCTCCTGACAGAGGTTCTCGAAGTATTCAGTGGTGATTGGTGAAGAGGATTCCACAGACTTGACTGATTTATTCCAAAGTAGAGTGCACCTGTGAAGTCTGTGGCCGATGCTTTAAGCTCCACAATGAAGCCGCTCCGTGATTGGGCCACCTATCTTTTGGTTCGCCTGTTTTTCGCCTTCATCGGTGCCCTCCCGCTCTGGGTTGCCTATCCCTTATGCGAAATCCTGGCTGTGTTCGCATACCTTCTTGACAAGAACCATCGCCACATTGGTCTAACCAATTTGCGCATCGCATTTCCCGAACAGGACGATTACTGGCGCAAACGGATTCTCCGCCAAAGCTTCCGACAAGTGGGAGATCTGGCCGTCGAACTCAGCCGGCTCCACCGATTAAACGCACGGGAGGTCAGTAAACGTGTGCGCTATGAAAAGGAGCTTGGACTTGAAAATTACCAGAAAGCGGCACAACAACAACGAGGCATTCTCTATTTGACGGCACATATCAGTGCTTGGGAGCTCTTACCTGTGGCGCACGCACTGTATGGCTATCCACTCAGCTTCGTGGTTCGACCTTTAGACAACCCGTTTCTCGAGCGCTGGATGATCCGAGTGCGCACTCGCTGCGGCAATCAAGTCATCCCGAAGCGCCATTCCACATTACGCTCCTTGCGTCTACTCAAAGAGGGCGGTGACGTGGGATTTCTAATCGATCAAAACATCCAGGAAAAAGAAGGAGTGTTCGTTCCCTTTTTTGGAAAACCAGCCTGCACCACCTCCACTCTGGCCGCCTTGGCACTGAAAACTTCCGCGCCAGTATTACCGGGATTTATTTATCCCAGTGGCCGGAGAGGTCACTACACCATCCGCTTTTACCCCCCCCTGAAGGCTGAACAAACTGGCAACTATGAAAAGGATCTACTTGACAACACAGCACGCTTTAACCGTTGCATAGAGGAGATGATTCGTGAGTATCCCTATTGCTGGCTTTGGGGACACCGACGTTTCCGAGCCCAGCCTGACGGCAGCAACCCGTATGAGGACTGATCACCAATCTAATTAGGCTTGTCTAAGCGTTATCTACTTGCTAGATTAGTTTTCCCTGAAAAGCTTGAAAGGAGAGAAATGGCAGTGAAAGTTGCTATCAATGGTTTTGGCAGAATTGGACGTAACATTTTCCGAGGGGTACTGGAAAGGGGTTCTCCATTGGAATTTGTGGCGATCAACGATGTCACTGATCCGAAAACTCTAGCTCACTTGCTCAAGTATGATTCCGTTTATGGACGGGTGCGAGGCGAGGTAAGTTACGACAACCAATCCATTTCAGTCAATAACTACAGGCTTCGAGTGTTTGCAGAGAGGGAGCCGGCTCGGATCCCTTGGGGTGAGGTCGGAGCTGCCATTATCATTGAATCCACCGGACGTTTCACTAAACGAGAAGACGCGGCAAAGCATTTGCGTGATACTGTGCGAAAGGCCATTATCTCCGCTCCCGCCAAGGATCCAGACATTACCATCGCTCTGGGAGTAAACCAGGAAAGCTACAAACCAGCTGAGCACTCCATCATCTCGAATGCGAGCTGCACCACTAATTGCCTGGCACCCATTGCCAAGGTACTTCACGAACACTTTGGAATCGAGAAAGGCTTAATGACAACGATCCACAGTTATACGAATGATCAACAGATCCTCGATTTGCCCCACAAAGATCTACGCAGGGCTCGGGCCGCTGGACTTTCTATGATTCCCACCACCACTGGAGCGGCCGTGGCAGTCACACTCGTCCTCCCGGAATTGGAAGGCAAACTTGATGGAATTTCGATTCGAGTACCCACTCCGGCTGTTTCACTAGTGGATCTAACAGCCACGCTGGCTAGAGAGGTTTCCGAAGAAGAGGTCGCTGAGGCGTATCGAGAGGCAGCAAGAACTAGCCTGAATGGTATTCTGTACTATACGGATGAAGAGTTAGTCTCCGCAGATTTCATCAAGAACCCCTACTCAGCCATCGTAGATGGACCCTTTACTAAAATTCTGGCAGGAAATATGGTCAAAGTGTTGGCCTGGTACGATAACGAATGGGGTTACTCGAGACGAGTCCTGGAACTAGCGGAACTTGTCGCCGAGAGACAGTGCACGAACAACAACCGTGGTTAAGTACTCGGTTTCAGAGATACACTCACGTTTACTCACGGTATGGCGAGGTCAGTTCAGAAAGGGAGGAGGAGCCGATGCCGTTACATCGGCGACGACGAATAACAAATAGATCACCTGCCCACATCCTCAGCCCACAGGGTGACGGCGGCACAACCCTGCTTTCTTTGTCGCTCCCCCTTGACGATGTGCAGTGGCATCGGCAGCGTCGTAACCTCACGAAATCAGGATCGTCGCGCTCTCTACAAACGTGAGCTTATCTATAGAACCAAGTGCTAAACTTTCAATCCGCGATCTTGATCTGTTGGGAAAACGACTCTTCCTGAGAGTCGATTTTAACGTCCCGATCTACGCTGGAAAAGTTCTCGACGACACCCGTATTCGTGCCTCTTTACCCACCATCGCACTGGCTGTGAAGAAAAATTCTCGCGTCATCGTCGCCTCCCATCTTGGTCGACCGAAGGGAAGACAACGGGCAGGATGCTCTCTCAAGCCTGTAGCCGATCACCTTGCGTCCTTGTTGAAACGAGAGATCCTCTTTGTCAGTGACTGTATCGGTGCACAGGTTAGAGAGAGGGTCGACATGTTGAGAAATGGACAGGTACTGCTGCTAGAAAACCTCCGGTTTCGTGAGGGCGAGACCAGAAACGATTTTCGTTTTGCTCACAAACTCGCGGGCTTGGCTCAAGAGTATTGCAACGACGCCTTTGGTACCGCTCACCGCGCTCATGCTTCTACCGTGGGTATTCCTACAATTTTGGGGAGAGGCGCCGCGGGGCTACTCATGGAAAAGGAACTGGGCTATCTCTCCCGCATCCTCTTTCACCCTCAGCACCCTATAGTGGCCATTCTGGGTGGGGCCAAGGTTTCCGACAAGATGGAGGTAATTGACAATTTTTTAAACTTTGTCGATACGATTCTGCTGGGAGGGAATATGGCTTTTACCTTCTTGAAAGCACAGGGTCGACCAGTTGGAAAATCCATGGTCGAGAATAACAAATTGGATATTGCACGAGGGGCGTTCAAGAAGGCAAGATCCCAAGGTGTCAAACTGCTTTTGCCCACAGATGCCGTTATTGCCGAGCGCTGTCAAAAAGGGGCAGCGACTCGTGTTGTTCAATCAGACAGTATTGCTGACGGCTGGATGGGTTTGGATTTAGGGCCACAGACAATCAAGGAATTTAAGAAAGCGATCGCGCAAGCTAAAACCATCATTTGGAACGGACCTCTGGGAGTGTTCGAGATTGAGGAATTTGCTCAAGGAACCTTGAAGATCGCAAGCGCGGTGGCGAAAAGCCAAGCTCTGTCGGTGGTAGGAGGAGGAGAGTCCATTTTAGCACTCAGGAAAGCCGCTGTGCAGAATAAAATAACACATCTTTCAACCGGGGGGGGCGCCTCGCTGGAGTTCCTGGCCGGCAAAAAACTCCCTGGTCTGGAAATTTTGACGGACCGGTAAACTCGTATTATGCAATCATTCGGGATCAGTCACACTGCCTCGGGATCCCCCCGGATTAACAGCGCGTCGTGCCATGCGTGTGGCGACTGGACCAATCCACGGCAGTTCGAACGTTTTTAGACTATAGCCCTGATAGAGCAGAAAGAGCCAAAACACAAACTCAAGCGGATAGATCCACCACAACACTGATTCCAAAACAACACCTAACTCCCAACCGATGCGATAGACCGCAGAGTTCACAATGGACAATCCCATGTTTACAATCCCCAACACAATGCAAACAAGTAGCGATTGGGAGGCATGAAACCGTACCTGGTGATGTTTCTTTTCCAACCACAGGAAAAGAACTCCTGCTATCCCGAGATAGGAAAGCAATCCGGCCAGCCGAGGATCCAATCTGATCACCATCTTCTGGAAATAGGACTGTGGTGTGACTGAACTCATGTACGTCATCTTACTTATGAACCACAGTATTGAGAAAAGCAATTCAAATCCGCTCACATATCATGTTATGGTACTTGCTTAGTACTCGGTTTCACCAATACCGCTCACGTTTGCTAAGGAGGTGGCGAGATGGGACCGCAACAAGTGACAAAATAGATTAACCGCCACGTCCTCAGCCTGCAAAGTGGCACCGGGATGGCCCTGTTTTCTTTATCGATTCTTCTTGAGAATGCGCAGCAACATCGCCGAGTCGTTTCGCGAAATCAGTACCTTCGTACTCTTCACAAACGTCATTGTATTTAAGAAGTGAAACACTTAAAGGAGACGCGACAGATGACAAACAGGCACAGAGAACGGGACTAGAACCAATGTTACCCATCGACCATGCCTACCGGTGGATCTCCGCCGACCAACCCCCTCTCCCGGTCTTTGAACCAGAGAATGTCGAATCCTGTCGCCTGTGGATTTCGGAAAAGAATCGAGAAAAGAAAGCGGTACTGATCGCCGGAGGAGCTAGCCATTGGTTTCTCGGGAATAACCCCGGTCGGATCACGGATATCCTTTCGGTTCGAAAATGGAACCAGGTGGTCGATTATAGTCCAGACGATCTTACGGTGAGCGTTGAGGCCGGATGCCCTCTTGGTGAATTGAATGAGATTCTAAAAAGATCCGGGCAGTTCCTGCCTGTTCATCCATTGAATTCGGCGCACACTACCATGGGGGGAATTGTGGCCACGGGACTTGCAGGACTCTACAGCTCGGTTTGGGGGAAGCCACGGGATTTTCTGATCGGCATCGAGGTGCTACATCCCGAAGGGATACTGAGCCACGCTGGCGGTAAAGTGGTCAAGAACGTGGCCGGCTACGATTTGTGTAAGCTCTACACCGGCTCTATGGGAACATTGGGAATCATTACAAAGACCATTTTTAAAGTAAGCCCGCGACCGCTCGATTCGGTCACCCTGGTTTTGCCCTGCGACAGCCTTTCAGAACTGCTCACAGCAGCCTTACATCTTCGCGATCGGGTAAATCCGACGGCTCTGGAGTGGATCCAACCCAGCCCGCATTTCATGGGCGAAGTCTTAAATTCATTGAACATCTCCACCCATCGGGCCGAGAAGCAACCCTTCCTCTTGGCAGTTCAGGCTTTGGACAATGCCCCACTGGTGAAGTGGAAAAGGGATACAATCTGCCTGGAATATCCTCAAATCCAAGTGTTAACGAATTCTCAAGAAGAAAAGTTCTGGAGCGCCTGGCAGAGGGACTTCCAGTCAGCACTACAGCCGGAAAATCAACAAGCCATCCTACGGATCAGTAGTCCCTTTGGACTTTTATCGGAGCTCTATCAGTCTCTTTGTGAGAAGCTCCGATTCGAGGCGCTGACAGCCCACGTTGGCGGTGGTCTCATTTATCTATTTGTCAGAGGTTCAGATTTTCTGAAGGGGTGGGAAAAGTTTTCCGCTGATTGGGTCTCCAAGCAGGTCTACATCATGGTCTTCAAGGCTGATCGTGAGCTCAAAAATACGATTTCAGACGTTTGGAGTCCCACCACACAATCTCTCGAAATCACGAAGAAGATCAAGCGACAGCTGGATCCAAACGGGATTTTAAACCCAAATCGATTCTGGGGAAGAACTTGAACCTTTTGCTGTGTTGTGCTTCCCTAACCTATTCAAGCACCTCTTTCGGAGCGAAAAAAAGGCAGCGATAACAACCCAGGTGAAGGTGAAGAATCCGTTAGAAGTCAATTTGGACTGCATCCATTGCGGATTCTGTCTGCCTAAATGTCCAACCTATCAGGTGCTCGGAAATGAGGCGGATTCGCCACGTGGCAGAATCTACCTTATGAAATCTGTTGACAAAGGCCTCATTGCTCTGGATGAAACAGTCATTGACCATCTGGAGTGCTGCCTGGGCTGCCGAGCTTGTGAAACGGCCTGCCCTTCGGGTGTCCGTTACGAACTGATGCTAAATGCGACGAGAAGTCGAGTTCAGGTCGAGAATCCGCCTTCATGGTTGCAGAAACAGGCTTTTCGGAACCTTCTCCCCTATCGCCGCCGAGTCGCCTGGCTTTCCCGATTACTACGGTTTTATCAGAACTCTGGGTTGCAGACACTGGTCCGAAAGACTCCGTTTCTAGACCGTCTCGCTCCCGAGGCGATCAGGGCGGAGAAGAAATTGCCCCGCTTGTCCAAATCGGCGCGTTTTCAGCACTTCTACCCCGCCTATGGAGAAACACGCCAGCGCGTGGGTTTCTTAAGCGGTTGTGTCATGCCTTTTTTCTTCACGCAAATCCACCAGGCCGCCATTGAAGTCCTCCGTTACAGTGGCTGTGATGTTGTCCTTCCCCCTGCTCAGAGTTGCTGTGGTGCTCTGCATACCCACGCCGGTGATCGAGAAATGGCTCGCCGCCTGGCCCAACTCAATATTCAGGCTTTTTCCGGGCCCCAGTTTGATGCCATTATCACTCATTCAGCCGGCTGTGGCGCCGCCATGAAGGAGTATGAGCACCTCTTTGAAGACGCTGAAGATATGGGGGAAAAGGCCCGGGCTTTTTCGGTAAGAGTCAAGGATATTTGTGAGTATCTCGACTCGATAAACCCGTCCTGGCACATGCGGCCAATTGCGACCCGAGTAGCTTACGACGATCCGTGTCATTTGCTTCACGGCCAGCAGGTCTCTGTCCAACCTAGACGGTTGTTGCAAAAAATCCCAGACCTAGAGCTACTCAACCTCCCCAACTCGGATCGCTGTTGTGGTAGTGCCGGAATCTATAACCTGGTTCGGCCACAAATGGCCCAACAGCTATTAGAAAAGAAAATCAATGAGATCCTCACTACCAATCCCATGCGTGTGGTTACTGGAAATCCAGGATGTCTTCTACAAATCAAATCGGGTTTGGAGGAACGAGGAGTTCACATCCCCGTCCAGCATCCTGTAGAACTTCTTTTCGAGTCTATGGCCATGGATAAACGGTCGTGAAATCACTTCAAATACCCGTTTTGCCGAAGGACACTTATCAGTTTTCCAACGGCTCCAGCTGATTCTTCAAGAGCCAACTTTTCCTGTGTCGTCAGGTTGATCTGAAGGATTTCCTCTATTCCTTGCCGTCCTAGCTTTATCGGAACCCCTACGAACAGATCGCTGATCCCGTATTCCCCTTGCAAATAGGCGGCACAAGGAAGAATCTTCTTCTTATCCTTAAAAATGGCCTCAAGCATTTCGACGATAGCTGCCGATGGCGCGTAGTAGGCACTTCCCTCTTTGAGCAACTTGACGATTTCAGCTCCCCCATCACGGGTACGCTGGATCAAGGCCTCCAAAC
The DNA here is from genome assembly GCA_965249865.1 of Acidobacteriota bacterium. Classification (GTDB taxonomy): domain Bacteria; phylum Acidobacteriota; class UBA6911; order RPQK01; family CBDFMZ01; genus CBDFMZ01. Next base: position 974,225 of record CBDFMZ010000002.1, on the reverse strand, counting down.
GCTCCTTCGAGAGAAGTTCAGTGATAGGAATCCCGGCAACCGTGCAATAACGCGCCAGCGGCACCATGGTGTCGCCGTGCCCCCCGAGCACAAAAGCCTGGATATTCTCCACCGATACCATCATTTCCATTGCTATAAATGTGCGAAAACGGGCGGAATCAAGAATTCCAGCCATTCCGATTACCCGTTGGCGGGGGAATCCACTCACCTGCAGAGCCACCTGACACATGGCATCTAGAGGGTTGCTAACCACGATAAGGATCGCATTCGGACTGTGGCGGACCACATTCTCCGTCACCTCTTTGATGATTCTCGCATTTTTCAACAGAAGATCATCGCGACTCATTCCGGGTTTTCGAGGCAAACCGGCTGTAATCACCACGACATCAGAATCCTGGGTAGCATCGTAGCTATTTGAACCCGTCAATAGGCAGTCGTAGCCCTGAACGGGTCCTGCTTGGAGCAGATCCAGAGCTTTGCCCTGAGGCATCCCCTCCACAATGTCCACCAGACAAACATCTGCTAGTTCCTTTTCAACAGTCCGTAAGGCTGCTGTCGCACCCACGTGTCCGGCACCGACGACGCTGACCTTAGGTCGCATAGTTCCTTCCTCCGATTGCAGACTCCATCTTTTCCCTACAGATTCTCAATAATCGCCGAGGCAAACTCACTAGTTTTCAGGACAGTGGCTCCTTTCATCTGTCGCTCAAGATCGTAAGTTACACACTTCTGGGAAATTGTTTGACCTAGGGCTGAATCAATAAGGGTCGCCGCTTGCTTCCACCCCAGATATTCCAACATCATCACTCCCGATAAGATGAGCGATCCGGGATTGACTTTATCGTGCCCTGCGTACTTGGGAGCCGTACCATGAGTGGCTTCGAACAAAGCCATGCCATCCCCCATGTTGGCGCCTGGTGCCATCCCCAGACCTCCGATCTGGGCTGCACAGGCGTCCGAGAGATAATCACCGTTGAGATTGGGCGTGGCAATAACTTCATACTCGTCCGGGCGTAAGAGCACCTGTTGAAACATGGAATCAGCGATTCGATCATTGATCAGCATTTTCTCTTCAGGAATTTTCCCTCCGTGTTGTTCCCACAATTCATTTTCGTCGATACAGATCTTGCCGAACTCCTTTCGTGCCAGTTCATAACCCCAGTCGCGAAAAGCTCCTTCAGTAAACTTCATGATGTTGCCTTTATGCATCAGAGTGAGGCGCTTTCGTCCATGCTCGACAGCGTAGCGAACCGCCATTCGAACCAAACGTTGAGTGCCAAAGGCCGAAATCGGCTTGATTCCGACTCCTGAATCTTTCCGTATTTGTTTGGCAAAATGTGAGGCCACAAATTCGATGAGTTTTTTGGCCTCCGGTGATCCTTCCGGCCACTCAATACCCGCATAAACATCTTCGGTGTTCTCGCGAAAAATTACGACATCGAGTCGATGTGGCTCCCTGACAGGTGACGGAACACCGGGAATGTAACGGCAAGGGCGGACGCAAGCGTAGAGATCCAAGACCTGACGCAGCGTCACGTTTAGACTGCGGATCCCGCCCCCTACCGGCGTGGTTAAAGGGCCCTTGATGGCCACCCGATATTCGGCGATAGCCTCAGTGGTCTTTCGCGGCAACCACTCCCCGCATTCCTGTCGGGATTTTTGTCCCGCCAGTATTTCAATCCAGCTGATTCGTCGCTGACTTCGATATGCCTTTTTCACCGCTGCATCCAGCACACGCTGTGTAGCGCTCCAGATATCCGCGCCAATTCCATCTCCCTCGATGAAAGGAACAATCGGGTGGTTAGGAACACAGATTTTCCCACCTTCAAAGGTAATTTTTTCCCTTCCTTGAGTCCTACTGATCCTTCTCTCCTTCACAATATTTACCCTCTTAACTGGACACCCATTGAACAAATTAAGCTAAGTAACCAGTTTGGTCAATATCCTAACGTTTATGGCGAGTGGAATGGCCATGATCTCGGGAAGCGATGACGCAGCCAATACCGTTGAGCATCGCCAAAAAGGAGCGACGAAGAAAACAGAACAGTCCCGGCTTCACTCTGCGAGCTGAGGACCTAACAGGACAGACTCCATTTAGCGCTGCTCCTCCTCTCTTCACGACCTAAGATCGCTACATCTTTAGCAAACGTAACCGCATTTATGAAGCTGAGTACACAGGTGACGACCTGGAGCTCGGATACCGGAACCCCAAGTCTCATGATCCAAGTCCTCTTTACAGACGCTCGATCAAACGCCCCAAGAGTGCAACGCGAGGGGCCAACGCGTCCAGCTCAACATGTTCGTCTAGAGCATGCGCACCGTCTCCAGTCACACCGAGGCCATCCAGGGTGGGGATCCCTAGCGCGGCACAATAGCTTCCGTCACTCCCACCTCCAGACTCTCCCTCGTGTAATTCCATGCCCATCTCCAGGGCAATTCGCCTAGCCGAACGGAACAATTCTCGGGTCCGCGCTGTTTTAATCATGGGCGGTCGGTTAATCTCCCCTTCGATCTCCAGACGGACACCCTTCAAATGATGGGTAAGATGCTGGATTGCTTCTGTTACACGCCGGCCTTCTTCTATTGTCTTAAAGCGTGCATCAATTCTGGCCTCGGAATATTCCGGAATGACGTTTTCGCGCGTACCACCGTGAACCACCGTCACCGCCACAGTGGTTCCCGACGCGGAGTTGGACAAAGCATGCAGCGAAAGAATCTGTCGCGCGAGCTCCTCCACTGCATTGATCCCCTTCTCGGGATCGATACCTGCGTGCGCCCTCTTTCCGTAAATTTTCAGAATGAAATCACCAACGCCTTTGCGAAACGTTTTCAACGCCCCTCCGGGGAGTGGAGGCTCAATCACCAAAACTATGTCGCTCTGGCGGGCAAAGCTCTCAATCAGCTCTCGGCTTTCATGACTCCCGGTCTCCTCGTCGGTGGTATAGAGAAACCGGACTGTTCGTTCTGGTAGAATCCAACCCTTTGCCAGATATTCCTGTACCTTTAAAGTGGCCATCAGACCTGATTTCATATCGTAGATACCGGGACCATAAATGCGACCGTCTTGAACCCGAAAGGGATTACGTGCAAGACTTCCCGGCTCCCACACTGTGTCAAGGTGACACAGGACCAAAAGCATTCCGTTTATACCTTCCCCCCACTCCGCCCACAGGATGTCTCCGACATTGTTCCTCGACTCGATCTGCGGCAATAGGCCGTTTCCTCTTAAGGCACTCGCAATAAAGGATCCTAGATCATCAACGAGTTTTTTATGGGTCGAAGGACTCTCTAACCGGACGATCTGACCTAGCAAGTCGATCATCTCATCGATCTCGTTCCCGGTCTTTTCGAGAAGGCCCCCATCCGTCATTTGACTGTTTCTCACGAGCTAACCATTCCAGTTGTACTTGACCTCTCCAATGAATTCGACTTGCCCCGTCAGGACGATCTCTTTCCCGGTTGTCCATTGCACTTGCTGTGTTCCCGTTTCTGTAGAGACCTTGACAGGAGATTGGACTCTTTGCGTCATTATGGCTGCCACGGCCGCCCCGCAAGAGCCTGTACCCGACGAGCAGGTCGGGCCAACACCACGTTCCCAAATCCTTATCTCCAAGTGATTCACGTCCACAACCCTAACAAAACTTACGTTCGTGCGCTCCGGAAACAAAGGGTGATTTTCTAATCCTGTACCCATCTGCTCAAACTCTGCTCCAGCTGGAAAATGGTCCACGAAAACCACACACTGAGGATTTCCTACCGAGAGAGCGGTTATGGCAACCGTCTTACCTGCCACCTCAAGTGGGTACTCTTCCACCTTGTCGAGCGTGGAAGAGGCCTGGAAAGGGATAGTGGCAGGAGCGAAAAGAGGCTGTCCCATCCAGGAGTGGTATCTCCAGAAAAAACTGCCCTTATCAATCAACTGATAGGCTTTGATTCCAGAAAGAGTCGCCAATTCGACTTTCGACTGCACCGCCAACTCTTGATGGTGTAAGAATGCACAGGCACAGCGAGCACCATTTCCGGACATGGCTGCTTCGCTACCGTCACGATTAAAAATACGCAAAGAGTATTGTTCTCCTGAAAAAACACTGAGAAAGATGCAACCATCCGCGCCTACTCCACAATGCCGGTGGCAGATTAATCTCGATAACTTTGAAAGCTCCTCTTCTTTGACTTGTCCCGACGGCAAAATCAAAAAGTCGTTTCCATAACTGTGGTATTTAAAAGCAAAAATCACCATTTGAGTCTCAGGTTTCAAGTTCTACGTTCCAGGTTCTACTCGATTTATTGGCGAAATAGCTTTTCCAGTCCACCGGAACACTAAGTATCCTGAGACTGAAACCCACAAATTAAAGCCGTCTTCCTTTGCCGAATAGTCCATCGAGAACTTGCTGTGAAATTTCCTCGATCGATTTTCCAGTGACGTCAATGACTGACCAAAGAGGATTTTTTTCGTAAAGAGCCCGCGCGTAGGCTAATTCTTCTTCAATGCGATCCAAATCCGCATAACTACTGTCGTCGTCTCCCTCCTGTTGTAGTTGGACCCGCCGTATTTCTGTTAAGCGTTTAGGGTCGACAAGGAGTCCGACAATTTTTCGCTGGTCGATTCGGGCCAGCTGGCTTGGTAATTCAACACCGGATACGATCCCAAAATTGGCCACCTTTCACCCTTCTTGAGCCAGATAAATACTTAACGGAGTTTTCCCGACTCGACCCACTCCTACAACGACCATATCAGCTGAGTCAATGTCATCGATTGTCTGGCTATCGTCATGACGGATCGCGTATTTGATAGCATCCATCCGTGCAAAATATTCCTCGTCCACCTGATGGAGTAAACCGGGCTTAGCAACTGGTGCGCTCTGAAAGAAAGAAGACAGTTCATCCATGAGCGGCCCCAGTAGATCGACGCATTCAACTTCATTGTCTTTTGCTAATTCTCGTAAAAAACAACGCAACCTTGAAGAGACAAAGGTATAAAGCACTAGTGTCTGGTTGCGGGCAGCGGCTTCCCATATTTCGACAATTTGGCTTTCTTCACGCACATTAGCATAGCGAGTAATCAAGATATCGTGCGGGAACTGCTGCATGGTTGCCTTGAGCATTCGGTAGGCGGTTTCCCCTATCCCATCGCTCAAAATGAAGACACTATAGTTTTTCATTTTACGTCTTTTCGCCGATTTGAAAAGAGTGGAGGAGACGCTGATAAGTACTCGGTTTCACCAATACGCTCGCCACAAAATTGCACTAATTTCGAGGATATGAAACTGGCGTCGACTCCTCCTCATCAACGTCTATTGACCATAGATCCCTGCCGCGCGACCCGACGCAACTTTTACCATGAGCGGCTAAGCCTGCGATGCCACTTTCGCTTTGAATTCCTCCAATTTTCCTTCGACTAGCTTTCGAATCTCCTTCAAGCGCTTTTCGGAGTTGGCTTCGAAACGCAGCACGAGCACCGGCTGTGTATTGGATGCTCGAATCAGACCCCAACCACCGTCAAATAAAACCCTCACCCCATCAATAGCCACTGTCGGATAACGGCCAGTAAAGTATTGGCGTGCCTCTTCAACAATCTCAAACTTATAGCGTTCCGCACAATCAACGCGAAGCTCCGGGGTATAATGTGTCTTGGGAACATCAGTTAGCATCTCAGAAAGCTTTCGGCCGGTTTTGGAAAGAATTTCCAACAGACGAGCCCCGGCGTAGATGGCATCGTCAAAACCGTAATAACGATCGGCAAAGAACATATGACCACTCATTTCTCCAGCCAGAACCGCGTCCTCCTCTTTCATCTTAGCCTTGATCAAGGAATGTCCCGTGCGCCACATGATGGCACGCCCACCTTGTCTCTCGATGAAGTCATACAAAGTTTGAGAAGACTTCACCTCTGAGATAATGGTTGCCCCGGGCCTCTCCTGCAAAATGTCACGACTGTAGATGATCATCAACTGATCACCCCAGATGATATTACCTCGGTCGTCAATTACTCCAATCCGATCAGCATCTCCGTCAAAGGCAATTCCCACATCAGCCTTTTCTTGGCGTACTTTCTCGACAAGGTCTTTCAGATTCTTGCTTACAGTCGGATCGGGATGGTGATGCGGGAAATTCCCGTCCATCTCGCAGTATAATTCGATCACTTGGCAGCCCATCTTTCGATAAATCTTTGCTGCTACCAAAGAACCCGTTCCGCTGCCGCAGTCCACGACCACTCTGGGAGGATTGCTCAGCCTTTTAAAAGCACGGCCCAAATATTGCACATAATCGGAGAGAAGAGAGTGTTTCTTGACCTGTCCCTTTCCCTTCACAACTCGGCCTGATTCAGCGATTTTCCGGATTTCCTGGACCTGCTCGCCATAAAGGGTCCTGGTTCCTAACGCAATTTTAAATCCGTTGTACTCGGGAGGATTATGGCTACCGGTAATCATGACTCCGCCGTCTGGATTCAAGCGGTGCAAAGCAAAGTAAAGAAGAGGGGATGGGCAGACTCCTATATCCTCAAGTTCCAAACCGGTCGATGTTAATCCCTCGGTCAGGTGTTTTCGCAGGCGGGTCGAACTGAGACGGCAATCTCGACCCACGACAATGCGCCTACATTTCTGTCCCCTGAAATAGGTTCCCATGGCCTGCCCCAAGACCACTGTGACCTCGTTCGATAAATCCTTTTCAACCAATCCACGAACGTCGTATTCTCGGAAGATCTCTCGATTCATCTTGTTTGCTTCTGATTTAGACTGAGTGAAATGAGGCCAGTCACTCATTTTACGAAGAAGCGTGACTACCCTTAATCCCTCTACCGCTGCCGGGAGACCCGTCCCGGCTGGTTGCACAACCCGTGCTAGGGGAATTCCTTGAGACGAGTTTTGAAAGCTTCAATCACTTCCACGGGGGTGGGGTTCTCCTGATTGAGGAAAGCCAGGTAAACGCTGGCATAGTCCCCTAGAAGAATGAGTGTCCAAAGCCGTTCCAACCAGCTCTGTCCGTCCGTCCAATATTCAAAAGCCGAACCCGATTGTGCGGCAACCAAATCACGAGTAAGTTCAGTTCGAACATGTACTTGAGGGTGATCTTCGTGGTCGCGTAAGAAAATTGGGACGATCTTGGGAAGCAACATCGCCGGATGTTTCCAACCCACAATTTCATTGTGATTCATCTCCGGCAAAGTACTTGAATAGGCCAATTGTTTTGCATTCTCGCTAATTTGCCCTCTCCAGCGTACAGCCACCATCTCCAGCCGGTCCTGGCTACCGTAAAAAATTGGAATGTGCTGGTACATTCGCAAAGCCAATTCTTTGGCAGGGTTTTCTCGAGTAGGACAACCAGGTCCATAGACCTGAAGCCGGCTACGTACCCAGGCCAGTGAGCGACTCACCTCCTGGCTGCGATCCGCAACCAGCCCCAATCGTCCCAATATGACCAACAATGGAATTGTGGAGTATCCCAGGGCGGCGCGAGGAGGATGACCACCGGGAATCCGCAAACAAGGATAGCCGTGTTTCTGGGCTCGGCGCAGTAATTCTCCGTTGGATGTCACACAAATGATGTTGGCTTTAGCCCGGTGGGCCTGGTCAAAGGCCGAAATCGTTTCTTCCGTGTTCCCTGAATAACTGCAGATTAAAACTAGGGTTTCAGAATCGACAAATCCAGGAACTCCGTAATTTCGGTTGACCAAAAGAGGGACTTTCAAATCTCGTCCCAGGTAAACTCGAATAAAATCTCCCCCAATCGCCGAACCACCGAGTCCAGAAACGAGAATGCTCTGGATCACCGATCCGCCAACCGGCACCTCTGCTTTTTCCCCAATCTTCAATGCCTCTTCAAGCTGCTGATCAAAACATCCCAGGACGCTCAGCATATCCTGCGGATCGTAGCGATGCAGTTCTTCTGGGTCGTCAAGCATCTACAATCACCACTTTCATCATGTGAAGAGTAAACACAATTTGGCAGCAAAGCCGGCGACAGTCATCAGTCTGGCTAATTGACCACTGCGTAGCCATTCTTACGAGTGCCGGTCTAACCCTCTCTTCTTTAGCTCCTCCACCACCTGCTTCACATCCTCGGTCCTATCACGGGCACAAACGAGCAAAGCGTCTGGAGTTTCAACCACTACAAGTTCTTCTACGCCAACCAGAGCCACCAGTTTATCTTTCGAAGCGTAGGTTAAACAGTTTCGGCTATCGACTGTCACGTAAGTACTATTAGCCGCCACACCCTGTGCGTCGCGGCCCCAGACATCTTCCAACGCCTTCCAGCTACCGACATCACTCCATCCAAGGCGACAAGGCACTGTTGCTACTTTTGGCGCTCTTTCCATCACTCCCATATCAATCGAGATGTTGTCCAACGCCGAAAAGATTTCAAACAGACGTTCATTGTCGTTCCGACTTTCTTCGGTTTCAAAGAGAGCGCGATGTAAAACTGGCATCTGATTGCGAATCTCTATCAGGATCGCTTCGATTGACCATAAGAACATTCCACTGTTCCACAAATATTCACCAGCCTCGAAAAACCTTTCAGCCCTCTTTTGATCTGGCTTCTCTATAAATCGTCCTATCCTATAGGCGGCACACCCATCAAAATCCCCAAGGGGTGTCCCCAGCTGAAGATACCCGTAACCAGTGGCCGGGTATGAGGGTTGGATACCAAAGGTAACCAACCAACTCGACTGCGCTAATTTTGCTCCCACCTGAAGGACCTGATGAAATTCTTCGACGTCCTGGATCAAGTGATCGGAGGGAAGCATCACCATGATCTCCTTATCCTCTTGAAAACAATTTTTCAAGTACAGGGCGGCTAGACCCACACAAGCAGCGGTATTCCGCGCCGCCGGTTCCACAATGATCTGGTCTTCCTTCAGCTCAGGAAGCTGCTCCTGCACCTGCTTCAGGTAAGGGCGCCCGCACACAACGTAAATGTCCTCATTCGTGAGGAGCGGCTTCAACCGTGCCACCGTATCTTGTAGCAGGGTACGAGAACCGGTAATGTTCAAGAACTGTTTCGGTTGGCTTTGCCGACTAAGAGGCCAGAAACGGGTTCCCTGACCACCGGCCATGATGACAGCTTTCATAATGATTCGGCCAGGAGCAGAACGCTCCGTACCAACCAGGAGAATTTCTGGCCCGGAGCCCTTAGCAAATACTCTACTCCTGGTTGTCTAAAAATATCGGTTGATAATGGACACAATCTTGTCTTTGTTCGCATCTTTAATGGTCGACAGGTACTCGGTTGCATAGTTTTCACTCTTTCCCGCCATCGTGTTTCCCCCTAGATCCAAAAGATACTCTGTCCCCTTCTGTTGCCGAATGTAAAACTGTGTGATGGTAACCACCAAAGCACTCATCAATACCTTCTGGGTTGACGAGGTGTTTTTCATCTGGACCCACCGCTCCAGTAGTTGTCGATGGACTCCATCCTTTTTTTCCGGAGTGGTACTCGCCACCACGTAGATGATCCCTCCATTCAGACCGGACTCGTGGAATAGGGCTATATCCAGGCCCAATCCTGCCGGGTTCTGCGCGGATCTTAAAAGGGGTCCTCCGGGAATGACCATGAGGTTCTCCACAACATTGAGCAGCCGTTCATCTCTTGAACCTCTGACGGGGCCTTTCAGTGCTAGCAAAACAACGCCATTGCGCACCACGGAGACAGGGTTAAAGGCCGATCCCTTCCATGATTCATCCCACCCGGTAGCTCTTTTCACTGGCTGCATGCGTTTGTAATGAGAATCACTCAAAATGGATACAAAGTCATGGAGAAACGAAGTTCCCTTTAAGTCGCCTCGGACCAAGATCAAGGGGTGGACCCGGGTTAGGTGTTTATTCATCCAGGACCTTATGGATTCCAGAGTCTGAATTGAAAGGCTTTCCCTGCTTCCGTAACGAGGAAGACCGTAAGGGTGTTGTCCAAACACCTGTTTGCGCGCCGACTCGAGCGCAAATAGCAAATCGTCCTCTTTCGAATGTCCTACCAAGCTTAGAATCCTTTTCCGCTCTAACTCCAGATCTTCTTCTTTAAGTTCAGGGTTACGCCACCAATCCAGCAGCACTGAAAACATCTTCTCCCTGTAAGGAGAGAGAACGGTCACTTGAATTCCAAAAAAATCCAACTCGTTTACCACCCTAATCTCGGCTCCCATTTGTTCCAGTTCATTCCCATGGAGAGAACCCGTGGAGGTCTCAAAATTTCTCAACATTGTGCCCATCATCAATTCAGTGATCCCAGCGTTGGCCTCGGATTCACGAATCCGACCACCCGGCCAGAAAAGAGCTATATGCACTAATGGCAGGGCGTGCTCTTCCTTAAAATAAATGATGGGGCCTCGCAATATCGACGTCTTCTTGAGTTCGTATTCCAGATAACTGGGAGTGAATTGAATGGGTAAAAAAGTTGATTGCCTTTCAAAAGGGTATGCAACATCCATTTCAGCTGTACGTTTGCGGGCCACTGTGGGAACCAGCAGCCTCAAAACTTCTAGAAAGGATTTGGCGGTAAAGGTTCGCTCTGCTGCACCATAAGGGAAATATTCCAACACCGACAGATTTGTGTTGGAAAAATAACGGCTCATTACACGCTTGATATCTTCGGAGGTCACTTTTTCGATCTGTGTGGGTACCTTGGCGAGATTTTGATAGCTTCCCAAGGCTTCATGGTGGGCCAGTGAGCGCGCCCGCCAATCCAAGGTCTGCAGGCTTTCGTAGTGGTCCTTTAATAAAAGAGACTTAGCCCGGTCCAGATACACAACTCCAAGTCGGCGGCGCTTGAGGATTTCAATCTGAGCCAGAGCTTGCAGCTCAGCACGATCAATGTTCTCCAGATTAGGGTTAAAACTGATTGTAAATACCGCGCCGGCCTCGTAAGGGGTTAGGGAAGAGTTCACACTGAAGGCACTCCCATTTTGCACCAGATATTGATGGAGAAGTGCTCCCCTCCCCTGCCCAAGCACATAGGAAAGGAGCCATAAGGCGTAGTAATCTTTGTGCCCGACACCGGGTACTCGGTAAGCAAGAAGAACGGACGGCTCCTGCAAGTCCGCCCGCAAGTGCTGGTACTGAAAGGAAGATCCACCCGAGAATGACGGGCTGTCGGTTTTCAACACACGGGCTGCACCCTTTACCTTTAGCGGTGCGTACAGTTCCACCACTTTCTTCAGGATTCTTTCCCGAAAAACCGCCCCTGAGATCGATAAAATGACGTTTTTGGGATGATAGTGGGCTTGTTGAAATTGCCCCAACCGGTCGGGCGAAACTGTTTTGATCTTGGAAAGTCTCTCATCTGTTGTTCGCGCTCGAGCGTCAAGCAATTTTAAAACTCTTTCTTTTGCAAAGTTTAGGGACAGACGAAGACTCCTTCGACTTTTTTCAACCAGGCGTTGCGCGGCCTGCGCGATCTGATCCGATGTAAACTGGGGTTTGTGCAGGAATTCCAGTTTAATCTCTAGGATTTCATTAACGTTTTCAGCAGGAGCGATTGAAAAGTAGCAAGTGCGGTCATAGCTACTCCGAGCATCCCACATCCCACCGCGGAGTAGCGTTTTTAGCACAAGGTCTGCACTGCGATAGGCCTCGGCGAGCAGAGCAGCCATTCCCACCTCCTCATCTCGTTCACTGGTCTTGACATAAAGCACTACTGCTGCCAGCGGATAGAGAGCCTGTTCTTCGATGAGAATTGTCAGCCCATTGTGCAGGACCACGCGAGTCAGGTTGTCTTTGTCTTCCCGAGACTGAAACGCTTTAAAATGCTGAGGCGGTTGAATTCGCTTTCTCTGAGCCGAACGGACATAGCTGGAAAGGGGAAAGAGGATCGAAAAACATATCAAAAAAACCCACCCCCTCATGAGGGCATCCTATCAACCTTGGGATCGCAAAAGCAATTCAGATCCTGATCCCTCTTCTGAGTTGAGATCATTTTCGTGCATCGTAATGGGAGCTAAACCACAGGGCAAAGGAAACACACCAGCAGTAGATCATAGAGGGTCTCAAAGACCTCAATCCACACATCGTTGATCCGTTCGTTGAGTGGTACTCACATCCCCTTTTTTGTGTTGTGTTTAACTATACAAATAATACCTCTGCCGACGCGTCGTCGCATCACCTACGTATTCGCTTTCGACGTTAGGACCGTCACCCTTGCCACAAACCGTGAGCGTATTGATGAAATCGGGAAGTAGGGTTACCCTGTTACACTGCAAAGGCTTAGTCAAGAGATGGTTTGTCAGCTCAGCCGGGCGGTTAGCTCAGCTGGAAGAGCGCCTCCCTTACAAGGAGGAGGTCGCTGGTTCGAGCCCAGTACCGCCCACCATTTTTTTCTTCTTCATTTACAGTTTCTTCTTCATTTACAGTAGGTTAAAGTATTTACACTACCGCATCTAAGCCGCTCATATTCGCAGATGTTATCACTTGTCTGTCATTTTGACGGAATAACCACCTGAATCTAGACCGCTGGGATTAACTAATGTACTAATACCAGATACATCAATTCAGAAAAGGAGTTTCTCATGGATTCTACTCTCAAAGTAAGCGTAGTGGGTGCCGGAGCATTGGGTAGTCTCATCGGTGGTTTGTTGGCCGAGGCAGGGGCAAGCGTCGCACTGGTTAACCCTCGAAGAAAAGAACATATTGATGCGATTAACGAAAAGGGCCTCACCATTATTACCAGTCACGGCGAGGAGCGCACGATTAAATGCCAGGCCACGACTGCTTTCGACAAGGTCGGGACGGTGGACCTCCTCATCCTGTGTGCCAAGGCCCCTCAAACCGAGGTCGCTATGAAAAGTTCCCTGCCCATGATCGCTAAAGAGACTATCGCGATCAGTTTACAGAACGGCATCGGCTGTGAAGAAATCATGGGTGAAATCATTGGAGCTGAGAAAGTCATTGGCGCACTGACCATGCAGGGAGGCGAATATCACGGTCCTGGAAGGATATACCATAACGATAATCTTCCAACTTACATCGGAGAGTTGGATCAACAAGAGACCGAAAGAGCGAAGAAACTTGCTGATATCTTCAACGCAGCGGGTATCGAAACCATCCTGTGTCCTGACATTAGACAATATATTTGGAGTAAAGTGTTGTTCTGTCTAGCTCTTGATCCAATGTCGGCAATTTGTCGATTCAAAGTCGGTGAGTTGTTCGATGTCGAATTGGTTAAGGAAGTAATCTTTGAAGCCGTTCAGGAAGGTGTCGAGGTTGCACGCGCTGAGGGAATACTCATCGATGCCGAAGCCATTGCCTGGGTCAAAGAGCAGCTCGCCGAAGCAGGAACTGTAACGCGTTCTGATAGTCCCTTGTCGGGAGTCCAGGTAGACATCTTACGCCAAAGGAAAACAGATATCGATTTCAAGAATGGCGCCATTGTAAGATTCGGCAAAAAACACGGTATCCCGACTCCCGTTAACAAAACCCTCTGGGCTGCTATAAAGGGCCTGGAGAGAAATTTCATAGAGTAAAAACCACAAGGCAAAATGCCTGGTAAGGTTTCGATCGGTGGGTGGTGCTGACCACAGGAATTCTACCGTATCACATTACGATCCCCAAAATCCCAACCTGTAACTCCTCGATCGACTCCGCCTCTGAAATGGTCTTGCCGTGTTTTACATACCAGTCGGAGTGCTTCTGCCGAGTGTGCATGACCAGGCCTATTTTGTTGTTCCCATCGATCCCATCGGGACAGGCTGCCACAATGGGGGCAATGGATGTCGCGTTCCACTTCGACACCATCAACATCAGCAATCGAATATTCTTCAACAGACATCAGATATGTTTTCCAATCAGGTTGATGAGTCCCTAACGTGGGGTAGAGAGTATGTACTGAACAGTCATGCTCTGACAGCGACACTAGCATGTATCAACACCATGATGTCATAACACTTAGGCCTGGTTTACTTTACGAAACCACACTCATTAGCAGGTCCTTTGGGCGCGATGGTTGGCCAGAATCTAGTGCTGAAGGCATTGGTTCCTTCGCAGGACCAAAGAACAGTTGACGCAAGGTTGGAGGGCTGATAGGTTTTGACCATTCACCACAGAGAGACCCGAAGAAGTTCCATCCAAGACTGACATGAAGGATGTCGGTTAAGTTAAAGGAATAATCAGCTTAACTGAAATACAAAGGAGTAAGAGAAAATGAATTTTCGGTACTACAAAGTTCTCGTGGCGACTATGGCCATTCTGCTGTTTGGTAATTTTGACTGCCAGGGCGAACCGGTCAAAAAAGCCAAACATGCTGACAAGAGCATTCCTGAGATCCCTCTTCCTCATTTCGAAGGGGAGCGATATGAAGCGGAGGTTCCGGACACGCTGGACTTGGCAGAGAGGGCGGAGTTAGCTATCCACGCCATCACCCGGATGGTGGACCCGAATAGAGATTACGCCCTGTACGCTACTGCCAGATTCAACAGAAGACCTCCGGTCATTGTGATGTCAGACTCTGACGGCATAGATGGGGGGGCGTGCGTCGGGAAACTGTTTGAATCCTTGCTCCTACTGCGCATCATGAGCGGAAGCACCGACAACCTCGAAATAGACAAGGGATGGATGCAAAGCCGGCTTGACATCACTGGGGAAGACGGCATTGTTTACTGGCTGCCCAGTATGATTGTAAACGCTAATTATCCGGCGCCGTTTGAAGAACCGTATGGGAGCGTGGAAAGTGAGGGACGGCACATTTTGGCCCTGTCGATGTGGTATCAGCACGACAAAAACCCCTTGTGGAGGAGGCTGATTGAAAAGAAAGTCCAGCGTTTGACCGAGTTAGCGGTGAAGGAGGAGGACTACGCGTATTTCACCAATCGTCCCTACCTTCCGTCGTCGCGTGCCGTTGAAGTCATGTTCACTGCAAAAGACACGGCGGAGACTGTCAAAGATGCTTCAGGTGGTAGGGGAAGATTCGAGAATTCTCACTCCGCCCATCAGGTCAATTTCATGCTTTCCCGCAGCTTGTGTGTCGCCTATAAACTGACGGGCTACGAGCCCGCTCTGGAACTGGCGGGTAAGATGATCAGAGGCGTTCTTGAACACAGTAAAATCTTTGACCAGGACGGCCGCTGGCTGGATCACCATTTCCATACATCCGCCGCTTCCCTGCTGGCTATCCTGGAATATGCCATGGTAACAAAGGACAACAAGCTCCTGGAATTTGCAAAGAAGGGCTACGAGTACGGAAAGGTGATCGGTGATCCTCTCGTGGGCTTTTTCCCAGAACTAGTGCCCGGCTCTGACCCGTACATCCGCCGCCACATCATGACTTGTGAAACCTGTGAGGTGGCAGACATGATCGGTCTGAGCCTGAAACTCACTCTAGCCGGTGTGGAAGATTATTGGGAGGATGTGGACCGTTGGGTGCGTAACCAGTTTGTGGAGAACCAGCTGACCTCGGTCGACTGGGTGGACAAGCTGTCGGCAGAGGCATTTCAAAACTCCCCCGTTTTCGACTTTGACCTCTTTTCGTCGAGGGTGCTCGAGGAAAAGCCGGTCGAGGCCTGGGAGAGTACCGATATCGAAAGAGCCATAGGAGCATTTGCCGTATCGGCATTGCCCAACGACTGGGGGGTGGCGAGTTCGCATTACTGCTGCACGGGAAATGCAGGCAGAACGCTCTACTGGATCTGGGATAGCATCCTGATGAAACAGGATGGTAAGGTCCAGGTGAATCTACTGTTAAATCGCTCTTCACCCTGGCTGGATGTGAACAGCCACTTGCCGTATGAAGGGAAGGTCGAGCTCAAGATCAAGGAGGCCGAGGAGGTTGCGGTGCGCATTCCAGAGTGGACGGACCGTCAAAAGGTCTCCTGCAAGGTCAACGGTCAGGTCCAGGAGTTTTCTTCGTCGGGAAACTACGTGGAAGTGGGGAATCTGAAGAGAGATGACCACTTGACTGTTGAGTTTCCCATGAGGGAAAAGACCTTCTTTCAGGTCATCAGTGGATTCCCCTATAAGCTGACCTTGAAGGGTAATACGGTGGTGGACATCGACCCGAAAGGAAAGATCAATCCCATCTACCAGAGGGACCAGTACAAGCAGGAGAAGGCACCTTTGAAAAAGGTGATCCGATTCGTCTCCAGAGAAACTATACTCTGGTGATAGAGCGATCATGCGACGACACACGTGGCCGATTCTGATTCGCACAATTGTTGCGCTGGCACTGCTGTCGCTTTCATTAGCAGCCGAAGCAGACGCGAGCCAAACCAACTTCATCATCATCCTCTGCGGCAACCTCGGCTACCGCGACATCGACCGATGAAATCGCAACAATGATGGATTGGTTGCCCACGTTTGCGGCAATGGCTGGCGCTGAATTACCCGGGGCCATTGATGGAAAAGACATTCGCCCGCTTCTATTTGACGAACCGAACGCGAAGTTGCCTTACGAAGTGTTTTTCTATTATCACGTGTCCCACCTGCAGGCGGTTCGATCGGGGAAATGGAAACTCTACCTGCCGCTCGGAAGAAAACAGATAAACCTGCGAAACACGGTGATTCGCAGTAGCGCGGAGTTGTACGACCTAAGAGCTGACGTCGGCGAAACGAAAAACGTTGCTGCCGATCACCCGGGCATTGTCAAGCAACTGGTGGGTGTTGGCAATGACGCCCGCGCCGACCTGGGTGACACCGGCTCTCCCGGTAAGAACCAGCGACCGCATGCGACGGTCGACAACCCAACGCCGCGCGCGAAACACCGCGAAACACCTGGACTAGTCCGAAACGCAAGAGAGGGAAGTCGAGTCGTGCCGTCGACCCCACACAAATTCCTTCCGGATGAGCTGGGAAATCTCCACTAGCTGGTGAGGCCAATGGAATTGGGATTCCGAACAGCTGCTCCAGGACCACACCCAGAGTTACCCCGCCCCGTGGGGGCCAAATAAGGGACCCTAGCCTTAGAGATCTTCTCCATATTCCTTTTTTTGCTTTTTCGAATGCTTTCTTTTATTTTCGGGGCATGTGCAAGCTTGCTCTTTTTCTATTCTCTTTTTCCCTGTTCACAGTCGCTGCGCAAGCACAAACAGTTTTCTACTTCCCACATCTTGGCGACGGGACGTTCGCCCCTTTGAACATCAAGTTTCAGACCGGCCTGATTCTTGTGAACACGGGTGACGACACAAACGTGCAAGTCGAGATTTTTCTTTCTGATGGCAGCGGCTGGGAACTCACCCTAGGTGATCTTGGCACTGCTTCAGTCTTCAATATCCCTTTACAACGAGGGCAATCCCTTTCTCTGGTAACACCGGGTACTGGGAATTTACAGGCGGGTTATGCAAAAGTGACGGCCGGATCCGGTGTGGGAGGCACGGCGGTATTTATCGGCTCGGATGTGGATACGGGTACTGTCCGCTATGAAGCCGGTGTGCCTGCCTCAGTACCCTTGACCGATTTCAGCCTGTTTGTTGATTCTCTCGGAACCAGGGATACCGGACTAGCTTTTGTGAACACCGGTGAGGTTCCCACTAACATCACACTCAACCTTTATGATACGGGATTCCAGTCCATCG
Organism: Acidobacteriota bacterium; assembly: GCA_965249865.1. Lineage (GTDB taxonomy): Bacteria > Acidobacteriota > UBA6911 > RPQK01 > CBDFMZ01 > CBDFMZ01. The sequence goes on along the minus strand of CBDFMZ010000002.1, from coordinate 956,737 downwards.
GGGGCACGGCTGAGTTAGAGTTTAGTTTACTGGCAACTTCGGACATGCTATTACCGCCAGGCAATAATTCTGCTCAATTCATCCACCAGTTTCTTGCCGACTTTTCTGTCGAAGCTCAGGAGATGCAAGGGAGTCTTACGGTTGGAAGCGAACAGCCTCTAGCTGCTGTGACCTTGCGCCAGGATATCGATGCGAATACCTTAACCACTTTCCCCGTGATTACGGCAGGGCTGATGACGAGATCCAAGCCGCCACTGAGGAGAACGACATTACGAACGCCGTCTTCTCCGAAAGGAGCGGTAACTGTGCTACCTACGCAGGAGGGTATTTCGCCGACGCTCTCGACATTCAGCGAGGTTTGGACTTTGAGGCCAGCATCTCTGTGACGGCAACAGTATCCGAATGTGTGCTCTCGTCTAACGCGATACCAAACCACGATTTCAACGACGAGAGTGCGAATTTCCACCGTAATGTTGCCGAGGTGGAGCGCTCCTTTACTGTCCCGAAAAGCCCGGGCTTCGCTGCCTCAGCATCTCGGCTGACTCATACCCGTTGGGACGCCGTGATGCTCAATGGTGTGGTCGTCGATCTCCTGTCTGCGGGGTGTTACAACCCAAATCATCCGCTAGCAGATCCCGATGGCAATACACCTATCGGATGCCAGGATACCGATCCTTGGCTACTTGATCCCATGGGAACGAATCATCGGTTCGGGGCAGACGCGCACAATGCCCACACTCAACCGGATGGGACATACCACTACCACGGCAGCCCTATACGGTTCGCCAGTTATTGGATTTGCAGCGGACGGTTTTCCTATCTACGGTAGCTACTTTTTTGATGAGAGCGGCGGCGGCGTCCACAAGGCCATCTCAGGATATACCCTCAGGGCAGGCTCTAGACCGACCGGTTCAAGCGACCCTGGTGGGACGTATGATGGCACCTATATCGACGACTACGAGTTCACCGGCGGCGGTGATCTCGACGAGTGCAACGGCATGACGGTCAATGGCCAGTATGGGTACTACGTTACTGCCAGCTATCCTTGGATCATCAGTTGTCACTCCGGAGTGCCCCACAGCTCCTTCGACAAGTGATCCCTAGCTCACAACGCCACGCGACTTTGACCACAGGCCGTTAAATATCATCAATAAAGAAACGCTCGCAATGTTTCCTTGATTATCACCCCGCGTACTCTTATACGAAATGTTTATTGGGTGGATGTTTCTGAACGGTTTTTTTGCTGTCCTGGATTACTATCTGTTACAAAATATCCAAAATCCTGTAACCTTCATAAACGCTGTAGTCTCACGACCCCTCAGAGCTGCTAGATAGGGATTTCTGTATCTCGAATACGGTCCTTGTATAAAAATTTGCTCAACAACAAGCTTCATTTAATTGTGTTACCTTAACGCTTAAAGTACCGTAAACACTGAAGCGGAAAGACTTATAGAGGATGGGTTAGACAGGAAGATGAGGCAGCAAATCACAGGGATGAATTCCCAGCTAATCCCTAATGTTTAGTTTTCTCGCTTTTCTCACAGCTTTTCTGACTGGGTAGGCTTTCCAATTTTTTCACATAGTACTGGGATTCGATATGCCCCTGTTCAGCGGCAAATGTGAGCCACTTGATCGCAGTCTCGTCGTTCTGTGGGATACCTTTTCCTTCGAGGTACATCACACCCAGATTTACCTGGGAATTGGCATGTCCCTCTTCAGCAAGAGGTTTCCACTCCTTCAACACAGTCGTATAGTCTCCCAGTTGGTAAGCCTTTAGTCCCTTCTGGAAATCAGCAGAGAACGCAGGGGTTCCAATCAAGAGGTTCAGGAACAGAACGGGAATTAGGAGCAATCGTTTCATATGGGAATGATGGCAGACAACCGACGAGCTTGGAAAGCTGGATAGAGTTGACTGAGCGTCGTTCATCTGCTGCAGGGTGGGATATCCACTGGAAATTTATCCCTGTGATTTACCCTCTCATTTCCCCCTCACCCATTCTCTCCCACTGTATCAACTTCAGTTTGACGGTAGTTTCATGGCCTTGGTAATAGCACTATAAAGAGCCTATTATGGAGCAAAATTTTTGGGCAGTATTCTTCGTGCAGAAATCTCTGTCCAGAGGCCCTGAAACGTCATGGAAATCTAGTGTTTATAATGGTTTTATGATTTTTGTATAGTTTACAACAAGAGGACTATGATAGAAGTGTCGGAGGATGGAAAACTAACATCGCCAGGCAAGATCAAAGTAGGCAAGGCTCCAAAGCGTGTAACCTTCATGCCCACCGAATTACCGCAACGTGAGCGATGCCAACCAACATGAAAGGAACACCGATGAGTCTTTCACGCCGCAACTTTTTATTCGTATCGTCTGGAGCCGCGGCAGGCACGATGCTTGTCACTGGCCTCGCAGAAGCCGCTGAGGGCGGGTTGACAAATAGTGGTCTGGTCACTGGCAGACCCAAACCGCTGCGTCACAAAGCCATCTCCGGCTTTCTGAGTGCCGAACAAATCGCTCCCCACTACACCGCACATTACGGCGGGGCATTGAAGGGTTACACATCGCTAGACAACAAACTGGAAACCAGCATCAAGGCTGGAACCACCATCGATACCAACAGCTACGGTTCCATGCAGAGAGCCAGACAACGTAAAGGTAACAGCGTCATCCTGCATGAATTGTATTTTGACGGTCTCGTTCCTAAGGCTCCCGATCCTAAGGCCGATGTTCGATCGGCCATTAAAAGGCGGTTTGGTTCGCTCGACAAATGGGGCGATGATTTGCAGGCCAGTGCCAAGGCTGCTACGGGCTGGGCAATGCTGGTGCATCACCCGGTAAACAGAAAACTGTACAACGTGGTGAGCGACGAACACGCACAAGGCCCCTTGTGGATGGCCGTGCCGCTCGTCGTCATCGACGTTTACGAACATGCCTTTTACATCGATTACCACAACCGCAAAGCTGAATACGTGGAGAAGTTCATGGATCACATTGATTGGAACGAAGTGAATAGTCGTTATCAAACGGCTTCGAGATGATCGCTATGCGATGAGTGGAGAACATACTCGCGTCAGTCGAATGAGAAAGGGGTCCATGTCATCAGTAGACTTTTTCGTTAGATAAGTTAATGTCCATTATTGTGTTCTGTGCTCTCCTTCTCTGTCTACGCCCCAAAAATCGAAGTCATTCGAGGTAAGGTTTTTCGAAGCTGGAGGGAAGACAACTCAACTAGCTGGTGTGGCCATATGGGGGAACTGGGATTTCGAACAGCTACTCCTGGAGGACCCCCACGGTATCCCCACCCTGCGGGGGACACGTGGTCACGTCTTTATATTCATACAGCGATCGTCTCAATCTGGTGAGTTTCATCTATGGAGAGTTCTAAACTTTCAACTTGCAAATCCTCTTTCATATGTTGCTCGCTCGTCGTTCCTGTCAACGAAATCATTCCCATTTGCATGGCAAACCGAAATATGACCTGCTCAGGACCTGTCCCTAAACGCTTGGCTATCCTTTGTATTTCAGGATCTGTCAAGGTCTCCTGATTCGCTGTCAACAGCGAAAAGCCTTGATAGATGATTTCATTTGCTTGACAAATCTCCCTGACTTCTTTATCCCATCCGAGAACGGCATAACATCTGTTCTGCACCACCATGGGTTTAATCTCCGCTTTTTCACAGAGCTGTTTGAGTTGCTCTGCATTGACATTGCTCATGCCAATTATTTTTGTTCTACCTGAGTTATAGATCTCTTCAATGGCAGCCCAAGCCTCCCAGTCCGATTCTCCCAGTCCCGACCGCGAGTAGGGACCGTGTAAGACATATGAGTCCACGTACTCCGTATGGAGATGTTTTAGCGAGCTCTCAAAGGACTGTCCAACCTGAACGGTAATATTTGAAGAGACATCATATGGAGTTTTATAGTCTTGGCCCTCGACTGGGGTAAATTTGGTTTGCAGAAAAAGTGTTTCCCGTTTGATCCCTTTGTGGTCTAGCGCAAGCAGGGCCTCACCAACAAGAGCCTCATTGTAATGGATGGTCTGATTTGCCGTATCAATGGCCGTAAAGCCAGAAGACACTGCTAATCGAACCAGTTGAGCGGTGGCTTCTTTCTTCCAAGCGGTTCCATAGATAAAAGAAGGAAGTGTTACGTAATTATATGCCATATAACCACTCATGCTAAACCGAATACCTCATCCAAATCCGGATAGGTGATAAGTTCGGCATCCGAGGTGACCTTAGCCCTATAAAATTCAAGCGCCACACTGCCATCAAAACCGGACTTCACACCCTCACCTTCAGAATCCGCTATTCCTTACTTCCTCTTTTATGGATTATATATAATCCAATTATAGTGGGTCAGGGCGACCTAGGGAAGCAAATCGAGAGTCCCATATGGTGAATGAGAGTTAATATGATCTTCGAGCCTTTTCTGGCGCCTCTGGAACATTATGGTAGGCTTACATCAGCAATCTGCCAAAAAGGTTTAGGCCAAAATTTTACCCCACCCTTCCACGAAATATTCGGGAAAGTTCTGATCAGAACCCGTTAATTCCCGGACGGACTCCTAGAAACTGAACCTTAGCTGAAACCGAAAGGTTCGCCCATCGTTTAGCGTGTTGTTGATCTGTCCAAAGTTCGGCTCGGACAGCTCTCTACCTGGCTCGGCAAATTGAGGCGTGTTGGTTAGGTTGACAGCTTCCACACGAAACGTCACTTGCCAGTGGCCCTGAAGCGGCCAGGTCCTCCATAGGGAGAGATTGACGTTGGTGATCTGACCCTTACGGAACGTGTTGCGCCCGAGGTTCCCAAACATCTCTGCTGGAGCGTTGATGAAGCGGAACGCCGAGCGCGGCAAAAGGTACTCAGAGTCGTCCGGGTGACCAATGGTGCGACCCAGGACGGCAGAGTTGACAACCGTGGGTCGATCACCCATTCGGCCGTCTCCGTTGCCAAAACCCGGGGAATCCGATCCGGAATACACCGTGAATGGGGTGCCGGATTTCAGCAGTGTCACACCCGTTAGATTCCAAGACCCGAACATCTTCTGTACCCAGGCGGTGGACTCACTAATCCTGGGTGACTCATAGGCGAACTGCAATAGAAAGGCGTGAGGCTGATCGAAATTGCTCTAGACCCTTCAAGTCCGGCTGCGAGAGGTTTTCAAATTGCGCGACCGCGTCCCGAGCGTCTCGTGGCGAGGCATTGTTGGTATAGCTACCGCCTATATCCATGGCCTTGCTAAACCAGTAGGACGCGTCGATGTTCAAGCCATTCCATCCGCGAACGACTAGCGACACCCGAGCCGCATCATAGTACGCTCTGGATCCGTTGTGGATAATCAAGCGTTCCAACTTCGTCGGATCCAGCCGTCTTTCGTTGATAGTTCCGCTGTCGAAAGGGATTTCCTCCACAAAACGTGCCCGGTTCAGAAAATACGTGAGGAACAGTTTGTGTGAACGGCTGCCCACATAGCCCAGCTGCAGGTGCCAGTCGCGGGCCAAGTTTAACTCCCAGCTGAAGTTGTAATGGTGCGAGTAAGGGGTCGCAAGATCGGGGCTGACTTCACTCGAGCTCGAGCGTGTGTTGAGATGACTATCTTCGGGATCAAGACCCTGAAAAAGGTCCTTCAAATTAGGCCTGGGTACGACAATTTTGATGGTCTGAGGCGGATTAAGTCGCTCCTGGCCAAAAGTGACGGGAAAGATTTCACCATATAACAGAGCATACGAGCTGCGCACGACGCCCAGGTTTCTGGGCAAACGGTAAGCCAATCCGAGCTGCGGACCCCAATTATTCAAGTCATCGTCGAAGGGCAAGTTACAACGCCCGGTAACGTCGACTGGACGTATGAATGGCTCATAGCGGAGGCCCAAGTTCAGCATCGAGTTCTGTGTCATCTGCCAGCTGTCGCCGATATAAATCGAGGGTTGCCAGTTGCGAAAGCCACTGTAAGTAGTACCAATAGCTTGCACGAAAAAACTAGGCGTTCCCATCCGCAAGTTAGTGATCGTATCGCGGCCAAAGTCATTACGGAAAGAAAGCACACCGCGATGGGCATCAGTCTCCTCGCCATTGTATTGGAGCCTCGTCAAAGCAAATCCTCCCGTGATGGTGTGATTTCCACGAGTATTGCGAACTTGACCAGCGTAACGAAACCGGTTCTGAACACGGTCGATGGGGATCGGCGGGGCTGGGCCAAGGGTCGTCAGTGCGCTACTAACAAACACGGGCCCAACGGCTTTCTCTGCTGGGAGAAGCAAGTTTCCCAGTCGGTCAAAGCCCACGGATAAGTCCGTGATCGTCGAAGAGGACCATGTGCGGTTCCAAGTTATTCGAGTTCTGTGGTTTTTGTTGTCGGTGTCAGGATTCTGGCCGGTCACAAACTGAAAAGCATCGATGTTCTGGCTGGTGAAGGCGTAGTGAAAAGTCAACCTGTCCCTGTCGTTGAGTTTCTGGTCCAGTTGAATATCCGCCATATCCGTATTGATCAGTTGAAGGCTATTGGTGTTGTGGGCGCGGTCGGCGATGTCTTGGCGATTAGGTACTTCGTTTGGGTACGCATCGAGAAAAGTAGGTACTTCGTTTGGGTACGCATCGAGAAAAGTCTGCACAATCGAACCCAGCTCGGGGTCATCGCCGAGGGGAGCCCGCTCTTCCGGAAGTGGGATCAATATGTTGCCATTCACATTACCACGAATTTTCCCCTGGGATCCGTTCAACGTCAAGAAACCTCCTTCCCAAATCGGCAGCGTAAGGCCACCTCCATAAGAGTTCTCCCGTGCCGGTTTCACCTCCCCGACTTGAAAGAACGAGCGCGCTGACAACACGCTGTTGTTGTGGTCCCAAAACAGCTTGCCGTGAATGTCCGATCCACTCGCTGAGCGAACATGTACGACTGGGGTTGGTCGGTTTCCAAACTCAGTGCCAAAATAGCCTTGGTTGATCCGAAACTCTTTAACAATGGTGGCAGTGGTCCCAAGTCGGACGTTTAATTCTTTTAGCGCGTTGTTATTCACAAGGTCGAACTGGACATTTTCGTTGCGGCGAGACTCACCGCTCTCAGTGTCGATCTCACCCACCAGACGCTGACCAGATTCTGACCAGATTCGCTGCCAGGCTCTTTTAGATTTCTGTCCACAACAGAAGTGGGGACTTCTTTCTGAGTCCGACCGATCGCTTGGGTTGATTCGGATCTGTCCTGAGCGGTTTTTCCACCTGTCGACTGATCAGCCAGCGTCCAAAAGGTGGCTGTAGGGAAAATCAGCAGGCCCCAGGCTAAAACTGAGATGCAATATCTCAAACGAACCATTTATAACCCGTATTTACCAGGGCACTATATGTTTAGTAACATGGTGGCCTTTGTCCGACATCTACCTCCAATCACGACTCCCCGCCGAATCCTATCCTCAATGTTGTCCATGGTGACTAGATCCAAGAAGACGACCTTTGCCACCTGACAGGTAGACATTACTCGATCCCGTGGCTTTCTAGAAGTCTACCGGGCAAAGCCACAGTGTCGTAATTGATTTAATCTGTCCAGATTGGGCCAGTTTAACATCCTCTTCAAGAGCTCCTCGGCCTCCCGTATTGTAGACCAGCTAACTATGCTTCAGAAGTTCAACAACTTCATTGATCCGTTATGGATTTTGGCCTGTCTGAAGTTTTCACGCCAGATGCAGACACTGGGAAACCATAAAACAAGAAAAACAAGCTTAAAGTAACCGTCAAACTGATTCTCTTCAGAAGACACCTGGATAACCCAAAGATCACAGACCTTCTTCAACCGAAAGATGGAGAAAACCGTTTGTTTCAATGTTAGGATAGTGATGGATTTTGATCATTCGCCACAAGAAAGGTAGGGAAACTTAGATCTAAGGATTCGTGTGAGAAATGTCGGTTAGGAGGAAGAACTCAGACTTGATCAAGGGGCATTAGAGTGAGCGATTCCATCATCGAAGACATTCCCTGCAGACTGGAGGCAATAACCGGTCGGAGGGGGGAACCGGCAGTTTTGCCATGCGTAAAATTACCAAAGTTGTTACCATAGGAGTGTCCACGCATTGGTTTTGGACAGCCACTTTGGTTGCAGATCGCACATGCGATAGGGGTATCTTTAGGCGCCGTTGACGAGGCATATATGACTCGAGACAATCGAAATAGGGCATCGATCGAGGATAACACTCCAGAACAAACGGATCAGTTCCCCCAAGTTCCCTACCGGGTTCTTCATACGGATATCGCTTTTTATTCTGATCCCGAGTGTAAGAACGAGGTAAAGGAGGCACGGATCACAATTCTCGAAACTCTGGATCCAGATGATAAGTTCAGGGAATTAGACATTGTGCCTACACGGACAGACTACCGCCAGGGACAGCTACTCACCTGGTCTCTCAACAACAAGCAGCTCTGGGAAGAGTCCTGGTACAAACATCCCGAAACCCAACAGATCGAGCGTGCCTGGACGCAACACGTGGAGTTCACTGGAGAGCTCATTAGCAAACAGTCACTGAGCGAGAACAAGGACAGACTAGCCGAGATCGAACGGCGGCTTGCGGAGCACGAACGCACTACCGAAGAGCGGGTCAATTAGAGCCTAGAGTCGGAAATTCGTGCCCTTTTTGCCGATCGGTTGAGCGGGAATTGGTGAGTTGATCAGCCGGCCGCTTGGCCGGTCTTTTTCAAAAAGGTCGCCCCTATAAGCCATCAACGTCTTGCAGTAGACCTTTTCCAGAAAATGAAAACGTGTTTCCTACCTATGCGTTATCAAGAAAGAATCCTATCAGCTTCAGTGTTCCTGTCGTAGGTACTGCACAATCTCTATCACCACCTTACAGTCGACTTCGTTGTACTTTCGCCTTGCATTAAATCAATGTCAGCAAGTGGAACACCCCATTCTCAACTCAAGGACCCAGCACACACAGGCGTTTCAGAGCCTTCAAGTGAACAAATTTTTGGGATAGCTATCATTTTCAAGTTCAGCCAGCTAATCTTAAACAGTGTTCTGTCCTAAATGCGGTACCGAGTATCGTAAAGCCTTCTATCAGTGTTCTGACTGCCAGGTGAGGCTGATCGATGAACTGCCGCCCGAACCCGAACCACTAGAGAATCTGACGCTCGTGGAGGTCTTCACTGCCGAAAACCTTGTCACTCTGTCGCTAGCCGAAACAACCCTTAAAGTATCGGGTATCAAGTACGTCCTGAAAACCGACGGGATTTACGCAGTCGGATTTCCTGTCAATCGTCCGATCCTAATCCAAGTTTCGGAGGCAGACGAAGCCAAAGCCCGGGAAACACTCGCTGGGCTAGAGAAATCGGTTGACGCTACTCTTGAAAACTCCGAGATGTCGGACAATCTGACAAATGAATAGACCCTGTGAACGCCGTTGGTGCAACAATTCAGGCTCAACCTGGATCCTAACGTTAGTATGAGGAACATCGGATTGAATACCGTGAGGTCCGATTAGGCCTGTCAAGATAAAGCACGAGAGAGAATTCAAATGTCTATAAATCTGGAATGGGTAGCGCATGCGTGCTTCCGTGTCTGGAGAGATGCAGGTCCGATCATTGTGATGGACCCGTACACACCAGAGGTGCTTGGGTTTGAAGGCGACCAAACAATCGAAGGCGACACGATCATTGTCAGCTCTCTAACCGACAAGGCTCACGGGTTTCCCAAGCTTGTTCAAGGCCATCCCCGAGTCATCAACGCCTTAGACTTACTCCAACAGGGCACCCAGGCACAGGTCGACGGAAGTCCTATTGTTGCCGTAGGGGCAAGCGAATCAGCTGGTCGGCCTGAGGAATTTGGCGCCCCCAAAGATAATGCGCTGTATGGACTGAAAATTGGTGACCTGTGGGTCGTCCACCTGGGCGACCTGGGCTATGGGCTCCCTGCAGACGAACTGACTCCTTTTGTCGGTCGATGCGACCTGCTACTTGCTCTTGTCGGTCAAACCCTTACCATCCCGCTCGGAGACCTCGATGTTTTAATCGACTACCTTAATCCCAAGTGGATCGTGCCCATGCACTATGCTCTGGCTCCACTCATTGAGGATATGCGTCCCTTAAGCGAGTTCGTAACCCGTCGCACTCGAGATCCGGTGATCTACGCGCGCTGCAGTAGAGTGAAGTTTCCCCTGGAAATCCCTGGCCTTCGACGTCCCACCATTGTCGTGCTCGATCCATGCGGCTACCAACAAACCGAGATTCAACCTTCCTAAGACTAACGAGAGAAGTGTCTAAACCAGAATATGGCGCCGCAACGCCCCTTCCTGACCAATAGCGCAACTTCGGAACAGAAGTTATTGCTCGGCCCGACCTATGTTCTCATACCACTTGATATTCTCCGTGGACCGATGTGGATCAAGACGGCCGTCGGTTTTGATGTCAGCCACAGAACATCCGGAGGCCGACATGTCCAACTCACCGCGAACTTCGTGGTTCCATTGCGTACCGGCATCATCCTGGGCATAAAAGACGTTTGAACTGCCAGTCTCACCTCGCGCACGGTCACCGGTCACGATGTCATCACGACCATCCCCATTGGAATCACCCACCAAATATCATGCCCTTCTTTGAGCTGGTCGTAGATGATTCTGTGCTGCCAGCGGGTGGACGTACGCCACGTGCAGACAACAACTTGGTTTCCATGCCACGGCTCTGTTGTAGCCAGCATACGGGCCTTATGCAGCTGTTCGACAGCGATGTCGCTAGCTCCGACACTCGGAAGTTCCCCCTCATGTCCTCTGGACAACAACGTGTTCTCCCAGTGGATTTGCTTGGCTTATCCGAAGGCCTGGTGCAGAACGATACCGTCGAAGCCTGCAGTCAGGAGCTCCTCACGTTCGTCCTCGTTCTACTCGACAACTCGGACGCGGTGCACGCGTACCCCGATCACCTGATCGTCGATAAGTAAGCGTTCCAACTCATCCTGGACTGGGTTTGGGTTGGGAATGTAGTAGTAGACAAGGTGTACACGGTCCTCCGCAGCGACCATGCTGAACTCGTTTTGAAGAGTGAGTTCTGGGATGCCGTCGCCATCAACATCATAATCAGCCATGTTAACCTGTCCACGCATGTCCTGAATAAGAACATGCCGTTCTCAGGTCGGCCATTTTCATATCAGGTCGGCGATCCTTGTTAAGATCGGTCACCAAACGGCGTAGCTACCTGAAATTTTCGCCTCGATAACATGCGGGAGGAATTGGACAGGACCGGACGGTTTATCGACGACGTCCAGAAAACAGCCGCTCAGAAAAAGGGTCATTAAAGAGTATATGAAAATGAGCTAGACCCGAATTCAGCGAAAACCATCGGCCTCACTTTCAGAGCATGGGTAAGGCAATCGCACTGATTCCGAGGAAAATAAGTCCGCAGCAGAGCAGACCAAATTGTCTGAACCAGCCTGGTCGTAATTCAGGTGGCAACAACGTCCGATTGACGTACAGCGTGTGCAATGCGCACATCCCCAGCGCCACGTTCCCCAGGCCAGCACCGATCTTTGCAATCTGTAGCGGATCGAACAGCGACAGGGCAAAAAGGCCCCAACTCCCATACACCACCAAGATGCCATAATACACATATTTGACCTGGTTGCCTTGAAGTTTCCGTGCTCGGGCACTCACCACCCAGATGAAATCGGTCCAGCGGCGAGCAAGCGAATCGCCCGCGAAGATCTGACCCGGAGCCAGCACCAAAAAGCCACACAACAGGGTCAAAGCCCACAAAAGTTGATCGTGTGCAGGGTAGCGTTCGATGATCCCCTGAGCCGTCATCGCTGCCACCCGGTCGCCCGCTACCGAAGCGTTGCGAATGAACTCCAAAGAGAGCATACAAGGAAGGGCCATGCCCAAAAAACAGGCCGGCATCCATACCAAGAGTTGGTCTTTCCTGATGTACCGCATCCATTCACGCCAGCGAACACGGGTTTTGGAGCTGAGCCGAAATACTTTTCCCACATGGGACAATGTGATGCTCCGACCACCTACAGCACTCGGAATTGCACCCACTTTGGCACCCATACCCCACCCTTTATCACGGGCATAGTTTGAAAACAGCGAGTTACTCATGCCACCGGCTCCGGCGATTGCAAAGAAGGCGGCTAACAGCGCCCACGGCAAGTCCGGGAGCCCGCCATGCTTCAGAACATAGGCAAAGAGATTTTGGTGTTCCAACCCGTTGTTCGTCACCAGGGCCCGGAAACGCGAAGCGATCGGGTCAGATATTTGTTCCAGTCGCTCATAACTGTGTATCTGATCTGCCTCTTCCACCCGGAAGCGTTTCGACTCCCAGGAACCATCGGGAGCGATCCGCCCCTTGACTGAGAGAACCAGATCGTCAACACTGTGCTGCACAAAGAAACTGTCCTTCGCAGCCAAGGCCTGCGCTCGCCGAACAATGCGTTTGAGTGGATCTTGCAGATCGTTCGGCATAGTTTCAGTCATGCCGTAAGTTCGGACATCGCCATCAAGGTTCACCAAAAATGAGGTCACCAGGGGCCGACCGTCTTCCAATGTTCCCCTAACCGTGTAGACGGCCTGGCCCTCTGACTCAGTCAATGCGAAGTGTGGACCGGCAATGATCGTCTCCGCACGAAAAGGAACCGTTCCAAAGCGAAAGAATCCCGTCACTACCTCCAATGCATTTCGTCCTGAAACCATGAACAAGGCGATGATCGCCAGATAACCCAGAACTAGTACCACCTTAACCGTCATGACTCGTTCAAGCATCCGGTAGACGGTACCGCCAAAGATTAACGGGATAAACGCTGCCAAGAAAATGCAATAGCCCAGGGCTCGGACCAGTTGGCTCTCCAATATCGGTATCCCCAAGAAACTGGTGGTGGCATCTCCCGGCAAATGGCCAAGCACGGCCGCCGCCAGTGGGACGGCCGCATTCGAGGCCATGAATGGCCAGAGGTTGGGGATCTCCATCACCAAATAAAAACACGTCCAAAACCGGGGTCCCGGCCAACTGCGAACAAACCCCACGAAGATCGGTTCGCCACAGTACACCGCGTAACGCGTCACCTCCAGGTTTAAAAAGACCTGACAGAGGATGCTTATAGAAGCCAACCACAGCAGCGTTCCGCCAAACTGAGCGCTTACTGCCGGACCAAATAGCCACTCACCGGCCGCCACCGAAGCACCCGCCAGTAATACCCCTGGACCCAAAAAAATCTTCCACTGGCGGAGACCAGTAGGTGGCGCAGACGGGAGATCATCTACACCCCAAGGGCTCAGCATTCCGGCCTGGACAGAATCAAGCGTGTTCTGATCAGCATGTTTGGAAGATGAGTCAGTCACACCAACTCCTCATGTACTGGTTTCGAGCTTTTTAAATTCCATTGCTGGAGTTGTTTCTACGGTTACACCGCCCGTATTCTACAGACTACTGCCGGGAATAACAACTCATCTGGCACCATCAACTCAAACCCTGTGGCAAGTTGTGAATAACCTCAGACAGCCAGCAGTGAGACATCAGGAATGACCAGATGTTAGTTCACCTGTTACCCCTTCCCATTCCTCGTAAAGGATTTTTAATTCTTCTTCAATCTGCCCATGCTGATCAGAAAGCTCGTGCACCTGGATAAAGTCAGTGTAGCGCTGCTGCAAGGCCCTCACGATCTCTTCCCTACGGGCTTCCAGGCCTTCTATTCGAGCTTCTAATTCGAGAAGCTTCTCCTGGCGCCGCCGCCGCTCATTTTTAGAAAGTATATCTACTGGTTTGGATGAAGAAACCCGGCCCTTGAAATCCACTCCCGGTTTCCTCCTTATTCTAGGCCTGAACTTAATCTTGTGTTGCTGCGAAAGATGCTCTGGGCCGTCGATGGAAACAAGTCGGCAGTCTTGAATTAGATAAAACTGGTCGACCGTCCGCTTGAGAAAAAAGAGGTCGTGAGAAACGACGATCAGGGTTCCATCATAGTTGCTGAGCGTTTTCTCCACGGCTTCCCGGCTCTGAATGTCCAGATGATTGGTCGGTTCATCTAGGATCAGAACGTTAACCGGATGATAGAAAAAACGAGCCAGTGCCAGGCGACTGCGTTCACCGCCACTTAACTGTTCAACTTTCTTGTTCATGTCTTCCTCGTTAAACAGAAAGCGTGCGGCGAAGCTGCGCAGCTCAAAATCCGTACAACTTCGATCTAATTCCCGAAGACAGTCATAGACACTTTGGTGGCCATCGCCCAATATGGGATTTTGTGATAAACAGGCGGGATCATTGTTCGGGCCCCATTCCAGCATACCGTTCAACAAAGGTATTTCTCCCACCAATGTCTTTAAAAACGTGGACTTTCCGCTACCGTTGCCTCCCAGAATACCGATCCGGTCGCCACGGCTAAGGTTAAGACTGACACCCTCGATGAGTGGTGTTCCAGGATATCCAATTTCGCCCCGCTCCAGGGTAAAGGCCATGGAACCCGCTCGTCTGCTCTCCGTAATGTGGATTTTAAGCTTCTCCTCATCTGGAATAGGCTTTACCAACAACTTTACTCTTTCCAATTTCTTGCGTCTGGACTGAGCTTGTTTGGTCTTCTGTCCCGCGATATTTCGGCGAATAAAATCTTCTGTCTTGGCTTTCCATTCTTTCTGACGCCGGTATTCCTTCTCCTGTAGAGTCAGGCGTTCTTGCCGCAGCTGGCGAGCACGTGCAAAATTTCCCGGATAATCGTGCAATTGTCCTCGCTCGATTTCCCAAGTCTGTCGTGTCACTTCGTTTAGGAAATGACGATCATGACTGATCAAGACAAAGGGAACTTTCTGTGCTTGAAGGTACTCAGTAAGCCAGAGAATCCCCTGTATATCGAGGTGATTGGTGGGTTCGTCTAGGAGCAACAGATCAACGTCCCGGAGCAACGCTTTAGCAAGTGACAAGAGACCTCTTTGTCCTCCACTCAGTTGTGTGCAAGAACCGTCAACAGCTTCTCGGGAAAAACCAAGTCCCATGAGTATTGCTTCCGTGCGAGCCTGGTAGTTATATCCACCGTGAAATCGAAGTTGAAAGGACAGGGTTTCGTACTCCTCTGCGATTGGCCCTGGAACTGACTTTTGCGGGCCGCTGATCTCGGCCTGTAATGCTTGTAAACGTCTTTCCATCGACCTTAAATATTCGAACACTTTTAGCGTTTCTTCTCGAACGGTAAGCCCAGAATCAAATTGGGGAATCTGTTCGACACGGGAAATCTCCAGTTTGTTCGCTCTATAGACCTCTCCCTTGTCCGGCGAAAGAAGCCCTTCAATTAGATCGAGGAGGATTGTCTTACCACATCCATTGCGTCCGATGAGTCCAATCCGGTCCCCTGGATTGCACTGCACATTAACACCGTCGAACAGGCAGTGCCCACCGAATCCTATTTCAACGTTTTCAAAGCGAAAAAGCATGATCGAAACCTTCTACTCACCCTCCGTCAACTCACAAGGAATTGTTAATTTTAAGGACCGTTTATTCCTTATCTTTGGACCCGAACAAGTCTACACTCTAATGCGTACTCAAAGGGGAAATTAGGGACAGTCACCAATTTGGCCTTGAAAACTGGTGACTGCCCCTAATTTCCTGCCTGCTAAATCGAGTGGATGTAAAGTTGATTTGATCCTAGCAGCCCAGAATAAACGTCGTATGGGTCGCGCGCCAGAAATTTATGATCACGGACCAGGCACGAGGAGCAGTCGATCCCCTTGTATCGGCTACGATAAGCAACCCTGTCGAGCGACTATAAACCCCCGATGCCATTCGTATGGCGCTGCGGCATCGACCTGGCTGCGGTCTAGCACCTCTCGACGATGACTCACGATTGCCTCCATATCGATGCGCTTCGCATCCTGGCCTAAGACGCTCCTAACGTGACCCGCGGTACTTTCACAATGGGCTACTAGGTGACAAGGCGACCGGACCATTCATCTTGCAAACTTAACATTCAGGATGATGTCTTAACAGAGTGGAGGAAGCAAAACACATGGTGAGAGGTATACTCTTGACGACAAACTCAAGACGTAATAATTTTCGAGTGTCCTGTGCAAAAATTCGTGTCATTTTGCAGATGGGGTTCGCCGGCACTCAAATACAACCCTGATAAAGGAAGTTAAAAACAGGCTATGACTAGGATCGACAGTCTGGATCGCTTCGCGGCTAAGTATCCGAAATCCTGGGAAATCTACCAGAGATCCCTGAACGTTAGTAGGGGGATGAACCACGATTCTCGATATTGTGTTCCCTTCCCTATTATTGCTTCACACGGCCAAGGCTCAAGAAAATGGGATGTAGACGGCAATGAGCATATTGACTATTCCATGGGACATGGCGCGTTACTGTTTGGACATGCTCACCCTGCCATCGTAAAGGCTGTTTCTCGGCAGATGGCCAGGGGTAGTCTTTTTGCACACGAACATGAGGCCGGCATAGAGCTTGCCGAACGAATAAACCGATTGGTTCCCGCGGCCGACCGAGTTGAGTTCACGTCATCGGGAAACGAGGCTAATCTCCTAACTGCCCAGATTGCTCGCGCTTATACCCGTAGAGATAAAATACTCAAGTTTGAGGGGGATGACTTTGGTTGGACAGACGAAATGAACGCGGGATCCGCAGAGCCTTTTGATAAGCCAAGGGCGGGTCGCCTGCCCCCCATCGTTGACGGAACCTTAAATGCAGGGGTGATGGTCATCCCGAGAAACGATTTGGTAGCCTTGGAACGGGCCCTGTCAAAAAAAGACGTGGCCGCGTTATTCATCGAGGGCGCCGAAGCACATGCTTCGGGAAGCCCGCTTTTCCCGGAAACAGTTAGCGCCGCACGGCAACTCACTAGTCGGCACGGAACCCTACTAGTCTTCGACGAGGTCATTACCGGCTTTCGCTGGTCACCCGGAGGTTGGCAGGCAGTCATCGGGGTGACACCTGATTTGTGTTCCCTCGCCAAGATATTGGGAGGCGGATTACCGATGGGAGCAGTGTGTGGTCGGGCCGATATAATGGAACTGTTGAAGATCAAGGATGACAACCCTGAATGGAATCGCTTTCGAAGAGTACCCCATGCAGGCTCATATAATGGCAACGCCATTAGCGTGGCCGCTGGAAATGCCGTTCTTCAGATGGCGGCGACTGGAGAGCCACAGAAAAAGGCTGAAGAAAAGGCCAAGCAACTCTGTGAAGAAATGAATAATGAGATCGAAAAACAGGGGATCGATGCTCGCGCATCCCAAGTCTCTTCGGTCATCCACTTGAAGACTCATAATGCTGTTGAGGCCCTGAATAGACATTTGCTTCTGCAGGGTGTGCACATACACCGGGGGGTCATTGGGTGGGTGTCAGCACTGCACACTCAGGAGGACATCGACCAGACGATTGAGGCTTTCGGCTTTGCCCTCAACAACATGAGAGAAGAAAAGCTTATTTGACGGTTCGTTGAGATCTGTTTCGGCCCAACGCAGACGTGAGGTTACAAAGTTAGGAGACGATGCCCTAGCATCAGCGCCAATGAGCAACAAAGAAATCGCCCCACAAGCTCTATTAACCCCGAGGGTTGCTGCAGAACGACCACTGCTCTTCCAAGCCTTGACCCTTCAAAGCGTCGAGTGAGAAACATGCGAAAAGGTGTTTTACTCGCAACCTTCCTGCTGACCATCTTAACATTGACAACATCCTATTGCGGTCATGGTAAAGAGCAGACTGAACCCCCTGTTCAGAAGCTGAAACCGGCAACAACTTGGAAACTTAATTCAGTTGTCCCAGAAAGTTCGATCGGCGGAAAATGGGAAAAATATTGGATTGGTGAAGTTGAAAGACGATCCGATGGATGGCTAAAGATCTACGGCTTCTGGGGTGGTGAATTGGGCTACAAGGGTCCTGAGCTATTGGAGATAACTCGAGATGGACTGGTAGAGGCTTCGGCCTTGGTTGATGTGTATATAGGTGGCTCATTGCCAGAGATGACTGTGATTAGCCTCGGTTTTCTCATGAGCGGCCCCTTGCAGGCAAAGATCGTTCGAAAAGATATCGAAGAGGTTATCGGAAAAAAGATGTGCGAGGACTGGAACACCGTTCTGGTTGGATTCTGGCCCTCTTTAGGTCAAACGATTGTCACCCGAAAGCCCATCCGAAGCGTGAGTGATCTCAAAGGACTTAAAACTCGTACCTCAACCGAACAACAAGCCAAAACTGTACAGATCTTGGGGGGATTTCCACAAACCATATTGTTCGGTGAGATTTACACTTCAATGCACCTGGGTGTGATCGACGGATTTATTACCGGCGCTAGAAATCTACTGGATATGAAGTTACACGAGATAGCAGGCTACGTCACTTTTCCCGCGGTGAACAGCACGTTTGGGGGCATCATGGTCAACAAGGACGCTTTCGATGCTCTACCGGAGAACGTGCAGAAAGTGCTCTTTGATGCTGGCGAGGAAACTACACGTAAAGTATTACAAGATTTAGATTTGGATGCTGTACAACTTACCCATGAACTGCAACAGGTGGGGGTTGAGATCACACAACTGCCCGCTGAAGAGCTTATCCGGCTAAAAGTTAAAATGATCCCAATATGGGATGAATGGAAGGAAAAGGCCAGCCCCCAGGGACAGCAGTTACTGCGTACGATCAGAGAAAAACTGCATCGTTCGCACTAGGCAGCTGCACCTGGGTTTCCCCCAGGGTTAGGATCATCACCATGAGAACTTTGGGTTTATTGCACGCGCTGGCGGAACGCCTATCGCTGGCAGGCGCCGAGTGTGCCGCGGTACTAATGTTCGGCTTGGTGATTTTAATTCTCACCGAGGTCATGATGAGAAATTTCCTGGGGAGATCTACCCTTATGGCTGAAGAATTAGGGGGTTACACCTTCGTCGCCATAGCGTTCCTAGGGCTTGCCTACACCTCGTGCACAGGAGGACATTTTAGGGTTCGGCTGCTCCTCGACAGGTTGTCCAGAAAGACGCGTTACTACCTTTATTTCCCTACGAAGCTATTGAGCATTTCAGTGGTCGGAGTCGGTGTTTGGCGAAGTGGTGTAACTGTTTGGAACAGCTACCAGCATGACGTCATTTCCCTGGGTATTCTCCATACACCACAATATATACCGCAGTTGGCGATGTTTGCCGGAATGCTTCTTTTCGCACTGCAACTCATCGCCGAGCTCTTCGTGGGAGTGGAAAAATGGGAAGAGATGGAAAGAAAATCTCTGAACTGAACTCTAACGTACAACTGTGATGAAAAATGGTTGTTGACCTCATCCTCGTTATCATTGTCCCTCTCCTCTTGTTCCTATTGGTAGGACAACCCGTCATGCTCGCATTGGGAGCCGTGGGATTGCTCAGTATTTTAATTCTCTTAGAGCCCAAGTTCCTTGCTGCGGTGGGTCCACTATGGTGGAACAATATCAACAGTTACGCACTAACTGCTGTACCGCTGTTCATCTTCATGGGCGAACTCCTCATGCGCACCGGAGTTGCCGAAAGGCTCTACAACGGACTCAGACCCTGGTTCAGTCGTTTGCCAGGGGGTCTGCTCCACACAAACATCATAGCAAGTACAATTTTTTCCGCCATCTCAGGCTCCAGTCTAGCCGCAGTCGCGACGATTGGCAGAATCGCACTTCCCGAGATGGAAAAACTCGGTTATCCGGGTAGGATGGTAGTTGGTTCTGTCGGAGGTGGCACCACCCTGGGAATTCTGATTCCTCCAAGCATCATCATGATCCTCTATGGAGTCCTGGCTGAGCAGTCAGTCGGCCAACTCTTTATTGCCGGCGTCATTCCCGGGATCATGACAGCATTACTCTATATAATTTCACTGGGCTTGAGAGTATTCTTGCGACCGCATTTAGCGGGACAGCGAATCCAAACCTTGCCGTGGAAGAAGAATCTGATCTCTTTGGTAGGTATACTTCCTTCACTGGCACTCATTGGTGCGGTGCTCGGTGGCATCTACCTCGGTGTGACGACCCCCACAGAAGCAGCAGCTATGGGCTGTGTTGGGGCACTCTTCATCGGTCTGCTAGATCGCAGACTCAGCTTTTCAGTCATCAAGACCTCTCTGCTGGGTGCTGTTCGCATCACATCCATGACGATGGGTATTTTTCTCGGGGCGATTCTGATCTCCTACGTTCTCGGCAACCTAGCCATACCGAGGCAACTAATGCTTTGGATCATGGGGTTCAACCTGGCTTCTGGGTTCATTCTGGCTGGAATTTTTCTAGTGTACTTGATTCTTGGGATGTTCTTTGATGGCCTTTCGATGATGATCTTGACCTTGCCTGTCATCCTCCCCATTATCGATGCGATGGGCTACAGCTTGATCTGGTTTGGAGTTGTGCTGGTCATCTTGATTGAAATCGGATTGGAGACACCGCCCGTTGGCATGAACCTTTTCGTCCTACATGCGATCGCTCCCCACTATCGGTTTGAGGAGATTATCAAGGGAGTGGCTCCATTCTTCCTCATAGACGTTCTTGTATTAATTCTTATTACCCTTTTTCCCGCCTTAGCCCTATGGCTTCCTTCTAAGATGGTCCAATGATCAGCATGTCAATGTCCCTTGTTTTTGCAATAACCTTAACTTTCAGGTGAAAAGACATGATTGTCGACACTCATATGCATATCTTTCCATTCCTTGGAGGCGAATCGGGTTGGGGTAGTGTCAAGAAGCATTTGGCTGCCTGGCAGACCATTCTGTACGGCTTTGCACGGGGAAAACCGATAGAGGATCGTGGAGAGGGCGCAGAACTGGCTGACATCAACTTTCATGTGGGCAAAATGGGCCGATTTGAATGGACGGAGAAGGGGTAAGACTACTATTTCCAGTTCATGCCTCCTAGTATGCAAGAGCAGATTGCGCCGCCAGAATTCATCCTGGCTCAAATGGAACATGCCGGAGTCGACATGGCCATACTGCACAATGCTAAGAACTACGGAAAACTCAATGCCTACTTCAGCGAGGCAGTTATAAAATATCCAGACAAGTTCATCGGGCTCCTGGAAATCGATGAATTGAGTGCTGATCAGGAGCGCGAAATCCGGCGGCTGAGGCAAGCCGTCCAGGATCTGAGACTGAAGGGAATTTACTACGAGGGTGACAGATTTTACGCGCCTGGATATCCCACCGGATTCAACGACCAAAAGTTCAACCCTTTCTGGAAATCGGTGGAGGATCTTGCTATTCCCGTCTACTGGAGCATCTTGACACCCAGACTCTCGGTGGAAACCTATATGGAGCGAATGAACGATTTCGCAACTTGGGCGAAAAGGTTTCCACACATCCCTTCGATCCTCGTAATGGGTTTTCTGGCCTTGCCCTTCCGGCAAGAGGACGGTAAGGTCAAATTACCGAGAGAATTACTTGACATTTACAAGTGCCCCAATGTGTATCAAGAAATAACGTATCCCATTCAAGTCGGACCCTTGGGTTGGGACTACCCATTTTCCAAAGCCCGAGAGTTAATCCGACAACAATACGAAGAACTTGGTCCTGAGAAACTGCTCTGGGGCAGCGACATGCCAAACGTGGAGAGAAACTGTACATATCACCAGTCCCTCACTTACCTCAAAGACTATTGCGACTTCATAAATTCCAGGGACATGGACCTCATTCTCGGCGGTAACGCGGCTCGGCTTCACCAGATCAAAGGTGAGAGTCCAAAGACAGTCAGACCTAAACTTGCCACCGTAGCATGATTGCTCGTCTCTTCATGCACGCTTAGTGTTTCATTTCCTGAATACTATAGATCTTTGCAGATGAAGCTTGCGAGGCGAGGTCAAAGAGCGAGGAGGAGACGATGTGGGACATCGTCCATAAAGAGCGCCACCATCACACTCGCCACAAATGTAACTGTCTTTAGAAGGACAACACTAAGCGTCGGCAATGTTCCCGGCATGGACTCTTGCTTTTTAGGGTGGTCTTCCTCAGAATAAGCCTCAATGCCCTGTAGCGAAAGGATGTTAACCTATCGGAAGGAAGCATATGTCCAAGAACACCGTGACCGCTTGTTGTTTGGTGACAGGATTGACGTTGGCCATCACTGCCATAGGTATCGCTGCTGTCAACCTGCGTTCGGAGACTGATGTGGAACAACAGTGGGAGATACACGATATGGATCGCCCACAGCCGACGATTGTTGATCCCGGAACCTTCAGCACCCAGCACCAAAAAGACGGGGCGCCATCAGACGCCATCGTGCTGTTTGACGGTATGGACCTGTCTCAGTGGCAGACCGTGGAAGGCCAGCCCGCAAAGTGGAACGTGGAGAAGGGTCACATCGAGGTGGTTGCAAAAAGCGGATGGATCCGGACCAAGCAGGCCTTCGGCGACTGCCAGTTACACGTAGAATGGGCCGCACCTGTGCCGGCTGTCGGTGAGAGCCAGCATCGTGGCAATAGCGGTGTCTTCTTGATGGGGAAATACGAGGTGCAGGTGCTCGATTCGTATGACAACAAAACCTACCCCGACGGGCAAGCCGCTGCCATCTATGGCCAATATCCCCCTTTAGTGAATGCTTGCCGACCACCGGGGCAGTGGCAAACCTATGAAATCATCTTCCGGAGACCACGTTTTGACAGCAACGGCGAGCTTGTCCGACCTGGAATCGCTACCGTCCTGCACAACGGTGTGCTTGTCCAGGACCACGTAGAATTGATGGGTCCCACTGCGCACGCCCAACACCTGGAGTGGGAGCCTCACCCTGACAAACTACCGCTCATGCTCCAGGACCATAATGACCCAGTCCTCTACCGAAATATCTGGATCCGCGAACTGCCGGAGTCATAAGGCTGCCATACCGATTTCTCGGGTCTAAGCTTCATGACTTATTGATTCGGTAAGTGGTAGATAGTTTTTCCACCCTCACCAAACCACTGAAACGGAGGACTCATATCTAGTTTCTCAAAAGTGGGCCTCCTCGTTATTAATGATGCTAGTTTCCTTTGTTCCACAGATATCAACCCGAAAGAAGAAATGGCCATCGCGCCCATTGAAAAAAACTCGCACCCTATTATCATAGACGGCATACGCAGTGTCTCCCACATCCACGCCACTCTGAGCAGGGATAACCTTCATCTGCGCACCGAGTGTCCTCGACGTAACCGATAAGCCAGGCAGTCGGGATGTCGTCGCCTATTAAGCAGTTCGCCAGATCGAAGGCATGTGTCCCCTGACAGGAACAACCGGCCAGTTGCGAGAGGTGTCGACAGCCCTTAAAATCAACTCGTCTGAGGTGAGATCATGACGCGTTTTTTACCGACCTCGAAAATAGTTCTGTTGGTTTTGGCGATGATGGTTGTTTTTGTCATCGCTACGACTTTTGATCTACGCACTTCTTTGAACTGGATCGAGGGACTAGGACCGTATTCAGTGGCTGCCTTCATTGCCCTTTACATCTCGGCAACTGTTCTCTTCATCCCCAGCTCTATCCTTACTCTGGGAGCGGGATTTCTCTTTGGGGTCGTGCGTGGTTCTATTTGCGTATCAATTGCTTCTACTGTAGGCGCCACGATGGCCTTTCTCATCGGCCGCTACCTGGCGCGCCAATGGATTTCCAGGAAGGTTGCAGGCAATGCGAGGTTTACAGCTATCGACACCACGGTAGCGCGGGAAGGATGGAAGATTGTAGGATTACTTCGCCTGTCTCCCCTCTTCCCTTTCAACCTTCTGAATTATGCACTGGGACTCACCCGAGTCTCTCTTCGACACTACTTCTTTGCCTCTTGGATCGGGATGATGCCCGGAACAGTGATATACGTATACCTCGGCTCCCTGGCCGGTGATTTGGCAACTCTAGGGACTGAGGCCCACTCTCGGACACCGGCCGAGTGGACCCTTTACACCGTCGGTTTAGTCGCCACCGTGGCCGTTACCCTGTACGTAACGCGAATCGCCCGCCAGACTTTGGAAAAACGAGTCTCCTCAGGAGGAATGAGATGACAGAAATGGATATGGTGGAGACGACTATCCCCCCAATGGATGAATATAATCGAGCTCTGGTCTCGAATGTTCATCCTGCTGATTGGGTCAATCCAGAACCAGCCCACCGTTACAATCTCGTCGTCATCGGAGCTGGGACGGCAGGTTTGGTGGCAGCGGCCGGAGCTGCCAGCCTAGGCGCAAAGGTTGCCCTCATTGAGAAACATTTTTTAGGAGGAGACTGTTTGAATGTGGGTTGTGTCCCCTCAAAATGCTTGATCCGTTCTTCTCGGGCCTACACTGATGTTCGGAATGCCCACGAGTTTGGAGTGCGGGTCCCGGAAGGAGTCGATGTCGATTTTCCGGCTGCCATGGAGCGGATGCGGTCGGTGCGTTCGCGAATCAGCTATCACGATTCCGCTCAACGTTTCCGGCAGTTAGGAGTGGACGTGTTCCTCGGAGAAGGTCGTTTCACCGGACCCGATACGATCGACGTGAAAGGAAAGAGGTTATGCTTTAAAAAGGCGGTTCTGGCCATGGGAGGCCGTCCTGCCGCTCCGACCATCCCAGGCCTTGCAGAAACCGGCTATCTGACCAATGAGACGGTCTTTTCGTTGGTCGAACTCCCTAAACGCCTGGCGGTCATCGGTGCCGGTCCAATCGGATGTGAACTGGCTCAGGCCTTTCAGCGCTTTGGCTCAAAAGTTTCGCTTCTGCACACGCACTCCCATATCCTGAAACGAGAGGATCCAGATGCCGCGGAAATCGTGCAACGAGCGTTTATTCAAGATGGAGTAAGGTTGCTCCTGGGCGGCAGGATCTTGAACGTGGAAAAACGAAACGACGACAAACTAATACAGTGGGAAGGAAATGAAGGAGTGATAGATTTCTCCGTCGACGAGATCCTGGTCGGGGTTGGCCGGGCACCTAATGTGCAAAAGCTTAATCTCGAAGCAGCCGGAGTGAAGTACCAGAACAGGCCAGGTGTCGAGATCAACCCCTATCTACAGACGTCTAACCCCCGTATCTATGCTGCTGGAGATATCTGCTTTCCCTATAAGTTCACCCATACGGCGGACGCCCTAGCCCGTATCGTTATCCAAAACGCACTTTTCTTAGGACGAAAGAAACATAGTCTCCTGACTATTCCCTGGTGTACTTACACCGATCCCGAGATTGCTCATGTGGGAATGTATGAAAAAGACGCCCAAGCCAAAGGCATTGAGGTACATACTTTGGTGAGGCCACTCAAAGAGTTGGACCGTGCCATTACCGACGGGGAAGAAGAGGGACTGCTCAAGGTGCATCTGAAGAAAGGGACGGACAAGATTCTCGGGGCTACTCTCGTGGCCCGTCATGCCGGTGAGATGATCAGTGAAATCACCCTGGCCATGGTCAGCAACATCGGTCTGAGCACCCTTGCCACTGTCATACATCCTTATCCGACCCAGGCGGAAGCCATCAAACAGCTGGGAGATGCCTATAATCGAACTCGCCTGACCCCACTCGTGAAAAAAGCCTTGTCTCTCTGGTTGGCCTGGACCCGCTAACAGCCCTTGGGTAAATTAAATATTAGTACTCAGATCAATATGTTCATGGTTGTCACGGGCACAACAGTCCTGATCTCGTGAAACGACAATGTCAGCGTTGTGCATCGTCGAGAAGAAGTGATAAAGAAAACGAGGCTGTCCCACTGGCACTTCATCCTGCACGTGCGGGAGAAGGGGCATCGCTTGACGGCGTGGCTCACTCATGTATATTTGAGGAGTTTACTCTGGAAGCTGCCGGAGCACACCGGGGTGGCGGTGCTACCTTTTTTCCCCACCGCCGGCTTCGTAGCCCAAGTTTATCGTTACTCAGATTCATAGGGAAATGAGGGACAGTCACCAATTCCTTGTTGAGTCTACAGAGGTGGTTCGCAACTAATGTTCTGAGTCAGAAATTCGCATCGTTTTGTGGCGGGATGAACTCTACTTTCGCGTTGCTCCTTCCCGCCGATGCAACGGCGTCGACTGGCCGTCGCACCCCAGGACTCTGGGACCCATTGTGCTCGCCACAAAACGGCCTGGATTTCGAGGACAGGACACTAGCCGCATAACCAGATACATCAATTCAGAAAAGGAGTTTCTCATGGATTCTACTCTCAAAGTAAGCGTAGTGGGTGCCGGAGCATTGGGTAGTCTCATCGGTGGTTTGTTGGCCGAGGCAGGGGCAAGTGTCGTACTGGTTAACCCTCGAAGAAAAGAACATATTGATGCGATTAACGAAAAGGGCCTCACCATTATTACCAGTCACGGCGAGGAGCGCACGATTAAATGCCAGGCCACGACTGCTTTCGACAAGGTCGGGACGGTGGACCTCCTCATCCTGTGTGCCAAGGCCCCTCAAACCGAGGTCGCTATGAAAAGTTCCCTGCCCATGATCGCTAAAGAGACTATCGCGATCAGTTTACAGAACGGCATCGGCTGTGAAGAAATCATGGGTGAAATCATTGGAGCTGAGAAAGTCATTGGCGCACTGACCATGCAGGGAGGCGAATATCACGGTCCTGGAAGGATATACCATAACGATAATCTTCCAACTTACATCGGAGAGTTGGATCAACAAGAGACCGAAAGAGCGAAGAAACTTGCTGATATCTTCAACGCAGCGGGTATCGAAACCATCCTGTGTCCTGACATTAGACAATATATTTGGAGTAAAGTGTTGTTCTGTCTAGCTCTTGATCCAATGTCGGCAATTTGTCGATTCAAAGTCGGTGAGTTGTTCGATGTCGAATTGGTTAAGGAAGTAATCTTTGAAGCCGTTCAGGAAGGTGTCGAGGTTGCACGCGCTGAGGGAATACTCATCGATGCCGAAGCCATTGCCTGGGTCAAAGAGCAGCTCGCCGAAGCAGGAACTGTAACGCGTTCTGATAGTCCCTTGTCGGGAGTCCAGGTAGACATCTTACGCCAAAGGAAAACAGATATCGATTTCAAGAATGGCGCCATTGTAAGATTCGGCAAAAAACACGGTATCCCGACTCCCGTTAACAAAACCCTCTGGGCTGCTATAAAGGGCCTGGAGAGAAATTTCATAGAGTAAAAACCACAAGGCAAAATGCCTGGTAAGGTTTCGATCGGTGGGTGGTGCTGACCACAGGAATTCTACCGTAAGGAGGGAAAGGTGTACTTACTGCTTTTGCTGACACTCCTCTCATCTACTGGGGAAGAAGATGTTGACGTAGTGCCGATTACTCACGGCTCTGTGGTTTTGAAATGGCAGGGAAAAACAATCTATATCGATCCGTGGAGCAGAGGCAACTACGAAGGAATCCCACCGGCTGATTTAATCCTGATCACGGACATCCACGGTGATCACATGGACCCCGAGCAAATCGCCAAGTCGCGCAAAGCGGAGACCGTGATTATTGCTCCCTCCTCGGTCCAGGAAACGGTCACCGAGGCCAAAGTTCTCAATAACGGTGAAAGTACCGAAGTCTTGGGCATTACAATCGAAGCCGTTCCCATGTATAACCAGAGGCGAGGCCCTCAACCGGGAAAGCTCTATCACACTAAAGGAAGAGGAAACGGCTACGTCCTGACACTGGGGAAGCAGAGACTTTATCTTTCAGGCGACACCGAATGTATTCCTGAGATGAAGGAGCTCCAGACAATCGATGTCGCCTTCATCTGTATGAACCTACCCTATACGATGACGCCAGAGGAAGCAGCCGAGTGTGTAAACGTTTTTAAACCTAGGGTCGTCTACCCATATCACTACCGCGGATCCGATCCGAATGTGTTCAAGAAATCCGTCACCTACCCTGGCATCGAGGTTCGGATTCTGGACTGGTACTGACTATGTTGAGCGGACTACAACTTCCTCCACTTTTTTCGATAACCCTCAAAGCGTTTCCTTCTCGCTACGCCTTCTAACCCAGGCTTGATTGCACAACTGGATTATGCGAACATCCCTTTCCTTGATGAATCCCTTGAGCCATGACCTTTTGATCGTGGGAGGAGGAGCTGCTGGCTTGCGAGCGGCCATCAGCGCGGCTGAGATCGACCCCAAGCTAACGATTGCCGTCATCTCCAAGGTCTACCCCATGCGTAGCCATACCGTCTCAGCAGAAGGCGGAACGGCTGCGGTGTTCCGTGAAAACGATAGTCTCGACCTTCACGCCTTTGACACCATTCGCGGCAGCGATTATCTAGCCGATCAGGATGCCGTCGAAATCTTTGTCGAAAAAGCGCCCCAGGAGATTATCCAAATGGAACACTGGGGTTGTCCATGGAGCCGCGATCCAGATGGCAAGGTCAGCGTACGCGCCTTCGGAGGCATGAGCGTTAAGAGGACGATCTTTGCCGCCGACAAGACCGGCTTTCACATGCTGCACACCCTGTTTCAGACGTCCCTACAATCCTCCCAGATCAAGCGTTACGATGAGTGGTTTGTCAGCTCGCTGCTAGTTGACGAGGGGAAATGTATCGGTGTCACCGGTCTTGATCTTAAGAGCGGCCGAGTCCAGCCCATTCTGGCCAAGGCTGTACTCCTCTGCACCGGAGGCTGCGGTCGGATCTTTCCTTTTACAACCAACGGGAGCATCAAGACGGGAGACGGCATGGCTCTCGCCTACCGCGCTGGAGCGCCACTCAAGGACATGGAGTTTGTACAGTATCATCCCACCGGTTTGCCAGGCATTGGTATCCTGATCACCGAAGCTTCCCGTGGAGAGGGAGGTTACCTGGTCAACAAAGAAGGAGAACGATTTCTCCAGCGTTATATTCCCGGCAAAATGGAACTGGGACCGCGAGACATCCTCTCCCGGGCAATCATCACCGAGATAAAGGAAGGGCGTGCCTTCGAAGGACCAGAGGGTCAATACGTTCACCTGGATTTGAGACATCTGGGAGAAAAGCTTATTGATGAAAAGCTGCCTTTTGTACGCGAGCTCTCGGTTAAATACGCCGGCATTGATCCGGTCGAGGAAGCTATTCCGGTAAGACCAGTCGTCCATTACATGATGGGAGGAGTGAGCACCGATTTGAGCGGGAAAACACCTTTGCCAGGCCTTTTTGCTGCGGGAGAAGTGGCCTGCGTAACCATCAATGGAGCCAATCGTCTGGGCTCGAATTCTCTCACGGAATGTTTAGTGTTTGGCGGGCTGAGTGGAAAAGCGGCAGCAGAGTACGCTTTGCAACAAAAGTCTGTGCCGTCCAACCCGGCCCAACAGTTAGCCGAGAAAGAGCAAAAGCGCATCGAAAAAACTTTTTTGAAGAAAAAAACCGGCACAGAACGTATTGCCACTCTCCGAGACGAGATGTACCTCACCATGGAAAAGAACTGTGGAGTCTACCGCACGCGGGAGGGTCTGCAGGAGACTTGCGACACCCTTCAAACCTTGCGCGAACGTTTTAATAGTGTCCGCATCGATGATCGCAGTAGCATTTTTAACACTGAGCTGATAGCTGCCCTGGAACTGGACTTTATGTTGGAAGTAGCTGGTTGCATCGCTCAGTCGGCACTAGCGAGAGAGGAATCCCGTGGTGCCCAGGCACGCTTAGATTTTCCGCAGCGTGACGACGAGAAATTCCTTCACCACCACTTGGCCTACGCCACTTCGGAGGGAACTCGTCTTGAGCCTCAGCCGGTGAAAATTACTCGCTGGCCGCCACAAGAAAGGAAGTATTAGATGGATCAACCCCGTCCGTTGAACAAAAAGTGATTTAACAGCTGATCCAAATGCACTAACCCCTGAAATAATGATCTAAACAAGCACGCCTCGCCTATGAACAACATCAAGATTACAGTTGTGCGGTATGACCCCGAGAAGAGTGCACAACCTTACGAACAGACCTACACAATCCCCTATCGGGACGATATGGTGGTACTCGATGCGTTGAACTACATCAAGAACCGGATGGACGGGACTCTGACCTTTCGCTGGTCCTGTCGGATGGGAGTCTGCGGCAGCTGTGGGATGACGGTTAATGGCACTCCCACACTAACCTGCGCCACTTTTCTTCGAGACTATTCAGATAAGATCCATATCGGACCACTGGCCAATTTTCCGGTTATTCGTGATCTGGTCATCGACATGAGCGATTTCATCGAAAAGCTCCACCAGGTCAAACCTTGGATCATTCGCGAAGAAGAAAAACCCCTCCAGGAAGGGGAGTACTTACAGACACCGGAGCAGTTGAACCTGTATCGGCAGTTTAGTATGTGCATTAATTGTGTGATCTGCTACGCCGCCTGTCCGGTCTACGGTAATGATCCCAGCTTTCTTGGACCGGCTGCGATTGCTTTGGCCCACCGATACGACCTGGACTCACGAGACGAGGGTCGGGACCAACGATCCGAAATTATCGGAAGCCACGAAGGGATTTGGGACTGCACATTTGTAGGAGAGTGCACTACTGTTTGTCCCAAACACGTCGATCCGGCAGCTGCCATCCAACGCTCTAAAGTTCGACTAACAAAGAATTATCTCGTGTCAATGATCTGGCCCTGGGGAAAGAGATGAACCAACAACCGTCTCCTCCTTTTCCACCGTATAAGCCTCGCTTGTCCCCCTTATGGTGGTTGCAGAACTGGAAATACTTCCTTTTTATGATGCGTGAACTTTCAGCTGTCTTTATTGCTTTGTTTCTACTGATGTATCTGGTGGGAATATACCGTCTGGCTCAGGGTGAGAGTAGTTATCGGACCCATCTTGAGGCTCTTCAAACCCCTTTTGCAAAAACACTCTTGGTAGTGATTGCCCTATTTTCCCTGTACCATACAGTCACCTGGCTTCATTTAATGCCGACTATTATGGTTTTGCGCGTGGGTCAAAAAGTGGTTCATCCCGTGCTGGTGGTGATTGCAAATTACCTGGTCTGGGCGCTGATCTCGGGGCTTCTTCTCTACCTTTGGATTATGATCTAATATGGCGATCAAACTAAAAACCTCAGATCCAGTATGGTGGGCATTGTTTTCGGCAGGTGGCACTGTTGCAGCTTTCTTTTTACCGGTCCACATCCTTATCGGAGTTGGAATTGCTTTTGGGTGGATTTCTCCCCAGCTCATCAGTTACCAACGACTCGTTACGGCGCTGACCAATCCTCTTTTTAGGCTTTACCTCCTCCTGCTTATTTCTTTGCCACTTTTTCACTGGGCACATCGGTTTCGTTATGTGCTGATGGACATGGGGTTACGGGGTTTTAAAACTCCGGTTTCCATCCTCTGCTACGGGACAGCGGGAGCAGGTTCGGTCCTGACCGGTGCCTTGCTGGTCTTTTGTCTATAAGACAGCCCAATCGTCTTCTCTCGATCCGTTCATTATTTCCATTGATTGCAAGAATCACTTGAACGAAACCACGCGATCACAATCTAAAAGATGGACTGGAACATCTGTCCTACCTTCGATTACCAAGTCAGTACGCACTCCACCCAAGACTAGGAATGAACTAAAACCCATACCCAAAAAGACCTACGGCGAAGACTACCTGGAGATATTCTGGATGGTGGTCGATAACCAAATACTGATCAGGCATCATTGTGTAAAGACAGACCTCATGTTTTTGACAACGATGAACTACTCCAGGCAGATACTGGGTTAGAAACCATTCAACCCTGTGCTGATCTCCCGGGTCAATTTGACGATTCGGAGCTAGGAGGATCGCCAACTGGCTAGCCACAATAATGCTCGGCAACTTTGATTCCAACAGTAGGGGTTATCTCGGACACGCCATAAAAGACGCTCACCGGTGTTTCAAAGAGAAACCCAGGACAACTGTTTTTAGCCCGATAGGTGGGGTCACTCACCGCATACCAGAAAACAGATTCGCGCCGCACCTCAAAAGGAATACCCAACTCCCCGAGGAGCTGGATCTCCCATGCACCGGGAGTCACCACCAGGCGTTCCACCCGATAGTTGCCCTGATCGGTGGAAACCTGCACCCCAAAGGCCTCGATGTGCAAGTAACCTGCACGACGCTCGAAAATCACTTTCATTGTCTTTGGAACTCGGAAGCCACGATAGCGATCTTCCACCTCAGTAGGGATCAGCTCTTTGATCTCAAGTCCGTGCTCTCCAGCACTGGCCAGAACACCGGGTAATACTACTCCACCGGCTGGGCCGATTTGTAGAAGACCGGTTTCGTGATAGAGCTGTCGACTCGAGAGATCGGCCAGTTCAGCCCACAATTTACGGGCATGATGTACCAGTGGAACATAGTTAGGATGCTCGAAGTAGGCGAGACGGATCAGTCGACTTTCCCCATGCGAGCTGCCTCGGTCATGACCCGGTTAAAATCGGTCGATCCCAACCACTCGTATTCCTCGCCTGGTTAACTGGTAGAGCGCAGCGCTACCCACACCACCGCTTCCTACCACAATGCAATCGTAAGATCTCATATTTTCGAGACAACCGAGTCTTAGAACCCTTCGTTGGTTCGATTAATGATGCCGTGATGAACGTTTAACACAATCTCTGTCTTCGGTTTCATGAATGCGTTAACATTTGTGACAAAGGCAACCACCTCCGAGAATCCTTGTGTCAGTGAGCGCGAAAGACTATTCTTAGCTCTGGTTAGGTGGACGATTACAGGACAGCTACCAATTCCAGTTACCAATTTTTAAGAATTAGTGACTGTCCCCGAATTTTCAAGCATCGGAGGTTGTCAGGGCCTTTATGTGGAAACGCCAAAAAACGGGATCGGCAGTCTGCCGCAGCTGTGGCCGGCTGGTTGGCGTCCAGGATGAGCACTGCTTTCATTGTGGATGCAGGAATCCGGGTTTGTGGGGTTATGCGTCGATTTTCAGACGTCTCGGTAAAGACCTCGGTTTTGTCCAACTAGTCATCTGGGGGTGCATTGTACTCTACATCGCCTGCCTTGTAGTTGATCCGCAGAGTATTCGCATGCAGAGCCTTTTTTCCTTACTTTCCCCCAGTCAAGCAAGTCTTTTTCTCTTTGGGGCGAGCGGTTCGTTCCCCATCTTTACTTGCGGCCGCTGGTGGACCGTGTTGAGTGCGGCTTGGCTGCACGGAAGCCTGCTTCACATCCTCTTCAACCTACTGTGGGTACGCCAACTCGGCCCGGCCACCGCGGAGTTGTACGGAGCGAGCCGCATGGTCATTATCTACACGGTCTCCGCCATCAGCGGTTTTTTCCTCAGCTCCTGGGCAGGGGTTTTCGTTTCCATCCCTATTTTAGGAGGCGCCCATTTCACCGTTGGGGCATCAGCCTCTATTTTCGGGTTACTGGGAGCTCTAGTTCACGCGGGACGGCGTGGTGCTAGTAACGCTCTGGGTAGTCAGGCGCTCAGTTATGCTCTGATCCTTTTTCTTTTTGGAGTTTTCATGGGCGGTATTGACAACTTGGCTCATCTGGGTGGCTTTGCCGGAGGCTATATCATAGCAAAGTGGCTGAACCCGTTACGCCCCGAACGCATCGATCACCTCGTGGCAGCTGCCATTTGCCTGCTGCTATCGGTGCTGTCCATTCTGACCTCTATCCTCCATGGCATGGAATTACTTGGAGGACCATAGATATTCAAACCGAAGGTTCTTCATGGGAGGCCTGAACGAAGCTAACTCAACCTTACAGAGAATCGACAGGTCGTCCATTCTCCAAGGTTAATCGCAGCGCCCTTCCTATCTTCACCTGCTTCTCCGTGCGTTCTCTCGAGGCAAACAGATCTATGAGGAAACTTTGCTTACGACCCATGGGGGAAAAAGATCTGACCCAAGTAATGCAGATCGAAAAAGACACCTTCTTTGACCCCTGGAACTATCCTCTCTACCGTGATTGCCTGCAGTCGGCCAGCTGCTGGGTATTGGAACAAAACGGTGTGGTTCACGCTTACGGTGTGATATCAATGGAGGGAACCGAAGCACACATTTTAAACTTGTGCGTCCGGTCTCAGTCTCGCCGGCACGGTCTCGGACGCCGGATGCTTGTTCATCTACTCAACCATGCCCATGGCTGTGGAGCAGAGATCGTCCTGCTGGAAGTACGCCTTTCCAATCAGACCGCTATTGAGCTTTATTACTCTATGGGATTTCGCAAACTAGCCATTCGTAAGGCCTCTTACCGCACGGCACAGGGACGCGAGGACGCTCTGGTCCTGGCCACCCGTTTTCAAGATTGAAAGGAGTTCAATGAAACCTATGAATCGAGTCGCCACCGGAGCGGAGGACGTTCACTGGAACCTGAAATCTCTTTACCAAAACAAAAGAGATCTCGAGGAGGATCTTCAAAAGACAAGACGGGAGGCGAAAACCTTTGCCGATCGATACAGAGGACAAGTTGCGTCACTGGATCCTCACAATTTGAGTGAGGCATTGAAACGTTTTGCTGCGCTGCAGGAAAGATTGAGCTGTGCCTCCAGCTACGCTTACCTTGACTGGTCCACTCAAACTGAAAGCCCGGAACGAGGTGCACTCTTACAGAAAGTTCGCGAAAACTTGACATGGATCTATCAACAAATTCTCTTCTTTGAGCTGGAATGGGTTGACTTAAACGACGCTCACGCAAACTCTTTTTTAGAACATTCTGCACTGACTCCCTATAAACACTACCTTGAACTACAACGCTTAATGAAGGCACACCTCCTCACTGAACCGGAGGAAAAAATTCTTTGTGAAAAAGCTGTTACTGGACCTACAGCCTGGAAGCGCTTTTTCGATGAGACTCTGGGATCCATACGTTTCCCCTATCATGGTCAAGAATTAACGGTTACGGAGGTGCTCTCTAAACTCTATGAGAACGATCGTGGGAAACGTCGACAGGCTGCCTTGTCACTCACTGAAGGATTGAGTTCACGGCTGCGACACCTGACCTTCGTTTTTAACACCGTTCTTGCCGATAAAGCGTCTGACGACCGATTACGTGGCTACTCGACCTGGCTCTCCAGCCTTAACCTGTCGAACGAAATCTCGGATAACGCAGTAGACACTCTGATTGACACCATCACCGGGCGTTACGACCTGGTCGTGAGATTTTATGACCTCAAACGGAGACTACTCGAACTGGATGAAATGTACGACTATGATCGCTACGCCCCGGTCGGAGAGGCAAAAACCCACTATTCCTGGAGCCAGGCATGCCAACTTGTCCTGGAGGCCTACCAGTCCTTTCACCCCCTTATGGGTTCCATTTCCCAGGACTTTTTCGAACAACACTGGATCGATGCCGCCGTCAGTGGCGGCAAAAGAGCAGGAGCCTTCAGTCACAGTACCGTTCCAAGTGCGCACCCTTACATCTTGATGAACTATACCGGGAATGTCCGAGACGTTCAGACCCTAGCTCACGAGCTGGGTCACGGCGTACATCAGTATCTGTCTCGCAAGCAGGGCATCTTACATGCAGATACCCCTTTGACCACAGCCGAAACCGCTTCGGTATTTGGAGAAATGCTTGCGTTTGAGCGACTAATGGAGAAGGAAAAGAACCCGAGTGTGCAGCTGTCCATGTTGATCGGAAAAATCGATGACACCATTGCGACCGTCTTCCGTCAGGTGGCCCTCAACCGTTTCGAAGACCGGGTTCATACCCACCGTCGCAGTCAGGGAGAACTCTCCTCTGAGAAGCTCAGCGAATTGTGGATTGACACTCAACGTCCGATGTTTCAGGAAAGCGTCAAACTGGGTCACCATTATCGCATTTGGTGGAGTTACATTCCCCACTTTATTGAGACACCAGGCTATGTCTATGCCTATGCTTTTGGAGAACTGCTGGCTTTGGCACTCTCTGCCACTTACCACCGAGACAAGGCAGGTTTTGCAAAAGAGTACCTTCGACTGTTAGAAGCAGGAGGATCAGATTGGCCACACGTACTGGTGGCAAAACTTGGCGTAGACCTCAGCGATACCGCTTTTTGGAACCAAGGTCTTTCTGCTATCCAGACCTTGATCGAACGGGCGGAAGACCTTGCCTTTGGTTAGTACTCGATACTTAGACTGTAGTGTTGTGACAAACCATTTATCTTGAAGATTGTGATGGTATAATCGAGGCTCTTTGACGAATACTGAAGAAGAGATATTTAGTAGCTATCCACAATGATACGCATCTTATTAGCGCTTGCCCCTCTATTGGTCGTGTTTGCTAACAAAGTCAATCCAGAGGTGATCGAAGCAGCCAAGAGGGGCCAAACCGCCAAAGTTCGAGCTTTGCTGACAGCGCACGGTGATGCGAATACCAGACAGGGTGTGGCCGCGCTTATCTGGGCCGCAGCCGAAGGCCACATCGACACTGTCCAGGCCTTGCTGGATGAGGGTACTGACGTCAACCAAAAGGATGAAAATGGTTGGACTGCCTTACTAGTCGCATCAGTTCGGGGACACAATCAAGTGGTGCGAATGTTGATCCAGGCCGGGGCGGATGTCAATGTAATCGAAAACAAAGGTGGGACCGCTCTAATGTTTGCCACCATCAATGACCATAAAAAAATAATTCGCACTCTCCGGCAGGCCGGGGCCAAGGAGCAGGCCGAAGAAAATCTCTGTCTAGACTTCTCCGATGAGGACAATTGGTGTCTTGTGCGAGCTGGAAACGAGATTACCAAAAATCAGGCCAAGCTCGTGCGCAGCCATGAAACAGTCAAGAACTGGACCGAACTGATCACATTCAATAGCAGCAAGAACAGCCACAGAGATTTGGATCTCGTCCTCAATCTTTCCCGAGAGCTGCTCCGGTCACAGTGCAGGGAAGGATTTCAGTTCACGGTCCGGAGCCGAGAACCTGTAGGTGGGTTTCCGGCACGGATCTTTACCGCCCGCTGCCAAGCTCTCTCCCACATTCCCTCCCCGAACAACCGCGGCTTGGACGAGTCGGAAGCTCAGTTACAGCTCATCATCGCCGGCCACGATAAACTCCACAATGTCGAGAGAAAAAAGCGCACCTCCGACCTCGATAAGAACACCCTGGACAAGTGGATCGATTTTTTCAAGACAGCACGCATCTGTAACACACCAGTTCCAATACGGATATGTGGCTAGACTGTAGCTGTCTTTGGTAGACAGAATGAACAAAGCCAATGATCTTGAAGTGTCACTGAGAAGAACCTTCCTAGAGTGGTACTCCTCTTGGACCACATCTCCCTTTTAAGGATTAAAAAAAAGAACACCAGCTCGGCTTAAGCAAATCTGTTTCTTTTGGGCAAGCAGCCCGTGGTAAAAGTCGTATAGGGTCGCGCACCAGGAATCTGCGCTGACCAGGCACGAGGAGAGGGCGGCACCCTTGCATCGGCGACGACGAGCAAAGCAGTCCAGCAGCCACCAACCCCTGGCACCTGTCTTATTATTGCGGCACAGCGGACCCTTCTGTGGTGTTGCCCATCCTCGATGATAGCTCGGCATCGCCTCGATCGGCGAGCTTCACATCCAGTACCACGGTATTCGTAACGCAACCCATTGGACTTTTTCGACAGGCTGCTAGTATTTAGGTAAATTGATAGTTTATCTTGTTCTGAACATCATCCTCAGTTCCCTTTTTCTTCTCGGAGTACGCTGGGCCCAGGAACGCCGTTACGATGTATTGACGGTCGGACTAATTAGCTACATCGCAGCCGAGGTCGCAGCGGGAATACTTGTTCTGCAACAAGGTTCACTCTCGGTTGAAAGATCTTCTCATTTTTTTCGGCACCGTCAACGGCTTGGGTTATTTCCTTGCCTTCAT
Organism: Acidobacteriota bacterium; assembly: GCA_965249865.1. Taxonomy (GTDB): domain Bacteria; phylum Acidobacteriota; class UBA6911; order RPQK01; family CBDFMZ01; genus CBDFMZ01. Next base: position 919,207 of record CBDFMZ010000002.1, on the reverse strand, counting down.
ACTCATGATAGAGGTCCTGACTTGGCGGGGTGCGTCGTTAACTGCAGTCTTGTCACGGCTGTCCATCCTTATGCCTATCTTTTTTGGCATCCTGCTCTGGGGTGAACATCCCACAGCAACACAGATTGTGGGCATTGGTCTTGCTTGCTTGTCCCTAGTGTTGATTGGAAACCGCGGCGTGCTGCTTGGGCATCGAAAAACCCCCTCCCGCCTGCCTCTTTCTTCATTGCTGCTAACTTTTTTATCGCGTCAGGAAGCGCACGACTGGCACAGGAGGCATTCGAACATACAGCGCCTTCAGAGGAACTACCCGCTTACCTCCTCACTACATTTGGGGTTGCAGCAGCAGCATCCGCTATCCTATTGGCAGTTCGGATAAATAGGCCCTCCGCCGCAGAATTTCTGTGTGGCGTAACACTGGGTTTCACTAATTTTTTTCAGACCGTTTTTATCTTGAAGGCATTGGAGGTTTTCCCAGGATTTATTGTTTTTCCGGTAACAAGTGCAGGAGGCCTAATTTTCATCACCATCGTTTCCGTACTGTTCCTGAAAGAGCGCCTGGCAAAGCTCAGTTATGTGGGAATCGGGCTAGCAGTTTGCTCGCTGAGCCTTCTTCAGACTTGTTTCTGAACTTAGGAGGGACTCACCCACTTCAGAGCCTTGCAATTCGGAGATTGTCCTATTTCTTTATACTAACTTCTTGATTTTTAGGCACTGCGTCCCCAACGGGATTCGAACCCGTGTTTCCGCCTTGAAAGGGCGGTGTCCTCGGCCAGGCTAGACGATGGGGACACTCGGCGCAAAAATGGCATTCTAGCATTTTTCCCGTACATAACAGGAAAATAGACAGTCTCCTCGCTCCCTTTTTTAAGTATGTATCTTTCTAGTGCCAAGGAAAAGCAGAAGAGTAGACTATCCATTTCTTACCCTCCCAGTCTGTCAAACGGGACGTCCCTTAAGACCATCCATCAATTTAATTGACCGCTACAACTTCGACAATGGGTACGTCTTTGGGCGTTCAGTGTCCCGCAGGAAGGGCAACGGCGGTACATGGCGCGTGCAAAGAGGTTGGTGAGAACGGCGCTGACAATCAGTATGCCTGACACCACCAAGAAACCCAGGGTTGTTTCGCCCATGAGCTCAACCAAGAAGGCCGCTTGATTTAGGTCTCACCCTCTTCAAAAAAAGGGTTCTCCCAGCCGGCCTGGGAGAAACAGTCAGCCGCCTGCAATTTGATCCAGTCCCGTATAGAAGGGTGTGGCAACAAGCCCTTTCCGTCCGCCACATACTGCAAACCTTGCAGCACTTCTCTGTAGGGCCCAAACCCAAAAATGCGGAATGGAACCACGATAACACGCCCTCCTTTACTATTTTCCTGCTCAACGAACTGGCGAATTGTCCGCTCCGCCACCGCTCGCTTTTGGTTCCAGTCTTCCCGAAGTGTTTCAACGCGGACTACACGGAAAGGTGCTGTTTTTCGCACGCTGTCCGCCAGTTTGTTCAGTTTTCTCAACCACAGCTGGTTGAGCCTATCATCACCCTCGCCGTGCGCCAGTACCAGTATGGACTCTTCCTCAGGTGAAACACTTTGACCTTGAACACGCTCGACCAAAATCTGACCACTCAAGGGTGATTCATACAGTCCCTCTCGATTCAAAATGATTTCCGCTTGTCGCCTGATGGGTAAGGGTAAAGACATTGTTGTATTCAAATCCTGCATGTGCGGGCTGGAGTGATCATGTTGGATGAAGTGGACCGGTGGATCGGGTCGAGTTCCCAAAAAATATTCCGTCTGATGTCGAAATGAGTCGGGTGAAATAAAAAGTCGTACTGCTGCGATGCGAGTAACCCCGGTTTTCTCCAGGCGCTGAACCGCCTCCTGCAAGGAGCCGCGGTGTGCCATACCAAAGGAGATCTCAACCCGACAAAACGATCGGAGAGGGACGACCATCTCTTCCACGGCCATGTTCCATTTGTCATCTCCACCGTGAGCGATCAACAAGACTCCGACTCTCTTTCCCAACGAGAAAGAATGCTGAACGTGTAAAAGGCAAAACAATACGAGAACTTTCGCTAAAAATAGAAAATAGCGCATTTCAACACGAACCTCATAAGCAGTTATCGATTATCCTCTCCATTGACAATCACCTGCTCGCTCGAACTATTCCTCCGATTGCTCCCCATCAGGATAAGCCAACCCGTAATGCCAGCAATGACCGACGCCACCAAAATGCCCACCTTAGCTGTAGATAAACTAGGAGTGTTCCCAAAGGCCAAGCCGGCGATGAACAGAGACATGGTAAAACCAATTCCCGCCAGGCAACCTGCTCCGACAAGATACTTCCAACGGCCTCCCCGGCCGAACTCGGCTAAACCAAGGGTTATCGCCAGCCATGAAAACAAAGTGATTCCGATCGGTTTCCCAATCACTAAGCCCAGCACTATACCTAAACTCACCGGGCTCACAAGACTCCTCGGAATGTCCTCAGCCAGCATCACTCCCGCGTTGGCCAGCGCGAACAGCGGCATGATGAGATAAATTACCCAGGGGTGTAGACCGTGTTCCAAGCGCTGCATGGGTGTCTCCAACCTCTCACAAGCACTCTCTAGAGAGTGCAAAGCCGCCTGTTGATCCGCGCTGTTTGGAGCGTTTTCTGGCGTCCTGGCAGCTCGTCCGAAGACCATCAACATCTCTCGACTTTGAGCCACGAATGCGTCTGTGCTTATCTTACTTCGAGCTGGAATGGTCATGGCTGATAATACCCCTGCCACGGTGGCATGAACTCCCGATTTCAAAAAGGCCATCCACAAACCGAAGCCGAACAACAGGTAGGCTAATGGGTGGCGAACTCGGGAAAGATTCAGGATTATCAGCGCAAGTAGAAAACCGGCACCAATAGCCAGACTCAACCAAGAGATTTCCTTTGTGTAGAAAACTGCAATGACTAACACCGCCCCTATGTCGTCCACGATGGCCAAAGCCGTCAAGAACACCTTGATCGACAACGGTATCCTTTTGCCCAGGATGGAAAGGACACCAATCGCGAAGGCGATATCCGTGGCCATTGGGATCCCCCAACCCCTCACTCCATCTGTTCCCAGATTGAAGAATACGTACAGAGCCGCAGGCACCAACATCCCGCCCAGAGCACCAGCCATGGGCAGTGCTGCTTGTCGAGGGGAAGCCAGTTCTCCAACTAAAAACTCCCGCTTGATCCCCAGACCTACTACGAAAAAGAAAACCGCCATCAACCCTTCGTTGATCCACAAAATGAGGGGTTTCGAGAGGGTCAAAAAACCGAAAGAAATACTCAGTTCTGTTTGCCACAACTTAAAATAGCCGCTGCCATAAGGTGAATTGGCCCAGATCAGAGCCACCACCGTAAAAAGGAGTAGAAGAATACCTCCCGATGCTTCTAACTTTGCGAATTCTTGAAAGGGACGAAAAATCCGCCGAATAGAGTTGTGGGGAAATTTTTCGGCAATTTGAAACATGATCCCTTCTGTCCTTTAGTTCCTCCCTCTGCCTAACCGACAACACAGAAGTTGCCACATGGAGGAAATCAGAGACCTGAAAATGACAGCCCAGCAGCCCGCGGCGAAAGGACAGCATGTGGTGTTACGAGTGCTATGGGCCCGGATGCCGGACGTGCCGATCAAAACGGCGCCATTGCCGAGGAGGCGCCACACCACAGACGTGCCTATGCTGCTAGAACCCAAAGGGCGACGCCACATAACTTTTCTCACAGGATAGCTAGTACCCTGTCCCATAAACGACCTGCTATATCATTGCGGGTGAAGGGGTTTCTGATTCGAGGCGTGACCATCAGTCGATGCTAGGCACCCGCGAGGAGGAGTAACACAGAAACAGGGCCGTTTCGCCCGAGTCACACAGAAAACGCCAAAAACTGCTGGGCCCGGTGAGCTGCAAAAAGCAAGCCGGCTAAGACACGCATGAGAATGTATGTCTGATCAGAGTACCCTGTAAAGTATCATTTTCTTATAATGAAATCTCCTCCCTTGCCGACAATAAACCATGGGCATCATGATGGATGAAAACAAGGAAAAATGCAACACACCTTTGGGGCTTGCCTGATTCCCTATTCCCGTGTTACATTGGGGATCCTAAGGAGCACAGATGACTTACATCGTTACTGATAGGTGTGTGGATTCTCGTTACACCGAATGCGTTGCAGATTGTCCTGTGGACTGTTTTTATGAAATTCAAGATCCCCACATGCTGATCATCAATCCCGACGAGTGCATAGATTGTGACGCTTGTGTGGCCCTCTGCCCGGTTAATGCGATTTACCCGGAAGAGGAAGTGCCAGATGAATATCAGGAGTGGGTCGAAAAGAACGACGTGGTCCTGTGCAAGGATGACAACCGAATTACCGAAACAGGAAGCGCTTTGGAAGGGGCTCTAACGATAGAGGAAGCTAAACAAAAAGAAGAAGGAAAATTCGGCTCTGTGCTTTCCGATCCGTCGAGCGCAGCTCACTAAAGGTCCTCTTTCGCACACATCGGTCTAGATGAACACAGTTTTCAAAGAGGATTTGTTTTCGTCCAGCCTTTGCATCAGCTAGCTTGATAGTGCGAGACAGAACGGGTTGTGAGCACCGTGAGCCAGAATGCCAGGCACGTGATCGGGGTCATACCGTCTCATCGGTGAGGAGGCGACGCGAAACAAACGAACCCCACGCTATACAACCGGAAGGTGCCAGAGGTTTGCAGCTGTTGTGTCGCCTCGCTTCTCCTCGCCGATGCCCACCGTGTCGATCGTTCTCGCGCTCGTCAGAAGGCGTACCGAAATTCGGGGACGGGACATTGGCATCGACTCCTCTTGGCGCCTAACCACACAACTTTTACAACTAGCTTCGGGGACACAAAGCGGGTAAAAAGGCGTGCACAACTATCTAATATTCCTTCGGAGTAAACTGCCATGCGCTACCTTTTTGGCCTTTCTTTGATCCTTCTCATGGCTGGATGCACGAACGATCAGACTTACCCCTCTCGAAGAGATCTGGGAGAATCTCAAGAAGGGCCAGTAAAAACAGACCGGTACGTCCAGGAACTAGAACGACTCGGCAAAGATGGACAGGACATCCTGGTCTTGGGGGTTAACGCTGAAGGTTTTGAAAATCTTTCGCTCCCCCGCAAGAAATTGGCTTATTACCTTTACCGGGCGGCCATTGCCGCAAATGATATCTTTACCCATCAGACACATCGGTATGCCTGGGAGATAAAAAAACTCCTGGAAGAAATCTATCTCCACTCTGATGATTTATCGCTCCCCGCGCGTGACGCAGTACACGACTACTTGAAGTATATCTGGATTAACCATGGGCAATACGGCGCCCAATCGCACCTCAAGTACGTTCCCAACTTCCTGACCTTTGAAGTTCTTAAAGGTGCAGTCCATCACGCTGCCCGGGAAGGCGCAACCTTCGATCTGCTGGAAGGCGAGAGTGTGGATCAAAAACTAGAGCGTTTGCGTCCCCATATTTTTGATGCCGATTTCGAACCACTGCAAACCAACCAGAAAGACGGAGACGATATCCTGGCGACTAGTTTCGTCCATCTTTACCACCCGGGCATCACCGCTCAGATGTTCGACCAACAGGTTTCTCCACAATGGAAGCGGCGTCTGAATGTCTATTTTGATCTACAGGACGGCAAGGTTGTCCCTCTCACCTACAAGATTGGAGGCCTCTACGGTAACTACCTCAAGACCATTTCTAACTGGCTGGGTTTGGCCGTTCCCTTGGCGGAGTCCGAGGAACAAAAAAAGGGTTTGCAGGCGCTGCTTGAATACTACAAGACGGGAGAAGAAGAAAGTTTTCGCAAATATTCGATTCATTGGCTCAAATCGAATACGACAGTCGATTACCTGAATGGCTTTATCGAACAATACTACGATCCACGTGGAGTGATCGGCCAGTTCGAGGCAAACGTCAGTTTTACTTCTGACTCCCAATTAATTTCCAAGTTGGCCGACCATGCTAGCTATTTTGAGAAGAAGATGCCCTGGCCGCACATTTATAAACGAGACCGAGTAACTCCACCAGTGGCCAATGTTGTTCAGGTTATTGTGGAAACCGGTGATTCCGGGCCAACCTCTCCAGTTGCTTACAATCTCCCCAATTACGCGGACATTCGCCGGGATGTGGGCAGCAAAAATATCATCCTCGTCAATATTCAGAAAGCTGCGTCTGAGGAAATCCGTGAACAGATTATCGAGGAATTTTACTTGCCGAAACATCAGGATATCTATCGCAGACACGGGAAACTAGCTAGACAATGGACCGTTTATATGCATGAGGTGATTGGACACGGCTCTGGAAAGCCTGCCGACGATCTGGAGGCTGATCCTCGTACTCTCATTGGGCATGCCTTTTCGGCTCTGGAGGAGTGCCGGGCGGACCTGGTGACGCTTTACCACATCTTCGATCCTAAATTGGTGGAAATCGGTGCCTTCAGCGCAGTGGAGCAACAAAAGGTTGCAGAAGCGCAGTATATTGGTTACCTACAAGGACACATGAATCAATACCGATCGCTCCAGGACGATATCGTCCGGGAAGCTCATCGTAAAGGCCGGGAACTCGTTCTGCGTTACCTGGTGGAAGGTGGGAAAGATACCGGTAAAAACCGTGGCGTAAGCGTGATCCGACTCAATGGCAAGTATTACGTCGAAATTACAGATTTAAGCAAAGTTCGGGAGGGAGTCGGAGAACTCCTCAGTCGACTTCAGATCATTAAATCCACCGGCGATGCCCAGGCGAGCGCCGCAATTTTCGATCGCTTTGGCACTCGTGTCAACGTCAAATGGCGAGATAACATCACAGAAAGGTCCAGGCGCTTGAAAATTCCGCGAGAGACGGCTTTCGTTTTTCCTCAGCTGGTTCCCGTCCTCGAAGGAACTACAATCGTCGATGTCCGTGTGGAAACTCGAGAAGACCTGACGGCACAACAGTTACGATTTTCACGCTGGCGCTTTAACACCGAATTGTGGCCTGGCGAACCTCCCAGTAAAGTGATCAATCAATAACAAAACGATTTTGACAAGACATCCCCTCCAGCAGCGCGGAAGCCACACTATTATTAGACTCACCTCCAAAGTTTTCCTGCTCGTCATCGCACTGCTGGCGTCTACTCATTCTTCAGACCCAATTCAGGCCCAACTGCGGCCTTTACCCGACGACGAAGGGTCACTTGGCCTTGCTTTCGCCTTACGTAAGTTGCCGATGACAGCAAGTTTTATGCATATTACCGCTCATCCAGATGATGAAGATAATCCACTACTCGTTATGCTCGGACGCGGACGCGGCTTGAGAACGGCCTTACTCACCCTGACCCGAGGTGAGGGAGGCCAAAATGAAATCGGCCCTGAACTCTTCCAAGCTCTCGGCATCATACGTACCGAAGAGCTGATGTCGATGCACCGTTACGACGGCGCTGAGCAATTCTTTACCCGTGCCTACGACTTCGGCTATTCGTTCAGCATCGAGGAAACCTTCCAAAAATGGGACAAAAAGGAGATTCTGGCCGATGTGGTACGGGTGATTCGTTCCTTTCGACCGGAGGTGATCGTTACCTTACCCCGGATGGGAGCCGGAGGCGGTCAACATCATCAAGCCTCAGGCCTCCTCTCACTGGAAGCTTTTCGCGCAGCGGCAGATCCCAGCCAGTTTCCCGAACAGATCCAACAAGGTCTGCATCCCTGGCAGGCCAAGAAGATCTATGAGCGCTTTGGCTGGGGATCTGGAGACGGTAAACAAATCCAGGATGAACGCCCCCTGGTATCCGTGCAGACCGGGATTGAGGACCCTTTGTTGGGAAGGAGTTATTATCAAACAGGCATGGAAGCACGCTCTTACCACAGATGCCAGGGGATGCCTCAAATTCTCCCTACATCGAACAGCCATGCTTCTCATTGGAAATTGGTCGATTCCACTATTCCCATAAAGTTTCCCGAAAGCGACCTTTTCGACGGAATTGACACCAGTTTGTTTGCGATCGAGGCCTACGCGGGTGAAGAACTTGTCAACGTCCCTTTTTTGCACGGAGGTCTGACACAGATTCAACGGCACATTGATGCGGCGATAAATGCATTCGACCCGAATGCACCGGAGAAAACGGCATCTGCACTGGCTACCGGTTTGAACGCTCTGCATACTCTACGTGTTCAGGTCAGATCCGCCAGCCTGAAAGCTCTGCCAAAGTACCAGATCCTCTTGATGCTTGAACATAAAGAGAAGGATTTCTGGAAGGCACTCCGCTTGGCGCGTCAACTCCGCATGGTCGCGCTGGTCGATGAAGGTACCGTCATTCCCGGTCAGCGGTTTATCTTAAGGGTCACCATCACCAATGGAAGCCCAGACTCCGTTAGACTTCGTGCAATCCGGGTCAACACACCACTCGGCTGGAGAATCGATAGGCAGGGAGAGGACCCACCTCACATCTCCGCCCACAGTATCGTCAAGCAGCGTTATGCCGTGACCGTAGCGCACGATTCTGAATTGACGCGCCCTTACTGGGCTCGCAATTCACTCGCCGATCGCTACCACATTGTCAAACTGAGCCACGTCACAAAGTCCTGGAGTCCCCCTGCGGTGACCGTGGATGTGCTTTATGAAACCGACGGCGCTGACGCTGAGTTGCATCAATCGGCACAGTACCCCTACGAAGGCCCTTGGGTCGGCGGCGAACAGCGGCATGAACTCATTATAGTGCCCACACTGTCCCTGCAGGTCGATCCAAAGATCTGCATTCTCTCCCTCGAGCATGCCCCACAGGGTCGAGAAATCCAGGTTTCTGCCATCTACCGTGGGAGTCAGCCTGCCACCGGTAAAGTTCGTTTGGATCTACCCCCAGGGTGGCAGACTCTCCCCCAGGAGCAGGATTTCCGATTCACTGCTGAAGGGCACTCCATCACAAAGAGATTTCACATCATCCCTCCACGGGATATCACAGCCGGCCAGTTCGAAATCGCGGTTATTGGAAGCTTAAAAGGCAGAACATATCGAGAAGGCCTCCAGATCATCGATTACCACCATATCCAACAGAGACTCCTTTATCACCCCTCAGTTGTAACCTTCAAAACCATTGACGTGAAAGTGGCGCCAGGTCTGAAAATTGGTTACATCAGGGGTGTTGGAGACCAAGTCCCCGAAGCTCTAAAGCAATTGGGCGTCAATTTTCAATTTCTGAACGATGACGATCTCACCTTTGGAGACCTAAAGCAATATGATGTGATCATCACAGGAGTACGAGTCTATTTAAACCGCGAAGCTTTGAAGACCAATAATTTCCGTCTGTTGAACTGGGTCAAAGAAGGAGGCGTCATGGTCGTTCAATACAACAAGTCCGAGTTCAACAAAAAGGTGCAGGGACCAGACGGTTCCCAGATGGGCGACAGCCCTTATGCTCCTTATCCTGTTCAGGTGAGCAGGGCACGCGTGACCGATGAAAACGCTCCCATTCAATTACTCGATCCAACCCATGCAGTTTTCCATTGGCCCAACGAAATTAATCCCCGGGATTGGGATCATTGGGTTCAGGAAAGAGGGCTTTATTTTCTCGGGAAAAAAGACCGCCGCTATCGTGACCTGATTTCCACCGAAGATCCGTTCGAATACAATCAGGGTGTCAAGCAAGGGGTCCTAGTAGAGGCCAACTACGGTCAGGGAAAATGGTTCTACGTGGGTTTGGGGTTATGGCGCCAACTCCCGGCTGGGGTTCCGGGTGCCTATCGTCTCCTAGCCAATCTTATCAGTTTGCCCAAAACAGAGAACGCTGCTCACAAGCAAGCGCAGTAAGTCTTCCCACTAGCTATAGCTAAGGGTCCAGGCGGACAACCAGTCGGTCAACCCTTCACAGAACCAGAAACGCAACCCCCACGTAGGCCACGGCCGCCATCGCAGCAGCTGCTAAACTTAGAGGCAGCTGAGTGGTGACATGGTCCATCAGATCTGCCCCGCAAGCCAGGGACGAAAGAATCGTGGTATCCGAAATTGGGGAGCACTGGTCACCGAACATCGATCCACCGATCACCGAGGCAAAACACAGTGAGATGTAGTGTGGCTCCGCTGCCACTGACCAAGCCAACGGAAGGGCCAGGGGGAAGATCACGGCAAAGGTACCGAAGGAGGTGCCGATGGAAAAAGCCACACCCATACAGATAACCAGAAAAATGGCGGGTAGGAAAACCGGGATTACACTCCGTGAGATAGCCTGCACAATGAACTCCGCTGTCCCCAACTCTTCGGAGACCCTTCCCAGTGTGACGGCAAGACCGAGTAGAATGGCCCCCATGGTGACTCCCTTACATCCCTCGACAAAACCACCCACCAGTTCGTGCACACTGAGTCCCCTGGCCAGTGCAAGTATGGCCGCCACTATTACCGATAACCCAAATGCCTCGGCGATCTTGACGGAACCAGTGAGAAAATGAGAACCAAGTGAGAACCCAATGACTGTGATGATGGACACTAGAAAGTCAAGGGGTGAGGTCCGGTAACCACGAGGGATCTTGATTTCCGTCAGTTCGATCGCTGCCAAAGGAACTGCACCCGGAGCGTCCAGTTCCCCACTGTTTTTCACGCGCCGCACGGCGCGGGCCATTTTACGTCCTGTCCAGGGCAATAAACCCAGTGCCATGAGCAATGTCATCAAAACAGCGAACATTCCATAAAAATTCATCGGAATCGAGCGATAAAAGAACGTTACTGCAGCCGCCTGATCGGGGATAAGTGGAATTGTACCCACCACCAGGCCTCCCACATAAACCGGCCATATATTGAGCGGTATGAGACCCGCCACAGGGGAAGCTGTGGAGTCCACAATGTAGCTGAGCTCTTCGTGGCTAACCCGCTCCCTATCCGTTACCGGCCGTACCGTAGTTCCAGCCAACAGGGTCGAAATCGTACCTCCTTGATGAAAAACGATCCCCATCAGCCAGGCAAAGAACATGGCAGTGTGCCTCCCTTTCACAACTCTCCTGGCGGCCCAATCCCCGAAGGCCTGTGCCCCTCCCGTACGAGTCCAAATTCCGATGAGCCCCCCTAGACACCACAGGTAGACCAGCAGGATGAGTCCATATTGAGGGGATCCAATGGCGGGGATCAAAAATCGTTGGACGATATTAATCTGTCCACTGACTGCTCCACCGACCACAATAGCTAGAAACAAGGAGAACAGAACTTCTCGGGTCAGAAAAGTTAGGATAATAGCCGTCGCCGCAGGGAGCAACGATAATAGTCCATACTTCCCCTCTCCCGTTTCCTGACCCGCGCTGAATATCCACAAGATCAGGACCGTGGCCAGGACACCAGCCACTTTGAGTACACGTGACATTGACACACATCAAGTATCCCACGAAACGCGCACACTAGCACAATAAAAACCCTGAAACAAAATCAATGACGCACCTACATAACATCAACCGATGGAGGTCGCCCAGATCGACAATTTCGCACAAAAGCGACCACAAGAACTCCAAAGACCGCCAGTGCCACCCAAGCCGACGCCGGGCCTAACCAGTCATGCCCGAACCTGGTCCGAGGTGCTCCCCATATGAATACCGAGGCAATTCCCACCCCCAAAAGACCCTCTCCCCCAACCAATCCAGAGCCGAAAATAATCCCTCTCTCTCTGCGCAGTCTGGCCTCTTCACGTGAGGGAGTACTTTTTTCCAAGCCACAGCGAAGTAGTCCTCCCAAAAACACCGGAACCATTGTGCTCACCGGAAGGTACACCCCTACGGCAAAGGGTAAGCTGGGAATATGAAGCAACTCGGCCACCAAGGCGAGTCCCACTCCCATCCCAACTAGAGCCCAAGGCAAAGACCCTTGCAGAACACCTTCGATGACCACCTTCATTAAAGTAGCCTGGGGTACCGGCAGTTCATCCGTACCTAAACCATACGCTTGGTCTAATAAGAGAACCGCTAGACAGACAAGAGTCACCGAGGTCAGGACACCCCGCACCTCTCCAATTTGTTGGCGGCGCGGGGTGGCTCCTAACAGAAAACCAGTTTTTAAATCCTGTGACGTGTCCCCTGCAACAGAGGCGGCAATAGCTACTATACAACCCACACTCAAGGCACCCACTTTTCCAACGTCTCCCGTCCATCCCATCAGCAGAAAGACCAACGATGTGCTGAGTAGTGAGGCGATGGTCATTCCACTCGTTGGGTTAGAGGTGACTCCAACCAACCCGACGATCCGTGAAGAAACGGTGACAAAGAAGAACACACAGATCACGACCAGTACTGCACTGGCCAAGCGGATGGCAAAGGTCCCCAGGGGACCGAAGACATGAGGGACAACTGCCATAGCCAAAATGATCACTGCGGCTCCCCCGACAACGAAGTGCAAAGACAGATCAGAGTCGGTCCCTAAAACGGCAACACCAGCCTCTCGTACTTGCCTCTGGAATTGACGAGCTCCCACTTGAACACTCTCAACTATGATCGGTACACTTCGGAGCAGGGTTATCAACCCCCCGGTAGCCACTGCACCAGCCCCGATATAGCGCACATAACGGGTCCAGATCTAGCTTGGAGACATCTCAGCGATGGTCCTAACGGTTTCTGGGTAGAGTGGTTCCGTCCATCCTTCTCCCCAAACTGCAATGGCTGGAATGATCACCAGACAAGACAGTAATCCTCCTCCCACCATCACTCCGGCTATGCGTAGACCCAGAATGTACCCGACGCCAAAAAGCGCAGTTGAGACTTCCATTCCAAACTCGGCCTTTTTTAGAAAAGGAACGCGAAATCCGACCTGGTCGGGTATGATCTTTATCCATCCGGTCAGGAACTTTAAAACGGCACCAGCTCCCAAACCGAAGAAGACATTTCTGGCGCGACCTCCTCCTACCTGGCTGGCAACCAACACTTCCGCACAGGCTGTTCCTTCGGGATAGGGCAAATTTCCGTGCTCTCGCTCAATCAAGAAACGCCGGAGAGGAATCATAAAGAGCACGCCTAAAAGGCCCCCGAACACTGCCAACAGGGTCATCTGAACCAGCGTCGGATCCAGTCCCCACAGGAAAAGTGCCGGCAACGTAAAGATCACACCACTGGCCACTGAGCTTGATGCCGAGCCGATGGTTTGCGAGGTATTAGCTTCCAGGATTGTTCCTTGTCTTTCCCATCACCTGGAGAGTCTTGAACACAGCCACCGTCATAACTGCCACAGGAATCGAGGTCGAAATGGTGAGACCGGACCGCAATCCGAGGTAAGCATTTGCCGCTCCGAAAAAAAACACCGAAAAGAACACCGGTACAAGCGGCCCTCACGGTAAACTCAGCAGGCTCTTCCAAAGCAGAAACGTAGGGTTCGTAGCTATCCCCTTCCGGAATCCGTTGGTAGGCCCTTCGGTTCAGACCGTCTATACCACTCATCGTACACCTCAAAACGAGAGCAAGACTGGAACCCAACCGCGCACACTATTGATAAGCCAAATACGTGAAGCGCGTTTTAGGTCTCTGGAGGTAAGGACACGTTCCACAATTTCTTTCCGATCGAGGAGATCAGCGCGAAAGGTCCCTGCAAGCAACCCACTCTCCAGGTAAGGAGTGTAGCGCCGACCTTCCAGTTCCACCACTAGATTGCCCGAGGTGAATTCCGTGAGCTCATCCTCCTGGTTTCGCAGCAACACATCGTAAACGTCTTTGTGTGGGCTTCGGCGCATCTCATATACAGAGCGATGGGTTGTCTTGTGAAATAGAAAAGAATTGTGGCGCGAGACCGGTTCCTGCGCCAAGACAGAGAGGAGCGGAGACCTTGGCAACGCCAAGAGAGGTGTACTTTTCACCTGCACCTCTCCCTGGCGAGAAATGAGCAGTTGGACCCGTCGCACTCCGTTTGGGAAAGAACAAGCGTGTGACTGCAATGCCTCGCGAATGAGAAGAGGGGAGATCGACACACCGAAATAGTGTGCCGACTCCTGAAGGCGCTGGAGATGTCGCTCCAGTAGCCTATAGCAGCAGTTCTCCAGTCGAAGAGTCTCCAACAAAGAGAACTGAGGGTAATCCCCTGTCAAGAACGACGCCTTGGTAACCGTTTCCCCGTACTCGTCCCCGGCCTGGGATGCCCATGTGATTCCACTGCCTACACCGTATTCTGCAAGACCCGTTTGACTGTCAATCAAGACAGTGCGAATCGCCACGTTGAACATCGCCTGGTGGTGAGGGGTAACGAAGCCGATTGCACCGCAATAGATTTGTCGCGGCGAATCTTCCAGTGCGGTAATCAGCCCCATCGTGCTGATCTTCGGTGCCCCTGTGACAGAGCCGCAGGGGAAAAGAGCCTCGAAAAGATCCAGAAGGGAAAGATTGGGTCGCGGTCTGGCCTCGATGGTCGAGGTCATCTGGAAAATCGTCCCATAACGCTCGATCTCAAATAAGTGTGGTACATGCACTGAGCCGATTGTCGCAATCCGACCCAGATCGCTGCGCAATAAATCCACAATCATAAGGTTTTCCGCGCGGTTTTTGTCCGATTTCTCCAGCCAGTTGGCCTGAGCCTCATCCTCCGCTAGCCACCTACCTCGTGGTGCAGTTCCCTTCATTGGCCGAGTAGTAATCCGGTCACTCTGCCAATGAAAAAACAACTCCGGAGAAATGGACAACACCCGAAAGCGACCAAGATGCAGATAAGCGCAATACCCCGCTTTCTGGACCTCGCAAAGGTGACGGTAGAAGGCAAAGTCATCTCCTTCAAACCGAGCGTGGAGTCGGATCGTCTGGTTCACCTGGTAGGTTTCACCACGGGCAATGGCTTGACGCACAAGCCTGACTCTGTCCTCGTAAGCTTTTCGGTCAATACTCGGCTCCCAGGCGGAAACGTGAAAAGTCTCGCCAAAACCCTCTGCACCTGCCGTAACTGGCTCTCGGAATAGCCCAAACCACAATAGAGGAATCCCCGTACCGGACTGGACTCTCAGGGCAGCATCAAAGGAAGGGGCCGCCTCATAGGCCAGATATCCGGCAGCATACAGCCCGCTGTTCACCGCCCGCTGAACCTTGCGCATGGCCGCACGGACTTCCCCAGGACAATGGGCCACCAGAATTTCGACTGGATGAGTGAAAGTAAGACCTCGCTTCCGGCCATAAAGATCAGGGAAAGGAAACTCGAAAAGCAAGAAGGGTGATCGGCCAGCGTCCATTTCTAAACCTTTAACGGAATACCGATATCAATGACAGGTAATGACCACTTATGTTAACCTTATTAGTGAGGAAAAACCTATGGACAGAAACGGTATTAATAAAGTCATAGACATCAACATCGATCAACTTCGCGGACTCAGGGCTTCGAAAAATCTAATTTTCGGCGTGTTGGCAGCTTTTTTTCTGTTGCTACTATTGTTCAATAGTTTCTACGAGGTCCAACCCGAAGAGGTGGGTGTGGTTCTTCGCTTCGGTCGTTACAGGGGGACCACGGATCCAGGACTCCGAATGAAACTTCCTCTAGTGGAGTCTGTGTTCAAGGTCCCAGTTCAGCGCCAGCTGAAGGAAGAGTTCGGCTTCAAGACACTTGAACCGGGCGTTCGCACTCTCTACGATAGGAATCGCTATCTGGACGAGTCATTGATGCTGACCGGAGACCTGAACGTGGCGGTCGTGGAATGGATCGTGCAGTATCGCGTGGCGGATCCATTTCTTTTTCTGTTCCGAGTCCGCAACGTGACAGAGACCTTTCGAGACATAAATGAAGCGGTGATGCGCGAAGTGATAGGAGATCGCACCGTCACCGAGGTTTTGACTGTCGGACGCCAAGAGATTGAAACCACGGTTCAGACAAAACTTCAGGAATTGTGCGTTCAGTACGAAACGGGCATTACCGTCGATCAGGTGGTCTTGCAAGACGTGAATCCACCCGATCCGGTCAAACCCTCTTGGGACGAGGTAAACCAGGCACAGCAACAGCGGGATCGTCTCATCAACGAGGCGCTTGCTGAGTATAACCAGGTGATTCCACGAGCCAGAGGCGAAGCTGAACAAACCGTTCTACAAGCTGAAGGCTATGCCTTGGATCGGGTTAACCGCAGCCAGGGCGATGCAACACGGTTCAAAGCCATGCACGAAGCTTACCGCCGTGCTCCTAAAGTTACCCAAAAGCGGCTCTACTTGGAAACCATGCAAAGAATCTTGCCCAAACTCGGTGGGAAACTCTTTCTGGACGAGGATGCCAAAGGTGTGCTGCCTCTTCTTCCCATGGAGACCTTAAAAACGGTAGTGGATGGTGGACGGACCAGAAGGGAGGCAAATTAATGAGTGGGAAAGGAGTTATCTTGATCCCGGTGGCGGTGGTTCTTCTGCTGATTGTAACAAGTGGGATCTTCATCGTCGATGAAACCCAACAAGTGGTTATTACCCAATTCGGTGAGCCCGTCGGAGACGCCATTGTTCAGCCCGGACTCCATTTCAAAATCCCTTTTGTGCAAAAGACCAATTATTTTGAGAAGCGATTTCTCGAATGGGACGGGGATGCCAACCAGGTGCCCACTAAGGACAAGCGCTTTATTTGGGTGGACACGTATGGCCGCTGGCGCATCAGCGACCCGCTGAAGTTCTTTCAGCGCCTGCGCGATGAACGAGGTGCACAGTCCCGGCTGGACGATATTCTGGACGGAGAGACACGCAGTGCTGTTGCCCGCTACAACTTGGTCGAAGTCGTCCGCACCAGTAACCGTGAAGCAGAGGAAGTATTGATTGGCTCAGAGGAAGAAACGGCTATTCTGGAAAAGATTGAGAAGGGACGTGGAGCCATCACGGATGAGGTTCTCACGCGGGCATCGCAGCGGGCTTCGGATCTGGGACTCGAACTGGTGGACTTCCGTCTCAAGCGCATTAATTATGTGGAAGAAGTCCAGAAGGATGTTTTTGCGCGAATGATTGCCGAACGTAAGCGAATTGCCGAACGTTACCGGTCAGAGGGCGAAGGTGAGGCAGCCCGAATCCAGGGCGAGCGGGAACGTGACCTCAAAAAGATCCAATCGGAGGCCTATCGGACGGCTCAGGAGATCCAGGGCAAGGCGGACGGACTGGCGACGACGATCTATGCCGCAGCCTACAACCGTGACCCCTCTTTCTACGCCTTTACGAAGAGTTTAGAAACTTATGAGCTGACCGCCGATGCCAAAAGTGTCTTGATTCTCACCACCGACAGCGAACTTCTGCGCTACCTGAAGTCAGCACCCTGACGTTTTCATGACGCAATCAACATCGATGAGGTTGGCAGACTTGAAAAAAGCTGTTCAAAGTCACAACGTCGGCAGGGCGGGCAAGACCTCTTTCTTCAGCAACTCCATAGAGCGAATCCATTTCTTTTTGTCGTCCCAGTCATGAGCAATCATCAGGAGCGTGCCAAAGCCACCCGTCACGGCCCAAATGGCCCTTAACTGACGGATACATTCGTCCACATTGCCGATGATGCACAGATTCTCCAGCGCATACTCTGCTGTCACTTTCTCATCGGGCATCTCGAGATCGTTCTTCATCAGATGGACCATGTCGACTGACTTGAGTAGTGCAACCAGGTACTCAAACGATTTCCGGAAAGCCCCTTTGAAGGCATGCTCGCGCGCTTCCTCCGTCGATTCTCCAACATAGATGCTTCGTGACACGCGCCAGATCGACCGATCAGGGACCGTTCGACCCACCTCTTCGGCACCCGCACAGTAGGTCTTCCAATGTTCAGCAATGGTTGCCACGGGCACCAGGTTCGTGCTGATGGGCATGTAGTCGCGCTGACCCGCCATCCGGGCCGCCATGGAGGTCCCTTTAATGATGCTCATCCCAATCGGAGGGTGTGGCTTCTGGTACGGCTTGAGCAGGGTACCGATTCCCAGTTCGTGGTTAGGGCTTTTAACTTTAATGTTCCAGAACTTACCCTTGAAGTCGAACGGGGCTTCGGCCTGCCACAACTTGAGGACCATGTCGATCCCCTCTAACGTCATTAATCCCTGTGTCTTTGGATCCGGCAGGTCAAACAATTCCCAGTCCGTCTTCACTCCTCCTTGTCCAAATCCGCAGTTCAAACGACCGTGGCTCAGATGATCTAAAAAAGCGAGCCGGACGGCAATGTTGGCCGGATGATGTTGAGGGACAATAGACATGCCACTACCGAGCCGGATATTCTTGGTACGCGGGAACACGTTAGCGATGAATACATCATTCGACGGGATAGGTTCCCAGGCTAACGTGTGATGCTGTCCAACCCAAACTTCAGTACATCCAAGTTTGTCAGCACGGACAACCAGCTCGATGTCCTCATCGAAACATTGTGTTCGTGGTTTTTCCGGCGGATGCAATGGCATCATAAACAAACCTAATTTCATAACATAACCCCTACTCAATTAATGATTTTAAGACCCCAGTGACCACGCACCAAATCTCCTCTCGATGAACAGCCGTGCCAACGTTAACTACCAGATACTCTCTACCTTTTCAAGCATCCGACAAGAATATTGTCAGCGCTGGAGCCGCCTGACTAGTGTGGGGCACAAAAACGTCCTAGCAGTCTGTGATAAAAATCGGATGGGATTGCCACGGATATGCGGTCACTCGCCAAAAACAAGAAGCAGTCGATACCCTCACATCGACAACGACGACTCAGCATCGCGACTCACAGGACTTTTACCACAGGACATTAACAGCTAAAAAATGGAAAATTGACGGGTGAATTTGATGAACAGGGCCCGGTTTAATGGATCGCCTACCGGAATCCTCCTCCGAAACCCGTAGTCCACCGCCGCCAGATCTTGTGTTTCATTGTAAACCACAAACAGTCCGGTTCCCGCCGTATCTAACCAGCCAAATCGTACATTGGCCGACCAGTTGTCAGCTACGTCGTTATACTGGATGAGAGATTGGAGGAAAACTTTCGAGGTAAAAGAGTAGTTGATGCGTGTCGCCACCAGATTGGTCCTGAAGTCTCCTCCAAACTCATCGCCAAGCCCCTCAACCGGGAGTTCAGCATCGTTGTGGACATAGCGCACCGAGGTTGAGAACTGTGACCCGCGGCGCCAATTTAGTGCCAGTGCGTATGTCCGTATATTACCGCTGTAAAAACCCCCAGCATCGATTCCCGCCTCTACCGAGAAGGGTGCACTCAAGTTGGAGTAAAACGCCAAGGCAATCTCCGTGTTTCGGTAAGAACCGGGCGGGACCAACATCCCGGTTCCGGGGACGTCACTTTCCAGAATCTTAGCGGGCTGCTGAAAACCTTCCAGAGTGATGTTGACGGAAGGGCTGAAAAAGCTCCCATTCTCCCACTCAAAGTGGCTGTCCATATGAATGCGTTCGCTCTCCTTAAATCCGGCCAGATCGTAAAAGACCCTATAGGTGAGATGGGGGCGAATTTCCCGCAGCCACTTCAAGGAGGAAGGCCGTAAGTAGGTAAACATACCTGTGTTAATATGGCGATAGGCTTTCCGACGAAGAAATCCCACTTCAGGATTGAAGCTGCCCCCAACCTCGGTATATCCAAGCCAGATCCTCTTGGTACGAGTCCTATATTCCCCAGTTAGGTGGTACGCGTGGTCCGGTCCATCGAAAGCATCCTCACTATCATTTTCATGAAACGTCGAAGTTTTGGCGATATAGCCGGTGGCCAGAAAAGATTCCCCAATTCCTAATCGGCCATCCAGGCCAAACGTTCGGTTGTAATCATTTTGACCGATCCCGGAACCGGTCGTCTCTTTGTCGATAAAGATACCTCCAAAACTGCTCCGCCTTCCAAATTCACGGTTGATGCGCGCCACAGTGAAATTATTTCCAGGAATCACACAGGCCAAACTATCCAGCCAGCAATCCCCCACTGCTTCTGCCTGTATGTTGAGAAATCCAACATTCCAGCGGTTGATCTTTCCGGTGAACCGAGCCCCTCCTAGGATGGGAACAACACCGCCAGATCCATCGAATCCTATCTGACGGCTGAAAAACAATTCCACTTGTTGGGGGCTACCCACTGCAAAAGTACCAGCATTTTCCAAGAAAAAAGGGCGTTTTTCTGGAAAGAAAAGGTTGAAACGAGTCAGATTGACCTGCTGTTCGTCCACCTCGACCTGAGCAAAGTCGGTGTTATAAGTTAAATCAAGCGTTAGGCTAGACGTCAAACTGTATTTGATGTCCAGGCCCGCATCGCCTAGATAAGTTCTTTTCCCTTCTGGACGCCCTTCAAAATCTCGCTGTACAGATCCAATTAAATAGGGGGTCAACTTGAAGTTCGTTGGTGGTTCCACTTCAAGCCCACGTAACTCCCCGGCAAAGGTCAGTCGGTAAAGATTCCACTGCCGAGGCACGCGTGACCAGTAAACTTGTTCATTCTTGCGACGAATATTTCGGGCAAAATTGACCCCCCAGATCTGATCTCGCGCACGTGTGAAGCGTAACGTATTGAACGGGATCTTGAATTCCGCCATCCAACCTTCTTGACCAGTGTGGGTAGCAACTGCCCAGTTTCCATCCCAGTTCTTGTTCAGACCACCGCCCGATCCGACTTGAGTTCGACGACTGCCGGCACGCCCCGGACCCAGACCACCTCCTCCTTGTCCCTCCCGAGAAATCTGAGCGTCAAATTCTAGTGCAGACGGATTCGTCCCAAAAACAAACCCATTTTGGTGATCTCGAAAAGTATCGAAGACCATCCAAAAAGAGTCTGTATCAACTAGGTCCGAATCTCGTTCGCTCTCCGTTACCAATATTTTAGCCGGCTCTGTATCGTGACACTTTACACCCACATAAAGAGCTTCTGTATCATAGACGACCAGTACCTCTGTCTTTTCGCTGGACGGTTCTCCCTCCTGCGGTTCGTGCTGAACAAAGTTGCTAATCGGGATCGCCTTTTCCCAGGCCAGGTCGTCTAATACTCCATCGATCTTGGGAGCACTTTCCACCCGGACGGCGACCGCTTGGCGCTTTTCCCAACTGTTCTGCGCGAAGCTGAACACTTGAAAGAGAATCCACAGGAAGAAGAAAAAAAACCATCGTCTGTTTCCGATGACTTTCAGAATCGTCACGTTATTGCTCAAAGAGTTCTCTCCTCCACCACCTACTGATTCCTGTATAAATAATATCCTATGATAAGTCTATTCCCCAGCAGGAGAAAACCTCATGAGAACAAACGGTATCGCGAGTGTCCATCTAATGTCGAGTGTGTGAATTAGTTCATCTCGGAGTTCCAGTCTAGCAGCCCGATTTCTGACTATCTTTCTCTCCCAAAAACAAAATGTGACACGAAATGTACAGCTCTGTTGCCTGGTTCCGTCGCTTCGGTCACCAATCAGGCTGTCACACTCGACGATCCGGTGATCATTCAGTGCTAGAACCGATGAGCACAGGGTAGAAACAAGAATAGCTGGCCTGGTTGCCGCAGTAGTTTCCAGCTGATCTCAGATATTTTCTCCAGATAACAGTGGATTAATTGTCAGTGCCAAGACCGATTTTCTCATTGTCCACGTAGGGTTTTGTACGACTGCTGTTGGATCCCCATAGTACCAATTAACGAAACTCAAGCTATGCTAAAATCGCGGATGTCCAAACGAGCGAACTGGCAGACCCTCACCAAAGGGACGGAGTGTCCCTGAATGGCAGCATGAAGATTAAGGCGAACGGCATGGACATTCACTATACGATCGAGGGGAAAGGTCCAGTGGTGACCATGAGTCACTGTCTAGCTTGCGATCTGTCCTTGTGGGACCATCAAGCACAGGCCCTCCGAGACCGCTACTGCGTACTTAGATTTGACACGCGTGGACATGGCCAGACCAGCACTCCGCCTGGTCTCTATAGACTCGATCAGATGGCGGAGGATGTGCATGGCCTTCTAACGGAGCTGGGAATCGATACCACGCACTTTGTGGGACTATCCATGGGTGGGATGATCGGACAGTTTTTTGCGCTCAACTACGGCACGATGGTTCAGAGTTTGGTGTTGTGTGATACAACAACTCAGTGGCCGGACAGCGCCTGGCCAGTCTGGGAGGAGAGGATCCGGACCGTCCAGACTAAAGGTATGGAACCCGTGGTCGAAGACACAATTGAGCGCTGGTTCACCCCGCCTTTCCTGGAACAACACCAAGACGCGACGGATCGGATAAGGGGTTTGCTGCGGTCAACATCACCGGAAGGATACGTCGGTTGCTGCCATGCCATTGCGAAAATTAATACGACCAACCGTCTAAGTGCAATAAACTGTCCTGCTCTGGTGATGGTCGGAGAAGAGGATCCGGGGACACCCGTTTCCATGGCCCGTACTATAAGCCAAGCCATACCGTCAGCCGAACTAGCTATCCTGCGCTCGGCTTCCCATCTCTCCAACATCGAGCAACCGGAGGAGTTTAATCAGGTTCTGCTGCACTTCCTCGACAAAGTGACAGGTCAAGATTAACTGTGCAGAGCAAACGTTCATCCGGGCGACTTGGCAGTACGAGTTTTTCAGGCTATAGATCGACCGGCCGCCCCTGCCTGGCACTTTCATAGATGGCATCCAAAACCCGCATATTTGCCAAGCCGTCTTCGGCCGGAAAATGCAGTTCTTCATTATTTAGGATCCGATCGGCGAAATACTCGACCTCGAGTTGCCATTGGTGTTTGCCTTTCACGTCGATTTTTTCCTGGTGATTCGCTGTATCAGTGATGAAGATTGAGGTATCCACGACTTCGTTACGACGGTAGGTATCCAGTTGGGTAAAACCCGTGGGCACAGCGATACGCCCACCTTCCCCGAACAGCTCGTAACCTTGATAGTAGTTTCCCAAAGCCAGACAAAACCCCGAATCGAAAAAAAACCGTTGCGTTGCCAGGAAAGTGAATCACCGCTCTCACTCTTTCGTCAACACCACTCTGGTCGCCAAAAACAATGCTTGCATAGACAGAGTCAGGTTCTGATTCCATAATGAACCTGGCCGTGTTGACGCAATAACATCCCTTGTCCCCTAGAACACCACCCCCGAGATCCTTATCAAGTCTTATATCACCCGACGGTGGTCTTCCAGACGAGTGGACTGCCGTCATTCCAACAACTTTTCCTATCTTCCCGTCATTAATCAGTTTTTTGACCTGGAGATTTTGGGGCTGAAATCGGTGCGCAAAAGTCTCCATCAAAATAACACCGTATCTAGAGCAGGCCTCCACCATTTCTTGGGCCTCCCGCACACTGCATGCCAGCGGCTTCTCACACAGAACATGCTTACCCCTCTCGGCAGCTCTGATAGTCCACTCCCGGTGCAGACTGTTGATCAAGGGGATATAAACCGCCTCAACATCCGGGTCAGCGATAAGCGCCTCATAGTTTGCGTATGATCTTTCGATGGCAAACTGACGTGCCCAGTCTTCGGCCTTGGCTAAATCCCGACTGGCCACAGCCAAAACCGTCCCATTTCCCGACCGCTGAATTCCCGGAATAGCTACCGCTTCAGCCACTCTCGCGCATCCCAGGACCCCCCACCGGATTTTTCTGCTTTCAGGTTCTGATTTCACTTTGACCTCTCTTAACAAATTTGGCCCCAATCTCCTGCTTCTTGAAAAACCCTCCGCTCATCACGCATCCATTCGTAAGTCTCCTATAAAGGTCCACTACTCCAATGTACTCTAAGCTTACAATGAGCAGACTTAGTACTCGTTTTCACAAGATACGATCACGTTTTCTGAGGATGTGGATGAAATTAGGTCTCGAAGAGCCGAGAAACCACTACCGCCGCATTGGCGACGAACAAACGACAAAGAGATCACTCCCTTCATCCTCATCCCGTAGGGTGGTGGCGGAACTCGCCACAGACCTAGAGTGTATCTATGAAACCGACTCCTTTGGCTGTCAAGGGGATCCACTTCAAGTTCCTCCATACCCCTGCGGGGTCCAGATGCTGAGCATTGACCCACCGATCCATTTTGGAGTAATTTAGTACTCGGTTTCATATATGTACTAACATTTTATTGCGTATCCAACGAGGCGAGGTCGCCCGACAACCTTACTTCAGATCAAACCACAGGGCAGAGAGCAATTGGGAAATTAGAAAAAGGTGAATATATGCAGAGTATGATGAAATGGTTGCTGATCTCTACCGTAGTCTTGTGGTGGCATGGTTGATGACGACATTACCGTTTGTCACAGGGCTTCTGATCATTCCACTGCCTAACCCGATTGTCTTGAGGACACTTCGTTGAAATGATCATCAGCTCAGTTTTTTTGGCTGTGCGACTACGCAGAACCGTTAGAATCTAGACCTACAAGTGGTGATCGTTCAACAAAAAAGATGCATTTCTGGGACCCAGGCCAAGACCGGGATGAGTCTAATAACCCGGGAACAACATCGGCTCCCAGAAAAACAATTCCAATGACGGACTCACGATTCTTAAAAGCCTGCCAGCGGCAGGAAGTCGACTGCACACCTGTTTGGTTTATGCGCCAAGCAGGGAGATATTTGGAGGAGTACCGAAGACTCCGCCAAAAGTATACCTTATTGGAAATCTGTAGAGATCCGAAACTGGCAGCTGAAGCAACGATGCAGCCTATTCGTCGCTTCAACCTGGATGCGGCCATCATCTTTGCCGATATCCTGCTGCCGCTGCAAAGCATGGGTTGCCACTTTGAATTCACTCAGGGTGAAGGACCTATCATCCACCATCCTATCCGAAGCCCACAGGATATTCAGAGTCTCACAGTAGGGAAGCCAGAAAAAAATCTGGGTTTTGTTTTCGAGGCCATTCGATTGGTATGTAGCCAATTGGATGATCAAATCCCTCTGATCGGTTTCGCCGGGGCCCCCTTCACCGTCGCTAGCTATATGATCGAGGGGGGGTACTCACGTAATTTTCTCAATACGAAATTGCTCATGTACAAGTACCCCGAAGCTTGGCACCAATTGATGACAAATCTCTCCGAGTTAACAACTCGCTATCTAAAGGGACAGATTGAGGCGGGGGTCCAGGCAGTGCAACTGTTTGATAGTTGGGTGGGGTGCCTGGCACCCCAAGATTACCGCCGCTACGTTTTACCCTACTCTAAGGTGATCTTCGATGATTTGAAATCATCTTTGATTCCCACGATCCACTTCGGGACGGGTACCGCCACCCTTCTCGAGCTCATGAAAGAAGCAGGAGGAACGGTGATGAGTGTCGATTGGCGCATCCAACTCCAGGAGGTCTGGAACCGTCTCGGAAATAAAGTCGCGATCCAGGGTAATCTTGATCCGGTGGCACTTTTGAGTTCACGCCAGGTCTTGAAAGACAAAGTTTCTGCAGTCCTAGAGCAGGCTGGAGGGCGATCCGGCTACATCTTTAATCTGGGGCACGGAGTTTTGCCCCAAACGCCCGAGAAAAATGTGGAGTCTGTCGTCCAGTGGGTCCATGACTCACGTCACTCATAGAGCGATGTCTAAAGATAGAATAGCGATCTTATTGATGGCTTACGGCGGTCCGGGCTCTCTGGACGAGGTCGAGGCCTATGTAATGGATATCCGGGGAGGGCGCCCCACGCCACCGGAACTCATCGTAGAAGTCGAGAATCGCTATCGAAAAATCGGCGGCAAATCACCTATTCTGGAGATCAGCCGCACTCAGGCGATGGCGCTCAATGCTGAATTGGAGCGCCAGGGCATCCACAGCCGCACGTTCGTGGGCATGCGGCACTGGTATCCTTACATCCGCGAGGCGGTGAGAGCAATAGGGATTGCTGGTCTCTCACGCGTTGTTGCTCTTTGCTTGACACCTCAATATTCCGAGATGAGCGTGGGTGCCTATTTCCACCAGTACCGCTTGGCTTTGGAGGACTCTAATCTCGATTTACAAACGACCTACATCAAGAGCTGGCACAATCATCCCGACTTACTCCGCGCATTCGCCTCTAAGACCGAGGAGGCGCTCCTGCGTTTTCCAAAGTCTCAACGCAAAGACCTACCGATTGTATTTACCGCCCATAGCCTTCCCGAACGAGTTCTGGTGAACCATGACCCCTATGATGATCAGGTGAAAGAGACGGCGGCAGGAGTGGCTCAGTTACTCAACAATCCCAGATGGACCTTTGCCTATCAGAGCCAGGGTTTCAGCCAGGAAAAATGGTTGGGTCCTCGGGTTGAAGAGGTCCTGTCTGAACTGGCGGCCGAAGGGAATGAAAACGTCCTGCTGGCTCCGATCGGTTTTGTTTGCGATCACGTTGAGATCCTTCACGATGTAGATATCTCTTTCCAAGAGTATGCAGCCTCACGGGGGATGCGTCTCGAAAGACCCAAGTCACTCAATGACAACCCACTTTTCATTCGAGCTCTGACCAAAACCATCTGCTCTCATCTACGAGAAAACGCATGAAGATTGCCATTGTGGGCGGGGGAATTTCCGGCCTCTCAACAGCCTATTTCTTGCGCCAAAGTCTACGTCAGAGAACCACTCAAACCTTCTTGTTGGAGTCCTCATCGCGATGGGGAGGTATTATCCAGACTGAACATCTGGATGGCTTCGTTTTAGAAGCCGGTCCTGATTCTTTTCTATCGCAAAAACCACAAGCATTGGATTTGAGCCGGAAGCTGGGGCTTGAAGGACGCTTGATTCGATCGCGAAGCGCTCATCAGCAGGTTTACCTGTTTCTGAAACGAAAGCTACAACCCTTCCCTGGGGGACTTTTTCTGGCCCCACCCCTCTCACAATTTCACATTCTACGCAGTCCCCTGCTCTCCTGGAAAGGAAAAATTCGGGCTGCTCTAGAGCCCTTCATCTCCACCTCGGGCTTGGAAGATGAATCCGTGGCGGACTTTTTCCACCGTAGACTAGGTCAAGAAGTCCTGCAAAAAATAGCTGAACCACTGATGACTGGGGTGTATGGGGGAGACGCTTATCAACTCAGCCTCCAAAGCTGCTTTCCCCTCTTGTACGCAAGGGAAAGAACTGGCAAGAGTATTACCTGCGTCTCGAACAGAAGAGCATCCAGGAAAGAACACCCGCCAATGACGACCAAAACAGAAGGCCTTTTTGTCTCTCTCAAAAAGGGAATGGGCGAACTGATTGAAACACTGGTGATGAGTCTGGATTCGACTTCTCTTCACTTAAGCACAACCGTCACGAAAGTCCACAGTAAAAGGTCTGGATTTCAGATCGAGCTTAACCGGAAAAGGGCCCTGGAGGTAGATGTCTTGATTTTGGCTACACCCGCATATGTCTCATCAGCTATACTATCTGAGTCGTTTCCGGAAATTGCCACCGCCTTGGAAACGATTCCATATACCTCTTCTATCATTCTCTGCTTGGGATACCAGCGAGAACTCTTCTCCGGTCAGTTGGGGTCCGGTTTTTTAATTCCCCGAAGTGAAAATAAAACCTTGTCGGCCTGTACCTGGGTCTGCAACAAGTTTTCCCATCGGTGTCCTGAAGGCTCTTCCCTTCTCCGCTGTTTTGTAGGGGGACCGTCAAACCAACCGGCCATGGACTGGGACGATGAAAAAATCCGGGTGACTTTGAGGGCTGAATTAGACGAGATCCTGAAAGTTCATCAGCAGCCCGCATGGGAAAAGATCTATCGATGGAGAAAAAGTCTTCCTCAATATACAATCGGCCACCAGCGGAGAGTGGAGACACTGAACGAGAAACTAAACCGAACGCCAGGGTTATACTGCATCGGAAACTACTTGGATGGCATTGGAATTCCGGACTGCATCCGCCATGCCGAGAAAGTGGCGGAAAAAGTAAGTCAGCTCGTGACGCGCTGACCCCTTTGGTATAGTCTACCGTCTAAGTAATCTGGTACATAAATACACTCGCCTTTGTTGGGGATCCGGCAGGACGAGGTCTTGAGCATCCGCAGAAAAAAATGAAGTTCAGACACACCCTATTTTTCCTGTTATTCAGCAGCGGAAATGTACCAGTACTTGGAACGGATTCTTGTCAATCTATTCTGGTAGATTTGAAACTACCGACGAAGTTGAAGACGCGTGGCAAACCTTCCAGGGCCCGATGGGACCAGGTCGATAAAGTACTGACTTCCCTTCTTGAAAAGCTTGAGGCAAAAAAGTGTGAGTTTACTTTCGATCAGACCTTTAAGACTACAAAACTCCAGTTGTATTTCCCACTCACGAATAAGGTTTTAAAAACAGTTCCCAAAGACTCGCTAAAGGGAGTCCCAGTTTTCAACCACGCGGGTCAGCTTTTGGGACAGTACGCAAACCGGTTCAGTTATGAACGAACCGGCGGTCTGTATAGGAAAAAGACCTATCGGCTTTACTGCTTCCAGTTCAGAGATACACGAGGACGATTACAATCTAGTGGCAATCGGCTTTTGTTGGATTATTTTCTGGTGAAATGGGAAAATATTGCCAATCTAGTGGCACTCTCGACGCAGTCAGATTAGCCATCGGAAGAGGGAGTTTTCCAGGCTTGTGGCGTCAAAAACCAGAGCCAAAGGAGGAGTTTAAGAAGTGAATAGCCACCAACTAAAAAAAAGGGTGACGGAGAGTGGAGGGGTGAGATCGTATAGACTACTCCGGTTTTGTTCTTTTCTTCTTTTCTTCTTTTCCGGGGTGCTGTCAGGCCAACAGACGCCCGGTACTTATCCAAAAGCTTACGACGCTGGTTACGCCCAGGGTCAACAAGCCGGCCAACAGGATAAACAGGATGACCATTTGTTCGATTTTGCCAACAAAAAATTGTTTCAGCAGGCGGACCAGGGCTTTGACCCGTCCCACCATGACCACGAGGTCTATTTCGTAGCATATCGAAGAGGATTTAAAGACGGCTACGAACAGGGGTATGGTCTGATTCCCCAAGCAGCAGTCTACCGCAGAGCACGTCTCCGGACTCGGGTAGGAAATAAAAGTTTTGCTCGATATTCCAGGCGAAGAGCCAAGTTCGCTCCTTCTTCTCGCACAAACACCCCCGCCTCAGTCCGTCCTCGCCGAACTCCCAACTGGCCGGCTGCAGAGATCCTGAACACACCGATCCCCACTGGCACAGAGATCAGGGTGAAATTACTGGATGCACTAAGTACACAGCGCAATGTCCGCGGGGATCCCTTCCGAGGAGAAGTTCTGAAGGATGTTCGAATGGGCCAAAAAACCGTCATCCCGCGCGGTACTCTCGTGCTGGGTACGATTGCCTACTTGAAACGGGCCGGCCGTATAGCAGGACGAGCCGAGATGAATCTTCGATTTGAGGAGTTACAGTTTTCCAACGGCACCTCGCTTCCCATTGTTGCCACGTTGGAACGCATTGAAGAACGACCTCGCGAGAAGGTACAGAATCGCACCGGCACCATTAAGTCCGAAAGCGGCAAATCGGAAGACACCAAAGCCGTAGGCACTTCCTCCGCCATTGGTGCCTTGATTGGCCTGATTACGGGCGGAAAGAAGGGTGCCGGCCTCGGTGCCACAGCGGGGGCCGCCGTAAGAGTAGCTGGAGTCCTGGCCGCCCGAGGTCACGAAATTAAACTCTACCCGGAAACAGAACTTGTGGTAAAGTTAAATAAAGAAGCGGCCTTCCCTTCCGCGACCCCGCCAGCTCTTCCCGCTGCTTTCGACTCCAATCGTTGATCTTACCAGTTTTCCTCACCCACTCTTCTCGGCAGCCTCGAACCCTTCACTCTAGTAGTGGTGAAAATCCTGTAGACTCACGTCGCTACAACCCAAATTATCCCAGCGGATTGCGGCAGATATCTCTTGCACACCTTTACAGTACAGGACACTAGTCCGTTACAAAGCCATGCTGCGCCCGATGAAGAGGACCGTCGAAGGCCTGCGTGGACTTGAAGAGCTCGTAGCGCCCATCAGAAGCTTCCGCTGCAACGCTCGCTAGCAATTGCGTGCGTTCGAGTTCTCCCATGGGTTGGAAATGGCGAGCGACCTCCAAATCCTGCTCAAGATCCTGCATGGAGGCAATCGCCACCACCAGGGAAGTGATGGGAACACTAAGCGCGTAGCGGATCAGTTCCTGGGCAGGAATCCCAGTTTTTCCTGGAATGTTACCCTTCGGATAACCTCCGCCCAAGCTCTTCATGCCGAGAGCAGCCACCCCTTTCTCCAAACACACCGGTACCACCTCTTTTTGAAAACTTCGATAGTGGGCATCCATCACGTTGATGGGCATTTGAACAGCATCCCAGGAGAATGGTTTCTGGAGCATCTTCAAATGGATGCGAGGGTCTTTGTGTCCGGTGAACCCAATGAAACGGACTTTTCCTGCCTTGCGGGCCTCCAAAGCAGCTTTCATCCCTCCCTTCTCGAAGATCCAATCTGGGTCATTGTCATATACAAGTTCATGAAATTGCCACAGGTCGAGATAGTCAGTCTTGAGACGACGCAGGCTGTCTTCAAGGTTCTTCAACGACCCTTGGTAATCACGCTCACAATTCTTAGTCATTAGAAAAACCTTTTTGCGACGCCCATCCATGGCCAAAGCACTTCCCATGATTTTCTCGCTGCCTCCAGCGTGGTAATCCCAGGCATTGTCAAAGAAGTTGATCCCTTGATCCATTGCCGCATGCATGATGCGAATAGCTTGTTTAGGGTCTTTAACGGCTCCGATGTGCCAACCACCCAAGCACAAGATAGAAACCCTTTCGCCACTCGTTCCAAAGGGACGGGTGGTAATCCCGCCTGGTGAAGATTGGACTTCGGCCAACAGTTGGCTTCCAAGATTGGCCGTGGCCCATGCGCCGAAAGTGGTTTCTACAAATTCTCTACGTGTTCTCTTCGAATTAAACATTTTTGATTCCCCTTTTTCAATGGTCTGAGAATCTTCTGCCCTCTATTTCTTGCCGGCACTGCCCGCATGCCACTGTGTACGATCATAGAGAAACGGCTGTTTTACAACAAGTTCCCATTTGACACCTTTTACCCGCTGAGCCTAGAATCTGCCCCTATAGCTCGACAAAAACAATTATCATTCAAAAGGTAACGAGGATGAGCCTAAATGGTAGCCAAAAAGAAGACCCATGCTACAGGTAAAATCAAAAAATGAGATACATCACAACGGGAAAAAGGGTACAAGTAATCTCCGTGTCGCTCCTCGTCGACAATGCTCTACACTGCCACCGCCCCGCTCCTTGACCTCCCCTTGCTAACCCCATCTGTAGAAATTATCGTATTGATGAAACGAGACACTTAGCAGTCCGTGAGAAATCCAAAGCAGGAATTGTCAAAGATTTATCGAACGCTCGCGCATGCTTATCCTGTCCTGAGGGGATGGCCTAACGCCGAGTGGCCAATGAGTGGTCATTTTCAGCCGAGGCAGTTTGAAGTGGTTCTCGGAGCGATCCTCACCCAGAACAGCAGTTGGACAAACGCTGAAAAAGCCCTCCGACAACTGGTCCAAGAGAACTTACTAGATGCGTATCAAATTGCGTCTTGCCCACTCAGTCAATTGGAGCGGACCGTTCGCTCCTCAGGTTTCTTTAGGCAGAAAGCACACCGCCTCAAAATGGTGTCTTGCTTTATTCTCAACTTCCCACGGGACTTCTACTGTCAGGTGAAACGAGACGAATTGCTTTCCATATCTGGGATTGGAGCAGAGACGGCTGATTCTATTTTGCTTTATGCCTGCGACCAACCGCATTTTGTAGTGGATGCCTATACCCGGCGAGTCTTTACCCGTTACGGACTACTGGACGAAGAAGCAGACTATGACGACGTGAAGACTTTCTTCCAATCATCTCTGCCCAAAGATGTGCGCCTTTATAAGCACTTCCATGCCCTGATCGTCGAGCTTGCTAAGCAGACCTGTAAGAAGCGTCCTCACTGTGATCGATGTGTCCTTGCCACCCCGTGCCGCAGCGGTGCCATTACACTCATCTCTAAGGAAAAGCAGCGGACTGACCAGCTAGCCTAAGTTCTCAGTTTGTATCAATACGGTCAGGTGTACTGAGTATATAGCGAGGCGATGCCGAGAAAATAGGAGGAGTCGATACCGTCGCATCGGTGGCGACAAACGACAAAGGGATCACCTGTCACATCCTCAACTCAACCGTAGGGTGACGGCGGGATGGCCTTGCTTTCTTTATCGCTCCTTTTTGACGATACACAGGGTATGACTAGCGTCACAAACGTCATCGTATTTAGGGTAGGAAAAAACTACTAAGAACCACAAGATCCGTCTACCGGTTGCAAGTGCTCTTCGAAGCGACTCGGGTCAAAATAGTCTTGCCTAGAAATCTCCCGGTTTAGAAATTTGTGGGCGGCTAAGCGGCCCAACTCCCAACTGCCTCCCATACCGTGACCGCCCAACCCGGCTACCCAGAAAAAATGCGGTGCTATAGGATCCCAACCGATCACCATGGAGCGATCGGGAGTTTGGGTGCGAAAACAGGACCAGACACGTTTCTGCACCGCTCCTCTTAAGGCCGGTAGCTGGGTCCAAATGAGCTCTGCCAACAACTGTGAGGTCTCCAGATTGACGCTGGTATCCAGGCTGTCTGTCAACTGTTCATCGCAAAGACTGAAGAGCACATCTCCGGACTCGGGTCGGAAATAAAAGTTTTGCTCGATATTCCAGACGAAGGGCCAAGTTCGCTTTACTTTCGAAGTCTCTCCCAGAACGAACAGATGTCGCTTGAGTGGAGACAGAGGCAGCTTGGTCGCTCCTGCCATCTCAGCTACCTGTGGAGCCCATGCTCCAGCCGCGTTGATCAGGTAGGTGGCTTCAATTTCCCCCTGGGACGTTTTCAATAGGTAGGGTCCTGCGCCCTCCATCTGAACGAGTTGGCAGTCCAGAAGTAGTTGAACCTGGCGGGATCGTGCTTCGCGAAGATAAAACTGGAGCAGCTCCGATATGCCCATCACACCATCGGAAGGAGTCCACAGGGCGGCCTCAAAATCATGATCCCTCAGCAAAGAGATCTCGGAACGGACTTTCTCAGCACTTTCATAAACCGAGTGGATCAAATCAGTCTGGCGTACCTTCTCCAACTGACGCTTCGGACCCAGCAGCAGCGATCCACATTCGTTAAACCCTAGCTCGTTACGATGCTCGGCATATGCTTTACAACTAGCTGCAACAACATGACGGATTTCCGGCAGTTCTGTGGATTGAAGGACGAGAGAAGCATTGCGCCCAGAGGCGTGAAAGCCAGGAACTTCTTCCTTGTCGATCAACAGAATCAATCCGGAAAAGGACTGGCTGAGGTGAAATGCTGTGGCAGCTCCCGCAAAACCGGAACCCACAATAAGGATATCGGCTTTCATTCTAGTGTCATTGTATCAGCATCTTCGTTTTCCTAGCAGCCTGCAATAAAATTCGCGCCGGGCCGTGCACTACGGATCTATGGTCACTGGCGGGACGAAAGGAGGGGGCGATGTCTTCGCATCGGTGACGACGAGCAACACCGCCCAGCAGCTGCACCCCACTGTTACCATTAAGCTTGTCTTGGCGTGGACTCGCCTACAGTAGACACCTCGTCGAAGATTACCTCACATCGCCTCCATTGGCGCGCCTGGCAGCTTAACTGTGAGATTTTCACCACGGACTGCTCGTGTCGGAAAGCGGTGCTGCTTTCTTCGCAGATGAACAGAGCAGCCCAGACGACATCCCCAAGAGAGTCCTCAGGAAGCGATGAGATGCTCTTTTAAGAAAGCTTCCACAACCTTGTAGTAGGATCGGATCGTCTCACTTTTTCGCCAACCGTGACCTTCACCTTTAAATACCCGATACAAATGGGGAACCCCTCGTCGAGCCAGGTTCTGAACGATCTCGTCGGATTGACTCCTGGGCACCACCTGGTCTTCGTCCCCTTGAAAAACTGCCAGAGGATTCTGGATCCGATCCACCAGAAAAATAGGAGAGCGCTGGCGGTAGCAACTGATATCCTTGGGAAGAGTGCCTACCAGAAAGTCCAAATAGTGCTGCTCAAACTTGTGAGTACTCAGAGCCAAGGTAAAGAGATTTGAGACTCCATAGCGGCAAACCCCCGCCCGGAATAATCCGGGGTGAGTGATCAGACTCATCAAGACGGTGTAGCCCCCGGCACTGCCCCCCATGATCGCCAGATGATCCGGATCTGCCAGCCTGCTCTCGACCAAAAAAACAGCAGCGGCATGAGCGTCTTCCACATCGAGTACTCCCCATCTTCCCTTGAGCACCTCCATGTAAGCTCTTCCGTAGCCCGAACTGCCCCGATAGTTTAATTCAAGAACGGCAAAACCACGACTCGTGAAGAATTGGGTATCCGCTTCATAACACGCCCTGTACTGAGAAGTCGGACCACCGTGGATTTTGATAATGGCCGGAGGTAGCCCGTGACTCCAGAATCCCGGGTTTAAAGGGGGGTAATAAAGTCCATGACAGTTGGTTGGATCATCTGTCTCGTCCATTGAAGGTTTTACACTCCAACTCACCGCTTTGGGTCGGCTAAAACAATCGCCAACGAGGGCCTCGAAGCCGTTGCGGCGATGCACCTTCACCTGACCCGTCCGGGAACCGGTGATGACACGTGGGGAGATGACTGGCGAAGATGCAATCAATGCGACGCGTTCCTCCCGTGGTGAAACGGAAATCTGTTGGAAGGAAGAGTAGGTCCCTAACTCTGACTGGATTATTTCCTGTTTTTTCGTCCTGAGGTCAAACCTTACCAGAGAGCTAAATCCATCTTTTAAGCGCAAAAAATAAAGAGCGCTGCCGTTCGCAGTCCAACCATAGGTTCGTAAGCCCTGAACCCAGGCAGGCAGTCCGTGTTCAGCCTCCTCCTCCACCAACAGCTCTACCGTTTTCGATTCCAGGTTATAGAGGTAAAGGTTAAACCAGCCGTTCGCATTAGAAACATAACTAAGATGGCAGCCATCCGGAGAGAAAGCTGGTTGGAAAACGGCGATTTCTTCTTTGGCCCCTCCTGCCACCATTCGCTCCGTCTTGACCACGGGCAAAGCTCCCTCCAAGGTTAGCTCTGCCAGATACAACGCGCTACTATCCCAAGGCATGTGGGGATGATCCCAGCCTATCCAGGCCATCCGCGTATTGTCTCGATGCCAGCATGGTTGCATGTAAAAGTCATGGCCCTCACTGAGTTTAGCAGGCCAGTTAGCGCCTGCGGTGTCAACGGTCGCCAGGACATCTACTCCTTCAGTTGAATGAACATACACCAAGTATCTACCATCCGGTGAGACTACCGGAGCAGCTATCTGTCCACACGAAGGTGTAATGGGAGAAGTCTTGTTGTGGGAGAGGGACCGCCTGAAAAGACGCCCTTCGGCGACAAAGTAGACAAGACCACGAGACACAGTAAAATCACCACCGCCATAACCAACCTGGGCGCGAACTGATAGGTCGGTTGTCAAGTCACGAAAGGCTGAACCATAGGGTGATTCACAGACCAACACTCCCCGGTCAGAACGCTCTTCCCTCCACACTATACTGTTACCATTGCTGTCCCACTGGACATCGCTCAAGCGCAGCTCAGTTGCCAAATCAACTGCACCCAGTGGACTTGTCCACATTCCGTACTGTCTCGTTTTACACTTCATGTTTTGGTTTTAGTATTGTGGAATCGAGGTTCAAACTGACCTCTCAGCAGGCACAAGGCCCTGAAACCTAGTTTTAACAACACGCTGCTGTAGTTTTCCCGCCGCTGTTAATTTTCTTGCAGTTGTGCTGTGGGCAGGGCGGGCAGGATCAATCCGCAAAGCTCCGCCTAATATTTCTAAAGGCTTGCCTGATACGCTGAACATTCTCTACCAATGCCAGGCGCACCCAGTCTCCCCCCTTCGTCCCCGAAGCCAATGCCTGGGGAGACGGCCACTTCCATTTCGGCTAACAAAAAGCGAGCAAACTCTAAAGAGTTCATCTTTCGAAAGGCTTCTGGCACCCAGGGTCACCACCACCTGACGGTCTGGATCTAGTTTCACTCCGAATTTTCTTAGGTACCAATGGGAAAGCTCTCGCCGTAAACTGAGAATCCACCGGGATACCGAATAACGGTTATTTCGGTGGTTGAGAACAGCCTCTCGCAATTTCTTGACGATGGGAAGTGGAGTGGGTAGATCCGGATTGCCCATACCCAAATCGATGATATCTTTTCCGTTCACCCTGGCCTCGTATTTGCGGCGATTGATCTCATCGAAGACGTAGACCGGCAATGTGTCAACCTATGGAGGATCTTTGCAACATCGCTTCTAGCCCCTTTTGCGCCCTGATACTTTCGCTTTCGCGTACCAGATAACAACAGTCAGATACGCAAAACTAGAATTCCCGGCTTGAAAAGCGGAATTATATCGTGTTTCATAAGACCGATGAAAATTCATGAGTACCAGGCCAAGCAGATTCTTCGAAAGTTCGGCGTGAACACTCCGGAAGGAAAAGTGGCTCAAAATGCTGCCGAGGCCTTTGAGATTGCGAAAGAATTCGCCGGCACAGTGGCGGTCAAGGCCCAGATTCACGCGGGAGGACGAGGAAAAGGGGGAGGAATAAAATTGGCGCGGAACCCGGAGGAGGCCGAGCAATGCGCTGCTCAGTTAATCGGTAGAAAATTGATGACACCACAAACCGGACCGGAAGGTCAACTCGTTCAGCAGGTGCTAATCGAAAAAGGATTGACCATTCGAAAAGAGTTTTATTTGGGTATCACCATAGATCGTAGCCAACGTACACCACTGTTGATTGGGAGTGATGAAGGAGGGGTGGAGATTGAGGAAGTGGCAGCCAAAAGTCCCGAGTGCATCCTCAAGGTGCCCGTTGATTTAGCACTTGGGCTCCAACCGTTTGAGGCTCGCAGCCTCGCCTTTCGTCTCGGGTTTGATTCGGCAATGGTGGGTAAGGTCACACAGTTGATGTTGGCCTTTTACAGAGCCTTCGAAGCAACCGATGCCTCGCTCGCAGAGATCAATCCCCTGGTGTTAACCCAAGAGGGTGAGCTTTTCGCCCTGGACGCCAAAATGAGCTTTGACGACAGTGGACTTTACCGCCAGACTGAAATAAGGGAAATGCGCGATTTTCTCGAAGAAGATCCCCTCGAAATCCAGGCTTCTCGACATGGGCTCAACTATATTAGACTGGACGGGAACGTCGGTTGCATGGTCAATGGTGCCGGTCTAGCCATGGCCACCATGGATATCATAAAACTGGCTGGGGGAAATCCGGCAAATTTCTTGGATGTGGGCGGTGGTGCCAGCGTGGATCAGGTCAAAAATGCTTTTAAAATTCTGGTCTCAGATGAACATGTGAAAGCAGTACTCATCAACATCTTCGGAGGAATCATGCGTGGGGATGTCATTGCCAACGGAGTCGTCCAGGCGGCAAAGGATCTGAGAGTCGCCGTTCCGGTGGTGGTACGCCTGGAAGGAACCAACGTTGAGCAAGGAAGAGAGATTTTTAAAAAGGCGGACCTCCATTTCAACATTGTTGAAGGTATGGCAGAGGCCGCACAGCAGGTGTGCGCACTGGCGCTCGAGAACTAAACTTGGCTTACAGGACACTCAGAATCTGAATGTGCCTTAAAACATAAAATCTGAGGATAAACACAGTACCAATGTCAATTTGGGTGGACGAAACAACCAGACTATTAGTCCAGGGAATTACCGGCCGGGAAGGGAGCTTTCACACCGCGCAATGCCGGAAATATGGCACGAAAGTGGTGGCAGGAGTGACACCCGGAAAAGAGGGTATCAAGCATCAGAAAATCGCGATCTACCATACCGTGCAGAAGGCGGTGGAGATGGAAGGTGCCAATACAAGCATGATTTTTGTGCCTCCTCATTTGGCCTCGGACGCTATCATGGAAGCTGCAGATGCTGGGTTAGACTGGATCGTCTGCATCACCGAGGGCATCCCAACGTTTGATATGCTGCGTGTTGACAGCTTCATGCGTGGCAAAAAAAGCCGGCTGATCGGCCCAAACTGTCCCGGCATCATTTCTCCCGGCAAGTGTAAGGTCGGGATCATGCCCGGCCAAATTCACAAACAGGGTCGGGTTGGCGTAATTTCCCGGAGTGGTACCTTAACCTATGAAGCGGTCGACCAGCTCACTTCTCGCGGTATCGGACAGAGCACCTGTATCGGTATCGGAGGCGATCCGATCGTGGGCACTGGTTTTATCGATTGCCTGAAGGCTTTTAGTGCGGATCCCCTCACCGATGCCGTAGTCATTATCGGAGAAATCGGAGGTTCCGCCGAGGAAGAGTCCGCTGAATATATCCAGAAGAATTTTAGAAAGCCGGTGGTCGGTTTCATCGCCGGTCAGACAGCACCTCCTGGCCGACGAATAGGACACGCTGGCGCCATTATCTCACAGGGACGCGGTACAGCAGCAGAAAAGATAAAGAAAATGAAAGCCTGCGGCATTCGGCTAGTAGAAAGTCCCGCAGAAATTGGAGCAGCGGTCGAAGAGGTATTACAAAAAAAGTAGAGACAGAAATGCAACAGGCAACTTTAGCCATCATCAAACCAGACGCCATTAAGAAAAACCTCATCGGCCAAATCATCCGTCGTGTGGAAGAAAAGGATCTTTCCGTGGTTGCCCTGAAAATGGTTCACCTGACCAGAAAACAAGCTGAGGGTTTTTACTATGTTCACCGAGAAAAAGGCTTCTTCGGAAGTCTCACCCAGTTTATGTCCGAAGGACCGATTGTGGTCATGATCCTGCGTGGGGAAGAGGCCATTGCTCGCTGGCGTGACATCATGGGAGCAACCAACCCGACCCAGGCTGAAGTGGGGACTCTTCGGAGTTTATTTGCCGAAAACATAGAACGCAATGCTGTTCACGGAAGTGACCATCCTGAATCCGCTCGCTTTGAGATCGGATATTTTTTTGGGGCTATGGAGCTGGTAGGATAAAAAAAGGGCAAGCATCTCGGCTATCGGAGCAATGCTTAGCGCATTCAGGATCCAAGTCTCAGCTCCCCCTTTAGTCCATGGAAAACATGCTCAGCGAAATCGGCAAGGCTCTCATTTTCTTTGGGCTGATCATCGTGCTCCTGGGACTCGTCCTGGCTTTTCTACCTTCCCTACGGGTGGGTAGTCTGCCGGGCGATATCTTTATTAAGAGAGACAACTGGAGCATTTTCATTCCGTTTACCACCAGCATCCTTTTAAGTCTGTTCCTAACCTTGTTCCTCTGGATCCTCACCTCGTGGCGTAGATAAGTGTTACTTCCCTGGAAACACCAACGTATCACCTTTGAACGCTACATGGAGTTTTGTCTCTACGATCCAGCTCAAGGATATTACACATCCGGGAGAAAGATCTTTGGTCCGAAAGGCGATTACTACACCACGCCATATACACATCGAATATTTGCTGACAGCCTGGCCGATGCCTTTGCCGACTACTTGCAACAGCTGCCTCAGCACAAACCTTTCCAACTGGTGGAGTTCGGCGCCGGAGAAAGAATTCTGGGTCGGGATATTCTGACACGGTTCGAGTCTCATCACCCGAAAGTATTTGACCAGGTCAGATATGTTCCGCTGGAAATCCGCCAAGGTCAACTGCCTGAAGAAATCCTTGGAGTCGTTTTCTCCAATGAGTTTTTCGATGCACTCCCCGTGCATCGCGTCCGTGTTCGCGGTTCTGAAATACGGGAAATCTACGTTCATATCAATGACAACCTGACCGAGTTGGAAGGCGATATTTCAGACCCTCGTATCCCTGATTATATGAAATCCGGCTTTAAACAGTGCACAGACGGTTATGAATACGAGATTAATCTGCGCATGGTAGACCTACTGGAAACACTTAACGAGCGAATCAAGTCGGCCTTTGTTATCACGATTGATTACGGATATGACCGGGACGAGTACGAGACGATGGAGCGTCCAGCTGGGACTCTGACATGCTATCAGCACCACCAGGCCCTAACCAATCCTTACGTCCATATCGGTCAGCAAGACATCACCTCTCATGTCAACTTTGAGATGATGCGAAAAACCGGTGAGCGCTTAGGTTGGGAAAATCAGCCGTTGAAGACCCAACGAGAGTTTTTAATGGAACGAGGACTAGAGGAGCGAATTCTCCAGGAAGAACGTTTTGACCTGCTCCACCCCTCCAGGATTGAGGAACGCCTCCGACTTAAATCCCTGCTGATTCCTGGCGGTATTTCGGACACCCTGAAAGTCCTGGTGCAAGGGGTGCGTGTCTAACGGAATCACCCATCGCTATTTTGCGAAAAGAAAATCTAACCCTTCAACAAAGAGGCCTTAGCGACGTCTGGTCTCTTAGCAGACTACCTCCAGCTATCAGATTTTGGCGGAAACACCTGGATAACTCAGGAACCAGAGCCATTTTTTGTTGGGAAAAATGACTAACCTAGTAGTAGCAAGTCGTTTAAAATCTATAATTTAAGTGTTTCTAATTAGATATTATTAGTCAGTATTAACCCAGTTTTACCCACCAGGTTATCCACTAGATGCGCAACTATCTCAGCACCCCATGACCACATTACATCACAATTTCCAAAAGACCCACATGCAACTTCTCCCATCGACGCTGCCTCTGAAATGGTCCTGCAGTGTTTTGTGCACCACTGGGGTGCTTTTGCCGAGTGTGCATTACCGGGCCAATTTTGTTATTTTAATCGATACCATCATGGCAACTTACTACGACGGGGTAATGGAGGTAGCGTTCCACTTCGGCGCCATCAACATCAGCAACCGAATATTCTTCAACAGAGATGAAAGATGATGTTTTCCAACCAGATTGATAAGTCCCTAACGTGGGTATGGGGCGGGTAACTGAGCAGTGGTGCTATAACCGCGGTGAAATTCCTCGATTTTTACGGCAAAGGGGATCCCGTGGTCCCCCTTGAGTTGTTTCCTCCCAAGACCCGACAGGGTCTCGTCCTTCTACAAGCGCGTATTTCCAAACTAGTCTCCCTCAAACCTTCCTTAATAACGGTAACCTGTGGGGCCATGGGCGGTGGCCAGTCATCGAGCGTGTGCCATCGGTTCTCCCCCATCACGTGTCTTCATGGGCACGTTTTTCTCTGGATAACGTGACATTGCCGCCGCACACGCTCACACATGGCCTCTTCTTTCTGTCTTATAAAACACAACTCTACCAGAACACGTGGTGAATCCCGAAGTCAGGACACTAGGCCTCTGGCAAACCGGTTAACTGCGCACTTACCTGCCACAGTCGTCTGGCAGCAGTCCTATCATAGGAGACAGAAGAGGACCGCACTTCTTTTCGGTTCACGAAGTACTGTCCGGTGATTCCTTCTAGATCCGGCGAGCTTGCCAAATAGAGGGGCGACAAGGCACCTTTTTCAGGGCTGATTCCAGCGATTCTGGTTACAAATTGGAGGGCCTTTGGAACTCCCACATAATCACCGAGTAACTTGGTCGCAATCACCCCAGGGTGCACGCAGTTGACAGTGAGATGAGTTCCGTGAAGCCTGCGGGTAAGCTCGTAAGTAAACAGGACATTGGCCAGTTTCGTCCGAGCATAGACCCGCCTGGGGGAATAGGAATGTTCAGATTGCAAGTCGTCAAACTGGATAGACACACCACGATGAGCCTGGGAAGAGACGTTGACAATGCGTGCCGGTGCGCTGGATTTAAGTAAGTCAAGCAATAAATTGGTGAGCAGAAAATAGCCTAGATGGTTAACGGCAAACTGCGTTTCAAGGCTATCGTCGGTGACAATCCGCTCTTGAGGAATGGTGGCTGCGTTGTTGATGAGGACGTGCAGCGAAGGATACTCAGTTTTGTAGTGCGCGACAAGTTGACGAATTGAGGCCTGGGAAGAGAGATCGGCCAGCAGCAAATCGACCGAGTGGTTTCCACTCTCACGCTTGATCTCAGCCAAAACCATTTGTCCCCGCTCGCGGCTACGACAAACCATCACGACCTTCGCCCCCATTTTCGCGAGCCCGAGAGCGATTGCTTTGCCTATTCCCGTGCTGGTCC
Source organism: Acidobacteriota bacterium (assembly GCA_965249865.1). GTDB lineage: Bacteria > Acidobacteriota > UBA6911 > RPQK01 > CBDFMZ01 > CBDFMZ01. Next base: position 877,399 of record CBDFMZ010000002.1, on the reverse strand, counting down.
CAGTGATCAAACAGGTTTTGTTTTGCATTAGGTTTTTCCCGCGGATGAAAAAACGGTTTGTGCCCTGAGTGAATGTGGGCGATACTGGACTCGAACCAGTGACCTCCGCCGTGTGAAGACGGCGCTCTAACCAGCTGAGCTAATCGCCCTCTCGTTAGGAACTCGATTATTATAAGCAACGGCACCTTTTCTGTCATCCATCTCAAAAAAACACATTCTAGATGTTTCCGTTTTGTTTTCATCATTCGTACCTGGCGAGTACTAGTGTCCTGTAGATGCTGTACTGTAAAAGCCCCAACTCGCTGGTTCCTTGATCAACATTTGGTAAGATGAAGAAGAGGATAGCTTCTTGGGAAGTGAAGACGAGCTCCGCAAACAGTTGCGGTGATGGGTTGAACCAGTAATGTCCTAAGTCTCTATAGAGAGCGAGTATCAGATGAGTGAATTGTTGGATTTGATCATTATAGGGGCCGGTCCGTCAGGCCTTGCCTGTGCCATTGAGGCAAAAAGAAAGAAACTAAATTTTTGGGTAATCGAGAAGGGTTGTCTCGTTAATTCGATTTATAACTTCCCAACTCAGTTGGAGTTCTTTACCACCGCTGAACTGCTGGAAATCGGCAATCTTCCCATGATCGTCTCCTCTGAGAAACCGAAACGCCCAGAAGTTTTGAAATACTACAGACGAGTGACCGATCAATTTCAGCTTCCCATCAAGAACTACCAGCAAGTTCTCACCATAACGGGAAGAAATCACGACTTTCTACTGAGAACTCAGGATCGTCCGGGAAAAACATACGAGTATCACTGCCGGAAGGTGATCGTGGCTACCGGTTACTACGACCATCCAAATTTGCTGAACATCAAAGGTGAGGAATTACCTAAAGTAAGTCACTATTACTCTGATCCTCACCCTTATTTCAAGAAAAAGACAGCGGTTATTGGAGGACGGAATTCTGCTGCCAAAGCGGCCCTTGAGTTGTACCGCAATAGCGCCGAGGTAATCCTTGTCCACCGTGGCAAGACAATGCATCAACAAGTTAAGTACTGGATCCTTCCCGACATTAATAATCGCATCCGTCAAGGCGAAATAAAGGCTTACTTTTCTAGTTACATCGAAGAAATTCGTGAAAAACAAATCACTGTGTGTACACCGAAAGGAGTAAAGATCCTTGAAAACGATTTTGTCTTAGCCATGACAGGATTCCATCCCGATACAAATTTTCTGAAGGCCATCGGAATCAGAGTTGATCCTGAAACCTTAGTTCCCTGCTGCGACAGCGAAACCCTGGAGAGTAATGTTAAGGGTATTTACTTGGCCGGCGCAGTTGTTTCCGGAAAAATAACCAATCGGGTTTTCATCGAGAACGGGCGCTTCCACGGGATGCAAATCTTCCGTCATTGGAAAAGTCGCCAATAACAAGGTCCCAGTTCGAATCCAGCTGTCCTGACCCTGGGACCTGAGACCCAAAGCGTCGATGTGTCTGCCGCCAAAACAATACAACTTGCTTAAAATAGGTATTGATGGAAACCACCACAACTCGTCCTGAGCGAGCCCTCCTGGTCGGCATCTGTCGAAAGGCTGACCAGCGTCATCTGGAAGAAGAATCCCTGCAAGAGCTGGCAGAACTGACCCGTAGCGCAGGGGCCCAGGTCCTAAGAACCTTTCTTCAGGAAAAACAGCACCCTCATCCCGCTCATCTGGTGGGTAGCGGAAAGCTGCGGGAAATCCGCGAATTCGTGGCAAGCGAGCAGGCGGATTTAGTCATCTTTGATGAGGATTTGAGCCCGGCTCAACTGGGAAACCTCCAGCAATTCTTGGAAACCAAGGTGGTGGATCGAAGTGAGCTCATCCTGGACATTTTCGCCCAACGTGCACGGAGTCGTGAAGGAAAGCTCCAGGTGGAGCTGGCTCAACTAGAGTACCTGCTGCCTCGGCTCACCGGTAAAGGCTTAGCGCTATCTCGTCTGGCAGGTGGCATTGGCACTCGCGGACCCGGCGAAACCAAGTTAGAGGTGAACCGACGGACCCTCAGAGTGCGCATCGCCCGCATCAAGAAAGAACTCGAAAAACTGCAACAGCGCCATTCCCTACATCGGAATAAACGCAAGCGCATCCCCGTCCCCACTGTGAGCCTGGTTGGATACACGAATGCCGGTAAGTCCACCCTCTTTAACCAGGTCAGCCAGGAGGGAACCCCTGTGAGCCGGCGCATGTTTGCCACGCTCGACCCTCTGGTGCGGAAGATTTCTATCGGTTCCGGACAAGAAGTCCTCGTGAGTGATACGGTCGGATTTATACGCAAGCTGCCCCATACCCTGATGGCAGCCTTTCATGCTACTTTGGAAGAAATCGTGGAGGCCGACATCATCTTGCATGTGATCGATGTCTCCCAGGAAAACTACGAAACCTTAAGGCGAGCCGTCTATGACGTGCTAGAAGAGATTGGTTTGGGCGACACCCCTATTCTGGAAGCCTACAATAAAGTTGACCGCTTAGAGCACATCCCCCGCATTGAGGGCACCCCTGACTCTGTCATGATTTCTGCTCGAACCGGCGAGGGATTGGCTGACTTGCTGCAAAAAATTCAGTCTCTCATCGATCACAACTATGAAACCATTCGTTTGAACATCCCTTTTGGTCGAGCGGACGTACTCTCTCGACTCAGAAAACGGGCCCGGATCGAAACCCAAGAATATCGTGACGATGGCATCCATATTTATGCCTCTGTGCCAGTGGCAGATCTGGGGCGCCTCCAGGAGTTTATTGATCACTCTATTTATGTATCGAGTTGCGATCATAGGCAGACCAAACGTCGGTAAATCAACCCTTTTCAATCGCTTGACACGAACCCGAAAAGCTATTGTGGGGAACGAATCCGGAATTACGCGCGATCGCTTGCTTCAGTCGGCCTGCTGGAATGGCAAGCACTTTGAGGTAATCGACACAGGAGGCATGATCCCGGATGGAAAAGAAACCATTCCCATTGAAATCTTTCAGCAAGCTGAGATCGCTATTGAAGAGGCTCATCTGATTCTGTTGGTGGTGGATGTTCGTGAGGGTATCCACCCCCTGGATAAAGCCCTGAATTCACTGCTTCGATCCAGAAACCAAGAGTTTGTCCTGGTGGTCAATAAGGTGGATGTACCTCAACTCGAAGTCGATGCGATGACATTTCACGCCCTAGGTGTAAAGGATCTCTATCCCTTGTCCGCAGAGCACAACTTGGGCGTTTCCATCCTCGTTGAACGTATCCTCGAACGGGTCGATAAAAACTCTGAAACGGAGCTGGACGAAGAAATTCAGGTCGCTATCATTGGCCGGCCCAATGTGGGAAAGTCTTCACTGCTCAATCGTTTCTTGGGGAAACAACGCGTCATTGTCACTGACATTCCCGGGACTACTCGGGATGCGGTTGATACGGTTTTCACCTTTGAAAACCAGCGATATCGTCTAATTGACACGGCCGGTATCCGCCGTAAGGGAAAAACCCAATTGAAAACGGAAAAGCTCAGCGTTGTCATGGCGCGGAAAAACCTCGAAAGAGCTGATGTGGTTCTACTGGTTATCGATGCCGTTGAAGGTGCTACCAAATTAGACGCCACCATTGGGGGATATGCCGACAAAGCGGGCACATCAATCATCATCGTGGTTAACAAGTGGGACTTGGTGCAGCGTGACACCCACACGGCGATCCGTCTGGAACTAGAATTTCGTGACCACATGCGTTTTTTGGAATATGCCCCTATGATTTTTGTCTCTGCCACAACCGGGCAGCGAGTGCCTAGAATCCTGCAGCAAGTTAAACAAGCTTATGCGGGACGCTGCCTGCGGGTTCCGACTACCGATCTTAACCAGTTTTTAGTGTCGGAGATCCGGCCCCTTCTGCTTTCTACTGGCAAGTCACAAAAGTATCCCCTTATCTATGCCGCTCAGGCACGTGGCGCTTCACCCACCTTCGTTTTTTTCACCCGTACTGTGCGCAAACTCCATTTTTCCATGGAACGCTTTCTAGCCAATCAGCTGCGTCGAAAATACGGTTTTTATGCCACTCCCATCCGAATTGTCCAGCGTAACCGCCAAGCACCACGCCAAAAACGAAAATGAGAGAAGACAAAGATGACCCGGAAAAAGTTTCAGACTTCGGAACACTCACGCCACTCCTCTCCTCAACAAACCAACTCTGAGCAATCCTATGAAGTCACTGAGTGTACCTGGACTGTCCTCGAACTCAACCCCCAATCGGGGACTGAGAGCATATCTGCAATACCGTGTGTCTCTCCCTCCAAGCTATCTCCTATCTCACTCCCTTGTAGTTTCTTCAGCAATTGGACATCCTATCCAATATAAGAACCCTCCGTCTTATATTCAATGAACCAGTAGAGGGCATTGACACGTTCTTAACACCTTCCTATCATTAGTGCGAATAGCGAATCTAAAAACTAGCAAGGACCCGTGCCTACATGGTCAAGGCAGATCTGGCTCGAACCATCTATCAAACCCACGGAGGTATTTCTCATCGAGAAGCAAAGGAACTGATGGAGATGATAATCGAACAGATGAAGCAGAGTCTAATACAGGGAGAAAACGTGAAGCTGTCCGGTTTTGGATCACTGAATGTAGTCAAACGCCGCGAGCGACTTGGACGGAATCCTCAAACTGGAAAACGTATCCATCTTGACGGGCACAAACAGGTCGTCTTTCGACCTTCCCGCGCTTTAAGGTTTTTGTAACTTATTCAAACAAAGTAACGTGGCGATAGTTAGAAATTCCAAAAAAATCTTTTACAAAATTGGGGAGGTGTGCAAGATTTCTGGGCTTCGTCCCCACATTCTACGCTACTGGGAAGGTGAGTTTAAGGTGCTTTCTCCCACTAAGAATAAGTCGGGCCAGCGTATTTACCGTCGGAAAGACCTGGAACTGATTGAGACCATTAAGAAGCTCCTCTACCAGGAGGGTTACACGATTGCCGGTGCAGAAAAGAAGTTTTTGGAAAACGGGAACCAACTGGGTGAGGATTTTCCCCTTTTCAGAAGACCCCTGAAAAAGAGTCAAAAAAATATCATCGCTCAGATAGGGCAAGAGCTCCAAAAGATTGTCAGCATCTTGGACGATACTCCTGAGAGATAGGCTTGGGGATACCTTCCCGACTTGGAAATCTAGTGCTCTGAATCGCAAATTCACGCCATTTTTGTTGTGAGCACGACCTGTCGTGCTTTCAGACCGACGAGGAGTCGATACTCCCGCATCGGCAAAGATGAGCAACACCAAGATAGGATTCCCGCTGCCACCCGCCGAGCGGATGGGGCTTGTGACAAAAAGCGAAGCAAGGTAACTTTCCGCAAGCCACTGGAGAAATAAAGTGTCGGGACGTAGCGCAGCCTGGTAGCGCACCTGAATGGGGTTCAGGGGGTCGCGAGTTCGAATCTCGCCGTCCCGACCAATATTTTCAATAACTTAGAGCTTGATTCGTTTGAACGTCCCGCTGTTTTCATAAAATAGGGTCCATATAGGGTCCAAAAAGCACGCGGTGGGGACCCCTCGAAGGAGCTGAAGCCTGGGTCTTTCAGAAGGTCTTTCGGATAGATCACGATAGCGCTGCTGTCCAAACCTCAATTGCTCCTTGAGAGGCCAGGTCGGCAAAGACAACATCATTCGACACTCCGTCTACCGGAAAAACCACCCAAGGTAGCTCTAACCGCTTGCATGCGCAAGTTGCTTGTCATGCTCAACGCGATGTTGCGAACGCGTAAGCCCTGGTGCCCTGAAAATGCTTGGCAAGAAAAACGTTTGCTCTCCGGCCAAATTCTCAATCTGTCGATTGTGATTGATCCTTAATGACCGCCATAGCGGTTGATATCATCCCGGCCACATCGGAAAGATCTGATGGAATTATAATTGAATTGTTGGTCTTAGCCAGTTTCCCGAATTCGTTTATATATTGTTCAGCAACTCGCAGATTCACAGCATTAACGCCACCTTTTTCATTTATTGCAGAAACAATTTCTCTAATTCCCTTTGCCGTCGCCGCCGCAACCCGCTCGATCTCTTCAGCACGCCCGATTGCCTCATTGATCCTTTTTTGTTTTTCGCCTTCCGAGCGCTCAATCATTTCCTGCTTATCTCCTTCCGCACGATTTATTTTAGCTTGTTTATCACCTTCCGATTGTGCAATGTTGGCTCTTTTCTCCCGCACGGCCCGCATCTGCTTTTCCATAGCGTCTTTGATGCTCTGAGGTGGAACAATATTCTTTACCTCGTATCTCGTCACTTTTACGCCCCAGGGATCAGAAGCCCTATCCACGGCATCCACGATTGCTGAATTCAGCGTTTCCCTTTCTTCAAATGTTCTGTCAAGCTCTAGTTTTCCAATCACGCTCCTCATGGTGGTTTGGGCAAGTTGAGTCGACGCAAACTGATACATATTGATGCCATACGCCGCTTTCTTGGGATCGATAACCTGCAAGTAAATAATGGGGATTATCCATTAAACTATCCAAACCCATAGCTTTTTGTCCGCTTTTTATGCTAAAATACTATCCATAATGACAAAGAAGAAAGCACCTGGAAGATCCGAGCGCGAGGGCCTAAGCCTCACTGAATTGTTCACCTTTTTCCCTGATGACGCCACCGCAGAAAAATGGTTTGAGAAGCAACGCTGGCCCAATGGGATTGCTTGCCCTGAGTGTGGGTCATTGCGCTATGCGGTGGTGAAGAACAAAAAGCCCATGCCTTACCGCTGCAAGGATTGCCGTAAATACTTCTCGGTGCGTAAGGGCATGGCGATGCAATCCTCCAAACTGGGATATCAGAAGTGGGCGATTGCGATCTATCTGGTTGCAACCAGCCTCAAAGGGATCTCCAGTATGCGACTCCACAGGGAACTCAAAGTCCGCCAACCTACGGCTTGGTACCTGTCCCAGCGGATTCGTGAAGGCTTCGTTGCGGGTCAGGTTCTCATGAGCGGCCAGGTGGAGGTGGATGAGACATTCATCGGTGGCAAAGAGCGCAACAAGCACCCTCACAAGAAACTGAATGCTGGTCGGGGAACGGTGGGCAAGGCTGTGGTGGTCGGAGCCAAGAACCGGGAGACCAAGAAAGTGAGTACGACGGTAGTAGGGAGTACAGACCAAGAGAATTTGCAAGGATTCATCCGGGACCGGGTTGTCGAAGGCTCAACCGTCTATACCGACGATCACAGCGGTTATGATGGACTTCAGGTGGATTTTGAGCATAAGACGGTCAAACACTCGGTTAGCGAGTACGTGAACGATCAAGCGCACACCAATGGGATAGAATCCTTTTGGAGCCTTCTCAAGCGTGGATACTACGGCACCTACCATCGCATGAGCGTCAAGCATCTCCAGCGTTATGTAGATGAGTTCTCCGGTCGTCACAACCTTCGATCCCTGAACACCATTGACCAGATGGCGAGGATCGTCAGGGGTCTGGATGGACGGCGGCTCCGGTATCAGGATTTGGTGGCATGAAGCGGAGGAAACACGAAGCCCTGAGTGTATCGCGCCTCATCAATGAAGTGCTCGTAGGCCAACTCAGTATTCCTTTCCGTCAGATCGTTAACGATTCGACATTTGACAAATACATGGGCGCCAAGCGCCCAGATCTTTTGATATCGGAGTTCGAGTTCGACGGCTCCAACGACGATCAATTCATTGAGAATCTTGTCGCGTATGCGGAAGTGAAGGACAACTGCTCTTTTGACGATTCTGACTGGCGCGATGGCGTAAGGCAAGGGAAGGTAAAAGCAAAGAAACTCGGACTTCCGTATTTCATCGTCACAAACTGTAAACTCTCGGTGTTCTACAATGGCACGACAGGCAAGGAGATCACCCTCAACAAAAACTCACTTCGAGAATTCCAGACAATAGATATTTTCCGGCTTATCAAATATCGCCTCATTAAAAAACGGGGTCTGCGTGACATTCAGACAAATGTTGATTCTATCTCGACGATATCAGAAGCGATTTTTAATAAGAAGCTATGGGAACTCAAGGGCATATACAGGGGTATCGGTTTCAAGAACAACGTCGAGAAGATTGACTTTACTATCGGGTTTGTGGCCATCGAATATTTTGAGGAGAAGGAAAGGATTGAGGGTAAGCTGGACCACACTAAAATCTATTGGTCAGATTGTGATAGCGATGGGAAAGCCGAAAAGTTGGTGGCTAACCTTTCACAATATATCCAGCGTTTGGAGAGGGAGACTAACTTCAAAGAGTTTAAAGGCCTGATGGAAACAGTCAGACTGTCGATTACGGGGGAGGCGGGGAAGTCTCCCCTCATCGACAAGTATCATGTGAAACAAATCTACGACATTGCCGATTCTATGAAGCCGCTCCACGGATGCGGCTTTGACCTCTTTGGAGCTGTATATGAAATGTTTGCAAACTCGAATGAAAAGCGCGAGTTTGGGGAATTTTTCACTCGGAGGCACTACACGCACATCTTTGCGAAGCTGTTATTGAAAAACGAGAAGTACTTTAACAGTGACCGCAAGTTTGTTGTTTTAGATTGTGCCTGTGGTACGGGCGGTTTCCTGACTGAAAGTTTCAAGACCCTCAAAGCCAACTACGAAGCGACGAACACCTATACCAAGGAAGCCAAGAAGTTCTTGGAAGACGAGTGTTTTTACGGCATAGACACACGGGAAGAAAATATCTCTCGAACCAAGCTCAATATGTTTCTGGTCGGGGACGGACACACCAACCAGTTTAACGATAACACCCTGACTAGAAAGTTTAATGGGGTGCGTTTCGACTATATTATCACCAATCCTCCTTACGGAAACGGAAGTATCAAGGCTGATACCGGGAGTCTATCGACTAAGCGCTTGGAAATCGCATTTCTAGTTAAGATTATATATCTGCTAAAGATCGGCGGTCAGGCGTGCGTGATCGTTCCCAATGGCGTCTTGGAAAACCCTTCTTACACCGCACTAAGGCAAGAGCTCTTGCACAGATGCGATGTTCAGGCTGTCGTCTCGTTGCCGAAATTTGCCTTTGCTCCGTATACGAAAGAAAAGACGTATGCCCTTTTCTTGACCAAGCGGAGTGAACAGATGACAAAGGTGCAACAAAATCCAATCTGGACCTACATCATAGATTACGACGGACTAGCAAATTCCGACAAGCGATTTCCAACTAAGTTACGGAACAATCGCAACGGCTGGGTTCATGACGAACTATCGGGATGGGTGAGTACGGAGGGCGAGGAGATGAAAAGTGTGCTCGAAGAATGCTGGCTAAATTACGACGACGGCTCGACCAACGGCACTGAGATAGTGGACGAGAAGGGTGCAAGGATGCGTCTGAGAAAAGGCGGTTTTATCTCTCTGGACACAATAAGGTCGGATAGGTTTCTCACCTTGCTGCCGGAATACCATCTGCGACCTTATGAACCAAAATATGTGACTATTGGTGAGCTCAAATCGGAATTGGCTAATATCAAACGGATGGTACGAACCTTACAGAATGAAGCTGAATTCTCTATTTGACCTCATCCAGGGGCACCAGATCATGGATGAAGAACTTTACATAACCGAGGGGGACATCCCGGTCTTGACAGGAAAGAATGAAGTAAAGGGTTATTGGAGCAGCACACTGGTTGAGAAATCGAATCTCCCCTGCATCACTTACCCGACGAAAGGGAACTTCGGCGAGGCATATGTGCAAGACCGGATATTCGACGCCAATAATACGGCTGTCCTGATTCCAAAACCGGAGTGGCAGGATAAACTAAATTTGCAGTGGGTGGAGTATAAGCTGTCTAATCTTTTCCTTCGTATTGCGACGAGCAAGGAGGGGGTAAGTTACCTCAATAAGAAAATCGTAGAGGAAGTTGAACTGGAAATACCAGATAAGCATGTGCAAGATGAGGAGTTTAGAATTCACCAAGAGCTAGTGAGTACAGAGGCGCAACTTCAGTCCATCTTGGCGAGAATAGAGGTACTAAAGAAAAAATCCATCGTTTTTGAAGGAGAGTGAATGAAGAAGGATAATACCAATATCAAACCCAAACGAGGTCGGCCCATCACCCGCAAGGTGGAGATTCACGCTACTGCGGAGGAGATTGCCAAGGCCATGTTTGTAGCAGCCAAGCCTCCAGACCCTTCAAAGAGGATTGTCAAGAGGCCCAGGAAGGGGTAAGGAGTTTGGATAGTTTAATGGATAATCCCCAAATGATTCGCCGATGAGAGGTTTTCTCCAGCGCTCTTTCCACCCAGCGACCATTGACTTCCCAAAGGGCTTTGTCAAGTTAAGGTCGCCAAGCGATTTGGAGACAGAACACGCCTAGTCGTATTCCACTCAGCGGGCACAAGTCACCTCTCTCCAGTCGGCAAAAGCACGGTCGCGAAGCAGACGTTGATGAACAGCTTTGAGATGATTCCTGCCGACCCGAAACAGATTCTGAACTTGACCGTGGACAGCCAGTAGGCGTTGTGCCTGGGCAATCGATTTGAATCGTCGAACCTGGCGCTTTTTCTCACGGGTATGTTGGTGCGATACCTCAGCTCGGTTGTTTTCGTATTGACCCGTTCGGTGCTCAACCGAGGGGAAGACTTCTCGGTGAGCGGCAGGATAGCTCTTGAGCTTGTCCGTGATCAACTGCCACGGGGGCGCGCCCTGTCCTTTCAACACCTTGCGAAAGAATCGCTTAGCCGCTCGTTTGTTTCGCCTCTTCATCACTAGCATGTCGAGAACATCTCCGTCTTGATCGACGGCTCACCAGAGATAAAGCTGTTGGCCCTGGATCTTCACGAACACCTCATCCACATGCCAGATGTCGCCCAACCGGCCTTGCTTCTTTCGGAGCTTTCGAGCGTACTCGGGTCCGAACTTCAGACACCAGAAGCGAATGGCTTCGTAGGAGACCATGATCCCTCGTTCGGCCAGCAGATCCTCGACGTCGCGAAGGCTGAGCGTGAATCGGTGGTAAAGCCAAACTGCGTAGCTAATGATTTCTGCTGGAAAGCGATGGCCTTTATAAAGCAGTTCCATCTGGCCATTCTCGCTCACCGGTACTCAACTTGACAGCACCTGAAGGGGGCTGAAACACCCAACAGACCCTAACCACCCAAACCCGTACAGGAGGTTTGAATGGCTACTTCCAGTTTAACCCAACCCGAAACCACTCACTACAGCATCAAGGAATTTCCGTTGCTGGTAAAAGATGCCCCAGTGGTCCCGGCTGAGATTGAGCCCTTCGTGGGTGTCCAGTTTCGCTCTTCAGCGGATATCTATCGATTGGCTTCGATGCCGGTGGAAAGCTTCCTGGTGGTCCACCTGGACGGCAAAAACCACATGGTGGGGATGACCACCTGCTCGATTGGCTCCATGACCTCCAGTCTGGTGCATCCCAGGGATGTGTTCCGGCCAGCCATAGCCAACCTGACCGCTGGGCTCACCTTTATTCACAACCATCCCAGTGGTGATCCCGGGCCGAGTCAAGAGGATATCCAGATCACCCAGAGACTTTGTGAAGTGGGAAAACTGATCGGAATTCGCTGTCTGGATCACATCATCATTGGCCAGGGGCGATATTTCAGCTTTGCTGATCAGGGGTATCTGAGCTGAGGGGGTGGAATCATGAAGAAAACAGTCCTGTATGCCAGAGTCAGCACCCGAAACAATGGCCAAGATCCAGAAACCCAGCTGTTGGCACTTCGAGAATATGCCCAGGCCAGGAGATTCGAGATCACAGGGGAGTATGTGGATGTCGGCATCTCTGGAACCAAGGAATCCAGGCCAGAACTGGGCCGGCTGATGAAAGATGCCAGTAGAAGGAGATTAGACACTGTGCTGGTGACCAGATTCGACCGATTTGCCAGGAGTACCCGCCATCTGGTTCTGGCCTTAGAAGAATTCAATGGGTTAGAGCTGTTTGGTGCTTGGTATTTGGTGCTTGAAGCTCAGCGCCTCAGCAGCGCCCGCTTGCCCGCCGCATACACTACCAGCAGCGAGAAGCTGCTCCACAATATGGCCCAGGTAAATGCCGGCACCTGTGTGATCTCAGCCAGGATGACGGCATCTGTTCTGGCACCAATCAACAGAAAATCGCTCAGATCGTAGAGCGCATAGAGGGAGCTCATCACTGCCAGCACGTCAATGATGTAGTGCATACCGCGCAGTTGCTTCCATGCCAGCAAACCAAAGACAACCGCAGTGCCCAGGCCGAAGACGATGCCAAACAGGTTGCGGACGAAACACAACGTCACAACGGCAAAGAGGCCAGACAACATGGCAAAGGTCCTCCCTGCCCATCTCTGCCAGCCGGAAAGAAGAAGCATGCTCCCTCCGAAGAGCGCGCTTCCAACGTAGCCGGCCGAGGCTACCAGCAGTGCGTTACCGCCTACATGTTGGACGTATCCAGACTCCCACGGAGTCACGACCATGGTCAGGACGCGTCCACCCGTCAGCACCGAAGCCAACGCGTGTCCTGTTTCGTGAATGAAGACCACGAAGATCTTCAGCGGATAGAGAGCGGGTGTGAGCCATAGAAAGACGGAAGTCAAAGCGATAAATGTAAACCAACATAAGCGGCGCAGGTTGAGGCATCCCGCCGACGTCGGCGCTGTAGCTGGGGTCATCTGCTCCTAATCCTCCACGGCACACCTTCCAGCTGAGGCATCGACAACGGTCTAAGGATCGAGTATATGTTGAGCATCGACATCGAAACATCCAGCTCAGGGGTTTCAATCGACATTCCTCGTATCAACTTCGGATAGACCTTCCTCGGATCTCCCGGGCGAATGGTCAAACCTATCAGCCCTCCAACCAAGAAACAAGGGTTTTTCCCCCTCTTTCCGCTGGAAACAGCCTCTAAGCCCTGAGTTATCCAGGCGCCTTTTCCGAAATCTGATCGGCAGAGACACTCTCCAACCGCTTGATCGAGACAATCACCACTTAGCTCACGGGGAGACCTTAAATCGCGATCCGTTCCCCCTTATCCAGCGTGATTTCACCGCCGGAATCGTAGATCGTAGTCGTCTGCGGCCACTCATGGACCACCTTTCTCGACCTTAAAAATAAATCTCGGTCACTGGCAAAATTGAAAAAATCTCTGCGAGATTGGTCCTCACTTGCGCCGAAGGGGGCCAGGGGGTGGGGAGACCCTGGGTGCTGACTGTGCCCAAATCCCATCCAGGTATTTTCCCCATCGGAGGTTCTAAAGATTGCCAGTCGGTTGCAGACGGCTATGCAACCGTTATCTGACCGGAAATATTAAACTTAAGTCATACGGTTGCAGGGTTGCAGCCGAAATGGAGGGATTAAGACGCCTCTCTTGCGAACCAACAAACAGGAACTGCTGTCGCAGACGTAACGGGTGCGGCTCCCAAAAGAGGATACCCTTTGTCTATGGTTCTTCAGAATCTGGCTAGGAGGGTCATACCTATACCCTGGTTCCCCGGTAGGCCGCTCGTCCCCGGTGGGCAGTAAGGTGGGTAAAACCACCCGAATACTAGGAAATACTTAGGTAACAAGAAGGACGTAAACGCTTGAGCAGCAAGGACCAGCCAATACCACGTTAATCTCCGGAACCAAAGGTCGCGTGAGAGAGCGAATGACAGTTGTAACTGTAACCATTTTGTCACCGCGACAACCCAAAACCACCCCATTCCACCCAACTGCAGCCAACATAGGGCGTGCGTAACTGATTGATTAATATTGTATTTACCGGTAGTTATAACTTGCCCGTTACGGACTTCTAATCCGTAGGTCGTCATGTTCGAATACTGCACGTGGACTGCAAGGGACCCGCCGGGCACACTGACTGAGGTCGGTTTGAGGAGCGCCACCAACAGGCCCTAAATTATTCCGTCCACTTTTCGTCCACCTAGAAAGCTCAATGAAGCTGAATAAATCACTCGTTGGGTTTGGCGAAAACCCATGTATCCTATATGATTTGTTAAGTTTTCGTAGCTTTTCACCTGGTGCGAGATCAGATTTAGGATCTGGTGGGTACATGGTTGCGGAAGTTACGTGATTCTTCCGCACTATTCCGCATTGTGCCATCTGTAAGTGCTTTAAATTCAATAACGGCGGGGTTCTCGATGTGAATGGGGTTCAGGGGGTCGCGAGTTCGAATCTAGCCGTCCCGACCAATTTTTTCAATGACTTAGAGTGATCGAGTTTCCCCTGAATTTTCGACTGTGTCAGTTTTTGTGTCAGTTTGGAGGGCGGAATCGAGGATTTCGATGGCCCGGGCACGATAATCCGGGGCCAGGTGGGTGTACTTCATGGTCATCGTCAGACTGGCATGGCCGAGTAACTCCTGAACCGTCTTGATGTCGACTCCAGCCATCACCAGATGGGATGCAGTGGACAATTTTGGGCGAGGGCGAGTGGGAAAGGTGGAAAAGAGGCGTGCAGGGAGACACACGGGTATTGAGTGAGGGATTTCTAGGCACCGAAGCTGGGGGCTAGGAATCGGGATAAGTGGGGACATTGTCCCAGAAAACCGAATCGGCGGAGGCTCGGGTTTGTTGAGCCTGCCGAGGAGAGAGGGTAGCCAGGAATTGATCCAACTTGTGGGCGAAAATTCAGGGATGGGGAAAGCGTTGTGGCCGCTGCCAGAGGTTCAAGTGTATCAGGATCTGTCGGATCATCTCGGGCTGCTCGAGGAAGGCGATGATGCGCATCGACGCCGCCACATTGGGCGCACGTCAAGGGATCGACTTCATAGATCTTGCGCAGCAGGGACTTGCCGACTATCTCATGCCGGATGTTGTCTGGACGGGAGGCATTACCGAGCTCAAAAAAATATCCACCCTGGCCGAAGCCTACTACGTCCCGATGAGTCCCCACAATACCATGGGACCCCTTCAGATTGTGGCGGGTGCCCATGTGATGATGAGCACTCCCAACTTCTACCGCTTGGAGCATAGCATCGCCTCGATCGAGGCCTATAACCAAGTGATGACCGAGCCCATGGCGTTCCATGATGGAGAAATTAGCCTGAGTGGCAAGCCCGGGTTAGGCGCGGAGCCAGACCTTGAGGCGGTAGAATCACAGCTTCATCCCGATTGGCGCTAAGGCATTGTTCGAAATTGATCCTCACTTGCAGCAAAGAGGGCCAGGAGGTGGGGAGACCTTGGATAGTGTGTCGGTTTTTGTGTCAGTTTTTTCATCGCACTTGGGCTACATTGCCCCCATTGGCCATAATTCCTGTAATTCCTGGAAAAGTAGAAAAGCCAGGCAGGACAACGTTTTGTGCCTGAAAGCCACATGGAGAAAGGGCCAGAGCTTTTGGCCCTGGCCCTGAATGGGGTTCAGGGGGTCGGGAGTTCGAATCTCCTCGTCCCGACCAGTATTTTCAATGGTTTAGCCACCTCGCCCTTCACTACTCACCACTGCTGTGTGTGAATTGGTGTGTGAATTTTTGTTGGCTTCCACTCACGGGCCAGTCGTTGGGCCTCGGCGATCCGCTCGCGAGTCATCTGCTCCACTATCGAATCCTTGAGCTGGGCAAAATAAACCTACTGGTCATCTGTTTGTGAAGCCGCCAGGTTGTGCCAGACGTAGACTAGCGCTTCCTGTTCTCGGTATCAGCAACGGGTTCAGAGACCCGTTCCCCCAAAGGCCTCGACCGTTCTCACGGTCCTCCTGCTCGTATTCCCTGAACTCCTCAAGATATTTGGAAAGGGTACTTCGTGTAAGTGTGCGCGTACCCCTGTTTGACGAGTTCGGAAGGGAGGCTTATCACCGTGCCTAAAAGGACCATCCAAAGGAGACTAGGCAACGTAAACGTGGCTCATCCGGAGGTCTGAAGTCTAGGGTATTGGCGCTACGGGAACGCTCACCTTGTTTCGAACACGGTTTTCGTACCAGACGACGTTCTTGCTGTTTTGGCCGGCGATGAGGACATCGAGGTCACCATCCGCTTCCATGTCGACGAGCCGGATGTCGTATGCCGCTTGATCCTCGGAGATGTGGTGCGTGATGAAGTTGCCTTTGCCGTCGTTCTCGGTCAGTCCAGGCGTTAGACCTCGGCACGTCGTCGTGGATGCCACGGGTCTGAAAGTGTACGGCTCGGGTGAATGGCACGTACGCAAGCATCGATCTGGTCGCCAAAGAACCTGGCGAAAGTTTCATCTGGGTACCAACGAGACGATGAAAGAGATCATGGCGGTGGAGGTCGCAACGAGCCGCGTTCACGACAGTCGTCCGTTGCCGAGATTGCTCTCCCAGATTCAGGGTCGGATCGGTCAGATCTCTGGGGCTACGGGGCCTATGACACAAGAGCCTGTCACCAATCGGTACTCGACCGGGAGGCTGTCGCCACCATCCCTCCGCGACGAAGTGCACGGTTGAGTGAAAGTATGGACCCGCTTGACTGGCGGATGATGCGCGATGCCAACTTACGACGGATCGAAAAGCAGGGACGCTATGAATGGCGCGTCTCGAGTGTTTGCACCCGGCAAAGCCTCGCACAGAACGCGGTATCGAGGTTCAAGGCCCTATTCGGGTCCAAATTATCGACTCGCCGATTCGACAACCAGCGTTCGGAGGCGATTATCAAGTGTTCGGTGCTGAATCGTATGACAAGTCGGGGCATGCCCGAGTCTGTGCGAATCCAGTAGCAGCTACTACAAAAGCTCGGGATCCGCCAGGTGACTGGAATTGTGCAACAACGCGGGGGCTAAGATCACATCGGATTCCGGACTTCTCGCCTATCGTGATTTGGACGAGACATTGGTGTTATTCGATAGTGTTCCCTCCATTTTTCGCGATTCGCGGACAGGCCGTAAACACCCAGCACGACCTGGCGTCGTTGCTGCACCAATCGGTATACAGTCGACTAGCTGATTATGAAGATGTCAACGTGCCCATCGTCTATCGGTGGATCCGACTATGCGGAGCATCACAGGCCGTCAAGAATTGGAGAACTGATAGGTTTTAACCATTCATCACGGTCGTGGCCAGAAAAAGTCATATCCGAAGTTAATATGAGGAATGTTGTGTAGAATGTGCGTTGTGAAGCCGATTGTCTTCCAAAATTACGGCGGGATCCACCAACTGCGCATTGAGAGCGCGAAGGATCTTGCCTTCATCCACCAGCTCCACCCAGCTCGTTGGACCGCCACCAGCGTGCAGATCGAAAGCCTACAGTGCGATCCCGCCCTCCTCAAGTACTTGAATCAAGACGGTAGCGGGACCATCCGTGCCGAGCATTTGCGGGCGGCAGTGAGGTGGATTTTCCGCATGATGGCGGAAGGCGACCGAATGGCCGCTTCCTCAGACGTCCTGCGCCTCGCGGACCTGGATACCAGCCACGAGGAGGGCCGGAAGCTCAAGGAAGCCGCGATCCATATCCTGGGACAACTGAAGGTGAAGAACTTGGACGAGATCAGCCTGGAACAGGTGCGCATCTTTCGGAATACGTACGGGATGACCCCTCCCAACGGCGACGGGGTGCTCCCCCCTCAGCACGTTTCGGATCCGGCTGCGGCACAGTTGGCAAATGACGTACTCGAGCAGGTGGGCAGTACCAAGGATATAAGCGGCGCAGACGGCATCAACGAAGGTCACCTGTGCCAATTCCTGGATGGTGTGAAGAAGTATTTGGCCTGGAAGGCACTCGCCGAAGATGACGGCGCGGCAGGGATTCTGCCCTGGGGCGACGACACGGCGGCCGCCGTGAAGCTCACGTCTGAACTCGATGCCAAGATCGAACAGTTCTTCTGGCAGTGCGACCTGGTAAAGCTCGATGCCCGCACCGCCGAACGGATCTGCCTGAGCGAACAAGATCTCCAGAACCTGGACGGCTCCGACTTCCGGGCTATCGAAAGACAGCTCGCGCAAGCCCCACTGCGAACGCCTAATGCTGAAGGTGTGTTGAATTTGCAGGGCCCTATCAATCCGTACTACCAGGATCAGATGGACGAATTACAAAACCGGGTCCTTGCCCGTGCCCAGCCGGACTCTCACGAATCTCTCACGCGAATCGGCTGGCAGCAGATCAAGGCCATCTTCGAGCCCTATTGTACGTGGCAGACGGAGAAGCCATCGGGTGGCGTAGGTGAGCTGAGTGAGACCACGCTGAAAGAATACTTAAATGGTCCGGCTCAGAAAAGACTTCTCCAGCTCCTGCTGGAGGATCTGGCGGTGAAGGATGAGGTGAAGCAAGTGACTGACCTGGAGAAGCTCATCCTGTACCAGCGCTGGCTCTTGGAACTGGCCAACAACTTTGTAAGTTTCTCTGCGTTGTACAACCCCAGTCGCCGTGCCCTGTTTGAATTAGGCGACCTGATCATTGATGGTCGTGAACTTGCCTTTACAATGAAGGTCCGAAACCGAGCCGAGCACAAGAAGATCGCCCAGACCAGCAAGATGTTCCTGGTGTACGCTGAGATCACCGTGTCCCAGGAGCAGGAGCGGAGTTTCGAGATTGCCGCCGCCCTCACGGCTGGCGGCCAGGGGGCCATCGAAATTGGCAAGCGCGGTATCTTCTACGATCTGCAAGACAAGGAGTGGGACGCACAAGTGGTGGATATAGTCGAGAACCCCATCAGCCTGTGGGAGGCGATTGAGTCGCCCTTTGTGAAAGCTAAAAAGCTATTATCCGAGAAGGTTGAAGCCTTTATGGGCAGCCGGACCAGGTATCTGGAAAAGACCACCACCGAGATCACAACGAGGATGGAAAAAGGCGAGTCGCTCCAGCAGCCTGCCCAGATGCCATCGGCGGGAGCGGCACCCCCTTCCAGGCCTGGCATGCGCGACCTGCTGCTGGGCGGTGCCATTGCCTTCGCTGCCATCGGTTCCTCGCTGGTCTACCTGATCAAGACACTTTCGCAGATCAACCTTCTGAAAGCTGGCCTTTCCTTGGTGAGCCTGGTGCTGATGGTGGCCCTGTTCAGTGCACTTTCGGGTTGGAACAAGCTGCGCAAACGGGACATGAGCGCTCTGTTGGAGGCGTGCGGCTGGGCGGTAAATTTTCGCATGTACATGACGCGACGACTCGGTTACCTCTTCAGCCACACGCCCCACTTGCCAGAAGGAGCACGCAAGGAACGCCGCGACCTGGTCACCCTCTTTCTACGTCAGACCGGATACGGTGCGTTTCGTTGGACTCGTGTCGGCCTAGTTTCCCTGCTGGCCGCTCTGCTCACTGTCGCAATCCTGAGCGCGCTTTTTTGGAACCAGATCAAGGCCCTTCTGCAGGCATGGCTGAGCGGTTAGCGAGAAGTAGCACACTCGCCCCGAGGATTTTCACCCCAAGGGCCTCACAGAACCGTCGTGAACCTCTCTGCTCATACGGCTCCCACCATTCAGCCGGGAAAGGCGCTGCAAGTCGCCAATGGGCAAAGAGCTGGGGTTGATGATAAGCGACCTTCCTCAGCCATTGCTTGGCCCAAGTGCTAATCCTGTGAAAAGTTCTTTTGCGTTCAACCCAATTTTGTCCAGAAGGGGAAACATTACAGCAAGAGGGCCATCGAGAAGGCCCGTGATTATAAACCCTGGGCGGTGGTGAAGGTTTCGGGGGGTGTCAGTCGGCTAGACTCCGCCAAACGCTGTGACCGTCACTCCAGCCGCGTGACCAGAATGTTCCGAAATTCCAGCAGCCCCTTCTTTCCCTGGATCCCTACGTGCCCACTCCGGTTCGTGATCTGGCTCACCCTCGTGACGACGAGCCTATTGAGCTTGACGGTGATCTCCTCACCCTTGCAGGTGATGTCGTAGGTGTTCCACTCACCCTGAGGTCGATACGCCTTGGCGATCATTTCGCGGTCCGACTCACTGGTGAAGGGGGGACCATACTGGATCATCGATCCAATGGGGAATTGGTTCTCGACCACGTCCATACACTGGACCTGATACCCGTCGTTCGGCCAGCCGTTCTCGTCGTCATTACTCGTCGGGCCAGTGCGCACGAAGATGCCGCTGTTGGCTCTTTTCTCGAGGAAACGAAACTCCAAGTGCAACGTGAAGTCGTCGTACTGTGCCTCCGAGCGCAGCCAGCCGGTGCCCCTGTTGACGAAGAGCAGTCCGTTGCGAACGCTGAATTGTCCGTTGTTCTCGATAACCCAGCCGTCGAGGTTCTTGCCATTGAAAAGAGACGTCGACGAGGCGCAGCTAGAGGCAAGCGCGACGAGGGCGATGAACGAGGCGGTTCTCCCTATCATGGACCATTCCCCTTTCGTGGTAAAGACGTTATCCTAACACCCGTTCGTTCTGTAGGATTGGATGGCTAAAGCCGTAGCGAGAAGGACCTTCAAAAGCCATCACGGGTTCCTCAGGTGCTGGCTCACCCTAGCGATTCGACTCGAAGATCCCACCCATCCACACTCCAAAGGCGCACGGCTGAAGGAAGCAGGCTGGGCTTCTCTTGCTGAAACCATGCTTCCACCTCTTCGCGGTGCCCCAGCCTAAGCGCCTTCCGACAGGGCTACCGAAAATGTTCATGAAACTCTGTAGCCATAGCGCTGCGTGTAGGCAGTCAACGTGGAAACCTGGCTGTCGATTGTTCTCTTTTCTCGTTTAATATCGCTTGAGACGCGACAGTAAATTGCTATGGCGCGTATATTGTCTTTAGTAGGATTCACGATTCATTCTCCTTCTACCTGATTTGCCTCTTCTGTCCTGGGTCGTCCGCTCAATTCTAACTCGGGATTGAATGAGGCACTAGAGCTAGATAAGAAAAAATGGTTGTTGGCCTGAGGACCACAAACAGGAGGGAGAGAATTGGATTCAGGCCCTCTGGCCTCTTTCACATATTTCCCCCGAGTTGTCAAGTCGCTACAGACAGAGCCCGGAATTAATGAGAGTCAGACGGTACATGAAACCAGTGCCGGTTATATCACAAAGGGAAGGTTCACGAGAACGGTAGAGGAAGGGAGCAGGGCAAGCAAAGAGCGCGGAAACTCTGGTTACATGTTTCCCAAAGAAGTCGCTGGAGTGGGATGGAACAAAAACAGATGTTTTATGGACAGGTTAATTTGGCCTAAAATCCTGTAGGATTTGATCCTTACCACTATCAATTCCCAGGGAATAGCTGAAAACCTGCCACAGATGTATACTCATCGTACGCTTTATGTTACCAAGGATAATCATACCTAATCATCACCTAGGCAATCGCCAAACAGACGACCAACCCCTCTGGATATGGGTCCAAAAACCCAATAGACATGGTAATATTCAATTATTTGGATTCGGTTGAATTCAACCTTGTCAAATTCCAGCTCAGATTTCCTCTTTTGGTACGATTGGTACGGTAATGCCAGATAAGACCCCCTCCAGCGCTCTGCCTATTAGGTGTAACTAGCATGATTATAAATAAGTTAAGCAAAAATCTGCTCAACGGAAACTAAGTAGTTTCAACAACTTATTGAATTTGAGGAGGTTGTGAAACTGAAGGGCCTTGAATGAGGTTCAGGGGATCGCGGGTTCGAATCTCACCGTCCCGACCAATCTTTTCAATTACTTAGACAGATCGACTTGGTTCCATCAGCACAAGTTGAGAGAAACCTCTGCGACTATGGTCCTCTATTACCGCGTAACTCCCAGTATTTTGGAGAGTATAATCTTCACGATCTCACAGTATCGTGGTGCTACCACGTTGCACCTTTCCATAACAATAGGATTGGAAAACGGCCATACCTTGTTCTCTGATCATAGAATATTATGGAGATTTTTCTTCTTCTGAATCGAAGTTGAGCATTTCAGAGACCAACCAGACCGGCTTCTTCTCAGCTGAAAGAACACTCGATTCAAAGCTGGAGGTTTGATAGATTTTAGTTATTCAGCAGCGGGAGATCAGAGAAACTCAGGTCCGAAGTTGATATGATCACTGCGGAGCAGTCTACGGCGATGGCTAGGATTGCCAGTACTCCAGGACGCCGTCTAGCCCTCTAAACGATTGAACAATTTACTTCCTAAAATTCGAAGATTGACGCCTCAACATCTCATCGTCGCCGGAATCGTCTGTGTTGCCGCCATTTCCTTCGGCTACCATATCCCACGAGATGGCGGAGATGATGCAGTTGCGACAGGACTGGCCAGTTTACTGATCAATCAAGCCTGGGTCACAGGACAACCTGCAGAAAAAATATTTGACGAAGCTCAATCTTCACACCAAGGAGGGTATTTCAGGAACTCGCTTGGGCTGTTTACCTTTGGAACCCCTTTGTGGCAAGCGCTACTCTGCATTACTTTTGCGCTGGCAGGCGTTTCTCATGTCAGTAGTTTCATATTGGCATCCACAATAGGCGTTTTGTGCGTTCTCTTCACCTTTTTTTTGGCCGCAGAGATGTACGGAAAAGTGGAAGGGATTTTTGCCGCTATTTTTCTCAGCCTCTCGCTCTTTTTCATTATCATGACACGATCGGTGGCCGGATTTTATCCCCTGTCTGCGCTCAATGTGCTGATGACACTTTACTTTTTTTATCGCGCCCAAAGGACTCAAGAAAGTAAACATTATTGGATTGCTGGTGTGATTCTGGGGTTAGCATTTTTTAACGGCTACTCTCAAGTATGGGTGCTCTTGCCTATTTTGGCGCTCTACTGGTGTTGGGAATCGAGGTTTCCCTTTTTACTCCTGGGTACCTCTCCGATTTCGGTAAGAAAAATTTTCGAAAACACCAGGGCTTTTGTCATCAAAGTAAGCTTCCACTATCTTTTGGCCGTGGCCATCGCAGCTACTGTCTTTTTAGTTCTGACGCTACTGTGGGATCTCTACCTTCAGGCACCCTTGCTAAAAACGGCCTCTTATGTTCTTTCCGTTCGCGCCTCTAATATCGGATTTTTTACTGCTTCAAGCAGCGCTGACAAACTGGCTAGTGTACAAGCCTTTTTCCACAATATGTTCATTGGTCTTCCGCCTACGATTTGGGGTGCCCATACTAACCTGGTGTTTCTCCGTCACCCGATGGTCCAACCGCTGGTGGCAGGAGTATTTGTGATCGGGCTGGTGGTCTGCTTACGATTACGAACCGCTGCTGACAAATTGTGTTTGAGCTGGCTGTTCGTTTCCTTCATCGCAGTCACCCTCCTGGCAGGCTTCCAAAACCGAGCGTTTACCTTTGCGATGCCGGTCATTTACCTGATCGCCGCGCGAGGATTGGGAAAGGTCCATGAGTCTATTTCAAAGTTTTCGGCCCGGCGGTCCTGGGGCCCACTAGTATTAAAGGTGCAGGTCCTGTTGGTATTACTCTTGGTGACCCTGGTAGCTGGTCACACTTACTTTCAACTTTTCGTCGTGTGGTATGGCCGGCAGTACGGCAATATTCACCGCCTCTATGGGCAATCTCAGATTGGAAGTTTCGTGTTGGAACAAGCTAAACCGGCCGACTGCTTCATCGTTTTGGGTGACAACATCGTAACCCCATACACTGCATTTCTCTTTTATACTTTGAACCGGGGTTATACGACGGTAAGTTGGTCCAACGATATTGTCCGGAACGAAGTGGGCAGCTACGATTCGACGGAAGCTAATGTTGCAGCTCTTAGAGCCTGGGAAACAGAGATCTTCGCAAGCGGCAAAACAAGGATTGTCTACATTTTTCCGGTAGGCGTTTACTACAATGAAATGCCCGGGTGGAACTTGCACTCCCCGGCCAATTGGGACTTGTTTCAATCCCTACACCCGGCATTGAAACCCACCCGAGTGATCTCATACCCGAGCGAGATCGATACGTTTGAAATCTACACCGTATTTTCACATATGCAGCGAGAGGGCAGAGTGGCCTGGCAGGGAAGGAGTGGTACTAGTCTGTCCATCAATTCGCTTTCAGAACAGGATGTCGCAATGCTGAATGTGAAAGGCCCGGTAAGAGATTTGGTGATTTCTAACGGTGAACAAATATTGAAGATCCCGGGGACCCTGTCTACAAACATGTAAATGCAAGTTTCTTTTGACGAGCAAAGTTATGTGCAACTTAATCCGGTCTACGATTCCGAAGAGTATGAAACCGAGATATACGAGCAGGGCAATGTCGGATTGAACAAGGGGGAAAGTCTCAGTTGGCTTGAGTTAAAGGACAAGGAAGGGCTTCTGAGCTACCGGCTGGAAGCTCCATTTTCTATCTATAGACTCGAAATTAAAACCAATCCACGGCTCTTTAACGACGCAGCCAGAGCCAACCACTTGTCTGCCTATTACTCCACGGACTATCGCCATTTTAAAAAAGTCTATCATGTCCAAAGCAATGGCAATCAGAGATGGGAAGTTTACGAGGATTTCCAGTCCGGCGAGGCGGCCGGTGTTTATGAGCGAGAGACTTTCGACGTCGTTTACCCTCACAGTAAAACTGTTTATATCCTCTTTGTTTTTGAAGGCAATCCCGGTCAAGTACAGTTGATCTCCTTAAAGAACAACCCGAACACGACGATGTTTCGTGGACTGTTTGACAGCTCCCGTTATCCACGTTTTCCACTTCACCTCGGGATCGATCATTTTTCCGTTACGGAGGCGCTGAAAGGAAATTTTGAGCTGAATTTGGGAACAAATAACTTCATCCAGCCGGCTGAATATCAAGGAGCAGAAGTACTGTCCTCGTCTTCTCCCTCTTTGGTGGTCAATGATCAGAACGCTCTAGAAGGTAAAGCTAGATTGGCTAGAATCGGTGCTGATCCAATAGGTTTAGCCTTTGCCAGCCAACCCTCGGCAATTCACGACAAAGGAGTGATGAGAGCGATCTTTCGGATAAAAGGCGAGGTTGGAATGAGGAAAGGGAAGGTGGCCCGGCTGGAGACGATGAAGATAGAAGACGGACGGAAGATTCTCCTGGCCACCAAAAGTGTTCAGAGTATCGAGCTGAATCCAGCTGGTCGGTATCACGAGATCTCGATCGATTTTTTAGCCGATAAGACGCACACGCTTCAGCATCGCCTGATATGGCTGGGAGGCACCGACCTCTCGCTTAACTTCATCGCAACGGTGCCAGCTCTGGAATTCTTCAAGTACCGGGACTTGTTCTCCTCCACCGGGATTTTAATCGAGGATCCTTCTTCAACCAGCAAAACGGTTAGGCACGGTAAAGCATCGGTGAATACGGTTGGCCCTTTTTTGCGAGGAGAGTTTGAGGTTCCTCCTCGGACATCTAGCACTCTTATCCTCAACTTGAAGGCTTCCCTATACGAGACTAGTGACGTTTTGGCTCACATCAACATCGTCAATGTGGGAAAAGAAATATCCGCACAATCAGAAATAAAGGGAAGCGATATACCTTGGCCGGAGGTGGACCAAGATTTCAGAATTGACCTACCGGTGCTATCCGACTCACGAAATGAATCAGTCTTTGGCAAACTGCCTGGAGGCGCTGATCTAACGAGTGAGAGATTAGACAAGATCACTTTTCAACTTAGTTTTATGGGCAATGGCGACCTGGCCGCCAAAACGGCGACACTCGCTACTAACAGTATTGTTTATCAGTGTGAGAACAGCGTTTACAAGGTTCCGATGGGGAAAACGGTTCAGGATGTTACCGCAAGCAAGGGCTTTGCCCATTACAGCACGAATTATCATCTGCCAGGCCATCTCTTTTTAATTAGTCTAAACAACAACTGGCCGTCAGGACGCTATCGGGCGTCCTCCCGATTGAAAGCAGCGACAAATACTTCACAATTGCCAGTTGCCTGGATTGATGTCAATAAACGGGTTAACGAGCAAGATGTGATCGAAGGCCGTTATGTCTATGCAACAGAGTTCTGGCAAGCCGAAGAATGGCAATCGTTCAACATTGATTTTGATTTGGATCGTTCAGTTTCATTAGTTCAGTTTAGAATTGTGGTTCAAGAAAATGTTGAAATCTGGGCCGACTATATCGAGGTTTTCCAAAGTAATGGCACTATCAATTTCGCTAAAGAAAGGGGAAATGCTGGACTGATCGTATTCGATGCACAATCAGGAGAAAAGATGCGTTACCTAAACGGTCACCCCAACCCTGCCGGTGATCTGGCCTTTACATTCCCTTTAAATCTCAGCGACGGGTGCTACCGCACCGGGATGAGGCTGCGGACCGATAATAATCTGACAACAGAAGTAGTGGCGGCTGCCAGTGCCGATTTTGGTTTTGAAAAAAAACGCCCCACTCACTTGCCAATTCACGGCACCGATTTTCGAAGTCCTTCAAAGTATCAAACTTTTCTGCTCGACTTTCATACGGACGGACTTAGTAAACCAGTCATGAAACTGGTTTTCACCTCCAAAGCGGATATCTGGTGTGATTTTTTCTATATTGTGCCAATATCCTGCCGAATGAGCGAAGACGGATAAGAGAGTTAAAACTTTCCTTCCCTCACCGACATCTGATGGAATTGGAGTTCCATCGATAGAGATTTTTTTCGCGAACCGGGAGTCACACTCTCACAGACAGACTAGCAGACGAATTATCTTCAGCCAGTCTTTCTGACACTGCTCTCTGATCCTCAGCAGCAAGCCTGAGGAAAACATAAGGTAAAGCTACCATTTTTTTTCTCTTGACAATCTGAGCACATCGAAAAGGAAAGCAAAGAGCAGCTGGGAGAATGGGAAGCTCTTGGGAAGGCGAAAAAGCACAATTATGCTAACCACTAACCTGATGAAAAAGGGGATCTGAAGGGATTCAGAACACCCAACGGGCCCCAACCACCACAACCTGACAAGTAAGTTATAACGGCTGTTTTCCCTTTTAACTCAGTCCCAAATTACTCACTTTAGCATCAAGGAATTTCAGTTCCAGGTAAAAGAGGCACCAGTGGTCCCGACTAAAATTGATCGCTGTCCGGAGGGCTAGTTTGGCAAAGCCAAAGACATTCACCAGCTCAAGCGGCGGGTTGTCGCTGTCGGGAGGATTCTATCCCTTCAACAAGGGAGAGGTGAGAAAAGATTGAACTAGGGTTCGAAGTGCCTGACGCCGGTCAATCATCGTCTCCATCGGAGAAAATAGAGGGTCACCTGCAGCGACCCCGTCATCACACCCGCGATCTGCACCACATTGTCAAGCCTGCTGGGTGCAGGCCTCTTTCAACAGTCTCCTGGCGCGGGTAGGGTTGTACACGCCACAGGGACAGAAACGCGCCAGTGTCGTTACCACTTGCTCAGGCGTTCGACGCCCCTCGCGCAGCTTGTCCATCATCTTCCTGGCCAGATTAAACGAGACCATTCCGTGACCACACATGGTGGCCAGTTCCAGGACCTGGCTGTTAGGCAGATGATCCTGTGGATCGTGAAAGCCCAACGAGTACTCCACGCTGTGACGCCGGATCCCACAGTTTTCAGCCGCTTCTTTGGCACCTTCCACCGAGGTACTGACATTAATCGAAAGGCCAAGGTCGGCCTGGATAACGTCCCTCAAGCAGGCTTCCAACTTTTCCCGGGAGTCAAAAACAGCAGCCACAGTGCCTGCTCGATGAACAGTCTCGATGACGCCTTCACAGTCCGCGCCAAGATCCCGCTTCCAGTGCACAGTAGGACGGAGATGACTGGAGGGACGGTAGCTGGCAAAGCTCGAATTACCCATGTTTGCAGGCTTGTGGAGGGCACAGATGCGAAGAAAGATCTTCAGTTTCTCCACCGCACCTTGATCGTTTTTCCCCTTGCATGGGATGGCAAAGATAATGTAGTCGTCATGAAAGCTTTCAGTTTTACCGTAGCGGTGCAGCGTGTTGGTCACTAACCTCCTCCCTCTTCTGAGTGTTCGTGATGCGGCCCAAGCCCATGTTCGTTTTGGCGCGGTGAAAAGTGTAGCCATATTCCCGAAGCAGCGGTGCCAGTAACTTGTCTTCACCCTCTTCATCGCAGCGGGTGGAAACACCGACGGCAACCACCGTGTCAATCTGCCTGGACACGCGCATGACTATGTCCAGTACCCGCGGCACCTGGTCGATTCCTGTCTTGAGTTCAACAATGCCCGACAGGATCTTTTCATTCAGAAGATCCTTTTTCAGGGTTCCTAGGGTCGTATCCGTCATCAGATAGGTGATCGGATTATTGGGCTCGAAGCGCGCGCCCAGCTCGGCCAACGCCGTCGTCACTTTTTGAATGTGGTGAAATCTTACTCCGACACCTGGTCGTCCGAACTCGATGACGTAGCCTGCCTCTCCCACAGCGACACGATTAGAGACGTCGTTGGTCTTCACCTCCTCCGTCCCTCTGCCGTGAATACCGGTGGACTTGTGCTCGACCAGCGGGTCGCTGAAGACCTGGCGAGCGATTCGGGGCCAGGGCAAGTCCTCCATCACGAAGGCGGCGGTGGGACACACATCTGGCTCCGGCTCAAAGCGGAATCGGAACACCTTGGCCAGCCCCCTGACCGCCCGCACAAAGGTTGGATTCAAATGCTCCTGGCTCATTCCTCGATAGCAGGCGCCGCATTCAACGCATTCATCGCGGTTGATCGTAGCCCGTTTCATGTCCGGGTCGATATAGATGGCACCCATGGGACATACAGAAATGCAGTTTCCGCACGCCACACACTTTCGGGGATCGATCCGCATCGGAAAACTCCTTTTGTCAGATTGGCTCGACAGTCTAGCACACCGAACTCGCGGAGGACAGGCCACCCCTGGGGTGGCTTTACCGAGGGAACTCTTTTCCCCCGAGATAAACTGCATGTACCGTACGGCTGTTACGAATGTCGGCGAGCGGATCCCGATCGAGGACCACCAGATCGGCTACTTTTCCGTTGGTTAGTGTGCTGAATTGCTCAGAAATTCCCAATACCTCAGCGGCGTGCTTTGAAAAGAATTCGATGACCTGCATCGGACTCAATCCGGCCTGGACCATCAACTCCATTTCCCAGTGTGCAAAGAAACCCTGGAAACGGCCAGGTGACATGCACAGTCAGAACACTACCCTCGCTTTCAGGCGCTTGCTTACGTGTCGACACAGTGATAAATTCAGATCGTTGGTCACTAGGAAACCACGAAAATTCATATTTAGCCCTAACGAAAAGTCGCTACCCTTAGGAACAGACAAGAGGTGCCTCATATGCCACCTTTCAAGGTCGCATTAGTTCAGAACCCCTCCTACCCCTATGATGAGACGTTACCCGACTGGGTATCTGCCGCGTTCCTGAAAGAAGGCATCGAATTCGTAGCCTATGATTGCACAACCCGAGAGGAATTGTCACAGCACGCCGGCGACGCGGACGTGATCTGGGTGTGGAGGCCGAATCACATGGTAACCGCTGGGAACCTGAATATTATCCCCTCTTGTGGAGCCATTATCACCTCGAGCAGCGGCACTGATCATCTTCCGGTTGCGGAAGCGACCGCCCAGCGCATCATCGTCGCGAATATCCCGCGAGCTCCCAGCGAGGCAGTTTCTGAGCACGCGATTGGGTTGCTGTTCTCCCTAAAACGCGCGATCGTTGTAATGGATCGGGCGTTGCGCGGCGGAAAGTGGTCTGAGAACTCCGAATGGCCTGGCCAGAACCTGTGTGGGCAAACCTTGGGGCTGGTCGGTTTCGGACACATCGCACGGCTTGTGGCTCGCAAGCTGAGCGGCTTCGAGATGACCACTCTCGTCTATGACCCCTACGTCAGCGCAGACATGATGGCCAGCAATGACGTGCGAGCGACGAGCTTGACCGAGGTGCTCTCCCAGTCCGACTTCGTGTCACTGCACTGCCCACTCACCAAAGAAACCTACCATCTCATTGGGGAACGGGAATTGCAAATGATGAAGCCGGAAGCGGTCTTGATTAACACTGCTCGTGGGATGATTGTTGACGAGTCTGCTCTGGTGCGTGCGTTGACCGAAAGATGGATCGCAGGAGCCGGATTGGATGTATTTGAACAAGAACCAGCCGCTGCAGACAACCCCTTGTTTTCACTGGACAACGTCGTACTCACTCCACACATAGCCGGCTTCGCGGAGGGAACCTTGGAAGCCATGTGGAACTTGTCCGTAGAGACGGCCATCGATCTGGCCACGGGCTATTGGCCACTCTCCTACGTTAATCACGAGGTTCAACCGCGTTGGGACCTGAAGGCTCACCCATAACAGCTATTCTCAGTAAAACTGTCAGTAGGGAAAGGCCCAGGGAGATCAGATCAACACTGGGGGCAAAGCTCCTGGCCTCATCCACAAGCGACTGAAGGTAAGCACCGACGATATCCAGTACTTTCTTGGCCGCGGCCCATCGACACCATATAAGCACGTGTCCCCAGTCAACTTCGGTCAGACGTCCTCAGAAAGGCTGGGAGAGTCTGAGAGTGAGCATGATACCCGAGCGACGATCGGTGATGTACAGTGTACCTTCTCTGAGTTGGATCTCATCGACTCCCTGAAAGCCTTCCGTTGTGCGGGTCCAGAAGAGAAGAAAGCTGGCCTCGATCTGGGACTTGGCCGGCAGCCAGCGGTAGAGTAACTGACCGAAAAGTTTGTTTTGGGTGATGACATCCCGTCGCGGCCTGCCGAAGACCTGTGTGCCAAATTCCAATCCTCTAGCCAATACTCCCTGGGAAGGATAGTGCTCCCACATTTGCATCCAAGGGTACTCGGAGCGTCTGAAGACATATCCGAGCAGTAACCTTTTTGCGGGATGAAGCGCGGTCACGAAAGCGAATTCTCGATTCCGGTCCCAAAGATAACCCGTCCAGTCATAGGAATTGGGTGGCTTCGGGGTCTTGCGCAGGTCCACCATACTGCCGTCGACTGTGGGCGCCATTGGCCAGCTGAACTCCCGGTCCGGAGCCAACCGGTGCGGCCTGAGAAGCCGTTCCTCATGCGCGCGTGTGACCGCCCGATTGCTGGATAAGTCCACGACCGTCACGCCGGGCTCGAGAAAGGGAGATCCAATAGTCACATGCTCGGCCCAGCACAAGGGCCGGTCAAAGCTCAGCAGGTTCTTCACTGTGCTGCGGACGTGAATGACATTCTCGCCATCGGCGAGCTTGAGGGTGCGAATCAGCACCTCCTGAACCCGTGGTAAATAGACCTTTTGCACCAAGATAGCGGTCTGACCCCGTTTTTCAAGCGACTGTGTGACCCAGGTAAGCGAGTGGGCTTCCCCGTGATAGGAGGGCATCCCGGCCGCCTGCTCCTGCCGGGAGGCAGGTCCGAATCCATCGACGCAGATAAAGTGCCCGACCATTCCATTCTGGCGCGGTAGCTGACTCGCTTCCCAGTCAGCTCGAAAGGCATCCCAGAAAGGGTTCGTTTTTTGCGGATCATCTTTCAGCACCAGCCCAACCAGTGCCCCACCCCTCTCGAGAACCGTCAGCTCGATCACATCGTTGGAAAGAACCAGGGCCGGACGACCATGATAATTTATCTCCCTGAGATCATCGGATTGAGAAGTGGGTGGCAAACTCATGAGGTGGGGGACCACCACGAGCACTAGCAAAGCTACCTTGCGAAGACTAGGTGATGTCATAGGTGAGTTTCCTCCGTCAGACGGCAACGATCACAGAACTGTTCACGGTAAATCCTCGGATCTCCGGCTCGAATCCGATTCGAACAGCCCAAAGGTGAAAACATCCGTCTCGGCTGCAATGGTGACATATTGCTTACCACCCACGCTAAAGGTAATGGGTGAGGCGAAGAGGGAACGACCTGTGTAAAAATGCCACAAATCCTTGCCTATTTTGACGTCCAAAACCACCAGATTCCCGTCATCATCCCCTGTGAAGAGCGGGCCTCCAGCCGTGGACACGGTCCCTGCCATCATATTCACCGATCCGGTCATCGGGTATTCCCAGCGGACCTCACCTCGCCACGAACGCAGGAGTATTTATGGACCCGAGTACTTAAGCCATCTGGCCATGGAAGTGGCCCCTGGTCAGGTCTTCACCCGCGGCAATGTACTCATCGATTTTCTTTTTCAAGTCTGCAACCACATCGGGGTACTTCTCGGCAACACTGGTCAGTTCGTCCACGTCCTTTTCTCTGTTGTAGAGCTGGGGCGTGTATTCGCCTTCGAACTTTTCGCGATTCCATACGGTGCTGCAATTCCACTCTGGAGTTCGAACTCCAGCGATCCACCCATAACCGTTGACCACATAGTCACAGATACTACTGGTTTCCCCAGTGACCATGGGCCAGAAGTTTTTCCCCGTGACTCGAGAGGGAGATTTGAGACCCAACAGATCTAGCAGGGTTGGCATGTAGTCCTGAATCTGCACAAAGCCGCTTACCCGTTGGCCGGCACGCTCTTTGTTGGGCAACCGGATCAGGAGAGGGATTCGGGTGACTTGCTTTCGCAACAGTTTAGGACCCTTGGCCCATTGGCCTTGTTCGCCGAGGAGAATCCCGTAATCGGACATAAATACCACCACCGATTGATCAAACAAGCCCAATTTCCCAATCGTCTGCAGGATTTCCCCAACCCAGTAATCGACGCACGATGCCTCGCCAGCGTAGTTGGCTCGCATGCGCTTGGCGCCGTCCTCAGGCACGTCAACCTCCACGTAAGGTGGATTAGTCCAGCTCGGCCCGGTGGCATTGGGCATATATTTGTCCAGAAAGTTCTTGGGCGCGTCCCAGGGCTCGTGAGGATCGAAGGCTTCCATATGCAAAAAGAACGGCTTCTGGTCGTGGTTCTGTTTAAGCCAGTTGATCAACTTCTTTGCCGTTAGTTCAATCAACGATTCGCCTTCTTGACTCCAGCGCAGCATATTGGCCTGATACTGGTTGAGGAACCACCGGATGTCCTCCCGGGAGAAGGTCTGCCACCGCTCGAGATACTCCTCCGGGATAAGATCGGTGACCTCTATCCCCCGGTGCGGTATGGTGCCGTAATAATCGAAGGAGTGGCCGCGTACCCACTCAAAATTTCGGTAGCCGCGATGGAAGTTTCTCCCTGGTCTCAGTAAATGCAAGACATCCGACAAGAGTGCAGTAATATAGCCGGCCTCGTAAAGCGTCTCGGCTAGGGTAACGTCTTCCCAGTAAAGCGGATGCCATCCCGGGGTCTGAATAGGTTCCTGCTGCGGAACAGAGTAAAAGGGCAGAATACGACGCCCAGTCATGAGGGTTCGCCGAATAGGAATGGTCGGCATTCCCTCGGGATAGGCGTTTTCAAAGATCACACAGTCTTCGGCAAACTGGTTCAGGCGAGGACACTCGACGATCTGGCTGCCATAACACTCCAGATTGTCAGCCCGAAAAGTGTCTACATTCAGAAGAATCAAATTCCGGCCGTTTCCTTTGCCTTTTTGATCTGGAGGTCTCTCCCAAATTCCTCCCGCCTCGAAATCGTTCACTCCCGAGCTTGATGCCTTCACTCCGCCACAGCCAACCAAACCTGGAACAGCCGCAGCAGCTGAACCCTGTTGAAGGAACATTCTTTGCGAAAAGCTACGTCCTACCATTTTCCTCTCCTTCGATTGATACCCTTCATATCAACTTCCAATGTGAGCCCACTTGACCTCACTACGACAAATAACGAAAACCTATCAAGTCTTAAACCTTGAATCAATATCTTTTTAGGTAATTTCTCTCCTAAACCACCATGCGAATAATGCCAGGATAAAAGCATCTACAATGAGTGAAGATGAAGTGTTCCTACAAGGTTCCGTGTTCTGATCCCTCTCCCTACTGAACAACTCCAGTTGCTGAAGTGATTTAAGCTTTCGTTTATCGAGCAACAGGCAGGTAGAGGAGGCTTGAGACTAAAACACTTCTGAGACCTGTTGACCTCTGAGCTTCCGTGGTCAATCCATAAAAATCGATTAACCACGGAAGCTCACCGAAAAGAGTTAGGGTAGATTTCCTCCTATCCGAGTGTTAAAAGCTGTCCGATGACTTTTTTCCTGAACCCTATCTCTTTTGAGGAGACACAACCATGAATATTAACTATCCAGACTATTACGATCACCTTCAAAACCTTGCCAAAAACTTAGCTGATGCCCTTCCCGGGCCCATGTCCGGGCTTAGACAACTGCACAAGGAGGCATTGACCGATGGAGTCTTAAATGCCAAAGTCAAAGAACTCATTGCTCTCAGTATTGCTATCTCCGTTAAATGTGAAGGCTGTCTTACTTACCACCTTCACGACGCTTTACGGGCCGGTGCCACACGCGAAGAGATTGTCGAGACTATTGGTGTGGCCATACTAATGGGCGGAGGACCATCTATGGTCTATGGAGCCCAGGCTCTTGAAGCTTTAGAGCAATTTCAGTCGTCGAAAAATGGCTAGTAACCGGTTGAATCCCGGCTAATACTTGATTCTATTAATACACTAACGCGAACAAGTGAATTTTCTACAGGCGAATCACCTTTGTGTTTTCTCCAAGAGGTCGCCAAACATCCGGATCAGTGGAAAGAAAGGCGGTTTCAGTTGGTATGCCGAGAGCCGCGGCGAGGTGTGCCGGCCCACCGTCATTCCCAACAAAGCGGGCAGTCCGCCTTATCAAGTGTTCCTTGAACTCATCTAATGTCAAAGCGGTTAAGAATTCAAAAGGGATCCCCTTTAATGCCTCCTCCGATTCCTCGATAAGTGCGGAGTCTGCCTCGCCAAAAGAAACTACGATCTCCGTCTTCCCAAGGGCCAACCACTCCACAGCACGCTGCTTAAACCAGCCTAACGGAGCGTTTTTGGAAGTGGAACCACTCCCCGGATGAATCCACAGGACAGTGCCGCTTCTATGACCATTCTTCAGGAAGGATCGCTCCATCAGATCATCCGGTACGGTTAATCCAGACGCGGTCAGTATCTGGACGCAAACATGTGGTGGCTTTTCAGGTCGGGCATCGAGAAGTTTAAATCCCGAAGCGCCAAGTCTCAAAAAAGATTGTTCAATTGCACCATCTGGGTCCGGCCAAAAAGAGTAGACATCTGTTCCGTCAAACCACTCTTCCAGGCAGGAGGAACCGCCAAAGACGCTGCTGAATATTGCGGAATCAACATCAATCCAATTAATGTGGGAAACGGGTTGGCGGATAAGACCAAAATAAGAAGCACGTGTTACCAGAACTATAGATTTTCCAGCTCTTTTGAAAGCTTCGACCAGAGGTAACGTCAGGATAAAATCCCCCAGACCTCCAGAGCGGATAATCATGACGCGCTCAGACATCCCGTTTAACTTCTGAAAGAGATCTTCATTTTGGTCATCAGTGTCTAATCTTCTGTCCTTTCAACAATATGTCATTTATGGGACACGATACTAGAAACTCGCCATGATTCTGCGAGTCACGGTCCGCTAGAGATTTCGTGTAAAGACGTTTCGAATACTTCATCGCGAAGATCGACAATGCGAAAGGCTGGCGGTTTAGTCGAGAGCAGCC
This sequence comes from Acidobacteriota bacterium, assembly GCA_965249865.1. Taxonomy (GTDB): domain Bacteria; phylum Acidobacteriota; class UBA6911; order RPQK01; family CBDFMZ01; genus CBDFMZ01. The sequence continues at coordinate 842,232 of CBDFMZ010000002.1, read as the reverse complement.
GGGCCGGGCCTTCCGTCGGCAGCGGTTTTTTCCGAAACTGGAAGCTGACAGACGGAGCGATGAGATATTTAATCCGACCGCGCTCAATACAAAATGGGTGATGGACGTGTCCACAAAGAACCCAGTGTACTGACCGGTGGTGCTCCAGCACCTCGAGAAGCCGATCGGCCTCCTGCAGCATTAGACTGTCCATCCAGGGGGCCCCCGTGGGCACAGGTGGATGATGGAGACACACCAAAGTCGGGGCTTTACCAGTGTCTGTCAGAGTCTGGTGGAGCCAGTCCAGTTGCCTGTTGTCCATCGACCCGGTGACTTTACCTTCATCCAACGAATCCAGCACAACAAATCGGTAACCATTGCGGCTGAAACTGTAGTGAATTCGGTCCCCTTGTGGGTTCGACTCTCCGAGCATAATGCGGCGGAATGGCACTCGTGCATCATGGTTCCCAACAGCTAAATATAAGGGTACTTCGAGCCGTGCCAGGATTGATTTCACGAGAAAATACGAGGACTCCTGTTCGTCATTTGTCAGATCACCTGTCAGAATGACGAACTCGGGACGGGGGCGTAGTCGGTTGATTGCAGTGACAGCGGTCTTCAGTCGGTGGGCAGTATTATACCCAAACACTGGCTGCTTCTCTGCGGCGACAACATGCGGATCGGAGAATTGAACAAATCGCATACTAACGTCCTTATTTTAATCGACCCTGGTCTCGGGTGCAGAAACAGGTTGATCCTCGAAAAAGAAAAAGTGAACTATCCCGATTCCAACATAGAACTGCCCAGCCGCGGCACTCAACCCTTTGAGTTGTCAATCAACTCAGGCAGCGTTGAATCTCAATACCTTTACTGGCCACCTGCAAATTGGCTACTCGGTTTTCTTCATGTATAGTAATTACATATTTCAAACGTAGTGAATGCCGGGAAATACCATCTATTGTGCTTATATCCGAACAAATCGACTTTTACCATTTAAAAGGCTATCTAGCTGTTGAAAATGTGCTTTCCTCAGACGAAGTTGGGGAACTCCAGCGAGTGACGGACGAGTTTGTGGATAAATCTCGCAGTGTGAGAGAACATACGGATGTTTATGACCTCGAACCCGGCCACAGTGCTGAAACACCGAAGGTGAGACGTCTAAAGGACCCTGCAGAGATCCACCCCAGATACGAGGGCGTTCTTCGTCATGACAGGATTCTCAACATCGCTGCCCAGCTAATAGGGAATGCAATTCGAACTAACGGCAACAAACTCAACATGAAGTATCCTGGATTTGGCAGCCCGGTGGAATGGCATCAAGATTGGGCCTTTTACCCCCACACCAATGACGACATTCTGGCGGTGGGTGTAGCTATTGATGACATGACCATCGAGAACGGCGCATTGCTCGTCATCCCGGGCTCTCACCGGGGCCCCATTTACAATCATCATCAGAACGGACGGTTCGTTGGAGCAGTCAATGATCCGAGTTTCAAGCTAGACGGTGCCGTACCAATCGAGGTCAAAGCCGGGGGCATCTCTATTCATCATGTCCGAACACTGCATGGCTCAGCTCCGAACCAGTCAAAAACTCCACGGCGCTTATATCTCCTTCAGCTGTGCGCTGCAGATGCCTGGCCTCTTTGCAACGTTCAGGATTGGGACGAGTTCAACTCCAAGCTACTCCGTGGTAAACCGACCAACCAGCCGCGCCTGGTCTCAATCCCGGTTAGAATACCGCTACCTGAACCTGAGCACAGCGATTCTATCTATGAAACCCAGAGCGTTCTGGAGAGGAAAATCTTTTCCGGCGCAGCGGGTTGATTGTGTCGTGTATTTATAAACCTCTGGATTCATCGTACCTGATGCGCACTATCTGCTGGAATCTGTATCACTCTACGGGGTCTGCATCCCCTCAACACGCTCCTCGACCTGATCCGCCTCCGCGGTTCGACCCATCCGCCGGAGTACATCGGCCCACTTTTTCAGACCAATAGCTACGCTGGGATGCTGCGACCCTAAGGCTGCCGCCCAGATCGCCACAGTTCGTTTGAGCAAAGGTTCCGCCTCAGCATACTTTCCCTGGACACTGTAAAGCCTTGCCAGATTGTTCAGGGTTATACCCACTGTTGGATTTTCTGCCCCCAGTGCTTTCTCCACGATGCCGAGGGCCCGCTTTAACAAGGGCTCTGCCTCAGCATACTTCCCTCGGGCGTGGTAGAGTGTAGCGAGGTTGTTGAGGGCAGTGGCTAAATTGGGATCCTCCGTCTTTAGCTCCTTCTCTCGGATAGCCAACGAGCGTTCGTAGAGGGACTCCGCTTCAGCATACTTGCCTTGAGTAAAGTAGAATCCAGCCAGATTATTAAGGTTCACGGCGACGTCAAGATGCTCCGATCCCACAGCTTTCTCGACAATGGCAAGCGCCTGCTTAAAAAGGAGCTCCGCCTCGTTATGCTTACCCTGACCACGAGAAAGTAGTTCAGCTATATTGTTAAGACTGATGGCCACATCAGGATGCTCTAGTCCCAACACTGTCTCCCGGATGGCCAAAGCCCGCCGATAAAAGGATTCCGCTTCGGCGTACTTGCCCTGAGCAAAGTAGAACCTCCCCAAACTGTCGAGACTTGTGATAAGGCGACTGTCTTGAACTTCGAAATTCTCCGCTTCCTTGAGAGCAGCCAGTAACAACTCCTGCGCCAGGAGGTGTTGACCTTGCTCATGTGCCTTTTGTCCGTCCTCAAGGTACTTTTCCCAAACCGTCTCCTGGGCAAATACTTGAACCAATACAAATACTCCACACAACACACCTGGCAGCCAGAAATGGCCATGCGTGCTCGACTCCTCTCTCCTATCGTTGATGTTTCTGATCACGTCGACTCAGTATACCCTAAGTTAGAAGCGGTTCCTTTCTCTAAACCGCCAAGTCTGTTAGTTCCTTGGTCAGCAGACCACCAGAAGGTAGGCTTAGAGTATATGGTCAGAGTGCATAGGAAAACCATTGGAAATGATGATGATCCAGAACTTGTCCGGAAAACACCACGGCGACTCGGGCAGTAAATGAGCACCGATAGAGCTGTCCAGACACACCCAGAAGCAAGCTGTCGACACCATACCAATTGCTGCAATCAAGGTTATTAGACTCTCAACTTGCTGTGTTAAGAACCTCCCTGAGAAAACTGCAAACTCTGTTCATACCTATCCTCCAATAACAAGCTTCTCACCCTTTAGCAGCCCATGGTGAAAGGCGGGTGGAGTCGTATGCTAGGGATCTACCGTCACCGGTAAGGCACGAGAAGGAGTCGAGGCCTGGGAATCAGTGATGCCGAGTAATGCTGTCCAGTGACCTCAACTCCTATTACCTTTCGGGTTGCAACGCCGTGGCCCGTCTACGGTGTAGTACCTCCTCCACAATGAACCCAGCATCAGTTCGATTGGGGCTTCTTCCATCCAGGCGAACGCTATGCGCTACGCAACCCACTGGAGTTTCACTACAGGCTATTAGACCTTTGAGATTCCGTAGAGGATTCCGAAGCCAACATAGAGAAGACCGATCAGAAACATGGCCACAGTCCAAAAGGCGATTACTCGGTAGACTTGAGGGATATAGTTACGACAAAGATAGGCGTAAGCCATAATCAATACACCCACTAGAGAAGCGTCGATTGCTCCAAGCCAGATGACCAGCGGGGTGGGTTCCGGAATGAATCTATAGACAGACCATGAACCGATCATCATGAGGGTAATTAGGATCTTCTGCCAGCTGCCGAACGAGAGCTTAGCGAAAATTCCTGGTGCCTTCAGGCAAAGAGGCTGAACGTACATCCGCGACGCACCGTCAAAGATAGAAACCGCCGTACTGGTAATGACCGACCAGGTCCCCGCACAAAACAGGGCTCCGGGGGGGCCCACGAACCTAAGACTTCGGTCATCATGAGACTGAGTTCATGAGCCAGTATGGCCCCAGCAAGTTCTACCCCAGCCGGGCGAAGCACGGCAACACCAAGCACAAAGGTGGACAGACAGATCAAGGCTCCAAAACAGATAGGTTAAAACAATATTGATGCGGTTGACGCGCAGCCATCCCAACATTCGCCTCACCTCTTGGTCTGATCGGGGCTGGAATGCATCACATCGGACCCATCGACTCTTTTGTCGGACATGCCCCAAAAGTCCCATCTCCCGCTCCTCCATCCAGGCACTGTAGCGAATGGTGCCCGAGCCGGCCATAACAATACCGACCAGGGAGATGATCATGAGTAACTCTCCGGGACTAGAGGGGCGCCGTGGGACCAATCCTCTGGCCAGCAATGGCAACCAAGTCCTCCTCGGAGAAGAAATACTTTCACCACGTTGACTGTAAACTACGCCCAGGGTACCCAAACAAGTCCAGGCCCAGCTCCAGAACAGACTTCCAGAAAGTTCTGCCCCGTTACCAGCGACACTCGACCCACTGCTTCATTCCAAAAGGTCTTGGTGAGAACTGTGAAGATTATGACCCAGAGCAGCGCACCACCATATCGAGCACCCGCCAAGGGCTCGGACAGACTTTCGCCGCTTCCAATGGCCTCAGCCAACAACATCAGCATTGGACCTATCCAGGCCGACGGCCTTGAAGACTTCTCGGGGCACCGAGGCGACGTGAGGTGAAATTAAGTTTGAATAGGCCTCAGGACACATGCCAAGACCTCTTTCCTTTCCCTGGTTTCAACGGCGAAGTGAATCACCGAACAGAAGTAAGCACAGTTGGTTGCCCCGACCCATCGGCCAGCGACTACTGTCAGACCGACAAAGTCCCTTCATCCAGATCCAGTTTGACGCTACCGGAAAACCTCCCTCTTTAAACCATTCGGATTTGACCCCAATCTTAGCCATGAGCCTGAGGCTTATGAAACTCTTGCTCCGCTGAACGAGAGTGGTTTCAGCAACCCCTGAGGAATGTCCCACGGACCACATTTCTAAGCGCGCCCACGAACCGATAAGGTCGGATCTGCAAAGAGGAGGAATGCCCAAATGGGGGACTGTCCTCCGGGTGGATTGGATTGGGATTTGGACTTCTTATCACTGCCGCTCTACTTGACGAATCCAAAAGTGCGAGCTACATCATGTTGCGGAGTTCCACTTTCTTCCACTTCTCGTCTTCCTTGACTTCCACGGTAGTAGCCAGGATTGAACCTTCATGGAGAGAACCACTGACTCGGATGGCACGACCCACATAGTCCGCCAAGGAGGATGACGGCGCAATAATCGCGTGGAACTCCTGATCTTGAGTCAACAAGCCGGCCGGCGTTCCATTGTTCAGACACATCGTTCCACACTTCGTCATTGGAAAGTGATAGTTGTGGATAAGTGAGTTATCCGTTAGATAGCACTTGCTACAAACCAGTGTGCCTTCCAGTCGAACTGTCTGACCGGCTGCCAATAGACCCGTCATCATCAGTAAAAAGGACAGATTAAAAAAGATGACCTTTCCAGCCATGTTCGATTTCCCTCGATTGTTTGACGAAGTAGTTTCTTCGGATCGCGAGAACACTCTATTCCCGATTCAGTCCTGCTTAGCTCTGCGTGTCAATTCGATGTCGAGGTGGAGCGTCCGATCGGGCACAATCTCCATTTCGGTCTGAAACGGTTTGTAGCCAGGATATTCGATGCGCAGTTCGTGGGTCCCATCTACAATCGTGTAGCGATCTCGTTGTTTGGCAAAGTCCCGGGCACTACCGACAAGCTTGCTGTTGACATAGATAAAGGCTTTTTCGGGGATGACATTGAAAATCAAGTCAGCAGTGTTGGCACGCACCATCACCGGTACCGGGGAGGAGTTTAGAACAACCCGGTAGACGCTGAACCCCTGTGATTGCGATAGATAGGAAAGCCCAACAGCCCGGCTCGAGGAATAATTGAATCGCGGGTAAACTGTGAAGCTGGGGTAGCTGTAAAGGTAAACGAAATCAGAGGTCCTGAAATTGAATAAAGTCCTCGACGGCAAAAAGAAATATCCAGGCTTCCGAGTCCTTGAAAAGAAAGAGCTGGCCTCCAAGAAGCCACAACCACTTACACAAACGATTAAGAAAGCCAAAAGATAATTTCTCATAAAGCCACCTCAATTATAGCATCTTTCCCCGCGGTGGGGTAAAAATCTGTCTTTGAAAACTCCTGTATGTTAGATGGCCATTGGCTAACAAATCGTTCAAACGTCCTTGACTCTCTGATTGTGTTATTTCTTCTCTTTGGTTTCCTCCCACAGTTCGTGCACTGAAGTAAGTTCCCACCAAGCCGGGCCCACTGGCTGTTCGAGTAGCATCGGCTTGATGAATGCGGCTGACTTTTCCAGCCCCTCTTGAATTTCAATGTACTCGCTCTCCATTTCCAGAGAGAGTATGCCTTCATACCCGAGGAAACGGAGTGTGGTGATGACTTCCCGCCAAGTCCGCTCGTCATGACCCCATCCAGGTATTGTGAACGTCCAGGAACGTTCCTTGAACTCTTTCAGGCCGGTGGAGTCGAATACCCCACGGATTCGAACATTGGGCTCGTGCATCAGGGTGTCCTTCAGGTGGACATTCTGAACAAGGTCACCCAGATAGTGCAGCGCCTCAAACGGGTCGATTCTTTGAACCCACATGTGTGAGATGTCGAAATTGCAGGAAACCACCGGGCCAAGCTCATCCCGCAACCTTTTCAGTTTGATCGGACTGTGGATCATGTCGTTGACTTGCATCTCAAAACACAAGGTTACACCATGATCGGTGGCTATCTTGGTATGCTCTTTCCAGAAAGGGATCAGACGCTTCTCCCATTGCCACTCGAGAGCGTCCCGAAACAAGGGAAGGTCGGTATTTATAATCCAGACTGGGAGTGTGTCTCCCTCTGCACCTTCGGGAAGACCTGCCACCAGTACCATCCGGGTGACACCGATCTGCTCCATTAGTTTGCACGCCTGTCGAAACTGGCGCGAGTATTCCGTGGCGATCTTTTTGTCCGGAACCAGTGGCGTCCCGTGCCCACTGAACGAATAGATTTCAAGACCATGACTGGCGTAAATGTCAAGCCATCGTTGAAGTTCTCCCTTGTCTGCCAAGAATTTATCTACATCGCAGAACTTCTTAGCGGGTCCAGTTGCAGCAACCTCAACCGCCTCTAGCCCCAGGTCTTGACAGAATTTAAGACCCTCTAGAAAACCAAATTTCATAATAAAATGTGTATTAATTCCGAGTTTCATGTCAACCCTCCTGTCGAAACTTACATGGGGCAGAAGCCCTGTGCAGTACCGTATGATTCATTATGATTCCTGAGTCTAGGCCCGCTCATTTGACAGTTTCCACCTGGGCTTGACTTCCGGATTCACACACCAGATGGGCCATCGATTCTTGGACATCTCAATGAGCGTCCGCATGGAATGGTCCCAGAAGTTCTCCAGACACTGATTGTTATCACCCGCTATGTGGGGGGTGATGACGACGTTGTCGAGCCGAAGCAGTGGATTGTCAGACTCAGGTGGTTCCTTTTCCAGTACGTCCAATCCCGCGGCAGCAATCCAGCCCTCCGAAAGGGCCCGGCACAGTGCCGGCTCGTCCACCACCTGGCCACGGGCGGTATTGATCAGAATGGCCTCGGCCTTCATCTTCCGCAGTGCCGATTCGTCGATCAGATGATAAGTCTGCTCCGTTAATGGGCAGTGAATCGATAGGAAATCTGACCGCTCCAATAATTCGTCAAAAGTCACGGCTTCCACGCCGAGTTCTTCCATGGTTCGTTCATCAACTACGGGATCAAACGCGATCTTCTTCATTTCAAGCCCATTGACTTTCTTCACCACCAGTTGTGCGATGCGCCCGAAACCCATCAGCCCCAGTGTCTGCCCAGTCACGTGCCAGCGGGGCCAGGCGTAGAAACGGTCCCATGTTCCCTGCCGAATGACCCGGTCATGAACGGCGATTTGCCGCATTACCGCCCAGAGCAGTCCAATGCTGTGCTCCGCCACGGTGTGGCCAACCGCTTCCGGAGTGTTGGCGACAATGATGCCCGATCGGGTCGCCTCCTCAACCGCAACATTGTCGGTGCCAGTGCCCGTACGTAAAATAGCCCGACATCGCTCCAGTCGCGGCAAAATCTCTGCCGTAAGGAGTTTCTCTCCGCTAATTTGCCACACCACGTCTGCATCTCGGCCGGCCGACACAACCTCCTCGGGCGTATCGCAGAAGTCCACCGCCAGGTCGATCCCTTCTTTGGCAAAGTCGGAAACCGCTCCCTCTGGAAATCCCACACCATCAATCGATACCAACACAACTTTGAAATGGCTCATCTCTTATTTCACCCTTGTAGTGACCTGCCAATCATGCTGGAGAGAAACTTTACCGAGGAAAGGACCATCCTATCCTTTGCACAGTGGCCAACAATCAACCTGGCATCGAAAAAGGAACAGCTCGTTTCTCGCGCGCTGCATTCTATTTTGGCCACTAAGTAAAGTCAAGAAACTCAACGAACCCCAGTTATTCCTGAAGTTTTTGGACCTTAAAACCGTATCGGAAAAAGTAGTAAATCTCTCGAAATCACCTGCGGGCTGCAGTTATTACCGCTGATTTTATCTTTTTCAGATCATCGGAGCTTCTATCATTTTCAGTAGCCTTTTCGAGACATCAACAGCTTTACAAAGATACCTCTGGTCATCATCGCCTTCAACCTCACAGTTTTTCCTCTCATCTCCAAAGGGTTAGATCTTGCTAACAGCTGTTAGCTCCCTTTACTGACAAAACTCTTGCTGTCAGAATGCGCTGTGGATGCCCTGAGAGATTTGGAGGTTATGGCGATGGTCCAGTGCAAATCCTGGTATCGCTCTTTGAAGATATTACTACCGACGGCAATCCTGTTACCACCTCTGGGACTAACCCTACTCTGGCTTCGACCTTCAACTAGCATAATCAGAAAGCTTCTCGGATCTCTCCTAATTGCCCTGTTCACTTTGGCCCATCTTTACTTTTTCTTCGGCTTGCGGTTCGAACTTGACGGCACTGGTCGATATCTCATCTTCTCCTTTCACAAACTGGAAACCCATTACGCCACTCTTGAACAAAACCGGGCCGAGCAACAACTACCTCCCCCCAAGGTTTCCCTCAAAAACGACAGGTTGGGACCAGAGTCGCAGATCACCCGATTGGAGATTGCTACGCCCCGAAAAAACGATGAGACTGCTCCAACTGGTTTTCCAGCTGAGAACCGCACTTCGGGTTCTGTGGAGAGCATCGGGAGTCCCTATTGGACAAATCTTCGAGGACCCGGGTGGAAGGGCTGTTACGACCAGATGAAGATTCGTACACACTGGTCCAGCGAGGGCCTTCCTCTTCTCTGGCGACAACCGATTGGAGGCGGATATGCCTCGTTCGTCATTGCGGAAGGGCGAATTTTCACCATCGAACAGCGCTGGCACCAAGAAGTAGTCACCGCCTACGAATTGGAACAAGGACGAGAACTATGGGCTCACGGCTGGGTTGCCGAATTCCGGGAAACACTGGGCGGCAATGGGCCACGGGCGACGCCGATTTGGAACATGGGTCGTCTTTATGCACTCGGGGCGACGGGCCAGTTAGTCTGCCTGGAGGCCGAAACGGGAAAATTGTTGTGGTCACTGAATATTCTCACGGACAATCAAGCCGATAACCTCCCGTGGGGGATGGCGGCTTCCCCCCTTATTGTCGATCACAGGGTGATCGTGCTCCCGGGAGGTTCTTCCGGAAATTCTGTGGTCGCCTACCACAAGCTCACCGGCCAACCCATCTGGAAATCGCTCAGCGACCAGCAAGCCTATACCTCACCTATGCTGGTTTCACTTGCCGGACAGCGGCAAATCATGGTCGTCAGTGCCGAACGAGTCATGGGTCTGACGCTTGGGGATGGCTCTCTGTTGTGGGATTATCCCTGGGTCACCAGCCACGGTATCAATAGTACACAACCACTCGTCCTTGGCGAAAACCGCTTCTTTATCTCAGCTGGTTATGGTCATGGAGCGGCCGTCGTGGAAGTCAGCCACATCGATGGTGGCTATATAACGCGAACCGTGTGGAAAAACATCAACATGAAAAACAAGTTCAACAGTTCGGTTCTATACAAAGGTCACATCTACGGTTTGGACGAAGGAATCCTGGCCTGCATTAATGTGGAGACTGGACAGCGCTGTTGGAAAGCGGGACGTTACGGTTACGGTCAGCTTCTCCTAGCCGACGGGCACCTGATCGTGCTGACCGAAGGCGGAGAGTTAGTGCTCATCAAGGCGACCCCCGAACAACACCTGGAACTGGAACGATTTTCCGCTGTCCGGGGAAAGACCTGGAACCACTTGGCCATGGCTGATGGCCGCCTGCTGGTGCGCAATGCCACTCAAATGGCTTGTTTCGACGTAAGGCCGTAAGGGCTAATGCCACAAGAATTAGTAGCTCGTGATCAAAGTCCAGCAGGTTGGTGTTGTGGCCCCCTGGGCCTGGATTCTAGGTGAGCGACACTACGCGATTCTTGCCACGGATTGGTGAATGAACTCTCTCTTCTGGCAAAAATGACAGATAGGGTTTATTATCGTAGTGAGGGGGGATTATGAGGAAAAATTATTTTTTCAACTCGACTGGAGAAGCAAGCCCAAAACCTGGTGCATCTCCCTCCACAACCTAAAGTCCTCATCCCCTTTTCTTTCTAATCGCGCTCTTAGGAGCCAATGAGACCATGATTCGATGAGGAGATGACTGCCTTGAAGATCAGTCAAAAGGCAAGCTGTTTTACGGAATCGGTGATTCGCGAGATGACCCGGCTGGCTCACCAGCACAACGCCATCAATCTGGCTCAGGGTTTTCCAAACTTTCCCGCTCCGCGTTTTCTGAAAGAGGCCGGTTGTGAAGCAATTCACCAGGACATCAATCAATATTCAATCACCTGGGGAGCTCCCAACTTTCGTCGGGCCATCGCCAAAAAGTACAAGGTTTTTTACAACTGGGAACTTGACCCGGAAAAAGAAATCACTGTGGCCTGCGGAGCTACCGAGTGCATGATTGCCTCCATCCTAGCGGTCGTAGATCCTGGAGAACAGATTATCGTCTTTGAACCTTGTTTACGAAAACTATGGTCCTGACGCGATTATAGCCGGTGCCTTTCCTCTCTTTGCCTCGCTTGATCCCAATCAAGACTGGGCCTTCGACGCTAATTTACTGGAAAAACAGATCCAGGAACACAAGAGAGTTCGCGCTCTTATCCTCAATACGCCCAACAATCCCACTGGAAAGGTTTTCTGCTCCGAGGAGTTAGCTCGATTAGCCTGGCTGGCGCAACGCTATGATTTTTATGTCATTACCGACGAAATCTACGAGCACATCATCTACGATGGAAAACAGCACTCCCCCATCGCCTTGCTTCCGGGAATGAAAGAGCGCACCATTACCATCAGCGCACTTTCCAAGACCTTTAGCGTCACAGGTTGGCGACTCGGTTACATTCTGGCCCATCCTGATCTGAGCGTAGCCATCCGTAAGATGCATGACTTCTTGACAGTTGGAGCAGCAGCACCCTTGCAAGATGCCGGCGCCAAAGCACTCGCCATAGAAGAGGATTATTACTGCCAACTGGCCGATGAGTATACACAGCGCAGAAATTATCTCATGGGGGTTCTGAAAGAAGCGAGATTTCAGGTTTGGAAACCTTCCGGAGCCTATTACATCATGGCCGATATCTCACCGCTCACAGAACTCAATGATGTGCAGTTTGTTCAGCAACTTTTGAAGGAGTATGGAATTGCTGCCGTCCCCGGTAGCAGTTTCTACCACAACCCCGAGTTGGGAAAACGCTTGATCCGTTTTGCCTTTTGCAAAACCTTTGACGTTCTGCAGGAAGCTGCCGATCGCCTCACCAAGCTGCGCTGATTCCACCGCTCACATGAAAGAGCAGCGTTGACGAGTCCACAAGTGAGGCGGATGCCCATATGGTCGAATAGTAATACTGAAAGGTGAAAACACACCTGAACAAAGGGAGACAGCTGGATGATCAAGGACTTATTGCCCAAACAGGTGGTCTGCAATGAAAAAAACGACAAGGGGAAACCCTGTCATGGAAAACTGAAGCGGTACTATCCCTTCGCAGGCTATTATAACGAGCCCAATCTAAAACTTCAGGGAGAGATTAAGCAACAATATGGAGAAGATCCAAAGCTTATTCTTCTCAAGTGCGAAGAATGTCAAATGGTTTTTCGGCTACCTGAGGTCCTGAAACAAAAATTCAACCAGTAGGTTCGACACACAAAAGTCGAGGCACTGATTTAAGCTTGTCTTCAGATCTTACCTTTGCAGTATTTGTTAAGCCTGAAACTCCCCAGCGATGTGCTGAGTGATCGCAGCGTGCTTTTCCCAAAAGTCATCTCAGCTACCTTAAACGTGAAACTCACTTGTGTTCCTCTCCCTTCTACAGAATTTTAGGATGCACTCGGATTTCTCCCGCGGGTCATCGCAAAGATCAATCAGGAAAGCAGGACCAGCCACAACACCCTCCTCAATGGAGGGGCTTTATTCTAGTGCTCAAAACACGGCCAGAACCGGGACAATACTTCTCTCGTGCACTTACGATAGGCTAAGTACTCAGCGATTTGGGTCTCCTGGATTTCAAACTTTTTTGGCTCTAGGGTGGTGGCGATCGTGCATAGCACACTCTGTGCCAGTGCGGCCAGATTATAACCGCCCTCTAACACGTAAAGAATTCGTCCTTGACACACCTCTCCGGCTAGAGTGTTCAATACGTTAACCAGTTGGCCAAATCCATTTTCGTCGAGGTTCATATCCGCCAATGGATCGTCTTTATGGCTATCATAACCTGCCGAAACAAGAATCAAGCTGGGTCTGTAACAGCGCAGGATGGGTTTCACAAAGTCATCGAAAAGCGAGCAATAAAAATGATTTCCTCTGCCTTTTTGAATCGGGAGATTAACCGTGAATCCTTTTCCTTGCCCCTCTCCTACTTCATTCCCCTGCCCAGTGCCCGGATACCATGGAGATTGATGTATGGAGATGTAGAGCACATCGGAACGAGAATAAAATATCTCCTGAGTTCCGTTACCGTGGTGAACATCAAAATCGACGATAGCTACCTTTCTCAGAGCATATTGCCTCAATGCCCACTGGGCAGCCACAGCCACATTGTTGACTAGACAAAACCCCATCGCCCTATTGCTTTCAGCATGATGTCCTGGAGGCCTGATTAGGGCAAATCCAGCCTCGATTCTTCCTTTCAAAAGTTGCTCGACGAGGAGAACCGTGCTCCCAGCGCCCATCAGAGCAGTCTCAAAAGACTCCGGACACGTATAGGTGTCGGCATCGAACCAACAAGAGTCTTGAGAAGCGCTGGCCCTTAAGCGAGCCAGATGATCTTCCGAGTGAACTTCGCGAATCCACTTTTCGTCAGCTGGACGCGGCCGGAAACACTGCAGGCGCTGATAGTGCTTCCACTCTTCAATCGTGTGAACCAAGGTCTTAATCCGATCGGGCCGCTCCGGATGAGCCCCCGGAGGACGATGACGGCTGAAGACATCACCGAGAACGATTCCACATTTCATTGCAAGACAACATCTTCGGAATCACACTCCGGGCAGCACTGATACTGGGACCAATCTCTACCGCTACCGTACCAACCACAGCGAAGACAGAGAGCACACACCCTTCTAAGCTGTAACTGTTGTATAATCTCAAATCCTTTACTGATAAGGACAACTAGAAAACCCACACCCAAGAGAACATAGCTGTAGACTGCCACCTTGGGAACAGATAATTCGGGAACCGTAGTCAAGAAGGTCAAAAAAATCAAACCCACAGCGAGTAGAGCATAACCAGCGCGTTTCAAAAATGAGATTCTCTGTATGGAAAGTTGGTGTAACTTTGGCTGCATCGTTTTTGTCATCTTAGCGCACTTTTCCGCGATGTTTCAAAATCTGCAACCTCCTGTTCGACACCTCTCCACATTATAATCCTAAGATAACCTTCAGTTACTGAGAAGATGCTAGGATGACCATCGGAGAAATCGAAGGAGGCACGTGAACTGATGGTTAATAGTCTCCCAACAAGGCGATATCGCGAGCACTTCGTGTTGCAACAGGCCAGATTCATCTGGAAACTCGCCGGACAAAATTTGGAGAGAAAAACCGTTTCGGAGGTAGTGAGTGGTCGTTATTTTTGCTAAATATTGCACTCGATACGAGCTTCACAAAAGAAAACTGAGCAACTTCGCTCGCTCCAAGAAGTGCAGAGCATGTATCCCAATAGATGAACGTTTTTTTGTTGATGGATACTATACTGGAGGTCGTTTTTGTGCCTGCTTTTTGAACTGCACTCGGAGGCTTGGAAAAGGCCAGTCAGAGAATCCGGATCGGCTTCAAGAAAAGATGACAGGAGTCAGAATATGAACAAATCACGACTAGAGCAACTTAAGGGGATCGCTAAGAAAAAACCGCAGGACGCCTTTGCCTGGTACGGTCTGGCAATGGAGTACAAAAATAAGAGGCGCTACCGAGAAGCAATTGAGGCATTCTACCGGCTATTGGAAGAAAACCCCACCTACACTGCCGCTTATTTCCACTATGGTCAGGTTCTCACCGAAGTAGGTCATGAGAAAGAGGCCAAAGAAATCTTTAACCAGGGCGTTCAGGTGGCTGAGACTAACAACGACAAGCACGCTCAGCAGGAGTTGCTACAGGCACTCAGCGAGCTACAGAGGCAGCAGCAGGGTAATAGTCCGCAGTGAGTGTTCGGTGATCACCTTGCGGCCCACTTTAGTTTTTCCCGGAGTACATCAAAGAAACTCTTACCGCTGGGTCGAACCAACTCCACTTGATAGGCCGAACGTGTACAGAGAATCTCATCCCTTTCCTGCAAGGGGACACCTGTTTGACCGTCCATGGTTAACATAATATCCTCACCCGATTGCAGGACAACCCGAATTTTACTGTCGGCAGGAATCACCAATGGACGATTCGTGAGGGTGTGTGGACAGATGGGGGTCATGATAATCGCATCCAAGGAGGGAAAAACGATTGGGCCACCAGCTGACAAAGAATAGGCAGTCGATCCAGTGGGCGTGGCAATAATCATACCATCGGCGAGGAAGTCTGCGATGAAGTCTTCGTTGATGAAGGTTTTCATTCCCATGATACGGGCTAGAGCTCCCTTGTTGATCACGGCGTCATTCAAAGCATGGTAAGCCTCGACCTCACCGTTGATTCGATGAATTTCCGTTTTCAACATCCAGCGGCGGTCGATCTTGTGTCTACCGGTAAGAAGCTGTTCTAGCGAAGAATAAAGCTCTTTGAGGGTGACTTCGGTCAGAAAGCCGAGCGAGCCCAGATTAACGCCAAGGATCGGTGCCTTTCGATCCCTAATTAAGCGAGCCACCGACAAAATGGTACCGTCACCCCCAAAAACCACTATGAAATCCGCCAAGTTGGGGATCTCCTCTCGGGATACGGCTTGGATTCCGGTCAACCCGAACGTCTCGGCGGCGCTCTCCTCGATTATCGTCCCACAACCTCGGGACTGAAGCCATTCCAAGGCCTCTTTGAGCCTGCCGGCAAACTCCATGTCACGAGGCCTGGCAATGACACCAATTCTCACGGAAATAGTTTCCTCCTCCAGAAGAGATTATTGATCAGAAGGCGTGAATCCTACCTAGTCGGGCAGGGCGACCCTCTGTGCCACACTCGAGTACTAGCAACCCCGTGGTAAAAGTCCAGTGGGTCACGTAGCAAACACCGTGGGCCCGAATGCCAGGTGCGCGCCGATCGAGTCGATGCCGGGTCATCGTCAAAGAGACACTACACCAAAATGGTCCACACCGTCACAACCAAAACTTTTCCAGTGATTTACGGCCGTTGGACGGTGTTGCTCGTCGTCGCCGATACAAGGGTTCCTCGCTTCTTGAACTCGCTTTGCACGCCCCATCTGTAAACATCATCGTATTGAAAAAACGAAACACTAAGATCCGATCTCTACTTTTCCTCGTTTACGAGTCTGGTCAAAGGTTGGATGTAGTTATCTCGACACTGCTCGGAACAAAAATAAAGAGTTTCTTTCTTGACTTTGGCGGCTATCGCCAAGCTTGTGTCGATGTACATTCCGCAATACGGATCCTTAACCGTTTTTCCTGTGACCACCCTGTTCGACACTCCAGCCCCAGTACTGGCCTGGTGACTGGACCTGGATCGAACAGGACCAAAGAGCTTTCTGAAAAACAAGCGGAGAATGGTTAAAAAGGTAAAAAAGAAAAGAAGCTTGATAATCAGGTTCATCACTAGGAGCGTTCCTCCTGCATACGGTCTTTGGCACTCTGAATCTGTTTCCGGATTTCAGTGAAATGTGGATATTTCGGGTGTGTGTCGAGGAGTGTTCGCCATGTCTGGATGGCATCATCAAACTTTTCCACCGACAAGTAGGCAAAACCAAGGTTCTGTAGTGTTTGTGGATGATTCGGTTCGATCTCTAAGGAATTTTCATACAGCGCAATGGCCTTCATTGAATTGCCCGTGTATAGATAAGCGGTCCCCAAATCTGTTCGAACATTGACGTCGCCGGGTTCTTGTTGCAAAGCTGCTTCATACCATTCGATTGCAGCGTCAAAACGGCCTATGTCATAGTAGAGATTACCCAAAAGGATCCGTACTTCCCCATCCCGTGGATTAGCCCGGGCCCTCTCCTGGAGATCATGCAGTCTCCCCATGATCTCCGCAGGAGGATGCCCTTCCGGAACTCTGGAAAAATCTGAAGCTCCAGCGGGAGATCTTGGTTGTAACCGTAAGGCCTGGTCTTTCTGCAGGAAAAGTTGCAGAAAAAAACCGAGAATAAAACCAATGATGATCCCCAAGACAATCTGTTTATGCTTCATGGACGGTGTATGTTACCATAATGGCGCATCTGAAAGGGGCGCCATCACGCATGTATCGTGGACAGGACATTGGAGATAGAGACCAACTCATTCAGACTTGTCTTCAGATTATTGAAAAAGGGAATGAAAACGAGCTCTATGGTGTTCTTCCGCACATCAGCGTGGTGCGTTCCCCCTCCTTCGTCGAACCTCTGCTCCAGATGCTGAAGTCGGGAGACCACCCTCGAAAGGAATTTGCCGCATTTGCCCTAGGAAGCATCGGTGATCCACGATTAATCGAATCTTTTTACCAGGCCTTCATCGATTCGACTTCTTCCAGAGAAGCGGGAACGCAATCTCTTCAAAGGGCAATCATCGCCGCCTTAGGAGAGATGGGCGATGAGCAAGCAGTGGAACCACTGTTGAAAATCTATAGCCTCAGTATCCCCCAAGATCATCTTGGACTTCAGCGAAAAATTCTGGTCTTGTCCTCCCTGGGGAATCTGGCCCAACAGGGTAGCGCTGAAGCCAAGAATCAACTTATCCGCTTTATGGACCATCGGCTCCCTCTTCTGCGTGTGCAAGCTGTCACCGAACTCACAGTAGCCTATTGGCACCGCCCGGACAAAGTCCCCCAATCGATCTTGGATAAGATGATTTCCCTGGCCGAAGAAGATCCAGAGGAAGTTCGCGAGACGGTCAAATCACTGCTTTCGAACCTGGCAGATTTGGGTTGCCAGAGAGCGGAAGAATTCCTAAAACAGACCTACTCGAAGAAACCTGGAAAATTAGGAACTGTCACAAATTTTTGCCCCTAATCGCCCCCCCCCAACTGCTCGATCAGGGCCTTGGCAACCTCAGTATTGGGGTGACTGGGCGCAAGTTCCACACACTGTTTCAAATGGACCAGAGCTTGTTCAACCTCATTGGCACTGATCAGGGTAATTCCAAGCTGATAGTGTGCTAGAGCCATGTCGGGATCGATTTCTAGCGCCTTATTCATGGCTTCCATCGCTTTTGTATTTCTTCCTCCATTAATGTGAATCACACCCATATTGTAATAATTGGTTGCTGCCTCTTTAGGGTTGGTGTCGGCGGTAAGATTCGCTGCTTTTCTATAGCTTTCTTCGGCCTTTTCTGCCTGACCAGAGTCTAAATAAATTCGGGCCACAGACTGATAGAAAAATGAGTCCTCTGGTTTGAGCAAAATGGCCCGGTTATAGGCTTCAACGGCCTCACCGTATTGTTTTAGTTCACGGTAAGTCTTACCCAAGTGCGCCCAGATCAACGGTTGATTTTCATCCCTTTCCGCCGCCTCCTTAAACGCTTCTGCCGCCTGTTCATATCGGCCATACTGGAAAAACAGTATCCCCGCATTAAAGCTTTCCTTGACCGCATCCATCAAGTTTTCGCGCTCTTCTCTCTCTTTCCTCAGCCTCTCTCTTTCCCGATCGGTGAGTTGAAAGACATCTGCATTTCCTTTTCCTCTCTCGAGAACGAAGTCTATCAACCCTTCGGATGGATTGAAGTTGTCCTGGGCCCGAACTCCTTCCACACTAGCCGGCTGAAAGCCTTTTTTTATGGCTATGACGCGATACGTCCCACTCGGGATCCCTCCGTGAACGTAGTATCCCTGTTTATTGGTCTTTAGTTTAAACTCTTGCTTGAAACCCAATCTCTGAATTACGATCTCGGCACCCTCCACAGAATTCCCTTCCGAGTCTTTAACCTCACCCCGGAAGGTGCCCGCTTGAGTCTGCCCCTGACCGATGAGCAACAGAAGAAAGAGAGCAATAAACGGGACTCCTGACAGGTTCTTAGCTTTCATGAGATCCGTTTCCCTATTTTTGACTCTGAGCGATTCCAAGCCCATGTCCTCTATTCTAACGGAAGAAGCCTTTTAACTCGCCCATATTATCGGTGAGCGGGTAATTTGGCAAGCTCTCCAAGAAGAGCCGGCCGTAGCTTCGAGTTCGAAGCCGGCTGTCGATCACAGCCAGGATTCCACGGTCGCGCCGTGAGCGGATCAATCTGCCTAGCCCTTGCTTCAAGGTGATGATCGCATCCGGAACGGAGTACTTTAGAAAAGGATTTTCTCCTTTTTCCTCCAGGCGATGGATTCGGGCCGCCACCAGCGGTTCAGTGGGAACCAGGAAAGGAAGCTTGTCAACAATCACAGCCCGCAAAGCGTCACCTGGAACGTCGACTCCCTGCCAAAAACTGGAAGTCGCACAGAGCACGGCGCGAGGTGTTCGCTTAAATAACTCGAGTAGTTGCTTCTTCGGCATGTCTCCCTGCCGAAGAAGAGGATGAAGTGGCGATTCCTGAAGTGCGCTATAGACACGATCCATCTGGTGAAAACTGGTAAAGAGCAGAAAAGCATGTCCGTCCGTAATAGCAAGAATTTGCCGGATCTCGTGCAAAGCTCGCTCAAAATACTGGGGTGAGTGTGGTTCCGGGAAAGCCGCTGGAACATAGAGAATTGTCTGTTGGGAATAATCGAATTCCTTGAGAACTATCCTCTCCATGGAATCAGCAACTCCCAGCCTTTCCTTGATGTGTTCAAAATTATTTTGAGTTGTCAAAGTAGCAGAGGTAATAATCACGGTCTCCGTGCGGCTAAAGAGTTTTTCCTGCAGAATTGGCGCCACGTCAACGGGAGTCACGTGCAGAAAAATACCCCTTCCTCGCCTTTCAAACCAATAGACCTGGTCGGAAGCATCCAAGGTAAATGTTTCTTCCAAATCACCAAGCAATTGTTCCAGCCGCCGCAGCAAGGCATCTACTTGTGAAGGAAGTCGGACCTGTCTCTGGAGACGGTGGTAGAGTCTTTGTAAAACCCCGATCAATCTTCGAAATGGTTCCGTAATCTCTGAGCGCAGATCCACAACAGCGTCATCGGGAGTGCGGAATAAGTTGAGCGAGTGGCGACCTTCTATACTGGGAAGCGCCTCGAAGAAAGACACCGAGTACTGTCGTAGTTCATTGATGGTGTCCACAAATTCAGGACAGACTTTCAGAAGATCCCGACAAAACTCGTCTAACTGGTAATTGCTCACGTGCTTACCGAAGTAATTGGCAGCAATGTCTTCCACTCCGTGAGCTTCGTCTAGAATCAGAGTTGAGAAGTCGGGTAAGACCCGACCGATTTCATCACTCTGCAAGGCCAGATTGGCAAAAAAAAGCGCATGATTGACGACGATCAGATCTGACTCCAACGCTTTCTGGCGCATGAGAGTGATGTAACAATCCTCGAAGTAAGAACATTTTTGTCCAAGACAGTTATCACTTCGAGCGTCCAAGTGTTTCCACAGTGGACTGTCATCGCGAATCCAACTTAGCTCCGATCGATCTCCAGTTTCCGTCCGCTGGATCCACTCGGAAATTTCCTTCCCTTCCCCGGGAGTACCTTCTAACAACGTAACCTGAGCATATTCCTCGTAAAACTTCTTACGACACAAATAGTTCTGCCTCCCCTTCATGTAGGTTACCCTCAACTCAGGAAACAACAGCTCACGAACCAAGGGAATGTCTTTAAAGAAGAGTTGTTCTTGCAGATTCTTGGTGACGGTCGAAACAATAACGCGTTTCTGCCCAAACAGTGCAGGAATCAGATACGCCAAAGTTTTTCCGGTGCCTGTGCCGGCCTCGACACAGAGATGTTGTTGATTGCGGATGGCAGCGAGGACAGACTGTGCCATTTCCAACTGGGATGGGCGATATTCGTAATCGGCCAGCTGGTGTTCGAGAATGCCGCCCGGTTGAAAAACCTCTTCCAGGGTGATCGTATCGCGGATTGAGCTTTTGGCATCCTGGTACTCAGTGTTTCGTATCATAAATACGATGGCGTTTGTGGCCGAGCACGACGGCTTCGAGGCCGTGAAGTGACGACAACGCGATGCGAGCATCGGAGAGGAGAAGCGACACTCTACCGCCGTCACTCTTTGGACAAATAGAGCTTGCAGGCCACCTCGGCGTCACTCCTCGTTGGCAATGTCCCGTATTGTCTCCTTCTCGCTCTTTGGCCTTACCTCCCCTGCTCATCTGAAAACATCAGTGTATTCAGGAAGTGCAACACTTAGCGCACATCAGATTCCTGGACCATAAGCCGATGTGCGTATAGCGGAAAACGTTGCGTCAAATCCCGAACTTCACCACTCACCTCACACTGGACCGCCTCACTATCAATCGCTCTCAAAACTCTCCCGATCAATTTCCCAATTTGACGCATTTCCTCTTCTTTCAGGCCTCGCGTCGTGACAGCTGGCGTTCCAATCCGGATCCCACTGGTCACCATGGGAGGATGTACATCGAAAGGTATGGTGTTTTTGTTCACGGTGATTGAAGCACGCTCTAGAGCATTCTCAGCCTGCTTTCCGGTAATCTCCTTGGTAAAGACATCGACGAGAAAAAGGTGATTGTCCGTACCACCGGAGACGATTCGTAAACCCTGATCCTGAAGGCTGTGAGCCAAGCTCTTTGCGTTCTTGACGATTTGCCGCTGATAGCGTTTAAAGTTTCCACTCATCGCCTCTTTCAGGCATACTGCCTTGGCAGCGATGATGTGAACCAGAGGACCTCCCTGAACTCCAGGGAAGACGAGCCTATCAAGTGATTTCCTGTGTTCTTCTTTGCAAAGAATCATGCCTCCTCGGGGCCCTCTCAGGGTCTTGTGGGTCGTGGTGGTCACCAAATCGGCGTAGGGAACCGGGTTGGGATGAAGACCGGTCGCCACCAAACCTGCGATATGAGCGATGTCCACCATCAGGTAGGCACCCACCTTTTTTGTGATCGAGGAGAGCCGATCGAAATGAATAATGCGGCTGTAAGCGCTGGCTCCTGCCACAATCATTTTCGGCTTTTCTCGTTTGGCCAGCGCTTCCAAGGCATTGTAGTCGATCTCCTCCGTCTCCTTTTTCACACCGTAAGGAATAACTTCAAAAAACTTTCCAGAAAAATTTAACGGGTGGCCGTGCGTAAGATGCCCTCCATGAGAGAGCGCCATTCCTAAGATCTTGTCTCCAGGTTGCAAAACAGCCAGGTAAGCTCCCATATTGGCCTGAGTACCCGAATGGGGCTGTACATTCACATGCTCGGCACCAAACAGCTTTTTGGCACGTTCAATGGCCAGGCTTTCCACAACATCGACATGTTGACAGCCGCCGTAGTAGCGGCGACCCGGATACCCCTCAGCATATTTGTTGGTGAAGATAGATCCCGCCGCCTCCAAGACCGCTTCACTGACAAAATTCTCGGAGGCAATCAGTTCCAATGTTGCCGATTGTCGGCAGGTTTCCCGATAGATCGCTTCAGCAATCTCCGGATCGACTTCACTCAACGACTTGTTCATTTCTCTATAGTTTTCAGGTTCACACTTTCCCGTACCCTGCAATTCGACACTTACTGCATCGTAACTTAGTCGACTTTACCGGGTCAACTTGACTCAATCGGATCAAATAGATAAAAGTAACCTCCCTAATGCACTGGTCCAAGCTTTTTATTCCCACACTTCGTGAGACTCCTACTGAGGCGGAAGTACCATCCCATCAACTTCTCCTCAGAGCCGGTTTCATCCGCCAACTGGGAGCAGGAATTTACTCCTACTTGCCGCTGGCTCGGCGTACCCTGCGGAAAATCGAACATATCATCCGAGAGGAGATGGACCGAATCGGAGCACAGGAATTCTATCTCCCAGCGCTTCATCCCGCTGAGATTTGGATGGAATCGGGGCGTTGGGCATCGATGGGCGATAATATGTTTCGGCTGAAGGACCGCACCGACCGTGACCTGTGCCTGGGAATGACGCATGAGGAGATCTTCAGCGCCATTGCGCGCAACGAACTCCGATCCTACCGGGATCTGCCCCAGATCTGGTATCAGATCCAGGTGAAGTTCCGGGACGAACCCAGACCCAAATCCGGGCTGCTTCGTGCTCGCCAATTCACCATGAAAGATTCCTATAGCTTCGACCTGGGCTCCGAAGGACTGGACACCAGTTATCGACTGCATGAGGGAGCCTACCGGACCATCTTTGATCGATGTGGATTGCAATACAGGGTTGTCGAAGCCGAGTCTGGCGCCATGGGTGGCAGCGAGTCTCAAGAGTTCATGGTTGAAAGTAAAGCAGGCGAGGATATTGTTGTGACCTGTCAGTGTGGCTATGCGGCTAATCTGCAACGGGCTGTTTCGCGTATAAGAGAGGCGGTGGACAAAGACACCAACCTGAGACCCCAGAAAATCCATACTCCCGGAAAGAAGACCATCCAGGAGATCAGTGAGTTCTTAGGAATTCCTAAGACACAGCAGATTAAATCTCTGGTTTACATCGCCGAGAACAAACCTTATTTAGTTCTGCTCAGAGGGGATCACCAACTGAACGAAGCAAAATTAGAAAGAGCGGCGGCAACCAACCTTTTTCGTCCCGCTCTTGGGGAAGAAATCCGCCAAACTTTCGGAGCTGATTCCGGGAGCCTGGGTCCTGTCGGACTCAAAGATGTTTCCCTTTTGGCCGACCTAGCCTTGCAAAAGCGAAGGGATCTGGTCTGTGGCGCTAATAATGACAACTATCACCTCAAACATATTACTCCGGAACGAGACTTCAAAGCCACATACCACGATCTGCGGCAGGTGGAGACCGGTGATGCCTGCCTTCAATGCGAACAGCCGTTGAAGGTGACCAAGGCATTGGAAATAGGTCACATCTTCAAGTTAGGCTACAAGTATAGCCACTCGATGAAGGTGCGGGTTCTAGACAAGAAGGGTCAAGAAGTCCCGATTATCATGGGGAGTTATGGGATCGGTCTAGAGCGCATCATGGCAGCTGCCGTGGAACTTTACCATGATGGCCAGGGGATCATCTGGCCTCGAAGCATTGCCCCCTTTCAAGTTATTGTGACGTTGCTACGAAGTGACGACCGAGAGCAACTCCAGGCTAGCCAAAAATTCTGTCAGGAGTTGAACCAACAGGGAATTGACTGTTTGCTGGATGATCGTGATGAGCGCCCGGGCGTGAAATTCAAGGACGCCGAGTTGATTGGCATCCCCGTGCGTATCACCGTGGGCAAAAAACTCACTAAGGGAAAGGTTGAACTGTTCTCGCGCCAGCCCAAGATTCTCCAGGAAGTGCCCGCTGATAAAGCAATCCAGGAAGCCGTGCGCATGCTGGGAAATTATCCGCTGTGAAGTCTGTATTCTACTCTAATAGCCCGTGGTAGAAGCCACGTGGAGTCGACGCCAACCTTATCTGCTGATACGACACGAATTTCACTTGTCCGTTTGGCGCAGAAAAATCTCTTCACTAATAGAGCCATTCTCGTAGACAAACTGAACACTGGCTCGTATTGCTTGTGCGGACAAGCCGATCGGTGGAAGTCGAATATCTGCCTGAAGTGTTCTGGAGAAATCTGTCGCACGCATCTGCCGAGTGAGCATAATATCTTTTTCATAGATTCGATAGACAGTATTTACTACCGAGGGAGCCCGTTTCAACATTACCTGAATGCTAAGGGCTCGATTGGAAACAGTAAAGGTCCCAGTCGCTGCCTGACTGTCTGCCCTCGCCTTAGCCGCTGAGATTGCAGTGAGAATAGGAACTTCACCGGGAAAGGCAACGTTTGGATCGTCATTTTGACGCAAGTTGACCAACACCACAGGCTGATCGCTTTCGATCGTCATGCTTCCAAACATCTCATCGACGTCTGGAATACCAGAGAAGATCTGAGTTACAAACTCAGCTAGGTGAGCACCGTTCGCCATTACCCTGGTGTCTGTACCAAGCAGGTTGGCTTGACTGTCATAGAGCCTAAGAATTACCTCGGCCATTGCCGTCGAAGTGGTCCCATTTGCAGGTGGATTAACGATCGCCACTCCCGAATCCTTGGCTTCCCGAGTATCCACGACGAAACTCCAATCCTGGCCGGGTGTTAAGCCCAATACTCCGGCCTCAGTGACAGTAGTTCCACCGTCGACACGAGTGAAAACGGCAGTCCCAACTAAACCTGAGCTGGCCGTAACACGCGCATAGCCGACCTGGAGACTACCGATCCCTGAAGTAACCAGCGATACCGTCTCACCACGATCGATTTCGATCTCAAAAGTGGAGTTGGTTCCCTGACCAGTCAATTCTACCACCATAGGATCGCCATTGGGCGTGCTGAAAAAGTCCAAGACCATAATGGTGTCAGAGCCAGTTTGCTCAAAAAGAAAGTTAGTGGTGAACTGGATTATCCCAACCTGACCGTTGCCCACCTGGGGAAAAACGAAAACAGAGCTCTCGGGACCCTCCATTGAGGCGCCATAAAGAAAGGAAATCGCAGCGCGGTCATCCACATTTAGTGCTGCCCCACGACCATCATCGTGCACTCCCCCTCCAGTCATCAAAGCTTGGGCCAAGGCCAGATCTGTGCAGGAGGGCATACCCTCATCCCCACAGGAATGGGATACACCAAGAGTATGACCCAGCTCGTGGGCGTAAAGCTCTTCAGCAAGCTTAGAACTGTTGGGGCTCGCTTCAAAGACACAGGAAACACCGTCTTGAATGATGATATCTCCCGCTACAATGGTTCGAAATTCCCTTCCTTTAAATTCGTTAAATGGAACGCCGGACCAGGCCCCACCAATAGCCAATGTCCCGCCACCGTCACAATCAAAGCTACCTGAAATCTCGTCATTGGGATCTTCAAAGATCATGGTGTTGATGTCGTCGAACTCGGTAAATCCTGTAACGATGTCGGTCGTACCGCTGAAGTTATAGGCAATGGTGCTGTCGGAATCATCGTTCCACGCTTGCAATGCGGCCTGAAACTCCGAGGTCCCACCCCCATCCAGGCCGTCCTGGCCCGCGGAATGAACTTCCCATCCGATCGCGTTATCCTCATCAAATGAAAACCAGCGGGCGAATCTGTCATCGCGTTTAGATAAGTTGAACTCGTCGATTGTTGGCTGTGGCTGTGTCTCTTCTTCGATCGGTGTAAGGAAGTAATCGACCGTTCTCTTTTGTCCAGCTGCGTGATCAGCTAGCCAGCGCGAAAAGCGCTCGAAGTCACGATGTCGTCGAAATTGGCTGCCCTGCGGGGACCGAAACACCTCTCTAGCCTCTCTCAAATCCCGAACAGCCAAGCGACTACCAGCTATCCGGACCTCCCGAAAGGCACCCAGCATCAACTGAAGGATACCGTAAGTTCCATATCGATTGGGCATCAGGTACAAGATGGTGCGGTCACCAATCTCAAACTGAGGTACTGCGTGGATGGACAAGTTCATTCCTGAGATTGTCTGACCACCAAGTACATCCACCTCAACAATCCCAGTGGGCAAATCACCCTTGACGACTTCCTCTACACGAACTTGATAACGCATGATCGGTCGCTTAGAGAATCCGGTTTTCCGATCCAACACCGTACCCACAACAATGAGTTTCGCCTGATCAGCTAAATCCCCATCGGACATCATTACATACACCGACGCCTGCATCGAGTTTTGAAGGACTAGAAAGACAAGCAGAACTATTAGGAGGAGGACTTTTCATATATACCTTGCTACACCTTTCCGGTTTCCCCCTCCCTCTGTCGAGAATTTATAGGCATTAAGCTCCGAACTTATTGATATAGTGAGGATTTCCCTTCGAGTTTACAAAATTTTTACCCAAAAAGATCCTTGCAGTCCTCAGAATTACCCTGAAAGATTTCCTGTATCTCAAAAACGTGGCACGTGAAATAAGACAGCCGTCCTTACTGCGATAGCTCTTCTCGTTAATGAGCTTGTTGACAAAGACCAGCTTCCTCGTCTCAAAAAAGTTACTCCCTCAGATCTTGCAGTCGTTTCTCCTCCTCGAAGAACTACTCCCGGCAAGCGCTAGCAGCAGAATGAATTAAATCGCTTTGGAAAGTTCAGACACATCCAATATTATAGCTGTTCAGTAGATCCCCTTAAAACTACGAGATGTGAAGAATTAAAGAATGTCACAATAATCTTTAAGATCCAAGGGACTGTCCGCAAGTTGCAGAGAACCAGCCTTTTCAAACCAACAATTACGGTAATTTCCCGAGTTTTGACCCAATTGTGCTCCCTACTCGTCGTGGCAAGTACAGCAGTATCTTTTGTCACCAAGACAGTTCTGGCTGACGAATGGCCACAGTTCCTTGGACCCACTCGCAACGGCGTGTACTCCGGCTTGGAAGTGGTGGATGAGTGGCCCGAGCAGCGATCCCGGCTGATTTGGCAAAAGGAGATTGGCCAGGGCTTCAGCGGTCCGGTCGTGACCCAAAAGCGACTGATTATTTTTCACCGGCTTGGCAATCGGGAAACGGTGGAATGCCTAGACTCCAAGACCGGCCAGCGACTCTGGTCTTTTGACTACTCCACTCGTTACCGAGACGATTTCGGTTTCGACGAAGGCCCCCGATCCACCCCGTCCATTTTCGAGGGGCGAGTCTATACGTTCGGTGCGGAAGGGGTCTTACATTGCCTGAACCTCGAGACGGGTGAGAAAGTCTGGAAGGTTGACTCGCATCAGAAATTTGGCGTTAAAAAAGGATTCTTCGGCGCGGCCTGCTCGCCTTTGGCCGAGGAAAACTATGTTTTGTTGAACATTGGGGGAAAGGAGGGAGCAGGCCTGGTCGCCTTTGACCGCTCCACCGGCAAAACACTCTGGACAGCGACTAATCACGGGGCTAGCTACTCTTCTCCCACTACGGCCAGGATGGGAAAGATCCGTCACGTGTTCTTTTTTACCCGCAATGGATTGGTGTCCACTGACCCAGTGACCGGCAAAGTTCACTTTCAGTTTCTCTGGCGATCCAGGAGTCAAACATCGGTCAATGCTGCCACGCCCCTGGTAGTCGACGATCTAATCTTTCTGTCTGCCGGCTATCAGACAGGAGCCATCCTACTTCAACTAGTAGGTAATAATGTGAAGGAGCTGTGGTCGTCCGACGATGTTCTTTCCAACCATTATGCAACCAGTGTGTATTCGGAGGGTTACCTCTATGGTTTTCACGGCCGGCAGGAGTATGGTTCCAGCCTTCGGTGTATCAAGTTAAAGACGGGTCAAGTGCAATGGAGTGTAGATCGCTTTGGAGCGGGGACGGTGACCTTGGCTGCTAACCACTTGCTCATCCTCAGGGAAAATGGCGAGCTTATCCTCGCCCCTGCTACACCAAAAGATTTCCAGACCACTGCCCGTGCCCAGGTCCTTCCGGCCACTGTCCGTTCATATCCTGCCTTCGCCAATGGACGCCTTTATGCCAGAAATGAGACAACCTTGGTGTGCATCAGCCTACACAAATAGAAAGACCTGTCGAGGTAGAAGCAGTTTCGCTGGCCTAAAATGCCCAAAAGCTTGGCCTCTGGAGTTTTCTGCTAAAGTGATTAAACACTTAGGGACGAGGAGATGAGAAAGTAATTCTCCGGGCTACCTTTCTCTATCATGGCTTGTTCACTGCGGGGACGGTCGGAAATCCTTGAGTACTATGGGACAGGACATCAGCAGTCCGTGTTGAAAACCACCGACCACAGATCCCTGGCGTGCCATTGTTATTACAGGTTGCTAGGGATGTGAGCATTTCAATCCTGGATCGGCTTCACTGCCTGAAGGGCAGCTTCATGAAGGAAGCCATTCGAAGCTAGGATTCCCCGATTGAAAGCCAAACTGTGACCGCAGGAGAAATCCAAATCCCGTCCGTTTAAGTCAGTCACACGTCCCCCCGCTTCCTCTCCAACCAGAAAGCCAGCCGCATGATCCCAAATTTTTTCCCGGTAATCGGGCTGGGTCGGAGCCGGCAGGCGAAAGATCAACTCAGCTCCTCCCGAGGCTATGACCGCATACTTAGCCTGGCTATCCATCCGCAATGGAGGCACACGTACACCCAGGAATCGGGCCAGTCGAGTGGTTTGGTCAGAATTGGTGTGACTCGGTTCAACGGAGCGTAGGATACGGGCACGAGTTGGATCTTGACAAGATGAGACGTGTAGTCGGCACCAATCCTCTCCCTGCAGCGGAGCAACCCAACTTCCCTCACCCCGGGCTGCCACCAGTAAAAACCCTGGTCCCTCCACAGCGGGGCTGCATTCCTTAAGGTGTGGACAACCCAAGACTCCGACCTCGACTTGACCCTCCACGATCAGAGCCAACGCCACTGCCCATTGACCTCCACGCAAGAATCCCTTCGTTCCATCCACGGGGTCCAAGGTCCAGAAACGTCCAGTTGGTTGTGCCATTCCCCGATCGATCCACTCACAGACACTCTCTCGATCAACACTCCCGATCCGACGACTCACAAATTTCGTCACCTGAGTCAAGGTCATCTCCCCTGGATATGTTTTCAAAACGGCCGAATTTTCTTCCGCCACCAGTGGGTCATGGGGAAAGGTCTTTCCCAACAGATAGGCTATGATTGCTTGAGCTGCAAAGTCGGCAACCGTCACCGGAGAACGATCCTTTTTCGTGAGAGCCGACCTGGTCAACTCCGTGTACACCTCCCGCGTCACCACAGCTGCTTGGCGCACCGCATCAATGGCAAAACGGATTTCGGGAACCCCAGTGTCCATCACAGTCTGTGTATTAGCCTGGCAAACACATGGAAAGGAATACGTCTAATCTGTATTCTCACCCGTAATTCCCTTCCATGAAAAGGCTAGATTCACCCAGAAACGATCTAGTGCCAGAGCTCTTTCTCATTTTTTGGCGCGTTCTGAACTTGATTGTATCACGCCACGGCAGACCTTCCGTTGGTCTGATTACTCAGCTTCATGAAGACACTAAAGTTTGTGGCATTAGGAGGGGGCTGAGTTCCGTTAAGTGCATTCGATCTATCTGACACAGGATCTGCTAATATTAAACCCAACAAAGCTTCAGGAGGTACTATTGCCCATGGCGTTGACCAGAGTCCTCGAACGCATATCGAAGACAGTATGGGAGATCCCCACGTCCTACAAAGAAGGTATGCATGTCCCGGCTCGGATTTATGGTACGGAAAAAATTATTCGGGAGATGGACGAGACCGTCTATGATCAGATCACCAACGTGGCTACGCTGCCCGGCATTACAAAGTTCGCCTTCTGCATGCCAGACGGTCACTTCGGTTATGGTTTTCCCATCGGGGGTGTTGCTGCCATGGATATCCAGAAAGGAGGCGTGATCTCTCCGGGAGGCATTGGATTCGACATCAATTGTGGCATGCGACTCGTATTGACGAATCTCAGCTACAAAGAAGTGAAACCTAAACTCAAACATCTCGTGGACAGGCTCTATGAGAGAGTCCCAGCCGGAGTCGGCAGTACGGGTTTTTTCAAAGTTTCGAAACGCGAGTTTCGGGAAGTCTTGGAGCAGGGGGCTCAGTGGTGCATCAAGAATGGCTATGGCTGGGAGGAGGATTGGAAGTTAACCGAGGAATTCGGTTGTATTCAAGGTGCCGATCCTTCGAAGGTAAGTGAGAAAGCCATCGACCGAGGTTTCCATCAAATCGGAACTCTGGGCTCCGGTAACCACTATCTAGAAATTCAGGTGGCTCGGCAGGAAAACATATTCGACCAGAAACTGGCTCAGTCCTTCGATATTACCATCCCCGATCAAGTAGTGGTAATGTTCCACTGTGGAAGCCGTGGATTCGGCCATCAGGTAGCAACTGATTATCTGCGAATTTTCCTTAAGGTCATGCAGAGTAAATATGACATCAGAATCCTGGACCGTGAACTAGCCTGTGCTCCTTTTGATTCATCCGAGGGCCAAGACTACTTTGCCGCCATGAAATGCGGACTGAACATGTCCTTTGCTAATCGTCAGGTTATTTTGCATCGGATTCGGGAGGTCTTTTCGGAGATTTTCGGACGTTCCGCCGAGGACTTGGAAATGAACATGATCTACGACGTGTCTCACAACACCGCTCAGCTTGAGCCTCACACCATTGATGGCAAAGAAAAGCATCTGCTCGTACACCGAAAAGGTGCGACTCGAGCCTTTGGTCCAGGAATGCAGGGACTTCCAGAGCGCTATCAAAAAATCGGCCAGCCCATCATCGTGGGTGGCAGCATGGAAACCGGATCTTATTTAATGGTAGGTATTCCCGAAGGAGAGCAAACCTTCTTCAGCACAGCACACGGCAGCGGTCGAAGCATGAGTCGGACAAAGGCGAGAAAGCTATGGCGCGGAGAGGAGTTGCAGCGTCAGATGGAAAAAAAAGGTATCTATGTCCGTACTACTTCCTGGCGAGGCCTTGCCGAGGAAGCAGGTGGGGCATACAAAAACATTGACGATGTGATCGAAGCCACTGAAGAAGCTGCTATCAGCAGACGAGTGGTGCGATTGATACCTATTGGAAACGTTAAAGGGTAGTAGATGAAACCTACCGAGATCGTCTCTCCGATTTAAAACTTGCTCGACTTATGAATAGTGGCAGAAGTTCCCCCACGGGCCACTAAGTCGATCCGGTCCATTTTTCGAGCCGTAAATAACGCTCGACTTCTTTGGGAGCAAGTAAAAACAACAGTAGCGTCTTCTGCACGTGAAGACGATTTTCGGCCTGTTCGAAGACCAGAGAGGCGGCGGAATCCATCACCGAATCGGTCACCTCTTGATTGCGGTGGGCAGGAAGACAATGCATGAAATAGGATTTCTTTCCTGTTCCCGCCATCACTTCCGGCGTCACCTGATACGGATGGAATAGCTGAAGTCGCTCTCGTGTTTGGTCCTCTTGACCCATACTTACCCAGGTGTCAGTGTATACGACATCCACTCCACTGAGACCGTCCAGAGAATCGATCCATTGATAGCGAGCTGAGTCTGAAGTAGAGAGCCGGTGAAAATCGTCAGCAGCGGAAGAATACGGTTGGTGGGAATGTGGGGTGACAGCCACAAAAGACATCCCCGACAGCGCGGTCGCATGGATCAGCGAAGCACACACGTTATTTCCATCCCCGACAAAGCTCAAGGTCTTTCCTTCAAGCGTTCCCCATTTCTCTTTCAACGTGAACAGATCCGCCAGGGCTTGGCAAGGGTGCTCTTCGTCGGTAAGTCCGTTGATGACTGGGATGGTCGAACATTCCGCCAGGGTCACCACGGTCTGATGCACGAAGGTTCGTGCCACGATACCATCGAACCACCGCTCAAAATTCTTGGCCACATCGCCCAATGACTCGCGCTCGGCTAACTCCACTTCCTGGTAGTCCAGGTACACAGCATCTCCCCCGAGCTGTTTCATTCCCAATTCAAAAGTGAGACGAGTGCGCAACGAAGGTTTTTCGAAAACCAGAACAGTACTCTTGCCCCACAACATTCGGCGAAATTGGGCTGATCGGTGCTTAACTTCCATGCTGAAATCGAGCAGGTGTTTCCACTGATCAGGGCTGAGAGTTTTTAGTGAAATAAAGTCGTCCATCAGGTCGCCGCCATCATCCGTCCGCATTTTGCAAACGTTCAATCCAGTCTTCCCAATAGGCAATCTGCTGCTCGATTGACCCATGTCCAGTGCTACCTTTGTGAGCACGCCGGCTCAAAACCCTCTCCGGTCGAAGGACCTCGCTCACATCCGCTTCGCATTCGGGCACCAACTCGCGAATTTGCTCCAGAGGTAGCGCTTCCATTCTCACTCCCTGGTCTAGACAATAAGCCACCAGCTTTCCGACTTTCTCATGGGCCACCCGAAAAGGGATATCTTTTGCGACAAGATATTCAGCCAAATCCGTAGCCATTAGGAACCCCTGCTCCAAAGCGGATCGACTCCGCGATGAGTTCACGCTAAATCGGGTAAGAACCAAGCATAAAATGTCCAGGGTTTCCGTCACCGTATCCACCACACTAAAGAGGTGTTCTTTGTCCTGCTGAAGATCCCGGTGGTAGGAAGTGGGAAGGCCTTTCAAGAGAATACTCAAAGCCGTCGTATGACCCAACACCGAGGCCGTCTTTCCGCGCGCCAATTCAAGCACGTCTGGGTTTTTCTTTTGAGGCATCATACTGCTCCCCGTGCACAGGGCATCGGGCAGTTCGATCCAGCGCAGCGGAGTGCTGGAAAGGTAGATGAAGTCTTCGGCCAAACGACTGGCATGGAGCATAAACTGAGTGGCGATCTGGAGAAGCTCCAGGACAAAATCTCGGTCCCCAACAACATCGTAACTGTTACCAAAGCTCGACAAAAATCCAAGCTCCCGAGCGCTTTGTTCAGGGTCAAGGGGCAGTGTGCTACCGGCCAAAGCCCCCGCTCCTAAAGGACTGGTCAAGTGCAACTCCCGGTAGTAGCTCAAACGACGAAAATCTCGTCCGAACATCTGGCAAAAGGCTAAGAGATAATGCCCCCAGGAAAGCGGCTGAGCTGCCTGGAGATGGGTCCAACCCGGAAACAAGGAGGACTGGAGTTTGTGAACCCGCACCAGCAAGATCTTTTGCATCTCCAAGATCTGTTTTTGCCATTTTTCTGAGGTGTCCAAACAAAAGAGTTTGAGATCAAGCGAGACCTGATCGTTGCGACTTCGGCCCATCTGAAGGCGGGCTCCCGCCTCGCCAACGATTTCCTGCATGCGTCGTTCAATGTTCATATGGATATCTTCGAGAGCATCCCGATAAGGGAATTGATCCAACCTCACTTCCTGTTCGACTTGATCGAGACCTTTCAAAAGATGATCACGATCTTCTGGACTGAGAAGGCCCTGTCTGGCCAGCATTCGCACGTGAGCTCGACTGCCGCGAATATCGTAAACGGCAAGTCGTCGATCCAAGTGGAGGGAACTAGTGTAGTTTCTAACCAGCGGTTCGACCTCACCTTGAAAACGTCCTGCCCACAGGGGTTTCGAATCATTCTTATCACTCATCGTTTTTTCCCAGCCCAAAGTCGCGGTCAAAGAGTTCGTCTTAGCAGTGCCTTCAGTCGCCATTACGACTGTTTCCAATCAACTAAGTACTCGGTTGCATAAAATTATACTTACGTTTGTGGCAAACGCGACGGTGCCAAAGGCATGAAGTGGCGATGATGCACACTGGCATCACCTCCTTTCCGCCTGAGCAACTGAGGTGGCTCGCACTAACTCTCCCTCACCACAAGATCATTCCTCATAACTTCGTGACCTGCTCCTTTCCCAGTCGAGAATGTAGTAAGGAGGCAATTTTCAAGCGTAGGGCCTGTAGACGAATAAATCCTTCGGCATCCGCCTGCGTGTAGACCTGATCTTTTTCAAAAGTCGCATAGGCAGGATCGTACAAGCTAAAGGGAGAACGGCGTCCACAGACCAGGCAATTCCCTTTGTAGAGTTGAACCTTGACCTCACCGGTGACATACTCCTGAGAATTCTCAATCATCCGCAATAGCAACTGCATCTCAGGCGCAAACCAGAATCCGTAGTAGATCAACTCGGCAATCCGTGGAGACAATTCCTCTTTCAAATGTTGTACTTCACGGTCAAGAGTCAACGACTCCACCGCACGATGTGCTCTCTGCAGTACAGTGACTCCTGGACTCTCGTAGACACCACGTGATTTCATACCAATCATGCGGTTTTCTACCAGGTCAACCCGGCCAATACCATGACTCCCCCCTAGATGGTTCAGTTCTTCAAGGAGTTCTACAGGTTGAAGACTCTTCCCTTCAAGACTCACCGGAATGCCTTTCTCGAAGCCAATCAACACTTCAGAGGGTCCATCGGGAGCGTTTTGGGGAGCCACCGTGCGCAAAAAAATGTTCTCGGGTGGCGGCTGCCAGGGGTCTTCTAGAATCCCCCCTTCGTAAGAGGTGTGCATAATATTCTGGTCAATGCTATAGGGTTTTTCTTCAGTCGAAGAAACGGTGATTCCCTGGGCGTGGGCATAGCCAATGAGATCGTTACGGCCTCTAAATTCCCAGCTTCGCCAGGGCGCTAGAATCTTCAATTCGGGAGCCAGGACCTGATACGTCAGCTCAAAACGAACCTGGTCATTCCCCTTTCCCGTCGCACCATGGGCCACGCAGTCAGCGCCCCACGCCTGGGCTACCCGAACCTGTTCCCGAGCAATGACCGGGCGCGCCAGCGACGTTCCCATCAGGTATTCGCCTTCATAGACGGCATGGGTCTGTAAGGCGGGGAAAACGAACTCCCGCACAAAGGTGTCGCGAAGATCCGAAACTACCACCTCGTCAGCACCGGTCTCACTAGCCTTCTTCTCGATTGTTTTTAGATCTTCCCCTTGGCCGACGTCGGCCACAAAGGCCAGAATCGGACACTGGTAGTTCACCTTTAGCCAATGCAGCATGATCGAGGTATCCAACCCTCCCGAATAAGCTAAAACAATCTTTTTCACAGTCCCTGAACGCTTTTCCATAACGCCTTTCTTACTCTGTGGGCATCATGTCCTTCCGCCACCACTGCTAACAATGTATCCTCGCCAGCCACAGTTCCCAGTAGTCCCGGCAGACCTAAATCATCGATCTTATAAGCGACTGCGGGAGCCATTCCCGCCTCTGTATGCACTACCAGAAGATTACCGCTGACCTCGCAGCGACGAATGGGTAGACCCTGCCAAGTGTCCAAGACTGTATACTTATACATTCCTTGTCCGCTGGCGCTCTTGATGACATTTAATTCTTTGAGATCTCGCGAAAGTGTAGCTTGCGTCACTTTGAAGCCAGAATCCGCAATTTTTTTCCGTAATCTCTCCTGGTTAGAGATACGGTCTCGCTCCAGGAGACGCAAAATGGCAGCATGACGTCGCTCCTTATCCATAGTATGCAAAAAGTTACGTATAATTATACATCATCAGGGTAGCGTCAACAAGAATTATTTCAGACCCTAGCAGTGGGATTTCTCCGTCTCCTTCCAAGAATCGCACCAAGGAGAGGAAATCCGGATATTTTTCAGACAATTTTTCGAAAAGTTTGGTAGAGGGTGTCTCTTTGGGAGGGAATGAACCCAGCCTCTTCGATGACACGGATCAGATCCTGCTGCGTTGCGCGGTAGTGAGCTCCAGCAGTGCTAATGACATTTTCCTCAATCATGATGCTTCCAACATCATTGGCACCAAAATACAATGCAATCTGGGCCACTTTGAGACCCTGAGTCAACCAGGAAACCTGGATATTCTGAATGTTATCGAGGTAGAGGCGGCTGACGGCCAGAAGCTTCAAGTACTCCACAGACTGGACCTCATGTTGAATAGTGGACTGCATCTTGGTCTCGTGAAGCTGAACGTTCCAAGGAATGAAGGCCACAAAACCCTCTGTTTGGTCCTGCAGCCTGCGAATCGCCTCCAAGTGCTCAATGCGCTCCTGTAATGTCTCGCCTCCTCCGATCATCATGGTGGCTGTTGTGAGCAGTCCCTCTTCATGAGCAATGCGCATGACTTCCAGCCATTCCTTGGCCGTGCACTTCCCGGGACTGATTTCCTGGCGCATCCGCTCCACCAGAATTTCCGCGCCTCCTCCCGGAATTGAGTCCAGTCCAGCCGTTTGGAGTCGACGGATGGATTCACGTAGGCTGATTTTGCTGATCCGGGCCAAAACCACAATCTCGGGAGGTGAAAAACAATGCAGATGAATCTTAAAACGCTGACGGATAGAACGTAACAAGTTCTCATAGTATTCGATTTTCAAGTTGGGATGCATGCCTCCTTGCATCAAAATACCCGTACCTCCATGCTCGATGGTTTCCTCGATTTTTCTGAGGATCTCTTCATTGGACAAGACGTATCCCTGCAGGTCTTTCGGCTTGCGATAGAAGTTGCAGAAAGCACACCGGGCTACGCATACATTGGTGTAGTTAATGTTACGATCAATGAGGAAGGAAACAACGCCGTTGGGATGTTTTGTTTTTCGCCTGTAGTCGGCAGCCTGTCCCACTTTTTGAAGCTCCTGCGAACGGAGCAACACAAGGGCATCCTCCGGGGCCAGCCGCTCACCCCCGTAAACTTTCTTAAGAATGGCTTCCACCAAGTCCACCTCCGCTATTTTAGGCCCGTTTTCAGGAGGATACAATGACGACATGCCGTCAATTGGGAGAGTGGAAATATCTAGTCTATCCAACCTAATGCCGCCCCTGAGCTTTTTAAAAAGGACCTGCCGGGATTTCTGGTCCTGTCGAATCTTCCTAGTCCGAGCTACCATCGAAGGGAATCCTTACATCTTCCAACTCTAGTAAGTGTTCTTTAAGGAACAGCCCTCCACCAAATCCTCCCAGTGAACCGTCAGAACCGATTACTCGATGACAGGGCATAATTATGGGCACAGGGTTCTGCCTCACCGCCGAACCCACCGCCCGCCAAGCACCTGGGCTATCGATCCGACGGGACATCTCAGCATAACTCACGGTAGAACCATACGGTATCTTCACCAGCTGCTGCCACACTCGACGTTGGAAAGGCGTGCCTCGGAGATCAAGAAGCAGGTTAAAATTGCGCCGCTTGGCCGAGAAATATTCTTCCAGTTGGCACGCCGCTTTTGTGAGCAGAGGATAATCTGAGTTTTGGGGCCGATTGGGAAAATGTCGATCGAACCAAGAAATCCAATCCGCCGAAAGGGCAACCGGCAAGCAAACCCGGCAGATTCCTTGGGGACCTCCTGCCACCAGTATCCTGCCAATTACGGTATCAAGATACTGACAGTACAAGCGATCCATTGCCGCTTATTTTAACCGATTGTCAGGGGAGTTGCGTATCCTATGGAACTATATGTCAATTTGGTTTGTTTGCCTCATGGCAGGAGGGTCTATCTCCGGCTTGGTCCTCATTTTTCTCCTCCTGCGCCGCAATTTCAAAACCATCGCGGCAGAAGCCTTACTCAAGAACAACCAGGCCTTTGTCGACTTAGCTAGAGCCTCCCTCGAAAAGTTCCAATCTGAGGCAAAAGGCGAACTAGCCCTCAAACAACAGTCCATCCAGGGACTAGTCAATCCTCTCAGGGAAACACTAGGAAAATACGAACGTCAGCTCCTTGAGATGGAGCGAAAGCGCGAGCAGGCTTATGGTGGGCTTCGGCAATATCTCGAGAGCGCTGTCAACGCTCAGACAGAGTTGCGGAAAGAGACCTCCAACTTGGTAAAGGCGTTGCGAGCCCCTAATGTGCGAGGCAAGTGGGGAGAAATGAGTCTCCGTCGTGTGGTGGAGATAGCTGGTTTGCTCGAGCACTGCGATTTCAAAGAACAAGAAACCATTTCAGGAAAAGATTCCCGTTTGCGGCCGGACCTAACCGTTTACCTCCCCAACAACCGCAAGATCGTGATTGATGCAAAGGTTCCACTCGATTCTTACCTGAAGGCAATCGAGATGGAGAACGACGAGGAACAAGAAAGGCTGATCGCTGAACATTCGCGCCACTTACACCGACACATCTCGCTATTGGGCAGTAAATCCTATTGGGATCAATTGCAAGGAAGTCCCGAGTTTGTCATCCTGTTCATTCCGTTAGAAAGCCTTTACAGCGCCGCCCTACATCATGACCCCACACTACTGGAAAAGGGGACGCTGAAAAAGGTCATTCTAGCGACCCCCACCACCCTGATCGCACTCCTGAAGTCTGTGGACTACGGTTGGAAGCAAGAAAAATTGGCACAAAACGCTGAACAGATTGCGGTCATGGGAAAAGAGATGTATGATCGGCTTTTCAAGCTCGCCGAGCACCTTTCCAAGCTCGGAACAAATCTGGACCGGGCGGTTCAGGCCTATAACGAGACCGCGGGTTCCTTTGAGAAAAGGGTTTTTGTCCAGGCCCGGCGCTTTCTTGAACTCGGCATCTCTGCCAGGGAAAGTATTTCCGAGATCCCATGGATTGATCGGAGTGCACACAAATTACAGGAGAACCAAATTGTTAATTTTTTGGAAAAATCCGCTAAAGATAGGCTTGAAGACGATAGCTTAACCGTGCAGTCTAGCCCCTCTTAGCCACTCCTTCTTGACGATGCCCTGCGACACCGCTGGCGTCGTCGCTCCGCAAGATCAGAACGGTCGCACTCGCCACAAACACTTGTGCATTGATGAAACCGTCGGCCTTTCCCAGAATATGATACGATCTTTTTCGTGAAGCTGTTAATCCCTCTAGTTGAGCTGTCTGTTCTCTCGATTCTTTTTCCACCTGCTTCCTTTTGGGAAGACAACATCCTGGTTTTCGAGCATTCCACCGGAACCCTCCAAACCGTCGAAGCAGGCATTGAGGATCAACGAGTTTATCTTCCGCTTTCCTTCCTCGTTTCAGCCCTTGAATTCGAAGCCAAGAATCTGACTCCCCAATTAATTGGTATGTGTCGGGAAGACCTTTGCATTCCTCTGTCGCTAAAAGTCCATGGTGGAAAACATTATGTCTCCACCTTCGACCTGTTTAAAGCCTTGAGTAGTCATTGGATATGGGACGATGAAACCCGCCAGCTCTTTTTGAAATTGAAGGCTAGGCACTCTCGCTCTTGGACAGCTGGCGAAACCGTTGATTTTGTACTGCCCAACCTCAACGGTCGGCTAATACGATTGTCTGGTTTCCGCGGCAAGAAAGTGGTTCTCTTTACCTGGGCTTCATGGAGCCTGTGTCGTGAACAACTGCTCGACTGGCAACGTTTTTACGCACAGAACCAGGCTGAAGACTTTGAGTTGATCGCTGTCGCAGCCGACATACAAGGCGCTGAAAAGGTTCGTCCCTGGCTGCAGAAGGCAGGAGCAACTTACACCGCTTTGATCGACTCCTCTAACGAACTGAGCCAACAATTTTTCTTTAACAACCTCCCACTCACCCTGCTGATTAACGAGGCAGGACACATCGTCCACCGTGCTCAGGCAACAAATATCAACCAGAAGGATGATCAGCAGAAGATCATGCAATGGATCAAGACGGGCACGGTCGAAGTACAAACGGTTTCAAAGTCCCATGGATTTTCCGGACCGGATTCGGAACTCCGTTTTCAGGCGGCCGCCCTCCACCTGTCGCACGGCGATACCAAAGCGGCTGTTGGATTGTTGAAAAAAGCTCTGACTTTCGATCCCAAGAACTGGCTTATCCGAAAACAGATCTGGGCTATTGAACATCCAGACCGGTTTTATTCGGGAACCATCGATTCCGAGTGGCAAAAGAGGCGTTTGGAATTGGAGCGCTTGTC
The DNA here is from genome assembly GCA_965249865.1 of Acidobacteriota bacterium. Taxonomy (GTDB): domain Bacteria; phylum Acidobacteriota; class UBA6911; order RPQK01; family CBDFMZ01; genus CBDFMZ01. Next base: position 802,365 of record CBDFMZ010000002.1, on the reverse strand, counting down.
CCCACTCTTAATAGATCAGCTGCGCTCACGGTCCAGGCTCTAGTTTGAACCGACCAATCGAATCGCCGCCACTGAAAACATGTCTGCCCTTCTCAGAATCGAATCTTTACAATACCTAGTAAAACACTAATAAAATGAGACTTGACTGTTTCGTGCGCGAGACTTTGTGAGTCCACTCCACCCATCGACATGACAGATAGATACCAGCAAATTATTCAACCCTCTGCTATATTGTGCTCATGGAACGAGCCTTCTTTGCGATAGGCGCTTTTCTTGGTTTTACGGCAGTCACGGTGGGAGCTTTCGGGGCGCACACGTTGTGTGGTCAGCTCTCAACCGAAATGGTGGAGGTATTTGAACTGGCGGTGCGTTACCAGATGTACCATGCGCTGGCCTTACTAGCAGTGGCCTGCTGGGCTGACCGTTTCCCCACTTTGCAGGTCAACCTTGCAGGTTGGCTACTGGTCGCGGGCAGTATCCTATTTTCTGGCTCACTTTATTTATTAAGCTTGAGTGGAGAGCGTTGGTGGGGAGCTGTCACTCCGATTGGTGGATTAGCGTTACTGGTAGGATGGGGGAGTCTCGTCTGGGCAGCCTGGGGGAAAGAACACTAGAACTCCACCAGTGTATCAACGTTTCCTAAGGATTCGACTAAGTAGTTGGTATAAATACGATCACCTTTTGCTGATTCAAATATGGCAATGTGAGGTCGCGAAGAGAGGAGGAGTCGATAGTATCGCATCGGTGACGGCGAACAACCAAAAGATCACTCGCCAAATCGTCAACCTGATTACCATCGGTGGCCCTCATCATTGTCCTGCGCGACATTTATGCCGGGCGCTGGTTCTCAAGATAAAGTGCAGCAGCGAAGGCAACTTCCCAAGCAGTCTGAGAAGATGGACCTGCAGAAAGGAGTCAGGTCTGGAACTTAAAATTCGTTCCCACGACCTGCCAATTTTATTCGGAGATGAAAGTCCTGTTCAGACTATTTATACTGTGGGTGCTCTTTACCCAGGACATTAGTGCTGGTGGTGCTGCGTATCGACAACAGCCTTTGAAACCCGACAACTCTGAGGGGAAAACACCAGCTAAACGCGAACCTGAGAAAGAGAAACCCCCACCCCTTCGGCAGGCCTACTGGCGCCAGCAACGGATTGAAAAACTGAAGAACATCGTGGCTCCACTACCAACTAAGGTGGAACGAGTATTTGTTTGGGTCGAAAAATACCTAAAGGCGTCAAAGTCTAGGGAAGGAGGACTCCCAGCACACAAAAGGCTTCTGGGCATTGAAAAACCCAACCTTAACGAAGTCCCGGGTATTTGGCACAAAAGATTCTATCCGCGATTTGGAACGGTCACTACCGGTTCCGGATTGGCATTGGGAATTCGCTACTGGAAACCCGATTTTAACGAGTGGGGATTGGATTTTCAAACTTCGGCGGCCTACTCATCTCGCCAATATCAATGGTATGAGCTTAAATTGGGCAGAATCCAGCAGAAACGGTCAGATATCTTGGTGAGACTGCAGGATTACTCATCATCGGGAAGAGTTCTACAAAAGAAGCAGAGATCCTTTGTCTACGCTGATTTCCGTTATAGGCATTTCCCTCAGGAAGATTTCTATGGTTCCGGCGACCATTCCAGGGAAACTGATCGAACCACCTTTGCACTCAAGGAGGTATTTTATGGCGCTCTCGCCGGTTACGAATGGAATCGCCGAGTGGGCGCAGCGATTCGTCTCGGCTTGACACAGGTCAACATCAATTCCGGTACCGATCGTCACTTCCCCTCGACTCAGGAACAGTTCGATGACCTTTCGGCGCCAGGACTGTATGTTCAGCCGGATTTTTTCCAGCTGAATTCAGCCCTCTACGTGGATTATCGGGACAATCCGGGGCATCCACGCCAAGGAGGCTTAATTAGATTAGCATTTTCTCGATTTGACGATCGTAGCGGCAGTGAATTCGAATTCAATCGCTTTGCCTTGGACGTTCGGTATTATTTAACCTTGGGTTCACCTCAACGAGTTCTAGTGACACGTTTCTTGACTTCCCAGGATAGTACGGGAAGAAACAGTCGTGTCCCTTTCTATCTCCAGAAGACTCTGGGAGGAGGTAATCGTTTACGGGGCTTTCGCGACGATCGCTTCCGTGACACCAGGCTGCTCTACTTCTCTGCCGAATACCGGTGGGAAGCTGCACCCGCCCTGGAATTCGCCGTTTTCTATGATGCGGGTAAGGTTTTTTCTGACCGCTCTGACTTTACCTTCTCGGGGCTCGAAAAAAGTATCGGTGGGGGAATTCGGCTTAAGACCCAGCACTCCACTTTCCTGAGAATCGACGTGGGTCGCAGCAGGGAGAGCGTCCGATTTCATTTTAAATTAGGGCCCTCTTTTTAAGTAGTGGAATACTTTATGGTTGCCGGGGTCCATTGGCCAGCCATTCTATATAAGATAGTTACTTGGGAACATCATGAGATACTTCTTGGGCACAATGGGGTTTGGATTGGTCCTCTTGTCTACATCCATCCAGGCACAGAAGTTCCGGCCTGACGACCCTCTTTGGAGCGACCCCGATCAGATTCTCATTCCCATGCCCCAAAAGATTGAGGTCAGTGAAATCCTTGATTCTCTGGTCAACACATTTTCCCGACAGCTCGATGGAAAAGCCCCTATCCCCCGGGCACAGAATGTGAATACCTTGGGCGAAGTGCCAGATTCCAGTTGGTTCACTAATCGAACCGGAATCCATCCCATGACTATCGAGCAATTAGTCCAGGGACCGAATCGGCTCGATGGCCCTGATCTGTCGCGTCCATTGGTGGTCATCCATGGGAAAGAGGAAGGCCTATCACTTGGCTTTATCGCCCAGGATGCGCGGGGTGACACCTATTTTATCAAGTTTGACCCTTTGAAAAACCCTCAATTAGCAACTTCGACCGAGGTCATTGCCACCAAGTTTTTCTACGCCTTTGGATATAACGTTCCGGAGAACTATCTAGTTTTCGTAAGGCGGGACAATCTACAGATCTCTCCCGAAGCTACGGTTACCGAGAATGGGAAGAAACGAAAGATGACCCAACTCGACCTGGATCTCATCTTGGCTCAGGTTCCCTGGCGTCCGGACGGAACCACCCAGATCATGGCCAGCCGAGCCCTAGAAGGAAAGGACCTAGGCCCTTTTCAGTACTTCAATACGCGCTCGGACGATCCCAATGATATTTTTCGCCACGAGCACCGTCGTGAACTTCGTGGACTCAGGGTTTTTGCATCCTGGTTAAATCACGACGACGCGCGCAGCATCAATTCGAAAGACATGTATATGGCCACAGAAGATAAGGGGTACGTCAAACACCACCTCCTCGATTTTGGATCCTGTCTCGGCAGTGGGAGTGTGCGCCCGCAGAGTGAAAGAGCTGGCTACGAATATATCCTTGAATGGAGCCCTCTTTTCAAGGCAGCGCTCAGCTTAGGACTATGGGATCGACCGTGGCGTCGCATTCGTTATCCTAATTACCCCAGCGTGGGCCGCTTTGAGGCTGACTTTTTTCATCCCGCAAGGTGGAAACCAGAATATCCTAATCCCGCGTTCCTGAGAATGCGGACTGAAGATGCCTTCTGGGCCACGAAGACCCTCATGAGATTCAGGTGTGAAATGATCCGCGCCATCGTGCAAACCGGTCAGATTCGCAACCCTACAGCCGAAGAATACTTGGTGAAAACCCTCCTGAGAAGACGAGATAAGATCATTCGCAACTACCTTGCCCTAATCAATCCCCTGGACGATTTTCGACTTTCAGCCAGTGGGCACTCCTTAACACTAGAATTCACTAACCTGGGTGTGCTAGCAGGTCTTTCAAACATTGAATTCTATCAATATCAGTGGTTTCGCTTTGATAACAAACGGCTCACCACACAAGCACTGGCCGAGGTTAAAAACGCGGACACTCCTTCCCTTCCAGTCCCCGACGACGAGACCCACTTCCTCATGGTGAGAATCCGAAACCTTACTCCTGAACAGCCCGGATGGAAGAAAAAAGTGGAAGTCTTCATTCGAAATGGCACGGAGAAATCAATAGTCGGGATTGAGCGAGAGGAGTAAGAGTTTAACAACAGATGTCATCGTATTGATGGAACGAGACACTAAGCATTTAGAAAAAACCCGCATCACGAACCTTACGTTGGATGTCTTTGGTCTGAAAACGAATCCGAGAACCGTCCATCTCTACCAGTACGTAATTGTGGAAGCGGGATTCTTTGCGCTCTTCGGTGGGATAGGCATGCTCTAATTCGGCTGTCCAGTCAGGATTAATCGCAGTGATACGCTCCAAGTAGTGGCGATAGACCTCTTCTTTTTCTAGTAACTTCGTAATCTTCTTCTTCTTGTAGTGAGGTCTTCCACGTGGCTTCACTCCTCCCAAACCCGTCACCACCCAATTGACAGCATGAATCGGCCGATTCTTTTCTCGGATCACCTCTCGCCACCGTTCATAATAGTGTTCGTGACCGGTGAAAACGGCTGTCACTCGGTGGAAACGAAAAAGATCAAGGAGATAGGCTTCTTCACTGAGGCTAGGCTGAGGAACTTCCTGATTTACGACCATCTCTCGGTGACCGGGGTGTCCACCCAAACCCAGTGTCGGAAAGAAACTGTTTTCACCACTGTAGAAGGGCGAGTGATGGAAGAAAACAAACTTAGCATGAATATTGGGATCACAGCTTGACTTCTTGAGCAAATCTCTCACCCAAACTAGTTGCTCTTTCAGATGATTACGATAAGGTATCAGAGCGTGAGTACGGCGATACTTCCCTTCCTTAATGAAGAAGTTCGAGTCCAGGACAATGAACAAAGCCTTCCCATGGTTAAAGCTGTACCACAATTTTTGACCAGTTGGTTCCAGTAAATGACCGTTTCCAGGCTGACGACCTAGATAGTCATAGCTTTTGTCAAAGAATGTTCGAAACGGGTAGCGGCTGAACGGGCTACCCCAAGCAACATCGTGATTTCCGATGCAAGGAAGAAAAGGAATGCGTCTCGCCAGTGCCTGGACAACAGGGTAAAAGTCACGGACATAGTGTTTGCCCTTGTGGGGAGAAATATCACCTGTGTTGATGATAAATGCCGCCCGCTCCCGAAGCATCTGTCTAACCAACGCATTGTGACCCTCTTTGTAGTTTTCCTGAATATCGCCGTAAACAATAAATGAAAACGGTTTATGGGATGCCTGAGCAGAAAAAGGTGTAAAGGGCATTAATGGGCGGTCTTGACTGTTGAGACTTTCCGCGTAGAGAAATGCGGACAGGCACAAAAAGATCCACAATAGGACGTGACTTCTGGGGGAGAGCCTAGGGACGGTTGACACAACGTCGTCAGTGCAACCGGTAAAACTGTGAACTTGATGGAATCGATCTTGATCTGCCTTCATTTTCTGTGCCCAGCCCATTAGTAGCCGCCCTGCGATGGGAGGTTGAGAGTAGAGTAGTTACAAGATGAGTATATTTCAAGTATGCAATACACCTGGTCACCTGTAGTCTTCCGCCTGAACCTCGCAGCCATTCCTCCACACTCGATCCTCACGAAGTAGGGAAATAGTTTTGCAAGTAGTAAAATCTCGGGAACCGCAGCTGCCTTTCTGAGAAGAGTTATAATGAGCATCGAAAGTTCGACAGCCACATTATTACCAGTTTGTGGGGCCTTCAAGCGAAGGCCTTGGCCGGGTTATTAGTGACTGATTCTAAGTGTGAACGGATCTCAATTATCATCCCTACTCTCGACGAAGCGGCCACAATCCTTCCAACGCTGCAAAGCACCGAAAAGGCAGTTAATGTTGAACGGATTGTAGTGGATGGGGGCAGCACCGATGAGACGCTGCAGATGGCTTGCCTGTGGGGTGTCCGCGTATTCGCCTGTAACACCGGGCGGGCGCAGCAAATGAATCGTGGCGCGAACGCCGCCACCGGAGAACTTTTTCTTTTTCTTCATGCTGACACCCGTTTGCCTGAAAACTTTGACGACTATGTCCGTCAAGTCCTGGGCCAACCCGGAGTGATCGCAGGGGCCTTCCAGTTGCGTATCGATGCATCCTCCCGGGGACTGAGTCTGATTGAAGAAGTAGCCAACTGGCGATCTCGAATACTACAAATGCCCTATGGAGATCAGGCCATTTTCCTGAGAGCGAGTCTATTCCACGATCTTGGAGGTTTCCTCAACATCCCCATACTAGAAGACTTTGAGCTAGTTCGCCGACTTCGTCGAAGAGGCCGAATTAAGATCGCTCCAGTGGCCGTGGTAACTTCAGCACGCCGCTGGAAAAACCGGGGTGTCTGGCACACCACCATCCTCAACCACGTCGTTATCTTAGCCTACTACCTGGGGATCCAGCCTGCTCGCATCGCTCGGTGGTACTATCGCAACGGATCTACCAAAGACAACTAAATACGGTGTACTAGCAATACAGGCCGTCGAGTCTTCCGATCGGGTCTTCTACATAACTGCTGCTAACCTTTCTAGGGCCTTAGCTAGACTTTGCGTGCCCTCACGACCGCTGCCGTGGGCCTGTGCAGAACCAAACAATTGCTGAACCAGAGCAGTAGCTGGCAAACAAGCATTACCGGAAGTAGCCGTCTCCAGCACCAGCCGCAAGTCCTTTTGGATCAAATCAACCATGAATCCGGGAGCAAAGTCACGCGCCACGATTCGCGGTCCCAGATTCGCTAGCTGCCAGCTTCCCGCCGCACCACCCTTGACCGCTTCAATCATGACTTGAGGATCAAGACTATTTTTGCGGGCAAAGGTGATCGCTTCGCAGACCCCCAACAAACTGACAGAGACAAGGATCTGGTTACACAGCTTTGCCAGCTGTCCACTACCAATCGGTCCACAGTAGGTAATACTTTGACCCATCACCTCCAGAACCGGTCGAACTCGCTCCAAGGCCTGGGAATCGCCTCCTACCATAATTGCCAGCGTTGCATTCCGTGCCCCTACATCCCCTCCTGACACCGGCGCGTCCACCAGCAGACAATTCTTGGCACGCAGTCTTTCACCCAGCTCTCGCTCTACCGCCGGCGATATTGTGCTCATGTCCACCACAATAGAACCGGGCGCAATTCCTTCTAAGACCCCTTGGGGTCCAGCCACCACCTCTTCTACATCTGGAGAGTCAGAAACAATGGTGATGATGATTTCCGATGCCTCCGCTACCTGCGCCGGTATCTTTGCCACTTTCGCACCCTGAGAAGCAAACTCTTCAGTTTTGGAATGAGTTCGGTTAAAAACAGTAAGAGGATAACCTGCCTTGAGAATATTCCCAGCCATTGGCCGCCCCATGATGCCCAACCCGATGAAACCTACTCGTAATTTCTGCATAGTAACCCTCCTTCATGCTCTGGGTTGGGACCTGAGCGGCACCCTGCTTTCGGTTTGGCCTCACCGTAAGATTCAACCCAAGGCTCCGACAAGCTCACCCATACTCTTAAATTTCCTCAGCGAAGGCAAGAGGGAATCAGAAGTTACTGGTGTATCCATTCCTTCTCAGAATACAATCACTGTTGGAGAAATGTTTCATGAGCAAAAAAAGAACATGGGTTTTGGTGGTTTTTCTGATCGGTATTATCCTTTTCTCAATTGCATTGGGGGCTGGCTATTACCTGATTTTCTATCCACGGGTGACTCTTGAGAAAGGCACTGTCATTGAAATAGTGCTGGGAGGTCCGCTTCAGGAACTACCCTTGAATCCATTGGGCAAAATTTTCCAACCCGGACCAAGTCTCTGGGAGCTGGGCAAAGCTTTCCAATTCGCTGGCAAAGACGAACGTGTCTCCGCCATCTACCTAGAAATTCATCCACTCGTTTTCAACTGGGCGCAGATTGAAGAGCTGCGTGACTACATGTTTACCTTCCAAAAATCCGGCAAACCTATCCATTCCTTTCTGGCTCTAGACTCGGTGAGTGACAGTGAACTTTATCTCGCCTCTGCCACCGATTCGATCACGCTGAATCCTGAGGGAGGTCTTCTAGTGAACGGGCTCATCGCCGAGGTGACTTTTTTTAAAAAAACCCTGGACAAACTCAGCATTAAACCTCAATTCATCCAGTTCAAAGAGTACAAAAGTCCTGAACGCTTCACACGAGAGAGCATGACGCCTGAGATCCGAGCCATGTTGAAATCAATATTGAAAGATATGGAAGACCGATTTGTCTCCACTGTGGCTAAGGAGCGAAAGCTGCCAACAGAGCGGGTTCGAAAGATCATATCCCAGGGCATAATGCCTGCTGATTTTGCCCTTAAGGAGAAGCTAGTCGACAGTCTCGGGTATAAACACGAGGTCCAAGAAAAATTAGAAAGTTCGCAAAACGCGGAAAATAAATACCGCGGACTCGGCGTGTCTGAGTATCTACAGGAGGCCACTCGACAATTCCGGCTTCGATCCCCCCATAAGATTGCTCTGCTTGGCGGTATTGGGGGAATTAGCGCCGGCAAAGGTGATCCCTTCAGGCAACTTATTGGGGGAACTACGATGGCCCAGCAGCTCCACCAGATCCGGAATGACACGAACATCAAAGGGGTGATCTTTCGAGTAGACAGTCCGGGAGGTTCTCCTGTGGGGTCGGACATGGTATGGCGAGAGATCCAGCTTCTAGAGGAGAACAACAAGCCAGTGGTGGTTTCGATGGCGGGTGTGGCCGGCTCCGGAGGGTATTATATCTCCATGGGTGCCGGCCGAATCGTCACTCAACCTTCCACCATCACTGGCTCGATCGGTGTCATTTTTGGCAAGTTCGACGTGAGCGGTTTCTATGAATTGCTGGGCATGAAGATCGACCGCGTAAAAATCTCACCCAATGCAGATCTTCTGTCCCTATTCACATCCCTAAGCGATGAACAGCAGGGACAGGTCATGGCTTGGATGCAGAACATCTACCAGAATTTTGTCCATAAGGCGGCTGATGGACGTGGCATGAGCTACGAAGAATTCGAACCTAAGGCTCGGGGCCGTATTTACACGGGTGCTCAAGCCAAAGCAATTGGGCTGGTAGACGATTTGGGAGGATTTCAAGTAGCTATACGTCACATGAGAGAGGCCTTAAAACTCAAAGAAGATGAAGAAATTGAATTGGTGCTTTACCCAAAACGGAAAAGTCTTTGGCAATCCCTGAGTAGCGGAGATTTCTTTGGTATGAGACAACCTCTCTCCCTCGAAGAATGGTGGGAGGATGAGATCCGGATGCTAGGAACTCCTAGACCTTGGCTACTAGCACCTAATATTCGGATTTATTGAGGAGGAACGATGTACAGTGAAAACTCACAACAATCCACACAGGGGTGTCGGTTAAAGAACTACACTATCTAAGTACTCAGTTTCATCGATACTTTCACGTTTTATGGCAAGTGATCTCGTTGTCGTTCGTCCTCGCCAATGCGACGGCATTGGATGCTCCTCTCTTCGCGACCTCATCTTGCCAGATCCTCAACAAACGTCAGTGTATTAATGAAAACGGGGAATTAAGTTTCCAATGCTTCAAGGACTGCAGCGAGACCCGACGCCAGAACAGCCATTTGGTCATAGTCAAGTGTGTCAGGAAGATCAGAAAGACCGTGATAATGAGGATTGTGAAAGAAAGCGGTAGCGGTGATCATAAGAGCTGGGTAGCCTTCCTTCCAAAAAGACCAGTTGTCCGAGAGATCGACACCAGGAACAAAGGGCAGAGCCGTTGATTCCACACGCATGCGAATCCCCAGCAGGCGCGCTAGGCTTCGGGCCAGGTGACGGGGGAGCCAAAGTTACCGGCCAACGGCGATGAAGTTCTCTGCATTCGGGTGAAACCAACGCATAGGAGGCAGTGGATAGTGCTGAGACCTGGGCCTATCACTGTTGTACCCCACCATCTCAAGGGGGAGATCATCCCTAGGATACTTTCTTTCCCTTTGCTTACACCCTTGAGCATGGACACCTTTATTTGTGGTCGTCGGGGTCCTCGGCCTCATTGAGGTTTTGATCCTGAACTTCGCTTTCCCACCTGTCTAGTGCATTCCTTTTTACAGGCTGGCAGGTTGGACAAAAGTGAGTTCCGCGTTGACTGATGACAATTTTTTTAATAGTGCTCCCACACTGGTAACAGCGCTTCCCGTTCCGACCGTAGACTTGTAGTTGTTCTTGATGAGTACCACTTTTCCCTTCACTGTTCACGTAGTCGCGCAAACTGGTTCCACCGTGGGTGATGCCTCGTTGCAGAACGCAAAGAATAGCCTGGAAAAGTCTTTCCTTTTCTAGGCTTAGCAAGGATTTGATGAGACGGCCGGGGTGAATACCCGCTTCATGAAGAGCTTCATCAGCATAGATATTGCCTAACCCGGCCACGAAACCCTGGTCCAGTAAAAGCGATTTAACGCGCAGTCTTCGGTTCCTGAACCTTCGTACAAAAGCTTCCAGATTGTAGTCTGAAGTAAAAGGTTCGAGTCCTAAGCGTCGAAAAAAATCGGAAAACACCTGACTCTCCTTTCTGATCAGAAACACTTTCCCAAATTTTCGGATGTCCCTCAACAGAATCCAGGTACCATTGTCCAGAAGCAACTGGAGATGAGTATGCCGATCAGGCGCATGCTGATGTGCTCGCTCCAGACCCGTGATGGGATGTCGAAAAAACTGCTTGGAGTCCTCTCGACTCGGATCTCGAACCGTAAGTTGTCCCGTCATCCCGAGATGGAAAATGCAGTAATGACGGTCAAGTTCGAAAATGAGAAATTTTCCGCGCCGGTCTATACCACGGATCGTCTGGCCTGACATTTGCCTCACCAACTGGTTGGGATCCAACTGCAATATTCTGGTTTGCTTTACTGAGACCTCAGTAATAGATCGCCCCATTACCCGAGACAATAGGCCGCGTCGGATTGTTTCAACCTCAGGGAGCTCAGGCACCATCCTCCTCCAATCGCACCACAATCTTACTCCCGGCAGGAACAAAAGAGAGTTGGCTAAGATCTCCTTCAATGCGTGCAAACACGTTTACATCACTGGCTGCACGGCATTCATCGCCACGACTGGTTAGAGTGAGTCCGAAAGAAAATTGCCATAGCCTTTCCTGGAGGCCAATATGCAATCTCTCCTCTCTCTAAGACGTCTCTGGCACGAGGCTCCAAATCTATAGTCACCGGAACGCTAAAATAAATTTTCTTACCCCAGCGATTGACCTGGGATGGAAAAGGCAGTTTTTCTTCAATCGCCGCAGCCGTAAGGGTTTTCATGAGCTCTGCAGAAACTAAAAACCAAAAAACACAATCTTGATTCGACCGGCCACCCCCTATACCGTCCTGTTGTCATTGTAGAGAACGGAAGGAAAACTGTGAGTGAGATCTATAAGAGGCTACCACTCTTCACAAAAACAACTTCCTCTGGCATTATGGCTAAACGATTATAGGGCAACAAGAGTTTCGCTGAAATATTTTACTGAAAAGAAGGTGACACGATGGAGGAGTTCCAATCAGACAGTTAGCTCAGCCTGGAAACATGATTTTTACCATCCAAGGATCGCTTCTGTGCCCTCTCGGCCGGCTCCCTTTGGGACCATAGTAGCGGTGTGCCGTGCTAATCCGGCGAAGTAAGATACAGGAATATCTAGCTTGAGTTGACCAACGATAACTCTGTCCCCTTTTCCGCGTACTTTCGTGGATGGACAAGGAGGAAATCATGCCTTTTATAGACCTATCCAAATTCAAAGCTCAGGAAATTTTTCCCGGCATCCATATCAGCGCACCTCACCTACAAAAACTGATGCTCTCTTACCTCATTATTGACGAAAATGCGGAGGTGCCTCTTCATAGTCACCCTCACGAACAGGGTGGCATTGTCCTAGAAGGACACCTGAAGTTGACCATCGGCTCCGAGACGAAAACACTCGTACCGGGGTCACTTTATTTGATCCCATCCAATACACCTCACAAGGCTGTCGCCTTGGAAGGTCCTGTCAAGGCTCTTGACGTCTTCAGCCCGGTGAGAGAAGACTACGCGAAGTTTTGGCCTCGACTCGAATCCTAGCAGCTGGTGGTGAACGTCCTGAGGGTCGCATTGCGAGTGCCGGGAGCCCACATGCAAGTCACTCGCGATCGAGGCCATGCGGGGTCATCGTCGAGAAGACGCTACACCGCATGCGGGACCGTCCTGTCGCAACCCAAAGAGCGCCAGAAGCTTGTGGCCACTGGACGGTGTTACTCACATCGCTAATGACACAACCCGTATGATCTGCCCTGCGGGGTGGCGACGGGACGGGCTGATGACTCTGCCACGCCTCTTAAACGATACGCAGAGGCATCGCGACGGAGCACCCACCCACAAACATTATCTTACGGAATGTCCTAGTTTAAGGTGTTGGCATAGTCACCAGTCCATGTTAATATACCTGCATGGACATACTAAAAATCTTCGAGTTTTTCCCCACACACCGAGATTGCATAGAGCACCTTGAATCTGCTCGATGGGGCAAGGCCCCACGTTGCCCCTACTGCGATTCTACAAGAAACGGGCGCACAGGCAACAGGTATCATTGCTATGCTTGCCGGACCTCGTTCAGCGTCACGGTCGGGACAATCTTTCACCACACCCACTTGCCCTTGCAAAAGTGGTTTCTAGCCATCTCGATCATGCTCAGCGCAAAGAAAGGTGTCTCTGCCTTGCAGCTTTCCCGCAGTCTGAAGATCAACAAAAACACGGCATGGAGAATCTCAATGCAGATCCGCAAGGCCATGTCTCAGGCAAGCCAGCGCAATCTGCTAACTGGAATTGTGGAAATGGATGAAACCTACATCGGAGGGAAGCCCAGAAAGGGCAGCTACTTGCCTGACGATCCCCCTAAACGTGGAAGGGGAACTAAAAAGGCACCTGTTATAGGCGCAGTCGAGAGAGGCGGGAGAGTTACCGCAAAAGCCGTTACCAAGGACAAGATGAAGGGAAGACACTTGAAAGCCTTTGTTCGGGATCGGGTGGACACAGGGAAATCCTGCTTGATTACCGATGAATACACAGGCTACTTGGGAATGTCCCAGATTATCCCTCACTCTGTTATCAAGCATCAGGACTGGTACGTGGTCGGTAACTTTCACACCAATACGATAGAGGGGTTCTGGGCACTCCTGAAACGTGGCATGTTTGGGCAGTTCCACAGCGTCAGCCGGAAGCATCTGCAGCGCTACGTTGATGAGTTCTGCTACCGCTACAATCTTCGCCACACTGATCCGGTGGCCTCATTTTTCCAGACCATTAACAGAGGACTGGAGGTAGAAGCATGAAAATTCCAAAGGCAACGCACACCGGCAAACTCAAGATTGGAGATATGCATTTGCCTTGTTCCGTACTGTCTGACGGAACTCGAATTCTGACACAAACGGACTTTATGAAGGGGATGGGAATGTACTACAGCGGGTGGGTTGCCAAACACGGTCCTGCAGAATTGCCCCATTTTCTCTCATTTAAGTCTCTACAGCCTTTTGTAAACAAGCATTTAGGTGCACTGCAGTCAATTGTAGTTAAATATCGGACAGAGCGGGGGAGTCTGGCGCATGGAATAAAGGCATCCATAATCCCAAAGATCTGTGACGTGTGGATTGACGCAGAAGAAGAGGGGGATCTTGGGGTTCGACAAAAGAAGATTGCTGAGAAGGCCAAAGTTCTCATGCGTGCGCTAGCGCACGTGGGAATCATAGCTCTTGTTGATGAAGCCACTGGATATCAAGAGATTCGAGACCGCGAGGCACTTAACAAGATACTGGATAAGTATCTTCTTGCCGAAAAAGCTAGGTGGGCAAAGCGGTTCCCAGATGATTTCTACAAGGGAATATTCAAGCTCAGGAGATGGCCGTGGCGCGGAATGAAGATCAATCGACCGAGTATTGTTGGACACTACACAAATGACATTGTGTGGGATAGGCTAGCCCCAGGGATTAGAGAAGAACTGGAAAGGATCAACCCCAAAAATGAAACCGGCTCCCGCAAAGCTAAGCACCATCAGTGGTTAACGTCAGACATCGGGCATCCAACCCTCCAAAAACATCTAATTGGTGTCACAGCAATCATGCGGGCTTCTGCGAATTGGCCCCAATTCAAGCGCATGTTGCAACGAGCTTATCCCAAGGTTAATACCAACCTTGAGATCCCATTCGAGGACCATGAGTAAACCCAACTTCAAATCCCGCACCATGTGGACGGGCGACAATCTCCCGATCCTACGGGGAATGAACAGCGATTGCGTGGACCTGATCTACTTGGACCCGCCCTTCAATAGCAACCGTACATACAGCGCCCCTATCGGCTCCCAGGCGGCGGGCGCGGCCTTCAAGGACAACCTGGACCCTCGAAGATGTTGACGTGGCCTGGCACGGTGAAATAGCCGAGCAAAACCCTGCTGTGTATGCAGTCATCGGGGCGGCTGGCGAGGCCCACGGCAAGGGCATGAAGTCCTACCTCATCATGATGGCCGTGCGCTTGCTTGAGATGCGCCGGATCTTGAAGGACACGGGCAGCCTGTACTTGCACTGCGATCCCACGGCCAGCCACTATCTGAAGCTGCTTATGGACGCGGTATTCGGGCAAAGGAACTTTCGCAGTGAGGTCATTTGGCATTACAAGAGTTTTCACGGGCAGACGAGAAGGTATTTTGCGAAAAAGCATGACACATTGTTGATGTACACAATGTCCCTGGATTGGACTTTCAACCGGATATTTGAAGAGGACAACACCAATACAGTAGACTTCAAACGGTGGAATTCATATCTGGTAGGGGGGAGAAACATTCTGGGTGGGAATATGCCTGTTCAGGACACCAGATTTCTAAGGTTTCTGAATCGGTGGATTCGAGAAAATGGACGCCAGCCAGAGGCAAACGATGTCGTCTATGAAGTTACCGGGCAGGCTTTAGATTCCGTTTGGAGCCTCAAGGCGATTGATCCAAAGAATAAACGCGAGAAGGTCGGCTACCCCACCCAGAAGCCCCTAGCCCTCTTAGACCGAATCATCGAGTCCAGCAGCAATGAAGATGACATGATCCTGGACCCCTTCGCGGGGTGCGCCACCGCCTGTGTTGCCGCCGAACGCTTGGATCGCCAATGGGTAGGCATCGACATATCCGAGAAGGCGGCGAAGTTAGTTCAGGTTCGCATCCGCAAGGAGATTGACCTGTTTCACAACTTCAAGCCCATCCGCCGCTCCGACATACCGAAGCGAACAGACTTGGGGGCCTTACCGAGCTACCGGACGCACAAGCATCTGTTATTCGGAAAGCAGGAGGGACACTGCGGCGGGTGCAGGGTCGCCTTCCCGTTTCGCAATTTCACCGTGGATCACATCGTGCCTCAGAGCAAGGGCGGGAGCGATCACCTAGATAACCTGCAAATGCTGTGTGGGGCCTGCAACAGCTTGAAGCGGGACAGAGACCAAGCTTATTTGATCGCTAGGCTAAGAGATTGACAACACCTTAAACTAGGAAATTCCGTTATCTTATTTCTGAAACGGAGCACTAAGTACTCGACACTAAGGTATAGAGAGATTTTCAACACACTCGCAGGGAACGCATCCGGTTAATAGCACAGGCGATCTCAAAGATTCGAGGTCGCGCCAGGTTACCAACTTTACGGGGGATGAGGATGCCAAAACCGTCCCGGTCTAGATTTTCCGTCAAATGCGGTAAGCCGTCTCGAAGAGACAAGCTCTCGGAGACATAGCGCTTCGCATAGTAGAAAATCGCCTCACCGATGGCACGGGTCTGAGATCGGTCCACCAACTGTTCAAGCGCCGAAAGATCGATGATGGTGGTTCCGAACAAAATCGTCATTAAACCCTTCGTGTCAATCTTCACTTCCCGCTTTCCCGACTCGCATCAAAACTATCGCCCAATGGCGGGCGGTTGGGTAGATTTCCAAAGTTACTTCCTCCCTCGGCAAGCCTTTTTTTCGGGGACATTCCAACAATCATTTTCGCGGCTTTCGTCACGTGGACCGGGTGATACTGGTCCATGGCAATGATCCGGTCCACAACATCAAAGTAGTCACCCGAGGCCCCCATCACCAGCACGGTGGAAACACCGTGATTGTTAAAAAGTCGTCGAACCTTATCCACGAAGGGAGTAATGGGTTCCTTTTTTCTTAGCCACTAAAGCCTGCATCCAACCATCCCGTATGATGAAATTGGTAGCCGGCGTGTCCTCATCGATAAGCAGGATCTTTATCCCAATTTCCAGTGCCTCCATAATGTTGCCAGCCTGGGAAGTCGAACCTGAAACGTTTTCCGTGCTGAAAACAGTGGTGTCCTTGCCATAGGGAAGATTCGTGATAAACGGGGAAATATCGAGTTTTTTAATGTAGTGTCCGTCTTCAGCCCTGGTCTTTACTGCCGAATTAATCGACACGGCTCACTCGCGACCATCGTCCGGGATATGGTTGTAGATACCTCGTTCCAAAGCATGGAGAAGCGTCGATTTACCGTGAAAACGTCTTCCCACAATGAGAGTAATTCCTACCGGGAGTCCCATACCTCGAATAGGGCCGGTATGGGGTTGCACAAGCTCCACCTCGAGATCGGGAGGCGATTCGAAGGATGAAAAAACTACTATTTTTCCTTTCTCTGTGCCCAACGGGCGATCATCCACACTGCTTCTTCGGGGAAAAATCGAGCCATTACCAATGAAGGCGACTAGATTCCGTTCCTGCAACTGTTTTCGCAAGACTTCTTGATCTTCGACGACTTCAACATGGTGCCTAAGTGCCTCGGTAGGAAGCTTCTTATAAAACATCGTCCGGTCGATGATCCAGGAAGTTCTTCAAAAAACATCTCTTCCGCGTGACGGCCAAGAATTGTTCGGCTGTCCGCATTAAGTTCCATACCGAAACGAACCTCTACAAAACCTTCTGTGCCCCTGAGTCGATAGAAAAAAGACCGCTTCGACCTGTTACCCGGCTTATTCGGACTCTTTTTCGAATGACTTTATCGAAGATCCGTGCCACGAAATCGGTCAGAGCGATACTTCGGTCCTTTTTCAAATAGAGCCAGGAAGGAAAAGCTGCCATGTCAAGTCCAACCTGAACGCTTAGCCGTGAAGGGACCGCATATTGAGCAGCCTGAACGTGATCAATGCAAAGGGAAAATCCCAAACGCGTAGGTGTTCTTAATCTGCCGGTACGCCTTGTAGCCTCTGCCATCGATCCGTCGGAGAACGTGCCAAAGCTGATCACTCAGTTTAAAACTTTCAACCTGGAACACTGCTTTTTCTCCCCAAATCTTTTTGACTCAGTTCTCGGTTTTACTAATACACTAACGTTGGCTGCGGATCTGGCAAGGCGATCTCGTTGCCAGTTTGCGAAATCAGTGACCTTCCCACTTGCAAATATTGTCACGCTATCCCAAAAAAACAACTAGGATTCTAGGCCTGATGCGTAGTCTAGGTTTTACTTAGTGTTCCTGCATACATTATTCCTTATGGATGAAATGTGAGCCTAACGAAAGATAACTTGAAAGAACCTTGTCGGTGAAGGGTATTGGGATTACAAAAGTCGGTTTTCCTGATCGCTGATGCAACCGTAGGGAAGTTTCTGTACAAAGCCAATACGCAGTCCCTCTTAGCAGGATAAGCATAGGTGACCGTTGAGTTCCTACTTACACTATCTTAGATTTGGTATCCGGACTGCAGTTAGAGACAATCAAAACAAGTCTGGGGCCTACGATCAGAAGAGCACACAGTTGATTACTTGACCTTTTGTTCTTTTGCATATCACAGTGGAAACGAGAATCGTGCGCCCCCCGACGAGTACAGTGTTTGCCCTTCCGAAATATTTGACTCCCTTATTCTAAACTGCTAGAACTTGCTTTTTAGATATTTATGAAACACTCACTCATGGTTGATTTGCACTTGGATCTGGCTTGGGATGCTCTTTTTTGGAACCGTGATCTCACGTTGACACTACAGCAAGTGCGCAAGCAGGAAGCTAACGAGCCGCCGCAGGTAGCCGCGGACATTAACTGTGGGCTGTGCACGGTAACCTTCCCTGAGCTTCGGCGCGCCCGAGCCGGCATAATCCTGAGTACCATCATGAGCCGCATCCAGCCCCGGGGCAACCATTGGCGGGATGGCATGCGAACACAGGAGCAGGCCATGGCCATCGGGCGAGGCCATTTGAGCTATTACGCATTGATGGCAGAACGAGGTGAAATTAAACCCGTGGGCGGGGTCTCCGACCTGGACGAAGCAGTAGACGCCTGGAAAAACCCTGACGAACGGACACCTCTTTACCACGTGCTCTCCATGGAGAGTGCCGATCCGATTGCTGATCCGGACGATGTTGAGTTCTGGTGGAATGCCGGTCTGCGTGTGGTCGGCCCAGCCCATTTCGGACACAACACGTATATCCACGGAACCGGAACGGAGGGGGGACTCAAACCAACCGCTCCGCCTCTGTACAAGGCTATGCGTGAGGCGGGAATGATCCTGGACATCAGTCACATGACCGACCAGGCGGTATGGGAATCATTGGAGATCTGGGATGGACCCGTTCTAGCCTCGCACTGCATGTGCCGCAGTCTAGTCCGGGGACAGCGTCATTTGACCGACGATGTGATTCGCGAATTAATTCGCCGGGGTGGTATCATCGGTCTAGTTTTTTGCCACTTTTTTTTCGATCCTGCAGTCGAGTGGGAAGCACTACCTTGTAAGAAAGATTATGTGGCTCAATACGGTATGGAAGCCATGATCCCTCACGTTGAGCACATTGGTAGTCTGGCCGGCGGGTCGCTCGAAAACATCGCCATCGGAACTGACATGGACGGTGGATTCGGAGCTGAACTGACCCCAGTCGATGTCGATACCATTGCCGATGTCGTAGAGTTTGGTTCGGTGTTGCGGAAGGCAGGTTACCAAAAAATGGAAACGGAGGGGATCTTGAGTGGCAACTCGCTGCGATTTTTACGCAACGCATGGAAGGGCTGGAATGACGTCAGCCAGGTGAACCGTTAGTTGGTTGCCACAACCACTTCTACCCTTTTCCCCGCCTGTTGATTCGGGAGCCACCGAAATGATTAGTCAGAACAACCTGCCTCACCCTTTTTCACATGATACAACCCGATAGTCGGTGAGCCAAGACATTGGCTCGGGGGCCAGGACTCGAACCTGGGTTGGCGGCTCCAAAGGCCGCTGTCTTACCGGTTAGACGACCCCCGATTGTTAAAGCTTTAAAGACTTACATTGAGTGAACTCACCTCACATCGGCACAAGTCTCAGAGGAGCGAGCCTCAGGAAACGCACAGCTTGCTAATACTAGTAGTTCCGGCCCTGCCACTCCCGATAGATGAATATACCGGTAGTATCCTGTCACATAAATAGTGTGCCATTTGTTGCGGGCGAAACAGTTTCTGATTCGAGGCGTGCTGACGAGTAGATGCTAGGAATAGGCGAGGAGACGCAGCAAAGAAGCAGGTCTGTTGCACCTGTAACCCAAAGGGAGGAGGTGGCTTTAGCCGATCTTTTTGTCGCTCCTTGTCGACTATACCACCACATCGTTTCCTCCTCGCTTCGAGACCTCAGCTCAAAGTTACTTTCACAAATGACATGCTCATTCTTAGGACAGGACCATAGGATCTTATCGCAAAGGAGACCCTCAGGAAAAGGCCAGGCTGTTGAATAGGTTGCCCGTCCATCGTTCGAAGGTGAAAAGGGGAGAGCATGTGTTTTTTAATTCCCCGTGGCTTCGACCTTCTGCAGTGGCTTGATGATCTGAAGGGCAAGCTTCAGTTTGTGCTCGATTTCACCAGCCAGATCGGCATTTTCTTTGAGAAACTGCTTAGAGTTCTCCCGGCCCTGCCCTAACCGCTCCTTACCATAAGAAAACCAGGAGCCCGTTTTCTCCACGATCTGATTCGCGACGGCTAGATCGATCAATTCTCCTTGGCGTGAAATCCCCTCTCCAAAAGTGATGTCGAACTGAGCCTCTTTGAAAGGGGGAGCCAACTTGTTTTTGACCACCTTGACCCTGGTGCGATTTCCGATATTTCGGTCTCCCTCTTTAATCGAGGCAATGCGGCGAATCTCCAGACGGACAGAGGAATAAAACTTTAGGGCGCGTCCTCCCGTAGTGGTCTCAGGATTGCCAAACATCACACCGATCTTTTCTCGAATCTGATTGATAAAAACTAGACAAGTATTGGATTTGGAGACGATTCCCGTGAGCTTTCGCATAGCCTGAGACATCAATCTTGCCTGCAGGCCAACGTGGGAATCTCCCATCTCTCCTTCCAGCTCCGCCCGAGGAACCAGAGCCGCAACTGAATCCACAACTAGGATATCAATAGCTCCACTGCGCACCAGCATTTCAGAAATCTCTAAAGCCTGTTCCCCACTGTCGGGTTGTGACACCAACAATTCATTTATATCCACCCCAAGATTACGAGCATACTCCGCATCCATAGCATGCTCAGCGTCGATAAATGCCGCGTTTCCACCTATCTTCTGGGCTTCAGCAATAGCGTGCAAGGCTACCGTGGTCTTACCACTGGACTCCGGACCGTAGATCTCGATGACCCTTCCACGGGGCAATCCCCCAATCCCCAATGCCGCATCAATCGACAGAGAACCCGAAGGGATCACTGGAACATTTAACGTACCCCGGTCTCCCAACTTCATAATTGACCCTTTGCCGAATTGCCGTTCAATTTGGCTCAGAGCCACCTCCATAGCATGTTTCCTGTTTTGATCATCGCTCATAGCTTTTTTCTCTCCTACTGTGTCGTCCTTTCGCACATGGATGCTCTCGCTTTTTCCGAAAAGCACTCGTGAACGAGACACGAAATCACGACGGGTCGTACTCGTAAAACCCTTTTCCCGACTTTCTCCCCAACCAACCCGCGTCCACCATCCGCTGTAACAGAGGACAGGGCCGATATTTAGGATCCCCAAAACCCTCGTGTAAAACCTTCATGACGTCCAAACAGACGTCCAAACCAATGTAATCAGCCAGTTGCAACGGGCCCATGGGATGGTTCATCCCCAACTTCATCACTTGATCAATCGACTCGGCGTCAGCCACTCCCTCCATTAGCGCGAAGATCGCCTCATTTAGCATTGGCATGAGGACCCGATTGGAAATGAACCCGGGAAAATCATTGACCCCAACCGTTATTTTACCGAGATCCAGCGCCAGAGCCTTTGTTTTCTTAAACGTGTTCTCACTGGTGGCCAATCCACGAATGATTTCGACCAACTTCATGATCGGAACCGGATTCATAAAGTGCATTCCGATGAAGCGCTCCGGATGTTTTGTCACCCCAGCTAGACGGGTAATGGAGATCGAGGAAGTGTTCGTGGCCAACACGGCATCCGGCCTACAGATCGAATCGAGCGAGTGAAAGACTTGCTTCTTCACTTCCAAATCCTCAAAAACTGCTTCGATCACAAAATCAACCTCTACCATTACATCCCAATCTATGGTGAGATGAATTCGCTCCAGTATTTCCTGATCCCGTCTCTCTTGGTCAGCCACCTGCTGTTTTTCGAGAATCTTGCGGAGACTTCTTCGGATGCCCTCGAATCCACGAGACAATTGTTCCCTCGTCACATCCTTCAAATACACCTGATGGCTATGAAAAGCACAGACTTGAGCTATTCCGCTGCCCATCGTACCGGCTCCGACCACCCCAACTTTCATTCAATCTTGGCCCTCAAAACTTATGCTCTATTTTTCAATAACATCCAAATTTCAAAAGTTAGAAAAAATGGATCTGCGAGAAAGAGTGGCCGACATCCCCTCTAGCAACAAATAGTACCGATCTCGATCGCTATAAAAGCCCGGGCAGGAAAACCACGGGCGCACAAACCCGCCTTTTCGCCGGCAATTATTGTACTGAACGGCTCTGACTTCTATAGGGTAGTGTCCTAGGAAAGTATTGCTGATTCCTTCAACAAATCTAGCCAAGTCCACTGATGGTCTGTCAAGTTGTCGGCCACCAAAGGTGTCTTTTTCAAGAATGTTGTTCAGATTGGTAGCGTGCAACAAGTAGGTTATAGAAATTCCTATCAGCCTTCACCTTCAATGAGGAGTTATGGAGAAAAAGAAAACAAATACTAGGGATGAAATATTTACCGAAGTTACGGAAAAGAGTGAGTATAGACAAACACTTCTCTCCAGATTACAAAAATGTTTACTCAAACGATGCAGAGATTGGTTTTAGCCGATGGAATATTTGGATTGAGTTCAGTGAACTAATAGCTGGAGATTTCCCAAAAAATTGGAATGAAAACTGGAGTCGTGCTGGTGCTTCACCAGATAAAACGTTTTGCCTAAATACTCAACCGAAACATTAAGGCATTCGAAGAAAAATATAGAAAAGCTCTAGGACCCAGGCAGATAACACGAAGATATTGGTTTTATTCAGTAACCTTGCCTAGGACACTACCTTCTCTAGCATGTCCCGTCCTCGTAGGTAGTGTTTCGTTCCCACTAGAAAACCGCAATGAATCATCAAGTCTACCTTTTGACTGGTGGTCTCATCTTCAGGTGCATCGATGAAATTTGACAGAACCGCCGGTTCAATGCTATACAGATGCCTCATCACCCGATACTCAGCTTCATCAATGCAATCAAGTTTGCTAGGGTGAGCATATTGATGAAACCAAATAGTAAGAGCTAGTGGAACGATGGCGAAGATGTGTGAAATGTGTGGAAAGGGGCCTCGCTTCGGACATCGTATTTCGCACGCCCACAATTTAACAAAACGTCGCTGGAATCCGAATCTACAACGGGTACGAGCGGTGGTCAACGGCACGATCCGAAGAATCCGCATTTGCACTCAGTGTCTGAAGTCGGGGAAAATAAAAAAACCGGCTATTCGGTGAGTTCAAAGACAGACCGCCCCAGCGCAACCAACTGTCTCGTTTCACTATCTGATGAACGTTTGCCGATGGGGCTTACTAAACAAGGTCCCAGTGCCAGAGGGATGAGATGCTGCCTGCCGCTCTGATACCATCTTACTCAGCGCAAGTGCGAGCGACCCTGGTGGGAAACCGAGTACTTGGCAATCGTTGTCAGGTTTTCTGCCTCTCTTGAGCACGATCCTCTGGCCTTTTGACCTCTCGTACTCCCTCGATACCTTTTATGAAATCGATGATTTTCTCGAGATGTGCCGTGTCAGATATCTCCACGATCATTTCAATGGCACCATAGCGACTGTCTACCGTACGGGCCTGAACATTGACAATATTGGTATTAATTTTGGATATAGCTGAAGTAATTTCAGCCAGAATGCCAGTGCGGTTCTGGGTTGAGATTGAAAGTCGAACAGGATAGTGATTCTCCTTCCCGTCATCCATCCACTTCACCTCGATCTTCCGTTCCGGATCGAGGAGTAAGTTTTCGACCTTCGAACATGTTGCTGAGTGGACCGAAATTCCTCGGCCCACAGTAATATAACCGATAATCTCCTCCCCGGGTATAGGATTGCAACACCCCGCTCGATAGACCAACAGTTCATCGTGTCCCTGGACTTGGATAGCGACATCCGACGGTCGTTGAAAGACTTTCTTAACGATTGTCCTCAGTGGAGACTGCTCAGCCTTTCCGATTTCCTGCTCGGTTTTTTCTGGATCCAGGCACTTGAGAACCTCACGCGCAGGAATCCTTCCATAACCAACACCCGCCAGCAAATCCTCTTTTTGGGAAAGGTTAAACTTCAACAAAATAGATTCGAATTTATCCTGATACTTTTTGAGATTAAGATTGAACTTGTGGGCCTCTTTCTCGAGCAGCTTGCGGCCTAGTTCAAGCGCCTGTTCCTTCTGTTTGAGTTTGAGCCATCGACGAATCGTATTTCGAGCTCGTGAGGTCTTGACAAAGGTCAACCAATCCCGACTGGGGTGAGCATCACTGGACGTCAATATCTCCACAATTTCACCGTTGTTGAGCTGGGTTTTCAAGGGCACGATGCGCCCATTGAGCTTAGCGCCCACGCAAGCGTGGCCCACCTCTGTATGAATCGAATAGGCAAAATCGACAGGAGTTGCACCACGCGGCAAAGTGATGACCTCTCCCTTTGGGGTAAAAATGTAAACCTCTTCCGGATAAAGATCGATCTTCAGGTTACTGAGAAACTCATGGGGGTCACGAACCTCCCGTTGCCACTCGAGCAACTGGCGCAACCACACAAAGCGTTTATCGTCTCTGTTTTCCTTTAAGTCTCCTTCCTTGTACTTCCAATGCGCTGCAATTCCCTCTTCAGCAATTCTATGCATGTCGTGGGTACGAATCTGAATCTCAAAGGGGTGACCGTTTGAACCGATGACCGTCGTGTGAAGAGATTGATACATGTTCGGCTGCGGCATGGCAATGAAGTCTTTAATTCGCCTGGGAACAGGGTTCCACATGTTGTTCGCGATTCCCAGAATTGTGTAGCAGTCACGCACAGTACCCACCAGTACTCGAATAGCGATGAAGTCGTAGACTTGGTCAAGATCGATCTTCTGACGTTTCAACTTCTGGTCGATGCTGTAAATTCTCTTGATCCGGCTTTCGATTTTAGCTTCGATTCCCTGTTGGAAAAATCGCTCCTGCATGGAGCTGATCACCTCTTGAATGAATTTTTCACTCTGGGCCTTTTTTTCTTCAGCTTGGGCCACAATATTCTGATAAGCGACAGGATCCAAATAGCTGAAAGCAAGGTCTTCCAACTCACCTCGGACCCTGGCCATCCCCAAACGGTGGGCAATCGGTGCATAAATCTCCAGGGTCTCCCGGGAAATGGCCTTACGTTTCTCCGCTGGCAGATACTGCAAAGTGCGCATGTTATGCAACCGGTCGGCTAGCCTAACCAAAATCACCCGGACGTCGTCAACCATGGCCAGCAGCAGCTTGCGGAAGTTCTCAGCCTGGTGTTCATGATAGGAAGAAAAGTGAATTGTCCCGATCTTAGTCACCCCATCGACTATGTGGGCGATATCCTTGCCAAAGTACTCCCGGATCTTCTCAATGGTAGTGAGGGTATCCTCCACAACATCATGTAGCAGCCCAACGCTCACACAGGCGACATCCAGCTTCAGGTCTGCAAGAATGTTGGCTACTTCCAGAGGATGAGAAAGATAGGGCTCCCCTGACTGTCGTACCTGACCTTTATGTTCGCGAGCGGAGAAAATATAGGCTTTTCGTAGAACTTCCAGATCGGCCCTTGGATGATATTGACTGACTCTATCCTCTAAATCTTCATACCGGATCATAACTTGGCCGCCTCATACCCACATTTTATACTAATAGCCCGTGGTAAGAGTCACGGGAGATCGGGTGCCAGTAATCTGTGATCGCTCTCCAGGTACTATGAGGAGTCGATGCCCTCTTGCATCGGCGATGACGAGCAACACTCTCCAGCGATCGCACACTACTGGAGCTATTTGGGTTGCATCACCTTGGACTTCTTTGCGATGTCACATTTCTTCGACGATCACTCGGTATCGCCTCGATCGACACACCTCGCACCCAGGCCCACAGTGCTCTTTACGCAAACCGCTGGATTTTTACCACGGGCTATTAGTGTCTTGTCCCTCAAAATAATATGTCATTTCGGAGGTCACTTTGAACCGAGATCTCGAGGCAACAAGGCGATGCGTCGGCACCGTCGACGACGAGAGACAAAAAGATCACACGAAGTCACCGTCCTCCCTGAGGGTTGCGGGCGTAACGACACTGCTTCTTTGTTGTCCCTCCTTGTCGTCACATCTCGAATCAAAAACTATTTCACCCGCAACAAATGACATATTACTTAAGGGACAGGACACTAGAGAGGATTAACTTAGAGGAGCATAAAAAGATTCGGCACGGTCAGAACTGCAGGAGTTCGCGGTAAAAGCCGCGTGATGCCGCGACCCAGCGATCAAGGCATGAATGGGCTGTGTGGCGAGTTACTTAGACTGCTGGGATTGAACGAGACTCCGGCGGGCTCTCTCTTCTTCTTCTTCCTGCTTACGCTTCAATCCGAGGGCTTTTAAGGCGAGCTTATCCGCCTCTAGTTCCCACTTTCTCTTTTCCTCAGGGTCCTCATTCAGCTTAGCTTTTTCACGATAGAGCAGATTCAGATACTGCATGGCCTCGTGATAACCAGGCTTGATTTCCAAGGCCTTTGTGAGATCGACAATTGCTTCTTCTACGAGCTGGTTGATTTCTGCGATTTTTTCCTCACTCAGATTTTCAATATTCTCTCCCTTAGCGCCGGTCTCGTCATAGGCGAGCTGCCAATTTATCGTGCCTATACCATATAAGGGATCGGGATTATTCGGTTCGAGCTCCACTCGCCTGTTGTACCACCGCTTGGCTTTATCATAATCTCCCAATTGACTGAAGATACCCGCAATACTTGCCAAACAGGTGGAATTGGTCGGATCACTCTCTAGGACCTTCTCAAAAGTCCCAATCGACCTACGGGCCATCGCTAAATTATCCATGGTCTCGAGGCCTGGAATATACTGGGCACGGTAAGCCGTGGCCAGGTACACCACAGCATCCGTCAACAGAGGATCCAACTCAATGGCAGTTTTAAAGTGATCCACTGCCTCCTTGTGTCTCTTGGCCGTGAAAGCAGCCACCCCTTTATTGAGATGGTCTCGGGCTTGCAGGCGCTCAATCATCGTACACCCCATTGCCGTAACGGCGAATAACAGTACGGCAAGGAGAGTCGAATGCTTCTTTTTCCAGCGATTCATTAAAGCTCCGCCTCCAAATTTGGTTCCTGTAAACAGTTTCTGTCCCTCTTTTCTAACCCCCCGGTATTTCAGTTGTCAAAAGCCCGATATCCCCTACTCCAGCACCTTTTGCAATGTCCATAATTTCCACTACCTCGCCAAATGCAAGATCACTATCGCCCTGGATGAACATATCTTTTTTGGCGCGAGCACTATAAATATTGAAAAGGCGGTCACCCAACTGGTCCATCCTGACCGGATCTTGATTGATCTGAATGCTACCGTCACCCAGAAAGGTTACCACGATGGCGTCAGATTGGATGATCACATCCTCCGGCATTACCTCGGGCGGTTTCTCTGGCACCCGAGCTTCCAGATCGTATTGTATGGTGGGCTGGATAACCATAAAGATGATAAGTAACACTAACAAGATATCGATGTAAGGGGTAATATTAATGTCCGATTTTGGCCCGCTCGACCTCCCGGTTGTCATTGACATAACTACCAGTCTCTCTCTCCCTTTTTCGTTTCCCGGTCTACTACCAAACCGATCCGTTCTACTCCCGCATCACGAGCCTTGTTAATGACCTCAACAACCTTCCCATAAGGCGCAGCAATATCACCTCGAACAAACAAGGGTTTACCCTCTGCCAAGGTCATGTATTCGGAAATCCAATCGACCAGTTCTTCTTCAGGCACCGCTTGTGCCTGGACGTAGATGATCTGGTCACGGGTGATGGTGACCGTAACAACATTTTCTGCTTCGAGCTCGGGAGCAGCCCGTGCATTTTCCGCTTTGGCTTTGTTAATGTAAATCCCTTCTTGAAGAAGGGGTGCGGTAATCATAAAGATGATCAGCAGGACCAACATAACGTCGGCCATGGGGGTCACGTTTATGTCGGAGTTGTATCCACCGCGGCCAACCCAGACACGCCAGAATGACCCACTCCCAGTCCTTCCTCCACTACTCACTGCCATCGCTTCCGGTCCCCTTTTTGCCGAAGTAATCGATCAACTCTGAAGACGAGTTATCCATTTCCACAATGAATGTTTCCACCTGCCCTGTGAAATAGTTGTACATCCAAACCGCCGGTATTGCTACGAAAAGCCCGAACGCAGTAGCAACCAGAGCTTCGGCGATTCCTCCCGCCACGGCAGCCAATCCGGTATCTTCGGCTTGGCTCATTCCGGTAAAGGCGTTGATGATTCCCACTGTAGTCCCGAACAATCCGACGAAAGGAGCGGTGCTCCCGATGGTCGCTAAACCTCCAAGGCCGCGCTTAAATTCTTCTATCTCCATCGCGGTAGCCCTCTCACAGGCCCGCCGGGAAGCTTCAATTGTTTGGGAACCGCTGCCGGATTGATACTCATTGAGCCCCGCCTGTACTACCTTAGCTAGATGGCTTTTCTTATACTGCTCGGCTAAATCCATCGCTTCCTGGAGATTTCCGCCCTTGAAAGCCTCCGCTACGCTGCCAACGAATTGGCGCGACTGCTTCCGCGCCTTTCGAAAGGTGAAGTAACGCTCAATCATCACCCCGATCGACCACACCGACATAACGCCAAGAAGGACTACCACCAATTTGGCAAGTACGCCCATTTGCTCCCACATCTCCGCAATACCTATACCCATTCTTCACCCCCAAAACCTTTACCAGATGATCGTTGTCTAATTATGCTGTGCCGATTACCGGACTATCTGAGCACAAAATTGACTGTGACCGTGGCCAAAATTGGTGTCGGTTCACCGTTTAACAGAGTCGGCGAATAGCGCCACTGACTCACAGCGTCAATGGCAGCCTGATTGAGCAATGGATGCCCTCGAATCACTCTCACTTCCGTTACTTTCCCCTCTTCGTCTACCGTAACCTGAAGCAATACTAGCCCCCTCACACGTGCTCTCCGAGCCAACTCGGGATATTTAGGATCCACTCGATGGATGAGCTTAGAGCTCTGAACGCCTCCACCCACCCGAATCGGCTCCTTCTTCCTCCTTTTGGGTGGTGGTGGTGGTGGTGGTGCACCCGAGGGAATGCCTCCAATCACGCCACCCACAACGCCTCCTGGTACACCTCCAACGACACCACCTGGAAGACCTCCCGGAGGTCCAGCTGCGGCGCCGATACTGGAAACTGAAGCAAAATCATCCCTAGGAGGCGGAATTGATTTAGGAGTCTCCGTGGGGGCCTGAAATTGATTCGGATCCATTTTTACCACCTGTATCTCTGCGCGAGGCCGAGGTGCCGGAGGCGGGGGTGGAGGTGGCGGTGGGGGCGGAGGAGCCGCCAAAAATGTCAAAAACTCGTCCTCTGGTAACTGCTGAAAATAAACCAGAGGAACAAGCACTATGACGAACACAACTAGTGCATGAACGGCAAAAGAAACAAGGAATGTCTTCTTGCCTTTCGCCTGGCGACTCGCCTCAAATTCGATATAATTTTCAAACATCGAGTCCCTTTCTCCCTTCCAACTCAGACTCTTGGCTTGATACCTCCTTAGAGGCTAACGACATTAAGTGAAGGGATACTACTATCCACATCCGGTGGAGTCAAGACAATATTTTTCTAATTTCTTCCTGCATAAAATCATCATAAATTGAAACTGATAAAATTAACAAAACGAAGTCCTACACTTCACAAATACGCTTATGTTACTGAGAACCTGGCCAGTTGAAGTCGTGAAAAAGAGGAATAGCCGACACCAGAGCATTGGTAACAACAACGACAAAAACATCACCCACGCTACCCCCAGCCCGGAGGGTGGAGACAAAACAGCCCAGCTTCCTCTACCGTCTCTCCTCGACAATGTATACTGCCGACGCCTTTCTCGCTTCTTGAAACCAGGTCTGCAGCACTCGTCACAAGCGTTGGCACATTCGTGAACCCAAAGTACTAAACATTTGCTCCTTTCTTCTCTGAACGACGCTGCCACCAAAGTACGATTGGGCTCGCGATTGCCAGAGTTGAGTAGGTGCCTATAATTACACCAGTCATCAGAGCGAATGAGAAACCGTTAAGGACCTCTCCTCCGAACAAAAAAAGCGAAAAAACCGCGAGAAATGTCATCGCTGTAGTCATCACGGTTCGGTTTAACGTTTGATTGATACTTGTGTTCAGAACCGTCGCCAGGTCAGCACGACGCATCAGTTTCAGATTCTCCCGGACTCGATCAAATATCACAATGGTGTCGTTAATGGAATAACCTACCAAGGTCAGCAACGCCGCGATTACCGTCAAGGTAATCTCTTTGTTGGTCAGGGAAAACAGCCCCACCGTGATGAACACATCATGAAAGAGAGCAACAATGGCAGCGACACCGAAAATCAGACGAAAGCGAAAAGCAATGTAAATCAACATTCCAATTAAGGAAAAACCAATAGCGTTGAGTGCTCGGATCTGCATCTCCCTTCCCACTTTAGGCCCCACGCTTTCCACACTGATGACCGTAAAGTTACCCAAATAGAAATGGTCCTTCAAAGCGGATATGAGTTCCGAAGGAAGTGCCGATGCGTCGATTTCCGACAAACTCCGGAAGATCCCTCCCCGTTCACTTCTCTGGTCGAAGATGCTTCGAGCAACGTCATCGTAGCGATCAGTCAACGGAGAAATGGCGTTTTCTTCACCACTCTTTTCTGCCTCCAATTCTCGCAACTTCGACGACAGTTTACTTTTGGAAATATTATTGAGATCAGCCTTTCCGCTCTCGACCTGGTCCTCATCATACTCTTTCCGTAAGGCCTCAGAGACTCGTTCGCTTTCCAAGCTTAGGTCCTGCGCTTGCTCACTTTCAATACGCGCCATTCGGATCTGGACTTCGTTCTTCGAAGCTTCATCGAAAAGACTCACGCTTTCCGTGTTCAACCCTGCCTTACTCAGCGTTCTTCGAATCCGTTCCAAGGAGGGTGTCTCCCTGAACTTCACATAGACCAGCGTACCTCCTGCGAAATCCACTCCTAAATTGAGCCCTCCTCGAATCATAGAAACCGTGCCGGCCAACACCAGCACAGTGGAGAATGCGATAAAAATCCACCTCTTACCGAGCCAGTCGACCTGGGGATTCCTGAAAATCTCCATAGGACTTCACCATCCTCCCAACCTGACTTTATTCCATTTAGATTGACAGTTTCTTGACTGCACGTCTCTGCAAGAAAAGGCCAAAGAGCGTGCGCGAAACAAAGGTTGCAGTAAAAATATTGGCCATAAGACCCACGGCCAGTGTCACTGCAAAGCCTCGCACTGGACCCGTCCCAAACTGAAAAAGAAAGAGGGCGGCTATTAGCGTGGTCAGATTAGTATCAATAATCGTGGTAAAGACGCGCCCAAATCCGGCATCCACAGCACTTCGAATCGGAATGTCGCGGCGAAGCTCCTCCTTGATTCTCTCAAAGATCAAGATGTTGGCATCCACTGCCATGCCGATGGTCAAAATGATCCCTGCAATACCGGGAAGAGTGAGGGTGGCCCGAAAATAAGCCATCACGCCTAACAGAATCATCAGGTTAAGAACTAGGCAAAAGATCGCGTTAATACCCGACAACTTGTAAAAGACTAGCATTCCCAGGACCACCAGTAAAAGGCCTATAGCCGAGGCCGTGATGCCCTTTTGGATAGAATCCATCCCCAGGGAAGGTCCAATGATTCGGTTCTCCAAAATCCGAATCGAGGCAGGCAAGGCCCCAGAGCGCAGTGTCAAGGCCAAGTCCTCCGACTGTTCCAGGGTAAAGCTACCGGTAATGCGAGCCGTGTCGCTGCTGATTCTCTCAGAAATATTGGGTGCTGAGCGAATCTCCTTGTCCAGAACAACGGCTAATCGATGGCCTACATTCTGTTCAGTAACGGTGGTAAAAAGCCTAACTCCTTCCGGATTTAAGAAAAAATCAACCTCGAAGTGACCGGTAAACGTGTCTTGGGATCGACGCGCGTTTTTCAGGTGCTTCCCGGTAATAGCCGCCCCTTTCCGCACTACCATGTACGTGGTGGAATCCCCATTTTCAGTGGAATCACGGTAAGGTAAGACCTCGTAACCTTCAGGTAAAGCACCGCTAAAAGCCCGCAGCGATGCTTCTCGACTCGGATAGGGACCCCCTTGTGTGAAATGAACTAGTTTCAGCTCCAGCCGGGCTGTACTCTTGATGAGATTGATCACACGCGCTGGGTCATCCACTCCTGGAAGTTCAACGATGATTTGATCTTTGACATTTCCACTCCCGTAGATTGTAATGGTTGGTTCAGCAACACCGTACTGATCGACTCGATTCTGGATTGTCTCTTTGGCCTGCCTGACCGTCAAATCGGCTAGAGTCTTTCGGGAGCCAGCATTCATGCTCATCAGCCAATCGACAGCCCCATTACTGAAACGAGGTTGATAACTCCAAGTCCCACGGTACTGACCCAAGTTTTCTTCTGCAACGGCCTGCTGATCTTGAGGCACTCCTACAATCTCAATCTGTTGGTCCTCGGTCACCCGCGTTTGTCTAAAGGAGATGTTTTCCTTCCGGAGATCGGCTTCGATCAACTCTCGAACGTGGTTGATTTCCGCCTCCAAAGCCTCATCAATCAGCACCTGTAACACCAGATGAATTCCTCCTTTGAGGTCTAATCCAAGACTGATTTTCTCAGAAAGGGGATAAAAGAGAAGGACACTGACGAACAGCACAATGGCAATGATGCCAAACCGAAGCCACAGTTTTCTCTTCATGAAATCTGATCAGAGACGGCTATTTCGTGCCGGAATCCCCGGGAGCTGATCGCAGAGAAGCAATAGCACTCATTGCAACTTCAATCTTGACCTGGTCACCCACTTTCAGAAGTACGGTATTATCCTTGATCCCCGCCACCGTACCGTAGATTCCTCCATTCGTGACTACTTTCTGGCCATTCTTCAAGTTGGCGATCATGGTTTCTAAATTCTTCTGGCGCTTGCGCGTGGGACGATAAATCAGGAGATAAAAGATAAGAGCAATAGGTAAGAAGGTCAAAAGAAGGCTAGGCAAGGGGGAGCTTTGCTGCGCGATCACGTATTGGACCATGGTCATGACATTTTTTGCTGTGTCGATCGCTTCCGAGGTTTCGTGAAAAACGAGAGGGCGGAGTATATCAAATTCTATTAGCTTGCGCTATACTGTTCAGTCAGCTTTTTTTCCAGGTCTTCCAATGAATTAAGCGCGATACTCTCTCGAATTTCACGCATTAGGTCAAGGTAAAAATAGAGGTTATGGTAGGTGTTGAGAAGACTCGATAGAATCTCGCCCGAAACATAGAGATGTCTCAGATAGGCACGACTATAGCGGCGGCAAACAAAGCACTCACACTCCGAATCCAAAGGGTTCTCATCATTGCGATAGCGAGAATTCTTGAGACTAATCTTGCCAAAGGGAGTGTAGACAGTACCATTACGAGCATTGCGAGTGGGGAGTACGCAGTCAAACATGTCGATGCCCTGCTTCACACAAGAGATCAGATCCAAAGGCGTTCCCACGCCCATCACATAGCGGGGCTTGTTCACAGGCATCAAGCGGCCCAATCGCTCAATCAATTCATACATGATCAGCCTTGGCTCACCGACACCAAAACCTCCTAGCGCGAGTCCTGGGAAATCAATTTCGCAAAGACGCTCTAAACTTTCCCTTCTCAAATCAAAAAACACACCGCCTTGAACGATTCCAAAGAGGGTTTGAGAGTTCTCCCGATGCGCATTCTTACAACGACGCGCCCAACGCATTGATCGCCGCATGCTATCTCGCGCCTCACGCTCCATCACCGGATAGGGGATGCATTCATCCAAGACAGTGATGATGTCTGCGCCGAGGACCTGTTGGAGTTCGATCGATTTTTCCGGGGAAAAGAAATGGTAAGTGCCATCGATGTGGGATTGAAACTCGACCCCCTCTTCACTAATCTTCCGCAAGGCCTGATGGCTGAAAACTTGGTAACCACCGCTGTCAGTCAAAATGGGACGCCGCCACGACATGAACCGGTGAAGTCCGTGCGAATTCCGGATCGTCTCCACCCCTGGACGCAGATGAAGATGATAGGTATTGGCGAGGAGAATCGACACGCCCAACCGCTCCAGAAACTCCTGAGGCACAGCCTTCACGGTGGCTGCAGTTCCAACCGGCATAAATACGGGAGTCTCTACGCTGCCATGGCTAGTTTGCAAGAGACCACAACGGGCACGCGTTCCATCATCTTCGCACACAACACGAAACAATCCGGACATCCTGTTCTGCTTTTAAGAAAGGCTATAATAGTACACGATGTGGCGCTGATCGGTACGGGTGTATCCTGGATCCTTTCCCGGGTGGGTCGGTTAAGAGAGACGTCCTCGGACAGGAAATCCGTGACGGGGTAACTTTAGTAAATTCTGTACTCAATCGCATAAATACATGCACGTTTGCTGAGAACCTGGCAAGACAAAACCACGAAGACGGGAGGAGTGGATGCCACTGTCCTGTCCTCGAAATTGGTATCATTTTGTGAAGAGAGTGACGGGTCTCAGTTCTAGGCACGACAACGAGGTAATACGATCGCATCGGCGACAACAAACGACCAAGAGATCACCTGCCAGATTGTCAGCCCACAGATCTTCGGCAAAACGTGCTGCTTTTCTGGTCACTCCCTTCTTGGCAATGAACAACGGCATTATCAGCGTCGCCGCTTCATAAAATCAGAATTGACGCTTTGACCACAAATGTTCGCGTATTTATGGGACAGGACACTAGTAGCTGGGGATCAGCCAAGAACTCAGTGTCCATTTTTCAACTTAATCCGGTACAAATTCGAATTATCAACCAAATACAGCCATTCTCTCTCTTCATTGTAGGCAAAGCCAACTAACATGGGCCCTGCCACCATCAATTCCGGTGTTCCATTTTGGAAACTGTAGAGGCCTTTTTTACCGCGATAGGATGCGACCACCTGAAGATTGCCCCGCAGGTCAAAACCCAAACCCTGAGGACGGCCCAGCCCCTTAAAGAAAACTTTGACTTCACCTTCGGGTGAGATCTGATAAACACAGTCTTGTGTGGCCAAAGTTGGCCCAGTGACATAAAGAGTGTCCTGGTCACCAATTGCCAAATGGTAAGCCGAAACACTGGGTTCGAGCTCACAGAAAACCGATAATTCACGTTCTGGCGTGACCTTGTAGATCGTTCCACTACGATCCCCAACCAACAAATTTCCCTTGGAGTCAAACACCAGACCGGTCGCGAGCCCGAGTCCTTCGACGTACTTCTCAACCTGTTTGTCAAAGGTGGATCGGTACACTGCCCCGGTATGTCGGCTGGTGATGTACAAACAGTTGTCGAGCCCAATGGCCAGACCAGTGGGATTGGTGATATCGGCCAGAAAGGGATGCCTGCTCCCATCAGGAGAGATGGAAAAGACGCTGAAGGGAACCTTCTCACTGCGCGCTCCGCTGAAGGTGACATAAACGTTTCCAAACGAGTCCACGACTGGATTCGCAACTGGATGGAGGTCAGACGCAACCAAATGGCCTATTCCGAAAGGGGCACGGGCCTCACCGCCATTGTGAACGATCACTCCCTCTCCAGCTTTCAGGGGAATCTTGACCGTAAGTGCTCGTGAAGACGCGCCTAAAAGATCGGCTTGAGTTTCTCCTACCTTCACCCTCACTCCCAGGGGATCTTGCAGTCCCTCAATTTCAAGCTGAATCACACCTCCTGGGAGACCCATTCGAGGGAACAAACTTCTGATCTTCATACGGCCACCACTATAGCACGTGAGATACGAAACAGAGAAACCGAAGCACCATCAAATCAGATAGCACTCCTAGCGGTTCCCTAATTCTTTATGGACGAAACACCAAAGAGGAGGTCAGTGATAGACTGTTTGTTTCAGCCATGTCAAGAGAACTTCAACAGGACGGTTTCATCGAGATTCTGGGGGCTTGCCAAAACAACCTTCAGAATATCGACGTGAGGATTCCCATCAATCGTCTCACCGTGGTTACCGGAGTTAGTGGCTCAGGCAAGTCAAGTCTCGCCTTTGATACGCTGTATGCTGAAGGCCAACGCCGTTATGTCGAATCTCTTTCCGCTTATGCCCGGCAATTTCTCGAGCGAATCCATAAGCCACAGGTTCGAGAAATTAACGGCATTAGTCCGGCTATCGCCATCCGTCAGAAGAAAACCTCTCGCAACCCTCGTTCGACTGTAGGAACTGTCACAGAGATCTACGATTATCTGCGCCTGCTCTATTCCCGGGCGGGCTCGGTTCTCTGTCGTGAGTGTGGGCACGAGGTCAAAAAAAACACTGTTGATGAGATCGTTGAGCAACTGGCGAACTTGCGGGAAGGAACCAGAATCTACATTACGTTCCCTTTCAAGAAGAGCCGACTTGATCTAACTTCCGAGGTTCAAAATACGCATGTCTCGCTTAACGACATGCTCGAAAACCTACTGAAGCAAGGATTCCATCGCCTGGTGCTGGGGAGGACGGGCACATCCCCGATTCGGCAATTGCCCGATTACCGACCCCGTTCCGTCCAAGAATTGGAAAGCACCGAAATTCTGGTAGACCGCCTGCCAATGGGAGAAAACGTAAACGATCGACTCACCGATTCACTTGAAATGTGCTACGCCGAAGGGAACGGGGTTGCTCAGGTGACTATCTTTGAAAAAAAAGGTGAGAAAACTACCCTCCAAAAATTGCATTTTACTGAGCGTTTCGAATGCCAATACTGCCATATCTCTTACCGTTCACCGGAACCGCGACTGTTTTCCTTTAACAACCCTTACGGCGCCTGTCCGACTTGTCTAGGTTTTGGAAATACGATTAATCTCGATCCGGAGTTGATCATCCCCGACTCCAGCAAGAGCATTTCTCGGGGCCCTATCGAACCATTTACCAAACCACGTTTTCGACGATTTCAAAGAAAACTTGTCGATTATGCGCGGCAACACCAGCTCCCACTGGACACTCCCTTTCAGAATCTTCCTGAAAACATTCGCCGAAAAATTTGGGAGGGAGATGGAAGTTTTCCTGGAGTCAAGGGCTTTTTTCGCTACCTGGAGAGGAAGAAGTACAAGATACACGTACGGATCTTTATCAGCCGCTATCGCGGTTACACACGTTGCCCCGACTGCCAGGGAGAACGGTTGTGCCAACAAGCCAGAGACGTCTGCATCGGGAACAAAAGAATTACTGAGTTGACCACACTGTCCATTTCACAGCTTCGGAAATTTTTCAGCTGGCTTGTCCTCAAACCCTCCCAGCAAGGGATAGCCAAAAAGCTGTTAGCAGAAATCGAACAACGGCTTGATTGCTTGATCAAGATGGGACTCGAATACCTCACTTTGGATCGTCTATCGGCTACACTGAGCGGCGGGGAAATGCAGCGAATCCAGTTAGCGGCCTCGTTGAGTTCCTCTCTCGTGGGAACGCTTTACGTGCTCGATGAACCTTCGATTGGACTGCATCCAAGAGACGAAACACGCTTGATCGAGATCCTGAAAGATCTGCGAAAACTGGGCAACACCATTGTAGTTGTAGAACACGAGAAGGAGATGATTAAATCCGCCGACCACATAATCGACATGGGTCCAGGAGCTGGAGACTTAGGAGGACGGGTTGTCCACCACGGAGACGTCCCATCCCTCCTGAAAAATGAGAATTCGCTGACAGGCCAGTATCTCATTGGCAAACTGAAAATCCCCAACCCTGTTTTCCGGCGTTCCAGTAGCGGTCACTTCCTCACCATCCGCGGTGCTCGTGAGCATAACTTAAAGAACTTGACCATTCGCATTCCCCTATACATGCTGGTTTGCGTAACCGGCGTGTCTGGTTCGGGTAAATCAACTCTCGTTCAAAAGGTTCTGTACGAGGGTCTCAAAAGGCTCAAAACCGACAAAAAGAGGGACATGGGAAAATTCGATTTGATAGAAGGATCGGAACGCGTCACCGAGGTTTTCTTGGTCGACCAGACACCGATTGGTAAGACACCTCGATCGAATCCTGTGACCTACATTAAGGCCTTTGACAAGATCCGCCATATATTTTCCTCACTGCGAGAGGCACAGTCACATAACTTATCTCCTGGTCACTTTTCCTTTAACGTATCCAGTGGTCGATGTGACACCTGCAAGGGTTCTGGAACCGTAACAGTGGAAATGCAATTCCTGGCTGATGTGGAGCTAATCTGCGAGGATTGCCGGGGCACTCGGTTCACGAAGAAGGTTCTCGGTGTTTCTTACCGAGGGAAAAATATAGCTGAAATTTTGCAGCTAACAGTTCAGGAAGCACTTGAGTTTTTCAAAGCACACCGGACACTCGTACGAAAGCTAAAAACCTTTCAGAAAGTGGGGTTAGATTACCTCCGCCTGGGGCAATCCGCCACCACTCTCTCTGGTGGCGAAGCTCAACGGGTCAAACTGGCTTCTTACCTTGCCAAGCCGACCTCCAAGCACCCCCTCTTCATTTTCGACGAGCCCACCACGGGCCTACATTTTGACGACATTGGCAAACTACTCGATGCTTTTGACCAACTGATTACTCAAGGAGCAACGGTTGTGGTCATCGAACACAATCTGGACGTGATTCGATGCGCAGATTGGATGATTGACCTGGGACCGGAAGGCGGAGAAGCTGGTGGTTACGTGATGGCCGAAGGTCCACCAGAAATGATCGCTCAGAGCAAATCCTCCTACACCGGGCAGTTCTTGAGGAAAATGTTAAGTTCCTAAGTACTCGATTTCACAACATGGTCACACTTGCTGAGGATATGGCTCGCCATCGCTGATGTTTTGCGCTCGACTCCTCATCCCCGGGGAAACGACTCCACGCGACTTCACCAGGAACTATCAAAGTTCCAGTCTCCGAATGGAGCGAGAATTCCCGGATGACTCGTCAACGTCTATAATGACAGAGGAAAAACGTGGGGATTTCGTTTCAGCCTCAAAATGAGAAGGTACCCCACTCAAAAAACGCGACAGGGAACCCTTGATCTTCATTCCGATGACTGACTCATAAGACCCGGTCATGCCGGCGTCGGAAATATAGGCGGTACCCTTGGGCAGAATCCGGGCGTCTGCTGTGGGGACGTGGGTATGAGTTCCGATGAGAGCTGAAACCTTCCCGTCGAGGAGCCAACCAAAGGCCATTTTTTCCGAAGTCGCCTCGGCATGAAAATCGACAATGATGACAGTGGTTTTTCGGGCCAATTTGGGGATTTCTCGCTCCGCCACCTGGAAGGGACAATCGATGACGGGCATAAAAACCCGTCCCTGAAGATTGATCACGGCAACCGGGATCCCGGCCGGGCTTTCGGCAATGCAGTAGTAGGCGCCAGGAGTTCCTGGCGGATAATTGGCCGGGCGTAACAAACGTGGCTCTTTGGAAAAATAGTCGATGATCTCCTTCTTGTCCCAAATATGATTGCCGGATGTCATGACGTCCACCCCGTAAGCGAGGATCTCCTGAGTCAGTGTGGGGGTAATGCCGAAACCCCCGGCGGCATTTTCTACATTGACAATGGTAAAATCGATGTGATTCCGCCGTTGGACCTCCGAAAGATGCTCTTTGAGTATTTTTCTTCCAGCACGCCCAACGATGTCACCGACAAATAAAATTTTCATTCTTTAGATTCAGCCTGAACGGTTCCTTTTGGTAGGTCAAGCATTGTTGACTTGATGTGAATTCCTATTTCTGACAGTGAATCTCCTTCTAGGCACTCGCTCAATACGCTCACGTTTCTGTCCAGCGCGACGGTCCTGATTTCCTAAAGTAACAACGCAGGAGACACCATTGTTCATCGTCAAGAAAGAGCGATGAAAAAAGCAGAGCTGCCCGCAGCAATCCTGTCAGCTGAGGATGTAGCGGGCGATCTATTTTTCGTTCAGAGGCGCCCATGCGACAGCATGGAATTCTCCTCTTTTCACGACCTCATCTCGCCACATCCTCAACAAACTTCAGTGTATTTCATAAAATCGATCACTAAGGAATAAACCCTATTCAGACAACTAGTTATGAACTATAGTATGGAGACAAATCCTTTAGGGGTAAAAGTAGATTCTACTGCAGAAAGGGTTGAATTTCAAGACCTGAATCGACGTCGGAAACGCACCCTTCACCCCACCCTGTGGAGAGAGTAAGCTATGGATTTGGCGTCAATTTCGCTTGGGGCGCCGGCGGTGGCTATCCTAATCGGCCTGCACAACGAATGTCAATGTGGGTCTAGGAGCCTTTGCGGGGGCCGTGTTGTTAGTATTACTATGGGGAGCCGACGAGTCCGCCGCCGTCCGGATAATGCCATGGGGAGTGATGCTCATGGTCAGTGGAGTGACAGTGCTGATCGCACTTCTGGAGAAAACTGGCGGGATGACCCTGTTCACCTCTCTGCTGGCTCACTTTTCCAGCCAAAAGTCTATTACTGGTGTGATCGCCTTCCTAACAGGATTAATCTCGGTCTATAGCAGCACATCAGGAGTGGTCCTGCCGGCGTTCTTGCCGACGGTACCGGGGCTGATCGAGAGACTGGGAGGTGGTGATGCGCTGGCAATAGCCTCGTCGATAAATGTGGGATCCCATTTGGTAGATGTTTCGCCACTTTCCACGATTGACGCACTTTGCATCGCGCCCTCTTCAACAAAGTGCCGGGCTGGGGTTTGTCGATGTCACTTGTGGGTGCCCTGTGGTGCTACCTCTTCTTTGGAATCCTATGATAATCACCCGTTCCTATTCCGACCTTGCAATTCTTTCGTTTCCGGCTACTTGGCGTAATCCACCACCCTTATCTCTCGAATCAAGGTTACTTTGATCTGTCCAGGATACTGCAGTTCATTTTCAATTTTCTTGGTGATATCCTTCGTCAGCCAAAAGGCCTGTTCATCTGAAATCTTACTGCTCTCCACGATGATGCGAATCTCTCTTCCCGCCTGAAGCGCAAAGGCTTTGGCTACGCCGGAAAAGGAGGCAGCAATGGCTTCCAGGTTTTCCAGTCGTTTGACATAGTTTTCCAGCACTTCTCGACGGGCTCCCGGTCGCGCGGCGGAGATGGCGTCGGCAGCTTGGACGAGAATGGCCTCCAAAGTTCTGAATTCCACATCAAAATGATGAGCTTCCACCGCGTGGATAACCTCAGGACTCTCTCCGTACTTTCGTGCCAGCTCGACACCCAACTGCAGATGGGTTCCTTCCATCTCCCGATCAATGGCTTTTCCAACGTCGTGGAGCAAACCGGCCCGCCTGCAAATCTTAACATCGGCACCTACCTCACGCGCTATACCACCCGCCAGAAATGCGACTTCCCTACTGTGATACAGAACATTTTGGCCGTAGCTAGTCCGGTACTTGAGTCGCCCGAGGAATTGTAGTAGTGCCGCATGGAGATCGTGAATGCCCAGTTCCAAGGTTATCTGTTCACCGTCTTCCAAAAATTTCTTCTCCATCTCCTTTTGAACTCGACTTACTACTTCTTCGATGCGGGCGGGATGAATTCTTCCATCTTTGATGAGACGTTCAATAGACAATTTAGCGATCTCACGACGTAGAGGGTCGAATCCAGAAAGGATAATTGCTTCGGGGGTGTCATCGACAATTAAATCGACACCCGTGGCCTGTTCCAACGCCCGAATATTGCGGCCTTCCCGGCCAATGATCCGGCCCTTCATATCGTCCGAAGGTAGATCAACGACAGAAACCGTGGATTCTACTACATGTTCCGCGGCACAGCGCTGGATGGTCTGTGTAACGATTTGTCGAGCCTCCCGCTCGGCTTTCTCACGGGCTTCCTCCTCAATCCGCTTGACCAACAGTGCCGCATCGTGCAGAGCCTTCTCTTCCATCGACTTGATCAGGACTTTCTTGGCTTCCTCGGCCATCATACCGGCTACGACTTCCAAACGTCTTGTCTGCTCAGCAATCAGTTGATCCACCTTCTGCTCCTTCTGGCCCACATGGCCTTCTCGATCTTGTAACCGTTGCGCTTGTTGCTCATATTCTTTCTCTTGCCGAAATAAGTTTTGCTCCTTACTCTGCAGGTTGTCCTCTTTGCGGGAGAGCCGCAGGTCCAGCGCACTGCACTTTTGTTTAAGCTCTTGAATTTGTTTTTCAGCTTCCGAACGCCAAGTGAAGATCTGATCCCTCGCCTCGAGCGATTTTTCCTTCTTGATCCTTTCAGCCTCTTCTCGGGAAATTTCCTTGATCTTTTCCGCTTTCTCTCTTGCCTCCTCAATCATACGATCGACCAGCCGGATTTTCAGGATGTACCAGATCAAGATGACTGCAGCCACCACTACCACAAAACTGATTATTCCGAGGTATTCCATAAATCTCACCCTTGTTAGAAGGTAAATTGAATAGGTCGTCTGAAAGAAAGGTTCCGGGCAGGCACTATGCCTCTGCTCTGCCGTGTTGTTCGCGTGACTGAATCTGCTATCCGTAGGCGAGGATTCAATCTCTCACCTTAGGCAATCCCTGTTACGGGTACTCACAGTGAGAGAACCTATATTCCCGTTGTGGTGGTGTAGGCTTAATTTCTACTCACCATCACAAAGCATCGAAGGGGTAACTGGAATCTATCGCGGCCAACAGAGACGGTCAAGGCAACTTGGAGCTAAGAAAAGGTTCCAGAAGGGCGAGCATTTCCTCACTCTTCTGAGAAACTCGGTGATCTAAAGCCCCGAGTTTTTTCGTTGCGGAAAAGTATTCGTCCGCAATGTTCAAGGCTGCCAAAATGGCGACTTTGAGAGTATCCACAGTGGGCGTGTGCTCAGCGACTTCACTCATTCGCTGGTCAACATAAAGCGCCAGCTCTCTCACATAACTCGAATCACCACTACTTCGCACATGATACGTCTGTTTATAGATGTTGACCTGCGTCGTTTCTTCTACCGGTTCACCCATTAACTGTCCCCAATGTCACTTTTTTCAAGGTTCCCCCAGGGTGGAAACGCGATGTATTATTTTTCCCACCCGTGATCGGATCTTTAGACGATCAATTTCAAATCGCTTAATTAGTTGACTTTTTGCTTGGTTTTCTTCTCTAAGTTCCTCCACAT
Organism: Acidobacteriota bacterium; assembly: GCA_965249865.1. Lineage (GTDB taxonomy): Bacteria > Acidobacteriota > UBA6911 > RPQK01 > CBDFMZ01 > CBDFMZ01. The sequence continues at coordinate 759,666 of CBDFMZ010000002.1, read as the reverse complement.
CTTTCTCTAATTGTTGAACTTGTTGGTTGAGTCTCTCGTTCTCGCTTCGAAAGGTCCGGATGAGGCCAACTACCTGTGATAGGGAACTTTCCAGACGGGAAAGAGCGATCTCAGCCAATTTAAGTTCCAAAACTTTGCGAGCGTGCCTCAGCAGCGAAACTTGACCGCAGCAGCGAAAAGATCTGTTCGCTGTAGCCGCTCACTTCAGCCTGAGTTAACGTTCTAACTGGATCCGCGAAAATTAGTCGCACAGCCAGACTAACCTTCCGTTTGGGAAGCTCCGGGCCTTGATAGAGATCAAGCAGCCGAATATCCCGTAACTCTGGGATACTCAGTGCCTTAATGGCAGTGAGTATTCTACCGTATTCTACCTTTTTGTCAACCACAAAAGAGAGATCGTTTTCCACAGAGGGGGACTTGCCAAGTCTTGTATACTGCGGCTCGGACAAAGAATCTGAATATAGCGGATCTAAACACAGTTCTGCCACCAATACTTTCTGGATCAACTTCCGAGATTCTTTGACCCGGGGATGGAGTTCCCCAACCACCCCCAGAGGCTCACCATCAACGAACACCTGGACGGCAACCGAAGGATGAAGATAGGGCATCTCCGAAATCGCCTTAAACTCTGCTTCTTTCCCAAGTTTTCCCAAGAGAACTTCGACGACTCCTTTGAGATGATAGAATCCATCATCGTCTCGCGAACTCCAGAAAGGTCCATAGAAAACTCCGGTTGCAGCCATCCCCAATTGAGAAACTTCCTGATAATCTTCACTATCTCCCGAGGGACCGGGAAGAAAAACTTTACCGAATTCGAACAGCCTCACATCCTTATTTCCATGGTTTAGATTTCGGCAGATAGAGTCCACCAGACCCGGCAGTAAGCTCACGCGAAGATGAGTGTCTTCTTCTGTCAATGGATTCGCGATAGGAACCATAGAGGTGGCACGTCCCCAAAAGGAAACTTCTTTGCTAGGAGTGCTGAACACATAGTTGATTGCCTCGTAGAAACCGAGCCCCTCAAGAGTTTGAGTTGAGATACGATCATGGAGATAAGTCGGTAAGAAATTCCCCGGACCAGAAGCAGCGGGGTAAACACTCTGGATGCGATCGTACCCATAGTGTCGAGCCAGCTCCTCGATTAAATCGTCTTCCAGCTCCACGTCGCGACGAAAACTAGGCACCCGAACTTCCCATTTCCCGCCGTCTCGGCTGGAGACTTCAAACTGTAAACGTCCGAATATGTCTTCCACAAAGTTGGCATCAAAGGAGACACCCAGGACCTTTTCAATTCGGCTCGCCGTCAATTCCAACACTACCGGACTTTCCGGACCAGGGTACTCATCAATCACCAGACTCACACACTGGCCACCCGCCACTTCTTCTATCAGCCGGCAGGCACGGTTCAGGGCGTTGACCGGCATCTCCGGATCCGCTCCTCTTTCGAAGCGATAAGACGCTTCTGTTCGCAGACCGAACTTCTTGGCGGTCGCCCGAATCGGAGAGGGATTGAAATAAGCACTTTCCAAAAGAATGGTGCGAGTCTGTTGAGCGATTTCTGTCTCGACACCCCCCATAATCCCTGCCAAACCCACTGGGGCCCGGGCATCGCAGATGACCAGTACCGATGGGTCCAATTCTCGCTGAACTCCATCGAGTGTGACCAACTTTTCCCCTCTCCGCGCTGCTCTCACCACGATGCGATTCTCGCACAGCTTCTCGTAATCGAAGGCATGTAGCGGATGTCCCAGCTCCATCATGACGTAATTGGTGATATCCACAATATTATTGACCGGTCGCTGGCCCACCGATTCAAGCCTGGACTTCAGCCAGTCCGGTGACTCTTCGACACGGAAACCTCTCAGAACACGTGCCGCATAGCGTGGACAAAGCTCCCTGTTTTCAATGCTCACACTGGTTGGAAGTTCAGGTGGACTGCTTTGAGGTGCGGAACAATCAGGGTTCCTTACGTCCAAACGGTAATGGGCTGCAATCTCTCGGGCCACTCCGAGGTGGTTAAGGCAATCCGGACGATTGGTGGCAATGTCAAGATCGAAAATCGTGTCATGGGTTTGCTGCTCAATTCCCTCGACCGAGAGACCTACCATAGTCAGGGTACAGGCGAGTTCTTTAACCTCTAGACCCAAGACAGCCAAATCCGTAAACTGCTCCAGCCACCGATAGCTCGTTTTCATGGATAGTATGCAGATTCTTCGTTCATTTGCTTACTCAGCAAGATCAGAATTGACCCAAAAACCTTGTGTCGTTATCAAAGAACAGACGCAAATCATCAACTCTATATTTTAAGATCGCAATCCGATCAATCCCCATACCCCAGGCAAATCCAGTATACTTCGCAGGATCATACCCCACCATTTTGAAAACACAGGGGTGCACCATGCCTGCTCCCATGATCTCGATCCAACCGTTGTTCTTGCAGATACGGCAACCTTTCCTGGAGCAGAAGATGCAACCGATGTCGACCTCTGCACCAGGTTCCACAAAAGGGAAATAACTCGGCCGAAATCGCACCTGAATCTTGGGTGAGAACAAAGCTCGCAAGAAAACTTCCAAGGTCCCTTTGAGATGCGCAAAGGTTATCCCTTCATCCACCACGAGACCCTCCATCTGATGAAACATAGGGCTGTGGGTGGCATCGACCGCATCTCGGCGAAATACTCTCCCGGGAACGACAATGCGAATTGGGGGCTTCTCTTTTTCCATCGTCCGGATCTGTACAGGAGATGTGTGTGTGCGTAATAGAAGGTTTTCGGTGATGTAAAGTGTGTCCTGTGTATCCCTTGCTGGATGGCCTTTTGGCATATTCAACGCTTCAAAGTTATAGTAATCCGATTCGAGTTCGGGACCGGAAACGACCCGAAAACCCATGCGAACAGAAATCTCCTCCATTTCCTGCTGCAGGCGCCGCAAAGGGTGTATTCCCCCCGGCAGAAACGGATAGCCGGGAAGCGTCACGTCTATCCTTGTCGCTTCAAGCTCCAAGCGTTGTTCCTCGCTCTTCAGCTCTGCCTGGCGTTGAACTAGAGCCTCTCCTACACGGGTTTTCATTTCATTGAGTAACCTGCCGGTGAGGGGCCGTTCTGGGACAGACAAAGAGCCGAGCTGTTTGAGTTGTTGGGTAATCACCCCGCGCTGACGGCTGAGGTACTTATCGCGAACTTCGATGAGTTCAGACGAGTTGGAGACAGTCTCCAGATCTTGCTGAAACTGCTCCCACAGTGAGTGAGTCTTACGACGTGCCTTTTTCATCTCGGTCCATCTTCAAGATAGCCTAGCGATTTAGGGTGGGGAGCTCAAGTGGCCTTGCGTCCAACCCCACTCTCGCCACTTCTCTCACCAGACTTCTTCGAGACAATTTCCCGGCACCGGCGGGACCGTGTATCTCAGCCACCGGATCGAAAGCATCCTGTGGACACCACTGATGAAGTGTGCAAGAGAGCCAGGTCCGTCAGAGAGTAACCCTGGACGGTCTTGAAGACAACCCCTCAAACTCACATCTTGAGACGTGCCATCTCCACGAGTTTGTCAAATCCTTTCGGGTCACGGACAGCAATGTCAGCTAGGGCCTTGCGGTTGAGATCTAGGCCGGCCATTTTGAGTCCGTGGACGAACTGGCTGTAAGATAAATGGCGCTGTTTGGTGGCAGCGTTGATACGGATAATCCAAAGGCTTCGAAAATTCCTTTTCTTCTGCCTCCGGTCCCGGTAGGCATAGGCTAGCGATTTGAGCACCTGCTCCCTAGCGGCACTGTGAAGCTTGCTCTTCGCTCCCCAGTACCCCTTACTCAACTGCAAAATCTTTTTTCGACGCAGCAGTCGTCTGTTTCCTCGTCTGACTCTTGCCATGATTCTACCCTAGCCTATTCGCAGCATCCTCTTGACACGTTTCTCATCGGCAGCAGAAACTAGCCCCGACTTTTTGAGATTCCTTTTTCGCCGGGGCGACTTCTTGGTCAGAATGTGACTATGATGACTGTGCCTCCTCTTAATCTTCCCTGTACCGGTTAACTTAAAACGTTTAGCCGCCGAGCGCCTTGTTCGAAGTTTCATATGCTCATTCGACCTTTCTCGGGGTGAAAACCATCGTCATGGTATGCCCTTCCAGCTTAGGTTGTCTCTCGACGCTTGCCAGCTCACCCAATTCGTCTCGTAAACGGCGTAAAATGCATTCTCCAAGCTCAGCATGACTTATTTCTCTTCCACGGAACATCACCGTGGCCTTGACTTTATTCTCATCCTTAAGAAAACGGACGATGTGGTTCTTCTTAAATTCATAGTCGTGGTTGTCAATTTTAGGTCGAAATTTAACCTCTTTGACCTGGAAGGTCTTTTGGTGTTTTTTGGCCTCCTGAGCCTTCTTGCTCTGCTGGTACTGGTATTTGCCGTAGTCCATGATCCGGCAAACGGGAGGCCTAGCTGTCGGAGCAACCTCGACCAGATCCAGATCTCTCTCTCGGGCCATATTCAGCGCATCCAGTGAAGTCATAATACCCAGCTGAGCACCTTCTTCACCGATCACTCGAATCGTACGAGCCCTGATTTGCCGATTCACTCGAGTGCTGCTGATGCTTCCCCCCCCAGACTTACTTTTTAGGCTCCGACCTCTGAATCTAGCACACCCATTCTCCGGTTCCAAAGATGCAACTGCCAACCAGGGAACTCAAACGAGGAAATGCTTTCATCCTAAACCCCGAATATTAAGCAATATTAACTACTGGCTACTGGCCTTACGGTTTTACGGCCTTCCGGGCCACAAGCTTCTTGATCATTCCTACAAAGTTCGGGATAGAAGTCAAGCCTTGATCTCCTTCCCAGCGGTTCCTGACAGAAATATTCTGCTCTCGCGCTTCCCGATCTCCGACAATTAACATGTAGGGAATCTTACTCAGTTGCGCCTCGCGGATCTTATAACCCACTTTCTCGTTTCTCAAATCTGCTTCAACTCGTACCGACTGCGCTTTCAACGTCTCCTCAACCTGAACCGCATATGCCCGGTGCTTTTCGCTAACGGGAATGATCACCGTCTGAACGGGAGCCAGCCAAATGGGAAAAGCACCTGCATAGTGCTCGATGAGAACCCCCACAAATCGTTCCAAAGACCCCACGAGTGCTCGGTGAATCATCACGACTGTGTGATCCTTGGAATCCGCTCCGACATAGGTCACGTTAAAACGTGCGGGAAGACTAAAATCAAATTGGAAGGTGCTTAACTGCCAGGAACGACCCAACGCATCAATGAGTTTGACATCAATCTTGGGTCCATAGAAAGCGGCTTCTCCCTCACAGCGATCGTACTTCCACTTCTTCTGGTTTAAAGCCTGAGTCAACACCATCTCAGCTGCTTTCCAGTCTTCGACTCTGCCAGCATATTTTTCTATCTGCCCAGGATCCCACACGGATAGTGTCACTTCGTAACGGTCAAAACCGAAGCTATTCAAAATATGCTCCGCCAACTCGAGCGTGTTGACTACTTCTTGTAAGACCTGATCCGAACGACAAAATATATGGGCATCGTCTTGGGTAAATCCCCGGACACGAAGCATCCCGTGAAGAGTGCCGGATTTCTCGTAGCGATAGACGGTTCCAAACTCAGCAATACGTATCGGCAACTCACGGTAGCTCCGTTGGGCTGATTGATAAATCAGGATATGTCCGGGACAGTTCATTGGCTTGAGAACGTATTCTTCTCCCTCTACAGGAAGCGTGTACATACTCTGTCGAAAATACTCGTAGTGGCCTGAGGTTTTCCACAGCTCGCTCTTGGCGATATGAGGTGTGTAGACAAACTGATAGCTGCGTTCCTCAAGCTCACTCCGCAAAAACTCTTCAATCAAGGAGCGGATTTTTGCTCCTTTGGGATGCCAGAAAATCAGCCCCGGTGCCGCCTCCTCCTGCACAGTGAAAAGATCCAGTTCTCTTCCCAGGCGGCGGTGGTCCCGCTTGCGGGCCTCTTCAATCTTATCGAGGTAGTCGCAAAGCTCCTCCTCGGTGAAAAAGGCCGTCCCATAGATCCGCTGCAACCGGTCCCGACGTTCGTCTCCTCTCCAGTACGAGCCTGCAATGGACAATAGTTTAAAAGCTCCTAACTCGGTCGTGGACACCACGTGTGGACCTTTACAGAAATCCACCAGTTTCCCCAACCGATAGTAAGAAAGAACCTGCCCATCTCTCTCTTCAATCAGTTCAGCCTTTAGGAGCTCCCCTCGACTTTGAAACAATTCCAGACCCTCTTCCTTGCGGATGATCGAGGGCAAGAAGCTCAGATTTTGAAGCTTCAACTCCCGCATCTTCGCCTCGATTCTTACTAAGTCCTCTGGATTAAACCGCTGGGGGGTATCAAAATCGTAGTAGAACCCATCACTAGTGGGCGGACCTATCCCCAGATGCACCTCCGGGTAAAGGTCGCTTACTGCCAGCGCCATCAGATGCGAGGTAGAGTGGCGCAAGATCTCTAATGCTTCCTCTGGACCCTGGACTTCAAAGACCATCCCATCCCTGCGGATAGCCTTCAAATTCCGTTGTTCGGTCACTTTTAAGTCATCACCAAGCAAAGAAAAATGGTAGGTGCGAGCGGAATTGAACCGCTGACCCCTTCCGCGTCAAGGAAGTGCTCTGCCCCTGAGCTACGCACCTACTCCAAGAAAAAAATCCGCTACCATTTGGAACCATCGGGACTTCGAGACAACCCCCCTCACTCCCAAAAAAGCGGCTTTTTTCAGGCAGCCGAAGGTTTCAAATTTCAAAGTCCATCCTAAGGCCGCCTTTGGACAACTTTGAACTGAGACTTCACCCTTCTCTGTCCGTCTGTTTAAACTCTTCCGTCTCGGTTGTTCGCTACTGTATGGAATCTTGTAGAGATTTGCCGGCCGAAAACTTCGCCACCCTCTTGGCTGGGATTTGGATCGGCATTCCGGTCTGAGGATTACGACCTGTACGGGCTTGCCTCATCGAAGTAGAGAACGTACCGAAACGGACTAGAGTAACCTTCTGTCCATTTTTCAGCGTTTTCTGCACGTTGTTCACGAAAGAATCCAAGGCGCCCTGAGCCTGGGACTTCGTGATGTTCGCATCCGCTGCAATGGCCTCAACCAATTCAGCCTTGTTCATTCTCTCCTCCTTAATCTGTTTTCTGTGATTCTTAAATAGAGCTAGTTGAAGTCAAGCAGCCTCTCTCAATACTGCCCGTATCTGCCTTAGTCCACTCTTTAACTGCTCCGCTTTGACGGCTTCTTTTAGTTCTCGGTACAATTCTCTTCTTGGATTCCTTTCTAGACCATCCATCGCCCTTTCGAAATAGAAATTAGCCACAAAGTCTTCCCTGGGAGAAAGAACATCGGGCGTCACACCGGCGCTCCTCAGATTCTGACTCTGGATGGGCCGACCTGCTGGACGATAGTACAGTTTTGTCGAAATAAATAAAACCGCCCCTCCCCGTAGGGAAAACTGTTCCTGGGTTGCACCCCGCCCATTGGTTTTTTCCCCCACGGTCTTAACAATCTCATGGTCCTGCAGTGCCGCCGCAAATACCTCCGCCGGCCCACTGGTTCCTCCATCGATGAGAAAGACGATCGGCACTCCCACCACTGCAGGCCTTGCTAGAGACCAGAATTCCGTTTTCTTTCCCCCACGATCTTCAATCGTCAAGATCTTTTTTCTTTTGGGGAGAAAAAGGTCGCTCAACTTGACGGCTTCTTCAACCAATCCTCGTGCGGTACCCCGCAAATCCACTAGCAAACCTTGGATACCCGAGGATTGAAGAATCCTCAGTTTGGATCGCACACGCTCAGCCACGCCCTCTCGAAACTGGGGAATCCGCAAAAGTCCAATTTCCTCCTCCGCCATTCGCACCGTAACCTCAAGAGAAGGGAAGTCCTCGCGGAGAAGCTTCATCTCCGTGGGATCCCCTCTTCTTGCACGGACCAAACGGACGTTGACGGTGCTACCTGACGGCCCCAAAAGAAGGTTTTCTGCCTCCCAAAGACTCATCTCAGTAGTGACTTCATCGTCGATCGATTCAAAAAGATCTCCGGGATACACACCTTCTCTATCGGCGGAACTCCCGGGCATCACCGCCACCACGTGAGCATAGTTGTAACGCTTCGAAAGAAAGACCCCCGGCCAGCCAGTGACATTGTTCTGAGACTCTTTAATCCTCTGATAGGTCTCGGCATTTACAAAACTGGCATAGGGATCAAGTGCCCCCATCATCCCCTGTAGCGCACCCTGCATGGCCTTTTCCATGTCGGGTTGTTCCACATAATCCTCTCGAACCTTGTTGAGAACGTCGGTGAAAACGGAGAGACCTTTGTAGGCATCCTCCCCAGCAGAGACCTTATTGATCATCCCGCCAACCAGCCCATAAGCCACAATGAGTGATGAAAGAAAAACGATAACAAGCTTCACTTTTGCAAACATTCTAATTCTAAACACTTCCTCACGCACTTACGTTAAGATTATAGCTGAGGAAAAAAAGCTCAACAAGTGGGAAATTGCGATCAATGTTAGAATTTAGCTCTTCTTTGACACGATGGATGGCATTAGATGTGGGGTCTAAAACGATTGGTATCGCCATCACTGATCCCCTGAAATTAACGGCGCAGCCCTTGGTCACCCTTTCTCGGAAAAATCTTGCTTCTGATGCTCGAAGGGTTTGCTACCTAATCGATCAGCACCAGGTCGAAAGACTCATCGTGGGAATTCCTCGGCATCTGGGCGGAGAGCGCAGCGCTGAAGGGAAAATGATCGAACCACTGGCCAAACGAATCGAGCAGCTTTCATCATTACCGGTGGAGCGGGCCGAGGAGCGTTTGTCTACCAAGGAGGCGGAGCGATTGATGGCGGAAGCGGGCTTCACCTCCGCCCAGCGGCGCAAGAGACGAAACGAGGTTTCAGCTGCCGTGATTCTAAAATGGTATCTGGAGGAACGGAGTTGATCCGAGTATTAGGCCGAGCGCCACTAAGCATCTTACTCGCCGTACTGCTGACAATCGTGGCCATCGGATTTGCTGCTCTCTGGCTTACCGTTCAAATCTACCAACCACACAAAGACTATCCGTCACCAAAACAGCTGGTCCAGATACCCCCCGGCTACACTGTCAGACAAATCTCTAACCTACTTGAATTACACGGCATCATCCGTTCCGCTCTGATCTTTACCTGGTATGTGCGCCTGCAGGATGAAGTCTTCTCCTTAAAGGCGGGTGAGTACCACTTTGACAACCCCCTGGCTCTCGCCGACGTCGCCGCTAAACTTCATAAGGGTGAAATTCATCACTACCCCGTAACCATTCCCGAAGGTTTCAGCATGAATGAGATTATTGAGCTACTCCATCGCAGTGGGTTCGGCTCAGAGGTTCTATTTCGAGAACTCATGCAGAATACCGAAATGGTTGCTGATTTGGATCCTGTTGCCAAGAATCTAGAAGGGTATCTTTTCCCCGATACGTATTTTTTTACTCGAAATTTAAGGGAGGAGAAAATTGTTCGATTGATGGTCAGCAACTTTCGCCGTATTTGGACACAGCAGCGCATGGAACAAACCCAAGAACTAAAACTCACCATCCGAGAAGTCTTGACGCTGGCATCTTTGATTGAAAAGGAAACTGGACTTGACGAGGAACGGGCCGCCATATCGGCAGTGTTTCATAATCGTTTAAACCGAGGAATGAAACTTGCCTGTGATCCAACTGTGATTTACGCAGTGAAGCGGATTAAAGCGTACGATGGAGTCATTCATCAGAGCGATCTCCGTTTGGACTCCCCTTACAACACCTATCTCTATAGCGGATTACCACCTGGTCCCATTGCCAGTCCAGGCCTTGGTTCCATTGACGCCGCCCTTTATCCTGCGGATGTGGAATACCTGTATTTTGTGTCTAGAAATGACGGCAGACATATCTTTTCGACGAACTACCGAACCCACCAATCAGCCGTGCGCCAGTTTCAGCGATGAGAAAAGCTGGTCTTGAAATTAGGAACTAAATTAGGGACAGTCACCCATTTTAAAGTCTTGAAAATTGGTGAGATACCCAAATTCTGACAAATGAGAAGAGCCCCAAAAGACGAGAGAATATGCACTCAATTTCACGATGACTCTGAGCAGGTCTTCGCTTTCTGAAAGAACCAAGAATGAATACTGGAACGCTAGAAATCATTGATCGGGCTTTCAAGTATTCGCTTTGGGCTTTTCTGATTTGCTTTCTGGTGATCCTGCTTTCCACTGCCGTTCGATTGCGCACGAAAAGGAAAGTCCTGTCGGATTATTTTCGAGAGCACTCTGATAAACGGTATGAGGAGAAAGCACCTGTTAGAACTACACCCCGAGTCCAGCAAAAATACGTCCCCTCCTTTAACCTATTCAGGATGGCAACCCGTGCTTTCGTCCTGTCGTTAATCCTAGCCGGAACCTATTTTGTGGTTTACCTGTTCACGCCTTTCCCCTTTTTCGAAAACTTCGTCACCCGCTCTGTTTGGCAAGTCGAGCCCTTAAGAATCACGGCCTTGAGTTCCAAGCGTTCTTACGAAGGATTTTCCTTGCAAGGTGAAATCTGGAATCAGACCCAAGAACCGATTGAAGACATGGCGGTGATGATCAGGGTTTTAGGAATCGACCAGAAGCTTCTCGAGGAAGTTTCCGTACCAGTGAACCCTCGGAACATCCCACCGGGATCCCCGGCAACCTTTCACTTTCGCTATTCCAAGAATTCTCCATTCCTCTACGGTTATCAGCTAGTCTTCGTCAATCCACAAGGCGGAGAAATTCCCCACACCACAGGCTTTGATGTTCACTAATTCTTTCCGCTTAAATCCTCGGACTCAACACCTCTTCAGCCTCATTCCCTATGTTAAGAAGTGCAAAAGACAGATCCTGGTTGGGACACTGATGGTGTTGTGCACCAACCTGACGGCCGTGATTTCACCACGGATACTAGGCCATGCCATCGATGAACTCCGCCACCAGATTGACCACGCCACGCTGTTCTATTATGCCGCCTTGATCGTTGTGGCCAGTCTGCTAGAGGGAATCTTTCGCTACCGGATGCGTCGCATTCTTATCGGAGTCTCCAGATATATCGAATACGACCTGCGTAATGACCTCTTCGCACACCTACAGTCCCTGTCGCCTAGCTTTTACCAGTGGCGGGCTACGGGAGATCTTATGTCCCGCGCGACCAATGATCTGAGCGCCGTTCGAATGGTCCTGGGTCCGGGTATCATGTATTCCGTGAACACCTTATCCACCACGGTATTCGTCATCGCGATTCTGATCAGTATCAACACTACACTGGCTGCCTTGACTTTGATCCCACTGCTTGGTGTCTCCTACAGTGTCAAGCATTTTGGAAAACGTATTCACCAAAGATTCGAGAAGATCCAGGAACAGTTTTCAATTCTGACAACTCTGGCGCAGGAAAACGTGTCAGGGATTCGAATCGTAAAGGCTTACAACCAGGAACAAGCGTTCACCCATCGGTTCCAGGATGCCAATGGTGAGTATCTTCGTAATAGTCTCTCCCTGGTCATGATCTCGGGATTGTATTCGCCTCTGTTATCGTTCCTGCTAGGCCTCTCCTCACTGGGCTTGTTGTGGTATGGCGGAATCCGAGTGATTGAAGGCTTCATCACCTTGGGAGATTTTGTCGCATTCATGGCCTATTTAGCCATGCTCACCTGGCCCACCATCGCCCTGGGATGGGTCGTCAACATTTTCGAGCGCGGATCCGCCTCCATGGGGCGAATTAACCAGATTCTTCGCAATGAACCCGAAATCCACGATACCAATCCCCGTCCCATTTCAGATTTTCACGGAAACATCGAAATTCGAGATCTGAACTTTTCCTATGACGGAAGCCCCGTTCTTCAAAATGTTCGCCTTCGTGTCCAAGCCGGAAAAACCGTGGCCATCGTGGGTAGCACCGGAAGTGGTAAATCCACTCTGGTCAAACTGCTGTGCCGACTAGAGACCATCCCTGAAAGATCGATTTTCATCGATGGCATTGATATCAATAATATTCCTCTGCAGACACTACGCAAACACATCGGATATGTCCCTCAAGATACTTTTCTTTTTTCCGGAACCGTCAAAGAAAATATCGCCTTTGGAAGACCATATGCTAACTTTGAGGACATCCAACAGGTCTCTAGAATCAGTAACATCTGGCCAGAGATCCAGGACTTTCCCCAAAAATTTGAGACCCTGGTAGGAGAACGTGGCATCACGCTTTCCGGCGGCCAAAAACAGCGAATAGCCATCAGCCGAGCTTTGCTGATCAACCCGAAGATCTTGATTCTCGACGATGCCCTCTCGAGCGTCGATACCTACACCGAGGAGCAAATCTTGCAGAGGCTATCCCAGGAGCTAGTAGGTAGAACTGCTATTTTGATATCCCACCGGATTTCGACAGTGAAAATGGCCGATTTAATCCTGGTGTTAGAAGGTGGACGCATCGTGGAGTACGGGAGACATGAGGATCTTTTGAAAGCCAGAGGATCCTACGCCGCGCTTTACCAAAGACAGCTCCTGAAGAAAGAATTAGAGGTGGAATAAAAGATCGGGAAGATTATGCCGTTAGCAGCGGGTGGTGATGAAGGGAGATTGGGGACAGTCACCTGTTTTTGAAAATGAATGAAAATAAGTAACTATCCCTAATTTCCTACTCTATTAGCAAAGTTAAGACCCCATGGAACACTATCACGAAGAAGAGCTTCTCGGAAAAAGCTACGATATTCATCTTGCCCGGCGGTTAGTCAGATATCTCTATCCGTATCGTTGGGTGGTGATTGCCTCGGTGCTGCTCTTGCTGATCATCTCCGGACTGCAACTGGTTTCTCCCTACCTCACCAAGATCGCTATCGACCAGCACATCCGCAGGGGTGATTATGAAGGTCTACAGTTCCTTGCCCTACTTTTCCTATCTATCCTCCTTCTCCAATTCGTCATTTCCTTTGCACAGACTTATCTGATGAACTGGACAGGCCAGAAAATCATGTACGACTTGCGGGTGGAGATCTTTGCCCATGTCCAAAAGCTACACGTGGGCTATTTCGACAAAAATCCTGTAGGGCGTTTGACCACGAGAATGACCACCGATGTCGAGGTGCTCAACGAATTGTTCACAGCAGGGGTCATCAGTATCTTTGGCGATATCTTCCTTTTGAGCGGCATCGTGATAGTGATGCTGTGGTTGAACTGGGAACTCGCACTGATTAGCTTTTCCGTGATTCCACTTCTCTTTGTTGTCACCCTCGTTTTCAAGAACAAGGTGCGCAACTCCTATCGCTGGGTGCGTACCTGTGTAGCCAAGACAAATGTTTTCTTGCAGGAAAATCTTGTCGGGATGGCAGTGGTACAGGTCTTTGTTCAGGAAAAACGTAAATTCCGCCAGTTCGACGATCGTAACCGGGAACATCTGCAGGCGAATCTTCAATCGATTTTCTACTACGCCGTCTTCTACCCAATTGTCAATTTGATCGGTGCCGTGGCAGTTGGCCTGATTGTCTGGCATGGAGGCAGTCAGATCCTTCAAGGGGCCTTGACGTTGGGTGTGGTGGTCGCCTTCATCCAGTATTCAGAACGTTTTTATAAGCCCATCAGTGATCTAAGCGAGAAATTCAACATTCTTCAAAGTGCTATGGCCAGTTCTGAGCGGATTTTCAAGTTGCTGGATACCCGGCCAGAGGTTCTTTCAGCTGCACATCCGATCCGCCTAAGGGACTTCCGTGGTGAGATCGAATTCAGAAACGTTTCGTTTGCCTACAAAGAAAACATTCCCGTTCTCAAGCAACTTAACTTAAAAGTCACCTCAGGCAAAAAGATAGCCATCGTTGGCGCCACCGGATCGGGAAAGTCCACCTTGATTAACCTGCTGTGCCGCTTCTACGATGTTGAAGAAGGAGAAATCAGAATTGATGGTGTGAATATCAAAGATCTTCATCTGGACCAGCTGCGCCAGTCGATTGCTGTCGTCCTCCAGGACGTCTTCCTCTTCAGTGGTACAATTGAAGAAAACATTCAGCTGTGGGCAAGACCAATCAACCGAGAAAAGGTTAAAGAGGTTGCACATCGGGTGCACGCACACCGCTTCATCCAGCGTCTTCCTGCACAGTATACCGCTTCCGTGGCTGAGCGAGGGACCTCACTCTCCTTGGGTGAGAGACAATTGCTAGCATTTGCGCGGGCTTTAGCACACGATCCCAAAATATTGATCCTGGACGAGGCTACTTCCTCAGTCGATACCGAGACCGAACTACTCATTCAGGACGCACTCGAGAAGCTCATGAAGGATCGCACCTCCCTGATCGTCGCTCATCGCCTCTCGACCATTCAAAACTGTGATCGTATCATCGTGTTACATAAAGGTGAGATCAGGGAAGAAGGTTCACACGCTGAGCTGCTCCGGAAGAAAGGAATTTACTACAAATTATACCAGTTACAATACAAGGAACAGCTGGGATCACTTCCACCTGGCAAAGCCACCAACAAGGGAATTGAGTAATAAACCTGGATCTCCCCTTGAAGTTGCCGGATTTCTTCGGAAGTTTTGTGGTGGAAATCTATAATCTGATCTGGCCCATCAAAAGCACGATTTTTCTCTTCTTCGAGCTTTATCTCAAAGTTGATCAAGGAGTTAATAATTCTATGCCTTATTTCACCTGACTTGGGCTGACCTGGGACCGGGCGTGAGACGCACCATAGAATTCTGTAACCTCAATGGCTTAAAGGAATTGCGGGGAAGGACCGTGTGATCCCTCCCGTTTGACTAAAAATCTGGCGGGTGGCAACAGCCGTGGGGGTTCGACTCCCTCCTCCAGCCCCATCGCTTAAGAGGACTTGTCCTAAGAGATGGGCACTAGATGATCCGCCATCGCGCCTACCGTAAAACAGCTCGATCTGACCGCGAAACCATTTCAAGAAGGCGTTCATCGCGATCCGCAGCAGGAGCCTGCTCTGGCTGAGCGGGACGCCCCAGGACTTCGTACCAAACGGTCAGCAGGGAACCATCCTTTAACTCGACGCTGGATGGGTAGCCCAGGTCGGTCGAGGTTCCATTACCCGAGGTAATCATGGCAGGTGACCAGGTCTGTCCATCATCTTCGCTGATACGTGCCTGGTTGCCTAAGGGTTGGCGCCGATGATCGTAGCTCATCAGCAGCCGCCCGTCGCGAAGTCGCAGCAGATGAGAAGACAAGCCCCAGACGCCAATCGGGTGTGGCGCAGACCAGGTCTTTCCCCCATCCACAGATTCGCTCTGAAGCGTTTCCCTCTCGTTGGCCCGATTGTGGTTACGGATGTGAGTGGCGAGGGTTCCATTCGTGTTCTCGGCTACGTGTAGTTCGTGGTAGCGATGGTAGCTATCACCGTCTCGCGCTGGGATTTCTGCCAACCAACGCCAGCTTTGCCCGTCGTCAGTGGACTCGCAAACCCCAATGCGCCCTTCTCTTGCCACAGTGCGACCATACCAGAAGATCTTGCCGGCATAGAGCAGTCGACCATCGGAAAGCTGAATCGGCCCGTGAGGACTGTTGACCAGGCAGCGGTAAGGAGCGGACCAGCTCCGACCTCCATCGGTGGAGCGGATCATCCAACTTCCTAGCTCGACCTCGTGCTCGGCAGGACTGAGGCGTTGGTGGAGCGCTTGCCAACGCCTCGTCTAAATCACGATAGGCTAGAAGCCCGGCATCCGATGTGACCTTAGCCCCATGGAATTCAAGCCTCATACTGCCATCAAAACCGACCTTCAAACCTTCCCCCTTGGAATCAATTATTTCTTGTCCCCTCTATGCGTAATATCTTCTTTAATTATAGTGGCTTAAATCGATTCAGGGAAGTAGATTGAGTGTCCTATATGGGTGAATGGGGGATATAAGGATTTGATGATTCCCTACCTCGGTCTGGATGCACTAGGATTTCAACTACTGGCACTTGAGATCCGATTCGTTACCGTGCACCTCTACCGGTGAGGACTACTGGTATCGTCTTCAGCATGATCTGCATGTCCAGCCAGAATGACCAGTTGTCAATGTACTGCAGGTCAAGAGCCATCCACTGATGGAAATTGACGTCGCTGCGACCCGAAACCTGCCACAAACAAGTGATCCCAGGCTTCACACTCAAGCGACGTCTTTGCTTGAGAGAATAATACCGGACTTCCTCAGGCAAGGGAGCCCTAGGTCCCACCATACTCATTTCACCCTTGATGACGTTCCAAAGCTGAGGTAACTCGTCAATACTGAGTTTTCTGAGAACACGTCCCAAGGGAGTGACACGAGGATCATTGCGCATTTTGAATACCGGCCCGCCCATCTCATTGAGGTGCTTAATTTCCCACAGTCTGTCTTCTGCCCCTTCAATCATGGTTCGAAACTTCATCAAGGCAAATTTTCGACCATAAAGCCCGCAGCGTACCTGCTTATAAAAAACGGGGCCTTGCGAAGTGCCTTCGATAAGCATCGCGACCAGCAACATCAGAGGAAGAGCAAGCGTCAAAAGTAGGACTGCCATTATAAAATCAAGAGCTCGCTTGGCTACAATTGCGATGTTGTGATCCGGCGCAGTCGAAAAGGTAATAAGTGGCAAGTTTTCAAGAAATTCCAATGAAACTTTGGAAATCGAGGTGGGAAAGAAATCTGTCGCGACCCGCGTCCGAATCCCGAGATGTTCGCACAACCTGATCGTCTTCTCAAAGTACTCTGGGTCTTGCTTCTGAGGCCCAACAAAAATTATCTCATCGACCACAGTGCGCTCCTGCAAGAGCACAGGTAGTTCTCGCAGCAAACCCAAGACGTTCATCTCTGCCGTGGTCGCATCCCCTTCTCCATGCGCCAGGTAGCCCACTACGTCGTACCCCCATATCTTAAAATTCTCCAACCACTGTCCCACGCGCCGAGCACGGGCATCCGTCCCGACAATGAGAATCTTGATTTGATTGTGCTCATTGATATTGCGGCTGCGCAGCACCCAGTGAAATACGATCCGATTGAGGAACAATATAACCGCAGTGCTTCCCAAGAATACGAACAACACGGGTCGGCTGACCTCCAGCCTGAAACTGTAAGATAAAAACCCCATCAAGAACCCTGTAGCCAACATGAACGACAAAACTCGAACAGCCTGTTGCCTCGCAGAAAGCCTCAACACTTGTGAATAGCATTGAGTAATCCGCAAAAGAGATGCCCATAAAGGAAGGAATGCCAGAAAGTAGAACAGATAGTCCCGAAAAGGAAGCAGTTCTGGATTAAAGTAACGGCTAAGTTCGGGTGGAAAGAAACGGACCAGATAAGATCGCAGAAAGTAGCTCAAATAGAGAGCAGGAAAACCAGACACCGCGTCTACAACAAAGAGGGAGTTCGAATAAAGTCGGTAGTGTCGGTCAAACATCAATCATGAACTTCATGGTTGTGGGTCATGAAGATGTCCTCCCAAAGCTAAAACAGGCCTACTCTTTTACACATAGATCACTTGATGGCTGGTACAAAAGGGACTAATCTTTTCAATCAGACGATCCACAAAATCATGGCCTTCTTCGAATAAGAACTGATTGAAGTTAATCACTCGCTCCTGGAGTTTTCCTTCGGGATAGAGATGGGAAAAAAGGTAGTTTAAATGGCTTTCCAGATGAGAGTTCCGGACAGCATAATTGTTGACCAAACGTTCCTGGACTTTTTCAAACTGATAAAAGACTTTTTGCTGTGCTCTTCCCAACATTTCCGCAACGCTTCCATCAACGGGTTCGATCATCTTCTTCAATGCGTCGGATTTTCCCCTCAAGTCTTTGTTTAGATGCTCTAATTTTTCTAGAATTCTGCCGGAGTTGCTTCTTTCTAAGATTCTTCGGCTGAGCTCATAGCGTGTGGATGTCAGAACATCCAAGACCTTCAAATCATATTTTTTCAATAATCGCTGAGCCTTCCGGTCAACAATGGTCATAGCCACTCGGGGAAAAACAGCCACCTGAAGATTCCAAAAATGACTGATAGCCCCGACCTGGCTAAAATAGGCAACTTCCGCCGGCCCTCCGACATGCACCACCGTGGGGAACAATTGATCCTGGAGAATGGGCCTCAAGAGAACATTCGGACCAAAATGTTCGGGGCTTTCTCTGATTTTCTCAAGCAACTGCGACTCATGGAACATCAGTGCCTGCCGACCCTTTCCCCTGTACTCTCCACCACTGTACTCCAGTTTCTCTCGCTGCTCGCCTTCCAACCAAAAAAGACAGGTTTCTGAATCCTCAACATGTACTTGAGCAACAAATCCCTTCTCGCTCAAAGATGCGCTTCTCGTCTGTAACGCCTCGACGATGGCCCGACGCCCCTCAATGGCTCTTGCGATAGAAGATTTGAGATCTTGTTTATAGCCGGCCAGGAGAGGATCGAAAAGGATTAAGCCATAGTCCCGAAAAAGGGAGGAAATCCAGGCGGCAAACCCCTCCCGAAAAGTACGTCCCCTAGTGTAACAGTCCCGTAAGTTTTCAAAAGTAGCTTGGTCAAAATCATCTCGCACAACATGTTTTTCCAGAACCTCTAGGCTTTTTACGCTTGACGCCAAAGGTATCGTCCCCACCATTTGCTCCTGATCTTTTCCAGATTGCGGACAACTGATGCGCAAGAGTTCGCTGCGTTCATCAAAGAAGGTGGTGGACCGAACTTCTTGAAAATCGGAATCGTCGGATGCTAGCCAAAAGACCGGGACAGTACAGTACCCTTCTTCTTCCAATATTTTGGACAATCGGACGGCGGTTGCCGCCTTATAAAACGAGAAGGCTGGACCACCGAAAATTCCGACCTGTTGACCCGTCACAACCGCTAGGGTCTGCGGCGACTTCAACTTCTCGATATTGTGCAAAGTAAGTGGACTGGCTCCCACCTTCTTATTAAAGGCCCTGAGCAACGAAACGAGCCTTTCACGAGGGTATTGATTCGAACTACTCAAAATCAGGTCGGCTCTCTGCTTCAAATCTTCAAGAGTCAAATGAGCTCTAGAGTAGAGAGAATCAACCTGGTCAAATTGGTAAAGGTAGGACAAAAACAAAGGGTTCTGGTCGGGGAGTTGACGGAAATCCAAACACTCTGACTTCACCGCCTGGCCCGGCAAACTTTCTCCTCTCACAAGCCTTCCTTGACCTTCTCCTCTCACAAGGCCAATCCGTAGACAACAGCACGGACCGGATCCTAACGATAGACTACCCGAGGTTAGAACGTCCTCACACAGTCTATTTCTACATCTACCACGAACAATCTACAGGATTTTGATGGGAGAGGCTAGCAGTCCCGAAACGGCCGAGCTCTAAATTCTCATCAGTGTTCGATCTTTCCCATCTCAACCCTGTCTCTCAGCTTTAAAAACTTCTTTTCACCAGTTCCAAGCATATTCATTAAATCTTCAATCTGCTTATAAGGAACCGTTCTTGTTGTGAAACCTTAAAATTCGTTCCGCGATGGCTGGGCCTATCCCGGTGAGATTATCCAGCTACTTCAGAATAGCCGTGTTCAAATCTACCGAGGTTGTTCACTCCAAACCATTGAGTCGAAAGCAAGCACTAGAATGCTTAAGAATACGCGGCAGTTCAAAACTTTTCTCATGAGACGTTCCTCCTGTCTTTAAAGTTTCTAACTGCCTACAACGACCGTACTTAAAAATCTGCGAAACCAAAAATGGCAAAAAGGGGAGCAATCTCCGAGTTGAAGACCATCCAATCGAATACGCGAACTGGAAAACCCTTGAATTCAGGATGGTTCTCGATCAACTCAAAAGCAACTGGACACCAGGTGAAAACTCGAAAAAGAGGCCGGGATACCTGTGAAAGACGTGGTCAAAGCAGACTATTCTCTCTCTGAAGACCCGTGAAAAAAGGGGAAAGAGCAAACTGCGCCCTTTATTATATGACACCTTCCATCAATTTACGCAAATACCCGATATTGTGCCGCAGGGCCGTTCGTGGATCTTCGACACCTTGATACTCGATCAAAACAAAGCCCCCGTATTGAATGCGGTTTAGTTCAGCCGTGATCAACCGCAAATCCACCTCGCCAGTGTCGAGGTTGGTACCGACGTACCGGTGCCCACTTTGCGACCGGTAATAGCGCTCAGCGTCCTCGCCTGATGTGAGCCTGCGGCTATTCTTGAAGTGGACTTGCGTAACAAAGGGCGCCATCTCTTTAAGAGCATCGAGCGGGTTTTCACCAACGATCAGAGGTGCACCACAGTCGTAGATGATCCGGTATGCGGGAGAGTCAACAGCAGCGCAGATGTCTCGACAGTCAGCACCTCGACTCATCAACGGCCAAGCCGGTGGATCGTCGAAGTTTTCAGTCAGTAGGATCAGTCCCAGTGACTCGGCGTGCTCCGCACATTGCCGCAGCCCTTCGATTAACCAGCCACGCTGCTCCTCGAGCGACACACCCTCCTTGACAAAAGCCGGTATGATCATGGCCAGTGGAGCGCCAAGTTCCGCCGTCCGATCGAGTAGCAAAAACACCCGATCGAGCGAGAGCTGGCGATCGCTCGCCGGGAGTGTTAAATCCCCTTCAAAGAGGTGACAAACGATGGGCAGCCCGCAATCCGCCGCAAGTTTTCGTATATAGGCGGGCGTACACTCCCTCCAATAAAAGTCTGTGATTTCGATACCGTCAACTCCCAATATCCCGTATAACCGAACTACTTCCTCACGAGTCAGGAAACCAGGTTTTGACCTTGGCTCCTGGTAGCCTTCTCTGAGGGCCCAGTCCCCGTCGTAATCGGTTAACGTAATGCGATTGCGCACAATCTTCCCCCTCGACCAGCCCAAACCTCAACTCACTTTTCCTGAAACCATCCTACCACCCTACCAGCACATTAGAGCAGAAAATTCTAGCACGGTCGGCCTGTATCCTCGCATCCGATCCATCTTGCTAGCCTGGGTTCCATCAAGCGAGGCATACGTTGAAAAGCGTCCTGATTTGGCGTGTTTGGGAACCTAGAAAATAGTTTTGTAACCACCGATACTAGAGGAAAAACACTGATGATTATCAAAACGCTTAGAATTGGAATCCTTAATCTTCGTCTAATGTTTACTCACAGCAGCCTCAGTGGGGCTTGAAACCAAAAATGAAGACTCTTGGCAAGAAGCATGCAACTTGGATCAGGGCTCGCTACACCAAGTACGAGTCCAAGATCCCCATGTGAGACTGATCAGAAGTTGTTCACCGCTGTCTAAGCACTATCCGTCCCTGCCCAAAAAGTGCAGCTCGTCTATTCACCTGAACGTACTACCCAACTAGTTCCCTTTCCTGCCAGTAGGTGCTCCGATGGCTTCATACTCCTTCGCCGCTTCAAAGCTGTGAACCCTCAATCTTCGTGAAGGTACTAAGAGATGAATAGGCTCTTCCAATACCAGCTAACTATATCTCGTCCCCAAAGAGTACTGAAGATTGCCCCAACGCCCAGAAAAGTTCCAAAAGGAAGTTCATATCTCCGGTCCCTTCGGAAAACATAAATATATAGAGACCCGATCAGGGCTCCCAGTAAAGAACTCAGAAAGATGGTCAAAAAAGCATACCGCCATCCCAAAAAAGCTCCCACCATTGCAATCATTTTAATATCCCCCCATCCCATACCTTCAACTTTTTTTAGCTTCAAGTACAGAGTCGCTACCAACCAGAGCATTCCTCCGCTAACCACGACCCCCAGGAACGAGTGCAGATGCGGCCTCCATAGCTCCACTCCTCCCATCCAAAAGAGATCTCCCTGGAAAAACTCAAGAGACTGAAACGGAGATGCTGAGAAACCCAAAATCAGTCCACTGAGTGTGATCACATCAGGAAGAATTCTCTGAAAAAGATCGATGAAGATTAATATCATCAACAAGCCAAAAAAGGCGCTATTCAGGAAAAACGTGTAGCCGAATCCATACTTTAAAAACAACAGATAGAA
Organism: Acidobacteriota bacterium; assembly: GCA_965249865.1. Classification (GTDB taxonomy): domain Bacteria; phylum Acidobacteriota; class UBA6911; order RPQK01; family CBDFMZ01; genus CBDFMZ01. Next base: position 737,736 of record CBDFMZ010000002.1, on the reverse strand, counting down.
AAGCAGGGCAGTCAATACTTCGACGGTCGGATAAACCCATCCAATCGGCAGCTTGCAATGACTGCAGCGTCCTCGCAAGAAAATGAAACTCAGTAGAGGAATATTTTCCCAGGATCGGACCGGAGAATGGCAGTGTGGACACTGTGAACCAGGGCAGATGATGGAACGGCCCTCGGGTATTCGATGGATGCACACATTTAGAAAACTCCCGACAACTAAACCGGAAATGATGACTGTGATGGGAGCCCAAAACATGGAGGGATTATAACGGATAAACTAGTAACCGCTCCTAACAATCAGGTGGAACCGTCTTCGAGCCTGAAAGCTTTTACTGCCCGTCCTTTCCACCAGCCAGTAGAATATCTTTCTTGTCGACAATCGTGTACATCGCCTTTAGAAGATCTGTGATCGCCAATTGATAGTCCACCTGGGCTCTTAATTCTTGCACCTGAGCTTCTGTGAGATCGCGCTGATAGCGTAGAACCTCAAAGTTCGTCGACAAACCTGCTTCAAATCGCTTGTTCTCACCTTCCAATTGCTCTTCGGAAAGCTTACTTGCCATGCGCGCGGCTTCCAGGCGTTTTTTCTGAGTGGAGATACTCTCGAAGGCATTGCGCACATCGACGATGATCAACTGTTGTTGGTTTTTGAGATGGCTCCGTAACTGACGCTCTGTGATAGCAGCCTGAGCGAGCTGAGCCTCGTTGCTGCGATTTCGCAGCGGGATTTGAACATCCACACTAACTCCGTAATTGATGAAGTCAAAACCAAAGGCTTGACTTAAGGCCTTATTTAAGTTCCCAGATAGAGGATCTTCGGGATTAGCCTCCTTGGTCGGAGTCCCAAAAAAATCTACATTGCGCAAGACCAGTCCCGACCGCCCCACCGAGCCAAAGTTAGCAACCAGATTGACTGCCGGTTTCCCTGCCTTTTGCAAATAGTCTCGATCGACTCCGGTCTTATCAAGTTGTAAACGAACCTGTTCCAGTTCAGGGCGACGCTCAATAGCTTTTTGTATAGCCTCCTCAAGTGTAATCTGCACATCTTCGATCCGTGGACGGTCAGTGGGAATCAGGGTCAAATTCCAGATCGAGGCCTTGGGATCCGAAGTAAGAAGTCGCTTGAGAGCATTCTGATGGATAATAATTTGGACTTCGGAGTGGATCATCTCTTGTTCACGGATCGCGACCTCGCCCCTGGACTGGGTGGTTTCAATCGGCGCCATGACCCCAATTTGGACTCGCTTCTGGTTGTTCCGATGTTGCAGGATAGCCAATTCCATGGACTTGCGTCGGGTCTCATGGTTGTCGATGGCAAACACCAACTCCCAGTACTGGTTCTCGACCTGTTGAACAATCTCTGAGACTTTTTGTTTGAACTGGCTGTAGCTGATCTGGGTATCTAGATTGTACAGTTTCAGCTCGCGATCCGTTTGTGTACGCAAAAACCCTCGCCACAGCGGCTGCGTGAAGGAAACGTCAAAGACGGACCCGAACGCCGGATTGATGCGACTGAAGGCACTGTTGGAAGAATTACGGGAGTTGTCCAGTCTCAAATGGAAGGCGCCGCCGCCTGGCATGTTTTGATCAAGCGACGAGTTCAAGGTCAAGCCTTTGGAGACAAAAGTCGTAATTCCCTGACCAGCCTGTATAATACTCGTGGTTGGATTTTCAAAAGATTCCCATCCAACTCGAAAGTTCAGGATGGGATCATAAAAACCCTTGATTGCCATCATTCGCTCTCGATTGAGATCCTCGTTGTAATCCTCAATCGCAATCTCCAGGTTGTTGGTGAGAGCTAGTTTGATGGCGTCCCTCAAACTTAATTCGAAAATAGCTCCTCGCAACCGGACCTGATCGACATATGATTTGGTTTTGACAAACTCCTCTTCTTCCTGACGATTGGAATCTGTCGAGGAGAAAGAGTTAGTCTCCTCAGCCCAAACCAGTTGAGTAAAGAGGATAACGAAGAAAACAGCCGTGTGGGTCACAAAACGTGTACTTTTCATATCGACTCCCACTGGTTTATAAGTCTATCTTTTGCCAAGGTCCTACGAAAAAAAGATAGGACATTGTTTCAGGAAAAGTGCTTGCGAAGAGTTAGAGGTTTTGAACCCGATATCAGGGATCTTGGCTCACCCAGCCAGACGCCAGAGGTGGGAGGAAGTCAATTTTGGTGCTTCTGCTAGTCGCCGATATAACCGTAATCATCACCGCACCTCAAACTGGGCTCCGTTGCACTCGCCAGAATATGGCACAAATTTCTAATTAGGACAGGTATACTTGAGACAGGTCAGTCGTCTGACTCATCAGCCCGTTTCAACGTGGGCCTTTTCACCCCGTCCCTTTGGAGAGTCGGTTTTTCCTTGCTGCGGCGCTCCTGGTTCGTCTTCCGCTTTAAGGTCGGTTTTTTTGTAGCGCCCGGGAGACCGGATCCAGGGGTAAGCAGTTTGTTGTCGATCTCGATGAGGCGCCTTTTCACCCGCTCAAAATTGGAGGTACTCACCATGGCTACACTCTTGATAGGAAGATAGGACATCTCTTCTTGAACCTTTGCAATGCGGTCCTCCACCCGAGGATGAGTCCGCCTGAAGCTCGCAAATGCACCCGGCTTGTTTTTTTCCTTCGCCTGCAGTTTCTCAAAAAAGGTTACGAAGGCATTCGTATCATAACCAGCATTCCACATATATTGGATACCAAGTTGGTCAGCCTCGGCTTCTGACTTTCGGGTGATCCCAAGAACCGCCAGCGAAAGGCCCAAGCCCAAGCCATTGTACATGGCCATTTGAGTCCAGTAACCGCCTACAAAAAGGGCAGGAAGTGTAGCAAACTGTATAAGTTTCGATTTGGTCATTCGCTCCGTGGCGTGGCGAGCTGCCACGTGCGCTATTTCGTGGGCCATCACGCCAACCAGTTCCGCCTCATTCTCCGATTCTAAGATAAGCCCCTTGTTGACAAAGAAGTAGCCTCCCGGAAGGGCGAAGGCATTGACCTCATCGGTATCCACAACCCTGATCACAAACGGAACTTTGGCATCAGAATTCTTGACAATTTCCTGACCAACCCGGTCGATGTATTGAATGACCACCGGATCCTCAACAAACCGAGCTGTCTGCTCAAAAAACTGGGCATACTGAGCCCCGATTTGAATCTCTTTTTCCAAGGAAACAAAATTGGGAAAGAGAAGGGCGATTCTCCCGTTAATATTCCGGTTACCAATATCTTTGACATTACTGTGTTTTCGACCCGCTATCCCAAAGGAAGGCGACAGCAGCAATATGATCAAACAAGAAATAGCGCTAATCTGTTTTTTCCCTCTTTCCATCGGCTAACCTCTTTTATTCTGAAAAAACCTTCTGAATTGTAGCACATTTTCTTATAATCTCTATTTTACTAGACGCGGGATTTTTTCAAATGTTTCATTATATGACAGGAGCGATTTTCACCATCTGTTGAAAGACAAATATGAAAATTCTCACGGCCCGGCAGATGAACGAGGTCGACCAACTCAGTATTGAAAAGTACGCCGTCCCTAGACTGGTTTTGATGGAAAACGCCGGCATGAACCTCTTGATGGCGTTGGAGGACTACTTTGAGGACCTGACTAAACGCCGGATCGCCATTATTTGCGGCAAGGGCAACAATGGAGGTGATGGGTTGGTTTTGGCACGCCAATTGCGCCAAAGAGGGATTTTCTCCGACCTTTACCTCCTAGGCAAGACCGGGGAAATTTCTGGCGATGCCCGTGTTAACTTAGACATTTACCTGAAATCCGGAGCAAGAGTTCAAGAGATTACAACGTCAAAGACCTGGTTTGAAATCAAATCCAAGGTCCTTTGCTATGACATCCTTGTGGATGCCATTTTGGGAACGGGAATTAGTAAACCCTTGAGAGGACTCTACGCAGAGGTGGTCTCCACCGTGAATCAGTGCTCGGATGTCTTCGTACTATCAGTGGATATTCCTTCGGGTATGTTTTCCGACTCGTTACAGGGCGGAATCCCAACTGTGCGGGCAGATCTAACCGTAACCTTTACCGCTCCTAAAATTGCTCATATTCTTAACGAGGACCAAGACACCACCGGTGACCTGCGTATTGTCCCCATTGGCACGCCCTCAAAACTACTGGAAAGGCCTGATTTCTACCTGAACCTGATTACTCGCAAAGAAGTTCAGTCTTACCTGTTGACCAGGAAAATCCAATCTCATAAAGGTCATTATGGACACGTTGCGATCATTTCTGGAAGCCAGGGAAAGGCAGGTGCAGCAGCGCTCAGCGCAGGGGCTGCTCTACACACCGGGTCCGGACTGGTGACAGCTTTTTCACCCGATGTGATCCAACCCATCGTAGCTTCGTTTAATGCTGAGATTATGACCGAAGGACTCCCCTCTACTAGGCGGGGTACCTTGGCGAAAAAAACCACTAATCGCCTATTGAAGCTTCTTGAAGGAAAGGATGCTGCTGGGATGGGTCCTGGACTAACCACCCACCCAGAAACCCTTGAGGTCATTCACAAGATCGTCCGCAACACCCAGATTCCTCTGGTCTTAGATGCCGACGCTCTGAACGCGTTTGCATCCCAGACAGCGAAGCTACACAATCGCCATCAACAGCCTCTGGTTCTCACCCCTCATCTCGGGGAGTTCTCCCGTCTCACCGATCAACCTCTCCACGAAATTCTCAAAAAGAAGGTCGAAATCTCGCGAGACTTCGCCCAGAAGCATCGAGTTTGGCTGGTCCTGAAGACGTTTCGAACATTGATTGCGACACCCGATGGACAGGTTTTTGCCTGTCCGTTGGGGAACCCCGGTATGGCCACCGCGGGTATGGGAGACGTGTTGACCGGAGTGCTGACCTCACTGTTGGGCCAATTCGCTGCCCAGGCCACCACTGACGAGGAGGACATCACTAAAGCTGTAATCCTGGGGGTTTATCTCCATGCTCTGGCAGGAGATCTCGTAGCCGCAAAGGTTGGCCAAGAATCACTATCCGCAGGCGATGTCATCCGTTATCTTGGAAAAACCTACCTCGAGCTGTCTGGGGTTGAGTTGTGATTCGTCCCTACCACTCCTACAATGAGCAGCAGACTCACGATATCGGTAGAGAAATAGGCAGCCGCTTGACGCCACCTAGAGTTATCCTGCTCTCTGGGGACTTAGGTTCAGGAAAAACTCTCTTCACACGAGGGCTGGCCGCGGGGCTGGAGGTTGAGGGCACCGTGGTGGTACGAAGTCCCACCTTCACTCTTGTTAATGAGTATCAAGGAAAATTCGGCACCATCTATCATATCGATCTTTATCGACTCGAAGGGTTGCGCGATCAGCACTCAATCGGCCTCGAAGAGATCCTGGCTAGTCACTCGATCGTGGTCGTTGAATGGGGTGAAAAGCTGCTTGTTCAGCCGCGGAACCCGTTGATAATCAGTATCTCCGTAGACACTCGTACCGAGGCTCGCCATTTCGAAGCTAAACCACCGATCCAAGAATTAACTCGAGTTAGTTAGGACAGCCCTCTAAAAAAACTGTCTCCCAATTCCACCCTTCTTCAGAAATTTTCCCTCGTTTTTTTAAGGTCTGATGTTATAGACAGCAAAGAAAGATTGCCATAACCACAAGGGAATTATATACGAAACTTCCGAAATCCGACACGATCACCGGGAGCGTTTTGACCGGGGCCGGTCGATCCAGCGGGTCTTGATCGGCTGAAGCAGACCGTCAGCCAGGGCCTCCATACGCTCCTTCACCGTGCCTGGATGATCCATCTTGAACTCCTCATCCTTCTCCACCTTGGTGGGCTGGTAAGAAGATTTGACCAGCTCCACTGTTTTTGGCTTGGGTTTCTTCGTCACTCTCCCCCTCCCCTCTGCATCCTTAATGAGGTTCACTCCGGTGGCTTATATGCAAGCCACCGGATACGGGCCGCGTCTCCGTCGAGTTTTAAACCTTCCACTATCTGCCCTAGTTGGGCGGATGACCTGTCAGAGAAGAACTTACGAGCCTCCCACAACGCTTCAAGCGATTTAACTGTAGCATGAAGGCTGGCGTGGTCTTCACTACCCCGCAAGGGAACGTCGATTGTTCTCATGTCATCCCATTTGATCCGTCCCCTGTTCATACCCGTCGTTGATGACAGGATATCTCCGAGAATTTCTTTTGTACGCAGAAGCGTGCAGTAGTAAATGGCGTCTTCCTTACTCGGGGCCTCAAGTATGGTGTATTCACTGGACACATGCGACCCGTCAAGCTCTTGTGGCACAATACCGATAGCTCCGCGCCCGATACCCATGTTCGAAAAAAGAATGTCCCATTTTTGAACGCGGTAGAGTTTTGCGTAAGACAACTCATCCCCAAATACTCTCTCCGACTCAAACACATCGCCATCATAAGTGACTTTTAGCATTAGATACTCGTTCTTCTCTTCCACGGCAACAGCACGGCCCAACACTTTGACTAGCTTGGAACCAAGTTGTTCAACGGCTTTACCCTTAGACCTCCATAGTTTCCGACACCTACCCTTCTCGCCTTTGCAATACTTCACATCCAGACGATCAGCGATCCGTGCCGCAGATACGACATAAAGCCCCTTCTTTCCATCGAGATACTTCTTGTAGTTGAAGACTATTCGGTTGATCTCCCTCGGCTTCTCACGCTCTAGTTCTCTCCTTGAGATTCCTATTCTTTTCGCTGTCTTTGAAGTGAGTCCAAGATATACCGACTGTTCCATGAACAGATCCGCCTGTTCCTCTTGTTCGATTCGCTTTCGCAGGATTAGCAGAGAAGTCTTGACGCGCGAAGCGGTCCGCTTAAACGCATCCCCAGGCAAAGAAATCACGCCAACAATAATGAAGGATTCGCGAATGTAGTCCCTAATGGAACGATAAGACTCTCCCGACAGAATCGAATCGTCGATGATCGCCAGAATGCGGCCAGAATCCGAGACCAACTCCTTATACCTCTCTAAGAACATCACGCTACTTGGAAGCGATGCGACATTTCTCCCGCGACGAGCAATCTCATACTGATTGAGGATCTCTTGTTGTTCTTGATGTTCTCGGGAATACTTCATCGAAAATGGAGGATTGGACAGGATGACGTCGAAATCGGTGCCTTTTTTAACGAGCAGATCACGCAGAAATGCAATTTCCTCATCAAGCTCCAGGTCGGTTTTCCCGACCAGCCCGATACTTTTATCGAGAGCGTCCGCGAAGTAGATATTGCTTCCGCCATCACCATGTAGATACATGTTCATGCGGGCGATACGATGAATCGGAGGGTCGCTTCCTGCATCAATCCCCACCAACGAATGGTTTACAATCGTCCGTTCCAACTTGTGGCGATCTCGGCTTGATAGTCCCGCCAACTGATTTGCCTTTTTCAGCATTTCAGCCATCGCTGATATCAGGAAACCACCAGATCCGCAGCACGCGTCAAGGACCATTTCGGTCCCTTTCTTCGTCACTTCGATGTCGGCAAGCTGAACTATCACATCCACAATGTCACGAGGCGTGAAGTATTGACCGAGTTCCTTTCCACGAACCGTGGCACCAAGAAAACTCTCAAACATGCGGCCATGGACATCGTCATCCATTTGGTAGAAATCAATATGTTCAAGTTCTCGGACTATCCTTAGAATTGTGTTCGGATGGAGTCGGATAGAGTCGTTGGCATCAAATATGCGTCGCTTGTTCTTATCGCGGATTTCTCGCTCAAGCTCCACGACGAGGTTCTTAAACAACGGGTCATTGATAGGGTTAGCGTTCTCTGTTTGGTTTTGAATCCATGCCGCAGAGAACACAACATCCTTTACCTTCGGTTGTGCGGCTCCGATGGATTTGCGCAGTTCCCTGTCCTTTTTGATCTTGATGAAAACAATCTTCATCAATTCCTGGAACGCCGCGCTAGGAGTTTTCTTTTCGGTTTCCCATATATTCTTGTGCAACTTGATGAATATCGTGGCCATCTCATCTAACGAAGTTTGTCGCAAGTCGAACGGCGATTCCATTAGGTCTTTGCGTTTAGCTCCATCCAGGGGTTGTAATGCCTGTTTTGAAATGGTCTCTTTCAGTTCTGTCAGCAGCTCGTTTCCTTCGGTGAATTCCTCAAACCGCATCTCAATCAAAGGCTTTGCCAAGTCCCATTTGTAGACTTTTGTCACGAGGCCATTTGTGAGCAGAAAATACTCGACGGGGTTGTATTCGTAGAGTTTGTTCAACTCCAGACAGTAGGAGGAGCACTGAGAAGTCCAATGGTCGATAGATTCTTCGGGATGTTTCGCGTCAAGTACGACTGTGGGAAATCCATTGACGAGCAGAACATAGTCTGGTTTATATAAAGATGAGCGGCTACCTTGCCCAACCTTGAATTCACGGATAGATGTTTTTATGAGAATGTCTTCTTCTTTAAATCCGAGATAGGTAACGAGCTTATCAACAAACCAGTTCTCCACGCTTGCTTCGTTGGTAAGACTAGAGCGTCTGCAAAAGTCGTTTTTGATGCTCATCCCACCAGATCCTTGTAGCGAAGCTGGGAACCCGTCATCTTCTCGGCAAGCAGAGCCATCTGGTCCAGGGTATCCAGTTCCCGCATGTTGTGACGCCCGACAAACTCGTCTACGTAGCGGTGAAGATGCTTGGCACTGAGGCGGTGAAAGGTTCCCTTGTGCGCCCGTTTCAGAGTAGCCCAGAAACTCTCGATGCCGTTAGTGTGGATGCTTCCCTGGACATACTCCCGAACCGAGTGCTTGACCGAGGCGTGATTTGGCAGGTGCGTGTAGGCCGTTGCGTTGTCCGTGTAAATCCTCGTGCCAGGTATCACGTTGCCGATGACGAAACCGCCCAGGGTTTCACTCATAGTGTTCGGGACTACCTTGGCTTTGACTTTGTTTGTCGCTCGGTCCCTGATTCCAGCCACGGCCACCTTGCCAGAAGGGCCACGGCCAGTCGCCATCTTCCTCTTGGAGGCTGATATGTTCCGGCGTTTGCCACCGACATAAGTCTCGTCAACCTCAACCGGGCCTGAGAACAACGGCAAGCCTTGATCCAGAACCTTGCGGATTCGATGCGCTGCGTGCCATGCGGTTTTCTGCGTGCGCTTCAACTCACGGTGCAGCTTCATGGAGGACACGCCTTTCAAGTTGGTGGCTACCAGGTAGAGGGCATAGAGCCATTCCTGATAGGTGATCTTCGAGGACTGCATGAAGGTTCCATACTTCACGCTGAAAGGGGCCTCGCATCCCTTGCTCCGGCAACGAAACGGCAGGCCCTTTCGCTTCGCTCCCGTCTTTACATCTAGCGATCCGCACTTGGGGCAGCACACCCCATTGGGCCAGCGACGAGCAATGAACCACGCCTCAGCAGACTCGATGTCTGGGAACATCTGGTAGAACTCCTTGGCTGTTAGCCCCTCGCGGTAGTCTTTTCCTGGTGTCTTGTAAGTCATTGCGTTATCTCCTGTCTATAACGCTATTCTATCAAAGACTTCCGGCATCGTCAAGGGTTTTTCGGAAGTTTCGTATATAATTCCCAACCACAAGAGGCTATCAAGTTGTTGAACTGCTCGCTAGTTTACTTTTTCATCAAGTTCTCTAGGCCATCCTGGACGTATTTTCTCTTCAGGGAATATCCGATCAAAAAAGGCTTCAGTAAGGAAGCACAGAGAGCGGTAATCAATCCTCGACTTCTTCATGAACTCACCCACAGGATGTCGCCAGCTGAATCGAGCATTCTACCCACCATGCCCACGTCCTAATTGGGTTTTTGTGCCACATGTAAGGTCACAATTCCGCCGGTCAACCGATAGCAAGAGACTTGACCAAAGCCCATCTGGCTGATCGTCTCGGAAAGCTCTTTGGGATCTGGAAACTCCTCGACCGACTGGACTAAATAGGAATACGCTCCTGTTCTTCCCGAGATCCATTCTCCCAGACAAGAAAGAATGTTTTTCAAATAGAAAAGATAGAACTGTCGAAAGATTGGAGTTTGGGGTCGTGAGAATTCCAACACAGCCAAAACCCCTCTTCGCCGCAGCACTCGGTACATTTCTTGCAGTCCCTGTTGGTACCCCTTGAGATTTCTCAAACCAAAAGCAATGGTTACGACATCGAAGCGCTGGGATGAAAAAGGAAGGCGAAGAGCATCTCCTTCGACCAGGTATACCTGATCATCGAGCTGGCTTTTCTTGAGCTTTCTTTGTCCCAAAACTAGCATCGGATGACAAAAATCACAACCGACAACCAGAGCAACCTTGGACAGCTCCAGTGCCAGGTCTCCAGTTCCCGTACATAAGTCGAGAACAACGGGATCTCTAGAAAGAAGAGGGGCTAGCTTTCTCACGGTGACCCGGCGCCAGTACCGATCGATAGAAAGAGAAAAGAGATGGTTAAGGCAATCGTAGCGAGGGGCAATCGATCCAAACATCCTACGGATCTTACCCGGATCTTTGTCCACCATATGACAGAGAGTCAAAAATAGTCGTTTCCTTGACGGCTTTTGAAACCACTCTGACTCTTAAGTTTAACCTGTTCCCAAGTCTCGGTCAGAGCCTGATTATCCAGGTCTTCACGAACAACTGTTTTTCCGATATCCTTCAGTAAAATGAATCGATTTAGATCCTGGTGACGTTTCTTATCGTGCCTCATGGCTTCGAAAATCTGTTCGTTTGAGATGTGATCGATGGGAGGTAAATCTCCAATCCTCCAAATGCACTTGGATAGTCGATCACAAACCCTCGTACTCAAATGTCCTCGCTGGTTGGAGAGACGGATGGCGGCCAGCATCCCGTAACCGACTGCTTCTCCATGAGTCAATCCTCGAAAATCACCAGCCGCTTCCAAAGCATGACCAAAAGTATGGCCAAAATTTAGAATTCGCCGCAAATCTTGTTCGGTCTCATCCAAAGAGATAATCTTCGCTTTAACTTCGCAGCAACGACTGATGACCTCTTCTAAAACATGGGAAACTCTCTGAAGAATCTGCTCCAAGTGGCTCTCAAAATACGCGAAAAATTCAAAATCGTAAATCAAGCCGTACTTGACCACCTCATAAAGCCCTGACTGAAATTCTCGTTGAGGAAGAGAGGTCAGCGTGTTGATGTCAATACACACGAGATGCGGCTGGTAAAATGCCCCAATCAGGTTCTTCCCCAGCCGGTGGTTTACCCCTGTTTTACCTCCTACCGAACTGTCGACCTGAGCCAAAAGTGTCGTCGGAATTTGGATATAAGATACGCCGCGCAGGAAGGTGGCCGCTGCAAAGCCGGCAATGTCTCCTGTGACTCCCCCTCCCAGAGTAGCCAGCGTAGAAGAGCGATCCGCTCGCTGGACAATTAAATCAGTGTGAATTTTCTCTACAGTTTCGAGTTGCTTATATTGCTCACCATCGGGAACTAGGATTTCGGTAACCTGGAAACTACCTTTCGAAAGCCTTCTCAATAGGTCCTCGCCGAACAATGAGAATACTTTGGTGTTGGAAATCAGAAAGATCCGATTCCCCACCCGATAGGCCTGAAAAACTGCAGCGATCCGCTCAAGTAGACCCGGAGCAATCAGAATGTCATAACTCCGCTTGTCAAGATTGACGTGGATGGTTTTCATGCGGAGGGTTGGCAATCAGGCTTTCCAGCCTTGCGCTCAATCTGAAATCGGAAACAGAAGTCCCGTGACTTCTGACTCAGGACACTACTGTTGCATTCTGGAAATAGCGTAGTAATTGTTGCGAGTGCGACGCCGCTCAGTTTGAGGCGTCTGCGACGCAGGTGATACGAGTATCGTCGAGGTGCCACAACAAACAATGGGGGTGTCTCACTAAAACCCACTGGGCGGATCAGGGTTACAGGTTATCTCTGTATCGCTCGCTTTCGCCTCGCTATATTCTCAAGTAAACGTGGGTGTTTTATGAAATCGAGTACTAGGTCAACATCCCCCCCAGCGGACTGCTGGCGTTAGCGTAGAGCTTTTTAGGAATTCGTCCGGCCAGGTAAGCTAAACGGCCGGATTCGACGGCCCGTTTCATGGCACGGGCCATGTTCACCGGATCTTTCGCTCCCGCAATACCCGTATTCATCAACACACCATCCGCACCAAGTTCCATCGCAATAGTCGCGTCGGAAGCCGTCCCTACACCGGCATCGATGATGACAGGGACCGAGACCATCTCTAGAAGGATGTGGATGTTGTTGGGGTTTTGAATCCCCAGACCTGAACCAATGGGAGCTCCCAGAGGCATTACCGCAGCAGCGCCAGCATCCTCGAGTTTCTTGCACATGATCGGATCGTCGTTGGTGTAAGGTAGAACCACAAAACCTTCTTTGACCAGAACCCGTGTCGCCTCTAAAAGTGCTTCATTATCGGGAAACAAGGTACGTTCGTCACCAATCACCTCAAGTTTAACAAAATCAGAAAGTCCGGCTTCTCTTCCGAGACGGGCATAACGGATTGCCTCTGTTGCGGTATAGCAGCCTGCCGTGTTCGGTAATAACATAAACCTCCGGCGATCGATGTAGTCGAGCAAAGATTCTTGATTTTTATCAGTGAGATTGACTCGACGGACGGCAACGGTGACGATTTCGGCTCCACTCGCCTCATGAGCCACCTGCATCGTTTTGAAGTCTTGATACTTACCGGTCCCCAAGATCAGTCGGGAACGGAACTCACGACCGGCAACCACAAAATTATCCGCCATCTTCCGCGCTTCTCTATCCACCCCCCACAAAGTGGACAATCTCCACCTGATCACCTACTCCAAACTGTTTTTCAGACCACCGCTTTCTCTTCACGATCTCCCGGTTCAGTTCGATCGCCACCTGGCGTCGCTCAAGTCCCAAATGGTCAAGGAGGTCACCAATAGCCCAGTTTGTGGGAATGATTTTCTTCTCCCCGTTTAAAAAGATCTCAATCTTTTGTGTCATTCTCAATCAAGGCGCTCACTCGCACATTGTGAGTCAATCATATCTTGCTGATGCATCGACTGCAACCCGACACATTAGCCCGAGGTGGTCTCGCGACACTACCTGTCGTCTGGCAGCGCTCCTTGACAAGGTAAGGACCGCCCACTAACAGACCGAAAGTCCCTTGTGTCGTTGCGAGTGCCGTGGGCCCGGGGATAAGGGGTACCGATGAGACGACACCGGGTCACCGTTGAGAAAACCCTACATTACAGACGGGACCACACCACTGCAAACCGCAAAACACCAGTGGTTTGCGGCGGCTGGATGGCTTACCCATCATCACCGATATCCAAGCATCGACTCTCCCTACTACCTTCCAGTCACTGTAGACCCCTGGAGCTCGACTCTACACGGCTTTCACCACAGGCTGCTAAGAAAATTTCTTCTATCCCTATTTATATCCTCGCCAGGGAGCAGTCCCAACCACTTTACCAGTGGTTTTCCAGCAGCAAGCCGTTTACCACCCACTCGCTTTAATCATCTGTTTTGGAGCTATTGCCGGACTGTTGTTCTAACTCGGAACCCAGTTCGTCACTGCCCGTTTGTGCGGGAGTCATCACGGTTCTTTTTCTTGTTGTAACGGTGCTATTTTACCCTGTATCGCCCATCTTTTCTTCCGGCCCCTTGCAGGAATCCTCTCTTTCGTGGTAGCCATTGACAATCAGATGTGCTGGCTGGTTATCATCGGTGTTCTCGACTCAACAATCAGCTTCTACTACCTTCGCGTCATTGTGCTCATGTATATGAATCCAAGACAGGTAGACTTTCCATCCGGTTACTTGGGCCACCCGTATCGCTATTGTTATAATGCTTGTGGGTGTCTTCTATCTGGGCTTTTAGGGCCCTGCTTACATTTGGCAAGTGAGGTGGCGAGCTTTTGAAAGAAATTAAAAAGAAACTAGCGGACGCAATTAAAAAGTTGGATCGGGAACTCAAGGAAGAACTTCCCCAAGCCTTGAAAAAAGCCCTGGAGATGGGTGACCTGCGTGAAAACGCGGAGTATCAGGCTGCCAAAGAGCGACAGGGCTATGTTCAGGCTCGACTTGCCCAGCTCCGTGGCAGGCTGTCCAAACTTTCCTTGATTAACCTCAACAAAATTCCTAGCAATAGGGTGTCCTACGGTTCAAACGTCCTTTTATTAGATCTGGATACGGGGGACGAAGTGAGTTATCGATTAGTTACCAGTGAAGAATCGGATGTGAGAAAGGGGCTGATTTCAACGGCGTCCCCTATTGGCAGGAATCTAATGGGACACGAGGAGGGCGATGAAATCCGAATTCAGACTCCGCGGGGAGTGAAACAATACGAGATCATAACGCTGACGACATTTCACGAATCTGCTGACCAGTGACCTCTGACCACACGAGGGGAATCCTTGCAGTCCCAGGGAAAGGCTTCCTCAGAAAGTCTACCCTTGATATAAAATGTTGCTCCAAATATGAACACAAACAAGAAGAGGGCTGATCGCCATTATCTGTTCTGGGTCACTTTTGGTGTCCTAGTGCTAGGCGCTGCAGTAGTTGGTGCTTTGGGAGGGCTCATTTTTGGCTATGCCATTGATTTGCCTCGGGTAGAAGATCTCCAACAGATCCGACCTAGCATCGTCACCTATGTTTATTCCGATGACGGTCGTGTGTTGGGGCAATTTGCCCTGGAAAAACGCATGCTGATTACTTATGAGCAACTCCCTCCAAAGGTCAAACAGGCGATTTTAGCCATCGAAGACGCCAATTTCTTTCAACATCCGGGGATCGATTTTCGACGCCTTTTTGTCACCATTGCTCAAGATATACTTTACGGTAAGAGAAAAGGCGCCTCCACTTTAACCATGCAGTTGAGCAAGCTGAGATTCACCAGTAACGAAAAGACTATCGAGCGCAAGATCAAGGACATGCTGTACGCCATTGAGATCGAAAAAAACTATTCCAAAGAACAGATCTTCACCTTCTACTGCAACCAAATTTATATGGGTCACGGTACCTACGGAATTGCTGCGGCGGCGGACTTTTACTTCCATAAGCCTCTGGATCGATTGAGTCTGACGGAAAGTGCGCTTCTTTCCGGAATGATTCAGGCCCCAGAACGTTATTCACCCATCAATCACCCTAGGAGAGCTTTGAGGCGTCGAAACAACGTTTTGAGGCGAATGCATCAGGAGGGTTATATCGATAAGCCCACCTTCCAGAACAGCGTAAAGGAAGATCTCCTAGTTCACGGAAAGAACTATGAACGGAGTCCGGCAGCTTATTTCATCGAGTGGGTCCGGCAGTATCTGGAGCAGAAATACTCCACGGACAAGATCTGGCAAGAAGGGCTGAGAGTCTACACCACGGTCGATTATGACATGCAGCTGGCAGCCCACCAAGCTATTCAGCACGGTTTAAAGGAATTTGATCACGAAACACGTCGCTGGGAAGGACCCGTCCGCAACGTTCTCGACAAGAGCGAGGATCTCGAAAGCTACTCCCATCCCGAATGGAACCAAATCTTTTACGAGGGTCAGCTGGTTCACGGATTGGTAATCCAATCTGATTCCAAGCGGGCTCAGATGAAACTCGGCAGCTACACCGCCACAATCACACCACAAGATATGAGGTGGACGGGGGAAAAGCGAGTGGATCGAGTGCTGAAGAGTGGTGATATTGTCGCTTTAATCATAGAAAAAATTGACCAGAGTGAAAAATCAATTAAAGCACGTTTGGATCGAGTCCCCGAAGTGCAGGGCGCATTGCTTGCACTAGAGAATAAGACAGGGGCAATCAAAGCCATGGTCGGTGGATTCGATTTCCGGTACAGCCAGTTTAACCGGGCCACACAAGCTCTGCGCCAACCCGGTTCGATCTTTAAACCTTTTACCTATGTAGCCGCCATGGAAGCCGGATATTCACCCATTGACCAGATCTTGGATGCACCGGCAAGTTTTCGAGATACTCTGGGACGCGTCTACGCACCCATGAATTGGGACAGCGAATTCAAAGGCCTTATCACCATTCGGGAGGCATTTTCTCTTTCACGAAACATACCCACCATTCGATTAGCTAATGCGCTTGGGATCGAAAATGTGATCAAGGTGGCCCATCGATTTGGCATCAATCGTAACTTTCCTCCTTATCTTTCTGTCGCCTTGGGAGCTGGCGAAGTGACCCTGGATGAGATCGCTTCCGCCTTCACTGTCTTTGCCAACAATGGAGTTCGAGTGCGACCTCACTTCATTAAGAGGGTCGAGGATTTTAACGGACTTACCCTGGAAGAATACCGGCCTCAAGTTGAAGAAGTGATCTCTTTTGAAGTTGCGGGAAAGATGCTCTCACTGCTGCAGAGCGTCGTTGAATCTGGGACAGCATCCCAGGCAAAAAAATTGAAGCGTCCCGTGGCAGGAAAGACAGGAACAACCGATGCGTCCACGGACGCGTGGTTCGCGGGCTTCACACCCCAGCTAACAGCCGGGGTGTGGACCGGCTATGACCAAAAGAGATCCCTGGGAGAAGAAGTCTACGGCGCGACTCTAGCCCTTCCTATCTGGATCGATTTTATGGAAAAAATATCGGAAAAATTTCCGTTGGAAGATTTTCCGACAACTTTCACTTCGCCTTACCCTCGTATCACTCAGAAAATCCAAAAAACAGAAGAAGAGGAACAGACGTTGAAAAGCGGTTCCATCTTGGTGGAAGATATTACACCTCCAAATTTTCGCTGAGGTACTGCCCCCTCCTTCTGTGACAACCCGTGGTAAAAATAGCACAGAGTCATGCGCCAAGGACTCTCCACAAGGGGTTATACTGTTTTTACTCAAAGTGGTAGTCAAGTTCTAAAAAAATGGTCTAATCAGTGCTTTCGGTTGACAACGAAGTCGGGGATTTCCAGTAAAACTTCCCGATAGGTCGAGTTCGGAAATCCCATCAAGCACTCCCTCGCCTGGACTGCATGCTTCTCGGCAAGCTGTCGGACATCGCGAAGCGTTCCGTAAAGACGAACAAGACGAACAATCTCTTTCTTGTTCTCCGAACTAAAGTCCTGGTTCCGAATCACTTCCTGAACAAAACTCCTTTCCCCTCGATCAGCACGCTGCATCAGATAAATGATAGGAAGCGTTAATTTCCCCTCCTCAAGATCCTTCAGGACGGGTTTACCCAAATCGCTTACATTCGACGTGTAGTCGAGGAGATCATCGACAAGCTGGAAAGCCATTCCCAATGAACGACCGTACAAAGCAAGCTTTTCCTCTTCGTGAGCAACTATTTGTCCCAAAATAGCGCCCAAACGACCACAACCAGAAAACAGGTGAGCAGTTTTATGCAAACAAACCTCTAGCTGTCGCTCAGCCAAAGTGTCCGTTCGACAGTTGTCCTCCAACTGCATCAATTCACCTTCAACCATCTTGAGCGTGATATGGATCAACACGTCCAGAACACGAAAATCACGCACCTGTAGGGCTAGATTAAAAGAGGTCGTGTACAGCCAGTCACCCATTAAAACGGTGGTCTGGTTTCCCCAACGCGAGTTTACAGAAGGAAGTCCACGGCGGATCTCAGCATTATCAATAATATCGTCATGCACTAACGTTGCTAGGTGTATTAGCTCGACCACCACCCCCAGTCGAACAGCTGAATCCCCTTCAAACCCGCACAGCTTCGAGCACAGAAGAAGAAGGGCTGGGCGCAGCCGTTTTCCTCCGCTGTTATGAAGATATCGATTAATATCATCTACCAGAGGAAGAGCTGACTGGGCAACGTTCTTCAACTCTACCTCGATCTGTTGCAAATCGGTCTCAACCAGCTGAAGCAGATTGTTCGTGATAGGGGAAGCACCAAATACTGTCTTCACGGCCATTGCCCCGGTACTATACCAATCAGGTCTTGGAGTGACAACAGCCCAAAGAGGTAAACATCCAGTGTCTTACAAGGTTCAACCAAAGGGAGACTGAAGGTCTGGTTTTATTCAATTGGCATCTACGGATCGGGCTTGCTAAGCGAGGGCAAGAAGCGAGGAGAAGGCGAGGCCATAGTGCATCTTAAGATTTCATCTTTTAAAAAGCCGATTGAAATTAGCACTGGTGGTAGTAGCGACGTCCTCTAGACTCGTTTCTCGCACCTCCGCAAGCTTTTCAGCCACTTTCACCACAAACGCTGGCTCGTTTCGTCTGCCTCGAAAAGGCACCGGGGCAAGATAGGGAGAGTCGGTCTCGATCAGCAGTCGATCGAACGGAAGTTGTCGGGCAACTTTTCTCAATTCTTCTGATTTCGAAAAGGTAATGATTCCACCCCATGAAATATAGAATCCGAGTTGAAGGCAGCGCTGGGCGGTCTCCAGGCTGGACGTGAAGCAATGCAGAACACCAGCCGGTCTATCTAGGTCAGCAAATTCCTCCTCCAGGATTTGACAGGTCTCTTCTTCAGCCCCTCTGCTGTGAATAATGACGGGATTGTTCGCGGCGCGAGCGAGCCGAAGCTGCTGCCGGAAAGCTTCTCGCTGTTGATCACGAGAAGAGTTTTCGTAGTGAAAGTCCAAGCCAATTTCGCCCCAACCTAACACTTTGTGGTGGCCCATGTATTGGAGGATTTCTTCAGCGAGATCCTTGCTGAAAAACCGGGCATCATGAGGGTGCACCCCAAGCGCTGCAAAAATATTTTCATGTTCTTCCACCAGTTTGATCGTCCTTGAAAGAACTTTTCTCTTCTCTCCCACACAACCGATCGTCAGAATGGAAGTCACCCGGGCCTGCGATGCCCTTGCCAGCATCTCTTCCCAGTCAGAGTGAAAATCAGAAGAATCCAGATGGGCATGAGAGTCGATAAACATCACTTGAGACGGACACCGATCTTGACCGGTTCAGTGAAGGTTGCCAAAATCGGTCTACCTTGATCTGATGCCGCTACAATCATGCCGTTTGATTCCACACCCATCAGCTTAGCCGGCTGCAAATTTGTTACCACCACAACCAAGCGTCCTGGTAAAGTTTTCGGAGAATAGTCTTTACCAAGACCCGCTACCACCTGGCGCACTTCTGCTCCGATGTCAATCTGAAGCTTCAAGAGCTTTTTCGACTTTGCAATAGGCTCGGCAGAAACGATTTTTCCGACTCTCATCTCAAGCTTTAAAAAGTCCCCTACCCCGATCACCGAAGCACCAACTGTCGCCTCATCGGAAACAGATATCACCTCTTGTTTTTTCTTTTGCTTTTCGACAGATGCCATGAATTGCTTGGGATCCAGGCGAGGGTAAACGGCAACAACCTGGTCAATCTTTGAATCCGGCTCCAGACCTCCCCAGTTCAAGTGGGTAATGTCAAGCTTTCCAATCGACTCAGCTACTCCCAGTTGCTTAAGAATGCGCGCCGTCCCCTCAGGAATAACTGGACTCAGCAAGACGGCAATAATTCTCAGTGCCTCAGCGGCATTGTAAAGAACCGTGCCGAGTCGGGCCTTCTTGGAAACGTGCTTGGATAAATTCCAGGGCTCGTGGGCGACAAGATATTTGTTGACCACAGAAACCAGTTCCCAGACATTATCAAGGGCCCTATTGATCTGTAAGCGATCAAAATTCTCCCGATAAAGGTGAATCGTTTCGAGCGAAAACTGCCGCAAATCATCATCACTCCCTTCCGGCTCGGCAAATGAAGGAATCTTCCCGTCGAAGTAATTCTCGATCATCGTGAGAGTTCGAGTGACCAGGTTGCCCAGATCATTGGCCAGATCACTATTGACGCGCGTCAAGACCGCTTCGTAGGAAAAGTTTCCATCCGCTCCAAGAGCGATTTCTCGAAGGAGAAAATACTTGATATAGTCGGGCCGCAGTAAATTGGCCAGTTCTTCAACCGTCGTGAAATTTCCCCGCGACTTCGACATCTTCTCGCCATTGACAGTCCACCAGCCATTGACCAAGATATGGCGAGGTGGTTCCAACCCGGCCGCGATAAGAAAGGCAGGCCAGTAGACAGCGTGGAAACGAAGAATATCCTTACCAATCAACTGAACGTCAGCGGGCCAATGCTTTTGAAATCTTTTCGTGTTGTTCGCATAACCCACGCCCGAGAGATAGCCCATCAATGCGTCAAACCAGACGTACAAAATATGCTTTTTGTCTCCAGGCAGTGGAATACCCCACTGGAAAGAGGTTCTGCTGATGCTCAAGTCTCTGAGGCCACCATTGACGAAACTGATGATCTCGTTCATGCGAGTAGCAGGAATCACAAAGCCCGGATTATCCTGATAAAAACTCAATAATTTCTCCTGAAAAGCCGACAATTTGAAGAAATAGCTTTCCTCGGTCATAAACTCGGCTGGACGCCCGCAGTCCGGACAAGTGCGCTCTCCCTCGGACACATAAGCTTCGCACTTCACACAGTAGTGACCACTGTATTGGCCGAGATAGATAAAGCCGTTTTCCTCAATCTTCCGAAAGATGTCTGTAGCCGTCTTCAAATGGCGTTTCTCGGTGGTCCGGATAAATTCGTCAAAATCAACCGCCAGTTTCTTCCAGGTTTCTTCAAAAGCCCTGGCATTCAGATTAGCTAGATTTTGCGGTGTCATCCCTTCCTGACGTGCTGCTCTTTCAATGTTAAGACCGTGCTCATCGGTTCCTGTCAATAAGCAAACTTCCAGCCCACACATCCTCTTATAGCGTGCAATGGCGTCGGCCACGGCGGTGGTGTAAGCATGGCCGACATGCGGCGCACCGTTCACGTAATAAAGGGGAGTGGTCAGGTAAAACAATTTACTCATACTTCAACTTCCCTACATGCTCCATCACTTTTTGTCGGAGAATCTTCAAAGGTACCTTTTTTCTTTCAGCCATGTCCTTTAAGTCCTCATACTCCGGCCAGACATTGACCACTCGTCCCTGAAAGCGGCCTACTTTTATTCGCACCGGCCCGTACTCGGTTTCG
Organism: Acidobacteriota bacterium; assembly: GCA_965249865.1. Lineage (GTDB taxonomy): Bacteria > Acidobacteriota > UBA6911 > RPQK01 > CBDFMZ01 > CBDFMZ01. Next base: position 716,910 of record CBDFMZ010000002.1, on the reverse strand, counting down.
ATTTGCTGGACTTCCCGATTCAGGATCCACCGTTTGCAAGGGGTCCAGCGAATTCCCAACGTAGTGGTTTCCCTGAAAACTAGTCCCGCCATTCGTTCTTGATCCTGACGACGACAGAGCAGGGAAAGTAAAAGGCCCGGCCGATTTTTCTTCATTTGTAAGGGGGTGTAATAGACATCCAAAGCTCCGATGTCTAAAGCCAGTTCCAGGAAGTGACCAAACATCTCTGCGTCCATGTCATCGATGCTGGCTTCCAAGAGAAGGATCTCCTCCTCTTGCATTCCTTCAATCGATTCGCTACCCGCCACATTTTGAATAGTCGCGTCCCTACTGCGGCCCAGAACTAATTTTAGCACATTGGGTATACCCGGTAGCTCTTTATCACCAGCTCCAAAACCCCATTTCTCATAGTAAGGTTCAAACGGCTGGGAGTTTTTGTCGACAAGAGTGGTTACTATAGCCGCTCCGGTGGGGGTCGTAAGTTCTGATTCAGCTGTTCCCAGAATGACTGGAAAACCTCGAACAAGTTCTGCAGTTGCCGGAGCTGGGACGGGCAAGGTTCCGTGTGAAAAGGTAACACTTCCGCCTCCTAGATTTAGGGGTGAGGTGTAGAAGTGATCGACTCCAAAATACCGAAAACCAATGCAAGCACCGACAATGTCGACGATGGCGTCAACGGCTCCAACTTCGTGAAAGTGAACATCGTCCAGTAGCGCCCCGTGAACTTTGGCCTCCGCTTCTCCCAGGCGCCGAAAAATCGCCACCGCCTTTTCTTTGACCCAAAGATCCAGATTACTGTCTTCGATCAGCTGGCGAATCTGAACAAACCCTCTAGACTCATGGTGAGCAGTGGGTGGATGCTCATGAAAGGTTCCGTCATCTGCGGAGAAATGTTCCTTCACGCGGACGCGAATATTGATGGCGTGTAGGCCCTGACGCTCAATCTTCTCTGAGGCGAGTTCGAAACCGTCCAGCTTGAGCTTAGCCAGCTCCTGTCTCAAATGATCGAGAGGTAAACCGATATGCACCAGGGCACCTAAAACCATATCACCACTGACACCGTTAAAGGTGTCAAAATAAAGCATTCGACTCATATGCTCATTTCCCTATCGTCCTTATATGCGCCTCTATCCTCACAACTTGAGTTTCTTTCTGTTGTTTTTACGCTACAGCCTGCTCCATCTCAACGAGTGATTGCTGCCACCCGATATGTTGAGACAACTCCCTCCAACTTATCGGCTCCCTCTTGCACTCGCTGGGAACTGTATCAGTTCCAGCGGAAGAGTTACAATCTTGTGGGCCTTTGTCCAGCCACAGGGGAAGACTAATCAGGGTGCCCCGTGACGGCCATTATGGGAATAAACTAACTTCCTTATCTAACAGCAATGGTTACCGGTTTCGGTGGAAAGTTCTGCTATCATAAGCGTAATGTTGCTGAAGCGAATTGACTCCATTCAGAGGCATCTCAAACAGTTTATCCAGCAGCACTTTAAAGTTGACCCACCCTCGTTGACGGTCGAAACGCCACCCCGCATTGAGTTAGGAGATCTAGCGTTTCCATTCCCCTTCGAGCTGGCAAAGGTGCTATGCAAGACACCTTGCCAAATTGCCCAGGAGGTGGAAAATCACATTGACCTGCCTCCCCATCTGGACCGTCTTGAGGCGGCTGGAGCGGGTTACGTCAATGTCTTTTTCAAGCGCGTCACCTTTTTTCAAGACCTTTATGGTTGGCTTGACCAGCCTTCTCCCACATTGCCGGGAGGTAAAGTCATTGTGGAACACACCAACATCAATCCCAACAAGGCAGCTCACATCGGACATCTCCGAAACGCCACTCTAGGGGATACGTTGGTCCGACTCCTCCGGGCAAGTGGCCACCGAGTTGAAGTGCAGAATTATATCGATAACACCGGCGTTCAGGTGGCCGACGTTCTGGTTGCTTTTCAACATCTGCGCAAGCTCTCACTGCCAGAGGTGAAGTCAATCAAGGAACCTTTTGACTACTATTGTTGGGACCTTTACTCAGAGGTCTCCGAATGGTACGCAGCCGATAAATCGCGTCTTCGATATCGTGACCAAGTTCTCAAAAAAATCGAGAAGGGACACGGATTAACCTCCGAGCTGGCCGAACTCATTTCCATGCGCATCGTGCACGCCCACGTCAAGACCATGCTGCGCATTGGGGTACGGTACGATGTTCTACCTCGTGAGAGTGAAATTCTGCAGTTGAAGTTTTGGGAAGAGGCTTTTGCGCAACTAAAAAAACATAAGGCCATCACTCACGTGAAGGAGGGGCCGAACCAGGGTTGTTGGGTCATGCGTCTTGCTGGAGAAAATGACGACATAGTTGAGGAAAAGATCATTGTTCGCAGCAACGGTACTATCACCTATGTCGGTAAAGACATTGCTTACCAACTTTGGAAACTTGGGTTACTCAAAAAAAAATTTCACTATAGGCCCTTCTATCAATACCCCGATGGTGAAACCGTTTGGGTTACGGCGACGGAATCTTTTCGCGACAACGAGCCCACTTTTGGGCGTGGCGAACGAGTCTACAATGTGATCGATGTGCGCCAGTCTTACTTGCAACGGGTCGTGGTTCAGGGCCTACAAAGCTTGGGCTTTAAAGAGCAAGCAGCCCGTTCGGTGCACTTCGCCTACGAAATGGTTGCACTTTCGCAGAGTTGCTGTGCCGAACTGGGAATAACCTTATCCGAAGAAGACCGAGCTAAACCTTACGTGGAAGTTTCGGGTCGCAAAGGACTCGGCGTAAAGGCCGACGACTTAATCGACCGACTAGTTGAACGATCCCTCCAAGAAGTTAAGGCTCGTCAGCCAAACCATTCTGTAGAAACACAGGAGAAAGTAGCAACTCAGATTGCCGTAGGGGCCTTGCGCTACTTTCTACTCAAGTACACCCGTAACACCTTGATCGCCTTTGACTTCTCCGAGGCGCTTAATTTCGAGGGGGAGACGGGACCGTACCTGCAGTACTCAGTCGTTCGTGCCAACAACATCTTCCGAAAATGGGAAGGAGACACCCCTGAGGAAAACCACTCCATCTGGAAAGCTCATCGGAAACGGATGTGGGAAAATCCTGATTCCATCGCTGAGCTGATCAGTGACAATCAGGTGTGGTCTCTGCTTCTCCACACCGCACGGATTGATGGCGCTATCGAACAGGCCCTGCACACCATGGAGATTACCTATTTGGCCAAACATGCTTTTACGCTGGCCCAACAGTTCAATCTCTTTTATCACAAGTACCATATCCTCTCGGAAAAGAACTGGTTGAAAAAACATTTTTATCTGACCATCACCGACGCTACCCGCCGAGGAATTCTCAGGACCCTCGAACTTCTGGGTATCGAAGTACCTGAGAGAATGTAGTGATGAACGTTCTCTTAGCGACCCTATCTCTGTTTATTAGTTTCCTGAGTCCAGTCGAGCCGCTACAGACCAGTCCTTCTTTACAAGATGTGCTCTCCCACGAGGAATTTCGAAAATATCAGAGCCAACCAAAGTTCCGAGACCAAATGAACTTATTTGGAAGGGTGATGGCCCGTTATGAAAAGATGCTGCGCGTACATGTTAAAGAAACAGAAATCGACGGAACCTTAAAATGCTTGAAACGTCTTCGTGTGCTCGGCGATCATGCACTTCAAAAAGCCTCCCAGCCAACCAAGGACAAGGATCTGCGTTCCAAACAAGTCAAGAAGCTGGAAATCCACCTCCGCAAGTTCCTGGAGTCGATTGACGATTTGAAATTGTCGGTCCCATTTGCTCACCGAAAAGAATTTGAAACGACTGCTAAATCGCTAGAAAAGTTAAGAAACCAGCTTCTCAAGGGGATCTTTGGCGTCATGCTTTTCACGCCAAATGACACCAAAGAGAACAAGGAGACCAGGGAAACCAAAGAAATCGAAGCTGACCATTTGGTCCCGCTGCCTGGAGACGGTGTCTCCCACACCCCGCCTCCACAAGGGCGTTTGTCCGGGGACCGCTTTACTGATGGGGAATTTACCGAACTGCAGGAAAAGCAGAAGTTAGTGGAACGAGTCAAGGTGTTTCTGAAAATCGCCGAAGTTCGCCTCGAGGAAGTCCAACGCAGAATGCGAAATGAGAAGAAAAGCAAAAAGGAAGACAATCCCCTAGAGTTTCACACGTACTGGGATATGATTCACGCGTACGAGCGATCCATTGAGGGCATTATGATCAACATTGATGAAAAACATCAGCATAAGATCACCAAAGAGAAGGACATTCAAACAGCTCTGCGGGAACTCAACCAAAAAATCGTGAAATTCATTCCCACATTGAAGGCGGCAGGAAAAATTGCAATAAAGTCCCAAGATAAAGCCCTTTACGAAAAAGTGGTAAAGGCAGAAAAAACATCCGCGATTGCCAAAGAAGGCTCTCGGTATGGTCTTGAAGCACTGGCAAAGTAACGACCCGTCTGCGGATTTCTGGTCCTGAAGAACTTATGTTCCCTCTAGAACCTGAAACTGAACACTTGCCGGGCTAATTATTAGCTCTCAACATGCCAAGAATCGTTTCTCTCGGAACAGCAGTCCCGCCCTATTGTTTCTCCCAGCGTGACCTTCGTGAAACGGCGAAATTTCATTTTAAGAAGGAAGTCAGAGGGATTGAGCGTCTCATCTCCGTTTTTGACCATGCCCAGGTTCAAAAAAGATTCTTCTGTGTCCCTCTCGAGTGGTTTGGTTGTAGCCACAGCTTTTCGGAAAAAAACGATCAGTACATTCACTGGGCGGAGAAACTGAGTGTTCAGGCCATCGAAAACTGCTTGGAGCAAACAGAGGTAAGGCCCGAACAGATAGACCACCTCGTCTTTGTTTCTAACAGTGGAATGTCCACACCCAACATTGATGCGCGTCTTGCCAACCGGCTGGGATTGAACACCTATATCAAGCGTACCCCGATCTTCGGGCTCGGATGTGCCGGCGGAGCTGCTGGCTTGTCTCGCTGCCATGATTTGGCCAAGGGAAATCCTCGGCAAAGGATTCTCCTGGTTTCCGTTGAAATTTCCTCCTTGACTTTTCAACCCAGAGACTTTCGCAGAAGCAACCTAGTCGCCTCTGCGCTGTTTTCCGATGGCGCGGCCGCAGTTCTGATCTGCGGTCAGGACTGCCCGGAGAAAGGGGCCAAAATCGTGGATACTCAGAGTACCCTTTGGCCTAAGACCCTCGACATAATGGGATGGGAGTTTGGTGAATTTGGACTACGAGTGGTTTTTTCCAACAGTATTCCCCGTATCCTAAAGAGGCACCTCCGCAGTAACGTTGAGCGTTTTTTAGACCACAATCGTATCAACTTAAGACAGCTTTCGCACTTTATAATCCATCCAGGAGGAGCCAAGATCCTGGCTTCTTTCCAGGAGTCCTTGGGTATCCCCGCGGAGACTCTGAGACACAGCCGCTTTGTCTTGGAAAACTATGGAAATATGTCAAGCCCCACAGTGATTTTCGTTCTCGATCACCTCCTGAAGGAGCGTCTTACTAAGCCAAGCGACTATGCCCTTTGCGCTGCCTTTGGACCAGGATTCAGTTCTGAGTTACTATTGTTGAGATGGTAGATAAGCTGCCAAGATCTGGAAAATGCAGTGTCAGTGCCAATCGAATATTTTTCGCGACATTCATCGACCGAAACAAGTGAAATCCCCGACTTCCATCTCTCGCTCGGGTTAGATTCCCAGGAGCCAGCCGTCTGCCTCGGAGCCAGTAATCTCGGATAGGCCAAATACATACCACGCCAGCTGGCGTTGGTAGCGTGAGCGTTGGGATCCAAGATGGGTATCCGTCTTAAAATCCACGACGGTCCAGGAGCTATTATCGAAAAAGGCCAAATCAATGGTTCCTTCGAGAATATTCCGCTCGTTAAGCTTGAGCAAAATAGGAAGTTCACGATGACACCGCTGGGACATGGCCGCCCTCTTCAACAGAGAATGTCCAAGCGCTGAATTGACGCTCTGTACGGCCGCCTCAATTTCTTCCTTTGAGGCGCATAAGATCTGTCCGTGAAAAGTTGCCAAGCATTGAATCTCTTTTAGCTTAGCATCCAAATTAACGTCCCGTAAAATGGTGTGAACTAGGGTTCCAAAGCGTAGACCAGAGGGTCGTATTCCTGCTTCCCGGACGGTTTCCACTTGAATCGCTGCAATTTTCGGCGGTGTTTGCAAAATCCCCTCTTCAGTCACTGTCAAAAGATCAAATCGGCGCTGACTCCCAGTCAGCAAAGCTTGCTGGTGTTTCGTTTTCCACCGCTTGTATTGCTCGAGGCCCCGGCGAGCTTCCTTCCCACTGCTATCCTTGGCAAGAATCTGTTCCTGTCGCAGGCCAAAGTCTGCTTGCACATCCAGATTGAGGACCGAAGGGTCCCACCAGACAACCTCGGGTTCTCCGGCCTGGGGTCGATGAAGTCCAGGTTTAACGGAGAATTCCTCTTGCACGCCGAATCGAACTGGTCTTTCCATAACACTGGCACTGTTGAATTTGGGGCAATGTTTCGCGGCTTCTGAGTTTCGCCATTTTCCCTTCGGCGGATAGATGACCTTGTTGAGAGGATCGCTCCATCCTTTCCTCATCTCGTCTCCTACAGCCGATACGACCAGTAGATCTCGGGCCCGGGTAGCCGCCACATATGCGATTCGCACTCCCTCAGCTTCATCGCGCCATTTTTCATCTTCGTGGTGGTCGATTAAGTCCCATGGTGCGCAACCGAGGAGAGTGAAAGCCGCTAACTTTGCTCCAGTGTCTACATATTTTTCAGGCCGTGAAGCGGAAAGATTGCACGTCATGTCCACCAGGATAACAACTGGAAACTCCAATCCTTTGGCAGCATGTACGGTCATCAGACGAATGCCCTCCGTACCCTCTTCCAAAACGGGCGCCTCTGCTGAGGTTTGTTTTTTGGCCTTGTCCTCCAAGTATTCGACGAAGGCCCGAAAGGAAATGCCACCGCTCACCTCGAAACTGTGTGCCAAATCACAAATCCTCTGCACATTGGCCAGGACCTGGTGTCCCGCTGGGCGCAAGGCAAATCCTGCGTGGGCTCGGGTAGCTTCCAGAAGTTTATTCACCGTTTCAATCAGGGGTCGGTGATGGCGTCGCCGGTGCAGCTCAGCCAGTTTCCGGAGGGCCTCGACCACCGGTTCAAAATCTTTGTGGAGTGGGTTGGGCAGTGAACGAAAGGGATGAAGTGAGCCTATTTCATGGCGAAAACGTAGCAATAGGCTGTCAGGAACCCAAAAAAGTGAACCCCTCAGGGTTGCAAACACAGACAGTTCATCGTCCGGCCATTCCACAGCACTCAGAGCGGCCCTCATCGTTTCTACCTCCTCCCGTTCGTGAAAAGAACGTGAACCCACCAGCACGTGAGGAATCCTTCTGGCCTCTAAAGCGCGAGTATAGCCTCGAGTGATATCTGTCCCCCAGGAGACAAAGCGGCGAAAAAGGAGACAGATGTGGCCAGGAGCAATAACAAGGCGGTGATCAGGATTTGCGGGGTCACACACAGTCCAGCGACTTTCCTTGAGCAGCCAATCGAGAAACGCCGCAACCGTGTCAGGCAGACAGGCGTCGATGGCGTAGTTTGCCACCGCATCGACCCCGTAAGGACGAGGTACAGGTAAAACAACAATACTCGGCTGGTCATCCGGAGCCGGGCGAAACTCTTCGAGCGAAACATACTCCGGCTGTCCACTCCGGGCATCTCCCTCCATTTCGGCCTCGAAGGCTATGTTGATAGCCTGCTGTATTGGTCGAACCGAACGAAAATTCTGCCTCAGATGCACCAAGTTGACACCTCTTTTTAGTAGAACTCTCTTGATAGTTTTATACAGAAAGACATCGGCTCGGCGAAACCGGTAGATAGATTGTTTAGGATCGCCCACTAAGAACAGCTTGCCCGGCACCGGCCGAATATCCAACCAGTTCCTTTGCTCGGGATCATCGGCTGAAAGTAGCAACAATATTTCAGCTTGAAGTGGATCGGTATCCTGAAACTCATCCACAAGAATATGCGTAAAGCGCTTCTGAAAATACCAGCGAATGGAATCGTTATCGTGAATAAGCTTACGAGTCTGAATTAGAAGATCGACGAAGTCCAACTTCCCGCAAGACCGCTTCAGCTCTTCATAGTGCTCGAGCAACCCCTTCATCTCTACTTGAAGCAAGGCAGCCAAATCCGCATCAGCTTTGAGTTTGAACTCTCTGAGTTGTGAAATAAGGTTTTCCCTGGCCTGAATGACTACCTCCCGAGACCATTGATCCGCAAAAAACCCCATGCCTTTCTTTCGGTTGCGCGGGTTCCTCAAGTCTTTGAGAAGCTGAACAAGAAATCCCTCGACCTGGTCATTGTTGCGCGTTTTTTCTCTTTCAGCACGCCGAATCCAGGTGGAAAAATCACGGATCGGACGCAGACCCTTACGTAAATCATCCCGCCAATTTCGACACTCCCAACTCATCTCCGAAAGCTCTTGAATCGGGTGGAGTAAATTGTCGATCTCGACGGACCGGTCAAAAGGTTCCCGACGCCAGCTTCGGGGAAAATCTCGCCACTCTAAAAGCTTCCAGCCGACCCTTTTGATCTGCTCGAGAGGTGAAAGATCAGCAGAACCCTGGCGAACCACTGAGCGATTAAAGGACCGTCGAAGTCCTGGAGGAAGCTCAGCGAGATTTTTCTCAATCCAACCCCGGAAGGCCTGCTCAAAAAGACGACTAGCCTCTTCTTCCGAGAGCTCTTCGAAGGAAGGATCGACTTGAGCTTCTACAGGTCGCTCTCGGAGCAGATCAGCACAAAAAGAGTGAATGGTGCCAATCCGAGCTTCTTCCAACCGAGCAATGGCCTTTTCTAAGTTTCTAGTCTCTTGGACATTGAGCGTTTCAGTGCGCTTCCGATCCAAGGTCATCCGGATTCGTAACCTGAGCTCGCCAGCTGCCTTTCTCGTAAATGTGACCGCTACAATTCGATCGATGGTTGTCTTTCCTGTTTGGAGGATCGCTACCAATCGGCTGATTAGCTCTGACGTCTTCCCCGTTCCCGCTGCCGCTTCAACCATCAAACTTTCATCTAGGGAAGAACGGATCCGAGAACGAGCCTCCTTATCACTTGGCGGCGACTTATACTTGACAGTCATGGTATCTTTCGGATTGCCTCAAGCTGCCCTAGCATTTCTCTACGCTTTTGGCCGGTGCGAAATTCTTCGTAGGGTCCGCATACCGGGCGATAGTCGCAAAATCGGCAGGCGTTTTTCCGAGGGGCGGCAGGAAGAAAACCCGATTTGATCGCCTGATCAATCGTGTCAATCACTTGTTGAATCCGCTTTTGCGCCTCCTTACTCAAACTTACCGAATACTGTTGAAAATCTCCCTGTTGAGTACAGTAAAAGAGACGTCCCGTTTCTACAGGCAGTCCTAACAACTTCTCAGCCGCCAATCCGTAAAGAAGAGGCTGAAGCACCTCCCCGTTTCCAACAAACTGAGGCCGCTGCCAGGGAACCTTCCCGGTTTTATGATCGGTGATTCGAAGCACTTCCTGTCGTTTATTCTTTTCTACCAGGTCAATCGAGCCTCTGAGACGCATGCCGTTTAGGATAACCGCCTCCTTTTCGCTGCTCTGAGCATCCCTACTGCTTCCGAAGGGAAGTCCAAATGAATACTCGAAATGGATCGGTTCCCATTGCTGATCCGTACGAGTAACCTCACGAATCCAGCAGCGCAGGTCTATGCGAAGATCCTCAACCGCGCTTTCCCAGACCTGAGCAATGGCCGGTGCTAATTTTTCTTCATAATCCCCTGCGACACGATCCAACACGTCATCTGCATGGTTAATTACTTGCTCAAGATTATCTGGTTTCATCGGAAGCAACCCTGCCGCCTCCAGCTTCCGGAAAAGTTCAAATTGGATCGCATGAAAGAGACTTCCGCGAGTCAGTGGATCCATCTGTTCAATAGGTCCCACTTTTTCTCGAGGCCGCAAATGGTGAATGGTATAGAGAAGAAACCTATATGGGCAAGCAGCGTACGCTTGCAAGGCAGTCGGCGAGTAGGCTCGACTGGAAAGACGATGCTGCTCTAGGATCCGACGGACTTCCTCATTCGGAGTGACTATTCCATCATCGTCAGACCAATCCGGCTTCCAACGCTTATAGCGGGCTCGCAAGGATCGGGCTAGACAAGAGTTGACCTGGAGCAAAAATCGCCCACGACCTACGATCTTTCGATCTGGCTTGTGCAAAAGCGAATCCAAAACAGAAAGATCATACTCGGCATCATCGATGGCACGTCGAGAATTCCTGTGGAGCGGGCCAACCCAGGCGAGTCTCCGAAGTCTCCTCCGCCCATTTCTCCAACTCGCGTAGTTCTGGCAAACACCCTCGAGCAGCCCGAAGTACCTCCAGCGCGTACAAGGACGGAACCCGAGCCCTTCCCTGTGTGACATCCATTCGCGGATATGAAATCACCAGCCTGAGACAGGCCGCCCCGGCGACTATCCGAAGCCGAAGTCTTTCCTCCTCGACCTCGCCTTTTCGCACGGCAAGTGTCGCTGACAGTTTTTCACGATGCTCATCCAAGAGAAGCGGGTCCTCCAGTGCCTTCCTGGGGAAAATCCCCTCAGCTAAGCCGGGAAGAAAAACCACCTCAAATGACCTAGCAGCAGCTTCTTGCGGAGTCCCTACAAAGACATGCCCATACCGCTTTCCAAAAGACTCGTTGCGCAAGAAGGTAAGCTGTTCAGCCAAGACTCCCCGCACGTCTGAGAGTTCCACCGGCCCTATCTGTGCCATCGGTTCCAGTTCTGACAAGACGGCCAAGACAGAATCCGGACGGCGCAAAGCCTTGGCGGCGAGTTGACGAAGAACATCCAACCATTGTCCCCAAGATGCCTTCGCTGGCAATGAGTCCAGAAATTCCACAAGAGGAACGGAGTAACTCTTTAGGTTTCTCAGTCGTTGGAGTTGTTTTTGCAGAGCCAGTTTCTGCGCATTTTCCTCATCTGTTTCTCTTGACTTCAACTCCAACTCAGCTTCGAGTCCATTGAGTCGGCGAATCCACCGATCCTTTCCTCCGATCACAGCAGCATCAACCAATAGTCTCTCCCAGTGAAATGATGTCCAAAGGGTTCCCGAAACCACAGGATACTTATCGGTATCCTCTTCTGATTCGTTAGGTTGAGAGAGTTCTCCAGCGTCAGCAGCCACCGTCTTAAAAGTCATCTGGAACTTATCTGTTGGTCTCACCCAGGACGCTTCTTTGCGCGACGGCCTTCTTGAATCGTCAAGGGCACGAACCTGACCAAAGGAGAGGTACTCAGCAAAACGAGAAGCTGAAATACCTTCTAAGGCACACACCAGGAGAGCCAAAAAGGCCCGCCCGGCTGGATGGGGTCTAACTGTTCCTCGGCTGAAATAACCCGGTATTCCCGCTCTTCGAAAGACATCTTCCAACTGGGGTTGGTACACATCGGAATCCCGTAAAAATACAGCCATTTGATCAAAGAGAATACCCTCTTCTGCCGCCTGAAGAATTCGTCGAGCCACATCCACACATTCGCGTCCTTCCCCCGGTGCTGAAAAAAAAACGAGACTCTCATCTGATGTACTGGCTGGCATTTCTGTTGGACTGAAAAGAGAGTGCTGAACCTGCCAAAGAGATGTCTTAAGAGCCGCTTTGCGGGGAGTATCAAACCGTTCAGCTTTCACGCCGATCACTTCCTCAAGAGCCTTGATACCACTGGTGTCACCTGAAAAAGCAGTGGCTAATGTCGCAGGGCTCCGGTTAGTCAGAGCTTTGAAGAAAGCCTTCTCGACAGATGAACGGAGAGGAATGTCCAGAAGCAAAAGGGGAATGCCGACTAAATAACCACCCTCTACCTTTATTACTTCGGTAGCAAGCTTCAACAAGGTAGTCAGATCGGCAACCGACTGCATTTCCAGCTGATCTTCGAAAAGCGACAAAAGAAGCGCTAAATCTTTGCCTGGCTTTCCCAGGGAGGTGAGACGATCTGGTTTGATCGCTTCTAAGCGCAAATCTGAGAGGGTTCTAGCTAGAGCGCGAGCGAAGCCCGGCATCCCCGCTACCGGCCTAAAAAAATCAAGCCTGTTGCCTTGCAAACAATCGTGGATGCACCGGGCAGCTAAGGCTTCCAATCCCAAATGGTTGAGTGGCACCAGATCTTTTTCGGCCATTTTTCGAATCGCGATAGCCGGCGCCAGCTGAGCTACCGTCATCCGCTGAATCCCCAACAGGCTGCCGTTCTCCAAACAGAGGTTTACCGCAAAATCATCGGCAGCCCCTCGTGTAGGAGCTAACACCAGGATGTCCAAGTAGTTCCGCTGTTGTTCCGCCCACTCCTGTGCCTTCTCAAGCCTCTCGGCATTTTGAGCAGAGATGATAATCCGTGCACAAGTCATCGCTTACTCCTCAACCGTTGAGTGTCTCGTACCGAGTACTTAGGTGCTTATCATTCGCTGCCGTTCCAAGTACTCGAATAAATCACGTAAGGTGTAATACGTGCATCACGACATTTTACAGTAACGAAGCGACTTCACGGTGTAACCAGCTGATTCCGGCGGCTCCGATAGCGCCGGTCTTGAAAACTGACTGTAGGTTAGTCTGATCGATTCCTCCCAGTGCAAAAACCGGAATGTTTAGCATTTGCACAGCCTGGCGCAGGAGGGGAAGACCAAGAGGTGGTCGACTTGACTCTTTAGAAATTGGTTGCAAGATAGGGCCTAACAGAACATAGTCTCCACCGTCCCTTTCGGCAGTTTTCCCCTCTCTGATCGAGTGGACGGATTTCCCAACCAGAAATGCATCTCTAGAAAGGTGCTGGCTTCGCCTCCGGGCTTTGACCGGATCGTGATGAGCGGCTAGGTGAACACCGTCAGCCCCTTCTTCCAAGGCAAGCTCAGTCAGAGAATTCACCAGAAAGAGTTTGTTTTTTTGCCTGGCTAATTCTGCTCCCCGCCGCACCAAGGATCGACTTTCCCTTTTCTCCAGATCTTTTTCCCTCCACTGCAAAACATGGACACGAGTCTGGAAGAGCAATTCTAGATAATCCAGAGGATCAAGTTGGGGGAAGATGTGTCGCGCCGAGATACCGTACAGAAGTGGAGATTTCAGTTTACGCTTTTCTAAAATAGTAGTTAAAGTGAGCAACTTCCCACACTCCCAGCACGAGGTTGACCACCCCCAGACCTGAAATGGCCCCACGGAAAAAATTATTGAGAACGACGGATCTCAAGTAGGAATAGGACTCCAGCAAAGAATTCTGTTCCCAAAGGCCCATCCAAGGAAGAACAACAAGAAAAACTCCAACTTCGAAGCAATAGAGGACGTAAATGCAGAAGAGCAATTTATTGATCATGGAGCTGCAGAGACAACTGCCGTATTCGTTTTAAGATGTCCCTGTATTCCAGATCTGGCTTTTTTCTCTCCCGGTATCCTTCCAAGAGTCGCTTCTTCTTTCCCTCACGCCAACCTGAATGCACTCCGCTCAGCGGATTTCTTTGATCCGCGCCGACTTACCCTTACGTTCTCTCAGATAGTAAAGTTTGGCCCGGCGTACTCGCCCCTTCTTGATACGCTTAATGCTCTCGATCACCGGCGAGTATAAAGGGAATGTTCTTTCGACTCCGTACCCGGAGGAAACCTTTCGAACCTTAAAGGAGGAGCGAAGCCCTCCTTTGTGAATCGCAATCACCACTCCTTCAAAAGCCTGGGTGCGGAATTTTTCTCCTTCTTTGATCTTCACATTGACCCGAACCGTGTCTCCCACGGTGAACTCCGGTATTTTTTTGGCCGTGTATGGTTTCTCGACATGATCGAGGAGGTTCATTGTGCACCTTTCTCTTGTTAGGCTTCAGGTCCCCGCCGGGCATCCAGATCCACGGCGCTCGCCACGTGATCTGCTGGACTTTCACCATGAATTACTAGCCCCATCCGCAAAATCAAACGAATTTTCTAGCTCAGATTTCCTTTACGCTCCTGCTTTCGTGATCTTGCTTGTCCAATAAGTCTGGCCTTCGCTCCCGTGTTCGCTTCAAAGCCTCTTGCTCTCGCCAACGTTGAATTTCGAGGTGATCGCCAGACAGTAGAATTTTTGGAACCTTCCACCCTTGAAATTCCACTGGACGAGTATACTGCGGATAATCTAGGAGCCCATCCATGAAAGAGTCCTCTAAGACCGCAGTACCCTTTCCCACCACCCCAGGAATCAATCGCGAAACCGCGTCCACAATCAGCAGTGCGGCAAACTCCCCGCCCGACAAGACAAAATCCCCAACAGAGATTTCTTCGTCGGCGAGATGATCGGCCACGCGCTGGTCAACACCCTCGTACCGTCCACAAATGAGGACTAGGTGAGACTTCAAGGATAACTCCTTGGCCTTGGTCTGATCAAATGGTTTTCCTTGAGGGGTCAACAACACCACGCGCGGAGCCTCTTTCCGCCTCTCCTGACACCTTTCGATAGCCCGAAAGATCGGTTCGGGTTTGAGCACCATCCCTTCCCCTCCACCATAAGGCCGGTCGTCTACCACTCGATGCTTGCCTCCTGTCAATTCTCTGAGATCGATGGCCTCAATCTCTAACAGTCCCTTTTTACACGCCTGCCGAATCATGCCCACATTGAAAACATTTGTGAAAAGATCCGGGAATATCGTGATGATGCTGACCAACATGGCGAAGGAGTAAAAGAGAGGCTCAGACCGAGCCTGGGAGACCACTGAGAGAATCAAGGACGGAACGGGTTAGTTTGACTGGATCTTCTTGTTGCTTCCTGACCTGGTCCTCTTCATCTTTCTTCCGCCTCCAGTTTCCCCTGTTACGGCGTTCATGCCTTTGTTTATCTCGCTTCCTCTTGGACTCGTCTGCCGTCAGATCGACCAGGCCCGATGGCAACTTGACGCGGATCAGTTTCTTATCGACGCTGACATCCCGCACAAACTCCCGCACTAGAGGCACCATAAATTCCTTCTCTGCTCCCGTTTCTACCACCAAGTTAGCACCCGCGGAACCGGTCTCGAATATCCCCACCACCTTCCCCAAAGTTTCTTGATCTTCAACCACTCGACATCCGATCAAGTCGAAGTGATAAAATGTATCTTTGGGTGGTTTTACAAGCTGCTGTTGAAGAATTTGAACATCACTACCCACTAAGCTCTGAACATCCTGCAGCCGATTACGGCCGCGAAATTTTAGAACAATTCTCTCCCGCTGAATCCAAAAATTTTCCAATTCTTCCCAAGATTGACTTGCCGTACTCAGAATACGAACTCTATGGAGAGAAGAAAAACGTTCGGGAAAATGAGTCAAGAGGACTGCGCAAACCTCCCCTTGAACCCCACGTGTTCTCACAATGCGAGCAACGCTAACGAAACGATCCAACTATTCTAAGATCTCCAGCACAAATCTCTTCCGAATTTTCATACCTGCCGCTCCCAAGAGCGTCCGGACAGCACGGGCCGTGCGTCCCTGTTTGCCGATAACCTTACCTAGATCGGACTGGTCTACTCTCAATTCCAGCACCGTGGTCTGTTCACCTTCCACCTCAGTCACAACGACCTGATCAGGATTGTCCACCAACGCCCTCGCAATCATTTCGATAAGCTCTTTCATAACGCCTCCTTGAAATTCTGCATATCCGAACATCCAACGGGCTCGGTCAAGTTCCCTGAGGACCAGAAGAAAACGACGCTCGAGCAATCACTCTAATGATTTGACTTTATTGATCAACACCTTCACGGTATCTGATGGCTGTGCCCCCAGCTTGACCCAGTAGTCGATTCGCTTCAGCTCTAGCTTCAAGCGAACCGGCTTGACAGCCGGATTGTAGTATCCTACTACTTCCACAAAACGCCCATCTCGCGGACTGCTTTTCTCCGAAACCACCACTCGATAATGGGGATCTTTTTTGGCTCCATGGCGACTTAGACGAATTCTTAACAAGGGAAACCTCCTCAAAGGGAAAACAAGATTGTATCAGACAGGCCTTAAATCGGGAAGTTTAATTTGCGTAACCGCTTGCCGGAAAAGCCTTTACTAATCTGCCTCATCATTTTTCTGGCCTGCTGATACTGTTTTAGCAAACGATTCACCTCGGAAACGTGCCGCCCACTTCCCAGCGCGATTCTCCTGCGTCGTGAACCATTGATAGTTTTATAGTGTGAGCGTTCGCTGGGAGTCATGGAATTAATTATTCCCTCGGCATGAGAGAGTTTTCTATCGTCAATCTTCAATTTATTGAAACCTTTGAAAGGTCCCATCTGAGGAAGCAGTTCCAAAACCTGTTCCAAAGGACCAAGCCGTCGAACTTGACGAAGCTGATCTCGAAAGTGCTCCAGTGTAAACTCATCACACTGGATCTTTTCCAACATTTGGCGTGTGTTTTCCTCATCAACGACCTCTTCGACCTTTTCGATTATGCTGAGAACGTCGCCCATGCCTAAGATGCGGCGGGCCATCCGATCCGCATGGAACAGCTCTAAAGCCTCGTACTTCTCCCCCACGCCTATGAATTTAATCGCCTTCCCGGTGACGCTTTTGATTGAGAGCGCAGCCCCTCCTCGCGCGTCACCATCCATCTTGGTCAAAAGAATACCGGATAAGTCCAGGCGCTGGTTAAACTGCAATGCGGAGTTAACTGCGTCTTGCCCCGTCATGGCGTCGGCAACCAACAAGATTTCGTGGGGGTGAACGGTGGCTTGAATTCTCTCCAGCTCTCTCATGAGCTTCACATCAACATGCAACCGCCCAGCGGTATCGATTAACAAAACGTCAGAAACTGCTTTTCGCGCATAACGGACTGCTTCTCGCGCCAGTTCCACCGGATCGCCCACACTCTTGTCCTCGAAAACCGGCACATCGATAGCTTGCCCAATAATGGCCAACTGTTCGATGGCAGCCGGACGATAGACATCAGTCGAAACCATCAGTGGCCGCTGTCCGTTTTTCTTCAGCCACAGTGCTAATTTGCCGGTACTGGTCGTTTTTCCACCTCCCTGTAGGCCAACCATGAGGATTACGCTGGGGGGCTCCTTGGCATAGGTCAAATCTCGGACCTCCGGGCCGAAAAGTTTCACCAGCTCATCATGCACAATTGTGACGATGTGCTGGCCAGGGGTCAGACTGCGAACAACTTCTTGTCCAAGTGTCTTTTCTTTCACTTGGAACAGAAATTCCTTAACAACCTTGAAATGAACGTCTGCCTCCAAGAGAGCAAGACGAATTTCCCTCATTGATTTTTCGACGTTTCGCTCTGAGATCCGTCCCTCACCTTTCAGATCTCGAATGATCTTCTGCAATTTTGTCGAAAGGTTCTCTAACATTTTTTGCCACCCCCCTGAAAAGAAATATATTAGTGACCCGCATTGGTACGTGTCAAAAAGAGTTCTCTGCCGAAAGTTCCCAGTTGGGACAATGTGTGAAGAGCACGACGACTCCGACAAGGGATAGATTAGGGACAGTCACCAGTTTCAACCCAGCTCAAGGTCGCGAAAACCATTGCTAGAATTGATGACTGTTCCTAATGTCTGACTTAGTTCCTAGTACTCATTAGCTGCTTAGGCCATACGAACCACTGGCTTAATGGGACGAAAACTAAAGTTAAATGTGACTACAGTAGGCTAGTGAGAAAGGTGATCCAGGCAAGTAATCTGAGTGTCCCCTATGGCAAATGCGAGTTAAAATGATTTCATGCAGGATTTCATCATCGGAACCGCCGGACACATCGATCACGGTAAGACGACCCTTTTGAAAACTCTGACCGGGATCGATACCGACCGATTACAGGAGGAGAAACTCCGCGGTATCACCATTGATCTCGGTTTTGCCCACATGGAATTAGATCCCTATCGACTTGGGTTTATCGATGTCCCCGGACACGCGCGATTTGTCAAGAACATGTTAGCAGGAGTGGGTGGAATCCAACTCGTATTACTGATCGTCGCAGCTGATGAATCGGTGATGCCGCAAACCATTGAGCATTTTCAGATTTGCAAACTCTTAGAAATCCCTCGTGGAATCGTCGTGATCACCAAAAAAGACCTGGTTGAACCAGAACTTCTTTCCCTTGTTGAGAAAGAAGTTCAAGAGTTAGTCCAAGGCAGTTTCTTAGAAAAAGCGCCCGTAATCACGGTGGACAGTCTTAGTGGAGCGGGTCTATCTGAACTCAGAGAAATTCTATGGCAGGAGCTTCGTCGAGCCGAGCGGGAAATCCCTGTTGTATCTCCTCTCAATCAGATATTCCGTCTCCCCATTGACCGGGTTTTCAGTATGCACGGATTCGGAACAGTGGTTACGGGTACTCCCCATGCAGGACAACTAAGGAAGGGAGAGTTAATTTCGGTCTATCCCTCCGGAAAAATAGGGAAGGTGCGCAGGATCGAGATTTTCAACCGGAAAGCACAACTCGCCGGGGCAGGTCAAAGAACAGCTCTCAACCTGACCGGATTCGAAAAAGAAGACCTGAAACGAGGGATGGTTCTTTGTCCATCTGACACTGTTAAACTGTCACACATGTTCGATGCACTGGTCCGTTTGGTGCCCAACGCTCCACAACCCTTGAAACAGCGCAGTCCTATACGGTTTCATTACGGCAGTGCAGAACTCATTGGCCGAGTTTATCTCCTGGAAGGAAAGCACCTACACCCCGGTCAGTCAGCCTTGGTCCAACTCCGTCTGAACAGTCCTGCCGCATGTTTCCCCAAAGATCATTTTATCCTGCGTCGCTATTCCCCAATGACTACCATTGGAGGAGGCGTTATTCTCGACAATGCTCCCCAAAAACACCAAAAAAAAGATCTACCACAGCTTCTTTCAGAGCTGAAAACACTACAGTCAAACTGGGAGGCCGGACGTCCTACAATCGATCATGCCTTGCTCGAATATTTCATCAAATGTAAAGGTTATTCGGGCATGCTACTTTCCGAACTGGTTTCGCGTACCGGCTACACGAAAGCCCATCTACTGGACATTCTAAAGAGCCTAAATACAGTGGTTTTAGTTCCTCAAGAGCCTTTCCGAGTGGTTTTCAAGGCTACGCTGAGAGACCTGAAAAAACGACTCGTCAATTTTCTGAGCTCCTTTCATTCCTCGAATCCTCTGGCAACAGGGTTTCCCCGGGAAGAGTTGAAGAGTCGGTTTTTCGATTCCACCGCCAACTCCTACTTCCAATTCACACTGGACTTGTTGGGGAAAGAAAGACAGATTCGGGCAAGTGCCAGTACTGTTTCGCTTTACGGGAAAAGGGTAGAACTAAGTGAGAGCCAACTGAAGATTCGTGAGCAAATCTTTCAAGTCCTGAAAGAACGATGGCCCCAGTCTCCTACCCTGAACGAAGTGCTCGCAGAACTACCAGATCACGAGAACAAGATCCAAGAAGTATATTATTTCTTGCTACAGGCTGGTGAATTGGTTCGGGTCAGCCAGCATATCGTTCTTTCCTCCAGCCAGATTGACTTTCTAAAACAGGAGTTGAAAAAATCGTTCCCCAGTGGGGCAATCTTCAGCGTGTCGGAGTTTAAAGACCTCTTCCAGATCAGTCGGAAATATGCGATCCCTTTGCTTGAATTTTTGGATCGTGAACGTGTTACACGTCGTATCAAGGACAAACGGCTCGCCCTGTGAAGAGAATCTTCAGCAAGATGTATATCTCGCCGCCGCCTTCGCATCGACTCCTCTTTTCGCTTGGCCAGCGACCATACATCCCCGGCGCTCCACTCCCGCGACTTTAACCACGGGTCCTTACGGCTAAAAGCAGTGTTTGACACAGGGCTCAACCAAAGAGTAAGATGGGCTTGTCTCAGAGCAATCTAGCTATGTGAGGTAAACCGATATGGGTCTTGGCGCAACAGAATTGGTAATCATTCTGGTCATCGTGGTAGTCATCTTCGGAGCTAGCCGGCTCCCTCAGCTTGGAAAGGGTCTGGGAGAGGGGATCCGCAACTTTAAACAGTCCCTTAAGAGTAGCCACGAAAAAGAAATCGAGAAGGAACCTTAGAAAAGCTAAGTAGTCGATTACTGAGATCAATATTCAAACCGCTGCAACATCTCGGTCCTTTTTTTCGAATCTGCCTTAATTCCAACACATTGGATTGTAATCCCCTCCTTGTAGATGCCTCCATAGTGCACATCAAGAAAAATGAAAGGAAGTTAAACTGCTGTGGTAACACTGTAAAATTCATTTGGGTCTTGCTCTTGGTGTTCTTGGGTCTCCTTGCCACTTGTAAGGAAGGAGACAATCCTCAGGCCAAGGCTCACTCCAAAATTACCCCGCCACAAATGTTCACGCTGGGGTCGATTGCGCCCATCTCCGCATCCGATCCTCTAGACAACAAATTCAAAATCCCGACTGGTCCCTTCCTTTTTGGGGCCAGTGAAACACAATTTCAACTCTATCTGAGGCGATCTAGAGTGAACTTCCCAGGAATGGAGGATCGCCTGCGTAAGCTGTTTGTCATCCCGCAGCGCAGTGTTAGCCTGCCTGAGTTCCATATCGATCAGTTCGAAGTAACGAACCGACAATATGCTGATTTTCTCCTAGACACAAAATATCGACCCACGAATACGATTGATTATCTGAACCATTGGTCAGAGGAAACAATTTATCCAGAGTGGGCATCCACATTCCCCCTGGTTTGGGTCGCTCAAGAAGATGCTCAGGCTTACTGCGAGTGGAGTGGAGGTCGCCTGCCCAGCGAAGAAGAATGGGAAAAGGCAGCCCGAGGGACCGAAGGAGCCTATTTTCCCTGGGGTAACATTGTGCCTACTCCGGAACAGGCCAACTTTAATACCGATCAAGTAGAACCGGCTGGTAACCGCCCGGCAGATAAATCTCCTTACGAGATTTACGATATGGGAGGGAATGTAGCTGAATTGACCTCAACCGTCATCAAAGACAATGGGGAAATAAAGGTTGTGGTGCGAGGTGGGTCTTTCCTGGGCAGGTTAAGAGAAATGTTAGTTTATCAGCGAACCCAGCGACTTTTGCGCGGTGAGCGTCGTGCAAACGTGGGTTTTCGTTGTCTTACAAACGTAGCAACAGGTTCATGACGAGGTAGTGAAAAGTTTACAAACAGGACTTCAGAAATGTCGAATTGGAGCTTTCCCCCATCTGCTCTGAGCAGCACGTATTTTGGAAACTAAAAATTCTATTCAGCTGCCTCTCGTTTCCGAGATCACCCACTCCAGATAGGACGAGTAGCCCTTCTCAATGGGGAAGGCTACGACATCGGGGACTTCGTAAGGATGTGACTCCACAATGCGAGTGATAAGCTCTTCCAAGCGATTTTCGGACGTCTTGATTATCAGCAAGCACTCCTTTTCCTCCTCCAGTACATCTTCCCACTTGTAAACAGAAGAAACATTTGAAACAATGTTGACACATGCAGCGAGATGTTCTTCGACGAGATGGCGGGCCATTTTTCTCGCGTTCTCTTCGCTGTCAATGGTGGAGAAAACAATCCGGATTGAAGTCATATTCTTCTCTCCCGAAAAATGAGAATAAGTCGTAAAGCAAAACGTGAACTCCGTTTTATTTTGCTCTTCGTTGGCTCTCTTTCCCTGATGTATGCCCTGATCTTTGGAGAAGGGGGTTATCTGGAGCTCCGCAAATCTCAGCTGGAGCTTCGAAAAGTGCAGTTAGAAAACCTTCGCCTTCGAGAAAAACACCACCTCTACCTCCAGCGCATCAACGAACTCAGAAACGATCCTATTGAAATCGAGCGGATCGCTCGAGGACATTTCAACCTTGCACGCCCGGGCGACATCATCGTCAACCTACCGGACGAATAGAAAACCTCCAAATCAGTCGTTTAACCTGCTCCGCATTTCTCTGCTGATGAGCTTTCCCCTCCCCGATCTCTGATTCAAAGATCTTTGAGAGATTTCTAATCCCCGATTCAGAAAACCAATGAATTTCTGCTTGTTGCGGGTCATTCCGGAAAAAGTGGCAATGACCGCTTCTCGTGGGGATACAATAGCATAGAAGGGCAAGGCAATCGTACCGAAACGCTCTTTCTCGAAACGCAGGTTTTCCTCGTGTTCAAGCTGAGGCCCATCAGTGTACAGCCGTACCGAAACATATTTCTCCAAAAGCTTCCGCACTTCGGCCAGAACAAAGATATTCGCTTCCATCCAGCGGCAATTTGTGCAGGTATATCCGGTGAAATCGATAAAAACGGAGCGGTTTTCGCGCCGAGCAAGTTCCAGAGCTTGTTCGTAACTTGTCAGCCACCTTTCTTCCTCCCTGAATTGCGAAGTTCCGAAGTGAGCGGTAGAGACAGAGTTTCCATAGCCCCTTGGAGGGAGAAAGGCGTCTAGTTCGCCAAGGGGAAATCCGAAAAGACCACGCAGTAGATAAAAAGAGACCGCTAAAAAGAAGATACACAAAAGAACGCGAACCGCACCGATGGACTCTCTAGCAGCTTCATGCGGGAAGTGAAACCAGCCGAGCAAATAGATCGTGATCACTAGGGCGATCGAAAGCCAGATCGTGATGAATACAGGACGGGTCAAGAATTCCCACTGATAGGCTAGATCAAAATTGCTGATAAACTTAAGAGCAGCAGCCAGTTCCACAAATCCTAGCGTGATTTTAAGGGAATTCATCCAGCCACCGCTTTGGGGCAAAGATTTCAACCAGGAGGGAAAGACAGCGAGCAAAAAGAAAGGAGCGGAAAAGACTGTGGCAAAGACCGTGATTCCTATCAGCGACCATGACCAGTCTCCTTGAGTAGCCGCCACCATCACCGTACCCACAAAGGGAACCGTGCAGGTAAAGGAAGTCAGAGAAAACGTTAGGGCCATCAGCAAGATGCCCAGCACACCACCCGTTGCAGTAGATGTGCGGTCGACCGCACTAATCCAGCTTGAGGGTATCTGGATTTCGAAGGCTCCGAAGAGGTTTAACGCAAAGACAACGAAGACAAGCGCAATTCCAATATTGACCCATGGACTGGCCGCCAAGCGATTAATTCCCCCCGCCCCAAAGAGAAAGGTCAAGATAAAACCGACCAGCGTGAAGGTCAGAACAATCCCGACGGAGTAAAGACCTGCGTCTGCCACCGCCCGTCTCCTGCTGACTGCCTCCCTTTTGGTAAAATAGGAGACCGTGATGGGAATCATGGGAAACACACAAGGAGTGAGCAGCGCCAGGAATCCCCAGGTCATAGCCAACCAGATATAAGCCGGTGTGGAAAGTGAGAGCCCAGCTTGAGGAAAACTATCCGGGCTCCCTATGAGTTCACGCGACCCCATCTCCCTACTAGATTCACCAAGGGATTCATCGTCCCTGGCAGTGGCTGAAGGAGGAAAAGTAGCAGGCAGAGCCGAGTTGGAAACCTGGACAGAAGCCGTATCAAACGGTGCTAACTCATCCTGTTCACCTGGATTCGACTCTGGAGGAGACGAACCGATCGCTGCTTTGGTAATCCTGATTTTCGTGGTCGGCGTTAGGGTCTGAGGTGCTAAACAAACGGTGTCACTACAAACGACGAATCTTACCTTCACGGGAAAGCTGTATGTATCTGACGCCGCCGTGGAACTCACTTCTACCGGAATTTCAAACTGGGCCTCGTGCTCGAAAAACCTTGTCTTAATCCCAAAATTTTCGTCAAATTTGGTCAAAATTGGGGATTGTTGAACTACTCCAGCCTGTTTCAAAACCGGATGTTCGGGGACCGAGATGGAAGTAGCGATGGGGGGAGCACCCGGGAGTTGAGTCAGCGAATACAGGTGCCAACCCGATTTGATCTGCGCACTTAAAACTGCGTTAAACTGACCGCCCGCAGCCACCTGCGGAGTATCGACGGTAAGTTGGAAACTCACTTCGTCGCCCTGTTGTGCACGGGTGAAAACGGGGAAAAGTCCAATCAGAAAAACGAAAAGAAGACGAGAATCCAGCTTCATCACTAGCTTAGACGAACAATTTGACTAGAATTTTCTTCTCTGTACGTACTCTGTTTCATCAATACGCATCCTCAGCGTATTGATGAAACAGAGTGCTTAGTATACCGACCCGGTCGGCAAGAGCGAAAATCGGGGCCCAAAAACCAACCTGCATCCTCCCGTTTCCGGATCTCTAGTTTGACCGCTGATACACAATCCTCCCGGACACCACTGTCATCACTGGTGCGCCACGCAACCGCCAGCCATGAAAAGGACAATTGCGGCTCTTTGATTTGAATTTTGAAATGTCAACTTGGACCTCATGGTTAGGATCGATGACAGTAAGGTCGGCGATGGCACCCTCCTGTAAACTGCCGCGGCCAAGGTTAAGGATACGATTAGGATTAATACTGAAAAGTTCCACAAGCCGAGACACAGAAATCATACCGCGCCTAATCAAAAACTCCCAGGCCAGTGCAATAGCGGTTTCCATTCCAATGATTCCATTGGCTGCTTCTTCAAAGGTCGTTTCCTTTTCCAGTCGCGTATGCGGTGCATGATCCGTAGCGATGCAGTCAATGGAACCGTCGGCCAATCCCTCCAGCATAGCCTCGACATCTCCCAGTTCACGCAAGGGAGGATTCATTTTGAAATTCGTATCGTAATTCTTAATGTCTCCTTCACTAAGAATGAAATGGTGAGGGGTGACTTCGCAAGTAACCGGAATCGATTGCTCCTTGGCTTGCCGGACCCAGCCTAAGGATTCGCGAGTTGAAATATGGGCAATGTGGGCACGGCCATCGGTAATTCGACTTAACACGACGTCGCGTGCCACATGGACCTCCTCAGCAGCTCGGCTCATCCCTCTCAGGCCCAGGTGTGTAGAGACAGCGCCTTCATTGATGCAGCCACCCGCCGCTAGAAAAGGGTCTTCACAGTGGTCGACGACAGGGATGTCGAAGATTTTTGCGTATTCCAAGGCACGGCGCATGATCTGACCGTTCTGTATCGGTTTTCCGTCATCCGTGATCGCCACTGCGCCCGCGCTGACCATTTCTCCAATCTCGGCCAATTCTTGACCCTGGGATCCTTTGGTGATGCTTCCTGCCAGAAACACATTCACCAAACCCGCCTGGTGGGCACGCTGGAGGATCAAACGGGTCACAGCCTCGTTATCGACGACCGGATCGGTGTTGGGCATACACATGATGCTCGTGAATCCACCGGCGGCGGCGGCCTGGCTTCCAGTCAAAATGGTTTCCTTATCTTCACGACCCGGCTCACGCAAGTGCACGTGCATGTCCACAAAACCAGGAGCGATGATAAGGCCTGAAGCATTCACAACCTTCCAGTTTGCCTCGGCCCTAACCTTCCCAACCACGGCGATTTTTCCCCTTTCGATCAATAGGTCCGCCCTTTTCTCCAGTTTCTGGCTTGGATCGACGATCTTCCCTCCTTGAAACAGTAAAGTCATCTCTTAATGTCTCTGTTGATGGATTCGCACTAGTGGTTCGTTCCTGAAATGGGTGCCATTTTGCGTAAACAAACCGCTAGATTTCCTCACTGGCCCCCAACAGAAGGTACAGCACAGCCATGCGCACCGCCACGCCATTAGTGACCTGCTCAAGAATTACCGAGAACTCGCCATCGGCCAGCTCAGGATCAATTTCTATCCCGCGATTGATTGGTCCCGGATGCATGACAATTGCGTTTCGTCTGGCCCATTTCATTTTCGCCTTATTCAGACCATAAAGATTAAAATACTCCTTTACAGAAGGATACAAGACTTCTTGCTGGCGCTCTCTTTGTATGCGCAACATCATCACCACCTCGGCACCCTCAAGCGCTTCTTTCAGATGGTAGGTGACTTTCGCACCATATCGCTCAAATTGTATCGGGATCAGAGTCGGAGGGCCACATACCCAAACATCTGCCTTCAACTTTCGGAGGAGAAGAACATTCGATCGCGCCACACGGCTGTGGGCAATGTCCCCAACCAAGGTGACTTTCAACCCTTCTAGAGAAGCCCTGTGGTCAAAGATCGTAAGAACATCCAGTAAGGCCTGAGTCGGGTGCTCATGCATCCCATCTCCCGCATTGACGATACGCAAGTGGCTGCAATAGCGGGCCAGTAAATGGGGAGCCCCCGCCTCGCTGTGCCGGATCACGATGATATCCGGGTTCATCGACTCCAGATTGCGTCCGGTGTCGATTAATGATTCGCCTTTTGAGACGCTACTGTTGGAAACGTTGAAATTAAGTGCATCGGCACTAAGCCGCTTGGCAGCAAGCTCAAAAGAGGAACGCGTTCGAGTGGAAGGCTCATAAAATAGATTGATCACTGATTTTCCCCGCAGCGTAGGTACTTTTTTGATCGGTCGGGCAGAAACCTCCCTGAAACTTCTGGCAGTGTCCAGAATCAACTCTACATCGGCAACCGACAGGTCTTCAATTCCCAGTAGATGCTTCGAACTGAGAGCCATGTTTTAACGAACTTAATCGACAATCTGACTAACTGATCCCGCCATAAAACCAATGGCCTGTCTTCGCGGGCTGGAAAGCAAAGAGCTTGGCCCCAACACCTGACCGACAATCAGTGGTCAAGAGTCACTTTTTGGTTTTTTGTATCCCTTCCCGGGTCGTCAAATAAACTCCATCCTCATTGTCAACTGAGCTCACCCGCACTTCGATCGCTTCGTCCTCGGCCGTCTCAATGTATTTGCCAACGTAATTAGCCTGGATTGGCAATTCTCGGTGCCCGCGGTCGATCAAAACAACCAGCTGAATTTGTCGAGGACGCCCATAGTCAATGACGCTCTCGAGGGCGGCGCGAGTGGTTCGTCCTGTATAGAGTACATCATCGACTAGGATTACCTTCTTCCCTGTCACATCAAAGCTCAGATGCGAACCTTTCACCACAGGTTGATCAGCCACTAAAGACAGGTCATCCCGATAAAAAGTAATATCCAAGATTCCAAGAGGCAGCTGCTTTCCGGAGAGCTTTTTGATCCTGTTTTGAAGTTTTTCGGCAAGAGGAACTCCTCGACTATGGATTCCAACTAGGACTGCGTCGTTTAGATCTTGGAGATCTTCGAGGATCTCCGCCGCTATTTTTGAAAGAGCCCGGTTCATTTCCTCACCGGTCATCATCTGTCGGAGATAGTTCGTTTCCATTCCGTTCTCCCGAAAGCGATTCAGATAATACCACGAATTGAGCGCTTGGATCATGGATCCGATTCGAGCCATTTTAGCGGGATTTAGTGGAGTTGATACTAGGTAGTAGTCGCGGTGCTTTCGACCTCTTTTACAGCAAAAGCAGGTTTGTCCTAATTAGGATGAATTGGTATGAGTTTTGGTAACACCACTGCATCTTGTAACTCTTCTCTTCCTCTTACTCATCCCACAGGTTGTTCAGCACCCGTTTTCCGGCTTGGGTCAGGTGAAACGTAGCTACCAGACCGTCGTTTCCCGAACCTATGATAACGGCATCGTAGTCTATAAGCTGCTTTCCTCCTCCGAATACTTAGGGTAAAGCTTCGGTTCGAATCGTTTCGAGTAGAGATTGGTAAGATTGCCGGGCTTCGGCGATACGACTGCGAAGCGCCGCTTCCTGTTGAACTATGGGATGTGAAGGATCTTCAAGCGCTAGCATCTCCAGGGTTTTCTCGATCTCCTGGAGTCCAGCCAGGTGTCGCTTCACCAAACTTTCCAGAGCATCTCGCCGCTATCCAAAGGCTTTTTTCTGCCACCAGCTCAAAATCAAGTTTCAAGACTTCACCCTGATCCCCAACGGAATGCAGAACCTCTCCCAGAGCGATCACTTCCAGGTTTTCCAGAGGCGCTATCCCCGGAGGGTTTTGGGCCCGAACTTGCACGTGAAGCCGCTCACCCGGGTTCGCTTCAATTCGCGACCCCGGAATCCTACCATTGACGGTCAACTCAAGAATGGGAGCATTGATGACAAAGGTATGTCCCTTGCGCACCCCGTCAAACCAGGCGTCAACTTCAAACCTCGAGCCGGTGTACACATACATCCGTGCCATCCCCAGGGTGTTCCCCCAGGGAACATCCGAGCCCGCCGTTGCCGTCAGGGTAAGACCCAGGTTGAGAAAGCTGTAGTAAAGATCGATGGGAATAACAAGAGAGCCCTGGTGATGCATGCCCAGCAGAAGCACCCCGGATGGTATGCAAAACACCGCAAGACCATTTCAGAGGTGGAGTCGATGAAGGAGTTATAGGTTGGGCTTTGGGGAGTCGTGATGTGATGTTGCTATTCCGTCAAAATGACAGACAAGTGGTGACATTTGCCAATTTGACGAGAGTCAGATCCAGTGAGCTGATTCTCTAAAGTATGTGGAATTAAGGAGATACATAGTACGCCCGGCAGGATTCGAACCTGCGGCCTTTGGTTCATGGGAGCAAGGACCGGAATCGCAACCAATTTCCTACCACTGATTCGATGATTCAATTAGAAAAGAATGTTATTCTTTTGTCTATGAGCTATGTCCTGGAAGCGCCAGTAATCGAGAATGTGAGACACCAGAAACATACCTATCTGCTGTCACTGCGAGCTCCCGAAGTGGCTGAAAAAACATGGCCTGGGCAATTTGTAATGGCTGCCGAGGTGGGAGACCAGTCCCTTCCCTACCCACTTCTCAAACGTGCTTTGGCTGTCTACTCAATCAAAGAAGAAAAAGGCTGTAAGTCGGGCATCACCTTGCTTCTCAAAATTGTGGGGGAAGGTACTCGCCGTTTAGCCACGCTGGAAACTGGTGATTCAGTGAGCCTGATTGGTCCCCTGGGAAACGGCTTCGATACCGCAGCTGCCTCAGCAAAGATTAGTTTTCTTTTGGCGGGAGGCATTGGTATAGCTTCGTTCTATTTGCTGGCCGAGCAGCTTAAGAAGTCTGGCCAGGAAGTGCATCTCATCTATGGCGGTCGGGCAGCTGAAGACTTGGTGGTCCTGGAAGACTTTCGTCGATTGGACATTCCAGTTTTTGTCACCACAGACGATGGGAGTGCTGGTTTTAAAGGCTTGATCACAGAAGGTTTGAAGGAGTATGTGAGAGACTTTCCACGAGACCGATTGCTCTTTTATATCTGCGGACCGAATGCCATGATGAAAGCAGTAACCTCCCTAGCTGCCCAATATCGTGTCCCTTGCCAGATTTCAGTGGAGGCTAAAATGGCTTGTGGGTTTGGTGTCTGTTTAGGATGCAGCATCAAAACAACCACCTCCTACCGGCTGGCCTGCCGCCATGGTCCCGTTTTCGACGGAGCAGAGTTCGTGTGGGAAAAAGAAGAGTAATGATTGACTCCAGTATGTTCTGTCGTGCTATCCTTTAGCAACCCGTGGTAGAAGTTGACGAACAAGGCCGTTCAGTGGCCCCAAACCCCTGGAGCCTTTCGGGTTGCGGCGATGGGGATCTGTCTGTAGTGTGGAGCCTACTCGATGATAACGGCACGTTTGGCATCCAAACCCACGGTACTCGCCACGCGACCTGCTGAACTTTCACCACAGGCTGATAGGGTGTATTAGTGGACTTTTCCGTCGACATCTCAGGGCTGCATTTCAAGAACCCTATCCTTACAGCTTCCGGAACCTTTGGCTACGGCCTGGAGTTTACCCAATTTTTTGACATCTCAGAGTTGGGAGGATTTTGTACCAAGGGTCTCTCCCTCAAACCGTTACCTGGAAATCCTCCGGGAAGAATCTTCGAAACCCCGGGGGGCATGCTCAACGCTATCGGCTTAGAAAACGTGGGGATAGAAGGTTTCATTCGGGACAAACTACCCCTCTTGGAACCTTATGACACACACGTCGTCACCAACATCTTTGCCACAACGATCGAAGAATTTATCGCTGTTACGGACAAGCTCAACCCTTATCCTAAAATCAGTGCTTTTGAACTTAACATTTCGTGCCCCAACATTAAGGAAGGTGGCGTTCAGTTTGGCCATGACCCTAAAATGACCTTCCAGGTGGTCAATGCGGTCCGGAAAGTGGCCCAAAAACCGCTGTGGGTGAAGCTTTCCCCGAACGTCACTGACATCACCGTGTTTGCAAGAGCCTGCGAAGATGCTGGAGCGGATGCGGTGACCCTGGTCAATACCTTCGTGGGAATGAGTGTGGATGTGAACAGGCGTCGCCCTACCCTTTCCAACGTAACGGGAGGGCTTTCCGGACCGGCCATTCGACCCCTGGCGGTCCGTCTGGTCTATCAGGCAGCACAGGCGGTTAGAATTCCAGTCATTGGGATAGGTGGTATCACCTCGGCAAAAGATGCCTTGGAGTTCATGGTTGCAGGCGCTCGGGCCATTCAGATTGGGACGGCCAATTTCTTCGATCCGATGGTCTCTATTAAAGTCATCCGCGGTCTTCGCCGATACTGCGAGGAACGAAAGATTAACAATATTAGCGAGATTGTCGGCATGCTTTCGGTCAAAGAGGGACAGTTTTTCTACTATTGAAGTCGACCCGATATCCTCATTAAGGGGGCAGCACAGCATTAGTGTATTGTACGAACCTGAGTAGTGTATTTTTGAGCTTGTTGCTTGCACTTGCGGGGAGTCCTCTCCCGTCATCACCTTGTCACGTCTTTATTGACGACAGGCACATCTGGACCCTGGAGATGGTGCAAAGCACAGAGGAAGTCTGGATTCCCATCCTCAACATCATCACCCTCATCCCCGGCGAGTGGGATTTTCGCCCGGGACAAATCCACATTTACAACAAACAGGGAAGACAGGCCCCGCTTCAGGAATTTTCGATGGATACCGGAGTGGCTGGGGAACCTTACACGATGAGATTTCTGAAAGTTCTCGGCAACAGCTTCATTGGACTAGATCTGGACGGAGAATACGATGACTTCGCTGAACCTGCCCGCGTCATTATTGATTTGGGAGATCATCGTTTTAAACTACAGGCCGTCAAATGCTCGGAATTTGAGCTGTTAGCTGAGAAGATTAATCAGGTCAATTTCGACAGCCCAGATATTCCGGAAGATTTTGAAGTTCTCAAGATCGAGTTCCTGGGCACACAGGGACCGCGACCAGAAGAAGATTAGGACGGTCACCACCGGCCTCAATTCCAAACCAGGGCACAGTCACCATTTTCCCCAATTTCAAGCGAGGGACAGTGGTGACTGTCCACTCGTTTTGTTAAGTACTCGGTTTCATAAGTACGCTCATATTTGTGGCGAATACGACGGTCCTAATTCCGCGAAGCGATGACACGAACAATAGCGCTGCACATTGTCAAGGAGGATCGACAAAGAAAGCAAGACAGTCCTGTCACCACCCTGCGGCTGAGGATGTTGCGGGATAAACCTCATTTTAACCTTGCTCCTCCTCTCTTTGTGACCTCACTTCACCACATCCTCTACAAACGTGAGCCGTATTTGTGAACCGAGTACTAAGCTCGATCGATCGGGGTGTTGAGATTTTTCCAGGCAGGCGCCAACGAGGAGGGGGGTGACGGTGTAATGACCTTGGAACTGGCGGCAAGCTCGCTCAGTGAAAGCCTTTTCCTAGCTGCCAAGGTTTCCAACAAAGAACGGGCGCGAAAGTCGTAATGAGCCAACAGTGGTTCAACATGGGTATTTCCCTGTAATCGAGGGAGGGTAGCCCAAACACCTGGCCTGCGAGTGCTGAGAAGCCAGCGTAAAGCAGCCGAGGAGAGATCGGCAAGGTCGCAAGCTACTACCAGCCATGAGACAGACGGAGCCCAACGCATGGCGGCCAGGATTCCTGCCAAGGGTCCCTTGCTATCAGGAACATCGGGCAGTCGTATAAAACCCTCTAACTCCTTTGGGACCGTACCTCTTCCCACTATTACCACGCCAGCGGAAACCTGCTGGATCACTTCTAGGATCCGCTGCAGCCAGGTCTTACCATTTTCTTCAATCAAGTGTTTAGGTTGGCCCATCCGTGTACTTCGACCTCCAATGAGTACACATCCAAGAACCGACGTTTTCAGCCACTGTCCGGGTAACCACTCCCCGATGAAGGTCAATATCGTCTCAGTCCAGTTTGAGCCAGGTAAAAGAGTAGTAACAATTTCTTGGGTTGAGGGGGGAGGAGGGTCTTTCGAAGGATTTAACAGCCAAACCTTGGGCAGCGTTGTTTCCTTATATCCTTCGACGATAACCAAGTCATAGCACTGAGGAAGGGATTTGAGAAGATCGACAAGGCTACGCTTCTGGTGGGGCCGAGCCTGAGGAACCTCTTTCCCAGACCCCGGTAAATAGACGTCCGCAGCGGATCGGAAAAACCGTTCGCTGTCTTTACCCCAACGGTCAAGCTGGATACCAAAACTACGGTGCTTGATGACAGCAACACGAAGTCTCCTGCTGCGCAAGCGGGGAAGTAATCTCTCGGTCAGAGCGGTCTTCCCGGATCCACGCCAACCACAGACTCCAAAGATAGGAGGATCCGTGACCACCATTCACATGTCCACAACCTGTGATGAACCCTGGGACCGGGACTCCAGACAACGCAACTGAATTCGCTGAGCTTCAGTATAAATGTTGAAGCGACTACCCCGGACGAACCCGAGCAGGGTCATACCAAACTCGGCTGCCAATTCAACCGCCAGACTGGAAGGAGCGCTTACAGCGGCAACCACCGGGATACCAGCCATGATCGCTTTTTGCACGATTTCAAAGCTGGTTCGACCGCTGACCATCATGAGATGCTCGGAAAGAGGGACCCGGTTTGCCAGTAACTGTTCACCGATGAGCTTATCGATCGCATTGTGCCGTCCCACATCCTCTCTCAGACTGACTAGATCACCTTCAGTATTAAAAAGTCCTGCAGCATGCAAACCGCCCGTCTGCTCAAAGACCGACTGTGATTTTCTCAACTGCTCACCAAGCTTGAGGATGACCTCTTCACCAATGATGAGACGGTCTTCCGAGAGTTTAGAACAGTTCATAACACTAAGAGCTTCAAGCGAGCTCTTGCCGCAAACTCCACAGCTTGATGTAGTGTAAAAATGGCGCTGCAAACGCTCAGGATCAAACCAAAAATTGGAACGAACAGGCACTCTGACAATGTTACAATCCTGCTGAGGGTCTCGCCGTTGACCTTGATCATCGATCTCCTCAATCTCCCCACAGTCATGAAGAATTCCCTCACTGAAAAGGAATCCGACAGCCAGCTCAAAGTCGTGACCCGGTGTCCGCATAGTAATCGAGATGCTCCTCTCCACCCAAACATCCGCTCTTTTGAACCTGAGCCGAATTTCTAGGGGCTCCTCGACAGCCAGGATATCGTCCCGACGGCTGGTCTGACCATCGAACACCTTACGAACCTTAAAGGATCGGGTATTGTTGCCAGGCATGGGCGGCTTCCTCATCCCCCCACTGCGGCGGTTTGATTCAGAGAAGGTTCGTTTTTGGAGATGGATTCTAGGCGTCGCGTGAGAGTATCACGCACGACAGCAAACTCCTTCCAGTGACGCGAATCAACTGGTTTGGCAGGCGGTGAAGCAAATTTAAGAGGATTGAGAAACTTGCCTCTTCTGTCCTGAATTCTATAATCCAGATGAGGACCGGTGGAGAAGCCGGTTGATCCCACGTTCCCGATAACATCACCCTGAGCCACTCTTTGAGCAGCACGAACACGAATCCTCGAGAGGTGGGCGTAGCTAGTCACCAAATCATTGATGTGACGGATCTTCACCAACTTACCGTTTCTTCCACTCGTTCCGGCGAAAATCACTTTTCCCCGGGCAGAAGCCAGAACAGGTGTTCCAGTGGGTGCTCCATAGTCCACTCCTAGATGGGGACGTCTCCTGCGAAGAATAGGATGATAACGGGAATGCGAAAAACCTGAAGTGATTCGTGGGTCGAATGTAAACGGGACTTTTAGAAACGCTTTTTTCACCGCATTTCCATTTTCGTCATAGTATGCCTTTTTGTTTCTTCCTGGATGTTCGAATAGAAAAGCATAGAAGGTCTTGTTTCTATGATTGAACTGAACAGAGGAAACCTCCCCATACTTGACGAACTGACCCTCCAGAAATTTCTTTTCAACGATCAATTTGAAGGAGTCACCGGGCTGGATCGCGATAAAAGAGATATCCCATCTCAAAATGTCCACAAGAGACTCTACCAACTGAGGACTTTCGCCTCTGGAAACTAATGAGTCCCAGAGTGAGTATCGAATCTCCCCGTAGATTTCCTCAGTTTCGATCTCGAAGTCGCGGGTGATCCGTGATGCCACGTAATGATCGGTGTCATACTCTACCGACAGATACTCTTCGTCATTGATCTCATAGGTCATACCTTTGAAGATGTTATTGTCATATCTTTCGATACCAAGACGGTGACCAGCTCTCACACGATTTAAGTTATAGACCTCTCTCACGTCCTGGACCAACCTGTGGATTTGCTCGTTGTTAAAGCCGTAATTCAGCAACATATCCTGAAGTGTAGAATTGCGTGGAAAAACGTCTTGAAAGATCTTGACCTCTAGCCCACCAGGAGCTTGAGTGGGCAGGATAGGAGTTAAAGCATTGACACTTTCTACAACTTCGACTGGACCGGAGTGAAAGAATCCAGGCACTTCAAAAACGACCAGGAGAGACAAAACACATAAACCGGAAGAAGCGTAGAGAAATTTCCTTCCCCTGGAATCCATTTATGCCTCCACTCTGGCGTACACAAGAGAGAACTGCTCAGCCTTAGCCTCTCCTTTTAAAAACTCTTTGGCCCAATCTTTTTCTCCAAGTAGCTTTCGACCACTGACGGAACCAGACCACTCACACCACCACCCAGGGTAACAACTTCCTTCACAAGACTGGAACTCAAGTAGGAGTAGGCCTCCGCCGGCATCATGAAAATCGTCTCAATATCTGGCTGGATCCGGCGGTTCATGAGGGCCATCTGAAACTCAAATTCGTAATCGGTCACGGCCCGAATGCCGCGGAGGATCACCCGAGCTTTTCTCGCCACAGCATAGCTCACCAATAATCCCTGGAACGTGTCAACTTCCACGCTATCCCAGCGACAGGTGGCTTTCTTTAGCATTTCCAAGCGCTCTTCGATGCTAAAGATAGGTTCTT
Source organism: Acidobacteriota bacterium (assembly GCA_965249865.1). Classification (GTDB taxonomy): domain Bacteria; phylum Acidobacteriota; class UBA6911; order RPQK01; family CBDFMZ01; genus CBDFMZ01. The sequence goes on along the minus strand of CBDFMZ010000002.1, from coordinate 681,936 downwards.
TGTCCTGGTTCAAAAGGACTGCTACAATTACCCGATCAAAGATCGTGGTGCCGCGCTCGATAATGTCTAAATGCCCATTGGTGACTGGGTCAAAAGAACCCGGATAAATAGCAGTAACCCGCTCTGCCATAAAGAACCACGGCCTACCTTACAAGTACCCCGATCTATAAAAAAACAACCTAAAACACCTGCCGAGTGGCTTTGCTGGACTTTTGGGATTAGGCCGGGGCTGGCCTGTACATCCCTCACTCTCAATTGAGTAAAGGAAAAACAAGGTTAAAGGGCGTTTCAGCCGATGAACTCCCTCAACAGTACGGCGTGAGACGAGAGACTAACCAGGGATGCAGCTTTCACGGCGGAGCCTGTGATCTGAAAACAGTATATCCTCCCTGGCCGTTCCTCAAGGCAAAAACCAGGCGTAGTTGGTCAGCTAAAAACCTCAGCTCAGGGGACGAATAGCTCTATTTCGACCCGGCGGTTTTCCCCCCTTCCCTCGGCCGTCTGGTTATCCGCAATCGGCTGGCTTTCGCCGGCACTTCGAGTCTCAACACGGCTCTGATCAACTTGGTGCTCCTTTACCAGGTAATCCTTGGCGACGTCTGCGCGACGCAGACCAAACCGTTCATTACCTCTCTCACTGCCTCGATCATCCGTGTGACCAACGATTAAACCTCTCAGTTGGGGATTTTGTTGCATCTTGAGAGCGATCTCGTCGAGTTTAGCTTTGGCTATATTGTTAGGTCGAATCCTGTCCATTTGGATTATGATCTTCTCCCGCACTGAGAACAACTGGGTATCGCTGGCGGTGCCTTCGCGATCGTCTTTAACAGTTACTGATACACTGTGACTTCCTCCGGCAAGGCTACCAGTATTGATTTGGATTTCAGAGGAAATTTCGGAACGGCTCTGGCCGTCAAGAGCCCAGGAGTAGCTGAGGGAGTCACCATCTGGATCATTAGCCTGAGCCTCGGCGTTTATCTCTGCTCCAGCATAAACTTCATTTTTGCTGAGGGTTAGACTCACACTTGGACTCTTATTAGGCCGGCGCCTTATAGTAATGCTAAAACCACAGCTTGCGGTCATCCCATCCACATCCGTCACTGTCACCTTTGCGGCATGGACCCCAATTGAGCGTCCCTCTGTTCCAAACTCGAAGGAGGGTTGATCGTTGCTTACGTCCTCCGCATCGACAGTCCAACTATAAGTCAGCGAGTCATTGTTCGGATCAGAAGCGCTGGCTTGCAGCGTCGTCGATTGGCCTTCAGTGACACCCACCTCCGTAGACTCACAGGAAATGGTCGGAGATAACTTACGCTTCTCTACTGTGAGATCCAACGTGCACCTGGCTGCATTTTGTTTTTGATCGCGCACCTCCAGGTTAACGCTATAAGTTCCCGGACTCAGGCCAGTGCTATCGAAAACCGCTGTGCCGTTTTGAGAGGTAAGTTTTCCACTCTCCGCACGCCAGTTAAAGTTGAGTCGGTCGTTCCGATCGGGATCGTACGCATTAGATTCTATTGACACCGAATCCCCCTCAGTGACGCTTGCCCGGTCAGGGATACAGTTCAGCGTAGGGGGTTTATTGACACAGCCCCCAGCCAACAGCAAGAGCTGTACACAGCCGACGAGCAAAAACATTCTTCGTGGAGCCATGCCCACACCTCCTCTTAAAAAACGAGCCTAACTGCTCAAAAACAGATTTTGTGAATAAGTCCCGTTTGGATTATACAGTTGTTAGGCAGTTTGTAAACATCTTTTCCTGAGTTTTCGACAAGTTCTTTCGGGTAACAGCTGATCGATAGTGGCTGCGAGTATCAAACTCTAAGGAACTCGGCGGTGGTCAGAAATCGTAGCGCAGTCCGAGACGAAGCACACGAGGGGATTGAAACTCAAGTGCAATTCGCTCTCCGAAAAAGGGGCCAGTGAGTTCGTTTTCATCAGTCTTGTTGTTGGCGTTCAACAAATTGAAAACGTCCAATGAGAGAGAGAAGGACTGCTTCCCCCGAAAAGCAAAACTCTTTTCGATCCTGAGATCTACGTTTAAGTTGAATTCTGTTCGATGACCGATTGGATTACCTCGCGGAGTCGCGTGAATGAAAAAGGCTCCCTGGTTGAATCCACGCAACACCAGCTTTCTTCCAAAGGGTCGCCCATCGTAGTACTTGGCAATGGCCGAGAGGCGTATTCCCCAAGGAGTCTCATAAAAGCCAGCTATCCTCCCGGTGAACGCTCGGTCGAAAAAGTATCGGTTGCGCGTATTAATCAGAGTGTTTGGACTATCGAATAGAGTCCCCACAACCCCAGGATCATTCTCGAATTCACTGTTTCCGGGGCTGGCTGCACTCTTCGACTCGTAGGCTGAAAATGCAAAATAAAAATGCCAGCTTTCCGGGAAGCTTTTTGCGATCACAACCTGGATCCCTCTGTGGACAGCATTAAATCCCTTAGGGTTAGTGAACAAGTACCGATCTTGTCCCAGGGTTTCCTGGCGTTGATTGAACACAGTAAGGCTCTGATCATCCGGAGTACCAAAGATACTATCGCCACCGGGATCGGTGATTTCGACTGGCGTATAAGCGGAAAAAGGAACTCCAAGATTGACCGTCTCCAAGAGATCGACTTGATCGCGACGAATCAGCACTATGCTGGCCGTAAACTTGTTCGACAGGAGTGGTTCGATAGCGATGGTGAATTCACGGGTACGGGGACGCTTTAGATCAGGGTTGATACTGGTAAATTCCCCGCCAAGGACTCGCAGCAGCTGCCCCTGCTCCTGAGCTTGAAAAGCACGATCTTGGTTCAGGTCGTTCCAGGAAAAAACTCTGGAGCTTAAACTGTTTGGGTTTTGAAAGTCCAGATAATTGGCCGGTAGACCGTGAAAGTAACTGGCAAAACCCATACGAACCAAGGTGCCCGTACCCTTGAAAAGAGGGAAAGCCAGTCCCAAGCGCGGTTCAAATGTATTCCAATTGATCAGATTCTCAACCTTTGGAAAGTGTCTGGCTGCCGAAAAGGAACCCGCCGGACTCGACTGCTCAGGAAGCCCTCCCCGAGTGGACCCCAACCGTAAACCTAACCGTAGCGCGATCGAGCCAGAAAAATTGATCAGGTCCTGGAAAAAAACACTGTGATCTCGAACAGATTCGCGAGGATGAACTGGAGTATTGAACTGAACCACGGAAAAGGGGAGAGTCTCACTCTTCCTATAGGGATGAAAGTCGTTGGGGAGAAACTGCAGATTCAAGTCTTCAAAGACGCTGTGCCGTGACGAAACCGTTCCAAGGTTCCATCGCCAACCGAGGTGGAAATGATGACTCCCTCCTAGCCAGTTGCCCTTGATGTAATTAAGGCCAAAGCCAGCAGAAAATCGGTTCCTTTCAGATTCGATCGCAAGCGGAGCCAGTCCCGAGCGAAATTCCGTAAACAGGTCAGTCTGGCTTCGCTCTGTTTCAAAACCTCTCTGAAAGTGCCGATCGAGTGTTCCTTGTGAAAAACCAAAATGACTAGTGATGACCGTTGATTCTCCGAGCAATCGCTGCCAGCGTGTTTGCAAGATATTAAAGTCATCTTCCAGCTCCAGCGTGGCTGAAGGCTCAGTCCGAAAATTGGCTCCAAAATGATTACTTTCCACCTTCTGCCGAGTCCACAAGAAGTGGAATCGCTCTAGACGGTCTCGCTCGTAGGTCAAATGGGTTAACCCCGAAATAACCACGGAGTCAACTTTTCTGGAAAAGCCAGAAACTTCCTTGGAAAACTGTTGTTTGAAAAAAGAGCTAAAGAGAAAAACTTTTTCGGATAGGATGGGACCCCCCAGATTCGCTTCTTCCGAAAAGTACGACCTGAAGCGCTCCGAAGAAGTCGCCCCCTCCCCCCGTAAATCCTGGTCAAGATTATTATCCTGAGTAGCCCGTCCCGCTAAGGTCACATCGGATGCCGGGCTTCTCGCCTATCGGGATCTGGATGAAGCCTTAGGTTTATTTGATAGTGTACCTTCCATTGTTCACGATTGGCGGACCGGGCGTAACATCCAACACGATCTCACGGCCTTGCTGCGTCAATCCGTGTACAGCCGTCTGGCGGGTTATGAAGATCCTGCCCATCGCTTATCGGTGGATCCGACGATGCGGAGGATCACCGGAAAGAAGGACGAGGACAAGAAGGCCGCTAGCGCCAACACGATGGGTCGATTTGAGACCCAGATGCTGTCCGTTAAGGACAATCTCAAAGCCCGTCCCTGATAGAAACCTTGGACTGTTCCATGCCATTGATTCCCTCCCTCATGCGTAATGATATTAAGGCTGGCTCCGGGAACACCCGTGCTCGCGGAATGTAATGCTGTTGATACCTGTAGTTCACTGATCGTGTGATAGGTAGGATAGAAAAGAGGTTTGCCAGTCTCAAAGGGATCAGTGACGTTGATCCCATTGAGCCTGTATTCATTTTGAGTCCACGAACTGCCGTTTGTTCCGAACAGGGCTGGAATCTCACTTTTGATTCCGCCAATATCAATTCGATTTGTCACCGTGGCGGGATCGAGATTCTCCAAGAGGACCCATATGTTTCGTGCCATTGGAAGAATCTCCATCGTTTTGGCGGTGAAAAAGGAACCAAAACCACTTCGATCTAGTTCAACAAGCAACTCCTCTGTCCTTGTCTCAACCACCTCGCCTGTATCTCCCTGCTCCAATATAACGTCAAATGTTACTGCTCTAGTTTCTCGAACCGCTATCCCTCTAACAAGTAGTGTCTTATAGCCGTCGATGTGAAACTGGAGATCATATTTTTTTGGCGGCAGGAAAGTAAACTGGTAGAAACCGATCTCGTCAGTGACGGTTTCCTGAATCACACCTGCCGCACCAGCATTGGCACTGATCACCACCACACCAGCCATCGGATTATCCTGTTCGTCAGTCGCAAAGCCCGACAAGCTTCCACCTATCGCATCCGGAAGCTGAACAATAAGCATGGTGATCAGGACAAAATAGAAAAGGCTAGGAACAGCCCTGACGAACACCGAAGTCATAAATTCCTTACATCTGTGAACATCATTGTGCTTAGGAAACGAGACACTTAGTACTCGGGCTTGGCAGTGATGAAAACCAGCTGAGTGTCTCCGACACGGAGGGTTCTGGAAACCGCCAGGGCTTTCGGCAAAAAATCAATAGAGGTTTTCTTAAAAACCTCCAGAATAATCACGGTGTTGGTTTGCAACGAGGGAACCTTGCTGACGCTGTTTAGGAGTCGAGCATAGCGTTCGAAACGATATGGGGGATCGAGAAAAACAAAATCCAAAGGAGGTGAGTGCAGACCTCGAAGAAGGACCGACACATCCCTTTGATAAATCTCGTATCCTTCTTCCAGCTCGCAAAGCGCAAGATTTTTTCTTAGTAAACCTCCTGCCTTGGGGCGGTTGTCATTAAAGATAACATAACGAGCCCCCCGGCTAAGAGCTTCAATGCCAACCGCTCCGGAACCGGCAAAGGCATCCAACCACACCGAGTTCGGTACGGAATCCGCCAGCACAGCGAAAAGGGTTTCCCGCAAACGATCGCTGGTGGGACGGACGTTTCCTCGGATACCCGCCAAACGCCGATTTCGGTACCTACCTCCAATGATACGCATGATTGGTTCGGATGCTGGCACTGCTGCACGCTGGTGATCTCAAGCTCAATCGACCTGGTACAGCCCGTAGTGCTTCCTCCCACATTGAAGCCACATGAGCCATGAGCTGACGCTCCGGTCGACCGCTGGACTTCAGATAATAACTGAGATGCTTCTCCGCCTCAAGCGATGATACCTCGAAACACCCCGCGAGCCCAAAACTCCAGTCCGTTGGCTTCCCCTCCTACTAGCACTGCATCCTGTGCATCAGAGACCCACACTTTTGGGCGAAGAAAGTTACCGATGCCTCCCAAAATCTCGGCTGTTCTACTTTCTGATTCTCCTCGCTTATTTTTTCAGCCACTTGGACAGATCAATTGATAATTTTTGGGGAAGGTTCTGAACATACAGCTAGGTGTCAGAATCAATTCACACGTGGACGAGGGCAGAGCAGAATGTGCTATATTGGCCCTCGTGAGAGTTTATCGACTTTGCTGTGTTCTGATTGCACTAGGATGCTTTTCCTGTACAAAGAAAATAGACCAGCAGTTGTGGGAAGCGATCAGGACCTTCGGCGACAGCTCGCTCAAGGATGACGATATTGAGGTCGAAAATATCCAACAGATGGGCAATCATGCTGTTGCAGAGATCACAATCAAGACCGCTGTGAAACTGGCTAAGAAAGAAGGTCGGTGGATCATCGAAGAAGTGCGCCTTGGGGATCGCCGCTGGGAAAAAACCGATCATATCCTAGCGGTGATCAATGAAAAACGAGACGAGACTACCCGTCGTCAATTAGATCTCATTTCGCGAGGGATTCAGGACTACAACGGTGTTCACGGCCAAGTGCCCCAGGCGTCAGATTTCATGAAGTTAATTGACATACTCACACCTGAACACCTGGATCAGATTCTTTACATTGACGCCTGGTCGAATCCTTTCATTTACAGGTTTTTATCTACCAGTACCTATGACCTTCGATCCTCAGGTCCAGATGGCAAAAAAGGAACAGATGACGATTTAACGACGGAAATCCATTGATGTCGAAAACCAAGAAGTTTTTTCTGATTTTTTTCATCCTGCTGGCGGCTATTTTGATCATTCTCGCCACTACTCGCTCCCGACCCAATTCTATCGTCTGGGAAGGAGACTACGAAAAAAGCTTAAAGATCGCCCAATCGCTCCAAAAACCCATCATAGCTTATCTGTTCACCGATTGGTGCGGCTACTGCAAACAGATGGAAGCGACAACCTTTACCAACCGATCAGTGATCGATGACATGGGCGATCGTTACGTGTGGCTGAAACTAAATGCCGAAACCGAAAACGACGGTATTCTCTTACACAACAAGTTTGGGATCACTTCCTATCCAACCATTATGATACTTAACCCTCAGGGAGCCGAGATCGATCGTCTTGAAGGATATTTTCCCCCTGATCGCTTCCAAAAAATCGTCGAACATTTCATCCACGGTTCGGGTTCACTGGAAAAACTGACACAGAAAGCGGAGAAGCAGCCGGATTCCGTCCAAGCCCAATACGATCTAGCAGAAAAATATTTCCAGCGCAGAGATTTCGGAAAGGCTGAACGCCGATTGTCCCGTGTGATTGCTCTGGATCCCAACAATCGCTATGGGATGACGGAAACTAGCCACTATTATCTTGCTCTCAGTTTAGCTTCAGAGGAAAAAAAAGAAGCCGCATTGGAGCAGCTGGCTCAGTTAGATAGCCACTTTCCGGACAGTAATTTACAAGCGGATGCCACCTTATTGCGGGGAAAAATTTACTACTACTCTGGCGATACGACTAAAGCTCGCAAGGTTCTCAGCACCTACCTGGAATCTCATCCGGACCACGGTTATGCCAATTTGGCCAGGCAACTGCTTACAGAAATTGGCCAGTAGATTTGACTACAGCGGCGACTACGAGCAATCGCAGGAACTGATCAGTCCAACAAGTGCCCTAATTTTTCTTTCTTGGTTCTAAGGTACTTCTCGGAAAGCCCGGAGGGTTTGATGACCAGTGGAATTCGCTCGACCACTTCAATCCCTTCTGCTTCAAGACTTCGAATCTTTCCCGGGTTATTCGACATGAGACGGATTCGAGAAACCCCGAAGTACTTTAAGATCTGGGCACAGAAAATATAAGAACGCTGATCTACCTCAAAACCTAACTGGACATTAGCTTCCACCGTATCAATCCCCGCATCCTGTAGTTGATAAGCGTGAAGTTTATTGAGCAAGCCAATCCCACGCCCTTCCTGCATCTGGTAGACGAGGACACCACAACCTGAGACACCCATCTTCGACAACGCTTGTTCAAGCTGTTCACCACAGTCACAGCGTAATGAATGTAAAGTATCGCCCGTAAGACACTGAGAATGAATCCGCACCAGGGGAAGAGCGCTATTATTGACAGTTCCCTTGACCAGAGCTACCGCTTGTTCACCGTCCAGTTCATTTTCAAAACCGAAAATTTCAAAATCTCCAAAGCGGCTAGGAAACCGAGCGCGAGAAACTTTCTCCCGATTCAAACGAACACGTGACATGCAACAAGTATAGCATTGCGCAGCCTACCTATGGCGAGGTCCACGGAAAGAAAGTAGAGATCTCAGGTTTCGAATCTCCTTTTTTAAACCTAATCAAGGGGCATGTGTGTAGTTGCCGGGAAAATCCTTACCTATAAAGGGCGCGTGTGTTAGGAACTAAAGAGCTTTTAGGGCAGAAGCCAAGAAGGCGTGCCCAAACGGAAGCCTTATAGAAGCAAGTAACTGGTAGTAAAAGTCACGCCGTACCAGGGATTTGTGCTCGCTGGCTAGGCAGGAATGGGAGCACTACCGCCCACGGGCCACAAACCATTGGTGCCCTTGGGTTGCGACGGCAAGGGTCTGTCTATCGTATGGCGCCTCTTCGACGATAACCCCACATCGTCTCGATGGACACGCCTGGCATCTGGATCCACGAAGCTCACAGCGCAATCCGCGGGACTTTCATTACCGGCTGCCAGTAAGATAAATTTATGCAAGAGACGCCCTCTTCCCTAGTGTACAGATCAGAGAATCGCATCTTGATACTGATTTTCAGCTACCGTTGGATATTGGCTCTTTTTCCACTGGTGTAAAAAGAAGATTCGGAAGTTCAGTGGCATGTCAAACACGGCTTGGTACTGTTGGTCCATAATCGTACTCTGGATCGTTCTCGCTATGGCGAGCTCTATACTGGGATTCATGCCCGTCGTGAGTATCCTTCTTGGCTGCACTGTTGAGCTGCGTAATTGCACCAGCGATTTTTGTTCTTCACATCATCGCAATGATTAAAACGGTGCGGAGTGAACGTTTGACGCTGCCGGTGATCAACGGGTATACCGATCAGTGGAAGTGGAATTGGGGACTGCAAGGCCGTTTGATTAGTAGTACTGACAGCCAGCATCGTTTTGTTCCAAACCGGCTGGCTTCATCAGTCCAAAGTGGCGACCATCGAACTACCCAGACTATCCGCCACCCTATCACGGGCTATCTGGTTACCTGCTGATTTAACCCTACCTGTTCTAACTATGCGCTACAAGTTCTAAAAGAGGATGGCTTCTGGAAAGACAAGTTACTGATTGGAGAGTATCTCCTTCAATGCTCCCCTGTCGGTTTACTTCTTGAATTGTTATATCCTTTGTCAAGGTGACGACCATCGCCGAAGCGAACCTATGTCGAGACCAAAGATGTCTAGAGCTCTTCCGACGCTATAATTGACAAGGTCGTCTGCAGACTTAGGTTGATGATAAAAGGATGGCACAGGAGGTGCGACGGTCGCACCCATCTTAGCAAGTTCCACCATGCATCGCAGATGACCCAAATGCAGGGGTGACTCTCGAACCAACAGGACTAGAGGTCGCTTTTCCTTCAAGGTGACATCGGCAGCCCGGATCACCAGGTCTTTAATGATACCGTGCGCAATGCAAGACATAGTGTGAACTGAGCAGGGAGCAATGATCATTCCCATGGTTTGAAACGAGCCGCTCGCAATAGAGGCAGCAATATCGTCCGAATCATAGGAAACATCGGCAAGTTTTTGCACTTCTTCCAGAGAGTACTCGGTTTCCAGCGCAACCGTCCGTTCGGCTGACTTGGTGTGCACTAGATGCGTCTCCACATCTGATGCGTCTTTAAGGATTTCAAGCGTGCGAATCCCGTAGATCGGTGCTGATGCACCGGAAATTCCCACGACTAATCTTTGCTGGCGCATGAGCAAAAGTGGACCAATTCTAAACCCCAGGGGCTGATTTTAGTTAGAGCTCCATCCTCTGTCAACGTACAGATGCCTGCCGCTGGCTTGTTTCGTCTTCTGCAAGTCCTTATAATTCCCGCCCATCGTGTGGCACGAAAAGTTGCACTGGTGGATCCTCCTGGAAATCGTCCTTGGCGCTCTGATCGGCTGGGAGTTGTATTCCAGCAGTACCTCACAGGCCCTACAGACAGTGGCGCATCAAGAATTCTTCAAACAGCAGCCCGATCTTCAACCTGAATCCTTACCATCTGAGCTGAATAGAGAACTCGCCCTCTTTATTGAGTCCAAGGTCAAGGAGATACGATTCCTCAAGGACAAGGCCGAGGCAATCCGTGAGGCTCTGTCTAATCAGGTGAAGTCTACCTTCATCTACCAATGTCTGAACGCTATAGCACGAGTTTTTATCGGCCTGTTTAGAATGATTGTGGTCCCTCTGGTCTTTTTCACGCTGGTAACCGGGACGCTGGGTTTAGGCGATCTGAAGGGACTGGGCTGGATCGGCTTGAAGACCATGGGCTGGTATGTCATGACGAGTTTTCTCGCTATTGTGACCGGTCTGGCTTTCGTTAACCTGATTTGTCCCGGTTGCGGGGTGGACATCACGGTCCCTCGGGAAACACAGGAGGCATATCCCTCCGAAACGGTGTGGGATCTGCTGGTCGACCTGCTTCCCGGCAACGTGACAGCGACCGTGGCACAATTCGACATGTTCGCCGTCATCTTCTTGGCCCTGCTCTTTGGTATCGTTCTGCTCCGAATTCCTGAAGGCGGGCACACGGCCATAGCGGTTCTCATCAAGAAGGGAGCCCAGGTGATGATGAAAATCACCTCGTTTGTGTTGATCTTGGCTCCCTTAGGAATCCTGGCTTTGGTGGGGCAAATGGTGGCGGTGACCGGCCCTCACATCTTCCTCGATCTGATTGATTACGTCTTGACCGTTTTGGTGGCGCTCGGGATTCATGCCCTTGTCACCCTGCCCATGCTCTTTTTTTCTTTCACCGGTAGCAATCCATTTCCTTTTATGCGCGTAATGAGTCCGGCCCTCCTAACGGGGTTTTCCACTGCATCTAGTTCGGGAACACTGCCGGTGACACTGGAGCGAGCAGAAAAGGGGGCACGAATTCCCAACCGCGTTGCCAGTTTCGTTTTGCCTTTGGACGCCACCATCAACATGGATGGGACAGCGCTCTACGAGTGCGTCACCGTCCTTTTCATTGCCCAGGTCCACGGTGTCTCTTTGGACCTTACCCAACAAATCATGGTGGTGTTCCTGGCACTGACCGTGAGCATCGAAGCGGCTGGAATCCCCCATGCTGGACTGGTTATGATGGTGATCATTTTGAAAGCTGTGAACCTGCCCCTCGAATATACAGGCCTGATCTGGAGTGTTGACCGGGTCCTGGACATGTCCCGTACCATGGTCAATATCTGGAGTGATTCCACCGGAGCCTACGTCATAGCCCACTCAGGGACTGAGTACCTGAGAAATACTTGAGATACTGATCAGCGCATTCCTGTTAATCCGTGAAATCCCCAGCTTGAGTCTTTTCTCGTCCACGACTTACTTCCAGCTACGACTGCAGGTAAGAGTAACCGACGAGCATTCTTCCGGTGAAACATGTATTGAAACAATAAAGAATAGCCAGAGGCCGTCCGCATGGGATAACACCAAAGGGATAAGATTCAGATGACGCGAATGGATCCAGCACCAGCCCAGTGTCACGACCAGTGCCACACCCGTCATGTAGATCACCATCAGGCCCGTCAACCTAAAGACCACAACCCAGCCAAATGCAAGAAGGAACTGAGCTCTCTCCAGGCCCCATTCTCCTCTCTGAACAGCTCACCACAAGCAAAGAGCCGTGACAAACACAATAGGCAAGGCGCTTGGCCACTGTCTGACTCCAAGGCGAGGAATGATCACGCGAGATGTATCCAACGCAATCGTTACTATTGAAACCATGAACCTCATTTCATTCATCGCCTTTTCGCATGTATTGTTGGTGAAATAATCAGGGGTCACTCACGTAATTTTAGTACTAAGTTTCATAAATACACTTACGTTTGTTGACGATTTGACGACGTCAGGTTGTGAGGAGAAGGAGGAGTTGATTCTAGTTTCCTGTCCTCAAAGTTGGTACCATTTTATGGTAAGCGTAACGGGTCCCAGTTTGAGGCACGACGGCGCGGCGATACGAATTGCATCAGCCACGATGAACAACAGAAGAAATCACCCACCAAGTTCTCAATAAACAGGGTGGTGGCACAGCGCCCTGCTTATTTGTCGATCCTTCTTGACGAGGTGCAGTGGTATCTACGGCAGCGTCGCTTCGCGAAATCAGGACCATCGTCCTCGCGACAAATATGAGCGCATTGATGAAACCGAGTACTAAGTCTACTGAAAGATGGGACGAAGAATGAAAAGAAAACTGCTTGGGATATTCAGTGTTTCCACCATCATCTCATGCCAGAGAAACTAAGTCAGCTTCAAGAGAACATTATCAGGTGCTGTCTCTGCCCCCGCCTGGTCGAATATCGCCAGCAGGTAGCACAAAAGAAGCGACGTGCTTATCGAGACTGGGAGTATTGGGGAAAACCAGTTCCCTCGTTTGGAAAATACGTCGCACATTTGCTCATTGTAGGGCTTGCTCCCGGTGCTCACGGTGCAAACAGAACCGGACGTGTTTTCACAGGGGACGCCAGTGGGAATTTCCTTTATGAGACTTTACACCGGTTCGGGTTCTGCAACCAGCCACGAAGCCGCGACTCCAATGATGGCTTAGAACTGCGCGACGCCTATATCACGGCGGCTATCCATTGCGTTCCCCCCAAGAACAAACCCTCAACAGAGGAGTTAAGTAATTGTCGCCTCTATCTCAGAAAAGAACTTCAACTCTTAAAACACGTTCACGTGGTGGTTGCACTCGGCCGGATCGCGTGGAAGGCCTACTTGACCGCCCGCCGGGAGGCAGGTTGGCTGTGTCCCACTCCAAGTCCAAGATTCAGTCATGGCGCTATCTACCTCCTGGCTTCTAAAACTACTCTAATCGCCTCCTACCATCCCAGCCAGCAGAACACCCAGACCGGTCGATTAACAAAAAAAATGTTTGATCAGGTATTCGCGGAAGCGCGTCAGTTAGTGGATAAAAGTTGACCCACATTCTCCATGGCAGAGTAGACTTTCCCTATTGAAGCTAGTGTCCATCGCTGCCTCCTCATTTTGCGATCTCAGCTCAAAGTTGTCTCCACAAATAACATGTTATTTGTAGGACAGGACACTAGAATTTCTGGGACTAGTCTTTCAGTTGAATTAACTCTTCCAAGGGAGTCGTTTTGGCGTTTCGCACTGTGCGATTTAATTCTTGAGGAGCACGCCATGAATCGGCGATTGAGGCCTGGTGAACGCAGGAGATGGTGCAAAAGGGGGCGCATGGTTTCTTGGTAAAAAACTCTCGACGGATATCTTTGACGGTGTATTCTTCTAAAGGAATGCCGGGATAACCATGCTGCTGAGAACAATAATGCACTAAACCTTCTTCACAAATGTACAGGTAACGAGCACCCGCACGACAGCGCCAGTTGTTGGGCTTACCCGTCGCCAGATTCTTCTGAAAATAGCGGTTAAGACGCGGATAACCATTTTTTCCGATTTGCGTTAATTCTTGGAACACTCCCACCTCTAGTTCGTCGAGCGGTTTCAAATGTCCATGTCCGTTGTGTATGATGCCGACCGTGCACGTAAATCCCAATTCTACTGCCCGCCGACCAATCACCACAGCATCACTAGGATTTCTCACACCGGACCCCAGTACTGAGTTAATATTGACCTTGAAATCGGCCAGTTCGGCCAAATTGCGGAGCTTCTTGTCCAGCACCTTCAAACTTTTCATGGAGACGTCATCGGGTTGAAGGTTATCGATACTGATTTGGAGGTGTTCCAAACCGGCGGCGTTCAGAGACTGGATGCGCTTGCGGGACATCAAATAGCCATTGCTAATGAGCCCGGCGATCATCCCTTTCTCACGAATACGAGTGATGACGCTTTCTAATTCAGGATGCATGAGCGGCTCACCACCACTAATGGTGATGACCGAAGTCCTCAATTCAGCTAGCCGATCAATGCGGCGCAGCATGACGGGGGTGGAAACCGGATCGGAAAAATTATCGTACTCGTTGCAGTACGCACAGGAAAGGTTACAGCGACGGATAGGAATGATGTGAGCCAGAATGGGGTGGTCAATCGAAACTAAAGCCTTCGCCGCCATGCTCCATTCGCGAAGCGCCAATTGAAAGCTTTTCCACTTCTGCATGCGATCACCTCACCAAAGGCCACTTCAGTACTCAGGCTGACCTGCAGAGAATCAATCACACCAGCCAAACGATTCTCGGTTCGATGACGCGGATCATAGCAAGTAGAGCCACTGGAGTCAACGAAAAGCAAGACAAATGGCGAAGTGCTATAATCCCGCGAACCCATGTCTGAAACGGTGACCCTCGGCCTGATCCAGATGAGCTGCGGCCCAGACCCGAAACACAATTTACAAAAGGCCACCGAAAGAATCCGGCAAGCCACAGACCAGGGCGCTCAGTTGATGTGTCTTCAGGAATTATTCCTGTCCCCATATTTCTGCCAGAAAGAGGACGTGGCCTGCTTTGACCTGGCTGAGCCTATCCCGGGACCTAGCACAGATCGATTGAGCCGTCTAGCACAGGAGCTACAAGTGGTGATAGTCACTTCTCTGTTTGAAAAACGAGCACCCGGGCTCTATCACAATACCGCTGTCGCCGTTGACACAGACGGAAAACTAGCTGGGAAATATCGCAAAATGCACATTCCAGAGGATCCTTTTTATTGTGAAAAGTTTTATTTCAGCCCGGGAGATTTGGGATTCCACAGCCACTCGACCCACTATGGAGAGATCGGGATGCTCATTTGCTGGGATCAGTGGTTTCCAGAAGCCGCCAGGCTTACTGCTTTGGAGGGGGCACAGTTTCTTTTTTATCCCAGTGCTATTGGCTGGCTGGAAGGCGAATCGGAAGAAACCGTGAGGGCTCAACATTCTGCCTGGGAGACGATCCAGCGCGGCCATGCGGTGGCCAACGGCGTCTTTCTTGCAGCTGTCAACCGTGTAGGCCGAGAGGGCCGACTCACTTTCTGGGGACAGTCCTTTGTCTGTGACCCCTTTGGATGTATTCTGGCTCGGGCTTTGAAAGAACAAGAAGAAGTTCTGGTCGTTTCCTGTGATCTGTCCAGGATTGAGGAGACACGGAGGAACTGGCCCTTTCTTAGAGATCGCCGCATCGAGGCTTACCAAGGGTTAACTACTCGCTTCAGGGATCAACCCACTGCCGATGCGTGAAATCCCACAACCGGTCCCGGCGGAACTGGGCTACCATATGCCAGCTGAGTGGCACCCGCACCAATCCACCTGGCTGGCATGGCCCAAGGATCCAATTACCTGGCCAAATCGGGTTCTGGACGTACAGGAAATTTTCTTACACCTGATCGTTTCTCTAGTGCAAGGCGAAAAAGTGGATCTACTCGTGGACAATGAACAAGCAGAACTGGAGGTGCGTCACAAACTGGAAGAGCGGAAGGTTTTGATCAGCCAGATCAATTTTCATCACATTGAAACGGTGGATGCCTGGATTCGGGACTACGGACCGAATTTCCTTCTCAGACGACACGAAGAACGGATTGAATTGGCTTTTAACCATTGGAAGTTCAATGCCTGGGGAAAGCGCTATCAGGAACTACAGAAAGATGCGCAGATTCCCAAAAAGGTTGCACCGGTCTTGCGTGTGCCACGTTTCACACCAGATTTGGTCTTAGAAGGAGGAGCGGTCGATGTCAACGGAGAGGGGATTTGCTTGACCACCGAACAGTGCCTGCTCAACTCAAACCGTAACCCCGGTTACTCCAGGGAGGAAATCGAGCAGTATCTGAAGAACTATTTAGGCGTTCACCAGGTTGTCTGGCTGGGTGACGGAATCGTGGGTGACGATACCGACGGACATATCGACGACGTGGCCCGTTTCGTCAATTCCAATACTATAGTTTGTGTACTGGAAGAAGATCCGGCAGATGAAAATCATAAGCCACTCCAGGACAACTACAACCGTTTGAAAAAAGCTTTTCAGCTAGCTCATCATGCCTTTGAAATTATCCCGCTCCCCATGCCGGGAAGGATGGAAGGCAAAACTGGAAGACTTCCGGCCAGCTATGCTAATTTTTACATTGCCAACGGTATGGCTCTGGTTCCTCTTTTCAACCATCCAAACGACTACCGCGCGCTGCGAACCCTACAAGCGCTCTTCCCCGGACGGCAGGTCAGGGGCCTTCATTGCGAGCCTTTACTGTGGGGAAAAGGCACCCTCCACTGCGTCACCCAGCAGCAACCAGTCCGGGCGTGAAGTCTGACTTAAAGTTTACGGTTTCTAGTTCCTAGTTTGGCTTGAAACCAGCAACCTCGAGTCAGATCTTCTTCCTCACCTTTTCGATCTCCTTTTCCATCTCTCGACGCAGGCGTTGCTTTTCCCGCACCAGTCGCTGCTGGATGCCTTCGATCTCATCGACGGCCTCAGAACGGAAGGCTTTCTGAAGCCGGGATTGAGAGCTGATCTCTGTTTCAGCAATGCGAGCGGTAAATTTTCGGCGGACACCAGCGATCGCTTCCTTCTGATCCACAGTTAACTTGTCAACCGCCAGGTCTTCTTGTGCTTCAAGCTTTTCCAAAGTAAGCTGCCAGGCTGACTTCAATTCATCAGACATCGTCCCTCCTTTTGAAGCGTCCGGGAGTATCCAAAAATACCGTTCTTTTGGGAGCAACCTGTACAGGAAAAAAACTTAGTTCCGTCGGCGAATGGGTGAAATCCGTGGCGGTTTTCTAGTCTCCCGTCCCAGGAATTACACGGCTATCCTCGTAGATGGTGTCAGCAAAGGTTTGACCGGAGGGAATCATCGGCAAGACCTGTTCGGTGTAGGGCACAACCACATCTAAAACATATGGGTCTTTGGATACCAGCATTTCTTCCAGCGCCTCCGAAACCTCTTCCTTGCGCGTGATCCGCCGGGCAGGCAACCGAAAGCCGGCAGCAATGGCCACGAGATCGGGATAAATACCGCCGGGATTATGAGGATCGCCGATAAAAGTGTGTGCTCGATTACTGTCGTAAAATCGATCCTCCCACTGTACCACCATCCCCAGGTGTTGATTGTTAATGACTAATGCCTTGACCGGAATGTTCTCGGCATAGGCCGTGGCCAATTCCTGAATATTCATAATGAAACTGCCATCGCCATCGATGTCGATCACTTGCCAGTCCGGGCATCCCAACTTGGCTCCAAGCGCTGCCGGGTAGCCAAAACCCATGGCTCCCAGACCGGCTGACGTCAACATGGTGCGAGGATAGATAAATTTGAAATACTGAGCTGCCCACATCTGGTGCTGTCCCACGCCCGTGGTAATGATGGCCTTACCCTGTGTCTTCTCCCACAGTTGCTCGATGACGTACTGAGGCATGATTTGCACACCGTCGTCTCGATAGGAGAAAGGCTTTTTTTTCTTGACCTGACGTAGTTCTGTGATCCACTCCGAGTAATCGGCACCCCCGAGATCCATTTGATTCAGTTTCTCAATCACATAACGAATATCACTGGTCACTGGAATATTCGCACTCTTGATCTTGTTGATCTCCGAGGAATCGATGTCCACATGAACAATTGTGCCATGCTTGGCAAATTCCTCTGCCTTTCCGGTCACACGGTCATCAAAGCGCACCCCAAAGGCCAATAGAAGATCGGCGTGGTTGACCCCGTAGTTGGCGTAAACTGCACCGTGCATTCCCAGCATGTCAAAACAGAGAGGATGAGTACTTGGGAATCCTCCCAGGCCGAGGACGGTCATCACAATCGGGATCTTTGTCTTTTCCACGAATTTATAAAGTGCCTGTGAGGCGTCTCCACAAATGACTCCGTTCCCAGCATAAATAATGGGCTTCTTCGCTCCACGGATAGCAGCGGCAATCTGCTCGAGCTGTCGCTTCTTGGCTGTGAGGTAAGGTTTATAGGTGCGAAGATTGACTTCTGTCGGCCATTGCGGCTCGCACCCAGCCTGCTGAATGTTCTTTGGGATGTCAATCAACACGGGGCCGGGACGACCCGTTGACGCAAGATAAAATGCTTCTTTTACGATCCGTGGCAAATCCTCTACACATTGCACTAGATAGTTGTGCTTGGTTATGGGACGGGTGATTCCAACGACATCCGTTTCCTGAAAAGCATCCTTCCCGATCATGGCCTGTGGCACCTGCCCGGTGATAACGACAACGGGCACTGAGTCCATCTTGGCGTCAGCGATACCCGTCACCAGGTTCGTTGCTCCCGGTCCCGAAGTTGCCAAAGCGACGCCTACCCTGCCAGTTGCCTTGGCATACCCTTCGGCGGCAAAAATGACCCCCTGTTCGTGACGGGGCAGAATCACACGCAGCTTTCGTTCTCCTCCCACCAGAGTGAGCGCCTGATGGATCTCCATGGACGCACCTCCAGGGTAACCGAAAACGATCTCCACTCCTTCTCGAATCAAAGCTTCAACTAGAAGCTGAGAGCCTTTCAGATAGCCGTTTTTATTTTCTAGTGTAGTTTTTCCCTTCACGACTATTCCATATCCCCAGCACATCGGGTAGCGGTGGGACAGCCTTACTTTTTTTCGCTCCTTCTTGACGATACCCAACGGTATCACCGGACATCGTTGACTGTCACACTCGCCACAAATGTGATCATATTTATAAAAACCGAGTACTTAAGATCATGCCCCACCATTCTATCTTTGACTTAGATTGGAAAGCAACTGACAGCCCGTGGTAGAAGTCCCACGGGTTTTGGTGTGCACTCCGCCGCCCGGGATGCCAAACGGACCGATCGAGGCAATGTCGACTCATCGTCAAAGGCACCACACGACTTTGACCATAGACTGCTAGACCGGAGGAACGAACAGGGCGGCAACTATGGTTAACCGAGCAGATTTTTCAGCGCTTCAGGCAGTTGTGGAAAACGAAAATCATAACCTGCAGCTTCCAATTTCCGAGGTAGGACACACTGGCCTTCAAGCAGCAGTCTCTCCCCCATTTCACCCAGAACAAGCCGCACGGCAAAACTGGGTACGGGCATAAGAGAGGGGCGATTTAGCACCTTTCCCAGCTCTCTTGAAAACTCTCTATTTGTCAGGGGATGAGGAGCGCTAGCGTTGAGGGCTCCTTCGATCTGTTTCTCGGCAATAGCATAGCGAATCGCCTCGACCTCATCGTCGATGTGGATCCAGGAAATCCACTGTCGCCCTCTCCCTAAAGGTCCTCCCACAAACATCTTGAAGGGCAACAGCATGAGGGGAAGCGCTCCACCTTGATTTGAAAGAACCATTCCGGTGCGCAGTAGAACGACGCGAATACCCAGATCTCGGGCTCGCAGGGCTTCTCGGTCCCACTGCTGGCAAATGTCGGCTAAAAATCCTGTTCCGGGTTCACTCAACTCATCGAGGGGCTCATTGCCCCGATCCCCGTAATAGCCAATCGCCGAAGCGCTGATCAATACCTCCGGCCGTCTCCGGCAACCATTCAAGGCTTCTACCATGTGACGTGTACCCAGTACCCGACTGTCCTGGATCTTCTTTTTTTGTTTCTCGCTCCAACGGGCTCCTGAAATCGATGCTCCGGCCAGGTGGACCACTGCGTCCAAACCTTCCAGGTCCTTGACATTCTGGAGACTCGAAGTGGCCTCCCACATCACCCTCTTAGCTGTCGGTAAGTATTTTTCCGCCCTGTCGAGGCTGCGCGTCAGAACAAGCACATCGTCACCGTCACGGATCAATTTTCGACAAAGCGCCTGTCCGATCAAACCTGTTGCTCCCGTGACTGCGACTCTCATAAGTCTCTCCGTTCGATTGACTCGAATTGCAACCCTATTTACTTCGCTCCAATTATAACAGTGAGATCCACAAAATCAGGATCTTCCTGGCGAACCCTGTCAGAGAATCCTTTAGGGAAAATTGCTTTGGCTGGGAGTTATGCGATGGCTGGGGGACAGGGAGTTGAACCCCGATGTCGTGGTCCAGAGCCACGTGTGTTGCCATTACACCATCCCCCAACACTACTCGCCAACGAAATTGATTATAGCAAGAAGGAATGAAAGAGTGAGAAATGAAGCTGCTTTTCGGAATCCTTAGTACTCGGTTTCATCAATACGGTCGGTTTGCTAAGAATGCAGCGAGGTGAGGTCTCAAAGAGAGGAGGAGTTGATACCGCCACACCGGTGGCGGCAAGCGACAAAAAGGTTAATTGCCACATCTTTAAGTCTGTAGGGTGGAACGGAACGACCCTGCTTTTTCGTCGATCCTCCTCCCTAATGTCTTGCATGGTGTCGTGGTTACTTCGCGAAATCAAGACCGCCACGCTCAACACAAGAGTGAACGCACTTGGTCAGCCGCCTGCCACCTCGAGGCGGGCCCGCGCTTTTTCCCACATCTCCACTGCCGCCGCGTAATCGGTGTCGGGGTCTTTCGAGCGAAATAGCCTGTCCGCTCCCTCTTTTTTGGCTCTGGCCTCATCAACGTCAATATCCAACCCGGACTCAATCACTTCAGCCAAAACCGAGACCTGCCCGGGCAGAACTTCCACTAATCCCCAGCTACAGAAAAGAAGAGACTCTTGAGCAGCTTGTCGATAGGAAATGACTCCAATCTTCAATCCGGAGAGCAACGGAGCATGTCCCGGTAAAATCCCCACATACCCATCAAGGCCTGGCAGAGTGACCTCCTCCACGTCACCCGTGAAAACTAGTCTGTCGGGTGTTACGATCTCCAATCTGATTGTCTTCGGCAACAAATCTGCCACTGTTTTCCGAGGCACCAGCCCTACTTATTCGTCACTCATTTGCCCCTGGTTCGGCCAGAGAACTCGTTTATACCGCTTCTTCCTTCATGCCCTTGCCCTTCTCCACAGCTTCCCCGATGCCTCCGACCATATAAAATGCTTGTTCAGGAAGGTCATCGTGTTTACCCTCACTGATTTCCTGAAACCCCCGCACGGTTTCTTCCAAGGAAACGTATTTTCCAGAGATCCCGGTGAATTGTTCTGCCACAAAAAAGGGCTGCGAGAGAAACTTTTGAATCTTACGGGCTCGGGTCACAGTGAGCTTATCTTCCTCGGAAAGTTCGTCGATACCCATGATGGCAATAATATCTTGCAGGTCTTTGTATCGCTGTAAGATGCCCTGAACCTGACGGGCCGTTTGGTAATGTTCCTCCCCAATGATGCGCGGATCCAAAATCCGGCTGGTAGAGGACAGCGGATCTACGGCGGGATAGATACCTTGTTCGGCTATCGAGCGTTCCAGGTTGGTGGTAGCGTCGAGGTGGGCAAAGGTCGTCGCCGGAGCTGGATCGGTGTAGTCATCAGCCGGCACATAAATCGCCTGAATAGAGGTAATCGAGCCTTTACTGGTGGTGGTAATGCGCTCTTGAAGTTCTCCCATTTCGGTAGCCAGATTGGGTTGATATCCAACCGCTGAGGGCATCCGCCCCAGGAGAGCGGAAACCTCCGAACCGGCCTGGGTAAAGCGGAAGATGTTGTCGATAAAGAGCAAGACATCCTGACCTTCCTCATCTCGAAAGTATTCCGCCACTGCCAGACCTGTTAGAGCTACGCGCAAGCGCGCTCCAGGGGGTTCAGTCATCTGACCATAGATGAGCGCGGTCTTATCGATCACCCCCGACTCCTTCATCTCCAGCCACAGATCATTTCCTTCACGGGTCCGTTCACCGACGCCAGCGAATACTGAGAATCCACCGTGTTGGGTGGCAATTCGATTGATCAATTCCATAATAATGACCGTCTTGCCAACTCCAGCACCGCCGAAAAGACCGATCTTACCCCCTCGGGAAAAAGGCTCAATGAGGTCAATGACTTTGATACCTGTTTCTAGCATTTCCGTTTCCGTGCTCTGCTCTTCCAAACTTGGTGCAGGTCTGTGAATGGGGTATTGCTGCTTAGCCTCGACGGGGCCAAGTTTATCCACCGGCTCACCGAGAACATTCAACACCCGACCCAAAGTTTCTTTCCCCACCGGAACAGAGATGGGGCGTCCGGTATCGATGGCTTTCATGCCCCTTACCACGCCATCAGTCGGTTGCATGGAAACACACTTGACAACCCCCTCTCCCAGGTGCTGCGCCACCTCTAAGGAGATATCAATCTTTATCGGTGTATCAAAGCCTTCCGAAGTGACCACAATGGCGTTGTAAATCTTGGGCACATCAGCGGCCTCAAATTGCACATCGATCACCGGACCCATCACTTGCAACACTTTTCCTATTACTTCGGACATTGTTCTTTTACTCCATCGTAACTTACAACTGACCACTCACAAGAAAAATTCCCCTTTAGTGTCTGTCTCATTTCAAAATTGTAACATGCGTGAGGTCCATGATTAGTTCTCAGTGGTCCCCTTTCAAGGCATCGGCTCCGCTAACTATTTCAATCAATTCTTTGGTAATCGTCGCCTGGCGCAAGCGGTTCATATACAGAGTCAATCTTTCAGTCACGTCCTTTGCATTCCGTGTGGCCGCATCCATAGCGGTCATTCGTGCCCCTTGCTCGGAGGCCTCTGATTCTAGCATCGCCCGAAAGATCTGCGTTTCCACATGTCGTGGCAGGAGATCATTGAAGATAGCCGACTGAGGTTGTTCATAGATATAATCCAGAAAAACATCCGTTTCCTTCACCTCAAGACGCTGGACGGGTAAGAGAGGCTCAATTACGATTTTTTGCTGAGTGACTGATTTGAACTCGTTGTAAACCAGGTAGACCGCATCTAACTGGCTGGAAGCATAATAGCCGATGACACTGTGCGCAATTTCCTGCGCGTACTTATAGTTCACACGGTTCATAATGTTAATGTACTGGTTTCGGATGGGCCAGGGACGCCTTCGAAACCAGTCCACCCCTTTACGTCCCACCAAAGTGAGGTGTACCGTTTGCTTGTTCGTCTTATCCTCCAGATAATGCATGACGGCCTTGATGATGTTGCTGCTGAAAGCCCCGCACAGACCTCGATCTGCGGTGATGACCAGCAACATGATTTTATCGGTGTTTCTCTCCACCAGGAGAGGATGTCCGGCAGGATCGACCCGAGTGGCTAGCGAGTTCAAAACCGCCAGCATGCGATTAGCATAAGGGCGAGCTGCAAAAATCCGGTTTTGAGCCCGTCTCAGCTTGGAAGCCGCAACAAACTTCATAGCCCGCGTAATTTGCTGGATATTCTTGACAGAACGGAGTCTCCGTCGAACTCCAATCAGGTTACCAGCAGACATGGGGTACTTGTTTCCTTGGGCTTTCTGGATATCATTCTGGCTGTCTCAGTCTTTGCGAGTTTTCAAAAAAGGGGACGAAGAGAAACAAAGACACGAAAAACATCGGCTATGCGGCCCGCTCTTCCTTAAACCGTTCCTTAAACTCTCCGACTGCCGCATGAAGCTCCTCGCGTAGTCCGTCGTCGAGGACCTTTTTCTGAACGATCTCTTGCAAAATGCTCGGCTTGTTGGTCTCCATGAACTGGTACAGACCGATCTCAAAATCAGCAATGTCGGAAAGTTCCAGATCATCTAGGAAGCCATTGGTTCCCGCATAGATGATGACTATTTGTTTCTCAACGCTGAGCGGCTGATATTGAGGCTGTTTGAGAATCTCAGTAAGTCGAACCCCTCGTGCCAACTGTCGCTGGGTGGCTTTGTCGAGATCGGAGCCAAACTGGGAAAACGCGGCCAATTCGCGGTACTGTGCTAATTCGAGGCGCAGTGTTCCCGCCACCTGCTTCATTGCTTTGATCTGGGCGGCGCCGCCGACCCGGCTGACAGAGTTTCCCACGTGGATAGCCGGTCGGATTCCCGAATGAAACAGGTCTGTTTCCAAAAAAATCTGGCCGTCGGTGATGGAAATAACGTTGGTGGGGATATAGGCTGCGATATCTCCCGCTTGCGTCTCAATCACGGGCAGTGCCGTCAAGCTTCCTCCTCCCCGCTCATCACTCAACTTAGCCGCACGTTCCAGAAGTCGGCTGTGAAGATAGAAAACGTCCCCCGGAAAAGCCTCCCGGCCAGGAGGTCTCCTGAGCAGTAAGGAGATTTCCCGATAGGCCGCCGCGTGTTTCGAAAGATCATCGTAGATCACCAACGCGTGTTGATGATGATCACGAAAGTACTCTCCCATGGCACACCCTACATAGGGAGCCAGATACTGCATGGTGGCTGGATCAGAGGAAGCTGCGCATACCACGATGCTCTTCTGCATCACCCCACAATCAGCGAGGGTTTTCACCACCCTGGCCACCGTTGACCTCCTCTGACCAATGGCGACGTAAATGCAGGTGACATCCGTATTTCCTTGATTGACAATAGTGTCAATCGCGAGAGCGCTCTTGCCAGTTTGTCGATCGCCAACAATCAACTCTCGCTGGCCTCTGCCGATGGGGATTATCGAATCGACGGCCTTCAATCCTGTCTGTAAAGGTTCGCGCACTGGTTGGCGCTCGACCACCCCTGGGGCCAGTCTTTCAACGGGACTGCTGTGTTCGGTATGAATTGGTCCTCTGGCATCTATAGGGCGACCTAAAGCATCCACCACGCGGCCCCGAAGCGCTTCACCGACGGGAACCTGCATGATACGCCGGGTACGCTTGACAAGATCTCCTTCCTTGACCTCATGAAATTCCCCAAAAAGAACCGTGCCTACGTTGTCTTCTTCGAGGTTGAAAGCCAGACCGTAGACATCGTGTGGAAATTCCAGCAGCTCCAGAGCCATAACTTTTTCAAGACCATGCACGCGAGCAATCCCATCGCCAGCCGAGATGACTGTTCCCACCTCGCTAATGACAATCCCGCTATCATAGTCCCTGATTTGTTCTCGGATAATCTTGCTGATTTCTTCACTTCTTATTGTCATACTTGAATCACCCCAAGTTACCGGTTAACTAAGCAACGATGAATCGCATCCAGTTGAGTTCGGATTGAGCCATCAAACACGGTCGACCCGATTTTCATCTTGATGCCTCCGATAAGCGAATCATCCAAACGGTAGTTTAACCTGACTTCCCTGCCCGTCAGGGATGAGGCGGTTCGCTCGAGACACCTTTTCACCTCTTCTTCGAGCTCCATGCCGGAAAACACATCTCCTCGGAGGATACCTCGTCGCTCATCTAACACCATTTGGTAAGCCTCTGCCATCTGATCAAATTGATGAATCCTTGCATTCTCCAAAAGGACCAGAACAAAGTTGACAACGATGCGTTCCAGCGGGATCTTTTCCGCTAATTTCTCCACGATCTTTCGCTTAGCTGAGAAGGGTATCGCCGGATTGACCAAAGTCTCTCTCAGTTCTTCGTGTGTCCTCAGCAGCCGACCAAAAGCAACTAGTGCTCTCCGAACTTGATCCTCATGTTGAAGCTCCGAAGCCAGATCGGCTAAGACACGAGCATACTTCGTAGCGACTGAAACAAGCATAGATTCTACTCGCCGCAACTCTCATTCAACTTCACGAGAAATCGATTGATGACCCGGTTTTCATCTGAATTCTCCATGTCTTGCCTAATCTGTTCCTCAGCCAACTGGACGGAAAGGTGGGCTACATATTCTCTTAGTCGTTGCTCTGCGGAACTACTCAAACCATCGATTTCTTGTCGCACCGCAACCAGAATTTTCTCGGCCTCTCGCTCTGCCTGCTCTGACACCTGACAGCGCTCCAACTCGGCCTCTCTTTCCGTCTCCCGGCGAATTCCGGCCAGTTCCTGATCGATATTACTCATTCGTTCTTCAATGGCAGTTAACTTTTCCTCGGCCAGCTTTTGCGCCTTTCGCGCCTCTTGGATCTCGCGCTGGATATTGAGGCGACGATCGACAAACAATCGCTTCATGGGAACTCGGGTAAAATAATAGATCAAGCCAAAGAGAATGAGCAGGTTGAACCAGCGTCCAACAGTTTCAATCCATCCCCAGGTACTGCTTTCGCTTCCCCCGGCCGCCTGAGTTGACAACGGGTAGAGAATGCAAATCAAACCAAAGCTGACAAGCAGTGTTTTCTTCATCATGTGAAGGAAAGAAATGAGGACAGTCACCAATTTCCTGAAAATTGGTGACTGTCCTCATTTCTTTCCTTTGCGACCTCATCCGTTACATCCTCAGCAAACGTGACCGTATTTATGAAGCCTAGCATTTAGCCAGAACCCGTGCTGCAATCATTTCAGCAATTTCTCTAGCGTTGCTTTTCAACTGCTGTTCAGCCAAAACTAGTTCGTTCTGAATCCGTTCTGTGGCCTCTCTCAGAAGCCCTTCGCTTTCTGCTCGAGCCTCTAAGATCCTTTCCTGGCGCTCCTGCAAAGCTTTATCTCGAACTGAATCCCCGTCTTTGTAACCCAAGCGTTTTTCCTCCTTGACCTTCGACTGGTACTGATCAAGGAGTAAGTTGTAATAATCCAGTGTCTTCCGCGCTTTGTCCTGCAGATCGTAAGTCTGCGATTTACGTTCGTCCAAGACTTTAAACAGTGGTTTGAAAAGCAGTTGGTTGAGAGTGAGAAGGGTTACCAAGAAAACCGCCGCTGTTACCAACAAGGTCCAATCTACAGCAAACATTTCGACAGTTTCTCCGTTGGGTAAAAACATAGCTTTCTAGCATGTTTTTACCCAACAGGTCAAGGCATTAGACGCTGTTGGTCCTCATCGCCATGGATATCGCCTTGTCGAAAGCCTTTGCTGAATGGACACCCTTGTGTGAGGTGTCCATTTTTTCTTCGGGGACCTCACCAAGGCCCAAAATTTTAACAGCCCTATGGAAAGAGTGCTGGTACAAACATCCCGAAACCTAACAGATCGAGCGTAACTGGACCCAGCACGAGGAGTTCACCGAAGAGCTCATTAGCAAGCAGGCACTGACCGAAAACAAGGAGAGATTAGCCAAGATCAAACAGCGGCTTGCGGAACACGAACGCACCACTGAAGAACCGATCACTTAGTGCCTAGAGCCAGAAATTCGTGCTCGTTTTGCTAATCGGTCAACTGGAAGTTGTGAGTTAGTCAGCCACTAAGCTGGTCTTTTTCAAAAGAGTCTCCCCTATAAGGCGTCAAGATCTTGCAGTAAACTTTCTAAAGTCCTGAAGGTCTCCTGGTCGCGCTCTTTTTCCCACCGCTCACGGATGACAGCCACCGCCTCCGAGGTGCCGATCCGAGCCAGGGCCCAGGCCGCATGGCGGCGAACCATTGAATCATCCGTATTCAATAATCCGGTGAGCTCCACGACCGATTCTGGATTCCGAGAATTTCCCAGGGCGACAGCTATATTACGCATGAGTCCCTGCCACTTGGTACGTTTGATCGGGCTGCGGTGGTAGCGCTCTCGAAAATCCTGGGGCGATATCCGCGCCAATTCTCTCAGCTCAGGAGCACGATTGGTTTCTCGCGGTTTGAACTGCTCGACCAAAGACCCGGACAACTGGCGGTTCCAGGGACACACATCCTGACAAACGTCACAACCATAGATGAAATTCCCCATCGGCTCGCGCAACTGCTCGGGAATGTCGTCTCGCAACTCGATGGTCAAGTACGAAATACAGCGGCGACTGTCGAGAACATAAGGCTCGGTGATGGCTCCGGTGGGACAAGCCTCGATACAGCGGGTGCAGGAGCCACAGTAATCCTTCCCCGCAGAATCGTATTCCAAATCCACGTCAAGGAGGATCTCACCGATAAAAAACCAGGAACCGTGCCCTCTTGCCAAAACATTCGTATGTTTTCCAAGCCAACCAACACTCGAACGAGCCGCCCAGTATTTATCTAGTACCGGCCCGGTGTCGACGTAAATCTTCCCTTCCACCCCAGGTTCCACTTCCCGTATGAAACCGAGCAGCTCTTTGAGTTTCTTTTCGATCACCTGGTGATAATCATCGCCTGATGCGTAACGAGAGATGACCCCTAACCGGGACTCCTTGTAGGGAAGCTCATAAGGGTGAAAGTAATTCAGCACAACCGAAAGAATCGAGCGGGTCCCTTCCAGCACCTTTTTTGGATCTAATCGCTTTTGAGCATTGCGCTCCAGATAGGCCATTTGACCGTGGTAGCCACGGGCCAGCCAAGTGGAGAAACGATCGTCTGCCAGAGCCGATGCGGGAGCAATACCAACCGGATCGAAACCTAGTGCACGGGCTCGTTCTTTGATTTTTTGGGTCAGCTCCTCTCTTTCCATTGAATCCAATTCAAAGCGATGCGACCGAAACGCAGCAACACATAGTAAGAGTCATATAGGGACTTTGACCACCGGTTGCTAGATGATCTTGAATTGACGTAGCATATATCGGTAAAAAGGATCCGTGACGTACTCCCTCACCCAGTTCAGAGAAAACACACAGCGCTCAAATTTTTCCGCCAGTTTCTTAAACACGCCGATGCTCTCCACGTTTCTTTCCAACCCGCTTGCGACCAGGTAGCTTTTGCGTCCGGTGTCTGCATAGTAGGAATGGGAAATAATTCGCCGCCCATTAGCAAGGCTTTCGGGGAACATTCCTAAAGTGAACAGGCTGTAGTCACCAATGTGCTGGTAGTAGCCTTTCTTGCGGTGCTGTGGTGCATCGACGGCGATTTCGAGCATATCGACCAAGGATTCCAACCGTTTCCCGTGCTCATCCTTCAGTTTGTAGAAGTTTTCCACATAAATGAAACTGATCAACAAGTCGCTTAAATACAGTAGTAGATCCTTGTCGGGCAGTGATGACTGATTCAGTGCCCTATCGACAAGACCTCTAAAAAGCTTCTTAACAGGGTGGTTCTCTGGAATTTTCCTCGACTGACTCATGCTTAGAGAGCCCCACTGTAAGTTAACAATCTGACAATGAGGATGCGTCCAAGGCCTTTCTCAGACCTCGGGCTTTAGATTCCAAGTATGGAACCCCTGAATTTAAGCCTTTTCCAAACGCCGGCGGCGACGGCGTAATGCTTCACGATAACGACGCCTTTCATCGTCGGTCTCAGCCAACACGGGCGCCACTTTAGTCGGCCTCCCCTTCACGTCTATCCCCACAAAGGTGAGAAAGGCCACGCTGGTCTTGATACGCTCACCCGTCAACGGATCCTCAGAAAAAACCTCAACCTCTGTTTCCATCGAGGTGTGAAAAGCACGAGTAACAACGGCTTCCAAGTGGATCAATTGGCCTACCCTAATCGGATGCCGAAAGTGAACCGAATCCACCAGCACGGTCACCACCGGTCGGCGACAGTGCCGCGAAGCTGCAATTGCGCCCGCCACATCCATTAAGTGCATGACCTTGCCACCCAGGATAGTTCCATGAACGTTGGCGTCATTGGGAAGCACCACTTCAGTCATCGTCGTTCTTGATTGCGAGACCGCTTTACCTTTCATCCTACCAACCTTTCCTTTCTATGATTCTAACCTCCCTGGACTTTGACACGCTTCATTGTAGCTGGCTTTGCATGTTCGGGAGATGCCTAATCCGCTTAGTGTTTCATTCCCTAAAGACGATCGTATTTGTGGCAAGCGCAACGGCGTCAAGTTCGCGAAGAGACAACAACACGATGTGAGGCACCGGGGAGAAGGAGCGAGAAAGAAAGCGGTACCGTCCCGCTGCCACCTTCTGGGGAAATCGGAGTTGCCGGCGATCCCGGTATCGCTCCTTGACCTCACCTTGCAAGTCCCATCTGCAAACATCATCATTTCTAGGGAACGAAATCCTTAGGTAGTTTGAATCGTGCCGGGTCGACCCACAACCCGTAATCGGTCAGCAGAACCTTAGACCGCCGTTCCCTTAAGGAAGGGTCTTAACAGAGGCGATGTAATGTGCTATTTTTAGGGCAATGAATTCTGGCAGCTCACCACTTGTGACTACCTTAGTCCTGATCATGGCCGGATTGGTTATCATTCAGACCTTCCAGCTAATAATTATGTTTCTCCAAGTAAAGCGGGGTCTTCAGACGCTTGAGACGCGGTTACAGACCCTATCTCGGCAAGTGTCTACCGGCCTGACATCGGCTGGTCAGGTGCTGGAAAAACTGGAACCGATCGGACCAACATTAGCTGATTTGGAAAAAATCATCGCCCTAGGTCTGGATATTCTGGTTGAATTAGCTCGAAAGGGAGATGAAGTCGTGGCCGATCGATTGAGTTTTTTACGATCTCAGTCTCATCAGGCCAGTCAGATTCTTGCTAAGCTTTTGAACCAGTTCTCGAAAAAGACCTTTGAGCTTAACCACATGGTTGTTCACCACGCATTTCAGGCCTCGGCCATCATTCGGGCTGTCCGCGCCGCGTTGACCCGGCTAACTTCCCCTGATCGGACTAGATCACCGGCCACTTACGTCCCCGACCAGGAGATTTTTATTTAGCAATCTGGTCCAACCACAATCCTCAGGCTCCAAGTCGCTTACTCCCTAAGCTCCAGCCGCACCTTCGTTCGCACCACCTGGTTTTCACGCAGCACAAAAACCTCTACTTCATCACCCGGCTTCTTGAGTCTTAAAGCGTAAGTAAAATCATACAGGTTGTTTATCTCCTTGCCGTCGAATCTCACCAGGATATCTCCACTCTTCAACCCTGCCTTGGCAGCAGGAGTTTCCTCTCTGACTCCCGCGAAGCGAACGCCGTCAGATTCCCAGGTCATATCGGGAAGCGATCCAAACAATGGCCCATATCCTCGACCGGATGAGCCTTCAGCATCATGAACCTCCCGCTGCAGATCCACAAATTTTAAAGGCTTCTCCCATCGGTCAAGCTTTTTAGTCACTCCCCGCACCACCTCTACCACCTGATGGATGCGAAGCAAATCAATTTTTTCCCAATCATCCGAAGGTCTGTGATAATCACTGTGCAGACCAGAAAAGAAAAACAAGACTGGGATTTTTTTTAAGGAAAAAAATAGGTGATCGCTGGATCCTCGGGGGGTTTGAACGTACTTAAATTGCAGTTGGCTCCCTTCCTCCAAATCCATCAAGATTTTCTTGAACTCTGATGCGGTACCGACTCCCCCGATGATCAAGTCTCCCTTGCTGCGGCCAATCATGTCCATGTTCAGCATGGCGATAGTCTTTTCTAGTGGAAAGATCGGGTTTTCTGTGTAGTACTGAGACCCCAATAACCCCAGCTCTTCTCCGACAAACGCGATGAACAACAGTCCTCGCTGGGGGGGAGGAGTTTTGGAAAAGTCATGAGCTAGCTGCAGCAAGCCTGCCGTCCCCGACGCATTATCATCGGCTCCGTTATGAATCTCGCCGATCCGCTTCGGCTCTAAGGAACTTCTGTTGCCAAGTCCCAAGTGATCGTAATGCGCCCCAAGGATAATGATCTCGTCCGTCTGCCCTGGAACGAGACCCAGAACGTTCTTGATCTGGCGGTGCTCTTTAACAACATCCAGCGAAAGGTGCGCTGTGACCCCCTTAAACTCAAATGAACAGGGCTCTAGATACACATGGAGCGAGCGGTTGATCTCGGCCGAACTGTGACCGTCTAGATTCAACAGCCGCTCTGCCCAATCTTGGGTAACCCTGATTACATGAATTCCCATATTGTCAATCGATTGGTCGCGATGGAAAGTCAATTCCTCAGGGTCGTGATTGTAGCTATCGGGCAGAAGAATAACAGCGGCTGCGCCAAGATGCTTGGCGTTCATTACCTTGTGCATGACGGTCGCGTAAGGTGTCAGCTGTTGGCCGTGAAAAGGACTGGTGGGAGAATTTTCCTGGGGTTCGTGCTCAAATGCAAGAACGATCTTGCCACGCACGTCGATATCCTTGTAGTCATCATAGTTCAGATCTGGTGCCGTGATACCAAAGCCAGCAAAGACAAGATTCCCTTCAGTCATAGTGTCAGCCCCGTAACTGATCGGAAAGTAATCCGCTCCAATCTCCAGTGTTAACCGTTCACTCTCAATTTTGACCGCAACGTCATTATTGGGTCCCAAGCGGCGACCAATGGTCACTTCGAACTCCTGGAAGTAAGTCTTTCCTGGTCCGGGTGGCATAAGACCATCCTCCTGAAAATGCGCCGCAATGTATCGAGCCGCCTCATCAATCTCCGGCCGATTATTTCCGCGCCCTTTCAACTCCTCAGAAGCCAGATACTGAATATGCTCCAGCAGCAGGCTATCGTTGCTGAGCATGACAGCAATGGAAGCCCCAAGAGTAAGAGAAAGAAATAGAAAGAATTTCCCTCGCATCTTATTTGTCAACTGTCCTGACAAATGAAACTGACTTCGGAAGTGTTACTGTGTGTAGCGTCCTTCCCGCTGGTCTCAGAGCCGACTTCAACTTGACGTTACAGCAGGACCGGACTATCCTGTACCCTCGGTGACTGGACCTCTGAATACTTGACTGTTTCAACTGATATCTGGTTGCACGAGTTGCTGTTTCAGCAGAACAGTTCACCTCACACTTCGCCGCCATGATCGCTTTACCACAATCTGACTGAGCTCATGCAGCGCTTCGCTGAGAACTTTAATCGAAATACGATCATACTCTGAAAGTTCAATCGCTTCAGGGGTTGGATTAAAGAAATAATTATCCACTGCCTGTGTGATTAGACGGCTGATTCGATCAGATTGAACAACATAGTACACAAACCGAGTTTGAGTATGAGTCAAACGAGGGAATCCGATCTGATAAGTGGATCGGTTAATCTCCAGAAAATACTCGCTGAAAACGTCTTGCAGTTCCTTGGCCAATTGTCCGATCTGTCGAATCAACTGTATTCTGACGTCCTGTCTCCGTTGACTGACCGCTAACTGCCTTCCTTTCTGGACCAGAGATTTCAACTGTTCGTTGAGTTGCAGAACGGACACCATCCTATCGACAACCTTCTGAGGTGTGGGAATTATCAAGAAGCGGTTTATGTTCAGTTTGTTGAGAAAAATGAATCTGAAATTCAATCGAATTACTCTCTCAAGTTCATCTTCTGATAAGCCCAAATCGCGATCGAATGCCTGTTTCCGCAGAGGGGAGAAGTCCAGATCCTCAAAAGAGAAGTTTGCCTTTTTTGCATTTTCAAGGCGAAAGAGATGGGAGTCTAGACTGGCCTGGGTTCCCCATCCTGTAAATGTACTGAGCAGGCTAAATGCAATCAACTCAGCAAACTTCGGCGAGGAGAATGTCCTTAGCATTATCATTTTACTCTTACCATTTTGAGCAATCTGAAAGAATCTCGCACTCTCACAATATCAAATCGGTGATAACCATCCCATCCACCTATCCTCCTAGTCAAAGAGCGAACGATCGAACCACTCCGCAGCGATCCAAGGTGACAGTGCGACCTAGGACTGCTCACGAATCCACTATGGGCAAAGAGGGTGCTCTGTCCAAGTAATCGGCTTCATGAGTGCGCTCACACTGGTGTCAAGCGCGACGGTCCTGATTTTGCAAAGCAACGACACCGGCAATACCACTGCGCATCTCCAAGGAGAAGCAATGAAGAAAGCAGCGCCGTCCCGCCCCCACTCTGCTGGCTAAGGATGCCAATCGTGATCTATTTGTCATCCGTCGTCGCGAACTCACCTCGCCACATTCTCAGCAAACTTCAGTGCATTTATGAATCCGAGTGCTCAGGTTGAGGTGTCGGCCCGGCGGGAGCAGCTTCAATGGCTCGCCTCAGTCCCTCACGCTCTAATAGAAACTGCATTTGACTAGAGTAAAAAAGGAGCTTTATAGTTAAGCGACCCAGAATATAGAACTGCAGCCACCCGAAGGCCAATAGGATGGTCCACCAGGAACGCTGAGGCAGCAGGAAATCGACCAATCCGTATATTAGCACCCACAAAGCTCCTATCCCGGTGATGAGCAAGTAGAGTCCATAAGCCGGGAGAAAATTGGTGATACAGAATGTGGATGAAGAAAGCACAGCTAGAAAAACACTGGTACGATCTTCCAGCGCTGTTTTGATCTTGGTATAGTCAAAAACCATGTTCAGGAAGGTGAAAATCACCACAAGGAAAACATACCTAAGCAGGTTCCAGACGAAAACGTGGACTTCGGTCAAAGCTCCTGCAGCAATGTGATTCACCAACGAGGCCAGGGGCTGTACAATCCAGCCAATAACCAACCCGAAGGTTAGCAGTGCCAGAATTGTAACGCGGAAAAACCGGCTAAAAAACTCCCTTCCGTTGTGAAAGAATCGTCGAATAGTCGTCCCTTTCGGATCTAAGGCAAAGGAGCTGAGAGCCGCTGCCAACAAGAACGAACTTAAAAAAATATAAATTCCTCCCAAAACCAATAGGGCCCAAGGGAACTCTGCCAATTTCCCATCAAGCAAGGCCTGTAGGTTGCGGGCAAAGGGACCAAGTCCCAGCACCGTGGGGTCAAAAGTGGAGGCAAAGCCACTGACCCGGTCCCTAAACAACATCAACCAATCGTAATCCAGGTTGTTGGCTAGTTTTTGACGGTAGACTCCGTCTCCCAAGGAACGATCGACAGTTTTCAAGAAAGGAATCGCCAGGAGACCGGCCACCAACAGGTTGGCTAAGTAAACACAGGCCACTGCTTTTTTGTGGCACCTCAGTCGTCTCCATCCCCTGCGCAACGCTCTGATCATTTCATCCGACGAAGGCAAAGGTTTCCAGTAAATTCTGGAACCAGAAGAGCCACCGAGATGCCCACTTCTGAGCCGCCAGAGAGAAGCCGGAGTCTTTTTCGTCCTTCACCCAGCGACTATTATTGGTTGGGTCAATGTCCAGTAAAATCTTTTTTTTAGGGTCAACTATGGCAAACGTCAAACGCACCTTTTTTTCCACTTGATAGCGACGCCAGAGGTCTTTTCCATCCCAGTGTTTTAGGATCTCCACACCGTCTTCGAACAGCATGGCTATTTCGACCGGTAAGCTGGCTCCTCCCAGGCGGCGAACGACGACCTCGTTCAGGTATGTTTTCTCCGTCTCGTCACCTTCGGAGGGAGAGATATAGGCAGGAGAATCGTTTTTGTCAAAGATCCCTTCTCTGGCAGGAATCGTTTTCGAGGTGGCGGCTACGACGGCGTAATCCACCCATTCGGCGCTAAAAAAAGTCTGCTCGAAAAACCACCGATGGTCCTTTTTGGTCACTTCATTGACGGTTCTAATGAAATCTTCGGTGGTGGGATGTTTAAAACGATAACGTTGGAAATAGGTCCTCATCACCTTCAACATCAAGTCCTCGCCCAACAATTGCTCCAACGTCCACAGAGTGACTTCGGGCTTGTCATAGGAGTTGAGCCGATAGCTCTCACGGTTCAAGTATTTCCAGCCGGGTCGGACCAGCAAATCTAACGTTCCAGACTTTCGAATGTCGGGCAGCCCGGAGGTCTCAAAAGGGATTGTGACCGAGTCGAAAACAAAAGGTATGCCTCCGAAAAAACGCTTGAAATAGCGCCTGGGTTCATAGACTTGTCTCTCCACTCGGGATGCTGACCAGGAAGTGATCCCTTCATCAAGCCATGACTCCTCAAACTCATTATTGGCAACCAAGCCGTACCACCACTGATGGCCCACTTCATGAACTGTAACCCTCTCAGGCGAAAGTATTTTCTGAGGCGTCCAAAAATGTGCACCGCCGGTGATGAAGGTGGGATATTCCATACCGCCGCTATCGCTCCCATAGGCCGGATCAATAATGGTCAGGGTTTCGTAAGGATAAGGGCCGAACCATTCCCCAAAGTAGAGCAACGCATTGCGAACAGCCGTAAAATACCTTTCTTCCAAATGTCGGTGCTCGGGAAGGAGCAACAGAGTGATCTCTACCTCAGGGAGAGAGGCCTGTCTAAATCTTCGTTTTCTCTCCAGAAAACGTGGACTCGCCGCCCATGCAAAATCATGGACATCTTCCTGATAGTAGCGATAAGTAGTGGTACCGTCCGGATTGTCTCTCTGCTGGAGCTGTTTTCCGGTCGCCCCTACTACAAAACCCTGCGGCACCGTGAAGGTGACGTCATATACGCCGTAGTCACTGAAATACTCCGTCGCCCGGTGATAATGATGACAATTCCAACCACCTTCCTGAAACACACCTATTTTGGGAAACCACTGGGCTACCAGATAGTAATCTTCTACCCAACCGGTGCGGGCCACACCCCTCGGCAATTTGGAGTGAAACTTTATCCGAAAACGGATTACCTGTCCTGCCGGTAAAGGACTATCCAGACGGACCATCAATACCGTCTCATCCCATTCGCTATGGTCGTCCAACTGACGATATTCAGCAGCGACGACCTTCGGTTGACGGATTTTGTTTCCCAGTACCTCAATTGACCTGATTTGGGTGTATCCCCAATAACTTTTCGGGATTTCATCCCGGTCATTCCAAAGAGATTCGAAACCCCCTTCTCGGACAAATAAAGATCGATTGTTTTTGAAGGCATTAAGGTAGAGATGGAAGCAGAATTCATCAAGAGGCTGCCCGCTTTCATTCCTCCAGGTCAGGATTTCATAACCTTCCAGAACCTTGGTCTGCTTGTCCAGCCGCACCTTGATCTCATAGCTGGCGATTCGATCGCTCAAGGCAAGGCCACCAGTGAAGGTTGGGATCTTTTGTTCCGGGATCGCCCGGTGCGAGAAAACGAGACCTTGATAGATGACCACGCCGAAACAAAGCAGTAAACCGATTACGATTGAGCCGATGCTGTCACCCAAATTTCTTCCTGAGGGTACTCTAAAAGCAGGTGCTTTTAGAGTACCCTCGCTCGAGGACACCCAAAATGATTTCAATGTGATTGTTTAAACTGTCAATCTGCAACAAGCTGTGTTGATAATTAACCGGATCGGTGTGGGATCCGCTCAGCGATTACTCCTCCTTAAGCGACCGTAACACGTAGTGCAGGATGCCTCCGTGGCGGTAATAAACCAGCTCGTTGGCGGTATCGATGCGAACGATCACGGTGAAGGTTGTTTCTTTCCCACAATCTGCAACCGCCCAGATCGTCACCTTCTGACCAGGCTTTAAGTTGTCCTCCAGACCAACGACCTCATAAACCTCAAAACCGCTCAAACCTAATGTTCTATAGTTTTGCTCCTGCTCAAACTGGAGCGGGAGCACCCCCATCCCGATCAGATTGCTGCGATGGATGCGTTCAAAACTTTCAGCTAGGACTGCCTTGACACCAAGGAGTCGGGTCCCCTTGGCCGCCCAATCGCGCGAAGATCCGGTACCGTATTCTTTTCCCGCAATGACTAGCTGCGGGATCCCTTCTTGCTGATAGGCCATAGCAGCGTCGTAAATAGATATCGACTCTTGCGAGGAAGGATGCACGGTGTATCCCCCCTCCACCCCTGGCACCAGCAAATTACGCAACCGGATGTTGCCGAAGGTGCCCCGTATCATCACCTCATGGTTACCCCGACGCGATCCGAAGGAATTGAAGTCCGGGGGCTGAACTCCCTGTCCAATTAGATATCGACCAGCTGGGCTGTCCTCGGGTATGAAACCAGCCGGTGAAATGTGATCAGTTGTCACCGAATCTCCCAGAAGAGCCAAAACCCGCATTCCCCGTATATCCTTGAGTGTCCACGGCTCGGGAGCTAGGTTTTCGAAGAAGGGTGGCTTCTTAACGTAGGTGGAAGTCTCATCCCACTGATAGCGGTCTCCCTCTAGTATCGGAAGTGTTCTCCAGCGCTCATAACCGGTAAAAACATCCCTATACTTCTTCGCAAACATATCCTGTTTCACAGCACTGTGAACGGTAGAACGGATCTCCTCAACAGAAGGCCAGACATCTTTCAAGAAGACATCGTTTCCCACTCCGTCCTGGCCCAAGGGTTCGTGCAGAAGATCAATATCCATACGGCCGGCCAGAGCGTAGGCGACTACCAGTGGCGGAGAGGCCAGATAATTGGCACGGCAGTCGGGATTGATCCGCCCTTCGAAGTTGCGGTTGCCGGAGAGCACCGAGCACACCACTAGACCGTTTTCCTCGACTCCCCGCGAGATCGGCTCCGGCAAGGGACCGCTGTTGCCGATGCAGGTGGTACACCCATAACCGACCAGAGTAAAACCCAGTTCATTCAGATAAGGTGTCAAGCCGGCTTCGCTAAGATATTCCGTCACCACCTTGGAACCCGGGGCGAGACTTGTCTTAACCCAAGGTTGGCGTCTAAGACCCCGTTCGACCGCCTTTTTGGCCAGAAGACCAGCTCCAATCATTACCGACGGGTTGGATGTATTGGTACAGCTGGTGATGGCGGCGATGACCACCGAACCATGGTGGAGTTCGAAATCGACGTGCTGTCCGTCCGCCGTATCGATCTCCAGACGTACATTGATACTGGTGGGTACCGCCGTTACGACCGTCGTGCCATTCCGATCTCCAGCTTCCACCTCCCGGTCTCTCAACCTCCGTGAGTTTTTCTCAGAGACGTTCCCAGCTAGCATCGTCTCCAGTGCTTCTTCAAAGGATTGCCTAGCCAGGCGAAGAGAAACTCGATCCTGAGGTCGCTTGGGACCGGCCAGACTAGGCTCTACCGTTCCCAAATCGAGCTGCAGAGTTTCACTATAGTCTGCATCCAGGCTGTCCGAGCTGTGGAAGAGGCCCTGTGCCTTCACATAAGCTTCGACGAGAGCGATTTGCCTGGGATTGCGGGCAGTCAGACGCAGGTAGTCCAGAGTTTCGGCATCTATGGGGAACATCGCACAGGTTGCTCCGTATTCCGGCGACATATTGCTCAGGGTGGCCCGATCGGCCAGCGACAGACTGGATATCCCCGGTCCGAAAAACTCAACAAACTTTCCGACCACACCCCTGTGCCTCAGCATCTCGGTGATGGTTAGTACAAGATCTGTCGCAGTAACTCCTTCTGGTAACATTCCGTAAAGCTTGAAGCCAACCACCTGTGGAACCAACAGACTGATTGGCTGCCCCAACATTGCCGCTTCCGCTTCAATTCCGCCCACTCCCCAACCCAGAACGCCCAGACTGTTAACCATGGTGGTGTGGCTGTCCGTACCCACCAGTGTGTCCGGATACGCCAGCCAACCCTCTTCCGTTTTGACCTCAAACACTACTCTGGCCAGGTATTCAAGATTCACTTGGTGGACGATTCCAGTGGCTGGAGGGACCACACGGAAATCATTGAAGGAAGACTGCCCCCAGCGAAGAAAAGCGTACCGTTCACGGTTCCGCTCAAACTCTTTGGCCATGTTGAATTCAAAAGCCCGGGGAGTACCGAACGAATCGACCTGCACGGAATGATCGATAACCAGTTCGGAAGGTACCAGAGGGTTGATCTTGGCCGGATCGCTTCCCAAACTAGCCATGGCATCGCGCATCGCTGCAAGATCGACTAGAGCGGGAACGCCAGTGAAGTCCTGAAGGAGTACCCGAGCCGGTGTGAAGGCGATCTCGCGATCCGATCGCTTTTCCGGCTGCCAAGCCAAGACAGCCGCAATGTCTTCGGGGCCCACCACCTGACCATCCTCGTGGCGAAGCATGTTTTCCAGAAGGATTTTTAGGGAAAACGGAAGTCTGCCAACATCACCGACACCCGCTTTCTCCAGAGCACTCAAAGAAAAAAAATGTACCTGGCGCCCTTCCACCGTCAGGCTGGATCGGGTGCCGAAACTATCAAGCTCCTTTTTTCCCGACATGTCTATTTCCCCCTAAACAACCCAAGCGCTACAATACTTTGGCAAACCCACAAAGGCAACCCGCTCCACTTTGGGATCTTAGAAAAACCTTAGCCTTAGTACTCGGTTTCATCAATAGGCTCACGTTTGCCGAGGATGTGGCGAGGTGAGGTCGCGAAAAAGTAGAGAAGTCGATACCTTCGCATTACCGAAGACGAACGACAACAAGATCACCTGCCACGTCCTCAGCCTGCAGCGTGGAGATGGGATGACAGGGAATTTAAGAACAATAACTAATGTCAACTCAATTTCGGAGTTTTAAAAATTGGAATATTCGTGACTGTCCTAATTTCTCGTACCTAATTTCTGCGATTGAAACCCCCTAGCAAAGCTCTCCGTTTTCCGCCAAACCCTTAGTAGATTTCCGTCCCAAAGCTTCATGATTTCCTCTTCACAATAGCCTCGCCGCACAAGTTCCAAGGTTACATTGAAAGTTTCGCTGGCGTCCCGCCAACCATCGATCCCGCCTCCACCATCAAAGTCAGAGCTAATGCCGACATGATCTATGCCGATCAATCGGACAGTATGGTCGATGTGCTCACACAGGTCTATAACTCCTGGATGAGGCCACTTCTTATCGAGTTCAGCTCGGCGACTGTGCCATATTTCCTTCTTCGCTTTGGAAAGGCTGCCCAAATCTCCCCCTCTTCCCCCGATCTCCATCTCATCTCCCAGCTTCTCTATTTCGCGCTCTTTCTCAGCAGAAGTCTTCTTGAGGAACGGTTCCACCGCAACGATCTGAATAACACCGCCGTTTTTCTGGAGGGCCAGGAGCTGTTCATCATCCATGTTTCGCGGATGATCACACAAGGCGCGAGTGCTGGAGTGAGAAGCGATCACCGGCACTCTTGACAGCCGGGAGGCCTGAAGCATCGCCTGCTTGGAAATATGAGAAACGTCGACCATGATCCCCAGGCGATTCATCTCAGCGATGACTTTTTCACCGAAGTCGCTGATGCCATGGTGCTCAGTCTCCTCATCACCTAGTTCCAACCGAGGGGTGGCCGAGTCGGCAATATCGTTGTGACCTGCGTGAGCCAACGTGATATAACGGGCACCCAAATCGTAGTACTTTTTCAACAGCGACAGGTCCTGACCGATGGCATAACCGTTCTCGATCCCAATGCAGGCAACCAGTTTCCCGCAGTCAGAAATTCGATCCACGTCGCCCGTCGTATAGGCCAGCTCAATCTTGTCCGGATACATTTTCTCGGTCATACGGTGAATGGCATTGAACTTGGTCATTGCTCTCGCTTTGGCCTTGGCATAGTTCTCCGGCGTCCGCTCTGTTTGGCCGACGTAAACGATAAAAAAGCCGACGTCTAACTGGCCCTCAATCATTTTGGGGATATCGACTTGTCGCTTTCCCCGAACGCCGGGATCAACTTCCTCGGTAGCAAAGTTAAAGGGTATGTCGTCATGAGTATCAATGGTCAAAACTCGCTGGTGAATCTCCTTTGAATGAGCCAGGAGTTCTTCAGCCGTCATTTTCCTTTCCTCGTCACTGACTGAGCTCGCACAGCCTGCTAGTAACAGTACAACCGGTAGAAACGAAGCATTTTTCATGTAGGCTTCCAATGACAGAACTTTCCCGGAACGCTCGATTTTGCTGAAGATGTGGCGAGGTACGATCAAAAAGCAAAGGTGGGAAGAGTTCGGCCTCGGCCCTGCTCGATGGGTGCTACTTCCCTGTCTTGATTTATAACCTCATCCACTCTGTCAGCTCCTCTTTGCCGCATCGGCCTGCCGGTTACCCTTAGGATGATCTCCTCGAGGCCGTCCGGACAAAGCAGTTGCTCGACATCGTTGACTTCGAGAAAGACCAACACCGCCAAAACGGCACTTCGCTTGTGCCCTCTTGAAAAACACGATTCTGTGTGATGTAGCAGAGGTAGGCTGTTGCCATCGCCTCCACATCCTTAGTACAGATATCGACCGTCGACTCCAGAAGGACAGGGTCGCGAACACCTGCGAGGCCACCCTCATACTCGATGGTGTTGTTGTTAACTGCCAGAACGTCATCGACACTCAAGAAACGGGTTTTCTTCAAGCTTCACTCTGCCAACCAGTATCTCGCCATAGCGGAGTCGAAGCTTCTCGAGGACCCGTGCGACCCGTTCCCGATCTACTCCCACGCGGACCGGTGTCACGATCAATGAATGCCGCTCACGATGACCTGAGCGGCGTGTCTTCGTGGATACCCAACGCCTCCATCAGCGCCCTGTCAATCACCACAGTTTTGCTGTTACCGTGCCTTTCCAGCGTTTTGATCATGGCAGCATCCTGTATTAACAAAGCTCTGGCATAGGAGCTACCACAACATCAAGTCTCTCAATACGGGAGGATTGTGAAGCCTGTCCCAGGCCCTCTAGGGCACATGGCGTCCTTCAGTCCCACTCCGGGATGAGGTTGTGTCCTCCAGACAACCCGGCACAGCACCATACGGAACCCTCTCGACTGGATTAGACAGATGACCAACCGAGACCCGGCTTTACTCACTTGCGGTAAACATGTGTTGCCTGTCCCAAGAAGGCTTCCGCCGCTTCGCCCATGGTCTCTGCTAGGGTTGGGTGGGCGTGAATAGTGGAGGACAAGTCTTCGGCCACTGCTGCCATCTCGACAGCCAACACTCCTTCGGCAATCAACTCGCCGGCATGGGGACCGACGATTCCCACGCCCAAGACACGACCGGTTTCCGAATCGAACAAGATTTTGGTTAATCCTTCAGAGCGCCCCAGGGTCATTGCCCTCCCGGAAGCCGCCCAGGGAAAGCGGGTAATCTTCACCGGCCGGTCCTGCTGCTTCGCATCGGTTTCGGTCAAACCGCACCAGGCCACTTCAGGATCTGTGAATACTACAGCCGGAATGGCTTGATTGTCGAATTCGGAAGATTGTCCCGCGATCACCTCGGCGGCTACTTTCCCCTCCCGCGTGGCCTTATGGGCCAGCATCGGCTGAGCTGCAACGTCTCCCACGGCAAAGATTCGAGGGTCTGTCGTCCGACGCTGACTGTCGACTTGGATCAATCCGTTGCTGCCGACCTCCACACGGGTGTTGGCCAATCCAAGGTGGCCGGAATTTGGTTCCCGTCCCACCGCCACCAGAACATGGTCAAACAATTTTCGCTCTTTTTCCACCCCGCTCTGTAAATTAACCTGGATGCCATTTTTGATCTCCTTCATTCCCGTCAGGCGAGTGTTCAGGTAGACATTTTCAAACAATTTTCGAATTCTTTTCTCCAGAGGTTTGACCAGATCTACATCGACTCCAGGCAGAAGTCCATCCAAAACTTCTACCACCGTTACCTTGCTTCCCAGTGTGGCATAAACGGTCCCCAACTCCAGTCCAATATACCCCCCTCCCACCACCAGCAGGGTTTCCGGAACAGTTTGCAAATCGAGCGCTGCAGTCGAGTCCATTACCTTCGAGCTTTCGATGTCGATCCCCGGCAAAGACATGGGTCTCGAACCGGTGGCAACAACTGCGTGTTTGAAGTGGATGGAAGAGACTTCACTATCCTCCAAACGTATGGATTCGGAACTTTTAAACTGGGCGCGCCCGCGGATAAACTTCACTCCCCGTTGCCGGCACAGCTCAGAAAGACCGCTGGCCAGCTTTTCCTCCACGGCATACCTCCAATCGCCCAAAGCTTTAAGGTCGATCTTGAGTTCACTAAAATGGATTCCGAAGTGGGCTGCATGCTGGGTTTGACTAACCACTTCGCTCGCATGGAGAAGCGCCTTTGAAGGAATGCATCCGAGATAAAGGCATACGCCACCTGGCCTTTCCCGTCTATCGATCAGAATAGTTTTCAGGCCCAAATCGGCAGCGCGAAACGCCGCTGCATAGCCTCCCGGTCCTGCCCCGATGATAACCACATCCGTTTCCCGTGACGACTCTTCTTCTGCCATTGGATCTCCTTTCTCTCATTCCAAAAGCGGCTATAACATAAGTTTATCGGGTTCCATGGCTTCTTTCCAGGTGATGTTCCAGCCCGATGCTACCGTTGAATTCGGCATCGGAGTCCGATTTGGTGCGAGGTCGACGATCCATCAAAAAGCATGTTGACCAGGGCTGAACAGACGTATTTCAGCGCACATTCTGAACTGTCAAAATCCTAAGGTTTTCCGTGCCGCCAGAAGGATCCGATCTTTACCGGGCAGGTAAAAATTCTCCTGGGAAAAAAGAGGAATTGGGATGTCGAATCCTGTTACTCGACAAATGGGGGCTTCTAAATAGAGAAAGGCTTCCTCGACTAGACGAGCCACCACTTCGGCTCCCACACCACAATTGCGAGGAGCTTCATGAACAACC
The DNA here is from genome assembly GCA_965249865.1 of Acidobacteriota bacterium. Taxonomy (GTDB): domain Bacteria; phylum Acidobacteriota; class UBA6911; order RPQK01; family CBDFMZ01; genus CBDFMZ01. Next base: position 638,072 of record CBDFMZ010000002.1, on the reverse strand, counting down.
ACAGCACGCCCGGTCCGTTTCACCGACTCTGAGATTGTTTCCGAATCCAAAGGAGAGATCGTCAAGAGATCAATTACTTCCACACTTGCTCCTTCTTCCTTTTCCAATGCTTGGGCAGCCTGGAGCGTTGGATACATCATGGCTCCGTAGGAGATGAGCGTCAGATCCTCTCCTTTTCGGACGATGTTCGCCTTTCCGAGCGGAAAGCTTTCCTCTCTTTTTTCGTCGATCTCCTCACAGAAAGCTCGATAAGCTGCCTTGGGTTCAAGAAAGATCACTGGATCGTTATCACGAATGGCACTGATCAGCAGGGCTCGGGCGTTGCGCGGCGTCGAAGCGATCACTACTTTTAAGCCCGGGGTATGACCATAGTAGGCTTCCCGACTCTCAGAATGATGCTCCGGCGCACGCACTCCGCCGCCATAGGGCATGCGGACGACCAAAGGACATTGGTGACGCCCTCCGGTCCGATTGCGCATCCGGCTAGCATGCTGTTCCAATTGGTGAAAAGCCTGGTAAGCAAAACCTGAGAACTGCATTTCACAAACCGGCCTCAACCCGTAGATTGCCATTCCAATAGAGGTTCCCACGATTGCACTTTCGGCCAGAGGGGTATCGATGATCCGATTCTTTCCAAACTCCTCCAGTAGTCCCTCAGTGACCCGAAAGACCCCTCCGTTCACCCCGACGTCCTGGCCCAGGATAATTACCTTGGAGTCCTGAGCCATCTCTTGCCGCAAGGTCAAGTTAATAGCCTGAACCATGTTGAATTGTCCCATAATTGTTTATTGAGGACGGAGACCTTGATGACTCATACACTAGTGGTTCGTTTCCGACATTCGTGTTATTTTGAGAAACTCTGCTAACTCCTCTTTTAGCGCCCGGAGCGGGGCGGTCGGTTCGGCATAAATGTAATCGAACATGTCCAGAGGATTGCTCTTCATTTGAGCCTCGGCCTTCTGCACAGCCTCCTGAATTTCCCCCCGGATTTCCATGAGCCAGCCTTGAATTTTCTTCTCGTCAATCAAACCCTTCTCTTCCAGGTAGCGACGAAAACGCGGTAGAGGATCACCTCTTTCCCATTTCCTCACTTCCTCGACAGACCGATAACGCAAAGGGTCATCGGCTGTGGTGTGAACGGAGAGCCGATAAGTAATCGCTTCAATCAAAGTAGGTCCTTTCCCTTTTCGAGCCCGCCCAACTGCCTCGGCTGTAGCTGCGTACACCGCCAGTAAATCGTTTCCATCGGCTTGGAGGCCGGGGAAATCATAAGCCAACGACTTCTGGGCCAGCGTCTTGGAATGCGTCTGACGGTCTACCGGCAGAGAAATGGCATACTGATTATTCTGACAAAAGAAAATAACTGGCAACTGATAAACGGAAGCAAAGTTCAATGCCTCATGAAAGTCTCCCTGCGAAGTTGCACCATCACCGAAGTAGCATAAAGCGACCGAGTCGTCGCCTTTGAGCTTAGCCGCCCAGGCCAAACCAACGGCGTGGAGTATTTGAGTGGCCACAGGAATAGAGGGTGGTAGGTCATTGTTGGTCTTTGGAATGTAGAAACCCTTGCCATAACCACCGTAGTAAAGGACAAACTGTTCCATTTTCCAGCCGCGCCAGAGCAAACCTGCCGTTTCCCGAAAATAGGGAACGACCCAGTCGCTTTTTCTCAGTGCGTAACAACTCCCAAGGCTGGCCGCCTCCTGCCCTCGCGACGGAACCATCGTCCCCAGACGTCCCTGACGCTGCAGGCGCACCATGCGCTTCTCGAACTCACGAGTCAGGAGCAGAATACGATACAACTTCAACAGGTGTTCTTTTGGGATCTTGGGTTCCAGATCTATATCCAGGTCGCCATCTTCGTTAAGAATAGACCAGTACTCCACGTGAGAAGCTAGGTTGCTCTTTCTCTTAGGCATCTCACCTCATTCTACCCAATTAATGGCAGTCAATTCGGAAAATTCGCAGGTGTAATGGGGAATTTTCCATATTCCCTACCAGTTTGCTCCACCTAGCAGATGGCGGCATGAACCAATCTCCTGGGAAAGGACAGTAGTGCTTCGTTCTGGAAACAGCGTAACAATTGTAGCGACAGCGACACTGCTCAGTTTGAAGCGTCGGTCACACGGCCGATACGAGTATCGTCGACGCCTCGTAACAAATAAATGGGGTGAGCCCGCCACAACCTACTGGGTGGATGTGGGTTGCGGGTGATCTCTTTGTTGTTCCTCACCGACGATGCTACGGCATCGCCTCCTCGTCTCTCCTCGAGTTCACCCCGCAACCCCGTCCTCAATTACGACGTCATTTCCAAAACAGAGCACTAGTTTCTTCCTTTTCTTTCGTAAACCAGGAAACGATAGGGACAGGGAAGTTCATCGCTCGGGCCATGGCATTCTCTGGAGACCAGCTTCCAGTCTGACTCCTCAAATTCAGGGAAATAGGCATCCCCCTCAAACTCTTTGTCGAGTACGGTCAGATAGAGTCGGCTGGTCAGAGCAAGTGTTTGATGGTAAAGCTGGGCACCACCAGCTATAAATATCTCATCACCCGTGGCCATTTTTAGAGCTTCCTGAATGGAATGGGCGACTAGAACGTGAGGTTGAACATAGTAGTTCTTATGCGTGATCACCACAGTGGTTCGTCCTGGTAGTGGTCTCCCAATAGACTCAAAGGTCTTCCGTCCCATCAACAAGGAGTGACCCAGGGTCAATTTCTTGAATCGCTTAAGGTCAGCTGACAACCTCCAGGGGAGCTTGTTATCGCGACCGATGACTCGATTCACTGACATGGCCGCTATGATGGAAAGACTCATACAGCGATGGGGGCCTTGATATTGGGGTGAGGATCATAGTGGTACAATGTGAAATCCTCGTATTTAAAGTCGAAAATTGACTTTATTTCTCGATTGAGTGTCATGTGCGGGAGAGGTCGGGGCTGGCGAGTCAACTGCACCTTAACCTGGTCAAGGTGATTGATGTAGAGGTGAGCATCCCCGAAGGTGTGTATTAATTCTGCCGCTTTAAGTTCACAAACTTGAGCGACCATCATCGTCAACAGAGCATATGAGGCAATGTTGAAAGGAACGCCCAAAAAGACGTCAGCACTGCGTTGATAGAGCTGGCAGGAAAGGCGGCCCTTTGCCACATAGAACTGAAACAGAGAGTGGCACGGTGGTAACTTCATCTGATCGATATCGGCCACATTCCAGGCGCTGACGAGGTGGCGGCGGGAATCAGGATCTGCGCGAATCTGTTCAAGGACATGGGAGATCTGATCAATAGATTTCCCATCAGGTGTGGCCCAGGAACGCCACTGATAGCCATAACTCGGCCCCAGCTCCCCTTTCTCGTCCGCCCACTCGTCCCAGATCGTTACGCCCTGCTGCTGTAAATCGTGAACATTCGTACTCCCGGAAAGAAACCAAAGAAGCTCACAGATGATCGAGCGCAAATGTACTCTTTTCGTAGTGAGCAAAGGAAACCCCTCCTCGAGTGGAAAATGCATCTGGTAGCCGAAAACACTGATCGTGCCGGTACCGGTCCGGTCTCCCTTTTCGACCCCGTTGTCCAGGATGTGGTGGAGAAGCTCGAAGTACTGCCTCATGACGCCGTCACTATCCAAGAGAATATCAAAAGACTGTGCCCTTTCTCAGAGACTTGAGATCTTCAGACCTTAGTACCAGACTTCATAAAATACGCTCATGTTTGTGGCGAGCTTAACGATCCTGATTTCGCTAAACAACGACGATGTGATGCAAGACATCGCGGAAAAGGAGCATCAAAGAAAGCAGGGCGACCCCGCCGCCACCTTGCGGCTTGACTGTATTTGTAAAACCGAGTGCTTAGTGTTCAAGCTTCGTCAGGATTCGACCCACAATTGTTTCCCGAAAGCGGATTCGTCTTTCAATCTCCTTTTGACCACTGCTGAATCGGATTCCAGTCTCCAAAAATGCCTGGCCTTCTTCCTCAGAGGGAAAATCTTCCCAAATCGATTCAATCTCAACTTGGAAGAGGGTTTGGGACTCACAATCCCCAATCCGGTGGGGTCGGCCTTTTACACAATAGACAAAGTTGCTGTGCACGAACAAAAGGGCGCAAAGCATCTTCTCCCGCAAAAACCTTGTCGAACGACTGGAGGAATTCAGAAAAAAATAAAGCGTCTGGTTCTGAAAAACAACTTCGAAATAGGAGAGTAAAGCTATATGTGGAAACCCGTCATGATCTAAACTGACAAGTGGGACAGCGTTGAGAAGAGGGATCTCCTCGGAGAACTCCTCAATGAGCTGGCCTGGAAGCCTAGAGCCAATTTCCCGAGACACCTATCGGCATTGTACTGGTCCCCGACAAAAACAAGCAAACCAGACCGGCAAATCAAGCCACGAACTTCCCCGATTCTATGGCAAAATAACGGTGGCATGGCACACCAAGAGAAGATCGATAATCAAGCGACAAAGGAGATAGCCGTGGGAATTCTCTGGGCCAACGGAAAAGTTTGGATTCAGAAACGACAGCTCACTCATCATTTAGAGGGTTACTGGGAATTCCCCGGTGGCAAAGTCGAACCTAATGAGACACCCGAGAGGGCCCTCCGCCGCGAGATTCAGGAAGAAGTTGGACTGGAACTCCCGTTCGATCTTCCCGAGCAAATTCTCGTTCAAGATTATACCTATTATCCTGAGCGAGCTGTACGCATTCACTTTTTCCTCTGCCGACTTGGTTCAGCAGGCCCTCTGACAAATGGCCGATGGGTTTCCACCACTGAACTGGACTCTTTTAATTTTCCTCCGGCCAACAAAATGGTGCTTCAAAAAATCAAGACGCTTGCTCGGGACTAGTGCTCTGTTCTGGAAATAACGTGGCAATTGAGGGTAGGGTTGCGAGGTTAGGTCGAGGAGAGACGGCGACATGTTATGTATGGGATAGGACACTGGCCACTAACAGAACAATCAGCGCCACGGCAAGGAGAAAATACATCAGGTTACGAAACCGATTTTCTTTCTGCAGGCATGCACCCTTTTCCTCCCATTTGTCATCTTCTAGCTTGAAGGATAGTTGCTCCGCGTGCGACAGATTGGTGAAAAGTTCCAGGTCGCTGCGCAAGTATTCCAGGTTGATCACCTTCGGCAAATACCAAAAAAAGATCGTGATGAGAACCAGGAAAAGAAAAAGCCATGAATTTTGATTGACCAAAAAAGTCGTGACTAAAACACCCAGTGTAATCACAACAAAGAGTAGAATTTTAAAATAGATCCAAGGCACCGTGGGTTTGAAGACTGTACTGCAGCGCGGGCATCTTAGACGTCCAGGGGTGAACAAAGGATCGATCCACAGCCGACTCTTACAAACCGGACAACGCTCTGACATCACCGATCGAGGGAGTTACGTTCTCTGAGTGAAGGTGCCTCCAGGATCGAGGCGGCAACGACTGAGCTTACCTTTTTACGTAGAGAAGTCACTGTTCCCTCCCCCTCAGGATGAAGTCGATTGGTGAAAACCACCACAAAAGTCGCAGAATAAGGATCAATCCATAATGAGGTGCCGGTGAATCCGCTATGCCCAAAAGAGCCATCCGGAAAAAGATCGCCTCGAATTACACTGAATCTGCTGCGAATATCAAAACCGAGACCTCGCCACTCTCTCTGCCCTAACGGCGACTGAGGCGTAGTCATTTTCAGTATCGAAAGAGGAGATAGAATTCGTATTCCACTGTAAACCCCGCCGTTTAGTATCATCTGTGCAAAGATAGCCGTATCATCGGCGGTCGAAAACAACCCGGCATGTCCGACGCATCCTCCCATACGGGCAGCCGTCGGGTCGTGCACCTGACCTCGCAGCATCTTACCTTCTCTCAGCTCGGTTGGAGCAAAGAGCGAGACGTTTTCCTCGGAAGGGTTAAAACGAGTTTTCCTCATCCCCAGTGGCTGGAAAATCCGCTCGGCACTGAATTCATCTAGATGCCTCCCGCTGACCTGCCGAATCACTTCACCTAAAAGAAGGTAATTGATGTCGCTGTAAATAAATTGTTCTCCGGGAACAGCCACCAACTTTTCCTGGTAGGCCCTTTGGACTCCCGTCTCATAGCCACTCCAAGACTCGCCAAGGTCGAGATCCGGACGAAGGCCGGAATAGTGAGTCAGGAGTTGCAGCAATGTCGCCGAGCCGGCACCGTGTTCGTCAAAATCTGGGAGATACACGGATACCGAATCGCTGAGAGAGACTTTTCCTTCCTCAACTAAGATGATGAGGGAAGTTGCCGTCGCCATGACTTTGGTCAAAGAAGCAACGTCAAAAATGGTATCGACAGTCATGGGTTCTGGTTTGGGGATCAGCGCACGATGACCAAAGGCCTTCCGGTAGACCACCCTCCCTTTCCGGCCCACTACAACCACGGCACCGGGTGTTTCCCGTTGTGCAATAGCTGTCTCGACAACTCCATCCAGCCGCGCCAAATGTCGTGCTGACATCCCAACTTTCTCTGGGTTGGCCGGCTCCATAACCTGTGCCCGGACGATACCACACAGCAACCAGGAACCCAGGAGTAAACTAGAACAGAAGAAAACGGTTGGAATCCATCGTGGTTTACCTTCATCTTCCCTGGGTTTCCTGATAAATAGAACTCGGAAAACCGGAAAACAAGAAGAGGTGGGATTTCCTTGTTTGTTCGCTTGTTCCTGCATCTCTGGATTTTATTTTATGCTAAACGTAAACTTAGAGGCGAGGAAAATCGCAGGTATTGAGGTCGTTGAAAAAAACACAAGGAAGATTTTTCTGGTGAGTAGCATCTACCAGAGCTTCGTCGAGCGGAGCCGCGAACTGTGTGACCTGGACAGCACCTTGCGGCTCCTGCAGTGGGACCAGGAGACCATGATGCCTGTTCTCGGCATCTCCTCTCGAGCTAGCCAAATTGCGACTTTAGCCACCCTTTACCACCAGAAGCTAACGGATCCTAAACTCGGAGAACTCCTGGACACCTTGAAAACCAAGGAGTTGGAGCTGTGGTTGAGTGCCAGCGTCCGAGAGCTATACCGCCAATATGAAAAGGCCACCCGCATCCCCCCAGAGTTGGTGCGAGAACTGGCGGAAACGACTTCACTGGCCTATGCAGTCTGGGTAAAGGCACGGCAGGACTCTGATTTCGATGCTTTTGGCCCGTGGTTGGGAAAAATTGTGCAGCTGAAGCGCCAGCAAGCTATCTGTTTTCAGCCAGCTGGCTCACTTTATGACGCGTTACTGGACGACTATGAGCCAGGAGTGACCACTCAGGAACTGGATAAAATTTTTTCAGCCTTGAGGCCGAAACTGAGCTCTCTTTTGGCAAGGATTCAGGCTTCTCCCAAGCAGCCCGATACGAACGTTCTCAAGGGACATTTCCCTTTGGCGAAACAAGAGAGCTTTGCTCGCACAGTGCTGGTCTCCCTGGGGTTCAAATCAGAAATGGGTAGACTGGATGTCTCACCTCATCCCTTCTGCACTGGCCTGTCTCCGCAGGACGTGCGAATCACCACCCGTTACTCCGAAAACGATTTCACTTCGTCCTTCTTTGGAACTATGCACGAAGCCGGTCACGCCCTGTACGAACAAGGACTGGAGCTGGAGCATTTCGGTTTACCGGCTTGCACCACGATCTCCCTGGGCATCCACGAATCCCAATCGCGACTCTGGGAAAACCAGGTAGGTCGAAGCCAAAGCTTCTGGAAATACTGGTTTCCTCGATTGAAGAAGACTTTTACTGGTCAGTTCGACGGGATTTTCCTGGAAGATTTTGTGCATGTCATTAACCGCGTTGAAGCCTCACTGATTCGCGTTGAGGCCGACGAGGTGACCTATGGGCTACACGTGATCTTGCGTTATGAATTAGAAAAGTTACTGCTGGAAGACCAATTGCCCATTGCGGATTTGGGAGAAACGTGGAATGCTCGAATGGAAGAGTATTTGGGTATTTCACCCTCCCGTACTGCTGAAGGCGTCCTTCAGGACACGCATTGGTCACAAGGACTCATCGGTTACTTCCCCACCTATCTGCTGGGCGATCTCTATGCGGCCCAATTTTTCAGTCAGGCACAAGAGTCCATCTCCGACCTGGACACGCAAATTCACTCTGGCCAGTTGATTTCACTGCGGGAGTGGCTTCGCGAGCAGATTCACCGGCACGGTAAAACAGTGTTGGCTCAGCAGCTAATCTCCGATATCAGCGGTGAACCGTTGCGTTCCAAGTTTTTTTTGGATTATTTGGAGAATAAGTTTGGCCAGCTTTATGCCTTGAGTTGAACGGGCCAATCCGAGAGATTCTCACCCGACAGTATGTCCTGCTAGAATGGGCCCGTGCTTTCGCTACCGCTTCAAGAAGAAATTATCAGCATCGTCGGAACGGGAAATACCCTCACGCACCCGGCAGAACTAATGGTTTACGAGTGCGATGCCTTGACTTTTCATCGACACCCTCCGGACATCGTGGTCTTTCCACGTTCTGCTGAGCAAGTACAACAAGTTGTCCGGTTGGCCTATAAAAAAAACGTTCCTTTTCTGGCACGTGGGGCAGGGACCAGCCTAAGTGGGGGTGCCATCGCTATCCGCGGAGGGATCCTACTGGAAATGGCACGCTTGAATCGCATCCTGGAAATTAATCCCCTTGAACGATATGCCTTGGTAGAACCGGGAGTGATTAATCTAGAACTCTCTCAGCAAGCTCGAGCCCATGGACTGTACTTCGCACCCGATCCTTCCAGCCAGAGTTCTTGCACCATCGGAGGAAACATCGCTACCAACGCCGGAGGACCTCATTGTCTGAAATATGGCACGACGGTTTTACATGTCCTAGCGCTGGAAGTGGTGATGCCGGAGGGAGAGTTGATTCGGACCGGTAGTCCTCAGGGCTATAGCCCAGGGCTAGATCTCACAGGTTTGTTTACTGGGAGCGAAGGAACTCTGGGTGTCATGACCAGAGCCTGGGTACGTTTGCTGCCGATTCCCGAAAGTGTCAAAACTTTTTTTGCTGCCTTTTCGGAGTTAACCGATGCGACGCAGGCCGTTTCCGATATCATCGCCGCCGGCATTGTTCCGGCGGCGCTGGAGATGATGGATAACTTAGCTATTCGCACCGTAGAAAACTCTATCTACGCCGCCGGCTATCCCACAGACGCTACGGCCGTACTCCTGGTGGAAATAGACGGTCTCAAAGCGGAGACAGAATTGCTAACAGAACAGATTCGCAAAATCCTGGAAGGAAATTGTGCGCAGCGGGTTCAGGAAGCGCGCAGCGATGATGAGCGAGCCCGTTTCTGGGCGGGTCGAAAGGGAGCCTTTGGTGCCTTTGGACGGATTGCCAAGGACATTTACCTGCAAGACACCGTAGTGCCACGTACGCGCCTCACTGAAGTGCTGGCTAAAACCTACACCATCGCTAAAAAGTATGACCTCCCCGTGGTCAATGTATTTCATGCCGGGGATGGAAATTTACATCCGGTCCTGCTCTATGATTCGGAAGATCCAGAGGAAATGGCACGCGTTCTGGGAGCCAGCCAGGAAATGGTGGAGGTGTCTATCGAGGCAGGCGGAACGCTGACTGGAGAACACGGGATAGGGCTTGAAAAAAAAGATTTCATGCCCTATATCTTTAGCGACTCTGATCTCCTCATCATGAAACGCATCCGCTACCAGCTTGATCCAAAAGGGTTGTGCAACCCGGATAAGGTTTTGCCTTCTACCAAAGTGTGCTCGGAATTCCGCCAGTCACATCCATGAACACCAAAGAACGCGAATGAGTCCGCATGAAAGCGCTCTTGGCCATTGCTCTACTGCTGTTTTGGTCCCACCCGCCTATTTGAGACCTCTTATTTTCCATGGATTGAAGGGAAAAAGGTTGGGCTCATCACAAATCCCAGTGGTGTAAACTCCAGACTAGTAACTACGCTAGACCTCTTAACGAAACGATCTGACGTGGAGTTAGTGGTCTTGTTTGGTCCGGAACACGGACTACAGGGACAAGCTCAGACCGGAGAGACCGTCTCCAACAATCCGACTGCCTCTAGTCTCTACGGCAAGACCCGGTTCCTAACACCTGACATGCTCCAAAATGTCGATGCTTTAGTTTACGATATTCAGGACGTGGGGACACGTTTTTACACCTATATTTCCACCCTATTTGAAAGCATGAACAAAGCCGTGCAAATGGGAATCCCCTTGGTGGTTTTAGACCGGCCAAACCCGATTGATGCCATGCGTACGGAGGGTCCGGTTCTGGAATCAGGCTACAAATCTTTCGTGGGGATTTACCCTATACCGATTCGACACGGCCACTGCTGTGGTGTTTATCCCGGTCTGGGCCTGATCGAAGGTACAAACCTTTCCGAGGGCCGTGGCACCACCCTTCCTTTCGAACTCATGGGGGCGCCCTGGGTAAATAGCCAAAAGTTAGCCGATCAGCTGAACCAAATAAAGCTGGCAGGTGTCTATTTTTGCACCCAGGCTTTTACCCCCACTTTTTCCAAATACAAGGGAGAGTTGTGTCGCGGAATCCAGATCCGCATCCTCAATATAGCTCTCTTTCAACCCATTCTGGTGGTACTGCACATCCTGGCTAAAGTGCAGAAATCCCATCCGGAAAAACTAGAGTTTAGCGAAAAGATCTTCGATCGCCTGGCGGGTAACAGCTGGATCAGAGAAGGCTTGCTTCAAGGACAATCGGTGGACCAAATCACCAAGCGCTGGCAACCTTCCCCCAAAGAATTCAAGAAAAAGCGAGAAAAATATCTGCTCTATCGGTGAGCCTCAGTTTTTATATCGCGGCTGTACCTTCTTAGCAGATCGTTGAACTCCCCCGTGTAGCGAATGTTGTCCAGATCGGAGTGCACGTTTCTAAGCTCTTTTCTCACGAGGGGAACGTACTGTGAAGCCTCTTTTTGAAAAGCTATTTCCAAGTGTTTCAAAGCCTTAGCTACCTCGGACTGACTGGCAAACAAGATGGTCAACCGAAAATGGATCTGGGCATCCTCACTCCCCTGTTCGACTGCCTTCAGGTAGTGCTGCTGGGCCCGAGCAGAGTCTCCCAGCCGATCCAAAACAATGGCGAGGTAATGATAGGCCTGACCGGAAAGAGGATTCACCTCAATCGCACGCTCGAGCAATTTGGCAGCGGCTTCACCCCGACCCGCGTTGGCGTAAAGAGTTCCTAAGTTGTAGAGCGTCTCAAAATCCTTAGGACTATGACGCAAAGCGGTTTCGTAAGCTCGCACTGCTTCTTGATCTTTCTTCTGAAAGTATAAAACGTCCCCTAAATGGCTCCAAAGCAGCCCATTGTCGGGGTCTCGCACGAGGGCTTGACGGAAATGTTTTGCGGCTTCTGAGTATCGTTGGTCTTTCTTGGCGATGTATCCAAGATTGGCACGATTGACTGCCGATTCAGGATCTGCCTGTAGCAGTCTCTGACGCGCCTCTCCAGGCCTGTTCAAGTCCAGATAAAGGTTGCCCAGTTCCTGGGCTAAACGGGGATCGGATGCATCTTGTGCTTCGGCTTTGAGGAAGTACTCCAGCGCCAACGGTTTTTTTCCCATCTCCTGGTAGAGTATCCCCAGGAGAAAATTGGCCTGGAAATCATCGGGCTGGCGAATTAGGAATTTTCGGTAGTGCTCAACGGCTTCTTCCCTACGTTCCAGTTTGTGTTGAGCCAAGGCTAGATCAAAGTGTACCTCACCGGTTGCAGGGTTCAAAGCCAACACCTGTTCGAACGCATCAGCAGCTGCTTCATATTCCTCCTGTTGGTAGTGAATTTGACCGAGCTGGCCCCAGGCTTGATAGTCGGCTGGATCCAAGTCCAGCACATGTTTTAGATCTTCCACTGCCAGAGTGCGCTGGTTGGTTTGTCGTCGAACATCAGCACGAAGCATGTAGCCGCGGGGATCCTTGGGTTCCAGTTTGATGAGCTTGGTCAGGTGATGGAGGGCGGGTTCAAATTTTCTTTGCTGAACGTAAATGAAGGCCAGCTGAAAGTGTGCTGCCGAAAGGCCAGGTACCCGTTCTACGGAATTTTTAAAATACCCCACCTGCTCATCGGAAAATTCTTGGGACGTCCCAATCAATTCTACTCCTTTTTGGTACCACTCCCAGGCTTGCTGGTCCAGGGCTTCCGGCTGGTCTGCAAAAAGACAGTTTAACAATAAGAGGGTGATCCACATGGACATGTTGTTATTTTAGCAGCCCTTGGTGAACATTCCGCAGTTCGGCAAACCTCCGAAACCTTGGCAAGCTTTTATGACAGTTCAACTGTACGGGCCATATTCTCCAGCTCCTCGAACTCCGTCATCGTTTTAAACTTTTTGTAACGGAGTTTAATTTCTGTAAAGGTCAGCTCCTTGAGTCGCTCCAGCGAGAACTTTTCGACATTGAAGCTGGCCATCACGGATCCAAAGATGATGGCCTGACGGATGGTCTTCGGGTCGGACCGGTCCATACCGGCCAGATATCCCATGAATCCACCGGCGAAGCTGTCCCCCGCACCGGTCGGATCGAAAACATCCTCCAATGGATAGGCCGGCGCTCCGAAAACAGAGAGTCCATCGCTAGCATCTTCTTGAAACATCATCACACCATATTCGCCTCGCTTGACCACCAGTGTCTGGGGTCCCCAGGACAAAATCTTGCGTGCCGCTTTGACCAGGTTCGTTTCCTTGGCCAGTTGCCGCGTTTCGGCATCGTTGATCACCAGGATATCCACATATCTCAAGGTCTCGAGAAGCGACTTGAAGTGGCCCTTGATCCAGTAATTCATGGTGTCTGAGACCACCAATTGAGGCTTTTCCACTTGCAACAACACCTCTCGCTGCAGAGCAGGATCAATGTTACCTAAAAATACATACCTGATCTTGCGGTAACCGGGGGGAATCTTGGGGTGGAAGTCAGCAAAAACATTCAATTGAGTGTCTAGAGTACGCGCTTCCCCTAGATCATAACTGTATTCTCCTTTCCAACGAAAAGTCTTGCCCTGAACATACTCCAATCCTTCCAGGTCAATGTTATGTGACTCAAAAACCTGGATATCCTGTGTGCGAAAGTCATTTCCTACACAAGCCACCAGACAAGCTTGAGTAAAAAAGCTTGCCGACACGCTAAAGTAGGTCGCTGAACCTCCCAGCGCGTTCTCGATTCGGTCAAAGGGTGTGCAAATGGAATCGTAGGCAACAGAACCGACTACGAGTATGGGAGTCATCCTATGGTTCCTCGCGCTTTTTTCATGAACCGATGTACTTTCCAATGATCAGTTCCATCCTTGTCCTCGTTTCTTCCGAAATCTCTTCCGGTTCAGTGATGATCGAATTCTTCAAGGCGTGTTGGCAGCTACAATCGAACTCTTGAGGTAAGTTCTTGATGACCTGCTCGATTAGCCGTCGGGCGTTCTGACTGTTTTTCGTCAAATAGTCGATCAGAGTTTCCACGTTTACCGAAGCTTCGTCTTCACGCCAACAGTCATAATCGGTAACCATGGCGATGGTGGCGTAGCAGATTTCTGCTTCACGAGCCAGCTTGGCTTCCTGAAGATTCGTCATCCCTATCAAATCCATTTTCCAACTTTGATAAAGATGAGATTCGGCACGGGTTGAGAAAGCGGGGCCTTCCATGCAAACGTAGGTTCCTCCTCGTTTGATGGGGAACTGGATGCTGGTAGCAGACTGCTCGATATGGTCTAGAAGGCGAGAACAGACAGGATCGGCAAAACTGATATGTGCTGCAACGCCATTTCCGAAAAAGGTTGAGACACGCTGGCGAGTGCGGTCAAGAAACTGATCGGGAAGTACAAAATCCATCGGTTTATGCTCTAACTTCAAGGACCCCACCGCGCTTGCCGACAGAATTTGCCTCACTCCGAGAGCCTTAAAACCATAAATATTCGCTCTAAAGTTCAGTTCGCCTGGAAGAAGTCGGTGTCCTTGCCCGTGGCGAGCCAAAAATGCCACAGATCTTTCCTGTAGTCGGCCCACATGATAGAAATCACTGGGTTGGCCGAAGGGTGTGTCGATTTCAACCTCCACTTTGTTTTCAAACCCGGTCATTTCATAAAGCCCACTTCCGCCGATGACCCCTATATCCGCATGATTTACCATGGTCTCCATCACCAAGACGTCCAAAGGTTTTTTGCTAAGTGTTTCGTTTCCTAAATACGATGACTTTTTGGCAAACGCCACGGCGTCGAGTTCGCGCAGCGACAACGAAGCCATCTGAAACACGTAAGTGTTGGATAGTAAGATTCACTCCTCCCACAATTCGGGCTGCAAGATATATTTTCCTTCTTTTCGTCGCAAGTAGCCCATTGGAGTGTTTGTATCGTGTTCGAAAAAGAGCAACCACTCTTCTTCCACAGCCTGATGGTATATTTTTTTGCGTGTCTGCAACGTCGTCAAGGGGAAAACATCAAACCCCATGATCCAGGGAAGCGGAATGTGAACCGCGGTTGGACACAGGTCGGCGATGTAAAATAATGTGCGCCCTTCGGAGCTGATCTGTACGGACTGATGGCCGGCCGTGTGGCCGGGAGTTCCTACCAGGGTAACACCACGAACGATCTCCTCATCTTTCTTGATGAGCCGTAGCATGCCGCGTCGTTCCACAGGTTTCCAGTTATGGTCAAAATAACTGGCTTGGGTTCTTTCATTGGCATGACTGGCATCCAGGTACTCCTTTTCGCGGACCACATAGGTCGCGTTTGGAAAAGTTGGCACAACCTCGTCTTTATCAAACCGAGTGTTCCCTCCACAGTGATCAAAGTGATAGTGAGTATTGATGACCCAGTCAACCTCTTCTGGGAAAACTTTAAATCGACGAAGCTCTCGCAGAATGTCGGTCGGGTGTTCAATACCGAAGATTTGAATTTCCTTATCCGAGTACTTGTCACCACACCCGGTGTCGATGAGAATATTTTCTTTGCCGGTCTGAATGAGCAGGCAGTTTAGACCGAGACAGACACGGTTCTTTTCATCAGAAGAAACTTTCTTCTTCCACATCACCTTGGGGACCACGCCAAACATGGCGCCCCCATCCAGCCACAGGTTTCCATCTGAAATCAAATGCAGCTGAAACTTCCCCAATTTCATTCCTCGTCTCCTAGACTCGCTTGGGAGATTTCCACCAAGACACCGCCAGTGGAATCGGGATGGATGAAAGCAATCAGACGTCCATCGGCTCCCTGGCGAGGTTTCTGGTCGATCAACCGAATGTTTTTCTCTTTTAATTGGTCCAGGTGCTGCTGCACATTGTCGACTTCAAAGGTGATGTGATGAATGCCCTGTCCGTGTTTTTCTATAAATTGAGAAACCGGAGAATCGTCCCCGGTGGCTTCGATCAGTTCCACTGCCGATTCACCCACCTTCATGATTGCCACTTTGACATTTTGATCTCTGACTACTTCGATCGTGTCTATATCCAAACCGAGGGTTTTGTAAAACTCCGACATCACAGCGATAGAGCGTGTGGCAATACCGACATGGGCTATTTTTCTAATCATTGGTCCTCTCCTCAACTCCAATAGTCTTTATCAAGTAGTCAATTATGGTATAAGGATTAGGCCCCCGCGTCATCATTTTTTCTGCACATCTGTTCAACTCTTTTTCAGAAACCTTCTGTGTAACGTAGCGAGTGAGGTGATCGCGCAGCATGTCCACCAGGCGTTGGCGGAACCAAGGGATCCCCTTATGGTGATCGTTTGGTTCTTATTTCAGAAAGCCGCGATACTTCTAGCTGGTCGCCACCAGTTCGTCGAGGTCTTGGCCTTGCCGAGCTGTGCTCTGAATGATCGGCGGGTGCTAAGCATCCCTCCTAAGAGCCCATCGCAAACAGCGCATCCAACTCGCGCTGCACCATCAAGGCTCCTTCGTGGTCAGCCTTATTGATCACAAACACATCACCGATTTGTATAAGATCGGCCTTAAGGGTCTGGATCTCGTCTCCCATTCCCGGCACCAGAATAAAGGGATGTGAGCAGTCTTCGCAATATCGATCTCGTCCTAGCCAACACCGATGGTTTGGACCATGATAATCTCACAATCGGCAGCATCGAAAACCAACAGGGCGTCGTTAACAGCAGCTGAAAGGCCACCCATCTTCCCCCGTATGGCCATGCTGCGAATCAAAAGATCCGATTCAGCCGAAAGTGATTGCATCCGGATCCGATCACCAAGAAAGGTGCCTCCCGTGAACGAAGAAGTAGGATCAACCGCAATGATCCCCATCTTTTCCTACAACTTTTTATAACGGCGTGCCAGCTGATCGATGAGTGTGCTTTTGCCCTAGCCTAAGCTACCTGTCACACCGATAATGAAGGATTGCCCGGTGTGAGGAAATAATTCCCTCAGGAGTTCGGGGACATTGTGATCATTCGGGTTCTCCACCTCGGTCATAGTTTGCGCAACCGTGTGAATGTCCCCTTGTAGTATCTTTTGCACCTGTCGGAAAATTCGATCTCTTGAAATGTCCTTCGGCTCTCTTCAAAAAAGGGCTTAGCGCCCTGCTGTAAAATAGACATGGTTAGCGTAAGGTGAATAGTGAACAGCCACGGAGAAGCCAATCCAGCTATCAACTCGAGAAATCACCTCAACCACAACCGGGTATCCTGACCCCGGCTCCTCCATAGTCCGGATTGAGCAGGGCCCGCAACATGCCCATCCCTCCCAGCTGCTCTAGGGCCTCGAAGGGAGATCTCTGCTACTCGTCCCACTCCAGACTGTAAGGGTAATTTCTTCAGGGCACACTCCCGAATCGTTTTGCGCAGGATACGCTGCTCCTGGTACCCACATTCCTTGGTTCAATTTTACCGTTAAAGCACCTGAAAAAAAGCAGTTGGCCGGCCCGCATACTCTGTCAACCCGTACTAAATCATCCGTCTAGTTCCTCCACCGCCTTGAGAACTAGCCCAGGCTAGCTTTTCCAGGTACAAGGCGAATAAAATCTCATCGAGTAAATCACCAAAGGAGGATACGATGATGAAAACGATTGTTTATTTCTCTGTTTTTTCAGTGCTCATTGCTTACAACCTGCAGGCACAGATGGACAGTTCCGAAACACCCGTGACGGCTGTCTACTTTTACAAGGTTAAATGGGGCTACCAGGACGAATTCATCCACCTCTACAAGAAAAACCACTATCCGGTGATGAAGGCCCAGGTGGAAAGTGGACGCCTGCTCAAGTTCGAGGCTTACGCACCACGTTTTCACGGCGATGGCCGTCAGGATTGGACCTTCATGACCGTGCTAGTTTTCAAGAACTGGCGGGTAATGGCAGATGATTCGGAAATGAAGGAGATCATCAAGACCCTTTATCCTGATCACGAAACTTTCCGCCGTGAAGAACAGCGCCGTTTTGAAATATTGGAGGCCCACTGGGACGTCCCGCTTCGCAAGATCCTGCTGGACTAAAAAATGCTTTTGGTGAGGTGAGCTCTATAACACAATCTTGAGCGGAACAACTGAGAAAAAATTCTGAACAAAATATCCAAATAATTGTTGGATGATCAACGACCGTGGAGAGTAGATCACTATGTAACCTCCCGCCTGTCTGGCAGTGGAAGGGAGTTAATCCAGATCGGTCAGAAAACGAGAGAGTCCGTTGCTGGCAAGGAAGGTCAGGGTCTTTGTGCCGAGGGCAAGGGTCCTGATCTCACGAATTGGAACAGCGATGCCACCGCACATCGTCAATAAAGAGCGACAAGAGAGGCAGGGCCGTCCCACTGCCACACTGCGGGCTGAGAATCTAGTGAGTGACTCCTTTGTCATTCTCCATCCCCGATGCTTCAGCATCGACTCTTCCACTCGTTGCGATCTCACTCCCTAACATCGTTAGCAAACGTGAGCGTATTGATAAAACTGAAGTATTTAGGACACTAGAGCCTTATGAAAAGAATTGCTGAGCCTGAGCTGATGGACAGTGAAGACCAGGTTCGAGCCTATGCTGAGGCCGACTTTGAGGATTCGTACAGTCTGTTCATAAGGATTTTTGACGACGCTTTCGGGATAGACAACGTTTCGGGCTATGTCCTGGATCTCGGTTGTGGACCTGCTGAGATCTCTATTCGCTTCGCCCGTACGTATCCCCACACAATCCTGCACGGCGTAGACGGTTCTGAAATGATGCTTAAATACGGCACAGACACGATCGAAAGAACAGGAATGCAAAGCCGCGTCAAGCTAGTTCGGGGGATGATTTCTAGGGCCCCACTACCTCGGTTGCAGTACGATGCTGTCGTCTGTAATAGTCTTCTACCTGTCCGACCCTCGTCTTCTCTGGATCACTATAAAGCAGTACACCTGCCCAGGGGCACCGGTTTTGATGATGGATCTGATACGCCCGAAGACGTTTGCTCAAGCCCGTGGCCTCGTCGAAAAATATACCGGAAACGAACCTTCAATTCTCAAAAAGGATTTCCTTCGCTCCCTGATGGCCGCCTACCGACCCGAGGAAGTGGCCTTACAGTTGATGGAAGCTCAACTACACCACTTTGAGCTTCAGGTTGTGAGTGATCGCCATCTGGCAGTCTTCGGCAAAATCTAACAGCCAGGACTTATCCACTTCTCATGGACAAGCATCAGACCTTGCCGCCTATAAAAACTAGAAAACTTTCTTCTTGACTTAACTAACTAAACTCTTTATACTTCTGGCGATTCGAGGCAAGGATGGGGGAGTGTAGTTTCAACAGCACAGTCATCAATCGGTTGCTGGAGCGTGTTTCTCTGCCCCTTAGCCTCAGCGTTATTCCTGTAATTATTACCTCCGGATTCTTTGCGGAGGGATTAATCTTTAGCGGTTAATCCCAAGGCGCTCCGTGAAGAACCGAAAATCCACCAGACGGATCAAGGGATACTTTTCTAGGAGCGACCGGGGAAAGGCTTTAGTACTCGGGTTCATAAAGATGCTATTGGTTCATTTCCGAAATAGCGTAAGAATCTTCGATAGGGCTTGCGAGACACAATCACGGAGTGAGGATTAAGTGATGCTAGGGCATCGTCGACGACAAGTGCCAAAGAAATCGCCCGCGAGCCCTATCGACCCTGTGAGTTGTAGCGAGATGGCTCCCTCTTCTTTATCACGAAATCGGAGTCGCCGCGCTAACAGCAAGAGTCACGGTATTTCCGAAACAAACCATTAACGTTTGCTGAGGATCTGAACGGAGTTCCGAATGCGCCAAGTGCTTTTACTATTGGTCGAAAACGAACCTGGGCTGCTATCGCGCGTGGTGGAGCTGTTTAGCCAACGAGGTTATAACATTGACAGCCTGAATGTTGCTCCCACTCAAGATCCCACCCTATCCCGTATCAGCCTTACCACAGATAGTGACGAACGAGGTATCGAACAGGTGACCAAGCAGCTCTACAAGCTAATCCATGTGATGCGGGTCATTCCTTACGATCCCGCCGTTCATGTGGCCCGGGAAATGGCACTGGTACGAGTGCGTGTAACGGAACAAACTCGGGCCGAGGTGTTAGCTTTATCAGAGGTGTTCCGTGCCCGTGTGATTCACGTCAGTCGCGACAGCTGTATCTTTGAGGTAACCGGGCAGTCAGAGAAGATCGATGCTTTCTTAGAGAATGCCCGTCTTTACGGCATCCGAGAGGTTCACCGCACGGGCGAACTGGCGTTGAGCCGCGGACGCCTTACCAACCGAAAGAGTCAGCACCAGCAAGACCCACTGACGCCTGTCGAAGAAAATAACCGGGATTCAGTTAAAGAAAAACCCCTAACAGCCGGTGGTGAAAGTCGCGTGGAGTCGTGCACCAGGGATTTTCGATCACTGGCAAGGCACGAGGAGGACTCGCATCGGTGATGACGAGTAACGTCGTCCAGAGTCTGTAACTCACTGGAAAAATTTTGGTTCTGGTCGGAACTCGAGCTGCTATACTTTCAGAACGGGCTACTAGAATCCATTTCGGAGGTCAACACCAATCATGGCAAAAGTTTTTTACGACAAAGATGTCAATCCGGAGCATTTAAAAAACAAAACCGTCGTAGTCATTGGTTACGGGAGCCAAGGGCATGCCCACGCGCTCAACCTGCAAGAATCGGGGGTTCGCGTCGTAGTCGGTCTCTATCGGGAAAGTAAGTCGTGGAAAAAAGCTGAACAGAGCGGTCTTCAGGTCAAGAATGTCTCTGAAGGTGTCAAAGAAGCGGACGTGGTAATGGTTCTCATTCCTGATGCCTCCCAGGCCAAGGTCTACAAGGAGGCAATCGAACCGAACCTCTGTCAAGGCAACACGCTGATGTTCGCTCATGGATTTAACATTCACTTTAAACAAATTACCCCCCCGGAGTGGGTGGATGTTTCCATGATTGCTCCCAAGAGTCCAGGTCATCGCATGCGCGAACTCTTTCAGGAAGGGGTTGGCGTACCGGCTCTTCTTGCCGTCGATCAAGACTACACGGGGAAAGCCATCGAAATGGCTCTAGCCTACGCACAAGCAGTTGGATCCACCCGCGCCGGAGTTCTTCTCACCACGTTTAAGGAGGAGACCGAGAGTGACCTCTTCGGCGAGCAAGCCGTCCTGTGCGGAGGGATCACCACTTTGATCAAAAAAGGTTTTCAAACCTTGGTCGATGCCGGTTACCAGCCTGAAGTCGCCTATTTCGAATGTCTACACGAAGTGAAACTCATTGTCGACCTGATCTATGAAGGAGGACTAAGTTATATGCGCTATTCGGTCAGCGACACCGCCGAATATGGTGACTACACCCGAGGGCCTCAGGTCCTGGACCGCTCCGTAGATGAAAATATGAAGCGGATTTTGAAAGACATCCAGTCCGGCGCCTTCGCCCGGGAATTGATTCGGGAAAACGAACAAAGTTGTCCTCAAATGAACCAATATCGTCAGGAGGAAGCGGGTTTACTCATCGAGCAAGTTGGTCAGCAGCTGCGTGAAATGATGGGATGGCTGTCCTCTACTAACAAGAAAGCGAAATAGTCTGCCATAACGCTAGGGGCTGCAGAGAGAAGGGATTTATTTGCTCACGCACAACCCTGAAAAGCCGCTTGATCATTGAGATAGAGCAGGCGTGGTGCAAACCTTATTCTCATTAACAGCTGTATCGAGGACAGCAGTTATTCGACCAACAGCACCCTGGGGAAAGTTGTGGGGTTAGCTGGATAGCGTTTTTGGCTCAACATTTCAGTGTGGCTTCGCTTTCGTCCCTGAACCCGATCGACAGCTCTGACCACGAGGTTGAAGCGGAATTCCCGACGTCCCATCCGTGGAATGGAGATTTCCGTGTCATACCCAGTTGCTCCTTTTCGCGACCGGCAAGTGATTTGGGAAGCGCAACTGTCCCCGGGATCCGGCGGAAATCCGAATTGAGCCATGATGAAGCTATTCGTGGTGAGGCTGTGAGCCCCTGCCATGTACTTGGCCATAAAACCTTCAAGATGCATACTGAGGACCAGTTTTTGCGGTTGTCTTTTGTCCCTGGGAGGTGCCGCTAAAATAACTAGGTCTTCTGGTTTTAAACAGTTGTCTGGATCGGCCGGCTGCCTGACGAGGATCAGTGCCAAATGATCTCCTTTACTAAGCGATTCCCCCTTGGGCAGGTCAGTTAGCTCGCTCCGCACCTCCACTGCCACATAGAGGTGCCCATCATCCCACAAAAGGGCCACCCTGGCCACGTTATCCTTCTCTCTTCCCGGGCCACCTTCCAAGTTGTAAAACTTCTCTTGCCGCCATTCTGAAAGGTCTCCATCTACATGGACAGGGACAGCAGCTCTATGAGTTCTAAACGTCTTGTTTGGGTACGTACCAACTCTATTTTTTAGCCCAGATCCCAAGTCGCTTTGAAAGTCGAGCCACCGGGCAGTCGTTCGGATCAAGAAGGGCTCTAGTTCTTCGGTCAACTTTCGCAACCGGTCAGACTGAGCTAGAAACGGCCTCTTGAGCCCCTCCATCGCTCTTTTCAAACGAGCTAGTGCTTCTTTAATGCGCGGTAGATGCAGTGGCAATCCCGGCACGAAAAGTGGCTCGAAAACATTGTGGTCCCAGCCGTAGTCACCATAAATTTCGGCAAAGGTCTGAAGGTGAACAAACGCTTCCTTGCCATAGAGTTTTTTCAGAGCGGTTTGTAAAGATCGTTGGGGATTATACCCGGTTGGATTCCTGGCGTAATCAGCGACCGTAGCCAGCGGAATCATGGAAGCATGGGATTCACTCATGGGATTGGAGATGATTCCCAAGGTAGCCTCCGCAAGATCTGAAGCACGAAATTTTAACGCTCCCAAAAAAGGGCGCCAGCGTGCGTAATCGTTCACCGGTAGATTGTCCCAGATCAGTGGCTTTCTCGACATCAATTTTCCCCACTCTTCAGCCTGCTCTCGATTGATCTCAGGAGAAACCACGTCGATACCGGTCCAAAAAAACAGAACTTCCTTGGGTACTGCTGTCCCTAAAATACGAAGATATTCTCGGTCACCCCAGGCATTTGTGTAGGTAGTGGGACACACGACCAAAGAATTAGCTCCTGTACCTAGGTATAGATAAATCCGGTTGATCAGATCCACGTGCGCATGGGCCAAACTCGCAAATTCTTGTTGATCCGTTTCATGCTGCAATGTTGGAGGAAGATCATCCAAGAAAAGGGCAAAGTGCTCCACGCCCAGACTCTGCATCGCTTGGATCTTGCGTTGGAGGGCTTGATGTTCTCGGGCATCCGAATATACCATGCTCACCCCGGGGCTGATAGCATAATAAAAATCAACCTGGTTCTTTCTGGCTGATTCGAGCAAAACCTTAAAGCGCTTGAGTTGATCGTCGGGATAGGACTCCCGCCACTTGTCCCGATGATAGCGATCTTCCTTGGGCGCATAGAAATACACATTCATCCCCACCTGCCCCATGAAGCGTAGGATCTCCAATCGATCCTGATGGGTCCAAGAAGGACCGTAGAATCCCTCTACAATACCCCGGTACTGAAAAGTAGATGGGTTGTACTGAGGCGGAACCGCCTGGGTTGGGGTTTTCATCCCCAAAGCCAGGAAAAAGAGAAGACATTGCACAGCTCTTTTAAGTACTAAAGTATTTGGTTTCATCAATACGCTCACGTTTGTGGCGAGAACAATGGTCTCAATTTCGCGATACGACGACGCCGGTAATGTCGTTGCACACCGTCAAAAAAGAACGACAAAGAAAACAGGGCTATTCTGCCGCCACCCTATGGGCGGAAGCTGTTTACAGATCGAGCTTCGCCAGCGACCACAAATCCCTAGAGCACGACTTGTCCAACTTCTACCACAGTTTTCTAAAGTTTCTCACGAATTCTACCCGCCACCTCTTTCACTCGGTATAGGTGAATGAGCATGTTCTCATACTGCAAGTCTTGCAGGTTGACGGTGTTGCGGGGAACAAATAGGTAATCCACAATTCGCTGCTCTGCCTTCTTTATCTGCTCCTCCATGAAGTTCATTTCTCCATCAAAACCCGTTTTGACTGCCCTATCCTCGATCTGGGGTTTAAAGTCACCTTTACTATCCAAGTCAGTGAAGATGAAGGCCAGCCTTTGACGAAGCGCCCCCGCCACATCTCGTAACTCCTTAAGTTGCCTTTTCCATTCTTTCTTATTAAGCACCGCATCTCTGCCCATCGGGGGTGCAGCGAGTGTCCTCTCGCGCATCTCTCGCACCTGAGCAAAGCGTGACTTGAGATCGCTTAACTTCTCACGGATCTGCTGCAGGAAAATATCGATTTGGCGATCAACATATTGCTCGACGAAAAAATTATTTACTTCGGGCCAGTTTCCCCGGGGTACGGTCCTTCTTGGACCCATCAGGATCGAATCGAAACCCATTCCGAAATACTGCCGCCGAAAGTACTCCCTAAGGATCTGATTTTGGCGAGCCGGGGGGAGCTCCTCTTCCTGTGCTCGGGCATCTTGGGCCAGAATTAAAAGGCCAGCAAGTAAAAAATAAGTGCCGCCAATAAGAAGCGGTAAATGACGAAAGGGATATAGGTGCCAGACACCAGAAATCGCAAGAAGTACTTGATACATAAAAAGGCGCTTAAAAAAGAGAATATTACACCAAACCCCAGGATTAAATCACTATCGACCTTGGAAGGCTGAAGCCACCACCATTCATAAAGCTCCCCCACAGCTCCCAGGGCGATCAAGGGAGTCGCCAACAGAAAAGAAAACCGAGCGGCATCGGCTCGGTTGAAACCTAGAATTAATCCTGCGGTCACGGTCACACCGGATCGGCTCACTCCGGGCACCAGGGCGAAAGCCTGGGCTAGACCAACCATCAATCCGTCGCTGATCCCAATGCTGTCCAGACAGCGGCTTCGTCGACCGTTTCGGTCTGCCCACCCCAACAAAAGTCCAAACACTGAAAGCGTCATGGCTATAACCATCGGCTGCCGCAACTGTTTCTCGACGATTTGCCGAAAAAAACCAGCCACGAGAAGGGCGGGAACAGTCCCCAGCAGCAGCGCTTGAAAAAGCCGAGTGGGACCTATCGATTGAACCTTCCAGTATGTGGTTCGCTTGAGAAATTGATTGAGAAGTTGCCTCCATGGCCGACGAAAATAGACCAGCAGGGCCAGTAAACTGCCCCCGTGCAAAATCATGTCAAACATGATCCCTCTGGGCTGCCAACCCAGCAGCCAGGGGATCAAGATCAGATGGGCTGAACTGCTGACCGGAAGAAACTCAGTCACACCCTGAAGAACACCCAGAAGAATAGTTTCCGTGAGTTGCTTAACCAGCATCCTCGCATGCTCGACTGTGGAGAGTAATTAGTCAAGCAGACAGTTCTCTTTGTGCTAGAATCACTGGGTGATCAACTATTTAGAGGGAGTTCGCTATGCTCAAACTCGATGAAGCCACATCGACCAAAAAGGAAAAACTGATCCGGGATGCCTTAGAGCACTGCCTCTTTTCCCTGGTTCCGATGGAAGAAATCCACAGGGAAGGACCGAATATCTACGTCCAGGGACACGGCGTGGAGCTGATCGACCTCAACGGCACCACCTATATCGACATGGTCAGCTCGGGCACCAGGGCGAATTCACTGGGCTACGGAAACCAAGAGATAGCTCAGGCGGTCTACGACCAGCTTTCCGTTCTGCACTATGTCGGCACTGTTGCTAATATTGCCGAACCTACTATTCGTCTCGCCACCAAGCTGTCCGAGCTTACACCTGGTCGTCTGTCAAAGAGCGTGTTTGTCAGCGGCGGGTCGGAAGCAGTAGAAACAGCAATCAAAATAGCCAGGCACTACCACATCAACCATGGTAGTAAGCCACGCGCTTACAAGATCATCTCTCGTTGGAACGCTTATCATGGCACCACCATGGGAGCACTGGCAGCCACAGATTGGCTGGGAGTACGATCCCTCTCCGAACCGAGCACCCCTGGCTACTCACGCATTCCGGCTCCGATTTGCTACCGTAACCAGTTCGGTATGGACGACGAAAGCTACGGCATCTTCTGTGCGGAGTATTTGGAACAACAGATCCAACACGAAGGGCCCGAATCCGTGGCTGCCTTCATCGCCGAACCGATCATGCAGGCTAACGGTGTACAGATCCCCCCACCCGGCTATCTGCAGAGGGTACGTGAGATCTGTGACAAGTATGAGGTTCTGTTCATTGCCGATGAGGTTATCACCGGCTTCGGGCGAACCGGAGATTGGTTTGCACTGAACCACTTCGGTGTAGAAGCAGACATCATGACAATAGCCAAATCGCTCACTGCAGGTTATCTCCCGATGGGGGCTGCTATCACACGAAAGGAAATTGCCGAAACCATTCCCACTTTCCGGCACGTCCACACCTTTAGTGGTCACCCGGCCGCGGCAGCTGCTGCCAATACAAGCATTGCCATATACGAACGCGATAATCTGATCGCTCGCGCCAAGGAAAATGGAGCCTACTTCCTCGATGTCCTGAAAAAAGAACTCGAAAAGCACCCGATCGTTGGACAGGTGCGCGGTCTCGGTTTGTGGCTCGCTGTGGACTTCACTGCCGACAAGAAGACCAAGGCACCTTTTACCGATGACACTGTGAAGGCGGTGGTCAGCCGCATGAAGGAACTGGGCGTTTTGGTCACCGCGATCGGAACCGCCTTCGAATTGGCACCACCTATGATCACGGAACGCACCGAGCTCGATCGAACTGTGACCGTGGCCGCCCAGGCCATCCAGGAGGTAGCAAAAATCCGAAATCTCGTCTAGTGGTCCGTTTTCGAAATAGCGTGACAATGGTTGCGAGACGATTGATTTGGTGCTCTTTGTCGGCACTGCAAATGCATTTCTTCCTCTCTTTGCAACCTCACATCACCACATCCTCAGCAAACGTGGGCCTATTGATGAAACGGAGTGCTTAGAGCAGCGTTGGTTTTACGTGCTATACTCCGTTTCAAGCCGGAAAAAACCACTGACTGATGCCGAAATGAGCGACGTCCGCGAAACCATCATCATCCTTGACTTTGGCTCCCAGTACACTCAATTGATTGCCCGGCGTATACGGAAGGCCGGAGTCTATTCCGAAATTCTTCCCTACTACACTTCCTGGACAACAATCGAGCGACGTAGCCCCAAAGGCATTGTTCTGTCCGGCGGACCTAAATCCGTTTTGGAACCGGACTCTCCCCACCCAGATCCCCAGATTTATGAATTTCAGGGTCCCCTGCTGGGAATCTGTTATGGGATGCAACTTCTAACGAAGTATTTCGGGGGACATGTTCAACCCGCAACGCATCGCGAATATGGTCGTGCTCTCCTCGAACAGGTCAATTCTAGTGCCATTTTTAAAGGCCTTCCTCGACAAATCGAAGTGTGGATGAGCCACGGAGATCACGTTGAAGGGATTCCTAAGGGATTTAAAGCGGTAGGGTGCAGTGCTAATGCCATCGGAGCCCTGGAAAATTCCTCCCGCCGAATCTACGGACTCCAATTTCACCCTGAGGTCGTGCACACACCACATGGCCAGGAAATTCTGGAAAATTTTGTTTTCAAAATCTGCCAATGCAGCGGCGACTGGACCATGACTTCCTTCGTGGAAGAAACGGTGAACAATATCACGACCCAAATTGGCTGCCAAAAAGTTCTCTGCGCCCTCTCAGGCGGCATCGACTCTACGGTAGCTGCACTGTTGGTCCAACAAGCCATCGGTGATCGTCTGACATGTATTTTTGTGGACAATGGCCTGCTTCGTCACTCGGAGTTTAAGGAGGTTATGACCACCTGCCAGGAACACCTACATTTGCGGGTCATCGGGGTGGACGCCCGTCAACGCTTCTTAACACGGCTGAAAGGAGTTGTCGATCCTGAGTTAAAGCGTAAGATCGTTGGTGAAGAGTTTATCCGGGTTTTCGAAATAAAAGCCGCTGAGCTTGGTGAAATCGATTATCTCGTCCAAGGGACGCTTTATCCCGACGTGATCGAATCGATCTCGGTCAGGGGCCCCTCGGCGATCATCAAAAGTCACCATAATGTGGGTGGCTTGCCGGAAAAAATGAACCTGTCACTGGTAGAACCCTTGCGGGAGCTTTTCAAAGACGAGGTTCGTCGGGTTGGCCGCGAGCTAGGCGTGCCAGAGGAATTCGTGCAACGCCAGCCTTTTCCCGGGCCGGGATTGGCCGTGCGCATCATTGGGGAGGTCACCGAAACGCGACTGGCTTTAATCAGAGAGGCGGACCAGATCGTCGACCAGGAAATTAGGAGAGCAGACCTCTATGCTAGAATCTGGCAGTCTTTTGTGGTGCTGCTTCCGGTCAAAAGCGTCGGCGTGATGGGAGACAGTCGTACTTATGAAAACGTCATCGCCATCCGCGCCGTCTATAGCCAGGACGGGATGACCGCCGATTGGGTTCCTTTGCCAGACACGTTATTGAGACGCCTCTCCAACCGAATTGTCAACGAAGTTCGAGGGATCAACCGAGTCGTTTACGACATCAGTTCTAAACCACCCAGCACGATCGAGTGGGAATAAATCCAATAGGAGTGACGAAGGTTTGACAAACTATCTTTTTTGTCCTTTGTCATCCTTATAACTAATAGGCTTAATAATCTCTGATATTGAGTGGTACCGAGTCTAGAACGAGCAAGCATGAGCGATTTCGTTCATCTCCATCTTCACAGTCACTTTAGTCTCCTAGACGGAGCCAATCAGATCAAAGCGGTTGTGCAGCGGGCTGCTGAACTGAAGATGCCCGCCCTAGCCCTCACCGACCATGGAAATCTGTTCGGAGCGATACAGTTTCATGACCTCGCCTTTCAGCACGGGGTCAAACCCATCCTTGGATGCGAGGTTTACGTCGCCCGGGAGGGACGAAAAACCAGAAATGGGCGATCCGATCAGAGCAATCATCTCGTCCTTCTAGCGACCAATAAGACGGGTTATCAGAATTTAGTGAAACTTGTCTCGCTGGGTTATCTAGAAGGTTTTTACTATCGCCCCCGGGTTGACCGAGAACTGTTACAACAACATTCAGCCGGCTTAGTGGCCCTTTCCGCCTGTCTGAAGGGGAGCGTGGCCTGGAATTTGAGCCAGGACCACTACTCGCAGGCACGGAAAGAAGCGGGCGAGTTAGCCGAAATCTTTGGAAACCGAAATTTTTACTTGGAACTCCAGGACCATGGGATCGAGGAGCAAAAAAAGGTCAACTCCGATATCCTTCGCCTGGCTCGAGAATTGACCCTTCCACTGGTCGCCACCAACGACTGCCATTACTTGTCACAGGAGGATTCCTTCGCCCATGACGTTCTGCTGTGTATTCAGACGGGAAAGACGGTTCAAGATACACAGCGCCTGCGCTATCGGACTGATCAGTTTTTTTTTAAAACAACGGAGGAGATGAAATCCCTTTTTGGACACCTTCCCGAAAGTTTGTCGAATACGCTGGAAATAGCCGAAAAATGTACTTTCGGTCTGGGTAAGACCGAGATCGTTTTCCCCGAATTTAAAGTGCCTCCAGGCTACAGTCTGGATTCCTATTTTGAGAAGATAGTGCGCGACGGATTCCAGGAACGCCTTTCCTATCTGAAGAAGTTGGAACATAAAGGGAAATTGCGATACCCCCTCGAAGAATATCAGACCCGACTCAGTCGAGAGATCAAAAGCATCAAGAAGATGAACTTCCCCAGTTACTTCCTGATTGTGTGGGATTTCATTCGCTATGCGCGGGAAGCGGGGATTCCCGTTGGACCAGGGCGTGGATCGGCCACTGGCAGTCTGGTCTCTTATGCCACCCATATTACCGATGTGGATCCGCTTCAGTATGATCTCCTTTTCGAGCGTTTTCTAAACCCGGAGCGGGTGACCCCACCCGATATTGATATCGACTTCTGCATGCTGCGCCGCAACGAAGTGATTGATTACGTCACTCAGAAGTACGGTCGCCAAAATGTCAGTCAGATTATCACCTTCGGCACCATGGCTGCTCGGGGTGCCATTCGCGACGTGGGACGAGGTCTCAACATCCCGTATGCCGAAGTGGACAAAATCGCGCGGCTGGTGCCACCCGAGCCGGGAGCAACTTTGGAAAAAGCCTTGAAAAATACCAAAGAACTCCGACAAGTTGCTAAAAGCGATCACCGATACCAAGAACTGATTCAGGTGGCGAGGCGACTGGAGGGGCTCGCTCGTCATGCCTCCACTCATGCTGCCGGCGTCGTTATCGCGCCCAAACCCCTGATCGAATTGACCCCTCTTTACAAGACAAACAAGGATGAGATCACCACCCAGTATGCGATGAACGATCTGGAACGGCTGGGGCTTCTGAAGATGGATTTTCTGGCGCTAACCACCCTCACCGTCATCGAACAGACGCTTTCCCAAATCCACTGCCAACTAAAAGTTACAATCGATCTTTCCCACCTTGATCTCCACGATTCGAAAACCTTTGAACTC
Organism: Acidobacteriota bacterium; assembly: GCA_965249865.1. Lineage (GTDB taxonomy): Bacteria > Acidobacteriota > UBA6911 > RPQK01 > CBDFMZ01 > CBDFMZ01. The sequence continues at coordinate 608,215 of CBDFMZ010000002.1, read as the reverse complement.
TTCTGTGAAAGCAGAACCACCGGCATCTTTCAGTTTGAATCTTCGGGTATGCGGGATATCCTGCGCCGCTTGCAGCCCAGCCGCTTTGAGGATTTGATTGCCCTAAACGCCCTGTACCGTCCAGGGCCCATCCAGGGAGGAATGATCGATGATTTCATAGCCCGCCGACATGGAAAAGTGAAACTCCAGTACGAGATTCCGGATTTGGAAGAGATCTTGAAAGAAACCTATGGCGTAATCATCTACCAGGAACAGGTCATGCAGATTGCCAGTCAACTGGCGGGCTTCTCCTTGGGAGAAGCTGATCTACTGCGACGCGCCATGGGGAAAAAGAAAAAACACGTCATGGCAGCGCAAAGAAAAAAGTTCCTGGACGGCTCCAAAGCGCGGAAGATTGAACCCTCCAAAGCCAAACGCATTTTTGAGCTCATGGAACAATTTGCCGGTTATGGATTCAACAAAGGTCACTCGACCGCCTATGCCTTGCTGGCTTACCAGACGGCTTATCTGAAAGCTCATTATCCGGTGTACTTTATGGCAGCCATGCTGACCAGCGAAATGTCCAACACCGAAAAGATCGTCAAATATTTAGCCGAGTGCAAAGAAATGGGGATCCGAGTGCTGCCGCCCGACATCAACGCCAGTGAGCTACACTTCTTGGCCTCGGAGCATGACATCAAGTTTGGTCTAGCAGCCGTTCGCAACGTCGGTGAATCGGCTATTCGCGCTATTGTGGCTTGTCGTCAAAAAATCGAACGTTTTTCGGGCTTCTACCAGTTTTGCGAAAGAGTGGATCTGCGCGCTGTCAACAAGCGGGTGGTGGAATCGCTCACCAAGGCCGGAACCTTCGATTCGCTCGGCTACTCGCGAAAATCCTTGATGGAAGTGCTGGATAAAGCCATTGAGCGTGGCCAGAAGGCTCAAAAAGATCGGCTGAGTGGTCAAAAGGGACTTTTCACCATGGTCGAGCAGGATTCTTCCAAGACTATTGGTGAAAATATTCCCGATCTGGGCGAATGGCCAGATCAGCAAAGGTGGAGCTACGAAAAAGAAACGCTCGGCTACTATGTGACGGGGCATCCACTTCAGAACTACAAGAGCGAGCTAAAACAATTTTCCCAACTATCGACGATCGAAATTTCTGAAAAAATATCAGGCCGAGAGGTCTCAATCGGAGGGATCATCACGGGACTTCGAAGTCTGCGAACCCGCAAGGGTGACTCGATGGCGACGTTCCATCTGGAGGACCTCACCGGGACCCTGGAAGTACTGGTGTGGCCGAATACTTTTGAGCGCTGTCGCAGCTTTCTAAACCCTGATCTCCCGGTGCTCGTGCGCGGCCAGTGCGAAGTAGATGGGGGAGGGAAAGCCCGGCTGCTTTGCTCGGGAATAGTTCCCTTTGATTCGCTTTGGAAAGATGCCGTACAAAAAGCGCGCATCACAATCTCGGTCCCGCTGCTGGATGCGGACAAAGTCTCACAACTACACTCTGTCCTTAGCCGTTACCCAGGTCGCTGCTCTTTAGAGTTCGAACTCTTCCAACGAAAAACCTATCGCCTATATCTTACTCCCAATGAAAATCTCAGCATCAATCCAGTCCCCTCATTCATCCAGGAGGTCGAGCAGCTTTTTGGAAAAAACTCTGTAACTCTGTATACTTAGGCGGTTTTGGAAGAAAAGCTTAAAAACGGAATCAGCGCTTGGGACCACGTTCAGCTTTGTCGCCATGAAGATCGTCCTTACACTCTGGACTATGTTCATCGAATCTTTGAGTCGTTTCGAGAGATCCATGGCGATCGAAAATTCGGCGATGATCGGGCCATTGTAGGAGGAATGGCTGTGTTCGAGGGAAAGCCGGTGATGGTGGTGGGACATCAAAAGGGGCGTACTACCCGAGAGCGCCTGTATCGAAATTATGGAATGTCCAAACCGGAAGGCTACCGCAAAGCGATCCGGTTGATGAAGTTGGCTGAGAAATTTAAACGGCCCATTTTCACCTTCATCGACACGCCTGGAGCTTATCCGGGAATCGATGCTGAAGAACGAGGCCAGGCAGAAGCCATCGCCTCCAACCTGCAGGCCATGTCTCGTTTGCAGGTCCCCATCATCGTCACGGTGTTGGGAGAAGGAGGAAGTGGTGGAGCACTAGCGATCGGTGTGGGGGATCGTATCCTGATGCTCGAGTATTCCATATATTCGGTAATTTCCCCGGAAAGCTGCTCAGCAATCCTCTGGAAAGACCAGAAGCACGCTCAAGAAGCTGCTGAAAGCCTCAAGTTGACGGCCCGCAACCTGCTGCACTTTCGGTTGATTGATGAAATCGTTCCTGAACCGCCGGGAGGAGCTCAAAACGACTGGGATCAGTCGGCAGCTACATTGAAAGAGTCCCTGATGCGTAACCTGCAGATGGTTGGTCAATTGACTTCAACCGAGCTTCGGGCTCGCCGCTTTCAAAAATTTCGCCGAATTGGTGAAGCACTTGAGTCATCCTGAAAAATAGCCGTTTCCGAGTTCTGAGAACGATCATAACCTCCCCGCGTTATCATTCCCTGTTTATGGAAGAAAGCCCCCGTTTCCTGGTCGATGTAATGTTAGGAAGCCTGGCCAAATGGCTACGTATTCTGGGTTACAACACCGCCTATGACAATAGGATAGAGAAGAAAGAGATCATTGAGCGCTGTTTACTAGAAAACCGCATCGTGTTGACCCGAGATACCAGTCTCATCCCACATCGCCGGCTCCGACACTACCTGTTCATCCAGAGCAATCATCTGGGCGAGCAAGTCCGTGAGGTTTTAAATTTCCTGGGAGACCAGGTGCTCCCCGGAAAACTCCTCACCCGCTGTATCGAATGTAACGCATTTCTGGAAAGCGTTTCAAGAGAGCGTGTCCAACGGCAGGTTCCATCCTATGTCTACAAAACTCACTCCCGCTTTAAACGTTGTCCGGAATGTCAAAAGATCTACTGGAGCGGAACCCATCGAGAGCATATACTGAACCGACTTGAAAGATTGACTTAGTACTCAATTTAATAAATAGGCTCATACTTGGGGCGATCCGCTTCCACTGGAGCGTGCCCCTCCTGGAGCAATTAGATGAAACGCTCACGTCGCTGTTGGAGCTGTCCGGGAATTCCTTGAGGGCTCCCCCTGCCTGGAGAATACACTCATCATAGGATATTATTGATACAGGAACAAATAGTACTCGCGAATCGTACCCCAAGGCCTTTTGTTATAATGATTCCTTTTTCTGGTGATGCACCTGTCAGAAATGAGGGACAGTCACCCCTTCTTAAGATCCTGAAACAGGTCAGTGTCCCTCATTTCCCCAAAGCATGAAGATTCGATCAATCCGGGGTACCCATGACATTTTGCCAGGCTCAGTCGAACTGTGGCAAAAAATTGAACTGACTGCTCGCCAACTCTTTGAGCGGTACGGCTACGCCGAAATCCGAGTCCCAATCCTGGAAGAAACCGAACTTTTTAACCGCAGTATTGGCGCGGAAACGGATATTGTCCGCAAGGAAATGTATACCTTGACCGACAGCAAGGGAAAAAAGACCACCCTTCGACCAGAAGGTACGGCCTCAGTGGTACGCTCCTACCTTGAACACCATCTTTATGCTAAGGGTCTAGTTAGCAAACTATACTATCTCGGTCCAATGTTTCGTCATGAACGGCCCCAACAGGGCCGCTATCGGCAGTTCCATCAGATTGGGGCTGAGGTTCTCGGTTCCGATCATCCGGCCGTCGAAGCAGAAGTGATCGAGATGTTGGAATCCTTGCTACGAGAATTGGGCTTGAAGGATTTTCGGCTGCTGCTCAACTCAGTCGGATGTCCTCGGTGCCGGCCTCCTTACGTCCAGCGTCTGCGAAAAGTGCTGAGACCCGAACAGTCACACCTTTGCGTCGATTGCCGACGCCGTCTGGTGAATAATCCTCTTCGGATTTTCGACTGCAAGAATTTTTCCTGTCAACCCTTGATCAAACAAACTCCATCTTTTCTTGATCAATTGTGTGAAGAATGTGGCGATCACTTCGACCAGTTTCTAAAGTATCTTGATCTTCAAGGCATTACCTACCAAAAGGATCCTCGCCTGGTTCGTGGATTGGACTATTACGTGCGCACCACCTTTGAAATCGTCAGCGAGCGACTGGGACCGACGCAGAACGCCCTGCTAGGAGGAGGGCGCTACGACGGGCTCTCAAAACTCTTGGGAGGCCCCCCCACTAAGGGGTTCGGATTTGCCCTGGGTATGGAACGTTTGGTTTTAGTACTCTCCGGCGAAGAAGACATCCAGTCAACCTATAAAGCTCCCTCCCCCCAGATTTTTTTAGCTTACCTTGATGAGGCAGCTTTGGAGGAAACCTTGAGATTAGCCCGCGAACTCCGTCGACAAGAGATCTTCGCTTATTTCGACTTTGAAGGTCGCAGCCTAAAAGCACAAATGCGCCAGGCCAATCGTCTTCGTGCTCAGTTCACCTGTATTATTGGCCAAACAGAGATCGAAAGCGATGAATTCCCGCTCAAACGCATGGCGGACGGAGTCCAGGTGGTGCTCAAGCGCAGCGAAATTGCGGATTACATGAAAAACGAGTGGACTTCTTGAAGTTAACAGCTCTGTACTCTCAGTCTTGCGGACTGTCGGTCAGGTGAGTACGGAGAAGGAAGACGGAGGACCATGGAACCACTGGGTGAACTTCAACGCACCTGCTATTGCGGTCACGTGGACGAGCAACATGTAGGCCAAACCGTTACCGTGATGGGTTGGGTGGATCGCAACCGCGATTTCGGCAACTTGATTTTTCTGGACCTGCGTGACCGCGAAGGGATTGTCCAGGTGGTAGCAAAACCGGATCGAGTGGAGGCTCTAGAAAAAGCCAAGCAGGCCAGATCCGAGGACGTACTGGCTGTGGTCGGACAGGTGGTGCAACGAAGTAAGGAAACGGTTAACCCCGAGATTGCCACCGGACGGCTCGAAATTCACGCCCATCAGATCCGACTCTTAAACACGAGCCGGACCCCACCCTTCCTCATAGGGGAGCAAAAAGCAACCGCCGAGGAGACCCGACTGCGCTACCGTCATTTGGACCTTCGGAGTCCGCGCCTACAGCGAAACCTCCGGCTGCGCCATCGAGTCTGCCTGGAGGTCCGAAAATATATGGACCAGCAAGGTTTTCTGGAAATCGAAACGCCTTTTCTGACCAAATCAACTCCAGAAGGGGCTCGTGATTACTTAGTCCCGAGTCGCCTTTACCCGGGCCAGTTCTACGCCCTGCCCCAGTCCCCTCAACTCTTTAAGCAGATCTTGATGATCTCGGCTCTGGACAAGTACTTTCAGATCGTTCGCTGCTTTCGCGACGAGGATCTGCGCGCAGACCGCCAGCCGGAATTTACCCAGATAGATCTCGAGATGTCTTTTGTCCGAATGGAGACGGTCTTTTCCTTGGTGGAAGGTTTATTGAGACAGGTCTTTCAAGTGGCCGGAATAAACGTTGCCCTTCCCTTCCCTCGTCTGACTTACCAAGAAGCCATGTCCCGTTACGGCACGGACCGACCCGATACCCGTTTTGGCCTGGAATTGGTAGATGTCGGTCACGCTTTGGGCCACACTCAGATTGAGATCTTCCACAAGATTCTCCAGAGCGGAGGCCTGATCAAGGGCATTCGAGTGCCAGGTGGAGGGGGAAGGTTTTCGCACCGAGAGTTGAAGGATATGCAGAAAACCATCCAAACCTATGGAGCAACGGCCTTAACCTGGATCAAGCGATCGGACAGTTTGAAAAGCTCCCTTCCAAAAACCGTTTCTCAAGGGGTACTGGAAAAAGTCGCGTCTTCGGCGGCTCTTCAGCCTGACGACATTTTGCTGGCTGTAGCCGGACCAGTCTCGGTGGTACACGACTCCCTGGCGGCCTTGCGCCTGCATCTGGCTGAGCACCAGGAGCTCATTGCTAAAGACGACTATAACTTCTTGTGGGTTTACGACTTTCCCCTTCTCAAATGGAACGAGAAGGAAAAACGTTTTTTTGCCTGCCACCATCCTTTCACGTCTCCCCACGACGAAGATCTCGAATGGCTGGAAACAGAACCTGCTCGGGTTCGGGCAAAGGCCTATGACGTGGTCCTCAACGGGATGGAAATCGGTGGAGGATCGATTCGAATTCATCAGCCGGAGCTCCAAAAACAGATGTTTCGCACGCTGAGCATCTCGGCTGACGAGGCAGAGACCAAATTCGGTTTCCTCTTGAAAGCGTTGCGCTTTGGAGCACCTCCCCACGGAGGCATTGCTCTGGGGTTGGACCGTATCGTGATGCTTTTAGCCGGAGAGCAGTCCCTGCGTGACGTGATTGCTTTTCCCAAGACTGCTCGGGCCGTTGACCTAATGTGTGGCTCACCATCACCCGTCACTCCTGAACAGCTGGAGGAGCTCCATATTAGGATCAAAGAGTAAGACAAGGTCTTGGTGCACGCTTCCGAACACCCCTTGTTCAAGTCTGACCCTGGCAAGCGCGACGGCCCTGATTTCGCGAAGCGAAGACTCCCGATGCCACTGCACATCGTCCAGAGCTCGCAACCCTCTAATGCCATTGGGATTGAGGGGGGACCCGTCTGTGGTGCAACCCTCCTCGACGATGACTCGGCATCGCCTCAATTGGCACTGCTGGTATCTGGGATCACGTCGATTGCAACACGATCCGCGTGACTTTGACCACGGACGGTTAGTCCACTTTGGCTGCTTCCGGTTCGGGAATGGTAATGTCCAGCCGGATGACCGTGCCGTATTCCGTGAGAGGTTTGTCACGGCCCTCTGAAGGACCCACCACCAGAAGGGTAAAACGCTGAGGATGAACGTAGTCAGCGGCTGCCTGGCAAACCTCCTCTACCGTTACATTCTCGATGCCTATACGGTATAGGGAGAGCCAATCAAGAGGGTATCCATAGTATTCGTAGGTCAGCTGCTGGTTGAGGATCTTACGAGTCGAGTCGGAGTTAAAGATGAAAGAGTTTAGGATAGAGGCCTTCGCTTTTCTGACCTCCTCTACCGTGGGAGGCACCCTGGTCAGGTTGTGCGCCTCTTCGAGTAAGGCTTCGATCCCCAACCCAGTGGTCTCGGTCTTGGTGGTCATCCACATTTGGAAGGTCTCTTGGTGATCCCAGCCGGCTCTCACCCTCCCTCTAACTGCATAAGCCAGGCCTTTTTGAGAGCGCACATTCGAGAAAAGACGAGAGGCAAAGGAGCCGGAAAGAACCTGATTCATTACCTCCACCGCATAGTAGTCGGGATTGCTGCGCACAATACCCAGGTGCCCCATGATGATGTTGGACTGGGTCATGTCGCTTTTTTCGACATAATACACAGCGGGTTCGACCTCCTGCTGATAGGTAATTTTGACCTTCTGAGGCGGAGAACCCTTCGGCCAGTCGCCGAATATGCGCCGAATCCTATTCACCACCTCGGGGGTGTCGAAATCCCCTACCAACCCCAGAATGATACGGTTGGGATGAAAATACTGAGCATGCCAAGCCTCCAGGTCTTCCCGCTGAATGGCATTGATGGTGGCGTAGATCTCAGTGCGCGCATAAGGGGAGTCTTTGCCATAAATCAATTTTCCAAATTCCCGAAAAAGAATCCGTCGGGGGTTGTCATTTTGACGGGCGATGGAAGCAAACACCTGGTTTTTAGCTATTCTCAACTTCTCTTTATCAAACACCGGGTAACGCAGCACCTGGGCAAATACTTCCAGCACTTCTTCGAAATCAGCCTTTAGACAGCCCATCTCGACTGATCCTAATTCTTTGCCAATCGAAGTCTCTATTCGAGCCGCCTTGCCTTCAAGATAGTCATCCAACTTATCCCCAGACATGTTCCGGGTGCCGCCGGTGCGCATCACACTGCCCGTGAGCGAAGCCAGGCCGATCTTTTTGGCCGGTTCAAGCCGTGATCCGGTATGAATTCGTGCTGAAACGTCGATTATCGGCAATTCATGATCCTCGATGAGAATGACGACCAGGCCGTTTTCTAACACCACACGCGCCGGTTGGGGAATATCAAATTTTGGAAGCGGCGGGTACTGGAGCTGATTAACCATCTTCACCTGTGCCGATAAAACTCTCACCAGGATCAGAACCAGGACCAGTGCACCAAAAATCCAGGCTGGTTTTTTTTGGCTCATCCTTTAATCTCCCTCTCTCGTCATTTGCGCTTTTGCCGCTCCACTCCCCGATGGGCTTCTCTTTTCGGTAACGATCATCGCGACGGTCCGGTTGTTCTCTTGAAACGTTTGGTTCACCACACGTTGGATGTCAGCCTTGCTTACCTGATCCAGGCGGTCGATATAGCGAAAAAGCTCCCGCCAATCACCAAAAATAGCCTGGTAGTCAGCTATCCTATTAGCCAGACCCTGATTGTTTCTGAGCGATCGAATTAGGTCGGCTTTGGCACGAGTTTTGAACCGGGATAGTTCTTCATCGCTCACCTCTTCCCGCCTGAGCCGATCTATCTCTAGATGAATGGCACCACGCACCTCCTCATTGGTGTTGCCCCTGGCCGGCACGGCTAGAACCGTCCACAGATTGGGAAACTTCCGGCCCGGAAAAGAAGAAAAAGACCTCACACTCACCGCAATTTTCTGATCGCGAACCAGGGAGCGATAAAGGCGCGAAGTGCGGCCCCGGGATAAGATATCATCAATGGCTTCGTAGACCGGCTGATCGGGATGAGTCATGGAACCTTTGTGATATCCTTCAATGTAGAATGGTTGCGCTGGATCTTTCAGTACCACGATCTTCTCGGCAATCTGGGGAGGCTCTATGGTACGAAGAGGGTCCGGATTCCGACCGACAGGAATCCGGCCGAAATACTTTTCCAGAAGCGGAATCAGATCTCGGGCTTTGACGTCTCCCACAATGGCGGTCACCATGTTAGCGGGAACGTAAAAGGTGCGGTAAAAATTCTCGGCATCGGTGATTGTGAGCGACTTCAAATCGCTCATGTAGCCGACCACCGGTTGATGATAGGGATGGGCAATGAAAGATGCTGAAAGAAACTGCTCGATCAGTCTGCCCGTGGGCCCACTCTCGGTGCGCAAGCGGCGTTCCTCTTGCACCACATCGCGCTCCCTGTAAAACTCTCGAAACACCGGGTGCAGAAAACGCTCGGACTCAAGATAGGCAAACAGTTCAGTCTTGTTGGCGGGAAGTGAGTAGAAGTAACCGGTCGTATCGGAGCTAGTATAGGCGTTCAGTCCCGTGCCCCCTTCCCGGTCGATGATGTCGCCAAACTCGTTTTTGACCACATACTGAGCAGCCTCTTCCTGTTTTCCCTTAAACTCCTCAAAAAACCGCTTGAGCTTTTCCGGGTCCGAATTCAGGGACAAACGTTCTCTCTGATAAGTTTGATAGGCAACCTCCATCGCTTCCAGTGCTTTCTTCTCGCCCTCAAAATCACTAGTACCGATGTGGGGCGTGCCCTTAAAGGCCATGTGTTCAAACATGTGGGCCAGTCCGGTGATCCCCGGGACTTCCCGGGTCGATCCTACGTTCACATGGGTTGAAAACGAGAAAACCGGAGCTGTCGGGCGCTCAACGATGATAAACGTCCACCCGTTAGTAAGGACATGAAGGGTCGTTTTCTCCTCAAATGCAGCCACATCCTGAGCCTGGACCCAGGTGGCAGACACCAGGAACAGAAGGTGAACTGCAAACAAAGAGAGCATTTGAGGACACGATAAACCAGTCAAGACTTTCTTGAGCATCGGGCTGGACCTCACTATAAAGGATTTTCCCAATTGGGACCACCAAATCATCTAACGGTACAATTTTATCAATCGACCCTTCAGAGGTGCAAGCTTTGAGGGTTGCGGATTCCGGTAGTGGTCCGTTAGATTGTGCCCGCCGGTAGACAGGCAGCAAGCCTTGTAGTATCCTGCCTTCCATGAAATGCCCACACTGCGGAAAAACCATCCCTAAGAAACTTATCGTAGCCGAGTCTGGCCGGATCGGCGGAAAGAAAACAGCTAGGCGCGGATCGGAATACTACAGGGAGCTACAAGCGAAGCGAAAGACAAAGGCTGGTGGTAGGCCAACGAAAGACATTCCTCCTAAGCCATAGTAATCGGTATCGGCCATAGCGCCACTTCAAGTATCGATACAAAATATCGATATAATATTGCATCGATTCTGATTTTCGTGATACCATTTCACAGCATGAAAATAAAAACACTTGATGCCGCTATCGCCGCAAAGCAGAGAGAATTCGAAAGGCTCAAAAAGGCTGTTGCAGAGCTTCCTCGGATCGAGTCTGACCTCGCAGCTCTGATCCGAACTCGGCAAATTCTAAATGGCGGATCGCCCGCCACGGCCAAGCAGTCAGAGACTCGAACCGGGCCGCTCTCCGTTGCCGATGCGACGGAGCGCGTCTTGAGAGACGCAACCGAACTTCATGCGAACGAAATCACGAAACTAGTGCACGAAAAATTCGGAATTAAAACCACGAAGGCCGTTGTTGTCGGGACAGTATTGCGCTACGCGAAGGACGGGCGGCGATTCAAGCGGACGGGACCCAACATTTTCGCACTTCTAAAAGAATAGAAAAGGCCCACTGCTGCAAACAGTGGGCCTAAAACACTCCACACCTAGCAATGGATAAGGAGCGGTGTTTCTGTGTGTAATCCTATCAGAAGGCCACCGCCCAGTCAATTCCAAACTGACTGGGCGCGGTATCCAAATGGCCAAAGGATGGTTTCCTGCAAGGACCTGCCGACCTAGCACGGCTTCATGGGTTCGAATCCCATCCGCGTCTTTTTGTCTTTACAAACAGCAAGCCTTGTTGTTTAATAGATGCATGAAACGAAAGCCCCGCCCAGTGCTGATAACACCGAACGGGGCTTTTCAACTAACCCGCGATTGCTCACGAGATAGCCGTGACAGCTTCATTGTGAGCCATCGCCAACCCAAAGGCAAGGCCCACGATGACATGCTGCTACTGCAAAGCCCATGCGAAGAAATCCGGCAAGTTCAAAACCGCTAACGGCCCCGTCCAGAGATACCGCTGCCTGTCGTGCGGGAAGACCTTCAAGGCTGAGGAGCCGCTCGGTGAAATGCGGATCACTGAGGAAAAAGCCGTCCAGATTCTCAACCTACTTGTGGAAGGCGTTGGGATCAACGCTGCTTCGCGCCTGACTGGTGTTCACAAGGAAACCATACTCCGAGTCCTTGCACTAGCCGGAGAGCGCTGTGAGCGAATCCTTGACGAGAAGATCCGAAACGTCACGGTCGATCAGGTCCAGGCTGACGAAATCTGGTCGTTCGTCCACTGCAAACAGAAGAACGTCAGAGAAGGCATGGATGATCGTGAAATCGGCGATCAGTACACGTGGGTTGCTATGGATCGGAAGTCCAAGCTCGTCCTTTCCTACATCGTCGGCAAGCGGAGCGCCTACAACGCGCTTGCTCTCATGACGGATCTGTGTGGACGGCTGGCAAATCGGACGCACCTCACAACGGATGGTTTCGTGCCTTACGTCGGGGCTGTTGAGGATGCGTTTGGAGTGGATATTGACTTCCCCCAACTGATCAAACTCTACGCCAGTCCGAACGAAGAACGGCGGGGCCGGTATTCCCCCTCGGAGTGTATCGGGGCAGTCCCAACCAGCGTCACCGGAAACCCGGACCCTGAAATGATTTGCACGTCGCACGTCGAGCGGGCGAACCTGACCATGCGGACGTTCATTCGGCGGATGACGCGTCTGTGCCTGGGCTTCTCAAAGAAGCTCGACAACCTAAAGGCTGCCGTTGCGCTCTATTTCGCGTGGTACAACTTCGTGAGAATTCATGGGAGCCTGAAGGTCACTCCGGCAATGGAAGCGGGGATCACCGATCACGTCTGGACGTTAGGGGAATTGATCGGAGCAACAATCTAGCAGACCATTACCCGGATTCCGGTGTTGGAACCCGGAAGCTGAAACCCGAAAATCGACACTACCGGCTAGTTGTCATTGTCGGGGGATATAATTGAGTCAATGGGAAAGATCCAGGTTCTTCCCGAAGTTTTGGCCCACAAGATCGCAGCCGGTGAGATTGTGGAGCGTCCAGCCTCGGTGGTCAAGGAGCTGCTAGAGAATGCTCTGGACGCCAGGTGCCACCAAATTGTGGTGAAAGTGGAAAATGGTGGAAGACGGCTCATCTCGGTTCGTGACGATGGGGTCGGCATGAGTCCCGAGGATGCGCGTCTGGCCTTTCAACACCACGCTACCAGCAAAATTACAACCTTCGAGGATCTGAGTCGGATTACTACCTTGGGATTTCGAGGAGAAGCGCTTCCTTCCATTGCCTCTGTGTGCCGACTCCGGCTACGCACGGTCGAGCGAGACACCGCAGAGGCCGGAGCACCCCTCGGCACACAAATCGAATACGAGGGAGGTGTACTCAAAGAGGTGAGGGATACTTCCTGGCCCGGGGGCACTGAGTTGGTGGTGGAGGATCTTTTCTTTAACGTTCCAGCTCGCCGCAAGTTCCTAAAAACTGCGACGACGGAACTCAAGCACATCAGCCGTCAGGTAATGCATTACGCTTTAGCCTATCCGCACGTCGAATTTCGTTTTATTCATCAAAAGCGACCACTTCTTGAAGCACCCGCTGTGGAAAGCCTGAAAGAACGCGCCTACCAGGTTCTCGGTGAATCTTTTCTGGATCATCTGGTGCACCTCGAGTATGAAAAAGACTCCGTTCGTGTGTATGGTTTTACCTCGCTTCCTTACGAGCAGCGCAGCAGAGCGAATGCCCAGTTTCTCTACGTTAACCGACGCATGGTCAGAGACCGGGTGATGACCCACGCCATCCGGCTCGCTTACCGGGATCTTATCCCCTCCTCGACTCATCCCGTCATCTTGCTATTCTTGGAAATCGATCCTGAGCAGGTGGATGTCAACGTTCATCCCTCCAAAACGGAGATCCGGTTTCGAGATTCCAGCACAGTCCACAGCGCCATCTACCATGGCATTGAAGAAGCTCTGCTGCGAAGCAAGGTCAGCCTGGGAAGCTTAGCCCATGACATCCCTCTACCTACACCGGACAGTGCGAAAGAAACTCTGGGTCCTGCCCAAGGGTTAGTTCACAGCTTGGAAAACTATTTCCAAGGGCAGCCCCCCAGGTCTTTCGGTTTCCCCACCTTCCGGAAAGGAAATGGCCTGGCTGTCCCCGATTCGGAGAGTGGCCTGACCATTCCCCTCGATCCCCTTCCCAGCCAGGGCGCCCACCAGGATGACATTCCCGAAACGGCCCACCTCAGTCCCATCCCCACCGTGCTGGGCCAGTTTGTGGAAAGTTTCGTGGTGGCAGCCGATCGGGAGAGGGTAATGCTCATCGATCAACACATCGCCCACGAGCGAATCTTGTTCGATCAGGCGCTCCAGATCATGAAATCTCCCGAATCCTATCCTACCCAAGGCTTGCTGGTCCCGCTAACACTCGATTTGAACGTCCAGCAAAAAGTGGTCCTGAATGAGATCCTCGACGAACTGAACGCCAATGGATTCGAAGTGGATTGGTTTGGGACTCAAACCATTGTCATTAAGGGAATTCCCACCGTGGCTGGCAAGTGCAATCCTCAAAAACTCTTGGAGGAGATCCTCAGCTCCATGGATTCCGAACTCGCCAGATCAGAATCTCCCCTCGAGCGCCTGCATGAAAAAGTCGCCATCAGCCTTTCGTGCCATGCCGCCATCAAAATCAATACCCCTTTGTCTAAAGACAAGATGCAGTGGCTCATCGACCAACTCTTCCACTGTGAAACCCCTTACACCTGTCCTCATGGACGCCCCATTGTTCTCAGACTGAACATCGAGGAGATTCTGCGGGGTTTCAAACGCATTTGAGTCTCGATTCCATCCTCAGCTGAGAAAATCGTTGTTTTCCTGGGTGGATCTACACTCCATCCTCCTCTGCGGAGCCCTCCCGTTCGCTTAGTTGATCACCTTCATAGCTTAACCCCGAGCCCCTTAAGTTCACGTCAAAGCGCACCCAATTGAAGGGCTAGCATGGCCCATCGGACGTTCCCGCCTGGAAGGGCTTGATGCAAAACTTCTCATTTTTACTTCGGATATACGTTCGGCTGGTCTACACACGATCAGTGCACCCTACCAAGTTTCACACCTTGGTTAAGCTTTTTTTCCACTCCCCCTGTTCACGCAGAAAGCCGCCGCCCAAACCATGGTGGACAGCCAGTATTTCGGCGAGAATACTCACTGCGATCTCCTCCGCACCCTCCGCTCCGATGTCGAGGCCAATAGGATGGTGCAGACGGTCCAGCTCCTTTTTAGTGGGTTTAAACCCCTCTTTCTCAAGGTGATCAAGGAGTTTCTGGGAACGTGATAAGGGACCTAAGACACCCACGTAGTCGGCGCCATTCTTCAGGGCAAACCGCAGAGCAGCCCGGTCACGCTCCAGGTGATGATTCATCACCACCACGTAATTGTGGGACTTTGGCTGAATCTGGCCCGCCAACTCCTCGGGGCATCCCAGCACGATCCGGGTACCTGGAAAATGTTCTTGGGTGGCGTAAGCCTGGCGGGGATCAATGATGGTCACAGCAAAGCCCAATCTTTGAGCCAGTTCGACGACCGGCACCGCGTCCCTTCCCGCGCCAAACACAAAGAGCTCCGGGAAAGGGGTATTGACGTCAAACAGGACTTCCCACCCACCGATAATCTCAGTTATCGAACGGGAGTTAGCCGAAGCGAGAAGTTTTTCTGCCCTCTGAATCAGGGTTTCTCGAAGAATATCGTTTTCAATCCGACCCACCGGAACGTCTCCTTCCACCAACAGGATCCACTCACCTACTGTTAATGCTTCTTGTGCCGACCCGTGGACGAGTACTCGCACCAAGGGTCGACCTTCCGTTAAGGCCCCCAGCCAGGCCTGCCAGGCCCTGGTCTCACCCACCGGCTCGATAAAAACATCGATGACACCACCGCAACCCAGATTCAGGCCCCAGACCGTCTCATCCTGCAAGTCAAAACGGCGACGAATGGGTCGGTCCGTCCGGATCACCTTTACGGCGCTTTTGGCCACCTCAGGCTCAAGGCATCCGCCCGAAATGAGCCCCGTGAAGTCTCCATCCTCCTCCACCACCAGTTTGGCCCCTTCACGCTGATAGGCCGATCCCTGGACTCCCACCACGGTGACCAGTGCTACTGGCTTTCCCGTGGACCGTGCCTGCTCAATAGCGACCAGAATCTGCCTGTCTTCAGCCATATTTTTCATCTCCTGACGACTAGGGACAGTCACCATTTTCATGAAAATGGTGACTGTCCCTAATTGCCTGAACTATCCATCAACTCCCAGTAATCTTCCAGTGTGTCAATGTCCAAAAGTGGTCTTTGACTGTCGAGTACCACGGTTACAATTTCGGACTCATGACGCCTGATAATCTGTTTTCCCCCCTCGTCCTCTGTCACGATGGTCAGCTCCGGAAAGAGGGATCGATCGAACAAAACCGGCGAACCTCTACATCCCCGGTAAGTGGGAAGGACGATGGGGCCGCCGCTAAGTTCATAGGTGGTGATCAGTCGATCGATGAGCGCCGAGCTAAGAAAAGGTTGGTCCGCAGGAATAAAAAGCGCTGCAGTCGCTGAAGGATCAAGCGATCGCAGGCCCCACTTCACCGAGGAGCTTTGACCGGCAGCATAGTCTGGATTATCAACCATCTTCACCCCTAGATCTGAGAGAACCGGACGCATTAAATCCGCCCGATAACCCAACACCACGATTAAGTCGCAAAGACGGGAAGCCAGGGCCTCCTGTGCCATCCGACGTACCATGGGTTTGCCTTTGAAGTCGAGAAGTTGCTTGGGAAGATCAGAGGAGAAGCGCTTCGACTGGCCGGCCGCCAGCAGTATCCCCGACACAGACACTGCTATAGAGTTCAACGGGCAACTCCTAATCCGATTAAACCAGAGTATTTACTGTTCTGTCCTATGAACAACATGCCATTTGTTACAGGCGAAACGGTTTCTGATTTGAGGTATAACAACAAGTCGATGGTAGGCCATCGGCGAGGAGGAGCAACAAAGAAGCAGGGCCGTTGCGCCCGTAACCCCCAGGGCAAAGATGACTTTAACGGATCTTTTTGTCGCTCGTCGTCGTCGATTCCAACACATCGCCTCCTTCTCGCTTCGCGATCTCGACTCAAAGCGCAATGATATGTCATTTATGGGGTAGGACACTTCAGTCCACACCGTTCCGGACCGCTACCATCTGAGCGATGATCGAAACAGCGATCTCCTCGGGTTCTCTTCCTCCCAAATCCAGTCCAACCGGAGCATGGATCCGGTCCAGCTGCTGGTCAGGGACTCCCATCTTTTTCAGAGAGACCACACGTCGGGCTTGCGTTTTTCGAGAGCCCAAGGCCCCAATGTAGCGACAACGGCTTTCTAGAGCTAGTCTCAGGGCGGGATTATCCAGTTTCTCGTCGTGACTTAAAACCACCAGATAGGTGGACTCGTTGAAATCAACGGGAGAAAACGCTTCCTGAGGCCACTGCAAAATGAGTTCATCGGCGTGGGAGAAGCGCTCAGGAGTCGCAAAAGCAGAGCGAGGGTCCACCACCATGGTGTGAAATCCCAAAACTTTGGCAAAGGTGATCAAAGAAATGGCAACGTGCACGGCACCGATAATGATGAGCTTAGAGGGTGGCGGAAACACCTCGACGAAGACCTCAACCGGTTCTTGGTCCAGATCCACAGTGATTCGATCGGGTTTCTGTTTGTGTAAAACCTCCTCGACAAATCGACCAGCCTGCTGATTCAACGTGGCCGACCCGAGATCTCCCCAGGTCTGTCCATCCGGCCGAATCAGCACTTTTCGACCCAGCCCCGGGCCGGCAATCACCGTACAGAGAGCGACCAGTTTTTCGTTTTTCAGACAATCTCTTAATTCTTTGTAGAGTCCCGACATCCTCACCAATCCAGGGGTTCGAGAAAAACTTCGATCTCTCCTCCGCAGCTCAATCCAACGGCCCATGCCTCTTGGTCCGTAATCCCGAATTTGATCAGTTTAGGTTGACCGGTTTTCATCACCCTTTGGGCCTCTTCAACCACGGCTCCTTCAACACAGCCACCGCTGACCGATCCCACCATCTCCCCAGCCGAGGAGATGGCTAGTTTCGAACCGAGTACTCGTGGTGCGGAACCATACACCTTCACCACCGTGGCGATGGCTACTTTCTTACCAGCTACTCTCCACGCTTCCAAATCACTGATAATTTCACGCACGTTGACCTCGATAAGCTTCTAGCTCCGGTTCTCGGAAGAACACTTTCGACCCCTCGAGAGCGGATTCCATGCTCTTTAACCCAGCTCGGAAAACCGTCGTGGTGACTGGCGGCGCAGTGGCCGATGTTCCGTTAGATGCTCCAAGAGATAACCGAGCTGTTGAAGACTGGCTAAATTGTGCACCGGCAAAAAGTCATCCAGATAACCCAGAGCGGCCTGGATTCCTCGAGTGAGCGGCTGGTAGCGAGGGGAGCCCAACAGCGGATTCAGCCAGACCAAACGTTGGCAGCTACGCTGTAGACGGCACATTTCCTTTTCCAGCAGGGAGATGTCGCCACGGTCCCAACCGTCGCTGATGATAAGAACTACGGCTCCCTGACCAAGAACGCGCCGCCCCCAATCGTAATTGAACGTTTTCAGTGATTCGCCGATTCGGGTTCCGCCGGCCCAGTCCCGGATGGACCCGGTAACCTGGCTGAGGATTCGGTCGATGTCTCTTCCTTTGAGATGGTGGGTAATCCGTGTCAGTCGAGTTCCAAAAACAAACGCTTCCACCTGCCGGAGACCTCTGCTGATCACGTAAACAAACCGAAGAAGGAGTCGAGAATACGGTTCCATGGAACCACTGACATCACAGATCAACACCAGGGGACGCTGCTTTTGCTTGGGACGCCGCCAGCGAAGCAGTAGCGATTCTCCACCCTGGCGCAGAGTTTGCTGCAAGGTTCGCCGCATGTCCAAGTAAACCCTGGTCGAGCCTGGGATTTTTCGCCGCGTTCGCCGCCGCTTGAATCCCCAGGTCATGGTCTGTATCCACTGCCTTACCTCTTCCAGTTCCTCCCGGGTGAGTTGGGAAAAGTCCTTGTGGCGAAGCACCTCGCGAGCACTGTAGGTTTGCCGTTTTTCACCTTCGAAGGGTTCGTTCTCTAGCTCCCCCCGGGCCTCTCCTTCCTTCTCTTCTCTATCTTGCCACACAGGCTGTCGCTGAAGTGACTTATCCTTTCGAAGAAACACTTCTAGGTCAAATGGTGATCCTGTTGTTCCAGGCGCTTGCCAAAACAGGTCAAAGGCCCGATTGAAAAGGGTCAGATGCTGTTGACGATTGATCAGAATAGTCCTGGCCACATTCCGAAAATCCCTCCGGTCACCGATATTGATATGTTTCAGGGCCCCGACCAGATTGATCACTTGAGTTGGAGTCACATCCATCCCCAGGCGGCGGAGCAGCCTGCAAAAAAGAACCATGTTCGTCAGCAACCCTCCCTGATTCTCCACTTTCAATTGGGCTTTCATGGCTAGTGTTTGATCACATGGCCCGGGCGGCATGCGAAAGGATCCGTTGAGTGGTAGGACCTTTGACGTGCTCGATGTCGTCCTGATATTTCAATAAAAGACCGAGTGTATCCTTGATCACTTCACCGCTGAGTGTTTTCTGATCCAGAGCCACCAGAGCAGCTACCCAGTCCAGAGTCTCAGCGATTCCGGGGCGTTTGTAGAGATCCTCACCACGGAGTTCCTGAGCAAAAGCCACCACCTCTTTGGCCAACTGTTCTGGCGCTTCAGGAACCTTGGCAAGAACGATCTGGTACTCCTTCTCAAAGGATGGATAATCAATCCAGTAATAGAGACAGCGTCGTTTCAGCGCATCGTGGATGTCCCGAGTTCGATTCGAAGTAAGCACCACAATGGGTGGTTCTTTGGCTTTAATTGTTCCAATTTCAGGGATGGTAATTTGAAAGTCGGAAAGGACCTCCAGGAGGAAAGCTTCAAACTCCGCATCCGCTCGATCCAGTTCATCAACTAGTAAGACCGGTGCGGGCTGATCGGATACTTCGACGGCCTGAAGCAACGGACGTTTCAGCAGGAACTCAGGCCCGAAAACATCGCGAACAGCTCCCTCCTGATCTACCTGACCCGAAGCCTCCAAAAGACGAATCTGAAGCATCTGGCGACTGTAGTTCCATTCGTAAACGGCGGAATTGATGTCGAGTCCTTCGTAGCACTGAAGGCGGATGAGCCTGCGCTCGAGCACTGAGGCCAACACCTTGGCAACGTCAGTCTTGCCGACACCTGCCTCTCCCTCCAGAAAAAGGGGTTTATTTAACTTCAAGGAAAGAAATATCGAGGTAGCGAGACTCCGATCAGCAATGTAACGGAATTCCCTTAATCCCTGTTCCACCTGATCAATCGACCGGATCTGGAGGGTCACTGTTCACCCCTTTGATCCCCGTGCGCGGTCATACGCCATCTTCAAGGCTCTTTTACCGTAGACTTTAGCAATCTCGACTCGATATGGACCCGAAGCATAGATATCACCCATGGGGTCGGCAATGGCCAGATGCTTATCCAATGCTTGATCGATGGTGGCTTCTTCCAAGCTCTTTCCAGCCAGTGCGTCGGTCACAGCGGCAGCTCTGTATGGTGTCGACGTCACCCCACTGAAGCACAAACTGGCCCGCTGGCACGATCCATTACTCGCCAATTCAACAATCGCCGCCGCGCCGCAAACCGCATACCCGGAGGCAGGATGCTCCCACTTGAGATAACACGATCCAGTCCGTTCTCCGATGACCGCCAACTCCACCGCAGTGAGGATTTCCTGTGAGCCCAGATCGGTCATCAATAGATCCAAAAAGAAGTCGGACGCATTGATGGAACGATCACCCCCGGCTCCGGTGGCGTGGATGACTCCGTCTAAAGCGACAATCACTGCGGGAAGATCCGATCCCGGATCGGCATGGGCAATGTTTCCTCCCACTGTGCCCTTATTGCGAACTTGAGGATCGGCGATCTGAACAGCCGCTTCGGCCAGGATCGGACAGTGCTGTCGAAGCAAACCGGAGGCAGCTAGCGTTGCATGCGTTGTGAGCGACCCGATGCGGAGTGTACCATTGGTCTTGCTGATTTCACTCAACTCCGCGATACGTCCGATGTCAATGAGGGCTAGAGGTTGAGCCAGACGGAGCTTCATCATGGGAATCAGGCTGTGGCCTCCGGCCAACAGCTTGGCTCCACTGTGTTGTTGACAGAGGCTGATAGCTTCCTGAATGCTCGTTGCCCGATAATATTCAAATTTTGCCGGATACATGTTAAAACCCTCCGTTTTCATGGATCGCCCGCCAGATTTTTTCAGGCGTCAGGGGCATGTCTAAGTGCTTAATTCCGTGCAGTTTTAGAGCGTCCATGACCGCATTGGTCAGTGCCGCCGGCGAGGCGATTGACCCTGCCTCCCCGACCCCTTTGACCCCCAGGGGATTGTGTGGACAGGGCGTTACTGTACGATCCAGTTCGTAGGAAACCAGCATATGAGCCTTGGGAAGAGCATAATCGAGCAATTCACCGGTCAACAGTTGGCCGCTCTCATCGTAGACCACCTCCTCCCACAGAGCCTGACCTGCTCCGTGAGCAATTCCTCCATGGATCTGTCCATCAACGATCATAGGATTGATCACGTTACCGACATCATCGAGGGCGATGTATCGTACTATCTTGACCTGACCGGTCTCCGGGTCTACCTCGACCACCGCCACATGGGTTCCAAAGGGAAAGGTAAAGTTGGGTGGATCGTAAAAGGCGGTCGCCACGAGCCCAGGTTCTACCTCGGCGGGTAAATTATGGGCGAGATGCGCCTGCAGGGCAATATCTGCCCAGCTTTGAGTCTTGTTGGGAACACCTCGGACCAGGTACTTGCCCTCTTCGAAAACAACATCTTCTGTAGAAGCTTCTAGGAGATGGGCGGCAATCTTACGCCCCTTCTCGATGACCCTATCGACACCGACGGCGATGGCGCTACCTCCGACGGCGGCACTACGACTTCCATATGTACCCCATCCAAATGGTACTTCCCTGGTATCGCCGTGGATCACTTCCACCTGGTCGACATCGACACCGAGTCGATCCGCCACAATCTGGGAAAAGGTCGTCTCGTGACCCTGACCATGAGCTGACGAACCGGTGTAGACACTGACCGTTCCGGTGGGATGAACGCGAACCTCTGCACTCTCCCATTGACCGGCCTGAGCGCCGAGGGAACCGACTACTGCCGAGGGAGCCAAGCCGCAGGCCTCAATATACGTGGACAGTCCAATCCCCAACAGTTTTCCTCCCTGGCTGCGCTGCCGCTCTTGCTCCGCTCGCAGTTCGCTGTAGCCGACCATTTCCAGGGCTCGGTCAAGCGCTTCTTCGTAGTTACCACTGTCGTATTGAAGCGCCACTTGGGTCTGATAGGGAAAAGCATCTGGTGGGATAAAGTTTCGCCGCCTGATTTCGACTGGGTCAAGTCCCATCTCGTCCGCGGCCAGATCCATTAAGCGTTCGATAACGAAGGTGGCTTCAGGACGACCGGCCCCCCGACAGGCGTCCACTGGTGTGGTGTTGGTAAAAGTACCCAGCACGTTGCAGTAAATAGCCCGGATGTCGTATTCCCCGGAAATAACCGTGCCGTGAAGATAGGTTGGCACGGCCGGGGCAAAGGTTGAGAGATAGGCTCCCATGGCAGCGTAGGTATGGACCCGAATCGCATCAACGCGACCGTTGTCGTCCAAGGCCATTTCGGCCCGGGTGACATGATCGCGACCATGGGCATCCGTAAGATTGGATTCCGAACGCGTGGCCGTCCACTTGACGGGGCGGTTCAGCTGAATCGAGCACCAGGAGGTAATCACTTCGTCCGGATAGTGGTGGATCTTACTGCCAAACCCCCCACCTACTTCGGGAGCGATGACGCGAATCTTGTGCTCAGGCAATCCTAGAGACGATAACGACATCAGCAAACGATGGAGATGAGGATTCTGTGAGGTCATCCAGACCGTCAACTCACCTTTAGAAGAATCGTAATCGGCCATGGCTGCCCTAGGCTCAATGGCATGAGGAAGCATCCGGTTATTACGAAGACTAACCTGGATGGTATGGGCGACTCGGGCAAAAACTTCCTCAACTTTGGCCTTGTCCCCTATATCCCAGTCAAATGCGATGTTCTGGGGGGCTTCTTCATGGATTTGCGGTGCACCTTTCTCAGCCGCCTTGGCAGGATCGGCTACCGCCGGCAAGGACGCATAGTCCACCTCAACCAGATCGACTGCATCTCGTGCGGTGTAATAGTCTTCCGCCACCACTACGACAACCCCGTCGCCCACGTAGCGGACAGTCTTGGTTGCCAAAACCGGGTGTGGAGGGGTCTTCAAATTGGGGAGAAGCCAGCCCACCGGAATGAGTCCAGGTGTCCCGCTCTTTTCGATGTCTTCCCCGGTAAATACGGCTACCACGCCCTCTAAAGCCTTAGCTTTACTGGTGTCGATGTGGCGAATATGCGCGTGAGCATGCGGGCTGCGCACAATGGCGGCATAAACCATATTGGGAAGCTTCAGATCATCGGTATACTTACCTTTTCCCGTGATCAGGGACGGGTCTTCTCGACGTTTGATCGATGAACCAAAGACCTTTGCCATCTCATTCGCCTCCTTCCCGTTCACCGTTTGACATCCGCCCGGCGGCGTACTGTACCGCTTTCACAATGTTGTGATATCCGGTACAACGGCAGAGATTACCTTTGAGACCGTGCCGGATCTCCTGCTCACTGGGATTAGGATTGTTTTCCAGAAGATCATAGGCAGCCATGATCATGCCAGGTGTACAATAGCCACACTGAAGGCCATGCTTCTCCCAAAAGGCGTCCTGCAATGGGTGAAGTTGACCGTCCGTGCTGAGACCTTCTATTGTGATGATCGAAGATCCATCGGCCTGAACAGCCAGTTGGGTGCATGACTTCACGGCTTTCCCGTCTAGAAGAATAGTACAGGCGCCGCATAAACTTGTTTCGCATCCAATTTTGGTCCCTGTCAGTTCCAGAACATCCCGAAGGAAATGGACCAATAATAAGCGTGGCTCCACGTCCTTTTCATACACCTTTCCGTTGACTGTCAGGCTGACATGTAGCATAGGTACCCTCCCTTCGAGACTTCCAAATAAAACGGCTAACTACAAGCCCGGGGAAAAACAATCAACAGGAGTGCGAGCACCACCAGGCCAGCCCCAAGAGCTAAAGGAAGGCGACCTTTGGATCTCAACTCCTCTAATAAGACACCCTTGGCAATCTTCACTGCGAATTGAGCTTGCGAAGGGCTTTGGACTTCCCTCCGGGTTGAATCCTCGGCACCTTCGTTCTGATAGTGCACTTCGATCTGTCGCTGCAGTTGTTCCAGCCCTTGGCGAACCACCAAACTGGCAGAGCTGTCCAGTAAACGCTGGCCAATCCCCGCAATACGCCCTCCAATTCGTGCCTCGATTGTGTAGTCTAAGCGGGTCGATCCTTCCTGATCTTCCAGCCAAATATCCCCCTCTCCCTCTAGGAACCCTGAGCTTCCCTTTCCGCTTAGTTTCAAATGGTAGCTTTCAGGGGGCTTGAGATGGGAAAGCCGAAATTTTCCTTCAAACTGCCCCTGTACAGGACCTAGTTCAATCGCCAAAGCACACGTATACTCGTTCTCACCCACCTGGTTGAGTTCCTCACACCCGGGAAGCGCTCTGGAAATGATATCTGGATCCAAAAGGCCCTTCCACACCACATCACGGGGCAGATTAAAGATGCGGTTCCCTTGGATTTTCAATGGATACTCCCTTTTGGAGTCCCTCTAAGATAGTCTCTCTTGGAGACGAATGCAACGGATCCGCCTTGGGAATTCCAACTTCTCAGATGGACAGAGGGCATCCTGAGGCGGATAAAAAGTCTGGGCTGGTTGGACAAGAACACGAGGTAGGCTAATCATTGGAACTGCCTTTAGCACCGTCCATTATCTTCATTCCAACTTCATTCTACTCGTGAAACCATTTTACGGTGCTCGATTCGAATGCCCCTTATAAGCTGTCTGGCGGCCGGCCGATTGAGAAACTTAAAATCGCCTTTGACATGGGGAACTTCGGAAATCGCTTCAGCCACTTCGATCCCTTCAATCACTTCTCCAAATATGTTGTATTTTCCATCCCAGTCCGACTTTCGCTCCAACACAATAAAAAACTGACAACTCGATGAATCAAGGTCAGAGTCCTTTCGCATCATACCCACAGCTCCTCGGTCCACTTTGTAATCCTCGTGGAATTCCCCTTCAATCCACACTCTAGCATTCCCTAAACCATCGTTCTGGGAATCATTGTCTTTCGAAAGGGGATCACCACCCCAGATAAACGACGGACTCACAAAGTGAAACGTGGTGCGGGTATAAAACCCTACTTCGACAAGCTTCGAGAACTGAGCCACGGTCTTCGGAGCGAGTTCCGCTAGGAACTGAACAACAATATCTCCTTTGTCCGTGGTGATGATCGCCACTGGGTCCCCCTCTGGTTCGGCAGTGATCTCTTCGGAAGGCGCCGATTTTGGGGGAGCAGTGGTTTGTTGGGAGCACGTCGAAAATAAAAAACCGAAACAAAACGCTATCCAAACAGGCCGTATTCTCATTCTCCTCTTCCTCCCCAGGTCGGATTTTTCTGGTTACGTCCCGAAGTAAAGTGCCTCACCAGGCTTTCTGTTTTAGCACAATTTCCGATGGGAGTAACTAAGTGTTTCGTTTCATCGTATTGATGAGACCGAGTCGGTTCAAGCAGGGGGCGTCTGAAGCACCGCAGCGGTGAAACTGAGCAAATCTCTCTTTTCGCGCGCCAATTTCATCAGGCCTTTGTAGTCTTCGGCCAATTGACATAGCTGAGGAACGGAAGGACAGGTCAGCTCGCTGGGGTCGGGGTGAGGGAGATGCTTGATCGATACCTCGATGGCTTCGGAGTAGCGTTCAAGTCGGGCCAAGAGTCCGACCAGGACTTGAGCCGGAGAAGTGTCCATTTCGTTGGGATCCGCCCGAGTGATCTTTTGTCGAAAATGTGCGATGGTACTGTCTACCTCCTGGCCCAACAAAACCCGCAAATAAAGACCATAGTCCACATACACATTCTGAAAAGGCGGATCGCCACGGGATTGAAATTGTGGTGACAGGCGTTTTCCGTACTCGGTGAGTTCGACGGCTCGTGCCAGCGTCTCTGGCTCAGTCGACTCCACACTGAATCGGATCACAGAGACCAGGTGAGAGGTGTCAACATAGTAGTTATCCCCTTCAAACAACCAGTCGCGGTCCGCAATCAGTCCGCTAATACTCCCAGTATCGGGTCTTTGTCCTTCCTTTCGGGCGATGGTGCGCTTCAAACTCTCCACCAGATCGTCGCAGAGAGTGCCCACTAGCAAACGCACACACTCCTCGCGACCAACGCGGCTAGGGTACTGCTGAAAGCTGCTGATGGCCCTGCAGATACCGAAGTGAGCCAAGATCAACTCAAGTCCTTTACGGGGATGGACCCCCCCATGGAAGGCAATTTCGATGATCGGTTCGATCCCTTTTCCTGGCTCAACCTGTTCAATGGCTGCAGTGACGGGTGACACTTCACCGATCGCCCGAAAATAAGGCCAGGCACGCTGGATATCGCCATCGGCCAGAAACAGAGAACCCACCTCGCGGGCTGCCTCGATGCAGCCCTCCTCAAAAGCGCGCTGCTTGTCCTCGGGCAAGTCGTCCGGCGTGTCGATTCGGATCAGCGGCAGTCCCACCTCGTGGCGTTTTTTCATCAGGCGTGCTTCGAAGAGCAGGGGATAGTTCTTCTCTTCGCGAAATCGTCGCGCCAAAAAATCAAATCCCTTCTTGGATCCACCCGACCGCATCGCCTGCTCAACCAGATCAAACGCATCCTTGCTCATGCACCCTTCCTTCGACATGGAGATCCCCATTTTACCCGAGACCAGTCAAACTACATTCTGGCGCAGCCCGTAGAAGAGGAGCCCTTCGACCGAGCTTCACTCGCCCTCTCCCCTCATTCACACATAATCTCTTCTGGTCCATCTTACCATCACTATCGGCAAGGAGGCGACTGCTGTCGAAAGGTGTTTTTCTTTGTTCTCCCGTATGGGCTATGACGATCACGCTTATTCCCATGTAGGATCAGCTTCACCGTAGGGTCTCCAGCCGGTTTGTCATTCATCCGATTCCGATCTCTTTGAAGTAAGCCAGCGTCAGCCGGGCGATCGGAAGGGGTTTATCGAAGGGTGCTGGATACATGTCCTGTTCGACAATCGCAAATCCACTGTAGTCTATCTCACGCAGAACATCACGAAAAGTGAGGAAATCCACTATCCCTTTGGCCGGGTGACAAAACACGTTCATCTTGACTGCCGTCGGAAAGGAGATCCGTTCTACTTCTACTCTCTTCTGCACGTCGGCATCGACGTTCTTGAGGTGGAGGTAAGGAATGCGGTCCTGATGCCGACGCAAAAAGCTCACCGGATCAGTCCCTCGGTAAATATGGTGACCGGTATCCAAACAAAGCGACACTCGCTCGGGGTCGGTCTGCTCCAGCAGTGCTTCGATCTGGTGTTCATATTCCACATGGCTATCGGCATCGGGATGAAAGATCAGCTGGAGTCCGAATTTTTCCCACACCAGATCCGCCACTCGGTGGGTGGTGTCCACCAACCTCCTCCAGGCGCTGTCGTCGAGAACGGCCAGTTCGATCAGCCTACCGGTGAACGGATCGGTGTAGCAGGCGTCGATCAGAACCAGAAACTCCGCACCCAAACCTGCCAGTAACTCGCCGGCACCCACCACCTCCTTTTCCAGGATAGGCCAAAACTTCGGTTCCTCGAGATTGACCTGAGCCATTCCAGCAGACACCTTCAACCCACGCCCGGCCAATTCGGCACGAAGCGTGGACAGATCGGCCGGCAAGTAACCGTAAGGTCCAAGTTCGATCCACTGGTAGCCCGCCTCGACCACTTCATCCAGGAAACGCTGCCAGGGAGGCTGCTTGGGATCATTTGCAAACCAGACACCCCACGAAACAGGTGCGGCTCCCAAGGTGACGATCATGATCACGCTCCTCCGTCCCGAACTGCCCAGATTCTCTTGTTCTTATCGAGTGAGAAGATGGTTTCAAAGGATATGCAGGACATTATCTCTCTTTCGCTCCCTCTACAGATTGAGAATGACGATCAGGCTGACCCCCATAAAGAACACTCCGCAACCCAGCACCCCGGCCTGGATGAACCTGTTTGGCCGCAGTTCTCGGGGCAAAAGCGTGCGATTGACGTACAGGGTGTGAAGCGCGGAGAAGCCGAGGGCAACGTTGCCGATGCTCGTTCCTATTTTGGCCAATTGCAGGGGGTCAAAAAGCGACAGGGTGACCAGGCCCCACACCCCGTAGATGCTCAGGATGGTGTAGTAGATGTATTTGACCTGGTTCCCCTGAAGACGATGTGCTCGCTTGCTGACAGTCCAGATGATATCAGTCCAGCGACGCGAGATTTGATCACAGGAGAAAACCTGAACGGGCGCCAACACCAAAAAGCCACACAGCAAGGTCAGCGACCAGAGAATGAGTCCGTAGTCGGGATGGCTCCGGGAGATCCCGTCGGCCGCGAGTGCGGCAACGCGGTTCCCCGAGACAGCCACATTGCGAATGAACTGCAAGGAAAGTAGGCACGGGAGTGCCGAACCCAGAAAGGAAGCCACCACCCAGATGGTCTGATCCTTCACAATATGCCGGTACCATCCGCTCCAGCGCTTGCGGCTCTCTGTGCTGAGGCGAAAGACGCTGCCAACGTGAGAGAGGGTGATTAAGCGGCCCCCCACTGCGCTGGGAATCGCTCCCACCCGGGTTCCCATGCCCCACCCCTTATCCCGGGCATAGTTGGAGAAGAGGGTATTGCTCATCCCCCCGGCTCCAGCAGTGGCGGCAAGGGCTGCCAGCAACGCCCAGTCCAGGTTTGGAAGGCGGCCATGTTCACGCGTATAGCCGATGAGGCTGACCCGTTCCACCCCCCGGTTGGCAACCAGCTCTCGGAAGCGGGTTTGCTCGGGTTCGGGCACATTCCCCAGCCTCTTATAGCTCCGCTCATGGCCTGCTTTTGTGACCCAAAACCGCCGGGGTTTCCACACCTGGTCTGGACCGATCTGGCCATCTGCCCGTAAGATGACCTCTGCCTCCGTCACTTCGACCAGGAATCCGCCTCGCTCCACCCGACGCTGGGCACGGGCCCGTAGGTGTTCTAAGCGGGCCCTGAGATTCTCCGGCACCGTCTCTCCCATTCCGTACCTCAGAGCCTCCCCCTCACGGTCGACCACGAATTCGGTCACCAGCAGCTGGCCCTCTTCCAACGACCCCTTCACCGTGTAGCGCGTGGTTCCGTCCTTTTCGGATAGGCTAAAGTGACGACCATCGATGACCGTGTCCGCCCGCAGAGGCACCATTCCAAAGCGGAAATAGCCGCTGGCCACCTCCCAGACATTTCCCGCCGAAACCATCAACAGCGCCACGGTAGCCAGGTAGCCGAGGACCAAGACTAGCTTGATCGTCATGACCCGCTGCAGCATTTTGTAGATGGTACCGCCGAAGATCAGGGGGATAAAGCCGGCCACGAAGATTACGTAGCCCAAAATCCAGACCAGTTGGCCCTCCAACAGTTGGATTCCCCACAGAGTGACAGTTGCCGTCCCCGGTAAATGGCCCAGGAAGGCGGCGGCCAGTGGTACGGCGGCATTAGACGCGGTAAAGGGCCAGATAATATGTATATCCAGGAGGATATAACAGAGGGTCCAGACAACGGGTCCCGGCCAAGTGCGAAAAAACCCGACCACGATCGGCTCCCCGCAATACAGTGCGTAACGCATCACTTCCAGATTGAGGAACATTTGGGCAAGGATACTGATCATGGCCAGCCACAACAACGTGCCGCCGTACTGAGCGGTCACCGCCGGGCCGAACAGCCACTCCCCTGCCCCAATGGAAGCTCCCGCCAACAAGACCCCCGGTCCCCATAATGAACGCCAATGGCGCCAGCCTCCCGGTGGAGGCTGGGGCAGCGTATCCACTTTCCAAGGGACCAGCTTGCCGCCCTGCATCGAGTTCGGTGTCGCCCGATTAACCTGTGTCGAACCGTTGCTCATGTCTTTGATCCCTCTCGCTGATACGAATTCATCGCAGAACACTAGTACCTGGCCAGCGATCACAGATCCCTGGTACGCGACCCCACGCGACTTTTACCACGGACTGCCAGATCACAGCTAGGTTATAATAACTTGGGGCGTTTCGGGAGAAGAATTTGGAAAAGCTCTTCGTCTTCAGGAGACTGCCCTCCTTGTGGGGGACCCTTTGGGATTGAAGAAAGCGGCTCTATTTCTCGCTCTCGGGTTACTTTCATCCTTCTTAAGTCTTCAATTGTACCAGGAGTTATCAAGCTAACCCGTTGCAGCCGTAAGGGGTAAATTTGCCGATGAACAATCGGCCTTGCTTATTGAAACGGTTCAGGTTCTCCCCCATCTTTTCGAAACGCGACTGGAAGTAGTGGCCGAGTTAGTCGCTAAGGCAGTGGAGCCTGCTATGGGTCAAGCCTCGCAAGTCACCGGAAACTAGAAAATCGGGATCAGAATGGACGGAAATGCCCAACAAATCGCTTAAAACAGCCTTGGCCGTCTTTGACCGGACCAACAGCCAGGATCCTCACCGGGAAGTGATTGACGGGAAAGAATACCCGAGAGAACTCTGGTACGCCCAGCGGCTCACCCGCTGGGTAAACCTTCTTCAGCCCGAGGCTTCCGACGCATTGCTTTTGGCGGCACGATGCCAGCACATTGAGCGTTGGAAGATTCCTCGCAACAGCTTTCCCTCGGGCAGGGGTGGATATCTTCGCTGGCGGCACACTCTGGCCAAATACCACGCTCAGCGAACCGACGAGATCCTCACAGAGCTCGGCTATGCAGGACCGTTCATCCGTCGTGTGCAGAAACTTAATTTGAAAGAGCGCATTAAAGAAGACCCGGAAACTCAGGTTCTAGAAGACGCTCTTTGCCTGGTCTTTTTGGAGGATCAGTTTCACGACTTTGCAGACGACAAGGATGAGTCGACCATGATCAGAATCATTCGTAAAACCTGGAAGAAGATGAGCCCCTTGGGCCACAGCATGGCCCTAGGGCTGGATCTTCAGCCTAGTGACCGCGAACTGATCGAAAAAGCCCTGGGATGACCCGGATGCGATGAATCACCTGGACTGGAGCGTGATTGCCCTTTACCTCGTGGGGATCTTTCTGTGTGATCACCGCTTTGATTTTTGCCAGTTCCCGCTAGGCTAATTGACAAACGACCATCGTTGCTGATCAATACTACCGGAAGTCTTTTGTATGATCCCATTTTGGCGGCCTTTTTCTTAGGGATGTTGACCAAGAGGGAATCGTTTTCTGTGAAGTGTTCCGTCGGGGCTGCGATTGGAATGAACATTGGCTTATGGATCTTCACCTCTGTTTCATACCTGTGGTGGAACGTCTCCGGCTTTGGAATAACGATAGTGGTCACTTTAACACTTTCAACACAAGGCCTCTCGGTCCTAAATAATGTTTTTTTTCGGCACTGAGTTTTGGGCCGAAGGAGATCCTTGCGAAATCAATTGATCAACTATCTATAAACTGCTTGTCGCTTACTTCTTCCTAATGGTAGCTGTCTGTTACCTCCTAGAGCAGATTACGATAAGAATCACACATAACTCGGGTGAGAAATTGGTGACTGTTCCTAATTTCACGGCTCCGTGCCTACTTAAGACTTGAAAACTGAAACGTGAAACGGGAAGATTGAAGGCGTCCGGGAGACAACGATGAAAGAAACCCTGACCTGAGCCCCCTTGAATGTTCCTTCTTGCCTGGCTGCGACGACTTTACGATTGGGTGCTTAGCTTTGCCCAAAGCCCTTACGGCGCCTGGAGCCTCTTCTTTCTAGCGGTGGCGGAGTCGTCTTTCTTTCCCATCCCGCCCGATGTACTTCTGATCGCTTTAGCCCTCGGGGCACCCCGGCGTGCTCTCTGGTTTTCAGCCATTTGCAGCTTGGGTTCCATCCTGGGGGGCATACTCGGGTATCTGATTGGCCTGCAATTTCACGAATTGGTGGGACGATACATCATTGAGTGGTATTCGGCCCAGGAACTCTACGGAAAGGCACAGGCTCTTTACCAGAAATGGGATGCCCTGGCCCTGGCGATCGCCGGGTTTACACCTATTCCTTACAAGGTCTTTACCATTGCGGCAGGAGCTTTCAAGATTAATTTTCCCACCTTTGTTCTGGTATCGATTCTCAGTCGAGGAGCTAGATTTTTTTTCCTAGGAGGTTTAATCTGGTGGTGTGGGCCGGCGATCCAGACGTTCATTGATCGGTACTTTAATCTTTTGACCGTACTTTTCGTTGTTCTCTTAGTGGGTGGATTTTTGCTCCTGAAGTATGTAATCTACTAGGCACTCGGCTTTCTAAATACGATGGTTTTTTGAATCTATCGGGGCGTGGCGCAGCTTGGTAGCGCGCACGGTTCGGGACCGTGAGGTCGGAGGTTCAAATCCTCTCGCCCCGACCAAATCCTCTAGGGACAGCTACCATCGTGCTCAAACGGGCACACGACAAGGCGCCCCTGTTTTTCGTTAGTTCGTCTGTCCACTGTTAATTTTTCCTTATGCCGGCAAGCCACTACATTCTCAAAGGCCGCGTCCAAGGGGTGGGCTTTCGCTATTTCGCATATCATGTCGCTCGGGATCTGCACATCCAAGGCTGGGCAAGAAATCTGCGCAACGGCGATTTGGAGATCCATGCTCAAGGAGACCCGGAAAGGATGTGGCAATTCCTAGATCAGATCCGATCCGGTCCCTCCTTTGCCGCGGTCAACAGCATTGAGGTTCTCAAGGTTGACGAGCAGGATTTTACAGATTTTTCCATTGAACACTAGGTATTCTGTTTCATCAACACGCTCACGTTTGTGGCGAGCAAGATGTGACGCCGCGGGCGATTCTGCCGGCATCTTTAAGGAGGAACGACAAACAAACAGGGCCATCCCGCCACAACTATGGGCTAATAACTCTGTTACCTTCTTCTTGTCCCTCCTGCAGTATTTTTGTACACTACGGGCCGATATGCGCCTGTAGCTCAGGTGGACAGAGCAAGGGGTTCCTAACCCCTGTGCCGCAGGTTCGAGTCCTGCCAGGCGCATTAAGTTCCCCCTTGGTTGGGCGCCCGCTTGGGAAAGGAAGCTAGTTTGGTGGCAAAACGACTGACACGGAGAGAAATTGTCCGAGAGGACCTCGTTCACAGTACCCTTTTCAGAGTCTATCAATGGATAGCCTTGAACCGCATAGGGCTGTTAGGCATCCTGGCAGCCGCAGTGTTTGCGATTTTCGGCTCTTATCTCTGGCAGACCTATCAAGAAAACCAGAACCAAATACTTCAGAAGGAATTTGGTGACGCTTTAAGGATCTACCACACCCAGGTGGAGGCTAAAAATAGTAACGACGGGGAAGCAACGCACGACCATTTCTCCAGCAACTATCAATTTTCTTCAACCCAGGAACGGGACCAGAAAGCCCTGACCGAGTTCAGCTCAGTTGCAACGCGTTATCCCGGCACCCGCCTGGGAGTTCTGGCACGCTATTATGCTGCGTTGACAAAGCATAGGCTTGGTCAGAGCGAGGAAACAAGAACAATGCTTTACGCGGTGATTGAAGAGGAGAAATACCCTAAAATCCAGAACCTGGCGCGTAATTATTCGGCACAACTAGCTCTCTTGGAAAAGAATCACCAACAAGCGATTCAGCTGCTAACAGAAATACTGGAAACACCTTCACCCAACTTTCCCAAACAGACTGCGCTCTTGCGTTTAGCCCAAACTTACGAAGAGGTAGACAATCGTGAAGAAGCCTTAAGTCACTACCGAAAGGTAACTTCAGAATATCCGGCCAGCGAACACTCTCGACAAGCGCAATCCCGCATCGACCAAATCGAAGCTGAAGCTGCTTCCGAAACGCCGGGTACTTAGCACCTAGAGTTCATCAATACATGATGGTTGCTTACTGTTTCTTTTCATAAATACACTCGTTTTTTACCCCCATGTTGTGGGCTTAGGATGCGTCGTGTGATCTCTTTATTGTTTGTCGTCGCCAATGCGACGGCGTTGATTCCTCTTCGCTTCGCTACCTCACCTCACCACATCCTAAGCAACCTTGACCGTATGGATGAAACCGAGTGCTAAGTGCTCACCGTCTCCCGTCCTTGATATAATCAGTCCAATGAATCTTGCCCCCTACGCCATGCGGGATGAGGACACCCGAGGAAGGCTTATTCCCGAAAATCCACATCCCTACCGCTCGGAATATCAAAGGGATCGGGACCGAATTGTTCATAGCAAAGCTTTCCGCCGCTTGGAGAATAAGACTCAAGTTTTTGATCCCGATTACTCTGATCATTTTCGTAATCGCCTCACCCACAGCATCGAGGTCGGCCAGATCGCGCGGACCATCAGCGGAGCTCTCGGTTTAAATACAAACCTCACTGAGGTTTTGGCTTTGAGCCATGATATCGGTCACCCTCCCTTTAGTCACGAGGGAGAAAAGGTACTGGATAGGATCATGAAGAATTATCATTCCGGTTTCGACCACAACCTACACGCTCTCAGAATTGTGGAGGATTTTGAAGAAAAATATGCGGGTTTTCGGGGGCTAAATCTAACTTTTGAAGTGCGAGAAGGAATTATCAAACACAGCAGGGACTATACGGAAAATTACCACGCCTACGTCGATATCCGCCAATATGCTCTGGGTCAGCGTCCTCCCCTAGAGTCCCAATTGATCGATCTAGCTGACGAGATCGCTTACAATTGCGCCGATCTTGATGACGGTTACGATTCTGGTCTCCTGACACTGAATCAGATTTTGTCTCGGGTCAAAATCTTTCGAGAATCCTATCAGAAGATAACACAGCAGTACTCCGGAGTTCCTGAAAAACTCAGAGTGTGTGAAACCGTACGGCGGATGATCAACCTTTTCGTCACCCATTTGATTTCTAACACGCGAAGAGAGATCGAAACTCAGGGAGTTGACAGTGTAAAGAAAATTAGGGCATTGCCGCGGCGTCTGTTTGCCTTTGAAAAACCGTTGTGGGAGCAAAACCAGGAGTTAAAGCAGTTTCTGCGTGAAAACCTGTACGACCATACGGTTTTGCGAAAAGCACGTGAAAAAGCACAGTGTCTTCTTGAAGAACTCTTTCAGTACTATCTGGACCGACCTGAGAAGCTCCCAGAAAGTCACCGTTCCCGGGTTCCTGGACTGGAACTTCATCAGGTGATCTGCGACTACATCGCCGGAATGACCGATAAGTATGCTCAGGCCAAGCATACAGAGATCCTTAGTACTACGTTTCATAAATACGGTCACATTTGCTGAGGCGGTTGAGAGGTGAGCTTGCGAATGAGGATTCGATAGCGTGGACGAGCAGCGCCGTACACCATCCATAAACCACTGGAAACATTTGATTCTCGGCGGTGTGGACCCGTCTGTAGGTTAGCACCTACTCGACGATAACTGGGCATCGCCTCAGATCGGCGCGACCCGCTGGACTTTCACCAGGAGCTGTTGGGATTTAGTCTCCTTAAGATCCCGATTGGTAAGCTTCACAGGGAATCTCCAGGCCTTTAATTCCCACGCTTCAAATTAGCTTGTTTTGGTGCATTTTCCACAGCGGAAGTTTTCTCGCTCGATTCCCTCAGATCGAGACAAAGGAGCTTGTTTTCGTTTCGAACATATAGCAGGCCATGCGACAGAACAGGTGGCGTCCAACAGGGATACCGCAGAATTTGGATGCGCGCTATTTCATGGTAGCGGTCAGGGTTGATCTCAATCAGGGCCAGGTGGCCCCTTTCGCCAAGCGCGATGACGTGACCGTCAGCCATGATAAAGGCCGCACGGCCAAGACCTCGGTCAGCGGTCCAGCGTAGCTTACCGGTCATAAACTCAATGCAGCGAAAGTTAGCGCCCCCCTCGTGACGCCCGTCCATGCCATATAGATAACCCTCGTGATAGATGCTGGTTGCCCAGTGATTTTGCATGATCCGGCGGTCTTGCCAAATTTTCCGAACACCTAGGGGTTCCAATTTCAACAGTACTGCACCGGTATTGTACGTCGCCGAAAGAAAGACGTAATCCTCGACCACGACAGGCGAGGCGGCATTGACCGATTCGTATTGCTTCGACCGAAATGGATAGCGATAATGTTCCTTCCCGGATTGCACCTCGATGACAAGCAGACCCTCGCGCGTGAAAAAGATACCCAGACGTTTGTCGTGAAGGGTCCGCACGACGGGCGTAGAATAACTGGCGCCGTCATTGCTCGTGTGCCAAACCGTCTTGCCGTTTTTCTTATTAACAGCCAGCACACCGGCGCCCTCGGGTCCCCCCGCATTCAAGAGAATCAGTTCCCCATCGATTACAGGTGCAGTTCCAACACCAAAGAAATTTTGCGGAACCCTGTAGTCCTGATTGATCCACCGCTGCCAGAGAATCTTGCCGTTCTCGAAATCCAAACAGGTGAGCTTTCCTTCGGCACCAAACGTGTAAACTCGGCTGTCTTCGATCGTGGGAGAGGAGCGTGGACCACTATTGTAACGGTAGCGATCGACATACCTGGTGGGATAGACTTGCTTCCAGATCTCAGCGCCGGTCCGGGCGTCAACACATTCGAGGATTTCCTGCATACCAAGGCGATGGAACAGGATCAAGCGGCCTCGCGAAATAGCGGGTGCACTGAAAGAACTACCCAACGAGTGAGACCAGAGGAGAGGTGGCCCCTGGGTCGGCCACGACTTCAGCAACCCGACTTCACGCGAAATACCATCGCGACGAGGACCCTGAAAGTGGGGCCAATCCTCACCAACGGATTTCGGATTAGTTTTTGGAGGACTCTGCATTCCCAGGTGGGCAACAGGCCTAGGACTTGTGGTGGTATCAATGGTTGTTGTTACACCAGTGACTATCGTCTCGCTCCTTACTTGAGGCCTACTCGATGGTTTCCAACTGGAAAACCACGCCTCTGGATGGGAGTTAGAGACAAGCGTACCACTCCAGACCATGAACAGGGTACCCAAGATGAAAGGGATACGATCCCGCATTGAGGGTTGTTCCAGAACCAGATTCAGATCCGTCACAGACATGAAACCGTGTGCGAGGATTTGAAGCTCGTAACCTAGTGTTCCTAGCCAGATCTTAGATCCAGGCACGCGATATGTTTTTGGTCTCGCAAATAGAGTTTTCCACTGGCCAGGGCCGGCGGTGTCCAGCTCTTGTATTCCAGGATCTGCAGGCGGCCATGTTCCCGATACCCTTCCGGCGTAGCTTCAGCCACACCAATGTCGCCGCGCTCCCCTACGATGAATAGATGACCTTGGGCGGAAATCAATGAACCCTTGCCGACACTGCGGTCGGCCCACATCACCTCACCATCCTGCAACCGAATGCACTTGAGAATAGTGTTGTCAAAACCGTAAAGATACTTTCCTACCAGTACACAACTGCTGAAGTGGTTTTGCATGACCTTACTGGTCCTCCGGACTTTGGCATGAACCTGCTTTCCTTTCCGGGAAAGGAGGAACAGGCCACTGCCAGTGCCCCGACCGGAAGAGATGAACAGGAACGGATTGGAGAAGATGGGTGTGGCAATATTCATATCGTTCAGCGTGATCCAGGGATGTTGCCAGTGAAGCTCACCGTCATCCGGTGATACCCCTATGATGGACCGACCACAGAAAAATACGATTTCTCGTACGCCGTCTACGGTAATGGCAATCGGCGAAGAGTATCCGGCCACATCGTGATGGCCTTTCCAGACGACTTTTCCAGTATACTTGTTAAAGGCAACCACCGAGGCCTCTGGACCGCCTACATTGATCAGAAGTAACTCTCCTTCCACCAGCGGTGATGTTGAAATACCCCAATGCAGGTTGACAGCGTGAAAATCCGCCAGGATGCTGCGCCGCCAAATGATCTCTCCGGTCTTCTTGTCGAGGCAGGACAGAACCCCAGTGGCACCCAGAGCATAGAGCCGGGAGCCATCCACCGTTGGAGTGGACCGTGGCCCGTTGCCATAGGGGTCCTGGTAGGAGTCAGCCGAGTGGACTCTCCACAGCTCCTGCCCTGTCCCGGCATCCAGGCAGAGGACCCATTCGGTGTTGTCACGATCGATCAGGGTATAGATTCGATTTCCAGAAATGGCCAGTGACGAGAAGCCCTCTCCCCCTGGGACCTTCCACAGTACCGGTGGACCCTCCGGCGGCCAGCGGGTCAATAGTCCTGTTTCCGAAGAGAGACCGTTGCGCATCGGTCCTCGCCACTGCGGCCATTCTCCCAGTTGTGAAACTTTCTTGATACCAGATGCAGCGGCGACCTCAGTTTGGATTTCCTCAAACGAAGTTGCTTCCGTCCTCTCCCAGGAGCCGGCACAGCTCAGTGTTAAGAGAAGCAGCACCACCATTGACATGGCATGACGCGTCATCATCCCCTCCTTAGTACTCAGTTCCATCAATACGCTTACTTTTGCGGCAAGTGCCCTGGGCACAAATGCAAGGCGTGCCTAAGGAGGCGATACCCAGTCATCGTTGAGAAAGACCGACAAAAATATAGATCACCAAATCGCCTCCGGATTCCATGAAAATTTACCGGCCTGCCAACTCCAGCAACATACTAATATCAACGGATCGATACGAATGGGTCAACATTCCTAGAGAAACAAAATCTACACCGGTCTCAGCATATTGCACGATGTTGCTTTCATCGACCCCTCCCGAGACCTCAAGCAAACAGCACCCATCAGTCACTTGCACCGCTCGCCGAACCTCATCCACTGGCATATTGTCCAACAATACTACTTCTGCCTGTGCCTCAATAGCCTGTTGCAGTTCCTCAACACTGCGCACCTCGATTTCGATTTTTTGGAGGTGGCAGCTACGATTTCGGCAAGCTTCGACAGCTGCTCGTATCCCTCCTGCAAGAGCGATATGATTTTCTTTAATCAACATCCCATCGTCCAGACCCGATCGGTGATTCTGTCCACCTCCCAAGCGTACAGCGTATTTCTCCAGACTGCGCCATAACGGCGTAGTCTTGCGCGTATCGAGAAGTCGGGCTCCGGTGGGTGCAATTAAATCCACAAATTTCCGGGTCTGGGTTGAGATCCCGGACATTCGCTGCAAAAAATTAAGTGCAACCCGTTCCCCCTGGAGTAGCACGGAGGTTTCCCCTCGCAGTGTTCCGATGCTCTCAACAACCCTTTCACCCTCGTGGAAATAAATTTCTGACTCCACATTTCCCAATAACTGAAAGACACGCAGGAAAACAGGCCAGCCAGCCAAGACGAACTCTTCTCTGGCCAGAATTCGGGCATTTGCCGTCCCTTTTGCCTTCTGTACAGGCCAACCGTCCAGAATGGCATTGGTGGTGATATCACCGCGACCCAGATCCTCTTGCAAGGCGGCTCGAAGCAGCTGATCAAGACCCAAGAAGTTCATCCAGTTTTTCCTGTAGTTTCCTCAATTGACTGAGTGCTTCATCATAGCGTTGGCGGATGCTCTCCACTATCTTGGCAGGGGCTTTCTGAACGAAATCGGCATTCTGAACCTTCTTTTCTAAACCTTCGACATCATGCCGAAGGCGATTCATCTGCTTTGTCAAACGCCCGTGTTCCACATTCACATCGATGACTTCGTCTACAAGGAGACTAAAGTCAGCTAGGTGGGCCACTCCCCGGACCCGCATCCCTTCTCCCCTCCAGGCCGAAACAAACTCAATTGAGTTGAGCTGAGCTAATTGTTTGAGGTGATGTTTCTGGGCCTGAAGAAACTCTCTGGCTCGGTTCGCACAAAGCAGTTGCGCGGGAACTTTCTTCTGCGGGTCAATATTATTTTCGGTACGAGCAGTGCGAATTGCCGTGATGAGATCTTGAAGTGACTCCATCTGTTCGATAGCAGCTTTGTCAATACAGTGCAGATGTGCCTCCGGATAAGAAGCGAGCATGACTGATTCTCCCTGATGAGGAAGCTTTTGCCACAGTTCCTCTGTGATGAAGGGAATGAACGGGTGCAACAACCGCAACGAGGTTTCCAGCACATAAGTTGCTAGCTTGGCAGCGCGCTCTCGTTTGACCTTATCTTGGCCCGTGATATCAGGCTTGATCAGTTCGATATACCAGTCGCAGAACTCGTGCCAAAAGAAATGGTATAACTCGTTACTGGCTTCGTGAAAACGAAACTTTTCCAGGTTCCCGCCGCTGTTTTCAATCGTCTGTAGAAGCCGGCTCAAGATCCAACGGTCTTCCAACTCCAGCTGACCGTTCTGCCAAATTAACTGAATGTCCAGATCGCTCACGGCCGATCGATCTTGGACATGGGGAAGAAGGAATCTACCGGCGTTCCAAATCTTGTTACAAAAGGCACGGTAGCCGGCCATCCGGCCTACGGAAAAAGGGATGTCTGTACCCGGGACAGCCATCACCGCCAGGGTAAAACGGATGGCATCAGTGCCATATCGGTCGATCATCTCCAAAGGATCGATTATGTTGCCCCGCGACTTGGACATCTTTTGTCCACGTTCGTCCCGTACCAGGCCATTGATGTAAACCGTTCGGAAAGGTACATCATCGAAAAAATGTAGGCCCATCATTAGCATGCGAGCCACCCAGAAAAAAATGATGTCAAATCCGGTAATAAGGGTGTTAGTAGGATAATAAACCTTCAAATCCCTGCTCTCATCGGGCCATCCTAGCGTCGAGAAGGGCCACAATGCTGAACTGAACCACGTGTCCAACACATCGGACTCTTGTTCCAGCGAACCATCCTGACAGCGAGGACAACCGGTGGGACTCTCACGGGACACAATCATCTCTCCACAATCCCGGCAATGCCAGGCGGGGATCCGGTGACCCCACCACAATTGCCGGCTGATACACCAGTCATGGATATTGTGCATCCACTCGAAGTAAATTCGCTGGTAGCTATCCGGCACAAAAACGGTACGCTTCTGCTCGACCGCCCGAATGGCAACTTCCGCCAATGGTTTGACTTTGACAAACCATTGCGTCGAGACCAACGGTTCAATTACTTCATCGCATCGCTGACAGTGACCTATGTTATGGGAGTGCTCTTCCACCTTAAGTAGCAACCCCTGCTTCTGGAGATCGGCAACCACTTTCTGGCGTGCTTCGAATCGATTCAACCCCGCATAATCCCCCGCTTGGTCTGTCATGGTGGCATCGTCTCCGATAACCTTGATAACGGGCAGTTGATGACGTCTGCTGGCCTCAAAGTCGGAAGGATCGTGTCCGGGAGTCACTTTGACTACACCTGTCCCAAACTCTTTTTCGACAAAGTGGTCACTCACGAGGGGGATTTCCCGATTCATCAACGGCAGGATAACGGTGTAACCCCACAAATGCCTGTACCTTTCATCTTCGGGGTGCACGGCAACGGCCGTATCTCCCAGCATCGTCTCCGGGCGAGTGGTGGCAACCACCACGAACTCATCACTTCCTTTAAGATGGTACTTGAGGTACCACAGTTTGCCCTGAGTTGGTTGATAATTGACTTCCAGATCAGAGATTGCCGTGCTGCAACGGGGGCACCAGTTCACCAGATACTCACCGCGATAAATCAAGCCCTCTTCGTACAGGCGTACAAAGACCTCTCGAACAGCGCGGGAGAGACCTTCATCCAAGGTAAAGCGCCGGCGACTCCAATCGCAGGAGCAGCCCAACTTACGAATTTGCTTAAGAATATTCGACTCGGCAGTCTCCTTCCACTCCCAAACAGTCTGCTCAAATCTCTCGCGGCCCAAATCCGTCCGCCGGATCCCTTTTTCGGCCAGGTGACGTTCCACCACATTTTGAGTGGCAATGCCGGCGTGATCAGTACCTGGTACCCAGAGGATGTTTAACCCTTTCATTCGCTGCCAGCGAATAACGATATCTTGAAGTGTGATGTTGAGTGCGTGGCCCATGTGCAATTTTCCGGTCACGTTGGGGGGCGGCATCACAATGCAGTAGGCCGGCTGGCCAGAATCAGCACAGGCTTGGAAATATCCCTTTTCCTCCCAGCGGGCATACCATTTCTTTTCCACCTCCAAGGGTTCGTATGCCTTCGTAATTTCGTTGCTCACAAGCAGTCCCCAGCTCGTTAGAAAAAAGAGGGATTATACCAAAACCCCGATCATCCGGGGTTGCCTAGAGGAAAGGTGTATTCTATGACCTACAGACCGGGGAGGTGGACAAGGTTCCACCCGAGAACAGAGAAAGATTCCAGAGCTTATCGTCTCGTCGGCAATTCTAGGTTGAATTGTCCTCTTGCCACGACTCTCTTTATGTTGAAGGGGTCAATCCACCTTCGCAGAATAGCACCTTTTTCGACTGTTCGTTAATGGTCGCTAAAAATCACGGCAAAAATTTGCGTGCTTTGTCCCAAAATGTCTTTGCCCCCTGGTCTAGACTTTCCATGACGTTCCTTACACGAATGACCGACTCATTGATTGCTTTCGCCCCTTTCTGAATCCGAGCCACAGTCTGGGTCGCCAACTCGAGCATATCGGCACTCTTATCCAGTCCTGCAGCGACATGCTTAAGGCCTTCACTTGCTTTTCGAATCGCTTCTGCAACACCCTCGAGATCTCTCTCAAGGTGATCACTATCTTGTCGGAGTGGAACAACATAAGACTCTAGAGCCCGGACTGTCTCAACCAGACCATCCGCCGAAGCAGACAGTTGAGCTAGGCGCGTGGGAGGATCCACGTCCTCTCCAAATGTCATTTCCGGAATCGTCTCCTTCTCAGAGCCATTTTCTTGACTTAAGGATGCCGGCTGTTCTTCCTTTCTCGTCAGGACCCTGATCGAATCTTTCTCCGTCGAATCCTTTTCAAACCCGTACCTTGGTTCAGCTTGACGAACCATCTCAGGAGAAGGCGAGCCACCCAATAATCTTTTGACCAAATCCACCAATTCCGAAGTTTCAAAAGGTTTGATCAAAGAGCCATCGCATCCAGCTCGCTCTGCACGCTTTGTATCAAAAGGATCGAAGGTCCCAGCCAAAAGCACCACGGCGATATGAGCTGTGTTCGGGTTCCGTTTGACCTTGCGGCACAGATCGTATCCATCTATTAAAGGCACGGACACATCCGCCAACAGCACATCAGTCGGCTGATTGCGTAAATATTCAAGCACCGACTCTCCCTCGGCAAAGGAATGCACCTCGATGTCGTCCTCTGCAAATGAAAGTTCTACCACCTTTTGGATTGTCAGATTATCATCAGCCAGCACCAGCCGGACCATAAATCACTCACCCCCACTGTGTGCTTTATCCTGGAAGTCGTTCTTGAGAGATCGCTCTTGGCCCTTCCGTTCTTCAGCCCTTCGTCTGGCAAGTTCATACGGATCCTCACGACCCTTAAAGGTCTGCCAAATAAGACGAATTGGACTGAGAAGCGAAAAACTGTCACTTCTTCGATTTGCCTGGTTTCGCTTTGCTGCCGCCTCATTCACTGAAGGCACCAATTTTTCGAACAGAACCAGTTTTTCTTGGGCTTGCTCAAAATACTCACTAAACGGATACTCTGCGGCAATACGCGCATAATAAACGGAAGCTTCTTCGATGCGACCTAACTTCAACAGCGACTCTCCTAGCTTATACAGGTTGACGTCCTGAATGCTGAAATCGGGATACTTTTCCAATACCTGCTTATAGCGGCTCTCGGACGCAAGATAGATGCCTCGTTCAAAATAAAAAGTGGCAACATTGTGGATTCCTTTTGCAAGACTCTCCTGCACCTCACGCAAAATCTCCCGTGCAGTCGGTTCGAGCTGGCTATCCGGGTAGCTTTCAATTAACTTCTTCCCTTCCACTTCTGCTTTTCGAGCGTAAGTGGAGTCGCGATCCGCTGGCCTCATTAATCTCAAGTTGACGGCCAGCACCTTCATTTGTGCGTCATCAGCCAGTTCATGGGTGGGATAAAAGATAACGAAATCCTTGTACTGGGCCTCTGCCTGCAACAAGTTGGGCTTGCCTGCCTCCTCATAATAAGTGTCGGCAATCGCATAAAAAGAGCTGGGAGTGAACTCACTGCCTGGATAAGTATTAATCAAAGTCTGAAAAGAGAGTCGGGCCTTGATATACATGTTCTTGTCAAAAAACTTCATGCCATTCTCGAATAAAACCTTGTCCGGAGCCACGGCACTGTCCTGCAGTCCGGGGCTTTTCTGGCCGCATCCCCAGAGCAGAAAAACTGCCAAAACCAATAGACCACTCCTAGATAGGAAGTGCATCATCCGTCTCCAATTCTCCAATTTCATCCGCAATATCCTGCATTTTTCGAAAGGCGCTTTGCGAACGCTCAGCCTGGAAAATTGCCGATCCAGCAATCACGACATCCACACCCGAGCGAACAGCTTCAGCTGTGTTACGCGGACCCATCCCCCCATCAATCTCGATCTTGACATCCAGGCCCTGGCACCGGATGAGTCCCTTCAATCTTCGCACCTTTTCGAAACTAGTGGCAATAAATTCTTGTCCGCCGAATCCAGGATTGACCGACATCACCAGGACGTGGTGACATTTCGGCAAGATTTCCTCCAAAAGAAGCACCGGTGTGTGAGGGTTGACCGCAACCCCGGGCTGAGCACCTTTCTCCCTAACCCTTTCTACTAGACGATCGAGGTGGACAACAGTTTCATAGTGCACGCTTAAGTAATCGGCTCCAGCCTCAACAAAT
Source organism: Acidobacteriota bacterium (assembly GCA_965249865.1). GTDB lineage: Bacteria > Acidobacteriota > UBA6911 > RPQK01 > CBDFMZ01 > CBDFMZ01. The sequence goes on along the minus strand of CBDFMZ010000002.1, from coordinate 564,327 downwards.
TTCTCCGCCACTTGGTCGGGGTTGGAAATCATCAAGTGGACATCCAGAATGAGTTTGGTATCTCTGCGAATTGCCTCAATGACCGGCAAGCCGAAAGTCAAATTCGGCACGAAATGACCATCCATGACGTCGAGATGAAGGATCCGCGCGCCGGCCTGTTCCATCTCACGAATGTCGTGAGCCAGATTGACAAAGTTCGCTGAAAGAATCGAGGGGGCGATCCAGGCCATTAGCGAGCTACCTCCAGATTAACGGAATAGTTCTTCGCCAGCACGTATCCCGGTTCAGGAAATTGCTTAACCACGCTTCCGCGTGGCACATCATCGTAATTTGCGTATTGAACCTTACCCAACTTGAAACCTTTTTTTTCAAAGAAAAAACGAACCCGATACAAATTCTGCCCAATCACATCGGGCATGATATATCGATCCGTGGATTCAAGACTGACCAAAATATCGATCTTTTGACCACCCCACGAGATCGTATCAGGGGCGGGAGACTGCTGAACAACACGCCGATTCTCGACACTACCCACTGAGATCTCGCTGAGGGTCCCCAACTCATATCCGGACTGGGTGACCATAAGCCGAGCCACCCGGAGTGTGGATCCGATCAGATTTGGAACGGGGCTCTTACGCTTCCCCAAACTGACAATCACGCGAACTTCCCGTTGTACTTTGATCTTGCCGCCTGGACGAGGATACTGGGAAATGATCGTTCTTTCGGGGACTTCTAAATCATAGCGCTCTCCACTGATCCCCAGTCTCAAATCGACTTTAAGCAGAATTTTCTGCGCTTCATCGATTGTTTTGCCTACAAGAGAAGAAACTGCCACCTCCGTTCCGCGAACGGCGAACCGCATCCCCAAATAGCTGGCCAACATCCCCACAGTCATGACAAAACCCACAAACAGTAAGGTCTTCAAAAGGCTCAGGAACTTCTTTTGAAAGCCGACTGGTGGGAACATGCGAGATATCGCTTCTTTTGTACTTTTTGCGCTTTCCTTGTTAGGGTTTCCGGTTTTCCAATTTCTTGAACCTCAAACCCAGGGACGAAGACACAAAAACCGCTATCCTGCGACTTGAGCAATCTATCATAGCTGGCTTAACCGTGTCGAACTCGCGCAGCAAAGAAACACTCTCCCGGATGGGAGTCTGGGAAGGTCCGATGTAAATCGCCCAGCAGTGTTGCCTCTCCCTCATAAGAAAGCAATTCCTCGACCACCTGCTCGTTTTCTTCCGGCTCTGTCGAGCAAGTGGAATAAACAAGTTCTCCACCTTTTCGAAGTGCGGCAAAGCTGTTTCGCAAGATGGCCACCTGCTTTTCATGAAAGGTTTGAAAGTTCGATTCCTCAATCTTCCACCGGATATCCGGGTTGGAACGCAGTGTTCCCAGACCGGAACAGGGCACGTCTAGAAGTACAAAGTCGAAAACGTTTTGCCATGGCTCTGATAAGGACAGGTCAGCATTGAAGAAATAAAGATCGGGAACCTGGTAGGCAAAGCTGCGTGTTTTCATCTCCCTGAGACGCTGGAAGTTCGAATCGCAGCAAAAAATCTTTGCATTGCCGCTCTTCTGCGAGGCTAAAAGGAAAGACTTTCCCCCAGGCGCTGCACAAAAATCCCCTAGAAGTCGATGTTCCTGTACTTTGGCCAGATAGGCTATTTCCTGACTCGCTAAATCCATAAAGAAACCATAGCTCGCCCGGTACAACTCATGCTGGCTGAAGGTAGGGGACTGGATAAGTATACAATTTGGTAGGTTCGGATAGATTTGGAACTCAATCGCCTCCTGCTTTAAACGCTCGCAGAAACTCTCGAAATCCGTCTTAAAGATGTTAACCCACAATGCAGGAAGAGGAGGTTGATTATTTCTCTTCAGCAAAGCCTCGGTCTGAGTAGGGCCGTAACGCGCCAAATAACGCTGGACCAACCACTCTGGATGGCTATAACGAGTTGCCAGAGCATGGGCAGAAGACCCTTTGGGTAGAACCGGTTTCCTACGCAGAAAATGGCGTAAGACGGCGTTAACAAAACCAGCCGCTGAAGACTTTCGAAACCAACGACACAAGTTCACCGCCTCATGAACCGCCGCCCGGTCGGGAACCCGCAGGAACTCAGTCTGATAAAGACTCACCCGCAAGATCCAAAGAATGACTTGATCCAACCGATCAAGCTGATGTCGAGAGAGTTGAGCAATGTAAAAATCCAACAGTCCTCGATTCCTGAGAACGCCGTACACCAACTCAGTAACCAATCGCCGATCCCGCTGATCCAGCTTCAAAAACACAGGCTCCAGAGACAGTGCATCAAGATGCTTTCCGCGCTGGAAAACATCATGTAGAAACTTGATAGCTGTGGCACGGGCTTGAACAGGCAAGGGTAGGCTCCAGAGAGTATCACAGGCACATACTCGTTGGATACTTCAACTCTCTGATTCGCGTGGTATGGATGTCGCTTTGGATCTACATGGCTTCCGTTGCAACTCTTATGGGCTATCTGTGGTAGCGCTGCCCAAGTGGGACTACCTCGAATCGATCCGAGCTCCAGGATTCAGAGACGTCCAAATTATCGGGCAGTATACTGCCTCTCCAAAAATAGGGGATTATATACGATCCTAACCAAAAACGTCACCCCTAGCCCTTGATTGTTTCAGGGATGGGAGAATAGACTGTGCGAGTGGAGGCGTGGGGACTCGAACCCCAGGCTGGTAGATTTAGAGTCCTCAGCCGCTCCATGCCGCCCCCACAGAGCGGCCCCGAAATGCTTATACGACAAAGCTAATCCTGGGGCCGCTTCTCTTTTTAGTCAGTGAAAATTGCTAGGATGGGTTTGGTCGTGCCCATCTAGCAGTTTTCGGCGGGGGTTGTCTAACGACTCCCGCCACATGAATAAACCCATCCATCATATTCGCTCACTCCGACACGTCAAAAACGTCACCCCTATTGGTTAGAATAGTTTCTAAAAGGAGATTAGGAATGGATCAAAAAGCACCTGGGAAATCCCACAGAAAAGGGTTGTCGATAGTGGAGGTTATGCGGATGTTCCCAGACGATGCCACCGCCGAGAAGTGGATAGAGAAAACACGCTGGCCGAATGGGGTTGCTTGTCCTCACTGTGGGTCGGTGAATGTTCAAATCGGAGCCAAGCACCCGGATATGCCGTATCGTTGCCGGGATTGCCGTAAGTTCTTTTCCGTCCGCACCGGAACGGCCATGCAGAACTCAAACCTGGGCTGCCAAGTCTGGGTGCTGGCTTCCTATCTTCTCTCCACTGGGATCAAGGGGACTTCCAGCATGAAGCTCCACCGCGACCTCGGAATTACCCAAAAATCCGCTTGGCATCTGGCCCACCGGATTAGAGAATCCTGGACAAAGGATAAGGGACTTTTCTCTGGCCCGGTTGAAGTGGACGAAACCTACATCGGTGGCAAGGAGAAGAACAAGCGCAACTCCAAAAAACTCAATGCCGGTCGCGGACCAGTGGGGAAAACTCCGGTCGCTGGGGCCAAGGATCGGGAAACCAACCGTGTCAGCGCCACCGTCATCCAGGGAACTACCCAGGAAAATCTCGAAGGGTTTATCCAGGATCGGGTAGAAACTGGCTCCACAGTCTACACGGACGACCACGGTGGTTACAATCGGCTATGGCTGGATTTCGAGCATAGTTCCGTCCGTCACAGTGTCAGGGAGTACGTAAAAGGACAGTCCCACACCAACGGTATTGAGTCCTTCTGGGCCATGCTCAAGCGTGGCTACTACGGCACCTATCACCGCATGAGCGAGAAGCACCTGCAACGGTATGTCAATGAATTCTCCGGTCGGCATAACATCCGATCTTTGGATACCATCGACCAGATGGCCTCAGTAGCGAAGGGCATGGATGGAAAGCGGTTGCGGTATCAAGACTTGGTGTCGTAATTCTACGAAACAGCGTTCCACTGGCATGACGGAATCACCTGGGGCAGACCCAAAACACACAAAGACATGACAATGAAATCACGAAGCACATCACTAAGCCTCCGATGATGTCATTTTCTGTTTTTATCGCGAACACCACGGCCATCCCAATTGCGATCAGATCAAAAGTGAGGTTGGTGACTTGGTATTTGTCTACTTTATGGAAGGGAAGTAGCTCAACGATGTCCTTGATCCACCTCAAGTTATCCATCATTCTCATCACGGATCTTCATTCGTAAGACAATTATACTTCCCAACGACCCGAAAAAACATGAAAGAGGGGCAAGGACCTCAATGACCTCCCCAAGAATCAACAAAGTTACGGAGGGAACAAGCATAAGAGCTGCGAAAACATAAAATTGGTTTCGCATTTTTACTAATCTTTCAACGCGATTAGTCGAGAAACAAACTGATTCCCCAGTAACGCTAGCTGTGTCCACCCTCTCATAAAACAAGAGCCTAGCATCGCTGCGAACAGATTCTTTTTTCAAAAGATGAGATTCAATTGACGCTACTAGGATTGTCATCAGGCCCTCCTTTCGCAATTAACTTAGGGTCCTTGATAATGCGATCAAGGATACACTTTAATCTTTGAATAATGTTTCGAGACATGGCAACCCGAACCTCCGATGAATATTCTTTTTTAACAGAGGACTCTGTTCCTTGCGGAAGTTCGGTGCCAAATTCCAAGATCACTTCCTGATCGGTCACATGAATAGTGACGCTGTTTGCATAAATAGTCTGCATCCCCTCCCCTTGACCTCCTAGCCTACGTGACTACTGTATCACGTCGTAAAGCCTCCTCACCACCCCGGTAACGCCTTCCCTTGCTTCCGTGGAAGGCTGACCTCGCAATCTCAACGTGAGGTACATGGTCCATATTTCAGAGCGTTTCTTCAGATCGGAGTCGTGGCTAATTGCGGCTGCCGCTATTTCAGCAGTCATCCGGTGAAGGGTGTTCGCCAGCGCGAGCAGGCTTTCTTCACTATCAAGCCCAGCGTCTTTGAGTTTGCCGTGTGAGAAGACAAGCATATCCGCTGGGGATGCACCGCTGGGCTCCGCTGGGCAATACTTGTTAAACTCTTTAACCAGAAACTCGAATCTCCGTTGCGTGGATTCACGCTCGCTAAAGCTAGGCGCTGCGATGGCGGTCAACTTCTCCGCATCCGATAACTGAGCGAAGGGTGCGCTGATAGCTATAATCAAGACCAATAGTCCAGCCATGCGTATTCCCTCCTGTGGAATTTGCCTCATGGATTGTCTAACTTATGGGTAAGGGCGTCAAGCCCTATTCTATGGTTGACGCTGAGGCTGTTCGGGGCTAGTATCTGGGCATGGATTCTGACACGATGAAGGGGAAGGAACCGAAGGAGAATCCGAAACGAGGACGACCAGTCAAGCGAGAGATGCCTGACCCCATCCCCGACACTCCCGATAACATCATGCGGGCGATTCTGAACACCCCACCCAAGAAGCGAGACGAGTGGGACTACCTAAAGGACAAGCCGTAAGGCGTCCTTAGTCCTGTCGATACCCCTACTTATTGGTTAGGATTGTATATAATTCCCTTATTTTTCTGCGCTTCACTGCGCCTCCGGACGCCGTGGCATGATCGGCCAAACTGTCCCTAGCAGCGTCAAGTACCCCTGGCCACCAAGTCACGAAGCTAAGTACTCAGCTTCACCAATACGCTCACGTTTGTGCTGAGCACGACGGTCCTGATTTCACAAAGTGACGACAATGTTGCTGTACATCCTCAAGGAGGAACGACGAAGAAAGCAGAGCTGTCCCGCCACCACCCTGCGGGCTGAGGATGTGGAGAACGATCTCTTTCTTGTTCGTCGCCGATACGACAGGATCGACTCATTCTCATCTTCGCGATCCCACCTTGCCACATCCTCTGCAAACTTCAGTGTACTCACGAAATCTAGCACTTTGCAATCCACATGACAATGTTGATTAGACCAGTCGGTTTTCGGTAGGTGCTTGTACGCTACCACCTCTTAGGGTACCTTCGTAGCGCCCGTGAAGGTTGCATCGGCCGCATCGCAGGAGGATATGGAGAAGATGTCAGCAGAAGATGTATTGCCATGGCGCGTGATGACACTGTGGCAACAAATCGACGGGGATGTGTTGTTTACCGATGAGCCGACCGTGCTGAACGCTAAGGAGATGCTTCACCCGACGCCAGATTCGAGTCTTGGGCAACTCGTCGATTTCCTGGAAAAAATTGGCTTTAACGCCCTCAGTCTACGCTATTACACGGATGGGAATCGCCCAGCTCTGGCTTCTTTTGCCCGCTACCTCAAAAGCAAGGGCATGCGCCTCCTGATCTCTCACCAATGGACCGAGCTGGAGAACGGCGGGTTGGAGTGGCTACCACTACGCAAGACCGACCTCAACCGAACTTCGCCCCTGCTATGTCCGTTTAACCCTGATGTGCGCCAGTTCTGGCATGATCAGGTGACTAAGGACTTTCGAGACATCACTGACTTGGGCGGTTACACCTTCGATATCAAGACCGAGTACTTTATGTCCAACGGTACACCGTGGATGTGTCATTGTGTTCAATGTAACGCGGTCTCGCGCCGCGAGCGATTGCTGGTTGCCCTGCGGTTCCTAGGCGAGCTGCTAGCGTGCCATGATGGCATATTGCTCTGGAACAACCACCAGGACGACCCCTGGGGACAACAGACTGAGATTGAACTCTTCTCTGACCTGATGGACCAGCTCCCGGACAACGTTCTGATCATGTTTTCAGACTTGTATTGGGACCAGGAACCTGGCTGGCCGCGCAATCCGATGTACGAACGCCTCAAGCCGCCGACATCCGGTCGATCACCCTATCTGGTGCGGATCCAACTGCCGGGCCAGTATCGAGGGATGCACCTGTTTCCCGGATCGATGGTCGAAGATTGGGCGCAGACTTTTCGTGACATCCGCCAGTTTGGCTTGTCCGGTGTTTGGGTTCAGGCGTTTATCAACCGCACTGAGTGGGACCATCCATGGAACCTGGCCCACTGGTACGCGATTGGCCGATACGCCAGCGAACCCGATGTTAGCCCACAGGTGATCATGAACGACTGGGCTACACAGAGCTACGGTGCAGAAGCTGTTCCCGCTGTCGTCGAGATTCTGCAGCTCAGCTATCCGGCGTGCATCAAAGTGTTCATGTATGAGGGGTTGATGGCCAGTTCAAAGAGTCAGATGGCGGGCCTGCTTTACCTTGATTCCCACTTGTGCGGACTCCTTCGAGCAACAGGGCGAGTGACCGGACACATCGGTATGAATTTCCCGCTGGACATGTACTCGCCGAAGCGTGCCAAGCAGATCAAGGCCAACCCGGCGACGCGGCTGCTGTTTAGCAGCGAGCAGATTACGTCTGAGGTCAAGACTCGTGCACTCGCAGAGAAGGATGAAGCTATCCGTCTGATCGATCGGATGATTGAAATTTGGGAAAGTTTGCGCGGGAAGATAGAACCAGACGTCCATGCAGCATTGCTGACTCGTCTGCAAGGCAACCGCGTCGATGCACAGGTTTTCAAAGCTGCCCTGGATCTCTACTTCGATTGGAAGTTGGGCGTGCTGACCGAGGCACGGATTGAACAGGTAGTGGCTATTTTCCGCGGGCAACAAGGCCAGATTGCACGCAGCCCAGCCGGTCCCATCCCCACTCACCGGCGAAGCGCCGAGGACGATGTCACGCGTAACCTCCGCAGTTTCGCTGTTGAACTGTGCCGAGACCTGCAGGAACCGTGGATTGAAGATTACTTAAAAGCCCATCCGCTGGCCAGCGGTATTCTTCCCGAGCCGGCTGCAGCTGAGGCGTGAGTGCTGTGCAAATCGCTCACTCACGTCAACCGCAGTGTGCCGTCATATAAACGTATTATTGCTTACCTTTGAATTGGTCTGGCCACGCCCACATCCTCCATTAACCACGCCAGGTTAAATCGAGCTACCGCCGTGTTTGTTCGATAGTGTTCAGCACCTCTTTCGAAGGCAACGAAGATCATGCCGTCCTTGCCTACTGTCATGCTAGAGTATCCGGCTGGACCTTCATTAATCACTTTCGCTATCGGCCACGTTTTACCTTCATCGAAACTGGCCCAGACCGTTAGGTGATGTCTCTCCCCAGAATCAACGCCTATCTCATAAGTTGCCTTTCCCAGGCCCACCTTGGTTCCTGGATTGGAGAATAAGATGACATCCCCTTGGTTACGATCTGTCAGACGAGTCATCCCTCCCTGACAGGTCGCATGAGAAAACTCAGGAATGACGCCAAATTCAGTAAAGGTTTTTCCACCGTCTCTGCTGATTGAGTAGCAGCGAACCGTCGCACTTCTGCCCCTCAGCAAATCGACAGCATCTTGATTGCTCTTGTTCCGGTAAATGCGACCAGCCTCATTACGATTATTAAGATATAACCCACCGTCAGACAATTCCACAGCACAGGCCTCGCCACAGGCCAACTGGCTCAATCCGCCTTGCTCCCAGGTCTTTCCGTAATCATCGCTGTAAATCACTGTATTGTGGCTATACTGGAACTCAAAGATGTTCTTCAGCCAGATCCTTCCAGGGAGAATCAATCGGCCTTTGTGGTCGCCGTACTGTAGCTGAGTACCACTGGAATAGCTTGGCACGCCAATGTTGGTGAATTGTTTCTTCTGCAACATGGGGGAGATATTTTGCACCTTTTTCCAACGGATACCGTCATCTTCGCTCTCATATTGCCAAATACTTCTCGCCTTTTCCGGCGGATTTTCAACCACCCACTTTTCATCCATTCTCTCTCCATCTGGCCGTGTAAGTTCTTCGTTATCGGGTATCAATAGGATCACTTTCCCCGATTCCCGATCGGAGACAATTCCGCTGAGGAGTCCACTCAGTTTCCTTTTCATCCAGCTTTCACCACAATCCGTGCTTCGAAGAAGGATTCCATACTGAATATTACCCAGATCGTGGCGGTCACCGACGCGTGCGTTACTGCTTACCAGAACAGTGCCTCTTGCTGTCACCGTGATTAGCGGCAATCCGTAAGCGGCTACCTCGCCTTCTGCTTCGGCTACATCTTCGACTTCAAAAAATGGCTCGGCCTTTGGATGATCCACTAATTCAAGTTCCGTTACATCCTCCTCACTTTCCTTATGTCGTTGAGGTATTTCCACTTCTTTTTTTTATTTCCTTTTTTTTCTTGAACGCTCAGTGCAGCTCCGGTCTGCAAGAGCCCGATGGGGGATAATGCCGTGAAAGAGAGAAACAACGTTAGAAAGAAATGACTGTTCCTCATCCTGATTACCTATTACTTCGCGAACTTAGCTATGTCGTCCTGGTGGCTGCATATTCACACGTTAAGACTTTCAACCGTGGTCAGATCATGCTCCTCCACTAGAGACCGAAGTCAGTAATTTCACTCCCAGCGCGATCCTAGCATAAAGTCCTCTAGCGCAACCACCCAAGGCATCCACTAAGTATATGGTACGAGTTGATAGAGAGTTATCCGGACACCGTTCTGCTCCAGGCGTGGTGGTCGGTTGGAAGCTGACGGTCCATTCTGCTCTTTCCCTCAGGCAATTTTGACCAGATTTTTAGATTAGGCGACGAATCCAATTCGAGTAGATTCCTGATGAGGTAATGCGCTCGTTTGACCAGTGCCGATAGATCCGATAAACTCAAATTATAGGAGTATCCAGTCTATCGGTCCGATCTACCAGGTAAGTAGGAGCAATGCTTAAGGCGGTCAGTCACATAGTCAAGCGACAGGGAAAGAACTCTGGAGATGCACAAGTGGAGATCCCTATTGCGGATGACCTTGTCACTATCCCCGGTATACCAATGCGAGAGAAGGACATTGCGTATTACAGCAAGGTGTATCCTCTAGAGGCCCAATCCGTTGACAATTCGGCAGATCGGGAATGGGAACCGACCGTTTGGAGTGACGAGCTGACCGAGTTCCACAAGAAACACCACGAAAGAAACTGTGCTTTGGTGGATGCGGCAGAGTTGTCGGGTAACCTTGGGCCAACAGGTAAGGCTGAGCCAGGAAGAGACGTGACAGAGGAAATACGGGCCAAGGCTCGGGAGCTGGGTGCCGGTGAAGTTGGCTTCACCAAGTTTGACCGAAGGTATGTCTACCTCACTAAAAGGAACTGGGTAAAGTACCAGCACGCTGTTTGTCTGGCTGTGGAACAGGACTATGAACAGACTCAAACGATCCCCAGTGTTGAGGCCGAACACGCTCACTTCGGCACCTACGAAAAGACCGGAGCCCTCGGTTTGAAACTGGTTGATTACATCCGTACTCTGGGCTATCAAGCTCAGATGCACAGTCCTAGCGACGAGTCTGTAGTCTTCATACCCATGTTTGTGAACGCCGGCCTTGGCCAGTTGGGAGCGAACGGACAGCTCCTGTCGCCGCACTTCGGATCCAGATGTCGCCTGGCGATCGTTACTACGGATGCACCTGTGACCTACGAAAAGCCTGTAGACTACGGAATCCACAAGTTCTGTCAAACATGCCAGATCTGTGTGAAGCGATGTCCCGCGCGGGCCTTGGTCAAAGAGCAGGTTTGGTGGCGAGGCGTGCATAAGAACAAGGTCATCTACGACCGGTGTCGTCCTGTAATGGCAAGATATACCGGTTGTGGGGTGTGCATGAAAGTTTGTCCCATCCAGCGCTATGGAATGAAGGCCGTAATGGAGTACTACGTTGCCACCGGCCAGGTACTGGGCAAGGGAACGGCTGACTTGGAGGGCTTCACTCTGAACGGCAAATACTTCGGCCTCGGCGAACTTCCCAGACTTGACCGGAAAACCTTGTAGATTTCCTCATGGGTCGGAAGATGAGTGGCTCTTTCAGAAGTTCAAAGAGAGGCTAAAGGAGGAAGGGGTACCGCCGGTCGACCAGTTGCAGCGGTTCGCCACAAACGTGAAACAGATCCTAGACAAGGGTCCATCGACTAGATACGACCAAGTTCCGCTACCGGGAGACACTGAGTAAGGCCTCGGACTATTAGTGTCCCGTCCTAGAAATACCATCCCATATTGTAATAGGCAAAACGGCTTCTGATTCGAGATGTGACGACGAGTCAATATTAGGCATCGGCGAGGAGAAGCAACAAAAAAGTAGGGCCGGTGTACCCACGACTTGCCGGGTAGAGGTGACTTTAGCCGATCTCTTTGTCGCGATCTCCGCTCAAGGTTACTTCTGCGAAATGACATGTTATTTATGGGACAAGACGCTAGCCCCGAATGGGAGGATTGGAGGAGAATCCAATCAGGTAACGGGCCAGAGAGGAGTAACGGGATACCTGTTCCGGCGGTATCAGTGCCCGGAAATCTGTAAAAGGCTTGATCCAAGAACGACAGTAGTAAGCCAGCACCGCGCGCCGGGGATGGTCCGTAGAGTTAGGTCCGTGCCGATGCCAGGTGTTCGATAACCAGAGAGCCAGGGACCCGGCCGATCCTGTCAGGGCAATCTCACTTCCCTGCCGAACGCCATGCTTTTGCCATTCCGGTTTCCTACGGGTCTTGTGACTACCCGGCACCAATCTGGTGGCGCCGTTTTCCTCGGTAAAATCATCTAGCATGAATGCGTTCTGCGTAGTCAACGGGAAATCGGGAAGCGGTTCCGGTAATTGCCCCAGGGGTACGTCTACGTGCCAGGCTCCCCCTTCGGTGTGGGGACCCACGCTGGTAGCACTACAGTCTGACAGGACACAATCCTGGCCCAGAATAGCTTGCACCAGGTACAGAACAGCCGGATTCTCGATCAACTCCGGGAAAATATCTCCTTTGGCAAGTAGGTTCCAGATCCGCTGAGATCGATCGTAGTCAAAGAACGTGGGCAGGTGCAGGAAGAGTTTGAGGACGTCTGGTGGTGACACCGGCCAGGGCGTGCCGTGGTTAAGGTGCCGCGTATAGCGGATGCGGCGCATCAACCGGGCCAGTTCCGCTTCGCTCACCGGATAACTCTCGGCCAAATAGGCTTCAATCTCGCCATCCCCGGGAGCCGAAGGAGCATCTCCCGGATCGAAGCTATTCTCCCTTTCTTGGACACAAAGGGTATCTACCGCTTCCCGCAGAGCTACTACCTTTTCCGTGGGCAAAACGTCTTTCACAACCACGTAGCCGTGCTCGTTAAGATGAGTCAGCGCCCCTTCAAAATTCACGCCGACATTCTGGCCTTCCAATGTGACAGTTTCCTTTACCTTTCCTGCAAATAACTGCTTGCAGATCAGTCTCTAATACCTTATCTTCTAGGCATTCTTCCTCTGTTTTGCACCATACTTCTTTATAGGTCTCAACCACTCGAGGAAATCAACGTAAATATTTTCCTGTCTGTCGGCTTAGCCGCTCTTTTCCAAGTAGTAGTCGGTTTTAGTATTGGCAGTCACCTTGGGTGATGACCGTTTTACTGAAGCACTTATGGAGTGCGACCAGAATCTCGAGAACCTCCTAGAAGGGGTCGGATATCGCACAAATGCCTTACAAGTCCTTGCCCTACCGAACCGCCATGCTGACAGAAGTTGGAAAGGGTGGGAAGGACCATGGTCCCGATTATGCATAGACTGTTTGGCTGTATCGGAGAAATCCTCTGTCCTGATTTTTGCGGTGTTTCCCGCCACACCCTACTCCGTACTTTTCGACTGAATCAGCATTAAGCAAATCGCTCACCTACCCGAAGGCCGACTCCGTTGGCAAAGTCGAAAGCGGAGACGCGATTTCGGTTCGACAGCTGGAGTTGCTTCAGAGCTAAAAGAGAACCTTCCCCGCACCGGACAACAATTCTTGCTTGATTGAATTCCAAGACTTCACCGGGATGCCGTGCTGACCCAACCTGATCTCCAGGACTGACTTTTTCACTTCGCCAAACCCTGACACGCTCCCCTCTGAATACCGCAAAAGCAACAGGCCGTGGATTCAACGCACGGATCCAATTGTGGATCTCTTCGCCACACCGAGTCCAGTTGATTCGGGCCTGTTCCTTCTGGATTCGAGATGCGTATGTTGCCCGGTTGTGGTCTTGCGGACGAGGTTTAATTTGTCCGCTCGCATAAGCCGTGATCGTTTCAAGTAGGAGATTGGCTCCAGTATAAGCCAGTTCATGCTCTAACTCTCCGGCAGTAATATTCTCACTGATCGGTAGCGTGGTCTGGCTCAGTATATCGCCCGTGTCCAGGCTCTCGTCGAGCTTCATGACGGTTACTCCTGTCTCAGTCTCGCCGTGAATGAGAGCGTGTTCTAGTGGTGCCGCTCCTCGATATCGGGGTAGTAGAGAAGCATGTACATTAAAAGTTCCGAAGGAGGGATAATTAAAGAATTCAGGAGGGAGAATCTGGCCAAAGGCGACCAGAACTATTAATTCACAGCGCCTTTCCTGGAGAAACTCAAGGGCCTTAGGATCATCTCGCACCCGTTCGGATTGGAAAAGAGGTATAGCGAATTGTTGGGCCATACTCTTCACCGGGGCGAAGGTCAAACGATGACCTCTCCCAGCCGGGCGATCAGGCTGCGTGATCACTCCGGTGACCTGGTAATCTGCACCCTCATGAAGCGCCTTCAGGCTGGGGAGGGCGAATTTAGCTGTTCCCAGGAACACCACCTGCATTACCATTCTGCCGCTCGAACTAGCTTTCGTATTTTTCTTTTAATGGAATCCCTCTTGATAAACGAGACGCGCCCCAGGTATAGAATCCCTTCCACGTGATCAACTTCGTGACAGAAAACTCGAGCCAGAAGTTCCTCTCCTTCGAGTTCCACGCGCTTACCCTCCAGATCTTGACCGATAACGCGAACTTTGTAAGGCCGTTCCACCGTCGCCGTGAAACCGGGAATGCTCAAACATCCTTCCTCACACTTTTGCAGACCCTGTTGCTCAATGATCTCCGGATTAATCAGAACGATCTGATGACCTTGTTCTTGCCCACCCATAACATCAATGACGATGACGCGCAGGTTAACTCCCAGCTGAGGCGCTGCCAAACCGATGCCCGAGGCCGCATACATAGTCTCCAGCATATCTTGGACCAGGACTTTTAGCTCGTCGTCAAAATCGTCGATCGGGCTGGATTTGGTCTCCAACTCCGGCGCACCATATTTGAGGATGGGTCTAATCATCACGATTCGTGATTCTTGCCTACAAACAAGTCTGATGAGTGGACTTACAATTGTCTGATTAGTTGACGATACTCTCGTAGGTTCGTCTGTATCTCCTCGAGCGTATCGCCGCCAAATTTTTCTTGCAACGCCTGGGTCAGCACAATTGCCACCATGGCTTCGCCAACCACTCCTGCGGCGGGAACCACACAGGTATCGGATCGCTCATACTGTGCTTTGAAAGCCTCCTTCGTTTCCAGATCTACCGACATCAATGGTCGGCGCAACGTCGGAATGGGTTTAACCACCCCTCGCACAATAATCTCCTGTCCCGTTGAGGTTCCCCCTTCAATCCCCCCTGCACGGTTGGTCTTTCGATAGAAATCCCCCTTTTCGCGATCATAAAAAATCTCGTCGTGAAACTCGCTTCCATAAGGGTCCATCTTCAGTCCACTGCCTACTTCTACCGACTTGATGGCGTTGATCGACATGAGGGCTTGAGCTAGTTTTCCATCCAGCTTGCGATCCCAATGGACATAGCTTCCGAGACCCACAGGAACTCCCAGCGCCCGCACCTCGAAGGTACCTCCAATGGTCTCTCCCTGTTCAACCGCTAGATCCACCGCTTTTTTCATGGCCTCATTCAGAGAAGGGTCACAACAGCGCAAAGCGGAAGATTCAATCTCAGGAATCTGCTCGATGGAAACCCGGGCCAACTGTTCATCCGAAATGTGTACATCCTTGATCGAGATAATGTGACTGTACACCCGTACACCCAATTCCCGGAGCAGGAGTTTGCAAAAAGCGCCCACCGCTACCCTGGAGGTGGTTTCTCGCGCACTGGAGCGCTCCAAAACGTTTCGCATGTCATTAAACTGGTATTTGAGTGCCCCTACAAGATCGGCATGTCCCGGCCGGGCACGTGTGACTCTCCGTTTTCGAGTGTCCTGCGGGTTCGACTGTGGGGACATGACATCGGACCAATTGACCCAATCTCGGTTGTGGACGATGAAAGAGATAGGAGAACCCAAGGTGTAGCCGTGTCTAACTCCGGCGAAAAGGTCGATCTCATCGCTCTCGATCTGCATTCGGGCACCGCGCCCATAACCACCCATGCGGCGCTTCAATTCGCCGTTGATGAAGGGCACGTCAACCGACACCTTCGCCGGAAAACCCTCGATAACAGAAATAAGACCCTTACCGTGAGACTCTCCAGAGGTGAGAAATCTGAGCATCGGCCGTTCCCTTCTGATCCCCTGCGCTACAAAAAAACTTTAAGGCCTATGCCTGACTTTGCTAAAATCCTGCTTGTCTCCAAACTAAAGGCATGGACCGATGTTTCCATAGGGTTGGCATTATGGGCAATCGCTGTCGTTCCTGGATCCATCGTCATGGGCGGCGAGTAAGGATCCGGGACGGATGGTCCCATTGGAGTCATTTATCACTCATGACAATCTGCCTCAGAATCAGAACACCTAGTGTAACACTAAAATATTCTGGAGTTCTAAGGGGTTTCATCGGTACTAATGATTACTCCACTTCCTCTAACTCATGAATGCTCTCTATCAGACCATTTACGAAGTCCAAGAATTTACTCTCCTGTGTGTCCGTGCCATCACGAATATCTTTCGTCGGCCTCGTTACCTTCAGGACACGTTGTTTCAAATGGAAGTGTTGGGCGTCGGCTCTACCATTATCATCATAGTCACCGGGTTTTTTACCGGCGGCATTTTGGCACTGCAGTCCGCCAAGTCTTTACAGGCCTTTGGCGCGGTAAATTTGACCGGACAGCTAGTGAGTCTCACTCTGGTCAAAGAACTTGGGCCGGTCTTAACTGCCTTGATTTTAACAGGACGAGTCGGATCAGGCATCACCTCACAGCTGGGCTCGATGATTGTCACCGAGCAAATCGACGCTATGCGTGCGTTGGGCACGGACCCCATAAAGAAGTTAGTAACCCCTCGAATGATTGCTTGCACAACGATGGTTCCACTGCTCACTGTTCTCGCCGATCTTTTTGGTCTGGTCGGAGGATGGCTCGTTTCTTTCCACACCCTACGCCTGAACACATCACTTTACTGGAACACAGCGCTGCGTTCGATTGATTACAATAATGCTTTAGAGGGACTGATGAAACCCATCGTCTTTGGATTTATTATCGGTATGGTGAGCTGCTATTTTGGTCTGCGTACTCGAGGAGGAACTCCTGGCATCGGTCGGAGTACGACACAAGCCGTAGTCACGGCCTCCATTCTGGTCCTTGCCGCCGACTTCTTCTTGAGCAAGATCATCCTGGAGTTACGATATTGAGCGTTATACGCTTTGAAAAAGTGGTGAAATATTACGGTGACCAGGTGATCCTTCAGGACTTCAGCATGAGCGTCCGGAAAGGCGAAATGAAGGTGATCTTGGGTGCACGAGGCTCAAGTAAAACCACTATTCTGAAGATGGTGCTGGGGCTTGTCACACCTGATTCGGGGCACGTTTTTGTCGATGGTCAGGACATTACTGAACTCAACGAGACTGCACTGATACCGATACGAAAGAACATCGGGATGGTTTTTCAGGAAGGTGCACTTTTCGACTTCCTCACCGTCGGTGAAAACGTGGCCTACCGGATGCGTGAAAAAGGGAATCATAGTGAAAAGGAGATCCAGACAGCGGTCAAGCGCGTGCTTAGCTTTGTGGGCCTCAAGGCGTCCTTTCACAAAATGCCCTCAGAACTTTCCGGAGGGATGAGGCGCCGTGTTGCAATCGCTCGCGCCGTAGTGGACGATCCTCACATCTTACTGTATGACGAACCGACTGCAGGGCTGGATCCAATCACCAGTCGCAGCATTTATGAATTGCTCATCAGGTTGCGCGACTTAGAACAGGTCACTTCGATCTTTGTCACTCATGACCTGAAAGCTACTCAAACTGTGGGCACGGAACTCGCCAGGATTGGACCCGACGGTAGAATCACCTTTCACCCGAAGAACGGAGATTTCTGCTTGTTCAATACTCGCTTCGTGATGGTCAAGGATGGACAGATCCTTTTTGAGGGAACGGATGAAGCGCTCCGCAGCATAAACAATAAGTATATACAAGAATTCTTAACGTGAAGCGCTTGATGTGGGTGGGTTCATGTTTTGGTACTCTCTTGTTTATGTTTTTCCGCGAGTCCACCTTTTATACTCCGCAGCTGTGAGATCTCTGAAATCATCGGTCGAAAATGATTGTTTTCACCAGATCGGAAATTCCATTTTGCGAAAGAGGAACATCACAACAAGCGCGCACGAAAAGACCCATGGGCAAAGGCATGCAAGCACAACAATCCAAAGACACAAAATAGATAAGTGAGGTGTCATTATGAACGCAAAAAGCCGACTGACTCTTTCGGAATTGAAGGTGGGAATCTTTGTGATCACTACCTTTACGATTCTAGCGATCGCTATTTTCACAATTGGATCCCAAGTGGGTCTGTTCGAAAACATTTTTTCAGCCAAAACCTATCTAAACAATGTCTCGGGACTTAAGCCTGGAGACGTTGTGACTCTGGCAGGTGTTGAAGTGGGCAACGTTCAACGAGTCGTAATTTCGAACCCAGAGGAACCTCTTCCTGACACCCAGCTTAACCAGCGCAACCTGTCAATCATTGACCGCTTAACCGGAGAAATTCAGCAGTTCCAGCAGAATATCCCGCTTCAGCAGGATAAGCTACATGAGCTGAAAACCGATTATGAGAAGACTGTCGAACGCTTGGATACCAATTCCGCTCAGGCCCTTGATCTAAAAGGTGCAGTGGTAGACCTGGAGGACCGTATCGAGTCTCAGATTGACAAGCTGGAAGACACTCTCGGAGATATCCAAGAGACACGTGCCAACTTGCAAAATGTCGTCGTGTATATGCAGATCCAGTCCGATTATCGCGAGTGGATTAAAAACGACAGCACAATATCACTCGGTTCCATCGGCTTGCTGGGTGATAAGTACATTGAAATCTCTCTGGGACGATCTCAGGTACTTCCTCCTGTGATGAAGGAAGTAGTCGACGGTTGGCTGGGAACCAATGTGAAGGAGACGATGATCATCACCGGCACCGTCCAGTCGGGCTTCCGAGAACTCCTGACCGGGGCCAACGACGTCCTGGCGAACGCAGACGTTCTTGCCCGGGCAGTCGGGAACATTTTGGATGAGCTGGCGGAGGGAAGAGGCACTGTGGGAAAGTTTGTTACGGATCCCTCTTTTTATAACAACCTAGATGGCACAATGGTCAGAGCTCGGCAAACCGTCGAACAGGCTGCTGCTTTGATGGAAAAGATGAACCAGAGTACCGGAACCGTGTCACTCCTGGTTCAAGAGCGAGAAGTCTATGATAAAATCAAAACCGCAACTGAGCGGTTGGACACCGTCATGGCTCGGATCGAGCGGGGGGAGGGCACACTCGGGAAGTTTATCAACGATCTTTCACTCTATCAAAAAAGTACTGAGGTGATGGGCGCCATCCATCACATTACCGCCCGTATAGATGCTGGTGACGGCACTCTGGGGAAATTATCCAAGGATAACCAAGTTTATGAAGATCTGCGTAAGTCCCTGGATCAGTTATCGACCTTTCTCGACAATCTTCAAAAAGGAAAGGGAACGTTAGGACAACTCGTCAATGACGAGCAACTTTATCAGAATCTCAATCAGGTTTCTGCCGAGGTTGTTAAGCTCATCTACGATTTTCGTCAAGATCCGAAAAAGTTTCTAAGCATAGATTTTAAGCTCTTCTAGAGGTCGAATGTTGATAGGAAGTGACCCCGTAAAAGTGGCGGTTACCAGGGTCTGTCGGCGCCATTTGTGCCCAACCAACCCAAAGGCACAAGAATGATATCGGACAAGATCGGTCAGGGTGCGCAGGTTCCGCTAAAGCCCATCGTCAAGGTAATCACCCTCCTGCGTGTCAAGCCAAACCATCTGACTTTCCTGGGATTTGTGATGAGTATCTTCACGGCTTATGCCTTTGCACGAGGGCAGTTTCAAATGGCCGGTGTTGTCCTCATCATTGCAGGGCTTCTCGACATGGTCGACGGGATGGTGGCTCGAACTTTAAATGCGACGACATCTTTCGGTGCTTTCTTCGATTCTATCATGGATCGCTATTCTGATTTCATCATTTATCTGGGACTGATCATTTGGTATGGACAACAGGACCGAATGGGTTATGTGGTCCTGGTCGGAGTGGTGATAATGGGTTCGGTTTTGACCAGCTATGCACGAGCTCGAGCGGAATGCTTAATTGCGAAATGCAATGTAGGATTTCTAGAGCGGCCCGAGCGCATTGTACTCCTCATTATTGGATCCTTTTACTTCATGGATCCCGTACTCTGGGTAATCGCAGTGCTCTCCAACTGGACGGTTGTCCATCGGATTCTGTACACGAGAGCCCAAATCACACATCGGGGCGCCACCGTGGTCTTGAGTGATGAGTTCTCAGAGTCTGACCCCCGATGACGACCCCTTCGTCACTCACACTGGTGCTTCCAGCAGCACCAATCAGTAACCCTCACAAGCACAAGTATAGTTCGCCCTCGATCAGTCAAATGGTAAATTAATTAATGGGTGACAATTTTCACGTCTCGAGGTAGGTTAAGATTAAAAAGTGATTTTGAGAGCTTCGGATTCAGTTCGATGTCCTCAAATTGGAAGAGTAGATAATCTTGAGTGGGCTCCACTAATTTCTGCTGAATTGGTACCCATAACTGTGAATCTACCCACAAGAAAATCTGAGAAAAATAGGCCAAAATTTTCTCAGACTTGGGCCTGAGCTCTAAAAGGTAGGTTTCGCGGCCTCCAACCGAATCCATCCCCAATAACACAATCGTATAGGTCTTCCGCAGAGCTTGTTTATCAGAACCAAATCCGAGAAGTAAAAATTCTGCGGTGCCACGATTCCGGCCTAGATTATATCTCTGCGCCTGTTTTATCTTAGGCTGATAGAAGACAGCCTTCCCTTCACTAAGTACCAGGATGCTTTTCTGTGGCTTTCTGATATCCTTGCGCAGGTAAACTTTTCCCGCTTCTTTCAGGAAAGAAAAAAATCCACTTTCTCCCGGATCGAATTTTTCCAGGATGTTTGTCCACTTTCTCTGCACAAGGTCCGCCCGCATCGAGCGCAGCGTTGTTCCTCGCTGGTCCATTTTGGTCAAAATCTCCTCGAGGGTGAGCAGCCGAACCCGGACAGTGGAGACGGCCTCTCCCGCCAACAGCCCCACCACACTCAACCAAATGATTGTCGTTAGACGATTCATTGGAGAAACTGGAAAATACCTCCTCTCTCTTTCAGAAATAGAGTACTAGCGGCTACAGTTCCGAGCCTGTCCTTGATTAGATTGTGAGTCCTCTTACTGAGTTCGATGAGAATGTTTCGCCTCGGAAAAAAGGGAACCATCAAAAACGGCTCTTGGAGTGAGGAAAATGAACGCGAGGATTAACACACAAAGGAGGTCGTACTGCCAGGTGCCCCTGACATAGGTCCAAAAAACGATTCTGGTAAGCACCCGAAAAGGTGTTACCATCTTAAACCGTATTCTGCTCTACTGCATAAAGCGAATCTTGGACCGGGTTGAGTATTCGGCCGTCACGCATTTCGATGATACGGCCTGCCATAGCTGCAGCCTCCGGATTATGCGTAATCATAATGATGCTTTGGTTATGGGTGTGATTCAGCTCCTGCATCATTCCCAAAACAGTTTGCGAGTTATCGGTGTCCAGATTTCCTGTGGGTTCGTCGGCCAATAAAATAGCGGGCCGGCTGACCAACGCCCGGGCAATAGCGACTCGCTGCTGCTCACCGGTGGACAGCTGAGACGGCTTATGTCGCATCTTTTCCTCGAGCCCTAACAATTCTAGCAGTTCCAAGCTATTTTGCTGTTTAAAATGACTATTATCACGAAGACGCCTGGCCAATTCGATGTTGTCCTGCACACTCAACGTTGGAAGTAGGTTAAAACGCTGGAACACAAATCCGATTTTTTGCCTACGAATTTCCGTCCGTTTCGCGTCACTGATAGAGCCGATGTCTAGTCCATCGATCAAAACGCGACCCGAGGTCGGGTTCAACAGACCACCAATAATGTGAAGTAGTGTTGACTTGCCACATCCACTAGGACCCATGATGGCCACAAAATCACCCTCTTTGACGGTGAAGCTTACCCCGCGTAAAGCCGGCACTTCGACATTCCCAACCTGATAGATCATCTGGAGATCTTCAATCATGATCAGATTATTCTGGCTCATCTCACAGTCTTCCTATTCATGTCCGAGCGCTCGTACCGGGTCTAATCGAGCCGCTTTGACGGCGGGATAGACTGCACCAAGAGTCCCACCCACAATAGCTATTACCGCTGCCATCACCCGCCAAAAAGGCGTGATAGTAACCGGTATACTCGGGAAAGTCATCAAAATGATTTTAGTCGCCACAAATGTCAAGAGAAATCCTGTCGCAACTCCCAGGGTACAAATCAGCAGCGATTCCCTGATAATCAGTCGAACAATGTAGGACTTGGAAGCTCCCAGGGATCTCAGAATCCCAACCTCTCGCGTTCTTTCCATAATGGTACTGTACATCGCCAACAAAATGATGAGAAAGCTGACCCCCACTGAAATGAATACCATGGTGATGACGAAGTGTCTGAATGCGGGAATGCTAGAAACCATGATTTCTTGTAAGTCCGCTGTTTTGGTTATTTTATAATGCCTGAAACGCTCCTTCAACCTGTCATAGACCACCTCGAGTTGGGCGTGGTCACTGGCCCGGATGAAAAAGACGGTGGCCTTCTCAGGAGTGCCGTTAATCTCCTGGAGCGTGGTCATTGGCAATAAGACCCGTGCCGCTGTACCTTCCTGAAAAACTCCCGAAATCGTAAAGGTGTGACCGAGCAGTTCCAACTGATTTCCGACTTGGAGATCCCCTGAGTAGGCGTAGTTCGTGTCAATGATGACCTCATCAGGTGTTTCAAATAGTCGGCCGTCAACAAAACGAAGGCTTCTGTTGACACGTTGAAAGCTTTCCACGTCGATCCCAAACACCAGATGAAACTTGTCGCCGAGGAACTTTACCAGGATCGGAGTCACCGCCTCCACCCCTTCTACTTTTTCGATCACCTCTCGAATGTGAACCGAAAGCACGCCACTGTCGATCGCGAAAAGAACAGAACCATCTAAAGGCTGGAACATAAAGTCTCCGCCAATACGCTGAGTGCGCTCTGCCAAATTCCTCAGCTGACCATAGGAAAGACCTACAGTGATCAGGATCAGACCCACTCCCAGGGACACCGCTAGAATGCTGACGCCAGTCCGGGTAGGGCGCTGTAACAAGTTCGAGTAGATGAGTTTGAACATTTGAGCACGCTACAGACCACTGACCACTAACCCTCCTCCGAACCATTGTCTCGAGAAAAGGTCAAACAGTCGATGCTGACGAGGTCAGGGGTCAGTCGATACCTCCTTCCTTCTCACCACCACCAATTCGGCACCCGGTGGCATCGGCACCTCAAAAACCTCTGGCTTAATGGGCTGATCCACCTCGATATCCTTATGCCCCAAGTTAAGTAGAATCTGGTAACTTTCACGCGTTCTTGCCACCTCAATCTCTGAGTTGATCAGCTTGTTTCCAAGCTCGATCGGCTGGCGATAGCGAATGGTACTGATCAGTTCTCCCTCCCGGTAATATTGCTGACGAACCAGGTGCATGGTACTTCGTTCGATCCACAGTCTTCGAATCAATCGAAGGGTCGGTTTACCCTCCTGCAGTTCGAGTACTCCCAGAACATAATACTTGAATTCAGCGTCTTGGTCCTCTTCCAAAAAATAACCCTCGTGCAGACTATCTGTGGCAATCCTTTCCACGAATATTCCCTGGAGGAGATGATGGGGACGAACATTGAAAAGAGGATTCTCCCTATCGAATTGGATGGTCGTACTTCCCGTCACATACTTGTTCTCACTGGGATGCCAAATTTGAAAATTTTCACCCTGAGCCGCCATGACAACTACAGTTGAACTGATCAGAGAGTGCAGAATATTGATCAACATTGAATCAGGTGCTTGCGCCACCAAATACCCCTTTGCCCGAGGATATTTTTCGAAATAGCCGTTCTCGATTGAACCAGCCTTGAATTCCACATCGAAGTGGGAAACCCTGATTGTCTCGATCCCGGCATAACGGTGGTTGATTAGTTCGACCAGTTCCTTCAAACTGGCCCCCCTCGCTATGAGATAAGCCGGAGGAATATCCACCCGGTTCTTCCGCTTGGCAACTCCACCACAGCCACAACTCAATAGGAGAATCACAACTCCGATTCCACCCAGACCCAATCTCATGCTTTTTCCTGCTCAGGAGACTTCCTTCTGGCCTTGAGCCCGAACCACAGATAGCCAAAAACCGCTCCCACAAACAAAATAAAGAGAATGATCCCAACCTGGTGAATGTTCTGTGCCAGGAAAACCGAGGCAAGCTCACCATAAAGGACGGCCAAAATCCCCCATAGAAAGTAGCGGATACTTCGGCCAATTCCGACCGCCAGAAGAAATTCCGGAAATGGCACTTTGAAAAGCCCTGCTGCCAGCACAAAGATTTTAAAGGGAGTCGGAGGGGGAAGCAGGGAGGGGACCAACACACTCAAAATTCCCCAGCGCTGATAGAGACCCGCAATCTCTTTGGTCTTCCTCTCCTGGACACGGTTTCGAATAAATTTCCCTCCCCGACGACCCACCCAGTAAAGCATAGAGCACCCTGCCACAGATCCCGCTACAGTCATCAGTACAAAATAGCTCATAACTCCCCAGCGCTGGCCGCTGGAAAGCATCACAATAAGAAGATCATTGCCCTCTGGAATGGAAAGAAAGGAGGAATCCGCCAGAGCAATCAAAAAAAGGCCTGTCCCGCCTAGTGTGAACACAAACTCATGCAAAGCCGCCAAGACTAGCCGAAAATAAGTCCAAATTTGACCCTCCACTCCCAGAAGATCACTATCCTAACACATCGTCTCTCGTTAGTGGGGCTCGAATTTAAATCTTCCTGGAATGCCGGCCAAAGCTATCACGCCACCAGAGAGGCAGTCAACAGTGCCGGCTTGACCTCGCCTCGGCCGGCTGACGCCGTGTCATTCCTGGCCCTGCGGTAGCTGGTATAGTGAGGGTATGGAGATGGAGATCAGAAAACAGATCGAGGAAATCGGACAGCTCTATGTCAATCGCGTCCTCTCGCAGCGCACGCGCCGTGTCCCCTTGTTAGGTCGCAAATGTCAACCCCATATCATGTATACGTTTCTAGGTTTCGAGGTAAAAATGGGGCGTAAGCGAGTCACCTGCCCTGACATGGCCACTGCTCGCTATTTGAAGATTTTTGCTGAACTGGGCATGGACTCGGTTCAAATCCCGTATGATCCTAGCCAAACTGCTCGGATCGTACCTCTGCTGGAGACTGCCTTTGACCGAATCAAGGCATCGCTCTCTAAACAAGAATGTGATCGAGTCCAATTCCAGGCTGTCTTGCGGAGAATGTACAAAGAGCTTCGCGATGAGCTCAAAGGAGGAAAGAAGGCTGACCGCCGACCAACGTTCACTCAGCGTGGCAACACAACTGATCTTTCAGGGTAATTCTCAGCAAACCTAGGACAAGGGATTAAAAATACGACGAGGTAAAAGTGGGAACAGGACTGAAACAAAGTTTTACTTTTTCTCGTCCACGTCCACGTACTCTGCATCGATTACATCCTCCCCTTTTTTGCCCTCAGTGTCGCTTCCCGAATCAGCCTGCTGCTCGACTTCAGTTTCCTGTTGTTGTTGGGTCTTTTGATACATGACCTCAGCCAGTCGATGCGAAGCTTGGGTGAGATTTTCGAAGGCCTTATTGATGCGGTCAACACCTCCCTCTTCAATAACACTTCTCATTTCAGCCAAAGCCTCCTCGATCACCTTCGCCTCACTTTCGTCAATTTTATCCCGATTCTCGTTCAGGATCTTCTCCGTGCTGTAAACCAGGTTATCGGCCCGGTTACGTGCCTCGATCTCTTCTTTCTTGAGGCGATCTTCTTCAGCATGTGACTCGGCCTCTGTGACCATGTTTTCGATTTCTGCTTGGCCCAAACCGCTAGATCCAGTGATGGTTATCTTCTGTTCCTTACCAGTTCCTAGATCTTTAGCACTGACCTTTATTATCCCGTTGGCATCGATGTCAAAGGTCACCTCAACTTGGGGAACTCCACGTTGGGCACTCGGGATACCTACAAGGTGAAACTTGCCCAACGATTTGTTATCGCGCACCATCGGTCGCTCACCCTGGACAACGTGAACCTCCACTGAGGTCTGATTATCCGCTGCCGTGGAGAAAATCTCGCTCTTGCGAGTCGGAATGGTGGTATTCTTGGTAATCAAGACCGTATCGACACCCCCCAACGTTTCGATGCCCAGAGAAAGAGGTGTCACATCGAGCAACAATACATCTTTCACTTCTCCGCCCAGCACCCCAGCCTGTACAGCAGCACCGACTGCTACCACTTCATCGGGATTAACTCCTTTGTGAGGTTCTTTTTTGAAGAATTCTCGTACAATCTGCTGAACTAGTGGTATCCGGGTTGATCCACCCACCAATACAACTTCATCGATGGCCTCCTGCTTAAAACCTGCATCCTCGAGAGCTTGTTTACAGGGCGCGACGGTACGATGCAAAATCTCCTCGACTAGCTGCTCAAACTTGGAACGCGTCAACTTCATGTTCAGATGCTTGGGCCCGCTGGTATCGGCGGTGACAAAGGGAAGATTGATATCACTTTCCTGAGTGCTCGAAAGCTCCATCTTGGCCTTCTCAGCCGCCTCCCTTAGCCTCTGTAAGGCCATCTTGTCTTTAGAAAGATCAATACCCTGGTCCTTCTTAAATTCCTCTACGATCCATTCAATCAAACGTTGGTCTATGTTGTCTCCACCAAGATGGGTATCCCCGTTGGTTGCTTTGACTTCAACGACGCCTTCACCCACCTCCAGAATGGAGATATCAAAGGTTCCACCGCCAAAGTCGAAAACGGCGATGGTTTCGTCTTTCTTTTTATCCAGTCCGTAAGCCAAGGCTGCCGCCGTGGGTTCGTTCACCAATCGGAGCACTTCTAAGCCAGCGATTTTACCGCTATCCTTGGTCGCCTGTCGTTGGGAATCGTTAAAATAAGCGGGTACTGTAATCACCGCTTGTGTTACCTTCTCTCCCAGGTACTCCTCGGCGGCCGACTTTAGCTTTTGCAAAATCATGCCTGAGATCTCCGGCGGCGAGTGCTGCTTTCCACCGATTTCCACCCCGGCATCGTAATTAGAAGTCCGGAAGACTTTGTATGGGACCATTCCTATTTCTTCCGAAACCTCTTCGTACTTTCGCCCAACAAAACGTTTAATGGAATAGATTGTGTTTTCTGGATTGGTGACGGCCTGACGTTTCGCCACTTGTCCCACCAGTCGCTCGCCGCTTTTCGTCACGGCCACCACCGACGGTGTCAATCGGCCCCCTTCCGGATTGGTGATGACCACCGGTTCACCACCTTCCATTACTGCGACGACCGAGTTTGTTGTTCCCAGGTCAATTCCAATAATCTTGCCCATTCAAATTCTCCTCCCTATATACGCATAAACTATACCCTTATAAACCTTTAGCGTAATTCCTCAATATAAGATCTGAGTGGATGGCTGTCAAGGAGCGTATGGTAGGCAGACGACGGTAATTGGTTTATCTCTGATGTGCGTTGAACTCATCAAATGCCCTTTGCAATTCTTGCAATCGCTCGCTCGTTTGTTTTTGACTTCGATGAAGATAGATGAGGTAAAAAAAGAAAATTGTCCAGATCACAGTGTATCCGGCAAATAGATAACTATTCATCGTTGCACTCTTCTTTCTAACATTTCCTGGGCAATCTCCTCGGCAAGACCGTGCTGTAATCGGTTCGTTGTACGCATCAAGAGCAGAGTGGCATACAGAACGGTGAAAGCGATGACGGAGATTCCCAACACGTGGACCATTTTCGCTTCAAGATTCGTCCCGGATTGGGTGATGACGACGGGATGAATGGTTCTCCACCAACGAATGGACATCCAGACCAACGGCACATCGATGAACCCAATAATACCAAAGACCGCGCTATACCTGTATTTCTTTTCTCCTTCGGGAAGACTGGATCGCAGAATGAAGTAGGCGAGATAGATCAACCACAGAACCATGGTTGTCATCACCCGAGGGTCTCCCCATGGCCACCAGGTATTCCAGACCGGTTTGGCCCAAATAGGTCCGGTCGTCAAAACAATTGTCGTAAAAATCAGTCCGATTTCGGCCGAAGCCGCTGCCAGGCAATCCCACAACGGCTGGCGACTGATCAGATAAATCACTGCGGCGAGAAAGACGACAAAAAATGCTAGAAACGCATTCCAGGCCGCTCCCACGTGAAAATAAAAGATGCGCTGGACTTCACCCATTTCTTTTTCGGTCGGCGCGTAAAGAAAGACTCCATACAAAGCCAGCACGAATAAGAGATAGAGTGGAGGCAAAAGCCAACCGTTTAGCCGCAAAAAGCGGTTGGCCCTACTCCAGCTCGAATCGCTAATCCCCGATAACATAGTCAAAGACAAGAAAACCAGCCGACAAGAAGATGATGTCAAAGGCAGCCAGAAGTTGGATCCACTTGGACAGAAACTCCAACTCCTGGTAGATCAGGATCTCCTGCGTCCCATTTACCGCAGCAAGGATTATAGGAACGATGACGGGAAAAAGCAAAACCGGGAGCAGCACTTCCCGGGCGCGGATACCGCTGACCATAGCAGCAAACAGGGTGCCCACAGCCGTAAAGCCGGCACTGGCCAGTACGATCAGCAACTGGATCCAAAGTAATTGTGTGGTGAATGTGAAGTTAAAGAATATGACAAACACGACCAAAATCAACAAGTCGATGAGCATTAGAAAAAACCAGTTTGCAACGAACTTGCCTAGAAAAAAGACTCCTCGATCCACTGAAGAGAGGATGATGCCATAAAGGGTTCCCTCTTCGGTCTCCGCTTGAAAGGATCGATTCAATTGAATAATGCCAGGAAACAGCAAAGCGACCCAGAGAATTCCAGGCGAGGCTTCTCGCGTGGCCGGACTGCCGGGATCGAAGGCGAAGTTGAAGATGACTAGGATCAACAGGGCGAAAAAGAGTGTGTTCAAAAAAGCCTGGCGTGAGCGGTATTCAATCTTGAAATCTTTAGCGGCCAGTACCCAGATGAGCGGAATTTGTTGCATTTTTTGTTTTCTGCCTAACGCCTCCTGCTTGTCGAATTAAGCAGCAGACAATTTCGCTCTCTCAAGCTTGTAGTGGGGTTTTGCTTAGTACTCAGTTTCATCAACAGTCGACCATCCGAAAATATAATCTCTCAAAGTCGGTCGTCTTTACGTCCCGACTGGCTGTTTGGAAAACAAAACCACCCCGATGCTGAATGATGATCCGGCTGCACAGTGTTAGGCCCTGTGCCAAATTGTGGGTGGTCAACAAAACGGTCCTCCCCTGCTTTTTCAACCGGCTAAGCATATCGGTCAGTAAGCGGTTTCCCTGGGGGTCTAATCCTGTGTAGGGCTCATCCAGCAACAGCAGTTTAGGCTCATGCAAAAGCACTCGGGCCAAAGTTAACCGCTGTTTCATTCCTCGGGAATAATTTCGAACTAGTCGATGGCTCGCCTCGGCCAACCCCATCTTCTCTAACATATCTCGGCAATGGCTTTCAGGATCCATTACGTGGTAGAGCCGGGCGTAAAAGACCAGGTTCTCCAACCCGGTCAGCTCATTGTAAAGGAGACTTTCGTGCGAGAGGTAGCCCACTTGCTCTCTTACCCTGTCTGACCGGCTGGAAAAAAACGTAACCTCTCCGCTGCTAGGTCGAGTCAACGACGCAATCATCCGAAGCAAAGTTGTCTTTCCGGCACCATTAGGACCGAAAATGACCACAAAATCACCCGGATAGATCTCCAGATCAGCATTTCGAACAGCCGTCACCACTCCAAACTTTTTGGTGAGTTTCCGGAGCCGAAGCAGGGGGGAAAGAGAGTCTGGAGAAGACATGGGTCAGGATTTCTTGATCCTCGACCTACCGTATTTTTTAAGTGATTCCAGATTTTGAAACACTCGAACAGCCTGCTGCTCAAAGTCTGTTTTGAGGTTTAAATAGTCCTCTGCCGACAGCTTGCCCATTCGGTAATCCATCTCAATATCCTTTAGATTGGCGACGATCTCTTCTTTCTCCTCAAGTACTTTTTCACGCTCAGTTTTCTCTGTCTCATCCACCAAGAACTCTTCCCGTTCGCTTAACAGCGGATAGGCGACGTAGATTACTGCAGCAATAAAAAGGATGGGAGCGATGATAAGTGCCATGTCTACGAACAGGGAATCAGAAGTGCACAGCCACCACCCTAGGCCTCATGATCTGCCGCCTCTTTATTCATTCCCTCAATTCCTTCTCCAGCAGTTTACGATACTTTTCACTAATCTCCGGAGCGGTTACCAAGGTTGACTGGGTAGGAACTTCCCCCTGCAGCCGCTTTACAGTTAAAACCACTACACTTAGACCAAACAGAAGGCCCGCAAAAGGCACAATCCAGGCCAAAAGATTAAACCCTTCCGCTTTGGGAACCGCGTGTATCCCGACACCGAACTCTTTTTCATAGATCGCGTAGACTTGCTCCTCTGTCTGACCTGTCGCAACAAGCTGTTCGATCTTGGAGATCTGTTGAGGAGCCATCCCACACTCATCACCGCACTGTTTGAGTATGTGAGGACACGAGCAGGTGCACATGATATTCCCTGAAATTCGGGAGACCACTTCACGGTGAAGTTTGGTTGTTAGGGAGGGTGTTTGCGCAGGACTGCTCACCCCCAAAGAACCCACGAGTAAAAAGACCCAAGCAAACTGGGCACTAAGCAGCCTCATCTCTTGCAGTCTCCTCCCTCCTTTTCAAGGCGACAGCCGTGACAGGTTTCTTATCCGGAAAGATCACAAAGATCCCCCCACAGGCCATGACCCCAATCCCGATCCAGATCAGTTGCACCAGTGGATTAATAAAGACATGAATCGTGACCTGCTCCGCACTGTCCCAACCGGCTAAAACAAGATAAAGGTCCTCCCTGAGAGTGGAGCGGATCGACACTTCCGTCATGGGCTGCTCACTCTTATGATGGTAGTGTTTTTCAGGAATAAGTAGATCGATTTTTTTACCCCCTTTAAAAACCTCCACCGGAGCCGACACGACGTCTTTTTCTGCATCTTTTCTTTGTTTGAGACCCTGAAAAACCAAGGTGAAATCCCCCAGAACAAATGCTTCGCCCACCTTGACCGTGAAATACTCTTCAACCTTATAATACGAACTGGCAATAATCCCCACAAACACCAAGGCCGCACCCATATGAATGATGAATCCGCCATAACGTCGTTTATTCATAAGGGTCAGATCCTTCAACGCAGTCAGAAATCCAGTGGGCTTAATGGTCTGACGGGCCCGAGCACCCTTGTAAAATTCAAAGACAACCGTCAAGGTCACGAACCCGAACGCCGAAAAAAATAGTAGTGGCATTAACTCGCGAGCGCCGAGCGCCAGGGCCACTGCCCCGCTTAAGAAACCGCCGATTATAGGATAGATGAAATTTCGACGAAAATTCTTGGCCGTGGCTTTGCGCCAGGAAATCAAGGGACAGATCCCACTCAAGATCAAAAGTGCCAACCCCAGGGGTAAAGTCACCTCATTGAAAAAAGGTGCAGACACAGTAATCTTTTCCCCACTCACCCACTCCGAAAGAATCGGGAAAACGGTTCCCCAAAAAATAGCAAAGCATATCGAGACAAAAAGGAAGTTGTTCAACAGGAAGGAGGCTTCGCGTGACAGAAAAGAACGCATTCTCTTTTCGCTGCGCAGCTGGTTGAATCGGTAAAAAATCCAGAAGAGTCCTAAAAGGATAGTCAACACTAAAAACACCACAAAAAACGGCCCCAGATTGGACAGAGCGAAAGAATGCACCGAAGAAATCACTCCGCTGCGCGTAATAAAAGTCCCGAACATGGTCAGCTCAAAAGCGGTCAGAATGAGGATGAAATTCCAAATCTTGAGCATTCCTTTTTTTTCAGTAATCATCACCGAATGCAGAAAAGCGGTCACGAATAGCCAAGGCATGAAAGAAGCGTTCTCCACCGGATCCCAGGCCCAATAACCGCCCCAGCCCAGCTCTTCATAGGCCCACATACCTCCCAGCGTAAGTCCCACTGTAAGAAGCACCCAGCTAACCAACGACCAGCGCCGGGTCATCCGAATCCAAGAAGTGTCCAGGCGGTTGCTCATGAGGGCCCCCATGGCGAAAGCGAAAGGCACCGTCAGAGAGATAAAACCCATGTAAAGCATAGGGGGGTGAATGGCCATGTAAGGATTTTGTAACAATGGGTTTAGGCCTTGCCCATCGGGCGGAGTAACGGGAAGAGTTTCGAATGGATTGGTTGCAAAGTTCAAAAGGATCATAAAGAAAGTCCCGGTCCCCAGTAATACTGAAGTAGCATAGGGCATCAACTGGCGATGTCGGTTCCGATTTTGAACAACCGCTATACAGACAAAGAAAGACAGCACCAACGCCCATAATAAAAGGCTGCCGGTCTGTCCGCCCCAGAAAGCCGTAAACTTGTACACCTTCGGCATGGCACTCGTGCTATAGCTTGCCACGTATTCAAGCTGAAATTGGTCGGTAAGGAATGAATGCCACAAGCAAATCGAGGCCACGATCACCATGGCCAGATTGGCAACCGCACTGTTTTCCGCGCTTCGAATCAAGGGTAAGTTGTTCCGGATCCCCCCCCACACTGCTCCCACCATCCCGTAAATGCACAGTAATAAGGAGGCAATCAAACAATGCTGGCCCAACTCAATCATGGGATCTCAGTTTTCTGCCGGGATGGGAATATCCTTAGGATGCTGTTGGCCTCTGGCTTCGTACTTGGAGGGACATTTGGCCAGGAGGTTGGTTGCATGGAAAAGCTCTTCCACCGATTGGTAGATGCCTTCCACAACCACTTCGGCATTGTCTTTAAATGTGTCGGGGATAATTCCCTGGTACGTTACCCGCACCGTTTGATCAGAATTTCTCTCAAAAATAACGAACTCTACCTGAGACTGGCTGGGATTCCGACTAATCGTACCCGGCGACACATACCCACTGATCCGGATGTCCTTGCCACGAAGTTCTGGGGTCTTGGCCTGCACCTCGGAAACGCTGTAGTAATAAACCATGGAATCGTTGATTCCGCTAAACATTAAATAGGAAATGGCCGCCAGAATCAGGCTGCCAGCAATGATGAACTTCAAATGCGGCACGATTCTCCCCTTGTCTCATGGCCGGTGCTTTACCCGAAGCATGAGACTTTTCCGCTAGAAATCAAGTCTACTCTAGCATAAATCCTAGCTGAAGAAGGGATCGATCGCCCATTCAAGAGGGCAGTCGACCCTGAAATTCTCTCATCATACGATCCGTGGTCGATCATGATTTATGGTAACAAAAACAGTACAACGACGAAAGTTAAAAGCGCCAAAAATTCGATGAACGCCAGTCCGAGAATAACAAAGAAACGAACGGTATCGGCGGAACCAGGATTTCGTGAGACTCCATCACAGCCTGCCGTCACGGCCTTGCTCTGCGCGTAGCCACAACCCGCTGCCGCGATGGCCATGGCCAAAGCCAGCCAGTGGACAGCCATCTGGCCAGAACCCGTTGCTGAAGACTCTTGCTGTGCGTGAACCGGGATGGCAAAAAAAAGACCAACTAAAACAACAACTATCAGAATGTTGTACTTCTTGTTCATTCAATTTCTCCCCTTTTAAGGTTCTGGAGTACTTAATGTTTCGTTCACTAAATATTATGACATTTGTGGCGAGTACGATGGCGTCGAGTCCGCGAAGAGACGACGACGCGATGCGAGACATCCGAAGGAAAAACAACAGAGAGAACGACACCGTCCCGTAGCTACCTTTTGGGCAGAATGGGGTTGCCGGCGATCTCAGTGTCAATCCTCGTCGACGATGCCCCTACATTGCTCCCTCCTCGCTCCTTGACCTCACCTCACAGGCCCCATCTGCAAACAACGTCGTATTTAGGAAACGCAACATTTGGTCTTCCGGCACTTCCAGCCTATGTACTTCAGAAAAAAATCAGTGGCCTTCCTCGTGAGAGTATTCCACCGCGCCCCCGATGTAGACCATGCTCAGCACGATAAAAATGAAGGCCTGGACAGTACTGGCAAATAACGCCAGAGCCATCACGGGCAATGTCACGATAAACGGAAAGAGACTGTTGAGGTTAGCAATGATCAGCTCTTCCGCATAGATGTTTCCAAAAAGACGAACTGATAATGAAAAAGGGCGAGCGAAATGACTAATGATCTCAATCACAAACAGTAGGGGAGCAATGACCAGAGATGGACCAGCAAAATGAGCCATATATTTCCAGAACCCGTGAGCTCTGAAACCTTGGTAATTGTAATATACAAACATGATCAGAGCGCACCCTACCGTCACATTGATATTGCTGGTGGGGGACATCAAACCGGGCATCAGCCCCAGTAGATTACCCACCAGAATATACATAAAAAACGCACCCAGGATGGGGAAAAAACGTCGCGATTGAGGTCCCATAATATCTTTCATAAAGCTCAAAATGGCATCGAAGAGCAGTTCTAAACTCTGTTGAATGGAACCGGGGTTTTCCACGCTTAGCCGGCGCCGAACCCAGAGAGCCAACGCTATCAGACTAAGACTGATGAGAATGATCATCACCACGTGGGGAGGCAGCAGATCATGGTGGGGATGATACCCCAAGAGTTCAGCAATGGGGTTGACGAGATAGCGGTTAAAAATAGTGGAAACAAAAAACTCGTGGTGCGGTTGCATGACTATCGGTCAAAAAGCATTTGTTTCAACAGTAAAAGGATCGCTTCCAACATCCCCGAGAGGACAAATACGGAGAAACCCAGCAGCGCTCCCATCAAGCTTAAGAAGGGAAGATGGATGATAGCAAAAAAGCTAATGGAGATCAATAAGAGCCGCCCCACGTACTTAAAGAGCACGGACGTTACTCCCTCCTTGTCCTGGGAATAAATCAGGCGGTCAACGCCGGCGGCCATCCAGTGAAAATTGATCATGGAGAGGACTCCCCCCACCAAAATGGACATGGCCATACCCCAGCCGAAAAAAGCCGCTCCTCCTGCAAGGAAAAGGAACAGAAGGATGACGCTATTTCGAACCATACGGCTCACAATTTTCTGGTAGTGATGCGGAAGACCTCGACAAATCCTGCCACTGCTCCCACAAAGAGAAAGATCAGGGATAACCAGGGAGTCGTGTAGAAATAACCGTCCAAGAGATAACCCAGAAAATATCCTCCGAATAAAGCCGACGGCAGCAGGAAAATGATGCTGCTGTATTCGGTCACCAGCCGAAGCGTTCTTCTTCCAGTGTTAGGTTTTCGATCTTGGGATTTTCCAGCAGTCACGTCTAGAGATTCTAGCTTCGCCAACCTAAAAATCCAAAGCTTGATCCGGTCGAACAGTTTTCACAAAAATAATTTAACTCAGTACCGTTGCGCTCGCCACAAAATAGCACCAATATTGAGGGGCCAGGACACTGGCATCGACTCCTTCTCTCTTCGCATCCTCAGCAAGCGTCAGTGTATTTTATGAAACCTAGTACTAGCAACCCGTGGTGAAAGTCACACGGGTCGCGTTGCGAGTACTGTGAACTCGGATGCAAAGCGCACCGATCGAGACGATGCGGGTTCATCGTCGAGAAACCTCCACATCGCATCCGGGACCACTCCTCCGCCGCCCGCAGAGTGCTAGGGTTCTGGGGTTAGTGGGCGACGTCACTCGTCATCGTCAATGTCCCGACATCGACTCTTCCTCGTGCGTTACCAACAACCGCCAGATCCCTGGCGCACGACTCCACTCAACTTTTAGCACCGGCTGCTAAGTCAGTGGTAAGCTCGCCAGGCGAGCTAGATTAATAAATGGTTCAGGGAAAATCCCCATGATGACAGTGAAAAACCCGGTCACGACCAGAGCGACCACCATCCCAGTTGAAAAGCTGAGAGGAGCAGAAAGGAATTCTTCGCGGATAAACATCGCCAACACGATCCTAAGATAGTAATACAGAGCAACCACGGCATTTAAAACCCCCACCACGGCCAGAACCGACATCAAGGTAGCATAGGGTTGCCCGGGCTGCAGCGCCACTTCAACCACTGCTGCAAAAACAAAATACTTGGCGATGAAACCGGCCAGGGGAGGAATGCCCCCCAGAGACAATAAAAAGATCAACATCAGTATCGCAATGGCAGGATGCTTAAAATATAGACCATTGAAGTCGTCGATCTGCTCCCCTGAAGTGTCCTGTCGGCGAAGCAAAATGACCACAGTCCATATACCGATGTTCATAAAGGTGTAGGCCAACAAATAAAATGCAGAGGCGGTAACACCAAAATCAGTTCCAGCTACCAAACCCATGAGCACAAAGCCGGCATGGGACACACTGGAGTAAGCCAACAGTCGTTTGACATTCTGTTGGGTTATGGCGGCCACATTCCCCCAGGTCATCGTCAACATGGCAATCAGGGCTAGGAGAACAACGTAAACCTCACGCATTCCGTCAAAGGCGATATAAAAGATCCGGAAAAAGACTGCAAAGGCTGCCGCCTTGACAGCCACGGACATGAAAGCGGTTACCGCGGTGGGAGCCCCTTCGTAGGCATCCGGAACCCACATATGAAAGGGTGCCGCGGCAATCTTAAAACACAGTCCGGCCATCATGAGAAATAACGCTAGAAGCACCAGACCATTGTCTTGCCACTGGACCACCTGCCCGGCAATAACGTTCAGGTTGGTACTCCCGCTTATCCCGTACAGCAGTGACATTCCATAGAGGATGATCCCTGTGGAAAAAGCACCCAGTAGAAAGTATTTCATGGAGCCTTCGTTCGAGCGCCTCTGACTCCTCAAAAAACCCACCAAGATGTACGTGGAAATGGACATCAGTTCTAAACCTATGAAAATGGTGACCAGATCAATGGCCCCGGCCATGAACATCATACCGGAGGTCGCAAACAGGATAAGTGCGTAATATTCTGTGTGCTGCTCTTCTTCAATGTCCAGGTAGTTGTAGGAAATGATCACGGTCAGAAAAGCCGAGACCAGAAACAGCATATTGAAGTAAAGAGTAAAGGAGTCGAGCGTCACCATGTTGTAAAAGGCCGGGCCAACAAACGTACCCCACGACTGATACAGATGAGCTGAGGCCATGGTTAAACCGACAAGAGCTAGCAGAGCACCCAGTGCCTTCCCGTGAAAAGTCCATGGCTTCCTCCTAAATCTAATGTGCACACGTTCGTTGGGAATCAAGAAATCGAAAATCAACAGCGCAAGGCCCCACATAATCAAATGAAGTTGGGGACCTATGGCCGCAGTGTTTTGCCTTAAGAATTCCAGAACATTGTCCATCGGAGGAATCTCAGGCATGGGTCACTCCTTTACAACTGCCTGCATCGGAAGCGGAGTAAATTCTCCCGCTCTTACTCTCTCAACCACCTGATTAACTGGATCATGGAGGTAATCCAGAAACGTCTTGGGATATAAGCCGATCCAAAAGACCAAAATAATCAAAGGGATGAATGTCGCTAATTCACGCCCGTTTAAGTCAGGTAAGTTTTCATTCTCCCGTTGCTCGATCTTTCCCAACATAACCCGTTGGTAGAGCCACAACATGTACGCAGCGCCAAGCACAATTCCCGCTGCCCCGTAAACCGCCCACAATCGATAAACAGGATCGGCGAACACTCCCTGCAAAACCATAAACTCGCCGATAAACCCGTTGAGTGGGGGTAACCCAATGGAGGAGAGCGTCATGATCAAGAATACGGTGGCATACATCGGCATTACCTTTGACAGCCCACCATATTCGGCAATCATCCTAGTGTGACGACGCTCATAGATAATGCCAACGATCAAAAATAGGGCCCCGGTGGAGATACCGTGATTGATCATTTGCAGAATACCGCCTTCCAGAGCGACTGGGGTGGCCACAAAAACACCTAGCATACAAAACCCCAGGTGGCTCACTGAAGAGTACGCAATCAGCTTTTTCATGTCCTTTTGCATCATAGCAACCAGGGCGCCATAGATTATCCCGATCACGCAAAGCACCAGTAGCCAGGGTAAAAATTCAAGGGTAACCTCCGGGAGGATGGGCAAGCTAAAACGAACAAATCCGTAAGTTCCCATCTTCAGCAAAATCGCTGCCAGAATAACCGATCCGGCTGTGGGAGCCTCCACGTGAGCATCGGGCAACCAAGTATGAAAGGGGAACATCGGAACCTTAATCGCAAAACCAACGAAGAAAGCCAGGAAAATCCAGTGTTGCAGCTCTAGCGGAATACCGAGTTGTTGAAATACCAGCACATCAAAGGACCACACCCCCGTCACACTGTGCTGATAGAAATAGAGGGCTAGAATCCCCAGCAAAAGCACCACAGATCCAAGCAAAGTGTAAAGAAAGAACTTGATGGCCGCGTAGAGTTTCCGAGGACCGCCCCACACCCCGATGATAAAGTACATTGGCACCAGCATCGCTTCCCAAAAGACGTAGAAAAGAAAGAAGTCCAGCGCCATAAAAACGCCCAACATCCCGGTTTGCAAAATGAGGAGGTAGCAATAGTATTCGCGAACGCGTTCGGTGACAGCTGACCAGGATGAAAGGATCGCGATAAAACCCACAAGGGTGGTTAGCAAAATCAGGAGTAGGCTTATCCCGTCGATCCCAAAGTAGAATTGAACGCCGATGGCGTCAATCCAATTCGTTCGAATGACAAACCGCATCCCCGTTTGATCAATATATTGAGGATTGTTAAAGGCCGTGATTAAAGAGATCGAGATCAAAAAACCGATCAACGCAATGATGTTGGCAATCCACTTGACCGCCTCTTCATGCTCTTTCCCTTTTGGCCAAAACAGAATGAACACCACCCCTATGAGCGGGAAAAAGCACACCCAGTTCAAGATGTTCTGCATGAAGAAATCCATCGATTACACTCCCAGGTAAAGATACAAACTGATTAAGACAGCGACCCCCAAGATAAAAAAAAGAGCGTAGCGCTGCACCAACCCCGTCTGAAACTTGCGCAACACTGTACTGAAGACTTCGAACAACTTTGCGATCGAATTGACTATTCGATCTACGATATGAATGTCCGTTTGCCCAAAAATCCAAGCCGAAATTCTAGTTGCAGCTGCACTCGCATTGATCATTCCATCGACTACTCTTTCGTCGAATCTCACTTGAAAATTAGCCAGATCCTTACAGCGATTGACAAATAAAGCGTTATAAAGCTCATCCACATAGTACTTGTCGAAAACTACTCTGTGAATCGAGCTGAATTTTTCGCGCATCAGATCGGCCTTTTCGGGCTGCCTGAGGAAGAAGTAATAAGCTAGATAAATCCCAATTCCAACCACGAGAACCGAAATTAATGTCATCGTGATTTCAATTCCCGGGCCGTGATGGGCCTCAAGACCGGAAGGCATCTGATAGGCTGTTCGCAATACTGGTTCCAAAAAATGTTCAAAGATATTGGGACCCAACCAGGCCGGTAGCCCCATAAATCCCACAAAGGCCGAACCAATGGCCAGAATAATCAAAGGGATGGTCATGTTAAGAGGTGACTCCTGAAGATGGTGCTGGGTTTCGTCCGGAACCCGCCTTTCTCCATGAAAGCTTAAAAACATCAAGCGAAACATGTAAAAGGCAGTCATGCCGGCCACCAACACTCCAATCAGCCAAATCCAGACATGCCCTTGAGGGTTACTATAGGCACGCCACAAAATCTCGTCTTTGGAAAAAAATCCAGCCAACGGAGGCACTCCAGCAATGGCTAAAGTGGCCACCCACATGGTCCACCAGGTGGTAGGAAGATAGTTTTTTAGACCCCCCATTTTCATCATATCCTGCTCATGGTGGAGAGCGTGAATAACGCTTCCTGAACCCAAAAAGAGGAGCGCTTTAAAAAACGCATGGGTGGCCAAGTGAAAAACAGCAGCTGTCACCGCACCCACTCCCAGAGCCATAAACATATAACCCAACTGGCTGACCGTCGAATAGGCGAGAACTCTCTTGATGTCTCGTTGGAAAAGAGCGATTGAAGCGGCCAGTAACGCGGTCAAAATACCCACCACCGCCACGATCAGCATCACGTCTGGAGTGCGACTGTAAATGGCACTGGAGCGAGCCACCATATACACACCAGCCGTCACCATAGTGGCCGCATGAATCAGAGCGCTGACTGGGGTGGGACCCTCCATGGCATCGGGCAACCAAACATACAGGGGCACCTGAGCGCTCTTCCCGGTAGCACCAATCAGTAACAGCAAGGCGATCCAACTGAGAGCGCCCCAACCCACCTCAGGAGTGGGAAAAAGCTCGCTAACCCTTTGGAAAACCTCAGTAAAATTCAGGCTACCGAAGTAGGTGAAGATCATCAACATCCCAATGATGAATCCAAAATCACCCACCCGATTCACTACAAACGCCTTTTTGGCAGCATCTCCGGCACTTCTCCTCTCAAGGTAATAACCAATCAAAAGATAAGAACACAGCCCAACACCCTCCCAACCCACAAACATCACTAGAAAATTGTCGGCCAGGACCAGCGTGAGCATCATGAACATGAAGAGATTTAAATAGGCGAAATAGCGGTAAAAACCATCCTCTCCAGCCATGTAGCCAATCGAGTAAACATGAATGAGAAAACCAACCCCGGTGACCACCAGGATCATCACCGCGGAAAGCGGATCCAGTTGCAGTCCCCAGCTGATATGGAAGTTGGCCAGGTCTCCGGCCATCGTTTTCACGGCCAGTCCGGGAATCCAAGTGAATATGTCCTGCTGGACCAGTCTCTGCTCCGGTTCCAGCTGGATCAATTCCCAGAAACAACCCAACGACAGCAACAAGGCCACCAAAACGCTGCCACAGGCGACCCAGTAAACAAAGCGTTGGGAGAGTCGTTCTCCACACCGGTACCATTTGCTAAGACCAAACAGAGCATTAATAGCAAAGCCCAGCAAGGGAAGAAGGGGAATGAGCCAGAGATAAGTTAGCATGACTTTGGGTGGTTTTCCTGTACTGGATGTCTACACTCTCTGTATCTACGCAGGCCGTCGAAGGAAGACCAGGACGACCAGCTTCCGATTCACCTGTTTTGCGTGTGTATTCTCCGCTCTGCCTGGCTACCCTTTCATCATGTCGATCTCGTCCACATTCACCGTTTCCTTGTTTCGAAACAAGGCAATGACAATACCCAGGCCGACAGCCGCCTCCGCCGCCGCTACCGTAATAACAAATATCGCGAAGACTTGGCCTGTAAAGTTTTGAAGCCTCTCGGAAAATGCTACAAGGTTTAGGTTTACCGAATTGAACATGAGCTCGATCGACATCAAGATGATGATGACGTTGCGCCGCGTCAACACTCCTACGACACCTATGGTGAACACCACCGCACTTAGAACTAGGTAGTGTGTCGTCTCGATCATCCCACCACTCGTTAAAGTCGTTTTTTCGACAAAACAACTGCCCCGATCATAGCCACCAACAAGACTACCGAAGCGATCTCAAAGGGTAAAAGGAAGCTGCTGTAGAGCACGACCCCCACAGACTCGGTGTTCAAAGTTTGTGTCTGCAGGATCTTATCACCGCTGTCGGTCTGAAAGATGGCTGCCCCTTGGGTCAAAAAAAGAACCAACTCACCAAATAGAACCAGGGCGAGGACCACTGCCGTTTTCCATTGACGATTGACCTTTCTCTGTTCCTCCATCTCTCGAACGCTCACCAGCATGATCACAAAAAGAAACAGGACCATTATCCCTCCTACGTACACTAGAATCTGTACAGCACCTACAAATTCAGCTGTCAGAAGGAAAAAAAGTCCAGCCACAGCCAATAGGGCTGAGACCAAATACACAGCACTTCGTACGGGGTTTCGTGCGGTTACGGTTAGAATGGAGAAAGTAATCAGTATCGTCGCTAGCGTGTAAAAGAGATAAGCTTCCATAGCCTTTCCAAGGCCCTTGTTCAGTACTCGGTTTCATCAATACGTTCATGTTTGTGGCGACGGCTCGAATCCTTCTTTCGTCGCGACCTCACCTCGCCATATCCTCAGCGAACGTCAAGATATTTATAAAACCAAGTACTTAGTTATCGATGATAATTTTTCCCGTATTCAATCCGGTCCCAGCCCTTTTCCAACCGGTCTCGATCCCACAACATATCTCTCCGGTTGTAGGACGCTAACTCGAAATCCTGGGTCAACTCGACGGCATTTGTGGGGCAAACCTCCTGACACAAGCCACAGAAAAGACAGCGTGAAGTGTCGAACGTATAAGTCGTCAATACCTTTTTTCGAGTCTCTGGATCTCGTTCAGAGCCCACCACAATCAGATCTTCTGGACAGATCAGTGCGCAAAGATCACAAGCAATGCATAGAGTCTCTCCGGTCTCGGGATCGTTGTTAAGACGTGGCGCACCTCGATATCTTTCGGCCAACTTAACTTTCTCGATAGGGTACTGTTCCGTATACACTTTCGTATAGGTATAACGTAGCGTCACGGCCATACCCTTGAGAATATCGACCAGAAAGATTCGTTTCAAAAAATTAAGCATTGGTGCTTTATCCTTCGGTTCGTGCCTAAACACAAACTCATATGAACTTTAGTAAGATCCCGGCCGTAATCAAAACGTTCCCCATGGCCACCGGAAGAAACACCTTCCATCCATATCGCATAAGTTGATCAAAACGAAAACGAGGAAGAGTTCCCCTCACCCAGATGAAGATATAAAGAACAACAAATACCTTGACCAAAAACCATACCACCGGAGGAATTACAGCTAAAAAATCCAACCACTCGATATTAGGAAAAGGCCTCAGCCATCCTCCCCAAAACAAGGTCACCGCTATCGCCGCGACCGTAATCATGTTGGCATACTCGGCCATGAAGTAAAGGGAAAATCGAAATCCGCTGTATTCAGTATGGAATCCTCCCACCAATTCCGTCTCGGCTTCAGGTAAGTCAAAGGGTAAACGATTGGTCTCGGCCATTCCGCAGATCAGGAACAATAGAAACGCTACAGGTTGAACAAAGACGTACCAATACTGATCCTGCTGTTGTTTTTCCACAATCTCAACCAAGCTCAACGAGCGCGCCACCAGTAAAACTCCGATAATCGAGAATCCCAAGGCGACCTCGTAGCTCACCATTTGGGCTGAAGATCGAAGTGCCCCCAGTAAGGGATATTTGCTATTGGAGGCCCACCCCCCCAGGATAATTCCCAAGATGCCCACAGAAGAAACTGACAAGACAAAGAGCAGAGCTATATTGATGTCCGTCACAAACCCACCGGAGGCAATGCTCGACTGCACTACCGATTCAACTATGGCCGTATCAAGAAACCCACTCAGACTCCAGCGCAAAATGTCTTGGAACATCCCCGGAGGGCCAAAGGGCACCACCGAAAAGACCACGAAAGCCGGAATGAGAGAAATAATGGGAGCCAACGTAAAGATCAGGGTATCGGCTTTAGAGGGGACAATGTCTTCTTTCAGGATAAACTTCAAACCATCGGCAATAGGCTGAAGTAACCCGTGCCATCCCACCCGCATGGGCCCCAGACGTACTTGCATATGGGCAATCAACTTCCGCTCGAGCAGGGTGAGATAAGCGATCGCTCCAGATAGAATGAGAACAATTATGGCGATCTTGATAAAGGGAATAATGGCGTAGATGAGCAAGACTTCCGTCATCGATCCACTTCTCCCAGAACGATATCAAGAGTCCCAATGATGGCCACCACGTCAGCCACCAAATGACCTTTGACCATTTCACGCAGCGCCTGCAAGCTGATAAAGGTAGGTGGACGGATCCGGACCCGGAAAGGCTGAGCCGATCCATCGCTGACTATGTAGTAACCCAACTCACCCCGCGGTCCTTCCACAGCGGAATAATATTCACCCAGTGGCGGCTTGACGATTCGAGGCACCTTGCCGCGAATTGGTCCTCCGGGTAGTTGATCCAAAACTTGTTGAATGATGCGCCGGCTCTGCCGCATTTCCTCCAGCCGCACCAGATAACGATCATAAGTATCGCCATGCTCACCGACTGGGACGTCAAACTCCATCTGCTCGTAGCCTCCGTAAGGCCGTGCCCTTCGTAAGTCGTAGGAGACCCGGGAACCGCGCAAGGGAGGACCGCTGAGCCCGTACTCAATTGCCTTTTCAGCGGAAATGACACCCACCCCCTTGGTCCGATCCATCCAAATCCGGTTGTTCGTTAACAATTGTTCGTATTCATCCAGACGATAAGGAAGGAC
Source organism: Acidobacteriota bacterium (assembly GCA_965249865.1). Taxonomy (GTDB): domain Bacteria; phylum Acidobacteriota; class UBA6911; order RPQK01; family CBDFMZ01; genus CBDFMZ01. The sequence goes on along the minus strand of CBDFMZ010000002.1, from coordinate 520,816 downwards.
GTCGATGAACCGGCGTGCCGCCTCCTCAAATCCAGCTGGCAGATCCATCCACAACCCACCCACTCGAAAGGCATGAGTGGTCAACCTCGCTCCAAAGAGCGCCTCAAAAAGCTTCAGGATTTCCTCACGCTCACGGAAACAATAAAGAAAGACCGTCATCGCTCCAATATCCAGCGCATGCGTGGCGAGCCACAGAAGATGGCTGGAAATCCGGTTGAATTCGGTCATCATGATTCGGATGTATTGGGCTCGGGGAGGAACCTCGGTTCCCATCAACTTCTCCACGCCCAGCACGAATCCATATCCGTTGGAAACGGCGGCAATATAATCCGTGCGGTCGTAATAGGGAACACACTTAACGTAAGAACGGTTTTCGCTGATCTTCTCCACGCCGCGGTGCAAGTATCCAATGATGCACTCAGCATCCGTGACCCGTTCTCCATCCAATTTTAACTTGATTCTCAGAACCCCGTGCGTCGATGGGTGCTGAGGCCCCATGTTAATTTGGAGTTCTTTGGTATCCAGTACGGTAGTTTCTTCCATGCACCTAGGTTGGGATCTTACTGATTCGCAAATGCTTTTTAATCCAAACTTGGTCCTGTAGTTTGATATCGTAGTCCTTGCGCAGCGGGTGACCGTGCCAGTCTTCAGGCAACAAAATGCGCCTGAGATCCGGGTGTCCTGAAAACTCCAGACCAAACATATCGTAAACCTCACGCTCCAACCACACAGCCCCCTTCCAGATGGAGCTTACCGAGGGTACGACCTCCTCTTCCCCAACAGCTGATTTCACCCGAATGAGCTCTCCGGTCGTGTAAGAATAAAGATGGTAGAGGATGCAGAACCGCTTCGGATCCCCTAGATAATCAAGCGCTGTCACATCGACTAGGTAATTGAAACCCCACTGCGGACTATCTCTCAGATAAACCATGATTTCGTAAAGCGCTTCGAGAGCTACCGTGTAGATGGGCTGACCTAAACAAATCTGGCCGGAAAGGACGTATTCTGGAAAGTTCTCTTGAAGCCGATTCAGCAAGGAGTCCCCGTCCATTTCTTCGTAAACAGCTCCTTTTTTGAGCGGTTTCTTGCGAGGTGAAGGGCGGTTTTGGGCAGAAGGGGTATCACCTTCAGCCTTTTTCGGGTTCTTTTCGACGGGCTGGCTACCCGCTTCGGGTTGCGGCTTACCAGGATCACCTTTGTCCAGTTTGCCTGTATTTTCCCGTTTCGATTTTCTTTCTTCGTCCATTCCTCACTCTGAGGTTCTCAGACTCTCTGATCGCCTCAGCCCATCCGTCGGGCACGTCCCCTGTCCTATCCCTTCTCTTCAGTAATAGTCATCTGGTCGATTTTGTCCTGCAGCCGCATTAAGCCGTAAAGCAGTGCCTCGGGCCGGGGGGGGCAACCGGGAATGTAGACGTCTACGGGAATCACCTTGTCCACCCCTTGCAGAGTCGAATAAGTGTCAAAGGGTCCTCCAACGCTTGAACATGCGCCCATCGAGATGACCCACTTGGGATCAGGCATCTGATCATAAAGTCGCTGAATCACTTCGGCCATTTTCAGGGTAACCGTCCCGGCAACGATGATGAGATCGGACTGCCGCGGAGAAGGTCGGAAAATACCAGCGCCAAAACGGTCCATGTCGAAACGGGAAGCCCCCGTCGCCATCATTTCGATAGCGCAGCAAGCTAACCCGAAGGTCATAGGCCAGAGAGAAGATTTTCGGGCCCAGTTGAAAAGCGAATCTACGGTCGTGGTAACGATATTTTTTTCCCCAACAGTCTGCTCTACTCCCACTCTAAAGCTCCCTTCTTCCACACATAAAAATACCCGACGATTAAAATACCTAGAAAAACCAGCATTTCGATGAAACCGAAAAGAGCGAGCTGATCATAGATGATTGCCCAGGGAAAGAGGAAAACGGTCTCTACATCAAAGATGACGAAAAGTATGGCGATAATATAGAAGCGAACAGAAAAACGCTCTCGGGCATCACCTACCGGATCAATTCCGCACTCGTAAGGCATCAGTTTACTGGCGTGGGGTTTGTAGGGTCGCAACAGCTTTCCAATCGACAACCCTACGATTGGCAACAAGGCTGCTACCACGATAAAGAGCAGAATTGGAATATATGCCAGCATAAGTAAGCGAAAAGCCTTCTAGTCAGGCTTACCGTCCAGGTCCAACCGGGAGTATTTTAACACATCCGGCATTGACTCCTCCTCGTACTTTGTCAAATACCACAGATGCCTGGCACACCATTTCACGCGACTTTTACAACGGGCTACTAGTAGTTTGTTCCCGACATAGCTTAAAGATCATCGATGGGGCCTGTGAGGCGAAATCGTGAAGCGAGGAACGGCCGATTCCAGAGCATGGTCGACGACGAGCAACAAAGAGATCGCTCGCAGCCATTGTCACGATATTCCGGAATCGAACCACTGATTTGACCGGGTCATGAATCCTTCCCAGAACGCGGGTAGGACGTCTTCCCCTTCTCATGTTGCCCTTCTTGACGTAGCAGAGCATCAAAATAATCAATCGTGCGTTTCAATCCTTCCTTCAACTCTACCTCAGGACACCACTGCAAAACTTCTCGCGCCACAGAAGTGTCCGGCCTTCGCCTGATCGGATCATCCTCGGGAAGTGCTTTAAATCTGATCTCCGACCGAGTTCCCGTGAGCTCCCGGACCAATTCGGCTAGAGCAAGAATGCTATACTCAGCAGCATTGCCAAGGTTGACAGGACCCGTAGTTCCTTCCTTAGTCATCAACTTCTCCAATCCTCGGACGAGGTCCGAGATATAGCAGAAAGATCGACTCTGGGAACCATCACCGTAAACACTCAAAGGCTCGCCTTTTAGTGCTTGGGTAATAAAGTTACTGACTACACGCCCATCGAATTCCGACATTCGAGGACCATAGGTATTGAAGATCCGAGCAATCCGCACGTCGACCTGATTTTGACGGTGGTAGTCCATTACCAGCGTTTCGGCCAGACGCTTTCCTTCGTCATAGCAGCTGCGAAGACCTATGGGATTGACGTTCCCCCAGTAATCTTCCCTTTGGGGGTGGACCTGGGGATCCCCGTAAACCTCCGAAGTGCTGGCCTGTAAGATTCGAGCTTTCACCCGCTTGGCCATGCCCAGCATGTTAATGGTCCCCAGAACATTGGTCTTGACTGTCTTGACTGGATTGTACTGGTAATGAACAGGGGAAGCCGGACAGGCGAGGTTGTAGATTTGATCCACCTCCAGCAAGATGGGCTGGGTGATGTCATGCCGAATAAACTCGAAAGAGGAATTTTGCAGAAAGGGGTAAATATTGTTCTTAGAACTGCAAAACAGGTTGTCTAGACACAACACCTCTTGACCCTGCTTGAGCAACGACTCGCACAGGTGGCTTCCGATGAAACCGGCTCCACCCGTCACCAGGATAGTCATGTTTTCACCACACCATGAAGCTGAATTCGGTTCCCAGGAGAGTCGACAAGACACATTGAAATCGTCTTCTCCCCGCTCTTTGAACCCACCTCGCCAACCCTATAGATAGGCATCATTGTCTTGATGGCCTCCCTGCATCCATCGGCGCCCCGAATGACCCGGTCTTAACCCTGATCGTACCCAAGGTGCCTTGCACGGTACAAACTTTAGCAAACAACACTAGTTTTTACCACGACCCCAAACCCGACATGGATGGCGAGCCTTCCCCCAGATTATTCATCATCTAGATCTAAAAGGCTTTTTCATTTCCATCTTCGGATCCTGACCACTGCTTTCTAGCAACCCTGAACTCACTCTTACAGCTCTTCCATGAAAGTTACCACCGTAGACCTGAACTTAAAGGTGTGAATATAACCGGGGAGCTGCACTGCTTTTCGGTAGGTCACATCGAGCGCTAGTTTGCGGTCTCCCTGGTCAAGGGAGGAACGAGTGATATGAACACCGCGCGCCTGGGGAGAACTGAAAAGTTAAAACCTGAGCCAGCACAGCACCTGTTGCTCAATTAGCTGATCCGACCAACAGTGAAGCGCTGCTCTGTCGATGATCCTCTTCAAATTCAGCCCAGGATCAACGGGGATCAGGCGGAGAGTAATAAAAATGAAACTGAACGCTAACAAGACTAGGACTAGACAAGCGTACTTTTCAACACCACACACTCCCCTCTGGTCACCACGCACATCTCTTCTGGTCATTGGGGGAGAACATACTGTATCTGGAGCCTTTTCTCCTTTTCCTCTGCTGGCTCAGTGGGTGGTGCTACCAGGACCGGCAGACCTAGGTCATTTCAAGTTTCTACATAGCGACAACAAGGACAGAAGAGCTTACAGCGACGCTCCATTAAAAGGCGACCACAGTTAGGACAAAGGCTGCCACTCATTTCTCCCAGTTTAGCACACAGCCAGTGACTACCGATCAAGGCCATGGTGTGAAACCGCGTGCTGGTAGGCTGGTTCATGAATACGTCAGCTCTGCCTCAACGTCACTTCGCCACCAACCTCTATTGTATTTGGAAAACGAGACACTTGGTCAACGATTTTGTTCCCAGCTCGTCTGGTCCTTATAATGAATAGATCGTGTCCAATTCCAATGAATTCTCTTATTCAGGAGTTGCTTACGGCCGAGCCTTGGCCCACTCGGGTGAATTTAAGCTGGTTAGCCGATTTCATCCCAGTCTGGACCAGGCCCGGGCTATTGATGAGCTAGTGGCCGGAGTTGGTGAGGGCAAACAAGATCAGGTCCTCCTTGGTGTGACCGGTTCCGGTAAGACCTTTACCATGGCGAAAGTCATCGAGGCTTTAAACCGACCGACCCTCATTCTCAGTCACAATAAGACCCTAGCGGCCCAACTTTATCAAGAGTTCAGAAATTTTTTCCCCCACAATGCCATCGAATATTTTGTCAGTTATTACGATTATTACCAGCCGGAAGCCTATATCGCGGCCACGAACACCTATATCGAGAAAGACGCATCGATCAATGATGAGATCGACCGACTACGACACTCAGCTACTCGTTCACTCTTTGAACGCCAAGACTGCATTATCGTGGCCAGCGTCAGTTGCATCTATGGTTTAGGATCCCCCGAAGCCTATTACGGAATGTTGCTCATACTCAGTGAGGGGCAGCAAATCAAACGCAACCAGATTCTGCAAAAATTGGTTGAAATTCAATATGAACGAAACGACTTTGACCTGGTTCGGGGAACATTCCGTGTTCGAGGAGATGTCATCGACGTCGTCCCTTCTTATGAGGATTATGGTCTTCGAATTGAACTGTTTGGAGACGAAGTGGAGACGATCAACCAGTTCGACCTACTGACGGGAAAAATCGTCAAAAGACATCGGCGCATTCCTATTTATCCCAAGTCTCACTACGTAATCCCTCCCCATCAATGGGACCTAGCTATCAAAAATATCGAGGAAGAGCTGGAAGAATTTTGTGGACAACTGGAGAAAGAGAAACGAATATTCGAAGCACAGCGAATCCACCAAAGAACAATGTTCGACTTGGAGATGATCAAGATGGTTGGCTACTGCCGGGGCATTGAGAATTACTCTCGTCATCTAACCGGCAGGCTGCCGGGCGAGCCTCCTCCTACGCTTTTGGACTATCTACCTCCGGACGCGATCCTTTTCGTCGATGAAAGTCATGTGACCATTCCTCAGGTCAAGGGGATGTACAAGGGGGACCGCTCACGCAAGCTCAATCTGGTCCAGTATGGCTTCCGACTCCCTTCAGCCTTAGACAACCGACCCTTGAATTTTGCTGAGTTTCAGACCCGCTTTGCCCCGGCCATTTACGTTTCCGCCACTCCAGGACCTTACGAGTTGGAACGCTGTGGAGGCGAGGTGGTGGAACAGATCATTCGACCCACCGGATTGATGGATCCCGCCATCGAGGTGCGGCCAGTCAAGGGCCAAATCGACGATCTCCTCGAAGAAATTCGTCAGAGAGCGGCTCGAAAGGAAAGAGTCCTGATCACAACGCTGACTAAACGCATGGCTGAAGAGCTAACGGAATATTATACAGAGTTAGGCGTTACTGTTCGCTACTTGCACTCGGAAATCGAAACCCTGGACCGGGTCAAAATCTTACACGATCTCCGACTGGGAAGGTTCGATGTGCTGGTCGGCATCAACTTGTTACGAGAGGGTTTGGATTTACCTGAAGTCTCACTTGTGACCATCCTCGATGCCGATAAAGAAGGGTATTTACGAAGCGCTACAGCTCTAATCCAGACGGCGGGAAGAGCTGCCCGCAATGTTAACGGTACAGTGATCATGTACGCCGATGTGGTGACTCGATCCATGGCGAGAGCCATCGATGAAACCGAGCGCCGGCGCCAAATACAACAGCAGTATAATAATAAGCACGGCATCACTCCTCAAAGTATTCTCAAGCCGGTAGACACCACCTTACTTGAGATGACACAACTGGATTATTACAAAGTCCCGCTGGTGGCCGAAGAAATTGAGCGCTATGCTTCTTCTAAAGAAATCGAAAATGCGATTCTGGAACTGGAAGAAAAAATGAAGAAAGCCGCCCAACGCTTTGAATTTGAAAAAGCTGCCGAGTATCGGGACAATATCAAGCATTTGAAGGAGATTGACCTTCAAGTTGGCGGTTTGATAAAAGTCTAAACCGCGCCAAATGAAAAAAGTCCTGACGATCTATCCCGTTTCTTGCCTGCGTGGGACAATTAGCTTTCCGGGCGACAAGTCGATTTCCCATCGCTATGCCATCCTGGGTGCGCTGGCGAAGGGACGCACTCGAATCTCCAATTTCTCCAGCAGCCAAGACTGCCAGTCTACACTTAACTGCCTACAGGCGCTCGGGGCAAAAATAAACCGCGCCAAAAATGAGGTGACGATCGACAGCCCAGGATGGAAACACTTTCGACAACCCCACGAGGTTCTGGACGCCCAAAACAGTGGAACCACGATCCGGCTTCTATCGGCTCTCTTAGCCTCAAGTCCATTCGTTTCCACGATTGAGGGGGACGATTCGCTGAATCAGCGCCCCATGAAACGCATCATCACACCTCTCATCCAAATGGGAGCTGAAATTCAAGCCCACCGTGAAAAATATCCCCCCTTAAAGATTACGGGAGCTCGGTTGCACGGTATCCGCCATAGGCCGACCGTAGCCAGTGCTCAGGTGAAGTCCTGTGTGCTTCTGGCTGGTATCATGGCTCAAGGTCAGACTACCGTGATCGAAGAGATTCCCTCGCGAGATCATACTGAGCGTGCTCTTCCTTTTTTCGGGGTATCCCTGAAAAAAAAGAATGATGAGTTGACCATCACCGGTGAAGTCCATTTGATGCCTGCTCAGATGCACATCCCCGGCGATTTTTCTTCCAGCGTCTATTTTCTTCTCTCAGCACTGCTAGTTCCGGACTCCGACATCTGCTTGCGGCAGGTAGGAGTGAACCCGTCGCGTACCGCCTTACTGACTCTGCTGGAGAAATGTGGAACCTGGGTTAGAAAAACCGGTCATCGAGTCTTCAACGGCGAACCCGTATGCGACCTTAGTGTTCGCTTCAGCCGTGAAACATTGGAAAAATTTCCCTCCGAACTCTCCACAGACTGGGTTCCCAACCTAATTGATGAGATTCCTGCTTTAGCGATTTTCGGTACCCGGTTGAAACAAGGTTTGACGGTCCGCAACGCTGGTGAGCTCCGAAAAAAAGAGTCTGACCGAATCCATTCGATCGTCGTCAATTTGCAAAATCTGGGAATCATGCTCGAAGAGTTCCCCGATGGTTTTCATATCCCTCCGGGACAAAAGATCCGAGGAGGGAAGGTTCAGACCTTTGGAGATCATCGAATCGCCATGTCTTTTGCCATGGCCGGACTGATTGCCGAAAAACCACTCGAGTTGGATCAACCGACCTGTGTGAGGGTCTCTTTCCCAGGATTTTTCGAGAAACTGAAATCCTTGAGCTCTTGATGGCAAATCACATTTATCTCGCGGGATTCATGGGAAGCGGGAAGTCGACAGTAGGACTTTTACTGGCTCGCCAACTACATCGCCCTTTCTACGACCTGGATGATCTGATCGAAAAAGGGCAGAAAATGAAGATTGTTGAGATTTTTGACTCCAAAGGCGAGCCTTTTTTCCGAAAATTAGAATCTCGACTACTCACTCAGGGCAAGAAATTACCTCCGAGTGTCATAGCTTTGGGCGGAGGCGCGTTTGTGCGTGATTCCAATCGTGAAGTCATGGAAAAGATCGGGGTAACGGTATGGTTAAAGATCCCATTCGAGATAGCAAGAGAGCGCTGTAAAGAAATGACTGAACGGCCCCTGGCCCGGGACCCTGGACAATTCGAGTCCTTTTTTCAACTCCGGCAGAAGCTTTACTGCTTGGCCAACGTCCACGTCGAGACGGCACAAAAAACCCCTAAGGAGATCTGTGCGGAGATCCAGAACAAACTCAAAAGGCGTCAGCATGGAGACGACGGAACTTTCTCGGCCAAAACTTCTTGACTTCTTCTTTTCAGGTTTCAAGCCTCACAGGCTGGAACCTCTTCGACAACAGCTTCTCCCGTGCACTCGACCTCGCTGGAGGTCAAGTGCAACTGGCCAGCAGAAGCATCGTAATCGACTATGACGCGACTACCATCCTGAATCTGACCCTGAAGAATTAGCCAACCCAGGGGATTGTGGATTTCTTTTTGGATGGCCCTCTTAAGAGGTCGGGCCCCATAGTTCGGATCGTAGCCGACTCGTACGATATGTTTCCGAGCGGGGTTGGTCAACTCGATCTCGATTTGGCGTTCGACCAGACGAGCCAACAAACCTCGCATTTGAATTTCCACAATTTCGCTCAGATGTTCCTGGGAGAGGGCATGAAAAACAATAATCTCATCGATCCGATTCAGGAACTCGGGTCGAAAATGTTGATGCAGCTCCTCTAGCACGGTCTGTTTCATCCGCTGGTATTTTTCCTCTTCAAAGGTGCCACGATATTCGAGGATGCGGTGACTCCCCGTGTTTGAAGTCATGATCACGATGCTGTTCTTGAAATCCACTGTTCGACCCTGTCCATCGGTGAGCCGTCCATCATCCAATATTTGAAGTAAGACGTTGAAAACGTCGAAGTGGGCCTTTTCAATCTCATCGAAAAGAATCACGGAGTAAGGGCGACGCCGGACTGCTTCCGTGAGCTGTCCTCCTTCTTCATAACCCACATACCCGGGTGGAGCCCCAATCAACCTTGAGACGGTATGTCTTTCCTGATACTCAGACATGTCAATGCGGATCATGGCACGCTCATCATCAAAGAGAAATTCAGCGAGTGCCCTTCCCAGCTCCGTCTTCCCCACACCGGTTGGACCCAGAAAGATGAAACTTCCCACAGGACGATTGGGGTCTTTGAGGCCTGATCGCGCTCGAACCACCGCCTCCGATACCGCCGCTACCGCTTCGTCCTGACCCACCACACGCTGGTGCAATTTCTCTTTCAAGTTGAGTAGTTTCTGCACCTCTTCTTGCAACAGCTTTGAAACAGGTACTCCGGTCCAGCTACTCACCACCTGGGCAATGTCTTTTTCATCCACTTCTTCTTTAAGAAGTACTGTCTGATCCTGATTTTTAGTGAGCGCCGCCTCTTCGGTGTGCAACTTGTTCTCCAGCTCGGCTAATTTTCCATACTTCAGTTCCGCCACTCGATTCAGATCATATTGTCGTTCAGCTTGTTCAATTTCCATCTTGGTCCCCTCGATTGCTTTACGGGCGGAGCGCAGTCGCTGCACCGCTTCTTTCTCTACTTGCTATTGAGCCCTGAGGGCGTCGGACTCAGACTTTGTGTTCGCCAGCTCTTTCTCAAGCTTAGCGAGCCGTTGCCGGGAGGCCTCATCCTTCTCCTTCTTCAGCGCCTCACGTTCAATCTCGATCTGCATGACACGGCGCATGATTTCGTCCAGTTCGGAGGGCAAGGAGTCGATCTCGGTACGCAGCTTGGCTGCCGCTTCATCGACCAGATCAATCGCCTTATCCGGCAAGAACCGGTCAGAAATATAACGATTGGAAAGAACTGCTGCCTCTACCAGGGCAGAATCTTTGATTCTTACCCCATGGTGGATTTCATAGCGTTCCTTCAGACCGCGCAAGATGGAAATAGTGTCTTCAACTAAGGGTTCCTGCACTAGAACGGGTTGAAAACGCCGCTCCAATGCGGCGTCTTTTTCGATATGCTTTCGATATTCGTCCAGCGTGGTGGCGCCGATACAGTGCAACTCCCCTCTGGCCAGCATGGGCTTCAGGAGGTTGCCGGCATCCATGGCCCCTTCGACCATCCCCGCCCCCACCACTGTGTGTAGCTCGTCTATGAAAAGAATGATATCACCTGCCGATTCCTGGATCTCCCTGAGCACGGCCTTCAGCCTCTCTTCAAACTCCCCGCGGTACTTTGCCCCCGCAACCAGCGCTCCCATGTCCATACCCACAATGCGTTTATTCTTCAACCCTTCCGGCACATCGCCTCGGACAATGCGCTGGGCCAGACCCTCGGCAATGGCGGTCTTGCCGACTCCTGGATCACCAATCAGGACAGGATTGTTTTTGGTGCGGCGGGACAAAACCTGTATGATGCGCCGCATTTCATCATCTCGCCCAATGACCGGATCCAGCTTTCCTCGCTCAGCCAGTTGGGTTAAATCCCGACCGTAATGTGCTAGGGCTTCATAGGTGGCCTCCGGAGTCTGGGAGGTGACCTGTTGGCTGCCACGCACTTCCCGCAAGGCTCGTATTAATCTTTCCCGAGTCACTCCAAACTCTTTGAAGATACCTCCCACTGCGCCTTTGTCATCGGTCATGGCAAGTGGTAAATGTTCAACCGAAATGTATGCGTCTTGGAGTTGTTTCGCTTCATCCTCGGCCTGCGTAAAGACAAGGTTGAGGCGGCTTGAAATGTAGATTTGATCCAGTACCCCCAGAGTTCCATAGACTTTAGGCAGACGATTCAGTTCATGTTCAACACTTTGAGCAACCCCCTCCCCGTAGACCTCCGCCTTATTGAAAATTGAAGTGGCCAGCCCACGCTCCTGATCCACAAGAGCTGCCAATAAATGCTCCACATCAACTTTCTGATGACTGTAACGCAAGGCTTTTTTCTGCGCAGCTCCAAGCGCTTTGTGAACTTTCTCTGTCAAACGATTAGTCTCCATACCTCAACTGTGTCCTCTGTCCCTCTTTATAGGATGAACGCGAGCTGGCGGCAAGGTTGGTTGCTGTTTTCACTCCGCTAAACGAATGTCGGAACTTGACAGCCTGACACTCTAAATCTTATTATAGCAGCGAGCTGAATAAGTAACTTAACTCTTTTCAACTTAGCAGTTTATCCTTTAAATTTTTGCGAGAATCGTTATCGTGATAGGAGAGAATAATCACCATAACTCGATGGGATCCGTTTCGTGATCAGGTAGCGCTTTAGGACTGTTATGAACCGTCTGTCAAAAGAGAGCCTGCGGGGCCGAGACAGTGAAAAAGAAATTTCGACAGCTCCCTGGGTGCCAGCCGTAGATGTCCACGAGAGCTCTGATGAACTGGTCATCAAAGCGGAAGTTCCTGAAATTGACCGCAAACAGATTGGAATTTGCGTTTAAAGCGATGTACTGACTCTCAGTAGGAAAGGCAAGTTAGGAGAAGAAGTTCAAAAAAAAGATTATAATCGCATGAAAGGTCAGTACGGATTTTTTAGCCACGCGTTTATCCTGCCTGCGAATGTCGATGCGGAGAACATTGGCGATTCTTTCAAGGAAGGCATCCTGTCAATTAGCGTTCCGAAGCGCGAGGAAAACAAGCCTAATCAGACTGAGATTCGCTAGCAGAATTGCCGGGATCAGGCTTTGGATTCTCGGTCGTTTCCAGCTTCCTGTGGGGCTGATTCACAATATTCAGATCTAAAACTAACCCAGTAAAAGGTCACGGTAAAAAAAAGAGAATGAATGAAACCAAGGAAGAAACACAATTTCAGATCAGTGATCGGCGATTTTCGGCCAAGGATGGCTCTTTGCTGGAGCAGGCCACAGTTCCTGAACAAAAGCTACCCTCCTATGTTGAGGAGTTGAAGGCCCGAACGGACCTTGCCGAGCGAAAACTGAGAGAAAAACTGAAAAAGCTCGATGAGGAAAACGAGGCTTTTCGAGAGCGTTTGACTCGAGAAAACGAAAAACGTTTGGAACGGAAGAAACTCGATTTTTTGCAAGACTTCTTAGAAATTGTCGATAACTTCGAAAGAGCTTTACAGGCAACAGAAAAAACTTCCAGTCTTCAACCGGGACAGGGAGAAATTGTTCCAGAAAGTCTCAAGGAAGGAGTTCGGCTCAACCTGGAACTACTGATGGCAAAGCTGAAGGGCGGGGGAATTGAGCCCATCAACGTACTGCATAAGCCCTTTGACCCACACGAAGCGGAAGCGGTCGGGATGGTAGCAGTCAATAACCCTGATTTGGACCAACACGTTGTAGAGATCGTGAAGAACGGTTATCACCGCGGAGAGGATTTGCTACGACCAGCTCTGGTCCGGGTCGGTCAATATCAGGCAAAAGGACAACCGAAAGGAAGCGAGACTTAGTACTCAGTTCAATAAATACGGTCACATTTGCTGAGGATATGGAAAAGTAAGGTCGCCAAGAGAGAAGGAGACGATGCAGGGGTGGCATCGGCAACGATGAACGATAAAGACATCACTCGACAGATCCTCAGCGAACATGGCTCTATTTATTAAACTGAGTAATCCGTAGTCGAGAATCCCCGCGGTCAAGCCCCTTGACAGGACGACTAAGTGAAGCGAAAACGATTGTTATTCTGCACTTCGGTTATCGGTATTAGGGCCGAGTGGCGGGTGCCACCTACGCTGCCATCAAACTCCCCCGTCATTCTATTCCCCTGGGCCCCAATCACACGAGGTTGAGGGTCGACTTATACATCATGTCGAAAGGAAGTTGGGAAACTCCACTTGGGCTGGTCGAGATCGATTCCAGATTAGCTAAGCGGCTTCGCTATCAGTGTGATTTGCTAAAAGAAAATCTATTGGCCCATCGGGAGAAGCACGCCCTGGAGGTACAGCTTCCATTTTCACAGTACCTCCTGGACAACGATCTCCAGTTTTTCCCAGTCATTGTCAGCACGGATCGCTATGGCTGTTTGGCGGAATTAGACAAAACGCTGGGCGAAGTCATCCTTCAGGAACAAAAACCACTGCTTCTGGTGGTCAGTTCAGATCTGAACCACTTCGAATTGGCAGAGTGGACCAGCCGGAAAGATGAAATGGCGATTTAGAAAATCCCCATTCTTGACCGTAAAGGTCTTTGTGCGTTGGTGCACACGCAGCACATTTCCATATGCGGCTACGTGTGACCCCTCGCCGTGATTGAAGCTACTCGTCTGCTCAAGCTCCACGGGAGCCGAACAGATCAAATATAGCCATGGGTGAAATCACCGCGGAGAACTCCAGCGGCTGCGGTTACGCCGGCCTGGCGATCCATTAAAAACGTGGCACAGCGCAATGGCCAGCGCGTCAGCTGCATCATGTGGCTCAGGTTGCTGCTTTAAGCTTAATAGTCTACGCACCATCAGCTGGACCTGCTGCTTGTCGGCTCTTCCGTAGCCGACCACTGCCTTTTTCACCTCCAAGGGAGAGTATTCAACAAGCGGCACACCAGACTGGGCGGCGGCCAGCAGAACAACGCCCCTAGTGTGTCCAAGCCTGAGTGCGCTTTGGGCGTTGCGGGCGTAGAATACATCCTCAACCGCAATAACCTCAGGAGAATATTCACGCAACAATTGTTCCAGCCGGCTGTAAATTTTCTTAAGACGATGAGGGAAAGTGTCGTCGAATCTTGAGGATCTTGCCCGCACCACCCCGTAGTGCACGCAGCGACAACGGCTTCCTTCAACGGAAATGACCCCGTAACCGGTAACTAGGCTGCCCGGGTCGATACCTACGATGATCATGCCAGGATCATACTATTGGCGGCTGACTGAGTGTCACGGGAATGAACCTAAGTGCTCGGTCCTGAGCCACAGCCTCAATCAGAGCCTTTGCACGCTGGCAATCACCTCCATTTCAGTCTCGTCGATGTCAAAGTTAGCATAGACGTCTTGAACGTCTTCATGCTCTTCCAGAGCCTCCATTAGTTTCAATATTTGCTCGGCCTGTTTTCCCTCTAGGCCCACGTCGGTTTGTGGAACCATGGTTAATTCGCTGGACTGAATGGAGATTCCCGCCGATTGCAAGGATCTCTTGACAAGCTCAAAATATTCGAAGGACGTATAAATGGCGAAGGTCTCTCCCTCGGGACGCAGATCGTCAGCACCTGCTTCAAGAACCAATTCCAGAAGTTTTTCTTCTGAGACGTCCTCTCGACCCACCGCGATATAACCTTTCCGTTCAAATATCCACTGCACACTCCCTGTGTCACCTAGATTCCCTCCATTTCTAAAAAAAATATGACGGATCTCAGCGATAGTACGGTTCCTATTGTCTGTGACGGTTTCGACGAAAACGGCTACTCCTCCGGGACCATAACCCTCATAGGTTATTGATTCGTAATTCAGGCCGGGGAGTTCGCCGGTTCCTTTCATTATGGCACGCTTGATGTTGTCCAAGGGCATGTTCGCATCTTTAGCGCCCTGAACGGCCGTTCTCAGCCGAGAATTGGAGTCGACATCCCCCCCGCTAATCCGTGCTGCCACAGTGATCTCCTTGATGAGACGGGTGAAAATCTTCCCTTTCTTGGCGTCGACAGCTGCTTTCCTATGCTTGATCGAATGCCATTTTGAATGTCCCGACATGTCTTTTGTCTCCTGCTAAAATACAGACTATTCTAACATGATGACCAACCAGAGTGTGTTCTTCCAAAAGGTGAACCTTGAGATAAGTGCTCGATTTCATCAATACACAAACGTTTGCTGAGGATCTGGAGAGGTGTGGTTTTGAACAGAGGGGGAGTCGATGTTAGTGTCCTGTCCTCGAAATTCCGGCAATCTTAATGGTGAGTGCAACGGATCCAAGTTTGAGGCGCAACGACAAGACAATGCGGTTGGATTGGGCGACGACAAAAGACAAAGAGATCACCTGTCAGATCCTGTAGCGGCGAGATGGCCCTACTTGCTTCATCGCTCCTTTTTGACGATGTGCAGTAGCATCGCCTGTGTCATCACTTGGCGAAACCAGTACCCTTGTACTTTCCACAAACGCGAGCGGATTTTATGAAGCCAAGTACTAAGTATAAAGCTGTCCTCCAATACATCGGCACCCGGTATGCCGGTTGGCAAATTCAGAAAGACCGCAAGACGGTTCAAGGCTGCCTAAAGGAGGCGCTGGGCATCCTGAGCGGTGAAGACGTGACCGTCATCGGAGCAGGAAGAACGGATGCGGGAGTCCATGCCCTCGGCCAGGTGGCACACTTTCGCATCCAAAAGGAATTTGCACTGGGGCGGCTGCACAGAGCGCTGAACAGCTTACTACCCTGGGACATTAGGGTCATCCGACTGAAGGTGACCCGGCCTAACTTTCACGCTCAAAAGCATGCCTTGAAAAAACGTTATGAATATCGAATCTACAATGGGCTGATTCTATCTCCATTCCTTTACGGCTACGTCCATCATACTCCTGCGCCCCTGAATTCTACAGCGATGAAGGAAGCGGCTAGTTTGTTGTGCGGACGGCGTGATTTCAGCGGTTTTGCCGCCGCCGGAACACAGACCGGCAATCGCAATCGCCACGTATTCGTTTCCCGTCTGAGGAGGAGAGGACATCTTATCCTCTACCAGATTGAAGCTGACGGCTTTCTGCACCACATGGTTCGAAATATTGTGGGCACTCTCTTGCAAGTCGCCCTTGGCCAACGTCCCTCTGAGGACATTGTCAGTATTTTCAAGTCCCAAGATCGCCGCAACGCGGGACCTACTGCATCGGCACATGGCCTGTATCTGATGAAAGTTTTCTATTGAAAAGGAGTACCAAATGCCGGGACAGAGACCCAATTACGCCGGTCTTCTTCTAAAAGAGCTGTTTGGTCTGAACGAGATGATCAAACCCTGTTTGTAGGTCAAACTCTGCGCAGTAGTCACTGCTTATTTGGATTCACACGATCTTCCCATTTGAACCTATTTGTTTGATTAACGTAGAGTCTTTCAGTACCGTTTCTGAGCCCGCTCCCAAGATGGCAACTGTTTAGACTGCTGACGAGACTAGATTTTCGGTAGAATAGTGGTAGAGTGCTTGACCATTTATGAGTAGCCTTTTGAAGAATTTCGAAGAGGTTTTGGATCCACAGGGAGTCGAGGCCCAACTGATATTGCAACTGGACCCCCACAAACTGCCTCGTCACATCGCGGTAATCATGGATGGAAATGGTCGCTGGGCGAAACAGCGCAGACTCCCGCGGGTAGCTGGACACCGCGCCGGAATCGCTTCGGTCAAGAGCATCATTGAAACCGCTGCTCGTCTGACAATCCGGGCCTTGACTCTGTATGCCTTCTCGGTTGAAAACTGGAAGCGACCCGCTAGCGAAATTGAAACCTTAATGGATTTATTGAAAGAATATTTGCGAAAGGAACTCCACACTATCCAGGAAAATGACATCTGCTTCAAACCGATTGGACGTGTCAAAGAACTCCCTGCCCAAGTACAAGAGGAATTACATCATGTGGAGCGAGAAACTCATCATAACCAAGGCATGCAGTTGGCCATCGCCCTGAACTACAGTGGTCGATTAGAGCTCGTCGATGCCTTTAATGAGCTTCTCAAAAGAGGCATCCGTTACCCGGCTAGAGATGAGGACATCGAGAGTGGACTCTATACCCATGGCTTGCCTGAACTCGACTTACTGATACGCACCAGCGGAGAATTCCGCATCAGTAACTTTCTACTGTGGCAGATCGCTTATGCGGAGATTCACGTAACCGATGTACTCTGGCCAGACTTTCGCTGCAACCATTTACTGGAAGCAATCCTCGATTTTCAAAATCGCGAAAGACGATACGGAGGAATCCGATCAGCTTCTTTCGACAAGATCCCATGATCCGACGCATCTTTACAGCTGTGTTCCTTCTCCCGCTCATAGTGCTCTCCATCTTCTATTTTCCTGCAGTACCTTTTCTCTTGTTGGTCGATATCATTCTAGTGGTCAGCCTGTTTGAACTGATGAAACTCCTCGCCCACGGCGGGGTTATCCGCTATTGGCCTACCTTTCCTTTAATTTTGTTCCTTCCCTGGGTCTGGGTTTTCTGGCCCCAACTGGTACTAGTCTATCTATTGCTTGCCATCTTCGCTCTCCTGGGCTGGACCGTCTTTCGGGTGCCTGAAATAAAGGCCGGGATCTCAGCATCGGGAAACCTTATGGCTCTGCTCTATTTGGGAATCCCGCTCTCAATTGCGGCCACTTATCAAAGATTACGGGTGCCCGAACTTATGTTAATTCTCGTGATCGTCTGGGTCAGTGACAGTGGTGCCTTTTTCGTGGGCAAGAAATGGGGAAAGCACAAAATCATAACTCGTATCAGCCCTCACAAATCTCTGGAAGGCTACATCGCCGGCCTGTTTTCCGGCATACTGGCAGCTAAGATTTATGGCCTGTATGTCTTATCGTCATGGTCAAGCGGCTATCTTCTTTTGACGGGGGCTATGCTGGCAACGGCAGGCATGGTCGGTGATTTGTTTGAATCAATTCTGAAACGGGGCGCCCACACCAAGGACAGCTCGGATTTAATACCCGGCCACGGCGGCCTCCTGGATCGCCTGGATGCACTTCTTTTCGCCTTTCCCACGTATCACTTGCTCTCTGTTTTGGTAGAATGACCCTCCATCGGAATGAAAAAGATATCCATTCTCGGATCAACGGGATCTATTGGACAGAGCGTCCTCAGCTTGGTTGATCTCTATCCCGATCACTTCCGTGTTGTGGCCCTGGCCGCCAACACCCAGGTGGAACGCATTTGCCAACAAGCCCTTAAGTACCAACCGGAACTTGTCGCTTTGCATGATGTAAGGTCTGCAGCGGAAGTGAGAGACCATCTTCCCGGTACCCGAGTTCTATCTGGTCTGGAGGGAGTGATTGACGTGGCTACTCACCCAGAGGCGGACATCGTGGCAGCGGGGATCACGGGGGCTGCTGGACTCTTGCCCACCTATCAAGCCATCCTCCAAAAAAAAGATGTGGCCCTAGCCAATAAGGAAACCTTGGTCATGGCGGGCGAATTGATTATGTCTCTTGTCAAAGCCCAAAAAGTGAACTTACTGCCGGTTGACAGCGAGCACAGTGCACTTCAGCAATGCCTGCACGGTGCTCAAAAACAGGAAGTCCGCCGGCTGCTCTTGACCGCTTCGGGCGGACCTTTCTTCAGCGACACCCGACGAGAGTTGGACGATGTGACCGTCGAAGAGGCGCTTAACCACCCGACTTGGCGAATGGGACCCAAGATTAGCATCGACTCCGCAACTTTGATGAACAAAGGACTGGAAGTGATCGAAGCTCACCATCTTTTTGGGGTCAGTTCGGATCAGATTTCTATCGTCATTCACCCTCAATCGACCATCCATTCCATGGTGGAATTCATTGACGGAACGATTCTGGCCCAGATGGGCATTACCGACATGAGATCCTGTCTACTTTATGCGTTCTTTTATCCACAACGCTCGACTTCCAATTTGCCCACTCTCGATTTTCTGTCACTTCCTCCCCTGAAGTTTTACCCGCCGGACATCGATAGATTCCCCTGTATTCGACTCGCCTACGAGTCGCTGGAAAAAGGGCAAACTTATCCCGTTTCGCTGAACGCGGCGAACGAAGTCGCCGTGGAACACTTCTTAAAAGGGATGATTCCTTTTTCAGCCATCCCACGAATCATTGAAGAAGTTTTAAACAAGCACGCCCCCACCCCTGTTTACGACTTGGAAACCGTCCTTGAGGCAAACCATCGATCGCGCCAAATGGCAGAGAGTGCGGCGAAGATTTGGACCGACCGCTAAGCATCGACTACCGATCAACCCGCTCCGACAAGCGATGCTCCTGCACGGAGCGCCGACCAAAGAACTTTAAGGGAAACTCGGGACCGAGTTTCTTTTGTCATCCATCTCTCCCCAGACGCAGCACTCGAAATTAGGAACTTTTACTCTTCGACCGATCATCCCACTAAAACCTGAAAATTTGACAAGCACCTATAGACTGCAGAAGAATGGGCTCGGCAGCCTGTGCTTGGCGGCTCAGTCCCTGACTGTGAGTCGCTCCTGGTCAATTGCTTAAAAGAGAGGGTTTTTCACGTGGCACTAGTTAATTCCATCGGCCTGAGCGTCCTGGCTTTTCTCTTCGTGTTGGGCATCATGATTTTCATTCACGAGCTCGGACACTACCTGGTGGCTAAGTTCCTGGGGATTCGTGTGGAAGTGTTCTCGCTGGGCTTTGGACTTCGGCTTTTCGGTTTCCGTAAAGGAGACACGGACTATCGCATTAGTATCTTGCCACTCGGTGGCTACGTAAAAATGGCGGGAGAAAACTACGATGAGGACCTGACCGGAAGTCCCCATGAGTTTCTCGCACGCCCCAAACTGCAGCGCTTTGCCGTGGCGGTAGCCGGTCCCATAATGAATATTGCTCTGGCTGTTATCCTGCTCGCTGGGAATTTTGTCGTTGGGATTCCCGTACCGGTCTATCTAAAAGCCCCCGCCGTGATTGGAAAAATTGAACCCGGTTCCCCAGCTGAGAGAGCCGGCTTAAAATTCCGCGACCAGATCACCGCCATTGAAGGAGAAAAAACTCCTACGGTTCAGGATGTTGAGATCGCCCTCGCCATAAGTTCCCTCCAGGAGCTGACACTCACGATTGAGCGGGAGGGTGAACGCTCATATAAGAAAGTAACTCGCTCCTTTTCCAGAGAAAAAGGGTTGGTAGCCATCGGAGTGACTCCCTTTATGCCATATGTCATCAGTGACATTGAGCTTAGATCGCCTGCTCTCCAAGCCGGACTTCAGGCCGGTGACGAGATTGTGCAGGTCAAAAGCGGAAACGAGACGGCCTTTGGAATTCCTGACATTCCGGTACTCATCTCTTCCAGCAAAGAGGAGTCCCTGCTCTTTCGAATCCGAAGGGGTGTTCAGATTTTCGAGAAGACAATTCGTCCCGTCCAGATGGGAGATAAGGTGCGGATTGGAATTACGATGAATTTCGCTCGCATCGAGAAGTACGGTTTCTTCGAAGCGGTGGCAAGATCGGTCGAGCGTAACTATCAACTAACTGCGTTAACCTTTGACATCTTGGGCAAACTCATTACCGGACGAGCTTCCATCAAGATGCTCTCCGGACCTGTCGAGATCGCTCGCTATTCAGGCGTGGCTGCCTCTGCCGGACCCATCCACCTGGTTTGGTTAATGGCGATGGTTTCCTTACAGTTGGGCATTTTCAACCTATTGCCCATCCCGGTCCTTGATGGAGGGATGATCGCGTTGCTGGCAGTCGAAGGACTGATGGGCCGAGACCTCAGTTTTCGTGTCAAGGAACGGATTCTTCATATCGGCTTTATTTTCCTCATCTTGCTCATGGGAATTGTGATTTTCAACGACATCTCCAAAACCCTGGCGATCCTCGAGTAAATCTGAGTTCTAGGTTTCATCAATCCGGTCACGTTTGTTCAGACTGTGTCTAGGTGAGATCGTGAAGAGACGAGGAATCGATTCTGTCGCTCGGCAACAACGAATGATAAAGTAACCACCGGCTAACGGGTCCATCCCAACAAAAGGTAGAAAATCGCTGAGGTCAGAGCCCCGATCAGGGCATAAGGCAATTGCGTGTTGATGTGATCGACGTGGTCGGAAGCTGCCGACAACGAAGAGATAATCGAGGTGTCTGAAAGCGGCGAAGCATGATCACCGAATACTCCTCCGCTAAGCACTGCTCCGATAGCCAGCGGGAGCGGGATCCCGAGAGAACTCGCTGCAGGAATAGCGACGGGGACCAGGACAGCAAAGGTTCCCCAGCTCGAACCCGTTGAAAAGGAAATCAAAGCCCCTGCCACAAAAACCAGGCAAGGAAGCAAAGAAGGAGAGAGTTGACTGGTAATTAATCCAGCCACATAGGGCCCAGCCGACAGTTTTTCGCTGACAATGCCAAGGCCGAAAGCCAGTAGTACCAAGATCGTGACGGGCAGCAAGCCCGAGGAGCCCTTCAGAACCCAACCTGCAAGTTCGTCGACCGTGAAAAGTTTTTGGATGAGTAACAGAACTCCACTGGCTAAAATGGCTAGGCTGACCCCCCAAAAAACCGCTGTTGCCCCATCTCCCTTCAATGGGTTTCCGTTTCCCGTGATGTATAAACCAACGGGGATGAAAGCCACCGTCACCACAATGGGAAACAAGAGGTGCAATGCGCTCGGGTTTAATCCTTCCTTGCGACTCAAGCTGACAATCTCCTCAGAGACCATGGGTATGGCCTCATCCGCCAAGAGCTTCCCTTCCACTATCGCTCGACGCTCGGCGCGCGCCATGAGTCCAAAATCCCGCCATAAAATCACCACAGGAACCCACAGTACAGCGAGGATGGGATAAAACATCAACGGTAAACTTGTCAAAAGAGTTGAGACCGGATTGGCCACATTTTGCACCGTCAGCAGGCCGATGACCATCGCTCCCCATCCATTCAAAGGAACGAGCATGCAAACTGGGGCCGAAGTCGCATCACAAATGTACGCTAGCTTTTCCCGGGAGATTTTCAGACGATCAAAAAGAGGACGGCTAACTGCCCCCACTACTAGGCAGGTGATGCTCGATTCCACAAAGATAGTTAAGCCCACCATCCAGGCTAACAACTGTGCCCCGCTTCGGCTCTGGACAAACCTCCGTTTTTCAACCCAAAGGACAAAACCATCCACTCCCCCGGAGCGCTGTATTAAAGCGATCAGTCCGCCCACTAGTAAACAGAAGAAAATGACCATGGTGTTGCTGCGGCTTTGGAACACCTCAACCAATACATTTCCTGTTTCACCCAATGCCTGAAATGGATTCCATCCGACCAGGACCAAGACACCAAAATATATACCAGTGAAAAGAGAAAGGTGAATCTGGCGTGTTAACAGCGCCAAAAAAATTGCCATCAGTGGAGGCATAAGGGAGAGAAAACCAAAAGAAGACGACGGCTCCATGGCTGACACTAAGTGTTTCGTTTCATCAATACGCTCATGTTTGTGGCTATCGGTGACGATCCTAATTGTAAGAAGCGACGCTGCTGGCCATTTCACTGCACATCGTCGAGAAGAAACAACCAAGAAAAAAGGGCTGTCCTGCCGCCACTCTTTGTGGAATCGATGATCAGTAAAATCCCCTCCTTGAATCGACAATCAACGTAACAGGACCGTCATTGACCAGAGTGACCTTCATCATCGTCTGAAACTCTCCAGACTTCACGCTTATGCCTTCTGAGCGAATCTCCTCAATCAGCCGCTCATAGCTTCTATGTGCTTCCAATGGGGGAGCCGCCCGTGAATAGCTGGGACGATTTCCCTTTCGACAGTCTCCGTAGAGCGTGAACTGAGAAATCAGCAGCACCTCACCTTCGACCTCGCGGACAGAGAGATTCATGCGACACTGACTGTCGTTGAAAATCCGTAGATTCAAGATCTTTTTTTTAAGGAAGGCTAAGTCGTCTTCACCGTCACCTGTTTCAACACCCAGAAGCACCAGAAGCCCTTTTCCAATTGAACGGATGATTTCTTCCTGAACCGTCACACTGGCCCGTTCAACACGTTGGATAGCAGCTCGCATAGGCGAATCCTCATCAATGAACCGTGGGGTTTAGACCTTCTCTCCAGCGCTCCTGCAAAATACGCTCAAAACGAGGACGGAGCAGCATATCAAAGGTTTGCTGCTTATCCGGGAACATTTTCACAATGGCTTTCTCGGTGTTTTGCACCATCTGTCTGGCTTCTTTGAGACTTAAACTTGAGTCCTGATAAAGAACGCTGATGGTAAGGTCGACTAGAAAACGCAACCAGCGGATCTTTCTCTTCTCTTCTTGAACTAGGTGAGCTCGCTCCTCGGGCTCTACCATATCTTTTTACTCTACCATCAACCCTTCCTCACACCAATCTCTCCATAGCGCAGATTCCGGTAGTGCTACGAAACCTTACGGGAGGTGGAAACCCCAAAAACACTTCTTCGTAATCTCTACAATTTTATCCTGGTCGTCATCCTCTGGATGACGACCAGGATCCTTTACATTTCACCTTTAATTCACCATAATCCTTTCCGGAGGAAATGATGTCGCTCACTCAAAGGCAAAAAGAAATCTTCAGCTTTATTAAAGACTTCTTACATCGTAACGGCTATGCACCGACTTTGGAGGAAATTGCCCGGCACTTTAAGCTGGCGTCTCTCAACGGTGTCTACAAGCACCTGAAGGCCCTTGAACAGCGCGGCTTTATACGGCGACTTGCCAACCAAACTCGATCCATCCAGCTCTTGAACCCAGATTCCAGTCGCACCACCTTACCTCTCCTCGGCTATGTGGCCGCGGGAGAACCCCTCGAAGTAATCGTCACCCCCGAGGAGATCTCAGTCCCGGATGATTTCCTCAGCCGTGGAAAAAACTACGTGCTGCGAGTGCGAGGGGATTCCATGATCGATCAGCACATCGAAGACGGCGACTATGTCATTTTAGAACAACGGAAGGACGCCCGTAACGGGGAGATGGTGATTGCTTTGTTGGATGGGGAAAATGTGACCTTGAAGACCTTCTACCGCACCGGAAGACGAATCCGCCTACAACCAGCCAATCCACAGTTTCAGCCTCTTTTCGTCGCTGAAGATCGATTGAAGATTCAGGGAGTGGTAGTGGGCATCATGAGGAAATATTCTTGAGGCGTCCTAAACCCAAATTATCCTGTCTCTAATTCTTATCCTCGAGAAACTTCTCCGCGTCCATGGCCGCCCGACATCCCGCCCCGGAGGCCGTAACCGCCTGACGGTAGATGGGATCGTGAACGTCACCTGCAGCAAAAACCCCTTCGACACTGGTCTTCGAGCCATCGTGAATCAGGATGTAACCGTTTTCGTCCATTTCTAGTTGGCCCTTAAAGATGCCGGTATTGGGTTCGTGGCCAATGGCAATGAAAACTCCATCAATCGGGACGGTTTTTTCTTTCCCGTCCGTGGCACTCTTGAGCTGGACAGTTTCTACCTTTTTTTTCTTAGGATCCAAGATATTGGTGACCACCGTGTTCCAGAGAAAATCAATCTTCGGATTCTTGAACACTCGGTCCGTCATAATCTTCGAGGCGCGTAATTGGTCTCGGCGGTGTACCACCATAACCCTGGCTGCAAACTTGGTCAAAAACAACGATTCTTCCATGGCGGTGTCCCCTCCTCCCACCACCAGCACCTGCTGTCCGCGAAAAAAATAGCCGTCGCAGGTGGCACAGGTCGAGACGCCGTGGCCGATCAGCTGCCGCTCCGACTCCAAGCCAAGCAATTTTGCCGATGCACCGGATGCGATAATCAGGCTTTCCGCATGATAGGTCCCGTTCTCCGTTTTGATAGTGAAAGGACGTTGAGTGAGATCCGCCTGGCAAACCAATTCCATTTTATAGCGGGCACCAAAACGCTCGGCTTGCCTTTTCATCAGGTCCACCAACTCGGGACCTTGGACTCCTTTGGGAAAACCAGGAAAATTCTCAACAGCGGTGGTAAGGGACAGTTGGCCCCCTGGTTCTTGACCTTCTAGCACTAGCGGTTCCAAATTGGCGCGAGCCGCGTAGATGGCTGCTGTAGAGCCCGCACAACCCGAACCCACTACGACGATACGATGCGCCATAAGAGTTCTTTTCTCCTTATTCTGATTCGAAGCAGTACAATAACAAGAGTTCAGGGATAATTCCACACGACGACCTGCAGAAACCGGAAAGCGCGGAACAAGTACAGGGACGACACCTTAAACTTTTCTCCGAACCTGCCCCCGGGATCAGGACGTTCTCTGTCGGGAACAGTGGTATCTGCTGAAATAAATTGGCATCATAGGTGAGAAGGGCAATCTGCCTTAGTGGAGGGATAAAAGCGATGTTCATTGTAAGTTCCCAGGCCAGCCAACCTAATATCGCGGGCTACGAATGGTCCGTCGAGCGTTGGCAAGAGATTCTGTCCGTTCTTGGAAACAACCGCTACCTTCTACCGATTGTGGTGGTATTGGCATCTGTTCTGTTAGCGAAGATCGCTGACTGGACCTTCACCCGGGGCCTCGTGCAGGTAACGCGTCGAACACGTGTGGAAATAGACGATCAGATTGTCAGCTTACTGCACAAGCCTATCTTTAACACAATTTTGCTATCCGGAGTTGCCGTGGCACTGGGGCTTAACCGATTGCCAGAGCCATTGGACGACGTTGGCTTTGGTCTCATCACGACCTGGATTCTGCTCCTTTGGCTCGTTTTCGGGATGCGGTTGGCTACTTTGCTAATTACCTCGATGACTGAGCACCCTGAGCGTTTCCAAGTCATTCAACCTGTTACCAAGCCGCTTTTTGAAATTGCAGCCAAGACTATGCTGATCGGTGGGGCCGTCTACTTTATCCTCGTCGCCTGGGAGATCGATGCCACAGGTTGGCTCACTTCGGCCGGAATCATTGGAATCGCGGTGGGTTTTGCGGCAAAGGACACCCTTGCCAACCTCTTCGCCGGCGTTTTTATTCTGGCCGACGCGCCTTATCGGATCGGAGACTTCATCGTGCTGGGTGACGGTGAACGTGGCCAAGTCACCAAGATCGGCCTTCGGAGCACCAGGATCCTGACCCGGGACGACATCGAGATCACCATTCCCAACTCCACAATTGCCAACTCCAAGATCATTAACGAGAGCGGCGGACCATCCGCGAAGCACCGCCTGCGCATTCCCGTTGGAGTTGCCTACGGCTCTGACGTCAACCAGGTCCGAAGGGTACTGCAAAAGGTTGCGGAAACCAATGAATACATCTGCAGGGAACCCGAACCTCAGGTGCGTTTACGAGCATTTGGAGATTCTTCGCTCAACTTTGAACTGCTTTGCTGGATTGAAAAACCCATCGAGCGAGGTGCGGCACAGGATTCCCTCAATATATCCATTTACCAAGCACTGACAAGAGCCAGAATCGAGATTCCCTTTCCCAAACGGGACGTCTACATCAAGCAGCTATCCAAGGAATCGACGGGAAAGATTAAAAACAGTTTACCGGAAGAATCCCAGAAAGATTTATAGGATAAAGTACCTCATTTCAGATTGGGCACATGGCTTCTAAGCAGGATTTAGACTGTCTATTCTGCAGAATCATCGGTGGCAAGATGCAAAGCGCTATGGCGTGTTTTAAGACCACTGATCTGTTACCTTCCTTGATCGCCGGCCTCTCTTCCCGGAACACTGTTTACTGGTGCTGAAAAACCACTACAAGATCCTGGTTGATTTACCCACAAATCTGATTGCCCCGCTCTTTACCAATGCACAACTCCTGGCACAGGCCATGGAAACCGGTTTAGGGACTGAGGGATCCTTTGTCACCATGAACAATTCGTGCCACATCTTTGCATTCAAGTCATCTCTCGTCACAAAAAGGACAACCTAGGAGGTTTCTTCTGGTCGCGTGTGCTGGAATGATTCTTTCGACTCCTGGCTCTGTCGTCCCTTCTGCCTCGAGAGGGAACGATCCAGTTCGCAGCCATTGCCACGGCCTGTCTTTCGCACAACGTCTCAAGGCACTATTTGACGTATATGGCTCTCACAATGATAGCGTTCCTTGCTATGTCAAAGCAGCACAAGCTTTGCCGGATTGACGAACTCTGTGGATGGCCCAAAACCCCCTTCACCAGCTCCATTTTTGTTGCATGTTAATCCCATCAAAAAAGGATGAGACAGCAGGCAGATGACACCAACCTCCACCTTGGCTGCAATAACGATCGTGTCTGTCAACCCGGCTGATCCCATCGTTCTTTTTTAAAAGGGTTTGTAATGTACTAACCAAACCATTATAATATAAGTTTACTAATTCGATCAACTTAGTGTAAAAATATACGTTCGGTATTTGAAGGGGAATGGAATTGGAGAAGCTAGAAGCCGACATTCAGAGGATCAATCGACAACTGGCCAAGGCCGATGCGCACAGTTTTGTCGAGTGGACGGTCGAAATCTTTGAGGCCCATCTGGTCATGAGTACCAGTTTTGGGATACAGGCCGCCGTCATGCTACACCTTGTCACTCGTGTTATTCCGAACATTCCCATCATCTGGATTGATACCGGCTATCTCCTGCCAGCAACTTACCAGTTTGCTGAAAAATTAACCGATAGACTGAAGCTCAATCTAAAGGTGTTTCAGTCTCCCATGAGTCCGGCTCGTATGGAGGCAATGTACGGGAAACCCTGGGAGCAGGACAACGTCGCGGCCCTTAACCGCTACGACGAAATACGCAAGGTGGAACCGATGCAACGGGCACTGCACAAGCTCAAAGCAAATGCCTGGCTGGCAGGACTTCGAGCTGAGCAAACCGATCGCCGTGGGAGATTACCTCGAGTCCATCGGGCGGAAGGACGATACAAACTCTTACCTATTCTTCACTGGACCTCGAAAGACGTCCATCAGTACCTTATGGTGCACAGGTTACCGTATCATCCCCTGTACGAGAAGGGCTACGTAACGGTGGGTGACTGGCATTGCAGTCGACCCCTTTCCAGCTCCGACAACCATGAACGTGACACCCGCTTCCTTGGTCTTAAGCAGGAATGCGGCATACAC
The DNA here is from genome assembly GCA_965249865.1 of Acidobacteriota bacterium. Lineage (GTDB taxonomy): Bacteria > Acidobacteriota > UBA6911 > RPQK01 > CBDFMZ01 > CBDFMZ01. The sequence continues at coordinate 493,069 of CBDFMZ010000002.1, read as the reverse complement.
TTGGAGACACCCGAGGAAGCGGAAAGTCTGGATTCAAGCGGACTGTGATCCACCCCTGTGGCTAGCAGCCCATGGTGAAAATCCAACATCCAGAAATTGCAAACCTATCAGGCCTCTAACTTCGAATCAACTATTCTTTGGCCATCTATTTTTACTCCGGCGCAGGAGCATCTTGGCGGAGCAGGCCTTCCGCCTTCAATTCAACCCACAGTTCAGTAGGGATAGGATGCCGAAAAAGTCTTAAATTGGTCTCGATGTGAACGGCCTGGAGCGCACCGGGGATGATAGCGGCCACAATCGGATGTGCGAGGGGGAACTGTATGGCTGCCGCACCCAGCGGAGTCTCGTGCCTTCTGCACACGGCCTCTATGCGACGGGTCTTTTCAAGAATTTCTTCCTCGGCTGGAGCATAAGCGTAGTGCGCCCCATCGACCGGACCCGTTGCCAGAATGCCCGAGGCGAAGACCGCCCCAATGACCACACCTACGTTGCACTCGGCGCACCTGGGAAACTCTTCGTCCAGAACCTCCTGATCCAGCAGTGTATAAGGCATTGCTACCGTGAAAAAGTCGATGTCTACCAAATCAAGAAAACGCGGCATCATTCCCAGTTCATTAGATTCCGGCTCCTATCCCCTTGATCACTCCACTCGATCGCAATTCATCGAGTGCGCGCCAGCCGCTGGTGCTCAGTTCCGTTAAGTAAGCATTGACCTTCGGCTCGGTCTGGTGAAACTTGAAGTCGAGATCGTGGACGAGCAGCACATCGATCGAGTTCAGACTGAGCCGCTGCAGGCTGTCCTCATAGGAGCGCACGATGCCATTGTAACTGTAATCGAATACGACATGGAAAGGCAGAGCGCCCGACCAGAGGCCCTTTTCAAAGTTCTCGGGATCCCGCGTGGCTTTAAGCACGCGACCCACCTTTGTGGAGACTATAAACTCGCTGCGCACCTGCTGGCGAAGAAAGTGTCCCACGCGGTGTTCGCTCTTGCCGTACCCATAGAACGGAGCCGTGTCGAAGTAGCGTATACCGGCTTCCCAGGCGGTCCGCAGAATCGACTGTGCGTCTTCCTCGGTCACTATCTCGAACAAATCGCCCAACGGAGCACCGCCCAGCCCCAACTTGGTGACCACTGCCTCTGATTTTCCAATCCTGTGAGTCTTTATTTCGCTCATTGTTCACCCTCCTGCAAATCACAAACCTAAGTACTCGATTTACGCTCACGTTTGTGGCGAGGTGAGGTCGCGAAGAGAGAAAGCTGGAGGCAGCAACAACCTACGCCTCAACACATTTCCCCACCCCGAGTACGGGGAGATCAGCAACCACGACCTGGATGTCTACCTGGCGGTTCTTCATCTTGCCTCTGTGCATCGGCCGAAAAGCGGCCGCGGGATCCAAAGTCCAATAGCTTTTTCCGGTTCCCCAAGACCTTTCTTCTTAACCACCGCCTCCTCCAGAATGTCGGCGATCATCTCAGCGGCGCTGGCCATTTTGCATCACTCTTGGGGACTGATGGAGAACCGGACTTGGCAGCGTGAGTCCGAGGTTCCTCTCGACATGCAAACGGGTATTCCACCCTTTTCAAACTCGGGGCACGCCTCGGCGTAGCCAACGAACATACCGTCGCAGACCGGTGCACAGTAGCTGTCCACTCCTTCGGGGCGTCCGTGGTCAGCTGGTCCGGTTCGACCTCATCCGCGTCAAGCTGCCGGCGCCGCTCGTCACTGAGGTGGACACCCGGATACAGGCGCAGGTCACTGTACGGTGTGTATCGTTTGCTCTCTCCTGACGTGCTCACCAAATTACCTCCTTCTTCATTCGATCAGATGTGATTCCACTGTCACCAATATGCGTCTCCCATGGGCGCGCAAGTTTCGCCTGCTAAGGTCCTGACCTGGGGGCCATGAACAACTAGGCCTCATCCTCAGGCACGAGCTTCCAGGCCATACCGAACTGGTTGCCAGCCGTAATTCCGCCGTCCACCGCCAGGGTTTACCCCGTGATGAAGGAGGCTTTATCAGAGGCGAGGAAAAGCACGGCGCTGGCAACTTCCTCCGGCGCAGCCCACCGCCTCATGGGAGTAAGCGCACGGACCATGTCCTCCGTGATTACTCCCAGTCGCTTCTCAGTCGACCGGCTCATCCCCGTCTTGACCAACCCGGGTGCGACCGTGCTAACGCGAACATTGCTCTCGGCTAAGTCCAGCGCCAGCGCCTTCGTCAGCGAAGTCACGCCTCCCTTGCTCGCCATGTACGGTGCTCTGTAGTGGGAGGTCTGGAACGCGCCGACCGATGAGATGTTTACGATTGAGCCGCCTCCTTGCTCTACCAGGTGGGGGCCAAGGTAGCGGCAGTAGTTCCAGGTCCCGGTCAGATCGACCTCGATGATCCGATTCCACTCCTCGTCCGAAAAATCGAACAGGCTGCAGTATATGTTAACACCCGCGCAATTTACCAGAGTGTGGACGCGGCCGAAGTCCCGGATGGTCTGGGCGATGGCCTCCTGGACCTGATCGAACCGCGAAACGTCCACCTGGTAGGTTTTGACGCGCCGATTTCGCGTAAGGACCATTTCCCCCGTGGCGGCCGCGCCCTCGACTGCTACATCGTGAACCGCAATGTCGGGGCACCTTCCTCGGCGAAGCGGCAGGCGATCGCTCGGCCTATCCCCGAGCCCGCACCAGTAATCAGCGCTACCTTGTTCTGAAATCTCATGCAGAACCTCCTTGGCTCCTATTCGGTTGTAGTGATAAGCCTAGCGAACATCCGGACCGACTGCCGCAGAAGCGGTGGAGGTGTTATTGGTTCCATCAGCACAAGTTGTAAGAAATCTCTGCGACAAGGGTCTCTTATTACCGCGCACCCTGCTCGTGGGGGGGGATGCCCTGGAGTCGACTGTACCCAAAATCCCATCCAGGCATTCTCCTCCAATACTGAGTTATAAAGTAGCGACCAGCTTGCAGACTACTATGCAACATTTATCTAATCGAAAATATTAAAGTTAGCACATGTGGTTGCAGGGTTGCAGGGTTGCAGGCAAAGCAGGATGCTAATATACTGGAGTAAATTGCATTAGTTCTGGGCTCTGGTTGATATACGGACTGGAGACCTTATCAACCAGGCAATAATGAAGTGACAGTCCATTGGTTGGTAGCGTCTTTTTTTACGGCATGCAGTCTTCCCAGCAGGGGCAATGCAGCTCAATTAAACGAGGTCCAGACAACGGCCTCACAATTCGTTCATTCGGATGCCTCCCGTCGGGCAATTGTAGAAGCTGGGAAAGAATACGAATCGACGACTTTATCTTCTGTCGAGAGTTAGCAGTAATGAAGGAATGACTTTGTGACTTCGCCTCCTCCTGACTCCAACGAGCAGGGCGATGAATGGGATTGGGTATAGTAGGCTGAACGGCACCAGAACACAGTAAACAATGGTAAGCCACACAGGATGTTGTAAGAATCTGGAAAGACGAAATGTAAGATAAACGAATCCCCCCTTTGTTATCAGGGTCAAAATCCCTGCAAGAGCGAGAGCGATTTCATCATTTGGAGGTGTTAGCCAAGCTACTAGGACCCTGAACAGTAGGCCAAAACCAAACATAGCAAAGAACCCGGCAAGAAAAAAGTTCCGCTCCTTTGTGAGTGCTCCATTGGTCATACTTATGACTTTCAACTCGTGAAGCTCAGGAGAAGCTTCTGGATGGAGTGAATCAACGCCTGGCGGCGGCTCTTCTTCCCCGGTGAACTGCCGCCGATCACTGACCTTGAACCACTGTGACTCTTTTCCTCTCTCGTCGACCATGTTAGACCAGAACTGCCGATTTTGAGTAAACCAGGCAGACCAGACCAGCAGGAATCCTATTTCTTCAGCTCCGAAAGCCTAGCTGGTTCATCTCGTGTTGCGAATTATTCTACAATTCAATTGGCCCAAATACCAAATTGACATTGCCTTCTAACTGACCAATCTAGCATTTAAAATGTGGGGTTTTGAATTTAGATTCATTCGTTACGCATCACGCCCTACATCGACTTGCAACATGGAACGTGGAACTTGTAACTTAGATATGCTTAAACATTAAAGCCTAATGATTTCGACAAACACGGTGCGTGACGAATCAAGCCAAGGATCTGCTGACCAAGCTCCCCTTGCACTCAGCTTTCGTCAAGTGAGCAAGGTGTACGATGATACGCTGGGAGCTAGCCGATTTGTACTGCACGATGTCTCCTTTGCCGTTCCTGAGCGGAAGAAAATTGCAATTGTGGGACGCAGTGGCAGTGGCAAATCGACCCTGCTGCACCTAGCTGCTGGAATCGACGTTCCAAGCAGTGGGGAAATCCAGATCGGTGGTCAAAGTCTGGAGACGCTTTCCGAGCGGAAGCGTACACTTCTGAGACGCCACCAAATTGGTCTAGTCTTTCAATTCTTTTATCTACTGCCACATCTGTCGGTTAAGGACAACATCGCCTTACCCGAAATGATTGCCGGACAAGACGCTTCGGCAGTGGAGTCCCGGGTGAGGATGCTTCTCGATAGGGTTGGACTGGGCGATCGAGCCCAGGACAATGTCCAAAAACTGAGCGGCGGAGAAATGCAGCGGGTCGCCATCTGTCGTGCCTTGCTCCGTCAACCAGCGCTCCTGCTGGCCGATGAACCCACCGGTAATTTGGATGATGAAAATAGTCGATTGGTCATGGGAATGATGGCGGACATGGTTTCAGAGAACCAAAGCACCCTCGTCTATGTCAGCCACAGTCTGGAGCTGGCCCGGCTGGCAGACGAGACCTGGTACCTGCATAGCGGAATCCTTGAGAAATCGTGATTGTCTATTTTCTAAGAGCATCCCTGGCTCATTTCCGACGTGCGTACACCCTGTTTCTTTTGACCGCCTTCGGTGTAGCTCTGGGTGTGGCATCAGTCGTTGCCATCCAAATCATCAACCTGAATGCCATTGGCGCTTTCTCAGCAGGCATCCAAGCCGTCAGCGGCGAGGCCGACCTCACCGTTTTAGGCCAAAGCTCCACTTTTTCGGAAACGCTTTTCCCCCAGGTGCTGGGCACCCAAGGCGTGGCAGCCGCCTGGCCCCTTTACCGCATCCAGGTAGCGGTGCCTGGGAACCGACCATTCTTCCTCCAGATCCTAGGTGTAGATTTGTTGTCCCCAGTGAACCTACCCTGGCGAGATCTGTCCGATGATCTTTTCATGGCTCTGTTTGAAAAGGGATCGGTCGCCATCACCCCCTCGCTGGCCAAAGACAAGGGGTGGCACCTGGGCGACCGGATCGAAGTCAGTAGTGGTACCCGCCGCCTTGCCCTGCAGATTGGATCCCTGATTGACTTCCAGAAAGTCAATCCCTTGGCCAGCCGAAAACTGGCCGTTATGGATATCGCACAGGCGCAAAGCCTGCTGGGAATTCCGGGGCATATCCATCAAATTGACGTGCAGATTGGGGAGGAGTTTCAAACTGCTGAAGTGGCTCAGCGACTGCAACAGCAACTGGGCCTGTCGGTGAGGGTTCAGACTCCAGAACAACGGAAAAATGAAGCCATCAGTCTGATGAGTGCTTTCCGATTGAACCTTACCGCTTTGAGCCTCATCAGCCTGTTCGTCGGACTTTTTCTGGTCTACACCAGCATCCAGGCTTCGCTCGTGCGAAGGCGCTCCGAGTTCGGTCTGCTGCGTTCCATCGGAGCAACTCGCGGACAGGTTTTCGGACTGATCCTGGGAGAGGTGACTCTGTTGGGACTCCTCGGCGTTGTGGCAGGCTTACCGTTGGGCTACTGGGTGGCTCGGAGCAATGTAGACATGGTCAATTCCACGCTGACGAACGTTTACCTGTTGCAGGGAATCGAGGCGGTGCAGATTCCCACTTGGCTCTATCTGCTAACCACCTTTATCGGCATCGGCGGCGCCATTGTGGGCGCGTTTCTTCCGACCCTAGACATGAGTCGTAAAGATATCAAAGCGCTACTGACGCCTTTTACCCTACACGAAAAAGCCAGTTCGCTGGCCTTGCCTCTGTTCGGTGTCAGTCTGACTTTGCAAACTGCAACGTTGATTTGGTTCTGGTGGATGGGGCAGAACTGGAAACACTCGGGCTTCGTGCTGGCCCTGTGCCTACTGTTGGGGCTGTCCCTTCTGACACCGTTCGTTGTTCAGCAGACTTGCAAGCGGATTCCCATCCGCAGCTTCGGTTTCGGCTACAGCCTGAGAAGCCTGTTGGCCCGCCTGCAGACCAGTTCCTTTTCAGTCGCCTCACTGGCCATCGCCATTTCCATGCTGATTGGAATCACCTTGATGATTGGGAGTTTTCGACGCACCATGGAAGTTTGGGTAGAAACAACGGTCCGTGCCGACGTCTACATCGCCGCAGAGTCGTGGCATGGCCAACCGGAAGCTGTTTTGAACCCAGAGCTGATTTCGGCACTATCCTCCCATCCGGCTGTCGCTGAAGCAGATCGACTGCGAAAGATCCAGGTTTACATCGACCAGAAACCGGTCTCGATCTCCGGAGTGGACATGGACCTGCAAGAGGGAAAACGGCGATTCCCACTGCTTTGGGGCGATCCGAAAGAGGCATTATTTCAAGTGCAGGAACAAGATGCAGTACTGATTTCCGAAGGGCTAGCCCGTCGGGTGGGCTTGACAGTAGGTCAGGTGCTCGAATTTAGTGCATCGGGCGCTCGTGTCAAACGGCCAATTGCCGGCGTCTTCTACGATTACTCCTCGGAAGCGGGGGCTGTGGCCATGGATTTGGGTGCAATGGAGCGCTGCTTCGGAGACGGTGGCATCAACGGCGTTTCCCTCTATTTGAAAGCAGGGTGGGAGGCTGAGCAGGTAGTAGACGAGTTGAAAACCCATTTTGCCGAACTGCCGTTGCGGATCCGTAGCAATCGCCGACTACGGGAGGATATTTTCAAGATATTTGATCAGACCTTTTCCGTGGTACGGATCCTGCAGGTGATGAGCCTGCTTATCGCCGTGTGTGGCATCATGCTGGCTTTACTGATCTTGGCCCGCTCCCAGGTAGCTGAGCTGGCATTGTATCGGGCTTTAGGTGCGCACCCCCGCCAGATCTTTCGTATTTTCCTGGGAAAAGGCTTGGGCATGGGACTGATGGGTTTGGGGCTGGGTCTGGCGGGGGGCCTGCTGCTGGCCCTGATTCTCATCTTCATAATCAACCGGAGCTACTTTGGCTGGACCATCCAGTTTCACTGGCCCGGTTCTGCTCTGGCCCAGGCAGCGATCATCATCCTGGGAGCTGTGACGCTGACCAGCCTCTATCCGGCGCTGCGAGCCAGTCGAACACCGGCTACGGAGTTGAATCGAGATGACCTTCAGTAAATCGATGTTCGCCCTGGGGCTGCTCACTCTGGCTGCTTCCCTGCTGGACATCTCCTCCATCAACTGGCAGTGGAAGACGGCGGAACCGGCATACGCCTGGTCTTTTCCCCGGGACCACTGGGCTCATCCCGAATTCAAGACTGAATGGTGGTACTTCACGGGTCACCTGCATTCCAGCAGCGATCCGGAGCGCCGCTTTGGTTACCAGTTCACCTTCTTTCGCATCGGTCTTCGTCCAGAGTCTCCGCAGCTGGAATCACGGTGGGCCGCCAACGGTCTCATCATGGGCCATGCTGCCATTAGCGATCTGTTCGACAGGCGCCATGTTTTCAGTGAAGTCCTTTATCGCGCCATTCCTCTGCTGGGCGAATTTTCTCTTTATCCCCATCCGCTCATCGCCTGGAGCCGTGCCCCGGCTGGCACCGACAACAGATGGACACTTCACTGGAATGGCCAGTCCTTCGATTTTGGAATGCAGGATGAGGAGCAGCGTTTCGGCTTCCAGCTTTCCACTGTGCCACTGAAGCCGCTGATCTTCCAGGGACCGGGGGGACTGAGCCGTAAGGGCAAATCTCCCTCCGCTGCCAGTCACTACTACAGTTTCACTCGCCTAGCTACGCGGGGGACCCTGTGGCGGGAAGGTCAGCGGTTTCAGGTGGAAGGGGAGAGCTGGATGGACAAGGAGTTCGGCTCCAACCAGCTGGCGAAGAATCAGGTAGGGTGGGACTGGTTTAGCCTTCAGCTCGACCGAGACGTGGATATCATGCTCTATCACCTTCGTGACCGTTCGGGTGCCGTCGATTTCGCGCGGGGAACACGAGTCAATAAGGAGGGTCGAGTCCGCTATCTCGATCCCAAGACATGGAGCATACAGACATTATCCCATTGGATCAGCCCTGACACGGGCAGCCGCTATCCTTCGGCATGGAGAGTGTCACTGCCGGAAGAGGGACTGGAGCTAGAACTGGTCCCGGAACTTCAAAACCAAGAGAATCGAAGCCGACACTTGCCCAAGCTTTACTACTGGGAGGGAGCGGTGAGGGTCCGGAACTCACTGGGTAAGCCTCTTGGCCGGGGCTATGTGGAGCTCACGGGATACGGCAAGGACAACCGGCTGCCCATCTAAGAAAAGTTCCAATGGTTTGAGGGAATCAAGCGCTTGGTGGAGGAGGCTTTCAGCTCTTGGACAACCATCTCGGCACGTTAGCACCCGGCAAGCTGGTCGACCTCCTGTTGCTCGAGGCCAATCCGCTGGAAGACATTAAGAACACGTAGACCATCGGTGGGTGATCAAGGGGGGGGCTGGGTATTCGACTTGAAAACAATTGCACCCACCAGCCGCCGCCAAAAAATGATTTGGCAAACGTCGTCCTCAACTGGTTTGAAGAACTTAAGCGTCTGGTGCCGACGGGAGAGTTGTTTTCTCTCAAGGGGTGCACGCACGAAAATGCCCAGCCCCATTCACACGCCGAACTCATTTTTGAAACCCTTTCTGCAACTGGAATTCAAACGACTCCACTCTGTAAACAAAGAAAATAATATACTTACGGTCTATACCAATTCGCACCCCAAACCGTACCATTCCTTCCTATCTATTTTTTTCTATATTCAATAAATTAATCTGAGTATCTTAAGCCAGTCCTCAAGAAATCCTTACCCTACGGGTGAACTGAGCACTGTGCTCCAAAAATGTCCGCTTGGTTTCAAGATCAGCTTCCGTCAACTGAACCTGTCCATTAGCGTCGGTGGCACGCGAGACTAGAGTGTGTTCTCCCGATGTCGCTCCCTGCCACCGGTAAGTAAATAGCTTCCACGAATATTCCGAGTTGGATGCAACAAGCACCGTGGGTTGCCACGGACCGTCGTCCACCTTCACCTCGACGGACCGAAGTGGCGTCCCATCGTTCAGAACGAACCCGAGAATATGGTAACTAGCGCCTCGTTTCGTTACCCGAGCAATAACCGATTTCAGCTGCATCCTAGTGACTTCATTTTCCGTAAACTTCATGTCACCACCGATTCTATCGCCCATGATCGTCCGGTACCACCACGCCTGGTAGTGGCCGACGAAGCGGTCTTCCTGAATATGGATTCCCGAAAGCCATTTTACATTGGCGACCCCGTACCAGCCAGGCACAAGCAAGCGCACAGGAAACCCTTGCTCACGGGTCAGGGACTCATTGTTCAGGCGGTAAACTAGTAGAGGTTCGGGTTTCATTGCATTTTCGAGAGACATGCTCCGCGCAAACTGCTGGTCGAGTGTGAAGCTCTGACGCCGAAATGTCACTTCCCGCTCTCCATGATCGGTGCCGAAGAAGACAACTTCCCGGGCCTCCTGCCGGACTCCTAGGTCCGTGAGCAGGTCGCTCAACCGGGTACCTGTCCACAGGCCATTGGACGCCAACCCATGGACGTTGCGTCCGGTGTTACCTGAACATTCGTAACCAGCCGCCAATTCAACTGATGGTCGCTCCTGAATGTCTGCGAGAGAAAGCTGCATCGGTGAATCAACCAATCCGGACACCTCTAACCGGTACATTGAGGCATCGATTTCAGGCTGCGGGTAGTGCCCGATGGTGAAGAACTCGTTCCTTGGAGTAAACGTGTTTTCAGTTGTGATCTTCCGAATATCGTAGACACGGACCGGCGAGTTCTGACTACCGGGATTGAAGTCGTCGGGTATGTCAGTAAATGGAACGAGCGTCTCTCCCTGGGCCAGGGTGGGTATTGCCCATTCAGGCATGCCCATCGCCAACACGCTCGTCGCCATGAGTCCTGCTCTCAGAATCTCTCTGCGGGTCACTACTTTTGCCATTTAACACCTCTTTCACTCAAAATCGATATTGAATCATCTGCTGCGTGATGTGTAAATCAGAAGTTTCATTTAGGTATTATGCACGAAGTAATAAGAGTGAGAGAATCTTAATGGAACCGATCGCTCAGTAATCAATCCAAGTCTCCTTAAATCGGGCCAAATGAACGGAATTCCCATGCTGCGACACATTGGCTACCACTTGGTGAAGTGGGGCAAGCGGAAATAGAAAAAGAGAGGCAAGTACTTCAAGGGGACTAAACCCAGGAATCAGAGTCCATTTTCGGCCAAAAGATGAGAAAAAACAATGGACTCTAAGGTTAGAAGGCTGATAGATTTTGAAAACTCATAACAGGAAGGTTGGTGGAAGTCATATCGGAAGTTGATATGAGGAATGTCGGATTGAGACTTCCGTGTTTCACTACGCAAGGAGGAAACGATATGTGTAAACGTTCGTTGTTCGTAGTTATCTTACCGCTCTCAGTTCTTATTTTAATGCTTGTCATGATGGAGTATGGCTTTGCTGGAGAGAAGATTCGGTTCCATTCACAACACATCAATGTGGCCACAGAGACTGAAACCGTGGAGGTGGGAGACGAACCCGGTCATACCATAGCCATATTCCAGGCTAAGGGGGTGGGGATACGGCGTAAGGGGCCGACAGAACCAGCATACAAGATTGAGATATGGGGAACTGGGGACTACCGGAGTGACGGTACCGGTAAGGAACACGGTTATGGCAAGTTCACCTTCGCAGACGGCTCCTCCTATTATGAAGAATGGGCAAGTCAGGTGTCCAACGGCCATGACGTTGGCACAGCGGTTTACTTCAAAGGCACGGGCCGTTTCAAGGGAATGAAAGGAGAAAGTAAATTCGACTGTACCCTGCTTGGCGACCGATTTATCTGTGAAGTCGATGGAACAATCGAACTCCCCTAAAAGGAACATGGAGAAAACCTACTGATTCTCCTGTTGTCTAAAAGGGGTACTGACCAGATTCGTGTAAATCTTCTCTCGTCTTCACCACCTCTGGGGGAAGCGTCTGACGCGATTTTTCACCGCGAATGCACCATTACCAGAGTATAGTTTCTCTGGAGGCGAATCGGGTCACCTTCTTCCGGGGAGCCTTCTCCAGCTTGTACTGATCCCTTTGATAGAGGGGATTGATCTTTCCCTTCGGATCGATTTCCACCACCGTATTACCCTTGATGGTGAGCTTATAGGGTAATCTGCCGATGACCCGAAACAGGGTTTTCTCTCTCATGGGAAACTCCACGCTCACACGGTCACCTCTCTTCAGATCTCCCACTTCCACGTAGTTTCCCGACCAAGTCAACTCCTGCCCTTGACCGTTGACCTTGCAGGAGACTTTTTGACGATCCGTCCACTCCGGAATGCGCACCGCAACCTCTTTGGCCTCCTTGACCTTGAGCGCCACCTTCCCCTCATTCGGCAGGTGGCTGTCCACGTCCAGCCAGGGTGAAGCGCGGTTTAACAGCAGGTTCACCCTGACCTTACCGTTCTGGTGCGTCAGGATGCTGTCCCAGATCCAGTAGAGGGTTCTCGACGCATTGCCTGTGCAGCACATGTGCACGCTGGCCGGTCCCCAGTCGTTGGGTAACGAGTACCCGGCGAATGCTCCTATGGCTCTTTCAATATCCGTGCTTTGCCAAGCCTCCACAGGCTTTTCCTCAAACTCTGCGGGCAGGTATTTGAAGTCTTCTGCCTGAACGCTGTCCACCCAGTCGATGGAGGTCAGCTGGTTCTCCACCAACTGGTTGCGCACCCAGCGGTCCACGTCCTCCCAATAGTCTCCCATAACCGACTGCGTGAGCTTGAGGCCCAGGCCGATCATGTCTGCGATCTCACAGGTCTCGCAAACGTCGATGTGGCTGGCGATGGACTTGTCAGAACCGGCAACGAAGGTCGGGAAGAAACCCACCAAAGGCTCGCCGATCACCTTGCCGTACTCATAACTCCTCCTGACCAATTCCAGCAGTTCCCTATCCTCGGTCACCATGGCATATTCCAGGATGGCCAACAGGGAGGCGGCAGCGGTGTGGGAATGATGGATCAGCCAGCGGCCATCCTGGTCAAAACCTGGCTGGTGCTTGACCACGCCCCTGATTATTTTGCCTGCCAGTTCCAAGGCCGGTTCATAGCCGATCACTCGATAAGCGACACATAAACTACGGGAAACCATGAAATTGACCTGATGGGCGTAGTAAAGATTTTCGAATCGTCCCCTCCCCCCCGAGGGATCCTTGACTGTCTCTGCCCGGTCTTCTGCCGTGAACATCACTTCACCGACACGCGACGACGGAAGATAGGCACGATTGGTGAAGTAGGCCCAGTCCTCCTCTTCCACCGCTAACTCGATCAAGCGCTGGACCTTCTTCTTGATCAGGGTCGTCCACAAGGGGTTCTGGTCGTGCTGATACCACATCGCCAGGGCCAGGATCTGCCGTCCCTCGTTTTCCACACTCCCATACGGCTCGTCGAAGGGCGCCTGGAAATTGGGGTTGACAATCATACTGGGCAGCCAGTAGGTGATGCCGTCTTCCCCGGTGATCCGGAGCCGGCTCTGCATCCACCCCTGATCCACTTCAAGGTTGTCGGTACTTCCGCTCATGAGGCGCAGCAGGGGCAAGGCCTCCAGATGTTTCGCCGCGCACGCCCCCCCGTCCAAGCCGTCCGAGTCGGAGAGTGCTATGACCGGAGGTCTCCTGTTGAACCAGGCATGACAGTACAGGGCGTAATTTCTGTCCTGGTCAACCATCCGGGTGATGGCATGGATGGCTAGCTCCGCCCTCTTCGCCAGGTCCAGCGTGTCCGGAACCTCCGCTTCATACCGCTCCCCCTCGAAATGCGGAAGAGAGATTTCAGGAATGCTCTTGTCAGCATGTTTGGCTTTTTTGACCGGTTCGCCCTGGCAGTCAAAATTACCAAACAGCAGAATGGCCATAGTCGCCACGAGAACTTTGTAGTATCGAAAATTCATTTTCTCTTACTCCTTTGTATTTCAGTCAAGCTGATTATTCCTCTAACTTAACCGACATCCTTCATGTCAGTCTTGGATGGAACTTCTTCGGGTCTCTCTGTGGTGAATGGTCAAAACTTATCAGCCCTCCAACCTTGCGTCAACTGTTCTTTGGTCCTGCGAAGGAACCAATGCCTTCAGCACTAGATTCTGGCCAGGGAGAAGTTTGCGAAATACCAGATGTCGGAGATACTCAGAAAGCCGATAGGGTTACCTCAAGTTTAGCGAAAGGGGCCATGGAGAACTAAGATGAGAACAGTAAAGAGAAGCCAATCAAGTTTATAAAGGTTTTAGGTAAGGGGTTTTTCTCTCAACACCCTCTGTAGTTCTTCTTTACACATTCACTGGCAAGTTGTTGTGCTTTTGCGATTTGTGAAGGAGTCATTTTTCTCGCAACTATTTCTCGGTTCTCCACCGCAATCTTAACCCCTTCCGATGCACTAATACTTAACCACATATGCGCATAGACATAATCCTGTACCGTTCCTTCTCCTACGATGTACATCAAACCCAGAGCTGCCTGGGCCTTGGCATGTCCTTGTTCAGCAAGAGGTTTCCACTCCTTCAACGCAGTCGCATAGTCTCCCTGTTGGTAAGCCTTTAATCCCTTCTGGAAATCAGCAGAGAACACAGGGTTCCCAACCAAGAGGGTGAGTAGCAGAACGGGAAGGACCAGTAGTCGTTTCATAGGGGAATGATGGCAGACAACCGACGAACTTGGAAGTGTGGATGGAGTCGACTGAGCAACGTTCCCCTGCTGCAGGGTGGGGTTACCCATCAACTAGAAAAACTCTGTGTCATTTACCACATCATCATGTCCTCTAATGTGTACTCTCTAAATCTTTGAAATTCAGTGTTTACGGTACTTTCCGCGCTAAGGTGACTCAATTAAATAAATCCTGTTATTGAGCAGACTTTTCTACAGGGCCGCATTCGAGGTACAGAAATCCCTATCTAGCAGCTCTGAGGGGTCGTGGGACTTCAGTGTTTATAGAGGGGTTACAGGATCGTTGGATATTTTGTAACAGAAGGAATATTGAGAAAATCTCTGCGACTAGGGTCTCTTATTATCGCGTGCTCCCCCCACGGGGCAGGGTATACTGGATGTGGCCATAGGGATGTGGCAAGCGTCTACAAAGCGGATCCAGCCGGCCAGGCTCCCAAAAGCTTTCGAATCAGCATAATTTGGCCCAGATGGTAGGCATTGTGGTCGGCTACTAGCAAAGCTTCTCTAAGAATTGTCTGTCCGTTTCCGTGTGGAATAGGCACGAATAAACCGGTGGAGGGATCTCGCACAAGTTCCTTCATGGCCTGAAGGTCTGACTGAAAAGCTCCGACGCTGTTCTGCCAGGCGGTGTCGTCAGAAGGTGTCTCACTTTCAGGCCAATAACCACCAGGCCATTCAGGGGATACGTGGCAGGAATTTCGGCTGAATTCCAGAATATCCCACTGGGCGATACGCAAATGTTCAAGAAGTTCCCAGATGGCATAGGGAATCACGGCCGTTCTTTGGCCTCGCATTGAAGAGGGGAGGTTGCCAAGAACCTGTTCGAAGGTCATATGGGCCCCTTCGCCGCTCAGCAAGTTCAGAAGATGATGACGCAGACTCTCGTCATTATCCATGTCTAACCACCGGTTTTTCTATCCTACCACTTAAGTACTCGGCTTCCTAAATACGCTCATCCTATGTGGCAGAAAACACTGTTGACGATTTTCTCCCCGTTCACTCCTTTTCCCAATCTCGAAGGACTGCGTTGGCCGCGTTGTGCCCCGGAGCTCCGGTTACATCGCCGCCGGGGTGGGTTCCTGCGCCGCACAGGTACAGTCTGTTGATGGGTGTTCGGTAGCTTGATAACTGGCGATTAGGGCGCTGGGCTAGTAGTTGCTGGGAGGTGAGGTCGAGGTGACGGATGTTGCCGTCGGTCAGGTACATGCGGCGCTCCAGATCCAAGGGTGTGAACAGATTCCAGTCGATGAGGGTGTCGCGGAAATTTGGAGCGTGTTGGGTAATAACGTCAATCAGGTGTTCGCCGACCTGCTGCCTAACGTCATCCCAGGAGCCCTCTCGCAACCGGACCGGAGCGTAGATCACCCACGCAGACACAACGTGTTGGCCCGGCGCTGTCAAACTGGCGTCGTACACCGTGGGAATCTGTAGGAATAACACGGGGCAACTTGAAGGCAGACCACGCCTGGCTTCATCCCAGTTCTGCTCAAAATACTCCACTGACGGGCAAATCCTGACACTCGCCAGGTATTGGGGATTGAAGTCGGGGCCCAGGTAAGCTGAGAAATCGGGCAACTCTCGGACGGCACAGTGGAACTTCAAGCAGGAGAGGTTGGTTTTCAGCCGTTGGATGCTGTTGATGAAACGAGGTTCTAAGGCCTCCGGGTCCACCAGGTTCAGGAACGTGCGCTTCGGGTCGGCATTGGAAAGGACCACGTCGGCTTCTAGCTTCTCGCCGTTACCCAGGATTACGCCCACGGCCCTGCCGTTTCTAACGGCTATACGTTTAACCTCAACGCTGGCCCGAATCTCCACACCACTAGCCTTGGCCGCGCTGGCCATGGCCTGGGTGATGCTGCCCATTCCGCCTTTGGGTATTCCGACGTTTTTGGGTTCGTTGAGCATGCTGCATTTGAGGTATGCGATGGGCATAATGTTGCCCGGAGCACTGACATCGCCCGCGTCGTGAGCATCTATGAAAACTGACCGGATTAGTTTGCACTCGAAAGACTCCTCCACCAGGTCTTTCATGTTTCCGGTCAGCATCCGCTCGAACACCTGCTCGTCAGAAGTACCCCTGACACTGGCGACAACCTCCGCCAGCGTGGGAGGATCGGTCAGAAGATAGGGATTGAGAATCCCACAGGCGCGCTTCCAGAACGCTACCCAGTGATGATACCCGTCGCCATCCTTGGGCGATATGCGCCGGATCTCCTCAGCCGTGCGTTCGTCATCCTCCCAGATCAGGAGGTGTCTCCCGTCCGCGAGCGGCTGAAAGCGGGCTGGGTCCACGTGATACACATCGAAGCCGTGCTCCCACAGTTTCAGGTCGTCAATAACTTTTCCCTGAAGCAAATGACAGAAGTACGAACAGCTAGAGATCCGAAAGCCCGGGAAGAGTTCTTCAGTTACGCAAGCACCACCGACAAGATCCCGCCGCTCAAGGACGAGGACTTGAGCACCTGCCCTAGCAAGATAGTTAGCTGCCACCAACCCGTTGTGCCCGGCGCCAACCACTATCGCTGAGTAACGGTCTGCCATTAACGAACCTCCCGACCAAACCTCGTTTAACTCCAGGTCTGGCGCGTCTGGATCAAAGTCGACTAAGTAATCAAAACCTATCACCCCCCCCCAACCTTGAGTCAACTGTTCTTTGGTCCTGCGAAATGCATGTAACATAAAGGAAACGACATCGTAAGTATTGTAATATCAGGGTGTACCGGTAGCAGCTGACTGATGATGAATTGAAACAGTGGTTTCCTGAAGTTCATCTCCAGCAATGCAGACCCGGAAAGATCCCCTGTCCGGTGGCAGGCTACCCCGATGGAATCGATGGAAATAACAAGGTAAGCCTGGTCATGCACACTCGGCAGAAACACCCCCAGTGGTGCACAAAACACCGCAAGACCATTTTACAAACGGAGTCGATAAAGGAGTTACAGGTTGGGCTTTTGGGAGTCGTGATGTGATGTGGTTATTCCGTAAAATGACAGACAAATGGAAACATCTGTCAAATTGACGCGGGTCAGATCCAGTGGCTGATTTTGCAAACTATGTGGAATCAAGGAAATAAGTGGTACGGCCGGCAGGATTCGAACCTTCGGCCTTTGGTTCCGGAGACCAACGCTCTATCCATGCTGAGCTACGGGCGCATGGAGGTTAACTATTTAATATAAAAAACTTACCACTTCGCTGCCTGTTTGCTAACATGGGTCATTCTACCCGATGTTTCCGTTTTGTTTCCATTCTTACCGTCTTCAAGCACCTTCAGAACCTTCTTGGCGGAGTGTTTAGGGGAGAATTGGGCATAGTGCTTCTCAGTAGTGGCAACGCTGGCATGGCCTAGGACCTGTTGGATGTCGCGCATATCAGCTCCATTCTCAGCAAGGTCAATTGCGAAGTGACAACGTAAGTCTTTCACCTGCATCTCGGGCAAACCAACCTTCTCCCTAGCCTGTTCCCAAGGCTTTCTGCAATCGTGCCAACGGTCCTTAGTTTTGGGGTTGTAGAAGACGTAGGGGCAGTCCTCCAGTTTGGAAAGGGTTCTCACTGCCTGAAGAGCCTCATCGGTGAGTGGAGCGTAACGATACTTTTTGGACTTAGTATTTTCGCTGAACACCACCAACCTGGATTCCTCTTGAATTTGCCAATGCTGTAGTGACAAGGCTTCCTCACGTCTGCAACCCGTTTCGCGGATGAAAACGAACAGTAGTCTACAATCTGGCCTCACAGCACCAATAACCCCTTGAACCTGATCTTCAGTAAAACGAGGTCTTTCCCTCTGTTCTTCTTTCAAACGTTTGAACTTCTCCACTGGACTGGACTCAATGACTCCACACTCAGCAGCGTAATTTAGAAGATGCTTCAAGATTGTGATTTCACGGTTGACGGTAGCATCTGACAGGCCCTTGGATTTGCGGTTTCTAACGTACTTGTGAAGATGGGCTGGAGTAATAGCTTCAAGATTCATTTTCCCCAATGAGTGGTTCAGGAACTTGAAAGCTACTTCCTTGCGAACCTGAGAACTCACCTTGTTTCTGCTCTTGGAATACTCCTCCATGTAGGTCTCAGAAAACTCCTTCAATGTTAGTGCTCCACGATCTCTTAGTTTCAGCCTATCTTTGAACTCTTGCCAAGTGCCATCTGCAATCGAGACGTTGATTCGATCCAACAGCTGTTTCGCCTGAGTCCGGTTAGCACATACTCGGGTTGTGCGGTTGCCATCAGGCCACCGTTTGTCACATACGATCCGTCCTCGATATTTTCTAATACCCACTATCGAACCTCCTTCCTTGGGTTCGAGGACAGGTCAGATTGAGGATGATTATAGGCTGAGACTGTGAAGCGATCTACTGCATCAGGCAGATTCTCCATAAACTCATCCAGCCAATCCTTTCGATAACTTCGATCTCCACTGATGGGCAGTCGTTTTGCCTTGATGAGACCAAGATCCGTGTATTTGCGAAGAGTATTTGGAGACAGACCAATGTATTTGGCAGCATCAGACACCTTGAAGTAGAACTGCTCGTCAATCTCGATGATCTCGATGCTCTTGATCTGTTTCTCTAGCCTCATTCTTTCAACTAGATCCTCGCCCCTTCGGGGCTACAGGAGAACTCTGTATCCCGACGATGGATAAATGTTAAACGTTGAAGTTTCATCCCTCGACGATCCTCTGTTTTGGTCGGTCCAGTCATCGTCGGTCTCAGTTGAGTGGTTCTCAATCGCCTCAGAGCTGAGAGTCTAAACTGCCTTGCCAAAGCGGTTTCGTCGAGGGGTGATACCTCGCAGGGTCCAGAGGAAGTTTCATGAGAAAGTGTAGTCAGTGTAGTTAGTAATAGCGGGTGATATGTGGGGTCCTCTTTTGCTCTCTTTTTTAGATACATATGCCCGTCAATTGGTGACTACATCGGCTACAGCAAAAACATTCGCTGCAATTTTATTTTTGACTGCATCCAATTGCTCCAGTGGAAGTTCCCATACCCTACGAGGTTCTCCGTTTAACCGCACCGACTTTTGCACAAAGCCTCACTCCTTGAGCAACTCCCGTAACTCTGTTTCCAGGAGGTCGATGTGCTTGGTTTTAAGTTCTCTTAGAAGGTCCGTGGTCATACTCATGAATTTCAGCGGCGGCTCCATAAGCCGATTCCCCACCGCCTCGCTTGTCTTCCAGGTCGATAAACTCCTGCCGTTTTGAGAAGGAAGTCCCTCGGTAAGCGTGAGCGTAGCCCTCGCGGATGAGCCGGGCGTTGAAGTTGTTTCCGTCGAGGCGGACGTAGCGAAGCAAGCGACCGTGCGGTCTACGGTATCTCCGATGCGGTCCTTTTCGAGAGCAACGGTCTTGCCTTCAAGATGAGCCTTGGTGAAAGCGGTTGCCTCGCGCCCAAAATACTGCGCCGCTTTGGTGGGGTGTTTCGTCTCTGGGGTGTCTACGCCGATCAAGCGGACGGTGTGAGTCTGGCCGTCCACCCGAACCTCGATGGTGTCTCCATCAATCACCCGCTCCACCACGGCACTGCGCGGTTCATATTGCGCCTCGGTGATAAGCGCAAGCATCCCCAAAATCAAGATGACAATGCCGATTCTCGCGCTCCGCTTCGATTTCAGCTTGTGAGCGAGACTCGTTCGAGCCGTTCTATGTCCCATCGGTTCTCCTTCGCGTCGTAACCCTTGACGTATGCGGCTTCCTCCACGAATCGTCGCCCTTCCCGCCGCGTCATGTGAATTACCATAGCGATGCCGTCCACCACACCGCGACAGGTGACTTCCCAGGGAAGCTCGTTGTCGCCCTGCATGGCGCAACTGGCGATCCGCGACAGGGCGCTCTCCGCGTTGTTGGCGTGTACGGTCGTCAGTGAGCCGCCGTGTCCAGTGTTGAGGGCTTGGAGTAGATCCGCCGCCTCGCCGCCTCGAACCTCGCCCACCACGATATGATCCGGGCGATGCCGCAAGGCATGGCGTACTAGATCGCGGATCGTGACCGCGCCTTCCTGTAGGCCCCTGGCTTCAAACCGGACACAATTCGAGTGGTCAATCCGAAGCTCCAAGGTGTCCTCGATTGCCACAATGCGCTCGTCATCGGGTAGCAGTTCTATGAGGGCATTGAGCAAGGTGGTCTTGCCTGATCCAGTCCCACCTGAAACCAAGATATTTTTCCTCGTCATCGAGGCCAGCTTCGCCGCTTCCAAGACGTTTTCCGGTAGGGCTTTCTGCTCGACTAGATCCTCGGCGCTGAAGGTCCGCTTGCCGAAACGCCGGATGGTGATAGCGACGTGAAGACTGGCCGGGGGAACACAGATCGCCACGCGGGAACCATCATCGAGGCGGGCGTCGATGATGGGCGTGGTGGCCGGGTCCAGTCCCAAAGGCCGCGAGATGTGGATTGCCGCCCGCAGTAGCGCCGCTTGGTCCAGGCCTGGTGCTTCATAGGCTGTAAGAAAGCCCCTGGCCTCGATCCAAACATTGCCGGGGCCGTTAATCATGATCTCGCTCACTTCGGGATCTTCCAGCAGGGGTTCAAGCCCTGGAAGGAATGGCTTTAGGTGTGCTAACCCACTGGCCGCGTTGCTCATATCTGTCCGGCCTCCTTCGCTCTCCAATAAGAATGTTCCAGGGGAAGGTAGTGAGGTTTGAGATAAACCCTCCGGGGTTTCAGCGATTGCGCTCCGTCATACGGCAAGCAAATGGCCTGACAGTTTCCAAACAAGGTGAAGTCTCGCGGGTGAAAGACGGCCTCACGGCGCTCCTGAAAAGACTTGGTTGCGCCGATGCTTCCGCCCGATCCACCGGCGCGGCCCGATAGCGGGGACACGTTCGCCCGCTTCGAGGTCTCGCTGATCGTGTACGATCCTTTGATCTTGGCAACCTGCCCGCACAATTCCAATGCAATCTTGGCGGATGCGTCGTCGCTCAAGGATAGGAAGATCCGGGTGCGAAGCGTCTGTAAGAGCGCCCGCCACGCCTCCGAACTGCCAAGCACGGCCCGCAATGAGGATATGGATTGGGTCGCAACAATGGAGATGCACCGGCATTGCCGCGTTAAGGCAAAGGATTTTTCATCGCCGGTCGGATCGTCCTCGCCTACCGACGCGAACGCTTGATACTCGTCACAGATAAAGACCGCTGGCCGAAAGTAGGCCGTGGGGGATTCTTTCATCTTCGCGGGGCGCATTAGCAAGGCTTGGAGCCATGCGTTTTTGAGCATGACGCCCACAGCGCGCGCCAGCGCCGGGTTGCTCCCGGCTGGCATATTCAAGGCCAGCACCTTGCCGTCCTCGATCAATTTATAGAGCGGGGGCAAATGGCGGGGCCTTCCAGCAATGGTATCGGCGGGCCAATGCGTTTGGGATTGTCGGAGACTTCCGGCGCGGGCGGGCAAAACACCGCCGCCACGTCCAGCATATCGAACATCGAGAGGAATACCGAAACGCCCTCGACAATCGAGGATTTGATTTTGTTGTCCAGCTTTTGCCAGTCGTTCTCAAACCACCGCTTCACAGCGGCCACGCGCTCTCTCACATCGTCACCGGCTCCGGGTTCCCAAACAATCCGGGGTTGGATCGCCAATTTCTCTAGCTTATGCGCCAATTCCACGGTGTAGCCCGTCCGCATTTCCTTCCCGTCCGGTGTGGACTTCAAACCCCACTCGGCTAGTTCGAACATTTTGGGTTTCCAGACTTCGGACGGAATGAACACCTCCCCCGTATTCAACTCTGCGCTGAACTTCTCGGCCTGTTTGATCTTGGCCGTGAAAAGATCCGGGTCAATCGCGCATTGATAGACCTGCTGCAATGTCACCCACTGCTCCGGTAGCACCCGGTGAAGCTCGATAATCCAGCGCACCAGGTTGGTATAGGCTTGCTGCCAAAAGGGCTCCTTGCCCTTCCCGAAAAGCTGATTGAGAAGGCTTGCCACGGTGTAGGCCAGCGAGTACGAATCGAGCCACCACGCGGAGAGGGGATTCCATTTCCAGAGGCCCCCCATTCCAAGCTCTAGGTAGTCGGCTCCACGGCCCGCGTCGTCCAGGATCGAGCGCACGTCATGGCAAAAATCCCCCTTCACTTCGAGCATGAGCGCCGCTGCCCGCTTCTCTGGATCGTCCGCTTGCCAACCGAGTAGCTGTTTGGCGAAGGGGTGCATACAGGCCGAAGTTTTGCCGCTCCCCACCGCTCCGAAAATGGCAACGCCGGTGTACAGTCCGCGCTCCGGGATGGTGAGCCATTCGGGGTTGAAAATCTCCTTGGGTTGGACCGGATGATGCACTTCCCCGATGACGATTTCCGCGCCGGGTTGCTCCGGAGAAAGCGGCCAAGCGGGGAGCGCCCCAAAGGGCAAAAGATCGCGCTTGCGCGCTTCAATCCAAACCTTCCAAACGGACAGGAAAATAGACCCGGCCAGCATCACCGCCACCAGGGGAAAAAGGTAGTACCAGAGCACCACGGCACTGTAAAAATTCGGGTTGTGATACTCCAAAAGATCAAGCAATGGGACCGTCCCAAGCGCCGGAAAAGGATGCCGGACAAAGCTCCAAACGGCGAACCAAGCCCCCCCGGAAAAGAGGATCACGGTCGGGGGAATTGCCAGGAAAATCTGACTGGCGCGGACGCCGTACCGGACCCATTCACCCACTAAAAAGGCCGCGTCGTTGAAAACATGCCAGCCGATAAAGGCCGTCACGCGGATGGGGTTGTTCCAGTTCATCGGCCCGGCTTCCCGGTGCCAGAGTTCCTTCAAAAATCCGGGGATCTTTCGCAATTCCATAGGGCCATTCTCCGCTTGATCCGCGCCGCTCCGAGGCGGCTTTCCCGAGCCTTCCCGCAGGGATAAATACCGGCGATAGCGACCCCCTGGGGACGGGATAGTGGCATGTTCCACCTTGCCGCTATCGGGGCCGCAGGGAACCCCCGTTTCGGGGGGGGTCGCTATCGTCTTCCCGGATTTTGCTCTATCGGCAATCTGGAAGCCGAATAGTAGGAGGCAACACCCGGAAAACACAAGAGTTCAAGGAAAGCGGGGATGTTACACACCCCGGACTTTTCTTGTTACGCACCCCCCTTTGTCTCTGTAACAAATAACATGCGGTTCTCAGTAACACGGAAAACTCACCAAAAAGGCCGCGTCAAACCGGCTCCGCAAAACGGGTGGCTTGGTACGTCGAATAGCCATCAATCGAGACCCCTTCCGCAAGCTCCGCTTCGGGAAGTTTCCGGAGTTCCATGTACCGCTGCCCGGCCTCGCCCATCCCTCCGTACTGTGCCAAAAATTCCATGTCTCGATGGTCGATTGCATCACTAATCGCCCTGATCTCTTGCTTCACCGTCAACCCCTCGATCACCTTCCCCGGCTCCGCCGTCGCCCAAAGCTGTAACACTCGATCCGCCCGCAGCACCGCCTCAAGTTCCGCACCGATGGCGACCACCTCCACCCGTCGCCCCTTGGCGCGGATCGCATCCCAAAGCCGCCCATGAGCCCCGCCCCAAGTATTAAGTTCGGCGGTGTTCTCCCGGCCCGGATCGACATAGGCGAATGTGACAGTTTCAGCGCCCCCGGCGACGGGAAGTTTGAGCGCAAAATAGCGTTTCTGAGCGCCCACCGCGCCGTAGTAAATCCGGCGGGGAATGTGGCGGGAATGGACACCGATCTCTTCAAGAAATTCGACCTTCTCCCCCTCGGTCGGAAGCCAAGCCATCCCCGGATGTTCCAAGACGTAATCAAGCGACAGGAGCCGCCGCATGACAACCGGCGTTCCAGCGTTTCGCCGGTGGCGGATGTTCTCGACTCCGAGCGCCCGATAGATCGCCTTCCCGGAAATCCGGCACGTCCGCCCGCCGCCGCTCACGGTCACATGATCGCTTTCGACCCCTGCCCGCCTCGCCACCAATGCCTTGACAAATCGTGAAGCCGTCATTCGTTGGGTATCGAAGTAATGACAAAACTGAGGCCGGGTGAAAACGCCACTGTGGAGACAGACCAGGGCAATCCATTCCGCCTCCCGGCCAGTCCAACCTAGCGGCGCAAGCGCCTTTTCCCGGCCCCTCAAATGCTCGATCATTGGCCGCCCGTCACCACGGCGCGATCTCCTTGCAGGTAGGTGATAACGATACCCATAGGATTGTGAACAATCAGATCGGGGGGGATCTCATCGAGGAATAGGAATTGAAGCGATAAGCTCCACCGTTCCCGGTCCACTTCGTTCTGTGCGACAAGCCGCACCAAGTCAAAATCGGCCGAGGCGCTGTGGGGCTCCTGGGGGTTGGCTTGAATCCTCAAAACGACACGATCCACCTGCAACTCATCGCGGATCGCGCCCGCCGCTAGGAGGGCGATATTCTGACTCTCGGCCCGGAAGGATGCGTTGGCTAGATCGGTCGTGAGAAACCTTAGACTGCGAGACCAGTTTTCTTCGACCGTCGCCCGCCGCCGGGAATAGAAGTCATAGACGAAACGATTGAGAAAGTATTTGGTCGTCGGGTCCAGCGGGTCGGCCTGGGCCTCCATCACGTCATAGGCGACGGCTTCTGACCGGCCTATCTCATCCACCCTCACCACGATGGGCCGGGGGGGATCGACTGAGGCAATGCGGATCACCACCACGATAAGAAGAATCACGGCAATGCCGAGCCCCACCGTGACCGTCCGAAGGTGGCGGTTGGTGTGGATCGCCTCGCCCCATATCTCGGCGTACTCCCCCCCCGCGTCTTTCACCGGGGGCGTCTTATCTTTGCTCACTTCATCCCTCCTGATGCCGCTGTTTTGGCTGCTGCTGCTCCACCGCTGGCCGCTGCCATCCCTGCCGTTCCCGCCATTCCCATGAGTCCACTTCCCGCCGCTCCGCCTCCGGTGATAAGCATCGCGGCAAGCTCGCCGCATTTGAGAGATGAGAGAAGCCCTGCAATGAAAAGCGGAATGACGGCCAGCGTCCATAGGCCCACTTGCGCCATGGATTGGGTGTCAAGGGTCGCGCCGCCTAACGTCGTGATATACGCAATTCCCACGGCTGAAAACACCCTCAGAACGGCCCCGGCGATCACGGCATAGAGCGAATAGGTAAGCATCCCTTTGAACCAGCCCCAAAACAGAAAGACCAGCGGCTCGAACACGAGAAACGGAATAAAGATCGGCCCTAGAATGATGAGGATCGTCAGGGCGATCTGAGCCCATATCACCTGAGCGTAGGTGACAGCGAATAACACGATGAGCATGAGAACCAGCAGCGCCATAATGATGCTCCCGGCGATGGCGGTAATAAAGGCGTGCACGCCGCCCGTCAAGAGTCCCACCACGTTGCCCTGGGCCGCTTGCGTTTGCATGTTCGCGGCAATGGCCCGCACCATATTGCCGAGTTCGGTTTGCATCGAGCTAATGATGTCGCCTAGCAACATCTGGTGTAAAAAGTTCCCCCCCTCGGCAATCATCCCCGGAAAGGTTTGGGACATGCCGGGAATCGTGGTCGTGTAGAACTGCATCATCACCCACGGAATCCATATCCCGATGACAAGCCGCACCAGCTCCCACGGCTGAATTTTCCCGGAAAACGCGATCTTGACCCCGGCCATCACCACCACAATCAACGCAAGGCCGGTAAAAAGGCCCGTCCCAAGGGCCATCACATCCCCTCCCGCCGCCGCCGTAAGGCCGTCAAGCGCGGTCTGAATGAAGGATTTGAAATCCCTCATTTCGTCCGTGGGGAGATTGGAGGGGATATTCGGGTCAATCTGAATCTGCATCGGCTGTGTCTACTGGCCGGGTCCGCCGTAGAGCGCCGGGACTTTGAAAAGCAACCCCTCGCGCATCGAATCCACCCGCGCCTCAATCCCCGCTTGCTGCGTGTCAAAAGTAATTTGAGCTTGGCGCTCGGCCTCTACGAAACGGGCCAGTTCTTCGCGACGCGCAATCTCCTGTTCGTACTCTCGCGCGCTTTCCTCGGACGCCTGATAAACCATCAACTGCGCCATAGCAGCGGTAAGGTTGCCCTGGGTCACGGTTCCGGCAACCATCGCTTGCTGTAGCGCGGTGTTGCTCGTGTTCGTGTTGTTTCGCAGTCCTTCATAGGACGTAACGGCTTCCTTCGCGGCCACCATCAGATTCTTGGCCGCGTCACTTCGAGCGTGAGCCATGACGAGCTTCTTATCCCCGCCCTCCGCCGCCGCTAGATAGATCCGGGACGCCGCCGCGCCTACCTCCGCGCTCTGGTCCGCGTAGAGGCTCAGAAAATCGCTCTCCGATATGATGTTACTGGCCGTCAAGCGGTCCCTCCATGCGTCGGTGAAACTGGTTCCCGATTCTCCTAACTGTGCTCCACCGCCGCGGCCAACTCCCCGGCGACGCCGGTAAAATCGTTCTTCCAGGACAAGCCCACTCCGATAAATTCTGTGGGGACCGAGCTAAGATCGGTGAATGGATCGGTGAGCGCGCCGACCGATCCCAGTGCTTGCTCCTTCAGGTGGTCGAACTGGCTCTCCAGTGCGCTCAGTTGTGCGTCCAGGGTGATTTTCGCCATGGTGTCTTTGTAGATTTGGATGCCCTGATTGGCGGTCATCTGCGCCCGTTGGATGCCCGCCAAGATCGAGCCAAAGATGGCGTAGGCGGGCGTGGTGGTCAGTACGATTGTGAGGGGAACCAAGACAAGGCCGCTCACGATTCGGTGTTTCATTTTCATTCTCCTTGTTCATTCTCCTTGGAGGTTTCGAGGGACTAGAACATCGGATGTGAACCAGATGCGAAGCCGATGCCCGGCGCGAATGGTGATAGTGGGTAAACGATTGAGGAACCGCTGTAAAATCCGCTCGGCGGCTTGGCCTAAGCCCTGGCCCGCACCGGCCCGGAACGCCTGAGCGCCGCCGCCGTAAGGGTTCGAGTTTTGCAAGGTGAGGCCGCTAATGATGCCGATCGCACCCACGGCGGCAAACATCGAGAAATAGTGCCTGTTCACCTGATCTTTCAACGCGCCTTCTCCCACTTGGTTGAGGCCGTGAAAGTCCAGTGTCACCCATCGCCCGTCCGGGTAGATCAACCGATGGAAACTGACGGCCAGGCGTTCTTGATCCTGGCCTAGAACTGCCGACGCGGTTCCGATCACCCGCGCTCCACGCGGGACTAAAACCCGCTGGCGATCAGCGGAGTAAAACGGCACGGAAACCTGGGCCAGGACCGGGCCGGGGAAGTCACCGGATAGTTGGGTGACAAGCACGACCTCAAGGAAAGATCCCTCATAGATCCAGTCCCACCCTGCCGGATCGTTGCCTTTCTCAAGCCGCGAAGGGTTGGCATAGTCACGCACCGGTTGCGCCGCCACACCGGGGAATCCTAGCGAATTAGGCGCGGCTGCCGCGCCCGCTGCCGGTCCAGCGGGAACGGCCTGGGCGTCCGCCGCTCCACCGCAATTTCATCTTCCAGGCTTCCCGTCACACCCTGGAACGTCCCAAGGGCCTGAGAGAGCGCCGCCGCTCCCTCGGCGCGGATCGCCTCGATCGGGCCGGGGGGCGCTCCCCCCTCCGTCACCGATCCGGCCCGGTCGAATTGCCGGTAGGTCTGAGCAACCGGCGAACTGCGAAGGGACCGGCGCCGCCGCTCCAAGGCTTCCAGGCGTAAGCGTTCCCGGAGTTCAAATTTCTCCGCCGTGTACGCTCTGCCGGTGTCAGGGCTCGGCCCGGCGAGTAGCAGCGCCTCGTCCATCGTCAGCGGCCCGCCGCGTCTCGACCCGTAGGAACTCCGCTTCGACCTGTGCGGCCATCTGCCCGGCGAAGCTCCGCGCTGGTTCGGTGACTTCTCCCCCTATGGAGTCGATCTCCGCTTGCTCCCCGCCTCCGTTTGCCAGCCACAGCGCGACAAAGATCAAGATGAGAACAGTAATAAGCGCCACGCCCCATTGAGTGACAATGCCTCCCGGCAAGCTGCCCGCTGGTTTGGGGTAAAGGCGTTTCCATCCGATCATGGCCCGATCTCCGACGCGGTGAAGCGCCATTTGGCTTTTTCTTTGCCGATCTGCAACCACCCGTCGCCTAAAACATGGCGGGCGATAAACAAGCCATCTTCTTGAAGATCGTAGGCAACCAGCGCCGGTTGGCCGTCCTTTTCTTCATAGAGCGCGGGGGTCTCCTGAGCGTTCGAGCGAAGGTAGGTAAATTGCCCGTCATGCCACATCCCCTCGACTAGAAAGGGCCACTTGATCGCCTTGTCCTCCAAGCGATACGGGAATTTCAACCGGGTTGGATAGTCCGCCCGGAAAGCCTCAGTGTTCCCTGCGGCCTGGGCCTCCGCCGCCGCAACACGGGCATCGGCTTCCTCCTGAACCGTGGCGACGGTCTGCATGGCCGTTTCCGCCATTTCCTGATAGGCCGTGACCTGGGAGCGCCGGACAAAGGCCGGGGTGTTTACACCCGGCGAGATCCGGAGATCGTCAATCTGCGGGTACTCCACCCGGACGATTAGATGCGGCTCCCCGGCGCTTTCCTCCGTCACCAGGAACGAATAGATGCGCCCGGATTCACAGACAAGGGCCACGTTCGTTGTGACGTTCTCCGCAATCGGTTTGAGGAAAGCGAGATTGGCCGCGCCGGTCAGGTGCCAATACTCGGAATCCCCCACCACGAAATCAAGAATGTCCTCCGATGCGGGCAACACGATCACGGTGGTGTGCCTCGTCTTGGCCTGAATCCTCACAATCTGATCCTCGGCCTCGATGATCCGCAACACCGCTCCGGTATCCTGAGCCAGCATCGGCACCGGCAAGGCCAGGAGCGCCGCCGCCAAAAGTGGAGTGAATTTCAACATCGAATTACCTCCGTTTCGTTAGGTGTTCAAGGGCCTGTTCCAGGCCGTGTTCTTCGACTACTGCGGCCCGTTTGGCCGCGTCAACCGGCGACGAGGTGTAAAGCCAATAGCTCGCCGGATCGACTTCAAGACGCAAGATCCCCGCCGCGTCGGTGCGCCTCAAGTAAAGCTTCCGCTTGGGAATCAAGCCTCGAATGATGTTCATTTCCGATGGGTTCAACCGGAAGGTTTCCGCGGCCTTTTCGGGCAGGTCCGGGTTAGCAAGGAATAGCTTGGTCGGCATGGATTCAAGCAACGCCTCCGCGCCCGCCGTTCCTGTCACGTCCACGGCGCTTTGAGTCGCCACGATGAGCGCCGCGTTCTTCTTGCGCCATGTCTTCGCCGCCTCTGCGAGATAGGAAAGGACGGCGGAATCTTGAAGGTATCTCCACGCCTCGTCGACCACCATGAGCTTGACGCGGGCGATTTCATCCGGATTTTCCAGGGCCAGCCGCAACCGCTCCAAAAGATAGAACAGCGTCGCCTCGCACAAATCGTCATGCTCTGCGGCACCGGCCATGTCGATCACCTGCCAGTCTTGAAATTGCAGGTCGTCACCGTCTGCCGGGTTATCGAAGTAGCGGCCCCATGCGCCGTCACCATGCCAGCGGCCAAGTGCGGGCCACATCTTGGAGGGCAAGGACCGCACCAGCGTTCCAAGGGTCCGCTCCGCTGGCGCGAAAGCGTACAGGTCTTCCACGCGGGCGCGGATCTCGCTCGGATCGGACCCGCTCAAGCTCCATCCGCCGATGCGTAGCAACCGGGAAATCCAACCCGTCAGGAATTGATAGGTCCGCTCTCCTGCCGGTAGAGAGAAGGGGCGTAGCTGGAACCCCGCGCCGTCTGCCGCTCGTGGGGATAGTTCCATGTATCCCCCGCCTAAGAATTGGGTGAGCCAGCGATAGAAGCCCCCTAGATCGAGGATCAGGACGCGGGGATCGTATTGAAGGGCCTGAACCAAAAGGAAGTTGAGGGAAAAGCTCTTGCCCGCGCCGGTGGCTCCAAGGACCAACGTATGCCCTACGTCGCCCTGAAATAGATCGTAGTGGTAGGGGGTCCGCCACCTGGTCTCAAGGATGGCCAAGGCATTGGCCCGCAAGTGGGCGCTTTGGGGAGTTCCCACAGGTGGACCGAAGATCGGGGCCATACACGCGGTCACACCCGCCGATACAAACACGGATCGTACTTGCCGCCGCCGGGGTTGCCCTGGCATCCTCGAGAACCAAGCCGGAAGCTGCCCGTATCCCTCGCGGATCATCTTCGCGTCGTGAGACGCGAAGATGATCCGAATATCTCCGTCCAGGCTCTCGGAGTGTTCAATCGGGCCGTGGATCGCAATTGTAAGGGCCAGGTCGTCGTAAGCAACGCCCTCCGTCTCAAGCTCTACGAGGGCATCCCCTAAGCGGTCGGACTCCGCCGCCGCGCTCCCCTCCGTCTCCTGAACGTGGGCGCTCATCGAGTACCGCTTTGAGAAGTAATGGCGCTGTGCGCCCCGGATCTTGCGCCGCGCCGAATCAAGGCGCTGCGGTCGCCATTCGAGCGTGACCGTCAAAGTCGCATCGAGGCGGTACAGGCCGGACAAGAGATTGCTACGGGCCAATCCTGGGGGGGATAACAACGAGTACAGCACCACTGGCTCACCATCGAGGCGAAGGTTGCGCCGCTCCGCTTCGAGTTCCGACACGGCCAGCCTCCAATTCATGCCGCTGCCCGTCGCGCCGTCCCACGGCGTTCCGGGCCGGTTGGTCAGCTCGCTCAAAACCACGCTCGCCTCGTGTGCTTTGAGCAACCGCAAGGGCGTCATGTCATCCACAAGCGCCCGGCTTGTATCAACCGCCTGCCGGAAGGCCGCGCCCGCCGCCTGGATCGAGGAATTGAGGTAAACGGACCTCTGCGCGTTCTTGCGCCGCGCCATCCAGTTCTTCGCGTAGGCCATCCACCACGGCCCACCGGTTCTCTCGGATGCCACGGTGGATAGGCCCGGATCGTAAGCCCATGCAACATAGGTACTCACGTCTTGCACCCGCGCTGTGAGAAATTCCCGGCGCTTTCGCTGGCCGAGTGTCACCACCTTGGAAGCGCCGACAGGTGACACTTCCGGAAAGCGGATTGGACGCCTCAAGAGA
Source organism: Acidobacteriota bacterium (assembly GCA_965249865.1). Lineage (GTDB taxonomy): Bacteria > Acidobacteriota > UBA6911 > RPQK01 > CBDFMZ01 > CBDFMZ01. Next base: position 462,210 of record CBDFMZ010000002.1, on the reverse strand, counting down.
TAGAAGTAAAACCGGGTCCGGGCGTCCAGGCCGCTTAACATCCGTTGCCAGCGGTCAATCACCCGGTCTAGCTGCTCCGGGGTCTGGCCGTCTTCGAGCCACCCCCACCAAGGCAGTTCCTCGGCCAGCGATCCCGCCGTGTCAAAGTCCATGAGTTCATTGTCCACATTCATGAGCTATCGCCCTGCCGCGATGCGTTCGTTGGCGACTTCACAGTAGTTTGGGGAAGCCTCAATCCCGATCCACTTCCGATCACAGGCTTGTGTCGCCACCGCCGTGGTGCCCGATCCTAGAAAAGGGTCGAGCACGGTCTCGACGATGGTGGACTGGATGCACCTTTGAGCCAGTTCCACGGGGAAGGGCGCGGGATGAGGGTTTCGGGACTCTTGAGGGATATGCCAGACATCGCCTATGGCGTTCGCCTTCGGTCGAAGGCGAAACCCGGGCTTGGCAATCAGGTAGATGACCTCGTAGGTGGGAAGGAAATAGCCTGGATTGAAGTTGATTCCCCCATTACGCTTCCAGATGATGATTTGCCGAACCGGGAAGCCCTCGACGATCTCGCTGCGATCCTGGAGAAGCCCCCCTTGGACCCGCCACTTGTGGTTGTAGAAAATCGCCCCGTCTTCGCGTAGGACTCGCATCATGGCCGCCAGGCATTTCCGTTGCCACTGGACGTACTCGTCACCGGGCAGGTTGTCGGCGTGACCTGGATAGCCGTGGATCAATTCGGCTCGCGGCCATTTGCCACAGCGCCCGTCCTTCAATCCGTTTCCGGTGCTGTTCCTCAAATTGTAGGGGAGGCTCGTTACGATCAGGCCGATGGACGCGGCGGGCATCTTTCCCATGAGCGTCAAGCAGTCTCCGCAATGCACCTTGTCCAGCCACCCCCACCAGGGCAGTTCCTCGGCCAGCGATCCCACCGCCTCGTAATCTTGAAGTTCGGTGTCTACATTCATCCCGCTATCTCCGAATCAAGAGGGTCCAGGGCGCTGCCGCCCACTTGCCAGGATCGTAGCGGGCGCGAAACTTGGCCGACGCCCGCAAGATTTCAAGCATGTTGGGGTCTTGCTTTCAGGCCCAGAAGCCAACGCCATACAAAACCGCAAAGATCAACCCTCCGGTCACAATGGAGTTGATCGCGTTCCACATGGCGAGTCCCAAGATGGCACTCAAGAGGAACCACCGGCGCTCGACGCCCATGATGGTGAGCGGCTTGGAAAGTGCGGGGTATCCGCGCCACGCCTTTCCGGGTTCCATCAGAACAGCCAAGCCAGGAAGTTGGCCGCTCCCATTGCCATGCCAAGCCCAAAGATGATCCCGGCCAGTGCCTTCTTGCTGCCGCCTTCACCAAAGGCAAACATCAAGCCCCCTACCACGATGGCAATAAGACTCAAGCCTCGTGCTATCGGGCCGGTGAACGCCTGTTGCAGCACCTCGATGGCTTGGAGCCAGGGGCTTGTACCCTGTGCCAGTAGATCGGTGGAGGCCGCCGCCGCGAGCGCCACGATAAGGACTCCGCGCTTTGCAGCGCCGGTGTAAGGTAAGGTCTTGTTCATCTGGTTTCTCCTTTGTGGTTTGAGAGCTCGATCCGGGGCTAGGCTCCCGGATACTCCCCTCGTTCTTCCTGTTCTAGTTTCTCGGCAAGGTCAGTTTGCCCGGCTTCCCCGCGCCGGATGGATCGCTCCATCAGATCCACTTTCCGGCCCATGTCGGCAAGGCCCAGGAGCCGCGCCCCGGCGTAGATCGAAAGCATCAGCGTGACCAGGGCCAGCCCTCCGTGCCATGAGACGGGGAGCCAGTAATCGGTGAGGACCATCCAAAAGTAGGGCCGAAGCCATGAAAATCCCTCGCCGGCGAGCATCAAGCCCCCGGCACAGATAATGGCCGTCAATCCCACGCTGATTTTCCAGGACTGCATGAGTCCTCCTTAGAGTTCGATTGATCCCGGATCGCGGTCCTTGCCGCTCCCCGCCCCGCCGCCTCGTCCATCGTCACGGCCAAGCGCCCGCGCCACGCGCAACGCGGCCCGGCCATTGGAGCCATGCACGGCGAAACCCGCCGCCGCCTTCGCGCCGATGCTCTTGGTGCTGTAGTGGTCGGTGGCAATCTCCACATTCACCCTGCCGCTCCGTCCGTCAAGGTCATACTCAAGCTGCGCGTCCGGGTACTCGACTTTCCCGGCCTTGACGGGCAGGCTCAACTCCGCCGCTTTTTCCGCCCGCGCCGCGTCCGCCGCCGCCTTGCCGCCTTTCATCCTGGCCGTCTCTGACGCCCTGGCGACCTCGCGCTTTAATTCGGCGTCGATGCGGACCCGCCGTAACACGGCTCCCTTTTCGATCAGCTTGTCCTGCTCGATTCTCGCCGCCCGGAATACCGCCGTGTCATGCTGTAGCTCTGCCGATTTGACAAGGCCGCTCCACGCCTTTTGTCCGCTGTCAAGCCCCTGGGCGCGGGCCGCAACTTCGGCCCGGTGGATTCCCTTCCCGGTGAGCGTCAGCACTTTGTAGGTGCCTCCCTGCGGCCCACGGCCGGTATGCTCCTCGACGTCGCCGCTTTGAATCATCCGATCCACCACCCGGCGAGTCGCGAAGGGGTGGCCGTCAAAATGCGCCTCCGATAGATCCTTGTAGGCCACACTGCGATACATGCCGATCTCCGCCACGGCCCGCTCGGTGCGGCTCTTGAAACCCTCGCCGCCGCATCGCGGATCAAACTCGTCCCGGCTCCCGCGCCGCTCCCGGTCCTGGCGCTCTTTCAGGTGATCGCGCTTTGGCCGCTCCGGGTTCAGCGTCCGGGAATCGCTGCTTATGTCTCGTGGATCAAACACGGCGTCTCCTTACCGGCTCGGCCCCATATCGCGCTCTTGCGTCTGCGTGAGCGCCGCCACAGACTGCTTCGGGGTCTGACCGATCTGCGGCCCCCTGGCGTGGGAAAACTCTTGCGTCAGCTCGGCCTTGGTCTTGGTCGGGTGCTCCCGCTCCCGGGTGATCGCCCGGTCCATGAGGTAATCCGTCATCTTCTGCGCGTCCCTGGCCGCCCGGTGGATCTCATGCGGGTCTTTTTTCAGGACCGCCACCCAATTCTCAACGTAGGCCGCTCCGCGTTGCGGGTCGTGTCCCACGCCTACCTGCTCTCCGGTCATCATGGCGCTGATCTCCGCCCGCAATTCCTCGTGGGCATACTCCGGGCTCCCAAAGCCCGCCGCCATGCCTTCTTTGAGGGTGTCGCGGTTCATCCGGTCGGAGTGGCCGGTCGAATGGCCCGCCTCGTGCAGCGCCGTCTGGTAGTAGCCATTCCGGGTGGGGAATTGCGACGGGTCCGGGAGCACAATCTTGTCCTGGGTGGGCGAGTAGTAGGCCCGATCTCCACCGGGGACGTGCCGCACCTTCGCGCCGCTGGCGCGTAGCACTTTGTCTGCCTCCCGGTGCGCGTCCCATTCCGGCGCTCCCTGCCCGTCCCTGGGCGGCAATTTCAATCCATCGGTTTGTTCCACATTGAAAACGGTGTACTGGCGCATCACCGCCCGTGCCCGCTCCGTTTCCTCATAGATCGTGTTGCCCTCCTTGTCCTTGCGAATATTGCCCGCCTCGTCCCTCGCCAGTCGCTCCGTCCGGTTCTGATAGAACAGGACTTTCGTTCCCTTCTCTCCCCGTCGAACCTGCCCGCCCGCCGCCTCGATCTGCCGGTAGGTTCCCCACCTGTTGTCTCCCCGGCCCTCGCGGATCTGGCGGCTCATGAGATACAGGCTGTTCCCTCCGGTGTAGGCTTTCCCGGTAGCTAAATTCGACGGGGAGTGTTGTTCCCCCGGCTTCCACGGTTTTTGCCAGGGCGCGGTGCCGCGCTTGATCTGCTCGATGATTTCACTACTCACCTGCTTTGCGTAGTCCTCGCTGCGCTGAAAGTAGGTCCGCTTCGGGGGCCGTTTTGCCATGTCTGTCTCCCTCCGGTTGCCTCAGTTGTAGGGATCGAATTTCGCGGCCTTGATATCTTCCAGGGTTCCCACATCCTCAGCCATCAAGCCGATTTTCTCAACGAGTTCATGCGTGAGTTCCACGTCATCGCCCCTATTGAGCGCCGCGTGAAATTCCGCCTCCGTCTCGACCGATACGTATTCCTCGCCGTTCTCTTCTTCTCTTTCGTCAATCATCGTTTCTCCCTCTCTGGGCCGATCACCGCCGCATGCGCCCACACACGATGCAAACGGCCCGGATGGCGGCTTGGGGCCGCTTCAATCGCTGCCGAGGCTGAAATTCCTCCCCAAAGGGCGGCCTTCTTCGCGGTTTTGTCCATGGTTCCTTGATGGTGCCTGATCGATCACGGCGGGGGGAAGTATGATCCGTCACGCGCCGGAGGCGGCACTTTGCCCGGTAGACCCGTTGCCGGTCCCGGTGATCGAGCTGTCCTTCCGGGCTGTCCTGGTGTTTCCGGTTGGCACGCCGCATCCGGTTGCGTCTCATCCGGCGTCGGCACCTCTCCCCGCAGTACACCTGCCCCCGGTAGCAGCTCCCGCAGATGTAAAACATCGCCCCGCAACCCGAGCCTCGGCAAAACAACTTGTGCCACCCCACTTCTTGGGCCATCGTGACCCGGCCGGGGGAATTTGTACCAACTGAAGTGAGAGAGAATCTTATGGAGGAGGACAAGACAGATGCCGATGCGGAGGTACAAGCCGGAGCAGATCGTAACAGTGCTGGGGCAAATCGAAGGGGGCGGTGGCGAACGGGAAGTCAACGCCGCAGGCCTGCAAGGAGGCTGGGATCCATACTCAGACGTATTATCGGTGGAAGAAGGAGTATGGAGGCCTGAAGATGGAACAGGCCAAACGGCTGAAGGCGTTGGAGAAGGAGAACACCCGGTTGAAACGACTGGTAGCCGAGCTGTCGCTGGAGTAGCAGGTGTTAAAGAATGTTGTGGAGGGAAACTTCTAAGCCCCGAGCGGCGGCGTTGTGCGGTGGAGCGAGCCGAAATGAGATACGGGATGAGCGAGCGGCACGCCTGCCGGCTGCTGGGGTAGCCCAGAGGAACGCAACGATACGAACCGATGCGGCGAGTCGACGAGGATGAGCTAACAGCGGCGGTGACCGCGCTGGCGAGTGAGTAGGGTCGTTACGGGTACAAGAAGATCGCGGCGATGCTGCAACGATCGGGATGGCAAACAGGCCGGGACCGAGTGGAGAGGATCTGGAGGCGTGAGAGACTGAAAGTGCCGCAGAAACAGAGGCCTCGAAAACGGTTGTGGCTCAATGACGGTTCCTGTATCCGGCTTCGTCCAGAGCGAGCCAATCATGTCTGGAGCTATGACTTCGTGCATGAGCGAATTCATGACGGAAGGGCCTTTCGGCTGTTGACCCTACTGGATGAATACACCCGGAAGTGTCTGGTCATTGAGGTCCAACGACAGATGAATCACCAGGACGTGTTGGACCGATTGGCGGAGTTGTTCGTGGATCGGGGAGTGCCTGAATACATTCGGTCCGATAACGTACTAACTGCGAAGTCAAGAAGAAACTCCAGACAGACTTCGGCCCTGGTTCGATCCACCCCTTTTGGTTATGGATGGGGAGTGAGGAAGGAGGGCTGCCGCTTCAAGGGCTGCGCAAGTCCTTCGGACCCTTGACTCAACAGCCCTCCTTCCTCGATTGGGCAGTTACAACCAAAAGGGGTTTTCGGGCGGGTCGCCAGCCCGCCTGACAACTTTTTCCGAGTCCTTGTACCCAGTGATCTTCCACCTTGGTGAAGGAGGCCTTTGACCATAGTGACACAGGATCCAGCCGTACCAGCCGGTCCTCACTGTACTCCAAAGAAAGTGCCCTCCCAGTGGAAGGTCCGATCATTATCTACGGGGTCATCTCTGCCCCAACGGCCCGGAAGAAAGGAATCTTTCCACTGGGTCTCGCTGCTTCGGGATAGCAGCGATAGTCGGTGTCGCTTTTGATCAGAGTATAGGCGACGCAAGTCATCTTGGCGGCCACTGCAGTGTAGGCCTTGCGTTTCACATCCGCATTCTGGGGATCCTTTCGAATCAGGTTCTCGTAGGAGTGTCGGAAGCTGTTCTCCCGACCTCGGATGGCCACCGTGGCAGCCACCCAAAAGGCACAGCGCAGCTCGGCATTGCCTCGTTTCGACAGCCGCGTCTGCCCGCGACTCTTTCCGGATTGATTAGGTCGCCAGATTGAGGCCGCAAAACTTCAGAAACTTCCGATGATGAGAGAATCGCCTCAAATCTCCGGCCTCGGCCAGGATGATCAGGGCGATGACCGGGCCCACTCCGGGTAGGGTTTGCAGCCGCCGGTAATCCGGATCATCGCCCAGGTGTTGTAGGGCCCGCTGCTCAATGTCCTGCCGCAGCCGATTGATGTCCCGATACTGACGTAAGACCATCCGGTAAGTCTCCACCGTCAGCGAATTCTCCTTCAGCGGTAGCGCCACACTTTCTTCGGCGGTCCGATATAAGTCACACAGCCACTGCCGTTTGAAGACCTTGCGGCCCACCACCTCCCAGGCCTGTTCGATGAAAGTTTCCAAGTCATATCGCACAATCGCACTCGGGGTCGGAAAGCGAAGGAAGGTCTCGGCAAACCACCGAGCTCGCGTGGTGTGGAGATACTTTTCGGCCCCGGAAAGTACAACGGCAGGTAGTGATTGCACAGGCTGTGCAGCAGCCGACTCCGAGCCAGGGTGACCTGGCGATAGGTCTTCGAGAGTTCCTGGATGTCGTGAAATCCCTGCTGCAGCATCTGCAACAACACGTCGGCATCCTTGGGATCGTTCTTGTCCCAGGAGTTGAACACAGCCTCCCGCACTCGAGAGACGGCCACCGAGGAAAGCAGATGAACCTGAAATCCATGGCGCAACAGGTAATGGGCTAACGTCCGGTGGTAATCCCCGGTGGGTTCCAGTCCGATGACCACTTCACCTCCTAACTTCTGCAGATATCCGGAAAAGGCCTCGTAATCTTTCCGATTCTGCTGGACTCGAAATCGTCTCGTTCGCCCCTGGGGCGTTTCCACTACCACCTGGTGAGAGCGTTTGGCCACATCAATTGCCACCCAAACCGTTCCTGTGTTAGAGATACCCTTGACCATAGTCAGCAACTCCTTTCTTTGAATCAGCTGTTCCAATCTCAGGAGTCTGTCTGACTATGGTTCTCCCTTTCAATAGGTACTACGGGTCGGAGTTTACGGCTCAGGCGGTTCGGGGTTGGCTGAAGGCTGTTGGGGTGAGGACCTTATACATCGAGCCCGGTAGCCCCTGGGAGAATGGATATGTGGAGAGCTTCAACGGAAAACTGCGAGATGAACTGCTGAACGTAGAAGTCTTCCACACGTTGTGGGAGGCGAAGGTGTTTGGCCGAGAGATGGCGCAGGGAGTACAACCAGCGACGGCCTCACAGCGCCTTGGCCTATCGGCCGCCGGCGCCGGAGGCCAGATTCCCCAGGTCCCAGGCCCAGAGTTCTATCCCATGGAGTGGACTTCAAATGGTCTCAGGTCTAACTTAGAGGGTGGACTTGTTCCTGGGGGCAGGTCATTCCCGGATCCTTGATTTCCACCCAGTCGGTCCAAGGTCGGTTCGTATCCCTAATCTGGTACTTGTAACTGGAGAGAGGGTCGCCCGGGTCGTCCCAGGTCACCTTGCCAAACGCCGCCAAAGGCCATTACCAGATCTTGATCTTCTGGATCCGGGACCTATTGCAAGAGGGATTCGAGTAGTAATAGCTTTGTGCAGTGCTGCTTAGAAATCCGGATCGAGCCGGGAAGCCAGGTCAAACAGCCCGATCACGCCCGGCACTTCTTGCCAGCATGGCACGTACCTCCTCCAACGTGAATGGAGTTTTTTTGAGGTGAATGACCGTATGACAATTAGGGCAGACCGGGCTAAAATCCTCCTTCGGATCAACCTTGTTGCTGGCCTTGATCTCTGAGAGTGGCCGAAGGTGGTGAACATGGATGTAGCCCTCTGCTACAAGACCGTATTGCTTACCAAAATTAAAGCCACATACCACGCACCCCACTCCGTGAGCGTCTAAGCATTGTTTGCGCGCTTTCGGATTCCGTTCGTATGCGTTGACGGTCACAGTCTTTACCGTTCCCTCTACCGGCGTGGGTGAATCGATCTCTTCGGCTAGGACCACCGCGCTCCAGTTCCGCAGGCTCTTTCGTAGTGAGAAGTGAGAACAGCCCAGACCTGTTCGATTTCCTTCTCCGACCTGTTTCCGAAGCGCTGTCCGAAACGAAATCCTAGGTTTTTCCAGGTGAGGGATCTCAATATATGTTCCGTATACCTCTCACCACGGACGGCTTCCCCCACAACCGACGACGAACCGGCCATAACGGCTGAGATCAGGAGGGGTCCTATCGTCGTGATCATAGGGAATGCCCGCCAAATAACCGAGGATCTCGTTGTTCGCAATTCGGGCAGCTTCGTCCGGCCCGTCTGTCGTGGCGTCGGTCACCGGGTTCAGCTTGAGGGCGCGAAGCACATCATCCCATCGTCGATAATCAGCCGGGATTTCCGATTTGCTTGCCCCAGATGGCACCTTTATACACCCGAGAGCCGCCGAGCGCACGAAATCCTGTTCGGCGTACAATCGTCCAGCTCCAGAGGCCGTCACCTCAGCCCACGCTGACGTGGAACCGACCGGAGCCGCTGCTTTCAGGGCATTTCTCAGACACCGCTCCACACTTGTGCCCTTTCTTCGCCAGCCTTCGTTGCACTCGACCGCGCGTCAGCCTGCCGGCACCGGCAGCGCCCAGATCCTCCGCAGCATCTCGCCGAAGAGCCGCCGGTTCAGATGACCTTCCGCCAGCAGGAGCCAGTAGTATCTGGCGTGCTTCACCAGCCGGCCCCCAGTTTTCACCAGCCGCTGCTGGAGACTCGTCAGCGACCAGCGCTTGATCCCCGGCGGCAGGATCAGCCTGCGCCAGAGGTTGCCCAGGTTGTAGGCCAGTACGCTCAGTTGCAGGCGCACCTCGTTCGCCCGGAAACGATGGCACGACAGCCGCGTCCAGTGGGTGGCCTGCTTGCCTTCCTTGATCCATTGCTCCGCCGTACCGCGCTTGTTGTAAAACCGCACGACCGAGCGGCTCGGGAGGGCCATGTTGGTCACGATGAAGCCGACGCGGGGGAACAGCTCACCGCGGTGGTGCTCCACCTTGGCCACGATCCGTCTGGGCGTGGTCCAGCTCTTCGCTTGGTAGCGGAAACTCTTGTAGCGCACCAAGGGCTTGCAGCTCGGCCGTCCCGGCGGACGAAACAGGATGTCTTCGATGTCCAACTCCAGGCTCTTGTTCGCCGGCATGCGAATGGCATAGTCCACGTCGCGTTGCTCGAGCGCCTCGTAGATCTCCGGCTTGGCGAACGCCGCGTCCGCGCGGAACGCTACGCGCGTGCCCTCCGCCTGCTGCCGGTCAATCTCCGGCACGAGCAGGTCGGCCCAGTCGTCAGCGCTATGCACGTTGCCGGGCCGCAGCGTGGCGGCCACGCAGCCGCCGTGCTCAGTGAACAGAAACAGCGGGTGGTAGCAGACGGATTCAAAGTGCCCGTTATACGCGCTCCCTTCCTGCGCCCCATGCACCGGGCTCTCGCTCGAATCCATGTCGAGCACGATCCGGCCGGCGCGCGTCGGCATCCCGGCCTGCGCGAGCAGCTCGCGGTTCACGGCCATCAGCCCGACCAGATTCTTGTCTTGGGTCAGCAGGTCGGTCTCGAACCAATGCAGGGTCGAGGTCAGCGCCACACCCCGGTCCCACAGCTTGGGTGACCCGATGAGACGAAACGTCGGATCCGCCGACACGCGCACCGCGTCGTTGAGGTCTTCGTAGCCCGCGAGCCGGCTGTAGACCGACTGGCGCAGGAGATCGGCCAGGGTGAACTGCGTGTTCAAGCCCTGTCGAGAGTCGCTCAGATGTTCCGCGATGAGCGTCTCCAGCCCCAAGCGTTCATCCAACTCACGTATCAGGATGAGACCGGCATCGGAGGTGATGCGCGACCCCTGGAACGCGACCTTCAGAAAACCATTGAATGTGAACTGAAAGGGCTCGGTTTGTAATTCACCCACTGGGTGTCACCCTCCGTCGCGGCGTTCTTGCGTCGGAACCCGCGCAATCAAGGCGCGAAAACTGATCCGGTGGATTACGGTACCACAGCGAAATCGAAAGTCCGGGTCTACTTCGTTCACTACAACTTCTGTCGGATTCACAAGAGCCTTCGGATGTCACCGGCAATGTCTGATGGCATCTCCGACACATTGCGGGATATGGAGTGGATAGTTGGCCTGATCGACGCAAACACCCCGAAGCTAGGACTGCGAGGCCCCTACAAGAAGAAACCAAATTCAAACTGAGACACTACCAGGAAATTCGAATACTTGACACCGTTCGAATACTTGACACCGGAGGAAAAATCATTTACCGCGCTAGCTTTATAACGAATAATTAACCAAATGGAAAGGAGCAGAAAAGCGAAAAAGACGAGGTTGTTTGCGTGGGTGACTGTAATATTGGTGAAGTCGGTCATAGTACTGACAGCCGCTTTCGTAGTGGGTCTTATACATTCTGCCTACTATGAGGCCGGGGGCGTTCGGGCCCAGGGGCCGACTAAGGTCTTGAAGTGGAACCCAGTCCGCTGTGACCCTACTCCAGTGGATTGCTATTCGAGCGGCGATTGCTGACCGATTCCTTCAAGGGCATTTTTTGTAGCAGGGCCGGAGAATAAGCTTGAAATCGGCGAGAGCTTTAGTCCTTCTGTTCTCGGTTGGTTGCAATTCAGAGGTAGAGCGCCAGTCTACGCCCGGCCCCGTTGAGAGCCAGAGAAGCGCAGACTTTACGCCAAGTTTTTTCCCCTCATCATCCCTCGATGTGCTGACGAGCCCCAAACTCACACTGAGGGAGCGGATTTCTATCAAAATTCCAGAAGGGGCGAAATCCAGCCCCACTACCCGGTGGAAGTTCTTCCTGAGTGGAGACTCGATATATGCAATTGGCTTGCAAAAGAGTGATCTTCTGGAGTTTGATCGCAAGGGGAACTTTGTACAGTATATAGGGTTGGATATCCCAAATGAACTTCGTGAAAAGTTCGCCCCTAATGACGTATTCTTCAGCAAAAAAGAGCAGCGCATTTACGTCGCTCCACAGGGAGATGGACCTTTCGTTTTCACTCCACAGGGGTCTTTCGAAAAACTGATTGAACTTGAGAGAGTGCAGTATTGCAGTACCGTTGTAGAGTCGTCTATTGGGGATCTTTTGGCTTTCCGGAGCACTCCGTCAGATCCTCAAATAGCGATCTTTAGAAACGGAAATCTCGTTAAGGTTTTTTTCTCCAAGCGGTGGCCATTGATTCCAATAAACGAGGATTTCCAGCATAATTATAATGAGATTCACATTGATACAGATGGTCAAGGCAATATCTACTCGGGTGGGCCTGTTGATTATGAAATTAGAAAGTACGATTCAGAGGGTCATTATCTCGGAGATTTCCAGGTCCAATCCGATCCTTACTATAAGACCCCCCCAGACCGAGTCGAACCTGGGTTTAAAACCAGAGTTAGGAGCGGAAACACTAACTATGTTCGGTCCTGGGAGTCCTCTTGGACGCAGGTAACCAAGTTCGTAGTGATCAAGAACCGGCGGTTGTTGATTGTCTGTTTATTGATTCACCAACCCCGTAAGTACCGGATACATTTTTACACTCTGGATGGTAGACCTGCTCTGAAGCCTGTCTTTTGGGACTATCTTTTAATGGCTAAAGACTCTCAGGATTATCTTTATTTTCTTGATGACCGCAACAGCAACAATAGAACTTTCTCAGTGTTGGCGTACTCCCTTCAAGCAGAAAGCTAAAATATGAGTTTGATCAAAAACTCACTTTTCGTTTTTATTTTATCTTGCGTTGTTTTTTTCCTTCTCTCTTTTTTTGGCCCGAGCTTTTTTTCAAAAATACCTTACTACCTTGATGACCGTCACCATCCTAGCATCAGTCTCTTTGACGTGGAGGACGGGTTGCAAAAAACCAGATCGGATCCAAAACCGAGACCATTGCCTATTTGCGCAAAGTTGAGCTCTGAGATAGCAACTGCAGTTGCACTTCGGAGCCTATTGTCGTTGTAGCCGCAGAACATCTTTAAGCTACCATCAGGCAGTTTGATGACGGCAGGATCAGCCAATTCTCCATCACTCAACACGATTTCGACATGGGTAAAGTTGATCCCGTCATCGGAGTCAGCAAAAGCAATCCCTCTGTCCACCGTTGGGAAAGCTGGCCGATTCACCCGGTAGAACAGTCGATACCCCCCATTATTCAGCTTGATCACACAAGGATCAACATAGCCAGACGGCAGAACGCCCGTCGTGTTTTCTGGGGTCCAGGTAACCCCCTCATCGGTCGAAATAGCTGTTCGAATGGTGTCACCTTCTGGAGGAGCTGGATCAATATCGCCGACGTAGTAGATGCGGTGTGAGCCGTCGGAAAGCTTCACCACCGAAGGGACGTTTGTCGAATTGTAATCATTTGGGCTACCCGTGTAGCGTATACCGCTCTCCTTGGTGAAGAAGAGACCGTCGCTGCCGTCTTGACCGATAAAACGAAACTGGCCATTAGTGAGGTAAATGAAAGTCCCATCGCAGCTCCCCAACTGTGTGCCTGAATCAAGCGTAAAGGTCTTCCCCCCGTCCTTACTAGTCGCGCTCCTCGTACCGCTAGTTCCGCTACAGAAAAAGACATGAATATCGTTGTTGGGAAGGACAAGAATACTGGGAACGCTGGCTGTGGTCTCCGGGAGAGGGGAAGTGTCTTGCAAGGTCCACTTGCTACCGGACAGAGAGGAAACTGTCCTAAAGTATTCCGGATCAGTTTGTGCGCTTAGGAGCTGCAGTCCAAAAGTGCTAACAAGAAGAATCAAAGCCGCTCGGAGGCTTGTCATTCGAATTCTGCCCGTTGCAGTTTGAGAAGAGCTAAAGCAGAGAGTATTAGGTTTTTTATGGGGGAGAAAAACTGATATTCCTAGTAAGTCCACTCCTAGTCCGTTATCCAACATTCCTCATATCAGCCTCGGATGGACTTTCTTCGAGTCTGCTCATGGTGAATGATCAAAACCTATCAGTTCTCCAAATCTAGCGTCAACTGTGATTGAAAGGAAACCAAATAAAAAAAATTACTGCAATCTTGATCACTGTTGCCCTGTTTGTCGGGGTGTGGGTATCACGACACTGAGCAGCACAAAACCTCGAGTGCGACAAAAAGGACTTAGCAGATTTGAAGCGAGGGCTGAATAACGCCGTTGGCCTGGATCTCACCGATCAACAAGGAGAGCAGCTCCTTTTGGTTATTCTTGGACTATCCAGGTACTTTCGTCAAAATCTGATAATCAGAGACGCCTCTCCAGTTGCTCGATCAAAACACCGGGTCCTAGGTCGTACACGACTACTTAAGCCCAGCGGGTGGTGTTTTGGCATGAGTTGTTGATGGGTGTTGGTCTGCGCTGGTTTAGCTACACATACTTCTCGTGGCTATGGTTGTCTACTATAGTGTAGTTGTGACCCTGTTTCCCGAACGACGCTGGTTGGGTAAAGCTCCGATACCCATTGGGTTCTCGCAGGTTATCTCTTTGTGTGAAGCCGATTCCACCGCCAACGGGAGGTTGTACCAGCGTGACAGAGCCTGATGTAGCTCTGACGGACTACGGGCTCGCCCTAGAGTGCACCGCTTTCGCTTGGCTTCTTTCATAGCGGCAAAGATCGCAGCAGCGGGATTCATCCGTGGGTGGTGTTGTTTTTCGCTGCTGCAGCAATGGCCTCGCTTGTCGGAGGTACCTTGCACGGCTTCTTCTTAGACGAGACTAGCCTTGGTTACAGCATTTTCTCGTCACTGTCTTTGCTCGCGATTGGGGTGACCTCGCTCTCGGGTTGGGTCTTTGGAGCAAGGCTTGCCCTCACCCGCGATCTAACCATTTGGATAACTCGCGCGGCATTCCTGCAGCTGATTGTCTACACTGCAGTCGTACTATTTGTGAACGATGCCTTTTGGGTTGCCATCGCCGACTACCTGCCCGCCACTCTGTTTCTTTTGGTGGCGTTTATACTCGTCTCGCGACGTTATAGATCGGTGCGAGTGTCGCTGGGCGCTTGGGGTTTGACCTTGGTCTTCGTCGGCTCTGTGCTTCAGCAATTTCGCATCGCCATCCACCCCGTTTACTTTAATCACAATGCTCTTTACCATGTTGTACAGGATGTCGCGCTCGCGCTCATTTTCATAGGCTGTCGAGGTCTACCATGCTGACAAGGCGTAAACTACTCGAGGGCGTGGCTCAGGCTGGAGCCGCTGCGGCGCTTCTGCCAGCCTCGTGTGCCTGGTCCAGTCGTGAGTCAGCCGGCACTTGGGTCAACGACGTTCATTCGCAGCTTAATCGCACGCTCGTGCTTCGTATCGAGCGCCCAACAAGTGTAGAGACAATGCAGAAAATCGTGCGTGAAGCTCGGGCGGAGGAACGTAATATTTCTATCATGGGTGGGCGTCACGCTATGGGTGGACAGCAGTTTGGCAGTAACACCATCCTCATCGACGTGAGCGACATAGATGGTATATACGAGTTTGACGCTGAGAAAGGCGAGGTGGAGATCGGCGCAGGAACGCAGTGGCCGAGCCTAATCTCGAACTTACTCGAATTGCAGCACGGACGGGAACAGCAGTGGGGAATTGTGCAGAAACAAACCGACGCCGACCGCCTAAGTATTGGCGGTGCATTGTCTGCCAACATACACGGTCGTGGCCTTACCTACAAGCCTATTGTGCAGGACGTGGAGGCCTTCACGCTCATCGATGCAAAGGGCGACGTTCGCCGCTGCAGTCGCCAAGAAAATACAGAGCTTTTTCGGCTGGCAATTGGGGGCTATGGTCTCTTTGGTGTCATTGCGACCGTGCGACTTCGACTGGCTCCCCGGAGGAAAATCGAACGGGTCGTTGAGGTCACCGATGTCTCAGGTATTGCAAGCCGTTTCGCCGAACGCATCCAGCAGGGCTACCTCTTTGTAGACTTCCAATACTCCACCGATATCGACTCCGAGTCGCTACTCAGGCAAGGCGTGCTCTCGTGTTATCGGCCCGTGGATCCCAACACACCGGTTCCGGAGGCGCAACACGCGCTCAGCCGGGAGAACTGGCTGGATCTTCTTGATCTGGGTCACTTAAACCGAGCCGAGGCTTTCCACCAATACTCCTCGTATTATCTCGGGACAAACGGTCAGATCTACTGGTCCGACACCCACCAGCTGTCCACCTACATCGACGACTATCACCTTGAACTTGGGAAACGCATTGGCCCACTCTCAGAGGGAACGGAAATGATCAGCGAGATTTATGTGCCGCGTGACGCACTGGCAAACTTCTTGGAAGACGTACAAGGGGACTTCTTCGCGAATCGTGTAAACCTCATTTATGGCACAGTACGGTTGATTGAACGTGACGACGAGACCTTCCTAGCTTGGGCGCGGGAGCCTTGGGCCTGCGTCATCTTCAACCTACATACAGCCCATGACCCAGCGTTGCTGCGCGCAACGGCGGAACACTTCCGAAGTCTAATCGATAAAGGCCACACCTACGGCGGCAGCTACTTTCTGACATACCACCGCTGGGCAACACGGGATCAAGTGCTCGCATGCTACCCACAATTCCCGGAGTTTCTTCAGTTGAAGCTCAAATATGACCCTCAAGAGCGTTTCCAAAGCGACTGGTATCGCCACTATCGCACAATGTTCTACGGGCAAGTATAGAACGACTTTCAGAGCTAGGGTTACTCAATTAAATAAAGCTTATTTGTGAGCAGACTTTTCTACAAGGTCGTATTAGAGGCCGTGGGTAGTCGCTGGACTTCAGTGTTTATACGGGTTTCAAGATTATTGATCAGTAAGATTTTTTGTCCATAATTTCTGCATTATATGTCACCGACTAGATCACTTTTCAAACTCGCGCATTTACAGAAGTGTGGAATCTGCCGGCGTTCGGTGATATAAAGCTAAAGCTTTCCGCCCATGAGTATTCTGATTGTATTGCTGGCGATTGTAGGCTTTTTGATCTCCTCTTATTTTACGGCAGTCGCATACCGTTGGATACGGCCGGACGTCGGCTGGATCCCCTCTTTCTGTCGAATGAGTGAACGCACTTGCGCCAGCATTGTTTTCACCCCCCGGGCTCGAGTTCTCGGTGCCCCCAATTCGCTTTTGGCGCAATGCTTTTATGCCGCTCTCACGGCAGGGATCATGGGGGATTTATTGTTCTGGAAGCCGGCTTATTACGGCTTCCTGTTCGCCAGCCTGGTGACGGTTTTGCTAGGAATATTTTTGACCTATTCCCTTCTGTTCATTACTCGTGTCCCTTGCAAATTGTGCTTCACCTCTCATGCGATTAATTTCGTCATCTTTGTCGTGTTGCTCAAGGGCTTGAGCCACGTTGGGAATAAAACCCTCGGCTAGTAACCTGCCATTCATCGGTATAGAGACTTTTGGAACAGCTGCAAATAGGACTAGAATCCTGTAGTCTGTCCCGGATGCAGACGGAACAGGTTCCCCCCAGAGGATTTCGCCCGACCCTGAAGCAACTTGGACCGGGGTTGATCATTTCCGGATCTATAGTAGGGTCGGGCGAGCTGATCGCCGCCACCACCCTGGGTGCTCGGGTAGGGTTCGCGGCCCTGTGGATGATCATCCTGAGCTGTCTCATCAAAGTGGTGGTGCAGCAGGAGCTGGGCCGTCACACCATTGCCACGAGCGATACTCCCTTTCGCGCGCTGGATAGAGTCCCTGGGCCTCGCTGGCGCGTTTCCTGGGTGGTCTGGTCATGGATGCTGATGTTCGCTGGAACGACTTTCCAACTCGGAGGCATTGTGGGAGGAGTGGGACAGATTTTCAATCTGCTCTTACCTGAGATGACCGTTCAAATCTGGACGATCATCGTTGCAGTCGTGACCGTCCCCATCTTGATCTACAGCCGCTACCGATTTATTGAAAGAACCTGTATTTTGCTGGTCGCGAGCTTTACTCTAATCACCGTCGCCTGCACGGTTCTGTTGGCTTGGACGCCTTATGCTATACGTGTAGAGGATTTGATAGAGGGTTTCCGTTTTCAGATCCCCCTGGGAGGATTGACAGTGGCTTTCGCTACTTTCGGGATTACCGGTGTGGGGGCCACTGAACTAATTTACTATCCCTACTGGTGCCTGGAAAAAGGATACGCACGATTTGTGGGCCAGCGCGATCTCTCGATGGCATGGCTAGAGCGGGCACGCGGCTGGATTCGAGTTATGCGGATCGACTCGGTTGTGGCCATGGGAATCTACACTCTGTCAACGGTGGCGTTTTATATGCTGGGGGCTGGCGTCCTTTATGGGATGGGGAAAATCCCCGCCGGTTACGATATGGTACGAACCCTTTCCAACATGTACACGACCACCCTGGGTAACTGGGCTTTTTACCTCTTTCTCTTGGGAGCCTTTTTTATCTTATATTCGACCGTCTTCTCAGCACTGTTGGCCAATTCCCGCGTGGTGGTTGATTTTCTGGAACTGATTCGCCTGATCAAGATCAGTCAGGATCAACAACGTCGACTGTGGAGACGGGCAGCAGTGGTGCTCATGCTATCCCTTTCCGTGATCTGGAATCTGCTCTTGCATGAGCCGGTTTTGTTGGTTATCATAGGCGGCATCGGGCAGGCCTCCATGCTTCCCATTATCGGCTTCTCAGCTGTCTATCTGCGTTATAAACATACCGATCCTGCGCTGCAGCCTCATCTTCTAACCGACTTGCTATTGTGGTTGTGCTCCACAGTGATGTTGGTATTCGCAATCTACTCACTTATTTCAGGGTTCTGACGATTGTGGGGACAAACTCTTAAAGGGAAAAATAAATTTGAAAATGTGGGTATTTTACAAAGCTTGACTGATGTTGTCGGTTACAAACGGTAGGAACGCATCGGGGGCCCATTTTTCCCGGGCAACGGTGGTTCACCATAGTCGGATCGTGACGTTTCAGATGGCGGAAGTCGCTGTAAGCAAGTAGGTATGGGCCGAGATATTGTCTCGGATTGACCGCTTGAGATGGATGACCGTCTAGCGCCAAGTGTTTCTGACCGAACGGCTGGGGAGGTGTCTCCGCTTATCGGATTTCGGCAAGGGCGCCTGGATAACTCAGGGCTTAGAGGCCGTTTTCAGCGGAAAGATGACGAGGAAATGGTTGACGCAAGGGTGGGGAGCTGATAGATCTTGATCATTCATCACAGGGAGGCCCGAGGAAATCGGATCCGAAGTTGATATGAGGAATGTCGGATTTATCCTGACGATTGAGTACGATCAAAGGAAATGCCAGTGAAGACACCAACAAATGCCTCTCTGCGACCGGTGGTTATCCCAAGTGACATCGATGAGGGTGACCAGATCACGGGATTGTTCTAGCCCGCTCTTCTCACACCGGTGCTGCTGCATCGCCGGAATCATCCGCCCTGACGTGTTGTGCTCGCGACAGCGCCGGCGTGAGAATGCTATTTTATAACGAATAAATAGCCATTAATATTAACTCAAAAAAGGACTTGTGTAGGAGCCTGTGGTAAAAGTTGCAGGGGGAATAGAGCCCCAGGAATCTGCAGTGACTGGCAAGGCACGAGGAGCAGTCAACACCTGGACATCGGCGATGACGAGTAACGCCGGTCAGCGGACGTAAATCTCTGGCACTCTTCTGGTGGCGGCGGGAGTTTTAAACCTGGGTTATAATGCTCCCTCGGTCAGAGTTGTCAGAAAATTACTCCTATGGATGATCTGAGCCGAGAGAGATGCACGCAGATCAGATCCGGCAGAACCTAATTCGGATCGCCGGAGCGGGGCGAATAGCTCAGTCCTTAGGGCGACTGCTGTGCGATCAGGGTGAGACCATAGCTGCCGTGGCCAGCCGGAGCTTGCCGCGAGCACAGATAGCAACGGCGTTCATCGGCGTCGGGACGGAGCCTGTTTCTTATCCCCGACTTCCTGCGCGGGTTTCAAGGCTCTTGATTGCCGCCTCCGATGAGGCGATTGAATCGGTCACACGAAGCTTGGCTCGGACGGGGATCACTGAAGGAGTTGCGCTGCACACGAGCGGTGTATACGGTCCGAAAATCTTGAAACCTTTGTCCAGGCTGGGGGTCTCCTGTGCCACCCTGCATCCTCTCCAAACCGTCTGCCTCCACCTGAAGGCACTACAAGGGGAACTACTTCCAGATTCGGAGCATGAGCTTTATGGTGCTGCTGGAAGACACACCTTGCAACTTGCCCAGCAGAAGGGACTGCCTCAGGCGAAAGCTGTGGCACTGCAAGAAGTCATCGAAAAGGAGCTCACCCTGTGCAGGAAAGTTTAAGACCCGTGCGTGTTCGAGACCTGAAAGCCCAAAAGAAACAAGGCCGGAAAATCGCCATGTTGACAGCATACGACGCGACCATGGCAGGTCTCCTGGACCAGGCTGGAATTGACGTGATTCTGGTGGGTGACACCTTGGGCATGGTGATCCTAGGATATGAAACGACCCTGCCGGTTACTCTGACGGCCATGATTCACCATACCAGTGCCGTAAGCCGGGGAGTTCAGAGGGCCCTGGTGGTTGCTGATATGCCCTTTCTAACCTACCAGATCAGTGTTCCTGAAGCGCTGCGAAATGCCGGTTATCTGCTCCAGAAAGGAGGTGCTGGGGCTGTTAAAATCGAAGGGGGCCACCCGGTTCTCGAAGTCGTCCAGCGCTTGGTAGAGATTGGTATACCCGTGATGGGTCATCTGGGCTTGACACCACAATCCATTCACCAGGTGGGAGGATTTCGCCATCAGGCCCGTAGCTCTGAGGAAGCTCCTCGTTTAATCGAGGACGCCCGGGCTTTACAGGAAGCAGGCGCGTTCGCTGTAGTTTTGGAGGCAATTCCTGCGGAAGTGGCCCGTCAAGTTACTTCGGAACTTCAAATTCCCACCATTGGAATCGGTGCAGGCCCGGACTGTGACGGCCAAGTTCTGGTCAGCTATGATGCCTTCGGATTGTTTGACCGGTTCGTACCGCCATTTGTAAAGCGCTATGCGTCCCTCGGTGAGACCATGAAGAAAGCCACTAAATCCTATATTGAAGATGTACGAAGTGGCCGCTTTCCCGCCCAAGAATATACGGCGTACCATCTCTCTGGAAAAAAGGAATCCCCGTGAAAACCAAGTTGGTTCGCAGTATCACCGAAGCTCGAACACAACTGGCGAAAGTCCGACGTCTCGGTAAAAGCATCGGTCTGGTGCCCACCCTGGGGGCCCTCCATGCCGCCCACGGCAGATTAGTAGAAAATGCCCGACGGGAATGCCAGTGGGTAGTTGTCAGCATCTTCGTCAACCCCTTGCAATTCGGACCCCATGAAGACTACCGGAGTTATCCGCGAGACATGGCTCACGACAGGGTGTTTTGCAAGACCCACAGTGTGGATCTGATCTTTGCCCCTACCGTCAGCGAAATGTACCCGATTCCACAGCACATCTATGTGGAGGTCACCAAGGTGGCTGATCACCTGTGCGGGTCCTTCCGACCCGACCATTTTCGGGCAGTGGCGACGGTAGTGTTGAAACTGTTTAACATCATCCAACCGGACCGAGCTTACTTCGGGGAAAAAGATGCCCAGCAACTTGCCGTTGTCCGGCGCATGGTCAGTGAGCTAAATTTGTCCGTGAGACTTGTCGAGATACCTACCATGCGGGAACTTGACGGCTTGGCCATCAGTTCACGCAACATTAATCTGAACTCCGAACAGCGGAAGGCTGCTCCGGTTCTTTACCAGGCTCTGCAGGCAGCCAGACACCAGATTGAAGCAGGGATTGAAGATACACAACACGTGCGACTAGCCGCTCTGACAGTGCTCAGTGGACAATCTCACCGGGTTGAATACTTGGAGGTGGTCGACCCTGAGGAGATGCAACCCGTAAAACGAATCAGCGGCCCCGTTCGGGTTGTTGGAGCCATTTGGGTTGGCTCCACACGATTGATCGATAACCTCCTTTGCAAGAAAAGATGAGCTTGATCCGACGCAGACATCGGCTCGTCGCTGTCAACCCCTTTGGACCAGAGAACTTAGCACAGGACCAAGTCGCCCGTGAGAAACGCCAACTGAGATCCCACCAGATACACCCGGATTGTTCAGTATCAGACCTTCGGGGAAACTGGCGCATCAGACCCCTGTCACTATCTTGGCAGCACTCGGAAACATGACCAACCGGGACAACCTAATCCATGGATCAGGAACCAACGAGCTTGCGAGAAATCTCGTATGTCGCTCGAACTGAAACTTCAGTCACCTGACAGCGATCACCGATATTTCCACCAGGCCTGTGGGCGACATCAAACCTGAGCCCACAGTTGTCCGTGCCGGGGGATCAAGAGGAAAGAATTCGCGGTAAACTTCGTTCATCGCCTCAAAGTTCCTAACATCTGTGATCCACACAGTGGCCTCGACCACATTGATCAAGCTCACATCCTCATCCTGTAACAGCGAGCGGATTTGCTCCAGGACGGCGCGTGTCTGTCTTCGGATGTCGCCGCGCAGTTCCGAAAGGTCACACACGATCCCAGAAACGAAAACGTGATTTTGGACTTTAATGGCCGGGCTGAAGGGGTTCCCCCCAGATATTCCTAGGGACTGTCGCTCTCCCTTGACACCGCTCAACATGATCTCCACCTTATAGGGGGTACCCATAAGTCGAGCTCGCACCGTGGACCGGGTAGGAAGTACATCGGTAAAAAAAGCGCGATAAACCTCATTCATGGCCTGAAAATCCCGAGAATCCTCAAGCCAGACACGACTGACTGTCATATCGGACATCTTAAATCCAGCCGCCTGAACCAGCGTCCTAGCGTTTTCAAGTGCCTGTCGAACTTGAACCTGGATATCACCGTCAAGAGCTCGCCTCGTCTTGGGATCCTGAGACACCAGACCGGCCAGAAAAAGGTAGTCCCCCACACGTATCGCTTTGCTGTAAGGAAGTGGGTTAGTGGACCATCCAGAAGGTTCGATCACCTGGCGTGGAAAAGCCGGATTGGCCGCAATCATTGAAATCTCCACCAGGGCTCCCGGCCTGACCAGGTCGGCTTCGACAGTCGCGCGCACGGGAGGTGTAGTCCCGAAAAATTGACGATAAGCCCGGTTCATACCGTTGAACAAGCGCGAATCACTGAGACAAACCGTCACCGCCACCACGTCTTCATAGTCCATTTCAGCAGCGTTCAAAACGGCACCCAGATTTTTGAGCACTTTTTTCGTTTGTGTTTCAATTCCACCTTGAATAAGCTTTCCTTCTCTATCAAGCGCTATGGCGCCGGCTAGATAGAGCAAATCCCCCGATCGAACGGCATAACCGCAAGGTATATTTGGTTTGACCATTTCAGGTGAAACGATGATCTCCCTTACTTGAGGAAAGGCGGTATGCGAACTGGCCCCAAATACAGCCACCGTTATCAAAATCCCTATCACTCGTCTCATGGTGAATAAGCGCCCAAGGCTACGGGTCTTAAATTTCCTTCAAGTATTATACCAGGAATACGACTGTGGCACTCAAAGTGAGTGTGAAGGAAAAGAAAGACTGGAGTTCAAAAAAACAGCACTCCAACTTTTCCTCCTCTTGAAAAACCACCTGCAGTTTGAGATCGAGAGGATCCTGGGAGCCGTCGTACAATAAAACTTTACCTCAAGACCATCCAAAGTAGGATCTTCGGTACGGATCACGGCCTGGAACATCGAACGGTGGATCCGGTTGGAAGGGATCATTCAAGCTTTGAAGAAACACCCTCGACTTCGAAAAAGCGACATTCTTTTGCTACGGAACTGGACCACGGTATGGCGCGTACTCAAAACCGTTTTATCGCTCGGGAGATCGCCGCGGCCTTGGGGCTCCACTATGTTTTCGCCCCTTTTTACCTGGCCCTGAACAACGGTAGCGACCTCTAGAGCATGGTTCCTGGAGAAAACACCCTAGCCCTTCATGTTAACGCGCTTTTATCGTATTACCCCTTACGCGAATCGCACTCACTGGCGTTTCCCAATGGAAAGGACAAAATGAGAGGGAAAGAAAAGCGACTGGGATACCAGCGAGCTGTGATCGTCGTGGTTGATCATCCGCTTGGACCGATTCGAGCCGTGAGCCCGAATCTGGATGCTCATTCCAGCCAGAGCCACCGTCGACACCAGATGAATCTGGTTTTGGACTACTTGGATAGTTTGAAATCTTCCTTGCCCGTTGTCATTGGGGGAGACTAGAACACCTCGACCCACAACTCACGCCGAGCTTTCTACTCCATCATGGGCTATTGTCGGAGGCTTATGATGGGTGTGCGCTATGTGATCGAGAATCACCATGCCTACCCGGACCGGTGGTTTGAGAGACATCTCCTCAGGAAGTTGGAACAGCGCGGTTACCGATATCGTGATTTAAACCAGCTGGGAGGATGCACGCTTCATTACAACGTGGAAGACATTTCCATCGACAATAACATGGCCGATTGGATTCCACAGTGGTGCTTCTGGTTTATCCGCTGGGCGCTGAAAAATACCCAGGGTCGTTGCTCGCTCAAACTGGACTGATTTGCTGAAAAATGGATTGCCCCCAATCCCGGTCGACCCCTGAGGTAGTGATTGACCTGGCGGATGAAAAGGCTAAACTTTCTGATCACGGCCCCATCGTGTTGGGTTTTGTCCCTAGATAATCGGACCCTCGCCATTGAGGGTGAATAAGCGAGAATCCGATGAGGGTAAATTTTCCAGTCCCAAAATGGTGAAAACTATGCTATAGTGCCCGGATGCGACCGAGGCAAGTAACACCTTTTCCTCAAAGAATTAGACATCAAGGGGATCCTCGTTCAGAAAAAAACTTGGCGGTAGCCATCCTTCGCCAAGCCTGGCATGAGGCCGTTCTGGACCTCACAGCGGTCAAAGAGACTTCCCGGAAGGATCATCGGCTACTCAAGAAAAAAGCGGCCGAATGGATTTCCAGCGATGAGGATGGATTCCCTTATTGGTGCGAATTAGCGAGCGTGGACTACCACGCTCTTCGCCAGAAGTTGTTTGACACCTTGCACCTTCAGCGCCAAGACAGTCAAGTGAAGGCCTTGAGCGGGCAGAACTTCAACAACCAGATTGAGCTCTTGCCCTAACCTGCCTCCACTTGGGGCTGCTTGCGAGCATTCAGGCAGACCCGCCGAGATCCGATGCTTAGCCCTGGCCGACCAGTCCGATTAACTCCTTCGGGTCCGGAAAGCGCTCCTCCACCAGCTTGGAGAAGATCAACTTTCCGTTAAGGCTGACCTCAAAGCGTCCTCCAGTGGAGGGGATCAATCTTAACTCCGCAATATCTTTATGGTAAAAGTTCAGTAATTCCACCGCCATCCAGGCGGCTCGCGGCGTATAGTTTCAATCATCGCAGTAGACGATTTCGAGCCGAATTTCTTTATCCATAGCTCCTCCTACCGATTGTCCAGCTTGATTCCCTCTCATAGTATTGAGTAGTCTTCCCTTTGTCAAAATTTCATCAGCCACAGTCTGCCGAACCAACCGGAAATATTTGCGCTGAAATCCAAGTTAGTTTTATAATTCACTTCAACCCCGAGCGGGGTCGTAGTTCAGTTGGTTAGAACGCCGGCCTGTCACGCCGGAGGTCGCGAGTTCGAGTCTCGTCGGCCCCGCCAATTAACCTTTGTAGAATCAATCAGTTAAACACCTGTACGTAAACAGTTTCCAAAGGGAAGTTAGCCTTAGGGGTCGTCTAGGGGTCGTTTTCTGAGTGACGAATCAAGCCTGGGACCTTTATCCGTCTGGCGGCTTCCTTACTTTTAGGGAGTTTTACATCTTTTGATGGGAAGCTGAAGCAACTGAGGTGCGACCTCTTGACGTTTCGTCCGTCGCTGTATGTCGCCAGCTAGGATGGGACAAGAGCAGCCCGGGTCTAAGAGACACTTGGGACCGTTGCTGGCCTGGCTAGTTTAGCATTGATCGCTTGCCGACGGGCAAGCGTTATTCCCTTCGATCGCTTCCTTCTGGTTTCCACAGCTTTGGTATCGGAAGCTGCGGAGGTGGCTCGCCGCAAAATCTGCTCCTACAGACAAATGCGGATTCGAATTTCACTCATTCGAAACTTGTCTGGGATTTCGTCTTTGGATTTGGGATTCAGGTTCCTCTAGTAGCCATAGTCGGCTTTGAGTGTGGACTCATCGCGCCAGCGAGGGCTGGTCTGCTCCGCTTTCTTGGTCTTTTTCGCCAGACCGGAGCAATTTTGTGCCAGCACTTCGAAAATCCGGTTGGCGACAACTCGATGTCCTAGATCATTGGCATGGATACCATCATAGTGGACCATCCATTCGGTCTCTCCATTGGCGGTCAGCAGGTCCACCATCTTGCGGAATTCGTTCGGATGCCGATCCGTTTTCTTGGCTGCTGCCTTGACTTTCACCGACTGCTCCTCCTTGGGGTACGAGGTCCGAGAACAGCGAAGTCCAGCACCCATACCGGCAACCAATAGTCCCCTGACCACAGTTTTAGCCAGCTGCGACAACTCAATCCGTCACTTTCTTTGTCCGTGTCCATTTCGATCTCCCATCTGGCACCATTTTAGCTCGATCCGATGGAGCAGTAACTGAAAATGGGGGATTTTGGGCTCCCAACTAAGAGAGCTTTGGAGTCGATGCTGATCAAGATCTCACCCCGAACTCCTTCCAGGACGGTTCGGATCTTCTCATCTGCGAAAAACTTCCGCCATATCGCTTTACGAATCTGCTCCACTACACCTGTGGCCATCGTGTTTTCTCCTTTGTTTTCAAATGAGCCATTACCCGCATCTACAGGACTGATATAGACTGTCAAACCCCAAAACTGTCTCTTAACCTGAAGGTCCTATCTGTCCCATTTCTGTTGACGGGGAACACCGTTACTGTTTTTGGTCCAAAATTCTGCTTGCAGGGGTCCTAAACGGCTGTGAGACTTCAGCATTTATAGTGATTGGGAGATTCTTGGATAATGTGGCTGAATGTATCCCGCTTCTGCCCCAGTGGGAAACGTCGAGAGGGATTCCTGGCCGCCTGTCTGAGTTACTCCAGGACCCCGGCCGGGTAGAGGTTTCCGGAATGCCCGATGTCGGGGACACTAAGAAAGTCGAAAGGTTACACCAAGTTTAGGGAGAGAGACCGCGGAGAACTAAGATGAGAACAGTATAGGGAAGCCAACCAATGACGCAAACCCCCACTGCGCGCAAAATACTTGGGTAGTCGAGGGCCTGACGCACGGCGACGATGAACGCTACCAACATCCAAATGCTCGTGGTAAAAAAACACTAGCGTGCCTACCGAAGGCACAATGGCGAAAATACGGAGCACTCCTGGAGCAGAAGCAAAACCCGTCGTCCGCAGCAACTGGCCCCAATCGGCGTGTGTTTGTGGTGAGGGTAAGATGCGTGAACCACAAAGTAGGTTAGCCAAGCCCAAAAGAGCCAACCGAACAAGGCGGTAATCACTGCTGTAATTAAAGGACCAGGTGCACCCTGCTGGCTCGCAAAACCAATGCCAGTCGCCACACTGGACAGCACTACCACCCCCATAGCTTGGCTTAAGGCGGTAGTGTCCACCTCAACCTCTTCATAGGTGTGGACATCGAGCTTGCTGGCTCCAATCATGCGATCAGTGAAGCTAGCCATGGTGTTTCTACAGTTACCTAAACCGTACCTAGAAAGCCGAACCCCTGTTTAAGGCTATGTGGAATTCCTGCTCCCCTCCTTTTGGAACATCTGATCGACACTCCTCATACCAACTCCCGACATGAGTTCACTCTAATCTCTCCGTGGTGAAAGTCACTTGTAATAGCTCGAAGGCCTGCGGTTGCCTAGCTAGGCACGAGGAGGCGTCAATACCCTCGCATCGGCCTAGACAGCTGCAAGGGTGGTCTTCGTTTTACAAACCACTGGCGCACCCACTAGATTACCCCACTCCGTCCAAGAGCCATCATAGTTACTCACATTGGGATAGCCCAGTAAATACTTCAAGACAAACCAGGTGTGGGAAGAGCGTTCGCCAATGCGACAATAGGTGATGGTTTCCTTTTCTCTGGTCACCCCCTTTGAACCGTACAGTTGGGCTAACTCGTCCACCGACTTGAAGGTGCCATCTTCTCGAGTTGCCTGTCCCCAGGGAATGTTCTGCGCGCCCGGGATGTGACCGGCTCGCTGCGCCGTTTCGTTTAGCCCGGGAGGCGCCAGTATCTTGCCTGTAAATTCGTCTGGTGAACGCACATCGACTAGAGCGAATTTGTCGAGTTTATCCAAGCTTTCTGTCACCAGTTCTTTTTTGGCTCGAATCGATTCGTCTGGATTTTGTGCTTGGTAGTTCGTCGCTGGATAATTAGAAACTTCTGTTCTCAGTTGGCGATTCTCTTCCAACCATTTCTTACGGCCCCCGTTCATCAAGCGTATATCCTGGTGGCCGTAGATCTTAAGTTGCCACAAAGCGTAAGCCGCAAACCAATTGCTATTGTCTCCATAAACGACGACCGTTGTGCGTGGATCGATGCCGGACTGGGACATGATTTTCTCAAACCCCTCTTTACTGAGAATGTCGCGCCGCACCTGATCTTGTAACTGGGTTTGCCAGTTCCATCCCACCGATCCGGGGATGTGACCCTGCTGATAGGCGGCAGTGTCCACGTCGACTTCCACCAGACGAACTTGAGGATCGTTCAGGTGCTCGGCAACCCATTCCGTGCTCACTAAAACCGTTTCGTTTGCATACCCGGCCATTTCCGACATCTCCTCTCAGTGAGATCAGAAGTGAATTCTGATTGAAAAAATAAGAAAAGAAGCTAGAGAGTAGCATGGAATTCAAAATCAGTGCAATGTTAGAATCCTCACCCATGCCCCACTATATCAGCTGTCACAGCATCGCCTGTATGACAAGACAGCAAATTGGCTATCTAGAAAACCTGTTGCGGAATCAGACTCGACTGAAGCTGTACCGCTTGACTGGAAGTCAAATCGAAGGAAAACTTCTGTTGGAGATCGAGGGGGACAAGCGCGAGATCATCGAGCAGGTGTTCCAGTCCAATAACATTCACTACGATTGGCTAATCCGCATTGAGTTTGAAAACCGCTGGCCTCAGCCGTCAGAGTGAGGCTTCTCATCATGTTTTCCCCGGATTTCCACCCCATCATCGTTATTTTGGGGTTACTGCTGCTCACTATACTTCTTCACCGAACTTATGCTGTTGGCATTGCTAAAGCTGCGCCTCTCTCAAGACCTGGCACTGTTCGCTCAGATAGGCATCATCCCTGTGACTGGATCGACAGGACGCCAGCTTTTCGCTGAATCAGGCTATCCGGGCTTTTTTAATAAGCAATCATTCTAAACAATTCAACGACCATGGAGCGAAGGAGAGTGGGGATACCTGTCAACTCCACTTAGACTTTCAAATGAATTGGTCATCTGACATCATTCTCATGTGAAACGGTTAGTTGTCCTTCCCGTTCTGCTCCTGATCTTCTTGGTTGGAAACGCTGGAGTGCAGAAACCGTCTCCGGACAACACCAATGCTGGCGGTCCCATATACGACCGGTGGGGCCAGGCGGTCGACCTCGGCAAACTGCCTCCTTCTGTGAACCGGCCCGTCGATTTTTCCAACGAAGTCAAGCCCATTCTTGAATCCTCTTGCTTGAATTGTCACGGGCCCCAGAGTCCCGGGAGCGGGTTCCGCCTCGACAGCCGGAAGGACGCTCTCAAGGGTGGGAGATTTGGTGTAGATATTTTCCCCGGTGCAAGCTTCAAGAGTCCGTTGATACATTATGTGGCCAGCCTTGTCGATGGCATGGAAATGCCACCCCAGGGTCATGGAGAACCGCTGACAGAAAGACAAATCGGGCTCTTGCGTGCGTGGGTTGATCAGGGGGTGCCCTGGACCGATGAACGGGCACCCGACGCTACTTCAGCGGAAAAGGCGACTGCGGGTGGGGAAAAGCCCAACATGACAGCTGCCCTACCTCCGCCCTTGAAGCGAGTGATTGACTTCGTTAACGACGTCAGGCCGATTCTAGCCAGCCGTTGTTATTCTTGCCACGGAGCGAACAAACAAAGCGGTGGGCTTCGATGGGACGTCAGAGAATTAGCCTTCCAAGGCGGAATTTCCGGTCCTACCATCCTGCCAGGACACAGCGCCTTCACCTTGTCATGAGTCTGGATGGCCAGGCTCTTGCCGTACTTGGTGTGCTTCTCGGCAATGGTGCGCACGGATGCGACAGCACTGGGGTCGAGGCTGGCGGAATCTTTCAGTTTTAGACCATCCGGACCCCATTCGGCCACTTCCGAGAGGTCTGAGAACGCCACCTTGCAC
The DNA here is from genome assembly GCA_965249865.1 of Acidobacteriota bacterium. GTDB lineage: Bacteria > Acidobacteriota > UBA6911 > RPQK01 > CBDFMZ01 > CBDFMZ01. The sequence goes on along the minus strand of CBDFMZ010000002.1, from coordinate 432,832 downwards.
ATTTCCGCAATGACCCGCTCTGCCGAGATGTCCAGCTTGCCTAGGAGCACCGCCATGCGCCGCTGGATCTCAAACACGACGACAGGCATGGACAAAAGCTGCACGGCCTGTCTGTTTGCTGCCTTGAGGTTGTATCCGGCTTGTCTTACGGCCTCTGCGCCGTTGAAGCACTGGAGGTAGTAGCGGATGAAGAGGGATTGCTGGCGGGTGAGGTTTTTGGTGGGTGTGGGGGCGGAAATCTTAGCATTGCTCATGGGTTAAGTTGATCAGGGTTACTCATCTGGTGGGTAGGGGTAGGATAGAGTTGCTCTAGTCTTAGGATGCGGTAGGTTAGGGTTACTCATAGTCACAGTACTCATTGAGTTAGTTACTTAGTAGGGGTTAGAGCTCTAGATCTCAGCCCGACCACCTCCCCAGTAGGGTAGCAGATAAAAGCATCAACGCCTACCATAGCGCCTAAATAATTTATCAGAATATTAAAGTTTTGTGTTGACATCCTTATTTATTCTGTATATTATAGTGCTATCGATAATCGGTAGCGGCTGGAATGGTTGCCCGCCGCCTAATGTACAGCGACCTGATAGCTTGATACAACACAGGGGGAAACGACAAAATGAACCCAAGGTACAAGGGAGCAACGCCCGGAGACGTGGCCCGCGCACTCCATCGTCCAATTCGCCAAAAGCGCGTTGTCCTGAACGGTGGTCCGACGAACGAACTTGTTTTGACAGCATCGACGGATCGTAACGAGCATGTCTTTCCACAGATTCTCAATTTGTACGTTGGTCCGGGTAGCACAGTCGCCGACGTGACCTACGGAAAGGGGGTCTTCTGGCGTCGAATCCCGAAGGATTTATATGATGTTCTGGCAACAGACATCCAGGAAGGGACCGACTGCCGTGACTTGCCCTATGATGACGGTTCGATAGATTGCGTTGTCTTCGATCCGCCTTACATGCACTCGCCGGGAGGCACAGCCCACACTGTTCACACTCCGTTTGAAACCTACTACCGGAACAATGGAAACGGGAATAAAACTGAAAGCAAATACCACGAAGCTGTCCTTGAACTGTACCGGGACGGCGGGGTAGAGGCGCACCGCGTTCTGCGAGATAAAGGAGTCCTGATCGTTAAGTGTCAGGACGAAGTGTGCGCTAACCGCCAGCGATTCACCCATGTCGAGATCATGGACGCATACCGGAAAATTGGGTTCGTCGCTGAGGATCTGTTTGTGATCGTTCGGAATAACAAACCGGGTGTAAGCCGTGCGATTAAGCAAGTTCACGGACGAAAGAATCACTCATACTTCCTTGTCTTCTGGAAGAGGGCAGGACGGCAGTTGAAATGGAACCCTCCAGAGTGAATCCGCTCGAACTTCTGGTCGAGATTATTCAGGAACACGCACCAGAGGACATATGGCATGGTTCACCATTAATTGCTTGCAGGCTCCTCCAGAACACCAACCGAGGCGAAATCGGAGAAGAGTTTGTCCGGCGTTACCTTCGCGTGTCAGGGATCGAAGTGGGAAATGACGGTCGAACGTCGAAAACGGATCTACGGATCGGAAGTTCAAGCTTCGAGGTCAAGACGGCATCATTGGGGGCTAATGGAACGTTTCAGTTCAACCATGTTCGCCTAGACAGGGATTACGACTGGCTGCTATGTCTCGGAATCTGTCCATTCGAAATCGTTCAACACGTGGCGAAAAGGACACGTCGCCGAGAAACGCGCAGGGGCGTTGGTTCGGATGGCAGAGGGGCAGGCTGTAACATACAAACTGACGAAGAAACTCAGCGACATGAAAGCCATAGCCGACTTGCCGGGGGTGATCCGCGTCAACGTAAATATATAATCCCCAAAACGTTTAAGGAGGAGAAAGATGAGAGCATTCCACGGAAATCCAAAGATGAAGGAACAGTATCTAGACCGGGTCAAGGCTCACCGTAAAGCGGACGAGATTATCAAGGGCGAGTATTGGGTAAATGGAAAGGGCTGTGCGGTAGGCTGCACCATCCATAGTCACGACCATGGAGCATATGAGACGGAGTTGGGGATCCCCGTGCAGATCGCCCACTTGCAAGATTGGCTTTTCGAGAATCTCCCGAACGGGGAAGCAAAGGACTTCCCCGTAGACTTCCTAGAATCGATCCCGGTGGGTGCGGACCTGAGACTGGTCTTGCCAAAGTTTGTCCACTGGCTGCTGGTAGATCCGGAGAATGGGGTGATCCAGTACGCCCAAGGCGAGGAGGAAGAGGAGGAAAAGGTGAGGGCGGCTATCTCAGCCGTCGCCGATTTGCACTACCGGGTCATAGAAGGTCAGGAAGTGACGATTGAGCAGTGGAATTCTGCTACCGATGCTGCTGCCAGGACTACCAGGGCTGCTGATGATGACGATGCTGCCAGTGCTGCTGCCAGTGCTGCTGCCTGGCCCGTCAGTGCTGCTGCCTGGTCTGCCAGGGCTGCTGCCAGGGCTGCTGGCAAGGCCTCTGCCAAGGCCGCTGCCAAGACCGCTGCGCTTAAGAGTCAAAAAGAGAAGCTACTGGAGCTGCTAGCCGGGGGAGGGGGAAAATGTTTGACATTAAGCGACTAGAGAAGGCTAGAATTATCAAAGGTTGGTCAAAAGTAGCCGTCGCCAAGAATGCGCGCATTTCAGCGGTCACCTACACGCACATTATCAATGGGAAAAACCAATATCCTCCCACGATCAAGAAGGTAGCAGACGCTTTAGGTCTGGATATGAAAGACCTCTACATCGGACCCCAAAAATAAGGGAATTATCTACAATCCTAACCAATAAATAGGGGGATCGACAGGACTAAGGACGCCTTATGGCTAGTCCTTTTGGTGTTTTGGTGGGACTTGGTCAACCAAGAACGCCTTTTTCCCTGCGATATCCATTACAATCCTACACTCAGTTGCTTGCTCAATGTCCATGGCAAGTATATACGAGAAATTAATAGATTTGTCAAGTGACTTGAGAGTGCCGTTTTGGGTGCACCTGATTTTATTGAAGAGGTCGGATTGTTTCATCGAGAACGGCGAGCAGTGGAAATGCGCTCGTTAGCAATTTTGCAGTAGTCCTTTGAGACTTCCACACCGATCCACTTCCGATCACAGGCCCCGGCGGCGATGGCCGTGGTTCCCGATCCCATGAACGGGTCCAGCACGATCTTTGCTTTTGTAGACTGGATGCATCTTTGAGCCAGTTCCACGGGGAAGGGTGCGGGGTGTGGATTGTGGGATTCCTGGGGAATATGCCACACGTCACCGAGTGCGTTTGACTTGTCCTCAAGTTTGAATCCACGCTTGGCAATCAAGTAGATCACTTCATAAGTGGGAAGGAAGTAGCCGGGGTTGAAACTGACGGCACTTTACATATCGAAAACATCACGACCCAGCGTAAGTCTTTGGGCGATTCGAAGATGGCTACCTCCCAGTCTACCTTTCCAGACATGCTTTCAACTATTTTCAACAAAAATCAGCGGCTAGAGAAGAAATTGTGGGCGAATGATGCCTATCGGCGTCGTAGACCACACAAGCCCCTTTTCGGTCTTCAGAATGGTCACAATCACGGGCAAGTCAGACTCTATTACGAGCGTCCCCTGTTCAAAGCCCTCAAGGAATTCCCCAAAGAAATCCTCATTCAAAAATTCGGTTACGTGCTCTCTAGACCCAATCTCTAGAAGTTTAGATTTCACTTCGCCCAGAATTGTATCGCTAATCGTTAGCCTTACCGTTGCTACTTGCTCTCCCGGATTGGCGATGGCAGCGGCTGTTTGTTCCAACCGATTAAAGTAGGTCACAAATCCTGTGGCACTGGGCGATTCGAAGATGGCTACCTCCCGGTCTACCTTTCCAGACATGCTTTCAACGACCTGGAAGAGTACCAAACCGGTCAATTCCACAGCGGACTTCACACAAGCCCAACCTTCTTGAAGAGTATCTCCTCGAAGCTCCAGCCGCGCAAAGGAGAGAGAATCGATTTCAAACGGAGCATTCTCCCAAGCTTGCTCATTAACCGTCGTTTCCAAAGGCACACCCGTCCAGTCGGTGAACTCAACCAAAACGTTCTCCGCCAACTGGTCTGTGTTGTTCACCAACAACAAAACTGTCCGAAACTCGTACTCAGTATCCACAGGACCCACTCCGACTTGAGCAAAATAGAAAGGTGCGATTACCACTCGAATCTCCACCAACTCCGGCTCGGAGCTGATCTCCCCATCATGTACCGTAAGCTGTAACTTAAGAATTCCCTCCTCACCATTCGCATCCGGTGCGATGAATCGTGCCTGGTCCTGATCGAGCCCAATCAGATTCACGGGTGTTCCTCCAACTTGCTGCCAGTCGAAGGTCAGATTGGGCTTACTTCCATTCGGATAAGAACTGTCGGAACCATCCAAGACCACCAACACACCTTCTGCGACTTCGATTGGCGAAGGGACGTCTTCAGGGACTTCCCGACCCTGTACGAAAACCTGAACCTGGGCTAAAGGCTGTTGAGTGGAAGCACTAACGTTAAAAGTTATTGATTTGCTCGAAGTGGAACTACCTTGCGTCACCGTGATTATGACTGTGATTGTCCCCTCAGTACCTCCTGAAAGCACCAGCGTGGCAGTCATGCCATTTTTGACAAGGACGACTCCTCCCTGTTCACTGGTGATATTTTCCTGCTTTGTCCACTCGAAGTTCGCGTCACTCAAGTTGTCCCCAATGCTACCACTCGCTTCAAGAATGATTTCAACTGCAGAATACACCTCGACTAGCTGCTCCGGGGCATCGATCAAGCCGCCATCGGCTCCCACCCCGTATTGCAGCCTGGCATCCACTTGGCTTGGCGCGTCCTTGTTCAGAGTCACCAGAATCAAATCCTCGCAGGGACAACTGTTGACTATGCAGCTGAACCGAATCTCAATAGGTGGCTTATCCTCATCCACCGAAGGCGTCACCAGGAAAGCACTTTGTTCGTCCGCACTGTCAATTCTCAACCCCGAGCTCGTCAATCCCTGGTCATTGATGATCTCCCACAGGAAGGTTCGAGAGACAGGTGAGACCGCCCCCCCATATGAATTACGGTCAATACAGCTACCATTCAGGGCGAGCACCTGTCCCCCCTGAATAGTTTCACTGATAGAACCAGCATCCACCTGGGGAGAATTACCCGTGGTGCAGTCGTTGCACGTATTCGACGTACTCGAATCACTCTCCTCACGGGTCTCAACCTTGACCTGAAGGCTAGGAGTGGTCCCTAAGCTGTTGGAAGCCTCCAGGGTGAAGTAAAGGTTGGTACTATACTGAGGTGCCGGATAGGAAGCATTCTGCGTCGTTCTAACGACAAGCCCTTTGTCTGTCGAAGTGTTGCTCATCAGCCAAGCCCATTGGTCCACTGTCCCGCTAGCTGAACCCGTCAAGGAAAAGATACCGCCTAAACTCGCTATTTCTGGGCTGACCTGCGCTACTACGTTGGAGGGGAGTGTCAACTCACCTCCTCCATCACCGGATTCCTCCTTTGCCCAAAAGGATTGCGTGTGGATCGTCGTCCTCGAGGTAGTGACCAATTCAAGAACAATTGTGAATTCGGTGAGCGTTTTCCAACCCTCTGGGAGAAAAAACCGGGCACAGCACGTATCCGTACCAAGAAAAACCATGGGCGGTTTGGATTTCCAGATAAAAGTATATCCGCCCAAAAGCTCCCCATCCGTCCCATTGATCCTGGCCCTTGGACTAAACCAGGCGTTCGATTTGGCAGGATCTTGATTCGTGCCTTTCCCGTTTCGGGTGTAGATCTCCACGCTCGGTGCAGCAGCAGTGACAAGGTCCGCCGCTACAACCGACAGTAGACCTAAGACAGAAACGAACAGGCCCTTTTTAAACACAAAATACCTCTTCAACCTTGGGATACTGTAGTCGGCGTGGCCGACAGATTCCATTAGTCGACTTGCTTTTGAGTTAATTTCGTCCATGCTTCGCCTTCTTCCTCCGGTGGCCCTTCCACCGGGCCTTTTGCGCCTTGGCGATGTTGCGCATGGCGGAGGCGACCTTCTTGGGAGATTTGGAAGCGGACCCGGGAGCGCCAAGGTACCTGGCGACCAGGGAAGACGAGATGGCGCCCTGGCAGTGGGGGCAGATCAGGGGGCGGCGGTCTTGGTTGATTGTCCTTCCTCCACTAGTGCTCTGAGTTTGGAGAGCACCTCGCTTGTTCGGTCGGGCTCTGGTAATGACACTTTGCCCTCCCCGATCACGACCGGCTCTGGGATGTGATCGTGAAATCCGTTAAGCCTGTTTTCCTGTTCCACCAGCCCGGTTAATGGCTCCGAATGACTCACGCCGTGTTTCTGGTACTCCCCGTAGCGGCGCTCGAACTCCTTCTGCGTCCAGGGTGCATCCAAGTTCTGCTGGCACAGCCAGGGCCAGCCCATGTCCCGAATCACCGCATTGGTCACGGGGTCGGCAAACAGGACCGTGGCGTAGGGACCTTGATTAGCCATTGCCTGTTCCACTTCGGCCCAGGCCATCAGCGGGGAGCGTTCCCGGTGGGGTTCCAGCAAGGCCAGAATTTCCGATGGGGTCGGGAAAAACTTGCTTTGATCGGTGTGTTGCGAGAAAGCCTTGGCGATGGCTAATAGGTCGAACCGAGAGAGCTTGCGCCACCAGATTTCAACGGCATCGGTTGAGATGTCATGCCGTAGTATGTTGGCATAGGCGGCTATGATTCTACCGAAAGCCAATCTGTCGTCCTTGTTTGGCGTTGCCTGTTTATTCCTGCTCATTGCGTTTCCTCATCCGCTGGAAGAGGAATTTGACGCCGCTTGACCCCAGCGAGCTGATGGTTCAAAACCTCCACTGCCTTATGGTCGGTTCTGAGATCACCATTCGGCTTTCGATATTGGACGACCCGTAACCTGATCTTGAGTTGGTCCCCCTTTGCGAAAACCTCCTCGTTGTTGTTGATATTGGAGAGAAATCCCCGATCCTCCATATCTATCAGAAACACATTAGTTCCATCAGATAGCCTCCATTTATTTTCTTCCTTGAAGGACAACGAAGCAATTGAAAAAACCTGCTCTCTCGTCCGGTCATCAATCACTTCATCTTGCTCAGTTAAATCAGGAACTCTAACATCTTGGAACTTAACTTTATCAATACCTTCCCGCCTTAACGGACGGACGACGTTGTGCATTTCTTCCCGCCCCTTGTTTTCAGTCATGTTGTTTATTCCTATCGATCCAATCTTGAACATTACGCACATTCTGCTGACTTCGCTTTGTGTGCCCTGGTGGTGGTCTGATGTTTTGTATCCCCTGGTACGCCGGGTCTAGCATTTGGTCGATCCAGGCGCCCTCTTCCCGGCTCATGAGTTGGCCCAACCCCCACTGGTTATAGCCTGGCGCCCGTTCCTGCTGGCAAAGCTCGGCATAGCGGGTGATGGCTCGCATTGCGTCCGTGAGGGACCGGTGCCGGGTGAGGGCGTCGTGCGAGTTCCAGTGCTTGAAAATCCGGCCAGGAGCCTCAGCAGGATCAGGGGCCTCTCTCGCGCGCGCTGCCAGCATATTTCCTGAAAGGGAGTGAGATGGGGGAGTGAGAGTGGGACCTAGAGGGAGAACTCTTTTGTGCCATAGTAGTGGGTGAATCTACCGTCTTCTCTGTAACCTGTTGAATAATAGTGGGTTCTGGGATCTCCGACTTTCTCTCCGTTTTGTGCGGTTTCTGGTGCTTACTCCAATTTACAATTTCGATATAAGATTTCCCATCAACCTCATATCTATGCAAAAATCCGGCTTTAACCAAATTTTCCAAGTGGATTTCGACTCGGGTATTGTCATAGGGGAATAGTTGGGCCTTAATACGCCTTGGTCTATCTTCCAAACGGCCTTCTCTATCCGCTAGCATGGACAGCATAGCGAACAAAAGCATGGCTGTATGGCCCATATCGGCTAGAACTTCGTTCACTGCCAAACCAGGTTTGATGTACCTTATCCTTTTCACCTGCCCCCCTTTTAATTTAGTGATGCGTATTTGGCACCCAGGACCCTGGCTCGCATTGCGTCCGTGAGGAACCGGTCTTTCATGTGTAGTTCCGCACTCCTTCGGGGTGTCGAGGTCGCCAAAACCGCAAGCAAACCGCAAGTTTATGCAAATGGGACGAAAAAACAGACCTGAAAATAGGGATGATTAAAGATGTAAGTTGTTTAAAACAGGTAAGATAGGCTGGCGCGCCCGGCAGGATTCGAACCTGCGACCTACGGATTCGAAGTCCGGCGCTCTATCCAGCTGAGCTACGGGCGCGCGGGCTTCATTCTAAATGGTTTATACCGCATGAAACAAATCCGTTGCTCACGGCTGTGTGAGACTCCGTGTGAGACTTTCCTGTCTGACCCGCTCAAATACTTCCATTTAAGCGCAGGGTGTGCGCGCGACCAGCGCCGTCGAGGATGGACTCCGCTCGCTCGTCGCCTGGCCATTGGATACCCGTTAGAGGTATCCAATGGGCCAGAACTCCATAATGACCTGGCGGGTCGCCGCACCAGATGCTCGCGCTTCAGTAGTGCCCTTGAAAACGCTTTTGGTGATAGCGTTCGGCGGTCAATCTGCCCACCCGATCTAACCGTAAAGATCTCGGGGAAATCGGCTACGTAGAGCGCAGGTCGGAGCGCCCAGGGGGGTCTTTGCACCACAGGAACTTTGGCGCGCCAAGTTTGCGCGCAGCAAACCGTTTGGCGTTTCCGCGCGGCTTTTCCAAGGGCTATTGCATCGCGGTTTTCTCAAAAACTAAACTGTTCTATTTGCGCACACTCCTAGGCCCGTCTGAATCGCGTGATTGACCGAGAGCGCACGGTTGTGACACGCGCGCGGAAATACTGTCGTTTTCGGGGAGCCCTGGGGCTGCGATCAAGGGGAAAAAAGCGGCTTCGAAGCAGGAGTTTCGAGGGATGGCAAAGGCACATGTAACGACGATTTGCATTCGTGCCATCCTGGGCGGATTTTTGTGGGTTTTTAGAGCCAATTTACAGGAAAGGCGATGGCGTCCCTTTTACTGCTAGAAAACGGTTCAAAAAAGGAAATGCGCCTAAACCTCGATTTTCGTGCCTTTGATTTTAAATTACCCTTACAAGAACGCTTGCACCAACGTCGGGCTACTGGTAGATTTCGACCATTCATCACGAGGAAGCCCGAGGAACTCGGATCCGAAGTTGATATCAGGAATATCGGATGAAACGATTGTAAAATTCGCAAGGGAAACCATGAGACAGACTACACAGGCAATTGCTCTGATCTTTACGTCGATGCTGGTCCATCAATCAGTTTTCGCCGGGTTAAAATCAAAAGCTTCCTGGTCGGTCGATAGCTCAGAGCAGTGGAAGGAGGCGACAGATTCGGCGGCCGGGGTTGTGATCCAGGACGGCACCCTGGTTCTGGAAGGAGCCAGGGAAGGTACCTGGACCAGCCGGTGGCAAGACTGGCGACGTCCTATCGAGTCGGCAGAGGTCACGGTAGAAGCTACCATGGATTTGTTTGACAACAAAACCATCGAAGTGTTGGTCGAGGGCTCCGAAAAGCCGTTCACCGACAGAGACGAGATTCCCCATGACTGGTATGGCCGCTGCATGATCGCTATCATCGACGAAAACCGGTGGATTATGGCCATTCGCTCCGGCCTCGATCACATCACCTGGGGTGAGCGGGACGCCATTCACATCCTCACCTCCAAGGACGAAGGGAGAACCTGGGGTCCTCTCAATCACTGGGTCGATGGCTCACCGATCGTGGGAATGCCCTACGACGACGGCCACACTCACAGCGAGCCGGGTCTCTATCGGATGCCCAACGGAGACCTCATCCTCCAGTTCTGGCGCACCAGCTACAGTTCGGGGACAAAGCAACTTCGCTCCACCGACAATGGGAAGACATGGACATTGGACAGAGATCAGGTCCGTGTAGAGGGAGTAACGGGTGCGAAGGACGATCGGGTCCTCGGGACCGAGGATTACTTCGTAGATCCGGAAAACCCTTCCCACGTCTATATGGCATTTCAATACTTCCACTTCGAATCCAAATCCGGCACCCTCCTCGCCCGGTCGACGGACCACGGCCAGACTTATTCCTTTTTGAGCTGGATGGGGCCATTGGCCGACTACAAGGATCCCGACGGAGGAGCAACCTTTGAGCCGGCGATCGAATACGTCGGGAACCGGACCATTGTGGCTGTGCTGCGGGACGGTGCCGGCAACCGTTATACCTGGCAGACAGTCAGCACCGACATGGGTGCCTCTTTCGGTCCCCCTCAGGAGATCTCAGCCCAGATCAATGGAGGGATTGCCAACGGGCTTTGGCAGCGGGCCAGAATCTACAAGGAGAGCAATCCTCACTTCCAGTACAACAATCCGCTTGATTACTCCAAGGGAGAAGGTCGACTCTGGGGATTCGGCGTCCACAGCATGGGAGGAGGTCCCACCCGCAAGCCGGTCGTCTACTGGTCCTATGACAATGGCCGCTCCTGGAGAGGTCCGGAACTCCTCCACGGACCTATGCACCCGGGTACGGATACCGGATACGGAGATCTGAAGCGGAGAGTGGATAACACCTTCGTGGCCTCCACCTACTACGCTACCAAAGACTCGACCACTTCGGACGTCGAACAGTATACCTTCGGCGGTGAGAGAGTCCTGATGATGGTGGAAGGGGACACCAACGCAGATGGTACACCAGACTCGAGTTCGGGTTGGCGTGAGGTGTACGCAGGAGCCAACGTCTTCCCGGTGAGCCCCCTAGCAGGTCGAATGTCGAGGATCCAGCTGCGGCTGAGTGGTGCGGCTTCCGGACCGAGTCCCACCGTCAACCGAATTCAGATCTCCACAGGCCCTACTGCTATCTCACCCTGAAGACCTTAGCAGCCCATGATGAAAGTCGCGTGGAGTCGCGCCGCACCTGGTGTAAAGAAGTATTAATCCAATAGACACATTTAGACACATTGCCGAGAGCGCTCTGAAGCTCTCTTCAGCCATGAAAGGGAGGTAAGAGAGATGTACACTTTCTACCGAGTCATGTTCCACGTCAACTATTTTTTCCGCCCGGGAATTCGAATTTCATTATTCTTGTCGCCGAACAGTCGTTCGTTCTAGCAAGAGCGGAGATGTGTTTATCTCTTTTCTAGTTTCCTGATCGCTTTGCAAGCGTCTTTTACGGAATTTCCTAGCGACCTCGTGGAGTTGGAGAAAACACTCGTACCGGCACTGTCGAACACCACAACTTTATTGTCTTTCCTGAACAATCCTTTTCCACCTTCATGCTCCAGGATAATGAAATAGTCAGCCTTCTCTTTGTCCATAGTCGCTTGAAGATCGGGACAACGCTCACGTAAAGTCTTGATAATCTCCGCAGTCTGAGGACTTCCTCCTCCTCGTGTTACTCCGCCCACCAATCCTCCACTAGAATCCCAGCCGCCTGCAAAACCTCCGGACATCGACCAGGAGTCACTATCCGAGACATAGATGAGAAGCTGGTCATCCGAACTCGGATCGTATCGCTTCGGAACTGCGACAGCTTTCAACATCGCCTGGAGGACTTCGTCCGGGACTCCAGCCTTCTTCAGTTCGAGGATCTTCGCTAAGTCAGTTTCAAACTCCGATGGATAGGTTTCAATCATCGTGACGATCAAGTCCGAAGAGAGTCCAGTGTCGATCAGCTCAAGAATACTGCTGTTAGTTAGAGTCTGCCCAACCTGGCTCTGGGTGGCAAGCACTGTAGCCATGACCAAAGTTGCAAGCACCATCTCAACCTCCTTCACCAGATTTGTGCCAAACAGAAGCCCACTCACTCCTCCGTCAGGACCAACCGGTGTACTCTTGAGGGCCAACCAAGGCGACCATTTTAAAGAACCAGCGGGAAGCGATTTCCAAGTACGATCCAGTTTGGGAAGAAAAAGCGGCAAGGGTGGCCAGCGGAATGGGGAAAACCGGCCCACAGTCGCCCTCCACAATAGCTCTCCATTGGGATTATAGCTGCTTTTTGCTCCCTGCAAAACCACTATTTTCGACTGACGAATGATCGATGTGTACCTTATCTCCCGGCAAAGCCTTTATTTTTGGTGTCCGGTTGGTCGAAGCGGGCCTTTTCCTCTAGCAAAAGCCTTAAATTTAACCTTCGTTTACTCGAGGGGGGCCGCAACCACATGGCCATACCCATGTAGGGGTGGTGGGGTGTGCGTGCCCGTGGGCCTGGCTTCTCCAGTAAGGCCGGAGGATCACCTCCGGAGTGAGTATGGAAGTACATCGTTTAAATGGCGAAATTACCAGCGAGGACCTGGACGTCTACTTAGCGGTTGTGCGGATTTCTCGAAAGCGAGGCGGTGAGAACCCCGTGGTTTTCACGCCCTCCCAGGTTAGCTCCGGATGGGTTTTTGTTAGATTCACATCGCCGCTGCACAGACTCAAAACCTGGCTCTTGCGAGAGCATCTATTATGCCGCTGCCTCTGACAAAGTAGTCCCGCACCCAGGCTCGAAAGTCGTCCACTCTGCCCCACCGGTTCTCTTTCTTTCGTCCGGCACGCAACGCATCCCCGAAAGCAGGTGGGCCGTAACCCGGCGCCGTCATTCCCCTTGTCTCAACAACTCGTTCAGCGACAGCTTCTCGAAGACAAGGTGAGCCTGGCTGCCTTCGTAGACGATTCCAACGTGGGAAGCGTCGACACGGGTCATGGTTGGATACCCGTTGCCGCGGCCTTCGTCGAGCAGCAACCGGTACTCCTGCGGCCAGGTGCGGCCGTCGTCGAAGCTGACTTGGATCGAGTGGTGATCACGGCCCGTTTGAGAATGCGGGTTGGCGAAGAGCAGGATGTGCTTCGGTTTTCCATCCTCCTCGTAATCGAAGCGTAACAGGCTGCCATTTCAGTGGGGTTCGATCAACGCCTTGCGATGCGTTTCGTGTGGACGCCAGGTCTTGCCGAGATCGTCGGTCACCCACACCGAGCGGAACTTGGTGGGTGGGGCGGTTCGAGCGTTGAGCAGAATCGATCCGTCGTCCAATTCAACCGCCTGACATTCGTTGTTGCCGATCGCCGAGGGAGAGCCGACGGTCCAGGTGGCTCCGTGATCGCGGCTGACGATGAGGGTCGAGAACTTGCGGTCCTTTTCGTCGCGGCCCTCGCCGAGCATGACCACGGTGCTGTCGCGCAAGGTGAGTCCTCCCTGAGGAGCCGGGGCCAGGAGAATCCACTCATCCTTCTTCAGTTTACGAGTCATGTTCTCCGGCTCAGTCCAGGTTAGACCGTCGTCCTTGGAACGCACCATCAAGAACAGGGCGCTCTTGCCGATTTCGTAGCCCGCTTCGGAGCCGTCGTCGCGCCAATGATGTTTGCCGGGCTTGCCCCACATCCAGACCGCGGCGCAGAAAACCTCTCCGGTGTTCTGATCCACGACGATGCCAGGATCGCTGCAGCCGTTCTGTTCCTGCGGTAATCCTCCGTACTCGCCCATGTCCATGATCACACGTACCGGTTCCCAGGTTTGGCCGGCGTCGGTACTGCGGCTCAGGCCGATGTCAATATCCTCCTGCAAATCCCGCTGCTTGCGCCGACGCAGGTCGTACACGCACAAGAGCGTGCCCTTGGGCGTCGTGGCTAGCGCCGGGATGCGAGACGTGTGCACGCCGTTGTCGTAGTGCTTGCGCAGTGCGATGCCAATGCGCTTGCGGACGCCTGGCGTCGCGTCGCGCGGCGTCACGTTGCCCGCCGACGTTTCGATTGCCGTACAGTGGACGTCGACTTTGTGGGACAAGTTTGCGCCAGAGCGCAGCTTGCACGACAACCAAAACACGTTGGTTCCCGGCCCCAACACTTGATCGCCGCGAAACGTCACCTCAGCAGTCGGCCTGGACAGCGCGCCGAATGGATTTCCCGCCAGCTCAACCAATACGCCGTGTCGATCTCCGGAAAAATTGCTCCCGCTCCTAATGGCATCGATTTCCTGCGGACGTGTACTGCCGGAATAGAACAAGCGCAAGGACTCGATATCCGTCGGATCGTCCGTTCCGCGCAGTGAAAAGGTCAACGAGGTCACATGAACGTCCCGTTGATCGACTTCAACAACCACCTGTATCAAGGCATTATGCTCGTTGCCAATCAGAACGGGATGAACGCGTTGTGAGGCCGCTGCCTGGACCTCGTCTGCTCGAGCGGCCCCGCCTACGTCGGAAAGACTACATGCCGCAAGAAAAGCCGTTGCCAGGCAACAAGCGGTCGAATGCTTGATTGCTTGCCTCATAAAAGTCTCCAGTCTGTCTATCCAATTTAAATCAGAATTTTTCTGTCACCTGCCTACTGAGAATCGATCTGACTGAAAATCACCTTACCCCTTCTTCCCGTGTGAAATTTTAAAACGTCCGGTGGCTAGATTTGCCGATCCCGGTGATCACGGCATCGGCTGTCTTCGGTATGGGTCTACCTCTTATCCCTTGCGTCTTCACCGTTCTTCGGCTTCCTGTTTTTCTTGAGCTCATTTTCGTATTTCTCCTGTAATTCCTGGTTCAGAGGATAGACATCTCGAAACTGGTACTGTTTTTGACGAACCAAGTCCCGTTCGTAGTTCTCCTTGTCCACTACCTCGGTCGCCTCTTGGATGACCTTTTCGACCAGGTAAGGAGGAAAAAAGAGCACTGCTTCATCATCGGCAACAACCACGTCGCCCGGCAGCACCGTGGCCCCACCCACTCGAATGGGAACGTTCCAGTCGACACCCACCTGGCGAGCACCTTGAGGGTCAAAGCCCACCGTCAACACCGGAAATCCCTCCATCCTTTTCAGTTCTCCCAAATCACGGGAGGCACCGTAGAGCACGGCGCCACGAGCCCCTGCCATTTTAGCCCCGAGTGCCGAAATATCTCCGAAAAAAACCCCTTCCGCAACCTCGCCACCCAGGTCAACCACCAGCACGTCGCCAAGTCTGGCTTGCTCCGCAGCACGAGAATTGAATCCAGTTGGCCAGTCCCCTTCTTGGGCAAGAATCTTTGTGGCCTCCACCAAATCTGGTCGCCGCGGCAAGTAGCGGATAGTCAATGCCCTTCCAACCAGCCGTTCTTCGGGACGAGAGGATTTGAAACCAGCGAAGTAGGAGCTACCATAACCGCGCTTGGAGATTGCTCCCCAGACGGCTTCAAGGGGCAACTGCTTTAGCTGCTCCAGCTGTTGGTCCGTTACCCTGCCATATTTTTCTTTCAGTACCTCGATCACGGGGTGATATGTGTTTCGATTGGCCCGAAGCCTGGGATCCGGCCTGATCTCTGAGGCAGAAACAGAACCGGTAAGGACCAAAATACCCAGGAAAGTAAGATATCTCATAGCCCCTCCTTTATGACCTTCAGTTATAAAAGGTTTGAGTAATAGAAACCGACATTCCTCATATCAGTCTCGGGTGGACCTTCTTAGGGTCTCCCCATGGTGAATGGTCAAAACCTATCAGCTCTCCAACCAACAAACAAGTGATCTTCCTCATAATTTCGGCTGAAAACAGCCTCCGATCCCTGGGGTTATCCAGGCATTTTCATCAAAATCTGATCGGCAGGTGGCTTAAGTGCCCGTGAATGATCTCCGCAGCCACACGTCCGCCACCACCGAGGCCGTAACCAACGATTCCCTGATTGGTCTTGGTGACCACGACGACGGCACTGGTCAGTTGCGCGAAGGGTCCACTGTAGCGCCATCGGGAGCGGTCAAAGTCGGATTCGAAGCGTGGTTTGCCGGCAGCAGGCCGAGTAAAAAGATTCACTGGATAGGCTCTTACAGAAACAATCTTGAGCTTCTCCGCCCCAGCGGATGAGGCCTCGGTCAAGGCTGCACCGGGGCGCACAAGAGCCAGGGAAGCTGCCGCACCTGTAAGGAACTTTCGACGTGTAAGTATGAACTTTTGCTCGTCAGCGATCATGGGCGGCATAGTTGACACTAATTGTTGGCGAGCCCTGCAGTATCGTTGTCAGGTTTTTGGCGTCTAGCTCGCAAACCAGGGTTGGTCGTAGGAGCGATCGAAAGCTGGCGAGGCATTGGCATGGGTTTGCCCTCGGGAAACACCCGGTAATACTCACCTGGCTGCGTGTCAAAACGTAGGATGTCGCCAGAGAGTTTTCTTGCCCGACCACCAACACCCGTGAGCAGACACGACCTTTCCCACGGGTTGCGCAAGCGACACTCCTCTCCCCTTCGAGATTCGATTTCAACAAACTCCACTTCGCCACTCTGAACAACTGACGTAACCAGAAAGCCGCCTCGCGCCAACAGGCGGAACGCCGCCCCCCACTTCTTTGGCCACGCCGGAAAGACGTTGATGATTTCCGGCTCTCCGGGACGCGGAGAAATGTTCTGTAACAACCCATCCTGTAAAGTAGTAACGATGAGGCCGAGATGCTCGATCGACTGAGCGTTTGGCCCTTCGAACATACTCATTCCGTTCGGCAGCGGAGAGAATGCTTTGTAGTAGTTTGCCAGGACGTTGGGTAGCTCATGGCCGCGACCTGCTCTGGCCACGGCAATCGGTGTTCGGATGGCGGTATTAAGTTTGTTGCCATTCAAAACCGATGCATGTCGAGGTGCCAGGTCAAGTATCTTATGCACAATCTTGTCCAACGTTGCCTGGCGAGTTTCCAGGGTCCAATCTTCAAAGGGAAAAACTGGGTTGAGCCAAACATCTTCGGGATTGTGCTGACCGTCTATATCGACCAGATGGCCGGCAGTCCAAACGTTGTCGGCTAGGACGCCACCTGTGAGCGCCTTAGACTGCGGATCGCTGTCCATGGGATACGGTGTCAAGCTTTTGAGCAACTCTCTCCAATGAGAACGGAGTTGGGTATCGACATCCAGGATCTCCGCTGCTCGAATCGCCAGAGGCACCGTCCCTCTGATCGCGGCTAGATCCATAATGCTGTCCCTGACACCCCAAAAATCTTCATGAGCATTGGTTCCCGAAAGATGGTAGCGACCGTCTTCACCCTTTTTGACCAGGTGTCGGTAGAATTCGACCGTCCCACGCAGCAGTGGGTACGCATGACTTCGCAACCACGCGATATCACCCGTGTATCGGTAACGCCACCAGGCTTGCAACGCCAATTCGCTCCCAGACGAGGCAACGTGGCTGATCCATGAATATCGTCCTTCACGCGGATTGGTGGTCGCGCGCAGGTGACTATCGAACTGGCACAGCGCTCGAGCGTGTTCTGACATTTCTGTGTGCTTCTTTCGCCCGAGCATGACATCTTGGAATTCCGCAGCTACGTCGTCGGGTAGAACAGTCGGCCCATCGAAGGCCGTGGTCTCAGGAAAGAAGGCTCTTTGCGAATTCCATCGCTGGCGTGCCGCTATCTCACAACTGGGCAATTGCCGCACGTACATATCGAAATAGGATTCAGTTAGATCGATGGCATCGGCAGCCAGCAATGGAAAATAGAGCATCTCGGTCGTCCAGACCCAAAACTGGGAACCCCACTTTCGGTCATCGCCTTCGGTGACAAAAAGCGAGCCGTTCCACTTTGGCGGTAGCGCACCTCGTGAGGAGCTGGCCATGTAGTATAGATGCAGGTATCGCATTCGGTGCATGAACTCCCCCGCACCGTCGTCGCTCGTCAGATGCACAAAGGTCCTCGGCCAAAAGTCGTGCCACCATTTCGTATGCTCACGACGGAGATCTGTGTAAGTGTCCTTGCCCACACCGTCGAGAAGTGCGACGGCAGTTTCGCCGACGTCCGCGCCAGGTTTCCAGGGTGCGGCACTGGATATAAGGACGGTTCGTCTGCCTCTTTTCGCGGGCGCGAGAATGGTTCGACCCCTCTCTCCCGCTACCTCTACCTGAGTCCCTTCCCCCGCAAAACATGACGCTACCGCCGAAGCGGAGTGATAATCCTTGTCACGGAACCTCTGCACGACCCTCGCAGTGCCATTCGACGCCACGAACTTATATCGCGCCACGTGACTCCCGTGGACGACCTTAGGGGCTCGCCACATGGAAACGTTTAAACGGACTAACTGTGGTTGGTTGCGCCGGTCGTCGATCTCGAGTGCGAGCACATCTGACGTCGCGTTGACGAAACAACGCACGCTGACCGCTTCGCCGGCGATCGTCGCTTCTGCGTCGTAGAGCGACAGTCTCGACTTGCTGGTCGCAAAGGGCTTTCCCCCAACGTCGAGGGTAATTTTCGCGCACGCACCGCAGTAATCGGTCGGACCAAATCGAGTCCCGGTATGGTCGCTATTCGCAGCGAAGACATCGTTGCGGTTGATCTGGAAGTGAATCGCACTGGGCGTGGTCCAGACGAGCGTTCCCATTTTGCCGTTGCCGATCGGTTGCCCTTCGATCGACGTTTTTGCCGGCGAGTCGTAAATGAGGTCTCCTCGCGAGACAATGGCACGGTGGTCCATCTTCAACAAAGAAAACTCGTGGGCCGAGACGAGTTCCGCGAAACTGAAGACGAAGACGACGGCCGACAACGTGGCAACCCGATGCTTCGCCTGAATCTTTCTGCCTCGCACCGATGCACCCCGTGTTGTTAGCTTTTGTCTCAATACGTCGGCTGGCCGCTGAAAACTTCACCGCGATGAACTTACCGGCCGCCACCTTCGGTGTGGTCGTTATATTCCAGCCAAAATCATGATATAAGACATGAGGAGCAAAAAACAGTTGATAGCGCTGCAGACCCGGCAACAATTCCCACGGGCTGTTAGAGATGAGGGTCGACAACACCCTCAGCCTGGGACCGAAAGGTCGGCGCTTTGGCACCTTCGATGGCTACGTTCACACAGGCGGGTAATCCCGAATATAATGGAGGACTCCAGCCATACAGGCCGGACTAGCCAAGAAAAGGCTCT
Source organism: Acidobacteriota bacterium (assembly GCA_965249865.1). GTDB lineage: Bacteria > Acidobacteriota > UBA6911 > RPQK01 > CBDFMZ01 > CBDFMZ01. The sequence continues at coordinate 413,993 of CBDFMZ010000002.1, read as the reverse complement.
CGTTCCGCGAGGTATTCACTACCCAGGCGATTTTCCTTTTGTTTATTCTGATCGCGGATTCGATTCCAAGCCACGGTGGAATGTCGTCAAGACTCAACAACAGTTGCCTGAAGAAGCACCGCCTCTGATTTTCTGCAATCTCAGCGCAGTTCATTGGACGTTTCCGCGGGAAGCTTGAATGTCGGCTTTTAGGCGTCCTGAGACAGCTGCCATTGCTCCTTATGCTTCGGTTTGTTCCGCTATTTCCAGCGCATCATCTACCTCAATACCCAGATATCGAACGGTGCTTTCGAGCTTGGTGTGCCCGAGCAGAAGCTGTACAGCCCTCATTGCAACTGTTCGATGTTTGGATGTACGATTCGCCCTAACATACCGACACAATTGAGCACCTTGGGAACCGATCAACTCTCAGGGCCCAACACATTTCATCAGCCCGAGGAGTTGACAGCCCACCGTGACCGGAAAAGGACGCTCAAAGGGGTTTGGTTGGTAATCGGAGGGCACCGGGAGGTACCGGTGGTTTCTGGTGTAATGGAGGAACTTGAAATGGGAGTGACTCGACAGAAAACAGTGACCCGTTCGTCAATAATTGTGTTTGCGCTGATTATGGTGGCGCTCGCTGGAGGTGCATACGTTCAGCCGAACACCGACCCCGCCACGGTTGAGCGTGCCAACGCTGGTGATGCTGGCCTTTGGACGCTACGCTCGAAGCATCTGATCTGGGGTATGCCCCGGCAGAGTGACAATCGCCACAACGTTGGCTTTCCTGGCGAGACGACCGCCCGATCGGGTCTCTCGGTACTCGTGCGCGAAGGCTTCGTTATCGGCCACTACGACCTGTTCAAGGTTCCAGCTTGGGTAGCTGTCCGGTGGACTCGCGAAGACCACGACAACCTGCTCCCGGGCAGCTTCGGCCGCGACTTCGGACCCGACCCTGAGCTACCGCAATACGCCCGGGCTGGAGACGATTACGAGTTCTCCACCTCGAACATGGAGCGTGACCACATGGCCCGTCACGAGGACAACGAGGCGTGGGGAGAGGACAACTCGGATTCCGGCTGCCTCATGAGCAACATCGTTCCCCAACATAGGGACATTAACGGTGAGGCCTGGAATGACCTCGAAGAGTTGCACCAGGACGTGGTGGCCGATCTGACAGTGGCTATCGACACGGTGTGGGTGATCAGCGGACCCATCTACGAGGACACGGATGGCGACGGAGACGAAGATCCGGTCGATATGATTGGCAACGACGTCGCGGTGCCACAGGCGACCTACAAGGTGATTGGTTGGTTCGACGGCAACGACGTCTTCCACGCGAGAGGCTATGTCGTGCGGCAGGAGGACCGAGTGCGCAACAACCCTGCACACTATCTCAGACGGATTGATGACATTGAGTCGGCAACTGGTCTCGACTTCTTTCCTGAGCTTCCGACCAACCGCATCAACGCCATTGAGTCCGTCGTGCACACGGACCTGTGGGGCAACGGTGATGGGCCTGAGGGCGACAGTGGTGGCCAGGTCCTCATTGCCTCGCTGCTGCCGAATCCCGTGGGCAACGAAAACCAGAACGAAGCTGTCACGGTCCGGAACACGGGCACGGTCTCTCTCAATGGCTGGCGCCTCAGAGACAGAGCCAACCGGACCTGGGCGCTTTTCGGCACACTCGATGCAGGGGACGAGCAGACGTTCACCCGCGACGGTCAGCCGATGGCGTTGAACAACAATGGGGATACCGTCGACCTGATCGACGAGGGTGGCACGGTTGTCGGCTCCGTGACCTACCAGGCTGCTCAGGAGGGGCAGGTGCTCAACGCTAGCCATCTGCGCTAGGGACAGCGGGGGCTACTTCAACCGATGATTGCAGTCCATGGTGCTGAAATCGGAGGGGTGGGCAAAGATTGGTTATTGCCGGATAACGCCAGTACTCTATCGGAGGTGCGGACAAGGATGGAGTGTGACGGGAGATTCTAACTTCAGATGGCGGAATAACGGTAAGCAACGAAATATAAGCCGAGCTGTTGTCTCGGATTGACCGCTTGAAATGGAGTACGGCTTAGAGCCCAGTGTTTCTGCTCAAGTGGCTGGAGAGGTGTCTGTGATGCGACCAGATATCCGGCATGTAGAATGCAAAAAAATCTTGACGAGGACAGGTGGGTTTCTTTACTCCTTTACCCACACGCTTAATCCATACGCCGGATGTGCTTTTGGAGCGAACGGTTGCGGCGTTTACTGCTACGTTGCGGAATCACCGATCGGGCGACATGCCCATGCACCGTGGGGACTCTGGGTAGACGCTAAGACAAATGCAGCCAGTAAGTTAAAAGCGGAGCTTAGTCGTAAGATGGATTGCCGTCGGTTGCGGATATTCATGGGCTCGTCAACCGATCCCTACCAGCCGGCAGAATGCCAACTCAAGATCACCCGAGCAGTGCTCACGGTTCTGCGTAGCTTTGAGGTTGGGCTCCTGGTGATACAGACTCGATCGCCACTTGTAGAGCGAGACTATGACTTGCTGGCCGAGATGCCATTCGCTTGGCTGTCAATGACGGTCGAGACTGACGACGACAAGATCCGCCGGGCTCTAACACCGACTTGTCCGAGTATTGACCGTCGAGTGCTCGCGATGGTGAATGCTCGACGGTTCGGGATAAAGGTACAGGCTGCCGTGAGTCCGGTGCTGCCCCATGACCCGTTGACGTTCGCAAACCTCTTGGCTCGATCAGCCGATCGCGTTGTCGTGGACACGTTTGTCAGTGGAGACGGGGCTAAAGGCCGGAGGACTTCGCGTCGACCGCTACCAGCACAGTACAGGCAAATGAAGTGGAGCGATTGGCGGGATGAGACTACTGCGCGGACGCTTTACCAAACGTTGCGCGGACGCCTTGGTGAGAACCGCGTTGCATGGTCTTGCGACGGGTTCAATGACCTGTGATTTTCGGACCAAACGCAAACGCTGAGATACGCTCGCCTCACGGGATGTCAGTCACCCACACACCTGCTCAAAGAGATATCCGACTCGCACACTTCTTGTGCGGAACTGAAAGAGCATAAGACTCTGGAAGCGGCTGTCCTGCCAACGTTTTATCCCGAATCAGGTGAGGTTGGCTCTGTTTGTTTTAGCCTACAACCTGGGCAATTTTCTGCGACGTCTGGTCCTTCCCTGAAGCATCAAACACTGGTCCCTTCGCAGCCTCTTGACCAAGTTGATCAAGATCGGAGCGAAGGTGGTTCGCCATAGTCGGATGGTGACGTTTCAGATGGCAGAGGTCGCCGTAAGCGAGGAGATATGGGCCGAGATATTGTCTCGGATTCACCGCTTGAGATGGATGACAGCCTAGCGCCAAGTGTTTCTGACCGAGCAGCTGGAGAGGTGTCTCAACTGATCGGATTTTGCCAAAAGCAACCTTGGTAATCCAGGGACCACAGGCCGTTTTCAGCGGAAAGATGACGAGGGAATCGTTGACCCAAGGCTGGAAGGCTGATAAGTTCTGATCATTCATCACGGGGAGGTCAGAGGAAATCGGATCCGAAGTTGATATGAGGAATGTCAGTTTCAATCATTCGTCACGGCGAAGGAAGAATCCATGAAGGACAAAACCCTCGGTGGTTTCTCAAGGCGCGATTTTATGCGAGTGAGTATGGCCACCGCCCTGAGTGCGGGACCGAGGAGCCTGCCTGCCTTTCCCATAACGGCTGCGGCAGGCGTTCGACAGGAATGACGCAATCGACAGTCGGAGATGGCTTACCGGCAGCTGGGTCGGACCGGTTTGATGATTTCTGAATTTGTACACGGCGGCAACTCGGTTGCTCCGGACCATTACCAGTCCGTCGAATACTCGATGGAACGGGGTCTAAACTATCTCGACACCGCTCCAGTGTACGGCAATGGGGCCAGCGAGCGAGGGTATGCTAAGGTCATCAAGGGTTCCAAACGTGAGCGGGTTTTTCTTACCTCGAAAGTAAGTCCGTTCCGGCTCCATAAGAACGAACTCTTCAAGACCATCTACGATAGAGTTGCCGGATCCGGAAAAAATACGAATCAACTTCGCCATCCGTACCATGGTGGAAGAACGCCGGCTGAACCAACCCGAATATCTGCTCTCCCCCTATGTTGGAAAGATGCCGCAGATCGAGGATTCCTTTCGAGCGACCGTCATGGAGGCGAAATACGGCCATCGTCTGGACAAGCGCAAGGAGTATTACCAGGTTATCATCGACTCTGTTCACTCCAGCCTCCGGATTCTCGGCACCGATTACCTGGACATCGTGATTTGCCCGCACGGCGCGACGGCCCAGGAGGCGCTGGATATCCCGGAAATCTTCGAGGCGTTTGAGAAACTGAAACAGGCCGGCAAGGTCCGGTTTCTAGGTGTCTCAGCTCACAATGACCCGGCCGGCATTTTGTACAAGACGGTGCAGACCGGACGGTACGACATGGCCATGATCGCCTACAATGTCATCAATGATCAGTGGGTGGCTCCCGCCATCAAGCAGGCGGTCCGGAAGGGAGTAGGCGTGATCGGAATGAAGGTGGCTCGTGTCGTGAATCCAGGTGTGCCGGGAGGCAAGGCGGAGCCGCATCGTGTGGAGAAACTCCACCGGATCGTTCCGGGAGACATGAAGGTTGCCAGGAAGGCTTATCTGTGAGCTCTACAGAACTCAGATCTGAGCGCCGTCATTTCCGAGATCGTGGACGAAAAAATGGCGGAGGAGAATCTCAGCCTGGCTGGCAAAAAAGTGGAACTGATTTCTGAAGACCAGAGTACTTAAACTTGGATCTGCATACATAAGTTCATGGTCGGCGTCACTTCGTGGAATATGGCCAAAATCGATTCCACCACCTCGACTCCCGTCATGCTGTGTACTTCCTTCTCTTGCATCGCGTAATAGATTTGAAAGCCGGCCCAGCGATCCTCTGGCGCACTTCGAAGCACTCTCCGAAGCTTACCCATATCTGGAAAGTTGGCTTTAAGTGACTATTCAACACAGTCAGTAAGCACACGGTTTCTTCCTGATCGTGCTATTTTGAAGAATTGGTGTCCGAGCCAAACGATTAATTACGGATTCATGAATTGGAAATCCGAACCGACAATCAAAAAAAACGCGACGGTGCTTGGATGAAGCCTTAGAAAACTGTAGGACAACCCCAGGCTTTGTTGCATAAACAGGCTTTTGCCCCTTCTTGGTGGGTGGTGGGTGGCCGATTCACGGGTGGGCGCGTACGACGTCCTCGTTGAGCTCCACGCCGAAGCCCGGGCGATCCGGCACACTGATGTGACCGTCGCGAAACTGTTCCGGGGGGTCAACCAGATCACCGCGCCAGGGAACTTCGTTCCACTGATATTCGAGAATGTCGAAGTTCGACATGCTCGCGCACAGCTGAACGCTCGCCGCCGTGGCCACCGGGCCGGTCGGGTTATGCGGTGACACCAGGACGTCGTGCAGCTCAGCGAGGGCCGCGATTCGACGGGCTTCGAGGAGCCCGCCGCAGTGTTTGACGTCCGGCATGATCACATCCACTGCATGCTCCCGGCAAAGTGGCGCGAACCCTTCCATTCCAAACAGTACCTCGCCGCCAGCCATTGGCTGGGAAATGGCTGCGCGAATGGCTTTCGTGTCTTCGACTCTCTGGGGTGGGACCGGTTCCTCGTACCACGAGAGGTTCTGCGGATCCAGCCTCCGAGCCACTGCAACGGCCAACTCGACGTCGAAGTGACTGTGACAATCGATCTTCAGCTTAACGTCCGGACCGATCGCGCTGCGCATTGACTCCACACAAGCGATTCCCAGTTCCGTCGCTCGGCGTATCTCGTCCTGCGAGGCGTCCAAAGAGGGAAACCCATCGAACGGGGCCGCCTTGATCGCACGGAACCCTTCGTCTACGGCCCGGCGCGCGTTGGCAGCAAACGAAGCGGGCAAGCGGTCTACAGTCGCGCGGTTGATATTCGCATAAACGGGAAGCTCGGTTCGTAGTTTTCCACCAAACAGGTTGAAGACCGGCGCATCGAGCGCTTTCCCTATCAAGTCCCACTGAGCCTGCTCCAGGGCACTGAAAGCCGTGGCCATCGGGAGGCTGCCCGCCTCGGCGAGGCTCCGGCCGCGTTGCCGGTACTGCTGAATGTCAAACGGCGATGTCTCGCGCACCAGCTCGAACATCTTGCCAAGTTCCGGCACATCGGTCCGACCACCGAGCGTGACCTCGCCGAGGCTCGTGAGCCCAAGGTTGGTGTTCATTCGCACGAAGATCCACGTAGTACGGGGCGTTGCTCTGACCGCAAACACCTCCATCCCGGTGATGCGAAGCCGGCGGCCGACCGAGCCGGCCTGCCGCTGGAGCGCGGACGCTGCACAACCGTCCATCGTCCAGTAGTAGGCTGCGGCAACGGTGGGAATCAACTCGAGGAACTCGCGGCGGCGGAGCGAGGGCCGTCGACATGGGGAAACGGAACCGTTCTTGGTCGTCGGTTTCATAAATCGGTGTCTCCAAGAGTACCATCAGCCGATTCCTCTAGCTGAGCGAGTGCTTCCCGGGCCCTGGCTTCGTCTGCATCCGACACTTGGATCCACATCGGACGATTGACCGGAAACCCGATCGCGTAGAGTCGGTCACCTTTCAGGACGTACTCGATGCCCGATACTTTGAGGGTGGCTTCGGCAAGCGACAGAGTGACCAGATTTTCGGCCTTGAAGACCTCCACTAGGGTCAGTTCTTGCACTGGTTCGGGTTCGGGCGGCAGTTCATCGACCAGCTCTACCTGGCAGTCAGAACACTGGTAGAAGCCTTGATGATATTTGGCACCACATTCAGGACAGAACACCTGACAAGATTAGCCCGCTGAACTTGAAAATGATAGATGTCCCAAAAACCTGTTCACTTGAAGGCTCTGCAACGCCCGTCTTTGCTGGGCCCGCGAGCTGGAAATGAGGTGTCCCAAAAACATATGTTTTTTGGGGTACCCCGTCCCTCCTTGTGTGGGTGCGGTGTTTTCCTACTGTGCCTTCACCTTCGAGGTTGAGAAGTCTGATCAGATAGCCTCGTCCTACACGGTACATTCAGAGACTTCACACGAATCTGGAATCAGGACACCCCTGAAGATTGGGAATGCCGACAGCATCATCGTCCGGGTCAACACAGAATTCTGGCGTTTACCACTGCCCTGGGACTAGGTGGTATGGGGAAACGAAGGTAGGTGTTGAGAGATGGATTCGCTGAGAGCTTTCTTATTCGAGAGGTGGCGAGAAACCGATTCTTGTGTGTGAATCCGTGTGTGAAAAGCTTTCCACAATCTGCCAAAATGGAGAAAATAACCCAAACTCTGCTAAAAGCAAATCCTACTGTTCCAACAACTTACTGAATTTGAGGAGGTTGTGAAACTCAGAGGTTCTGATTCGAAGTCCGGCGCTCTATCCAGCTGAGCTACGGGCGCGCGGGCTTCATTCTAAATGGTTTATACCGCATGATACAAATCCGTTGCTCACGGCTGTCAGACTCAACCATTATGCCGCGCGAGGAGGACCAGGGCATCCCCGATGGGCAAGAAGAACGCGTCGTGCATTCCCGACCACCAACATCGTGTCCAGCGTCACATTCGGCGGACCAGAGATGACCGACATCTTCACGACAACGATCGGCGGAGACAAGCGCTCCAAAGCAGGGACCGAAGCCGGTGCTCTGTTCCAGGTCGACCTGGGTATCGCCGGGGTCGCGAACTTCGAGTCCAGGATCCGCCTATAGTGAGGCTATCACTTCCTTGGCCCGTTTCACATCGGAGGCAGCGCCCCCCAGAATGTAGCCGAAGTCACTGTCGGTGGTGACGATCTGGCCACCGCGTCGCAGCCACTTCTCCGCAACTTCCATCGGATTGGTGAACATCCCCCAGGGCACCCCGTGCTCGTTGCATTTGTCCATCACGAACTGGATGGCCTCTTCGGTCTTCGGGTGACCGAGGAGATCGGGCGGCTGCAGTCCCAGTGAGTATGCGAGGTCGGTGGGACCGACCATGATGCCGTCGATGCCCTCTACCTGCAGGATCTCGTCGATGTTGTCAAGGGCCTCTTTCGTTTCGATCTGAGGCCAGACGATGGTCTCCTCGTTCGCGCGTGCCTGGTACTCCATGTTTCCACCGAGATGCGCGGTCTTGCGGGGCCCGTTGCTCCTGATGCCCGTCGGCGGGAATTTGGCGGCCTCTACGGCACGCTTTACATCGTCCGCGGTGTTGGGCAGCGGGATAATGACGCCGTCCGCTCCCATGTCGAGCGCCTGGTTTATTAGCCAAGTCTCGTTATAGACAACGCGAACGATCACGTCGGACTCGGTCGGCGCGAAGCCCCGAGTCATGGCGAAAATCTTCTCCTCTCCGGTAGGCGAGTGTTGACAATCGATCACAATGAAATCGAATCCGGCCGCTCCGATGGCCTCCGTGATAAAGGGGTCATCGAACTGCACCACAACGCCGAAGACGGGCTTCCCCTCCCGAAGCTTTTGCTTGGTCTTGTTTACGAGCATCTATCCCTCCATGTTTTCTGCGCATAGCCCGCTGCACAGTCCAACGCCCTTTCTTACCGGTCAAGCGGGCACCCAGTCGCGAATCCTGAATTCGGCGGCTGAAAAACAGATTGACTAACATTCCTCATATCAGCCTCGGATGGACCTTCTTCGGGTCTCCCCGTAGCCAGTGGCCCGAACCTATCAGCCCTCCAACCAAGAAACAAGGGCTTCTCCTCATGTTTCCTGCTGAAAACGGCCTCTGATCCTCGGTTTTCCAGGTGCTTTTCGCGTCGTTGCATAAATCGCTTCGGCGCGGCGGCTTGTCTCTGATCGGCCAGGGTGCCAGCATGAAGAATGACGCCGAATGAATACACCTTCCGGTACCGAGTGCGCAACTAACCAGCTTACAATCAAGCGCTGATCGCCCGGGGTCGGCTGACCTTTTGGTTCAATGGACACCGTCGGTGCCTGGCGGAACACCGAACCGCAGAGCGGTCGAGGTGCGCCGAGGGCCTGCTATCAGTCAATACTGGACCGGGAGGCTGTGGTCACGATCCCGCCTCGGCGCAATGCAAGGCCGAGTGAAAGAGTGGACCCGCCCAACTGGCGTGCAATGTGCGCTGCCCATCTACGAGAAATAAGGAGACTCGGTCGATATGAATGGCGCATCTCCAGTGGAGAATGCGATGTTGAGGTTCAAGACGCTGTTTGGGCCTAAACGGTCAGCCCGACGATTCGACAATCAACGGGTCGAGGCCATCATCAAATGTGAGGTGCTGAATCGGATGTCAAGTCGGGGCATGCCTGAGTCAGTGCGAATTCGATAGCATTCAAACAGGACTGGGATCGGTCCGTTACCCGACCGGAATTGTGCAACAACGCGCCTCCAGATCCTAAATCTACAAGGAGACACCAAATGGGCCAGCCCATAGTTGCCTCAATTAAATGAAATTACAGCTACTCTCCAACCTCCGAGTCGCGTCGGTGTCAGTGTGCCAGCGGATCCGGTCTGAGTTGGAAGTGAACGAGTTTGCTCTTGGTTCCCTTACCGCCTTCGGTATGCCACGGGTAATTCGTCCCGTAGTTCGCCCACAGTCCCCGGCCTTTCCATCCCGCTGTCGCGTCGTCGATCCGGCCGTCGACACCCCGGGAGAAGAAGCCCAGCGGATAGGGCACGCGCAGCGTCACCCACTGGCCCGTCTGCGGCACAAGCGCCAGCATTGAATCGGATCCGGAACCCGTGGCAATGGGGATGTTGTCACCAAGGCCCAGCGTGTTGAACTGATCCACCCAGTTGTAATACTGGAAGTCAGCTCGCACGTCGGTTCCTTTCAGATTCGGACCGGGAACCTGGTAAAGCGTCCATCCTTCCGGGCAGTGCGTCCCGCTCCTCGTTTCCGGGCCGTTGAGGACTTTGCACTTCCGCCGGTCAAAGCTGGCCAGATGGCTGCTTCCAGAAAGCGCTGTCCAGATGACGCCGTCGCGGTCTATGTCGATTCCGCGCGGACCGAAGCCGACATCGGGAGTAGACACCTGGTACATCTCGGTCATGCAGGTTTGCGGCGGATCCTCGCCGGGTGTGAAGCGGAGGATATAGCCAGGAAAGCCCGTGCTGGTCGCCCACAGCGAATGGTCCACGGGACTAACCACGATACCGTAACTGCCCGCGTTCACGCGGGTATCGAGCTTGGGATCGAATGAACCGCCCCGACCGCCGCCCCCTCCTTCGTCCTGGGACCGGCCGCCGCCTACGGGCTCGTTCCAGGGCCTGGTGATGACGCCGTCGCCGTTGGTGTCGAGAACGGTGGGGCACCAGCCTTGCGATGCCTTTTCGTCACCGGTCTCATCGAACTTCTTCGTATTGATCCAGCCAATGACCAAACCGCCGCCGCTGAAGTAGAGACTCTCGTCCGTATCTTCAGCGAATTGAAGGTGATGAGTGCTGAAGCAGGTATCGATGAGAGTCCACTTTTTCGCGTCGGCATCGTAATAGGAGGCCTGGCGGATGCTCCTGTCAACCGGGAAGTACTGGGCGAACTTGTTATCCGACCCTTCGCGGCACCAGCCCGGATTCTCCCGGCCGCGGATCGTGGAGGTCAGCCACAGCCGGCCTTTGCTGTCTATCATCGGATTGTGCGGATCGGCCGGGTTCTCGGGCGGGTTCGACCAATGATGTGTCATACCGTAGAAACTTGAGGGGACAGCCGGCCGTGGGAACCGCGACGGGATCGTCTTTGGGTCGTCGCGGGTGGGGATGGTGATCTCGTATGCGCGGTTTTTGATCGGATCCACCACACTGACCTTGCCATGGCCCGCCGAGGCGCCATAGACGGGGCCGTACGCGTTGAGGCGCGGGTTGTTTTTAGCCGTGGCGATCTCATCGTGAATGAACGAGGTCTCGACGCCCCAGTCCCACAACGTCAGAACCACATTGCGCTCGATTCCGCTCGGCCGCGGCGGAGCCAGCGGCACCTCACCTGCAGCAACGCGATCCGTCCAGTCGGAAAACATCTTGAGCGCGCGGTCGCGGCCGAAGCGGTTGAAGGCGCCAAACATCTGCATGCCGCGCACGCCCAGCTGAACCCGATGATCCCAGGCCTCAACAGAGGACTTGAAGCCCAGGTGGTCCAAGTGCGAGAGCGTGCGGGTGACCTTTGTGCCCAATTGGTGACACAGCTGGCAGCCCTGCTTCATGTTGTCAATCCATTGAGCCTGCGTCCTCATAGAGGGCGAAATACCGTTGCCTTCGTCACCAGTGCCCGGAAATTCATCCGTGGAGGGAGGTTCGATGAGTGAGTACCAGTAGTTCCCCGGGTAGACCGCTGAGGCTTCCTGCGGCGTGCGTGCTACCGTTGCCTTGAGCGACAGCGCTGTTTCGCCAAGCTTTGCCTTGACCTTCGCGGAATCGATGAGACCGTATCCCCGCACCCACACGTCGTACGTCCCATTCGGAAGCTCTGGCAGCACAAAGCGGCCGTAGTCATTCGTGACGACGATCTTGATGAGCTTTGTTGGCAGGTCATTGGTCTCAGCGATCACCCAGACACCGGCTTCGGGCCCATTGCTGCTTTCGACCGTGCCGCCGATGTAACCCTGCGACAGAGTGTCCTGCCGTGTCTGCATCGCGCTGACGGGAAAAGACGTTACTCCGGCGATCAGAAAACTAAGCCCCACGCACAGCAGGACCTTCTGCACAGTGGAAAGGGTAGACATGCCAATCGACTCCTCCTTAGACTAGCTGGTCCAAAATGGGGATTTCGGCGAAGGCCAGTATAGGTCACCGGCATCAAAGACTCAATATTGGTGTCAGGTCTTGCGTTTTTCATTTTTTCTGCCTACTCCGGAATGACGCAGTAATACACCGTATGCCGGCTAGTGGTGGTTTACACAATCTCGGTCTCGAGCGACTTCCAGTCTCCCATGGCGTAATCATGAGAGACTACACGTGTTCCGGGCCTGAGCTTCTGAAGCAGTTTCGGGCACAGTTTGGGTTGTCGTCAAGACTTAAAAAGTTTGTAGTTAAGAGTAACCTACTTAGCCACAGTGATTAGCGATGCTTTTCGCAAGTTTGTGGTAGGAAACTAGTTATTGTACAAAAAGGGTCGGAATTGCAAACGAGGTTGGATTTAGCGTAAGACGTTCTCTCCAAACATTCGTCTTTGATCGATCGCACGAATCTTTACGCGTAGGCATTCAAGTCCGGACTCTGGGCCGGCAACTTCACGGTCCTCAAACCACCAGACACCAAAATGTTAGCAACCTCTCGCGTGTATAGTGGGTCGGTCGTGGATCAGATACTTGGTCCTCTTGAGGAACCCATCGACAACATCAGTCAGATTGCGGGCTATCTGTTTCATCCATTCACCGTAAGGTTGCTGAATGATACCTGAAACCTCGACGCGCCGGGTCTTGAGGTCGATCGCAGAAAGTACGAAGTAGCGAACCAGACCAGCCCTGCTGATGATCTCCAGTGAGAAGAAGTCGGCGGCTGCGATCGCTCCCCGATGGGCTTTCAAGAAAGTCTCCCAACGTATCCCCTTGTCTCGCTCCGGAGCCGGCTCGATACCGTTTTCTTTCAGGATTCTTTTGATAGTGCTCCGCCCTATCTGGTGGCCCAGATTACGCAAAGCGTCTCTGTTTCGGGTGTAACCCCACCTTAGATTGTCTTTCGCCATCCGGACGATGAGTGCCTACCTCTCTTGCGAACTCCAGGAGGTGACCTGGTCTGCGTTGTTCGCTGCCATCGTATAATGACTTCAGTTGTGAACGGAGTCAGGCGACTGTGAGAATAGGGCTAACCACAGAGAGTGCAGCATGCCAGAAATCCTTAACTCTACTCGCAGTATCCTGCCAATCAACGTATACGCCCGTAGAAGGTCACCAGCCACACAGTCAACATCCCTTCCATGATCGAGGTACTGCAGCAGCTCGACTCGTCTACCATCTGGGTCTTGGATTCTCCCCGATGCAGTAGAGGTATTTCTGTCCGCGCAGGAAGAGCTCGCGGCCGACGACAGCGGCCGAGGCGCTGAAGCTGTCGTTGAGCCGATTTAGTGCCAAAACCCTTGGGTTTTCATCGTGGCTGATCACCAGTGTTGTGCCGTCGCGGTCGCTGATGTACACGCGGTTGGCAGCTCCCACCGGCGAAGCGTATACATTACGGATGCCGCCGAGCCGAAATGGAGCACCCTGATCTTCGCCGGTCTTTGCGTTGACGCGTGACAGAATCCCCTGGTAGTGGTGAAGGAAGTACAACGAGTCTCCATAAAGGAGCGGCGACGGCACGTACGGTGTGCCTCGTCTGCGGGTCCACAGGACTTGGCCGGTTCCGGTGATATCGCCTTGGGCACCGTCCAGGCGTATGGCCAGCATTGCCCGCGTGTCGTAGCTGCTGCCAGCATACACCATCCCGTCCGCCGCCACCGGCGAGGCGACGACGTTTCGCGACAGTCCTCCGCATTCCCAAATGACGTGGCCGGTGGCGAGATCATAGCCACGCACACGTTTCGTACCGCTGATGATGACCTGCGGCTTGCCGCCGTGCTCTACCACGATCGGCGTGGCCCACGACGTGACCTCATTGCGCGCGACCTTCCAGCGCTGTTTACCGGTCCGCTTGTCGAAAGCAGTCACAAAGGACTGGCCTTCGTGATCCCAGTTGATGATCAGCGTGTCACCGAGGAGCGCCGGCGAGCTGCCCTCGCCGTGCCCGTGCAGGGTCTGCATGTCGCCGAGGTCCTTTTTCCACTGTAGCTCGCCATCCAGGTCAAAGCAATAGAGCCCGCGTGAGCCGAAGAACGCAAACAAATGCTCGCCGTCTGTTACCGGCGAGTTGGACGCCAGGCTTCCGGTGTAATGACCACCCTCGTGAGGGAGTGCATGGTCCACCGTCCGCTGCCAGATGATCTTGCCGTCGCTGCGGCTTGCGGCCAGGACTACAAACTTCTGGTGATGCGTGACTGGAAGACCATCATGCGCGCCGGGGGCCCGGTCCCATTTGGGTTCCACGGGGTCACTGTAGGGTACAGCCGTGGTGACAAAGATGCGATCTCCCCAGATGATCGGCGTCGAATGCCCGAGGCCGGGCAGCGCAAGCTTCCAGTGGATATTCTTGTTCTCGCTCCATTCCACCGGCGGATCGGCGTCCGGCGCAACACCGGTGCCCAGTGGCCCCCGCCACTGCGGCCAGTGGTGTTGCGCGTCGGCACCATCGGCTGGCAACACCAGCAACCAAGCCATCACAAAGATGCGTCCAAGCAGGGCTTGCATCATTACACCTCTTCCCGCGGTCTGGGGCGTCACCTTCGAGTTACTTTGGCATCTATACACTACCCCTCTATAGCTACCAACCCGATAGGGATATCGAATGGATCACTTCAAGCGAATAAAGACGGAGCACTGCTCAGCTTCTGAACACCCGAACCCAAGGCGCGTTGTGCGATAAATCCCCGCCCAGTCTCATCGACTTTCATCATCGAGGACAGGTCAAAAAGCTCAATGGCTCGATGCGACTTAGATACTCCCGGTCCAGAGATTTGAAGTAGTCTTCCTTCATGGAAATGCCGCGAATCCCAGTCTTGCGAAAGAGGACAGGTAAATCTTCGAGAGCCAGTTTGCCACTGAGCAGTTCCTTGCGAAAACTCTAACTCTCGCAGCTCAACACGCCTCCGCCCTTCAGGTAGTAATCCGGAGTGGTACGCCGCAGTGGACTCAGGCCATGAGAACATTCAAGGACTTTCAATCTTTTGCTCATCTTGTCCTACACTTCACCTGGACACTCCTGTCGGGTCACTCTTCACAGGCTGAATTGACCAGATTCATGAACTGGATGTTGAGACTTTTCGGGCCGCCGATTGCCTACCAGCTGCTTTGGGTGAAGACCAGCCCTAGCAGCCGGCGCTCCGGATCGACCCCGGCTTGAAACGTTCCAGGTAAATCCGCGGTAAGCGCTTTTCGCGTTATGCTCTTCCCTCGTGTAGAAACCGTCAGACATGCGGACCTGCCGGGAGGTCGCTTCCCTGACCGACTCTTGTGTCAACAGTCTCTCCCCACCATAGGTTCTGACGTTGAGAAGCATCTGACAAAACTTAGCGTAGCCGAGGGCCGTGCAAACGATCCCGCCCGACCCGCGAGCAAAAAGGAACTCTGGAGGGGTCGCTCTGGCGGAAGCGGACCTTCCACTGCCCGTCTTTGCGATGGTAAACGACGGACACTCGATCCATCTTCTCCGCCATGGGCTGATCCGACGCATCACCATGCCCAGCGGCGGTAGATCCGTTCCGTCGGGAACATCTCCGGCGGTTGTTTCGAGCACACCCCGATTAACGCACCCAGGGCATTGTAACCTGCACTGCTGTAGCTGTACAAGCCCCTCGGTTTCTCCTCGGGGCCGACCTCCGCAAAGCGGTTGATTTCAAGTTGCAGGTTGGGTGCATCGGGATGTTGTGGGGACTTCTTCATGAGCGGCTCCAGAAACAATCCAGGGATTCGCAGCCCGCTGGTGTGGTTGAGCAGACGGCGGATGGTCATGCCTTGGCACTTCTCGTTGTTGAAGGTGGGCAGGTGTCGGCCGATTTTATCATCAAGTGAAAATTTCCCATCCTCCCTCAGCATCAGCCGCAGCCACGATTGGTTTGGCGTTCGACGCCGTTCGTATCAGCGTGTCCCGCTCCATCGGAAGTCCCTTCTCTTTGTTCCGCCAACCCACGGCCTCGTGAAGAACAATTTGCTGTCCTAGCGATGCCAATTGTACCAACAGCGCCACCGAATTGAATGACCAGTAGGCGCCGTCTGAATTCGTTGAGCCGTTCGCGATGGCGGAGCAGCGGCGCCACGGAATCTTCCAATACCAGCGGACTGGCTTTCGGGGGAGGCTACTTGTGGATAGCGGCCAATGGCACTGCCCTGCGCCGGGATCCTCGACCCGGCGACCCCGAGACTGGTCGAGTGATCAAGATTGACGACCGCACCAAAGGAGACCCTGGCTCGATACCCGATCCCCGGCGGAGGTGGCGTGCACGGTTTGACCTGGGCCCAGGACTCGCTGTGGGTCACCACACTGTCGCGTCAAAGCCTGACCCGGGTCGATGCCAACTTCACAACCTGCACCACAGCATTCCCGTCACCTTGAACCGGGCTCACGGCCTGGCTTGGGATAGTGACTTCATCTGGTGTGTGTTCTCGAACGATTATGTAATCCAGAGACTGGCCGCCAGGGATGGCCGCATCCTCGAGGCCGTGCCAATCGAAACGCGATGCACGCACATAATGGAGAGCTTATCGATTGCGAGAATTCTTGCAAAGGTTAGATGTGTCTGAAATTGTACCTGAGAATTGATCGAGCTATTGCACAGCATCTTCATAGTCTCCCTAGCTCACAATCTTGTATCGCTCAAACATATTGTGTGTCTTGTGCCCAGTCATTTGCATCTCGACGACATCTCACGTCGTCATCTTAGAATGTTTTCTCGACAATTTGTTTTGGCTCTGCGAAGCTAGAGCTTGAAGAATCGAGCTAAGGCATGAAAAAGCATCTCGTAGGGACTCTATTAGGGTTAGTTCTGGGAACCGTTTTTGTCTGGGGGGCTGATTTTTGGGAGAAGAATAAATTTACCGAATGGAGTGAAAAGGAAGTCACCCGCATGCTGACCAAATCCCCATGGGCACGCACCGTAAACGTCGCACTTAGCAGAACGAAGAGTAGTGGTAGCGTCGGAGCTGATCGACGTGATCGAAGAGGCCAAACAGGCCAACCCCGTCAGATTGGTTCCTCCTCGACCACTGGTGGGGCCAGTGGTCGAGGAGGTGGTAGTTTTGGCAGAGGCGGCATTGGCGGAGGCGGTCGTTTTCCTCCCACCGTCAGGCTGACCATTCGTTGGTTTAGTGCTTTACCCATCAAGCAGGCCATTGCCAAAAGCAGATTCGGCACTGACGCGGGTACTTCTGCCCAGGCTACTGAGATGATCAATCGACAGGAAACCCACTACGTCGTTGGGGTATCCGGTGTGCCGGCCCGCATGTTCCTTGGTAATCCCGGCCGTAGGGGATCTGGGTTTGGACGTGACAGATCTTCCATTGAAGAACGTCTCAAATGGGTATCTGAGCGACTGAAGTCAGAGTCTTTCTTGAAGATCAAGGGCCAGGAGCCGATCCGTTCCGACGCCGTCCATATCGACGTAGGCCAGGGGGAAAATACGGTCAATGCACAGGCCTTGAGATCCGGAGCGGAGATCTACGTGATGTTTCCCAACACGCAGAAAGACAGCTACGTTATCAACGTTAAGGACAAGAATGTTGAATTTGTCACCAAGATTGGAGAGCGCGAGGTCAAGAAGAAGTTCAAGCTCAAAGATATGGTGTACTACGGGAACCTGGAACTCTGATTTACGGGGATCAGGTAGGGTATTGGATATCCACTTGGTCAAGGGTTTTAAGTATTCGGAGCTTTCGCGAGCGGCTTCCTCGATAGGCATCATACCGGCAAATGCCTGGTGGACGAGCTAAAGCCGCGGTAGTCGATCGCAGGCACACTCGACAGAAGCATCCCAAGTGGTGTGAAAAACACCGCAAGACCATTTCAGAGGTGGAGTCGACGAAAGAGTCACAGGTTGGGCTTTTCGGGATTGTGATGTGAGTTGGTGAAGCGGATGCCCCGAAGACACAAAGGAGAAAACAGCAGGGAGAGCGAGATGCTCATCATGCCGATTCTTGACCAGGATGGGCGCGTGTGGCTTAGAAGTGTGTTAATCCTGACGGTTTTGGGACTGGGAATTACCAGTCTCGGGGCCGGCAATTGGCCTTACTGGCGAGGACCGGAGCAGACAGGCTCTAGCCGCGAGGCAGCGGTCGTAACTTCCTGGTCACAAGAAGGCAAGAATCTGCTCTGGAAGTTCCCCGAGGGCGGTCGGACTACGCCCATCGTAATCAAAGATCGCGTTTTTGCCATCACGCCGGTCGGCGAAGGAGTAGGGCGACGAGAACGTGTTCTCTGTTTGGATGCCGAAACAGGTAAGAAAATATGGGAATACGCTTTCAACGTCTTTCACACTGACATCGTGGAGAATCGGGTGGGATGGACCTCTTTGGTCGGCGATCCGAAAACCGGGCGGATCTACGCTCACGGCACAGGAGGAGAGTTCTACTGTTTGGACTGGGACGGAGACTTGATCTGGAAGGTCTCCATGACTGAAGAACTGGGACGGATCAGTGGCTACGGCGGACGCCTGCACACGCCGATCATAGATGAGGATCGAGTGATTATAAGCTTCCTCAACTCGAGCTGGGGAAGTCTGGCCCGGCCTCTTCACCGTTATTTGAGCTTCGACCGAAGAACCGGTCAAATCCATTGGTGGTCTGCTCCTGGAACGACCCCACTCGATACCACCTATTCCGCTCCGGTGACCACCGTCATCGGTGGAATGCGGATGCTAATAGCGGCCAATGCCGACGGCAACGTCTATGGAATGCGGGCTCGCACCGGCGAAAAGGTCTGGACCTTTCGCCTCAGCAAAAGAGGCCTCAATTCCTCGGTCGTAGTAGACGGGAATTATGCCTATGTCTGCCACAGCGAAGAAAATCTGAACACCACGGAGATGGGAAGTTTCGTCTGCATCGACGCCTCTGGAACCGGGGACATCACAGAAACGGGAGTGGTCTGGCGCCGGGATGGCTATCCAGTAGGCTACGCTTCGCCGGCCATCGCCAATGGGCGCCTATACATGGTTAGCAACAGTGCAAATCTCTATTGCCTGGATGCTCAAACCGGTTCACTGCACTGGGAATACAAGCTGGGACGCGTTGGCAAGGGCTCCCCAGTGGTGACCTCTGATGGAATCATTTACGTTGGAGAACAAAACGGCATCTTTCACATCCTACGGGACGCCGGAGATCGCTGTGTTTCCCTAGACCGGGAGGTCTTTCGGGGAAAAGAGGGCAGTGTCGACGAAATTTTCGGGTCACCGGCCATAGCCCGTGGCCGCGTCTATTTCATGACTCGCTACGGCATTTTCGGCCTGGGAAAAGGAGATCCTCTAGCGGAAAGAAACAACATACCTTCCTGGCAAACCGAGACGGCACCGCTGCCGAAAGAATCCACTGGAACCTTGCAAATCTTCCCCTCCGAGGTGACCCTTCGTCCGGGAGAAGAGAAATCCTTTCAGGCGCTACACTTCGATTCAATCGGCAGGAAAATCGGCGCAGTGAACGCACATTGGTCCCTAAAAGGAGTTTCTGGGGAAATTTCTACGGACGGCAAATTAAAGACATCTGCGGCGAATCGTTTTTCAACCGGTGAAATCGAGGCTTCCTGGGCCACCCTGAAAGCGATAGCTCGGGTGCGTATCACGCCCTCACTACCTTTCCTCGAAGACTTTGAATCAATGCAACCGGGAAGCGCCCCTCCCGGATGGGTCGGGGCGATAAGAAAGACCGAGGTCGTCGAGAAGAACGGACAACGGGTACTCAAGAAGCTAGCACCAAAGGAAAGGCCTTCTCCACCTTTTATGCGGCTACGCGTCTACGCCACACCAGTCCTCCAGGGGAGCTACACCGTGGAATCCGACCTCCTAGGAGGTCTGGCGCGCGGCCGTTTTCGTCCCGACATGGGACTCATCAACAGTCGCTACCGCCTCATCATGATGGGCATGAGGAAGAAGCTCCGTGTTGAAACGTGGTCTCCTTTGCCACGGCTCCGGTGGGATATTCCATTCTCGTGGGACGCCGAGAAGTGGTACCGGGCCAAGTTTCGCGTCGACCTGGAGGAGGGCAAGGCCAGAATCCGAGCCAAGGTCTGGCCCAAGCAGGAAAATCAGCCTTCGGAATGGCAGATCGAAGTGGTAGATCCGTACCCGAACCGAGAGGGCAGTGCCGGAATCTACGGCTACTCCACTGGGACCACCTCGAAAAACGACGGTCCCGAAATCCTGTACGACAATTTCAAAGTGACGCTGCATGAGTAACCAAATTCAAACCCGAATGGGAATCCTATTTTTGACATGCCTGATTGGACTCTGCGCCTGGAACTCCCGAGCGGAAAGCGGACCAAAAAAAGGTGACTGGCCCATGTGGGGAGGAAGCCCCGATCGAAACATGGTCTCCGAAGAAACAGGCTTGCCGTCCGAGTGGGACGTACGGAGCGGAAAAAACATCAAGTGGACCGCGCGGCTCGGCTCCCAGACCTACGGAAATCCGGTGGTAGCAAGAGGGAAAGTTCTCGTCGGCACTAACAACAATGCCCTTCATCGCCTGAAAATCCAAGGGGACAAGGGAGTCATGGCCTGTTTTGAAGAGTCCACCGGAAAGTTTCTCTGGCAGGCGACACACCACAAGTTGCCCACCGGAAGGGTCAACGACTGGCCGGAGCAGGGAATCTGCTCCTCTCCCTGGGTGGAGGGAGATCGGATCTACTATGTGAGCAATCGTTGCGAGCTGGTCTGCGCCGACCTAAACGGATTCCTGGACGGAGAAAATGATGGCCCCTATCAGGACGAACAATACCAAGACTCTCAGGATGCTGACTTCATCTGGGTACTCGACATGATTGAAGATCTGGGAGTGTTCCCGCACAATCTTGCTACCTCCTCCCCCGTGGGAGGTGGCGATCTGATCTTCGTGTTGACTTCGAACGGCGTGGACGAGGGCCATCTGGATCTACCTATGGCGAAAGCGCCTGCCTTTCTGGGCATTCACAAAGACACCGGAGAAGTGGTCTGGGAGCGCAGCGATCCTGGTGAAAACACCCTCCATGGACAGTGGTCTTCTCCCAGCTACGGAGTTGTGTCCGATCAGCCTCAGGTGATCTTTGGCGGGGGAGACGGGTGGGCCTATGCTTTCGAACCAGAAACCGGTAAGCTCATCTGGAAGTTCGATCTCAATCCAAAAGAGTCGCTCTGGGAGTTGGGTGGCCGCGGTACTCGCAACAACATCATCGCCACCCCAGTGCTCCAAAACAATCAGGTCTTTCTCTCCGTCGGCCAGGACCCTGAACACGGGATGGGTGGGGGGCACTTGTATGCGATCGACGCTACCCAAAGAGGAGATATCACCGAATCCGGTAAGATCTGGCATGTCAAAGGCGAGGATTTCCATCGATCCATGTCGACCGTGGCCATTCGCGACGGCCTGCTATATGCGGCTGATCTGACCGGATTTTTCTATTGTCTGGACGTCAAGACCGGACAGCTTTACTGGCGCTACGACACTCTGGCCGCTGTGTGGGGCTCTCCCTATCTGGTGGATGGAAAAGTCTATCTAGGGGATGAAGATGGGGATGTATCGGTGCTTCAACATGGAAAGGAGATGAAGGTCCTAGCGGAAAACGATATGAGGAATTCTGTTTACACCACCCCGGTGGCTGCCAATGGGGTTCTCTACATCAGCAATCGTAACACCCTCTTCGCAATCCAACAGGAATAGAATTGGGATTAAATCGTGCACCGTTATCCTCCAACCCTCCCCGAGAACGTTCTGTTGGAGTCACTGCCTGCAGGGCCCGCTAACGCTGGGTGAGCCGATCCAGACCCTCAATATAGCCTTGTAAACAGTAGAGCTATGTATTACGTGACACAACCGAGAGGAATCTAACCCATTGCGGCGTCGACGCCTGAGTCAGAAACTCGGTGGGGTGGGCGATGGGATTTGAACCCACGGCCTCAGGGGCCACAACCCTGTGCTCTAACCTACTGAGCTACGCCCACCGCAAATGCGCTTACATTGTACCACGGAGACAATCCGAGAGAAAAAAAGCCGAGAGGCGCATCGGAGTGAGAAGCTGAGCTGTGGTACTTCTTGACTCTTTGACCTCAGAATTGTTAGACTTTCTTCATTCCAAGACCTCTTGTGCGTTGGTAAAAATGGGGCACTTGGCCGGGAATAGTAGCATGGCCAGCATCGGTAAATCTATCGGAGGCGCTCTGTGCGCGTTTGTCATCTTGTCCGGCTTGGTCTCTTCAGCCGGTCTGGCCTCGACTCAGTCTGAGTCAACTCTTCAATTTGAACGCGATGTACTGCCCATCCTTAAGCAGTCGTGTTTTCAGTGTCATGGTCAGCAGGTGACCATGGCGGGGCTCGACCTACGCACCCCCTCATCGATTTTGCGCGGCGGCGCCAGTGGACCAGCAGTAGTGGAGCACTCGGCTGAGACTAGTTTTCTTTTCCAGCGGATCTCCGAAGGCTCGATGCCACCCAGCAAGGAAAAAAAGCTAAGCCCCGAGCAGATCGAAGTCATCGGGCTCTGGATTGATGCTGGGGTGCCGACCTTAGAGTCTTATGAGCCGATGAAAGTGGAGAAGGCGTCGGTTGTGACCGAAGAGGACCGGCAGTTCTGGGCCTTCCGACAAGCATCAACAGTGGAGGTTCCGCCGGTCCGAGCGCTAGAGCGAGTACGCACTCCCATTGACGCCTTCATCTTAGCCAAGCTGGAAACAGAGGGCTTGGGATTTTCCGAAGATGCGACTCGGGGAACCCTCATTCGTCGGACCTATTTTGACCTGATCGGTCTACCTCCTTCGCCGGAGGAAGTCGAGACCTTCCAATCCAACTCCTCGCCGGATGCCTATGAGGATTTGATCGACCAGCTGCTGGCCTCCCCGCACTTTGGGGAGCGCTGGGGGCGTCATTGGCTCGACGGAGCCGGTCACTCGGACATTGTGGACACCGACGTTGATGCACCTGTGGTGACGTTTGCTCAGGGCAAGTGGCGCTATCGAGACTATGTTGTACGTGCCTTTAATGAAGACAAACCTTACGATCGCTTCTTGACCGAGCAACTGGCGGGGGATGAACTGGTGGAGTGGCGTTTGGCTGAGAAGTTCACTCCCGAGATGTTAAAACTCCTCACAGCCACTGGTTTTCTGCGGGCCGCTGCAGACGACACCAGACAGTACGAGTTGAACACGGAGGATATTCGTTGGGCCGTGCTGCAGCGAACCGTTAAGATCTTGACCAGTAACATACTCGGACTCACCGTGGCCTGTGCGCAGTGTCACAACCACAAGTATGATCCGATCCCACAGCGAGACTACTATCGGCTAACGGCGATCTTCACGCCTGCCTATAATCCCCATCGGTGGCTGCAGCCCCAGGACCGTATTTTGGCCGATGTTTCGGCAGCTGAGAAGGAGAAGATAGATCAGCAAAATGTGGAAATTGATGGCCAGGTTGAACCCTGGAAGCGGAAACTGGCGACACTGCACCGCCCCTATCGACGCCGGCTATTGGAGGACAGGCTGGTGGAGCTGCCGGAGGCCATTCGGGAGGATTTAAAAACGGCGGTCTTGACCCCGAGCAAGGAACGGACGGCAGTCGAAAAATACCTGATGGAGACGCTGGGGCCGTTGGTGGAAGTTCCCGCCGAAGAGATCCAGGCCTTGATGAGCGAGGAAGAGAAAACCAACGGTTGTGTCCTGGAGGAAAAGATCGCCTCACTAGAAGAGCAACGGCGGTCCTACGGCTGGCTGGATGCTGTCTACGATACGGGTGCCCCGCCACCCACTCACTTGCTGCGGCGGGGGAACTACCTAACGCCAGGTCCGGAAGTGCAGCCGGGGTTTCTAGCAGTGCTGACCGAACCGGACAAGTCGCAGACAATCGGGACGAACCAGATCCCCACGGAAGGAACCAGTGGAAGAAGGCTGGCCTTGGCCCGCTGGCTGACAGACCGGGAATCCTCGGCCGGGGCTTTGGTGGCCAGGGTGAGGGTGAATCGTCTATGGCAGCACTTGTTCGGAGAAGGGATTGTGGCTACTTCGGACAATTTTGGGCGAAACGGGGCTCAGCCCACCCACCCGGAGCTGCTGAATTGGCTGGCAACAGAGTTTATGGGTACGGGCTGGCGGGTGAAGCGCTTGCTCAAGCTGATGATGACTTCGACAGTTTATCGCCAGGCTTCGCACCGGATAGGGAACGACAGCGAGAGGGGACAAAACGAAGGAGTTGCAACAACCGACCCCAGGGTAGTGGATCCGGGGAACTTGCTTCTCTGGCGAATGCGCTTGCGCCGGCTGGAGTCGGAGGTGATTCGTGATGCTATCCTGGCGGTGAGCGGGAATCTCGACCGGACGATCGGGGGTCCACCCGTTCTCCTGGAGGGTCTTCCAGATGGAAAAGTGGTGGTTTCGAAAAAGGACAAATTGGTCTATAGCAGTGTAGTCCAAGGGGAAAAGATTACCCAATCGAATCCTCGCAGCCGCTGGCGACGAAGCATCTACTTGCTGGCGCGGCGAAACTATAACCTAAGTATGTTGAGTGTTTTCGACCAACCGGTGATGTCGACCAACTGCATCCACCGGGGCCACTCGGCCGTGGTGCTGCAATCACTGGCCATGCTCAACAACGAGTTTGTGGTGGAGCAAGCTGAGGACTTCGCGCGGCAGGTGGCCAGGCGTGCGGGGGAAGCGCCAGAAACTAGGATCGAGCTGGCCTTTCAGATCGCGTTGGGAAGGAAACCAACTTCCAAAGAGGCGTCCTGGAGCAGTGGATTTCTGCAGCGGGGAAAGGACCGTTTCCAGGACTTGGAGACACCCCCTGAGGAAGCGGCCCAAAAAGCGCTGAGCCGTGTGTGCCAGATGCTGTTAAACACCAACGAATTTTTGTATGTGGAGTAGGAAAGAGCCATGAACAATTTCTATCGCTTTGATTCTTCTTTTTCCGCGACCATTTCTCGGCGTGGGTTTCTGCAGAAGTCTGGCCTGGG
Organism: Acidobacteriota bacterium; assembly: GCA_965249865.1. GTDB lineage: Bacteria > Acidobacteriota > UBA6911 > RPQK01 > CBDFMZ01 > CBDFMZ01. Next base: position 389,313 of record CBDFMZ010000002.1, on the reverse strand, counting down.
TTTTGGGACTCTGGCGCTGGCTTATCTGATGCACACCGAAAAGCTTTTGGCCACCGGAGAGACGCAGCTGGGAGGAAGTTTGAATCTTCGGCCCCGACCGACCCATTTTCCGCCCCGTGCCCGCGCAGTCATCCAGTTGATGCAAAACGGCGGACCTAGCCAAATGGACATCTTCGATCCCAAGCCGGAGTTGCAGAAACGGGACGGTCAAACTTACTCTGGGAAAGTTGAAATGTTTCAGATGGGCAGTGAGGCCAACAAGTTAATGGCCAGCCCGTTCAAGTTTCACCCCAGTGGTGAGTGCGGGATGGAACTTTCCGAAGTGATCCCCCACACCTCGTCGGTCGCCGACGAGATATGCCTAATCCGCTCCATGCATACCGAGCACAATAACCACACTGAAGCTGCTGTCATGCTTCAGACTTGCAAGATCTTTCCGGGCCGACCCACCATGGGAGCCTGGATCAGCTACGCCTTAGGAACCGAGAATCAGAATCTACCCGCCTACGTGGTACTACGGGACCCGGAGGGCTACAACGACAGCGGAACTATGCTGTGGGAAAACGGTTGGTTGCCCGCACTGTATCGGGGCACGGAATTTAATTCCAAAGGGGCACCGGTGCTGGACCTTAATCCGGCCGTCCCAATACCGGAGGAAGCCCGGAAAGATGAGCTGGCTTTCCTGGAGAAGCTCAATGAGGAACACCGCAGGAAGTACCCGCAGGAGTCGGAACTGGAAGCCCGCATCCGCAACTACGAGTTAGCCGCCCGCATGCAGTTGGCCGCCGGAGATGTGTTAGATCTGTCAAAGGAATCAGAATCTACCAAGGAGCTTTACGGCCTGGATATATTCAACACCGCTAGCTATGGCACCCGTTTGCTGATGGCCCGGCGCCTGGTGGAAGCGGGGGTGCGGTTCGTGCAGGTCTTTCCTCCGATCAAGCCAGCCACACAGCCCTGGGACAGCCACACAAACATCAAGAACGAAATTGACATTATCTCGGCGAAGACGGATCGGCCGGTAGCCGGCCTGATCAAAGATTTAAAGGCTCGAGGTTTACAGGACGACGTGATGGTCCTGTGGTGTGGAGAGTTTGGGCGGCTTCCCATCTCGCAAAACGGCCGTGGGCGAGACCACAACCGTAACGGTTTTAGCTTGTGGCTGTCCGGCGGCGGGTTCAAGCGAGGTTATGCTCACGGGGCAACCGATGAATTTGGGTACAAAGCCGTGGAGAAGAGAGTCAGCGTGCCAGATCTACACGCCACCATTCTGCACCAACTAGGCATGGATCACACAAAGCTGACCTACCAACATCACGGCCGCCCGGAGACCCCAACAGATGAGGTGGTGACCAAGGCTAAAGTGGTGGAGGAGCTGCTTCAGAATCCACTTGGCTGAACCAAACTCTCCAAAATCCAATGCGCCCAGCCTGAAAGTTAATAGAGCGCAATGGCCCGCCCAGGCCCACCGTGGCAGTCCCGGATTTTAGTTGCGGCGAAAAGGAAATACGCTTCGTCCGGGACGCTGGCAACATTAGTCAGGTACTCCACACCAACCATCTCGCGACTACCCAACACCCAGTAGGTCATGAGCGCCCGTTTGGGCTCGGTGCCACCAAGTGTAGGTCCATCGGTGGCTACACAGCGGATTCCCTTGTTCGCTAGATACATGATGGCATCAGGTCCCGGCGCCACCCATCCTTCCTGCTTACCATTCAGCGGATCAGCCATACAGGCCTCGCCTTCGGGCAGCGGCTTGACATATTTGTCGCTGTAACCACTGTGAAAGATCACAATATCATCCGGCTTCAACTCGCCGTGCTGTTCCTCATATCTCTGAATCTCGGCCACAGTAATTTCCGGTGACGCTGGCCAACTCTTCTCATTCACCGTGCCAATAAGGTGTTTCACATCGATGACACGAGCCCAACCGGAGGTCTGGGAAAGCATCACCTTCTCAGTGGTAACGTTGCTCGTTCCGCGAGCTCCATACCGTTGCTCATAATCAGTCAGCCACTGCTGCACTTCCGGCGAATAGTTTCGGTTATCGAAACCCTTGGTTGGCAGGGCATAGGCAGGAGGAACCAAATGTGTGCCGGTGTGGCTGTCGAGCGTGTGCAGATTTCCTGAGTAGGGCGGAATGACATTTCTGTAGTAGGGATGGCGATAGTTTCCTACTCCTCGCCCTGGCCACCAGACAGGTAAATCTTTTGACAGCAACACGGACAGATCTATCACGTTTTTTCGGCGGGCCGATTCGATCAGGCGCTTAGCCAACGGATCACCAACTATGGCAAAGGCACGCGTTTCGGTTCCTTGACCATCGGCGTGTTTGGGACCAATCATACAGTAGAGCGCCCCGGTCGAAGGCAGTTTCCCAAGTCCGGTTGCCCCCTCGGTCCAGGTCATCCCATGCTTCAATCCAGCCCCGTGTGTTTCGTCCGCTAATGGATCTTGGATCGGGCCCATGCTCGGGCTGTCAGTCGCCAAGGTCATAACCCCCCGGCTGGCCAAATATTCCATACATTCCGGGTCGGGGTCAGGCCAGGCGGGTCTTATTCCCTGGAGTGGGTCAGCAACGAGCCGTCGGCCGGCTGGCAGCGGTTTATAGTACTTATCGGTAAAGCCACTATAAAACAAAACGACATCGCCTGGGCCAAGTGGCCGGTGCTCTTTTTCCCAAGCGATGATCAGCTCCTTGCCAATCAGAGGGCTGACGCCATTGGGTGCCTTGTCAAGCAGATGTCGACAATCGATCACGCAAGCTTCGCCTACGAACTGCCAGACAGGCACCTTGTCAGAGGTTACCAAAGCCATTTCTGCGGGAACTGGGCCATGGGCGGGTGCGTCCATCTGTGTGGCGGTATGTTCATCAATTGTCAAGATCTCACTATTGTAGGCACTGAGCAGACCGATGCGCTCATAATGATTGATTTGAAACGGTGGAAGACCGGCGGGCCAGGTTCCGGGAAGATCGGGCGCCACCAGCAACGACAGATCAACAAACTGCGGTAGAGCTTCCGTGTCAGCTTTGACTGAAAATGGAACAAACAAGGAAACGGCAAGTACCAGGTAAGGTAAATGCGGTAGCCGGCTTGCTACACTTTGTCTCGACGAGTCGAGTATTTTTCCGCACGAACCCAAACTCATAGCACGCCATACTCTTAAAACCAGTCCTCTGGCACAATAGAATGAATCGGATAGGCGACTCCCCACTTTCATTCTCATGGTCATTCTCCTCTCCCTCGAAGTTTATCCATCAGTACTCACTTCCTAAATACGGTCACGTTTATAGCTGGCCCGCCGCCATCCTACGGGTTGAGGATGTGGTGGGTGATCTCTTACTGTCGTTCGTTGTCCAGAGGTTGCAAACCACTGTCTATTTCCATTCGGGTTGCGGCGATGTTGGAACGTCTTCGGTGTAGCTCCTCCTCGACGATGATCCGGTATTCCCTAAATCGGCGCGCGCCTAGCATCCGAGCCCACGGTGCTCGCAACACGGCCTGCAGGACTTTTACCACGGGCTGCTAGCACCGGCTCTTTCTCTCTCTGCTACCTCACCTCGCCACATCCTTAGCCAAATGTCAGTCCACTTATGGAACAGAGCGCTAAGACTGCCTGTTTTTCAATTTGATCGATCTCGTGATCGTCAGTCTTGAAGTGTAGGCTAAATTCGGGGTGATTTTCAATACGTTCGGGGTAAAATGGCGCAACATGAGGGGGTGAAAATTGAACAAAGGCCAATTGAGGGACACACTGGCTGCACGTGTGGAGTCTGGGCGACCACTGCGAGTGGGCCTGATTGGGGCAGGAAAATTTGGAACTATGTTCCTAACCCAGACTCGCCAGTTGCCAGGTTTACACGTACTAGGGGTAGCCGACCTGTCGTTGAAACGGGCCCGTTCGGCCCTGAGCGCTGCCGCGTGGCTACCGGAACAGTTTGCTGCGACTAGTTTTTCCCAGGCCCTCGAAACTGGCCAGACCTATCTCACTGAGGATGGGACATCGCTAATCGAGGCTGACGGCCTAGATGTAATCGTTGAAGCGACCGGCAATCCGGCTGCCGGAATTCGATATGCGCTGAAGGCGTTTGAAAACGGCCGGCACGTGGTGATGGTTAATGTGGAAGCGGATGCATTGACTGGCCCGCTTTTAGCCAAACATGCAGCTTCGGCAGGTGTGGTCTACAGCCTGGCCTATGGCGACCAGCCAGCTCTCATCTGTGAACTAGTTGACTGGGCCCGGGTCAGTGGTTTTGAGGTAGTCTGCGCAGGCAAAGGAACCAAATACTTGCCCATTTACCATACTTCCACCCCCGACACGGTCTGGGAGCACTATGGTTTTAGTGAAGAAACGGTGGCGCAAGGCGATTTCAATGCCAGGATGTTCAATTCTTTTGTCGACGGCACTAAGTCCGCCGTTGAAATGGCGGCGGTCGCGAACGCCACTGGTTTACTGCCCCAGCCGAAAGGATTGGGCTTTCCACCTTGTGGAGTCGATGATCTATCGAACATTTGTCGACCTCACTGTCATGGAGGTTGGCTTGCTCACAATGGTACTGTTGAGGTGGTCTCTAGCCTCGAGCGGGACGGGAGTCCGGTATACCGAGACCTGCGTTTTGGAGTTTACGTCACTTTCGGGGTGCCAAACGAGTATGTCAGGCGCTGTTTGACCGAATACGGCGTGGTGACTGACTCCACCGGATCCTATGCGACCATGTATCGACCTTATCACCTGGTTGGCCTGGAACTGACCGTCAGTATTCTAAACGTAGGCCTGCGGGGTGAGCCAACAGGTGCCCCAGTCGGATTTCGAGGTGATGTTGCTGCTGTTGCTAAGCGTGAGTTGGCTGTGGGCGAGCGGTTGGACGGAGAAGGAGGGTACAGAGTTTATGGTGTGCTCCTACCCGCCGAGATTGCCATCCAGGATGGAACACTACCGATCGGCCTCGCACATAACATCACGCTAAAAAACAAAATACTAGCGGGCCAGCCCATTCTTTGGTCTGATGTCGAGTACGATGAGACCGATCCGGTAGTATGCTTCCGCCGCGCCATGGAACAGGAGATAGAAAAGAAGTAATACTGGAACAGGCCGTGGCTCACTCTAACAGTCCGTGGTAAAAGGGTTGACGTGGGAAAATTCTTTGATCATCCAGGAAAGATCCTCTATTAAGGGAGAGCCAGCATATCTTCCCCGTCAGTCAACCAGTCGAGCGTGAACCGTGCAAAAGTTATTTTTTCGTAGGGTTGTTGGGCGCCGCGCTCGTAAAGACAGGCTATCGACCCATCCGACAACACGGCCAGATTTGAGTAAGCTGAGGGGCCCTCATGGATTAGCTTCGAGATCGGCCATGTTTTGCCGTCATCGTAGCTGAGACGCACTGTCATATGGTCACGAGTCGTGCTGGCAGGATTGGAAAACAATATTCGACTCTTCCTACTTTGATCCGGCCAAGTATAACGAAGAATACTGGCCTGGCAGACGGGTTCAACCAGCGTTGCATCATCGCTGCTCGCCGACCAACTAAGGCCGCCATCTTTGCTGATGGCAACTGCCCGGCGATTCCTTCCACGATAGCTGCGCATGTTTAACATCAAAGTGTTGTCGACCAGCTCGACGATTGTGCTTTCGTTCATCGCATAATCAGTGCCCTGCCCGGACTTCCACGTCTTGCCATGATCATCGGAATAGATGACATGAGAGCGTCCCTTCGTCTTGGAGATCTGCGCCTGGATCGTCACATCATGATCATGCCACGCGCCTACGTGGTGATCACAGGGAATAACAAGACGGCCCTTGTTCGGTCCAGAGCGCAACTGGATTCCGCTCCCCGGTCCAGTTGCATACCAGTCCCAACCCGGTTTCTTCACATCCTGAGTGATACGCCTCGGTTCAACCCACGTTTTCCCATCGTCCTGGCTTTGGGTAATCAAGACGTCCCTGTTGTTGCGGCAGAATGCCAACCAGACAATTCCATTGTCGCGGTCGACCACTGGAGCAGCGTTTGCAATTGTGACGTTTTCGCTACCACCTTCGGCGTGAACAACCTGTTGTCCACTCCAAGTACGCCCACTATCTGTGGATCGCTTGAGAATTAGATCAATATCGCCGTGATCCGTGGGACCGGGTTCCCGTCGTTCGCCTTCGGAGAAGGCCAGGAGCGTGCCTCGGTTGGTGACAACCAGAGCCGGGATGCGATAGGAAAGGTAACCGTCGGTACCGCCGACGAAAACGTCTGTCTGCTGCATCGGTTGGGCCTTGTCCACACCAAGCAGCGGCCAGACCGCTAGTAGGCAAACAGCTGAAACCAGCGCACAACAGTGCCCTAAGCGCCCAATTCCTCCATGGAATCGCTTCTTCAACTTCCTAACTTTCATCGAAGCCTCCTTTAATTTGATTCCCGATTTCAACTTTGGCTCAATCCAAAAACGTACACCATTATTGCACACAAAGTACAGCTTCCCACAAACCTCGGAGGCCTTTCGTAGAATTCTCATCAGAGGCTACTAGGGAAAGGAAGAACTCAACTTGCCCTGGGACGAACGAACAGAAGAAAGACAACCGTACTGAGAGCGAGTAACAAAGCCGCAACGGTAAAAACGAAAGCATAACTCGTCATGTCCGCCAAAGCACCCCAGACGGGTGCCCCGATAAACAGTCCCAAAGTTGAGGCAGCGGTGTATAAAGTCATGGCTTGACCGGTGTGGAGAGGGTGAAACCGTTCCGCGGCTATGGAACTCAGGCTCGGGTAATAGATTCCGTGGCTCATCCCACAGACCAATCCCAAAACTACCAGGTGCCAGGAAAAGTAAACATGAGGAATCAGAGCCAATCCCAGGCTATAGACAAGCAAGGAAGAAATACCGGCCAGGCGCCGGGAGCCCATATCCAACCGGTGACTAATTCCAAGTCGCGTCAGGATTGCTCCCAACGCATAGCCTAAACCGTAATTCGACACCGCTCCGACGCCCATCCACACCACTACCGGAGCGAGGAAGGTGTGCCAGACGGAGACGCTAAAACCCACTAAAAACGAAAACGCAATAATGACCTTGAGTTGAGGAAAACTAATCTGAAGTACCTCTCGGAACGCTGGTCTTCGATCTCGGCGCACCCGAAGAGGACGAGGAAGACGGAGCAGTACCCAGGCGGTTGCAATATGAATTGATCCAACCACCAGGAAGATACCCTCAAATCCCCAGACACCAACTAGCCACTCTGAGACAAGCGGGCCTAAACCCAACATGACAAAACCGGGCAAGCCAAAATAGCCCATCACACGGCCCCTCAGGTGGAAAGGAACAGATTCGACTAGTTGGATCAGCGCTCCCGTAAAAATCATCCCCGCCCCCGCGCCATGGAGCACTCGTGCCGGAAAAATCAGGATAGACGACCACAGTGCTCCCAGATAAAACAGACTTCCGACGCCTGCCAACACGGTCCCAATCAAAGCGGTCCGGACATTCCCATGACGCTCTGCAATTTGCCCCGAAATCGTCTGGAAGATCATACTGATCAAAAAGAAACACCCCACTGCCCAGCCAATCTCTTGAGAAGACCAACCCTGCTGTTTCAGATAGTTTGGAAGAAGCAACAGCATCCAGGTGGTCAGCTCCAGGAAACCCCTGATGGCCAGATAAGCGTAAAATCGAACTAACTGCGAGCTATCCCGCTCGACCATAGCATTCTTCCCCTTAAATCGGACATCACCATAGAATCCAGTAGTTGCAGAAAAGCGACCTGGTCCTGGCTGGCCGCACTCGTGGTTTCCGAACCGGCACATACCCAGATCCACACCTGATCCCAATAAATAACATGTCATTTTGTATCGGGCGAAACGGTTTCTGATTCAAGGCATGACAACGGACGGTATTTAAGTGGTAACGGAAAGCGAAGTTCAAGATTCAGGATCGATAAGGTACTTTCCAAAAGATGGTGTGCTGATATAGAACCGAGCCGCAGTAGGGAACATCCCTCATGGGTGGGAGGGTCACTACTGTGTGTGGCAGCTTGACAAGTAGCGTTTTGGTTCTCTTCAGATCAAATATCCCATTCGGGCTGCGCAGCACAGATTGCGGCCAGCTCTCCGGAGAGTGGGCCGAGAGCAGCCGGACACGCCTGGCGGCGGCCGGATGGCTCAACCGATCGATCTCCGCTCGCGCCTGCGGCAGAATGAGGTCTGTGTATAGGCGTCCAATCGTCCCCACCACAATGGCCTCGGGATTGAGGATATCCACCATAAAGGCGGAGAACTGTCCGAGTTTTAACCCAATTTCATAGAATACATCCAGAGCAACAACATCTCCCTCTCTGGCTGCCTTGCCTACGTCCTCGGCACCGATGAGGCGATAGTCCTTTCCCAGGTGAAGTAGTAGGCTGTCTCTCTCTTCGTGTCGTGCCTGGGTAAGCTTCATCACTGCAAGCTGGGACAGTCCCGGTCCACTGCAAAATCCTTCCAGGGATCCCCGCCTGCCAAAGCCCACAGGACCGTCTGCTGACACTGCAAGATGACCAATCTCTCCTGCCAGGTCATCGAGGCCCTCATGGAGCCGCCCCCCTACAATAAGTCCTGCGCCCATGCCAGTACTCATGGTGTAGAAGATCATAGTCTGGATGTTGCGCCCAGCACCATATCTCCACTCGGCCAAAGCGGCCGCGTTGGCATCATTCATAAGGCGAACCTTAAGGTCCAGGCGCTGCTCCAGAGCAGATCGAATCGGAAACCCATGCCAGCCAAGCATGTTTGGAGGGTTAATAAAGCAGCCTTTCCGAGACGAAAGGGGACCAGGAGCGCTCAATCCGACCACTTCGAAGAGAGAACGGTCAGCAATCAAGCCACGCGCTAACTTGGCAATGCGATCACACGCCTCCTCAGGGGAAGGGTGGGAAAGCGTTCGCTCGCCAGAATCTCTCCTCGAACACTCCCCACGCAGACCGAGATCTTGCTTCCGCCAATGTCAATACCGAGGATAGAAAGATCAGTCGTAGCTTCCTTGTAAGAGTACAGTGTTAGTGTTTAGTTTCATCAATACACGGATTCATCCGAACCACGGACAGACCAAACCAGATCATCTTGCTAATTTGGCTTGTGTCTCTTGCTATATCCTTATAAAATCGCGCGAGCATCTAGACTAGCAACCTACAAGAAGGAAATCGAGTTGAGCATTTATTTGACTCGCTAAAAATAGGGTTTTCAAAGCATGGAAACGCCAGCAACTGAAGACGAAGCACTACTTGCTCCTCCGCGCGGATTGATCGCTCGTAATCCTATACAGTGGTTACGATTTTTTGGCCCCGGCGCCGTTGTCGCTTCACTCAACATCGGCAGTGGAGAGGTCCTGTTCCCTTCCCGAAGCGGGGCTATTTTTGGATATCGGCTGTTGTGGATTTTCTTGCTGATCTCTGTCCTGAAGTGGGTTTTGGCCTACAGCAGCATGCGACACATGGTCCTCAGCGGAGCCCACCCGTATGAGAGGTGGAGCTCGATTCCCGGACCACGTGGCTGGCTTCCTCTCTTCATCTTCTCAGTCGCCGTGATTTTTGATCCCGTTTGGTTTTCCTTTCTGTCCGGTCTATTAGGGACACTTTGCACCTGGATCTTTGGCTTTGGTGACCATTTCTGGTGGGCCACCGTTTGTGTCGGAGCTTCCTTCGTCCTTCTCGCTTTGGGCAGTTACCGTTTTTTGGAAAAGGCTCAGCTGGTGATGCTCGGCCTGATGCTGACCTGTATTTTCGTGGCAGTCGTTTATGTTCGCCCGGACTGGGTGGCAATAGTTAAAGGGTTTTTGTTCCCTCAACAGCTTGTCTACCCGGATTGGCTCTTCGACAAACTCCCCCACATGAGAGATCGTTCGTGGTTGGTTGAAGTCTCGGTTTACGCTGCAGCTATTGGAGGAGCAGGTTATGACTATCTGGGCTACGTTTCACTTTTGCGCGATAAGAAATGGGGATGGAGTGATCGAGGGATAGCGAACCAGGAGGAACTTGACCGAATTGCTGAGCGAACAGATCATCCGGTTCGACTCTGGGTACGGGCAGCCCTGATTGACACGGTGGCAAGCTTCGCTTCGATCGTCTTGATCGCGGGGTGTTTTACCATTCTCGGGGCGGTCCTTCTGCAACCACGTCAACTGGTCCCGGATGGAGTGGACCTTTTGAATTACCAGGCCACCTTCCTGACGACTTTGAGCCCAATGCTGTTGCCACTCTACCAGATCTCGGTCTTTTTCGCCTTTTTTGGCAGTATATATGGTGGGCCAGAACTTGCCTATCGTGTCGTTCGCGAGTATCTCCGTACGTTGCCCCGATGGCGCAATGGTTTACCAACAACCAAACTCCGCTGGATCATTATCGTCTGGAGCCTGGGTGGAGGACTGGCAGTATTGTGGCTCAGTCGCCCTTATCCCGAGATTCAGCTGATAGATATCATCACTCCTGCCGGCATCTGCACAGGAGTGCTATTGTGCGGTTTCTTCTGCCTGGCTAATCCATGGATGGACTGGCGCTTTCTACCGCGTCCTCTGCGGATGTCCATTCCACTGGTTATGCTGAATATCATTGCCGGCATCACCTTCACCGTCATGGGGTTATGGGCGCTGTGGGATTACGGCCAGGGGTGGGCCTTCCTGATGGTGGCTGTACCGCTTTTGGGGGCCATGTTGTTGACTTGGAAGCTTCGTTTCTTCCAACCCTCAGACAAGCGGACCGCAAGAACCGGAAACACTTAAGTCAGTTTGAAACAACTTCCGAGGTGATTGAATTTATACCAGCCCCTCAAGCGGTATCCCCGTTTTATCGTCAATGGAGTTGGCTATATTAATGGGCCGCCCAATCGGGTGCATGTAGGTTTTGGTCCAGTCGATACCGAAGGCCTTGTAGATGGTAGCAAAGACGTCTCCCATGGTCACCTTTCGCTCCGCCACGTAAGCACCTCTTTCGTCACTGGCACCGACGATCTGACCACCCTGGATACCACCACCACCCAAGACCATAGACCAACAATCACACCAATGGTCACGTCCATTGAGCGGGTTAATGTGAGCAGTCCGACCAAACTCGCCCATGGCAAGCACTACCGTCGATTCGAGCAGCCCTCGCTGGTCCAGATCCTGCAGCAGGGTTGAAAGAGCTTGATCCAAAGGGGGCACTAGTTTCTCGCGCAGATTCTTATCGTTGTCATTGTGAGTATCCCAACTGGCACCATAACCTGCTGCTGTCACGAAACGGCTCCCTGCTTCGACCAGCCTTCGCGCTAGCAAAACACTTTGGCCAAAACTGCTCCGACCATAAGCATCTCTCATCTTTTCGGACTCTTGAGAAATATCGAAAGCATCCCGGACCTCGGGCGATAAGATCATTTGCAGCGCCTGCTCCGTAAAAGTGTCCAGATTCCCGTACTCGGCAATTTCTTCCTTTTGACGGTAAAGCTGGTCCCACACCTTCAGAAAGGAACGCCGCTCCTCAATCCGCTCGACCGAAATGGACTTGGGCAGGCTGAGGTCAGCGACCTGAAAGTCTGCCTCATTGGGGTCACCCAACCGCAACGGGTCGTACTGAGCCCCCAAGAAAGCCGACCGGAAATAATTCCGATGTTGCTCGGTAGCGATTTTGGGAGTGATTACATAGGGAGGAAGCGACTCACGAGGACCCATCTCTTTGGCGATGATCGATCCCAGGCTGGGGAACTGCATGGCGGCATTGGGCCGATGACCCGTTAGTTGGTAGTGGGTTCCCTGCGGGTGATCGATTTCTTCCGTGTGCATGGAGCGGATGATGGACAGTTTGTCCATCTCTTTGGCAACTCGAGGCAGGAGCTCGGAAATCTGGATACCCGCCACATTAGTCGAGATCGGCTTAAACCCACTGTTGGGTTTGGGATCCCAAGTGTCCATCTGAGCGGGCCCTCCCTCCAACAGGAGCAAAATGCAGGCTTGCGCTTTGGCCTTACGATCGGCTCCACCGACTGCTGCCATAACACTCTCCATCTGGAGATATTGACTCAAGCTAATGCCCAAAAGACTTAAAGAACCTGCCCGAATAAAGTCGCGACGATTGGGTCCTTGACAGCGAAAGCAATCCGTTTTCCTCATGGGAATTACACTCCTTTTATTTTTACTTCTATCCCTAAGTCTTGAATTTTCTTACCTTGTCCTTATCCCCTAATGGTTGTAGGCGAATTCTCGAGAAGTAATGATTCCCCACATCAAATCTTCCAGTGCCTCTCGACGGGACGGTCGCTGACGGATCATTTCTTTCAGTGCAGCTAGCTCCTCCGCGGTTGGGAATCGGGAACGTGCCACTAGGGAGAGTTCTTCGATGATCTGCCGATCTGAAGAGCCGCTTTTCAGGAGTCGGTCGAGTCGCCCTCCCGCTTTGGAAAGCTTGGCAGTGTAGGTCGGACCTGCCAACATGTGTAAGGCTTGTGCCAGGCTAGCTTCAACTTTCCGCTCCGGCACCATCTGACGGTCGGGCCGTCCATACATGTCCATGAACCGAGAGGGGAACTGATCAGGTCGACCCAGCAGGTTGATCGCCCGGAGGCCTATCGGCATCCGCCATCCGTTTTTTTCTCCTTTCACAAATTCCTCGGGCACTTCAGTCACCTCAGAAATCGCATCCAAGAGCACTTCTGCATCCAGCGGCCGAGGGAGAGATCGCGAGTAGTTGATTTGATCGTTCCGGTTGGTTTCGTTGGGTACACTGGACAACTGATAAGTCCTGGACTGGACAATCAGCCCGATCAGATGTTTCAAATCGTGTCCATGTTCCCTGAAGTTTTTGGCGAGTACCTCCAGCAGCTTGGGATGCGTCGGAGGGTTGGTCAAACGAAAGTCATCCACGGGATCAACAATCCCTCTCCCGAAGAAATAGCCCCACATCCGGTTCACAATCGCTTCGGCAAAGTAGGGATGAGCGGTCATCCATTCCGCCAGTTTCCAACGCAGGTGACTCAACTCGCTTTCCGGCAGCGGTTCGCCATCCAGAAACCTTGGTTTGACTTCTTCCTTGGTGCGCGGATGCGTCACCGTTTCACCCCCACCGTCCATGCCATGTCCGGCCGGATCATCGATGAGCGTGGGAGCACCATGGAGACAACCCGGGCTATTGACACACCCGAGCTGGCTCACATGCCCAAAGAAAGCCGTCATCCACCAAAACTGGTCCTGGCTCCAGGTCTCATACGGATGATTATGACACTGTGCACAATCCAGTCGCCGGCCCATAAACACTCGAAACTGTTCGGCCATCACATCGGGGGGACGTCGCAATTCCGATCCATTGTAGTAATGCAGTGCCGGTCCACCATAACCCTGGGCCGAAATACGCTCCCGTGCTATTGCATCATACGGTCTGTTTTGAGCCAGACTCTCGCGTACCCATTGCCCGTGCAGCTGAGAGTACAGCGGTGCCCCTCCATTTTCGTAGGAAACTCTGAAGAGGTCGGAATAACGCAACGTCCAGTAATCGATATATTCGGGAGAATTCAAGAGTATCTCGATCAGTTTGTCCCGTTTTCGCGGGTCTTTATTCGCTAAGAATTCCTGCAGCCGTTCTGGCGGCGGCAAAGTACCCGTTATATCCAGACAGACACGTCGCAGAAATTCCTTATCACTGGATAACGCAGAGGGAATGATATTGAATCTCCGCAGTTTAGCGAAAACCTGTTCGTCGATAAAATTTCTTCGCGGCACTTCCGGATAGTCGGCAATAGGCTGAGCAATAACGCCAAAACCGACACTAATAGCTTTTCCTGCCGCTCGGACCATCACTGCCGTTTCCCCCGTCTTTACCGCCTCTACCAAACCTTCCGGCGTCACCTTCACCACTTCCGGGTTATTCGCCACGTAAAGCACCTGCTCGGTGATATCTTCCCGCCGGCCATTGGAAAGATACCCTGTGACCAGAATCTGCTGGGTCCCTTGCTGATCCAGCACTCCTTCTTGGGGAAAGATCTCCAGCCGCTCGATTTCTACACTCTGTGCTTCCCCTTCCTCTCCGTAAGGCACTCCCTCACCCACCCAACTCAGGATCGTTTCATAATCGACCGAATCCACGGTGAAGCGACGCCCACCCCCATGCGGCACGCTGAAGGTCGGCTTCAACAACAGCAGGCTCTTCTCCGGCTCCTCCAGATTGATCCGGGGCTCCTTGGGTCCTCCCGACTCAGCAGTCAGCACTTGATAGACTCCCCCTTCCACGATCCACTGGTAATCGTCTTTGGGATACAGAGCATCGAGGGAGAGTTTCAATCCCCCTTTCCCTTTCACGCTCCCGTGACAGTCACTTGAGTTGCATCCGTGCTTGGTAAAGATTCCACCAATATCCTGCGCAAAGCTAAAGGGACGCGTCTGCTCAGAGCCCTCCACTCGGATCACTGTTTTTGCCATCTGGTCAGCCACTTCGGCGCCCAACACCGTTTCTCCGTCTGCCAGGGCAACCACTCGTCCTCCTTCGTCGACCCGAGCAATTTGGTCATCGCTGACCGAAAAACGGCTCTGAAGCGTCACATCTCGTTCCAAACCGTCCGTGTATTTTCCCATCACCAGAAAGCGCTGCACTGCCCTGACTCCCCAAAGCGAAACACCTTCGGGTACCAGGCGTACTGACAGTAGTTTGGGGGCCGATTCTTCCACCAAACCGTGGGCAATAGCTCCCGCTGCTAGAGACGAGACTAAAGGATTTCCCGATATGGTTATCGCTGCGGTGAAGGCATGGCTGGGTGCCAGCTGACCAGGCCTGATGGGAATACGAGATTCGGAAAAAAGTGCAACAGTGAAAAAACTTAAACCCATCACGATGCTGAGTACCACCCACTCCTTGCACTGGTTCCCTGAACTCCTCTTGGTACTGTGCATACTACTTACCTTTTCAAGTTCAGCGTAATTCATGGAGTTTCCCTTTTTTTGGGCAGCGTACCGACCGATGTCCCTTCTTCCCTACTCACCACCATCAAAGGTATCTTTTGCAACTCGACCAATCGTCTGGGCAATTGAGGTTGGCTTAACTGTCTGGAAGGCGCAAGCGCTGCAAACAGAGGTGGCCCCGGCGTTCCGTCGATAATCGGCTGGCCCACAATGCGCACAAAGTGAGACTGGGTGGTCAAGGGAGCATCGGCTCGAGCCATCAAGACAATGGTGGCCTTCTGGGTTTTCGGCACGAACCTCTTTTTCTCTCCTTCGTCCGGGTTGAGACCTCGGTCCAGCTCGACTTCCGTGCCCGGGAAAGCTTCCACCCCCGGCGGAAGGTTTTCTACCCTCAAAGCGATCTCCCCATTATAGCCTTCCTCCTGCTCGGTTATCAGCGTCAATTTCCGGGCCTCTCCCGGCACCAGGTTAACTCGCTCTTCTTTCAACTCAATCCCACCGACGTGAGGAATCTGATGCCGCATCAGCAGTCGATACACAAAGTCTGGACCCCCGTATTTAGAGGTGATGTCGCGAATCCGCAAATAGTACTCTCCACCCAGCTCGAATGTGTAAACCGTCTTCGGTTCGACGGTTTTCAAGTAGAATTGAAACTGCCGTCCCAAGCGCTTGTAGATATTAGTCAAAAACTCGTTCCCGTCTGCCTCCGAAATTCCCACTCGGGGGTTGAAATGAGGAGGAATAGCCTGCGGAGTCTGCAGCTCAATGGCTACCTTCTCTCCAGTTTTGACCTTAAACTTAAATACATCAACGTCTTCCGGTCGATCAATAGTCCCCTCGATTAGAGCCGGAATGGTGATTTCCACGGCTTGATCGATCGTGTCGTTGGGTTCTTCGTCCATAATCAGCAAAGGGGTAAGAGGAGAGCTGGAACTATCCACTCTGGGTTCCGTCAGGCTCATTTCGCCTGAACCAGCCTGACTCGAAGATCCACCTGAAGCAGTAGTACTAGTCTCACCGGTCTCCGCCTGCACCGTCCTGGACCAGAGCACCTGAAGTCGTTCCAGCCTGATCTCTCGGTTGAAGTCCCGCTCACGCCAGTCCGAGCGCACCACCTGGTTAAACCCTCTTTTCCCTTGCGAAAAAGCCCAGTAATCCTTCGGGGCAATTCGGATCTGGTAAGAACAATCTGCGCATCCTTTAGCCGAAAAGGAACCAACCCCTAACAGAAAACTGCTACTCTTCCCGAATTGGTATCTCAACTGGGGTTTTACTCTAGTATTGTCGTCGTCAAACGTAAACGCTAACTGGGTAATTCGATTGGGATCAAACCAACTGCCTGTCTTCTCATACAAGGCCAGCTGGGAATCGATACCCATCTCAGAAATCAACTCAAAGACCACCTCTTGGCCCGCAGTGGCTTCAAACCGGTAATAATCCAACTCCCCTGCTTGACTGATCTTCCCGTTGACTACTACCGGAAGACGGAGAGCCTGTGCCTGTTCAGGTGTACCATTTGGTTCCTGACCTTCGACAACGAGAGGATCTCCTTGGACCCAAAATGGCACGGCATTGGAAACCCCCCGCGCTGCGATCAGCCACAAAGCATAAGGTCCGATTCTTGCCTCCGGACTGATCTGCATCCGCACCAAAACTCGATGGCCCCGCGGACTTTTTTCTGACTCGATTTCCTTCCCTCGTTTACTCCCTAGTTCAATCTCCTCCACCTTCTCAACCTGAGCTTTCAGACCCTTCTTATCGAAGGAGATAGCGTAGGCCCCTTGTAACGTCCTTCCACGGATTTCCACCTCCACAACCGTGCCTTGCTGTCCTCCCAACGGAAAGACGGAGATCACTTCCGGCTCCGCTGGGGGCTTAGCCGTTTCATCTTGAGCCCGCAGCCGGATCCCAGGAAAGGAAATGACAAAAAAGAAGATAAAAACCCAAGTTGCCTTAAATGTCATCTCCAGTGCTGCCAAGACGGGCTTCCCTTTGCTCATTTGAACTTCATCTCATGCAGACGAGCCTACTACGATACGGCGGCTAATCGCGCTTCAGTTTAACACATCCTTACCCCAGCAAACCACCCACTTGCGGATCTCACTTCCTAAGTATACTTACAGAAGATGCACTGTATCACATCAAGCTCCCTTGTCCAGTTCTTGAAGCTCCTCCAGTCATAGCCACAGAGTATAGGACCACAAATTTTGTTTCAGGACGAAAAAAACCAACACTTTTTATTAGATTCTCTTTACAGAAACTAATCAATAGATGCTAAGATGACAGCCTTGATTAGGAGGTGAAAAAATGTCGACATTAGTCAACAAGTTGGCCCTAGAACAAGGGCAGCCCTGCGTACCGGAGCGTTTAATACATGATTGGGAAAGAATCAGGCCGGCCACTCAGGAAGAAATCGATGCGGTTGTGGCCGTCTTGAAAAGCGGGCATCTCAGCATTGTCCAGGGAGTGGGCATGCCTAACTCTGAGGGTTTGGAACGAGAATTTGCCGAGTATGTCGGCACTGAATACTGTCTGGCTGTAAGCACCGGGACCTCTGCCGTTCACTGTGCCGTGGCTGCAGTCGGCGTTGAAGCCGGCGACGAAGTGATCCTTCCTGCTTACACGTTTATTGCATCGGCGATGGGGGTACTTCACCACAATGCCATCCCCATTTTCGTGGATATCAATCCTGACACCTACCTGATTGATCCCCGAAAGATTGAAGAAAAGATCACGCGGAAGACGAAAGCCATCATGTGCGTACATCTCTTTGGCCTGCCTTGCGACATGCAGGAGATCAATGAAATAGCCAGAAAACATGGCTTGAAAGTCATCGAGGATTCGGCTCAATGCTATGGCGCGCTATACAACGGTAAAAAGGCTGGAAATTTAGGGGATGCGGCCGGCTTCGCTATGACCACCACAAAACAGCTAATGACAGGTGAGGGTGGACTGTTCACCACCAACAGCAAGGAGGCCTACCAAAGGGCTTCTATGCTCCGCTTGTTTGGTGAAGATGCCGACATGAGAGTCAATCCCAGGCGTTACATAACCGAAACGGTTGGGTGGAATTACAAGATGCCGGAAATGACCTCGGCCCTGGGAAGAGTCAAATTGCGTCACCTGGATGATTTTGTCGATGCGACGCGGAAGAATGCGAAATATCTGACACAGCAATTGGAGAAAATCGATGGTTTAAAGCTGACACCGATTCAGCCCGACCGAACACATACTCATTACCTTTATGCAGTGCGAGTCGACCCCAAGAAGCTAAATCTAGATATCGAGGCTGGAAAGTTAAAGAACGCGGTGTTGAAGGCCCTGGCTGCAGAAAATGTAAAGGTCGGTGTATGGCAACAGTTTCCTCTCCCCGGCCAACCAATGTTTAGGAATAAGACCGCTTATGGCAAAGGCTGCCCCTGGAGTTGTCACGGCGCAGACGATGTTAGCTACAACGTGCGGGACTACCCTAACACCACCCAAGTGCTCGAAGATCACTTCTTGGTGACGGGGATGGTTCCTCCCAATGGATTTGAGATTCTGGACCACTATGGTGAGGCTTTTCGGAAGGTTTTCGAGAACATCGACAGAGTGATCGGAATCTATGATGAGACGGAGAAATACGTTTCTCTCGAAGAAAGGCTGGAGTCGCTAAGTTGAAAATCAACAAATTCACTGCTGGGGTAGTGGCATCTGCTGGGAGTGGGTGGGATTAGGCACCCGATCTAGTCCCCTCTCCAGCCTTGTCAATGCGTGTTAAAACGGCCGATTTAATCCGCGACAAACTCTCCTTCAGGTTTTCGATGGAAGTCGCGTAGGAGAGGCGCAGATAGCCCTCTATACCAAAAGCGGAACCTGGGACCGTCGCTACCCGTGCCTCTCGAATAAGACATTTGGCTAACTCCTCGGAACTAGGGATTCCAGTTAATCGCAGACATTCCGATACATTGGGAAAAACGTAAAAAGCCCCGGCTGGCGGTACGCACGAAAACCCGGGAATCTCCTTGACCAGATTAAGAACTAACCCGAGGCGGGACTGGTACTCTTCTTTCATCTTCTGCACCATTTCCCGACCACTCTTCAGGGCTGTCAGAGCTGCTTTCTGCGAGATGGAAGTCGGGTTACCCGTGGCGTGGCTCTGAAACTCATCCATTTTCTTGATTAGTTCTTGATGGCCGACACAAAACCCCATCCGCCAGCCCGTCATGGCATAGGTCTTGGAGAGCGAACCGATAATGACGAAAAAGTCCTCGGAGGACTTGACGAAGGAGGCCAGTGACACGTGGCGCTGATCGCCGTAGGTGAAGTAATCATAGGTTTCGTCGAACAGCAGGAAGATCCCGCGTTGGCGTGCCAACGCCACCAACTTTCCAATGATTGATCCAGGAATAACTGCACCGGTCGGGTTGTTCGGTGTATTGATAATGATGGCTCGGCTGTGATCATTGAGCTCGGCTTCGACGGTTTCCGATTCCAAGACGAAGCCATTTTCCTCTCTGGTGAGGATAGGTCGAGGGAGGGCACCACTGATTTTTACCACTTCCGGGAAAGTAACCCAATAGGGAACCGGAATGAGTACTTCATCCCCGTCTTCAAGTAAAGCCATACACACGTTATAGATGGCGTGCTTGGCCCCACAGGTCATTAGAACGTTACTAGAGTTGAAGTCAGTACCCCATTCGCTATTGAACTTCTCAGCCACTGCCTGTCGTAGTTCTTGAATCCCAGCACTGGCGGTATATTTCGTGAAATTCTGCTCAATCGCTTGAATGCCAGCTAGTTTGACTAGATCGGGTGTGGGGAAGTCGGGCTCTCCCGGACCTAGATCAATAATGTCGATCCCCTCTTTCTTTAACCGCTGTGCCTCTTGCATGACCGCCATCGTCGGAGATGCAGAAATTCCTGCCAGTCTTTTAGCCAGTTTCATGTTATCCTTTCCTTGGGTTTCCGAACCGAGTCCGGGGCCGAAAAAAGGCACTCGGAAATGCGGGGACAAGGAAGCCGGAGGTAACCATCACCTCATCTTCCCTTCTCTCGATACCCCCTTTGGATTGAGTCCTTAGGTTTGACAGCCTCCAATCAATCTTGTCTATAGTTTGGATTTGCCGGTACATCTGCTCAAAAATAGGGCTGTTCCCAATTGTGATTTTCAATTCCCAAATTTATACCGGGGACAATTATATGATCTCCCTTGAAAAGATCGCAACTCACCGCCGCCCAAGAACCAACCGGCTTGAGAGCTTGCTTATTCCACTTGCACGAACAACTTATCTGAGCTGACCACGCAGGTACTGAATTTACCCGATCTCCCCAGCAACCCGAGATAAATTCCATCCGGAAAGATTCCCAGCCACTGGGAAAGGCTTCCAGTGTCCTGTCCCATAAATAAGCTATCATTTGTAGAGTAGCTTTGAGACGAGATCACGAAACAAGGAGGAGACGATTTGGTGGCATCGTCGACGACAAGCGACAAAGAGATCGGCTAAAGTCATCTCCGCCCTCCTGGTTCCGGGCGGAACGACCTTCCTCTGTTACTCCTATTCGAATCAGAAACTGTTTCTTCCCCAATAAATGGCATGTTATTTATGGGACAGGACACTAGAATACTGCCCATGCAAATCTTGCCTCTTTCCCATATCGCCCCTCAAGAACTAGAAGGAATTTTTGAGCAGGAAATCCAATACTGGCAAGATGAGCTTTTCTGGGACTACCGACCGGCGGTGGACCTGATTAGGAAATTCTTATCTTCGAGGACTCTGGCAGGTTGTGCCCTGCGAAGACAAAAGGACTCAATTGCCGGTTATTCCTATTATGTGATTCATCAACCCGTCGGATATATCGGAAATCTCTATGTTCAGCGGGAGTATGCCTCAGCGGAAACCTACCAGGCCCTCCTCGGACAAATCGTTCAGTCACTAAAATCATGGCGAAAGGTTCAACGGATTGAAAGTCAGGTGTTTGCGTTCAATTTTGATCTCGAGCCAGTGTTTCTCCAGCATGAATTTAAGGCTCTCAACCGATATTTTCTAGCATTGCCATTGGATACAGTGAACCCTGAACGCTGTGGGACGCAGAAGTGGTCGAGGTTTCGAATTGTGAGTTGGGAACGGAAATTCATGATTCCCGCAGCTGAAGTGATCTACGATAGTTACCTTGACTCTCCCGACTACCAACTCTGTCGGGATTATCAATCGCAGCAGGGATGCCTCCGTTTTTTATGCAATATCGTCGACAATCCAGGATGCGGAATATTCAGTGTCCGCAAAAGTTATATTGCCTTGGACAGCCAAGACAAGGTTTGTGGCGTTCTAGTGGCCTCTCAGATCAGCCCTGACACCAGCATGATCCCCCAAATTTCGGTGCGAAGGAATTGTCAGAGCCAGGGCCTCGGAAGCTTGCTCTTACAGATTCACTCCCAGCAAGCAAAAGAACAAGGCCTAAAACGAGTTGCCCTATCCGTCTCGGCAACCAATCACAGGGCTTACCAACTTTATCTACACCTCGGCTTCCAAAAAACCAAGGACTTTCATGCCTTCATCTGGAATGCAGGTTCTGAACACTCCGTTTCATAAGAACACCTACCTTCTGTGGCGAGCGCGACGGCCCTGATTTGCCCAAGTGAAAACAAAGGCAATGCCACTGCGCATCGCCGGGAAGACACGACCAGGAAAGCGAGGCATCCCGCCGTTACAAGCTGGACGCGCTCAGGAGTGCTTACTTAGTACAGGACGCTAGTAGACCGTAGTCAAAGTCCCGGAGGGTAGCATTGCGAACCCGTGGGTCCTAGATGCTAGGCATGCCGATCGAGGCAATGCCAAATCATCGTCAAAGAGCTTGTTACACCGCAGATAGAACCACGCCACCGCAATCCGAATGGCTCCAGTGGTTTACAGACGTTTGACGGCATTGTTCGTCGTCAACGAGGCAAAACATCGACTCCTCCTTGTGCACGGCAGGCGACTACAGACCCTCTGGCGGGCGACCCCACACGACTTTGCCCACGGGCTTTTAAACCACTTCGTTTGTGAGTGTTCCAATCTTTTCGATCGTCACCTCGACAACATCGCCAGGCTTGAGAAAAACCGGGGGCTTACGGAATACACCTACTCCGGCCGGAGTGCCGGTAAAGATGATATCCCCAGTTTCTAAGGTTATGCTTTGGGAAACAAAAGAAACTAGAGTGTAGCAGTCAAAGATTAGGTGCCGAGTGTTGGAAGACTGCTGCACTTCGCCATTGACCCGAAGCTCAATGTCTAAATCGTGAGGATCACCCAACTCATCTTCTGTGACCAGAAAGGGACCACCTTCTGGTTGTAAAGACCTGGTCTGTCTCCGGGTTCCGCAGCGGCAACCCATCCTCGAATTTTCTCGGCCAACTCTATGGCCTTCTTTCCCTGCGACAACCAGGATTTAAGATCGACCGCATCCAGTGAGACCGCTTCGGACTCGGAAAGTTTCCCTTTGGCCTGCAGCGATTTCCCGCTCCCTAGTAGATCAACAAGCGTTCCATCTCGCAGTTGAAAACCGAAATGTTTCTGTCCGTCAAAAGTAAAGCTGCAAAATCTCATTCCTCGGCACCCCTGCCGGCTGGATCGGAATTCCGATCACTGACCGCTCCACCGACCTTCAATCTGATCTCTTGTCCCGGATAGATGATCTGGTGCGCCTTCAAATCGTTCCAGCGGAGAAGATCACTCAGACTGATCCCGTATACAGCGGAAATCTTGTACAGAGACTCTCCCCGTCTCACGGTATGCTTGGGAGCTGATTTCTGCTTTTCATCTAGAATCAGCTCCCCCGTCCATCGCCTCCATCCCATCATGGGAATTATCAGATGCTGGCCCGACTTCAACCGATGAATATTGCGGATTCGGTTGACTTGAGCGATGGCCTGGATAGAAGTCGAATATTTCTGTCCGATCCCCGAGAGGGTTTCTCCTCGTCTCACTCGGTGATGTTTAAACTTCAGCCGCTTCTCGGGAGGAAGTGTAGAGAGCTTTTCCTCAGCGAACTCGGCCCTCTCTGCCGGCACTTTCAAGAAATAGCTGCCCTCGGTGTTGGGAGTCACCCTTCGCCTTAGTTCCGGATTGAGTTCAGAGATTACTCTGAGGGGAACGCCAATCAATTCAGCGACCACCTGCAAATCCACTTGGTAACCTACAGCCACCATCTCAAAGGGTACTTTTTTGTCCGGTTTCACCTGAAAACCGTAGTATTCAGGATGTCGAAAGATAATCAGAGAGGCCAGTATAGAGGGAACATAATTGCGCGTCTCTCTGGGTAAAAGCCGGCGCTTAACCATGGTCCAATAGTCCATCTGGCCATATCTTCTGATGATCCGCTCGATTCGATTGTGCCCACTGTTGTAGGCCGCCAGTACCAGATACCAGTCTTCGAAACGGCTGTAAAGATCCTTCAGATAACGTGCCGCCGCCTCTGTTGATTTCACGATGTCGGAGCGCTCATCAATCCACCAATCCTGTCGCAAACCATACCGTTTCCCTGTCCCTCTGATGAACTGCCAGATCCCTTTGGCATGGGCCCGAGAGTAAGCTCGCGGCTTGAAGAGACTCTCTACATGAGCCATATAAATCAGGTCAAGAGGAAGCCCTTCTCTCCTGAAAATCTCCCGAAATAAAGCCAAATGACGCCCTGAACGCTTTAAACCTTCTTTCATAAACTTCCGACCGCGTCCCTGATAATAATTCAGAAATCGGAGAACCGAATCATTCAGCACCACCGGAATGTCAAAATGAGTTTGCAGGAGATCCTGGCTCACCCATTGTCGTAAAGCAGGATCCACTTCAAGGGTAAAGAGATTCAGTCCGGCTAGCTCATCGTGAAAAGCCGGTTCTTGCTCAGGAAACGGTATCTCGACGAGCTGCATCCCGGAAGGATCAATCAGGATCAGAAGCTCAAGGGTTTGAATCTCATTCAAGAGAGCATAGTAAGTCTGCTCCAACTTTGGATTGAAATAGAAGTCATAACCTGCGTTCTTCAAACACCCTAAAGACAGGTGAAAATGCGCTCGTGCTGCCTCCAAACAACCCTCCTCAAAAAGTAATTTTCCTTGATCAAAAAGGTTTTGGGCACGGGCGATCACCTGAGGAATTGGTTTTTCAAGAGGTCCAGCAGAACCGGTCGGAACGTATGAAGAAAGATCCTGTGAAGACGGTCCGATCGTCACACGTGGAGGGGACTGTCGATTCGACGTACAAGCGACTAGAAACACCAATCCGCAAAAAAGCAGCCGATAGATCCATTGGTTTCTTTCCTCCATAAATGACCCTGTTACCAAGAAGCTCTGGACAAAATTCTCTACATTTCAGCAGTGGTCTTCTGAAGCAAAACCTCAGCCGGTGGCAATAACTCAACGGCTCTTTGCACCTGAGGATCGATCTCCAGAGCAATCTTGAGTCCCTCCTGTTCCCCAAACAACTTACCAAACAGCTCTTGTTTGAGCCTATTCTTAATCAAATCGTGGTTGTCAATAAATATCTGATCGGTAAAGTTAATCCACTTGCCGCGGAGAAATTCTCGAAAGCGAGACAGCGTTTCATCACTTATGATCATTTCTTCTTTGATTGTTTCTCTCTCTCCCGGAGTCAATTCTTCTCCTGGATAGCGATCTGAAAGGTCGGACTTGCCCTCTCCTTCCAAAAGCTTTCCAGCGAATTCAAAGAAAAGATTCTTGTGATCGACGAATCTTCCGAGTCTGCTGTAGGTCACCAAGGTGACCTCAACATCAGGAATAATGCCTCCACTGGCATTGGCTACACGTTCTTCGTCGCCAGGTTGTTTCTGGTCACCCTCCTCGCCCTGATTGGTTCGACCGTACAAGTAATTGTAAAAACTTTCGGAATACGCGCGCTGGATCAATCGGCCGCTGGGCGTGTAATATTTTCCCGTCGTCAGGGCTAGTCCTCGATTTCCCGGAAAAGGGTAAATTGTCTGCACGAGAGCTTTGCCAAAGCTGGTCTCCCCAACAATCAAGGCTCTATCGTGATCTTGCAAAGCCCCTGCCACGATCTCACTGGCACTGGCACTCATTTGGTTGATTAGCACCACCATCGGGTAATCATGCCGTCGCCCTTTGGGGGCACGATACTCTTTCTGTTTTCCTCTACGGCCGTAAGTACTGACAATGATCTGATTCTTGCCTAAGAAGCGGTCGGCCACTTTAATAGCCTGGCTCAGAGCCCCACCGGGATTGTCGCGTAAATCGAGGATCAAACCCCTCAGCTTGTGTTCCTCCAGTTTTTGAAGAGCCTGGTCCAACTCCTTGCTGGTCGTCTCGGAAAACTTAACCATGCTGATGTAACCAATCTGAGGTCGAATCTGAAAGCTGGACTTGATCGTATAAAGTGGTATCTCGTCACGCTCGACAGCCAGTTCGATGAATTCCGGTTCTCCCGGACGCTCGATGGTAATGTTGACTCGGGTCCCTTTGGGTCCCTTGAGGTTGGGAATCACCTCTTTGTTGATATCCCAGTCCTCGATAGACTCACCCTCAATTTTCGAGATAATGTCTCCAACTTTCAGCCCGACCTTGTACGCAGGAGTCCCTGGAACCGGCGGTTCAACAATTACAACCCGACCGCTCCCGGGAGCCTGGGCTCGAATTGCGATGCCCAAGCCGTAATATTTCCCTTGCTGTTCTTCTTGTAGACGGCTGTAGTCGGACGTCGCGAAGAAAGAACTGTGTGGGTCCAGGGTGCGCACTAAACCTCGGATAGCACTTTCGATCAACTCCTCCGTGGCAACCGGCCTCACATAATGGGCTTGCAGCGTGGCCAGTGTCTCCGTGAAGTTTTCGAGCAACTGCTCGGCGCCTTTTTCCAAAGGCGCTCCTGCCTTGGCTTCGTCTCCCAGCCAACCACCCAGCAGTGCCGCCACCAGGATGGTTAGACTAAGAAATAATCCAGATCTGTTTCTCATTCTGTTTCTTCGAGGGTTGCTCGTGGTTTTATGCCCCTGTCATCACTCAAACCACCAATGTGGGACACAGTATAACATTAGACCCTGAGGCCAACGAGTTCGTGGTGAATGCCTCTCCCTACCGGTTCCCCGGCTCCGTTCTTTATTGACTTACTTCAGTCCTCTAACGTAGAATTGCCCAATAGGAGTCTTCCAATGTGGAATTTGGGTTTTAGTGAACTGCTAATTATTTTCGTCGTCGCCTTGCTGATCTTTGGTCCCAGGAAGCTTCCTGAATTGGGTCGTTCCCTGGGTAAAGGACTTGCTGAATTCAAGAAAGCCTCAAATGAGCTCAGACGAACTTGGGAAGAGGAGGTCAAAACGGAGGAACGAGAGCTTAAGAAGATCCAAAGAGACCTTGATTCTAGCTAAGCAGCCCATAGTGAAAGTCGCGCTGAGTCGCGTCTGAAACGAAGTGCTCGAGAGAGTTGAGGTGGGTTCACCCCGGAACGGCGTAAACCTCTGGCTTAGTGTTTCGCTTCGTAAGTGGGGTTGTGTTTACAGAGTTAGGACTTGAGAGGCGAATTCAAGAAAGTGACATCGCGATCGCCACAAACACCATGGTATTGAGGAAACGAAACACTTAAGGACACCAGCCACTTCCTAACTGCTGCATGGACAACGCTTCCAATACTCCCCCTTCAGAGGCGTCTACCAAGAATGGTTCTGAAACCCCAAGCGATACCGTAGGCGAAATCTCAGACCAAAAGTCGATTGAGGATCTGGGTAACCTGTATAACCAAGGGTCACCACCCGGACCTCCTCCACCTCCCGCGGAAGAAGGCGGCCAGTCCTCTGACGATGGAGGGGAGGAACTGTCCGGGAGAATGACCTTCCTCGAACATCTCGATGAGCTGCGTAAGCGCATAATCCAAAGTGTTGCGGCGCTGGCGATTACCTTTGGGATAAGTTGGGTTTTCCACGAAGCAATTTTTAACTTTCTGTCGTTGCCGATCAAAGGGGTGGTGGACAAACTTTCTGTCATCAAACCGACTGAGCCTTTTACGATTTACTTGAAGGTAGCCTTTGTAGCCGGAGTTTTTTTGGCCGCACCATTTCTGTTGTTCCAAGTTTGGCTCTTTATCGCCCCGGGACTGTATCGACGCGAAAAGATTTACGTCTTCCCCTTTCTACTCTCCTCAACTATTTTATTCTTACTGGGAGGTATTTTCGCCTACTATGTCATTTTACCAACCGCTTTAAATTTTCTCCTCAAACAATTTGGCGCCAACTTTCACCACATGATCAGCGCAGTTTATTTCTTTGATTTTGAGATGGTCATCCTTATCGGCATGGGAGCCATCTTTCAGCTCCCCGTCCTGGTCGCCTTTCTCTCGCTTTTTGGGCTGGTTACTCCGCGCTTTTTATGGAAAAACTTCCGTTACGCTTTTCTGTTAATGATCGTAATTGCTGCCGTGGTCTCCCCCACCACCGATGTTCTGAACTTGTTTCTGTGGAGCGGTCCGATGGTGACACTTTACCTGATCAGTATATGGGTTTCCTGGATGTTTTTCCGTCGCCGAAGAGCGCGTGGGAAAAGCTGATAGCCGTGGTGAAAGTGACGTGTGGTTACGTGCCAGGATCTGTAGTCGTTGCCCAGACGCGAGGAGAAGTGGATGTTCTCGCATTGGCGGGGACACGCAACTCCGTCTAGAGGCCACAACCTCCACCTCCCTTTCCAGCTGCGGCTGAAGAACTGGTATTCAGGAGGATTGGCGAGGAGATTACAGACCCTCCAGGTCAAACTTCTCCCGATATTCAGAGGCGATGTAGATATAAGTCTGTTGGCGCAGGTCCTCCATGAACTCTTGGACTTCGGGTTCAGCCTTTTTCGCATAAAGCTCACGTTGAATTTCAGCACGAACCTTCTCCAAGGGCTTCTCCCGAGCCGGTGTTTTACGAATTACCTTAAGAATCTGCATACCGTAATCGGTCTGGACCACGCCACTGGTTTTCCCCTCCTCCAGGCTGAAGGCCACTTGTTGGATGGCTTCGGTCATCGAACCCTCCTTAAAGGTTCCGATCCCACCGCCCCGGGGCGCGGTCGGGCCCTCCGAAAATTGTTTGGCCAGATCTTCGAAGGGCACACCCGCCCCCAGCTGCGCCAGAACTTCTTCCATTTTCGTACGGACAAGGTCCTTATCCTTGCCTTCGGTGAGAAACAGAATCTCGGCAAGCTCAACTTCGGCTAACTCTGAAAACCGGTCGATATTCTGTTGGTAATAAGCTTCAATCTCGGGAGTCAATAGCGTGATCTTCGCGTAAACAAATTGCTCCATCAGGATTTCAACGGCCATCTCTCTTCTGACCACAGAACGATACTCCCTCAACGATGACCCTTGCTGTTTGAGCACATGGTCAAAAACCTCCATGTCAGGGATTCCCGCCTTTTTACGCATGACTTCCAGTCGCGCCGATACTTCCACATCGATGTTATCCATGATTCCCAATTCCTCGGCTTTTTGAAGCGTCATTTTGCTCTGAATCATATTTTTAAGCAGTCCTTTTCTTTGTTCCTGATACCGTGCTTCCAGTTCTTGAGGATCCCTAATTCGCTCCCTGAGGCTAACTCTCAGAAGACGCGATTCATTTTGCAGGTCACTCAGGGTGATGGTTTCACTGTTAATCTTGGCCACAATCTCATCCAGGGTGACCAAATCCTGAGCGGTCAGCCCTGCCAAGCCAAAAAGAAGCATAACGGAAGTGACTCCCACGCTACTGATTAAACTGGTCATCGCCGTCCCTCCAATCGAATGTCAAACTCGGGTCTTGTATGTCTATTGATGCGGTTTTTGAAAGTTGTTTCAGATAATTTGCCAAAACATCTCGTTCTTTTTCTGCCATGACCTGCTTAAAAATCTTTTCTTGCACCTCATGAAATTTTTGGGGATGGCGGGGAATCCACTCTTCCATCATAAAAAGGTGATAGCCGTAGCTAGACTGGAAAACAGAGCTCACTTCACCCGGTTTCAAAGCAAAAATTACCCTTTCAAACTCCTCGGGTAAATCTCCCCGCTGGAAAAATCCCAAATCACCATTAGCCTGTGCGCTTACACCTTTAGACCGTTCTCGTGCAATGCTTTTAAAAATACGGATATCACCATACAGAAGCTTTTGACGGATGGCTTGTGCCGATTTTTGATCGTCGACTAAGATTTCCACAACATGTGCCCGATCCTCCACCACAAACTCTTTCTGGTGCTGTTCGTAATACTGCTCAATTTCCTGGAGACTCACCTGCAGCTGTGATCCAATCTCTTGACGAATCAGCTTTTGAATCGTTAGGAAGTCACGAACGCGATCGACCTCATCCTCGTCAATCTCTTGATCTCCCCCCCACTCTTTCAGCTCCCAAACTTCATTTTCTTCCACCATCACTCCTTTTCTTTCCGCTTCTTGGAGCAGCACCTGCTCCAAGAGGAACTGGCGAAACAGGGCTTTTCGGCTCTTCGGCTCCAGTTCATCGTTCCCTTCACCGCCCAGGAATTTAACAAAGGCGGCGAATTCCTCCCGTCCGATGGGTTGGGCATTGACGATTACAATCGTTCGTGTATCGACGAGAAGAGGGGGTGAACCTTCGAGTGACTGCTCAGGTGAGCACGCGACCGGCGCAAGAGCCAACCAGCAGAAAAGCCAACAAACCGTGGGCCAGCTCTTCGTGTTTCGTTTCAACAATACGACGACGTTTGCAGATAGGGCTGGCAAGACGAGGTCAAGCGACGAAAAGCGACACCGAGATGACTCGCAACTTCCATTTGCCCGAAAGGTAGTGGCTAAACGGCTTCGCTTCCTGGGTTGCTCCTCCTTCCCGATGCCCCGCATTGCGTCGTCGCTTTGCGAACTCGGCGCCGGGCTCGCCCCAAACATCATTGTATTGATAAAACGAAACACTTATGTATTCGGATTCAGAAATACGGTCACTTTTGTTGTGAGCATGACGGTCCTGATTTTGCCAAGCAACAACTTCTGTGTCGTTCGTCGTCGCCGATGCACCGATATTGACTCCTCCTCTCATCGCGACCTTGACTCGCCAGATCCTCAACCGCCGTAGGTTTACTAATGGACCAAAGTACCTATGTTTTCCTGCTTTCCCTGCAAACTCTTGTGTGCTGGTGTTTTCGGAAGTCGAAAAGCACGAAACCAGGAAAAAATCCGCGAGAATAGGAAAGAACCGATCATGTACATCTTCTGTTGCGATCTGGTCCTGGTGACAGAAATCCGCCTTTGACCCGTTCATTGTAGCACAACGATCTCGTCCAACAGACTGTGCAGTATTTCGAAGATCTGGTTGGGAAGAGTCGAGGAAATGCTCAGCGACACTACTCCTCCAGGGCTCAGGAAAACGGAGCCACTGCGCTGGATCCAATTGATCATTCGCTGCGGGGAAATCGGGGCGTCATCTCGGAATTTGACAAAGACCTTCAATCCCTTCCGATCCAGGGAAAGAATCTTCAGTTGTTGGGCCCGAAGCCTTAACCGGGCATACTCGAAAAGGTTGGAGACGGAGCGCGGATATTTACCAAAACAGTCTACTATTTCTTCCTCCAGATTGCCGATGGCCTGCTCATTAAAAGCTGCTGAAATTCGTTTGTAGAGCCACAGACGTAGGTTCGAATCATCGATGTAGTGTTCAGGGATTTTAATGTCCAGCCCCAGGTCAATGTGAGTTTGGATTTCCTCTAAAACCTCTTCGCCTTTCAGTTTCCGGATCGTCTGTTCCAGCAGCTTCATGTAGAGTTCAAATCCCACTGCACTGATGTGCCCATGTTGTTCGCCTCCCAGCAAATTGCCCGCGCCGCGGATCTCCAGATCCAGGGCGGCAATCCGAAAGCCTGCTCCCAAATCACTGAACTCCTTAATTGCCGCCAGGCGTTTCCTGGCATCACCAGTGAGGACTTCCTCAGCTGAAACCAGCAAATAGGCGTAAGCGCGTCGATTGGAGCGGCCGACGCGTCCCCTCAACTGATAAAGCTGTGATAATCCGAAACGATCGGCTCGATCGACGATCAGGGTATTGGCGCGAGGAATATCCAAGCCATTTTCAATGATGGTGGTCGAAACCAAAACATCGCAACGATAATTGAGAAAATCAACCATCACTTCCTCGAGCTGACGTTCCTGCATTTGACCATGTACGACAGCAACACGACTTTCCGGAACCGTCTCTTGAATCATCCGCGCAACGTTGTGGATCGTATCGATAGAATTGTGTACGAAAAAGACCTGGCCGTGGCGCTTTAGTTCAAGATCGATTGCGCTGCGAATGATATTTCTGCCAAACTTCACCACCACGGTTTGAATAGCAAGCCGATCTTTGGGCGGCGTCTCGATAATGGAGAGATCGCGCAGGCCGATCACGGACATGTTGAGGGTCCGGGGAATGGGAGTGGCGGAAAGTGCCAGCACGTCGACCTGAGTTTTCAACTGCTTGAGCCTTTCCTTTTGAGCTACACCGAAGCGTTGCTCTTCGTCAACTATAATTAAGCCCAGATCCTGAAACTTGACATCCCCGGAAAGCAAGCGATGAGTTCCGATTAGAATATCGACCAAACCCAAATCGGTCCGTTGGAGAATATCGGCTTGCTCTTTTCGCTGAAGTAAACGGCTGATCATTTCAACCTTGACAGGAAAACCATCGAAACGTTCTCGGAAGGTGTTGTGATGCTGAAGGGCCAGCACCGTGGTCGGCGCCAAAACCGCCACCTGTTTGTTCTCGCTGACGGCTTTGAAGGCAGCACGCATGGCGACTTCCGTTTTTCCATAACCGACATCCCCACAGATCAAACGGTCCATGGGTCGTCCCATTTCCATATCCTTCTTGACATCAGCAATGGCGGCCTGCTGGTGTGAAGTTTCCTCGTATTCAAAAGCCTCCTCAAACTCCTTGATCAACTCATCGTCAGGCGCGAAAGCGTATCCCTTTGATATTTCACGTGAGGCGTAGAGCTTGAGGAGTTCTTCGGCCAGGCGACGCATCGATTTCTTGATTCGCCGTTTCGTTTTATCCCAAGAAGCACCTCCCAAACGGTCGATCTGAGGTTTGGCCGCACCGGCACCACTGTGCTTTTCAATCAGATCCAGCCGATCAATGGGGACATATAGTTTAGCCCCGTCGCGATATGACAATTCCACAAACTCACAAACGTCCGCTCCGATCCCGATAGGTTTGAGACCTCTAAAGACACCGATTCCATGATCGATGTGCACGACGTGATCGCCAGGTTTAAGATGGCGGAAATCAAAAACGGAAGTACTGGAGATATTTCGCCAAGAGGGTTTCCCAACGGTTGATTGAAACCGCCGTTTCCCAAAAACATTTTCCTGTGTCAGAAAATGGTGCTTCAAACCGGGAGCATAAAAACCTTCCGATGGCTTCCCCTGGGTCACAGAAATATTGTGGGAAAGCGCCTCCGCAAATCCTTCTTCCGCCAGATAAACCTCCACTCCGTATTCCTTAAAGATATCGACGATGCGCTCGGCCATCCCCCGTGAGGTCATCACAAAGACCACCTTCTCACCTTTGCGGCGCCAATCTGACACATCGGCCAAAATGTCGCGTATCCGACCCTGATAGCGTCGCTCAAGCCGAAAATCAAAATAGCGAACTGAGCCTGCTTGCTGTGAAAGCTCTTCGAGATAAAAGACCTTCTGTTCTTGCAACCAGTCAACCAGCCAGGATTTTTTGAAGCAAAGCTTTTCGGGCGGAAGAACCAGCTCTCCAGCAGCTCGTCGCTCTTCATAGTTTTGCTGAAGCTGTAACTGTAGCTGCTCAAATTCAGTGATAAAATCCTGTGGATTAGGAAGAATGACTTGTAAAAGATCTGGATCTTCCCGCTTCGGCCGGAAATCTAAGAGGCTGTGGGAATTTTCGATCACCAGAGGAAAAAGGTATTCAAAGCCGTTAAACAACTCTCCGTTTTCCGTAAACTGCCGTTTTTCCTTTAAAGCTTCGGCGGAGTCGACTTCGCACCAGTAATGGGGGGCCATTTCGTGCCAGTGCGCGATTTCACGTTCATCAGGCGCTATTTCGCGCATGGAAGTGATTTCGCATCCTGGGATGAGCGCAACAGAGCGCTGCGTGGCCGGGTCAAACTCTCGAATCGACTCAATTTCATCTGCAAAGAATTCGACTCGAAATGGTTGGTGTCCAGAGGGTGAATAGATATCGACGATGCCGCCGCGGCACGAGTATTCCCCCACCTCGCAGACTGGGTCTTGGCGAGTATAGCCATTCTCGCGAAGTCTCACCAGAAGGTGATCCATGGGAAGAAAGTTTCCTACCTCAAGCTGAAGGCAATGACTCCAAAAATCAGTCGGTGATGGAAGGCGTGTAGCCATTGAGACCACGGTTGTTACCACAAATCCCTGATAACCCGTCAACAACTTCCAGAGACCAAGAGCTCTTCTGGTCGAGATCTCGGGATGAGGTGACAATCCTCGGTAAGGATCACCCTCGGAACCGGGAATAATCAGAATCCGATCCTGGTAAATCTTGGGAAGGAAAAAACGCAGGTTCTCAGCTACCTCCTCGGCTTGATGATTGTCAACACACAACCAGAGGTAAAGGCCAGGAGATTGCTGAAACAAAACTGAGAAAACCAGGGCAGCATCGGCTTGGTGAAAACCTTCGAAAGAACCTGCCTTGGCCAGTGGTTCGATCAACGTTTGAAGTGACCGGGTGCCCCTTTTCATAAATTGTTATTATATCGCTAGAAGTGATTTTGCCCATGTTCCACTGATCTCTCATCTGCCGCTATATGGAACAGAAGGTTACTTGGGCTGATTTCCGGATCCGCTCGATTATACTGGAGGTTGAAAATCCAGGCTCGAAGTCGAGGGAAATCACTGTACCGCCGGCCGATTCCACAATTTGGCGGCCAACGATTTGCTCTTTCAACCAATCGCCACCTTTCGCCAGGACATTGGGTAGTAGTTCTTGGATAATCTGCTGAGACGTCTCTTCATCAAAAATAGTCACGTAGTCCACGCAAGCCAGGGCACTCACAAGCTCACATCGTTCTTTTTCGCTGAAGATGGGGCGATCCCTACTTTTGATCGCTTTTACCGAGGAATCGCTGTTCAAGGCCACCACCAGTAGATCGCCTTTGCGGCGGGCCTTCTCCAGAAACCGAACATGGCCCGGGTGCAAAAGGTCAAAGCATCCATTGGTGAAAACGATTTTCTTTCCCTCCCTCTTGAGTCGATCGAGGATCGACTTCACTTCCTGTCGTGATTTAATTTTCGCTTGTGAGGTTCGCATACTCAGACTGTGTGAGTCGATGATTGCCTAAACCCATCGATGTGTACAACATCTCAGCATTCAAATGAGCACCTACCAAACCTTTGACTTAGTGATTGGAGGTGCGGCCCCAGTTTCAAGGGTCTTGGTCGGTTGAGCCCAGCTGCTGCCGGAATCTTCTAGCGATGGCCTGGGCATAAGATCTAATTTCCTTCTCTTGGTTACCTTCCAGCATGATTCTCACTAGGGGCTCGGTCCCGGAGTAGCGAATTATGACACGGCCCCGGTTGCGCAACTCCCTTTCGACACCTTCGATTTCGCGCTGAATCTGGGGAATCTTTCGAAAGTCAAGTTTCTCCTTAACTCGAACATTGAGAAGAACTTGAGGAAACCTCACCAAACCCTCAGCCAACTCCCCTAGCGAAGACTCTCGGTCGATCATGGTTTGCGCTATCTTCAGAGCGGTCAATATCCCATCACCTGCCGGTGAATGCTCCCTAAGGATGATGTGCCCGGATTGTTCGCCGCCCAGAAGATGTTTTCCCTGCAGCATCTCACGTAGAACGTACCGATCCCCTACTCGGGTACGCAACAGCTTTAAACCTTCCCGCCGCAAAGCGACTTCAAGCCCCATATTGGCCATCACCGTCCCAACCACACAGCCCGTACGAATCTTTCCCTGGTGGTGCAAATATCGGCCGAGAATATAGAGGATGTCATCGCCATCTAACAGATTTCCCTTTTCATCAGTGAAAATCGAACGATCGGCGTCCCCATCAAAAGCCACCCCAAAGGAGGCCTGATGTTCCACCACGGCTTTTGACAGTCTCTCTGGATGAAGAGACCCACAGCCCCGATTGATGTTCTGGCCGTCGGGTTCGGCATTGATGGCAACCACTTCAGCCCCGAGCATCACGAAAACTCGAGGTGCAACGTGGAATGCCGCCCCATGCGCACAGTCGATGACAACCTTCATTGATCCGAGGGACTCTCCCGAGAGCACACCTCCCAGAAAACCGACGTAACGTTCCACACAGTTGGGATCGAAAAAAGTCAGTTGCGCCCTCGAGCCCTCTCTTGGCCTTTCCGAGATAGCTGCTCCTTGGATCTGTTCGTCCAGAACCCGCTCGATTTTCTTTTCTTCTCGATCGGAAAGCTTGACGCCTTGGCCGGAGAGAATCTTGATCCCATTATCCGGATACGGGTTGTGGGAAGCTGAAATAATTATTCCAGCATCAAAGGGGGTGGTGCGACATAGAAAAGAGATCCCAGGGGTGGTAATCGCACCTGTCAAAGTGACAGTTCCCCCCTGATCAGTAATCGCCTCCTCGAGGATCTTCTCCATCCAGACGCCGCTGATCCGGGTATCTCGACCAATGATCACGTTTCGTTTCCCCAGTCGAACCAGGCACCTGCCCAATTTCGAGAGAGTTGGCGGATCCAGTGGGAACTGACCGGCGACTGCCCGAATTCCGTCTGTTCCGAATAATTCACCCATTATCTTACTTTCCTCACCTGGACACGTTCTGGAGTAACGAATTCAAGGCGAAAGAGATTCACATATTCCGGAAGAGGTACGATCTCGGGGAGGATCTCATACGGTTCAGACTGAGGTCGGAGTCCCTCCACATTGACCCTGGCGCGAAAATCGCTGGTCTTAAGCTCACCCTGAAAAGAAACCGGAACGGTTCCGGTTATCTTAACTCTTTGAGTCAAAAGTCGGACCGGTACCGTCGCCGGAGTCACCTGGACAGGGACCAAAGCGATTCGGATCTGACGCCGTTCCTCTTCGATGACCACTGAGACTTCAACCAAACTGGTGTTCTCGATCCGTAAACGTGGATTCTCCAGGTCCACATAAACGTCCAAACTCACATCAGAGGAGTTACCATCGACATTGACGGATTCGGTTTGAGCTTTAGATACTTTCTGGACCTGTGACTCGGGACCCGTGATCATCACTTCAGAAGGTGTCACCTGGATCTCCATGATCTCATATCCCTGGCGAGGCCGCCCCACGATCTGTGGCTCGACCTTGACGATCTTCCTACTGGTCCTTTCCAGCTGCAATCGAATTCTGGCTGGATTGATACTAAGAATCTCCACTCCGTAAGGCCTGTTTTGAATGTTTCGTTCACTCAGCGGAATCACCGCGCCCCCGGGTCTAGAATCTTCGAGATTAATCACCGCCGTTAGGCGTGGACGTCCTCGATTACTGCGTTGGGATCGGATGTCCACGTCCACCTGTTTTTGATAGTCATTAGCAATTTCTAGATTGGTGGGCATGTTGATGAATTCCACAGGGACAGAAACTGTCCGCTGAACCGTTTGTTGACGGGCGATCTGCGACCACAGAAGAAAAGCCAACAGAAGTGATAGAGCCTTAATCCCGAGATTGTGTAAAAAAAGCCGACGGACAAGGTTCATACCGCTTCTTGCCGTTGATCGGCTTCTCTGTGTCCCTGGATTCGCTTGACCAAACCTCGCTTTTGAGTATCCTCGGCTCTCTGCAGCATCTTCAGCAAGCGAGGGCCATCCAGACCTCGTGTAATCTCTCCTTTAAAAACCGCCGAAATATTTCCGGTTTCTTCAGAGATGACGATAGCGGTGGCATCGGTTTCTTCGGTGATTCGGATGGCGGCGCGATGACGGGTGCCAAATTCCTTACTCAAGTACGGATCAAGGGTCAAGGGGAGAAAGCAGGCGGCTGCACTGACGCGATCACCTTGGAGGACAACGGCCCCATCATGAAGAGGGCTCTTCGGGTTAAAGATTGTCACCAGTAAATCGTAGGTCAAAAAAGCATCCAGTTTGATGCCCGTCTCAATGGAGTTCTTGAGCCCTATCTCTCCTTCAAGGATAATGAGACCCCCGATTCTCTGGCTCGACAACGTGGTTGCGGCCAGCACGATTTCCTCGAATTGCCTCTTGTCCTGGCGACTGACAAATCTTCGAAAAAAACGGCCCCTCCCTAATGCGGCCAGACCTCTCCGGATCTCGGACTGAAAAATCACAATCAGTGCAAATATAAGATACGTGAAAAAGTTAGCCAGCAACCACTCCACTGTGCGCAGCTCCAGCAAACGGATGATGTAGGAGAAGATGATGAGGCCTGCAATCCCCAGGGTCACCTGCCAGCCGCGAGTTCCTTTGATAAGAACCAGAACCTGGTAAATAATGAAGGCGATGACCAGAATATCAACGATGTCTCTCCCTTGGAGCCGAGAGAACGCAGAGAAAAAATCGGTGATCATTGCGAAGATTTCTCCATCTGGATGCTATTGGTCACCAGTATGACCTGTAGAATCACTTCCGGGTCATGAACCCGAACCATGTGGGCTCCACGCAGAATAGCGACCACCACAGAGGCCGCGGTTCCCCAGAGTCTTCTGTCGATGGGAAGACCCAGGATCTCACCAAGAAAACTCTTTCTGGAGGTTCCCACCAGAATGGGCAATTGGAATACTTCCAAAAACGACAACTGGTTTAGAATCTTCAAGTTGTCTTCGAGCTTCTTCCCAAATCCGATTCCTGGATCTAAGATAATCTTATCACGTGCAATCTTGTATTCAAAAGCCACATTTAGAGCGGTTTGTAAGTCCGTTTGAACCTCTTTCAGTATATCTGGACTGGGAGAAAGCTGTTGCATGGTCCGGGGTGTTCCTCGCATATGCATCAAAATGATACCTGCATTCCACTCCCTGATCACCCGGGGCATTTCTGGATCGAGATGGAAGGCACTGATGTCGTTGATCAGGTCAGCCCCGGCTCTTAAAGCTTCCTCCGCCACCGAGGTTTTGTAGGTATCGATGGAAATGGGAATAAAGACATGCTTTCGGACCTCTTCAAGCACCGGCAGGACCCGATCCAGCTCTTCTCTGGCCGAAACCGGTTCAGCACCGGGGCGAGAAGATTCACCTCCCAAATCGAGGACGTCCACGCCTTTTTCGACCAAATTCAGACAGTAGTCAACAGCACTCGATCGCTCGAAAACTCGACCTTTATCAGAAAACGAATCGGGAGTGACATTCACCACTCCCATAATGCGGGTTCGCCTCCCAAACTTGATGACTTTGTCACGAGGACGAAAAAGGAAATCGCGTCTCATCATGACCAGCAAAACAGCAACGTTCGCGCGCACGCAATTAAAGGATAAGGTGAGAATAGTTGTTTGTTCTAAGCGGGTGCTGGGCGTTCTTCAGGATTCACAAGAGAGGGCAGAGACTGTTTTTGTTCTTCCTTTTGGCGACGGGGTTCCGGGTCGTCAGCGGGCTCCTCCTTGACCTCTTGGGGTTGGATTTCCTGACCAGTAATCAACGCTTGGACCTGACGCAAATCCAGGCTTTCGTATTCGAGTAACGCTTCGGCCACGCGCACCAGAGCCTCACGATTGGTTCCCAGTATCTCCTGGGCCCTCGTATATTCCCGCTGCACGACCTTCTTGACCTCCTGGTCAATTTGGATCGCCGTCTCTTCACTGTAATCCTGGTGCTGAGCAATCTCTCTACCCAAGAAGATCTGCTCTTCCTTTTTCCCGAAAGTCAGAGGGCCCATCTCCTCACTCATCCCCCATTCGCACACCATTTTTCGCGCCCGCTCAGTTACCCGTTCCAGATCGTTGGAAGCACCGGTCGTACAGTTGTCCAGAAAAATTCCCTCTGCGGCTCGACCAGCCAGCAGGATGGCGATGGAATCTTCCATGTATTCCTTGCTGTAGGTGTACTGGTCCTTTTCAGGCAACTGCATGGTTACTCCCAGCGAACTGCCCCTCGGAATGATGGTCACTTTGTGCAGGGGATCGGCATTGGGAAGCATATAGGCTACCAAGGCATGTCCCGCCTCGTGATAGGCGGTATTCCGTTTCTCTTCTTCACTCATGACCATAGTTTTGCGCTCTTTACCCATCAACACTTTATCTTTGGACTCTTCAAAATCCTTCATCGTTACCGACTTGCGGTTGAAGCGAGCCGCATTCAGGGCAGCCTCATTTACCAAGTTGGCCAACTGCGCTCCCGAGAATCCAGGGGTACCCCGTGCCAGAATCATGATATCGACCTTGCCCGACAGAGGGATATCTCGGGTGTGCACTTTGAGAATCCCTGCTCGCCCCTTAATATCAGGCAGCGTCACAACGACTTGTCGGTCGAACCGCCCCGGGCGAAGCAACGCTGGGTCAAGAACATCAGGACGATTGGTGGCGGCGATCAAGATTACTCCCTCATTTGACTCAAAGCCGTCCATCTCAACCAATAACTGGTTGAGCGTTTGTTCCCGCTCGTCATGTCCTCCGCCAAGGCCGGCACCTCGATGGCGACCGACTGCGTCAAGCTCGTCAATAAAAACAATGCAGGGAGCGTTTTTCTTCCCCTGTTCAAAGAGGTCTCTCACTCGACTGGCCCCCACTCCCACAAACATCTCCACAAAATCAGAACCGCTGATGCTGAAAAATGGGGCGTCGGCTTCACCGGCGATCGCTCGAGCCAGTAAAGTTTTGCCCGTTCCCGGAGGTCCCATGAGTAGAAGACCTTTGGGAATTCGCCCGCCGAGTTTCTGAAACTTCTGAGGTTCTTTAAGAAAATCAATGATCTCCTGTAATTCTTCTTTGGCTTCCTCAACACCCGCCACATCCCCGAAGGTCACTTTCTTCAGTTGAGGAACGGACAGTTTAGCGCGGCTCTTTCCGAAGGACAGCGCTTTATTCCCACCCGCCTGCATCTGTCGCATCAGAAAAATCCAGAAAGCCACGAAAAGAATGATCGGAAACCCAGAGGTCAAGAGCATGTAAATCCAGGATCCTTGTCCATCATCGGCCACATTAACTGTTACATCCTGTTCATTTAATGTATTGGCGATGGTTTCTTCTGATCCTTTCGGAATGATGACGAGGAAATCCTTCTCGCTCGGCGAAGCTTCCGGAAGGTACTTACCCTCCAACTTATTCCCGGTCATGGTGACCATTCTGATCCGACCGTTCTTGACCGCTTCAGTGAACTCAGAGTAATTAAACTCTTCAACATTGCCGTTTTTGAAAGTGCTCAAAAAATTCCACAAGGCGAACACCGTTACGACGATGACGATCCAAAGAAAAGTATTTCTTGTGGTCGTATTCAGCACTTAACCTCCAACATCCGTATAACCGCTCTTTTGATTATAGACTAAATTGTAACAAAAACACCACACTTGAGACTCCACCAGTCTTTGCCTCAGCCGCATTGCCTTTCTCCGGATCTAGCAGCTCCACTGGCAACAATGCTGCCGTGTCCTTGGAAGAGGGATTTAAGCTCCTAACATTGGCCATCGGCACTGGTCATCCCTTGGGAAAACGTTGCCGTATTGATCAATTCCAGTACTTTTAATGACTACTTACCGGCTCGTTCGCAACGTACTTCGATTTCTAGTGCCTCTGTCCATCCGCTAGACACTTTAAATCGGGGCGAAACAGGCAAACCTTCTACCCAGACAATCTGATGGTCGATCTCCAGAATTACTAATCGATCCCGTTTGCTTTTTGGAACCCGCCATCTCTGGAACAACTCTTTCAGCTTCTTCGCCGAAACCATTCCGGAGGTGTGATACCAGTCACCCGGCCGACGATTTCGCACCCGCAAGTGCTCACCGCTTACCCTTAACAAGATACTGCCTTCCCTTCTTCGGTCACTTTCGACCTTTCGGGCAGCAACATACTTTCCTACCTCTTTCACGTAAATCTCTCCCGGAATGTTCAATTCGTAAGAGAATTTCTGGGGAACCCGTTTCCTGGTCAGACGCAAACGGTCAAATTCTCTCTGTACTTTCAAGTTACCTGAAAGATGCACCTCCTTCCCACTCAGTACCTGACTCAAATGGAGGATCCGTTCGATATGTTGAAAGCTA
The DNA here is from genome assembly GCA_965249865.1 of Acidobacteriota bacterium. Classification (GTDB taxonomy): domain Bacteria; phylum Acidobacteriota; class UBA6911; order RPQK01; family CBDFMZ01; genus CBDFMZ01. Next base: position 348,357 of record CBDFMZ010000002.1, on the reverse strand, counting down.
ATCCCCCGCAAATCCCCCTTGGACTCCCGCACGGCAAGCCGAACGACTTTCTTCTGCACGATCGGGGGCAAGCTCATCAGCTCGGAGATGCGCAGTGTCACTTCCCCCTCATCGTGGTGTCGGCAACGCTGCAGTTCACTCCGTCCCAGCTGCTGCAGAAAGTCTTCCATCTCTCGCAACAAACGGGTGGTCCTGCCGACCGCCCTGAGTAGTTTCGGGTTCAATCGTTGTTCCAGGGAGGGTATCAGCTGATGGCGAACCCAATTACGATCGAAATTTAAATCTTGATTGGTGTGGTCAATCTGATAGCCCTGCTGTTTTCGGGAAAGATAACCGAGGATATCTCGACGACTCTGCTCCAATAAAGGCCTAATGACCATCGTGGGTGATTGTGGCTCACCTGTCCCCGTTTGATTCCATCGCAACGGATGAATCCCCGATAGACCGGCTGGCCCGGCGCCGCGAACAAGCCTCATCAGAAATGTTTCGGCCTGGTCGTTTAGTGTATGTCCCGTAGCCACCACTGAGTTCTGGCGCTGCGCCAACTCAAATAGGAAACCATAACGCGTCAGGCGCGCGAATTCCTCTAAATTAGCCCCTCTTTTCTTCGCTTCCTCCCGCGTATTAAGCTGCTTAACTCCCAGTTCCAGGCCAAATCGGTGGCAAAGGTGGCGCACAAACTGTTCATCTTCGTCCGCCTCTTTTCCCCTAAGGCGATGATTCACGTGGGCAACCAAAAGCTGGAGAGGATAAATCTCCCGCAACTGGTTAAACACTAACAACAACGCTACCGAATCGGGTCCCCCGGACAGTGCCACGAGCACACGGGTATTCTTTTCCAATAAGGTGTAACGTTCGATGCTTTTCACAACTGAGACTTCAAACTTGTCCATGCCGCAGTTCAAAAGTTGCGGAGACGCAAAAAATCCCTCCGGGGCACTTTATGTGCCCTCAAGTGGTCAAAGTCCAACGGATTGCGCGGCGAGCGCTGTGGCCCCGGGTGTCAGACTCACCAATCGAGTCGATTCTAGGTCATCGTCGATAACAGCGCTACACCGCAGACGGATTCGCGCCATCACAACCAGAAGGGCAGCACGCGACTGTGACCATAGGCTGCTAGTGTCTCCTGTCCCATAAATAACATGCCATTTGTTGCAGGCGAAACTGTTCCTGATTTGAGGTATGACAACAAGTAGATGGTAGGTATCGGCGAGGAGGAGCAACAAAATAAGCAGGCCATTTCGCCCGCAACCCCCCAGGACGGAGACAACTTTGGCGGATCTCTTTGTCGCTCGTCGTCGACGATTCCAACACATCGCCTCCTCCTCACTTCGCGACCTCTGCTCAAAGTTGTCTCCGTATTTAATGACATATTACTCATGGGACAGGACCCTAAGATTTCAGATCGGCACATCCGCTCTTGACAGTTTGCTTTAATAAACGTACTATTGCATTTTTGCTTATCCAGAGTGGTGGAGGGATCGGGCCCCAGGATACCACAGCAACCAGCCCTTGGATGGCATGGTGCTAATTCCCGCTGGTTGTCCGGAAGATAAGTCTGGCGTGGCGGTAGCCGAAGCCCTTTCAACCCGGAAAGGGCTTTTTTATTGCTCGTGCTCCTGGCCATTCGGAGGCAACATGAATTATGTCAAAGAATTAAGGTGCAAGGAATGTGGTGCGACCTATCCCCCTGACCAAAGTTACATCTGCTTGAACTGTTTCGGCCCGCTCGAAGTCACTTACGACTATTCCCGGATCCAGTCAAGCGTTACACCCGATGAGATCCAAAGCAGGGAAGGGAATATGTGGCGCTATCGTGAACTGCTACCCCTGGAGGGTGAACCGCTTAGCGGTTTCCACTCGGGGTTTACGCCCCTAGTCAAAGTTAAACAACTGGCGGAATACCTGGGAGTTAGCGATCTTTACTTAAAAGACGATTCTGTCAACCATCCTTCCTTTTCTTACAAGGATCGAGTGGTTTCCATCGCCTTGAGCCGCGGAGCCGAGTTGGGTTATACCGTTTTCGCCTGTGCTTCCACGGGCAATCTAGGCAATGCAGTGGCTGCCCACTGTGCCCGAACAGGCTTTCCCTGTCTGATTTTTATACCACATGACATCGAGCCCGCCAAGATTATTGGCTCGCTCATCTACAAACCCACCATCGTCGCATTGGAAGGAAACTACGACGATGTAAACCGGCTTTGCTGCGAAATCGGTGATCACTACGGTTGGGGATTTGTAAACGTGAATTTGCGCCCGTACTACACCGAGGGTGCTAAGACCATGGGCTATGAGATTGCTGAGCAACTCGGTTGGAGACTCCCCGATCATCTGGTACTACCCACAGCTGGAGGCACTCTTCTTCCCAAAGTTTCCAAGGCTTTTCACGAGCTGGTACAACTCGGTTGGGTAGAAGGCCGTTGCCGCATCCATTGCGCCCAGGCGGAGGGTTGCGCCCCCGTGGTTCGAGCTCTTCAGCAAGGCCTGGACCATATCAATCCGGAAAAACCGAAAACCTTGGCGAAGTCTATCGCGATTGGTAACCCTGCCGACGGAATCTACGTACTCCAGGAGGTTCGCAAGTCGGAAGGGTGGGGGGAAATGGCCAGCGATTCAGAAATCCTCGAGGCAATTGAGCTTCTGGCTGAAAAGGAAGGTATTTTTACCGAGCCGGCGGGTGGGACCACCTTGGCCGTGACAATCAAGTTGATTCAACAGAACTATATTAATCCAAAAGAAACCATCGTGGTGGGTATCACCGGTAATGGTTACAAAGCACTCGACATTGTGAAGTCGCGAGTCAAAATTGATGCGCAACTGCGGCCTAACTTAAGAACCTTTCGCGAATGGTACGACGGACAGGAACCCATCTCCAAGCAAGCTGTTTCGTTGGAATCTATTCCATAACCGAGGCGCCAAAGCCATTTTGGTCACCGGCGCCCAGTGTGGAATCTTCACCGACAGGAACTTCTCACGGGCACGCATTCGAAACATCAATACGAAAAAAATTCACGTCGCACTGGCCGAGGGGAACATCGTGATCGTGGCTGGTTTTCAAGGCGTCACAAGTGACACCAGTTTTGCCCGCGGGGCTCTCACCCGTGATAAAGATATTCCCGGAGTAGCTGCCAGAATCTCTCGGAGCCTCTCGGATCACGGCATCAACATCCGATTGATCATTCAAGGAATTCGCCACGACCAGATCAATGACGTCTCCCTTACCATTGCTGAGGAAGACGCGCCGGCGGCAAGTGCAGTTATAGAAGAGGTAGCCGATGGAGTTGGAGCCGATCAGGTCGAGGTGAATGTCAATGTTGCCAAGGTCTCGGTCATCGGATCGGGTACCGCAAGCATTTCGGGCGTAGCAGCGCGAATGTTCCAGGTCCTGGCTGACGAGGGAATCAACAACGAGCTGATCAGTACCTCTGAGGCACACATTGCGTGTATCCTCCAAAAGGACAAACTGGATACCGCCGTTCGGGCCATCCACCGAGAATTCGGTCTGGCTCACCTGAAGAGAAGAAAAATCGGTGTCTGCGTCTAGTACTCAGGACGACAACAGCCGGGATATTTTGCACCTTCCAGGATATAGTTCCCATTGGTACAGACCAAGATGAGCACTTTAAATTCTCCACTTCGTGTCGCTCTAGCCGGTTTCGGAGCAGTAGGGTCGGCCGTAGTCCGCCTGCTTCAAGATCAGATTAAGCGGTATCGGAATGAATTGGGAATTCCACTGTGTCTCGTCTCCATTTTGGATCGAAGCTATCAGCACAAGGATGTCTCCTGGATCCCAAAAAATGTCAAAATCACTGATTCGCTAGAGGAATTCTTTAGAACGCCCAGCGACATTGTGGTCGAACTGATCGGAGGAACTGATCCTGCCGATCAAATCATTCGCACCTCCTTAAAACAACAGAAGTCTGTGATCACCGCCAACAAGCTTTTAATGGCTCGCTCGGGCGGACACTACTTTCAACTCGCTGCAGAAAATTCAACCTTTCTTGGATTCGAAGCGTCTGTAGCTGGTGGGATACCGATTATCCGGGTCCTACGCCGTTCATTGTTTTCCGACAGGATCGTACAGATACGGGGTATCCTCAACGGCACCTGCAATTTTATCCTAACTGAAATGGCGAATAGCGGCCGGGATTTCCAGGAAGTCCTTGCCCAAGCTCAAGCTTTGGGATATGCCGAGGCGGATGCCTCCATGGACATTTCAGGCCATGACACCGCCGACAAACTGGCGATTCTCGCTGCACTCTCATTTGGAAAATGGATCGAAGCCGATCAGATCCCCCGGTGCGGGATCACGGATATCCGGCCAGTTGACATCCTTTATTCCCAGAAGCTCAACTGCAACGTCAAACTTTTGGGGGTTGGGGAAATAAAAGGCGAAAGAGTGTCGCTGCGGGTGAGTCCGTTCTTAGTGGATCATCATCTTTCCCTCTCGACGGTCTCAGGAGTGCTCAACGCCATAGAAGTCACCGGTGCGACACTGGGTGCTTCAGTTTTTAGTGGAAAAGGGGCGGGTGGAGACGCGACCGCTGTCTCGGTTCTTGCCGATATTTTGAATGCGTCTTTGTGGAAACAGGGCATGGCGCCCTTCCATTACTATCCCGTGAATACCCTAGAACCAGTAGCCTCTTTGACTATGCAAGAAAAGGATTATCCATTCTACCTACGATTTTTTGTCAGGGACCAACCTGGAATCATCGCGACCCTTTCTCAGATTCTAGCCGAGCAAAAAATCAATATAGATTCTGTCATCCAGGAAAAGTGGTCGGACGCTTCGAATTTGCCCTTTATTATCACCATACCGCCAACCCCTTTTCCCATTCTAAAAGAAGCAGTCGCGCGAATGGGAAAACTGGAGTTCAATAATGTGCCGCCTCTCGCCTTGCCGATTCTGACCACTGGAGAGTGATGTTCCAAATTCTAGATTTCCATTCGTATTCGGTTTCATAAATACCCTAACGTTTGCTGAGAATTTAGCGAGGTGAGGTCGCGAAGACAGAAGGAGACAGTACCAGTGTCTTGTCCTCACAATTAGTACCATTTTGTGGTGAGTATATTCGTGAAACCTAGTACTTAAGATTGCGAGACTTCCTGAAACAGTCATTCCTTAAGATCTTCCTCATCCAACCTCTACTTGAAGACCGCCCGGAACGAGAAACCTGAATCTACCTCCCTGTTATTGTAGCCGGTACTCCATTTAAGTTATGATAAATAATCTACTTATGGCGGTGTAGCTCAGTGGTAAGAGCAAGCGGCTCATATCCGCTGCGTCGGGGGTTCGAATCCCTCCACCGCCAAACTCACCCCTCCAGTCGGGCAGCCTAGTGCTCCGTTCTGGAAATAGCGTAACAATTATTACGAGCAGGACGCCACTCAGTTTGAAGTGTCGGCGCCGCAACGAAAAATAGGGTTGTCTTCGCCGTAACCCACTAGACGGACGATGGCTGCAGTATAGCACCTTCTCGACGATGACTCGACATCACTTCGATCGGCGCGCCCACGACACTCGCGACACAACCACCGAGACTTTTAGCACCAGCTGTTAACAACTGAACAAACTAACCCACCTGCAACCTCAAATCAAGGGAAGACTCATACCAGACCCAGGAGCTTTGGCTTGACCTTGAGAGTCGAACCATTCACTATGTCTCTACTTTGAATCGATGGTGAAAAATTCGTTCGACCGTTCACCTATTTGGTTTGCTTGGTAGCTCATTATGACACCTTATTACCGTCCGCGTCGCCTGAGAGAGAACCCTGTTTTACGAGAGATGGTTCGAGAGACACGTATCGGTGTGCAACAGCTTGTCTACCCAGTTTTTGTTCAAGAAGGAAAAGGGATCCGAGAAGAGATTCTGTCGATGCCCGGACAATTCCGCTTCTCGATCGATACTCTGGTGGAAGAGTTACAGCTCGTTCGAGAACTGTTGATTCCTGCAGTCATTTTGTTTGGAATCCCCCTGCAGGAGAGTAAGAATGCGGTGGGTAGCCCCGCTTACGACCGTGAGGGGATTATCTGCCGTGCTCTGGAGGAGGCCAAAAAAAAGGTTCCAGATCTTGTGCTCATTAGCGATGTTTGTCTGTGTGAATACACTGACCACGGTCACTGTGGAGTGATGAAGAAGGAAGCGAACGGTAGGCAGTGGATCGATAATGATACTACCTTAGAAATTCTGGCACGAACGGCCGTGACTTATGCGGAGGCGGGCGCCGATGTGATCGCTCCTTCCGACATGATGGATGGACGGGTTGCTGCGATCCGCCAGGCACTGGACACCCGTAACCGACAGCATGTTCCCATTGTCTCCTATGCTGCGAAGTATGCTTCAGCCTATTACGGCCCTTTCCGCGACGCAGCAGAATCAGTCCCACAGTTTGGCGACCGAAAAAGCTACCAGATGGATCCCTGCAATTCCCTTGAGGCTCTCAAGGAGGTTAAACTTGACCTAGAAGAAGGCGCCGACATCGTGATGGTCAAACCCGCCCTCCCCTATTTGGACGTGATCTTTCAGGTGCGACAGGCAACCCATGTTCCGGTGGCAGCTTACCAGGTTAGTGGGGAATACTCGGCTCTATCTGCTGCTTTCGCCCACGGTTGGCTGCAGAAGGAGGTCACGATTGGAGAAACTCTTCTGTCCATTCGCCGGGCCGGTGCAGACATGATTTTTACCTATTTTGCCAAAGAGGCGGCCGATCTGATCAGGCGTGGTGATCTATAGACCTTTGGCTTCATCAATACGTAGTGCAGGCCAGATGACACAAACCTCTTCGATCTATGGAAACCCACAACGATTCTGAAAGCGCCAAACTGTTCCGACGGGCCCGGGAAGTCATCCCCGGCGGCGTGAACAGCCCGGTTCGAGCCTTTACGGCTGTAGGCGGAAATCCAGTGTTTGCTCGCTCGGCGCACGGGTGTCACCTCGAGGACACTGATGGCCGTCAGTATCTCGACTACCTGGGCTCGTGGGGACCCATGATCTTAGGCCACGCTCATCCGGAAGTCGTGGCAGCGATCAAGAAAGCACTGGAACGCGGAACAAGCTATGGTATCCCCACGGAACTCGAGGTGCTTCTGGCGGAAAAAATACACACGTTTTTCCCCTCCATCGAGAAAGCTCGCCTGGTGAATTCAGGGACGGAAGCCACCATGAGTGCCCTGCGACTGGCTCGCGCTTATACCGGGCGCCCTCTAATCCTAAAGTTTGACGGCTGTTACCACGGTCATTCCGACGGTCTGTTGGTGAAAGCTGGATCAGGAGTACTTACTCTAGGACTACCCGGTACCCCAGGTGTTCCTTCTTCCTTCACGGAGCAAACTATCAGTTTGCCCTTCAACAATCTCTCTCTATTGGAAGAAGCTTTTGAGAAGTATCCGGGCCAAATCGCCGCGGCCATCCTGGAACCGGTGCCCGGTAACATGGGCGTGGTCATACCCGAACGCGGTTTTCTTGAAAGAATCCTCCAACTTGGTCAACAAAATGGAACTGTCGTGATTTTCGACGAAGTGATCACAGGGTTTCGCTTGGCTCCGGGAGGAGCTCAAGAGTACTTTTCCCTATCCGCACCACTCACCTGTTTGGGCAAAATTATAGGCGGAGGATTGCCCATCGGAGTCTATGGGGGGCAGCGAGAGATTATGGATTTGATTGCTCCCCAGGGTCCTGTGTATCAAGCTGGTACCCTTTCCGGAAACCCTCTCGCCGTGACTGCGGGTCTGAAAACTCTGGAAATCCTTGAAAGGGATAAACCCTACCCAGGATTGGAGAACAAAACTGCTAAGCTGTGCAAGGGTTTAGCCGAAAGTGCCCGGAGAAGTGGGCTTCACCTGCAAGTCCAACGTTGTGGTTCTATGTTTACACTCTTCTTCAACCGGGAGCCTGTCACCGATTTCGCCTCCGCTGCAAGATCCGACACTGAGCGCTTTGGGATCTTCTTTCGAAAAATGCTACAACGGGGCATCTATTTTCCCCCCTCCCAGTTCGAAGCTTGCTTCCTCTCCACGGCCCACCGCGATGTGGAGCTCGAAAAGACATTGAATCATGCCGGGGAGGTATTTACCGAAATGGCAGCTGAAAACTAACTGGGGACCTTGACCTGTAAGAACTTCGGAGAGTTAGGAGTCAAAGGTCAAGTCTGTACCCGAGCATAACCTGAACGAAGAAATCCTTCGACGAGATCCTCGATATTCTGAACAGGCTCTCTCCGAACCGTGGCGATCTCGGAAACAATCAACTGCCGTGCTCGGTCAAACATCTTCTTTTCACGAAAGGAAAGGCTTTTTTGAAAGCTCAAGAAATAGAGATTCTTCAGAACCTGGGCGACTTCAAAAATTGATCCTGTTCTCATTTTTAAGACATTATCCTTATATCGACTCTTCCAGTTGCGTTCCGGCGCACTGAAATCCTTCGCCAGAATTTCGAAGAGAGTTTGCAGTTGCTTCTCACTCGATAACTTCCTTAGGCCAACATGGCTGGCATTTCCCACGGGGATCATCACTGTGGATTTATTGGAAGCAATTTTTAGCTCGTAGAATACTTCCTGCCGACCAGCAATATTTTTCTTGCAGACTGTTTCTATTATTCCAACTCCTTGGTTCGGATAAATGACTTTGTCCCCAACTTTAAACTTCATCCAGCCTCCAAAACATTGATAGATCTTACCGCCGAGCAACTCATTTTACGAGATCAGATAGCACTTTGTCAAACAAGTAAGTATTTGTAGATGAATAGGATACGTTCGTTAGCTCAGCAAGTATCGATGCGTTCTTCATTATCGACTATGACCAAATCCCGAAGGTGATGGGCTCTTAAGTACTCAGATCTATACACTCACGTTTGCTGAGAATGTGACAAAGTGAGGTCGTGAAGAGAGGAGGAGGCGATATGTTACTCATCGTCGACGATGAGTAACAAAGAGATCAGCCAAAACCACCTCCACCCAGCGTGTTGGGGGCGCAACGGCGCTGATTCTTTGTTGCTCACGTCTCAAATCAGAAACCGTTTCGCCCGCAACAAATGGCCTGTCATTCACGGACTAGAATCCAATCAATGAAGGTTACGGATTAATGGCATGATCGCTTGCGGAACCAGCAGGTATGAGAAAAGCGGTGGCAAAGGCCAGAAGGGAGATGACAAACCCGACAAAGAAAACATCCTGCAGGGCGGCGCCTAAAATATTTTGAAAGGGCTCGAGGATCGAGGCCGGGAAGTTTTGCCGATCAACTGGATTGACAATCATCTCGGGATAGCGCGCCAAGTAGACAAGCGTTCCGTTTTGCCCAGAGGATGCCAAGGTTGACAGTTGGGAAACCATTTTCTGTGCCATCACCATTCCCATGATGGCAATACCAACCGAAGCGCCCAGGGTACGGAAGAACTGAATCAGAGAAGTTACCACTCCGAGAAAATGACGGGGAAAACGATTTTGAACAGCAATGAGCATCGAAATCATACTCAATCCCATGCCGCTTCCAATCAGAACCATCAACACCGTCAGCTGTCCTGCGGATATGGCGCCGTTGATACGGCTCAAGAAAAAGAAACCCACAGTCAAAGAGACCATCCCGGCCATGACCGTTTTCCGGTAACCGATCGCCAGAATCAGACGCCCGCTGATAATGGAAAAAATCACCCAGGCCAAGGTCAGCGGAGTCAAGGACCAACCGGCCTCGGTGGCATCTGTACTGAGCACACCCTGAACAAACAGGGGAATAAATGAAATCGCTCCGAATAAAGCCATCCCACAGAAGAAGCCATTCAGAGCAGCGGCAGAAAAATACGATCGCGAAACAGTTGCAGAGACAAGATCGGATCCGGTTTTTTGATTTCCAAAATCACGAAAAGCACCAACGTCAAAAGCGCGCCGAGCAAGAATAAGAAGGGTTCCATGCTGAATCCGTCCGTTCTCCATTGATCTAGACCCAATAAAAGCAAAGAAAGTGAAAGCAACAGAAGCAACGCCCCACAGTAGTCTACCTGGCGTTTACGAGTCAGGGGAGGATCAACTAGCACCGTTCCGATGATCACACCGGCCGCAAGGCCAAAAGGAATATTTAAAAAAAATACCCAGCGCCAGGAAAGATAATCTGTAATGAGTCCGCCCAGGAGGGGTCCGACCACACTCGACAAACCCCAAACGCCACTGAATAAACCCTGGATACGCGCTCGTCCTTCCAAAGAGTAGATATCTCCCACGATGGTCATCCCCAGGGGAATCAGCGCACCAGCACCCAATCCCTGGATGGCCCGGGAAAAAATCAATTGTGTCATTGACTGGCTCACTCCACAGAAAACTGAACCACCCAAAAAAAAGACAATCCCGGCTAGATAAAAGACCCTTCGCCCGTAGAGATCTGAAAGGCGCCCCCAAAGGGGCACCGTCACCGTGGCCATTAGAAAGTACACGGAATAAACCCAACTATAGATTTCCAATCCGCCTAGAGTGGAAATGACAGTGGGCATCGCCGTGGCCATTACGGTGGCCTCCAGGGCCCCCAAGAAAAGTCCCATCATGACGCCAAAAGTAATCCAGGCACGACGACGGGGAGTGAGTTGAAGTGGTCTGACCTGAGGGTGTCCTGACCCGACCGATGGTCTGTTTTGGTCTACAGGTTGTCTTCGTGTGCTCGTCTGAACGAAAGCATTTGTATCACGCTCCTCAGGACCACCGTTCGATTTCGCCATAGTGAGACCGTAAAAACTCACCAATTAAGTTTCATGCAGGCCGGAACTAAAGCGCCCTGCCGCGACAATAGTATGGGCATTATAACAGTCAGGACTAACGAGTTGAGAGGTCCAGATAGATCACTGCTAGTGATGCTATTCTCCTGTCCTAAAACACTAGACTCAGGGTTCACGAACAGAACAGACTCTTTGGTCGACAACCATCCAAACGACAACCACAGCGGACTCGCAGGGATATAGATCTCTTGGACCAGGGCAGATTTACTGTTATGATCAAAAATGGTAAACAACTCAGTAAAATGATCCGTTCCACACGGAGCAGGTTGTCGGTGGTTCGCGCCAGTTGGAACTAGAGATCAATCAGACCTGAAAGTAAGCAAGAGGAAAACACATCCGACTGGTCGATGAAGATGAAGTGCCGGCGGAGTTCCGCGAGCGGGATGAGGAATATTACCGAACCCTTTCCACTACGCAATCACCCTGACGGGTTCTTATACTGACCTACTCGATCATGCCGGAGTGGCGGAACTGGCAGACGCACCAGACTCAAAATCTGGCGGGTGGTAACACCCGTGGGGGTTCGACTCCCCCCTCCGGCACCATGATTACCAATGGATTACGTAGATTCACCAGTCACCAGGTCACTACGGGTTCGGAAGTGTGTCGTCCAGTTTTCGTCCACAACCTACGAGAGCTCGGCCTATTCTTTCCTTTCAACTTCCTGTGCTTTAATCACTGCTCGGACTGCGTGGGTACCGACGAAATGAAGATACCTCATGGTCGTCTGGATCGATGAGTGACCGAGTAGCTCCTTTACCGTAACAAGGTCGACTCCATTGATCAGCCACTGGGTCGCTCTGAAGTGGCGAAGATCGTGGAATCCGACCCATTCCAGACCCGCTTTTTTCCGCCCTTTATTGAATGTTTCACGAGGATCTTTCCAGGGTTTTCGGCGTAAGCAATCCACAAACACGAATGGAATATCGATGAAGCGAACCAGCTTGTTTAACCATTCCAGCGCTAAATCAGAAAGTGGAACGGATCGGACCTTCCCGCTTTTTGCCTTACCGATCAGCACAACCCGTTGCGAGAAGTGAATGTCGCTCCACCTCATTCTAAGCCCTTCTGATCTCCTCATACCCGTTTCCCCCAGAATCGCAGTGAGCGCGCCAATTACCAGATCTTTTTCTGCCACTGGTTTGAGAAGGCGTCGTTACTCGTCGTAAGTCATCACGCGGAGAACTTCTTGGACCTCCGGAAGTAACCGATATTTGTGGAGTGGATGGACATCCCGACCGCAAAGCTTAACATGTGCTTTAGAACCGCCGTACCCCGATTAACCGTTGCAGGACTGACTTCTTTCAACCTCATCTCGATAAATCGACCCACATCGCGCCAGGTTAAATCCCTCAAATGTGATCTCTCTTTCCGAGCTACTAAACTGCACCCGTTGCTTAAGCTTCAGGGTGAGTGGTTCAATGTCGGCGCTGTTCATTGAGCCCCCCTCAGGTAGCACCTGTGATCTCTTGGCACATACCCAGAGAAAACGATTACCGAACCCATTGGCCATCTCGATCCGATTGAACTGAGATAACAATTCGTCGCGCGTGATATGGCCGATAATCGAAACATGGGCATCCGTGGCTTGGGCTGGGCTGTTCTTGGTGAGAATGTTCAAATTTCCGGAATCCCATGCGTTGCGGATTACAGGTGACAATATGTTTCCCTGCCTTCCCATCACCTTTAGCGGAGAAATAAACTCTCCCTCAACGATGAGCAATCTCTTAATCTTTCGCACCGGAGTCGTGGTCAGCTGGGGTTGGATTTCTCACAGCCCAAATTAAACCTTCTCCGCTGGACAGACCATCTCTTATCCTGTCTTGCAGCCAGGCGGGATCTATGCCCCGGAAGAGACTGCGGGCCTCTGCCCATGCTGTTTCTTTTCTGGATCTAGCCGTCTCACCGACGATCACAGCAAAGAGGTTGGTGTAATGTCGTGCACCTCCCACCCGGAAATGGCAATGCCTCCCGATGACATTTCCAAAAGCTACAAGAAAGTGAATCATTAGTGCCGCAGGATCTGCCTCGGTATGGGGCTCGATGGTGTTCACGATTTCCCCTGCCAGACCGCAGTAAGCCTCGTCGGCGAGCGGTTTTGGCCAAGGTTTAGGTGCGAAATAAGCCACCACTCTTCGAATCGCTCCAAAGCACCTGCTCGGTTTCCGGCTCGACAATGAAAAGATAGACGTCCAGACGAACCAAGGGAACGATCGTGGGAAGTGGAGCGTACACTCCGACAAATCGATCTGTCCGTGAGAACGCGAAAATTAGATCGGCATCTTCTCTGTTCTCGGTGATTTCAAAACGCCCTCACCAATCCTCGGATATGCTTTAAATTTATATTCCTCTTGTCTCGGCAAGTGCAACAAGCTGATCTGCAGCTTGGAGGGTGGCAAAGTCCTGCTGAAGCAGAAATGCGCTAGGTGTGAGACCTGGAATGTCTTTCCGGTGGAAACGGATCGAGAGGAGGAGGAAACAGAGCCTGAATCAGGTACTAGATAGCTTCTTCAAGGCGTCAGATCCGCACACCTCGCCGTTACTTCTAAGTTGAGTAGGTTCCCCTTAACAGCAACCTGCCTCAGCTCGCGATTCGATCGCCTCCAGACGTGCTTCGAGGGTCCGCAGTTGGTACACCTCTGCTCTCAACTCCTCGAGCTCTCGAGCTTGGGCCTCAGCCCGTGCGTGATGAGCTTCGTCCCGCGCGTGCTGGGCCTTGACCCGTTCGTGCTGCTTCTGCAGCTCGTTGAGCAGCATTGAGCTCAGGATGTGGTAGCGAACCGTGAAGGGCTTACCCTCCTCGTCGAAGACTACGAGCTCGGGAAAGATATCCGCCACCTCCTCGGCGATGAGCCCGTACTGCAGTGGACGGTCCTCTCCGTACACCTCCTGTTTGTAACGGAAGAGTACGGCCCGTAGCTGGAGCAGACGGTCGGTCGTATTGCCCATGTCACGGATGTCCTCCTTGAAGCGGCGTGAGGAGGAGGCGGTGCCGAGCTGCCCGTTACTGTCGATCAGGACGGAGATGGCATCGGCCATGCCGGTCGTCACCCCGCGGATCCCGGCGACGTAGGTTTTGGTGTGGGTACCGGACGTTCCGATGCGAACGACGCCTGAATCCGCATTAGCACCAAAGTTGCCGATGGCGATGTTGTTGCTGAGGCGAATGTCCTTGCCGGCATTGTGTCCGATGACAATGTTGTCGTTGCCGGTCTCATTGTCGCGGAGTGCCCCATACCCGCTAGCGGTGTTTTGGTCCCCGGTCGTGTTGTTGAGGAGCGCATAAGCCCCGCTGGCGGTGTTGAGGTGCTCGGTCGTGTTGTAGCGGAGTACCCTATAGCCGATGGCAGTGTTTCTGTACCCGATCGTGTTGAATAAGAGCGTCTCATCCCCGTTTTGGCGGTGTTGGCACGCCCGGTCGTGTTGTAGCGGAGCGCATCCACGCCAAAAGCGGTGTTTCTGTGCCCGGTCGTGTTGTACTGGAGCGCAGACCTGCCGATGGCGGTGTCGAGGTGCCCGGTCGTGTTGTTGCGGAGTGCATCCACGCCAAAAGCGGTGGGGAGCCAATGGTGTTGTTAGGGAGCGCGTCAGTCCCGCCCCTGGTGTTCCCCGTTCCAAAGCTCACCACGCCAGGAGGACCTGTTGCGCCGGTCAGGCCTCGTGGTCCTTGTGGTCCCGTCGCTCCTCTGGGATCACCCTTGTCGCCCTTGGGCCCCTGTGGTCCCGTGTCACCCTACGGACCCTGGGGTCCTGGGTCGCCGGAACTGCCCACAACGCCGGTGTTGAGGGTACCGGCCACAAAGTCGCCATCGACGATGAGGTTCCCGCCCACCTTGAGATTTCCCTGAACATGCAGTTTTTCTTCTGGATTGGTGGTTCCAATGCCGACGTTCCCCGCGGAATCGATTGCCATTTTGACCGAGCGATCCGCGATGTTCGGAAAACCGCCGGAATCAGGCAAGCTGAAAATACTGAAGCCCTTCTTTCCATCCACCTGTTCGGTCTTCCCAATTCCCCAGGAAACTTCCCGGTATGCGGAGCTGTTGTCGGTGTGGAAGACCATATTGGCCTGAAACCTCCCTCTCACCATGGGATACGTGTAGAAGCTGCCTTCAATCACCATTCGGGTTCGTGTAGGTTCCCAGGTAGGAAAAATTGTTCTTCACATGCAGACCCGCATTCGGGTTTGACGTTCCTATCCCGACGTGCCCCCCGTTGTAGAAAATACTGGCTCCGTTCTGACTCCAGAGACTGGCGTCTAGAGGCTTGGCGAAAGCAGGAGAAACTTGGTCGGTGAGTACGGCACCTGGCAGACCCGGCGGCCCGGTTGGACCAGGAGGTCCCTCTGGTCCTCGCTCTCCGGTCGGTCCCTGGGGTCCAGCTGGTCCCTGAGATCCGGGTTCTTCGGGGAGGGTCACGGCGTCCAGCGTGACTGCCAGGGCAAACATTTCCTGCAGGTCGGAACCATTCGCCACAATCAAAAGATGGTTTCCCGAAGACACGGTCGTCAGCACCGCTTCGATAAAAGTGTCCGTCGAGCTCACCACCTCCAGTTCGTCAATGGTTCCTTCCTCTTGTCCGAGAAACACCCTGGGGTTCGATCCAAAGTTTTGACCGTCCACGTAAAGTGCCGCATTCTCAAGCCGCGCCTCCGCCTTGGTGATGACTAGCCTCGGGATAGAGGCATCTTCTTGATCACCTACCTCTGCAGGTGGAGCACCGGCGGCGCTGACCCCTGACAGGCAGACAAACAACAACGGAAGACAAGACATCCAAATGCATTTGTGAAACATAAATGTTCCTCCCTTCTTGGGCACCGTCAGCCGTTTGGCCTCCCAGTCAATGTGTTGCCACTGGCCTCTTGGCGATTTTCCCTTCTCAAGCGAAGCTGCAGCATCCCAGAGACCAATCACCAGACCAACCTCTTTTCCTTCCCAAAGGGAGGGGATACCCTGGGGCTAACAAGAATCAACCAGGCGACAGACTCCCTTCCACTTGAGAATTCATCTCTGTGATTGACCCGGAGTCCGTTCGGAAGCAAAACTATCGCTCCGCTAGTGCCTCCAGGATCTGACCTGCCATCTCGAATTTGTTGAACGGAGGCATCAGATAGGCTCCTTGGCACATCGGCTTGGTCTCCCGTAAGATTTCCAATCCGATGGCGACACCCTCATTCATACCCTTGTCTCCTGCCCTGTACATTCGCTTGCGGATTACCTCCGATATCGTCACTCCCGGGATTTCGTTATGGATGAACTCGGCGTGGCGGACACTTCGCAAAGGTAGGATCCCGACGCAAAGAGGAATGGGTAAGTTCGGCACCCGCTTCAAGAAGTTTTCCAGGTCTCGGGGATCGTAGACCGGCTGGGTAAAGATAAAGTGCGCTCCAGACTCGATCTTTCTCCAAAGTTTAACGACCTCGGAACCAAGGTCCACTGCGGTCGGGTTGGCAGCGACGCAGATGCGGAAGTTGGTGGGTTCATCGGTCGCCTTTCCCGCGAAGTCCTTGCCTTGATTCAGGGTCGTGACCAGCCGCGTGAGAGAAATCGAGTCGAGGTCAAAAACATCCGTAGCCTGCAGGTGGCCTCCCACCTGTACCGGGTCTCCCGTGATAGCAATAACATTTCGAATCCCCAGGGCCTGTGCCCCCATAAGGTCGGACTGGATTCCGAGAATGTTCCGGTCTCGGCAAGACATGTGTAGGATGGTCTCGATTCTCGCGTCGCGCTGGATGATGTGGCAAAAAGAACTGGGATTCATGCGAGGGCGGGCTAAGGGGCTGTCGGCCACATTGATCGCGTCGGCACCTTTTCCTTTCAGGTAAATGGCGCTTTTGACAAAGCGCTCTGTGTTCACGCCACGAGGAGAGTCGATTTCTACGGAGATAGCGAACCGTTTGTCCAACATCTCATAGAAACCATGCAGGTGGTCCCGCACGGGTGAGATTGCTGGCTGGGGGACTGGTTCGTGAACCGTAATTTACTCTCTTCTCCTGGGACGCTGAGGCTTGAGACCTTTCACGGCTTGAGCAAAGGCTTTGACGTGTTCCGGCGTCGTTCCGCAGCATCCACCTACTGCCCCGGCGCCCAGTTCGACGGCACTGCGGGCAAAGCCAGCCATATAATCGGGTGAGGAAAGGTAAATGTAGCGACCTCCTACTAGACTTGGGAAACCTGCGTTCGGCATAGCCACGACTGGGACTCCAGCGCAGGGGACCATCTTTTCGAGCACTTCCAAAATCCCCTGGGGCCCTATGCTGCAATTGGCTCCCACGGCTGCCACCCCTTCGGCAGTAAGCAGACGTCCTACCTCCTGAGGCTTATTTCCGACTAAGGTCTTGCCCTCTTCGTTGAAGGTCATAAGGGCCACAATCGGAATGCCCAGGTCTTTCACCGCGCGCACCGCAACCACCATCTCGTGTAGGTTGGTGATGGTCTCTAGGACTAACAAGTCAGCTCCAGCCCCGGCCAGTACTTCTCCCTGCTCTCGGTAGACCTGGGTGGCTTCTTCGGAACTCAGGTTTCCGATCGGGAAGATATGTTTGCCCAGCGGACCCATGGATCCAGCCACCAAGGCCGTGCCGTCCGCAGCTTCCTTGGCTAAGCGAACCCCTGCTTCATTAACCGCTCGGATCTGGTTGCCCTCGTCGCTCTCGGGCAGGCGAAGGCGGTTGGCCCCAAAGGTATTGGTTTCGAGGATCTGCGAACCGACAGCCAGGTAAGCCTGATGGATGCTCTTTACCAGCTCAGAATGGCTCAGGTTCAAACCGTCAAAACACTCGGCAAAAGAGATGCCATTCGCATAGAGCATCGTGCCCATCGCTCCGTCAAAAACAACTATCTACGACTCAAGAAGTTGAGTGAAGGTGGTGGAAGAATTGGTGGGTGACGCCATAATCTCACCCAGTATAACAAGTGGTGTTGCTCATAGCTCGTCAACCATCTCCCAGCGAGCTCTCCCGACGGTGGGGATTCCCTGAGGGCGATTGTGCTCAAGATCCCATCCAGACATTCTCCTCCAATACTGGGCGACCATGTTGATGCCCGTCTTTGAGAGGGAGCTGTTCCTCCCAAAGGGGGATAATGAGGGTCACAATATTGTACCTAACGCGTCCAGACCGTGCCCCCCTCGTACGCGCGCGCCGTCAAAGTGAGAGTACCCTAGTCGGTGGTCAGAAGTGCAGGAATCCTATAGGTGTGATACCCCTCCAGACCGCTCACAAAGAGCGGCATTTGTTCCGGCTCCGGGGCTACCTGGAGACTGGAGCACAACCCAACACAAAGTAGAAGTGTGACCAGCAGGCTGCCATCCAGCCACAGTGCGCGGACCCGTGATCCTAAAGCAAAGATGCGCCTATCTCTCATAACTATCCTGCCTTCCTCGTGTCCGAAAGGACCACCAAGTGCCGGAACAACTTCCCAATGGGTTCTCTGAGTATGAGCTGACTCCCATTTCTCAGACACTCTCTAGCGCACGTACATGTTAGTACCAAGCATCTTTCAATAGATGAAAAGCAGGCTCACAACCAGGGCAATAAAACACCCACTTTACCCAACGCTCCCTCATATCACCTTGTAGATCCGAGTGCAGCCGGCCTACCCGTGTCAGAAATGTTCAAAACATATCGACTCTACAACCTTGATTCAACTGCTCTTCTGCTGAAAAGAGTTGGTCTGGGTTGTTTCTAGGAGCTCAGCTTCGATTCGGAAGAATAAAATCGCAATCCGCTAGGAATCCTGCTTCCTCGACCCCAGTAGGGAAAGAGGCCATTGCGAGAACCATCTAGTCCCAAAACTAATGGCTTGTGGTCAACTTAACCAATGAAATTGATAGAGCTCTTTACGGTGGCTATTTTACGCGATTGTCCTGAGTACACAAACAATCTTGGGATACAGAAAGGAACACCGTCGAATAGAATCTGAGGCCAAACAGGTCCTGACAGTCACCCAGTTCTGACGTAACCCTAATCGGACGTATGATAACAAAAGGTGACTAGAAGACCTTAGAGCAGGATCTGAGTCAGCGATTTATACTGACTCACCGGGATCGTCGAAAGGATGTCCTGCCAAACCTCAGCCTGAGCAGGAACCGACAAGATCTTGCACTTCTTCGAGTTCTTGTGGGTCCAGCTTCCACTCCGTTGCCTTCACATTAGCCTCCAACTGTTCGGTGCGGGTCACCGCCATGAGAACGGAGCAGACAAGGGGTTTGGACAGCAGCCACGCAATGGCCAGCTCACTCACTCGATGGCCACGATCCTTCGCCCAGGCGTCTAGTCTTTCCACGGTGGTTAGATTCTCATCGGTCATATAGCTAGCGAGATTCTTACTTGGATTTTTCCAGGCGCGGGTCTCAGGTGAAATCCCCTTCCCTCTTCGGTACTTGCCTGTCAACACTCCCTGAGCCAACGGGGCGTAAGGGATGATGCTCATTCCATAATGCGAACAGCAAGGAGCGATTTCAGTCTCCACCGATCGTTCTAAAAGGTTGTAAGGTGACTGGCTAACCACCCAGGGCACGTAGTCTCGATGTTCTGCCATCCCACGTGCTGTCGCGATTTGCCAGCCAGCGAAATTCGAGCAACCCAGGTAGCGTACTTTTCCCTGCCGAACCAGATCATCGAAGGCGCGCAGCGTCTCCCCTAGTGGTGTGGACGGGTCAGGGCAATGAGCGTAATAGAGATCCACGTAGTCTGTCTTGAGACGATTCAATGTGCCTTCGATACTTTCCATAATGTGCGCCCGTGAAAGCCCTGATTGGTTGGGACTCCTCCCCACCGGCACCCCTACTTTACTGGCAATGATCAATTGGTTGCGTTGACCCGTAATGGCCTTGCCGAGATAAGTTTCGGCCACGCCACGTGAGTACATATCAGCGGTGTCAATAAAGTTGATTCCGAGATCCATCGCTTGGCGGACAATCTTAAACGTTCCCGATTCGTCGAGGTAGTGTGTGAACGCTTCATGTTGACCAAAGACGTTACTGCCCAGGCTAAGGACGGATACGCTAAGACCGCTACCGCCGAGCTGGTGGAATTGCATTTGTGCTCCTTATTAAGAAGGAATCATAAAACAGTTTGTCGCTCATGACAAACAAGCCCATACGCAGACAGTCTGAATGTGGAAAGAGCCTCAGACTTCAAATTCGGCCCCTGAAGTGCCTTCCGTAGAGAAGACGACTTTTTGGCGGGTGCAATCATAAGACTTCGGCAAGAAAGAATGAATTGTGTGGGTGTCCACTGTCTAGCTCTCGGACCCGACTGTTGTTCATCCCTTGCTTCCTCCCTTCTTGAGGGTCCAACGATCCAGAAATGGGGAGGACGGATGTTGCTCAGCTACCGGGTCAAACTCAGTGCCTGTCAGCCCATCGATTAACTTGTCGCGCTTGGCTGGATCGGAATCCTTGAGAAAGGTCCGAACTCGGGCTGGCTCCGTTAAGCGCCCCGTCAGGTCGAGAAATACCCTTCGCAGAAACTCTTCATCCGAGGACAACGGGGCATGCGGAATGTGATCCCGCTCCATCTTGTCGAAAATAAAGTCGTCAATGTAGTTTTTTCGGTCAATCGGACCAGGTGAAATCCTTGCCCAATCTCGCCCACCAGCCGTCACCCGGCTCGTCAGTTCGTCCAGACCGGCGCGCTCGGAGACCTTCGGATTTTGGGGGTACTCGTTTTTTTGGGTGGACTGACCAAACCCAAAGGTTGCAAGAACCATCATTGATAATAGAGCCACCAGACGTTTCATGTCCTTCTTTCAGTACATCAAAGAAAACGGAGATAGTCTATCCTTTTCCACTTTTTCCGCAGGCACCGCAGCCTTGTTTATGAGGTTTCCTCTAACGTTCCAACTGCTCCGATCTTGATCAAATTGATCAGGAGGCTGCAAACCCCCAGCACACCATTACACGCGACTTTTACCACGAGCTGCTAATGTCGACTTGTCTTCACACCTCAAATCAGAAATCGTTTCACCCGCAGCAAATGGCGGGTTATTGGTGGGACAGGACACCAGGCATTGACAAGCAGCGAGCCTGAACTACAATGTCCTCATTACGATCAGTCTTAACCGAGAATAAGAGTAGACTGTGATTTATAGGAAGAGGGAGCTTGGGAGAGGTGTCGCCGTGATCGCTGGAGCGATGTCTTCGTTCGGTGTCTTTCCAGAAAAGGGTAGTCGTGACCTAATGGCAGAAGCCTATACCGAAGCTCTTGACACCGTAGATAAGGGGTTCGATCCTAGAGAAATTGAAGCGCTCTACATTGGAAACTTTTGCGCCGACCTGTTCGAAGGACAGTCGCATCTAGGACACCTCATTGCTGACTGGCTGGGCCTGGTACCAAGACCGACAACACGGATCGAAGGGGCCTGTGCCAGCAGTGGACTTGCTTTTCGAGAAGGTGTCATGGCGATCGCCTCGGGAATGTACGACATCGTGCTGGTAGGTGGCGTGGAGAAAATGACGAACGTGAGCACCGAGAAGGTGCAAGACTTTCTAGCTGTGGCTAGTGACGTCCCAATGGAGGTAGACCAGGCAGCACTTACGTTTCCAGGTATCTTCGCTGCTATGGCTTCAGCCTACTTCGCCAAGTATGACGCCTCACGTGAGCACCTCATGCGGGTGACCCTGAAGAACCATGAAAACGGCGCCTTCAATCCTAAGGCACATTTAAACTTCTCCCTCCGTGACACAATGGAAAAGCGCAAAGAGAAGGCCCTCCAACAGAGCAAGCCCGTACCGGACTGGCTGGACGAATGTGAGTTTCTAAGGGATGAACGAGTCAATCCTCCGGTCGCTTCACCTTTGCATCTGTTCGACTGCTCACCCATTTCAGACGGCGCCGCCTGTATGATCTTGGTAGCCGAGGAGATCGCGAGAAACTTTACCGAAGACGTTGTCCGAGTCCTGGCTAGTTCCCAGACCAGTGCAGCCCCACCGGCAACCTGGAACTCCGACCTCACGGCTCTACCGGCAGTCCAGTCGGCCGCGCGACGGGCTTACGAGATGGCAGCCGTTCAGCCACAGGACATCGACTTCGCAGAAGTACACGACTGTTTCACCCCTGCCGAAATCATCGCCATTGAGGACCTGGGCTTCTTTGCTCCGGGTCAAGGAGCCTTCGCCACTGCGGATCGTCAGACGTCTAGGCAGAGTAGTCGCCCGATCAACGTATCTGGAGGACTGAAGGCGAAGGGGCATCCGGTGGGGGCGACAGGTCTGGCACAGTTACAGGAGGTGTGGCACCAGTTGAGGAACACTGCTGGAGGACACCAGATCACTCACAAAGACCTTCGTTTGGGCCTAACCCACAACGTAGGCGGTACTGGAGGTACCTGTATCATCCACATCTTGGAGCGAGTGTGATATGCCCGATCCGGACTTTAACATCGCCGCCTATCGACACTTTCTGGCGCAACGAAGGATCATGGCAAGCCGTTGCCTTGACTCCGGAGAGATCTATCTTCCACCGCGACCGATCTGTCGGGACTCCCACTCCCGTAATATGGAATGGGTGGAACTATCGGGGGAAGGAGTACTCGCGGCCTTTACCTCGATCGCTGTGGTTCCTTCGGCTATGGCCCGACTAGGGTACGGTCGCAACAGACCCTTGGTAAGTGGGTTTGTGGCTCTGAAGGAGGGTTTGACCGTAGCCGCGCGTATCGAAAGTCCCAAGCATCCGGTGCACGTCGGTATGGCAGTAAAGGCTGACTTTTTGGAAGAGTTAACCGGCGAACAGAAGCAGGTGACGCTAATCTTCCGGCCCACCTAATCTAAATATAGAAGGTGGACTCGGGCACGCACTGATTTCCTGATCACTATCGGGGTGAGCCACTGGAACTGACAAGAAAAAGAGGAGTCTAACCCCAATAAGCAAAGTGAATATTGGAATCGTCGGATTGGACACGGTCGCCGGGGCCCACATTGAAACTTTCAAATCGGTGAAGGGTGCGTTTGTGAAGACCGTCTGTTCGCGCCGGCGATGGAGTGAGGAGGAGCTGAACCAGACTTACGACTTGCCCCTGAAGTTCTGAACTATGAATCAATGCTTTCGGACAGCGAGATCAACGTCGTTGATATTTGTACACCACATCCTTTCCATCCCCAACAAGTGATGGCCGCGGCAAAAGCCGGAAAACACCTGATTATCGAAAAGCCTATGGCTCTGAGCTTTGACGATGCCAAGGCCATGCGGCAAACAATTCGTGAGGCTGCCGTTCATACTCGTGTTTGTTTTGAGGTACGCTACAGTCAGCAATTTACCGCGATTCGCTCCTGCATCGACCAGGGCCTACTCGGGGATCTGCATTACGGAGAAGTCGATTATTACCACGGAATCGGTCCCTGGTATGGTCAGTTCAAATGGAATGTCAAGAAAGATTTTTTTTGGGAGGGGGAGAGGAAGTAGTCTTTTGACGGCTGGATGTCATGCCCTGGACGGATTACTATTTCTTATCGATTCTGACGTGGAGGAAGTGACCAGCTACAGCAATCGCTCCAAGAATTCGGTCTTTAGCGCCTATGAGTACGACACGACAAGTGTGACGATCCTGAAGTTCAAAAACGGCCAAATCGGAAAGATGGCTTCCGTCATGGATTGTCTCCAGCCCTACTACTTCCACGTTCACTTATTGGGAAGCGAAGGAAGTTTATTGGATAACCGATTCTACAGCAACAAATTGAAGGGTCTGAGCAAGGAGAGCTGGAGCAGGTTGGAAACTCCGTTGGTCGACTCTGGCGGCGTGGCCCACCATCCTTATCTGCCGCAGTTTCAAGCCTTTGTGGAAAGCATCAGACAGAACAGGCCCATCCCGCTCACAGACTTTGACACCGCCTTTGAGAGTCATCGCGTGATCTTTGCAGCCGACCGTTCTATGCGGGAAGGACGAACGGTCCCGCTTTCCGAGTTCCCAGCGTGACGGAGAGGACAAGAACGCATTCGTCTTTTAGTCGGGCCAGCATAGGGGAAGCCGCACTCTTTTTCGTAAAGCCCCGCCCACTTGTCAACCTATCGGGTGTTTCTGCCAACTTCGGGATGGAGAATATAGAATGAGAAACTCTTTGCTGAAATTGACGATATCATTGGCAATCCGAGGTTATATTGTGCTACGTCCAACTCCATTTCTCCTTTATTTACTCATCACCCTCTATCTGCCCCACATGACGATGGCCCAAGGACCTGGCTCGTCGATCGTCATTGGCGAGTCACTTGCGACAACGAAAAACCCGCAACCTGGCAAGCTCAACTCGCCGTTCGGAGTTGATTTCGATGCAGCTGGCAATATGTACATCGTCGAATTGGAGGGTGTACGAGTTCACAAACTGGATACTGCTGGGAATTTCATGACAATTGCCGGCGACGGAAGCAAAGGGTACACCGGAGACGGCGGACCTGCTAAAAACGCTACATTCAGTGGGATGCACAATCTTGCGGTCACCCCTGAGGGAGATATCTATATCGCGGACAGCTGGAATCACTGCATTCGTAAGATCGACGGCAAGACGGGAATCATTACCACTTTTGCAGGCACGGGCAAAGCGGGGTTCAACGGCGATGGGGGACCGGCGTCCAACGCCACTTTCAATCACGTAATGTGTATTTCGCTCAATCCGACCAATGACAAAATCTACCTGGCGGATTTAAGAAATAGGCGCATTCGCGTCATCGACCTCAAAACCTACATCGTCAATACGGTGGCCGGAAATGGTGAAAAGGGCGTCCCCACAGACGGTGTTCCTGCGACCGAGAACCCACTAGTCGACCCTCGAGCGGTGACCGTCGATTCATAGCACAATATCTACATCCTCGAACGAAGCGGACATGCCCTGCGGGTTGTGACGCCTGACGGTAGGATTAGTACAGTGGCGGGAACCGGAAGAGCCGGTGGAGCAGATGGACCGGCCCTACAAGCTGAGCTAAATTCTCCCAAGCACATTGCCATCGACTTGGGAGATAACGTCATTATCGCAGACGATCAGAACCAACGCATTCGTAAGTACGACCCAGATCAGGGTACATTGACCGGTATTCTGGGCATTGGCGTCGACAATCCCAAACGCCACCTGAGCAAACCACACGGTGTCTGCGTCCATGCAGATGGAGCGATCTATGTGGTTGACACCGGCCATCATCGGATCCTCCGCCTACAATTGAAATAAGTAAGGCAATGTGCCGTTCCAGGGACCGCATTCAGTTCCTCCGGATGCCTAGCTTAATCCGGTTATCGACAGAATCGGTAGGGACGCGACAGAAACTTTCTAAGAGGCCTTTCCCATTTCACTTTCACCAACTCTTTTCAGCGGCACTGGGCGGAGAGGACTCGGGCGAACGTGCTGAACATACTTAATGTTTCCGCAACCGAGAGTGAAGCTACGATCACATATTAGGAGCCCTGATGGGCCTAACGAGGCTGAATTGTCTGTATGCTGCAGCATACCCATTCGGCTACCTGATTTTGGTGATTTGTTCGACAAATTGACTCTAGGAGGGACTGGTGTTCTGATCGCCACGGGACTATAGTTGTTTCACAGTGAGAAGCTTGATAGGCAAGACAGATCCAACCGACAATCGGTTGAAGTTTTCCGACCCCAGCAGCTGGCTAACGTCTGTCCAACGCTTCAGACAATATCAAAGAGTACAATCGGGTACTTCGCCCCTGTAAGAGTCTTCTCAATGTCCGGCCACACGAGTTGGTGCTCCTCTGTCGCGACCCATCGCTTTCGCTGTTCTTCCATCTGAAAGCTAATCAAGAGGCGATAGCGAGACGCCTGTAATTTTGCGTCCACCTCACGCCGCTTCAACAATTTAACCTCGATAAATCCCGGCTGCCTTTGGATAGCCGGGCGGAACAGGTTGAGGTAATTATCTACCATTTCCCTTTCCCTTCTCGGCTTTACCTCCAGGTCAACATGCAACTGCATTGGCTGCAAGTCAGCCTTTATGCGGCCACAGCTGAGAAACCCCAATCCACACAGTGTCATCAAGTATTTCTTACGATTCGTGCGAGTTATTCTACTCTAAGCCCTACCCAATAAGCAGAGGATTTCTCATTTAAAGTAAAGGCTGTTAATTCCCAAGACGGGACATATGTGTTCACTTGGTCTTGATACTCAGTTTCATAAATATGATCACGTCTACCGAGAATGTGGAGAGGTGAGATCTTGAACAGGAGACGAGGCGATGTGGGAGATGGTCGAGGAGCAGCGACACCGAAATCGTCCACGACCCGCTTCCGTCCAGGACCACCAGGGAGGCACTTAAGCACCGTACTTTTTTTAAATGCGAGGCCAATCTTGCTTGATCCAGGTTTGAATGAGCGCTTCGTTCCGCTTGACGGCTCAACGTTGCGGTTTCCGGGGGCTCCATCCCAGCGCATGCAGGAGTCGTTCTATATGGTCACATGTAACGGACGCAAAAGTTTTTCACTAAAAGACCCTTGACAGGGAAAAGCCACACAGCAAACACGTGGTGAGTGTCACTCCAACACCAAATGGTGCACATCCACCAGTATCATGTAGAGCGTGGGAACAAGGATTAAAGTGATACCAGTGGCGAACAGCACACCAAAGGCTAGACTGGCAACCATGGGCACCAGGAACTGGGCCTGTAGACTCGTTTCCAAAAGCATAGGCGTCAGACCAAGAAAGGTGGTCAGTGTGGTCAATAGTATGGGTCGGAAACGCCGCATACCGCATTTCATGACGACCTGCCGCAGAGGTTCGTGCTGGTTGCGACGCCGATTAATCAAGTCGACCATGATCAAGGAATCATTGACCACCACCCCGGTCAAGGCCACTACGCCGACAAAGGAGAGAAAGGAAAGGTTCAGACCCATGATCAGGTGTCCGGCCACAGCGCCGATGAGACCAAAGGGGATGGCGGACATGACGATCAAGGGTTGAACGTAGCTGCGGAACAGCACACCCAGCAAGGCAAATATTCCCAAAAGGGCCACAACGGACTGCATACCTAGGCTTTCCATCGATTCACTCTGTTCGGCCTGCTGGCCACCAAACCGGAACAGTAGGCCCGGGTGTTGTTGCTGGAGTTGCGGCAGTACGATATCCTCCAGACTACCGTTAATGCTGCTGGCAGAAACGCCGGGCAAACTTTCATCCACATCGGCAGTGACCCGAACGATACGGCTCCGGTCGATCCGTTCGATCTGGGCGTAACCACGGCGCATGTGCGCCTGTGCCACTGTCTCGAAAGGCACTTCGGTGCCATCGGGCAGTCGGGTCCACATGCTCTCAATATCAGCCAGGCTGCGCCGCTGCCACTCAGGGTAACGAACCATCACCTTAATATCGTCTCGACCCCGCTGAATGCGCTGAGCTTCAACCCCGTAAAAGGCATGGCGAACCTGCCGTGCCAAATCCCTCAGTGTGATGTCTAGTGTGCGACCTTCATCCTTCAGAGAAATTATGACCTCTCGTTTGCCAGGCAGAAAAGAGTCCTCAATGTCACTAACACCTCGATACTGCTGCAGGCGCTCCTTTAACCGTTCCGCTACAAAAAGCGTAGTGTCAAAATCGGGGTGCGACAGCTCGAGATTAATCGGCTCACCTGGAGAAAAAAAAGAGGACTGGAAAACGAGCGAGGAGACACCCGTAATCTGTCCCACCTCCTGGCGCCAAAGATTCTCCACCCGAGCGGCGGAAATGTCCCGGTGCTTGGACGAGATTAGTTCGACGTTCACCTCCGCCAGATGTGAATCTCCTGAGGAAGTGGCAAGACGTTGAGCACCCGGCCCAGCGTTCAGACGCTTAAAGGGCTGCTGACCAACGGTGCTGCTGATATGTTTAAACAGGGACAATTGGCCAGGGTCACGTTCCGAGTCCAGCTGTCGGCACACCTGCACAGCTGCTTGCTCGATTTTCTCCACCGCCGCGCGCGTCTGCTTGATCGGTGTCCCCTGCGGCATGGTCAGCTCCGCCAACACATTGTTTGAATCCATTGCTTCGAAGAACGCAAATTTGATATGACCGCCGAATATGAAGCCAATGGTGATGGCAAACAAGGCTGTCGCTACCGCAACGGTGGCATACCGCCACTGGACTGCTAGTTGAAGCGTTCTACTGTACGGTCCCCGAATGAGTCTATCAAGCCTGCTCTGCACTTGGGACTGGAATCTCATGATCAGACCGGATGCTCCACTCCACTCTGAGCCCGATAAGTGCGCTGGCAAAATCAAAAGGGCTTCGACCAGTGAGAGCAGCAGAACAGCAATCACCACGATCGGGATCACCCTGACAATCTTGCCGATCTCTCCAGGCGTAAAAAGCATTGGCACAAAAGCAACCACCGTGGTGAGGATGGCGATTACAACTGGTGCCGCCATCTCACGCACTCCCCGCACCGCCGCCTTGACCGGTTCCATACCCTGCTGTCGGTAAGCAAAGACATTCTCGCCAACCACAATGGCATCGTCCACCACGACACCCAGCACCACAATGAGGGCAAAAAGGGAGATCATGTTGATGGTCACATCGAAGTGCGGCAACAACCAGAAGGCACCCATGAAGGAGATGGGGATGCCCATGGTGGTCCAGAATGCTAGCTTCGGGGTCAGGAACAGACTCAGACACAAAAAGACCAGGACCAGACCAATGTAACCGTTGCGCACCAAAAGGCTGATGCGTTCTTCTAAAAAAACCGAGTGATCGGACCAGATGTCGATCGACACACCGGCCGGCAACCCTTCACGCCGCTCCTCCACGTAGCGTTTGACGGTGGCTGCCACCTCCAGTGCGTCCTGTTCCCCAACTCGAAATACCTTCAGAATGGCGGCTGGTTTACCGTCGAACAAGGTAACAATTTCTGAGTCCTCAAACCCATCGATCACCCTCGCTACGTCAGCTATTCGTAGCACGGTTCCGTCATGACGAGTCATGAGGATGACGTCCCCAAACTCCTGGCCGCGGTAGCGTTGGCCCTTGGTACGCACCAGGATTTCCTCCCCCCCGGTCTCAATTGATCCACTCGGCAGGTCTAGTGAGGACTGCCGAACAACCGTTGCCACTTGTTCGAAAGTCAAGCCATGCCGGCGCAGCACTTCTTTAGAAACCTCAATTGAGATTTCATAGCGGCGAACGCCTGACAGATCAACCTGTGAGATATTCTCCATGGCGGTCAACTCGTTCCGAATGCGCTCAGCGAGTTCCTTTAAGGTCCGCTCCGGCACCTCGCCGTGTAGAACAACATCAAGGACCTGTATGCGGGCCAAGACTTCACCTATGATCGGTTCTTCGATATCCCGGGGAAAGGTCTCGATACGGTTGACTGCAGTCTCGATATCATCAAGCACCCTGCGCCCGTCGACATACTCCTCCAATTCTGCCATCACTGTGCCTTGGCTCTCTGCCGCCATCGACCGAATCTGCTTAATCCCCTCGATCCCCGCGATCGCTTCCTCTATGCGGACAACCACACCACCTTCTACCTCTTCCGGAGAGGCGCCGGGATAGAGTACCTGCACTGTGATCAGCCCCGTCCTGATTTCCGGAAAAAACTCTTGCCGCATCTGCAGCATCGAGAGTACACCACCCAGCAACACCACAAACATCAACAGGTTTGCGGCGACCTTATTGTGGGCGAACCAGGAAAGAAGACCTCTATTCTCCGTCTGATTTGGTTCTAATAACGGCGGCTGGGCCATAATTGTTCCCTTCAAACGACTGCTCTCTGGCAATGCGTACTCTCATGCCTTCAGTCACCACATCCATAGGGCTGACGATCACCTTCTGTCCCTCTTTCAGGCCAGCAGCCACATAGACCCAATCGCCCTGATGGTAAGCGATCCGTATCTTCACTACTCGCAACTGTCCTTCCTGCACAACCCACAGTTCGTCCTCATTGTGAATTGCGTAAGTCGGCACTGCGATCACGTCGGGGAGTGTCTTACCATCGATGGCAACTTCCACGAATGTGCCGGGCAAGAGAGGCGGCTGATCGACTGCCAGCCCCTGCCATGGTTTCTTCACGCGAACCACCACATCCAACATCCGTGATTTGGGATCAACCTGTCCTTCAACTCTTACTACGCGTCCCGCCCACCGGCAAATCTGTCCTGCAAATCGGGCCGAAACCACAGCTTGCGGCAAGGACGAAGACAACACACGGCTCTGCTGACTACCTATCGGCACCGTCGGCAACCATTGCAACTGTCGATCCTCCAGCGGCACAGGAATCTCCATTGCCGAGGTGCCGTACACATCGCCGATGCCTTGGCCAGCCACAACATATTGGCCCACATCCACCCGCTTGCTGAGGACTACCGAATCGAAGGGCAGTGTGATCCGGATGCGACGCAGGTTCAATTCGGCCTTACGCACAGCCACCCGGACTGCTTCAAGACGTGATTGAGCTGTCTCCAGCTCGGCCTTTTCCCTTTGCACCCGAATCTCCGCCACTTGTCCTACGAGCTCGGCCTTATCCAGATCACGCCTGCTCACTGCACCCCGTTCATAAAGCTGCTGGATCCGCTCCAGGTCTCTGCTGGAATCCTTCAGGTTAGTTCTAGCTTCGCTGATCCCGATCTCTATCGTCCCCACCGCAGCCCGCTCCTGCTCGAACAGTGATCGGACCTCTTCCACCGCTAACTGGTAGTCGGAACTATCAAGCACCACTAATGACTCACCAGCGGGAATAAAGCCTCCGTTGAACATACCCTCGTGCACGGAAACTACCCGGCCACCCACTTCCGGCACGACCTGCGTTCGGACTGTTGGCTGCACGGTTCCATGGCCCCTAATCTTGACCGGCAGGTCCTGCCGGTGGACCACCATGACGTCAACCACAGGTCCAAGAAATTCTCGGCGTTCCTCCGGAGGAGGTGTTGTTCGGGTCAAAACGAGTACTCCCGTTACGACACCTCCTCCCACCAACGCCACCACCCCGACAATCAGTTGCCGAAGTGTTCTATTCTGACGCCAACTCATGGTACATCCCTTGCTGATGACCTAACATTTTCTCAACCTCAAAATCCGGGAGATAAAAGGTGAAAATCTCCTTTTATCTCCCCTCAAGTTCGTAGTACAGATTGTGTAACCATACCCTGTTGTCTCCGCCTGCGTAGAGCATTTCCCCTCCCATACGGCTGAAGGACTTGCAAAACCTAACGTAGTAGGCTGGATTATCTTTAGGGGGCTCCCCAGATGACCAATCCCAGTTCACCTGCGCTAGGTCATTGACCGCAATGAAAGCTTGTACGACTTTTCGCCCCTCCTGCAGACACAGATTGTTAGCGATAGACATGGCCTTTTCGAACACCTGGGGAGCCATGACGGCTGATCCGGTGGACAGAAAGACTCCGCCGTCTAGTTGTCGTGCGCTTTGGACAAAGATCCAGAAATCAATGTCTGCCCCACGCCCCAGGGCCGCACCGTTGGCCATGTGGTGGTTGGAGACGATGTCATAGCCAATACCCGGATGAACGGTGAAGGGTACGCGCAGATGGTAGGCATTGGCCATGATGGAAAAATCCTTATACGGATGCTCCACCTGGTAGGAGCCAGAGGGCAGATCAAAACGGACCATGGTCTCCAGGAGTTCGGCTCTGGCCGGCATTATCACATCCTCTGTCGGACTGTGGCTCCAAGCGTTCAAGGCGGCTGCCAGCTCGTCACGAGTAGGAATTTGGCAACCGTCCTCCCAGATAAATTTCCCCAGTGACTCGCCATATCCCATGCCGTGAATGGCGCCAACAAGGACGGCCAGGTGAGTATTACGACCGGTTTCCTCCCAGGTCCCGAAGCACCCTGCAGCGACATTGGCTCGCACATCCTCCTCTGAGCGTCCCTGGAAAGCATATTCCCAGTCGTGGATGGTACCGGCGCCGCTGGTCGCCAGATGGGTGATCCAACCAGACTTCATCAGTTGAATCACTACTGGACCAAGACCGTTTTTCACCAAGTGAGCACCGTAGGCCAACATCACCGAGGCATTGCGTGCCCGAGCTGCACGAATACGCTTGACTACTAGCCGAATTTTTCCCGCTAAGGGCCCCGGAAAAGGTGGAAGAGCTTCCGGATCGACCCGGATCTCGTCGATGTGCCACTTGCTCTGGCGATCTGCCAGGGGTTGAAGCCGGATTTTACGTCGATCTACCTGCTCATAGGCCATAATTGTCTCACCTCTGTATAACGCTGTAGAATCTGGGCTGGACCTGCGGTTCCGGTCGTGCCTAGCTGCTGCACGGTAATGGAGCTGACCAGGTTGGCTACCGTAGCCGCTTCGATAAGCGTCGTTCCCGCGGCCAGCGACGCCACAATGGCTGCCGAGGTGGAGTCACCTGCACCCACCACGTCGATGGGACCTTTGACGAGAAAGGTCTCAACATGTTCGACAGTCTCGCCATCACAGACCAGCATGCCCTGATCGGAGAGGGTTAAAAAGACTGGCCTTTGAGTGATGCGTGCAAGAGCTCTGGCGTTCTCTATAGACTGTTTCAGCAAGACTCGCCTCCTCTTCTGATTAAGGGCCTTAACAGCCTCAAACTGGTTGGGTTTGATGATCATGTGTTTGAAGAGATGAATGCGCTCGCGCGAATCCGCCAGGAATATGTCATCTGGCCGGCGGGAGGCTTCAGCGGTGATGAATTTGCGCATACGACTGGTCAGCACTCCACAATTTGGTTCGCTCACCTGGTCCAACAAGATGAGGCCGTCCCAGGATCCTAGGCGTGTCCGGATATAGTCTGTGATTTTCTCCTGGAGTGCCACGGGGATCGGTTTGCGGTTTTTCAGGTCCAAACGCTCGAGTTCCTGCACCACGGGCTTGCCCCGGCGCATGGGGTCAATGTAGCAGGGCTTGGCGTAGGTTGGGGTGAAACGGTCCGCACAGCAGAAAAAACCTTCCAGATCCAGGCCGATGGCAACCAGGGCTCGCCGTAATTCATACCCCTCGCCGTCGTCGCCACAAAATCCCACAGCGTCAACCCGGCCCACACCCAAAGCCTTTAGGTTAGCGGCAACCGTACCCGCTGCACCGCCCTGTCGCCGTGTGCGAACAACCTGGTAACACTTTCTGCCGGTTTCCAAGGATCTTTCGTCAAGTTGAGGATCGCAGTCGAAGTAAGCATCCAAAAAAAAATCTCCCACGACCCCAATGTGCAAGTCCTGGCAGGTCTGCAGAATTTCTTGCAGCCGCTTTGACTCAAGCATACTCAACAATTACCTTCCCCAAAGAGATAAGCCAACAGGAGATCTGCTTCCTGCCAGTCCGATACCAGGATGTCGACTCCCACTTCCAGCAGGCGTTCCTTTTTCCACAGATCCCAACCCGACACACCACTTTCGAGACTGGCGATCCCCACGGCCAGGCCACCGACCTCTTTGGTATTCTCGATTTCGACGTACCCATCACCGAAGGTGACCAGTTCGCAGCCCTGGAGTTGGTTTTCGGACAGAATGCGTTTGATCAGCATCTTCTTGGAAAAGAGCCTATAGTCTTCCTGAGCTCCGTAGACTCGGCCCTCCAAAAAAGGAGTGAGACCCAACAGGCCCACTTCGTCGACAACGAACTCGTGGTCCGTACCACTGGCCAGATAACAGGTCACATCACGGCTAGCCAAGCCTTCCAGGAGCCCGATGCTGTTGCGCACCAGGTAAGCAGCCGGAGGCTCTCGCTTGCTCTCGAGGGCATCCAATCTGGGCCTGATCGCTTTGTGGAGCAGATTCAAGTATTCCCGTTTGTACTCTGAAGCGAGGCGGTGTTTGCCCCTCCGGCTACTCACCTCCTCTACTAACTGTAACATCTGATAGATAGTCTGTTTGCCGGTTAAGCGGGTAATAAAACCACGGCAGACCTGGGAGAGCTCTTCCCAACTTTCGCTGGTTGGCGTCTGCTCGAGCTCCCGCACAAAATGGGCAATCATTACTTTCTGCCAACCGGCTCGGATCAGGGAGAGGGTTCCATCGAAGTCGAACACAGCATGGTGGATATGGCCGCACACCATATTCGGGTTGTAGATTTCAATGCTCTGGCCAATGCGTTGGAAAGAGACACGCGGTGGGATTCGCATGGACAATCTGTTTATATAAGGGCAGGATATATAAACCTATGGCATTCTATAAGAGCCCATAGAGGGCTGTCAAGAACGGAGGGGATTCCCCAGAAACCCACCTGGCGGTTCCCATTTCCACGTCCTCAGGTCGTAGGGGAGCGAGGAGCCTGATGACAAGAAGAGAGAAAGAGAGGGGCTAATGCCTACTTTTTTTGCCCATGAGCTAGGAAAGATTGGGGTACGTATTTTTATGGCGGCCGGCGTCCCAGAAACGACTGCTGTAGAAGTGGTCGAATCGTTGGTCCTCAGCAACCTGGTCGGCGTTGATTCACACGGTGTTGTTCGTATTCCACAGTACATAGAAGCGATCAAGACGGGGGAGATTGTGCCAGATGCCGAACCAGAAGTCATACGAGACAGCACAGTTGTGACCTTGATGCAGGGGAAGTGGGCTTTTGGGCAGGTCGTGGCCAGGAGGGCTATGCTGCTGGCTATCAGCAAAGCCCAACTGCATGGCTTAGGGGCCATTAGTTTTACGAATGTGCACCATATTGGGCGTTTGGGTGAATGGGCTGAACTGGCGGCAGGTGAAGGCCTGATTGGATTGGTGATGGCAAATGGTTCGAGACCGGGTGGCTTGGTGGCACCTTTTGGCGCGCGCCAGGCGGTGACCGGTACCAACCCCATAGCGTTCGCCATCCCAGCCGGTTCCTATTCAGCCTTAGTGGGCGATTTTTCGACGGGAGCAGTGGCCGAGGGAAAAGTACGCATCGCTTTTAATAAGGGTGAACGTATCCCTCTGGGCTGGGTCATTGATGGTGATGGCCATCCCACGACCAACCCAGCTGACTTGTATGATGGAGGAGCGCTCTTAACCTTTGGGAGCCATAAGGGATATGCACTTTGTCTGCTGGTCGAAGTCCTCGGAGGGCTCCTCAGTGGTGCCGGAACACCCATTGCCCCAGATTATAAAGAGCTACAAAACGGAGTGTTTATGCTAGTGATTGACCCGGGGTTCTTTCGTCCGGTCAGCGAATATCGTGAAGGTGTGGACTCGCTATTCACGGCGATCAAAGAAGCCTTGCCCGCAGAGGGCATGGAAGGTGCACTCATCCCCGGTGAACCGGAGCAGCGGTGCCGAGTGGAGCGTGAAAATCGTGGCATTCCAATTGACCCTAAAACGTGGGCAGACATTCAAAAAGTAGCCCGTGCACTGAACGCCAAAATTTAGGCTAGATTACACAACTGTCGTAACTGGGCTGAATGACCGGATAGATTTGCTACTTGGGTTAAAAATAACTGGCCTTCCATCACTGAGCATGGCTAGTTTTTCCCCAACAACCTCTCCCGCAAAGTAACTGCCTGCTCGATTTCCTTCATGTAGCGGATGGAATTCTCCAAATAGGTCTTAGCATCGGGTCTAGCTGGCAAACAGTCCAAGGAGAGGTAGCCTTGAAATCCCAACTGATACAGTTCTCCAATAACCCTCGTGAAATTGATATGTCCCGTTCCAGGCATTTGGCGATTGCTGTCCGCCAAGTGAATCAGCATTAGCCGCTGACCAGCACTCCTAATAGCATCAGTGACCGAGGTATCCTCCATGTTTGCATGGAAGAAATCGACCATAACCCCAAGATTGTCTAAGTTGACCTCTTCGGCGACACTCATGGCATCAACTACACTGTTCATGAATCCCGCGTAGCCTTCAAACCGATTAACTGGTTCCATGGCTACCTGCACACCTCGCTCGGCCGCATGTGTACTGATCTCGCGAGCCGACTTGACGAAGTTTTTCCTGACTGTGGGGAGAGGGACCTCATGAAACGGATATTGGGGTACTGCAGCACAGCAGCAAATCTCATAAACGGATACATTCAGGTCCACTGCCAATTCGGTGCATTCCTTCGCGTAGTCGACCGCATAGCTTCTGGCCCCCTCGTCGGTCGATGCCAAGTCTCGTCCTTCGCCAGCATGCCAGGCGGCCCACGCCCCAAGTAACGCTGCAATTTCCAATCCCATGGATCTGGCTAAACCCGTAATCTCCTGGTAGCGTTTCCGATCAAAACGATCAGGTTCAGCGGTAAGATCAACCCCGTCGTAACCTGCGCTCGCTACCAACTCCAACACCTCATGTGGTTTCTCCCAAACGCTCAACCCAAAAGTCGACAATGTGTCGACAATTACCGAGTATTTTAATCCAGCCATTGTTTACCTCCTCAAATGACGTCGTTGCAAAACTCATGTTCAACCCAGACTTTCTGATCCGTTCTACTTAGGCCTCAATACTGGGTTTCATCAATACGGTCACGCTTTTGAAATCAGGATCCACCGAACTCACCACAAATGTAAACGTGCTGATGAATCCGAGTACTTAGCATCTTCTTTTCTTCTCTAAATAGGCCCTGCCTGATCGAAAATAATAGTTAATCGGGACGTCCCATCCGGCTCTTTAAGCCCTCGTAGGTATATGCGCTGCCGGACACGAAATCGAAATACTCGCTTTCGACCTCCTGTACCCGTCTGGCTTGACCTATAAGTGCTTCAGTGATCTCGAGGGGTACCGTCAGTAAACCGTTTTCGTCTCCGTGAAGCAAGTCGCCAGGTTGAATGGTCAAGCCACAAATTGACACCGATAGGTTGAACTCGAGATAGACACCATAGCCATGAGAGACAACTGAACCTGGACAGAAGACTTGAAATCCTGATGCTCGCTGTTGAATACCTTTTAAGTCACGGACACCCATGTCCGTAACTACACCCACCGCACCCATCTTTTGGAGTGCTGTAGCAAACATGTCCCCAACTAAACAGCTTCGCAGTCGATCCGGCCCCACGTATTGCACCACAAGAATCACTGGCTTGGGAGTCCCCTGAACCATATCCATCAGCTCGTGTAGCCTCATTGGTCGGTTGTCTCCAGCCGTCGTCGTATCTGCGATAGCGGTCACCGCGTAACCAACCATCGCCTTTTGATCGGGGAACTGACAACAAAGTTCCCTCGAGGCGTAGCCTGTGACCGGATCGCGAACCTTGAAATACTCAACCGCATTTGAGACTGTTGCACTGTCAATTTGCGATAATACCTCTAAGTTTTCCCGTGACAACGGTGTGTTTGACATTGTTTTACCTCTAACTTAAGTGCATTTTCACCTTTACTGCTTTAGCAACTTCAGTGACGGACCGCCATATATCATCGGCGATCGGAATGCCATCGCGGCGGCGAAAGGCACGGGTCCGGGACTCTGGATCGCCTGGAGCGAGAACCTCTTTAAAACCAGGTGCCGGCGGGACCGACCTGACCCGGGTCTGCATTTCTGCTGCCCGCCTGGTATAGTCCCCAAATGGCTGAAATAGATCGGCTTTTAGAACAATCATACTGACCCCTTGATGGCGAAAAATGGAACCACCACGCTCTTCTTCCACAAAGGCGTCCGCACCGGTATAGATCCGCCCCAGAAACTCGGCCGCCATCATCAGGGCATAGCCTTTATGTCCTCCAAAAGGCAGATGCCCTCCTCCCTCAAAAAAGTCCTTAGGATCAGTGCTGAGATTACCCTGTTTATCCGCAATACAGCCCGGGGGCAATTGTTCAGACCTGCGCTGGGCGTTAACTACTTTGACACCCGATAGGGCAGTAGTGGCATAGTCGAACATCACTGACGAGCCCTCACTAGCCGGAAATCCCATGGCGATCGGGTTGGTATGCAGTACCCGCGCTCGCCCACCGTAGGGAAAACTGGCCGGACTTTCTTCACTGTATCCCCCGGCCCAGACCATGGAGATCATCCCTCTTGCTGCAGCCATTTCCACGTAGTAACCTAAGCGGCCAATGTGGTTCACTTGTAACAGGCCGACTACCGCCACACTGTGTTCTCTAGCCTTTTCAATCGCAACTTCCATACCATATTTCGCAGTCACCTGGCCAAAAGTCCAGTTGCCGGTGACCAGGGCACTGGTCGTAGTTTCCTTCATGATATTTGGCCACGAAGTCGGTACAATTGAACCTGATTTAATGTCTTTCACATAGCCTGGAAGAGGCCATAAGCCGTGAGTGTCCACGCCGCTGAGATTTGCCGACACCAGGTGTTCCGCAACAACCTCGGCATTTCGCTCGTCAGCTCCTGCCGCCAAAAGAATCTCCTTGACCAGCGTTTGAAGCTCATCTGCAGTCTTCTTAACCATCTAATTTCCTCCAACAACGTCCCTCTCCCCCAGTACGTAATTGGGACGCTATCAATAAAGGGGCTGTGTTTTCGGATCGATGCCTCGTTTGCCTAGTGGCTCAAGTAAATGCCTTGCGCCTTCTCTCATTAACCCCAGTTCACTGGACGTCTGGAAAACAAGAAATCCCTGCTCCATATATTCCTTGATCTGGTCTGTGTTGGCTGCAGGGCGACCAAGAAACTTGTCGTGCTTCTGGGCAGCCGCCACCACCTTAGCAATTGCTTCCTGGACCTTGGGGTGTTCCAACTGACCACCCACGCCCAAAGAAAATGACAGATCACTTGGTCCAATAAAGAGGACGTCAAGACCAGGGGTAGCAGCAATCGCATCAATGTTCTGCACACCCTGGACGTCCTCAATCATGGTGATCACCAAGACGTTTCGGTTGGCGAATTCATAGTAACCTTCGGGAGCTGGCCAGCGGAAGCTTGCCAAACCGGGACCTGCCCCACGCCGTCCTTCCGGGGGGTACTTACAAGCCTCTACCGCCTGTCGGGCTAGCTCCGGCGTCTTGGTGAATGGGAAGATGACACCAAGAACCCCCGCGTCCAGTACGCGTTTGGCCGTCCAAAGCTCGTTGATCGGCACTCTTGCGAAAGGCAGGGCTTTGAGCCCCCGCGTTGCTAACACCATGTTTCGGAGGGACTCAAGTGTAATCGGGCTGTGTTCCATTTCAATCCAAAGAAAATCAAATCCCATGTTCGCCGCCTGTGCTGCCACATCCACACTATTAACCGTTATGGTGGTCCCGATAACCGGCTTTCCCTCCCTCAATAGTTTCTTGACCGGGCTCTCCCACAGTTGTTGAGCCACCACTGACGAGTAAGACAACACAACACAAGCCCAAATGGCCGCCACTCGTGTCACGGATACACCTCCTCACCTCTCTGAAAAACGGATCTACTCCTCACGATCCACTGCTATTACCGCCGACCCGCAAGGGATGCTTCCCTTCTGCCTCGGGTACGCTCCAAACTCGTCATGCTACCAGATATTAGGGAGGCTGAGAAGAAGGCTAGAAACAGCTGACCACCGGGGAGATTGTGCCGGAACCCGCTAGCCCTAGACCCAAACATTAGCGGGTTAATGGAACGAGACACTAAACGGGGATTGTTATAAAATAAAGCTATTAATATTGGAAGGCTTGCTGATTGCTACAACCTTAACGCTTTCCGATCCGTCGGTGCTGGTGAAAACAAGCGAAGAGGATTTTATTTCTATGTTTGATGGCCGAACGCTGAAAAACTGGCATGCCAGCAGTAAAACTTCCCCTAGCTTCGCCAGTAGGCAGACGTCCGGTGGAGGGTGAGTGGTGGTAAATGGCGCTATCGTTTCTGGCCAGAACATTTCCGCAAACGGAGGTATCCTCCTTGTGAACGGGTAGTTCAGAGATTTTGAAGTTCTGTAGAAGATTACACCAAACAGTTCGCCCATTAGCACAGCATATGTGTCAAACGTCTGCAGAGAACCAGAAGAAATAAACGGAACAGGAAAAATCTCTGAATAGACAGGAGTATTCCGATGACAATCAATTCCGCAAAGTTTCGGCAGATCATGGGAAGTTTTCCCACTGGTGTCACCGTGGTCACAACGATGGGAGAAGACGATCAGCCCTATGGGGTGACGGTTAATTCATTCACCTCGGTCTCAATGAATCCCCTTCTGGTTCTCGTTTGTTTGAATAATCAGTTGAGTGGACTGGTGTCATTTCAAAGCAGTCAGAGATTTGCAGTCAATATCCTCTCCGAAGATCAGGAGGATATCTCGAATCACTTTGCCACCAAAGGGACAGACCGCTCGCAGGACTTCTATGTGAGGGGGAAAACGGGCGTCCCCTTATTGAAGGGAGTAGTGGCCACTTTGGAATGCGAAGTCGTGGAGATGTTTCCCGGGGGAGACCACACAATCTTCCTGGGAGAGGTAAGGTCGGCCAAAATCGAAGAAGCCGACCAGAAAAATCCTTTGCTTTTTTTTCGAGGTCACTACGAGCGTTTGAATCTCTGACAACAAAGTTTGGAGCTTTGTCTGGACGGTACTAACTGTGCTCGCACAGCGAAATTCCTGATCCGACTTGTCAATCCTTCACTCTGGCTGTGGGGTCCGTGACTTTTGGTTTCATAAAGACACTGACGTTTGCCGAGGATGTGGCGAGGTGGAGTCGCGAAGATGAGGAGGAGTCGATACTGTCGTATCGGCTACAACAAACGACAAAGAGATCACCCGCCACATCCTCAGCCTACAGGGTAAACCGAATGATGGAACTGAGTCCTAAGTCTCCCAGAAGCGATGTCCAGTTTCATGTACAAATACATCTTCCAGGGTGGGCTTGCCAACAGTGACTGCTTCGATTTGACCAGGAAAACTCTCAACTAACTGAGTGATGAATTCGTGACCTCGACGGCGTTCCAGCCGAACGGTCCCGTTGACAACCATGGGCTGACAGGCGAACTTCTCTTTGATCTGATCGCATAGGCGCTCCGGATGTCGAGTTTGCACCACAATCACGTCACCGCCAATTTTTTCTTTCAGCACCTCCGGACTCCCTCTTGCGACAACCTTGCCCTCGCTCAGAATTACCAGATGATCGCAACGCTCAGCTTCTTCCATAAGATGAGTGGTCAACAGAATGGTCATCGCTTCTTCAGATCGCAGCTGCATCAGATAATCCCACAAGTCCAATCGGGCACCGGGATCCAGCCCCTGGGTAGGTTCATCGAGAATTAGAATGCTGGGTCGATGAAGCAGACCTTTGGCCACTTCTAGCCGGCGCCGAAGACCACCAGACAACCGTTCGACCAGATCGTGGCGACGTTCAGTCAGACCAAACCGACCCAGTAGTTCCTCCACACGCTGCCGGAATTTAGCTCCTCTTAATCCATATAGATGCCCTTGATGAAGAAGGTTTTCGACAGTGGTCAATTTCAAGTCTAGACTGTTCGACTGAAAGACGACCCCGATCAAGCGGCGGACTTGAAATGGATTTTTTATCGTATCCCAGCCTGAAATCCTTACCCGTCCTTCCTCAGGAGCAAGTAGGGTACAAAGGATGCGAAAAACAGTGGTCTTGCCTCCCCCGTTAGGACCCAACAAACCTAAGATTTTGGTTTTAGCGACTGAAAAACTGACATGATGAACTCCGCGGCCTTGACCGTAGATGAAACTTAGGTTCTCGACTTCAATAACCGGCATGGGTAAAGTCGTATCCTTGTGCCGTCGTGCTGTAGCCTCCCGCTCCAAAAAATACGAGAGTACGATGGCACGAAAGCACTTCTTTCGTTCTACACTTTGTCCGCTACCATCAAAGCCAGAAGCAAGGGGAGGTAGAGGACCGAGGCTCGAAAAACCCTTCTGGCAAATCTTGTCGAGGGCAAACCGGTTGTGCCCCGACTGACCCAAAGAAAGGCCACACCGAGGGACAAAGCTCCACCAAAGTAAATGGATCCGGCCAGTTCAGACAACCAGGGAATGAGACTTAAAGGCAAGAGAACCACACTGTAAGCCAAAATCTGTTGTGCTGTCCTTCTCCCGTCCCGGTCGATGACAGGCAGCATCGTGAACCCTCCGCGCTCATAGTCTTCCCGATAGATCCAAGAAATCGACAAGAAATGGGGAAACTGCCACACAAAAAGGATAGCGAACAAGGCCCAGGCACGAAAATCTAGTTCCCCTCGCGCGGCTGCCCACCCGATCAAGGGAGGAATAGCTCCGGCAAAAGCTCCTACAGCAGTGCACAGGGTGGTGCGTGTTTTTAGGGGAGTGTACACGCCCAAGTAGACGATCGACGTCACCAAACCCAGAAGAGCAGTTAAAATATTGGCTGCTAGCCCCAGATATAGTGTCCCACACGGCACCAGTATCAAGCCAAGGGTCCGTGCACTGCCCGCACTTAAACGACCAGAAGGAAGGGGACGCCCCCAAGTACGGTGCATTTTCCCATCTGCTTCTCGTTCAATAAACTGATTGAGGGCAGCTGTACCGGCAGCCAGAACCATTGTGCCCACCAATGTGTGCAGTAAAAGCACGAGATTCAAAGGGCCTTGAGAAGCTACATAGAAACTGGCCCCTGTGGTCACGACCACCAGGAAGGTGACGCGAGGTTTCGCCAACTCGAAATACGCCATTAAGCGTTTCAGTTCTGCACCTGGTCCGGCACTGACGACCCGGAGTAGCTGTTCTGCGGTTAACTCGAATTTCATAAAGTTTCTTTTAACCCGTTTCAGCAGATCAGTGATGCTTCCGACCAGCGTGGCATCTCGTCACTCGCGGTTGATTTTCGAGTGAGCTTCAAAGCAACCACCAAACTGGTGGCCAACAGTAATGCCCCAACCGCAAGGTGTGAAGTGGTGATCAACATATTGAGGCGTAGTGGCTGTACCTGATTCACTGCCTCCACTCGAGCCAGATATGCCCCTAAACCCAAAAACAGTTGAAGGACTAACAGACCCAACATCAAATACGCCCAACCTACCAGACCTCGATCTTCAGGTCGTTTCAAGATCGCCAACGCAGTGTAAACGATCATCCCTGCCA
This sequence comes from Acidobacteriota bacterium, assembly GCA_965249865.1. Taxonomy (GTDB): domain Bacteria; phylum Acidobacteriota; class UBA6911; order RPQK01; family CBDFMZ01; genus CBDFMZ01. The sequence continues at coordinate 305,849 of CBDFMZ010000002.1, read as the reverse complement.
CCAGTAGGGTTCCAATGAGATGGATCACCAAGACCCACGTCACTAGAATGGCACCTTTGGTCCCCTCGACTGTTCCTAAGTGACGGAGGATTGCACCTGCAATCACTTGAAGAAAAATCACCAGAGTAGTGAGTGCTGCTAGAACATCCACTCTCTCGGAGACTCGGAACTGCAAGGATGGGTCGGTCTCAATCCAACCAACTGAAGTGACTAGTACAAGCGTCACCGTCAAACAAAAGAAAACCTGAGCCAAACCGGCGTGCGCAATAGAGACCGGTGCGGGCAGGAAAAAAAGGACTGTGATCCCACCCAAAACCCCCTGACTGATGACAACCATAAGAGCCACCAAACCGAGATACTTTACCCACGAGCGCGATTCTTTCCTCCACAACCAAAGGTTGAGAACAATGATCAGCAAACCTACAGCAGCGCCTAACATGCGGTGAGTATGTTCGTAAAAAACACCGCCTCTCATTTCCGGCCACAAGCTTCCGTGTGAAAGCGGCCAGTCCGGCACTGAAAGACCTGCGTCATTGCTGGTCACCAGCCCACCAGCAATGATCAATACAAAGGTTGCGCACGTGGTGACGAGTGTGAGCAGATGCAAACCCGAGTCGTGTACCGGTTTCACCTCATTCATGTCCTGGATCGTGGGGGCAGCATCTACGCCGACCCGGGGAGGGCATAAGTTCCCTCTTGGACCGAGGGTTGGCAACCCTATCATGCGTGTTGATGAATTAGCCTTGAAAGGAGAACTGAACTTCCTTTGTTTCCATCGGACCGACCATGATCTCCTGCTCTATTGTGCCGAACTTCTCGTGCCAGGCCTCAATGATGTACTTACCAGGAGGCAAATTAGCCAACTTAAAGTTGCCTTCATCACCCGTCACGTAGAAGTACGGATGTGGTACTACTCCGATGTAACACTTCATCCAGGGATGGATGTTGCATTTGACCGAGACCATGACTTCCTGGCGAGGGAATGACTTCACTTTATCTTGTCCTGGTGCCTGGGTTTCGTTCCATTCCCGATTCAACTGCGGTATGGGATGAATATTGTGGGTGATGGCGTCGCTGTTGAGCATTTTCAGTGGCTGGCTGGTCTGAACACCAAAAACATGAGGGTCGTAAATACAACCATCTTGATTCAAGACTACAGGCTGCTCTGGGGTTTCAAACGAATAGTTTTCCAGTCCCTGCTTGACCCAGACGAACACATTTTTCAAGGTCCCATTTCCGTTTACCTGGACATTCCCAACGAAAACTGGACCAGTGTGTTTTTTCTCACAGAGAGGCTCCGCACCCATCAGGATGCGCTTGGGTCTAGTTACAGTCCCTTCAAAATTCACCTTTCCCGTAACACTACCAGCCTGGGAAAGATCAGGTGGGGCTGCAACCGGGGTTGAGGAGGTCTCCTCTGCCGGTGCTTTAGTTGGTTCCGCACCTCCACATGCACTGAAGATGAGAATAATCAAAACTCCGAGTGAACCAAATTTTTCTAGACACATTCCTCTTCCTTTTCTCTACAAAATAACTGCCAGTCACAGGTCACTGGCGAACGATGATTGACACCCCTAATACTGATGATGGGCTACTGCGCAGCAAGGCTTTGCCCAAAACCGACTGCGGATACTCTCCCGGTTCTCTTCAGCTGCCGCTGTTCCCCCTTCGAAAACTGAAACATGTATCGTACCACAAGATCAGCATGATCTTTGTCATAGTCCTTGAAGCTTTCCAGTTCGGCCAGTGCAAAGATCCAGCGTTTTCCATCCCAACGGAACAGATCTGAAGGCATAGCCGTACCGGGTCGGATGATCTCAGGGTGAACAATCCAACGCTCGGTCCAATCTGGTTTTAGACGTTCGGGAACCAACTGAAAATTGGGAGCTGTAGCGGTACGGTCAGTCACCGGATCTCCCGTAGCATGGCATCGTAAGCAAGGGGCAGCCTGATGTGTGAATAGTTCTCGTGCCAGGGTTAGTTCTCGATTCGTCAGTGGCTCAAGTTGTGGCGGAAGGTAGGGGAGTGGCTGTTTGGACAAGGCCTGGAAAAAGCGCACCAGTTTCTGAACCTCACCATCCGACAGGTTAAAACTCGGCATGCGCACCTCTAGATACGGTCTTGCACCATTGCGGTTCAGATCGGTTTTACTGAGGGCTGGATTCTTTAAAAACCGGGACAGCCAACTGGGATTCGCGCGAGCCCCTTGACCAACTAGGCTTGGGGGAAGTTTTTCTTTGCCATCCACACCTTGATACTGCGCCAAATCCTCCAAAACCGTCTTCTGAACAGGTGTGAACTGGTGACAAGCTACACAATTGTACTTCATCACCACCCACCAGCCAGCTTGTATGTCCTGCCTTTGATCGGAAGGGCGATGGAAGAAGGATTCTGGAATAATCGAAGCGGCACTGCCTAAAAGGAAGGTGGTGAGCTGATCAATCTTCTCCTCGCTAAAGTCAAACTCGGGCATCCTGAGCCGTTCCAACGGCTCTCTGATCCTACCCTGATCGAAGATGGCTGGATCGGCCAGCTTGTGCTCAAAAAAGCCCTTGTGATTGTACCAGCCTTTCTTTTTCGCTTCCTGAGTCAAAAGGGCAAAATCCAGGCGCTCAATCGGTTTGCTGCCTTCCTTGGTCAGATCGGTCCCGATCTTCCCCTCTTCTTCCAGACTGGCAATCTCGTGGCAGCCGAAACAACCATAATGCCGAACCCAAAAACGACCCGCTTCAAACAAAGCCGGATCATCCAAGTAAGAAACGGAAGGGTAGACGGCATTTGCTTCTTTAAGAGTCACAAGATAGCTGGCAAGGTGCCGTGCATCTTCCCAGGTCAGGCGCAGGCTGGGCATGACCGTGGCCTGCTGGGTCTGTAGAACGTGGTCACCCAGAGGGCACTGATCATTTTCCAGATCAAACTCGAACTCGAGTCCCTGGCTGGCGTAGTCCTGAGGTGTGATATCCCGCTTGTGTATCGGACAGTAAGGAAGGGTCCGCTCGCGAGGGTTGTGAATCCAGCGCACCAAATAATCGTAGTTTGCTTTTTCACCAACCCGGCTGAGATTCGCAGCAAACGTTCCGCCACTCTCCTCATCTCCTTCTCCGATGGAGTGACAGGCCATACAACCCCGAGTTTCGAAAAGATCCTTTCCCTCATCGGGGTCGCCGGCTGCTTGTCTGGGCAAGTCGGCCGGAATTCCAGACTGCCAGATAAAAGCAGAAATGGCCTTGTGCTGATCGTCTCCTAATCTGAATCGAGGCATCTTCGTGGTCGAACGAAAGGAGTGTGGATTTTGAATCCAGATGGGAACCCACTCTTTTCGCAGCTTCAGCCGAACTTCTTTCAAGTTAGGACCAGGCCTTTTCACCTCCATCATCAGCTCACTGACCTGAGAACGCAACCGGTCCAATTGAGCATCGATGTCGGCCTCGCTCAAGGTCAACGCGATGGCTTCAGCATAAAGGCGACTAGCTTCTTCATTGCTTTCGGAGCGGTCGCCCTGTTCCTCTGCACGAGCTTTTTGAAATTGTGTTTCTTCCCTTCTGGTCTCCAAATCTACAACCGCCTTCTGAGTGTCTCGAAGTGCCCTCGGTTCGGTGTCAAACCCCTCCCGTGAGTGGCATCCCCAACAACTATGGTGATGAAACAGCTCCTTGCCCGCGTTCAGAACACTAGCCAGCTCTAAATGGCGATCCGCCTCATGACACTGTAGGCAACCTGCTTCGAAGTTTTCCGGCGCATAAAGTGGCCATAACCAGTGCTTGTACCGGCCATGTGCTTTCGTGATGCTGGTGGTGCCTACCCCGTTCCCATTGTGACAAGGAGAGCAGCCAAAGACCTCAGGATCGTGAATGTCCAGCAGCATGCGGTTGGGATGACTGGCGAAAATAGGTTTCTCTCCCATCTCTGCCGCCGTAAGCACTACGGGCTCACGCGACGCCAGATGGCAAGATTCGCAACGATCGACCAGGTTCATCTCAGCATTATGGATCTGCTTGATCTCAACCTGGAAGTTGTCTGACCTCTCAAGTAAACCTTCCATCTGAGCGGGGGTAAGTCCCGTCAAACGCATTTTCTTGTAGGCTTCCAGCTCGCGTCTCAACCTAGTGGGAGTCCCAAGAAGTCCTATCTTAAGGGTCTGCAGTTTACCCTGTTCCGTTTTGAGTTTTCCAAACTCCTCCTCCAGTTCATCGAAGGTATATTGTTTTTGAATCCGAGCTCCAGTGGACTCCTCGAGAACTTGAACTTCATAGGGTCCTTCTTTGAGCTCTTGTAGCTCTTTTTGTAAAGCTTCTTTCTTTCCGCCGACGGCCGTCTCTACCTCATAGATCTTGGCTTGAATTCGGCTTCGTGCGTTGGTAAAGGGCTTGGTAATGGTGGTCAGTTTGACACTCAATTTTCGTTCATCCTCTTCGATCTCACGCAATTGAGGCCCGATTTTTTCTTCCGCCTGCTGGGCCTGCTTTAAGAGCTTCTTATAATCCGGTGACGCTAAAACCGCCTTTTCCTCTCTAGCGCGTATTGGCTGCAAGTTAATCAGCGCCTCCCGATAAAGCTGGACGAACTCTCTCTGATAGTTTTTCCAGGGACGTAATCCCCAACCCTCTTCGTATAACGCCCAAAGGAGACTCATCATCAAAAGCAATGAACTCACAGCAATGGGCAAAGCCAGGGAAGAATTAACGATAGGATCTTCTTCCGGTATGGGTCGATCTTCCCACTTGGGGCGGGATTGCCACCAGGAGCAGAGTCGGTGCTGAATTTCTTTTAAACGCTGAACCATGGAGTAACCCAAACGTACTTAATCCGGAAAACTAGACGGAGAATCATTTTCACCGGAAGAGCGATCATCATCAGCATGAAAAACTGCAGAATGAAATATTGAAGCAGGGTCATGCGCTGGTAAATCTTGCGGTTAAACTCACTCCAGACGACCAGCTTATGCACCAGCCAGCCGGCAATTACAAAATACAGCCCCACCGCCAGCGCTCCCAGCAAACCGATCAAGGGTTGACCGCTCAAACCCAGGATTTCATGTAAATCCTGGTTGGTCTCGAAGATAAGCCGATGGTGGTCCCAAGTTTCTCCCGGCCAAAACCACATCCAACCCGGACCCCTGATGAAAGTCCCGATGAAGATCATAGACATCCACAAGACGAGGAAACCGAAACAAAAGGCCAAAATAGCGAATTTTCTCTGGTTAAGAGTGTAGTAACCATTCCCTAGAGGATTAGCGTCGGCGTAGGGAATGGCCATCAGACCAAGAATGATCAGTGTCGGCATTAGCACACCCGCTATCCAGGGGTCAAAATAAACCAACATCTCCTGCAACCCTAAAAAATACCAGGGAGCCTTGGCTGGATTCATGGTGAGATTTGGATTGGCGGGTTCCTCAAGCGGCGCGTTCAGCGTAATCGACCAAACCATCAAGAGCACCGTGACGATGATGGCAACTAAAAATTCAACGCGCAGCAGATATGGCCAAACGTGGAGTTTTTGGTCCCAACCTTCTCGGTACGACTCGACTTTCCGATGGTGCGTTCTTGCCAGTTTTGAGTCTTGCTCTAATCGTTCCGTGAGACGATCAGTCGCAAGAGCCTGCCGAAAAGCGTACCAGGTGAAAAAGGGTACCAGAAACAGTAATGCCACAATCGGAACGTTATCAGGAGCAGACATAATCTCCCAAAGTTGAACCCAGTCCATGTTCTATCGGTGCTCCAGTTCTGCCTGTTTTCGTCGAAGGGACGTTACGAAAACATGAGTCCTCTTACCTCCGCATTGACTTGATTTCCGACTCCAACATTATCGGCGACGGGCCGGAGATACTACCATCTTTCCGCACTCGCCAAAAATGCACAGCCAAAAAAACCGAGAGGATCAGTGGAATGGCAATACAGTGCCAGATATACGATCTCAGTAAAGCATTGGCGTCAACAATCGATCCCCCCAACAATGCAAAACGCACGTCGTTATAAGCCGTCATGCCCAGTTCGCGTCCAAAGGGGCCTTCATGTCCCAACAAGGGCGTCGCTCGAGCCATGTTGGTTCCCACCGTAACTGCCCAAAACCCCAGCTGATCATCAGGCAGGAGATAGCCCGTGAAGGAAAGAAGCAGGGTGAGAACCAAACAGATCACCCCCACCATCCAGTTAAACTCACGCGGTGTTTTGTAGGAACCTGTTAAGAAAACGCGAAACATGTGCAACCACACTGTAATGATCATCAGGTGGGCGGCCCAACGGTGCATATTCCGCAGCAATCCTCCAAAGGGAACATCATTTTCCAAAAACTGGATGTCCTGAAAAGCCTGACCTTTACTGGGATGATAGTAGAACATCAGAAAAATCCCGGTGATAGTAAGGACAAAGAAAAGATAAAAGGTAAGTCCTCCCATCCCCCAAGTGTAGCGAAATCGTATGGCGTCACGATTGACTTTGGCGGGATGCAAATGCAAGAACACGTTGGTCAAAACCGCCAAAGCCCGGTTCCGAGGAGTCTCGTCCAGTCGGTGTCGAAAAACAGACTTCCACAGTTGCGTGCGCTTGTAATCCCTGGCGGCCTGGATGTCTTCCTTGCCCTTGTTAACAAACGGTTGCAAGTTTCCTCGAATCCTGTTGACCAGTGAAGAGAACTTCCCCTGACCGCCTCTACGAGAAGAAGTCTTGTCCTCAGCCGTTTTATCTTTGAACGATACGGTTTCTTCTTTTTTCTCTGCCATGTCTCGTCACCGAATTACACGGATATAAATGAACCGGGGCTTCTAAACTCACACTCTGCTCCCGGTGGACACTGATAAAGTTGGCTAACGTCGACTATAATCTGCCCTTCCGCATTAAGCTCGACTCTGGCTCGATCCATGGGGCGGGGAGCAGGACCTTCGAAATTGACACCTTGGGTGTCGTAACCACTGCCATGACAGGGACACTTGAACTTATTTTCACTCTTGACCCAGTCGGGAGTGCAGCCGAGATGAGTGCATCGGGCATAGATTACAAAAATGCCTTCCACATCTCGAACTACCCAGATGCGATAATCCTGCTGAAACCGTGTGTCGACTCCGTATCCAAAATCCGCGGGGTAACCAATACGAAAACTCGTCTTGGGCTCAAAAAGAGTGCGCGGAAAGAAAAACCGCAAGGTCATTAGGAGATTGATGCCCAGGAACCCAAAAACGCATGTCCAGGCGAACTTGCGCCGTTGCCATTGACTCTTCTTTCCCCTGATTTTTCTGTTACCGGCTGCGGGAGAATCGGTTTCTTCTATTGCCATCGATCTAATATAGACTTTTGCGCACTTCTCTTGCCACTAACGAACGCCCTATAAATGCCGAACATATACAGGATCTAGCAAAAAGCTGTCAAGCCTGTTGTCCTGGGCCGATCTTATCCGCACTGTTCATGTTCAGTGTTTGAGAATAGCCAATTTGTGTCCCTAGCGACGATCACGGACAACCACCAGGACAATCGCAGACACAATAATAAGGGGAGGAAAAAGGAGCACTAAAATGCCGAAGTTGAGCGTGCGAATTAGACCAGCCGCTTGTGTCGCGATCGATGTTTTACACATCGCACACCCTTGACCAAGCAGTACAGAATGAACGACCCCAAGAACGAAAAAACAAAGGAAGATTCGTGCTCCGACACCTTTTCCCTTGGATGCTTTCCGCACACGCTTGAAAAAACGCAAGCACCAAAGTGTACCACCTGTTTTCTCTCTGAGTTGCTTTATTTTCTCTTCAGTCATCAGCTCACTTGCCCTACCATCATGGTCTCAATTCGAGCATCCGCAAGCTATCGGGAAAGAAGCTGGCCAATAAAGCAACGCACATCAATAATGCTGGGATTAAAGTTAAAACCAAGCTGAACCTTTCAAAACGAAGATGCATAAAGTAGGCCATGATCAGTCCGGCCTTAATGACTGAAAAACCCATGAGTAGAAGCAACATCGTGACCACTGGCAAGAGTTGATAGGCCAGAATCACCTCGACAATGGTTAGGAATAGCAGCACCAGCCACACCGACACATAAAGTCGGTTGTTCTGCCCTCCATGTTTGGTTTCTGGGTTCATCGTTCTTTTCGTTCCCTCCTTTATTTCACCGCATTCGAGAGCAGATAAACCAAAGGAAAGATAAACATCCACACTAGGTCCACGAAGTGCCAATACAACCCGCTGATTTCGACATCTTCCGGAGAGAATTTGGCTTTAGCGAATCCCACGGCGATCACACCCAGGTAAATCACTCCTACCGTGACATGAGTCATGTGAAGACCAGTGAGCATAAAAAAGGTTGCACCAAACAACGGTGCTCCCCAGGGGTTCCGAAAAGGCGTAACTCCTTCATGGATCAACTCCAGCCACTCATTTGAGTGCAACACGATAAATAGTACACCTCCCAGCACGGTAGCTAGTAACCAGACCACCGTTGCAGTCCGCTCGATTCGCCTGGCCGCAGCTACGGCCATGACCATAGTCAGTGAACTCGACAGTAGGCAAAAGGTCATGATACTGGCCATGGTGATACTGGGCCAGACTTCAAAGGGCCTTGGCCAATCTGGACTCGCAACCCGCAGATAGCTGTAGGAGACTAGCAGAACCGAAAAAGTGAGCGCGTCGGAAACAATAAACAACCACATCCCCAATTTATTGGAACCAATTGCATAAGGGGATCCTCCCCCCCTCCAATCCGATACCGTCACATTTTCCGAGCCGGTATGGCCCATCTATTCACCTCCAAAATATAAGCAATAGGAAGAGATAAATCCAAAGACCATCCATAAAATGCCAGTAAAGGGCAGTGACACCCACCGCCGTGCGGCTAATCGGAGCCGGGTACTGCCCCCATAGTTTCCAGACCACCCACATCAGGGCAATGATACCTCCCAACAAGTGTACAGCGTGAGTACCGGTCAAAAGGTAGAAAAAAGAGCTACTCGGATTGGTATTCAGATAGACTCCATTCCCGACGAGCTGCTGCCAGGCCAGTACCTGGCCGATCAAAAAGCATCCCCCTAGCAACGTGGTCACAGACCACCAGCGACCAAAATGTGATCGCTGTGAAAAGCGGCGGCGCGCCCTCTCCAGAGTCACGCTACTGGCGACCAGAACCAAGGTATTGATCCACAAAATGGCGGGTGTTCCGGTAGGACGCCAATCGTCAGAGACACCCTTGCGAACAACGTAGGCACTGGTAAAGGCGGTAAACAACATCACGATGGCCGCCAACCCCACCAACATTCCCGTGTAGTATCGACCATCGGAGACGACTCTGTCCTGAAATCCATCTATGCCGTCTCCTGTCAGGCCACCACTCCCCGAGGCCTCGCCTCGACTTGGGTCTTGTCTCTTTACCTCGGATGCCGGGGGCAGCGGAACAATAGTAGCCATCATTACTTCACTTCGCAGCGATATCCGGGGACGTCTGAGGAACATAGTCCTTGGCCTGCCCCGGCACACTATACTCATAAGCTCCACGGTAGACCACCGGGGAACGCCCTGAAAAGTTTCCATGAGGAGGCGGCGAAGGGATCTCCCACTCAATCGTGGTAGCCCCCCAAGGATTCATTTCCGCCTTCTTACCTTTAAACCAACTCCAAAAGAAATTAACCAGGAAAATTAATTGAGCGGCAATCGTGATGAAAGCCGCTATGGTGATGAACAGATGCACGGGCTGTAAGGGCTTCAGAAAATCGAAAGCCGTCAGCTCAGCATAGCGACGTGGGTTTCCTACTAACCCCAAGAAGTGCATGGGAATAAAAATAGCGTTCACCCCCACAAAGGTAAGCCCAAAATGAACCTTTCCCCAAAAGACATTCATGTGCCGGCCGTACATCTTCGGGAACCAATAATAGGTGCCTGTGAAGATCCCAAAAATCGCTGCTACGCCCATGATCATGTGAAAATGGCCCACCACAAAATAGGTATCATGCAGCGGAATATCCACTGCAGGCTGATTGAGGAATAGCCCAGTCAATCCTCCGGTGACGAAAAGTGACACGAAACCAATCGCAAATAACATGGCGGGCTCAAGACGAATCTTTCCATTCCACAGCGTGCCTAGCCAGTTAAAGGTTTTAATCGCCGAGGGAACCGCGATGGCGGTCGTCAGTAATGAAAAGACAATGGCGGAATAAGGGCTCATCCCGCTGGCAAACATATGGTGTCCCCAGACCGTGAACCCTAGAATTCCGATGGCGGCCATGGCATAGACCATGGCGCGATAGCCGAAGATCGGTTTGCGGGCAAAGGTGGACAGAACCATCGAGGTGATGCCCATACCGGGAATAATAGCAATATAGACCTCGGGATGACCAAAAAACCAGAACAGATGCTGCCAAAGTAACGGCGATCCTCCTCGATGATCGATGATCTGATCACTGACAACCAAACCACCCGGAATAAAGAAGCTGGTTCCGGCCGTGCGGTCTAACAGGAGCAAAATGCCCGCTGCTAACAGAACTCCAAAAGCCAATAACGCTAGGACGGCCGTCAAAAACCAGGCCCAAACCGTCAGAGGAAGTCGCATGAAAGTCATTCCTCTGGCCCGCAGGTCAATCGTCGTGGTAATGAAGTTTAAGGCCCCCAGCAAAGAAGCCACACTAAAGATAGCGATACTCACTATCCACAGGGTCTGCCCCAGGCCCTGACCCGGGCCGGCGATCTCTCCTAGTGCACTCAAAGGTGGATAAGCTGTCCAACCCGAAATGGGCGGCCCTCCGGCTACAAAAAAAGCTGCCAAAAGCACGCCGAGCGCCAGGAAGGTAAACCAGAATGACAACATGTTCAAGATTGGGAAAGCCATGTCGGCTGCACCGATCTGAATGGGCAAGACATAATTCCCAAACCCGCCCTGAGGAGCTGTGGTCAGGACGAAGAAGACCATCAGCGTTCCGTGCATGGTTAACATGGAAAGATAAAACTCAGGGCTCATGACTCCGTCTGGCGCTCCAGTGGGAAAAAGCGTTCCCAACACCGGAATCTGTGTACCCGGCCATACCAGATTAAAACGGATCAAGACGGACAAGATCATGCCTAGCAAGACAGAGAATAAACCTAGCAAATAGTACTGAATACCGATCACTTTGTGATCAAGACTAAAAATATACTTGCCAATGAAACTGGCAGGTGCCTCATGGTGAACGGCATGAATTTCGGTCTGTGCCATGCTTGGACTCCTAAACAGGTGATGTTTTTGGTCTAGAACTCAGAGTATTGTTTAAGCCAACTCTCGTAGTCTTGCTCAGAAAGGACCTCTAGGAAGCTCCGCATACGATGATGTCCCAAACCACAGAGCTCAGCGCAGCCGATTTCGTACTTGCCTATTTTGGTGGGCGTGAAATGGATCGGGATTACCAAGCCTGGCACCGTGTCTTGTTTGATGCGAAGCTCGCGAACAAACAGGGCGTGGGTCACATCTTTCGACTTCAACAGCAATTCAACGGGTCGGTTGACCGGTACAGCCATAGTGGGGACCACTACGTCATCCTGAGCCGCTGGATCTTCAAAGTCTAAACCCAGGGGGTTCCCACCGGCATCGTTGATGAACTCGATCTCGGTGCGCCCAAATTGGCCGTCCTCTCCTGGATAGCGGATGTTCCAGGCAAACTGTTGGCCAGTCACTTCAATCTGAAGCGCATCGCTCGGGGCGGCCTCGAGATACAAGTGGGACCAGAGAGGCTGACCGGCCAGCACCATGGCAAAAAATAGAATCGAGGTTGCTGCAGTCCAGAGCACCTCCAGTTTATTGTTTCCGTGGCTGTATTGGGCTTCTCGGCCCGGTCGCTCACGGTACCGAACAACCAAGTAACCGAGTCCAAATTGAGCGAGAACAAAAACCAGACCGGTTACCAATAGAGTTCTCACAAATTGAGAATCAATGGCGGCTCCGTGCTCGGAGGCCACCTCTGGAAACCACCAATAACGGAGGGCAAAGATAACCACGGTAACCAGCGAAATCAGCCAGATCATGGCACACAGTATCATCGACTCAGCTCCCTTTTAGCCCAGCAATTAAGCGAATCACATTTTACCCACTCGGTCACAAGAAATCAAAAACGCCTGAATGTTACTACTTTTTGGAAAAGGGTTTCAACACTGAATATTTTTGAGTTTGCCCTACAAGCTGGATACAGAAATCTGAAATGTCTACTACCGATTCGATCAGCTTCAAGCTCGGCTCCCTTTACTACAAATCTTCACCTTTCTCATCAAAGCGGGCTGTCAGCGGACCTGGTGCAATACCTGGATGAAATCCTCGAAACACAAAACCGACAAATTCCAACTCTTAAGGCTGCTGGAGATATCACCTGGAGGTGATAGAAGGGGCGTTCTGCACTTCCAAAAAGTTGAGCGGAATTCATCAGTGACGAGGGTGGATCAAAGGTGAGTTTAACGTTTTCCACGTTTCAGGTATGCTTAAGCGCCGAGTGCTCTTTTTAGATATGAAAAACCGAACTCAAAATGGGAAACGGAAGGCAGCTAAAATCAAATGAGCCATTCTGATCCGACCCATATTCGTCACTGGTCGGATATGTGACTTCTTACAGTGTGTCCTCCCCCCAGCCGTACTTCCTTCCAAGAGGATGTCCAGCAGTAGCTCGCTGGTTTCAACAGTTGTCAACCACTGGGCTACGTGGTAAAACGTAAGGAATAAAGAAGCACCAATAAGACGAGTACTGCCGAGAACATTATGAAAAGTGTCCTCGTCGGGACGCTGTCGTCACCTTTTTAGCATCGAGATCGGCTCAATGGCTAAGCTGACAATACACACGGAGAAAAACAAGAGGAAACCTTTAATGAAGAAGAACCCTATCGGCATCATCGGATTGCTCATCTGTATGGTTATGACAAATGTGCTCCTCTCCCAGGCTAACCCCAGAGGAAAGGCCACTCTGGAGGGAGAACAGCTCACCGTCAAATATGGACGTCCCAGTGCCAATGGGCGGGACGTTATGGCCATGATCTCTCCCGGTACCTTCTGGCGTATGGGAGCAGATCAAGCCACCACGCTGACAACCGAGAAAACCCTTCAGTTTGCCAAAGAAATTGTCCCTAAAGGTTCCTACACTCTAATTGCTCATTACCTTGAAGAAGATAACTGGCAACTCATAATCTGCAAGGATACGGGACCTGGATTCAAACCGGAGGATGCGGTTGCCACAGCTCCGTTCAATTTAGAGGAGGGGCAACCCCACGTCGAGGAGATGACGATTGACTTGAAGAAGAAAGGCAAACAAACTCTGCTCGTGTTGTCGTGGGGAACAAGCCGTCTTTCGGCTAAATTTTCTGAGAACACTTCCGGGGATTAATAGGAGCAGTGTCCTGTGACAGGAGACTGGCATCGACTCCTCCTGGGCCTGGCCAGTGATCACAGATCCCTGGCGTGCTACCCCCCAAGCGGCTATTTCCAGGGCGGCTTACGTGCGTCCCGCATAGAGGTGGGCTCGATGATTTTGTCAACCCAAAGGCGGGCGGCTGCATAACACGGGACCAATTTCCAACCGTACTTTTCCTGGATAGTCTTGAGCAGCTGCTGACGGCATTGTCAATTTTCTTCCCTATCCTGTCTTAAGTTGGCTAATTTTCAAGTCAGTTACGATCTTAGCCGCCTGTTTAATTTCTCAATCACTGTTTCGAAGTAATTCCAGGATTGCTCCCCAGGACTGAAACTCCGTGAGCACTTGACTTGCCGCGCTGCACCCTTCCCCTTTCGTGTAAAGGAACATCATAGGGTCAGGCCTTCGATTCTTGAACTTGACCCTTAGGGATTTCCCTTGTTTCTCGACCAAAACCCAAAATACAAGGCCTAATCCTGTTTATCCTTTCTCTCGATTCATGCTAGGATTGCGACTCGGTCCTCATATCATCGAGACGACGGCGTATGTAGATGCCGGCGAGGCAAGGTCAGTGAGCGAGGAGGAGGATAGTGTCGCTTGAGGCCCTCGACATAGCCCCGTCGCCAACCTCTGAGCTGAGGATGTGGCGGGTTATCTCTTTATCTCTTGGGACGTTCGTCCTCACCGATCTCGCACATCGCCTCCTGACCTATTCGCAATCTCACCTCGTCACATCCTCAACAAATGTTAGTGTATTTATGAAACCGAATACCTGGTAAACGTTACCTTTTTATGAGTTTGAACACTTAGTCGCATGACACTTGATTTCTTCCAGCAATTTCGAGAAAAACAGCAAACGTTTTCTGAAAAAGTCGCTCTGCAGATCATCACTGAGAAAGGAAGAGAGTCGTTTACCTACCGACAAATCAGTGAGGAGATTGGCAAGATTAGCCTTTTTCTCCAGCGCTCTGGTGTCCAAGCAGGAAACTCGGTGGGACTTTTGATGGAAAACCATCCGCGCTGGGGTATTGCTTTTCTGGCGATTCAAAGTGCCGGGGCAGTTGTGGTTCCCTTCGACATCCTGCATCAAACGGAAACACTGGCCACGCTCATCCAGCATTCAGAGTGCAAATTGCTGATCTGCTCTGAAAAAACTTTCTCGAAGTTAAGAGAGATCCAAAGTCTCCTCCCCAACCCTTTGCCGGTTCTGACGACAGGCCAGACTGGGCAAAAGGGTTTCCACCATTGGGATACAGTACTGGAACAAACCGAACAACCTGCCCATCTTCCCCTAGTTTCACGCAATCTGGATGACTCCTTTGTCATCATTTATACGAGCGGCACTACGGGAAATCCCAAAGGTGTGGTACTGACTCAACGGAATGTTTATCGGAACGTCGTCGAGCTGCTCTCAATAGTACGAGTTTCATCGGATGACCATATCTTATCGGTGCTGCCCCTCTACCACGTCCTGGCATTAATGACAAACTTCGTTATCCCGCTTTGTGCTGGAGCTCGCGTAACATACCTTGACGTTCTAGAAGCTCAGCGGATCTTGCGAACATTTAAAGAAGAGGGGATCACTATTCTCGTTTGCATTCCCCAGTTTTACTACCTCCTACACCAACGTATTTTTCAGGAGATCGCCAGCCAGCCTTTCATCAAAAAGTTTCTATTTCGCAGCCTGTTGGTAGTCTCTCGTTTTTGTCACCGGCGTTTGGGTTGGACACCCGGAAAGTTATTTTTTGCTCCAATCCATGCAAAACTTGGTTCTCGGTTCAGGTTGTTTGGTGTCGGCGGAGCACGCTTTGATCCGAAAATTGCCCTGTCTTTTCAAGACCTTGGATTCACGCTCATCGAAGCCTATGGAATGACGGAAACTGCTGCACTGGCGACCGTTACGACGCCGGGCTCGAATAGCGTCGGTTCGGTAGGTCGCCCTTTGCCCCATGTGCAGATTCGTATCGAACAGCCGGATGAAAACGGCATCGGCGAAGTGCTGATCCGTGGCAAAAACGTCATGAAGGGATACTGGAAAGATCCTGAAGCAACCGCCGAAACACTCAACAACGACTGGCTTCACACCGGTGACCTTGGTTATTTGTCCGCAAAGGGTTCCCTCTGTATAACCGGGCGCAAGAAAGACGTAATTGTGCTGAGTTCTGGGAAAAACATTTTCCCAGAGGAGCTCGAGCACTTTTATCAAGTCCATTGTCCGTTCATTAAAGAAATGTGCATCCTAGGAGTACCCGACAAGACCTCTAGCGGAGAACAAGAAAAACTTTACTCCGTTATCGTTCCTGACTTCAGCTACTCAAAAAGTCAACAGGTGGTCAATATTTTCGACATGATCCGGTACATGCTTGAGACCCTCTCTCAGCGGCTTCCTACCTACCAGCGAGTGTGCAGTTTCGAGATCCGCACTGATCCCCTTCCCCGTACCACTACCCGCAAGATCAAGCGTTTTCAGGTTCAAAAAGAACTTGCTGAGAAAACCGACGACAGTCACTCTCGCTTTATCGAAGAAAGTCGTCCCACTACACCGGTTGAAGAAAAGATCTTCGAATTGATTCGGCGAACCAAGAAGGTGGTAGTGGTCCACCGAGAGATGAACCTGGAGCTGGATTTAAGGTTTGACTCACTAGAAAGAGTGGAATTTTTGTCCAACGTTCAAGAGGGCTTTCAAATACACCTTTCCGACGATGCAGCGACTGAGATGTTCACTGTGAAAGACCTAGTCGCTGCGGTGGAAAAACGGGCGTCGACAGACGGAACAGCAGGGATCCAGACACAGTTGTCGTGGCGTGAGATCCTTAGAGACTCACTTCAACCGGAGGAAAGCCAGAAGGTTGATGCGATCTTGACCGAGCAGCCACTTGTCGAGTTCATTTATTTTCTGATAGCGAAAACTGTGTACATTCTGGCCAGTCTCCTCTTCCGTTTAAGAGTCAGCGGGAGAGAGCATTTGCCGCAAGAATATCCCTTCTTGATTTGTCCCAACCATCTCAGCTTCCTAGACGTTTTTCTATTAGTCGGCTCTCTTCCCTACCGGGTCATCCGACGTCTTTTTTTTCTGGGTTACAGCGATTATTTCACTGGCCCGGTGATGTCCTTTCTAGGGCGACTGGTCAAAGTCATCCCCGTGGATCCTGACCGTCATCTTCGCCAAGCCCTACGGCTCGGCGCCGAAGGACTGCGGAGAAGTATGGTTCTGGGCGTTTTCCCGGAAGGAGAACGTTCCATTGACGGTCGACTAAAACCCTTTCGCAAGGGTCCCGCTATTCTGGCCACCGAGTTGAAATTACCAGTGGTCCCGACGGTTATCGTCGGCACTTATGAGGTCTGGCCGCGAGGTTCAAATAAGATCCGGCTTCACCCGGTGAAGGTGCGTTTTGGCTCACCACTTCCTGCACCTTCTGATCGCGAGTCCTACAACTCTTTTAACGAACGTCTCTTTCAGGCGGTAGAAAGGTTGCTGGACGAAGAAAAACCAGGCTTCAACTGAACTCTCATCAATCACCCCTGGGAAAACTGCAGACTCAAAGCGTGCCTTACCACTACCGTGGTTGGCTTAGAAGAGGATCCTCGAAAATACTCGCATAGGTGGTGAGGTCCGGCACACGAGCCTTGAGGAAGGCAGTGATCCGCTCCCGGCATTTTCCACATTGGCCACAATGACTCTTGCCGATCGGATTGGCACAACTTAACGTCCATTCCAGAGGAAGATCATTACCTAACCGAATCACCTCGGCTTTTTCCAGTTGGGAAAGCGGACACAGTATTTTCAACGATCTCCCCAAACCTTTCGCAAGAGCTGCTTGCAACAACTCGAAAAACTCGGAACTCGCATCCGGGAAGGGATTGTTCCCCAGGGAACCGAGAGCGAGATGATCAACCGAATGAACCTGACACCAAACAGCGGCCTTGGCAAGAAGCACGATGTTTCTCCCAGGAATCTCCCAATCTTCGTCAGCGTCGTAGTAGCCTGGAATTCCTTTCCCGCTTGCGTACCACTTATCTCGGTAAAGATCCACCATCGGGAATTCCAGAACTTGAAGCGCTTTGACGGTTGCCCTTTCCATTCTTGCCAAAAACTCTCGCAGGAAGTCTTGCTCGGTTCTCTCCCAGAAAAGTCCGCACCGGACATAGAGCGGATGCACCTCTTCATACACCTTGCTAAACTCGGTCAGAATAACGGCGCTGTCCAGACCACCACTTGCCAGTACCGCTACTTTTCTATTGACGACGGAAGCTCTATTCTCTGTATTCCGCGAATGCATTCCGTGTTTCCCAGAATCGAACCGCCGTAACCGGTAACTGCTTGGCTTTCGCTTCCTTAAAAATCAGCTTGGCTATATTTTCGGCGGTCGGATTATCGCTCATCACAAAAACCCTTTCCCCCATTTTTTGCAAAGCCTCCACTATTGGATCATCCCGGCGTAGTAGCATGCGATGATCAAGTTCTACATCGATGAACTCGAAAAGCAATTTTTTGACCTCTTCAAAATCGACTACCATCCCTCGCCGGTCGAGAGTCTGGCTGGAAAGTTCGATTTCTAGCATCCCATTGTGCCCATGGGGATGGGCACACTTGCCTTCGTAGTCCATCAGTCGGTGGCCATAGCAAAAGTGAAATCGTTTGACGATGCTGTGCATGGTTTTTTATACACACCTAAGCGCTTCGCATCCTAAAATGCGATGACGTTTGTGGCGATCTCGGTGTCGTTCCTCGTCGACGATGTCTCGCATCGCCTCCTCCTCAGCACTCCTTGACCTCTCCTCGCCAACCCCAACTACAAACATTACCTTGGCTATGAAACGAAACACTAAGAGGCATGCATACTAGCCCCGCCATCGGTGAGGATGACTGCGCCGGTTTTGGAATTGGACCGGACCAGGTGAAGGACATCCATCGCGATTTCCTGAGTATCCACCTCATGTTTTAAGGGGATATTCTGAAACAATCGCTCCTTATCTTTGAGGCTAACCTCCCTTGTTGGTAGCACAAACCCCGGTGCAATGCTGTTGACCAAAACCTCCGGCGCTAATTCTTCCGCCAGTGCCTGGGTGACGCCGTACAATCCGTACTTGGTCGCCAGGTAGAGGATCCAATTGCGATAGGCCTGCCCCTTGACCGTGACCCGGTCTGTGATATTGACAATTCGTCCCCACCCATTTTCTTTCATTTGCGAACCAAGTTGCATGCTCAGATACAACGGGGCCCGCATATGAAGCCTCACTAGATAATCCAGTTGTTGACTGAACTTTTCTCGATTGCAGCGGAGGTCCTTGAGTACACTTCTCGGGAAATCGGACGCATTGTTGATCAAGATGTCAACTTGGCCAAAGGTATCAGCAGCCTTTCTGAGTAATGCGTCACAAGCGTCCAGGTCGGTCAGATCTGCTTGCAATGCCAGGGCCTTGACCCCTGTTGCCTGCAATTCCTTTTTAGTTTTTTCGGCTTCGATGGCACTGTTTCGATGATTGAACACCACATTGACACCCTCCTGAGCAAGCGCCAGTACGATTACTCTGCCGATTCTTTTAGCGGCCCCCGTAACAAGCGCTGTTTTTCCGCGAAGACTGACTGGCATAACTCGTGTCCTGTTGAGCCGAAACTCGCGCCATTTTGCGAATGAGGCTTATCAGTTGAGGTCGCGGAGCGAGTAAGAGTAGATGCCTTCGCATCGATTAATCGTCGCCCCCAAAACTGGGATGCCATCACGCCCGCCACAAAATAGCACGAATTTCAGAGACATAACACTAGATTTTTCGAACAGAAAAATGACAAACGTCATCAACGCGAACATCACCCTGTTAGGATGACGGACCAGTGTCCAGGTCCGTGGACTCCGACAACCAGGGTCTTTTCAATATCAGCAGTCCGGCTGGGACCAGTAACCAGTGTGAGGGCACTGCCTTTTTGACCGAGGCGGATCGAGGTGAAGCATTCAGCGTGATTGTTTAGCAGATCTTTCTCTGAGAGAAACACCAGATGTGCCGGCGGTAAGGCGCAGAATAACCGTCCCTTTCCGATTCCAACTGGCTGGAGCACGCTGGCGGTCTCCGCGATGCCGCAAAGGGCACTGCTGGCTGAAAGTGTAACTGTGGCCAGGTTTTCGCGTTCATAACGCTTGGCATTGAGAATGATCGGCATCTTCACCCGTCCACCAAAGTGCGAACTGTGGACCAGATCACCCTGCGCAAAAGCCTCCGGATTTCGAAGCCGATAGGGAATCCCATGCTTTTGAAAGATTTCCTCACTCTCCCAATAAATGGCCGTGGCACCAGCCCGGCGGAGCACAACCGATAAGGCTGCCTCCAACTGGTCTTCCCGACGCGCCTCGAAAAAGTCCCCGCCTACCCTCTTCAGCTCTTGTCGGAATGTATCTACCCGATCCTCGTAAACGGGAAACTCCGGCAGCAAAAGCGGCTGTCTCACCCGACGCGCCCGACTACAACATCGACGAATTTTCTCCAGCATAACCGCCCGGCTCATGTTTCCTCCTCCGCTGGCCGGCGATTAGCTCTTGTTTTCTCCAATTGGTAAATCTCGCTAAAAGTCTTTGCGGCCAGGCTCGGAAGCTCTCGATGCTTGACCCAACGATTCAAGGGGGGAAAGGGGATCCTCAACTTGCCCTTTCGGACAAAAAACTTCTGAAAAAACCGCATCCACCGTCCCAAGCGAATATAACGAGCAGGAGAGCACATTACCCAGGCCCAAATTTGCATGGCCCATTTTTCCAGAGGCAGTCGTGCCGTTTTGGCATTTAGCTGCTGTTGTACCTTTTCACGCAGCTTGAGCAAAATGTGGGGGATCTCGATTTTCACCGGACAGATCTCGTGGCAGGCACCACACAAAGAAGAAGCAAACGGGTGCTCAGGAACTTGATGAACGGAAAACAATTGAGGCGTGAGTATCGCCCCGATAGGTCCCTGATAGGCTGATCCGTAGGCGTGTCCGCCAATACGCTGATAGACAGGACAAACGTTCAAGCAGGCACCGCAGCGAATACAAGAGAGCGTCTGACTGAGGAAATCATCCGCAAGAATTTTGCTACGACCATTATCGAGTAAAACCAGGTAGAGCTCCTGAGGGCCGTCGAGTTCCCCGGCACGCCGTACTCCGTTGATAAAATTTACGTAACAGGTCATTTTTTGCCCAGTTGCGCTTCTCGCCAACAACTTTAAAAACACTGCTAGATCAGAGCTGCGGGGAATCACTTTCTCGATTCCCATCAGGGCAACGTGAACCTGGGGAACTGATATCGACAAACGGGCGTTTCCCTCGTTTTCGACGATGACGATTGTACCGGTTTCAGCCACGGCGAAATTCAGGCCACTGATACCCATTCGAGCTGTCAAAAACTCCGAGCGCAGCAGTTTTCGGACTAACCGGGTTATCTCTTTCGCGTCTTCGGTTCGTGGTATGCCCAGTTTTTCAGCAAAAAGGTCGGCGATCTCACCACGCGACTTGTGGATTGCTGGTGCAATTAGGTGGGAAGGCGCTTCCTGAGCGAGCTGGACAATGTATTCGCCCAAATCAGTTTCCACCGCCTGAATTTGGGCACGCTCCAGTTCCTCGTTGAGATGAATTTCCTGAGTCAACATACTTTTACTCTTAACCACCTTGCGAATCCCTTTTTGGTGGGCCAGTTCGAGGATGAAATGCACGGCTTCTTCCGCCGTCTCGGCCCACACTACCTTACCCCCTTGTTCGATAACACGTTGTTCTAATTGCTGCAGGTAGTGACCCAGTCGGGCCAGGGTATGAGTCTTGACGTCATGGGCATACTGACGGAGCTCTTCCCAGTTTGAAACCTCTGAAACGGCTTGGTCACGAGAGTGGAGAGTTTTACCAAGAGTTGCGGCCAGGTTCTTTTGTAGCTGTGCACTGGCCAACGCGACACCAGTATTTTCAGTGATTCTAATCATCTAAATCTCGTGAATAGTTCAGTAGCTACTGGCCACTAACCATCGATTGGTGACTCCTCCGCATTGACCTCTAGCCATGTATGCACCGATCGGTTGCCCTTAGTTCGATGAGTCAATTGTGTGCAGTCCGAAGAAGCTTGTCAAACACTATACTTATGTACTCGATTTCGCTGATACACGAATGTTTGCTGAGAATCTGGTGAGATGAGGTCTCAAGAAAGGACGAGTCGATTCAGTGTCCTGTCCTCGAAATTGGTGCCATTTTGTGGCAAGTGCAAAGGGCACCAGTTTTAGGCAAAACGACGAGGGCGGTCGCATAGGCAATGAGAAGGAACCCTAAACCGAAGCCTGGCCCGCCACATCCACATCCCGGAAGATGGAGGCCATTGATAAAATCCACATCACGGCCGAAAGCCATGACCGTGTCATGATCGTTAAAGTCATGGGACGCAATGCTGGATGGATCGCTCTGGAGGCTAGAATCTCCGGTGGAGCCGATATCATTCTGATCCCTGAGATTCCTTTTCACATTGAAAAGGTGTGCGAGAAAATTCTAAACCGTGAACAGGCTGGACGCCCGTTCACGGTTTCAGTGGTCGCTGAAGGCGCTGTATCTGAAACAGGAAGACCGATCTACTAGGAATCTGATCCGAAAAACCCCTGTGACAAGCCAGGTGGAATTGGGTTTGTAGCTGCCAAAATGATCCGCGGAACCCGTTTGACATTCGGGTGCTCGTCCTGGGTCATCTCCAGCGCGGGGGGATCCCCAGTACCTTTGACCGCGCCTACTAGCAACTCGCTTTGGCGTCACCGCTGTGGAACTGGTGGAAAGAGGCGAATTTGGCCGGATGGTCTGTCTCAAATGTGGCCACATTGACTCCGTCCCGATTCGAGAGGTAGTGGCTCACCAACGTTTGGTTGACCCGCACGGAGAATACGTTCGGACCGCCAGATCGATTGGCGTCACGTTTGGAGGTTGGATAAAGGAACTGGTGATATGGGAACTGCCGTGGCTAAACTGCATCCTAATCCCTGTTAGCTTTCTCCCTCTGTGTTAGAATAATCTTTCAGGAAGGGCATGGGCCGATTTCAAAGTGTTTTTCGAATTCTGTTCCCAGCCATTCTCGGGGTCACCCTATTGTCCGCGAGTTTAATCTGTTGGGGTTGGTTTTTCCCTTCAGGTAGTCTAGGATATAGGGTCTGGGTTAGCCCACTCCTTTTGTCGACCTTGATCTTGCTTTTACTGGCCTGCAGGAAACAGCTGGTAACCTGGATCTCGCCGAACTTTGTCTTGGGTGTCAGCGTGCCTATTCTGATCCTGCTGCTGGTGGCGTACTTGGCATTACCCGATTCACAGACCTCCTACGGATCAGCTCTAGTAAAATGGACACCTCCTGCAGAACGCAAACAACTCGATCTCTCCGGCACCTTTGAAACCTTGACGGGCAGGAAAGTGTCGCTGAAGCATTTCCAGGATAAGATTCTGTTCTTAAACATGTGGTTTACATGGTGTGGTCCCTGCCGGGTTGAAATGCCGCACATGACAGAGCTTTACCAGGAACTTTCACAGGAAGGTCTATCGATGATCGCTGTCACCAGCGAGGACCGGAAAACGGTGCGCAAATTCATGAAGACCAATCCCTATCCATTCACCATTTTACTGGATCCGAAAGACATTCTGAGAAAACGGTTTCAGATCGTTAGTTTTCCCACGACCTTGGTGATTGACCCCAAGGGGCGTTTGGTGGCCACACGGGTGGGATCCTACCCTTGGAATTCCCCCGAAATCACTGGGCGTTTTCGACAGCTATTACATGAATGAACGCACCATTTTTCTTTCGGTGTATTAATCAATCCTGCCAAAAGGAATTTGAAATCAGTGAAAAGCTCTACCAGTGTCCGTCGTGCTCAAATCTTCTCGATATCGCTTATTATTTTCCCTCTATCGATGTAAAAAAGCTCAAAAAAGTTTTTGGTCAGCGACGCTCTTCGACGAACCCGGTGAATCTTAGTGGAGTTTGGCGTTACCGTGAATTTCTACCCTTTAACCCAGAGGACCTCAACAATATTGTCACTCTTGGGGAAGGCAACAATCCTGTCCTGGACGCCCCGCGCAGTGCTGACTACATCGGCCTAAAACGCTTACGGGTTAAACATCTGGGGGGAAATCCAAGCGGCTCTTTCAAAGACTACGGGATGACCGTTGCCATTACACAAGCCCGAAAGCTTAATTCACGCTCAGTGGCCTGCGCTTCCACCGGGAATACCTCGGCATCAATGGCTGCCTACTGTGCACGCACAGACTTGCAGGCGGTTGTGTTTATCCCGGAGGGTCAGATTGCCTACGGAAAACTGTCTCAAACCCTGGACTACGGGGCACTAACGGTCCAGATCAAAGGCAGCTTCGATGTCGCTATGAACCTGGTACGGGATATTTCGAACGAAGCTGGTCTTTACCTGATGAACTCGATCAATCCCTTTCGTCTAGAAGGGCAGAAGACTGTGATCCTGGAACTCTTCCATCAACTGGGCTGGAAGATTCCCGATCGCATTGTAGTACCCGGTGGCAATCTTGGCAACAGCTCTTCATACGGAAAGGCATTGATGGAACTCAAAGAGTTGGGGTTCATCCAGAAAATTCCACGACTCACCATTATTCAGGCCAGTGGTGCCGATCCTCTCTATCGGACCTTAGTAACCAGCTCCCGAGAATTGGTCCCCGTAAAAGATGCTTGGACCCTGGCCAGCGCCATTAAGATCGGTCGACCGATCAGCTGGAAGAAAGCGGTGCGTGCTCTGGATTTCACCGACGGTTGGTGTGACGTAGTCAATGAACAGGAAATTGCGGATGCCAAAGCGATTCTGGGGCGGGATGGCATTGGCTGCGAACCTGCCTCTGCCACGACCGTGGCGGGCTTGAAGAAGCTACTCGAAATCGATCGGAGCAATCAAGGAAAAATCACCATTGATCCCGAAGAGGAGGTGATAGCGATATTGACAGGCCATCAGCTCAAGGATCCCGAGTACACACTCCACTATCACTTTGATAACCTCTACGAACATGCCACGTACCAAAATGTCGTCATGAAAAAATCGGGTAAGTTGACTTCCACCTATGCCAACCAGCCCGTTCAAGTCTCAGCGGACAAGAGGGAAATTCTGCGGGTTCTGGGGCTGTAGTATAACAGGCTTAGAAAAGTTTTAACTCTGGTGACCTGATGTTATCCTTTTAGAATGCCAACTTTCATGTAGGTCCAATGATGGCCTTTCAGAAACAAACTCAGGGTTGCAAAACAAGACAAACCTGAAACATTGGTGGAAATCATCAAAGTTTCAACCCAGGAACCAAGATCAATCTTAGGGCTATTAGGACTGGGATGTGAGAGATGATGGTACTGTTTTATAGCGCGGGCTGTTAACGTAATGCACTCTCAAAGCTGTGAATACTTGCAAACTAGAACAATTGAGGAAGGTAGAAGTAAGCTCTCCCATCTTTGGTTCCGTTAAAGATGAAATTCGGCACAATCTGATTTGTAAACTCAGTCGAAAAGAAAAGCTATTCCTGAATGTCACGGGCTATGATGAATCGGTCATCTCCTCCATCGTCAATGCCCTGCTGTCCTGTCCCCTTCTACCCAAAGAGTGGCGGCGGGACAGCGCCGCTTTCTTTCTCGAATCGCAGCAGCGCTCCGGGAACTCTACACCGTCGCGTTCATCACAAAGGTCATGATATTTAGGATACGAACCACTTAAGTCTTTCCGGGAGGTATGATGAATCAACCCGCCCACAGCATTGCCCGACATTTAGTGGACCAGGGAAAAAGCATCCCCGGAGCAACCGGAGAATTTACGTGTTTACTGTGGGATTTGACCATCGCTTTTAAGATCATCTCCAATCAGGTAAACAAGGCAGGACTGGCTGAAATCATCGGTCTGACCGACCAGGAGAACATCCACGGGGAACGCTTGACAAAGCTTGACGTATTCGCCCATAAGACCATCTTCCAAGCGATGGATCACGGCGGGCATCTCTGCCTGATGGCTTCCGAGGAAAGCCGAGAGATTATGACAATCCCCGAAAGGTTTACCAAAGGAGAGTATATATTGATTTATGATCCGCTGGACGGGTCCTCCAATATAGATGTCAATGTGAGCATTGGCAGTATTTTTTCAATTCTACACAAAAAGAGTTCCTCGCCGGACGGCATCCTGGAAGATTGTTTGCAACCTGGTCTCAAGCAGGTGGCAGCTGGTTATGTAATCTACGGCTCCAGCACCATGTTGGTCTATACTACCGGACAGCAGGTTCACGGATTTACCTTGGACCCGAGCATTGGCGAGTTCTTGCTTTCTCACCCCAATATCCGTATCCCGCCACGGGGTTCGATTTACTCTGTCAACGAAGGCTCTTACGCAAACTGGACAGAGGAAACACGAAAGTATGTCCAGTTTTTAAAAAATGGCGGGTCCCACTCCCTACGTTACATTGGATCACTGGTGGCTGACGTTCACCGTAACCTTCTGAAGGGAGGTGTCTTCCTTTACCCCACAAGTTACAAGGATCCTCAAAACCCTCAACCCAAGCTCCGCCTCCTTTACGAGGCTAATCCTATTGCCTTCATTGTAGAACGGGCTGGTGGCAAAGCCTCAACAGGACGGCAGAGAATTTTGGAGATCCAACCTACCTCTTTGCACCAAAGGGTCCCTCTTGTGATCGGCAACATGGAAGAGGTGGAACTGTATGAGCAGTTTGTTCAAAAAGGGGCTACGAGCAAGGAGCAGCAAATCAGTAGTTAATAAACCGGCCTTTCTCACGCTCCGGCAGTGGATTTGAGAAGCGGATTCGGCAGCTACTTGGTGAGGGGCGACCAGGCTCATTCCTTTCAAAAAAAATGATAAGATTTTCATTTAATGAAACCCAAAGCACTTAAACCTGAACAGTCTCCGGCGGAAAAAGAAGTCGGAGAGAACATCCTGGAACCGCTTGTCGAGCGGAAAAACGAAAGATTATCTCCCGACGACCGTGTGAAACTTGCGCGGCTTGACCCCCTACGCCGATATCTGATTGAAATAAGCCAGTTTGAGCCGCTGAGTGCCGAGGAAGAACATAGATTGGCTGTGCTCTACCAGGAAAGTGAAGATCAGGAAGCCACCCTTCGACTCATAACCTCCAATTTGCGACTGGTTGTCAAGATTGCCATGCTTTACAACCGAGTCTATTCCAACACCATGGATCTGATCCAAGAGGGAAACATTGGCCTCATGGAAGCAGTAAAACGTTTCGATCCCTACAAGGGAAACCGACTTCCAACCTATGCGACCTGGTGGATTAAAGCCTATATTATTAAATTCGTTCTGGACAACTTTCGCATTGTCAGAATCGGGACGACCAATGAACGAAGAAAAATCCTTTTTAACCTGCGCAAAGAGAAAGAAAGGCTTCGTCTGCAGGGAATCGAACCCACTCCTGCGCTGATCGCTAAACGCTTGAATGTCAGCCTCGATGATGTACGCGAGGTCCAGCAAAACATTGAGTCCGCCGACTTGAGTCTGGACAGTCACCTCGATGACCGACAAACTCTCTCCTATTTGGACACCTTGAGAGCGACCGACGAATTGATCGACGAGAAATTGGCCCGGGGAGAACTCAAAGAGCTATTCAGCAGGAAAGTTCAGGAGTTTACTAAGACCTTGAATGCGAGAGAAAAGGCCATTCTTGCACAGCGGCTAATCGCCGAAGAACCAAAAACCCTACAGGAAATCGCCACTCAGTTCAGCGTTACGCGTGAAGCAGTTCGTCTGAACGAAAAAACTCTCGTGGCTAAGATCAGAAACTACATGCAAGAAGCCTTAAAAGACGTCACTGATGTCGAATTCGGTTTAATCCCTTAACATGTTGGGGTGGAATTTCGGATACTCGACACGGGTCTACTCGTGGCTTCTCTATGACAAGCGAAGAAATTTTCCTTCCCGTGATTCTTCGAACGTCTCCTTCACGATAGCCCGGTTTCAACGGAGCTTCTGTTTGGGTGAATCAACGTGAATACCCCGTACTTTTTCCACCATCACAAAATCAACATGGCATCGCCATAACTATAAAAGCGATATTGGCGATCAATGGCCTCACGGTAGCATTTCTTGATCAACTCCTTGCCTGCAAAAACTGAAACTAGGAGCAAGAGAGTTGATTTCGACAAATGAAAATTCGTGACCAGGCCACCCACCACTTGAAAGCGGAAACCGGGACGGATGAAGAGCTTAGTCCAACCTTTTTCCGACACAATTTCCCCTCGCTGTGAAAAGACGTGCTCCAGAACTCGAGTGTTAGTACTTCCAACGGCAATGACCCGCCGACCCACTGACCGATGTTCCTCAATGCATGCCGCCGCCTGATGGCTGACCTCATAGTATTCCGGCTCCATAATATGATTTTCGATTCCCTTCTCGGACACTGGTTTGAATGTCCCGTAACCAACATGGAGCGTGATCTGGCAGTGTGAGAGCTTCTGGAGCAACTCCGAGGTAAAATGGAGTCCAGCGGTCGGGGCGGCGATAGACCCCAAAGCACGAGCATACACTGTCTGGTAACGTTTTCGATCCTCCTGGTTCGCTTCCCGCTCGATATAGGGAGGCAGAGGAATTTTCCCCAGTCTTTCGATCCATTCCCAGAATTTCCCCTTATACGTAAAGCGGAGCCGACGAGTCGCTGACGGAGGACTCTCCACCACTTCTGCCTCTAGGCAATCCGCCGCGAAAATCAGACGGTTCCCTGGCTTGACTCTTCTTGCCGGCTGAATCAGAGCGTCCCACAGATCGTTCCGATATCTGCGCACCAGCAAAACTTCCATGCGTGCTCCAGTGTCACACTTTCTAGCATAAAGACGGGCTGGAAACACCTGTGTGTCGTTGAGAACAACCAGATCTTCACTCGACAGAAACTGGGGTAAATCCTGGAAGTAACGGTGTTCAATGTCACCACAGTCTCTGTGCACAACCATCAGGCGAGAAGTCTCGCGCTTATCCGTAGGATGCTGCGCAATGAGTCCACGCGGCAAATCGTAATCGAACTCGGAAATCTTCACCTTATCTATTCTAACAAGGGTAGAATCTATCTGTGTCGGGATGGCCCATTTTCGATCAGTTTCTCTTAAGAGGTAAAATGGAGAGCCTTTAGGACTTGATGCCTACCTGGCTTCCTAAATACACTGACGTTTACTGAGGATGTGGCGAGGTAAGGTCACGAAGAAAAAAGGGATCAATACCGATATCCTGTTCCTAGAATTGGTCCCATTTTGTAGCGAACGTGACAGTTCCCAATCGTAGGCGCAAACTTGAAGCCGTTGCGCTCGCGGCAAACGTCATCGCACGTAGGAAACAAAACACTTAGCAAGATGAAGATTCATAAATCGGTTCTCTCCTTGGCTACCGCCCATTTTTTCATTGACACTTACTCCAGCATGCTTGGCGCTTTTTTACCTTTCCTGAATAAGCAGCTGAATCTTTCACTGGCCGAGGCAGGCATTCTGGGAGGGGCTTTGGTTTTTTCCAGCGCTTTGATGCAGCCGCTTTACGGGTATCTAGCCGACCGCTTGCGACACAAAGTTTTTGCAGCACTGGGTCCTGGCATCGCCGGGGTTTTTATTTCCTCACTAGGCCTGGCTGCTGACTTCTACACGCTGTTAGGCTTGTTAGTCTTGGGCGGAGTCGGCGTGGCGGCTTTCCATCCCCAGGGAGCTGCGATCACGGCAGAAGTGTCTAGGGACAATCACGGATCGCAGATGTCGTTCTTCATCGCGGGGGGCATGGTAGGCTATGCCTTAGGGCCAATTTACATCACCAGCATCATCACTCTGGCCGGATTAACCAACAGTTATTGGGCTGCCCTCCCTGGCTTACTCATGAGCGGCTATCTGCTTTGTTATGGCCCTTCCCCCAAACGGCTGAATCCGGGCGGGGCTCGCCTGGCTCTTTTCGAGCTACTGCACAAACAACTCAAACCCATGGTGGTTCTCTATGTCTTGGTGGTGTTGCGATCGGTGATCCAGGTTACCTTCACCTCATTTCTCCCCCTCTATTGGACAATGCAGGGCTACACCGAGGTACAAGGCAGTCAGTTTCTCACGCTCTTTTTGTTGGCAGGAGGCAGCGCTGCTTTTTTAGGAGGAACGCTATCGGATCGCTTTGGGGAAAAACCCATCATGATTTTCTCCATGCTGGGTTGCTTCCCTCTCCTGATCGGGTTCTTGTGGACTCGCGGCCCCTGGTCTATTTTGCTGTGTGCCGCTGGTGGTGCTTTCCTCTTGTTCACCTCACCGGTCACTGTGGTCATGGCCCAAAAACTCATCCCTCGAAGAGTCAGCACCGTATCCGCACTGGTGATGGGTTTCGCCTGGGGCGTGGGAGGACTTTTCATTCCTCTCGTGGGAATCTTCGGTGACTTTTTTGGACTCCAAATCACACTAACTGGTCTTGTTCTGCTCATGTTACCTGGTTCCCTCTTGTCTTTAGCATTGCCATCACAGGTGGAGACTGACCGCTTTGTCTCGGAAAAGATTCCGAAAATCTAAGTAAGGGCAAGGTGATAGATGAGAAATGCTGGATCTAACAGGTCGCACGGCACTGGTCACAGGAGTATTCCACTGGGACAGATTCTAAGCGCCGGAGGAATCGGCAGCGCGACCCTCTTTCTGGTTCCAGATCTGGCGAGCCACATCAATTGTTAAATTGTCAACGTCAACAGCAGATCGATACTGTCCGGATGACCGTGACGACAGATACCGTCTCCTGTCATCACTACAGCCACATGTGTGTATTGAGCAACCACTAAATGTCTAGAATGACTGAGGCACGCCAACCCTGTTCGGTGCTGACCAGGCTGAAACGATGCAGGGTTACCGCTTTGACGTCGACCCGCTGTAGATGACGATCGGGGTCTAACACCTCACCCTGCGCACGTACGCTTAATGTATGCTCCCTTCCTCCCTTCTGAATCTTGACGTATGGAACACGCAACAATAGTCTTTCCGAATCCTTGTAATAGATCAGCTCCTGCAAAAAATCGAAAAGAAGCATGTCCAATGCCTCATTATCCAGCTCAAGTTCGCCACTTTCCCAGGGTCTAATAGCGTCCAGATTCTCAACCATAACGTTCATCGTCGTATATGCGCTTGTGATAAAGAGCTCTTCCAGATCCTTCCCCTAGGCCTCAAACGCGATATCCTCCAGGAACTCGAAGGGCATACTTAATGCTTTGCTTTCTGGGGTCTACTGACTCAGTTTCATCAATACGCGTTTGTGGCGATCGCAACGGTCTTGATTTCGGAAAGCGAGAATCCACACAATACTACTTCGGATCGTCAAAAAGACGCGAAAAGAAAGCAGGGTCATCCCGACGCTACCCTGCTGACTGAGAATGTGGAGGGAGATCTCGTTATGGTTCGTCGTCGCCAATGCTGTAGCACCAACTCATCGCCACGCCTCGAATCAAAAACCATTTCTCTTGCAGCAAATGGCATATTATTTGTGGGACCAGAAAACTAGAAGCTGAAGACCACGCCTCCGGAAAGCTCATTTATTTTGGCGCTCTCACCGAGAATCTCATGCACTGTAAGGCGTCGCCACCCGAAGAACCCCAGGCGATTGCGGCCGCTGAACTATGTTGCTCGTCGTCCCCAATGCGAATGAATCAACTCCTTTCTTCGCGTCTGACCATTGACCACAGTCCATGACTCGCAACCCAGCGCAACTTTGACCACGGGCTGCTAGACGTAGCCGACTGTTTGAAATAAACGACCTCCAATGCTTATACTGCTCCTGCCATGAAGGAAAACTGGATTACTGTAGATTACCTGGAGATCTTTTGTGAAAAGAACAAATCCGTGATCAGGTGTCATCGGGGGGAGGACGAGATGTGGATTTCTCCTCTGGGATCACACCCTTCTACTCTGACCTCTGAAGAAGTCCTCGATATATTGAAAGAAAGTTCTTTGTTCGAGATTCGCCGGGTGATAGAGGAGGACCTGGAGCTTGTCGAATCTCAGTTTCTCAGCCGGGCAGACCTTGAAAAACAAATACGGCGCATGATGAACTAAGTGTTCGGTTTTATAAAAACACTGACGTTTGCTGAGAATATGGCGAGGTTAAGTCGCGAAGAAAAAAAGGAGTTGATGCCATTGCATCGGTGACGACAAACTACAAAAAAGAGATCACCCGCCGTATCATCAACCCGCAGGGTGGCGGCGAGACGGCCACAAACGTGAGCTTATTCATGAAGCCGAGTTCTCCTTCTCAGGGTCTTTTCGTCCTGATTCCATACAAACACAATAGTTGAGTGAAGTCGGAATCCTGGCGCAAGTTTTCAAACGCCTCGTCGGTTAAAAGCCGACTCCGGTCCGAAAAGCCGAGCCAATTGTTAGTTCTTTTCCAGATTAAGCACATCCGGAGTCACATAAGGGGGATGGCCTCGTCTTTGTCAAAAACATGCGGGGCAAGCTCCAATCCCCGCCGGTAAGCTTTGATGTCATCCCGGTCCTTGTTTCCTCGGACAAAGGCGTAAGCGAGATTGAGATAAAAACTTGTCACCTAATCATGCAAACAAAGGGCTTTCTCGAAAGAGTGGATTGGCTTATTGTGCGGTGATTGCTCCAGATGGATAAATCCTTTTGTGTTATAGGCAAAAGCTGAGTCACGATCAGGGCAATCGATCAGTCCAACGCTTTCATGCCCAGCTCATACATTTGGAGACACCCATAGGGCTACCACCAACTTGTTAAAAACGACTGGATGATAAGGATGAAGACCGTAAGCCTCGAGGTATTTCACCAGGGCCAAGTGGTCCTGTCTCCGACCCAAAAGCTGATCTCATTCGGCCATCAGGCGGTGAATCCGAACCAGGTTCCCCGGAGGTATAGGTTCGTTGATGATAGGTTTATCACCACACGCTGACAACCACAGAACAACAGACAGGCCAAAATGATTCCGGAATTGACCTACATGATTGGTCAATATTTAGCCACAAAAGCTGCTATCCCTTTTGCTCTTAGACAAACTTCGTTTACAATTACACCCCTATGGTAGTAACGGCTGATCAGGAACATGCTATCCAACAGGCGATTGAAAGAATCCTAAGTAATCTTATCGACGAATGGTATGAAAATGTATCGAATTATTACATCACCCAAGAACAATTGGCATTGAAACCGGGTTTAAAAAACGAAGCGGAACTAAAGCGATATCACGACGAGAAAGGTCATCGAATCAAGTTCAACAAAGATCAGCTCGATTTCACCTATGGCATGCGGTCGCACTGGCACGGTGACCGTTTCACTCTCGAGGTGAGCGTCAACAACAAGGTACACGGCTTTGACTACGAAGAGTTTCAGGAGCGCTTACTCGACCACTATAAGAGGACTGGCAAAGATACCGTCCCCACTCCCTATGAATTAAGAACATACTGCTACCAGGATATTTTTCGGTGTGAGCCGAATCTGAAAGAATTTTTTTCAGTTGAAAGACGGTCCGACAAGGCCGATATCATGCGTCTGACCTTTCGGATCAACGATCAATTCCTGGCGAAACTTGTTTCTCACCCGATCGCCAGCAAGCGACTGATTGAGAACTACTGCGTCTCGCCTTTCCGCACGATTTACGCCAAAGTTTATCGCCGAACCCCTCGATAATCTCCCCAGCCTGTTGGTTTTTTAATCGGAATTTCCTAGTTTAAGGTGTAGATTTAGTCACCTGTCTATGCTACTATTTGTGCATGGACATACTTCAAATCTTCGAGCTTTTCCCCACTCATCAAGCCTGTATAGAGTACCTGGAAACCGCAAGGTGGGACAATAAACCCGAGTGCCCCTACTGCGGATCTGATAGGTCTGGACGCACCGGCTCTCGGCATCATTGCTATGTTTGCCGTTCCTCCTACAGTGTCACTGTAGGAACGATCTTCCACCACACACACCTTCCTTTACAGAAGTGGTTCCTTGCAATCTCGATGATCCTCGGTGCCAAGAAGGATATTTCTGCCTTGCAGCTCTCCCGTAGCCTTAAGGTCAACAAGAACACTTCATGGAGAATATCAATGCAGATCCGCAAAGCCATGTCCCAGTCAGACCAGAGAAATCTACTAGCAGGGGTTGTGGAGATGGATGAGACCTACATCGGTGGGAAGCCAAGAAAGGGAAGCTACCCACCCACGATCCACCCAAGAGAGGTAGAGGAACCAAAAAGTCTCCCATCATCGGGGCTGTTGAACGTGGGGGGAGAGTAACCGCTAAGGCCGTTACCAAGGACAGGATGAAGGGAAGGCACCTGCGGGCCTTCGTCAAAGATCGGGTGGACACAGGGCAATCCTGCTTGATTACCGATGAGTACACAGGCTATTGGGGGATGTCCAGGGTTCTTCCTCATGCCGTCATCAAGCATCAGGACTGGTATGTGGACGGCAACATCCACACCAACACCATAGAGGGTTTCTGGGCGCTATTGAAACGTGGGATGTTCGGTCAATTCCACAGCGTCAGCCGGAAACATCTTCAGAAGTATGTGAATGAGTTCTGCTATCGATACAACTTGCGGTATGCCGATCCGGTTTCGGCGTTCTTCCAGACCATCGACCGAGGATTGGGGTTACAAGTATGAACAAGAAAACACTGAAAGTTATCGCTGGAACACCAGACAAACCGATAATCATCCGGGACATTGAGATACCTTGCTATGTGTTGGAAGACGAAACCAGAGTTCTAAGCCAACGCGGCGTAACAGCCGGAATTGGACTCAACCCAGAGGTCGGCTTTAGAATGCCTCAATTGATGGCTTCCAAATCCATAAGTCCTTTCGTTAACAATGACTTAGTGCCGGCCTTAAAAAACCCGATTCTTTTCAAAAATCCGTCCGGAGGGGGAAATGCCTATGGGTATCCGGCTACAATCCTAGCTGATATTTGCTTGACCCTTCTTGAAGCACAAAGATCAGGAAACTTACGCCCAAACCAGGAACGGATCGCTGAGCGTTGTTCCATTCTTCTGCGCGGATTTTCTCACATCGGCATTATTGCCCTCGTTGATGAGGCGACCGGCTACCAACAGATCAGGGAGCAACGAGCCCTTGCAATAATCTTGGAGAAGTTCATTGCCGACGAACTGCAACCTTGGACCAAGACCTTTCCCTATGAGTTCTACAAGCAAATCTTCCGATTAAAAGGATGGCCTGGGCCGTATGGAGTCAAAAAGCCGTCCGTCATCGGACACTACACGAACGATTTTGTCTATGACCGACTTGCCCCTGGCGTGTTGCAAGAGTTAAGAAGGCTAAACCCCAAGACGCCAACGGGATATCGACGCCACAAACTCTTTCAGTGGTTTACCCCAGACCTGGGGCATCCAAAGCTCAAGGAGCACTTAGCCGCTGTGATTGCGTTGATGCGAGCTTCCCCGAATTGGAACAGCTTCAAGCGCAGTCTGAGCCGAGCCCTTCCAAAGAAGGATGAGCAAATACCGTTCGCGGGCGATGAGTAAACCAAACTTCAAATCACGCACCATGTGGACGGGCGACAACTTGCCGATCATGCGCGGCATGAACAGCGAAAGCGTAGACCTGATCTACCTGGACCCGCCGTTCAACAGTAACCGCGCCTACAGTGCGCCTATCGGCTCTGAGGCGGCGGGAGCGGCCTTCAAGGATGCGCGCCTGGACCCTGGACGATGTGGACGCGGCGTGGCACGGCGAGATAGCCGAGCAGAACCCGGCTGTGTATGCAGTCATCAGGGCGACTGGTGAAGCGCACGGCAAGGGCATGACGTCCTACCTGATTATGATGGCCGTCCGGCTGCTTGAGATGTGGAGGGTGCTGAAACCGACAGGTTCAATCTATCTGCATTGCGATCAGACAGCCAGCCATTATTTGAAGCTACTCATGGATGCCGTGTTTGGTAAAGGATGCATTCGGAATGAGATCATCTGGCACTACAGCGGGTGGAATAAGAGGATGAAGCGTTATCTGGAGAAGCGACACGACACGATTCTGTTTTACGGCATGAGTGCCGATACCACGTTTTACTGTCCGGCGCGGCCTTGGAAAAACAAGGAGGAGTATGTAACACGGCGCAAGCAGAAGGTACGCCTGGATTCAGAAAACAAGGAGTACGTTCTTTTCGACGCTGGCGGAGGCAAACGAGTTCGGCGCTATCTTGATGAAGCTATGTCTTACGGCTCTCCACTTGACGATGTTTGGGCTATCCAGAAAATCAACAACTCGGACAAAGAACGTACAGGCTATCCCACCCAGAAGCCCCTAGAACTCCTGGACCGCATTATCCGCGCCAGTAGCAACGAGGAGGACATAGTGCTGGACCCGTTCGCCGGATGCGCCACGGCCTGTGTCGCAGCCGAACGCTTGGACCGCCAGTGGGTCGACATCGACATATCCGAAAAGGCAGCCGAGCTCGTGCAGGTGAGAATCCGCAAAGAAGTAGACCTATTTCACAACTTCAAACCGATTCGCCGCTCCGATATTCCGAGGCGGACGGACCTCGGAAAACTCCCCCATTACCGTACCCACAAGCACCTGTTGTTCGGCCAGCAGGAAGGGCTTTGTGGAGGTTGTAAGGTTGCCTTTCCATTCCGCAATTTCACCACTGATCACATCGTTCCACAGAGTAAGGGCGGGAGTGACCACCTAGATAATCTGCAACTGCTCTGTGGGGCGTGCAACAGCCTGAAAGGGGATCGGGATCAGGCTTATCTTGTCGCTAGGATAAAGGAATTAAGTACACCTTAAACTAGGAAATTCCGATTTCAGGAACCAATGCTACAGTATGGTTTCCCAGACAGGGTTAGCGTGCTTTAGGAGATCTTGGTGTAAAGTCATACTTTGGATCCAGCGCGGGGGTGTAGGAATGGCAAACTTTTTTGTTTTTTTTATCTCAACTTTTGGGCAGAGTAGGACTCGGCCAGTCCCAAGAGGGCCCACATTAGTTGTAGTGCCTGTGGAGATGAACCGGCGAGCCAGCTATACCTTTTTCCCGATCATCTTAAATCTTATTTTCGGGTAAACCAGCCCGAGTTCTCCTTGGCTCCCCTCCGATATGGCCTTGTCTAGAGCCAGTTTCCATCCCTGAAACTCGCCAAAAAACTCCTGAAGTCTCGGTCCGTGATGATCGTCCGGGTAACCGCACAGCTTTCCAATGGCCAACTCCAGCATGAATCGAGCTGCCCCCCATTTGTCGTGCTGATAATGGTGAAAGGCAACTGCTGATTGAATAATTCCCTGGAAAAATGGCTGTTCGTCACTAGATTCTTCCAACCAAATTACTTCTACCGTGTCGTGACATTCGTAGAAGTTCTCCTGGTTAAACAACTCAATGCCCTTGAGGAACTGAGCCTGACGGTCCACGTTCCAAGCCTAACAGCCCGTGGGAAATGTTTCGTTTCCTAAATACGATGCCGTATTTAGGAAACCCAGTACTAAGTCCTCGGTACTTACACTCACCGATAGGTTTCCTTGATCCACCGCTCCAACGTCCCTCCGGGATCGAGCACAACATCCCGATCGATAACAAAATGGTCCTTCCTGGAACTCTTTCGCAACAAGTTCAAACCGTGCTCATAATTTCCAAATAATTCTTCGCAGTAGCTTAGAAATTCCTGGCCATTGATCTCGGCTTTTTCAGCCAGAAGTTGAACAGCTTCTGGGGTGAAACTGACTCGGACCCCATACTTCTTTTCAAACTCTTCCTCGAACCGGCTCAAACGAAATTGTAGGATCTGTTCCCGGTAAAGAGACGGGTCGGCTAATAGCTCTTCCAACTTCGCTTCGGGGCCTTCGATCATTTCCCGGCTGACCACGAACTCTTTCACCGGGTGATCTGGCAACAGAAATTTGTAATTACGAAACACTTTTTCGCCCACAGTCATCAAACCACGAGCTCCGGTCTGCTCCGATTCGGCCTTCTCAGCAATGGTCCTCATCGCCTCATCGGTAAAGTACACGTTTATGTCATAGGCGAGAAAATCCTTTTTATACTGCTTGAGAAGGGAACCTTCTGAATGTTTGAGAATATTAAACAGATCGCTAACAGACAATAAATTACAGTGAACGACCACGGGTAGCCGACCGATGAACTCCGCTTCGAAGCCATAATCGATAAAATCCACCGATTTGACCTTCTGCAGCAGAAAGTGGTCCTGCTCAGCAGAGGTCTTCGTCCCCATGAAACCGATTTGCTTGGAACCAATGCGTTTTTTAATAATATCGGTAAGACCTGTAAAAGCCCCGCTGACGATAAAGAGGACATGCTTGGTATTAATTGTTTTCTTGTCGACCTTTCCCTTGGATTGAAATTCGACAAAAGCCTGCATCTGACTCGCCATGTCCGTGGGAGAGCGTACGGGAACCTCGGTTTCTTCCATCAGTTTCAGAAGCCCTCGCTGCACGCCGTGACCACTAACATCGCGCCCCAGGACATTAGTTGGAGTCGCGATCTTGTCAATCTCATCCAGGTAGACAATGCCGCATTCGGCCAATTGGAGATCCCCTTTCGCACGATAAACTAGTTCTCGAATCAGGTCTTCTACATCTCCTCCTACATAGCCTGTCTCGCTGTACTTGGTGGCATCTGCCCGCACGAAGGGAACTCCAATGAGCTGCGCAATATTCTGTATTAAATACGTCTTACCCACTCCAGTCGGACCGATCAGGATAATGTTTTGCTTCTTATAGTCACGACAGCTTTGACGATCCTGGCAGTCCTGAATGTGGTGGTAGTGATCACAGACAGCCGTGGACAGGACCTTCTTGGCCTCATCCTGCTGAATGACATAACGATCTAAATAATTCTTGATCCCACTGGGGTGATAGCTAAAATCGAGTGTTCGCTTTTCCTCGGTCGGTCCCTCCTCTCCTTCATCCGTCTGATCATGCTTGGCATTCGGAAAAACCTCGACATGGACTCCTTGTCCATATTTGCTTTGAAGAAGCTGTTTGAGTTCCTCAGGATTAAATTTCTTGTCAAATAGCATAGTAAAATAACCTTTTCGGCTCTGTTTATAAGATACAGTCAAGGCTTCAGAAATTCATAACTTCCTTTGGGAAAAACCATCATAGGTAAAAATTCCTTTCCCAGCGGTGTGATCTTAACTGCTGAACCATTTGTATTGATAACGGTGGTTGGTCGGAAACCGCCACGTTCACATCCACATGATCGACGCTGCGCATTCCTGGAATGACCGTGCTGACAGCTTTGTGATGAAGACAGAATTTCAAAGCCAGGCTAGGCAGGGTCGCAGCTTCTCCATCCAAGAGCGAGCGCAGCTTCTCCACCCGTTCAAAAACCTTTCGTTTCCGATCACCTCTAAAATAAAAGTTGCGCCAGTCTCGCCTGGGAAAACACGTTTTAGGGGTAATACTACCTGTCAAGGCTCCTTCATCAAGAGGAACACGTGCAATCACTCCGACCCCCTTTTTCAAACACAGTGGGAACAGCTTCTCTTCCGGAGACTGATCGAAGATGTTGTAGATGACCTGAACCATATCGATTTTCCCGCGATCAACCAATTCCAGTACCGAGTTGGGTCGATGGTCATTGACGGAGACTCCAAAATAAGCGATTTTCCCTTCTTCTTTCAACCTCGAGAAAACCGCATACCATTCGTCCTGGTTGAGCCAAGACGGATTCCAAACGTGTAGCTGCAAAAGATCAATCCGTTCGACCTTGAGGTTCTGGAGACTTGCTTGTATGCAATTCAGAATATGATCTACAGGAAAAATCTCCTGCAAAGTGCCTTGAGCCGGCCATTTCAGATTCCGGGGAGGAATCTTGGTGGCCACGTAGATCCGTTCCTTTCTCTCCCTGAGAAAGGAACCCACCAGGCGTTCGCTGTGGCCGTTGCCATACGCCAGAGCCGTGTCGATGAAATTGACACCTTGATCAGCTGCTCGATGTAACGCCCGAAAGGATTGGAAGTCCTGGCTTCCCGCCCACATCTGTTTGCCGATACCCCAGGTTCCGCATCCAATCTCAGAAACTTCGTGTGCTGTTCGGCCCAGCTTTCGATATCGCACTGAAAGCATGATAGCATGCGGGTCAGAACGCCGCTATGGATGCTCTCTCCACTGACACGGGAGGACCCCACAGCGCAAAAACCAGACGTGCCTGATTCTGGTTACTTGTCGATCAGCGATGCAAAGGAAATAGAGTCGTTGGTTGAAGAACTCCCCATCGCTGTTGACCAAAAGCATTTTACCTATTTCGTACTCGGCTTCATACGTACGCTCATGCTTGTGGCGAGCTCGACGCGGATGATACAACTGCGCATTGTCAAAAAATAACAACAAAGAAAATAGGGCCAAAGCACCGCCACCCGTTGGGTACGATGGTCCTGATTTCGCATAGCAATGACACCACCTGTACCAAATGCTTGTCGGTCGGCCAAAGTTCTGTTAGATTTCCATTGTCTAGCATCAACCACCGCATTACAGTCGTTTTAAGGATTCAACCGATGCCTAATACATTCAAAATTGCCGTGATCGGAGGCGACGGCACCGGGCCGGAAGTGACCGGAGAGGCCTGCAAGGTCCTTGAAAGTGCCGCGCTTCTGGAAGATTTCCAGTATGAGACAGTCCATTTTGACTACGGCGCTAACCGATATCTTAAGACCGGCGAAGTCATTACGGAAAAGCAGATTGATGAATTTCGGCAATTTGATGCGATTTTTCTGGGTGCGGTAGGCCATCCGGAGGTGCCACCAGGGATTCTCGAAAAGAACCTGCTTCTGGCGATCCGTTTCCAGTTGGACCAGTATATTAACCTGCGCCCGGTCAAGCTATATCCGGGTGTCAGCTGCCCGCTCCAGGACAAACAACCGGAGGACATCTGCTTTGACGTGGTTCGTGAAAACACGGAAGATCTTTACTGCGGAGCGGGAGGATTCATGCGCAAGAACACAGCACACGAAGTGGCCACTCAAGAGATGATCACGACCCGCTTCGGTGTAGAACGATGCCTGCGCTGGGCGTTTGAGCATTGTCGGCGGCGGAAGGACCGCAAGCAGCTCACACTCGTTCACAAGACCAACGTGTTGACGTATTCCGGTGACCTTTGGTACCGCGCTTTTGAAGAAATCGGGACGGTTGACTATCCAGACATCAAACGGGACTACAATCACATCGACGCGGCCTGCATGTGGTTTGTGAAAAACCCCGAGTATTACGATACACTCGTCGTACCGAACATGTTTGGCGACATCCTCACCGACCTGGGTGCAATCATTCAGGGAGGCCTGGGAGTAGCGGCCGGGGGGAACGTCAGCCCTGACCCAGGCGGTTGCAGTATGTTTGAACCCATGGGTGGTTCAGCCCCAAAATACAGCGGTCAAAACGTGATCAATCCAATCGCGGCTATTGCTGCCATGGCCATGTTGTTGTGCGTAGTAGGCGAACAGAAGGACACACCTAACCTGGTTAGAGCTGGCAATCGAATCGAAGTAGCCATCACCAGAACAACAACCAAGATGAAAAGCATGTCGGCCGGCCATATGGGTTACACAACCAACCAAGTTGGCGATCTAGTTGCCGAGGCACTGTAGTTAACCAGATCACCTGTTATGAATGTGCTGATCACGGGTGGCGCAGGAAATTTGGGTTCCCGCTTAGTGGTTCCCCTGGTTCGACGCGCAGACCTGGTGACATTGTTCGACGTGAGTCATCAACCGCTGGTGAAAACGCCAGAGTTCCAACAGGCGACATTCATCGAAGGCGACTTAGCAGACGGGCGGGCCGTCCTCTCTGCGGTTCGAGATCAAGAAATCGAAAGTATCTTTCACCTCGGTGCTGTACTCTCCGGAAATGCCGAGGAACAGCCCGAAACTGCCTGGAAAGCAAATCTAGAGGGAACTCGCAATATTCTGGAAGCTGTTCGAAAATACAGCGTAGACCGAGTGGTTTTTTCCAGTACGCTCGCGACATACGGTGCAGGTCTACCCAACCCTCTGCCAATCGATGCCCCCCAGTGGCCAATAACCCTTTATGGGGCTACCAAAGTGGCGGGAGAACGACTCGGTGTTTATTATCACCATA
Organism: Acidobacteriota bacterium; assembly: GCA_965249865.1. Taxonomy (GTDB): domain Bacteria; phylum Acidobacteriota; class UBA6911; order RPQK01; family CBDFMZ01; genus CBDFMZ01. The sequence goes on along the minus strand of CBDFMZ010000002.1, from coordinate 264,508 downwards.
GATTTGGACTGGATTTTCGCGCAATTCGCTTCCCTGCCGTGATTGCGCCGAAAGGAGCGACAGGAGGCGCCAGCGCTTTTTGCTCTGCGGTCTTTGAAGAATCGGTCCGTTACGGGCGATATGAATTCTACCTTAATCCCAGCACACGTTGTCCAGTGCTTTACATCAATGATGCCGTGCGAGCCCTGATCGAACTCCATGACGCACCGCCAGACCGGCTTCGCCGACACGTCTACAACGTTGCTGGTCTGGGTCCTTCGGCGGAGGAGCTCGCCGCCGCCGTGCGAGAACGGCTTCCCGAAGTGGACATTACTTACCGCCCGGACCCTTTGCTGACGGTCATTGTGGAAAGCTGGCCGTTCAATGTCGACGATTCAGACGCCCGGCACGATTGGGGTTGGAAGTCCACGTACGATCTAAACAGGATGGCCCATGACGTCATCGCAGAGCTTCAGCATGAATTGGAAAAAGAGTGAGAATTATCAAGCCGTCATGGACAAGGCTCGCTGGAGTCATGAAAATCGGCGTAGTGTTTTTCATATCGAAGACTATGACGTTGCCTTGGCCCGTCTCTTCGCATATGCCTACCGTTCTCAGACCATCGGAGCTTTTCATGGTTGTCGGGCAGCCCTCAATCAAACCTTTCGAACGGATCGAGCCTTACCTCAACACGGGTTAAGGGCCCTCCAACTACTCAAACAGCTCGAAGACCTTTCCATCGTCCCGGTGCCTGACGACTTTCGCGCGCTCCTATTTACACTCTGCGCTTACGACCGCTGGATCGAAGAGACGCTAGAGGTGCTGGAATCCAACTGTGGAGATAGGCACAGTGAGGATATCCAACCCATTCGAGATCGGTTTGTCGCTAACATGAATCGGATTTCCGATTCAAACGGGATTTATGTGGCCAGCGATCAAGTCTTGCCCGAACAAGCGAGCTTTGTCGTACCGAAGCTTGGAATAACCATCGTCTCATTGATTTATGGCGATCACCTTTCCTGGAATTATGCCCATTTAAGCACTGACGCCGTGGGCACAACCGTTCACCAACACCATCAAGGCGTGGAGATCCACCTGGGATTTTCTCCGATTCATGGACGGACCATTCTGGGCAGGTATGCAACAGAGTTAAGGGAAGGATACGCAATGCCCATTCCATGCTTGGCACAACATGGTTTTGATAACCTTTCCGGTCATAACCATCTGGTGCCTTTTATTTTCGGATCGCTGAAGCTAGGAGGATGGGGTGTCTTCTTTGACGTTGAACCTCGACCAATAAAACCTCAAGATCTTATCGATTCTCCCCTCGAATCGGAATCGATGAACCACAGCATTTACCTTGAGCGTATTCTTGAGCAAATCGCTGGCGAAAGCGCTACTGGTAGGAAAGTACTGATTCCGGCCAAGGCCACTTTTTCCCCAGGCATCGGTGGGCTCGAGCTTGGTGTGTGCCACGTGTCAAAAGAAGGCCTGCAGTTAACCAGCGACACTTATAGTATCCTTTCGGTGCGCCAGGGCTCAGCGATCATGAAGATCGGTCCTAGCACCGCAACACTCGATCAGTATGACCACGTTGGGATTCCAGCGGGTACGGAAGCTCAGATCGTAGCACAGGGGAACTCTCCTTTGGTCACTTTGGATACCAAATTACTGCCCGCTTAATTCAGCTTCCCGGGGCGAGAGGTCCGGGTAAGTGGGAACAGACCAGAAAACGTCGACCCTTGAAGGGAGGAATCACCATTGATAAAGCTATTGAGGTCTGAGGGATCAACCCGACGTCAATTTCTGTGGATGACAGCGGTGGGAACGACTTCTCTCTCTCCTTTGAACGGGAGATCTCGGGAACCGGAACCTGAGGGCCCACCCATCCCCTGTGCGATTGTGGGCGTCGGCCTCCGGGGCCGAGAGATCCTGGGAGCGCTTTCGCGGATTAAAAGAGCAAGGGTGAAGGCTTATTGCGATATTTATGCACCCTATCTTCGACGAGGAAAACAGTTGGCACCTGAGGCCAAGGCGTTTCTCGATTACAGTCAAATGTTCAAGGAAGTGCCAGGAGTCCAGGCGCTCTTTGTCGCTACTCCCACCCACCTGCACCGAGAAGTCGTTGAAGCTGCCCTGGCACTGGGAAAGCACGTTTACTGTGAAGTTCCCTTAGCCTCGACCTTGGAGGATTGTCGGATAATCGCCCAGGCTGCCCAGCAAACGAAATCGATCTTTGCGGTGGGCCTTCAAAACCGGTCCAACCCGGTTTTCGAGCATGCTTCCAAATTTCTTCAGGCGCGGGTCACTGGAACCCCGGTAACCGAGGAGGGACACTGGTACACAAACAACAGTTGGCGACGACCAGTGAGCAAACCCGATTTCGAAGCCATTCTGAACTGGAAACTATCCGCCGACACTTCCCTGGGCCTACTTGGCGAAGTAGGAGTACACACTTTCGACAATTCCCTGCGCTACCGACAAGATCTTCCCAAGGCGGTAACCGCCTTGGGTTCCGTCATGAAATGGAAAGATGGCCGTACGGTACCGGACACGGTATTCTGCATCTTTGAATATCCCAACGGCTTTCTCAGCCGCTTCGAGGCTACCCTTGCCAACTCATTTCGGGAAAAGTATTACCTACTGAACGGCACAGAAGGCACTATTCTGATTGAAAATACCCGAAGCTGGTGGTTCAAAGAGGCTGACTCTCGGAGTTTGGGATGGGAAGTATATGCATCCCGGGAAAAAATCGGCAACGAAGAAGGAATTGTGCTCCTCGCCAATGCCACTAAGTTACTGGAGCAGGGTCTCATCCCGGCTGAGCATTCGAACGATCAGGCCGATCCCGAAGAGGATCCCCTCTATGGGGCATTGCAGGATTTCCTGAACTCCATTACCAACGGCACTACTCCGGCCTGTGGTTACAAGGAGGGCTATCAGTCGACAGTCATGGCCATCAAGGCCCATGAGGCCTTGATGGCGGGGCAGCGGATTCACATTGACAGGACCCTTTTTTACATCTGAAATGAACCGAAGGAGCGCAAGAGCAAACAATGAGCGAAAAAGAGTTGAACAAGTCGGCCACCACTACTCGAAAGACTCAATCTAAACCTAGCCGACGAAAGTTTCTAACCAGTTCCGGAAAAGTGGTTGTCGGTGCGGCGCTGACCGCCTCCTCGTACAGTCGGGTTTCAGGAGCCAATGACCGCATTCGGTTGGGTGTGGTTGGCTGCGGAAATATGGGAACCCAACACATCGTCCACTTTACCGAGAACGAGGGCGCTTTTGCCAAGGCGAACAATGCGGAAATCACCGCGGTTTGCGATATTTACGAGCCCCGCAAAGAAAGGGCCACTCAGTTAAGCAGCAGCCCGATCTTCCATGACTACCGTGACCTGATTGCATCGGGACTCGTCGATGGCTTGATCATCGCTACTCCCGAGCACTGGCATTACCGGCAAGCCCTTGATGCCATTCACGCTGGACTAGATATCTATCTACAGAAGCCTATGACCCGGACCTTCGAGGAGGCCAAATCCCTCTACCAGGAGGTGACCAAGTTACGGTGTGTTTTTCAACTTGGTTCGCAATATATGCAAACCCCCACCTGGCGGCGAGCCCGAAAACTCTTTAAGGAAGGGCACATTGGAAAGATGACGATGTGCCAGACCAGTTACTGCCGAAACAGCAAAGAAGGCGAGTGGAACAACCCGATGGATCCCGATGTAGAACCGGGCAAAAACCTGGACTGGAAGACCTATCTCGGCCCGCTTCCGTACCTGGATTACGATCCGGAATACTACTTCCGCTGGCGTAAATATCGAGCTTTTTCGTCCGGAATCATTAGCGATTTACTGCCCCACAAGATCCACACTCTCTCTTATGTGGTCGGTCCTCAGTTCCCCCGGAAGGTTACTGCAGTAGGTGGAATCTACGTCCACCCGGACCGTGACGTGGCCGACACGGTCGTGATCACTGTCCAATTCGAAGACTTCACGATGATCGTGGCTGGCTCCACCTGCAACGAAGTCGGTTTAGAGGATCTCATCCGCGGCCATTACGGTAACCTGTATATTGGCGGGAACTCAATCCGCCTGACACCCGAGCGAATTTATGCGGACGAGTTCGACCCCATCGAGGAGCGCCCCGAACCTGCTCTCATGAACTCTCATATGATTCATGTAGAGGAGTGGCTGAAAAGCATGCGTAGCCGCAAGCAGCCCACCTGGGGTGTCGAGCCGACCTATCAGGTAATGACCACTATCGCCATGGCTGAACAGGCTTATTTAGAGGGACGTGCTGTCGAATTTGACGCCCAGACACAGCAGGTCGTCTGATTCTCCAGCCGACTCTCCGGCCGGAGCGCTAGTCGGCAAAACTTTCATCGGCTGGAGGTAAACGTGTGACTGCATCAGGCTCACCGGAACAGCTTCTAATGGCTTGTCAGGCCATGAAGTGTCGCTTCGAGTTGGTTGTGCTGGGAAGTGACCCTCGAGGGCTACACTCCATCGCTCAGGAGATTATGGCAGAAATCAGCGCCCTAGACCGTCAGCTCAATTTCTATTCCCCGCGCAGCGAGATTTCGTACATCAATTGCGAAGCCGTTCACCGCCCCGTCAGGGTAGAGCCACGGTTGTTTCACCTACTGTCACGCTGCAAGCAGCTTTGGCAGCTGACCGATGGAGCCTTCGACCCCACTATCAGCCCTTTGTTGGAGGTCTGGGGTTGGCACGGCCGCCAGGGGCGCAGCCCCAGCAGTGAGGAAAGGCGTCGTGCCCTCTCCTGCGTGGGAATGGACAAGGTAGAGCTAGATGCACAAACTCGCACCATCCGTTTCCGGCAAGAAGGAGTAACGATCAATCTCAGCTCAATCGGTAAGGGATACGCCTTGGATAGAGCCGCTGAGATTTTTCGTGAATACCAAATTCAACATGTCCTCATTCATGGAGGTTCGAGCTCTATTTGTGCGCTCGGTGTACCTCCTGAACACAACGCTTGGCCAATCGGGCTGTGCGATCCCCGAGATCCGGAGAAACGGATTGGAAAAGTCGCCCTTCGTAATGCGTACCTGGCCGTTTCTGGAAACCAGCTTAACTTTCTGAAGGCTAAAGGAAAACGCTACGGGCACATTATCAACCCTCACAGCGGGATGCCAGTCCAAGAACCCCTGTTAGCAGCAGTGGTGGCTGACTCCGGAGCCGATGCTGACGCATTCAGCACTGCTCTACTGTGCCAGGGGCTACAGGCCTCGAATTGGATCGATCGGACTCGCGGCATCTTTCTGGCCTGGGAAGATGGAGAAAAACTCCGGACCCAGGCCATTGACCACCAGACCTCGGATCAGATCAAACTCTGGTCCTAAGTACTCGGATAAATACGCTCACGTTTGTGGTGAACGCCACGGTTCTGATTTCGCGAAGCAACGACGATAGCGATGCTACTTTGCAATCGTCAAAAAGGAGCGCCAAAGAAAGCAGGACCGTCCCGTCGCCACTGCAGGCGACCGCTATAATCGGCTGGACTCTGATCCCTTGTAGGTTGGTTTTGAAGTTCCTTCTTTTCGCGTAACCGGCCAGTGATCGGGTACCCGTTCAGCCTCATGCTCACCGGTCCATACCGGCATGGTAGAAAGGATCAAAGATAACGGTTCGTCGCTGTTGCTTCGAAACTGAAAGTGAGTCCGGGTTGGAATCATTACGCACACTCCGGGCTGCAGGTCCACCATCTCCTCTCGATTGCCCTGTTTACGCCAGAGTTGACCACTACCCTGAAGAACATACCAGATTTCTTCAACACTCTTGTGTGAGACCGCCAAGGATGTGGCGCCGGGTGGAAGAGTACAATGTACCAGGCTGCCGCGCTTCGTTTCCTTGGTCTCCAGCAGGAGACGAATCTCTGATTGATCGGGAGCTAAGCAGTCGTAATCTGTCGGCAGCCTCTTGGTCCACATGGCTTGTTTTCTCCAGATCCTGAGTTTCAGAAATTGGACAGCGTTTAATTCTAAGAACGCTCAAAAGCATATTCCGACGAGATCTCAGGGTCAAGAAGGACACTCCCTAGACCGGATTATGCATAAGGTGTCGTAGCGACGCGGCGAAAACGCCGACCTGACAAGGCGTGGTGACTGAGACCCCTGCAGGCGTACTCGTACAGTGCATCGAGGAGGTCGACCGAACGTACAACGCATGGTACAGACCGGGAACGTCGGTGACAATCTAGTGAGGCAGCAAGGGCTCCCCCAAGCGATTGTGACGGATAAGGGGACCCCTTTTGTGAGTACCGATGTGGTGGATCCGGCTGAGGATCCAGCCAGGATATCCCGAACATAATCCTTGTCGTGAGCGGATGCACCTAACCCTGAAGGAATAGACTGCGCAATTTCCCGTGCCCAATCGAGAGGCTCAACAACAGGTGTTTGGTCCTTGTACTTTGGACCGATCCCTACTGGGCCGCTATGGTGAACATCAGCAATGAGAACCTAGGTGGTTTCTGTACTTGCCCTACGAGCTCGCTCAGAAGCTGTCTGAATGGAAAAAAGTGTTACACAATATTCCCGAACGTTCATAAGTCAGAACGGATAATTTTGCCGATGCAATAGACAGTTTATGCATAATCCGGGCTAGCAGTTAGTGATCCGGTGCGGTTTGTGATTTGGCTGGACCAGCAAAAGCTGTTTCCGGATCACTACTGTTGACGAGAGGGGATCGCTCCAGGCAGTCAAACTGCCTCTCTAGGAAAATCCCGAAAGCACTGAGTTTTACTATTTGACACTTGACAACTGCCTTGGTATAAAGTCCGATGTTCCACCTATTGCCTGAAAAAGAACGCCATGCGCAAAAAGAAGTTGCTCACCTTGCTCGTCACCATAGTTTCGGCAACGGCCAGTTTTGCCGCCAATTGGCCCCAATGGCGAGGTCCCTTCCTGAATGGACTAAGCAAAGAAAAAAATCTGCCCGTCCACTGGAGCACTGAGGAAAACATTACCTGGAAGCTCGCTTTACCCAGTTGGAGCGCCTCGACTCCGATCATCTGGAAAAACAGCATTTTTCTCAATGTGGCTGACGGAAATGATCTCTATTTGTGGTGCGTAGAGCGCACAGAAGGGACTCCCGTCTGGAAAAAGCTACTCGGGAACGGCAACGTCAAGATGCGGAAGCAAAACATGTCGTCTCCCTCTCCGGTGACTGACGGAAAGCGTGTTTACGTTATGACCGGAACCGGTGTATTGAAGGGATTTGACTTCAGCGGGAGAGAGTTATGGGCACGCAACCTTCCAAAGGAGTACGGACCCTTCGGCTTAAATTTCGGATATGCCTCCTCCCCCCTTCTCTTTGAGGATTCTATTTACGTACAGGTTCTTCACGGAATGACAACCGACGATCCTTCCTACGTCATGCGGATCGATTCCAAAACCGGTAAGACTTTGTGGAAAGTAGAACGTTCGACCACAGCCGTTTATGAATCGACCGATTCCTATACGACACCCACGGTTCTTCGCTATGACAGCAAGGTCGAGATCGTCGTCACCGGTGCTGACTGCGTTACCGGTCATGATCCGGCCACCGGAAAGGAGCTATGGCGAGGTAATGGACTGAATCCAGAGAACAATAGGACCTACCGAATCGTTGCTTCTCCGGTTGTCGCCGATGGCATCGTTTATGTCCCATCCCGTGTGCGACCGCTACTGGCTTTTCGAGCCGGTGGACGCGGCACTGTTACAGAATCGCACCGGATCTGGTCCTTTCACAATGGTCCTGACGTTCCCACCCCCACCACCGACGGTAAGTATTTTTACATCGTGAATGATAAGGGAATTATGTGGTGTCTGGATGCCAAAACGGGGCGAGCGAGATGGGGACCACAGCGAATCAAACCAGGAATCTATAGCTCTTCGCCCGTTTTAGCCGATAGAAAGCTCTATGTCACCAATGAAGATGGTCTCACGGTAGTCGTCAAAGCGGGCCCACAATTCGCGATACTCGCGCAAAACTCTTTGAGTGACTACTGTCTCAGCTCCCCAGCTATCTCCGACGGTCAGATTTTCATCCGGACCGCTCAATACCTTTACTGTATTGGCAGATACTTGACCCGCTAACTGATGGTGAGGCTAACAGAACACGGAATCCTTCCCGTCCTCCAGCCGCCTCTCTCAGTTCCAATCAGGAGAATCCTCCCTGGACTAGCAGACCGTGAGTCCGTGGCGCACGCTCGCCCAGACAAAGAGTGCTCATTGCAATACTCCTGGGCAAATTGCTAGAATTTTATTAGCAGCAAAAGAGATAGCCTTGGCTTGACATCGAATCTGAAGATGGAAAAACTGAGGAGGTATTGGATGACAACTGAAGTAATCAAAGACCGTGGGCAGGGTTCTGAGAACAACACGACGGCAGGCAACTATTTTGTATCCAACTATCCGCCTTACTCATTTTGGACTCCGAATCATGTGAGTGAAGCCTGCGTTGCCCTGGACCGAGCACCTACTGCAAGCGCTCCTTTGGGAGTTTACCTCCATATCCCTTTTTGTCGGAAAAGATGTCATTTTTGTTACTTTAAAGTCTATACGGGCAAGAACGCGGCTGAGATCCAAGCCTACCTCAATGCGGCAATCCAAGAGCTTCAGCTTTACTCTCAACGATCTTTTATTCGTGGACGGAAGCCAAAATTCATTTACTTCGGCGGTGGTACGCCTTCCTACCTTTCTTCAGGCCAGATGTCTTGGCTGACCGAAGCCATGAAAAGGCTTTTGCCTTGGGACAAGGCCGAGGAGATCACGTTTGAATGCGAGCCCGGAACCCTGACTGAAACCAAGCTTCGAACGATCAAAGAAGTCGGTGTAACTCGACTCAGTTTGGGTATTGAGAACTTTGATGACCATATTCTACAGCTCAACGGGCGGGCCCACGGCTCGAAGGAAATCGACCGAGCTTATCATTTCGCACGGTCAATTGGATTCGCTCAAATCAATATCGACCTGATTGCTGGGATGGTGGGAGAGAGTACCGAGAATTGGCGAGAATGTGTACACAAAACCCTCCGACTTGCTCCGGACAGCGTAACCATATATCAGATGGAAATCCCGTACAACACAACCATTTTCAGAGAAATGAAGGCAAAGGGAAAAACCGTTGCTCCAGTGGCCGACTGGGAAAAGAAGCGCAAATGGGTCAGGGAGGCGTTTTCGGAATTAGAAAAGGCTGGTTACTCAGTGACCAGTGCATACACTGCAGTTAAAGATCCGTCGAGGATACGTTTTTTCTACCGCGATCTCTTGTGGACCGGGGCAGACTTGATTGGTCTGGGAGTGGCATCTTTTTCCCACGTTGGTGGCACTCATTTTCAAAATGAGCATGAATTTGGACCCTATGTGGCCAAACTTCAAAAAGGGAGCCTTCCGATTTACCGCGCACTCACACCGAGCCCTGAAGAGTGCATGATTCGGGAACTCATTCTTCAAATGAAAACTGGGTATGTGGATAGCGCATACTTCCAAAGCAAATTTGGAATCGATATTCACCGCCGATTCGCGTACCCTATGCGCCAATTGCAGGAGCACAGTCTTTTGAAACTCGATGGAAACAACCTGCGATTAAGCCGTGAAGGTCTTTTACAAGTGGACCGCTTGTTGTATGAATTCTTTCTCCCAAAACATCGTAAGGTGCGCTATACCTGAGAGGTTCGTTAGAGGTTCAATATTTTGAGCGTCACCTCATCGTGGTCTTTTCAGTCATGAGCAAACCTTGCCGTCAAAACACTCGCATTGACGAGACAGGGACCTTCAAAGACAGGATGAAGGGCGAATTCAATTTGCTTTATCCATTGGATGAATTTTATGCCGAGTCAGGTTTGACTCTACCGTCGCTGGTACGAGTCAACGGTAAGAACATTCCCGAACCTTACAAAAGCCTGTTAGTTCACGAAAACGACATGACACCGACACTCGAAAACGCTTACCACCAAAAAATCCGCCTGCGGGTGCTGAAACACCAACTCTCCGGGAACGTCTTTTCCAGAGAGGTGTTGCTGACTCTTGACCATGATGGAAGGGCAGTCGAATTCGGTGCTATCAGGATCTATCTCGACCGACTTCCTTTCCAGGCACGACAACCTATCCTTGAAGGACGTCGACCCCTGGGAAGCATTCTTCACACCCAGGACATTGAACACACTAGTTGGCCTGAAGCATATGTTCAGGTTGCCACGGACGATGCGATCAACAGGGCATTGGACCTTACTGGTTCTCATCAACTTTATGGGCGGCGGAATCGGCTTTTGGATGCCTCGCGGCGAACGTTAGCCGAGATTATCGAAATTTTGCCCCCTTCAAAGAATCTCCGCTCTTTCGAGAAAGATGGGCAGCGGAAAAGTCCATGAGTAACGATAACGTCTACGATGCGATCGTGATTGGGGCCGGGCCAGCCGGTTCAACGGCGGCGGGAGTGCTGGCACAGAGAGGTCGCCAGGTCCTGGTGCTCGAAAAGGAAAAATTCCCTCGCTATCACATCGGCGAGTCGCTGATGCCCTATTGCTACTTCCCGTTGCAACGCATTGGTGTCATCGAGCAAATGAAAGGCTCCCACTTCCCGAAGAAGTATAGCGTCCAATTTGTATCGACCAATGGCCAAGTGTCTCAGCCTTTTTATTTTTTTCAGCACCTTCAACATGAAGCTTCTACTACCTGGCAAGTGTTGCGCAGTGAGTTCGACCAGATGCTCCTTGACAATGCCCGTACCAAAGGAGCTGAAGTGCTGGAGGAGACCTTGGTCAAGGACACTCTTCAGGAAAATGGTGTGGTCACAGGAGTCCACACCATTGGCAGGAATGGGCTTAGTCGAGAGTTCCGAGCACGGATGACCATAGACGCAACTGGACGGGACGTATTCTCCCTCAAGCGAAAAGGATGGAAACTGCGCGACCCATACCTCAAAAAGATCGCCATCTGGACCTATTATAGAGGAGCCCTGCGTGACACGGGACTTGACGAAGGCGCCACCACTATAGCCTATCTTCCACAAAAGGGCTGGTTTTGGTACGTCCCACTGCCCAGAGATACTGTCAGTGTAGGGATTGTTGCGGAAAAATCCTACCTTTACCAGCAGACGCGAGAGCTGGCTGCTATCTTTCAGCAAGAAATTCCAAAAAACATGTGGATTAAAAAACACCTGGCACCCGGCCGGCAAACTGGTCGGTATTGGGTCACCGGAGAATACTCATATCGTTCGCGCTACTGTGCTGCCGATGGTCTCATCCTGGTTGGAGATGCGTTTGCCTTCCTGGACCCGGTGTTTTCTTCGGGCGTTTTTTTGGCGCTTCGCAGCGGCGAAATCGCGGGCGGCGCGGTCGATGCCGCCCTGAAAGCGGGCGATTTTTCAGCCGCACAATTCAGCGACTATGGAGAAACGCTCTGCCGGGGAATTGAGGCCATGCGAAAATTAGTCTATGCCTTTTATGACCACGAGTTCAGCTTTCGGGAGTTTCTTTCGAAGTTTCCACGGCTGAAGGGTGATCTGACCGACTGCCTGATCGGCAACCTCTTCAGAGATTTCGAACCCTTATTTGACGGCATAGCCCAATTTGCAAAGCTGCCAGAACCGCTGGCACACGGCAAATCATTCATCGAGACTCCATGAAAAACGCCGCTTATGAATTCAAGCTGACTCGGCGGGTAGAATTTTCAGACACCGATATGGCCAGTATCATGCATTTTTCAAACTTTTTCCGCTTTATGGAGACAGCAGAAACCGCATTTTTTCGATCGCTGGGTCTCTCCATTTACGGGAGAGATTCCAACGAGCCGCTCGGCTGGCCACGTGTCCACGCTGACTGTAACTTCCGGCATCCTCTCCACTTTGAGGATGTCGTTGAGATTCACCTTCTGGTTCGCAAAAAGAAGAAAAAGTCCATTGTGTATACCTTCATTTTTCGCAGGTTGAATGAAAATCCGGTTAGGGAAGTTGCGTGGGGCAGTCTGACAGTTGCCTGTGTGAAGCACGACAACAGCAACGGGAGAATGATTGCTGTCCCGATACCCCTACTAATCATGAACAAGCTCGTGGTCGCTCCGCCGGAACTTTTAAATCGAATTGACGAGGGAGGATCTAGTTGACGGCTGTTTCTTATCCGGATAGGAGAGCCATTGAAAGGGATCAGCTACCAAAGCTCCGGGCGCTTTTAGCCGAGCTGGTCCCGGCGAATCGTTTCTATTCCAAAAAGCTTCAGGCTGCTCACCTTACCTCGAGGATTACGAAGATTGACGATTTTTTCGAACGCATGCCCTATACTCACAAGCAGGAGCTCGTTGATGATCAGCGCAACAACTCTCCCTACGGTTCGAACTTGACCTACCCTCTGGATCGCTATACGCGGTTCAGTCAAACCAGTGCTACCACGGGCCAACCGTTGCGCTGGCTGGATACACCTGAAAGTTGGGATTGGATGCTTAATAACTCCAGACAGGTCTATCAGGCTGCCGGAGTTACCGCCAAGGACCACATTTTCTTTGCGTTTTCCCTGGCGCCATTTCTTGGATTCTGGACAGAGTTTGAGTCGGCGGTGCGGATGGGCTGTCTATGTATACCCGGAGGCGGTTTGACAAGTGTCGCACGGCTACGCACCATGCTCGACAACCGCATCACGGTTCTTTGTTGCACGCCCAGTTACGCAATACGATTAGCGGAAGTGGCTGAAGAAGAGAAGATTGATCTGGCCACCGGGCAGGCGAAGATTATCATTGTTGCAGGTGAGCCGGGTGGAAGCATCTCGAGCACCCGCGCCCGTATCGAGTCCCTGTGGGATGGAATCCACGTTGTCGATCACCACGGCATGACCGAAATCGGACCCGTCAGCTACGGGTGCCCACAACGGCGAGGGGTGCTCCATGTGATCGAATCGTCCTATGCTGCCGAAGTCATCGATCCAAAGAACGGCCAGGCGGTTCAACCTGGTGAAACGGGCGAGCTGGTACTGACGAACCTTGGTCGGGTAGGTTCGCCCCTACTACGTTATCGTACCGGAGACGTAGTTCGGCCGGTACCCGACCAGCCTTGCCAATGCGGTAGACACGAACTAGCATTGCAAGGCGGAATCTTGGGACGCACGGATGATATGGTGGTGGTCCGTGGCGTTAACCTCTATCCCAGTGCAGTCGAGAATATCATGCGTGCTTTTGACGATGTGGTGGAATACCGGGTTGAGAGCTCTACCGAACACACCCTCCCAGAGTTGACCATTCAGGTTGAACCGCCACCAGATTGCCAGGATACAACAGGCTTGGCTAAGCGACTGGAGTCAGCATTACGCACAGCTTTTGCTTTAAGAATCCCCGTCTCCATCGTCCCTCCAGGACATTTGCCCCGGTTTGAAGTGAAGTCCGAACGCTGGACTCGTTTATGAGTAGCCCAAGGGGCACGTCACTCTTCAAAATAGCGACTGCCGAGGTTGCAAACAACAGGGCCACAAGCGACGACTTTTAGCATTGACTATTTGTACATCTGACTGTTAGGATCGCCACACAGGAAAAAGAGCTTTTCGGGAGGATTGAACCAGAAAGCAACCCATCCGAGTAAAGGAGGGGTTTTATGCGGATAGTCCTGACCATCCTTTTGGTGATGTGCCCCGCTTTTCAACGGGTTGCTCAAGCCGAGCATATTTCGCTTCACGTGGTGTCGACAGAGGAGTTGCAGAGGGCTGTGGCAGCCACGTTCGTCCAGCGCGAGTTGAATATTCAAGTAGTTGAAACGGTGCTATGCCATGAGGAAATTCAGAAACAGGTGGGAAGACTTGTCAACCTGGAGAGAATCGTAGAGACACTCCCCACCCTGAGCGATGAGACACTGAATCAGCTTGCCAAAGAGAGCCGGAAAGTCAACGACCAGCTCCAAGCAGGTGTCTTTGGCACTGCCTGGTTGTTCATCGGTGTTGCTGTCGTTATCATTACAGTGATAACCCTGCGTGAGGTCCCTTAGTGGTCTCGATTTGTCAATAAGGTAACTCTTGTGGCCAGTTCCATACTGCGGAGAGCTCCCACAGCCACAACGGCGTCATTCGGAAAGGCACTGTGGAGGAGAAGCGACAAAACTCTCGGCAACATCTTCTCTTATTTTTCTAGGCTCGCCTAGCAAGCTAGGAGGGACAGACTGCTCGTTTCCCTTTGCTTTACATACCCATACCTGTCGTCGCCAAAAAAAGAGGCAAAGATGTACTCCATCCCCTATTCCTCGCTATTTTGTAAGATGGAACATTGGGTGTAACGGGTACGTACTTTGAAGAATTTCCGTTTTTATAGTGTCTTCTTCATCTTCTTTCCCCTCTCTACCTTCGGCTACCCGTCCACAAAAGGGTTTTATCTCGAGGTTCCCTTCGTCCGCCAGGTCGACAACTATTGTGGTCCGGCCACACTGACGATGGTCTTCCGCTACTGGGATCGATCGGTGGACCAACATGAGCTAGCCCGCCAGTTTCAACCCTTCCCGAAAAAAGGATTGAGCGGAGCCCAGCTCAAGGAACTCGCGGTTAAATACGGGTTTTCCGCTTACTCCTTTTTCGGCCACACCAAGACTATCCTGAAACATCTTCGCAAGGGACGGCCTGTGATCGTGGCGTTCCGTCCCTCCACTCTTGGGAACTTCAATCACTTTGTCGTACTCGCCGGCTGGGATGATGCTCGACAAGAGTGGGTCGTACATGATCCTAACCGTGGTGCTTATCGACGACTTTCCGCTAAGAAGCTTAACACTCAACGGGTCCCGCTCCAGAATTGGACTTTGCTCATTCTTCCCGAAACTCCACAGTGAGGCGACAGGTTAACTTGTGGCATTTTTTACTGTTACTCCTTCTATTCGACCCTATTCTCACGGCTGAAAGCAGGGTTCATCAATCCGAGTTCGATTCTCTTCTTAGAAAAGGGAGACAGCTGATTGACCAACAAAAACTCACTGCCGCAGAAGAGATTATTCGCGAGGCCTTAAAGCAGCGTTCTGAACAGCCTGAGGCCCTATTGTTACTAGGTATAGTACTCGGCAAACAGGGAAGATGGGAGGCCTCTCAAGAGGTATTCGAGCGAGTCCTACTGCTGCAGCCTGACTTTGTGTCCGCCCATCTCGAACTGGCTGGTGTTCAGTACAAGATGGGAAGAAATTATGAATCGATACGCACCCTCCGCAGGGCACTGGTACTGGATCCAAACAATGACTATGCTCAGCGCTTTCTGGCCACCATCCTCTACCTAGAAGAACAGCAAATTGAAGCTTTATACCACTGGAATCGGCTGGGAGAGCCACGGATCAATCAAATTCACTACTCCACATCAGCAAAAACTACAGCCGAATTACTTGGACACCTCTTCCCTCTTAATGAAGGAGAAGTGCTCCACAGGCAACAAATCCTGAGCATTCTCTGGAAACAGGAAAGATTCAACCTGGGACCTCCTTTTCAGTGGCGTCTGATACCAAACTCAAGTGGCACTTGGAACCTGAAAATCGCTCTGCGTCCACGTACTACTCTGGCTTTTCCGAAAGCTTTTCTCCTTGAAAACTCAGCTCGCGGCCTCTTTCAACAGGAAGTTGCCTACCAGTATCCTCAGGACCTAGGCAGTGGGAAACATTTTTCCGGAAGCTTCCGCTGGGACACTCCTCGAAAGCGAGTGAAAGCCGCTGCCAGATTTCCCTTCTTCTCCTCTTCCTCCGATGCACTGCAGCTCGGATTTGACTTAAGGGATGAAACTTGGAATTACCGGGTTTCCGGAACTGAATTTCTTTTCCAAACTGAGCAGCTGTTCGCCAACTACGAGTACCTGATGAGGGACGAGGGGTCTTTTTCCATCCATGCGGGTTATCACCACCAGCTCTTTCGCTTCGAAGAGGGTCACAACCTTTCCAGTAATCCTCATTTGGTCCGGGTGGGATCAGAGTGGAACCAGCTCTTTAGCCTGAATATTGCCGATACGACTCGGCTGAGTTGGCGTTCCCGCTTGGATACATTCTCCAGCTTCGGTCGAGCGAAAAGCCGGTCCTGGCAACTTTCCTCTGCCGTAAAACTGTATTGGCGACCTGGCAACTGGTCAGCAAGTGGACTGAAGCTCTCTTTCCGCACCGGACTTTCCAGCTACAACCTCCCCCTGGATCATTATTTCATCCTAGGGGTGGGCCAGGATGAGCCACTTCCATTGCGGGCTCATCCGACCGTCGAGAACGGGCGAAAAGGAAATAGCCCCATGGGAAGAAAGTATGCACTGGCCAACTTAGAATACTACCGTCAGATTTTCGTTTGGCGTTTGCTGGAGATCGACGCGCTCACCTTCAGTGACAGTGCAATCGTATCAGGAGCGCCTTTTCAGTCGTCCGAAAAAGAATGGTTTCAAGATGTCGGATGGGGATTCCATTTTAAGGTGATGGGGCGCGAAGTTTTGCAAATTCTCTTTGGTTTTGATCTTAAAACGAATTCCTTCCACTCTTGGTTGGGCCTCCCCGGCCTGTAATAAATACCACTCGAAAGATTCAAACTTCAAATCAGTCAAGTGGGTGTTTCATCAATAGGATGAAACGAAACAGTGGCGACAAGCACTCCTGCAGATTGGCGACTCTGATCTGACTCGCTAACAAACCGGCTTTTCTAGATCACTTACTATTCGGATGCTTCTAAATCTGACATAATTAAGCCCAGTACGCCTTTCCCGTGCCAGGAGCGGAAATCCGCCTCACGGCGGCAACCTTATTTTCGACGAAAGGAGTCTCTCCATGAATCACGGTCAACTGGAAGAAATCGCCAACGCCATTGTAGCTCCAGGCAAAGGAATTTTGGCTGCCGACGAGAGCTTTCCAACAATCGAAAAACGCTTCAATAGCATTGAATTACCCTCCACGGAGGAGAATCGCAGCTCCTATCGAGAAATCTTGTTCACGACTCCGGGAGTGCACAACTTCATCAGTGGGGTGATTCTCTTCGATGAAACGATTCGGCAAAAGACGGCACAAGATATGCCTTTTCCCCAAGTGCTGTCCAACCAGGGAATAATCTCTGGGATTAAGGTCGACACGGGAGCACAGCCCTTAGCCAATGCACCAGGTGAGAAGATCACCCAAGGTCTGGATGGTCTGCGCGAGCGGCTGCGTGAGTATCGGGAGTTGGGGGCACGTTTCACTAAGTGGCGAGCAGTGATTAGGATTGGGGACGGAATTCCCTCTCAGTATTGTATCGACTGCAATGCTCATGCACTGGCACGGTTCGCCTCCCTTAGTCAAGAAGCTGGGGTTGTTCCCATTGTTGAACCGGAAGTGTTGATGGACAGCAACCACACGATCGACCACTGTGAAGAGGTCACGACGGCCACTCTCCATGCGGTGTTTACAGCCCTCTACCAGCAACGGGTGTTTCTGGAAGGGACGTTGTTGAAGCCCAATATGGTTCTTTCCGGAAGGGAGTGTAACGTTCAAGCTGGTACGGAGGAAATCGCCAAAGCAACCACCCGCTGCTTTCTCCGTACTGTACCTGCCGCCCTACCGGGAATTGTTTTCCTGTCAGGCGGTCAGAGCGCACAACAGGCCACTCAGAATCTGAACACCATGAATGCCCTGGGCACCTTCCCCTGGGAGCTGAGTTTCTCTTATGGTCGTGCGTTGCAGGCCCCAGTCTTGGGGGCGTGGAATGGACAAGCCAAGAATACCGAGGCAGCTCAAACGGCGTTTTATCATCGGGCCAAGTGCAATAGTACGGCCCGCAGCGGAAGCTACACTGACCAGCTGGAAACAGTAATGGCCTGATCGGGATACCGGTGCTCTCCTCCGGAATGCTAGTGCTCGGTTCCAGAATAAAGTAGCAATTGTTGCGGGCGCTACACCACTCAGTTTGCGATGTGCGATACGAGTATCGTCGAGGCGCGTCAATCCAGTGGGTGGATAGGCTTGCTGGCGGTCTCTTTCTCGTTCCTCGTCGACGATGCTACAGCATCGCCTCGATCGGCACGACTTGCGGACCCACAGGACTTTTGTCACAGCCTGTTAGCCCAGATTATGCATAAAGCATCGTAGCGAAACAGCGAAAACACCACCCTGACAAGGCATCTCTACCGAAGGCTCTCCAGAGCGTACTCATGCAGTAAATAGAGGAAATCGAACGAGTGATTTCGCCGATGCAGTAGACAGTTCATGCATAATCCAGGTTAGAAGTGTGAAGAACTTTTTAAAGAAGCCAGCAAGCTACTCTATTTTGGATCGTCAACGGAAATCATGTGAGGATATCGCAGGCGTTAGACCCTTGATCGGCCGAATGTTTTCAGCGCGAATCGAGGTCACGTTGTTTTGATTCTGAAGGGTTCCTTCCACCATCAAGAAGGGTTGGTTAACCAAAAGCAATCGTTTCCGCTCAAAAAGTTGGGGGCGAATGACCACATTGGCGATCCCCGTTTCGTCCTCTAGACTGATAAAGAAAACCCCCTGGGCAGTGGAAGGGCGCTGGCGAACAATCACACCACCGGCTACACGTACCCAACACCCGTGGCGTAAACGGGTAAGCTCAGATGCACAAAACACACCTTTGTGAGTCAACTCCAGCCGACATAGCGCCAGTGGATGAGAACCTAGGGTCAGGCCGGTTCCCCCATAATCTGCCATTAAGCGTTCCCCGGTGGTCATGTCAAGCAAGGGAGACTCCTCTTCTTGCCCTGACGACTCAAGTTGGGAGAAAAGTGGCCCACTGGATCGACAGACCTTTTCCACCTGCCAGAGAGCCTCCCGCCGTTTCATTCCAAAACCTTTCAAAGCCCCGATTTCAGCCAATGTAGTCATTTCTAGTTTCCTCAGTCCCGCCAGTTTCCATAGATCATCAAGGGAGAGAAAGGGCTTCTTGCGCCGCTCCCGTTCGATCGCTTTTCCCACTTCCTGCCGCAACCCCCAGACATACATCAATCCTAGTCTGACGGATCCACCGTCTTCGATGGTACACAGCCAATCTGACTCCAGTACGTCAATGGGTTTGATGAGTTGATGGTGGCGCTGTGCGTCTTTGACCAGTGTGGCAGGATGATAAAAACCCATCGGTTGATTGTTCAACAAGGCTGCATAGAAAGCGGCAGAAAAGTGAACCTTCAGATAGGCGCTGGCATAGGATAATAATGCAAAACTAGCGGAATGCGATTCGGGAAATCCATAAAGAGCAAAGGAGGTGATGTACCGGACGATTGTTTCGGCTGCTTCTCCCCTGATCCCGTTGCGCTCCATGCCTTGACGCAACCGGGCTTCGATCTTTTGCATGCGCGCTTGCGATCGCCTGAAACCAAGTGCGCGCCGTAATTCTTCCGCTTCTCCTCCACTAAACCCGGCGACGACCATGGCGATACGCAACAGTTGTTCTTGAAACAAGGGCACACCTAAAGTTCGCTTCAGGATGGGTTCCAGTGAAGGATGTGGATAAGTCACCGGCTCAAGCCCCGTCCGACGCTTCAGGTAAGGATTAACCATTTGTCCCACAATCGGACCAGGACGAATGATGGCCAATTCCACCACCAAATCGTAAAAACACCGTGGTCTCAAGCGAGGTAGAGTGACCATCTGGGCCCGGCTTTCCACCTGAAACACTCCCACGGTATCGGCTTTCTGCAGCATGGCGTAAACTTCTGGATCATCAGGAGGAAGATGGGCCAGATCCAATTCTGAGCCGCACTGGCTTACTAGTTGGAGTGAATCTTGCAATACTGACATCATTCCCAGCCCCAACAAATCGACCTTGATAATACCTAGATCGGCACAGTCCTCTTTATCCCATTGCACAACTGTTCTTCCGGGCATGGTGGCATTTTCCAGCGGAACCACGGAGTCCAAGCGACCCTGGGCAATCACCATTCCTCCCGAGTGCTGGCTGAGATGGCGAGGAATATCCTGAATGCGTTGCCACAACTGGAGAAATTTTTTGACCCGAGGAAGAGAAAGGTTCAAGTCAACTTCTTTGAATCGTTCTACTGCGATCTCTTCAGGGCTTTCCCACCCCCAGGTATTCAAGAGACGGGAAAGGCGATCCAGGGTATGAGGAGAAAATCCAAGAACTTTGCCCACCTCACGGACAGCACTGCGTCCCCGGTAAGTGACCACGTTAGCCGTCATGGCTGCTCCATGTTTTCCATAGCACTCATAAAGATATTGGATGACACGCTCACGCCGCTCCCCGCTGGGAAGGTCCAGATCAATATCTGGCCATTCACCTCGCTCCTCGGAAAGAAAGCGCTCGAATAACAGGTCCATACTCACCGGATCAACAGCCGTGATGCCTAGGCTGTAACATACGGCACTGTTAGCCGCCGATCCTCGGCCTTGAACCAAAATATTCTGCTTGCGACAAAAACAAACGATATCCCACACGATGAGAAAATAACCCGCCAAGTCGAGCTTTTCGATCAGATTCAACTCCCGGACGATTTGCCGTCGGGCTCGTTGATGGTAAGGGCGGTAACGCTGACGTGCTCCCTTTTCAGTTAACTTTCGCAAGTAACTATTCATGTTTTCTCCCGAGGGAACAGAGTATTCGGGAAAGCGATAGTCTAGGTTCTCCAAGGTAAAGTCTAGACGCTGCGAAAGCTCCACGGTGACGGCCAATGCTTCCGGTAAATCCGCAAAAAGTCGATTCATTTCTTTGGGTGTTTTAAGATAATGTTCCGCATTTCGATTCAAGAGTTTTCCGGCCTCGTCCAGAGTAGTTTTGTGGCGAATACAGGTCAGGACATCGAGTAGAGACCGATCCGAAGCCTTGGCGTAACACACTCCGTTAGTCGCTAATAAAGGAAGATGTAACCGCTTGGCTAATTCAATACAGGTTTGATTATAGGCCTCTTGCCGGCGATCGAAATGGCGCTGCAATTCTATAAACACTCCATCCGGGCCGAAAATTTTCCTCAACTGCTGGAGATATTGAAACGCTTTCTGATCGCCTCCCTGGTCCAGAATGGCTGGAAGTGGCCCATTACCCCCGCCTGTCAGACAAACCAGTCCGGACGCAAACTCCTCCAATTCAGACAGCCCCACTTGCCCCGCACTTTTCTTTGAGCGTAATTTCATACGAGTGATCAAGCGGCAGAGGTTTTGGTAGCCTTTCTGAGTTTCAACCAACAGGGGAAGTCGATGAATACCACCCTGCAAAGTGATCTCCGTACCGACCAATGGCCTCAGTTTGGCCTCTTTACAGGCTTTATAAAAACGGGGAGCCCCATAAACTCCGTCGCGATCCAACAGAGCCAGGGCGGGATAATCCAGGCGTGCAGCTTCTTCCACCAGGACCTCGGGGAGTAAAGAACCCTCCAAGAAACTAAAAGCGCTACAGGTATGAAGTTCAACGTAGGGCATGTCTGGTCCAAGTCATCTCTATTTCCCCGCGATTAGTCGTAGATGCCCTCCAAAAACCAGCTTTTTTTTCGGCGATCCCAATACACTCGATAAACTGCTCCATCAACCAACTCAATGTCCCACTCCTCACCTGACCATCCATCTGCCCACCAATCTCCCGAAGAGCGCCAGGGGCCGGCACAAACCACAATTTGATCGGGTTTGATCTGGGTCGGCACAGGGGGACGGATCCTCCTCAACACAAGCTGACCGGCCAGGCGATGACTCATGACGGATGACCGTACCTGCCCCTTTGTCCTTTCGTACTTCTGTGTTAGATCGAAGACTTTCATTGAAAAGGCATCTGGACGGTGTGTGTTGAGCAGGGTAGGAGACCCAAGGTTCTCTTCTCCGACGAGCGCTTTCAACCGGTCCAAAGTGTGAGATAGCTTCTCGGGGCTGAGAGCCGGAGATTGAAACAGGGAATATTGGAATGCTCGAAGTTTGGTGGGCTTAATGTGAAGCGAAATTCCTACAATGCCCACCTGGGGCGGATGTGATTGAAGATCCAAACGCAGCAATGAGAGAAGTGTTTTCGGCTCTCGCATGGGTAAAGCCAGACGAAGTGTACGCTCATGCGAAGATCCATTGACCAGTTTCAGAACAGTCCGCAGCGAGTCAGCGGCCATGTTGAAGCTCTGAAGACGACGGCACAGACGGTCAAGGATTCTTCCTAAAATAAACGCGAGCGGTTGCAGGGAATCCAATGTCCATTCCAGTTCCTGGCTCTCTTCAAAAAGAGGATCTGTGTAAGAGGGCTGAAAAGGCAGGATGTCCTCACCACGAGCCATTCTTTGTAAACGGAGTCCTCTTTGACCCAGGCGTGCTGCCAGCTCTGGTTCAGGTAATGCTGCCAGATCACCCCAGGTCCGAACTCCCCAACGATCTAGAATGACCAAAAACTCAGACGCGGATACGTTGTGCCCTAACTCTGCACCACATAGACCTGAGAGGCTTACCGGCAAAGCTGACAGACAGTCTCGTTCTTTTCCGGAAGGAATTATGGTTCCCGGTTTGAGTCTGGCAACCACAAGGGCAGCCATCCGTGTGGAAGCCACCCCAAAGTGGAGTGCCCCTGTCAGTCGCAGTAGCTGGTCCAGGATATCTCTTTCGTGTCGGTCGGGAACTTCCAAAAGAAGGCCATCTGGTCTACAAACTTCTACACGAGGAGAGAGAGTCTGGGCAATGACCAGCGTCTGAGACAAATTAGGGCTTAAAATGGCTATAAAACGTAGCATGGCCATGATGATGACCGCGCAACAGTCGAACTTCACTCCAGATGCCGCGCAAAAGGGAGGTGTGTCTAAGGGGGCAAGACTGTTTATTTTGCTCCAGGTGTTTAAGCCAGTGAGTCTTGCGCCGGTGCAATGAGATCACTAATGACGATGCGCTTCCGCTGAGTGCTTCCTGCTCTAACAGCAGTAAGACGGTTGAGGTTCCCTCGATAGCACGCCACAACCTAAACCAGCAATTCAGATGAATCTTTCGGATCTTTCCAAGGATCTCTCCTCTAGCGGGTTGGAGATCGAGCACCACCACCCCGAAGCTTCCGGCCCGGGCTATAATGTCGGTGGCTTTTAAGGCTTTTTCCAAAGAAGTTTTGCAACGAACCCAGAGTAAACGTCCGAGGTGAACCCCTGCTTTTTCAGCAAAAACAGGGTCCAGTGAATCAAAAACATCAATATAGGCTACCATCTCTTGGCGTGCTATGGCTTGAGCCAGAACCAAAAACAAAAGACTGGTTCTACCACTGGAATGGGCTCCTACTATCTCCGTCATCCTCCCCCGTGGAATTCCCCCTGCCAGTAGATGATCCAGGTCTACAATGCCTGTGGGAAGGAAATCGATACCGGTTTTGGGCAAGCCTAGTGTCCTGGAGCAGGACACTAGGCTTGCCCCGTAGTGAGAAGAGTTATCCACTTTATTTTCACCTTTTATTCACCTATGCTAGCCTCCTGATTGCACTGTGTCAATCCAATAATTCGTGTTTGTCCTATTCTCCGCCAGACACAACCTTCCCGGGTTGACAAAACAATCATTGTTCGTGTTTTGTATTTTCGTGTTATCGTGCTTGGGTTCTCAGCAAAAGACTACACAAAAATGCAACGGCACGAAACACGAACCCTTATGAACTTCTTATTGCCTATTGGCACTCTTTGGTGGCGAGAAATGCGCCGATTCTACCGACAACGCAGCCGGCTGGCAGGAGCTTTGGGAACTCCTCTCGTTTTCTGGCTCCTCATCGGCTCCGGAATCGGCTCTTCCTTTCGTCCTCCTTCTGCACTAGCTGGGATGAATTATCTTGAATATTTCTATCCAGGGACCATCATCCTCATTATTCTTTTCACGGCTATCTTTTCGACCATTTCGATTATCGAAGACCGACGAGAAGGATTTCTTCTTTCCGTCCTGGTAGCCCCAGTCTCTCGCTCCGGGCTAGTGCTTGGTAAGATCCTGGGAGGGTCGACTCTGGCCTTTCTACAGGGGTTTGTTTTTGTTTTACTGGCTCCTCTAATGAACATTCCACTTCCCATGTGGAAAATCGTTCCACTGGTGATGATCATCTTTCTAATTTCGTTTTCCCTGACTGGATTAGGCTTTGCCATCGCTTGGCAAATAGATTCGACCCAGGGCTTTCATGCCATTATGAACCTTTTTCTGATCCCGATGTGGCTCCTCTCCAGCGCCCTTTTCCCATCCTCGGGAGCATCCACATGGATCAGAGGAATTATGATCATCAATCCTCTTACCTACGGGGTTTCTGCCCTACGACAAGTGCTCTATTGGGAAACACAGGTGTTGGAGACTGAATTTCCGTCTTTCCCGACGGCACTCGGAGTATTGGTGATTTTTTCAGTCGCGGTTTTTGTTATTTCTCTCTGGTTAGCGCAAAGGAGAAGTTTGAGGGGTCTCGGGTGATTTCAATCGTTGATTTACCACCTCTCAACGCCACATTCAACGGAATCAGTGCTGTATTTTTGACATTAGGTATACCTGTTCATCCGTTCAAAACAGATCCGGCCACATCAAATTTGTATGCTGACGGCGTTTGTGAGTTCCACACTGTTTCTGATCTCGTATTTGATCTATCACTATCACATGGGTTCAAAGTCCTTTCCGGGACAGGGCTGGATTCGCTATGTTTATTTGACAATTTTCCTCTCCGACGCTTTGTTGACGGTGGTAGTTGTTCCCATGGTCCTGATCACGCTGATACGTGCTCTCAGAAAAGATTTTCGCAAACACCGGCACATTGCCCATTGACCTTGCCGCTTTGGTTATACGTTTCCTTCAGTGGAGTAGTCATCTATATGGATGCTGTATCAACTTTATAGTGTGTAGTCCCCAAAAAACACGTTTCAAGTCTACGTTACTGTTAGGCTTAGTGGTTGTGGTGTCCGTGCTCATCCCCTTCCTATTCTGGCACGGGGCTTGGTTTGGCCGTGTGCTGAATAAAGAGGAACTGAGCCGTTATCTGGAAAGTCAGGAAAAGTCCCGTTACATCCAACATGGGCTGGCACAGATCGTTGAACTCATCGAGCAGAATGATCCAAGTGTCAGACAATGGTATCCAAAAGTGGCTCAGATGGCTGATCATCCTTTGGCGGAGATAAGGACTACAGCCGCCTGGGTGATGGGACAGGAGAATCAATCTGAGGAATTCCATCGAGCCCTACTCCGCATGCTGAATGACCCAGAGCCTTTGGTTCGTCGTAATGCAGCCTTAGCTTTGATTCGCTTTGGTGATCCCAGTGGACGACGAGAATTGCGAGCCATGGTTCAAGCGCATGTCGTGAGGGCTCCCGGCAGAGGCACCGTATCTTTGATTTTGGATGAGGGAGAGCGGGTCGAGAGAGGAACTCGACTAGCGCAACTGATCGCCAATGGTGAGAAACAAATCGATATCTTGGCGCCCCTTCCCGGTACAGTGAAAATCAGGTGGGTTCAAGACAACTCACCCGTCAAAGAAGGAGATGAGCTGGTCGTTCTTTCGCCCGACCCCGTGCATGTCTGGGAATCTTTGCGGGCATTCTATTTAATCGGAACACTCGAAGATCTCAAAGTGTTGGAACCCCTCAGTGACGATCGTCATTTTGGTGAGCATATACGTAGGCAGGCGCAGCTGACGGGGAGTGCGATTCGACAACGAGCCAGGTCATCCACCAATGACCACTGACTAGAAATCCAGCGATCCCTGTCCGTTGACAAGCGAGCCCGAAAGGCCTGCCCGGATAGAACGCTTCGCGAACGCGATCGACGACAACCATCCTTTGGCTAGATAAACCACTAGTCTCTGTTTCGAACTCTTTAAGTTCAAGTTACAATCCAGGCTATGGAGGTAAGAAAGATCACTCAAATAGCTCAATTCAGTTCCGAGAAGATGCGAAAGATTAATCTGTTTGAAAGCCCGCGAATGTTCTGCGACGTTTACTGTCTAGAACCGGGCCAGAAGCAGAAAGTTCACAACCATGGGAAAAATGACAAAATCTATTATGTCGTTCAAGGCCAAGGCCACTTTACGATCGGCCAGCAAACACACCTACTCGAGTCGGGGGAAATCACTTGTGCCTTTTCGGGTGAGCCTCACGGCGTGGAAAATACGAGCAATGCTAGGCTAACTTGTTTGGTCTTCATGGCCCCCCATCCCAGCTGGAAAGATTCGCCTGGTTGAGGGCACTGACTCAGTATTCGGTTCGCTACTCCCCGTGCAAATAGCCCTTGATAATGTAACCACCCGACTTTTCGTCGCGCTCGAATTCGATGAGTTTGCGTTCCCGTGCCTCCTCCAGCAGCTCCCCGAAGCTGCGGAAGCCATGATATGATTCGTTGAAACCGGGTTTACGTCGCTTTAGAGTTTGCTTGACCATGGAACCCCAGACCTTCTCTTCCTCACCTCGCTCCTCGAATAAGTCCTCCACGGTCTCCATCACAAGATCCAGAGCTTCCTGCTTTTTCCCATCTTCATCGCCTTGACCACTGCCCTTTTTCAGTGCTGCCTTGGCGACAGTTTTCTTGCGTGCAGGCCGCGGCTTCTTCGCCTCACGCAGGAGGTCATCATAAAAGATGAACTCGTCGCAGTTGGAGATGAGCAGATCAGAAGTGGAATTTTTGACCCCGACGCCAATCACGACCTTGTTATTCTCCCGCAGCTTGCTGACAAGCGCGGAAAAGTCAGAATCACCACTAATGATGACAAACGTGTCCACGTGCGCCTTGGTGTAACAGAGATCAAGCGCGTCTACCACCATGCGAATATCGGCCGAGTTTTTTCCGGACATACGCACGTGCGGGATCTCGATGAGTTCGAACGCCGCTCCGTGCATAGCGGACTTGAAATCCCTATACCTGTCCCAATCACAGTATGCCTTCTTTACGACGATATTCCCCTTGAGTAGGAGCCGCTCCAGGACTTCACCAACGTCGAAGTCAGCGTATTTGGCATCGCGCACACCGAGCGCAATGTTCTCGAAATCACAGAACAGTGCCAAATTCTGGATCCTTGGTTTTGTGTTCATTGAGTTCCTCGGTCCGGGGTCAAGCAGGTCACTGGAGACCTATTGCACCCCCTTTTGTGTCACGATAGAAACCAATATTGTAGTGAACCAAACGGTGTGGCGAACAAATAATTCTGCTCACTGGAGCGCAGCGAGGACGCTCGTGTGCTTCACTGTGGACAGGCTGGAAGTTAATAAGCAGAGTGAAGCTGAGTCGTGGTGGAGCCATAGTTTTGTTGATCCAATCTGAAGTATAGCACCTCCATGGAATCTGTTGATTTGGGGTTTCTCCGAGCATCGGCAGGGCTGTTAATGGTTGTAGGCGAATTCTCGAGAAGTAATGATTCCCCACATCAAATCTTCCAGTGCCTCTCGACGGGACGGTCGCTGACGGATCATTTCTTTCAGTGCAGCTAGCTCCTCCGCGGTTGGGAATCGGGAACGTGCCACTAGGGAGAGTTCTTCGATGATCTGCCGATCTGAAGAGCCGCTTTTCAGGAGTCGGTCGAGTCGCCCTCCCGCTTTGGAAAGCTTGGCAGTGTAGGTCGGACCTGCCAACATGTGTAAGGCTTGTGCCAGGCTAGCTTCAACTTTCCGCTCCGGCACCATCTGACGGTCGGGCCGTCCATACATGTCCATGAACCGAGAGGGGAACTGATCAGGTCGACCCAGCAGGTTGATCGCCCGGAGGCCTATCGGCATCCGCCATCCGTTTTTTTCTCCTTTCACAAATTCCTCGGGCACTTCAGTCACCTCAGAAATCGCATC
This sequence comes from Acidobacteriota bacterium, assembly GCA_965249865.1. GTDB lineage: Bacteria > Acidobacteriota > UBA6911 > RPQK01 > CBDFMZ01 > CBDFMZ01. The sequence goes on along the minus strand of CBDFMZ010000002.1, from coordinate 236,904 downwards.
CAAGAGCACTTCTGCATCCAGCGGCCGAGGGAGAGATCGCGAGTAGTTGATTTGATCGTTCCGGTTGGTTTCGTTGGGTACACTGGACAACTGATAAGTCCTGGACTGGACAATCAGCCCGATCAGATGTTTCAAATCGTGTCCATGTTCCCTGAAGTTTTTGGCGAGTACCTCCAGCAGCTTGGGATGCGTCGGAGGGTTGGTCAAACGAAAGTCATCCACGGGATCAACAATCCCTCTCCCGAAGAAATAGCCCCACATCCGGTTCACAATCGCTTCGGCAAAGTAGGGATGAGCGGTCATCCATTCCGCCAGTTTCCAACGCAGGTGACTCAACTCGCTTTCCGGCAGCGGTTCGCCATCCAGAAACCTTGGTTTGACTTCTTCCTTGGTGCGCGGATGCGTCACCGTTTCACCCCCACCGTCCATGCCATGTCCGGCCGGATCATCGATGAGCGTGGGAGCACCATGGAGACAACCCGGGCTATTGACACACCCGAGCTGGCTCACATGCCCAAAGAAAGCCGTCATCCACCAAAACTGGTCCTGGCTCCAGGTCTCATACGGATGATTATGACACTGTGCACAATCCAGTCGCCGGCCCATAAACACTCGAAACTGTTCGGCCATCACATCGGGGGGACGTCGCAATTCCGATCCATTGTAGTAATGCAGTGCCGGTCCACCATAACCCTGGGCCGAAATACGCTCCCGTGCTATTGCATCATACGGTCTGTTTTGAGCCAGACTCTCGCGTACCCATTGCCCGTGCAGCTGAGAGTACAGCGGTGCCCCTCCATTTTCGTAGGAAACTCTGAAGAGGTCGGAATAACGCAACGTCCAGTAATCGATATATTCGGGAGAATTCAAGAGTATCTCGATCAGTTTGTCCCGTTTTCGCGGGTCTTTATTCGCTAAGAATTCCTGCAGCCGTTCTGGCGGCGGCAAAGTACCCGTTATATCCAGACAGACACGTCGCAGAAATTCCTTATCACTGGATAACGCAGAGGGAATGATATTGAATCTCCGCAGTTTAGCGAAAACCTGTTCGTCGATAAAATTTCTTCGCGGCACTTCCGGATAGTCGGCAATAGGCTGAGCAATAACGCCAAAACCGACACTAATAGCTTTTCCTGCCGCTCGGACCATCACTGCCGTTTCCCCCGTCTTTACCGCCTCTACCAAACCTTCCGGCGTCACCTTCACCACTTCCGGGTTATTCGCCACGTAAAGCACCTGCTCGGTGATATCTTCCCGCCGGCCATTGGAAAGATACCCTGTGACCAGAATCTGCTGGGTCCCTTGCTGATCCAGCACTCCTTCTTGGGGAAAGATCTCCAGCCGCTCGATTTCTACACTCTGTGCTTCCCCTTCCTCTCCGTAAGGCACTCCCTCACCCACCCAACTCAGGATCGTTTCATAATCGACCGAATCCACGGTGAAGCGACGCCCACCCCCATGCGGCACGCTGAAGGTCGGCTTCAACAACAGCAGGCTCTTCTCCGGCTCCTCCAGATTGATCCGGGGCTCCTTGGGTCCTCCCGACTCAGCAGTCAGCACTTGATAGACTCCCCCTTCCACGATCCACTGGTAATCGTCTTTGGGATACAGAGCATCGAGGGAGAGTTTCAATCCCCCTTTCCCTTTCACGCTCCCGTGACAGTCACTTGAGTTGCATCCGTGCTTGGTAAAGATTCCACCAATATCCTGCGCAAAGCTAAAGGGACGCGTCTGCTCAGAGCCCTCCACTCGGATCACTGTTTTTGCCATCTGGTCAGCCACTTCGGCGCCCAACACCGTTTCTCCGTCTGCCAGGGCAACCACTCGTCCTCCTTCGTCGACCCGAGCAATTTGGTCATCGCTGACCGAAAAACGGCTCTGAAGCGTCACATCTCGTTCCAAACCGTCCGTGTATTTTCCCATCACCAGAAAGCGCTGCACTGCCCTGACTCCCCAAAGCGAAACACCTTCGGGTACCAGGCGTACTGACAGTAGTTTGGGGGCCGATTCTTCCACCAAACCGTGGGCAATAGCTCCCGCTGCTAGAGACGAGACTAAAGGATTTCCCGATATGGTTATCGCTGCGGTGAAGGCATGGCTGGGTGCCAGCTGACCAGGCCTGATGGGAATACGAGATTCGGAAAAAAGTGCAACAGTGAAAAAACTTAAACCCATCACGATGCTGAGTACCACCCACTCCTTGCACTGGTTCCCTGAACTCCTCTTGGTACTGTGCATACTACTTACCTTTTCAAGTTCAGTGTAATTCATGGAGTTTCCCTTTTTTTGGGCAGCGTACCGCTTTGCGACGAGGCATCAGTGTTCAGTAGGGGAGTGGGCCGTGTTCACCCTCATAAGTCTGCAACGAAACCATATCGATTGCATCCCAGGGACATCCATCCAGAAAAGCTCCCTCAGGCCCTGTGCTCGTGCACTTTTTACAACCGATGCACAGAAGCGGATCGACTTCGATGCGCCCAAATGGAGGATGGTCTTCGTCAGGTACCCACACCATGCAATGTTCAACAGGACAGTAGTCCAGACAGGCGGGTGAGCCAGCACAACCCGTGCACGAATCGTTGATTAATGCAATCAACTTTGGTTTACGTTTGCGTGCTTCCACCAGTTTGATGGTTTCTCGATGCTTAAGCAGATCAACAACCATTACACATCCATTGTGTCATCACCAGCCTTTGAATTCAAGCGCTAGCAGTCCCCGATGAAAGTCGTGTGGGTTTGGTTTCGAGCGCCGCAAGCCCGGATGCGAAACGCGCCTTTAGTGCATCGGAAATACAATGAGATTTATGGAGGGGGCTTAGGTTACCAGTTCAGGGACGAAACAAGTTACTCTGTGATTGGGAAAGGACCTCTCGAACCTCTTGGCCACTTCCTCTCGGTCCCTCTCCGAACCATAGGCTTTGTTGCTTCCAAACAAGACAACGGTTTCATCGTAGGGATTGATGATCAGACTCCCTCCTCCTTCCACCAGAAAGTCCCCACCAGATTCAAAAAAACTACTTTCTTCCAATTCGTCTTTGGCCCAACCGATAATTCGCTCTTCGAAGGTGCGTTCGTAAGGTTGATAATTAAGACCGCGAACCACTACTTTCTTCTCACCACGCAACTCAAGTTGGATGACAAGGTAAATAAAAGTCACACCTCCAGAGTCTTCTAATCTCACCTCTGGGATTCCTGGTAGCCTCAATCAACTCCTCTTTCGGTACGTCAACGATCTGGCCTTCTTTGCCGAAACCCCATCAGAGGTCGATCCAACCGGCAAGGCCAAACCCATCAGAACAGAGCCAGACCAATTTTCACCCACGATCACGTAAAAGCGCTTTTCCACTGGGCCAAATCAGGCTGACCACCGTCAAGAGGAGAATATCTATTAACAGGAACCCTAAGCCGACCCAAACAAAATTACCCTGACTTTCCCTCCAGGAACGAACCACCAGCAAACGATCAGTGCTACCTCAAAAACTTCTCTATTTTTTGGTATCCAAAGTGCTCCAGTTTCTGATCAGAGATCTTTACCCGCCACGAACTCCCTTGGCAGTAATGAGTGTACTAAGCCCCCACCGCATTATACACCTTCTCCCAGCACTCAAAAACAGTCATCCACGTGAAGAAGGAAATCCAATTTATCCTTGGGTTCAAGCCGACTCGACAAGAAGTTGAACGAGGTTTTCCTATCACCACATCAAGACATGTTTTCTCCCTTTCGTCTAAGGCCTCCAACCACTCTAGACACGAATTGGGGGTTGTAAGTTTCAATATTGTTGCGTGTCTTGCAAAACGTTTTCGGGCCAGTTCACATTGCACTGTTTTCAGCCAATTTGCTATTCTTAACCAGTCTATGATTTCGGCCAACCAGATACGAAAAGGGATGGTGATTATCCATAATGGAGAACCCCATCGTGTTCTCGACTTTCAACATCGGACACCTGGCAACTCACGTGGCTTCGTACAGGCTCGATTGCGGAATCTGAAAACTGCAGCCTCCTATGAACACCGCTTCAGTTCTACGGACACCGTGGAACGGGCCGTCCTCGAACAATACCAGATGGAATTCCTCTACAGAGATGGTACTCACCACTACTTTATGAACACTGAAAACTTTGAACAGCTCTCCCTCGACACCAAAATACTGGGAACCTACAAATCCTACCTGAAGGAAGGAGTAAACATTCAGGTTGATTTTTTTGCAGGACAGCCGATCAGTTTAGAAATACCTCCCTATATTGAGCTGAAAGTTGTCGAAACCGAGGCCGAACTCAGAGGTGCTACCGCCAGCAACTCTTCCAAGCCAGCCACCCTGGAAACGGGTGTCGTCGTCCAGGTCCCCTCTTTCATCCGTCCTGGTGAAGTGATTCGCGTCGACCCCCGCCAGGGACGCTACCTGGAGCGGGCAAAGTAGACAGCAGCAGGTAGGGGACAGTTAACCATTTTCAGGTTCCTGAAATTGGTAACTAACCCCTGCCTTCCCTTACTTTGGTAGTGGTTTACTGCCTCTACTTTCTCCCTAGTTCGTCTCTCCTCGTCATGGTCAAGCGTTAGACTGAATCGTTGCCATGGCACGATGCAGCGTGATTGTCCACTATGGTGCTCCCGGTCCGGAGCGAAGTGAAAAGCTTTTTGAAGATTGCCTGGATCTTTACAGTCCAACTGGCACTGCATTCCTTTACGTGGTGGCGACACCTCTACGCCGTCGACAACTCTACACGGTCTTTCTCAAACGTTTCCCGCGCGTTTTCGAAGTTCCCATTATGACCTTTCCAGGATGGGTTCATTCCCTGGTTAAAAACGATCCGGACCGGCCACACATCCTGGATGAAGCCCAAAAACAAGATTTATTGGAGGGAGTGTTAACCGATGCTGATTTCAAAGTAGCTGGCCATCTCGAACACACTCACGGAGTGCTTCCTTATTTGTGCCAATACATCTCTTTTGTCAAAATGCAAAACATCAAGGACGAACCGATGCTTCGTCTTCGATACAAAAAGCTCGGAAAAGCTGTGGGACCGATGGAAGAAGGTTTGATCCGGGTTTTTTCCCACTACCAGCATCTGCTCGAAAAAAAAGGTTACGAAGACGAAGCCGGGCTCTACGATCGCGTCTACGAAGGGTTGCTGACTGGAACTCTAAAACCGAATTTCGTCTTCCCGGAGCTTCGCCGGCTGGTTTTGGAAGGGCTTTGCACATTGACGCCTGTGGAGCTCGGCATTCTGCAACTTCTGACCAGCGAAATTGAGGAGATCCATTTTTCCATCGACTTGGATTCTCAGAAGCGACAGCTTGACCCCTTTTCAGAAGTGCTTCAGGACCTGGTCGAGTTTTTGGAAAAACTTGATGCCCTCTGGGTTTTCGAGACGACCCACAGCAGTAGTTCCCCCGCTGTATTCTGCCAGGTTGAAACCCGAGAAAAGGAAGTTGTGGAAGTCGCTGGCCGGATTCGCAAGCTCAAACAATCCCACCCAGAACTGAAATTGACTGACATCGCCTTGATCTGTTCCCAACCGGGTGACTACCAGGCCTATGTCGAGGAGATTTTTCCGGAATGGGGCATTCCTTTTCATTGGTTAGCGGGGCGCTCCGCGGGTGAAAGCAAGTCTGTGGCTACTTTCGCGATGTACGTCCGCCTCTTAAAGGGCAATTTTCATCGCCAGGACCTTTTCGATCTTCTCGGCTCACCTTGGATTGCAATCCAGGATCTTTCTGAAGATAACATCCGACTCATGGAAAGGCTCAGTCTCCAAGCGGGCATCATTGAAGGTTTGGAGCAGTGGCTGGTTGATTTCCCCTCCTGGATTCGCCTCCATCTCCAAGAAAGCCGGAAAGAAGGAAAAGATAAGTGGGCAGATCGGGTTGCTGCAATGTATCCGATTTTTATAGACGTGATCAAAGCCTTTAACACACCTCGTGAACCTCGTCCTTATCTGGATTGGATCAGAGAATTGACACTCCGTGTTGAAGCTTTTTTTCGTTCCACCACGCAGGGGTCTCTTTCTTGGTCTCGATTCGAAAACCTCTCCCTGACCATTTTCTTGGATCGAGCGAAAACCGCAACCTCCTTTCGGAATGACCGTCCCTTGTCCCTAGACCGCTTCAGCGCTTTGCTTCTTCACCAGTTTTCAGATTCGAGAGCCTGGGTGGACTTCGAACAGGATGCCATCCTGGCAGGTGACAAGCGTGATTTTCAGCAATGCCGGTTCCAATTTGTCTTTTGGCTGGGATTTGCCGAGGGACAGTTTCCATCACCTCCTTTTCAACATATTTTCTTCCAGGAGACCCGGACCAGCCAGTGGGAGTTGGGAAACCGGAAACGAAACCTGGCCGAGAATTACTACATTTTTAATGTGTTGAAATCGGCAGCTTCGGAAGAGATTTACTTCAGCTGCCCTAAAAGAGTGGGCGAAGTAACCTATTTGCCCAGCCCCTTTCTGCACCACCTGAGTCAGGTGCGGATCGAACAGCCGAGCTTACTCTCGAGCCCCCAGCCTCCCACTCCTGTCTTGGAAACCCAGATTAGGGAAAACGTGCGGCGAGGGATTAAAATTCAATCTATTCGAGAATTACCCGAGTTGTCGATTTTTGAAGGCCTGTTTTCGACTCCGGAAGTATTGGTTCAGCTTCAGGAACGATTCTTTTCCGATGCCATCGAAGTTTCCCCCAGTCGACTTCAAGAGTATGCCCAGTGTGGATTTCGATATTTTCTACGTCACATCCTGAGGATCGAGCCGGTGGAGGAAATCGGAGAAGAGATCACCGCTCTCGAAAAAGGACGTTTTCTGCATCGAGTTCTTTTTCAATTTCTGGGTAATGGATTTGAAGCTCCACTTGAACATACATCCCAAATCCGTGAGAAGTGGACGAAAAAGCAGCGCCGTCGCATGACCACCATCGTCAATAACGAACCATTGACATTGCACTTACAGAGGCGGTGGCAGAATGATCTTTTCTGGAGACACCAGGAGAAAAAACTGCTGCAGGGACTAGAGGGAAAGGGGGAAGGTATCTTAACTCGATTTATTGACAGGGAATGGGAAAGGTCTCGGTATGCACGGGTTGACCGATTGGAGGCGGCAGTAGGACCGGTCAATTTGGGTAATTGTGTAACCGTCCATAAGACCGAGAAAACACACGTGATTCCGGTCCGATTAGTCGGTGTGATAGATCGTCTCGATAGCACTACAGAGGGATCCTTTCTAATCGACTATAAGACAGGAGCCCAAGACGACCGGAAGAGAGTCTATGAAGGTTGGGGTTTTCAGCTGCCTTTGTACGTAATAGCCACCCAGGATGCTCTGGGAGCCGAAATCAAGGGCGCAGCATTTTACTACATCAGTTTTCCGCTTGAGGTGGAGTTAAAGGAACTGGTGATTGAGGAACATGACAGAAGCGGCGGGCTCGAAAAGCTGGTCGAGTATTACCGGGACAAAGCTCTAGAAACAACTACACACCTCTACAACGGGCACTTTCCCACGACCTTACTAGGACAATCGAAGGCGGGTTGCCAACAGTGCGGCTATCGCCACATCTGCCGTTTGGACCCCGGCAAGATGGCAGGAGTGAAATTGTCAGGACAATTCCCTGTGGAGGAGAAGATCGTTGAGCGGGGACGGTGGGTCAAACGGGGAAAAGATTAGATTGTGGTTTTCACGTCGGATAACCTACTTCTCACAAACTAAATTGAAAACCACTCACGCCAACCGTGAAATAGCACAAATTTCCAGGACGGGACACTGGGAACCTGTTCGTCACTTACCCTAAAATCGCTAAAGTTACGAAACGATGCCGAAAGAAACGGTCTTCAGTCCAGAACAAGAACGTGCCCTCGATCTCTCTCGCCACATCGTCATCACAGCGGCTGCAGGTTCGGGAAAGACCACCCTTCTGGTGGAACGCTTTGTCCGGATTCTCGAACACAATGGATTTAAGCCGGAGCAGATCGTAGCGCTTACATTTACCGAGGAAGCCGCTGCCCAAATGAAACACAACATCCGCCAGGCAGTCGAGAACCGGCGGGCCCAATTCACTCCAAGCGACAGAACTGCAAATCCTTGGGAGCGAGTGTATGATTGTCTCTCCCTCTCCAAAATCACCACCATCCATGGTTTCTGTCTTTCCTTGTTAAAGGAATACCCGCTCGAAGCGGGATTGGATCCCGCTTTCGAGCTACTTTCGCCCGTAGAGCAACAATCTGGTTTGTTTCAATCCGTTTGTGTCTCTCTCACGGATCTCTCGAAAAGCATCGATTCGGCCCTCGAAGTATTGCTGGAATATGTTCCTCGAAGGTTGTTAGAGCCTCTCTTTCTCGAATTGATCCGACGGAGAAACCAACTCAGCGCATTTGATACAAACCGATTCTCCTTTCGCCGTTTGGAAAAAACTGATCGGATGGAAACAGCTCACATTGTGACAAGGCTGCCGATCTGGGGTCAACTACAGCAACTGCTCGACCACCTCCCGCAAGAACTTCTCAGTGCGAGCAACTCGTGTTCGCGTCGCTGTCAAGCCCAGCTCAATCTATTTTTGCAGAAAAGACAACTGCGGTCCGAAGAGTTTATTACGCAATTTGCCGAGACCTTCTCCATCCGAGTCAATCCCTCCAAACAGTGGCGAGAATCAGGCGCTTACGGACCGTTAAAGAACATGTGGAATTCCCTAAAACAGAAACTCAAGGAGTACCCCTTGAGTTTAGGTCCGTCGAGTAGTGAAGAAACCCATCATTTTCAAAAGGCATTGAAAGCACTCCAATTGGTTTACCTAGAAATCCTGGCACGTTTCCAGAAGCAGAAGAGCCACAATTCCGTTGTGGATTTTGAAGATCTGTTAGAGCGAACTAAGCGTTTAGTCAGGAATCCTCGGGTACGGGAAGCGCTCCGCCGCCGCTACCGGTTTTTCCTTGTCGACGAGTTCCAAGACACTAATTATCTCCAGTGGGATATCCTGCACCCTTTAATAGGTCCCGAAGGCAATTTTTTTGCGGTGGGCGATGCCAAGCAGTCCATTTATCGGTTTCGTAATGCTGATGTAACTGTCTTTGGAGAGGTGCGGCGCTGGATTGCGAGAAGGGGATACGTGTTGGAGACAGGCGAGAATTATCGTTCGGTACCCGAGCTGATTGAGTTCAATAATCATGTGTTTCGCTATCTGTTTCAACCTGGTCTCGACTATGAAACTGTCCATCAAGAGATGGCCGCCCGACGCTGCGACTCAACCATTAAAAATCGAGGATTGACAAGGAAAAACGCGAAAGATACTGCCGAACTCGATCCTCGAGCAGTCCAGGTGTTCGCTTATGATCCTGCTTCCTCCTCCGCTTTCTTTGAGCCGGAGCTGGTAGCGCACTGCGTCAAGCAAGTGGTCAGAACAACGAATTTTAGACATTCTGAGATCGGCATCCTCATGAGGAGCCGGACCCGTCTCAAGAACTATGAGGAGGCCTTGCGTCAAAACGGGATTCCGTTTAAAACTTTGGGAGGCATTGGTTTCTATGAACAACAGGAAGTTTTTGATCTCATCAATCTGCTTCGTTTTCTGGCCAGACGTTGGGATGATGTTGCCCTGGCAGGAACATTGCGAAGTCCGCTTTTTAATCTCTCTGACGAGGATCTCTTTCTTCTCTCCCTGGAGAGGGGAGACAGTTTTTGGGCAAAACTGCAATCGGAGTCTCGATGCGTCTCTCCCAGGCGGCATTGGCAATTCGCCTGCGATCGGCTTCAGGCCTGGCTCAAAGGAAGTTACCAGAATACCATTGCTGCCTGTCTACGCCGGGCTCTAAATGAGACGGGATATCTTGAAATTGTTTCGGCTTCACCACGAGGACTGCAGAACTGCGCAAATATCGAGAAGTTCCTGGATTTGGTGCGCACGTTTGAAAAAAATCGGGCAAAAACATTTGTGGAATTTCTCCGTTTTCTTGATGCTCTTCTCAAAGCGAAGCCAAAAGAGGCAGAAGCGACGGTTTTGGACGATCCCGACCAGTGCGTGAGAATTTACACTATTCACGGCGCCAAGGGACTTCAGTTCCCCGTCGTGATCCTGCCTGACTTAGGAAGTCCTTTGCTTTCGAGACGCAGAGATCCTTTTTATTGTGAGACACTGCGCGACGGCCAATCACCGCAAAGTTTCGTTGCCCTGAAGATCTGGAATCCGGACAAGAGTTACGGCGAACTGCAACATCCAGTTTATTCTCGCCTTCGGCGTCTGAATGAATACCGGCAAATTGCCGAGGAAAAACGCTTGCTGTACGTCGCAATGACCCGAGCTTGTGACCGCTTGATCTTAATCGGTAAGAAAACAGATCAACCCTCCTATGCCCGTTGGCTTTTCGACTCGAAAGCCTTGGACAATCTGAAGATTGAGGTTTCGAGCGGCAAAAACCTCCGGACGGAGTGCACACCGTCAGCCTTCGCCGTTTCCAAGGCAAGAGTCGATTTGGCGGTCTCCCAGCCCCAATTTTTCAAACCGCAGGAAGTCTCTGAAAAGCGAACATGGACTCCCACCGAAATAGCCCATTTCCAGCACTGTTCCTATCAATACTATCTGTCGGGAATCCAAGCGCTCCCCGAGCACCCCCCTTTCAGCCAGGAGCAAATTGAGCAAAGTCAAGCTCTGCTGGGTTCCGCTGTTCACCAAATGCTCGAGGACCCCGTGTCGAGGATCGAAGATCGAATTTCAAGGATTGAAACGACCCGGGATCTCACTACAGTCTATCCTCCCTCTTCCATCCTGAGACCTGAACAACAGTCCATTCTACGCGATAACATTCTACGGCATCTTCGCCGGATTACAGAACACCCGTTCTATCAACGACTCTTAAATGCCTCGCAATTGTACAGCGAGAAATCTTTTCACATCCGAAAGAACGGACTGCTCATCACGGGAATGTTTGACAAGCTTTTTCAAGAACGGGACGGCCGCTGGATCGTGGTCGATTTCAAAACCACTGAAATTTCTAGTACCGAAATCCCTGTAAAAGTCCTACAGCTTGCTTATGATTTGCAGGTGGAAATCTACCTCTGGGCAGTGTGGAAAATACTATCGACCAATCGCTTGGAAGGATTCCTTTTCTTCACTAACACTGGAGAACTGTTGCCAGTGAAATTCAACTCGGAAGTAGCAGGGAAGTGTGAGAACTTGATCAACCGTTTACCTAGGCTTCTTTCCGCCTCCAGTTTTCCCAAAACTGACGACCCCGGACGCTGTCATTCTTGTGGGTATTATCGCCAGTACATCTGTTCGGGTCCCCGGCCTGAATAAAATAACTTCTACAAGCCAGCTATGTCGTCACCACCAGACGGCTTCATAACCCGCTGGAAGTTAGCGACAAAATTACTCTGAGCTATACTACCGAGTGAGCAAAAGTCTTCAGGGTAACGTATAATTTCCTGTTCCTTTGTGTCCGTCCCACTTTCCGGTGGAACAGAACACGAAGACAGGAAAGCACATGCAGCACGAGCAACTGGAAGTCGATGTCGTATTTGTGGGAGGTGGTCCGGCCAGCCTGGGCGCAGCACTTCATCTGTCCCGACTGGTCCGGACGCACAATCAAGCTGTCGATTCGGGAAAGAAACAGGATAAAAAACTCGAAAACCTTTCTATGCTAGTGATTGAGAAAGGAAAAGAGATTGGTTCGCATGCGATCAGTGGAGCAGTTATCGACACTCGTGCATTTAATGAGCTTTTAGAAGGATTGACCGAGGAAGAACCTCCTTACGATGGGCCGGTTGAGGACGATGCTTTTTATATTCTGACAAAGAACCGAAGTTTTCGCTCTCCAATTACTCCACCTCCCTTGCAAAACCGTGGCCACTCGGTAGCCTCACTGGGAAGACTAGTGAAATGGATGGCAAAACTGTGCGAAGAAAACGGAATAGAAGTCCATCCTGGGTTTACAGCCGTAGAACTGCTCTACCGTGGAAATTCGGTGATTGGAGTGCGAATAGGTGGCAAGGGAAAAGATCGACAGGGAAACCTCAAGCCTAATTTTACATCCGGGATTGATATCTTCGCCCGGATCACGGTCCTGGGAGAAGGACCCCATGGAACTCTAACTCGCCAGGTCATCGATAGGTTAGGTCTGGACGAGGGTCGGCACCCTCCAATCTATTCAATCGGCGTCAAAGAAGTCTGGCAGGTTCCCAGAGAGATCCAGCCTGGTCTTGTCTACCACACTTTGGGATATCCCCTGGGAACACGAGAGTTCGGTGGGGGTTTTATCTACACTCTGCGCGACAACCTGGTCGATGTCGGTTACGTCGTTGGCCTAGATTACGAAAACCCTCGCACTGACGCGCATCATCTTTTTCAACAGTTCAAGACTCATCCCTTTGTCCGGGAACTGCTGGAAGGGGGCAAAGCTCTTTGCTACGGTGCGAAGGTGATCCCAGAGGGGGGATATTACTCCATGCCTCGTCTATATGCTTCTGGTATGGTGATTGTCGGCGATTCGGGTGGTTTTCTAAACGCTCAGCGTCTGAAAGGAATCCATCTGGCCGTCAAATCCGGAATGCTCGCCTCGGAAACAATCTTAGAGGCGTTCCTTCGGAACGATTGTTCGGCAGAGGTCTTGAAAGGCTATGGGGAACAGTTTGATAAAAGCTGGGCCCGAGAGGAACTATGGAGGGTACGCAACTTTCGTCAGGCTTTCCAAAAGGGTTGGTGGTGGGGAATATTCCATGCTGGCCTGCAGTTTCTGAGCAGGGGTCGGGGTATCAAGGATCCTTTCCCAATAATTCCTGGTCACACCTTTATGAAGCAGCTGAAGGATTATTCTGGTCGTGTTGACGCCGAACTCAGGAAGATACCCTTCGATGGACAGCTTACCTTCGATAAACTCACCGACGTTTACTTTTCGAACACGACTCACGAAGAAGATCAGCCTTGCCACCTCAAGATTCTGGATTTTGACATCTGCCACAAACGTTGTACGTATGAGTATGGAAATCCCTGCCAGCACTTTTGTCCGGCGAGTGTCTATGAAATGGTCCAACAAGATAGGGAACCACACTTGCAGCTTAATTTCACCAACTGCGTGCACTGCAAGACCTGTGCCATAATGGACCCGTACGAGATCATCATTTGGACTCCGCCAGAAGGAGGTGGTGGACCCGGTTATAAGAACATGTAGTTCGGTCAACCCACCTTTATTAACCCCAATACTGCCATGCAGGTCACTCTCCAGGGTATCTTTGAAGCCAAAAAGCTCGTCTACCGCCATCTTCGTCCCACTCCCCTCACCTACTATCCTCTACTTTCCCGTTTCCTAGGCTGCCACGCCTATGTTAAGCACGAGAATCACAACCCGACGGGGTCTTTCAAGGTTCGTGGAGGGATCAATTTAATCAGCAAACTTAGCGAGGAGGAAAGACGCCGTGGCGTGATCACTGCCACGCGTGGAAATCATGGTCAATCCATCGCCTTAGCTTCACAACTCTATGGTGTGAAATGTGTGGTGGTCGTTCCGCATGGTAACAATCCAGAAAAGAATGAAGCCATGGAGGCCTTGGGTGCAGAGTTGCTGATTCATGGGCATGATTTTGATCAGGCGCGGGAAAAAGTGGAGCAGATTCAAGCGGAGATGGGCTTGCGCTACATTCATTCGGCGAATGAACCACTGTTGGTTCAGGGCGTTGGAACCTATGCCTTGGAAATCGTTGAGGATCTACCTAACCTGGATTACATTTTTGTTCCGGTGGGAGGCGGAAGTGGAATTTCCGGAATTTTAACCGTGGTGCGGGCCATTGCTCCCCGCGTCAAAGTGATTGGCGTTCAGGCCGAGAAGGCACCTGCCGTCTACCTATCCTGGAAAAAAGGCAGGATGGTAACCACGGATTCTGCCGATACCATGGCCGGTGGACTGGCCACACGCGTTCCCTTCGAGTTAACCTTTTCCATCATTCGCCGCCACGCAGACGAGATTGTAACCGTAAGTGACGAGGAGCTGAAAGCGGCCATTTATCAGATGTATAGAACCACTCACAATGTCGCCGAAGGTGCCGGAGCGGCCGCCTTGGCCGCCGCCTGTCGCTTTCGTAATCGCATCACCGGTAAAAAGATCGTCCTCATTCTGAGCGGGAGCAACATCGAAGCCGCTGTTTTCCGCCAGATCCTCGAAGAATACCACTAAGCACTAGCTTGACCTCATAGAGTGAGCGTTGAAAAAGCCACAAAATGGCCTTTTCGTTTTTTTGTGACTACAGCGATCCCGAAAAACCCATTCCAGGAACTTCAAGTCGCGATAGCTCTCTCGCAGCTACTCGGGATCCATATCGGTATCATGGCTCAGAAAGATCATGCGTCCTTCCACTTGATCCCTTAGATCGTGGCCTAATCTCCCATTTCCGACTGCTGTGATCATGCTCTCGCATGCTTCGTTTCCGCGTCCGGAAATGAAGCTGTTCACACTTGCAGTCGTCTTCGAGTCTTGGGACAGCTTGCCTGGTGTGGCCTTACAGGGCTCCCAAGTCTGTCAGATTTTCTTCCAGCTGAGCTTCACCTACGAATAAGATGCCCCCCATTCCCAGTTTTTCTGCCGCTTCGATATTCTCGATACGGTCATCCACAAACAACACCTCTTGAGGGTTACTGTTGGTTTTCTCCAGCGCTGCGTGGTAAATGGGCGGATCAGGCTTCACGCTACCGACTTGGTAAGAGAGTACGTACTCATCGAACTCATTGACCAGGGGATGAAACTGCGACAGATACTCAAAGTGCAATTGGTTGATGTTGGACAGAGCGATCACGGAGTATTTTGCTTTAAGCCGCCGGAAAAACTCAGGTGAAATCAACTCTCTTCCGTGATCTGTTTCCAACACGAAAACACTGACCCATGTTTTTTCAAAGAGGTCCAACGATATATCCATCTTTAGCAAGTCCAAGAGGTGACGAAAAAAATTCAGCGTCGAGATATGCCCCTTCTCGTAAAGAAGAAGGTCTGGACTGTCGGCTAAGCGCTGCTTGACTTCCTGTGGTGACAACGGGGTCAAAGTTTGGATCCGAGCGAGCACCGCTTCATAATCTAAGCCGACCAGGACCTGTCCGATATCGAGAAAAAGTGTACTAATGGTCACGGAGAGATTTCATACGACTCGGACAGTTTCCGGCTACTTGCGACCCGCAAGACCGCTTCCACGACTAGCCATAGCGAAAGCATCAGAATGATTCCACCCAGGGCCATCAGACCATAAGCTCCTAGCTCCCAGAAATCCAGGATCTTGATGATCAGAGCAGTCAGGGTGGTCACAAGCATAAAAATCATGGGTACACCTGTATAGTAATAAGCACGACCGCGCTGCATCAGATATAAGGTTACGGCAAGTAGCGTCAGAGAACCAAGAATTTGATTGGTCATGCCGAATAGCTGCCACAAGGCCAGCCCTGCCGGCTGTCCATCCACCTTATAAAAAGCAAAGAACCCAATCGTCAACACGACCAGCAAAGAGGCGGCAGGGCGATTGCCCAACAAGGGTAGTCGCAAAGTTTCACCTATTTCTGAGATGTTAAAACGCAGAATTCGCGTGGCGGAGTCGAGGGTGGTTAAGGCGAAGGAGATGGCAACCAGCGCCACAAATGGCTTGGCGATTGCCACAGGGAGTCCTAGCTGACTGATAAAGAGAGCCGCTCCGTCGATAAAAGCTTCCATATTCGGGGCAAGACCCTGGGCCAACTGCCAAGACTGATAGTGCTGCACCCAGAGATCCCGGGTCAAAAAACCGGCTGTACAGGCTAAAACCGAGGCAAGTCCGAGGAGTGATTCCCCAATCATTCCTCCGTACCCAATGAAAAGAGCATCGGTTTCCTTGTTGATCTGCTTGGAGGTGGTCCCTGAAGAGACTAGGCCGTGAAACCCAGAGATGGCACCGCAGGCAATGACAATGAAGACAAAGGGAAAGAGCGGAGGTGCACCGGCAGGATGTGTCTGTATACTCGGCGCCGCAAACTCCGGACGCAGTATGAAAAAACCTAGAAAAATAGCCGCTAAGCCCAGATAAAGAAGGAGGGAATTAATGTAGTCGCGAGGCTGAAGGAGCAACCAAACGGGTAGAACTGAGGCCAAGAAACCATAAGCCAGCAGGATCAGACTCCATCGCTCCAAACCTAAATCGATCGTAGGCAGACCGGCCCCAATCCAAACGCTGATCAAGGTGACGATAAAAGCCACCGGAGTTACAATTGCCAGCGACACATTGTGTTTGTAAACCAACCAACCCATGGTAACGGCAACTATCATCAGCACCGAGGTGGGGTACACGGCTTCTGGGTTGTAGGCCACCGTTAAAAGGGTCGCGCAGATGTTCACAAACACGCCCATGGATACACCAACCAGAAAAAAGATGATAATGTGAAATAAAGTTTTTGCGCGGCTGCCAATAATATCTTCGGCAACCTTTCCCACGGACATGCCCCGAGCGCGCATTGAGATCACTAGCGCACTGAAGTCATGAACGGCTCCGATAAAAAGGGTTCCGAATACAACCCACAGCATTGCAGGAACCCAGCCCCAGATGACAGCAATGGCCGGTCCCAGCATGGGAGACAGCCCCGTGATAGAGGCATAGTGATGCCCGAAGAGAACATATTTGTTCGATGGGACATAGTCCACTTCGTCGCGCAGCTGATGAGCTGGGGTGACAGCATTCGGATTGAGTTGAAAAACCCGACGTCCTAGGTACTTTGCGTAGAAATGATAGCCAGCTAGATAAAGGCCAAAGCAAGCAAGAGTTGCCAAAACGGGAATCATACCAGGACCATTATATTACACACTGGAGTCCAAAGCCCTAACAGCCACGGACACCATAACCTCAGGGTTTCTGTGGCGAATCTTTCAAGCCGGGAAACCACTGCTCCACTGTGCGTGTGTTCCACTCCTGCAGGTAACGCTGATGCAACTTATCACGAGGGTAGTGTTCGTGTTCAGGATAGGGATAAATGGACATTGCATGAAAGGGAAGAGGTTCGATGTAATCGGATCGGGCCGAATTAGGGTCCATGTCTTTGCCGAACCCGTCAACATAAATCAGATAGTCCCGCACCCAACCCGAGGGCAGATCCGGCAACCGGGAAAGGTCGAACATCGCCTCTATCTCATCTCCCGAACGGGTGATCACAAACATATCGTCGCGCTTTAATAAGAGGGGCAGCACGTCCCCGTAACGTGTGTATCCGCCAATGTGTGCCTTCCACTGGGCGGTTGGGGAGATCTGTTCATAATCATAAAGAAACGGTTTTCGACCATCTCGACTCACTAACATGGGAAAACCACGAAAGTGTAAGTCAGCATAATCGGGTTGTAATCGCCAAAGCGTATAGTTTTTTTCCGAGGTCCCAGTCCCGACCACAATTTGATCCCAGTAGATCTGCATATTGGTCACAATACGAACCTTGTGAGAATCAGACAGGAACTTGTTGGAAAGATCCACGGTCATAGTTTTGGGCAATCCAGCAGGAAATCCCATCCGTTCAATAACTGTGACCCATTGACCCCGAGAATCCTGGACCTGTAAGTAAGGAGGGACTAATTTCAAGCCCGCTTGTGAAGCCGCCAGATTGCTGGTGCTGTCGGCATAATCGATCCAGGCATGCATCAACAAAGCGGTGTATTGGGTCGAAATCGGTCCAAGGTCTAATACTACCTGATGGGTCTCAGCGTAGCCTTTGAAAGGAAGTTTTTGGAATCCATCGGGAAAAATTCGATCGACTCGATTAATCTCGGGCAAAATATTCCTACCTCTTCCGTCTTCGGCGGCCAGAAGAGGCCGAATCTCCGAAAGAGTCAACAGGCGAAAATCAGCATAAGGAGGACCAGGAAGAAGCTTTTCCTCAGGGAAAACGTGAAAAGTAAAAGGATGATCAACTACGACCAGTTCGAGTTGATCAAACAAGATCACCTCTTCCAGTTGATTGTTCAGGGTGATGGCCAGCTTCCCGTCTTTTGGGGCCATAACTGCCGGATCGAGCTTGATGTATTCGTCGGTATCCGGATGATTATAGATTCCTGGTGCCAGCAGATAGCCATAGGCACTGCCTCCCAGGAAGTCAGTTTGAAACCGATAACCCTTCCCGTCCCAGACATAGAGAAGAGGACAGCTGGTACCCTTTCGATCTAATTCTTGGATAACTAGCTTTCGGTTAATGGGTTGCTGCATCTCCGACTGCAGGACTCCCCCGGGCCACAGCATTCTTACAGTATCTACCCGATCAAGCCGTCCCAAGCCGAAATGGGCAAGCGGAGGACTCTGGCTGAGAAAGCCTTGTCCTCCATAAATTTCCCTTTTTTGATACAGGCGTCCTGACTTGATTTCCACCTTGCTTCCAATACCCGGTTTGTTACTGTTTGTCCCAGCAGTTTGGACCGTCAGCCAGTTGTTCTTGTTTCCTCCATCGTTACGGAGCAGTAAAGGGGAAGCCCCGTTTACATTGACGGCAAAGTCGAGGTCTCCGTCGTTGTCAAAGTCCGCCACACTAGCACCACGGACCGCAAGAAAATGAAAACGGTGAACATTGGTCTCCTCGGAAATATCCTGAAACTTTCCTTCTCGGTTTTCCAGCAAATAGAGATTTCTTCCCCCATTCTGCCCGAGAAAAGATGGCTCAAATAAAGGCGCTGCCACCAGGAGAATGTCCTGATCCCCATCGTTATCAAAATCTAGAAAGATTGCGCTGTGAGCATTCCCTGGGCTGACGGGTAGATCGAGCGACTTATACCCAGCACCACCTTGATTGACCAATACAGAACTGCTGAGGTCGTGCCAGTGAGGAAGGGCTAAATCCATAAAACCGTCTCCATTGATGTCCCCACTACCTGGACCTGCTCCCCATTTCTTCCCGTTGAGCCCCATTTCCTGCGCGAGATTGACAAAGCTGCCGTTGCGCAGGTTGCTGAAGAGCTGATTGGGAGCGCCAAGATTAACCACATAAAAATCGATGTCGCGACTGTTGTCAAAATCCGTGCATATCACTCCCAGGCTCTTAAGATTACCTCCATCTAGTCGGGAGACTTGGGAAACATCGGCAAAAGTTCCGTCGCCGTTGTTGCGATAAAGTGTATTCTGCGCACCGGAAAAACCGTTGGGAAAATCAACTCCACCAAAGGGTACGGTGGAAGGATCAATAAAATTTGCCACAAAGATATCCAAATCACCATCGTGGTCATAATCGACAAAAACGCCACTAAGACCCCATGAAGCATCCGCAACACCTGCCGTGTTGGTGACATCGGCAAAGGTGCCGTCTCCCTGGTTTTGGTAGAGAACATTGGGACCGTAGTTCACCAGGTAAAGATCTGCATAATCGTCATTGTTGAAGTCTCCCCACAAACCCATCATAGTTTTTCCACGGAAATGCAATTCCGCTTTCATGGTTGTCTCTTCGAAGGTAGCGTCTCCTCTGTTGTGAAAGAGAGCGTTTTGGACATCTTCCGGCCCGGCGTTGCCCACAAACAGGTCAAGCCATCCATCGTTGTCGTAATCACCAAAGGAAAGCCCTGAACCCAAATAAGGCGCAATCTTCTCTCCAAGATCATCACGGGATTTCACCCTGAAATCGACTTGCTTTGCTCCGACGTGTTGAAAACTAAGACCTGCAGCAGCAGCCACCTCCGTGAAGACCACTTCGATTGGACCCTGTTGGTAGACGTGGTCGACATCGCGAAGATATTGGATGGGAATCCTTTCGATGACAAGTGCATACTTTCCCTGCTCAAGGTACTGAAGCCCTACGGTAGTGGTACCAAACTGATCCTGTAATCTGCGAAACTCTTCCATTTTCCCCTGTCCTTCCTCACGTTTTCCACTGCGTAGGAAGGCGATGGCCAGATTGTAATGGGCGGAGGCATTGTAGGGTTCACTCGCGACTACTATTTGCAGGTACCGGACAGCTCTTTCATACTCCTTCTGGCGACTGTAAAGTAACCCCAGATAGTAGTTGGTGAAAGGATCATGAGGATCCTGCCGACTGACCTCTAGGAACTCCTCAAGAGCCTGGTCCACCTTATCGTGATTACGATAGATGAGTCCCAGCACAAAGTGTGCCTGGAGTTGCTCTCCATCGAGTTCGAGAGCCCGTCGGAGGAAGGAAACTGCTTCCTCGTACCTTTGAAGGTTAAAATAGGCTAGACCAAGATTCACCTGAGCCGGGACAAACTGGGGATCCAATTCGAGAATCTTCCGGAACTCGGCACCGGCATCCTCAAATTTCAGTTGTTCCATGAAAGCAACACCCCGATTATTGTGAAGAATGATCTCCTCGGTTCTCTCTGCCGATTTATCTTCCTCAGCCTGTGAATGACGAGAAAGGCTAAGAGCGAACAACATGAAAACAACAAGAGATACGATGGTCGGAATTGATGGGATTCTTCGTTGCATCAAGTTTCTCTATGGACGATCGATATGATATTTCCTTATGGTGTCCTGGGACAGGGCACCATAAGCCTTACTCTCGAACGAACAGATATTCCTTCATGCCGTGGCGCAATAAAAAGGAGTTACAAACCCGGAAACTCGACATTAACTGGTTGAGATCCGTCTCTTGGTATTGCGGACAGGGGAACAGGACTGTAGAAGATGTCTGGTAGATCAAACTTTGTGAATCGACAATCTTGAAGTTGATCGGGTTTTCTGGAATGTGCTTCAAGGTGGAAATGAGCGCTAACAACAAGGTTCCGGATCGACAGAATTTGCTCAGGTGGCGAACCAGGTACTTGAACTGATCACGTTCAAGGTAGTTAAAAATGTCCCAGGTTAAGATAACGTCAAAATGGGAGTTTTTGCTATAGGGGAGAATATAGTCATAGATGGCATCGTAGTTAACGCCGTTTTCAGGAGAAAAGAAATCGAAAGAGTTCAGGGTGCGATAGAAGTCTTCGATTTGAATGCTACATAAGAATTGGGAAAAAAAGTCCACATTGGCTGAAAAGGC
Organism: Acidobacteriota bacterium; assembly: GCA_965249865.1. GTDB lineage: Bacteria > Acidobacteriota > UBA6911 > RPQK01 > CBDFMZ01 > CBDFMZ01. Next base: position 215,982 of record CBDFMZ010000002.1, on the reverse strand, counting down.
AGGACCTAAGTCGAGGATGTTATACTTACGGTCCTTCCTTCGAATCTGATGGAAAAGAACATTCAGCGCTAGAGAGGTGTGGACTTCCGAGTGTGTTGAAGATGGGGTGACCCGAGCTTTGGATGGTTCAGAACCAATTGAGGATAACCACTTCATCGTACCTTAGATGAAGTTGGGCCGTCTTTTGTTACCACATGCTGGTGGTTCAGGTCCAAATTGAGTTTATTAGCGGGCTTTGGACTTTCCAGGTTCGATTGCGATTCAGACACAGTTTCGGTGAGTGAGCGCTGCTTCTCTGCAGTTTTACGATCCATATCGATACTTCCCTTGAACCGACATCCCTCTTCCAGGATTACTTGGGGGCTGCTGATATTGCCACGAACCTTGCCTGACGACCGGATCACGATCTTGTCTGCTCCATATAGATTGCCCTTAACCTCCCCTTCGATGTGGATGCTTTTCCCGAACAGATCCGCCTTCACCCGTCCCTTTCTTCCCACCGTAACATTGTGCTGCTTGAAATCGATCTTACCTTCCACTCTACCCTGAATGGTCAGGTCTTCATCTCCGCTCAGATCTCCCTTGACGAAAATCGAAGGACCAATGATCGCTTTTAGTTTGGTGGATTCCACCTCACCGCTCCTCAGAGAAATGGCCTCAGGCTGGTATCCCTCCACCTCTGATTTTTTCCACATCACGTCGAGCTCCTCATCGATTAAACAACTCTCCCACTTCTATAATCAAAGCTTTCAGAAGTCAAGGCGTCTTTAGCAGCCAGTGATAAAAGTACTGAGTGGAGATAGTCATTCAGACCTTCAAAAAGGACGAGATCTAGTGGAATCGATACAACATTTTCTATGATACTCACGAAGCCATTGATGGTTACCTTCGGTTTTACAATCAGGAGCGGATTTACTCTTTCGTTGAATCATCTGACTCCTGATGAGTTTGCAGCTACGCAAATCACACTCGTTACCACTCAAAAGCACCTTGACTTCGAAGGCCAACTGCGCAGACCATACTCCAAACAAAACTATAAACAGGCTCGACTAAAGAAGTAGTAGGAGAAGTACATCGCGTCAAAGCTACTAGTGTCCTGTCCTATAAATACCACGCCATTTTCGGAGGTAACTGTAAGCTGAGATAGCAAAGCTAAGGGAAGACGATGTGGCAGTATCAGCGGCGGCGGTGCTCGCAACGTGACCCGAGGGAATTCTACCACCGGCTGCGCTGCTAACCTGGTAAGACCAATCCGAAGATCCTATCAGCGACCGTAGTTTACGATATGATGTCATCTGATTTTTCATTCCGGCTTCTGCACGGAAAAAGCATCCTGGAACGTAGTCTCTCCCTGTTCAGTAAAGTAAACCCTGGTGAGGGCAAGACAGTTCTTCTGTTGTTCGTAAACGCCTTTATCATGATGGGACTCTACTACATCCTGAAACCGGTGCGCGAGGGTTTGATTCTCTCCGGGTTTGGGGCTGTGATCAAGAGCTACTCAAGTGCAGCCCAAGCCCTGCTGTTCGTTTTTTTGGTCCCGGCCTACGGGACGTTTGCGGCGAAGGTGAACCGCGTTTGGCTGCTTTCCGGAATGACATTGTTCTTCATCTCCAATCTGGTGCTCTTTATCCTGGCATTAAGTGCGGGTATGAATATCGGGGTGGTCTACTACATCTGGCTTGGAATCTTCAACTTCATGGTGGTGAGTCAGTTCTGGGCCTTCGCCAATGACATCTACACTGAAGAACAGGGTAAACGGCTGTTTCCGGTCGTGGGGATGGGTGCCTCGGCAGGCGCCTTGGGGGGTGCGTGGCTCACAGCCAGTGTCTTCGAACAGATATCCAATACTTTGTTGATGACATTGGCCAGTGTTCTCTCAGGGATCTTCATCCTGCTGATCTTCTGGGTAAGCAGCAGGGAGACCAGAGTCAAAGGTAAGAAAGCCTACGAGGCGGAGCAGAAACTCAGCAAAGAAGACGGTTTTCAACTCATTGTTCGTAGCCGGTACTTGCTACTCATCGCCTCGCACGTCCTCATTTTGAACCTGGTGAATACGGTGGGAGAGTTCATGTTAGGAAGCCTCTTCGAGCAGAATGCAATCGAGCAAATTGGAGCTGGTGAGGCTTTCCGGAATGAACGGAGTGAATACATCCGAACAATGTCGGGAACATTCTTTGGCTGGGTAAACCTTGTTGGACTCTTGATCCAGAGCTTTCTGGTTTCACGATTCATCAAGTATCTGGGTGTACGCAGATCTTTGTTCATCGGACCATTCATGTCCCTGGTCACGTATGGAACAGCGGCCTTTGCCCCGATGTTAAACGTTGTGCGTGCCGTGAAAACCGCTGAGAACTCAAACGACTACTCGACCAATAACACAATCCGTCAGGCACTATTCCTAGTGACATCACGCGACGTGAAGTACAAGGCAAAAGCGGCGATCGATACTTTCTTCGGGAGATTGGGCGACGCACTGCAGGCTTTCGTAGTCTTTCTCGGAACGAGATTATCCCTAGCCATTTCAGCGTTCTCCCTGGTGAACATGATCTTCGTTGCGATCTGGCTAGGCATTTGCGCGGGCATCGGCAAGGAACACAAGAAACTGACACTAGAGGACTAGCTTTCTGGACCACCAGGAACTATTTAGTGAAGTCTTCACTCCTAATGATAGGCTCACGGCAAGTTGAGAAAATTGAGCTGAAGCCTCATACGCGAGGTTGACGTCGAGCAGGCAGACGATAGCTGTCTCGTAAGGAGTTACTCGAGTGAGAAGGGGTTCCAACGCCTGGTCTATCCGTGGCTGAGATGTCTGCCTAATCCTTTTGCAGGCGAGGACCCGCACCCAGACAAAGTGAAACAATGCCCAATCATGATCATGCAACACTTAACGCGCCAATGCTAATCTCAGTAGCATCCACGCAGGAGTGGATTAATCTCATCCTGTTGGTAAATTAGGACACGGGATACGTCGATAACTCGGTAGGGAAAAGTGTACCGCACGATTTTTCCGTAGGTCAATTGCCGACCTTAGTACTCGATACTTAGGTGACTGACATCACTGTTCAGACTCAAGGTTGTGGATCATTTCCCGGATCCGAGGATTTTCAGGGGAAACCTCCACCAGTTTTCGTGCGTAACCGAGAGCTCCGATCCTGTCTCCTCTTTGAGCGAGATAAGACACCAGCGCCGACAGGATCTCCGAATCATAGGGATGCCGTTTCTGAGCCCCCTTTAGAACATCCATACCCTCTTCCGGCCGGCCCATAGACTGGAGGGCAACCCCGTACACGTAGCTGTAACGGGCCACTTCGGGTTTGCGAAGAGCTGCGATCTCTAGGTGCTTAATGGCCTCGGTAAACCGTTTCCAGCGAGCCAAAAGGAGTCCCAGTGAATGGTGAATGGCGACGTGGTCGGTTCGGTTTAGGCCCTGACGCAGAAGTTCCTCTCCTTCCGGATCCCTCCCTTGTACCCGATACTGATCCGCCAGATTGACATAAGCGGGGACAAAGCGGGGATTGAGACTTAGTGCCATTCTAAACTCTCTTTCCAAACGCGAAAAATCTCCCATTCTTGCGTAGAGGTTTCCCAGATTCATGTGAGACTCGGGTCGCTCGGCGCTAGCTAACTGAGCCTGTAGGTATTCTCCCAGCACCTGCCGGTGTCGAGAGACTTGAGCATTCGTCATAAGATTCCCGGGGGGCCCTGCGAGCACACGGGCTGCCTCGATCCTCACCGCAAGAATTGGATCAGAAAGGAGGGGAAACACCCGACCGAGGCGAACCCCAGGTTCAAGGCTTTCCGCATTGCGAATAGCAGCATACCGAACCATGGGATCGGTGTCCTGCAGAAGTTGTCGAATGCGAGAGACGGCGAGGGCTTCCGGGTAGCGTTCCAGCAGGGTCAGGGCGGAAGCTCGAACAATGGCGGTCCGGTCCGAGTTTACCGCTAACTCAACCAGGGCTTCGGACGCACCGGGCAATCCATTCTGTCCGGCGTGGAGAATCTCCCCGTAGTGGAGAGCGACCGTCCCTTCGGAGCCATACCACTCTTCCACCTTGTCGGCTGCCCAGCGGCTGGTCTGGTCCGCATGGCATCCGGTACAGGCGTTAGGAGTACCCAACTTCGGAGAGAGGTCCGGCCGGGGAATGCGCAAACTATGGTCTCGACGAGAATCAACCACCATGTATTCCCGCGGGGACATGTGGCACTCGACACACCGACTACCGGCCGTCTCGGACTTGTGAAAATGATGTTCCCTCGAGTCATATCGGTCCGTCATGTGGCAACGAGTGCATAGACTGTTGTCAGAAGCGTAGACCTTTAAACTGTGAGGATCATGGCAATCAGTGCAGGTCACCCCGGCCTGATACATCTTGCTCTGCAGGAAGGAGCCGTAGACGTAAACCTCGTCCCGTATCTGGCCATCGGGAAAATAGAAGGGATCATGAAGCAAGGCCGGCTGGTAACTGTCCATCAGAGGGCGACCGTGCCGATGGTTCTCACGAAGAACTGAGCGTCTCGAATGACAAGGAGCGCAGGTTTCGATTTCAGAGTAAGAGCGGCGAGCCTGGCTGCGCATGGCTGTCGTGGCCCCGAGATCAAAGATCCATGAGTCGGCCTGTGAATCCGCGAAGGAGATTGTCAGCCCCTTGGACTCCGGATCTTCGACGTACCCAGCCTGAGCTGCAGCTTCAGCCCAGGCCACATGCCCAGAGGCAGGCCCGTGACAAGCCTCGCAAGACACATCAATCTCGGACCAAGTGGTCTCGTGTCGATCCTCTGCCGAAATGTATCCCTTCTGGAGATGTGTGGAGTGACATTCGGCGCACATGTAGTTCCAGTTCTGGTTGGGACCCGTCCAGTGCAGGGAATCTCTGTGTGTGATGTTTTCCTCGGGATAGAGGTGAAACCAATGCTGCCAGCTCTTTCCATTTGGTCGACTGTCCCAGGCGATGCCCAGAGCCTGGAGCCTTCCACCTGGAAACTCGATCAGGTACTGCTGGAGAGGATAGACTCCAAATGTGTACGCGATTCGGTAATCCTGAAGCTCCCCGTCCGGGCCATCGGTCCTCACCCAGAACTCGTCGTTCTTCTTGAAAAAGGTGGAGGTGGTTTCGTGGTAGGAAAAAGTCGCATCATCGAAGTCTCCCAGAACTGTTTCCGGCAACGTCTCTTGCATCGCCAGGTCATGGTGAGAATCCTGCCAAAGCTTGACCTGTGAGGCATGACACTCGACACAACCTGAGCGTCCCACGTACTCCGCGGCTTCGGGCAGAGTCTCGGCAGGTGGCGGATCCGAACAGGCTGGGATTGATAGACAAAGGAACAGAGGGAGTGAGAGACTGAACAACCTTTTCATCTAACCCCTTCTTAAATCTAAAGTATATAGTACATGGAGTGAAGCATTGCAGGGCGATTATTTCCGTCGCAGTCTTACTGCTGCAGAAGACAATGGAAAACCTCCTCTTTCACAACTCTTGCAGCGCAGGCAGAGCAGGCGAATAACCATAGATGGTGTGGTCGATTAGCGAGTCGTCGAGGCCTGTGATGAGGATACAGAAAATACGGAAATCATATTCCCCGGAAACTGACTTCGTGCCTTAGTGTTTCTCACCTAGTACTCGATACTTAGACCACGAATTGCACTGATTCACAAGGATTTTTGCTTAACAATCGGTGAAATCTGTGACAAAAAATATGCTAACAACCGGTGGGGACTTCTTTGTAGGGAAGTGGGTCAGGAAGGCCTGCTTGCTGAAAACCGCGTAAGCGCAACAGGCAACTGTCACACCTTCCACAGGCAATTTCTTCTTCCCGATAGCAAGACCAGGTAAGCGCTAAGGGAGCCTTGAGTTCAACGCCTCGTTGGACAATACCTTTTTTGCGGAGATGAATAACTGGTGTAACGATTTCAATTGAAGTCCCCGGTCGCGTTCCTTCACGAATCACCGTTTCGAAGGCCTGGAAGAAGGAATGACGACAGTCGGGATATCCCGAACTATCTTCCTCGACTGCGCCAACATAAATAAAACTCGCTCCAAGGATTTCAGCCCAACTCGTCGCCATGGACAGCAAGTTAGCATTGCGAAAGGGGATGTAGGTTACCGGAATACCCTCACGATCTATTTGGCCCTCGGGCACTCCTATGGAGATGTCGGTCAGGGCGGATCCTCCGACTTGCTTGAGGTGGTCGATTTTGGCAACCCACCGCTGGGTGACACTGTAATGATCCGCAATGTCGTGAAAAGCACGCCGTTCTCGATCCTGCGTGAGCTGGCCGTAACTGACGTGCAAAAAAGCCAGTTCTAACCGACGGCTGTGCGCGATCGCTACCGTCACACAGCTATCCAAACCACCACTGAGCAGACACACTACCTTCGCCATGAATACCTCACCTTATCATGAGCACTACCGCATCCAGAATCGAGCCATCGTTGCTACAATACATCTACGTTAGACATGGAAGAAAGATCGGTTTGCGAGCTGACGCGGGAATTTTTTGATTACTACCCCGATTACATCTTGTGTAGAACGCTGGCAATCAATATTAAGAGTAATATCATTACCTATCACAATGCCGTTGGAATGCTCGCTAAAAAAGCCTCGGCAGCAGAACAGAACCGGAATCAGATCGAAGAAAAACTGAATCGCCGGGCCGTCCGTATAAACGATCGGCCGATCCCGGTCAAGAATCTAACGCTGAAACAGATCATAGAGCAGGAGGACCGGGTGATTAAAGAAATCGTCGACTTCTATTTCAAACATCCGTATGCTCACGGTCGTACCAGAAGAACCCGTTTCTTACCCCGATGGGGGCGTACTCTCTTCCTAAGTACCTTATTGGGTCATGCGAAACGACGCAATATCCAACTCGACTACACGGACTACTTTGAGATTTTGAGGTTGCTTTGACACCACACGTAATCGGGTTGCTATAGAGAGGCAGCTTTGCGAAAAACTACAGTTATCGTTGCTGCTGGCTTGATCCTGACTCTTGTGGTTCTCCTGGCGGTATTTCGACTCTATACGCTAGAGCTAATCCACACGGTCGTTTTGAACGCGGTGATTCAAAAGGCACCTCGCGAATATCCAGAACAAAAGATCCGAGAGGGCTTCGCTCGAGCGCGAGATAGAGCAACACAGCGAGACCAGGAAAAGCAATATTTAGCGCGGCTCCTAACAGTTTCTCAGCGACTCGAAAAAGTTCAACAGCTCAGTACTCATGAGTTAGAACAGCTACTTGTCACACTTGATCCGATAGATGATGGCGCGCACAAGAATATATGCTGTGCTAAGATTGCAGTGTGCGCTGTCCTCGCTGTCAAGGTCAGATCCAGAAAAATCGCTGTCTGCAATGTGGCCTAGAAAGTAATCCCTCCGAGCACAGCGAGAGCTCGAATCAGCCGCCCAATTTGTTACGGCAGCCCATCAGCTTCAACTTTCACACCCACTCTCAGACGAAAAAACGAGAGACTACCTCAGACTGGCGTTCCCAATTGGATCGGAAACTTAGCCAACAGAACGAGAAAAAGGCCGAAATAACCTCGTTTGCATCTGAGAAAAAACGGAAAACAAAGGGTCTCGCTGCAAAATCGAGCGATCGCCAAATCAACCGACCTTTGTTCGAATACAGATTAGCACGATTGGAGAAAGGTCATCGAAACCACAAGATCGTGACTTTAGCCAAGGCTGAGGAACTGCCGCAGTCAACCAGCGATAAGCCCCTCATCCGCATGCCTTTGAAACCGTACTCGGTTTCTCGATCTTACCTTCCCAAGCAAAAAGAGCTGGTGCTTGAACCACTCTCCTTAGAAACGATTGGTTCCGCGACTGAACAGGCTACAAAGAACATCCCCGAAATTGAATCGGTGTCTCAAGAAGTTCTCTTTTCCCGCCTACTGGCCGGCCTGATCGACCTATTTTTCCCTATCCTGGTGGGCTCCCTCTTTGCCTGCTCAGCCGCCTGGATTTTAAATTTCGACTTTTTTTCCTCAGTCGCCCTAAACCTAGGATTGCTCTTCTCGTTTTTATTTTTCTTTTTAAATTCGCTGTTTTTCTTTTTTTTAAGCGGTCAAACGCCGGGTATGTATCTAACCGATCTGCGTTTGCTTGGGGACGATTCGGAAGACATCCCCATTAAATCACTGTGTCTGCGGATAGGTCTATTTCTCCCGGTGGTAGCTTCCCTGGTAGGATTGCTTTCGTGCTTTTTCGATCCAGCCTGTCGGTGTTGGCACGACCAACTTTCAAGAACTCGGATCGTTCCGGCGAGTCAGATCGGGAGGACAGGCACTCGTCAATAGTTTTCCTGCCAGGGCGCCTGTCATGGCTGGGAGTCACTGGACTTTCCCCGTTCTTAAACCCTCACCAAAAATCTCAAGAGCGACCTTTGCACAACTGGTTTCGAGAGCTCGGTACTTAGCTATTGGCTGCCCGCGGTGGTCCGGGAAGCCATGATTCGATAGACTCCCTCAGAGAGTGTGCCGGCCATTAGGTTTCCACCGGCGCCAAAAACAAGCATCGCTATTCGAGAATAGGAGGTGCCTAGCTGGTGTGTTGTCCAATTTACACCTCCATCCTCACTATGGAAAAGGTATCCTGCTAGAGGATCAGCCGCGTAAAGTTGATCGGGAATCAAAGGATTGGATTTAACAGTCGTAATGCCAATCGGAAAAACTCCTTCACACCTGGACCAGGTCTCCCCATTATCGTCGCTGAAAAACAAACCATTACGGGTTCCGCAGAAAAGCCGGTGTCTGCTTTTTTCCAGCACGTGAACCACTGAATCAGGAAAGGATTGTACTGGAATGGACCACGTCTTCCCCCTGTCATTAGAGCGAAAAACGCCGACTTCACTTCCGGCAAAGAGAAGATTTGCTCGGTGATCGTAGAGCAAGGTATTAATTTTTCCCTCGTAAACGGGAATGGAGAGCTGCTGTATGTTTTGACCCTTCAGATTGAGGTAGAAGACACCCGTCTCACCGGCCAGAAAAAGGCCCAACTCCTGGACATCTGAAAATATGAGATCGGAAACGGACAGTTGACGCGTCGATTCGATCATTTGCCAAGGCCTCTGGCCCGGCACCCCGGCAAAGACACCCGCCGAAGTACCCACATAAACAATGTCGGACCGAGCAGCCGGCAGAATAGCTTTGATCGAAGCGGCCTGGTCATCCAATCCCTCGTTGTAGATCTCCCAATCTCTGCCCTCATCGTTGGAATAGACAAATCCACCGTATTGACCACCGCGGGACACGCCCGCGTAGTAGGTGTCCGCTTGATTGGGATGCGCCGCTAGTGCTGCAATTTGTCGGTGGATAAACCCCCGATTAGCCGGTACCAGCGTTGCCCCCCGGTCGTGGCTCTTCACGACGCCGACTTCATCGGTGCCAATCAGGATGATTCGGTTGTCTTTCGGGTGCACTACGATGGCATTGACAGTCACATCAGAGAAGAGACGCTGCCAGCTGTCACCTCCATCATGCGAAACAAAAAGCCCCAATGTTGTACCGGCATAAATTGTGTTGGAATCCAAGGGATCTAGCTGCAAGGTGCGTGTTCTTCTGGCTTCCTTGGGAAGCCCTTTTTTTAGCTTCGTCCACAACAAGCCTCCGTTAACCGACTTGTAAACACCCGTGCAGGCACTGGAATAAAGGGTCTGGGGACTGTCAGGATCAACCAGAAGGGAAAACATGTCGCTGTCGAAGACCATTCCCTGGTGGATAGGTTGCCATTGACGACCCCGGTTAGTGGTCTTCCATCCTAGGTGCCAAGTACCGACATACAGCGTGTGGGAATCGTGAGGATCGAAAACCAGAGATTCAACGTGGTATAGGCTACGATATCCTCGGCTAATGCGATCCCAGGTCTTCCCCGCGTCCGTGCTGAGAACAACCCCTTCGGTTATTCCCAAGGCAATCACTTGCGGATCCGACGGAGCGATGGCGACTGCTCGCATGGAGCTATGATAGGAACGCAAGGGAATATTCTCCCAGGTTTCTCCTCCGTTGCGTGTGCGGAAAAGCCATCCCTTGTCACTTCTCAATTCCCAGGTGGCCGCATAAAGCGTGTTTGGATCCTGGGGATCAAACGTCAGGTTGTCGACCACGAGGTCGCGGCGATTCAGTCCCGGTGACAGTCTGCTCCAGTTTTCACCGGCATCAGAAGAGATGTAGATCTGGCCGTCAGCGGTTCCCAGAAAGAAGGTATTGGGACTAGCTGGATGGACCGCCAGGGAGCGCACGTCACCACCCGAAGGGCCCAGCCGAACAATGTGCGGCTCAGCAGTCAGCCAGATAGTGGAAACTAGAAGTAGAAGATGAAGGAAGAAAAATCGACAATCCATAAACGAAAAACCCGGTAGCCCCGTAGCGTCCCCCGGTCCCTGTCTACATCCAGATTAGCATACCACTGACTCGAGAGGTTTGCATCCTTTGGTGGACTCTTTGAATCCGACGGTTAAATTGATCCCGCCACTAACGTCCGTGCCGTCGACATGGATGACCATCAGACCGGATTGTCAACGTGCCCATGTCACATCTACTGAACAAGCGGCTGTGTTCTCCCAATCGGTGATTTCCCTAGGATAGTCTACTTCCCTGGCGCCACCATGCTCGAATCGAAGATGACCGCGCTGTCCTGCTGGATGATTCTACCACCAGTGGTTCTCCAGGTGATCGCCACCACGTCATCATCCTGATCCGTCACATAGGCTCAAATCGTTACGAAATCTCCTCCAGTGATTCTGGTCCTTTCGGCCTTGCATTCGATGGTTGGAACTCGGTTGACTTTATGCTGTAGGGCGATCTGCGCAAAGAACCCGTGTCGATTGGTTTCAGGTATACCAAAGCGATCACCATCGAGGGGACGAAAGTAAAAACTGTAGGCTCCTGAAATGGAAATCAATTTTGAAGGGAAAAAGCGTAGCCCCCCATATGCACCCAGTGGAGATCTCGGGTTAGCTACCCCCGGTCCTCGCGTATTGTAAAAAGTGCTTCCGACTAACTCAGCAATGAGACGAGCAGAATATTGACCCAAGGGAAGATCATAACCAACCCCTTAACGAAACCGATCTTGCCGATCGACGTTCAAAGGATCCCGACTCAGCAGTAATCCTAGGTTCGCCGCCAAAGAGCCTCCTCCGAGGAGGTTCTTGGCAAACAACAGATCGATACCGCCATCAGTAGCGCCGCCGCCAAGCCTCGCAACAGGTGCTCGCGCACTTTAGTCAGCTGAAACCTGGTAATGGGCTGCACGGCAAACCCAAACGTTGCTCCCTGCCTTTCTGAAAGCAAATTAAGTTTAACACCTGCCCAGACGATCACCTGCGCCGTCACCAAAACCCATATCTATAAAGGAAGCATCGTTGTACCACACTATCGATCCGGTCGAAATTCGGGATGGAATCACCAGACCGTTCGGCTCAACTTTGTTCACCAGGATTGCTTCTGCATGTGCTCTTTTGTGGACTTCATAGGAAAGAAAAACTTCGACCCGTTTGTATCATCCCACCATAAACGAGACCGGGAATCGGGTTAAGTTGAGATCGCCAGGTTCTCGGTTGAATTTCGTCCCATGAAAACCGAAACTAAATTCCCTTGGCCTCAGCGCATCCGCCAGGTAAACATTGAAAAGGCCTGTTGAGCCATGAATGCTTGGAGTCAGTTGTCTAATCTTGACCTGATTCTGTGCGAACCCAACAGTCAGAAAGACAAGGATCACCACTACGAACGAAATAAACTGTTTTGCCCTACGCAATCCCCTTCTTAAAGGATTGTCGGAAAGGGTGCGGACTTTGGCCCGTGTCCAGTGTGTCCCTCAGTGAGCTCTTCGCAATAGGCCCTTCCTCAAGCCCTGAACACACCGGCTAAATCCCTCTCAACACCAGTACAGCGATCCCTCAACCAATAAGATAACCAGATTAAGGATAAAGAGCTTCTCCTTTCACATCGTATTTATGGAACCGATTACTAACAGCCCGTGGTAAAAGTCGCGTGGGGTGACTGACTAGCCAGGAACGAGGAGAAATTGATGCCCTCGCATCAGTGACGACGAGCAACGCCGTCCAGCGGCTTACAAGTCACTAAAGCCCTTAAGGTTTCCCCACCGTGGACCCGTCTGCGGTGTAGCGCCTCCTCGACGATAACTCGGCATCGCCTTGATCGGCGCTCCTCGCATCCGAACCCACAGCGCTCACAACACGACCCGCACGACTTTTACCATGGACTGCTCAGGAATGGCAGTTAGAAAAAGGATCAGTTGTCACCATCTTCATTCTTGTCGAAGTCCTCTCCAACTCACTGCGATTTTCGTCGTCGTAATCCTCGTAATCTGTCTCCTCGAAGTCGTCGTTCTCTTCGTAATCGTCTTCCATGGAGAATGCTGATTCAGAGCTCATCAGGGCCTCTTAGGCCCTTTTATTAACCGCTAGCCCCTGAAACAAGTTCAACAACTTTTTCGAAGCCCGGAATCACCGGAGTACTTGGTTTCATGCATACGCTGACGTTTCTGGCGAGCGCGACGGTCCTAATTTCGCAAAGTGACGCCGGCGGCAATGCCACTGCCCATCGTCCAATAGAAGCGACAAAGAAAACAGGATCGTACCGCCTTCACCCTACGGGCTGAGGATGTGGCGGGTTATCTCTGTGCCATTCGTTGTCGACGATGCGACGGCATCGACTTCTCTTCTCGTCGCGACTGCACCTCGCCACATTCTCAGCAAACATCAGTGTATCGATGAAACCTAGTACTTACTAAAAACGATTTTCTTCGTCTTTGGCACTGTTTCAAGCAACTCTACTCTGTGCTGAACCTGATTCCTTTCTTTTGCGCTTATATGCGTTTGCTCTTAGAATGCTTCCTGTGTGGGATCTCGGACAACTCGCTAGGTACAACCGGAAAATCGAATGAACCAATTGGTGGCAGTCTTTGAAGTGGTGGTGATTGCACTGGCGGGTTCGTTCATCACCCAGTTCGGATTCAGTCTGTGCAAGGTGCCACCTGAGCAAGTCCTGACCGAAACTTCATTCCTCTTTATCTTCATGGTATCGGAAGCAACCATCTCTTTGCTCTTCGTCACACTCTTTTTGGAAGCTCGTGGTGAGAGCTTGGCAAAGATCGGGTGGAGAAAAGGAAACTTTAGAAAAGAGGCACTTCTCGGGCTCGCAATCGTCCCTATCCTATTTTGTGCAACTTCACTGGTCGGTGTCTTCTTTCATCTCGCTTTGCCCCAGTATGTCTCAACCACAAATCCCCTATTGGAGTTGCTCAGGAATAAGGTAGATTTACTGTTCTTCCTGACAAGCAGTCTCTACGTGGGAGGGTTTAAGGAGGAGGTCCAACGTGCTTTTGTGCTGGTTCGCTTTGAGCGTTATCTAGGCGGTACAACGCTAGGTCTCATTTTGTGGAGTATTTTCTTTGCTTTCGGTCATCATTTGCAGGGTATAGACAAGGCAGCTGGAGCTGGGGTTCTCGGCCTGCTGTTTGGCATCCTCTACATTTGGCGCCGCACCCTGATTGCACCGATGCTATCGCACGCCGCTTTCGATATTACTACCCTGCTGTTCTTCTGGTTCTTTATGAGAGGTACGCTGGAGGAAGGAATTAACGCCGCCAGACTAGTTGGACTCCTAATTTAGCGTTTCAATTGCGATCTGAGCGGCTCGTTGCTGGGCTTCCTTCTTTGATTTCCCTCCGGCCTGGGCCAGTCTTTTGCCGCTCACCTGCACCTCGACTACGAATTGTTTTTCGTGCTGTGGCCCAGTCTCACTCACAATTCCATAATGTGGCTCTGGCAACCCCAACACATGAAGCCGTTCCTGCAATGTAGATTTATAATCTTTGAACTGCAGCTCTTTCTGAGCAATTTTCTTGAAGTACGCCTGAAATTGAGAAAGGATAAACGGACGGCTGGACTCTACACCACCGTCTAGGTGGATCGCAGCGATGAGGCTCTCGAAGAGATCGGCCAGAATCGCTTTTTTCCTTCTTCCTCCAGTTTTTTCTTCTCCGTGACTCAGGCGCAAGAAGTCTCCCAATCCCAGGTTCTTGGAGAGCAGAGAGATTTGGTTGGCAGAGACAAGCAAGGATCTGATCTTGGAGAGCTCGCCCTCCGAACGGTTAGGATAGGAGAGGAAAAGGAACTCGCTGATCACAAAAGCAAGAATGGAATCGCCCAAAAACTCCAGTCTTTCATAGTGTTGATCAGTTTTCTTAGAGAAGCTACTTCTTTCGTAAACAAGTGATTTGTGGGTCAGGGCACGCTCTAAAAGAACCGGGTTCTTAAATCGGTAATCTAGCGTTCCCTCCAGTCGCTGAAATTCAGAAAGACGTTCCTCTGAAAGAGTTGATTCGGGGGAAGTACGTGAAAATGAACTTGCTGCGTGATGCTGCTTATTGCCTTGAACCTGACGGAAGAAGTATCGGAAAAACCTCATAACCATTCGAGGACTGAGGATTGAGGTCGACAACCAATCTCCCTGGAAACAACACTTCTCATGACCTCTTCAACTCTCGATCTTCGATTCAATCTTACGGCAACGCTTCGATAGGGATGGCCAGTTGATCTTCTTCCTGCAACTCTTGAAGTTTCACCTGTCTTTCAGCAATTTGACCCTGGATGTATTCTCGTTCTGTGGCGATCAACTCCTCGAAATTTTTCTTCCCCAGCTCGGAATCAGGCAGGTACTTTTGGATAAAGCTGTGGATTTTTTCAAGAGCACTCTTGGCCCGATCTGAGGTGATCCCATCCAGGGCAACAGCCCGTGCATAGTTCTCGACAGCCTTGTTAGCAATATTTTGCTTCGTAAAAAGGAAACCCAGTCGATAATAGGCTCGGTCGTGTTCGGGATCCAATACACATGCCTGTTCCAGATTTTTCTGTGCCTGCTCAAGATTCGGATCCTTACCTGCACTCTTGCTGCTCTTGTCTTGCAGATACTTCGTTAGATAAGACCGACCCAAAGCGTAATGGCAATCGGCCTGCAGTTGGTGTTTCTCCATCGTCCAGTCGGCCAGAGTCATCTCAGATGATCGGGGAAGATCCTGCAACACTTGCAAGCTACTTTGTGCTCGCCCGATCGCCTCATCGGCTCGACCGCCTTCCGCATACTCTACCGCCAGTAAGATTGCAAGATCGGCCTTGTTGGGCACTTCTCTTAGGGCTTCTTCAGCATGTTCAAAAAACTTATCATCGTCCCCCCTCTGCAAATGAAAGCGCGCCAGAATATCGTGAGCGTAAGGGGTGAGCCCACTTTCCGGAAACTTCTCTAGAAATTTTTTAGCTAATTCAGTTTTTTCTTCAAGTGTAGGTGTCTCACCGATGACTATCCACGCATCATATTCCTCCATCGACCTGGTCTGGCCAATTACACGAGGGTTCTCCTCGGGTGGCGATCCCTCCTGTTCCTCAACAGCTTCTTCTTGCGTTGGCTGCTTTTCCTGGTTAGCAGCAAAAGTGGAGACTGTTGCCACCCACAGTGCCAGAAACAGCAAACAGAGCTTATCCATTTCTTCCTCCAATTGACTGATTCCCAACCGATGTAATCGGTCGCCAAACTCTATTAGTGTTACACAAAAACCCGACCCAGGGAAGAAAACTGGGGCTACCAGGGGTTTGGTAAATGTGCCATGGATGCCTTGGCTTTCTCCCGGGCTCCTTTCAGATCCCCCGCCAATTCCAGTACTTGTTTGAAATGCATGTGAGCGCCCTCGAAGTCACCTTGGTGGGCTAGGAGTCTTCCCATGCGGAGCAAAGACCAGGCTCGAATCCAAAGGGACGTCTGTGGGAACTGGGAGACTTTGCGGTAGTATTCAAAGGCAATCCCATGCTCCTTGTGCTGAGAGGCAATTTGTGCGAGATAGAAGTAGGCATTGCTGTTTTCAGGATCTGCCTGTAAAAGTTCGTTCAACTTTTCCTGTGCAAGCTTAAATTGCCCCTTCCTGAGGAGATCGCCCGCTTCAGCCAACAGGGAGTTGATCCGACTGCGACGGACAGCCTCCGTCTGAACCAGTTGTTCAGCGGCCAACTTCTTCTGCCGAACTTCCTTTAATTTAATTTCTAGCCGGGCGATGACCTCAGCATCATCCTTGATCTTGGGCTCCGAAATACCCTTGAACACGGTTTCGACATAAGAAGGAAAAGAGATCAACTCGCTTCTCTCGTATAATTGCAAGCTCCGATAAAAATGAGGTGCAAAAATCAGACCCCGGCGAAACAATTCTACTAGACGTTCATCCGGATTTTGTTCTTGGTAAAGCCGCATGAGGATACTCTCAATGATTGACTCAGCAACAATCACGAGGTAATTGTTCTGGTATTCGTGCTTGATACGCGGTTGTTGTTGCGACAGACTCAAAAGCTCTTCATGTTTGAGCAATAGTACTCCGAACTTCTCGATTAACGGATCGATCAAAAAGTGTAGGTATTCATGTTGAAGCTGGATCCGATTACGGGCGGGTCCTTCAGCTGGACCAACTACAATATAATAGACGTGTTCAGTGTTCCGGGCATTGACGACATTTTGGATGTTCAGAAGATCCGGAATCAAGATAATCGAACGATCCAGAGCAATGCGAGCTGGAATCCGAAAGTAATCCAATGTTTGATGGATCGCGTCCTGGAAAATAGGTCGATAGGAGACTGCTTCGCTCCTATGTTCCCGTTCGTAGCGTTTCCAGAGAGAGGGTATGTCGGCTACCTGATACAGCTCACGAACCAGGTTCTCAAATCCCCGCAAATGCCTGACATCCTCCGGCATATTTTCCTCATCGAGGTTTGACAGCTCGAAGTCGGGAGGTCCTGAAATCGACAGTGCCAGAGAAGTATATGCAATCTGTTCCTTGGATTCATCGCGATGACGGCGATGGGCAATGTAGAAAACCTGCAGCCGCGCTGAGAGATCCGCATCGAGTTGCTCCATTTCTCTACGGACACCTTGACGAACCCTTGACATTTGTTTTTGGGGAACTTCATAATCGAAGCCGGCCGCATTTAAGGCTGCCATCACTGCAAAGATTCGAATATCGGTTTCATAACTGATATTGGCTAGCTTTTCGAGACTCTGCGTGGATGGATCGGCCGCTCCAGGCTGATCAGTTCCGATGGATTGGCCAACTGAGTTCTGACAGGCAATGATAATCCACAGACTCGGCAAAAACACATTCTTCATTCGACAGACCCTATTTAAGCTCAAAAACGCCTTCACTTCCAGTTGCCTTCGTTCATCTGATTGCGAAACTAGTCAATAGACCTAGCAACTCGACACAGGGGCTTTGTTTACCTGCGGCCACGGTCAGGGTTTCGACTTCCCATATCTCGAGAGGTGTGGCCAAACTCAACAGCACCGGCGGTGGTACTCGTTACTATAACGTCGACGAAAATTCTACCAACTACCTGTCCTTGATGGGTAGGGCTAAAAGAGTTTCGATGACCTCACTGGTGGAGTTATCAAAACCATTTTCGCGTCCCTTTTCATCCCCGAGTTACCTCATTAACTTCACTGGCGAGGAACCGTAATGTTTTTTTCCGACCTCTCGACGGCGAAATGTCTTTCGTACCTTCTGAGAACTGACAGTGCGACCGGATACGTAAGACTCGCCAGTGTCGTGCACAGAACAAATGAGCCGACAAAAACCGGTACCAGTAATCTCCATTGAGAAAACAACCACTGCCAGAACTCCGCCTTGAGCAGGTCCACAAACCCAACTTCTGGAAGAGCGATCCTCTCCGGAAAACCGATCAATTGAAGGCCCAGCCAAGTGGCGAAACCGTAAAAGGGAACCACTATCCACGGAGTGTTCGTCCAGACACCAATGAGAACCGCTACTCGGTTGAGTCGAAAAAGAAAAGCAAGCAACAAGCCCAGTAGAGTGTGAAGACCTAGCAGCGGTGAAAAACTGAGAAACACGCCGAGCGAAAATGCCAAAGCGGTCCGCCGGGGCGTGTCATTGACCAGGAAAAGAGAATGCAAAATCCTCTGTAATGAGTTCACCGGAAGTGATCAAAACCTTGCGGCTCGTAGCCTACCTTTCTATCTTGTTGGATCAAATCGAGCCGGGGCTTTCCTTCCCTTAATTTACCGATCACTCGGTAAGCAGGGAAATGGGAGGGATAGTAGGCTTGCAACCGTTGCCACTGCTCGTCCGAACTCGCAAAGAGCAAGGCATAATCTTCCCCACCATCAAGCGCCGAGGATAGTGAAATTTCACTATCCTCACAAGAATTCGGCAAGATCAGTTGACTCACTTCCAAATGGGCTGTCAATCGGCTTTCCCGTGCGATGTGAAGCAGATCTGCGGCCAACCCGTCGCTGACATCAATCATCGCGTTGGCCAGGCTATTTTCTTGTAACCAGGTCCCAACTTCAATCAGGGGATCAGGCAAAAAATGGGCCTTTAAACACCGATACCGAAATTCCTCCCCCGCCCAAGCGGCCAAGGCTTTTTCGCTAGCCACCTGCCAGAGCTCTTGTGGATCTTCTTTATAGAGTACTTCCAAGCCCAGTCGAGCAAATCCCGTTTCCCCAATCAAGACCACCCGGTCACCCGATATGGCCTTGGAGCGATAAACAGGCGCTCCTGAATTCACGTAGCCCCACACGGTTACGTTCAAGTGAATGGCCCCACTTCGTGAAATATCTCCACCCACCAGAGGAGTTTTCCAGCGACGACTCTCCTCCAAAAACCCACTTATCAGAGAGTGGACATACTCCTCGGGCAAATCCCGAGGCAAAGCCAGGCCAAGAAGGCAGGCATAAGGTTGAGCTCCCATGGCCGCTAAGTCACTGAGATTGACCAGTAAGGACTTGCGCCCCAGAAAATAAGGGCTGATCCAGCGCCGCCGAAAATGAACTTCTTCGACCAGCATGTCCGTGGTCACCACCCAGGTACAAGTCGAGGAAGCATCGAAAACCGCACAGTCGTCGCCGATTTGCCGAACAATCGAGGGTGGAAAAGACTGTGCGTGCTGGCGAATCCAGGCAATCAGATCAAATTCTGTGGACGTCTTGAAGGGCATGCGGGTAGCGCCACCATCGCGCTTTTCTGCTTTCATGCCATGCTCTTGTGCACAAGAGCATGGCATGAAAGCACGGATTTCCACTCATGAGCGCAATGACTCAATCTCCTTTGTAAATTCCCCCACATCTTTGAATTACAAATAAACTGAAGCGAAACGCACGCGGGCAACCTGGTCAATTTGTTTCAAACAGATCATTATCTGCTGACCGATTTCCTCGGAAGTGAGTTCACGGTCCGGAGTGTCGAGCAAAAGTTGCCCCACCTCTTCTACTATTCCAGCTAGCGATGAGCAACTGGTCGCTTTTCACACGCCTTCAGGAGTCCACTGAGCATATTTGAGTGATCTAAGCGTTGACGATATCCTCCTTTTTTGACCACCATGTGCGGAATATTCTCGATCCGCTCGTAACTGGTGAAACGGTGTCCACAGTTCAGACATTCGCGACGACGGCGAATCGTGTGTCCTTTTTTTCTCCCGTGAGTCGACGACCCGATTTTTTTTTGGTGATCATAGTAAGGACAGAGCACGGCACATAAATACCCATGGTCTGGCGAATAAATGCTATAACATTTTCTGACCTTCTCCAAATCCGCGCCCGAGGAAGCAACGAAAAAGGAGAACTGAAGAGAGATGCGCACATGAGTAAAGTCCTGATCGGTTGCGCTTTGAGGAAAGAAGTCACCACCCTTCGCCAACGTCTGGACGCTCAGGTCGATTACTTAATGACGGGAATTGGTACCAGGCGAACTCAAGCGACACTCGAGCAACATTTTCGTGCCCAACCACCATCACTGTTTATCTTTACCGGAACCGCTGGGCAATTAGATCCTTCGCTTGATATGGGTCAGATCTTCTTCCCCGAAGCTTGGTCTTTTCAAAACGGAAACTGCTTCTACACTGATCCGGGGCTGACCTCGCTCTTGCGCCGACAGGGCTGGACGATCCAGGGCCAAGGTCTCACGGTCAAAGCACCGGTAATGCGAGCGAAAACTCGTCTCGAGCTTTATGAAAATACGGGTGCCGGCGCCTGTGATATGGAGGCAGCAGTTGCCCTTAAGATTGCCTCTGATTTCGGTATTCCCTGTCTAGCTCCTAAGGTGGTCTCAGACACGGCCGATACAGGTCTGGTAGGCTACTGGACACATCTGGACACAAATTTGCGAAAACTGACCCATTATTTACAGGAGTTACTGTCAGTTGTTGGCTAACTTCTAGGTACTAAGTGTCTACTTGCCGCAGAAAAAGAAAATACTCTCTATTCCCTTTCTGGCCCGCAATGGGGGAGGGGATTTCGCCCAGGATCACGAATCCTTCTTGACAGGCAAAACTTTTGATGCGTTCAACGATCTGTCGCTGCCGTTTCGGACTCTTGATGACTCCGCCGGCCTCAACTTCCCGGCTCTCAGCTTCAAACTGAGGTTTCACCAGAGCCAGAATACGGGCAGAGGGAAACTGCTTGAGAGGGGGAAGAATCAGGCGAAGGGAAATGAAAGAAACATCAATGGTAATCAAGTCCACTCGGTCCGTGACCATCGACGATACCAGGTAACGGACATTGACGCCCTCACGCACTACCACTCGCCGATCCTGTCGAAGCTTCCAATTCAGCTGCCCCCGTCCAACATCGAAGGCATAAACTTTTCGCGATCCATGCTGCAAAAGACAGTCGGTAAACCCTCCGGTAGATGCGCCAAGATCTAGGCACACTTGGCTGCTGACTGGAACCGCAAGGCAACGCAGTGCCTCCTCCAGCTTGAGCCCCCCTCGGGACACATAGCGGAGCTCTCTCGACTTGACCCGAATTTTACTGGAGGGATCCAGGTGTGTCCCCGGCTTATCGAGTCGTTGACCATCGACCCAGACTAACCCGCTCATTCTCCTTTCGGATGATCGCCGTGGCTTTCTGACGATCTGCAGTAATTCTCCTTTCGACGAGTAGATCGTCGAGTCTCTTTTTTCCCATCGGGCCTCCTTTAAGAATTACTTGATTCGATTGTAGAGCCCGTCGACATCGAGAGCATATTTGGCCAAAAGCAGGGAAGGGGAACCATGAGGAACAAATACGTCAGGAACTCCAATGCGCAGAACAGCATTCCGATAGATTCGAATTTTTCAAAACCTCCCAGCAGGCACTGGAAAACCCTCCGTAGATGCTGGCTTCTTCAGCGAAAACCAAGATCTCAAAACGACACGCCGCCTAGCAGATGAGTTTCTCGTCGATCGGTTGAACAAAGCGTGCATTGATCACCTGGGCATCGATTCCATTCTTAAGCAGCCGGTCCGCGGCTTGTAAAGACGAATATACCATGTTGCCAATAGAGATAATGGCCAGGTCTTGACCCTCGCGAACGATTTCACCTGTGCCGATGGGAAGTATCCCGATCTCCAAGTCCATTTCCACGCCAATAGTACTCCCTCGGGCATAGCGAATAGCAGCCGGGTGCGGGTACTCGATGGCGGTCCTGATCATATGTTGCAATTCGTTTTCATCCTTGGGAGCCATCACACACATATTCGGTAAGCAACGCAGGTAGGCATAGTCAAAAGCTCCATGGTGAGTGGGTCCATCGGTCCCCACCAAACCGGCTCGATCTAAACAGAAAGCAGTGCAGAGGTCCATGAAGACAGGTGTCGTAAATAATCTGGTCATAGGCACGCTGAAGAAAAGTGGAATAGATGGCGAAAATCGGTTTGTATCCTTCCGTAGCCATTCCCGCTGCAAAAGTAACCGCGTGCTGTTCCGCGATTCCGACGTCGAAGAAACGGTCCGGATGTACCTGGGCAAATTTGTCCAGCCCCGTCCCTCCCGGCATGGCCGCTGTGATGCCCACAATACTCCGATCTGGCTCGGCCAGGCGAATCAGAGTATTGGCAAAGACCGAGGTGTAACTCAGTAATCTTCGAAGGGGTTTTCAATAAAGTAGCCGTCTTGACATCAAAAGCAGAGGGTCCGTGCCACTTGACTTGATCTGTTTCGGCTGGGGCATATCCTTTACCCTTGGTGGTAATCGTGTGCAGCAGAAGGGGTCCTTTCTTTTCTTTAATCTCGTTCAAATTCTTGACTAAAGCATTCGTGCCATGACCGCTAATCGGTTCATGATATTCAACCCCCCGTTCCCTCAGAAGTAAACCGGGAATCGCATAGGTCTTGACCGCATCCACGATCTGCTTGGCGGTCACGTACATCCAGTCCCCCACTGCGGGAATCTGATGCATGAGATGCTCAACGTCATTTTTCAAGCAGACATAGGCCTGAGCGCCCACGATTCGTTTTAGATACCCGGCCAGCGCACCTATATTGGGAGAGATCAACATCTCGTTATCGTTCACAATAACGATCAAATCCTTTTGAACATACCCGGCCTGATTCAGTCCTTCTCAGGCGAGCCCCCCCCGTAAGACCGGCATCCCCGATGATGGCAACTACCTTGAAATTCTCGCCGTTGAAATCACGAGCGGTTGCAATGCCCAGACTGGCGGAAAGGGAAGTACAAGCGTGGCCGGCACCGAATACATCGTTAAGAACTCTCTTCCCTGCTCAAGAATGGCGCTAAACCTTCATACTGACGAACAGTGTGAGAGCAATCTTTTCAGCCGGTGAGAATCTTGTGTCCGTAAGCCTGATGTCCAACGTCAAAAACCAACTTGTCTCTCGGAGTGTCAAAGACATGGTGGAGCGTCACACACAGCTCAACTCCACCCAGGCTGGCACCCAAGTGCCCGCCCGTCTTGCTAACACACTGAATAATGTAATCTCGAACTTCTTCGGCGACCCTGGAAAGCTCCTTTACAGGAATTTTTCTCAAGTCCTGAGAACTAGCAATCTGATCGAGGTATCGATGTTCCATATTCAGTGGTCAAGAAGGGAAAACAGTTAGCATTTCCGATTTCAGGGATCAGCTCTCACCACGGAAACCCGGAATCTAAAATTATTTTTATGCTGCACCTGAACCCTCTATTAGAACCTTCGAAACGAGACGAAGAGAGCCAATGCCTTAAGAACCTCCCCTCGAGGTCCCAAAAATGCAAGCTCCTGAACAGCCTCTTCCACCAGTTTCATAACCATCTTTCGACTCGTCTCCACGCCATACAGTGCCGGATAGGTTGCCTTCCGTTTCGAATAATCTTTACCTGAAATCTTGCCCAACTCTTCACGGGAACCTTCCACGTCAAGAATGTCATCCACAATTTGAAAAGCCAGTCCTACGTTTGAGCCAAATGTGTTTATTCTCTGACACGCCTCCGCAGAGGCCTCCGACAGTAGGGCTGCACCAAAAACGGAAGCCTGAATCAACGCGCCGGTTTTTGAAGAGTGGATATATTCGAGTTCCTTCCCGGAAAATGGTTTTCCCTGGGTAGTGAGGTCCACGGCCTGCCCAGCAATCATGCCCCCAGAGGTCCCAATGGCACGACAGATTCGATGGATGACCGCCAGACTTGTCTCCGCCCATCGGGAGTCTGTAGAGATTTCAGACAACAGTTGAAAGGCAAGAGACAACAATGCATCTCCAGCTAAAATAGTTATTCCTTCGCCGAATTTTTTGTGAGTTGTGAACTGTCCACGCCGGTAGTCGTCATCGTCCATGACAGGGAGATCATCATGAACCAAGGAGTAGTTGTGAATCATTTCCAGGGCACAGGCCAGGTAAATCATCTTCCGAAAGTCGCCTTCCAACGCCTCTCCGGTCGCTAGAGCCAGGATAGGACGAATTCGTTTCCCTCCCCCCAAGACACTGTAACGCATCGCTTCGTGGATGACTTCAGGATAGAAATCAGCTGGAGGCAAAAATCTGTCCAGATAATCATTTATGGTTTGTGTTTGCTGAGCCAGATATTTTTCAATTTGGAAATCATATTGCACCACTGTATTGTTTTTCACTTCTTTTTCCCCTTCCCGTTTGACTCGAAGGGGCGTTCCACTAGCTGTCCTTGGTCGTCCTTGAGCAGTATTTCTACCTTCCGCTGTGCTTCTTGCAACTTGGCCCCACAAAACCGGGAGATTTTAATCCCCTCTTCAAAAAGTTTCAACGCCTCTTCCAGAGCCAGTTCCCCTTTCTCCAACTCAGCCACGATACTTTCCAGGCGAGATAATGCCTTCTCGAAATCCTTATACTCCACGGTCGTCCTTTTTTGCCCGGAATTTTCCTCCAGCCACTTGTACCGCAAATCGTTCATCATCGGCCAACTGGGACGGTTGGCGGACGATTTTCCGGCCTAAGGTGGTGACAATGGCATAACCTCGTTCCAGAACAGCCAGAGGCGAATAAGCCTGTAACTGCTGGCCGACGGCCTCGAGACTTTGTTTTTTGGACAGCAGATAGAATCTTACCTGCTGATTGAAAACTTTATCTAATTGAATGAGTTTTTGTCGACCCGATTCGACCCTCAACGGTAACGTTTTGACCAATCGAGCAAAAAGTTCATCCTGATGCTGAAGAAAAAACTTCAATCTACTCTCGGCGTCCACAAAGGCTCGACTGCCGGAAAGCCGCTCAAGCCGCTGGCCTTTTTCCTTCAAAATTAACCGCGTTGACTGTGTGGTCCGGCGGATGAGGTGTTCCAGGCCGCTACACAACTCCTCTCTCCTTCCCGAAACAATCTCACCAGCTGCAGAAGGTGTTGGCGCTCGCAAATCTGCCACAAAGTCAGCAATAGTAAAGTCAATCTCGTGGCCAACTGCTGAGATAAGTGGTATACGCGAATCATAAATGGCCCGGGCCACGGACTCTTCATTAAAAGCCCAGAGATCCTCCGAGGACCCACCGCCACGTCCAACGATGATAACATTAATGTCGTCGCGCGAATTAAGATAACGAATTCCCCGTGCAATTTCCTGAGCAGCTCCCGGACCTTGGACCTTGGCCGGAACAATCAGGACGTTGATTCGATCGTTGCGTCGTTTTAGAACTCGCAAGATATCCTGAATTGCCGCCCCGCTTGGAGAGGTGACGATTCCGATTTTGGCAGGCAACAGGGGAAGTTCTTTTTTGCGAGCCGGTTCGAAGAACCCTTCTTGCTCAAGTCGGATCTTGAGCTGATCGAAGGCGACTTGAAGAGCTCCCCTCCCCATCGGCTCCATGGACTCGACCACCAACTGAAACTCACCTCGAGGCGGATAGACGGAAATCGAACCTCTGGCGATGACATCCATGCCATCCTCTGGAGTGAACTTCAAATAGCGGTTTTGCATCCGAAAGCACACTGCCCTCATCTGGGCATCATTATCTTTCAACGTGAAATAAAAATGACCCGAAGGGGGGATCTTGAAATTGGAGATCTCTCCCTTGACCCAGAGGGCACGAAACCGAGTCTCCAGCTCAATCTTCACACTGCGGACTACTTCAGACACAGAGAAGATCTGACGCTCTTCAAACAGTTTTAGTTCCTGTTGCTGCATAGGAGTGACCACACAGTGTAGCACGAGGGCTGTCCTCAAATCTCTAGTGTCCTGTCCCATCAATAACAGGGCATTTGCGAAGGCCACTTTGAGCCGAGATCGCCAAGCGGAAAGGAGGCAATGCGGTGGCATTGCCATCCACAGATGCCCGAAGAATAAACAAGAAGGAGCGGCTCTGGTAAAAAGGAACTAAGATTCTATCGAACCACCCACAAAGCGACCTTTGGGTTTGGGCATTGGGTAAGTTAGATTTATCTTAACCGTTGTCGCTTTTCATTCGACAAAGATCGGATTAGAAACAATCCAAGGTTTTCCTAGTGCCAGCGCTGGCGCTCGCAGAGGGTATACTTCGAGGCGATACACTCCTGGCTCTTCGCTTCGAACAATGAAGTGTTTCCCTTCTAACTCCTTGTGACGGCGTCCCGACCGAATCAACAGAAAACGAGCCGGAGTGGGAGATCGAAAAATTAAGGTTGCCCCGCGCTGGACACGTGATCCCATCGGGAAGATCTTTCCCTCCTGTAGGGCATGAAAGGAAAAACCAGTCGAATCAGCGATCTTCTCGAAAGCAACATAAACAGAACCTCGCCGCAATCCTTCCAAAATTGTCTCTGCTGACACTTTCTCATCGAGAGGTAACAGAACGTGGGTACTGACCGATCGAAAACTCTCCACATAGGGGTCGATCAGGAACGAGAACAGTACCTTGCCATCCGCAGTCTGGAGAAGGATTCCCACATTTTGATGGGCGTCATTACCCGCAATCCCCACCACAGGACGCTCCTGTAAAACCTGGTCCCACAGTTGAAAACGTTTGGGATCGAAATCCCAGAGGTGAAAAAAAAGGAGCTTCGAACAAAAAACCCTTTGGTATAGGAGGTTGACCCGATTGTACCAGCTATCGTTTCGGTCCAGGCTCTGATGCAGGTTGAAGAGTTCAATCCCGTCCACTCCATCCGGTAATTCCTCCCCGTTGAAATGCGTGAGAAAGGCCACTTGTCCTTTTCTGTTTGACAGAACACGGAAGCCATCTTCAGATTTTTTTTCATATCCGTAGATGATAACCAAATCCGGATCGTGAATCGGACTGAACAATGTTGGATCTTTCGGGTGCTCGGTAATGAAAAGGTAGCGGCAACCGGCTGCTTTGGCAGCCTGAATGATCTCCGGGTAGGTCCCAAGACTGTGGCCTCCTGCGGCACTATGAACATGTATGGCACCGCGCAGATCCTGAAAAGGGGCAGGAGACTCCACCTCTTCTTCTGGAAACCCTGACAAATAGCGGTGAAGACGATAGCTCTGGTACAGCGGGTAAAGAAAAGGTAGTTGTAATACCACTAAAAACACAAAGAGCCACTTGAAAAACTTCATGTCCGTGACCCATTATACGGCTTGTTCGCGGCTTAGTACTCGATTTCATCAATACACACAGGTTCGGTGAGTGCGGATCTTGCAAGGTGATATCAGGGAGAGGAGTCGATGCTGTCGCATTCGGTAATGAGCAAACGATAAAAAGATCACCCCCCAGTTCTTCAGCCGGTAGGGTGGTGGTGAGACGGTCCTATTTTCTTTATCGCTCTTCCTTGACGATACACAGGGGCATCGCCGGCGGAGTCACTCCACGAACTCAGGACCGTCGCGCTTATCAAACCAGAATTGTACGCTTTGTTGTTGTTGCTGTAAGATTAAAAAATGGTTTGGTTTAAAAAGAAAAAGACCCCCTTGCAGGTGCCTTCCGAGCAAGAACGGCGCGTTCACACAGAAGGGCTTTTCACAAAATGTGAAGATTGCAAAAACATCATCTGGAAGAAAGAAGTCGAAGGCAACCTGTTCGTGTGTCCACAATGTGCTTACCACTTCAGGATCGGTGCTCATCAACGGCTCCGCTATCTGTTGGATGGTGGTCAATATCAAGAATTTGATTCTGGACTGAAGTCCTCGGATCCTCTGCGTTTCATGGACAGGAAAAGCTACAAAGGAAGGCTGGAGGAGACCATGCAAGCGACCGGCCTCAGTGAGGCTGTCGTCAATGCTGCGGGTTCACTACATGGGTACGATGTCATCTGTGCTTCAATGGAGTATAGTTTCATTGGGGGGAGCATGGGCTCGGTGGTGGGAGAAAAGATCACTAGAGCTGCGGAGCGGTCGCTGCATGAAGAAATTCCCCTGATAATCATATCAGCCAGTGGAGGAGCTCGCATGATGGAAGGCGCCCTTTCCCTGATGCAAATGGTCAAGATCAGCGCAATCCTCGCTCAGTTATCCGAGCGGCGTGTTCCCTATCTCTCACTCTTGACAGATCCCACTACGGGCGGAGTAACTGCCAGTTTCGCCATGCTTGGAGACGCCAATATTGCTGAACCCAGGGCTTTGATTGGGTTTGCTGGCCCACGCGTCATTGAACAGACGATCCGACAGAAGTTGCCAGAGGGATTTCAACGCAGCGAGTTTCTGCTCGATCATGGCATGTTGGATGCTATCGTCCCCCGCGGGGATTTGCGCGATTTTATTGCTGACTGGCTGTTTTTTATGACGAACCACTAGCACGATCTTCTGTGCTCAATGGCTGATGACTAATGGTTGTGTATGAACTACCGGCAGTGCCTAGCCTATCTCGACCGTCTCGGCAACGAAGTCCTTACCTTGAAGTTTGGTTTGGAGACGATCCGAATCCTGTTGGATGCACTGGGGAACCCGCACCAAAAGTACCCTTCGGTCCTGGTAACTGGAACGAACGGCAAAGGATCGGTGGTGCAATTCCTGAACTCGATTTTTTCAGCTTGCGGCATCCATAACGGGAGCTATACTTCCCCTCACCTGGTTAAGGTTGAAGACCGCTTTCAAGTGAACAACAACTCCATGGAGCCAGATGTTTTTACTCATCACTTCACCAGAGTGACAGAGACTATCTCTCGGATGAGATTTCCCCATCATCCCACCTACTTTGAAACTTTGACCGCCACCGCCTTCCTATACTTCGCCGAGGAACAGGTGAAAATTGTTTTTTTGGAAATCGGCATGGGGGGACGTCTGGACAGCACCAATGTGGTCGATCCACTCTTGTCCATTTTTACTCCCATTGGGTTTGATCACCAAAATTACCTGGGTGAAAGTTTACAAGAGATCGCGCGCGAAAAAGCCGGCATTATCCATCCGGGAAGGCCTTTGCTGCTCGCTCCTCAACGGCCCGAGGTTCGGGAAGTGATCCTTTCCAAAGCCGTGAGTAAGCGGGCTCAAGCTATTGATTTGGATTGTGCTGACATTCAGATTCAAGGAAACGTCGATGGAAGCTACCGGTTTTCTTTTCACACAGCCAGCTGCGCACTGAAATCTTATGGTTGCCATCAAGTGCAGAATGCTGCACTTGCGATACAAGCTGCCGAGATCCTGCAGCAGTCGGGCTTTTCTTTATCCCTTGAAGGCATCCAAAGCGGGGTCGCCCGCACCCATGTCCACGGAGTTCTCCAAAAAATAACCGATACCCCAACTGTTTTTTTGGATGGGGCCCACAACCAGGATGCAGCGAAGAACCTGGTCGCTTTTTTGAAAGAACATACTCGAACCCCACGCTCTCTAGTTTTTGGCATGATGAGAGACAAGGATGTGGCGGAGGTCTCTCGAATTCTCAAGCCCTGTTTTGAACGAGTCTACCTAACTAGAATTAATTCTTTGCGCGCCGCCAGCGTTGATGAGCTGAGGAAATTTTTTCCCGAAGGGACGGTGACGCCTGATCCTCTCCAGGGGTACTCGAGAGCCACCACCAATGGAAGCGCATCCGTAACGGTCGCGGGATCATTTTACCTGGTTGGAGCCATCTTAGAGGGATCTCAAAAGGTCAAGACTTGACCTCAGTATTCGGTTTCATAAATACGCTCACGTTTGTGGCACACGCGACGGTTCTGATTTCGCGAAGCAACGATGCCAGCCATACCTCTGTGCATCGTCAAGAAGGAGCGACAAAGAAAACAGATCCATTCCGTCGCCACCCAACCGGCTGAGGATGTGGCGGTTGATCTCGTTATCCTTCGTCTTCGCCGATGCAGCGGCATCGACTTCCACTCTCTTGGCGATCTCGCCTCGCCACATCCTCAGAAAATACAAACCTATTGATGAAACGGAGTCCTCAGTCTTTTCTGCCGGTCACTTAATCTCAAACAAGATGTCCCCCGCTTTCACAATATCTCCTAGCTCCACATTACAGGTGGCGATCGTGCCAGACTTCGGCGATTTTAACTCGTTCTGCATTTTCATGGCTTCAATAACTACCAGACCCTGCCCCGCTTCGACGGGTTCTCCCTGTTGCCTCAAAACGGCCACTACCTTGCCTGACATCTGGATTTTGATTGAAGCGATACCAAGCACTTCCGGCTCACCAACTCGGTGGAGAAATCGGTCTCTGAAACTATAAATCTCTATGGCGAAGGTCCGGCTCTGCCAATCAACCAGGACCTGTTTTCCCTGTTGCGAAACGAACACATCTTCGACCTTCCCGTCCACTTCCAAAGTCCAGCGGTTGTGCGTCCGACCCAGGATTTGGACAGACACTGTCTGCTTCTTCCCAGTCTTTCCAGCAATTTTTACT
The DNA here is from genome assembly GCA_965249865.1 of Acidobacteriota bacterium. Classification (GTDB taxonomy): domain Bacteria; phylum Acidobacteriota; class UBA6911; order RPQK01; family CBDFMZ01; genus CBDFMZ01. Next base: position 185,985 of record CBDFMZ010000002.1, on the reverse strand, counting down.
TGAAAGTGCCTTTTTAAAGAAGACTTGCGGTTCAGTTCCTTGAGCTCTATCTGGTAGGTGTACTGCTGACACTTTGCCTCCACTTTCAACGCGCCCACCGCCTCGAAAGATGGGCAGGAAAACGCCCGTATTCCTTCCACCGACTACGCTGGATATGAGGTGTCTCGCTTGGACTCTCATCCTGAAAAAAGAAGTGAAGCACAGCAGCGATCAAGGGTGTTTCCCCAATTTGACTCACGCCTCTGGTCATTTGTTCGATAAGACAGTGCTCTTCAATGAAACCAGTGTGAAGGTTTCCCCGCACAAACTCAGGGTGAGAGAGCAGAACTTCAAAAAAAGGAAGCGTCGTTTTGACCCCGACAATTTTGTACTCGCAAAGGGCACGACGCATCCGACAGATGGCTTGTTCGCGTGTTTCTCCATGAGCCACCAGTTTAGAAATCAATGGGTCATAGTGGATCGGGATCGTGAAACCTGCATAAGCACCGCTGTCACTCCGGATACCTGGTCCCGAAGGCTCGAAAAGGTGTTCGATGGTACCAGGAGACGGGAAAAAGTTGTTTTGGGGATCCTCGGCATAAACCCGACACTCAATGGCCACCCCTTTGAGCTGGATCTCTTCCTGTCGGTAGGACAAGCTCCGACCCTCAGCGATGAGTATCTGCTCCCGCACCAAGTCAACGCCAGTGACCATTTCCGTTACCGGATGCTCCACCTGAACCCGAGTGTTCATTTCCAAAAAATAAAAATTTTTCGCTCCTGACCCTGCTGAAGAATCAACAAGGAATTCAACCGTGCCTGCGTTGTAATAATCGGCTGCTCTCGCCACTGACAGAGCAGCCTGACCTAGGATTGCACGAAACTCGTCGTTAACCGCCGGGGAGGGACATTCCTCCACCACTTTCTGGTGCCGCCGCTGAATCGAACACTCTCGCTCCCCCAGAAAGATCAGGTGTCCGTACCGGTCGCCGAGAACCTGCACCTCAATGTGACGGGGATTTTCCAGATACTTTTCGATAAATAGGGTCGGGTCACCGAAGGACGACTGGGCCTCACTCTGGGCACTTCGATAGTCAGAACGTAACTCGCTCGCGTTGTGTACCAGGCGCAAGCCCCTACCTCCGCCCCCAGCACTAGCCTTCACCATCACAGGATAGCCTATCTGAGCCGCCCTATTCACCGCTTCTTCGACAGAATGCAGAGCTCCTTCCGTTCCTGGAACCACCGGGATCCCCGCTTTTTGAACGGCTGTGCGGCTGGCAATCTTACTTCCCATCAACTGGATGGAGGCTGCCGACGGACCAATAAAGATAAGCGAAGAGTCTTCACACGCCTGTGCGAATTCCTCATTTTCAGCCAAAAATCCATATCCCGGATGGATCGCTTCCGCCCCAGATTTACGGGCTGCGTCAATGATCTTCTCAATCACCAGATAACTGTCCGAAGGAGGAGCTGCTCCCAGGCAGTAAGCTTCGCCCGCCAGCTTGACGTGCAGTGACTCACGATCCACTTCGGAGTAGACCGCGATGGGCGAAATATTGAGGTCTCGACAAGCGCGAATGACCCTCACAGCGATCTCGCCTCGATTCGCGATGAGGATTTTTCGCAACATGGGCCGACCAGTAACCACTCAGTGCTTGAACACTGATGATTAAATCAATATGTAAAGCATTAGAGACACTCATCAATTCTCAACACCCTAAAATTGGTGACGAAATTCGGTGACTATCCCTGATCTCCCCTACGATCCTTGCTAATAACCGCAAAAGTCTCTTGGTCCAAGACACGAACACCTTTGGCTAGTGACCTGTCCCATAAAACTTCCACATCTTCCTCTCTTTTAATAAGACGTCAACAGATCAACGCAGTGACCTGTGGTGGCCGGCAATCAAAGGTCATGGGTTACAAAGGAATATTCCCATGTTTTTTCGGTGGGTTCGTGTCGCGTTTGTTGGCCGTCATCTCCAGACCTCGAATTAACTTTGGGCGAGTCTCCTGAGGTTCAATGATCTCGTCGATATAGCCACGCTCTGCTGCAACGTATGGATTCGCGAATTTCTCGCGAATTTCTTCCACTTTTTCTTTCTTGTATTCTTCCGGCGAGGGACTTGTTTGCAGTTGTTTACGGTAGAGAATCTCGGCCGCTCCCTCCGGGCCCATCACCGCAATCTCAGCGGTAGGATAGGCGAAATTAAGATCGGCCCGAATGTGTTTTGAAGCCATAACACAGTAAGCTCCTCCGTAAGCCTTGCGTGTGATCACAGTAAGTTTGGGAACGGTGGCTTCGGCAAAGGCATATAGCAGTTTGGCACCATGTTTGATGATGCCGTTGTGCTCCTGAGCGACGCCTGGCAAAAAACCAGGTACGTCTTCGAACACGATCAGAGGGATATTAAAGGCGTCGCAAAAGCGAACGAAGCGAGCTCCCTTCACCGAAGAGTTAATATCCAAGGTTCCTGCAAGAAAGGCGGGCTGATTAGCCACAATACCGACCGGATTACCGTTTAAGCGAGCAAATCCCACTACTAGATTTTGTGCGAACTGAGAGTGCACTTCGAAAAAATCATGCTCGTCCACCACAGAGTTGATCACTCCCTTGATATCGTAAGATTGGTAAGGGTCCAAGGGAATCAGGGTATTCAACTGGGGATCCCTCCGATCCGAACGATCCGAAGGCTCCTGATAGGGAGGATCCTGCATATTATTTGAGGGGAGGAAGGAAAGTAATACTCGAATCCTGGTCAAACATTCCCGGTCACTGTTCGCAGTGATATGGGCGATGCCGCTGTTCTCAGCGTGAGTTGTTGCACCGCCCAGCTCTGACTTGGTGACATCTTCGTGGGTGACTGTCTTAATGACATCCGGTCCGGTGATAAACATGTAACTCGTTTTATGGACCATGAAGATGAAGTCGGTGATGGCAGGAGAGTAGACAGCGCCGCCGGCGCAGGGACCCATGATCGCTGAAATTTGAGGGATAACACCGCTAGCTAAGGTGTTGCGCAGAAAAATATCGGCATACCCCGCCAAACTGACCACACCTTCCTGGATGCGGGCCCCGCCGCTGTCATTTAAGCCAATGATAGGGGCCCCCATCTTCAAAGCAAGATCCATGATCTTGCAGATCTTGGCGGCGTACGTTTCCGAAAGACTGCCTCCAAAAACCGTGAAGTCTTGGGCGAAGACGTAAACATGGCGCCCATTAATTCTTCCGTAACCGGTGATGACTCCGTCACCGGGGATCTTCCTCTTCTCCATCCCGAAGTCCGTGCAGCGGTGAACGACGAACTTGTCTAATTCCTCGAAAGATCCTTCATCGAGAAGGAACTCGATTCTTTCTCGCGCCGTGAGTTTTCCAGCGCGATGCTGGCGCTCTTTTCGCTCCGGACCTCCCGCTTCTTCTGCCAGAAGATGGCGCTGTCTCAGTTCGGTCAGTTTTTGTTCAAGATCCATAGATATTCAACAACCGGTTTAGCCGGGTACCAATTCCTCGCGCTTTTCCCAATCCGCCAGAAACTTCTGCAGTCCAATGTCGGTCAACGGATGTCTAAGAAGCTGTTCCAAGATATCGTATGGCATGGTAGCAATCTGGGCACCCATCTTGGCAGCTTGCAGAACGTGTATCGGATGGCGAATTGAGGCAACCAATATCTCAGTCTCGAATGCGTAGTTATCGTACATCAAAAGAATGTCGGATATCAGCTCCATCCCATCCGTGCTGATGTCATCTAGTCTTCCTACAAAAGGACTCACAATAGCCGCTCCGTTCTTGGCGGCAAGCAGAGCTTGTGCAGCGCTGAAGACCAAGGTGACATTCACACGGATCCCTTCCTGGCTGACCACATGCAGTGCCTTCAAACCCTCACGGATCATCGGAATCTTGACTACCACATTCTGATGGACTTGACTCAGGTGCCTAGCCTCTTCGATGATTGTCTGGGCATCGGTCGACACAACTTCCAGACTCACTGGACCATCCACCAAATCGCAGATCTCTCTGGCTAGATCCTCCAGATTTTTACCCTCCTTGGCGACAAGTGAAGGGTTGGTCGTGACTCCATCCACAATGCCAAGAGACACCCCTTCGCGAATCTCTTCAATATTGCCTGTGTCAAGAAAAAACTTCATCAAGCATCCCCTTTCATATTGCTTTTTAGGGTAAGCCCTCCACTCCTCAGGGCTCCACTCCCAGATTTTGCTGCTAAGCTCCTCCCCGTTGAGTATCTCGTTTCAACCCGACAGTAACGCTTGCGGCAAACACAACGGTCTTGAGGTCTCAAAAAGCCCTCGGCCCCATTTGGATGAAATGAAACACTAAAGTATCACTGAGTTCGCTCAGAATCAAAGAGTCTGCGGTCTTAGTGTTTCGTTTTCTAAACACGATGATGATTGCAAATGGGGCTTGCAAGGCGAGGTCAAAGAGCGAGGAAGAGACGATGTGGACCATCGTCAACAAAAAGTAAAACCGAGATTGTCCTCAACCACCTTCTCTCGAAAGGGTGGCGGCGGAACAGCACCGCTTTCTTTGTTGCTCCTCCTCTCCATGTCACGCATCGCGTCGTAGCTTCGCGAACTCAACACCATCGTGCTCGCCAAAAAATGCCGTCGTACTTAAGAAACCGCGTGCTGAGCAAAATTAGACAGTTCAGAACGTCGTCCCTGCCCATTCACAAAACGGAGAGCATATCGACAGGAATGGCCGGGTTTTGGCGGGCGATATTCAAAAAAGAATTCTCCTTGTTTCCGACCAGACGACAGCTGGTTGCAGGGAAGACGAACAATCAGCTCGATTTTACCAACTGCGCTAGACGATCGCTCGCACTGCCGGTATACCTCAATCCACTGAATTTCTCCAGCCGGCAAGGAAAAAATCATTCGAACCTGGTCAGCCATCTGGACAACTCTTAAATCTTGGACGGTACCCGGCTGCTGGTCCAGTGGAGGCCTAGGATCTGCCACCTTAGCGCAAGCGCTAAGGAACACAAAAGAACAACAAAGCGAACTAACAATGAAAGGCATTGACCAGCGACCAGCGGCTCCTGACCATTTCCCGCTATCCTCTAACCTCTGAGGAGAGCTGACCCCTGACTGTATTTTTCTTTGAGTAGGATATCTCATCTTAACAGCCTTGCCACAGTCCTGGATCAACAATCTCTATTGCGTGGATCCAAAGAATATCTTTATCAGCGAGCACTTCTTTCCTGTCTATTTCGGGCTCCAGTGTGGCACACGGGAGGGGTTCTTGGACCAACTTTGGATCGAATCAAGGATCAGACCTCGTCGACAGTCTATGGCCAGGTCTACAAAATGTATCGCGACAAGTCTTGGTCTTTAACAATTTGGCTTAATTGATCATGAACGTACGTGGTCGTGATGAGAACTCTCTTTTTCGCCAGGTCGGATCCCTGAAAAGAAATCTCTTCTAGCAGAGCCTCCATTATGGTGTGCAGGCGTCGAGCACCAATGTCTTCAGTCGTTTGATTGACGTCGTTGGCAAAATGAGCAATCTGACGAATAGCGCCTTCCGTGAACTTAAGTCGAATCCCTTCGGTTTTCATGAGGGCTTCATATTGTTTGACTAAGGCGTTCCGGGGTTCCTTGAGAATACGCACAAAGTCGTCTTCCGTCAAAGATTTCATCTCCACACGTATGGGAAATCTTCCTTGCAATTCTGGAATGAGATCGGAAGGTTTGGAGACATGGAAAGCTCCAGCGGCAATGAACAGAATGTGATCGGTACGAACTATTCCGTACCGCGTGCTGACAGTGGTCCCTTCCACGATGGGCAAAATATCTCGCTGCACTCCCTCACGGCTGATTTCAGGACCGTGTCCGGCTTCTCTTCCAGCAATCTTGTCGATTTCATCCAGAAAGACGATTCCGGATTGTTCCACCCGATTGAGGGCCTCGCGAGTGACCTGTTCCATATCGATTAGCTTAGACTCTTCTTCCATGACCAGGTGGTCGATTGCTTCATCGACTCGCATCTTTCGTCGGCGTGTCCTTGTCTCGAACATGCCCGGCAAAAATTCCTTAAAATTGATGTCCATTTCCTCAATGCTTTGGTTGGTGATGATTTCAAAGCAAGGGACTGGCCGGTCAGGGATCTCTAATTTGACACTGCGCTGGTCGAGTTTGCCTTCCCGAAGCTCCCGGCGTAGATTTTCTCGAGTTCTCCTGAAATCGTCGATTTGCTCGAGTTTAGATTTTTTGTCTTCACCGGCTACGCTTCGCTTCAGTCTTCCCTTTTTTTTGACGGGTGGAAGCAAAAGGTCCAGTATGCGTTCTTCGGCGTTGCTTGCCGCCTTATCTGCCACCTGTAGAACTATTTCATGACGCATCATATCCACAGCAATGTCCACCAGATCCCGGATAATTGACTCGACGTCGCGGCCCACGTAACCAACCTCGGTGAACTTACTGGCTTCCACCTTTACAAAAGCGGATTTAGCCAGGCGCGCTAGCCTTCGTGCGATCTCCGTCTTACCCACTCCGGTTGAACCGATCATGATGATATTCTTTGGCTGAACGTCCTCGGCCATCTCCGGTGGCAATTTCTGTCTCCGGATCCGATTGCGCAGTGCCACCGCTACTGCGCGTTTAGCCTTGTGCTGTCCGATCACGTATTTGTCCAGTTCGTGAACGATCTGCTGAGGCGCCATCTCATCGAGGTTCAACATGACTTCTTCTTTGGGTTGCCGTATGGCCATGGTGAATGAGACTAACCGCTTTTATAGGGTCTCTACAGTGATGTTGGAGTTTGTGTAAACGCAGATTTGTCCGGCGATCTTCAGAGACTCCTCCGCAATTTCCCGGGCTGACTTTCGAGTAAATCTCATTAATGCTCGAGCTGCTGCTAGTGCATAAGGACCTCCAGATCCAATAGCGATAACACCGTCATCTGGTTCGATTAAATCACCACCTCCTGAGATCAAGAAAGAATTCTTCTTATCGCAGACAACCAGAAAAGCTTCCAAATGGCGCAAGACTCGATCCGTCCTCCATTCTTTAGCGAGTTCGACCGCGGATCGAGGCAGGTTTCCATGGAACTCATCCAGTTTGTTTTCAAATCGGGAAAAGAGTGAAAAAGCGTCGGCCGTGGAACCGGCAAATCCAGCAAGCACTTGAGCACCATGCAAATAGCGAATTTTCTTTGCGGAGCTCTTGATTATAGCATCCCCTAAACTAACCTGCCCGTCTCCTGCTACTGCGACATCATGGTTGCGTCGAACCAGAAGAATCGTCGTTCCCCGCAAGGCTTTCATCGCACTAACAGTATAATATAAGGTAGGTGAGGAAGTAAAAGCTAGAAAGCGAGGCAAGAAAGGCGTGCAACATACGGATTTCATCGTCATCGGCAGCGGGATCGCGGGCATTCGAGCGGCTATCGAGCTCGCCTCGCACGGTGAAACCATTGTTTTGACCAAGTCCAAGGCCGATGAATCCAATACCGAATACGCCCAGGGCGGTATCGCTGTAGCTATGAGCGACGAAGATGAAATCGGGCTTCATTACCAAGACACCATGCGAGCTGGCGACGGACTTTGCAACCAGACGGCAGTTCAAGTGTTGGCTGAAGAAGGTCCTGCTCGCATTCAAGAGTTGATTGATTGGGGTATGGACTTTGACCGGGAAGGGATGAAGTTGTCGTTTACTCATGAAGCAGCCCACAGCCGCAGGCGAATTCTTCATGCCGGTGGCGACTCCACCGGACGAGAGATCAACCGGACACTCGTACGAAAGGCCCAGAGCCTCAAAAACGTTCATCTGCTTCCCTATTCGTTCGTTATCAGCCTTCTGGTAGACAACAGCGGCTGCCAAGGGGTCTGTTATCTTGATGAGAAGACAGGTCAGAGCCGGAAATTACTGGCTCGGACAGTACTTTTGGCCAGCGGTGGATTGGGAAGGATCTACCGGGAAACCACCAATCCGGATATTACCACTGGTGATGGCTATGCACTCGCCTTGGAGGCCGGAGCGGCTCTGACTGATATGGAATTCGTCCAGTTCCACCCCACAGCTCTAAAGTTGAAGGGAGCCCCGCATTTCTTACTCTCGGAGGCTCTGAGAGGTGAGGGCGGCTGCTTGAGAAATGCCGAGGGTAACACTTTCATGGAGCGCTATCATGAACTAGGTGATCTAGCATCTCGCGATATCGTCTGCCGTTCTATTTTTCGTGAAATCAAAGAGAGTGGGGGGAAATTTATTTTTCTTGATCTCACCCATCTGGATGCCAAGTTTATCCGGCAGCGTTTTCCTCACATTTACACGACCTGTTTGAAGTTTGGACTAGATATTACTCAGCAATGGATCCCTGTTTTTCCAGCAACTCACTACATGATGGGCGGGGTTTACACGGACCTTTGCGGCAGGACCACCCTTGCTAGGCTTTTTGCAGCCGGTGAAGTGGCATGCAGCGGTGTTCACGGCGCGAACCGTTTAGCCAGTAACTCTCTTTTGGAGGGTTTGGTTTATGGAACGAGGGCAGGACAGGCCATGGCGGACGAAAAGATCTCGATGTCACCTGTTGATTTCGGTCAGGTTCTGCAAACACATCCTTGGAAGGACGAGACCAATCGCACTGAGGGCCGGCTGGAGAGAAAAACACTTCGTGCCCTGATGAGTCGCCAAGTGGGAATTGCCCGCTCGGAACAAGGATTGCGGGCAACCTTGAAACAATTGCAAACCACCCCCTTCTTGCCCGACTCGAAAAGAAAAAACCAGGAGCTACACAATATGATTACGACGGCTCGGCTGATCGCAACCATGGCCCTTCTACGCCAAGAGAGTCGTGGAGCACATCATCGAATCGACTTTCCGGAACGTGACGATCGGAATTGGAAACAACGCATTGTAGCTCGTTACTATCGGGCCACCGAAGAAGTGATTTATACGGTAAACTCGGGGACAGACTTCAGATTATGCCCTTCAAGCAGTAAAGCAATATGCACGATCTTGTAGAACTTAATTGATGCGAGGTGCACCTAAGAAGATGAGAAAAAACATTCGGAAGGGGTGAAAGAAACTCTTGAGACAGAACGATGGGACTGGGACCAGCCTTTCTCTCCTCCGTAAAAGTCCTCACGGACACCCCAAAAGGTTAGTTCTGCCCCTCCCTTTTTCATAAAAAAATCTTCCCTGACTGAGCGTCCTCTTAAGTACTCGCCCTTTAATTCTGGTTCGCGCCTTTCCAGTGCGAGGTCGATATATTCCTGAATCAATCTCTCCTCCCACCAGCAAAAAGAAACTAGACCAATAAAACCAGAGCATCAGGACAACAAACGCACGGAGGCTCTGCCACTCCTGACCGACGATACGGGGACGTCGGTGAAGACGAGTAACACCGTTCAGGGGTTGCAAAATCCCTAGCACTCTTTGGGTTCTACGGCAAATTAACCCGTTTAAGTTGACTGAGAGGAAAACCTAGCCTGGCAAGCCGTTCTAATCCAGCGATAGGTCTCAAAACAAGATGAGCACTTGAACAAGTGTTCGATGGTGTTAATAACATCCATATCGGACATCTGATTCCTGGCCAAGGAACGTAATTTTATTGCCGGAATATGCGAAAGCCGCCCATCACGAACCGGGAAAGTAACGGTGAATAATATCTTGCTGATTATGGGAGCACTCATCATGCTTGTTAACTATGTTAGCAGATTTAACTCATAGGATACACAGACTCCGGGTTACAAGTCACAGCCTCTGCAGCAGAAACGGTAAAGCATCTTTATTGGCCCCTTGTCTTCCCGCAACTACGTCGGTATATTCATCCCCCGTGGAAAGAGATGTTGACCGGGTTTCCCACCAACTTGCCGTGCTGCGAAAGCAGATCGAATACCACAACTACCAGTACTATGCTCTGGATACTCCACTCATCAGCGACCAAGAATACGATGGTATGTTTGAGGAATTGCTCGAGTTAGAGCTGGAGCACCCGGAACTGGCCTCACCCGAATCACCCATACAAAGGGTCGGTGCTGAACCTTTGAAAAAGTTCGAAAAGGTCGAGCATCACGCAGCCATGCTGAGCTTAGCAAATGCCGTGAATGAACAGGAGCTACAGGACTTTCAGAAGCGGATCAGCAAGCTTCTTAGAACGGAAGACATAGATTTCGTTACAGAACTTAAGATCGACGGAATAGCCGTGGCCCTGACTTACCGGGGGGGGCGACTCGTCCGGGGAGCGACGCGTGGAAATGGCCTGGTCGGGGAAGACGTAACCGCGAATCTGAAGACAATCCGTACCATCCCTTTACAGCTTTGTAAAGATAACACCCTGGCGGAAGTGGTTGAAGTGCGCGGTGAAGCATTTCTACCTATTTCCGCGTTTCAGCACCTTAACGAGGAAAGGGCGGCAACCGGAAAAAGTCTCTTTGCCAATCCTCGCAACGCGGCGGCGGGAACCCTGCGGCAACTCGATCCTCGAGTCACTGCCTCACGCCCCTTGTCCTTTGTTGCTTATTCCATCGGATACGTCGAAGGAATGGCGTTTACAACCCAAAGAGAAGTCTTAGACCAACTAGTCCGATGGGGTTTTCCGGTCAATCTCCACTATCGGCATCAAGCTTCAATCCAGAAAGTGGCTGAGTTCTGTAAAAAGTGGCAGAACCAGCGACATTCGATCGACTACGAAATCGACGGGGTGGTCGCTAAAGTCGATCGACTCGATTATCAGGAACGTCTCGGTATTGTGAGCCGTGATCCTCGCTGGGCGATAGCCTATAAGTTCCCAGGTGAATTGGCCACCACGCGTCTGCTCAAGATAAACACCAATGTGGGCCGCACCGGCGCAATGAACCCCTACGCTACCTTGGAACCAGTGCAGCTCGCAGGAGTGACTATCCGTAGCGCTACCCTGCACAATGAGAACGATATTCGCCGCAAAGATATCCGTGAAGGCGACATTGTCATCGTCAAGCGCGCCGGCGACGTCATTCCACAGGTAGTGGGGCCTGTGCGCGAAAGGCGTACCGGTGAAGAACGAGAGTTTAGGTGCCCGAAAAAGTGTCCCGTTTGCCACTCACCGATCGTGCGGGAAGTGGGAGAGGCCATGGCCTACTGTACTAATCACCAGTGCCATGCTCAACGCTATGAAGGGCTCACGCACTTTGTTAGCAAAAGCGCTATGGACATCCGAGGCCTGGGCCCCCAGACGCTGGAAAAACTCTTGGAGTTGGAGCTGATCGAAGACCGCGCCCATCTGTACAGACTAACAGCAGTGCAGCTCGCCAAACTTCCACACTTCAAGGAGAAATCAATCAGTAATTTGCTTGACAGCATTGAACAGAGCAAATCACAAGCGTTTCCAAAAGTCCTCTTTGGCCTGGCTATTCGTCACGTGGGCGAAAACATCGCCCAACTACTGGCAGCTGAATTTGGAGATATCTATTCGTTGAAAAAGGCCTCCGAGGGCGAACTTTCCACTGTTCAAGGGATCGGACCTGAGATTGCTCGCAGTGTCCGCAATTATTTTTCAGTCGAAGAGAATTGCAAACTGATCGAAAAACTGAAACAAGCAGGACTCCAGTGGAAAATCGCCAGAAAAGAGCTGGTACGTGAGGGCCTTCTATCTGGAAAGACGTTCGTCATCACTGGCGCCTTAGCAATGTTCAGTCGGCCCGAAGCCACTGAGTTTATCAAAAAACACGGAGGCAAAGTCACCTCGTCGGTTTCTTCCAAAACCGATTATCTGGTAGTCGGTTCCGAACCCGGCTCAAAGCTCAGAAAAGCAAGAGATTTAGGAGTTGAGACCATCTCGGAGGAACGATTAAAAGCCTTGGTCAAGGAGGGCGGATGACGAGCTGCCCACCAAACGTTTATGCGTCCTTTTAGGATGTGGCGATCCTGGCATGATGTCTGAAGAACTGCAGGTCTGCCCCCACTGTCACTATACCCTTATCGAACGCAGCACGTTTTGTCCCCATTGTGGCAGTCAGCTGACCCATCCAGTGTGGAAAAAAATTGGCGCCTGGATCTTACTGCTGCTCATCGCCTATGGCTTGGTGAAATGTCACGTGCGCATGTTAGACGGACTGAACAGTTTTTCATAGCCTCGGTAGGAGGAAAACTGCCCTCAGTGAAAAAGCTAGAAAATCAGGAGAGTGGGGCTCACCGGAAAATAGCACTAATTTTGAGACTGCATTGGCGAAGACAAACGACCAAGACATGGCCCAACAGTATTTGAAATAGGGTACTGAGAGCGATGTGGGAAAAGACATATCAGCGTGGACTGATTCGGTTTCGTTATCAAGCCCGATCTGATCGAGGTTTGGTGCGCATAAACAACGAAGATGCCATCGTCGCCAATCCGGAAGATGGTCTTTTCGGAGTCTGTGACGGGATGGGTGGACACGCGGCTGGAGAAGTGGCCAGTTCGATCGCCTCTGCCACACTTTCAGAGCGACTTAAGCAAGCCTCTCGATTTCCTCCCGAGGAACTGATCTTAGGCCTACAGCTGTCCAATGAACGCATTTTTAGCGATCAGTCACACCATCCCGAACACGGAGAAATGGGAACAACGGTCACTCTCCTTTGGCTACTCCCCAACAAAGCCGGAGAAGCTTGGGTGGGTCATGTTGGAGACAGCAGACTCTATGTACAACGAGGAATGACTCTTCGGCAATTGACTGAAGATCACTCTCCCGTGTTCCGGGTTTACAAAGAAGGGGTGATCACCAAGGAACAAATGCAATACCATCCCCAAAAAAACCTACTGGACCGCTATCTTGGCATGTTTCCCTCAACAAGCCCAGATGTTTTCTCAATCGAACTGCGCCAAGGGGACCGGGTTTTGATCTGCACTGATGGACTGACCAATGCTCTCCCAGAAGAACAGATTCAGGACATCGTGACAAAGTGCTCCCGCCATGAATCGATTGTGGAGCAACTGATTGCCGAAACCAACACTAAAGGGGGATTCGATAACACATCTGTCATATTGCTGGAGATTCTCGAAGTCAACCAGTCATAGTAGGAAAGGATAACCCGGAGTAAGCTCCTCGCTCCTTGACCTCACTTAGTACTCGAATTCATAAATACGGTGACGTTTGTTGAGGATGCGACGAGGTGAGGTCACGAAGAGAGGAGGAGTCGATACCATCGCATCATCGATGACGACAAACAACAAAATTTAACTACCACATCTTCAACCCTTTGGGTGGCAGCAGGACAGTGCCGCTTTCTTTGGGGCGAACTCGACGCTGTCCCGCTCGCCCTAAATTTCCATCGTATTTATGGAACCAAATACTCTTGGCCAGCGCTATACAACACGCATTATCGTATTGGTCAGGTATCGGTCGTGCGGACCGTATCCGCCCACGGATCCAAAAGAGTCTTGATACGTGATCTACGCCCCTCCACCATGGGAATCAAACCCTCCTCGACCAGGTCATCCAAAGGTAAGGCAATCGGCGCCACATCTTCCCAACCCTCCACCCGCCTAGCAAGAAGGCCAACCGCTTCCGGAAGATCTACGGTGCACACATGGGCGTTGGTTCCAATCAGCTCGACCTCGGTCAGGGTGATGCGACGAAGATCAACTTGATGAAGACGTGCCTGCAACCCCACTGCCACCAGCCGACCTCCCGTGGAAAGCACCTGAAGTCCTGCTTCAAGTCCCTGCGGCGAGCCTGAAACCTCGTAGACGACCGCCACCCTTCCCACCAGACTCCGTGCCAGTTCGGCTAATGGTATGTCGGCTTCCACCTGGACCACCTCCGACGCTCCAAGGGCACCGGCGATCTCTAGTCGGGCGGCATCGAGATCGCATGCCACCACCTTCGCACCGGCTTGAGCTGCTGCATAGATCAGGAAAGCTCCCACGCCGCCGGCCCCGATCACCATTACTTCCTCTCCGGCCTTAAGACGCCCCCGTCTCATGGAGTGAACAGCGATAGCCATCGGCTGAGCCAGAGCTGCAGAGTCATCGGTGAGCCCAAAAGCCCTGACGTCCAGACAAGTCGCACTCGGAACCGCACAATACTGAGCCAGAGCACCGTTTCGCTGCAAGCCGACCGTCGAATAGCTAACACACAGACTGGTCCGACCAGCTTTGCACCGAAGACAGTGACCACAGGAAATACCCGCTCCACTCGCCACCAAATCCCCGACCCTAAAGGTATCCACGCAAGAACCGATCTCAACAACTCGCCCACCGAACTCGTGACCGGGGATCATCGGACCTACATGCCCGGTAATGTGATCCTGAACAAAGACCGGAAACATCTTCGGACCATGAATAAACTCTGAGGCGTCGGTTCCACAAATGCCCGCCGCGTGCACTTCCAACAGTAGCTCCCCCTCCCCGGGGGTGGGTACGGCTACATCTTCGACCCGAACGTCACCGGCGCCATGGAAGACTGCTGCTCGCATCAGGACTCCATCCGCTGATTGGCTCATCGATCCGCCGTCGCGTCTACAACTGGAACTCGTCGTGTTTGCGCCCTATCCTTAAAAGCAAGAGTACGTGCCGAAATACGAAAACGGAAAAGGAGTCGGTAAAACTCCAGGTCACTGGTTCGGCGTGCCTTCCGGATCTTTCGTCGCTTTTGAAGCATCTCACCGACCTGCCGAAAACCACTACCGTAAGCTTGACCGAGAGTCCGTAATAGTATCCACAAGGAGGACTCCTGTCGAAATTGACCGGCGGCACCTCGTCTGGCCACTGCCGCGCAAAAATTCCACATCCAGCGATTCAAAGTCAGAACCGGCGTGATGAGTAACAAGGGAAGCGGAAAATTCTTAAGAGCCAACCAAAAACGGTTTCGTTCGACCCAAAATATTTTTTGCGGGGCATAAGGACCGATAGTCGATGAGTGATGGTGGTGAACCACCGCTTCGGGCACGTAAACGCATTTCCAACCCATCAAACGACCTCGAATCCCAAGGTCTGCATCGTCTCCGTAGGCAAAAAAACTCTCATCAAAGCCTCCGAGCTCGTCTAACATGGATTTGCGATACAAAGCGGCGCAGCCGTCAGCAAACAAAGCTTCTTCCAATTTATCGTATTGCCCCCGATCCTTTTCGCCAGTTCCGCGTCCCCGATTCTGACCGTCGGGGTACATTAAATGCCCGGCTTTATCGATGACGTCGGTTTGAAAAAAAAGGGTCTTCGAAGTGCACATGCCGATTCGACGAGACGACTGCATCACTGCCACCAAGTGCCCAATCCACCCTTCAGTAACCACCGCGTCATTGTTCAATAGAGCAATGAATTCACCGCGGGCTTCGCAAATTGCAACATTGTTGCCTCCGGAAAAACCCGCGTTTTCGTCCAGGGCTATGAGTCGGAAACGCTCAGATTGAAAGGATGCCAAAAGATCACGACTATGATCGGACGACGCGTTGTCTACCACGAGGATTTCAAACGAATCGTAAGTCTGCTTGAACAGTGATCTAAGACATTGGCCAAGTAGCTCAGCGCGATTGTGGTTAACGACAACAACAGAAACCAGAGGATTCATTCTTTTGGACTTTTTTCCAACCCTAACAGTCAGTGGAACATGGAGTGATCAGCCACGGCCAATTCCTAAATACACAAACCCCAACTCTCTCAACTCTTGTGGATTGTACTGATTACGGCCGTCGAAGATAACTGGACACCTGAGGAGGGCTTTCATTTTCCCAAAATCAGGATTTCGGAATAAATTCCACTCCGTCACCAAAATCAAAGCGTCGGCACCTTTCAGTGCTTCGTAATCGTTCGTCGCGTAGCGAATCTTCTTGCCAAAAAATTTTCGAGCTTCCTCCATGGCCTCCGGATCATAAACCTGGACGTGAGCTCCAAGCTCGATTAGTCGCTGAACGATCACACGTGATGGAGCTTCTCGCATATCGTCCGTTTGCGGCTTAAAAGAAAGTCCCCAAACTGCAAAGGTTTTACCCCGGATTGGGCTGTTATGAGCACTGAGTCCTTTCGATCCGGTGAGAGAGATGGAATGCAATTTTCGATTATTGTCGTTGAAGACCATTTTGCGCGTCTTGCTTGAGTCTACTGACAAACATTCATCATGTCTTTTCTCTTTGCTAAGACGATTCCCCTGGGCAAAGCCAGAAGGGCTCAGAGGTTTCTCTGCAGACACGGTCTCTTTTAACTTCTCGAGCTGAGCAGGAAGCTCCGAGGAATAATACTTCAAGATCTTCTCCACAATGACGTGCTTCTGGAGATCATTGACTGCCTCAATGGCACTGATCAATTTCAAAGAATAGTTGTACTCACGCGCCATACTAATCAGAGCTTTAATGTCTTTCGGAAAACAGGAACCGCCATAACCGACTCCGGAGAAAAGAAACGAAGTGCCAATCCGACAATCCGTACCGATACCTTGCCGTACCCAATACTCATCCGCACCAACGTGCTCACACAGGTTGGCAATCTCGTTCATGAAGGAAACCCGGCTAGCCAACATGGCATTGGCGGCATACTTGGTCATTTCCGCGCTGACTGTGTTCATAACCAGAATAGGGGATCCGGTTCGGGTAAAAGGACCATATAGCTCCTTCATTATTTCCGCCACACTAACTTTCTCCGTGCCTATAACGACCCGGTCCGGCTTCATAAAGTCCTCGATCGCCTCTCCCTCCTTCAGAAATTCTGGATTAGATACTATGTCAAATCGAAAATGCGTCACACGGACAATTTCTTTCCGCATCCTCGCTGAAGTTCCTACCGGCACTGTGCTTTTGTTTACGATGATCTTGTATCCATCCATCACTTTCCCAATGGAACGAGCTGCATCGAGGACATAACTCACATCAGAGGAGCCATCTTCACCTGCTGGCGTTCCCACTGCAATGAAAATAATTGACGAATTCTGAACTGCCCGTGTAAGGTCAGTCGTAAAGAACAACCGTTCTTCTTCGACGTTGCGTCGAATCATTTCTTCAAGTCCGGGTTCGTATATAGGCACCTTACATTTCCGGAGTAGAGCAATCTTGGTTTTATCGACGTCCATGCAAATCACATCATTCCCGGTTTCAGCAAAACACGCGCCGGCCACCAAACCGACATAGCCCGTTCCGATAACAGCGATTTTCATAACCTGATGTCTTTATTGCTCAAAGCGTTGAGGTTCCAGGTTGCGAGTTTTAGGTCATCAAGAAGGGGAGACCTTAACCTGAAAGGTGCTCCCGATTTTAATGCCTAATCCGAGGTCGCGTAGACCGTCACAGTGCCGCCTCGACCGAAAAACGCTTCTATCAGAACAAAGGGTTGGGCCAAAATCAAGAGATTGAGATATAAGCCTTCTTTGATGGTCAATCCTAGCGAGCGAGATGTCCCTTTTTTTTTCAGAAGTCTGACGCGCTGTGACATGGGATCCAGCCAAGGGAACATGCTAGACACCAAAGCTGCTGCATTATCCCGTAAGGAGAAATGACGAAGGCTATGGGTTCTATATCCAGTACGTCCCAACAAGTGCATTAAGGAAAAGGTCGTGTAATTATAAAGGTGTCGCGGGCAGTCCAAACCATACCACCGGGGACCGAAAACTTTCGCCTGAAAACTAGCGCGGTTGGGTACCTGCACGATGATCCCCCCCCCGTTGTGAAAAAGCTTCCGGACGTTTTTTAGATAGCGAAACGGATCCTGCATATGTTCCAAGGAGTGAAATAAGGTGAGAAGATCAAACTTTTCCCGACGACTGATCAAGTCATCTTCAGATCCATGGAAAATGCGTCCCGGCAGGCTGCGGTTCGCGATTCTAACTGCTTCCTCCGACCGCTCGCAACCGAAAGCATCAAAACCAGCCTGATAAGCAGCCTTGACAAAGGTACCGCTTCCGCAACCGATATCCAGCAACCGGTAATTCTGAGGCTGAGGAAAAAGCGAAAGCACGAATTTCAACTGATCCTGTTTCACAATCCATTCCCGATACCGCTTCTCCAGCTTTGATGTGTTTCCCTCCGATTCCTCCCACCAGTATCCGGGGGGATAAAACTCAGTGATCCGACCCTGAACCTGCTCTTCTCTCTGAAAAAGTAAACCACAATTCTCGCAACTATAGAGCAAGAATTCTTCAGGAGAGACCTCAAAAAAACGGTCTCGCATCCGGGAGTGGGGTTTGGCGTACGGGTACTCACAAACCGGGCACACGCAATAATCGTTAGTCATTTATCCTCCGCAGACACCAGACAATAAGTTTCAGGTTTTCCAGAAAGAAAACCGCTTCCGAAAAAGAAACATTAGATTATTCCACCCGTCTCTCCAGGGTTTCAACTTCTTTTCTCCGGCTCGATTGGAAAAGTTGATGGGAATCTCCTTAAAACCGATACCTGAATGGCGCAAAGCCTCAATCTTTATCTCTTCGGAAAAGGCCATGCCGTCACTGCACAGGTTCATCTTCTTCATCCCGTCCTTGTACAAAATCCACATGCCCGACTGGGAGTCACGAATCCAGCGGAAATAAAGACACGACATGACAAAGCTGAGCACTTTATTCCCGATGAGGTTTTTCAACGCCATAGATTCTCGATTCTGCACAGGAAATCGCGAAGCGGAAACAAACCCAACCTTCGAGTTCAAAAGAGCCTCGAGAAGATAAGAAAGGGCATCCACTGGATAGGAGTGGTCTCCATCCAGCGTGACAATCACGTCCCCTTCCGCGTGGAGCAAACCAGTTTTGTAGGCACGACCGTAACCTCGAACCTTCTCCTGGATCACGCGCGCACCCATCTTGCCAGCAATCACAGCGGTTCCATCGGTAGAATCATTGTCCACGACAATGACCTCGTCGACAAATTCAGGAATTCGAGACAGAACTTTCCGAATCCCTTCCTCTTCATTGAGACAGGGAATGACCAGCGTGATCTTATGGTTTCGATACATCTTGCAGAAGTAGACCTACTGATCTCGAACGACTGATCAGATCAAGCATAGCCTCAATATTCGCTGCCAGAGGTCCCTCCGGAGCCAGGCGAAGGGCATGTCTAAGATATTGAGCAGCCTCATCAGGTTCTCCGACCCGATGGTAAAGTATACCCAGGTTGTAATGAGCCTCCACTAAATGGGGAAACTGCACCAGCGTGCGTTGATAAGTTTGGATCGCTTGGTCGTTGTTGCCGACTTCCTCGTAACTCCTGGCGAGCATGTTCCAGCCTCTCTTGACAAGTGCAACCTCGACTTTCTGTGTAGGCTGAAGCCGCGAAAACTTGTCGAGATTGGGAATGCTTTTTCGATAGTCTTGCTGCTGAAAATAGCACCAGCCTATCCAATATTGGCCTAAGGCATAATGGGGAAGAGCAGTCGCTGCCTTTTTCAAGTACTTCAGAGCCCACTCGTAATAACCCCCATCGATGAAAACTAAGCTCATGTTATACAAAATGAACGGAAAATTTTCGTTCTGAGAGGGGATTCGTAGACCTTTCCCAAACGACTCAAGGGCGCTTATGCGCATTTCCGCCGCTTTCTCAGGGTCCCCCTTTAACTCCCATATCAAAGCCAGTTCTTTGTAAGCATTGCCCAGGTTGTTAAAGGCAAAAGGGTTTTTCGGATCTAGCACAGTGGATTCTCTTAGATTTCGGATAGCCTCCTCTGCCAATGTAGCTGCCTCCTGAAGTTTCCCCTTCAGCCGAATATTCCTAGCTAAGGACTGATATATCCCTCCCAGATTACTCCAGGAAAGAGCTTTCGACGGGTCTAATTCCAGACTTCTTTTTGTCCGCTTGAGAGCCTCTTTCCACCTTCCCTGCCCCTGGTAGATAACGCCTAGATTGGTATTTGCCCGATAAGAACCGGGAGCTTTTTCAAGGGTTGCCTCCCAGAGTGTTTGCTCATTCTTCCAGTCCTGATTTCGGCGCACTGTCATCACCGCTAAAGGGGTGACCGTCACTGCAACTACAGCCCACGCTCCCATCTTAAGACCCTTTTCCCGGACCAGATAATCGACCGCCCAACCGGCCAACCAGGCCATCCCCAGCATCGGAAGATAAAGAAAATGGTCAGCTGCGAGCTCATGAAAGGGTACGAGTTGAAGGACTGGAAGCAACGCGATCAGAAACCAAAACATGGCAAAGCTCACGGAAGGACTGCGACGAGCCCCCAAAATCGCAAATACCACATACGCCGCCAGCATTAAAACGGCTAGAAGGGTCATCGACTCCGCGAAGCCCTTTGAAATTGGGAAAACAGACCCGCTGTAATCAGCAATCAATGGATAGGGGAAAAAGACCAGTTTGAGATAGTGAGCAAACAACTTAACAGAGGTGCCTAGATTCGTTGCCAATCCTCCTCCCCAAAAACCGGTCATTCGGCTGGCTGTGCTCAAAAAGATGGTATAGTAAATCCCCAGGCAGGCCAAAATGAGAAAGGCGCCGTAAAGTACAGGGCAACCTTTGAAGGCTTGAAGTAACCGGGAGAAAAACGAGGGCGGATCTTTCCTTGGCTCCTTCCACAAAAACGCATCCATCAGCAACAAAAGGGCGGGGAAAACAATGGCGACTTCTTTGGAAAGGATCGCTAAAATGAAACAAAAAGCCACCAGCACGGGCAGGTAACGCTTTTTTCGCTCTCGGTAGAACCGGTAACAAAGACATCCCAATAGGACAAAGAACGTGGCCAGAAGATCCTTTCTTCCTGAGACATATGCTACCGCCGCCGTTTGAACGGGATGCACAGCGAAGAACAAAGCTCCAGCCACAGCCAGGATCTTAGCATGACTCCAGCACCAGAAAAGAAAAAGCACCAAAACCGCGTTGGAGGCATGTAAGAGGACATTGAAAAGATGATACCCGTACGGATCTGTCCCTCCCAACACAAAATTCATTGCATAGGTCAGTGTGCGGATAGGACGGTACCCTTTCGGGCTCATGATTTCTGTCCACTGCGAGCTCTTCACCTGCTGGTTCTGTTCAATGAGAGTCACGTCGTCGTAGACAAAACCGTGCTGTAGGGTATTAACGTACAAGCCAAAAGCCAGGCTGAAAATCAAAACTAAGAGCCCAATGTTTATACCCGAATGGCTCCCAAATATTGTCTGGTTTGTTCCCTGGCGCTTTCTACTCATCAGGCTTCAATGCAGACGGAAACTAGTACAGAGGGAAAGTAGGGACTGTCCCTAATTTTTGAACAAACGTTACAGTATTTCTGATTGGAGATGCTTCACTTGATCCAAGAGGTCTACGATACCATCAACCGCCTGTGTCCAGCTTAAGTTCCGTTTGAAATCCTGTATATGACTTTTAAACTCCTGCTTTTTGTTTTCTTGAAAGTATTGAAAAATCCTCTCCGCCAAGATTTCAGGTTCGCCGGCGGGAACAAGGTATCCTGTCTTCCCTTCCATGACAACTTCTGAGAGTCCTCCGACGTCGCTAGCAATCACTGGGACATCAAAGTAAAAGGCCAGCGGAACGACTCCGCTCTGGGTAGCCTCAAGATAAGGAAGAACCACTAGATCCGCCTGACGGAAAAGCCCCGGCACCTCTTCGTTCGAAATATAACGGTCGATCCAGACAAGATGGTCGCAAAGACCTAATTCACGTGCCATCTGCCGATAAGACTCCGGATTGATATAGAACTCCCCCGCAATCATGACTCTAAAATTCATCTGCCGCTTCAGGACAGCTAACGCCTTCAAGAGAATACCCAGTCCTTTGTATCGTCGAACATTACCAAAAAAAAGTAACTGTGGCGTGGAATTTCTTTCCATCCGAGCGGTGTCCCAATTTGCGTAGAAATCGTAAACAGGGTGATGAATCCGTCTGACCGGAGCGTGGCGGTTGAATTCTCGTACCTGGCTGAGCAGTGTTTGAGAGTGGACGAGGAAACCGTCTGCCTTCGTAAAGGCTTTTTGGATCAAAAAGCGTTCTCCGAAGACGGCTCCCGGAAACTTTGGCCACTCATGGGAATAAACATTATGGCAGAGGAAAAATACAGAAACCTTTGCTCCTTTTTTTACCCGTCCTACAATGTCGGCATACGCAAGCCCCAAAAAAGGCTGCCACCACTGAAAAATCAGCACATCCGGCTGGCATTGGAGAAGTCTTTGAGCTGCTCTTTTCCAACTGGTGGGATTCAAGGAATCCAGCAACTGTTCAACTGGGACCTGAAAGGGCTGACGACTTTGATCCACCTGTGTGGATCCCGGAAACAGGAACTGTGGGTACTGGCGTGAAAACGAGAAGAGGATGACGTCATAGCGTCGCTCCAAGGCCTTGAACAAAGCGGCGGTATATTGGGCAATGCCGCCACGCAGTGGGTAGGACGGCCCAATGAGGGCGAACTTCATGGTCCGAGCGAGACCACGGGCCGCCGTGTGGTCTCCCCTGATTCCACCATCACCATTTCACAGATGGAGTAATCATCTTCCCTCCTGGACGAATAGGCGATCATCTCTGCCAGCAGCCCGAAGAAAATAAATTGAACTCCCATGATTAGTAACAAGATTCCTAACATGAACGCGGGACGGTCCTCAATCCAGCGACCCAAGAACCAGCCGACCGTAAGGTAGGCTTCAATCAGCAACCCGATCAGCAGCAAAAGCACCCCGAGAACGCCGAAAACATGGAGAGGTTTGCTGTTGTAACGAGTCAGCATGACAACTGTTAGAAGATCGAAAAAGCCTCCCCAAAGACGTCCGGCACCGTACTTGCTCCTCCCATGAGGCCTGGCCCGGTGTTCAATCGGTACCTCATCCACTCGAAACCCACGGTAACTAGCTAGCACCGGAATGTAACGGTGCATTTCACCATAGACCTTGACTTCTTCAATCACCCTGCGCCGGTAGGCCTTGAAACCGCAGTTGATATCGTGGAGCCGTACCCCCGTCAAAAAGGCAGTCAGTCGGTTGAAGACCCGGGAAGTTAGGCGTTTTCCCCAGGAATCCTTTCGCTGACGCTTCCAACCGGAAACCAAGTCCCATCCTTCCTCCAGGCGTGCTAAGAGTTTAGACATCTCCGAGGGCCGGTCCTGAAGATCGGCATCCATCGTTACAATCACTTCTCCTTCTGCCACACGGAAACCAGCCGAGAGGGCAGAGGATTTTCCGAAATTCCTGCGAAAACGAATGATCTTGATGCAGCGATCTTTGCCTTGAAGTTCCTTTAATATTTCGAACGAACCATCGGTGCTACCGTCATCCACAAAAATGATTTCGCAATCGGAAGAATAGGAAAACAGCTCCTGAACTAATTCCCCATACAACTCGACAAGAGAATTCTTTTCATTGTACAAAGGAATGATTACCGATATGCTTTTCATGCGCGGAATACTAATTATTATAACATGACGTTTAAGTGTTTTATTTCCTCAATGCGATGAAAGTTCTGATCACGGGCGGCGCAGGCTTCATCGGGTCACATCTTTCTGAATACCTGCTTCGTCACGGCCATCAAGTGTTAGTCATCGATGACCTTTCCACGGGGAGCATCGAAAACATCATTCATCTCAAATCGGACAAGAACTTCCATTACACCATCGACACGATCATTGACACTCCCGTTACGGCGGAGTTAGTCGATCGTTGTGATTGCATCTTTCATCTGGCAGCAGCAGTGGGTGTCAAACTGATTGTGGCAAGCCCGGTTCGAACAATCGAGACAAATGTCAAGGGTACGGAGATTATCCTAGCTCTGGCCAACAAGAAGAAGAAAAAGGTCATCTTTGCCTCAACCTCTGAAGTCTACGGAAAATCAAGCAAGATCCCATTTTCTGAGGGCGATGATTTAGTGTTAGGACCCAGCTATAAAGGACGTTGGAGTTATGCATGCAGTAAGGCGGTCGACGAGTTTTTGGCGCTGGCTTACTGGCGTGAAAAAAAACTACCTGTGGTCGTGATCCGGCTGTTTAACACCGTTGGTCCCCGCCAAACTGGACAGTACGGTATGGTCTTACCTAGCTTTGTCAAACAGGCCCTGACTGGGAAACCGATTACCGTATTTGGTGATGGTAGCCAGTCTCGCTGTTTTACTCACGTCTCCGACACGGTGGATGCACTGTATAAGCTTGCTCAAACAGAGGAAGCGGTGGGACAGATCTTTAATGTGGGCTCCGATGAAGAAGTTACCATTCTGAAGCTAGCAGAGCAGGTCAAGACCATTACCGATAGCCCATCGGAAATCCAGCTTATTCCATACACCAAGGCTTATGAAGAAGGATTCGAGGATATGGTGCGCCGCCTGCCCGACATCTCAAAAATCCGCCAATTCATCGACTATCACACCACTAAAAACCTCGAACAGATCATCCGCAGCGTGGTGGATTTTTACCGAGCGTAGTCGCCAGCAGTCATCGGACCCTTTGCTTCCCCGTCAGCGCTACCTTAATGGTTTCCAACAAAATGAGCAGGTCGAGAGAGAAACTATAGTTATAGATATAAGCCAGATCGTATTTCAGTTTATTTTCCGCCGTGGTGTGATAATAGCCGCGCACTTGAGCTAACCCTGTGATGCCCGGTTTAATTTTGTGCCGTTCGCTGTAACCGGAGACTTTCTTTTCGAAAGCCTTCACAAACTTGGGACGTTCGGGCCGAGGTCCAACAAAACTCATATCGCCTTTGAGCACGTTCACAAGCTGTGGTAACTCGTCAATCCGAAAGGGACGTAGGATGCTGCCAATCGAAGTCACTCGTGGGTCGTTTGTAGTCGCCAGGATTCCCCCAGAAAAGTTTTCCGCATCAGGAATCATCGTGCGAAACTTAATCAGTCTGAAGATCTTACCGCCAATTCCAATCCGGTCTTGAAGGTAGAAAATAGGACCTGGTGCAAACACTTTAATCAACAGGGCTAGGATCAAGAAAAGTGGCCACAGTAATATCAAACACAAGGCCGCAAAGCTGCTGTCAAAAACCCGTTTGATGAACCGCTCGAAAGGCTCATTCGGGTTTCTTTTGACCTCAATCAAGGGTGTGTCGTGGATGTTGACATGCTGCAGTTTCCCAATCACCAGCTCATAAACAGAGGGAAGGATGGCAATGCGAACGGGAGTTTCTTTTTGGAGCTCACTCAATGAGTTCAACACCCGGTCTTTCCAGGATTCTTCCGAGATAAAAATGATCTCGTCGATGTTGTAATGGACAATGATCTCCTGTATCTCCGTCAACTGACCCAAGACAGGATAATTTGTCTGACTATCGTTGGCCACCCACCGGTTGGGAGGCAAGACCAAACCGGCTATTTGCCTTCCCATCCACGGGTTCTTCTCGATCTCCTGAATGATTTCCCGGGCTAAATGGGGCTCTTGCCCGACGATCAAGACGCGCAAGATCTGCTTTCTAAGCTTGCTTCTCAGGTGGAAACGCCAGGCGGTGAGCATCAGGAAATTGACACTGTCGAAAAATAAGATCACTGTTCGTGGAAACACTTGATTGGTAAAGTAAAAAACTGAGGTAATCGTCACCAACTGGATCAAGCAAGCCATAAAAATAAAGCTAATAATTTCCCGAAAACGTATCATCCGCAGGTCGTCATAAAGGCCAAAAATGTAAAGAAAAAAAATCTGGCTAACCACAAAGATCAGCCAAGGATGGCTCACCATGTCCCACCGTTCTTGCGCCAAAAGATCTTGTGTTAAAGGCACGGGCACCCAGATACGAATGGTCCAGGCACTACAATAAGCAGCGAAACCCAACGCGAGATCGACCAGAATCAGAAAGATTAGATGATTGAAAATTGTCGAGTGAGCGGTTGCTCGTCCCTGGTACTTTGATAAACCGTCTTCCAGGACTCCCAATTTAGCTTCTTCAGCTTTCATAAATCTGTGGGATCAACCCCTGAACTTCGATGCTGATTTGTGTATAACCTCAAAATCCAAAACTTAACCCGTCACCTATTGATTCCTGTATAAATAATATCCTATGATGAGTGTATTCTCCAGACAGGAGGAGACCTCGTGAGACCTCAAGGAAGTCCGGGACAGCTCCAACAGCGACGCGAGCGCTCCATCAAATTGCTCCAGAAAGGACATCTTCCGGTGGAAGTAGCTCGCCGCCTGGGGGTGGACCGTCGTAGTGTTCGCCGCTGGAAGGCCGCTCACCAAAAAGCAGGCATAAAGGCTCTCCGGGCACAACCCACACCCGGGCGACCCTCTAAGTTGAACCAGAGAGAGAAAAGACAATTGGAGACAGCTTTGCTCGCAGGAGCTCAAAGGGCAGATTTTTCCAGCGACCTGTGGACTTGTCCGCGAGTGGCCCAGCTGATTCATCTGCGCTTCGGCGTCCATTACCACGTAGACCATATAGGACGGCTCCTGCATGCGCTGGGATGGAGCCCCCGGAAACCGCAACGTTGAGCCGTCAAGCGGAACGAAGCGCTCATTCAAACCTGGACCAAGCAAGACTGGCCTCGCATTTAAAAAAAGTGCGGTGCTTAAGTGCCTCCCTGGTGGTCCTGGACGAAAGCGGTTTGTTGATGCCCCGCGGGTGCAGCGCATCTGGACGCTCCGAGGACAAACCTCGGTCTTGCTGCAACGAGCGGTTTCCCACCAAAAAATCTTCATTCTGGCCAATACCGTCGCCTTCGAACTGGATCCACTGACTCGCACAGATCATCAGCACAACTTCCGCAGCCAACGTAACTCCTTCCTGTTCTGCTCCTTCTTGACTCACTATCCTTTTTTTGACCTCTAACATTAGAATTTTACTTATGCAGTACTTAAATAAGCGTTTCGTTTCCCAAATACAATGATGTTTGTGGCTAGCGCGATAGTCCTGATTTCGTGAAGTAGCGACGACAAAATGCCGCTATGCCTCGTGAAAAAGGAGCAACTAAGAAAACAAGGTCGTTCCGCCACCACCCCCTGATCAGTGTATCAATTAAACCAAATAATAAGACACTAACATTCGCCCAATCCGCCGGCTATTATAATATAGCCTTGTGTCCACTCAAGTGACCTTCGTGATTGTCAACTACAACGGGGAGAGATTTATCCAAACCTGCCTAGACTCGATCCTTGCTCAATCACGACCACCAGATGAAATCATCTTGGTGGACAATGCCTCCTGTGACCACAGTCCCCTTTTGGTTCGAGAGCATTTTCCCCAGGTCGAACTGATCTTACTGGACGACAACATTGGATTTCCTGCGGCATGCAATCGTGGGATTCACGAGGCCTCGGGCGATCTCATCGCCATTTTGAACAATGACGTCACTCTGGATCCAAACTGGTTGGAGTCTCTTTTGGAGCACGACGTGGAACCGTGGGATTTCTGGGCGTCGCAAATTCTTTTTGCCTTTGATCCCGAACACATCGACAGCGCGGGTGACGGAATGGCGATTGTAGGGGCTGCCTACAAGATTGGACACGGCGATCCTGCTAATCAACACCAACAACTCCGGGAGGTGTTCGGACCTTGCGCGGCCGCAGCCCTATATCGGCGTTCCATGCTCCAGGAGCTGGAAGGATTCGATCCCGATTTCTTTCTCATTTACGAAGATGCAGACCTGAACATGAGAGCGCGGCTTCAGGGTTATCGGTGCCTTTATGTCCCTCAAGCGAGGGTTTTTCATCACGTCAACTCGAGCATCCAGACCTTCAGTGACCGCTACGTGTTTTTTGGTCATCGTAATTCCGAATACGTATTCTGGAAGAATATGCCTGGTCCCTTGCTCCTTCTCTACTTGCCGGAACGGTTGATTTTTGATCTCCTTTCTTTTTTGTTTTTCTTGTTCAAAGGACGCTCCAGTTCCTTTGTTCGAGCCAAAGCGGATTTTCTCAGAAATCTTTCTAAAGTGATCCAAAAGCATCGTGCGGTGCAGCAAGAACGTAAACTCAGCATCGGACAGTTTCGAAAGCTTTTGGACCACAACTGGATAAAATATCGAAAAAAAGCCGTCCCGGTCAGGACACAGACCTCGTGAACAAGCTAACCGTCGTCCTGGTTAACTACAATTCAAAAGACTATCTTGAGAGCTGTCTCGACAGCCTCTACCACGAGACAAAGGTCTCCGGCTATCAAGTGGTCGTGGTGGACAACGCATCTGAGGACAGAGACTTCTCCCCTCTCGAAAAAAAGTATCCCCAATTACACTTTCTTCTCAATTGCAACAATTTGGGCTTTGCGACTGCTGTCAATCAAGGGGTTCGCCGCCACCCTGCCCAATTCTACTTGCTGTTAAACCCCGACTCTCGCATCTTAAATGGTGCAGTGGATAAAACGCTAAAATTTCTGACGTTAAGACCGGAGGTAGCCGTCGTCGGCTGTCGCGTTAACAACCCAGATGGCTCCCTTCAACTGGCCTGCCGGCGGAGCATCCCTCGACCTTCAATCGCTCTTTATCGTTTACTGAAACTGAGCTTTCTCTTTCCGACCAGTGAACGATTTTCGCGCTACAACCTCAGTTTCATGGATTCCACCCAGCCCCATGAAGTAGAAGCGGTTTCCGGATCCTTTCTGATGTTCCGGAATCAACTTCTTGAAGATATCGGCTATCTAGACGAAAACTTTTTTCTTTACGGCGAAGATCTAGATTTTTGCTATCGGGCGCTACTAAAGGGTTGGAAGATCTTCTACTATCCTAAGGCTCAGATCGTTCATTATAAATACCGCAGTGCTACAAGCAACGTTGGACGTAGCACTTTCCATTATTATAAGGCCATGGAAATCTTCTATCGGAAACACTTTTACCGCCAGGCTGGCCCTCTTCAGAATCTCCTGGTGTTCAGTGCCATCCGATTCCTCTATTTCTCCAACCGTCTCCGTAAAATCTTCCGGAAAACCGGCGAAATCGGTTCAGATTTTTGAGATTTTGTGCTAGGAATTTCACGGATTACATTAGCTCTTCATAGACTTTTATAGTCTCTGCAGCAGTTTTTTCCCAGGTGAATTCCCTGGCCCGAGCTAGTCCTCGTCTCACATACTCGCCCCGGTTACTGATGACTTCCGAAATCCCTTCGACAAGCCGATCCACTTCAGGTTGCACTAAATAGGCTGCATCTGCACAAACCTCAGGAAGACAGGACCGCTTGGAAGCCACCACCGGCAGCCCACAGGCCATCGCTTCCAGAACAGGTAGCCCGAAGCCTTCATAAAGTGAAGGATAAACAAAAACAGTCGCAGCGGAATAGATGCCTTTCAGCTGCTGGTCACTCAATCCGGAATAGAGAAACGGCGCTCCAGCAAGCCTCTCACCACCACGCAAAATCCTTCCCACCAAAACCAACGGCAGTTTGACCCGCTTAGCCGCAGCTACTAACTTGAGAAGATTCCTGCGCGGGTGGACATCTCCGACGTGAAGCAGAAAAGTCTTGGGAAGACCGAGCTCCTGACGTGCCTTTTCTGCCTGGATTTCATCTTTCTTGAAAAAACTGGAGACACCCTGATGGATACGGCGCACCCGGTTCTCCAAATCCGGAAAAAGGCGAATGAGTTCTCCTCCGGAATAATCACTTGGAACGATGATCCTGTCAGCCCGCTTAAGTGAGGAAATATAGAAGTACTGACGCAAGCTATCCAGTTGATAGGGGTACCACTCCTTCCTGACCAGATAAGAAATGTCATGAACCATGAGAACCAGCGGGCAGAAATTCAATAAAGGGGAAGTGTAAGCCGGAGCGTGATATACATTCCATCTACGAATGAGTTGAGCTGGCGGGACACACAGCTGGTTCCAGAGGAAGTTGTTCCGCGGGACCGAGCAAGCTACACAATCTAAAAATGGGATTTGTTCCCGCAAATTGCGCACGTAGGTCGAGATCCCCGAGGGACCTCTCTGAAGCGACCGACAATCGATTCCGACTCGGATGGGACACTGATCAGTTATTGGCCTTGTAGAGTCCATAAATCTGTTGAGCGGTCTTACGCCAACTGAACCGATCAGCCTGCTGTAAACCCTTCTGACGCAGTTCAGCTATCTTCTCTTTATTTCCGTAGATTTTCTCGAAGCCGGCCACAATACTTTCTCCATCTTCCGGATCCATATAGACCGTTGCATCCCCTCCCACTTCGGGAATAGACGAAGTACGACTGGCTAACACCGGAGCACCACATTTCATGGCCTCCAGCACGGGAAGACCGAATCCCTCATAAAGTGAGGGGAATATGAACAGATCACAGGCTGAATAAAACAGCGGTAAGTCTTCATCAGGAATATACCCGGGAAATCGAACCGACGAGTGCAATCCCAACTGCTCGATTTGCCGACGAATTTGGCGAATTTCAGGAATATTCCAAAGAAAGGTTTCTCCGCCTAGGACAAGTTTACCGGAATAGCCCTTTTTCCGAATCTGATGGAAAGCCCTGAGCAGCCGTTTGAGATTCTTTCTAAAGTCGCTTCCACCCACGTAGAAAACAAATGGGTCGCCCAGACTATATTTCTCCTTGAGCCACGACCTACTAATGTCGGGAGGTATCGGAGCAAATCGCGCATCACATCCCGGGTAAACCACCCGGACCAGGTGCTCCATGACACCGAGTCTTTCACAAATATCTCTCTTGGAGTGCCAGGAATCGGTGATAATCAAGTCGGCGCTCACAATTTTCTCGACGGATCTTCGCAAGACGTAAGCATAGTCTCGCGGAATAGCTTGACGGATTTCATTCCAGAAAATAAAAGGTATTAAATCATGAACGTTGACCCATACCTGAGCCTGGGAACGGCGAGGAATCGCCGTGATCTCAGTCGCATGAAAAATGTCAATATTGTCCAGACGGAGACGGCGAGGCAAGAAGAACAAATCCGGAATCCAATTCAGGCGACTCGGCCGTGACAAATACGGTAGATCTTTCTTCTCGTAGTCATCGTGCAGTCGAGGGTTATGTCGACCCCGGGTGTATAATACATAGGAATGCTCCCGGTTCACCTCGAGCAAGTTCTTGATAAGGTGATAGGTGTATTTTCCAATGCCGCGTCGCCGCGAATTCTTCTTGATGGCGGGGCGAAAATCAAAGCCTATTCGCATTTAATGATGGTTGTCTTCCAGAGACTTCAGAGCCTGACGTGCAGGCAAGTAACTAGGATTGTAGCGAAGTGCTGTATGCAAGGAAGTTCGCGCCTGTTCAAACTCGTTCGCCTCCAGGTGGGCAACGGCCAGATTGGTGAGCACTTCGGGACTGGGAATATAGGTAGACGCTCGTTCGTACTGCTCAACGGCCTCCTCATACCTTCCCAGAATAGTTAGAGCCGTTCCCTGCAGATTATAAATCTCATAAAATCGTGGATAAAGCTCCTCAGCCTTCTTCAGGTTCTGGAAAGCAGCATTGGCTAAGATATGTTTCTGCTGAGGGCCTTGACTCGAAGAACGAGCCTCTTGCAAAAGGTAGGAGGCGATACCCATCTCTTGATTGGCTCTCCACTTCTGAACCTGGGGGTAGGCAAACGACACCGTCAGTATAGAGACAATCAGTATCCTGGCCGACCGGTTGTTCCAGAATGTCTGTCCCCTACCCCTCTGTGCTTCAGACACCTTCGCCTCTTTGATCTGAAAATGTCGCAGACTCGCAAACAGCAGCACAATGCAAGCGCTCGTCACCGACAAGTGAAAAGGAAAAAAACTCAAAGAACTAAAGGCTACGAAAACAAGTCCAAGTGAAAGTATCCCCATCCAGTACAGCTTTTGAGGATCTGCCGTCCCAACTAGTTGGCCGGCGGATCTAAGTAATGGTCCAAAAAACACAGCCAGAAACAACAACAATCCGACCAGCCCCAGCTCCTCCCAAACTTGAAGATATTCGTTGTGAACCTGGCGAAAGGCCCCTGGTTGATCTATCAAAGTCACTTCACGGCTATACTCTTCAGTTGTACGAAAGTCGAAAAAACTCTTACCAAAGGTGTCCAGACCACTTCCAAACCAGGGCCGATCCTTAATCATTTCCCAAGTGATCAGGCAGACGCCGTGCCGACCCGCGGTGGCCATACTCCAATCTCCCTGCTGTATCTGCTGCCACACAAATTGAATTCGGCTCTTTAACTCCACTTTGAGCGCGATGCTGGTCACTCCCATTAACACTGGCAATAGAATCGCCCAGAATAGGACCAGTTTCCGAGTAATGTTTATCTGCGTTCTCCAAATCCACCAGTGATGAAAGACCAACCAAAGTCCGAGACACACCATTAGAGCTAAAACCGCGGTCAAAGTTTGCGTGTAGACCAACCCTAGCAGGTTCAACGAAAAGAAAAGACTCGACAGAATTCGGAGCTTCCTGTCTTTTTCCACCACCACGCCGTATAACAAAATCAGGCAAGCTAGGCCGAAAAGGAAACCTCCGCTGTTGACCTCTCCGATAAATCCAGCGGTGTTTACGCGTCCTTTCAAGATTCCACCGACGGACGTCTTGAGGAAAGGCATCATGCCGTGGTATTGAACGATTGTCAGCAAGGCATTGAGTGCAAATACCCCTCCGATCCAAGTCCACAGTTTCTTCTGCAAGCCTTCCGACAGGATTCGGGTTAAAAAGAAAAGAAAAAAGACAAAATACAAGACTTGGCACCAGGCCGGAAGGCTAACCTCCGGCCGAGGTCCGAACAGACTGTGAAGTCCCATATAGATCATAGCCAGGCCGAGCATAGTCTCCCAGGATTTCCAGCGGATTTCGAGCCTGCGGGAAACCACAAAAAGTGCCCCGATCAGGAGGATGGAAAGGCCGGAATAGACATCCTTAGGGACCCGGAACTTCTCAAAACCTTCAAAACTAAACAAAAAGGGCAGGAAAACAAAAAACGTCCCCACCGCAAGACCAAGTACATGGCTGTGTTCAGGAGACGTCTTGCGTCTTATCACCTTACGCTTCAAATGCTATAATCTCCTGACTCTATTCTGCCGTGCTGGCCTCAAGGGACTCGGTTACGGATTGTCCTGACCGAATCATAGTAATTTTTCTCCCCTAAAGGCAAATGGTAGCGACTCTTCTCTACAATTGGAATCTCATCCGGGAGTTTGTTTCTCGCGACATAAGGGACCGTTACGTCGGCTCGATCATCGGTGTCTTCTGGTCTATTTTGAACCCAATTCTGCAACTTTCCCTTTACACGGTTGTCTTTTCTACCATATTGAACATCAAGTTCGGCGACAGGGGTTCAACAGGACAATTTGCCCAGTATCTATTCTGTGCACTTCTACCCTGGATGGCTCTTCAGGAGTCCGTCACCCGTTCTTCTCGCAGCTTCATTGAAAACAACAACCTTATCCAAAAAGTACGTTTTCCTCTGGAGGTTCTTCCCTTTAGCCTCGTTCTTTCCGCCTTCGTTCATCAGCTACTAGGAACCCTCATTTTCCTTGTGTTTCTGATGGTCAATCGCTCTCTACACTCTACTTTCCTCGCCCTGGCGATCATCCTCTTTGCCTTCCAAATTCTGATGGTTTACGGACTTTCTCTGTTGGTCGCTTGTCTGAATGTTTTTTTTCGGGATGTTTCTCAGGTACTCGGGTTGTTGTTCATGTTGATGTTCTGGATAACACCCATTGTCTATCCCAAGCATCTAGCGGGAGATGTCTTTCTCTGGGTACTCAATCTGAACCCACTAACACATCTGGTCGAGGCCTACCGATTCGTATTTTTGGGCAGTCCGATTCCGTCTTTGTGGGGAGTGGCCTATTGGGCGGTATTTTCTGCAGGGGTCTATTGTATGGGAAAATTCGTTTTAAAACGCACGCAAAGAGAACTAGTGGATCTGCTGTGACCTAAGAACCAGACACGTCCTATCAATCATCCACTGCGGTAATCAGAAACGTCTCGGTAGTATAGCGTTTCTCACCGCAGCAGGGTTCACGTCCGGAGGAAGGCTCATTCTGAATGCTAGCTAAAGAGCGAATCTCTTGCTCAGACCGAGCCAATGGGGGAGGTACAATCACCAAACAGTCTGCATTAGCAACTCTCTTCAGGGTAGCAGCGATGGCTGCCACTTTCGGTCGAAGAATTCCTAGAGAATCCGCTCCGAAAGAATCGGTGAGCACCCCATCCGTTTTATCTTTTTCAGCAGGCAGATAAGCACTTTTCTTGAGTTTTTCAAGCATATCGAACGTCTTCCGGACCAGTGTGACTCCTTTTTCTGGATCGTTATGGCGACCATAAAGCTGCCGCTCTAGAAAAATATAAAACTCTTTCTCCACGTTTTGAATCCAGAACTGAAGAAACTCCTCGAAGCTCTTTGCAGAAGCTTTTCTCAAGATGGATTCAACCACATCGATGACGTCGTCTTGCCGATGCCGGGCGATCCAGCGCAAGGGAGAAGGCACCGGTCCGGTGATCACCCGGAGGGCATCCAGTTTTTTCTCAAAGGGGTACTGCGGCACACGCCCGCTCCACTCGAGCGTTCCCTTCAGCCGATTGCCGGTCCTTACACCTTTAAAAATAAAATGGTCTCCGGTGCCTTCCAGCAGAGCACGTATCTCGAAATCCACTTCCTGCAAGTTTACCTGGATGATTTGGTATGGATACCAGTTAGAGTCATAAACTTCCACTTGTTTAGGAACACGTACAATAAGATGGAAGACTGGCTGAGGATAATCTTCCACCACCATCCGCCATAGGCCCACCCAAGAATTTGAAAGCAACACCAAGAATGCTGCTACTAACATGATTGGAATCTGCTGATATGCTTTCTACTCCACATTCGAAACCCCTGCTGTCGCCATCCACTTCCCCACCAGAAATGACCTTAACTCGTCCTGCAACCGGTCCATGCGCAGATTCAGCATTTCCCGAGGCGTAAATCGGACCGAAAGCATGCGAGCAAACTCATAACCTAAGAGATAACCTACAAAACGCCCTTCGCCCAGAAAGTAGTCTGCAAAAAATGTAGACTTCGGTCTCAGGTGCTCTCTCAACAGCTTCTTTTGTAAACTCGGAAATTTTTCGACCAGTTCTTTCCTTTTTTCGGGAGTGAGAAAAAGAAAATCGGCCGGATCTTTCGAATAGCCAAGTCTCTCGGCCAAAAAAGATGCCAGGCCGCGCTGCGCAACCTCCATGCCGATATTGGATGGCAAGGAGCGGAGCGAATGCTGGTAGAGTAGAATCAATCCCTGGGCAATCAAAAATTGTGTCTGAGTTTCGCTGCAATGTTCAGTAATCCAATCCGTCCCGAAAAGAATAAAGCGCTTTGGACGTTCTTTATCCCCCAATGCAAGAAATCTTAAATCGTATACACCGAGCGAAGGAAGACTGATTACTCGACTGTTAAAGCGCATCCAAGGGTAAGTTTCAGTGAGGTCTTTCTCCACTTTTGCTTCCCATCCTGAAAAATCCCTTATCAGCTGCAGGAATTCATCTGGATCTGAGCTTAGATACTCGAATAACTTTTTCAGGCGCTTCTTCTTAAGCTTTTCCCGATAGATGCCTTCGTGATCAGCGTAGAGCGAATGAGTCAGGATCGGATAATACTTCTTCTCAGCAACCTCATTCCAATAAGTCAGAAAGGAGGGGTAATCAGTAAAAGGAAGCGTTTGGGACACACCGCCCATAACATCTTCGACGCCTTTACTGTCTGCCCTTTGGAATGCCCACGGATCCCAATGCGCATCCTTGATAGTCTGCTTGCCATACCAGGTTCCTTGCAATTTAAACTGAACATGTGGGACTAAGAATTCGCCCTTGAGTTCCTGACCTCGAAAGGAGCCTTCGACTCGCATACCCCCTGTCCTTGGGTAGGGAATGGTCAGGCTAAACGAACTTCCGTCCAAATGGACAGGAACCCTGTACCGATTCCAGTCTCGGCTATAAACACGCACTTCACTGTCATCATAAATCAGATAGCAGAATGTCTCTCCGGTTAGATTGCTGAAAGCCTGCCAGAGCCCGTACTGAGTCGTGTTAGGAAACAAACTAGCTGAAAAAAATAACACAAGGAGAACAATCACCACTGACGGCACTTTCCATATCGAAAATATGACCCAGCGTAAGTCTTTTATTTTCAACAAAAATCAGCGGCTAGAGAAGAAATTGTGGGCGAATGATGCCTATCGGCGTCGTAGACCACACAAGCCCTTTTTCGGTCTTCAGAATGGTCACAATCACGGGCAAATCAGACTCTATTACGAGCGTCCCCTGTTCAAAGCCCTCAAGGAATTCCCCAAAGAAATCCTCATTCAAAAATTCGGTTACGTGCTCTCTAGACCCAATCTCTAGAAGTTTAGATTTCACTTCGCCCAGAATTGTATCGCTAATCGTTAGCCTTACCGTTGCTACTTGCTCTCCTGGATTGGCGATGGCAGCGGCTGTTTGTTCCAACCGATTAAAGTAGGTCACAAATCCTGTGGCACTGGGCGATTCGAAGATGGCTACCTCCCGGTCTACCTTTCCAGACATGCTTTCAACGACCTGGAAGAGTACCAAACCGGTCAATTCCACAGCGGACTTCACACAAGCCCAACCTTCTTGAAGAGTCTCTCCTCGAAGCTCCAGCCGCGCAAAGGAGAGAGAATCGATTTCAAACGGAGCATTCTCCCAAGCTTGCTCATTAACCGTCGTTTCCAAAGGCACACCCGTCCAGTCGGTGAACTCAACCAAAACGTTCTCCGCCAACTGGTCTGTGTTGTTCACCAACAACAAAACTGTCCGAAACTCGTACTCAGTATCCACAGGACCCACTCCGACTTGAGCAAAATAGAAAGGTGCGATTACCACTCGAATCTCCACCAACTCCGGCTCGGAGCTGATCTCCCCATCATGTACCGTAAGCTGTAACTTAAGAATTCCCTCCTCACCATTCGCATCCGGTGCGATGAATCGTGCCTGGTCCTGATCGAGCCCAATCAGATTCACGGGTGTTCCTCCAACTTGCTGCCAGTCGAAGGTCAGATTGGGCTTACTTCCATTCGGATAAGAACTGTCGGAACCATCCAAGACCACCAACACACCTTCTGCGACTTCGATTGGCGAAGGGACGTCTTCAGGGACTTCCCGACCCTGTACGAAAACCTGAACCTGGGCTAAAGGCTGTTGAGTGGAAGCACTAACGTTAAAAGTTATTGATTTGCTCGAAGTGGAACTACCTTGCGTCACCGTGATTATGACTGTGATTGTCCCCTCAGTACCTCCTGAAAGCACCAGCGTGGCAGTCATGCCATTTTTGACAAGGACGACTCCTCCCTGTTCACTGGTGATATTTTCCTGCTTTGTCCACTCGAAGTTCGCGTCACTCAAGTTGTCCCCAATGCTACCACTCGCTTCAAGAATGATTTCAACTGCAGAATACACCTCGACTAGCTGCTCCGGGGCATCGATCAAGCCGCCATCGGCTCCCACCCCGTATTGCAGCCTGGCATCCACTTGGCTTGGCGCGTCCTTGTTCAGAGTCACCAGAATCAAATCCTCGCAGGGACAACTGTTGACTATGCAGCTGAACCGAATCTCAATAGGTGGCTTATCCTCATCCACCGAAGGCGTCACCAGGAAAGCACTTTGTTCGTCCGCACTGTCAATTCTCAACCCCGAGCTCGTCAATCCCTGGTCATTGATGATCTCCCACAGGAAGGTTCGAGAGACAGGTGAGACCGCCCCCCCATATGAATTACGGTCAATACAGCTACCATTCAGGGCGAGCACCTGTCCCCCCTGAATAGTTTCACTGATAGAACCAGCATCCACCTGGGGAGAATTACCCGTGGTGCAGTCGTTGCACGTATTCGACGTACTCGAATCACTCTCCTCACGGGTCTCAACCTTGACCTGAAGGCTAGGAGTGGTCCCTAAGCTGTTGGAAGCCTCCAGGGTGAAGTAAAGGTTGGTACTATACTGAGGTGCCGGATAGGAAGCATTCTGCGTCGTTCTAACGACAAGCCCTTTGTCTGTCGAAGTGTTGCTCATCAGCCAAGCCCATTGGTCCACTGTCCCGCTAGCTGAACCCGTCAAGGAAAAGATACCGCCTAAACTCGCTATTTCTGGGCTGACCTGCGCTACTACGTTGGAGGGGAGTGTCAACTCACCTCCTCCATCACCGGATTCCTCCTTTGCCCAAAAGGATTGCGTGTGGATCGTCGTCCTCGAGGTAGTGACCAATTCAAGAACAATTGTGAATTCGGTGAGCGTTTTCCAACCCTCTGGGAGAAAAAACCGGGCACAGCACGTATCCGTACCAAGAAAAACCATGGGCGGTTTGGATTTCCAGATAAAAGTATATCCGCCCAAAAGCTCCCCATCCGTCCCATTGATCCTGGCCCTTGGACTAAACCAGGCGTTCGATTTGGCAGGATCTTGATTCGTGCCTTTCCCGTTTCGGGTGTAGATCTCCACGCTCGGTGCAGCAGCAGTGACAAGGTCCGCCGCTACAACCGACAGTAGACCTAAGACAGAAACGAACAGGCCCTTTTTAAACACAAAATACCTCTTCAACCTTGGGATGCAGCTCCACTCTTTACGGTTCACATTGTAGTCGGCGCGGCCGACAGATTCCAGAGGTAATTGATTACTCTAATTCGGTGTCAGATCGGAGACAACCTGCAGGTAAAGATCTCCGAAATTAGTCGACAAGTTAAAAGGATCACGCTGGATGGGGCAGGAGAAATAACTGATAACAAATTTGCCGTCGTCTGCAATGAGTTTTGCGCCAATGTGCTGCTGATCCGCCTGAGGTTCATCGATTCGTCGGGGAACGGGCAGCCAATCTTTCCAAGGAAAGGAAGCATGATTCAGGTAGATTCCAGTTTCTTTTCTCTTCCGTTCCTGCCAAATTAGATACAAATCGCTATTGTGTAACAGAAACCATGGATCCAATGATCTGCCACGGTCCTTTTCAACTCGATCGAGTCTTGTCCGTCGCCAGCTTTTGCGATAAGACGCGAATTCAATGACCTCACTCTTTTTTCGTGGGTCCCAGTAGTGGAGGAGAAGAAAGAACGGTGAATCCTTTCCGGACCCTCCCAACTGAAGGCGCAGACCACTTCCAAGGATTTCCCCTATTTTTCGTGGTTTTCTCCGAACACTGTCTTCCTGGAGTGAAGCCACCCACAATCCTGAGCGGTAGACGTCCTGCTTTTCTTCCCAGGCAATGTGTGACTGCTCTGGTTCTCCTGAGATCACTGAAAATGATCTCACCCGCCGTCCCGGAAACAGAACCTCCGATTTACTCCAATTCTCTCCATTCTGTGAGCGTGAAAAAACCAGATTCCCGTTCCTGATCCAAATCAACCAAATGTGATCCTTTATGCTGACTAACACCGGCTCATGGCCATTGTTAGCCGATTCATCTGCAAATAAGGTGAACGGTTCCCATTTACCTTCTCGCTCCCGGTACAACCGTAGCTGTGCCTGTGCCTGATTGCGATTCCGTGAAGCACCAATTAAAAAGAGTCCTTTCGTAGTTGAAACGAATTTAGGAGTCTTAAAACGGGCCCCGTAATCGAAAGCCACAGTCTCGCGTTTCCCTTCCTTGAAATCGGACCAGGATAGAAAGTGAACCTTGTAAGAAGCTCCTTTCCCCTTTTTTATTCGTTTTAAATAAGCCAGCTTAACTTCGCCGGCATGCGAGACAATTTGTGGCGACAATTTATCACCTTTTCCCTCACTGATCTGCATGACTTCTTCAACCTGGAATTTTCGAAGGTCTGCACGGGTCAAAAATATTTCTGGCGTTGTTTTCTGCACTCCGGTCCAACACACATAGAGCTGGTGATCCTTCAGAAGAAAACTGTAACCACGCAACTCGGAAGGCCTGGGGACACTTTTTAGGATCGGGTTTAAGCGTAAAGGTTTAGGGCTCGTCGCTGGCAAAGATACGACGCAGGCGGAAAAAATGAGGGCAACGACAATTCGCTTCATCTCACTGAACTGAATCCGGATACTGGGTGATTATTTATCTTAGTGCCTGTCAATAATGGTAGGAGTGCACTTTCTGTGCACTTTCAAAATGAAAGGATCTCTGACTCCAAAAGGTTACAAAAAAGAAAGGGGGGAAACAGATGCGCTCTGCTTCCCCCCTTTTTTGTCGCTTGAGTCAGACTAAGCGAGGAGCTTAGTCGACATCGGTGAAGTCAGTAGCCGACACTGGCAGCCAGATCGACATACCGAAGCCCTCAAAGCGGGTAATATTCTGACCCAGAGTAATAAATGTCGGCCTGGAACCATCGTAAGCAGCAGGCTCCGTTAGAATTGTGACACGACGGTTCAAACGCACCCGACCGGGACCCAACTCAGGCCCTCCGACCACCACTGGCTCGTCCAGAAAAGCCTCTAACTCGGCTCCGCCCAAGGCCAACAGATCCTCTACCGAGAAGCTACCAAGATTGGTAACTAACGTGTAGGCATCTGAATCCTGGAAGGGATATTCCGTGGGGTTACCAAAAAGCCCACTACAAGTGGCGCCAGCCGTGACAGGATCGCCGTCGGTGACGTCGCCGGTCGACACGAAGTCAATTGGATCACCCGTGAATGACCAGGCGTTGACGCAGCGAACCATAAACTCGATTGAAGCTGCGTCTGTGCATGGAACGGGCGGGTCTCCAGGGCTCACCAATCCGTCATCGGCGGGACAAACAGGTGTTTCGGGAGTAAAGGTACCCTCATCATTGTTGAACACAGTGGGATAATAGAAGGTGTCAGCCGCGTCAACCCCGTAAGCACGATCCGTAAAGGCTCCTATAGGGTTCCCTGAACCGTTATAGTCATCAACCGCTGATAGGAAATTCACCATCTGTTGACTCGGCAAAACTCCGCTTACCGTCCCCTCAATGGGGAAGAGCGTCCAGTTCAGAGCCCCTCCCAAGGAGAGTGCACCCACTACCTCGTCTTCGCCATCGCCGTCGACGTCTGACGTGGCTAAGAGCGGCCAGGTATCTCCACCGTGCGCTTCGTTGCGCAGGTAATAGTAGTTAGTTATATCCGTACCGTCGCCAGTATCAATGTCCTCGCTTCCAGCTAGGACCGCATGCGTAGGAGCTTGAATCTGATCTCCATCCGCCGCACCCCAATAGGAAATATCGGAGTCACCTACACTCTCGCAGAGATCGACAGAAGGTCGCGTCCAGGCTGCCACGCCATAAGCTAAATCGTTGGCGGTGTCCGGCAGATCGCCTACTAAAAGACCGGTCGGAACGGCAGTAGTCATAATACCGACCAGGTAGTCAAACGAGATTGCGCTGGCGTTGAAGACGTGCAAGTTATCGTTACCAGTACCCGTTTCTGCTCCCACGTGATCGACATCCGTCTGGGCACAGTCCGGAAACCAACCGGAAGAGTCGCTTCCCCACTTTTCAACCACTAGCTCCCTGGAAAACCACCAATCGGCAATGTTGTCATCCGCCGTCATCGCAGTATGTGTTTCCGCGGCGGTCGCGTCGATCGGATCCCCAGCAGCCACGACAAACAACAAGAAGCGTCCGTCGCCAAACTCTGAAGCCGGTATCGCATTAATGCCGACTCCACCGGTTGTGCTGCCGAAGAACCTCTCCTCGACGTTCACAGTAGTCCCGGGAATGACGAAATCGAATGGATCGATCAACATGGTGTCGTTACAGGTCAATACCACCAAGAAGTCGATGATATCCGAACAGTTGGAGTTGAAGTAACGGAAGTGCACCGTGACCGATTCAGTCGGATTGGTATTCGTTACGCTGATATAGTTCTGGAAGTTCGGCTCGGTGATACTCCCGAGTTCGCTGACCCCGTCGGACTCGAAGTCGTCCTCACCTCCGAAAAGGCTATCCGCGTCGACCCCCGTGTCCAGGATAAATAACAACTCCGATCCGGGGCTACCGACGGTACCAGCCGGGAGATTCTTAGTTTGGCTGTCAATTGGAGGAACCAGCCACTCGTTATAGCCATCGTCGCCCTGGGCCATGACCAACGGGTAGGTCGCCAAGGCTAATATGACAGCAATTAATGTAAAATGAACTCGTTTCATCGAACCATCCTCCTTGCGTTAGAAGAACACACGGACCTCACACAACTACAAAAAAACTTCTTGCTCATGTGCATACCGAACACTCATTAACCACTAAATAAACCGAAGGTACTCTGCCTACCTTCAAACCAAAAACGCGGCTTTCTTTAACGAACGACAAAAAAAGATGCAATTCTCACCTAAAAGTCGCAACTTTTTTTCCTGTTCGACACACGACCACTTGAGATTCCTAAAAGCCTCAAGCCGTGAATAATGACTGATATCCTGGAAAAAAACAAGCAAAAATAAAAAAACAAGCAAAAATAAATGTGGGATTGAGATACCCACAGGGATCAAGCTTAGGGATTTACGATAGACGTTGTCGTGACAACTCCCCTAAATCGAAACTTAACTTTCCCGTCCACAGGTGACCAGACGGTCGTTCTCATGCTATCGTGCACCTGAATCTGACCATGAAACTCGATCACTTGCCTCGTTGCCATGGAGACCCACGACTTGGCGCTTCCCAGGATTCCAAAGCGCGGCGGTCCCAGTATGGTCCAGCTTATTTCCATGGTCAAAGCAGTGGATATCCTGCGAGTGGCTACCGCGAGGCTCATCCTGATTGGATTCCCTGGTTGGATTTTCTCCGCTTGATTCAACCTTCCGGCGTTTTAATTGATGTAGGGTGTGCTTATGGCTATCTGGTCGAGGAAGCCCGCATGCGTGCCTATCAAAGTTTTGGGTTCGATATCAGCGACTATGCGCTGACCCAGGAACCCTCGATCCACCCCTATCTAGCACAGGCCGACGGGGAGGCTATCCCTTTACCGAACGCTTGCGCCGACATCGTCACTCTTTTCGATGTTTTGGAACATCTCCAGGACCCTGTTCAGTGTCTGTCTGAATCTATTCGAATCCTCAAGATGGACGGTTTGATCATAGGAGCCACACCGGACCCGCTCTTTTTCGACCGGAAAGAAGAGACCCATTGCTTCGAACGCCCCCCCTCGTACTGGATCCGGGCACTCGAGGAACTGGGTCTTAAAGTCCAGTTCCGTTTTTCGGTAGAAGCTTACAATTTCCAGTTTTGCTGCGCTTTTCCCCACAGCCCGATAGCGAAAAAAGTATCAGTTTTCCAGCACGATTTTCTGGAAAAAAAGAAAGACTTCCTCAATATTCAAGGCCCAGTGGCCGCTGTTCCTCGCTTCGGTTGGGACTCTCTCACTCCTCGCGGCCGCTCTCTACTAAAGTCCCCTGCTTCGGTCTATCTGCTGAATTCCAAGACCCACCCACTTCGCCTTAACATCAGCTGCCGATTTCAGCATTCTTCTCACTTTTCGCTTCTACGGATCCGTCTGAACAGCTACGTACTTGGCGAGATCCATCTGACTTCCCAGCAACTCGAACACCGACTGAACTTTCCCGAAGTCATCCTGCCCAGCGGAGGCCATCATCTCTTCTTTGACCTCTTACCCGGAGGGCCGGAGGTCACCTTTTTGCAAATCGAAATCTCAGCCACACCCGCTTCCGCCCAAAACCTCACTCTTGGCCTCCCCTTCGATCTCTATCAACGCTATCAGCTGAGCAGTGAAATCACCGCCATTTTATCTCCAGTTCAAGTGTTGGATGTGGGAGGCTATCTGGGGGATAAGGACGGGCATTTGGCCAGCAGCTTTGATTTTCTGGGAGCGGGGGAATCAGCGAAGGTGACTCGACAAATCCACACCACCGACCTTCGTCACTGTGATCACCCCGATCAT
This sequence comes from Acidobacteriota bacterium, assembly GCA_965249865.1. Classification (GTDB taxonomy): domain Bacteria; phylum Acidobacteriota; class UBA6911; order RPQK01; family CBDFMZ01; genus CBDFMZ01. Next base: position 142,546 of record CBDFMZ010000002.1, on the reverse strand, counting down.
GCTCCGGCCCTTGGTTGGGCACAACCTTTTGCGAATCAGTCCTTCGATCTGGTGATTTCTCTGGATGTATTGGAACACCTTCCCGTACAGCGCCGCGTCGACCTTCTGACCGAACTAGACCGACTTTCGCGGCACTGGATTATTCTGGGCGCGCCCTTTGCGTCTCACCAGGTCAAGGCTGCAGAAGAGCGACTGGCTGAAAGCTGTCCGACCGCACGGCGATTTCTACAAGAGCACCAAGAGCGCGGACTTCCGGAAACTTCGCTGGTCGAAGATTTCTTTCAGGTTCAGCGAGGTTACCACCTCTTTTCCCTTTCCAATGGATATCTTCCCCGCTGGTTGGAGATGCAGGTTCTCACTCAGCTCTATTTCAGTCTTAATGCGTATACGGTCACCCGCGCCTTTAATCAACTTTACAACCAAAATTACTACCCCTTCGACCAAACCGCCCCCCCCTATCGGACCATTTTCTTGATTTGTAAAAACGGCTTAAAGACCGAGCAGCAAAACGCGCTGAGGAAATTGGGTAGTATTGCCCCCGGTCCCCCTAGTTCCTTCAGCCAGTCTCAACACCCACTCTTCTTTGAACTCCACCGGCAGATCTTGCAGCTGCTCGAACAAAGCCAACAGGCTTTCTTCAATGTTCAGTTTCTAATCAATGAAAGACAAAAACTGATCGGCATACTTGAACGGGATCTTGAATCTCTTCGAAATGCCCCTCTCTGGAGAGTTGCAGCGCGAAGGCTGCGGAAAAAGCTGAAAGGATAGTGCTAACAGCCGTCTTCAAAGGTCGGTAGCCGGTGACGAAAGTCACACGGCAGGGATCTGTGGCAGACGAAACGAGGAGTTAATGCCAAGAGCGGGGCTCATAGTGACATGATGCGGGTTCGGCTAAAGAACGGTGATCCCAAGGTCAGCGTCATCATCATCAACTACAACGGCCTTTTCTACTTGCACGATCTGCTCCAATCGCTCCGGGAACAAACCTGTTTATCCTTCGAAACATTCCTTATTGACAACGCTTCGCACGATGGTAGCGTCTCCTATGTCAGAAACCAGTTCTCCTGGGTGAAGGTATTCCCTCAACCCACCAACGTGGGTTTCTCCAGGGCGGGAAACCTGGGTGCTGAACAGTCCGAGGCAGAATACCTGGTTTTTCTCAATGCAGACATAAAACTGGATCCGCAGTGGATTGAAGTGATGATCGGAACGGTGGAAAGAGATCCGTCGATCGCTGCCGTCGCTTCAAAGATGCGCTTATACCACCAGCCCGACACCTTGAATGGCGTGGGAGGAGCGATGAACTACCTTGGCTATACCTGGGATCGAGGAATGTTCGAAAAGGATTCCGGTCAGTACGACCAATGCCAGGAAGTGCTCTTTGCCTCGGCCGGAGCCGCTCTTTTTCGCCGATCCCATTTTGTCGAAGTGGGCGGCTTTGATGAGAAGCTCTTCATGTACCATGAGGATGTCGACCTCTGCTGGCGCCTGTGGATGTTAGGCTTTCGAGTGGTGACGGCACCCAGGGCAGTCACCTTCCATCACTTCGGCGGATCGACTGTAAAGGCTCGGGGCATGCGGTGGCGCGAACTCATCGGAGAGCGGAACAGTATCCGCTCTCTCCTGAAGAATTATGAACTCAGCAATTTGCGACGTGCCCTAACTGGCCTCCTCCTCCTTCGCCAACCTCCTGGAAGAAAGTACCAACAGTGTAAAAACTTCCTGTGGAACCTGATTCAGCTACCTAACACCCTCCGAGAGCGATCCAAGATTCAAAAACGCCGCTGCCGTTCTGACCTCCAAATGCAATATCTTATTGTACAATCAAAAAGATGTCCCGATCCGCCTCTGAAGTTTCAGTAGTCACGGTGAACTGGAATGGGAAAAACCATCTCCAACACCTGCTTCCCTCGCTCACCTGCCTCGACTGCCGGGAGATCATCGTGGTGGACAACGCCAGCAGCGATGGCTCACAGGAGTTCGTTCGCCGAAATTACCCTCAGGTGGAAGTCCTGGAAAACCAAATGAACCGGGGTTTTGCCCATCCCTGTAACTTGGGCGCGCAACATGCTGGCGGCCGCTACGTCGCCTTTATCAACAATGACATGCGTGCGGATGGTCGATGGTTGGAGGCAGCTTTAGCGCGTCTGACAGAAAGCGCTCCCTGCATTGCTTCGCGAATCATGGACTGGGAAGGCCATAGGGTCGACTTTAGTGGCTCTTCGCTGCAGTATCTAGGGTACGCCCTGCAACGCGACAGCGGTGAATTGTTAAAGGGTATTTCTCGGGATACAAAGCTCCTTTTCCCCTGCGGCGGCGCTATGCTGATCGATCGCCGGGTATTTCTGAAGTTGGGTGGATTTGACGAGGATTTTTTTGCCATCTATGAGGATGTCGACCTGGGATGGCGGCTTTGGATTTGCGGTTACGAAGTGGATTTCGCTCCCGAGTCTGTGGTCTATCATCGTGGACATGGAACTTTTCAAACTCATGAAAATGAAAAGATGCGTTATCTGATGCACCGAAATGCTTTGCTTACCATTCTGAAGAATTATGATGATAACACCGTCCGAAAGATCCTTCCTCTGGCCGTTGTCTTGGCAATCAAACGTGCCGTCCTCTTTTCAGGAGTCGAAAAGGAACGTTTCTACCTCTGGGCTAAAACCAAAGATCGATTGAAAGCTGGAGACGCCCAGGCCCATGCTCAACTAATGGACAGCCTCAATCATCTCGTCTCCCTGGATGATGTACTGGAGTCGCTTCCGCACGTTTTGGCCAAACGCCGTAAGATTCAATCTCTGCGCCAGCGTTCCGACGCAGAAATCATAAAATTATTTGTTGACCCTCTGCGGCCGATTCTGGAAAACTCGACCTATCTTCTCCAAGAGAGCCGATATCTCGATCTTCTCGATCTTGGTGCGCTTTTCGAGACCTCCTCTCGCCAACCTCGAGTGAGCAGTCTTGCACCAGCTGTTGAGGAAAGACTGGAAGCTTTGCAGAGCCAGTTGAGTGCCTGGAAATGGCTGGGAATACAGGCACTGCTACATCCACCTTCATCTTCCGGGAATAAGATCAGCCTGTTCCTGAACAGCTGGCGTAAAGAAGGCCTGATGACAGCCTGGCGCCGATTCATGGAGTACGTCAATCGTGGAATTTAGCATTGTCCTCCCCACTTACAATCGTGCTCAACTTTTGTGCAAGACCCTGCAAGCGTTGAAAGATCAGTCCATCTCACCTCGATGCTACGAAGTCATTATTGTCGACGACGGATCAGGTGACGAAACAGCGAACATGGTCCGACACATCCAAAAAGCTTATCCCGTTCCTCTACGTTATTTTTATCAAGCCAACCGAAAACAAGGGGCAGCACGAAACCTGGGCTCACGAGAGGCAAGCGGAGATTACCTGGTATTCTTGGGCGATGACACCGTCCCCATCCCTGATTTTCTGGCCGAGCACCGAAGAAACTCCCCATCCGATCCACACCTGGTCCTCACTGGCTACACTCCCTGGGCGTCTGAATATCCGACAACACGGTTCATGGAATACATCGGAAAAAAGGGCTGGCAATTTGGATTTTCGCTGATCGAAGATCCGGAGAACTTGCCTTTCAATTTCTTTTACACCAGCAATCTCTCCATCGCACGTGCCTTTTTTGAGGAATCGGGTGGATTTGATGAAGAGTTTCAGGAATATGGCTGGGAAGATATGGAACTGAGCCTGCGCCTGAAAAAGCGTGGCATGCGACTTGTCTACAATTCGAAAGCGATCGCCTATCATCATCATCCGACCTCGCTGGCGGCCTTTGTCGACCGCCAACGCAAGGTAGGCTACTCGGCCTGGCTGTTCTACCGAAAACACCCGGAAATGGCGGAGTTCCTCAGCGTGTTACGCCTCCCTGATTACACAACTCTTCAGCACCTAAAAATGGCGGTTCTGACCTGGTTATGTTCGCAAACCGAGCACATGAGATGGCCTGACTGCAGCCAGTATTATCCTGACCTGATGAGCTATTATTACAATCTTGGGATTCTCCAGGCACGGAGTGGGTGCCTCTGCGAACATCACTGGTCAAAATGAGTAACAACCTCTCCCCTCGATTAACCGTGATTGTGCCAACTTGGAATCAAAAAGAACTGCTTCGAAATTGTCTGAACTCCTTGAAACGGCAAACCGTTTCCTGCACGGTCCTGATCGTCGACAATGGCTCTGCTGATTCGACGGCAGAGATGGTGAGGAGCGGGTTCGCCCATTTCCACTACCTCAACTTAGGCCATAATCACGGTTTTGCCCAAGCGGTGAATATTGGCATCCAACGTTCAACCACCGAGTTTATAGCGCTGTTGAACAATGATGCGGAAGCTGATCGGCTCTGGGTCGAAGCAGGCCTCCGAGCTTTTCGGAAATACCCCGACTATTGGTTTTTTGCTTCTCGAATCGTCAATTACTTATACCGGGACCGACTGGACAGTGCCGGAGATTGTTACAATTGCGTGGGTCTTCCTTACAAGAGAGGTTCAGGCGAACCTATACAACGTTTTTCTGAGCCTCAGCCGGTACTTGGCGCCAGCGCGGGAGCTGCCTTTTACCGGCGCGCTCTATTCGACGAGATCGGATTTTTCGACGAGGATTTTTTCATCTACCTGGAGGACGTAGATCTCAGTCTGAGAGCTCAATTGGCTGGCCGCCCCTGTCTCTATTTTCCCGAAGCGGTGGTCTACCATCTTGAAGCAGCGTCCGACCCCGACCGGCCGGCTTCTGGCTTCTCCAATGCACCGTCGCACACTGGAAGTGAGCTGGCTTACTACTCCTCAACACGGGTTTACTGGATCACGCGCAACCGATGGCAATTGATGATTGCTTATCAGCCCGTTCGCCATCTACCCTGGCTCATCTACGGATGGAGTCGCAGTGTTTTTTTTCACCTGTTCAAGGCAGGTTTCTTTGCCGCTTTTTTGCGGGGGCTCGCGGCTGGGATTCTCCAGACTCCTCGGGCACTTAAGAAACGCATGGCAATGCGCCAAAAGCAGGTTATCTCATCCGGCCACCTATGTCAATTGATCCGAAAGTGCTCGCCATATGCGTCAACTGGAATGGGAAAGAGGTACTCCCTGAGACGCTGGCTAGCCTAATAGACAACGATTATCCGCACTTAGACATCCTTGTGGTCGACAATGCTTCCACGGACGGATCACTGAAAACTGTCTCTCCCCCTGTCAAGACTCTGGCTTTACCCAAAAACCTCGGCTACGGAGGCGCTCTCAATGCGGCCATTCGGCCCTTTTTGTTCCCAGGAGGGGTACGCCAGGGTGAACTCCCACTCGGCTACTTTTTACTTCTCAACAACGACCTCGTCGTGGAACCGGACTGTGTGAGCCAATTAATCCGATTCTCCCAGGAAAAAGGACCCGGGATCTACGGCCCGAAGATCTTGCGTTATGACCAACCTCAGCGCCTGGATGCCGCCTGGGGTCGACTCAACTGGAGTCATGTTCTGGCCCGTTATTATGGAAAGGGAGCACCCGAAGGCCCGCATTGGAGCCAACCGCGCCGAGTCGATTTACTGACCGGTTGTGCGTTGTTGGTGCATCGACGGGTCTTCGAGGAGGTAGGTCTGTGGGACGAGAACTTTTTCATGTATCACGAAGAAGTGGACTTCCTCTATCGCACGGCGCAAAAAGGCTATCCGGTTTATTACTGTCCTTTCACCCGCGTTCGCCATCGGGGTGCCCATGCCACACACCACCTACCGCTGCAGAGGGTGTTTTGGATACGTCGAAATACAGTTTATTTCCTGAAAAAGCACCGCCCCGGTCTTTCGAGATGGGCTTATTTTTGGTTGACCTTGTCGGCTAGTCTACTTTACAACCTGGTCTCATGCCGCTGGAAAAGGGCCGCCGTTATTTGCCGCGGGGTTGTGCATGGATTCAAATTGGCTAAGAGCCTTGAACGTCCTGAGACCACTAATGGTTGACATTAGCTTCGTGATTCCATCCTATCAAAGTCGACAAACCATCGCGGCCACCTTGGACTCCATTCTGAGCCAAGATACGACTCTGAACTTCGAAATTCTGGTGGTGGATTCCTCGGATGACGATACCGCCGCCTGGATTCAGAAACATTATCCACAAATTCAAGTTCTCTTTTCACCCTTGCGTCTTTTCCCGGCCGCAGCCCGAAACAGGGGCGCTGACCAGAGTTGCGGCCATTATCTGGCCTTTCTAGATGCTGACGCCTGCGCCGAACCGGCCTGGCTGGAAACTGTTTATGCCAAGCTCACATCCACTCCACGGATTGGCCTCATCGGAGGAGCCGTGGCCGGTGCCACCAACCACTCGCTGGCCGGACGGATCTTGCACTGGATTGAATTCTCAGCGTTCTTGTCCGGTCTGGATGCAGCTTTCCGGCCAGTCCTCTCGAGCTCTAATCTGTTGATCAGCCGAGAGGAGTTCCTGGCAAGCGGTGGCTTCGACGTGAAACTTGCCATGGCCGAAGACCTCCTTTTCTCTCAAAAGCTCAGAGGGAAGATCTATTTTGAAAGCTCTACCCATGTGTGGCATCAACATCGTTCGAACTGGCCGGCTGGGAGTCGCCACCTTCGAGAACTCGGTTACTGGAGCGGTTTGTACCGGCGCAACCATCCCGACACAGGTGCCTGGCTGCGCCACGCACCGCTTCTCAGCTTTGGTTTGCCCTTCCTGAGAGGGGGAAGAATCGTCTCCAGGATTTTCCGCAGCCACTGGAAGGAAGGTCTGCTTGCCTTGGTCTGCTTGCCCCTATTGTTGGTTGGGCTCTTCGTCTGGGCAGTTGGGTTTTACCAGGGAATCCGGGGATCAGACCGTTAAACGTAAGTATTTCGTTTCTTACCAAGAATCCGATGCTAACTTTCTAATACTGAGGTCTTTCATTCCTCAACTTGTGGTTTTTCATTGGTTTTTATCTGCGGAACCCGGATCATCGGGATCACCTTGTCTCCCCGCCTAAGCTTTTGTGCTTTTTCCTCGGTCAGTCCTAAAAGTCCTCGCGCCCCGGGACTAAGATAGTTGTAAAGGACAGGAATAAAAAATACCTGCTCTTCTGCTCCCTGTTCCAAAACCAGCGTCACCAGACTGTTCATGTCCTTTCCAATTTCGTCACCGATGTGCTTGATGACAATCTTTCCTTGCTCGCCCGGTTGAACCACGGCAGGCTTCTCGAGCAATTGAAAATGTTTTTGATCAAACTCAACCCGGACCACCTGCACCGGTATTTCCAGTCCATTTCGAACCACAATGACTCCCTGCTGGCTGGGGGTGAGAAAATGGACCTTGAGTAGCTGTGGAAATACCTGCAGGATTGGTGGAAGTTGTAGTTGGGACTTCTGGCTTTTTCCCTGGTAGATCTTCTTGAGGGCTTCGGCCGTAATCCTCCGGACTCTCACTTTCCAGACCTGTCCATCGAAAACCCAGTTTTCCCCTACTTTCGTGTCGTAGAAACCCGGCGCTCCCTCAACCATCTGCTCCAAGGTGACGGTGACCTTTGCTTCGTTTTCAGATGCCGGATTGATTGCCACTAGTCGCCAGGAACGGAAAAGGGGCTCCCGCCGCAGAATAAAATTATTGCGTGACTCGGGCAAAACCCACTCTAAGGCGACATCCTTATCCCGCTTCATGAGAGCATTCCAATAAGCGGTGACCCTCTTTTCCAATTCTACCTGGTTGGGAACACTTTCGGGCAGGGGAACTAGCAGGAGCAAAGGAAGTAAACAGCAAAAACCCATTTTTTTTTCGCCCGGATTTCGAGGCGACTTACTGAGAGCGTAGGAAAACAAAAGGGGCTATCCGGTGAAATAGCCCCTTTTAATCTCTTCTCCGTTTTCTGCTTGGAAAAAATCTTTACTCGTCAGGACCAACCACTTCGATCCCTCCGAAATATCCGCCCTGCCCCATTCCAGGCATGAGCTCAAAATTCTGAGTAAAACCCACTCCGAAGATGGTGACGTTGTAAGTGCCTCCGATCGCATCGAAGTTGCCGATTACCCAGCCATAACCGTTGAATTCTATTTCAGCTGCAGGCAGACCGGTGATCTCTCGCAGAAGTTCAGATAAAACCACCGTGTAGGTCTCACCGACACCAAGTTTGCCATCGGCATCAAGACCAATACCCGGAGAACCGGCACTGGTTTCGTACGTATACGCGGTGCCATCCCGATCCCACAAGTAGAATTCGACTGTTCCTTCTGTGTCGCCATACTCTTCAAAAAGATCGCCTAAAGTACCGACGGGAGCCGCTAAAACGTTGCTAACCGAGATGGCGGTAGTGACATCCGTTCCCACTATCTCACTCGGGATGTTAGACATAAACGCTGCAAAAACCGCTGACTGGCTTGTTGTAGAAGTAGTAGTCATTAGCGTGGTCGTGTCCGTTCCCAGGGCTCCGCTTCCAGCCACGGCGCTGCTGCCAAGGGCCATGGCCACAAGCACCGTGAAAAATAAAATGACTCTTGATTTTTTCATGCTTCCTTCACTCCTTAAATTTCGTAAAACTCCTCACGTTAAACTCGAACAACCCCACATCCGCACAACTCCCAAAACACTTCTAAAATGGATCCTGCAGAAAACGCCATCTCCGATCCGTTGTAAACCGAAAATACAGGACTCCCCCCGCTTCAAAATCTCTCATAAACGATAGATGCCAAAGGGGGAAAAAAGTCGCACTTTTATTAGTATCCTCATTTTTTAGTATCAAGGCAAGACCAAAAGTTGTCGGGACTGATTTCCCAGGTAATCCCCAAAAATAGCCATGGGAAGTCTTGGCTTATCATCCAAACTGGCCAAAAGGGTCACTGTGTCGGAGTCCCGCTCCGCCAGCACAACAGCTCCGCCATACTCCACCACCATGATTTCACTTTCCCCCAGGCCTTCCCCTGCAACCTTCAAATTCACGGTTCGAACAGGGATCGAAAAAGTATTGGCACGCACCGAGAAGACGGTACTAAATTTAGCAGATGCCACCCGAAAAGAGCGCTGCAGGGTCTCATCTAAAACATACAGCCGCTGTCCTCCCAACGCCTCTCGTGGTCTGGAAGCGATCACCAGGCCGGGTTCAAACCCCAGAACCAATTCCCGAAGGTACTTTAATCGATGGTTGGAGAACTCGTAGACGTAGAGGTGAGAATTGCCCCGAAACAAGATGACGACGTTCACCTGTCCATCATCGTTCAAATCAACGACTGCAAAGCTCCTGACATACCTCCGATAGAGAAAAGATTCGGCTTCCAGCCGGTAAGCTTCAGTGCGATTCCCAACATGCATTTCGACGGTCGTACCAAATTGATCGATGTGAGCCACCACGTAGTCCATCACTTCATCGCCATTGAAATCGCCCGTTGAAACCTGCTCGTTTTCTAAAAAAAGCGCGGAATGCCTTGTCGTTGTCAGGAGTAAACTAAACTCAATGGAATTTTCCAGAACAAAATTATGCTTATCGCTCAAGTCTGCTTGAAAAACTTTTGTCTCTTGAACACCGTCTTTCAAGTCGGCGACCACCAGAAAATCGGAGGGTTTGTTTTCTTTCTCCTTTTTCTGGCCGTCGGGGGGACGGGAAACCTCGGAAGGCACACCACTTGGCTCGGATGCTCCGTCTTGGGAAGGACTCTCCCGGTTAACCGGCTTCGGATGGGCTTCTTTGACCACCTCCTCGGGGTTTTGTTTCCGAAGTGCTTCTTCAAAGGGGTTGTCGAGGAAATTGTCCCGAGAAGGCATGAAACTTAGCGATAGATCGGCAAAAAGATTATGAAAAGCAAGCTCATAACCTTTTTGCAATTGGAGTAGTTCACTTTCCAAGCCGCTACGGAGTTCAAGCACCGATTCCACAGGCCACCATTGGGCGGGCTCCTCCTGCTCGCTCAGCCAGGCAGCGATCCCAGGATAGGCGGCCCTGGGCTTGCTCCAATTTTCGATTGTATGCAAGATTCGCGATTCGGCCGGGCCGGCTCCAAGTATTGAAACCGTCTCGGCCGGGTTAACTGTCTCGGCCGCTGTGATAACAGGTCCTGACCGCTTGACCACCTGTTCCGCTTCAGCCCGCTCTAGCGATACATCGGGAACCGTTAACCTTTCCCTTCCACCGTGTGGCAGCTTCCATCCCTCAACGTGGCCGGCGAGGAGTCTCTTAGTCTTGCTGGCTTCTTTCGATCGATCGGGGATCCTATCACTAAAGGTGGGAAGTGACAGAACCAAAATGATCCAGCAAAAGCATCTGAAAACCTTGGCTACTGGCCAAACTCTCATCAGCACAGGGCCTCGAACTTCTCTTTTCCGAGCACACTCTCACTGCCTGCGACGAACCCAACTAACCCGGCCAATCTTATACAGGATAAGAGGGATAGGAGTAAAGCCAAATACGCTTGTGCACTAGGTACTTGGCTTCATCAATAAGCTCACGTTTGTTGCGGCCGGAACGGGTCCATTTTGGTGTTGCTTCTCCTCGCCGATTCCACCGTATCGACTTGCCGTCGCACCCAAGACTTAAGAACCATACCGCTCACCACAAAATAGCTCCAATCTCTGACACCTAAACCAACTCAGCTGTGCCACGCTCAGTTTACTGCGAACCGTAAAATGACTATGCACTCACCAAAGTAACGACCACCATTCTCCAGCACAACTCACCTGCCGACAACATTAGACAACCGAGTGGCGAGGGATCCGTGCTCGGCGATCGGTGCAACTTTGGCCTCAAATACTCATCTTGTATGTTTGCTTTCGGAACAGCCAGGTTGATACGGTGTAAGGCTTCGTGCGGGACGGGCAGTGAGATGTGAGGCCCGCTTTTTCAGCTACGATGCCTAATCAAATCAGCCCAGAAGAGCTCAAGGAGATTGTTCGAAGAGGTCAAAGTGGATCTTCGGAGGATTTCCAAAGGCTCTACGACCTGTTTGTAAAGCAGATTTTCAACTTCGTCTGGCGTCTTACTGGCTCTGCAGAGGATGCAGAAGATTTAGCTCAGGATACGTTCTTGAAGGTTCACACTGAGCTCAAGCGACTTCGAGACCCAGGCCAGTTCAGATTTTGGCTTTATCGAATCGCCCGAAATGAAGTTTATCAAAAGCTACGGCAGACTCGGAAGGCTGTTGAGGTTTCGATTGATGATGAGGACGTTAATTACTACAGCTTTTTAGCCGATGAGTCAGGTGACTGGAACCCTGAACAGCAGCTATTGGCAGGGGAACTCGATGAGATTCTGGGTCGCGCTCTCAAGGCCATGTCACCCAAGTACCGCGAAGTCTTTGTGCTGGCTGTGTTGCAAAAAATGAGCTACCAAGACATCACTGAAATTGTGGGGCGCTCGCTCTTATCCGTTAAAACAGATATTTATCGGGCTCGCTTAATTATTAAGAATAGTGTGAACGCTTATCTTAAGAGAAAGCCATGAGTTGTCGGGAACTGCGTGTTCACGTTGCCGCTTTGGCAGATAACAGACTCGACGCTGAGGCCGAAGAACACCTTGCTTCTTGCTCTTCTTGCGCTCAGTTCTATAGGGAGCAGCAAGAACTGACGAAATGGCTGTTGAGCAAAAATCTGCAGCTAGAGCCTCCGCCCGCCATCTGGTCTGCCGTCCAGAGCCGTATTCAACGAGAGGTTGAACCACGGTGGAGTTTCGATATCACTGGGATTTTACACTACTTACGGTTCACCGGTCTGGATTATGCTCTTGCAGGTCTTATTCTTGTGGGTTTGCTTTCCGTCGGCTTACTTGATCTCGGTCGGCGGTCTCTTAAGAACCAGCAGTTTTTGGCTGAGCTGGACTCATACCATATAGAAGTGAGCGGTAATCCTTTCATGTCTGGGGTGCGGGACAAGAATCCTTTCTTTGAGCTCGAGCGTGAAGAAGGTAATCCTTTTGGACTTTAGAATGAGGAAACGCCTCATTGGTTTGATCCTTTTCGGCTTCTGGAATTGCGGGTTGCTGCATCTGGTCTCGGCCCGGCCAGTAAATGCTCGCCAGGCGGAAGCCGCAGAGAGCTTTGACGAGAACACTAAATTGCGCCTGGCTGCTGGCCAGCACGAAATCGTTTTTGTTTTGATTAGTGCGAAGAGGTTTCCCGAAGTCTTGCCTGAGTATCGGAATATTCTGGACCTGAACCTCCAGGACGAGAATGAAAAATTGGTCGTTCAGGAAGCTTGGTTGATCGCACAGGAGCTGAGTAAGTTGGGCCAGTATTCACTGGCCCATGAGGTGGTCGATGAAACCTTGGCCCGGATGCAACGCTCCGAGAGCAAGTTTTCGCTGGTCATGCAGAAGGGAAAACTTTTTAAGGACCAGGGCCGGCTGCTGGAAGCGATCGAAACCTTCCGCAAAGCCCAACAACTTCAGTAGTCTCAGGTTCCAATCTGAAATACTCGGTTTTATAAATACACTCACGCCTGCTGAGGATCTGCAAGGTGACGATGAAAAAGAAAGGAGTTGATGCCGCCGCATCGGCGACGACGAACGACAAAGAGATCACTCACCACATCCTCAGCCCATAGGATGGCGGGACGGTCCTGCTTTCTTTGTCACTCTTTCTTGACGATGTACAGCGTCATCGCTTAGCGAAACCCTGACCGTCGCCCTCGCCAAAAACGTGAAGCGTATTGGTAAAACCAAATACTAAGGCTCCCGCTCCTCCTCCCGCCGCCTTCGGATCAACTCCTCCTCTTTTCTTTCCTTGTCACTAACAAACTCATAGGCGTAGCGGAGGGCACGTCTGAAATCCATTGTCAATTCGGCTGCGGTGGGAAGGTTACGAATGACGTGAGGTGTAATGAGAAAAATCAGCTCGGTACGGCGCCGATTTCGAGTGGTCTGCCCAAACAATGCACCCAGGATAGGAATATCACCCAGAATAGGGATCCGGTTTCTGCTGGTGCCGAATTGGTTACTGATGATACCAGCTATGGCGACCGTCTGTCCGTCACGCACAATCATGGAGGTTTCCACATAATTGCGATTAATGGTGGGGGTGAGAGCAGCCCCGACGGCGCTGCTGACTTCGATGGCCAGATCCATGGTTACGATACCGCTGGCAGTGATTCGCGGCATAATGAGAAGCGTGGTACCGGTGGGTCGAAATTGAATAGAGTTAACAAAAGCTCCAACAGATCCCGAGCGGAGGGGATCGCCAAACGAGGAGGTGGTCACCGGCACTTCTGCTCCCACGTTAATGGTCGCCTGCATGCCATCCATCGCCAACAATCGAGGGGCTTCCAGTAGTTCTACATGGGTGCGCGTACGTAAGCTAGTGATAGCTAGCGACAGCTGGCGCTCCATTCCAATAATGGACCGAGTGCCCAGGGAAAAGGCACCTGTCGGTGCCGAAAGCTGCCCCGTGGTGGCGGGACCTTGCGCGCCCACCGTGCCGTCATCAGACTGACCACCACCCCTCCGTTCCAGGAAAGCGGCCACTCCGAAACTCAGATCATCGCGAAGCTCGACCGAATAAATTTTAACCGTAATCAAAACCTGGCGGGGAAGCACATCCAGTTGCTTGATAGTCTCCAGAAGAAAGGCGTAATCGGCCTCGGTGGCTTGAACAATAATGGAATTATTAAATTCGTTGACGATGATCTTCATATTCCCAGTTACCACAGCATGAATACTCGTCTGAGCGCTCATGGGTCGACCTGTGAGCGAGGGTCCCAGTTGACTGCGAATGCCGGAGAAAGGCCCGCGATCATAAGGCGACGCATAACCAGCGTCTCGAGAAGAGGTCACCGGTGGAATCGGCTGTCCTACATGACCCTGAGCGGTTGCAGCCGAGGGTAAGCCGGCGCTGTCCTGGTATAACTGAGCTAACACTTGCGCGATGTTACTTGCCGTGTTGTTTTCGACCTGATAGACAAAGGTCTTGATGTTGCTGCTGGTGGAAGGTGCGTCCAACTTAGCGATCCACTTTTTAACCTCTCGAAGAACCGAGCGGGCACGAGTGACCACCAGTATGCTGTTGAGTCGTTCAATAGCGACCATACGCACCCCGCCGGCTTGATCTCCAGGGGCAAAGATCTTGCCCAGATCTTCAGCCACTTCACTGGCCGTGTTATAGCGGATCGGCATCAGAACCACCGTATTGATACTGAAATATTCTGTGTCCAAAAGATTCAGCAAGTTCAGGACCTGCTGAATGTTTTTTCGGTAATCGGTGATGATAATTGTGTTGGAAGGAGCGAAATCGACGACTGTCGCCCCGCCGGAAACGAAGGCTTTGACCATATTCACCATTTGATCTGAGGGAACGTAATGAAGTGGGATAATATAAGTGATGACTCCTTCTTCCTGCTCGAGCTGAACAGACTCTTCCGCCTGAGCAACCGTCAGCACTGTGGGACCGACCAGTGACGGCTCCCCGCTCTGCGGCCGCTTCTCGGTTTGAGGAGGAAGTGGATTGGGTAGAGGGTCTTCAGGGACCGAGGCAGTCTCAGCTTCTTCTGTTCCCTCTTCCTTCTGCTCTACTTCTTCAACTTCCTTGAAGGCAGTCTCCGGTTTGACCAAGATTTGATGGGGAATCTGAGTACTCTGGCCGAACGGAACAATCACGTATAGCTGTTGCTGCTTGATAATGGCATGACCGTTCATTTTGAGCACTTGCTCCAAAAGTGGAAACAATTGCTGTTTCGGTATCCCTCCCATGGTGTAAAGACTGATGGTCCCGCTGACCTGGGGATCGATGATATACGCGTACCCCAGCTCCCGCATAATAGTCGATATGACTCTGCCAATAGAGACCTTATTGAAAGTGAATTCCACCCCGGCCTCCGAGTCGCGATCGAGGGCTGACCTGGCTGGACCGGGCGACGGTAAACCCACAGTAGGCGCGGAACTGCCACCGGTGTGAACCGTGACCTCACCTCTACTGGGTGTTGCTTCCTTGGGACGGTCTGCCACCGCCGGCATCGCGGGTGTTGACTGGTTAGACGATGGTGTTTTCACCGGCACCACACCCGTTCCGGCTAGTGCACCTTGTTGCCGGGTAGTTACAGCGGTCTGAAAAAAAACTACACCGTTGGTAACAGAAGCGATGACCTGGCCTGTCACAGCCCAAAAAACACCAATAATAAACGCTCGTCTCATCTGATATCCCTTTCGGCTGCTGAAAACGTTTGGCCTGTCAATTTCTTCCTCGGCGAACCCGGCTGTCGAATGGGGTCTACCCACCCCTACCTGAGCTTCCCAGCGTGGAAGAGAGTCCCTGCTGTCTCCTTTCTCCCCGGCTACGTCCCAAACTGCCCTGTCCACCTCGACCACGACCCATACGTCCCCCCCTCAAACCTTGAGCTTGCCTCCGGCCTGGAACGTTCCCTTGAATACCAACAACACCCACCTGAACACCGGGCTGCACCGCAGCCGTCGATGCCTCGGGAGCCGTCGTTTCGACCGCTGCAGCTGCCGAACCAATGGTAATGACCGTCACCGGTACCATTGCCGTTTGCGCCGCTGAGGCTTGCTGCGACCGGGTGGTATCATGCATATCAATCACCTTCTGATCGTTGTTCCACCGAAGCGTCAGTGTAGTGTCCTTGATCTCGCCCACGATGTAACCCTGGACCCGATCCCCCACCTCAACCGTCTTGGAACGCCCCTTTTTCGTTTTTCCTTGGTAAACCGTGATAAAAGCCCGTCTCTGTCCATTCACCGTAGCCACTCCATTCAGGTGAGGGCCGAGCGCGATTTTGGGGGCCTCGGGTTTTTCTTCTCCCACTGGTTCCGAGCGCTTGAGGCGTCTTTCCTGAGAAAATAAATTCTTCTCGGCAATCACAAGGTACTCGGAAAGAGGTCGGGCTTCTTCCATTGACGGAAAGACTGTCTCCGCTGGTTCCTCCGTGTCATACCCGACCTTTTGCAATATTTGTTCCAGATTATTGGACTGCTCAAAGCGGTGCCAAACCGAAACCAACTGTTGTGCTAAACCAACGATTCCCGCTAAAATTAGCAAATTCACAAAGAGTACTTTCCGTCCCATATCCCTTTTTCTCTCTAGACCATGGATGCCCTTTTTTCAAGAAAGCTGAATAAAAGCTAAAATATCCATTCGCGGCTGCAAGCGATATTTTTTTCGAACCTGATAACTGCTTAAGTAGAAGTCTTCGACCAAGAGGAACTTCGAGTAGGTTGCCACCGAATGGAGGAAATGAGTTAGAGCCATAATATCGCCTTCTAAACCTACTTGTAAGCCGATCTTGATGTAGCGTTCACCGATTTTTCGGTTTTTCGGTGTGGTCCTGGTTACCTTCAGATTGTTCTGACCCGCCAGATCGCGCACCATTATCTCCAACTGGCTAATGGCAGTACTCGGGTCCTGAGCATCCAGCAATTGGTTCTCGTATTGCGCAAGCTGTGAGCCAAGTTCTTTGAGGCCAGACCGGTAGGTTTCCTCCGCCTGAACCACCTCCTCAGAGCGTTGCAAATGCAAGGCCCTGCTTTGGAGATCCTCCGCAATTTCAGCCAAGGCTGCATAGAAGGGAAGAACGACGTACGAAATCACCACAAAAATCGTAATCCCGACCCCTCCCAACATCAACACTCTCCGGTCGCGTTTGGAAAGCTTTTTCATGCTATTCTCTCCGAGTCAACAGTCAGGCGTTCTCGCTGCTTGGGCCGCTGACTCCTTCTCACTCTTTAACCGCGGCCTCAAAATGAAATTTCTCCCTATTGGACATTCTTCGCTCCGGAGTAATGTATTTCGAAACAACGTTTTCCATATGCTGGGAGTTTAGCAGGATAGGGAGCAAATTGGAGGCCGCATCGGAATAGCCGATCATCGTCACCTTCTTGCCCTGAACACTCAAGCTTTGAAGAAACGTATTTTCTGGAATCTTCTCCGTGAGTTCCTCGAGAATGAACAAGATCTGCTGGCGACCCTTCATCAAGTTCTTGAACTCAGTCAATAGGACTTGCTGTTCCTCCAACTGGCTTTTCTGCACCATCGCCCGTTCTACCTCCGGCCTCAGTCTCTGAACCCGGGTTTCGATCTGATCGAGAAGTTCTCTGTGCTGAAAATATTCCCTTGTGCCCCAAAAAACTCCCAGGATAAGGAGGAGTCCTACCAACAAAAAGGTCGGCATGAGACTAGGCCTCGCTTTGACGAGTCGCTTTTCTGGAGGAATCAGGTTGAAACGGCTCGGTCGCGATTTGCTCATGCCGGAAATCGCCAAACCAATGGAATTGACCCGTTCTTCCAGATTGGAAACAGGAGAGTTTTTCTGTTTCAGACGAACCTTCTCCAGCAACGGTTCACAATCTTCGAATCGGGCTTGAAACTCTTCCACAAACCGGCTTCCATGCAAACCCGCCAAATAGATCTTCGAAACGCCTTGCCCAGGCAAGTTCAAGTGGGAAAGAAAGACGTTCAGTTCGCAGATCAATCGATCGACCGTCAGCTCATTTTGGTCCATAAAGACCTTTTCGGAAAAAAACCGCTCTGAACCAGCCACCACCACAATCTCGACCGCTTCAGAATTGATGTCTAAGACGACACTGGGATCTTTCTCCGAATAACCATCTTCATGAACCGAAAACACCTGATGCAAAGCGACACTGGAAAGACGAACGGCAGCTGGATATAGATTGACTTCGCGGAACAGATTCAGATATTCGTCCAAAACGGTCCTGCGCACCATGATGATCTGCAGCCAGATTTTGTTTCTCTCTTCATCCCGATCAAGAACTAGGTAATCGTAACAGGAGCGCTCCTCTTCAGTAGGCTCGAATTTTGCGACCTGAAACCGCACCACCTGAGCCAGATTTTCCTCTACCTCCAGGGGCAACTCGACATAACGGATCACGGCCTGGTCGCGAGGTAACCCTAAGACCACGTTTTCGCCGTTGAACCCGTTTACCTGGAGATGGTTTTGAATCCGGTTATACAACTCAGCAGATGTCAGTTCCTGGTAGTCCTCAATGACACTCGAATGCTGGAGCGTGAAATCCTGAATGCCCTTCTTGACCGTAGCGAAAACCAGATCACTTCCCCGGACTTCGATGCCAAGGGCAGAACCCAAGTTAAACATCACCTTTTCTCCATGCGCCCATCCTCCCTAAAATCGAGTCTATGCAACTCGAAGTAGAAAGGTACAGACGGAAATTACAGCTCAATATTTGACTCATTCCAGTATAATACTGAATAATCCTTCTGTCCGGTTCCGCCAACTTGAACCACACTACGGATTCGGCTTACGACTCGCGAGTGACCCAAGCTTCCAGTACTGATCAGTGAAAAAATGTTGGACCGATCCGTCGAGAGATAACTGCCGACATTGGTGGCCATCCCCGGGATACTCCTCATGATCTCCCCAACATCCTTAAAGGGTGCCTGTTGTCTCATGCTGTAAATCCGGAAGGCAGTGTCGTAATCCAGGCCTGGAATAGCTGCTAAAACCGGAATGGCTGCTGAATTAACGTTGATGCGGTTGACATGGGAAAAGGTAGTCAAGTATTTCTGTAGTCCGTAAAACTCTACGCGTTCGCCCGTCTCCGTCACTCCCTTCCGGCCATAATAGATTTCAGGGGTGATACCGCGAATCAGTAACAGCTCCTCCGGAACGTCTAACAGACCGTTCTTGGGCCAATAAGGTTCCGGGGCCGATTGATAATAGTCACTCTCAGCACCATTGTGACGATACAAATCATCTGGGTCACGCCAGTCATCGATGGAATCAGTGATGACATCAGCTTGTTGGCCGTCAAGGCCCACGAACAGAAACAAATTGTACAGCAGATGGGAGGGCGCCAGGTTCACATTGATCTTGCCTGTCTCATCGATAATCTCCACCTCGGCACTCCCTTGGCCGAGTGGAAGACGCAACCAACCAGTGAAAACCGGCGGTATAGATTCGAATTCTTTCACTCCCTGTTGCTGGAACTCTCCCATTTGGGACTCGATGATTTTGTAAGTGGCGTACTCGATCCCCGCCCTCGCCATATAGTAGGATTGCTTTTGATCGACCACATTACGAGCCGCGTCAACTTCAGTCCGAATCGCTACGGAAAAGGACAGGGCCAACAAGCTCATCCCCACCATCACCCAGAGTACCACCAGTAGTACAGCACCCCTGTTTTCTTGAGTCCTGCTTAACTCCCGTCTAAAGCAAACTCGACTCTTCATCGTCGGACAGTGGGCTGAATCTGGGGTGATCGACTTAACAAATCCTGAATTCCCAACATCTGCGAGCTGCCGAAAAAGGTGGCATTGACTGGAACAATCATGTGATGATTATCCCAATAAATACTGATGGCATTGGGAACGGCCATCGTTTCTTCGCCACGCCAGGAGTCAAACCACTCATAACTTTCAGTCATTGGATCATATCCATAGTATGCAAATTGTAATCGAGAGACTTTCTCGATTAAGGGCAGCGACTTACCTTCAGGCGCATCCAGCATGAAGTTGAAACTATCCAAGCCTATGAATCGGGTTTCCATGACGCCCAGATACTCATCTCCGGCCTCATCCTGGGCCAAACCATAACGGACCACCGTAAGACCCGGGTTTTCCAACAACATTAAAGGGGCTACCGTGATAAAAGTAACCGACTCCGAGGTTCCGTCAAACAAGGGAACTTGGGAAAATTGTAATTCGGGTTGAGCTTGGGGTCCCGCAAACCCAACCCCTTGAGAGTTGAGAAAAGAGGCGGTGGGCTGCAGAGGAAAAAGCGAACCGATTTGGCGCTTGATTTGATCTTGCAACACGCGTCTACGGGCCCCTTGCTCCAATCGTTCCTGACTTCTGACATAGCTATTCATCGCCAATCGCAACGACGAGAACAGAACACCGGCCATCAAACCCAAGATCGTCAAGGTAATAATCAGCTCAAGAAGTGTAAAGCCATGCGCAGCTGGGTGCTGACGCCGGGCCACGCCGGGACACCGAATCCTAAGAGCTTGAGAGTCAGACAGCTCGACAATACGAATTTCACTTGTCTGTTCACTCATCGTCCCCGTCCAAGCAACTGCCGAAGGGCCGGGTTCGTGCCCAGTGGTCGATTGGGAAGAGTTGGTTCTGAAACGGTTTTCAAACAGACCGTTCGGTACAACTTTCCGCGAGGATCATTCTTGAAATAAATATCCACACTCACACTCAACAAAAAGATATTAGGGATCACCGAGTTGAGCGAAATCTTGTCCCGGGGATCTTCCCAGTAATCAACCACTGCCGTATAACCAAAATCCTCATCCAGTGAACCGGACAGCCGGGTCG
Source organism: Acidobacteriota bacterium (assembly GCA_965249865.1). Lineage (GTDB taxonomy): Bacteria > Acidobacteriota > UBA6911 > RPQK01 > CBDFMZ01 > CBDFMZ01. The sequence goes on along the minus strand of CBDFMZ010000002.1, from coordinate 122,334 downwards.
AATCGATGAGTAGCTCATCGCTAAGGATTCGGTTCATCACGTTTTCAGCATGGTTCATGGCCCGATGGGCCAAATCGACCCGGTAGATGTTTTTCAGTCCCCCTGAAAAAATCTGCATCGTCGTGGTCAGACCAATGCCCAGGATGGCCAGCGCGACCACAATCTCCAGCAATGTGAAACCTTTTACCTGATCAGATTTCATTCGCCTGTTATTCACCACTGTCTTTCACCAACGTGGCGAAACCGGTAATCGGGTCCACTACAACCTGCAGCTTTTTCCCGGGTTGATTTTTTAACACGACCGTTCCACCGGAGCTCCTGCCGTTGGGATAGAAACTAATTATGGGAGGCAGTTCTTGTTCCTCGCGGAAAAATGAAATCTCTTTGGGCAATGTAAATCGCTCCACCTCTTCTCCAAACTCATTGCCAAAAACGTAGTCCCCAGGCGAAGCGGAGTCCGAGTGAAAGAGGATGCGGAAAACTTGCTGGTGGGCGATCGCCTGCGACCGTGCGTGTTTCATTCGCGTGATGAGATCTCGGCTCGCCGTCTGCAGCTCCAAGTTTTTCATGGCGCCCGAAAAAGAAGGCATTACCACCGCTGCCACTACGGCGATCAAGATCAGGATCACGAGCAGTTCAAAGAGACTGAAACCCTCCTGTTCGCAGCCGGTTTTACCAGGACGTGATATCTGCGTTATCTTTTTCGCCGCCTTCCGCTCCATCGGCACCCAGGCTCCATAGGTCATATTCACCTTGATTACCGGGAGATCGATATTTGTAATCCCGGTTCCAGGGATCTTTGGGGAGCGCCTTCTTGTCCAGATAGGGCCCACTCCAGTTAGAGGTTCCGGGGCTGATGACTAGCGCGTGCATCCCTTCGGAGCTCGTCGGATAACGTCCGATATCGAAACGGAAAAGCCCCAGAGCATTGGCAAATTGTTCGATCTGAATACGGGCAATTTTCGCTTTACTCTGACCGACTTTGTCCCAAACCCTGGGTCCAACGACTCCGGCCAACAAACCCAAAATAACGAGAACGACAATCAGCTCAATGAGGGAGAACCCTTCCGTATAAGCGGCTTTTTGCCGATCTGTCTTTTTCTTTTTTGCCTTTCCCTTCGTCTCTCTGAGGGTGGCGAATCGGTCTTGATTTGTAGTCTGGAATTGATTCATAACGCCTTTCCTTTCCATCTGTCTTCTTTCCAGAAAAAAACTACAAGGGTACGTCATTAATGCTAAAGATCGAGTAGATCATCGAGACGACCATGAGACCAATGACCAGTCCCATAACTAAAATGATGGCGGGTTCAAAAAGTGCGATCAGTCTCTTCATGGCCGTCTTGAGTTCCCGATCATAGGTATCGGCAATTTGCAAAAGCATGTCATCTAAACGCCCCGTTTCCTCTCCCACTTGGAGCAAGTGGAGCGCAAAAGGAGGGAAAATCTTGGCCTCTCGAATCGGTTTGGAGAGCCCTACCCCCTTTTTCACGCCCGATTTGATGGGCTCCATGGCCGAAGCAATGGCTTGATTCCCCACGATCTCTTTAACGATGTTAATCGACTGGATGAGGGGGACAGCACTGCGCACAAGCGTCCCTAAGGTACGGCTAAACCGACTAACTTCAGCCTTTTGGAGAACGGAGCCCAAAAGGGGCACCGTCAACAACCTGCGGTCCCAGCTCAATCGACCTTCCTGGGTGGTTAAATAATGCCGGAACCAATACCAGCCGCCTAAACCTACTGTAATAAAGAGCCACCAGTAATGGGTTAGAATGGAACTCATGCCCAGCATGATCTTCATAGGCAGCGGAATCGGAGCACCTGCGTTTTCGAAGATGACCGCAAACTTCGGGATGACGAAAACCACCATGACAATGATCGAGGAAACACCCACAAAGGCCAGTATAGCGGGGTAAATCAGCGAGGAGATTAAATAGTCACGCATTTCCCCAGCACTTTCCAGATATTCTCTCAGGCGCTCCAGAATCTGGTCCATTGCACCGCCCATTTCACCCGCCTTAACCATGTTGACATATACTTTGGGGAAAACTGACGGATACATGGCGAGCGCTTCAGAGAGCGATTTTCCACCCTTAATTTCTTGCAGGAGTTCTCGGACAATTTCCCGTAGATAGGTGTTTTCAGTGAGCTCCGCCAGAATACTCAAAGTTCTATCCAGGGGCAGTCCAGCCTGAATTAGTGTCGAAAGCTCCTGCGTAAAAACCAGCAAGTCATTCTGGGGAACTCTCTTCCTCTGCCAGGGAAGTTTCAGTTCCCACCCAAGCAAGCCGCTCTCTTCACCTGAAAAGACCTTGATCGGAGATTTGCCTTGTGCTTCCAATCGGGCCATGATGGCCTGTTCGTCTACCCCTTCCAGAGTGCCCTCAATGACCTTTCCATCGGGGGCTACAGCCTTATATTGGAAGAAAGCCATGGTTCGCCTAAATATCCTGGGTGACTCTTAGAACTTCACCGACCGTGGTCATGCCGAGTTGGACTTTGTTCAACCCGTCCTGACGCAACGTGACCATGCCGTTTTTGATGGCCGCCTTCTGGAGCTGGGTCGTATCCGCATTGGAAATGGTTAAGCGGCGAATGGCATCATTCATCAGCACTAGTTCGAAGATTCCTAATCGTCCCCGAAAACCCGTATGGTCACACTCTTTACACCCTTTACCCTCATAGATCCGACCATCTGTACCGGCAGGGAAACCAATCTGAACCAGAAAATCGCGCTCGACCTCCTGTTCCTGCTTACAGTGGGAGCAAATCACCCGCACCAGTCGTTGCGCCAGAATTCCCAAAATCGACGACGCCAGTAAGTAGTCTTCCGCACCCATATCCACCAATCGTGCAATCGCACTGGGAGCATCGTTAGTATGCAACGTACTGAAAACCAGATGTCCAGTCAGGGCTGCTCGAATACCGATTTCCGCTGTCTCCAAGTCACGCATCTCACCAACCATGATCACGTCGGGGTCTTGTCGAACAATGCTGCGAAGTCCGGCTGCAAAGGTCAGCCCGATCTGGGGATTGACGTGAATTTGATTGATCCCACTGATCTGGTATTCGACTGGGTCCTCGATGGTAATGATTTTCTTATCAGGCAGATTGATCTCATTGAGGGCTCCGTAGAGCGTCGTGGTTTTTCCACTTCCTGTAGGACCGGTCACCAGGATGATCCCGTAAGGGCGCAAGATCAGTTTCTCGAACTGCTCGTTTATCTGCTCAGAAAAGCCCAGTTTTTTTAGATCGTAAATCTGGGTGTTACTCTTGTCCAGGATCCGCATCACCACACTCTCCCCGTACATGGTGGGAAGCGTTGACACTCGGAGGTCGATTTCCCTGCCCAGCACCTTCATCTTGATACGCCCATCCTGAGGAATTCTCCGTTCGGCAATATTGAGCCGAGCCATAATCTTGATCCGTGAAATGATGGCGGCCTTGAGTTTGTTCGGTGGAGACTCTACATTATAGAGAATACCGTCGATTCGATAACGAACCTTGAGATCCCGCTCAAAAGGCTCGATATGAATATCGGACGCGCGAGACTCGATGGCGCGAGAAATGATTAAATTGACGAGCCGAATGACCGGAGCTTCCGAGGCTAAATCTTTGAGGTGTTCGATGTCCTCGCTTTCGTCGGACAGAGTGTCGATCTGACCTTCGTCAAGACCTTCGACAATTCGGCCCAAACTAGAAGCCTGGTTTCCATAAAACCTTTCGATCAGATCCAAAATCTCGCTTTCCGGTGCCAGCACTACCTCCAGATTCTGGTAACCGGTGTAAAGACGGACGGCATCCAGCGTGGACTGATCCAGAGGATCCGCCATGGCAAGGAGCAGTTTTCCACTTTCCGTCGCATTAATGGGAACGAACCTACACTCCTTCATGAACTGCAGAGAAAAAGTGTTTTCCACCACCGGGACCTGAGGGAAAGCCTCTGAAGTCACATAGGGGATTTCCAGATACTCACTCAAATGCTTAACAACGTCAGTTTCAGAAATCGCTCCGATGTCAATCAACAGCTTTCCGATCCTGTCACCAGACTGTTTCTGAAGGTTGAGCGCCGTGGCCAGTTCCTCAGCCGAAACCACACCCCCGTCCACCAATTCCTCTTCAAATGGCTTTTTTACTCTGAGATCAGAGAAGTTGATCATCCTAAAACAGTTCTTTGGTGCTTTGCCAAGTACTCAACACCAAGTTCTGAAAGAAATAAAAACGAGGGCACCCAAACCCCACACTCACCTCATTACAGATCAGTATTCGAGTACTGCTACTCTCTCTCTGAAACTTTCAATCGATATCTTTTTCATCGCGAATAGGTCAATATCGTCTATGGGAGCAGATAATACGATCACCGTCTTTTTCTTGAGCGGATCGAGCTCGTTTCTATCCTCCACCTGTGCCGCGATGGAGATCCGATCATGGCCACCGAGCTGTTTGATGGAATCTCCGTGATCAGCCAAACATTGCGTCATGATATCTTTCACCAAACCGATCTGTTCCTCCCTGCTTCGCTGTGCTACCACTTTGGGGGCGGAAACTTCCCCCCACGGCGTGCGAATCTTGTGACGGTTAATGGTGAGGTGAAAAGAGAAAACAACTCCATAACCTCGAAGATACACTCCTTCAGGGGCTCCTTGAATTGCAAAAGGATGATTGAAATTCTGCCTGAGGATTTGATGGACGATACTTTCAAAGATCTGTGTGTCTGTCTTGAGCATGACGATATTCAGGTCCTTTTGCGCGAAAGCTATCGTCCCGCTCAGAAAAAACATCAATATGGTACATAAAATACACCACATAACCCACTCCTTTAACGTGTTAAGATCGCCTTTAAATACTGGTTGTTTTCCTCTTGATTCTCCAAATATTGTTGTTCCAACCCGACCAAATAGTTGTAAACGTGCTGTGTGTCTTCTTCCCGTTGCAAGTCGATGTCCTCTCTGAATCCCACCAACAGCGCACTGATGACGTGACGTTCCTCAGCCTGACGGGCCACAATCATATCCTGAACCATCTCGCTCAGCTGCTGTTGGGAAACACTCACCGTTTGCCCTCCCCAGTAGCCCATATATTGGAGGAGGAAAAGCCCTCCTACCCCGATTAAAAACCCAGCCGCAACCTTCTGAACAGTGGGCCACCAGGGTAATCTCCAGAAGGGCTTGACAAAAGAAAGCACTCGTCCACTTCCGGTCAGATGGTCTGTAGCATGAGCTTCTTCACTTTCCCATTCTCCTAATATCTCACGAGTCCGAATCAGTTCCAGGTATTCCTGCTCACACTCCTGGCAGCCCTCTAGGTGCTTAAAAAACTCAAAACAGCGGCGCGAATCTCCTTCCTCGCCGTAGAGCATATCGATCATTCTTTCCCGGTTTTCTTTACAGTTCATCGCTGTTCTCCATCAGTTTCTTGAGAGTTTTTAAACCCAAATACATCCTAGACTTCACCGTTGAAAGCGGCACCTCCAGGATCTCGGAGATCTGGTGAAACTTGAGTCCCTGGTATTCCTTCATGACAATGACAGCCTTTTGCTCTTCGGGCAGCCGGCGAAAAGCCTTTCTCAGGGTCTGAAAACTCTCTTTCGCCACTAGTACCGCTTCCGGAGTCGCCCTCTCTGCTACTATCTGTTCCACCCCAGCACAGTCTTGAAGGGCCACGGGTGAGGTGTGGCGCTTCCGACGAAAGCGCATCCGACACTCATTGAGCGCGATCTTATAGAGCCAGGAAGAGAAACGGGCCGGATCCGAAAGATGGCTAAGGTTCTGATAGGCCCTGATGAACGTATCCTGAGTTAAGTCCTGTGCCTCCTCCCGGTTGCCGACATAGCGCAAGATCAACCCGTAAATCCGCCGATGCCAGCGCTCGAAGAGTTCCCCAAACGAGTCGCCATCGCCCTCGAGAGTCAACTCCAAAAGGTACTGGTCGCTCCTCTCCATGTTCCTTCTCGATCTATCAAGATGCTTCACACCTTATAAAGTCTAATGAAGAGAAAGCCCAACACGCAAATAACAGGTTAGATCAAGAGGTGGAGTACTGCGTCTCAACCTGGCGGGTTCACTTCGGAAACCGGATGGAAAAGAGATCAATGCCCTTGAGGAGGATCCGAACGTAAACAGGCGTGACGACAATCTGACTCACGTCAGAGCTCCTCCGTGTTGTATGCCCCGCGAAAGGAATCTGGAGCATAAAGCTTGAACTTCATGGTGCTAAGGTTACATCGGGTGCCGGGCTCTTCGCCTATCGTGACCTAGACGAGGGGTTACCTTGATTCGATAGTGCCCCCTCCGTTTTTCACGACTCGCGGACAGGGCACAACATCCAGCCCGTATATTGTACTCGCCAATTGCTAATTTGAACCGGACTGTGGCCTTGGAAACAGACCGACCACATGCTCCGAATCAACAAGTCAGACCCGCGACATGACTTTTTGTCCACATAATCTGTGAACTTTCCTCGGCTAATGATAACTTGCTCTAAGGACTTGGTTCTAAGCAACTGCAAGCTTATCGCACAATTGGCTTGGAGAGTTGTGCGTAGAGAAGCAGCATTTGGGATAATCGATCAAGGAGATCTGCCGAGCCTTCAACTCGACCCCAGAGTTGTACTTCGGGGTGGATAAGCTTGGGAAAGGGGTAGGCACTCGCAAAATGGACCGGGGAAACTGACGGGGCCCATCAACCGGGGACAGATTGGAGACCCCGAAGTAGTTTGGAGCCTGCAATCTAGATTAATAGCCCACCCGTCACTCCAGTGAAGGTAGGGTCAGAAAGTAGGAGTGAGGGACCACCGCACCTTTTCAACACTCTGAAATCGAGGACGGCTCCTTATCTCGTGTGGTCATTAGATTAGAGCGCTTCTCCTGGCTCTAATCCAATTTCTGAAAAAAACGCAGGGGGTTTAAAGGTCTGTCGTTAAACCGAACTTCATAATGGAGATGAGGACCGGTGGCGCGGCCAGTCGAGCCAACATAACCGAGGATATCTCCCTTTTTCACCTTTTGTCCGACCTTCACTGCGACTCGACCCAGGTGTCCGTAACGGGTCGAGATCCGGAACGGGTGGCCCAAAGTCACCAATTTCCCATAACCGCGATGGCGGCCGGCGAAAACGACCAAACCGTCGGTACTCGCCATCACTTTTTTCCCGCGGGGGGCCGAAATGTCAATACCCGGATGAAACTCCCTATCTCCACTAAAGGGATCCAGACGATAGCCAAAGTTAGCTGAAGGATACCCCCGGACCGGCATCAGAGAAGGAGTAGCTGTCAACAGTCGGTGCCGGTTCGCATAGTACTCGTGTAACTGCCTCAACTCGCTCACCAGGCTAATGGTCCTTCGGTCCAAGGACAGGAAGTGCTTGTACAGAGCTCTATTGTTTAGGCCCAACCCGATGTTTCCCCAATCCATAGGCCCTCCTACACCTCCCAAACCTTCCTGATCCAAACCGGAAAAGATGTGCAGTTTCTTCGTGGTCACTTCCAAAAGAGAAACCTTCTCATTCAGTTGCTTGGCTGTCAGTCGAAAGGTCTCGTTTTCCTTTTGAAGTTGATCGACCTCAACCCTAAGATGTCCATAATGGGTCGTCCTTTTCCACATATGAAAGTAGTGGAGACCTGACAAAACAAAGGATATGAGGAGAACAATCATCAAAACTCCTGCGCTCAAAAGTAATTTGTGCGGGAATATGTATTTTTTGGCGGGACCTTGGATGCCAGGTGCCACAATTACGGTAAGGTCTGATCTCCTCTTCATCCCTCAATCTCCTTGAAGAGTTTGTTTGGTGCTTCGCCGCCTAAACTGGGGAGTATAAGAATTCATGCCAAAGAGTGTCAAGAGGCTTCAAATTATAAACGCACAGGCTTGGTGGAGGGATTGCAGCGTTCACGCAACCCATACTCTCTTAGAACCGATATGCGTAATACATTGATTTAAAGAGCCTTACGAACGTCAACGTATGGCTTCCACATGGAGGAAATCCTTATTTATCCATATTTCCCCCTTTAAGACTAGGACGCGGGTTCGATTCCCGCTGGTGGTCACATCAGCCGTTCCTCTGACACTGGGGCCGGGATGCCCGGATCGTCATTCTGGACGCTGTTTACCCTCGTACTGACGGCGCGCCTCCTCGTAGGGACCGGCACGGGGTTCACGCACCAGCTGGAGGAGCCGCGGGACCGGCGACATTGGATTAAGCCAATCCTCAAACCGGTCGGTTTCGATGATCGCCTGCTGTCGATGGTGGATGTCGGCAAGCGGCGGGGAGGCCACCGTGGTGATGATGGTGAAGGACTCCAAGGGTTCTCCGCCCGTTTCCCAATGCTCCCACAGCGCGGCGAACGATAGCAGCTGCCCCGTCCGCGAGCGCCAGGAAATACGGCTGCTTGCCAAGCCGGGTCCGTTGCCACTCGAAACCAACCGTTAGCTGGTACCAGGCACCGTCGGAAGCGGAACGCAGTCCCGAACGACGGCTTGTAGTGAACGGAGTCGGCCCCAGCGTTGATGGGGTGCATCCCACCTTGCTGTCCTTCGCCCAGAAGGGGACCAGTCCCCAGCGGAGCTTGGCAATGGCGCAGTTGCCGTCCTCATCGAGCTGGCGCGCCGCAAAGTCCTGAGTTGGAGCTCCGTTATAGTGAGGTTGCAGGTTTAGGCGACGGCGCGGGGTCCGGCATTCGGTAGAGCTCGTGGATTTGACGCCACGTCAGTTGCTTCAATGCTCTCGGTGTCTTCCGTCTCGATTGGGGCGCATCAGCCAGGACCTAGTCCAGCCATTGGAGTTTAGGCCATCTCGTCGAGGCAGAGCCAGTGGCGCTGCACAGGTCCAGTGGGCAGGATAAAGTTGAAAGTACAAGTTGCAATTTTATCTACTTGCCTTTATTGTTGAGCTGTCATGATCGAGCGCGAGATTACGCCCTGCCTGGTCAAGCTGTTCGAGCAGTACCCCTTTGTCACCGTGACCGGGCCACGTCAGTCCGGCAAGACCACGCTCTGCCGCGCGGCCTTTCCTAATCTCAAATACGTTAACCTCGAAGCTCCCAATCAGCGAGAATTTGCCGAATCCGATGCCCAAGGCTTTCTCTCGCAGCTTGGCGAGGGCGCCATCCTGGATGAGATCCAGCGCGTACCGAAGCTCCTGTCCTACCTGCAGGTCTTGGCCGACGCGGAGGGGCGGAACAGCCTCTTCGTCCTTACGGGTAGCGAGCAATTCAGGCTCTCCGATGCCATCAGCCAGTCGCTCGCCGGGCGTACGGCATTGCTTCGCTTGCTGCCATTCTCCCTAGACGAAAGGCGACGAACGGGCGCGAGCGATAGAGTTGACGACGTCTTGTACTCCGGTTGCTATCCTCGGATTCACGATCAGAAACTCGAACCTCGGCAGGCACTCGGCGACTATTTCGAAACCTACGTCGAGCGTGATGTGCGCCGGATCGGGGAGATCCGTAACCTCGCGAGCTTTCGACGTTTCGTCCGCTTGTGCGCTGGGCGTGTGGGGCAACTGGCCAATCTCTCGTCTCTGGGTGCGGACGCTGGCGTCTCTCATACCACGGCGCGACACTGGTTGACAGTCTTGGAAGCAAGCTACGTTGTTTTTCAGCTTCCGCCGTTTTATGCCAACATTCGAAAACGCCTGGTCAAATCACCCAAACTCTACTTCTACGATGTAGGGCTGGCGAGCCATCTCATTGGTATCGAGCATGCCGGTCAGATGAGCACTCATCCTCTTCGGGGACCACTGTTCGAGAATGCGGTCGTGGTGGAGGCCCTCAAGCATCGCTTCAATCGGGGCCACCGGTCCAATTTGTCCTTTTTCCGCGACACCCGAGGTTTGGAGTGTGACCTCTTGTATGAGAACGGCAACGGCATCGGTGCCATTGAGATCAAGTCCGGTGCTACGATTGCCTCTGATTATTTCGATGCGCTCAATCGGATTTCAAAGGTGCTGCCGCAAATCTCGGCCAAAGCTGTCGTCTACGGCGGTACGGATCGGCAATCCAGACGAGATGGCGACGTAGTGCCATTGGCTGATCTGGGAGAGGTGCTTGAACGGTTCGAGCGCGAGCGACGAGAGAAAGCCTAATGGACGTCTCCGCTTTCCATCCGGTACATACGATCCGGCATCAACACCGGCAAACGCAGTAGCGCTGCCCGACAACCATGCGCAGTGGCCGACGCGCACCGAAGCGCTGAGCTTGATAGACGCAATTAGAAAAGGAAGAGGCGAGGCCCTAAGAGATGAAGAAGCAAGCAGATGCTGGCGGCTTTAATCCGAACAACCCCCATCCTCTTTCTACTCTTCGTACCGAGTTGGTTTGGGAAGGTAAATACGACGAATACGGAAACCGGCGGGAGGTTGACGTCGACGGATGTGCGATGCCGCTTCAAAGAATTGAAACTGTCGACGAGCCACGAGCTCGGGCGGAAGCCCAAGGAGGCCTGTTCGACACGCAGAAATCCCACCTCGACGACTTCCGCAACATGCTCATTTGGGGCGACAACAAGCTCGTCATGTCCTCCCTCATGAAGGACTTCAAGGGCAAGGTCGACCTCATCTACATCGATCCTCCCTTCGACGTTGGAGCCGACTTCACGATGAACGTCGGCATTGGCGACCAAAAGGAAACGGTTGCCAAGGACCAATCTCTTATCGAGATGGTCGCCTACCGTGACATGTGGGGAAAAGGAACCGACTCCTACCTCCACATGCTCTACGAGCGTCTCGTTGTGATGCGCGAGTTGTTGGCTGACGACGGCACTCTCTACCTGCACGTCGGATGGGGCGTCTCCCACTACGTCAAGGCCGTATTGGACGACGTGTTCGGGAGTAAACGCTTCATCAATCAGGTTGTCTGGAAGCGCCAAACCGCCCACAGCGACATCAGCCAGGGGTCCAAGCACATGGGCCGCATCCACGACGTCATCTTGGTCTACTCCAAGGGAGAGTCCTTTTCTTGGAACATGCAGTATCAGCCTTACGGTGACGACTACATCAACAACTTCTATCAGCACGTCGAGGAGGGCACTGGCCGTCGTTACACGCTCTCCGACACAACTGCACCCGGCGGGGCCTCCAAGGGAAACCCGCAGTACGAGTTCCTGGGCGTCACACGCTACTGGAGGTTCTCGGAGGAACGAATGCGAGACCTCCACGAGCAGGGCCGCATCATTCAGACTAAGCCCAGTACAGTTCCCCGACAGAAGCGCTATTTGGACGAAATGCCGGGGATTCCGCTGCAGGACCTTTGGCTCGACATCAACACGGTTCAGCCCCAGGCTGCCGAGCTAATCGGATACGACACTCAGAAGCCAGAGAAATTGCTGGAGCGCATCATCCAGCTAAGCTCCGATGCAGGCGATCTGGTGGCAGATTTCTTCTGTGGTTCCGGTACCACTGGAGTGGTCGCTGAACGGCTGGGTCGACGCTGGATCATGGCAGACATCGGACACTTTGCCATCCATACGAGCCGGAAACGACTAATTGATCTTCAACGGAGCCTTCATAACCAAGGGGCGGCGTACCGGGCCTTCGATGTTCACAACCTCGGTCGCTACGAACGCAAGAAGGGAGGCTCTAGGGAACCCGAAACCTATGACTGGATGGGACCCAAGGTGTCAAAAACCTCCGCACTCGATACGAGCGAGGCTCTCCGTCAGCGCATCAGCTCTCACCCACGGCTCATGGTTCTCAATGACGAGGCTCACCATGTCTGGGATGCGGATAATGCATGGAACGAAGCTATCGGATTCTTGCAAGAGACCGTAAGAAAGCGGGGCGGAGGCCTTGTTTCTCAGCTCGACTTTTCCGCCACACCGCGCGACGACAAGGGGAACATCTTTCGACACGTTGTCTGTGACACCCCGCTCGGCGAGGCCGTAGACGCTGGCATCGTTAAGACGCCAATCATCGGTCACGGCGAGGAACTCGTGGAGCGCGCGCACGAAGACGCCGCATACAAATATGAGAACCACCTCACGCTTGGCTACAAGCGCTGGCTTAAGTCCAAACAGGAGTGGGAACAGAGCGGCAAGAAAGCCCTGCTTTTTGTGATGACCGAGAACACCGACGCCGCAGACCAAATCGCGCGACGATTGAACTCAGACCCTGCCTATTCCGAACTAAACGACAAGACCATAAACCTTCACACCAACCTCAAGGGGAAGCTCAAGAAACGCGGCCGTGGGGCCACCGCCTACTACGAATTCATCGAGAGCGAGAAGGACATCAACGACGAGGACTCGAGACAGCTCCGGAAGCTCTCCCGTGAGCTCGACAACAACACGAGCCGTTACAGTTGCATCGTCTCTGTCCTCATGCTTCGTGAAGGCTGGGACGTAAGGAACGTCACGACGATTATTCCCCTGCGTCCATTGACGGCGAAGTCAAAGATTCTCCCTGAGCAGACCCTTGGCCGTGGCCTGCGCCGGATGACTCCTCCAGGCAAAAATGAAGCAGCCGAACTGGTCGCGGTCGTCGAACACAAGTCGTTTACCAACCTCTACAAGGACGAACTTAGCCAAGAAGGCCTCCCCATCGCGGTCGTCGACGTTGAACAGGTTCCCCGGACCACGGTCACCATCTACCCCGATGGGGCGAACAAGGACCTTGAGCTCCTCGACCTACTCATTCCACGGCTCTCGCCTGGCTATCGCATCCAGCCTGAGCTTGGGGAACTGACCTTTGAGGAGCTTAGGACTGCTTTCGAAAGAGACTTTGGGACGCTTCCGCTCGGTGAGCCGCAAGAGCGAGAAATCAAATACGAGGGCCGGCATCTCATCACGGATGAGGTTGTCGAGAGGATGAGTGTAAAACTCGAGCTTCTCAAGGACGGCATTGGCGCCGTCTCATTCTTTCGAGAAGAGCTTGAGCACGCTGCAAGGATTCGCGGACAGCACGCAACGCTTGCCCCACTCGTCCAGCGTTTTCTCGAGGAGGTGCTCTTCAAAGAGAACGTCACACTCTATGACCAGCGTTTGATTGCTCGTCTTGCGGACGCAGACGTCCGCGAGCACATGCGCGCTACTTTTATCCCGCTCATCTTGGCCAAAATAACGCGCAAGGAAGAGCGCGCAAAGGAGCAGCCCCCCCACTCGCTCTCCTCCTGGAAGCCTTTCCAGGTAACACACTCGGAACGGAGGCCAGCGGTCGAGGCGAAACGGACTCCATTCAACCTCGTTCCCTGCAACAACGAACTCGAGCGCTCATTTGCAAACTTCTCAGACTTCGCCGCCGACGTCGACGCGTTTGCTAAGAATACCGGTCCACAAGCCCTCCGAATCGACTACTTGAACACCGAAGGCCGGCGGACCACATACACCCCCGACTTTCTTGTGAGAAACACCAAGGGGCATTACTACCTCGTGGAGACAAAAGGTCGCGCGGACCGTGATGTGCCGGCGAAGGCCCGGGCCGCTGTGGAGTGGTGCAAAGCCGCATCAACTAGGAAAGCCCGTTGGGAATATATCTATGTGCCAGGGGAGCTATTCGAACAGGTGCGGCGCACCTCCATCGACGAGCTTAAGCGAGCGTGTGCGCCAGCCTTGGTAGGGCTCATTAGGGAAAGCGAGTCACCGCAACAAGTTCTCCCCTTTGACAGGTCTGATGAAGAGCGAGTCGCTGACCAGCTCAGGACGTTTATCACCGAGACTGAGTTCAAGCAACTGCCTTCGCGCTATCGAAAGGCCCTAGCAGCCCGTTTCATTTTCATAATCAAAAGGAGAGTGTCTCGTTCGCCCCGGTATTTCAGCCGCTTCTAGGACCAATCGACCACGCCGCTGAGGCGTTCTTGCTCGGACGACTCACCGGAGAAGTTCCAGTTGAGACTGCCGCCCAAAGAGACTTCTTCGAGCCGGACCTGACGGATGTAAAAAAGAAGCGCCGCGATTTCTTGAGTACTAAAGCTAGCTTTCTTAAGCGGCTACTCGTTCACCGTAGCCCGCTGATGCCGACCGGGTTGCTCATTTTCTGTCTGGATTACGCTCAGAAAGACTCTCAGCCCCTGGGCGGTGTCTTCAGTGCTGTTCGAGCGCGTTTCAAGAACCTGAAGGAAAGTGACCTTAAGGAGCTCTTGGATCAGTTCTACGAGTTTCGCAATACTTACATTGCCCACGAGAAGGGGGACGGTCTGCTTGATAGGGCGGCGAGCCAGGCCGCCTTAGAGGTATGGGTTCACACACTGCAAGCGCTTCACAAAGCACGGGCGGTTGTTGGACGGTCGTAGGTATCGTGACACCGGTTTTGCAGGTGCACGCTTATCGGCGCAAGCGGACCACGCGGGCGGGCCGAGTCCCACCGCCTCCGAGCGACCCGTCATGGCCCGACACGCTCGCGGGTGGGCGCACGTACGCACGCTCAACATCGTGGACGCCTTCACCCCGTGAGTTGTGTCGCCAGTGAAGTCGATCGGTCGCTCTGCCGGCGCGAGCTGCCGAAGCTTGCGAGACGTGTGCCAGGGGCTTTTTAAAAGAGGAAGAAGTGATGAGCAAGGACGACCGCGTTTACGGCACCCGCACGAATGAAATTGATCCCTTCTTCGAGACGAAGCGCGAATGGTCAAAGGTTAAGGACAAGATCCTGAAAGACTATATCACCTGCTACCTGAGAACGATTCACGCTCTTGGACGGCCGATCATCATTGATGCCTTTTCGGGTCCCGGCCGTTTCGGCGATGGATCGGAGGGTTCACCCCTGATCATTTGCAGTGCTATTAACACCGCTCCAAAGCGTGGCGTCGAGATCGGTTGCCTTTTCGCGGATTCGCACCCTGCGCACCAGGACGCACTTGAGGGCTACTTGGCAAACCACATCAAAAACGGTGTTACCGAGAAGCCGCTGGAAGACTTCTCGGAGGCCCTTTCGCGAGCCTTGGAGGTAGGAAAAGGAGCCACCTTGTTCTTCTACCTGGACCCATACGGAATCAAGGATCTCAAGTTCGAGACCGTGAGGCAGATCTATGAGAGGAACACGACTCAGAGCACCGAGCTTCTGATTAACTTCAATTTCAAGACGTTCATGCGGATGAGCGGCAATTGGTCCTACACCGACTCGGCCTCTGAGGTTGCTCGGAGAGTGAAGGAAGCCAAGGTCGAAACCGTGAACGCCGTCATGGGCGGCGACTACTGGCTGGACATCGTGAGAAACCCAAACCTGGACAAGATTCAGCGTGAGGATCTTGTCGTCAGCAAGTACATAGAGCGCCTGCGCGAGTTCTTTGGATATACGTACTCGGTACCTGTGAAGGAATTTGACGAGCACGGGGTCTCCGTCCCGGCAGACGACCTCGCCAAGTATCACCTGATTTTCGGAACGCGGAATCCGAAGGCGGTTGTCTACATGAACGACGTCGCCATCAACGCCCTCGAGCCGTACTTCCTGCAGTTCAAGGACGACCTCCTCTTCGACATGACACCCGGGCGGTACGAACCGTGTCCTCTCGATAAGGTCAAGGCAGCAATCATCATAGCGGTCAATCCCAGCCCAATGACGCGGCCAGAAATCTTCGAAGCGGTCATTCCCAACTACTTCATGCAGCGGCGCCAAAAGGAGTACCGTAGTATCGTGAACGAATTGACATTCAAGGAGAGAAAGCTGCTCCCGGATCTTCGGACAATGACGCGGCAGTCGCAACTCAATGATAAGACTCGGCTTTCAACAAAGCCCTGGCCTGGAGGAGAAGGCGAATGAGCGTCAAATCTGCCATTGAGTGGACCAACTCAACATGGAACCCCATCACGGGTTGCACCAAGGTCAGCCCAGGATGCAAACACTGTTACGCCGAAACGTTTGCGGAACGCTGGCGCGGTATTCCAGGCCACCACTTTAGGCAGGGATTCGACCTGCGCCTGTGGACGAATCGCCTCGACATGCCTCTTGCGTGGAAGAAGCCCCGCATAATCTTCGTGAACAGCATGAGCGATCTCTTCCACGAAAAGGTGCCTCTCGCGTTCATCCAGAGAGTGTTCCAGACGATGGAGAAGGCCCACTGGCACACGTTTCAGATTCTGACCAAGCGGTCGGAGAGGCTCGCGGAAATCGGTCCCGATCTGAACTGGTCCCCCAATGTGTGGATAGGCGTTTCGATTGAGACGGCGACGTACCTTTGGCGAGCGGACCACCTGCGAGAGGTGCCGGCTACCGTTAGGTTTCTCTCCTTGGAACCGCTATTGGGCCCGTTGGGCACTCTCGATCTTTCCGGCATCCACTGGGTCATAGTCGGTGGAGAGAGCGGACCAGGTTCTCGACCCATCGAGGCCAACTGGGTCAGGGAGATTCGCAAGCAGTGCCGCCGGGAGGGCGTGCCTTTCTTTTTCAAGCAATGGGGTGGCGTTCAAAAGAAGAGGAACGGTCGGGTTCTCGACGGCCGAACGTGGGATAGGATGCCAGAGAGGCATCAAATCGCACTAGACGTGCGGTTAACATCGGGCTCGCCCTAGGCGACTTGCTCGATGAGTTCTTCGAACTTGGCCTTCTGGTCGGTGACGTATTCCAGTTGTGCGATGGGCCGCAAGGCACGCTCGGTGATTGGCGGGCGATGGCCGCTTGGTTGAAGGCCTCGGCTGCTTCTCGTTGGGCATCCAGCGAGTTGAACTCCTGCTCCAGCCCTTCCTCGTGACTCTTGCGGGTGTAGATGGCGCAACTGATGAGCTTCTTCTCCGTGGAGTTCCTTTGGTCGGTCTCAAGCATGGTTGGCACCTCCGTTGTGCTTCTTCAGCCCGAAGAAGAGCCTGCCGTTCCAGCGGGTGCCGGTAATCTCCCGAGCCACGGCACTCAGCGACCGAAAGATCCGTCCGTCATACTCAAAGCCGTTCTCCTGGGCGAGGACCTCATAGCGGCGGTCCTTCCAGATCCTCACGAACCGGGTGCCCGGCAGGATGTTTGCCTTGCCCTCGGGATTCTTGGATACCCTAGCGTCCACGCGGGCCACGGGGTCCTCCCGGGCGACTTGCCCCAAATGCGCCTTGGCGGCTTCGGACAGGCCACCGTAGAAGAGCTCCTGGATGCGATAGGCCAGGCGCTTGATGAGGAACTGTTTCTTGTAGCAGGGTGCGTCGCTGCCATAGAGGTCGAGCCATTTCTGGCGCAGTTGCTCCAGCGTCATCGTCTCGAGCGTTGCCAGCTGCCGCAGGACGGAATGGCGGGACCGGGCGGTGTGGTTGCTCTTATGGAATTGCTTGCCTGACTCATTCATGGACCACTCCCAAACTCCCGTCCTGGACGCGTTTGTCACGCATGAACGCTCTGTTCGCCACACGAATCAAGTCCTTCTCCGATCTTTCTCTGAATTTTCTTCGCCCTTCTCCCGATCGCTGGACGGTTGGGTCGTGCGGATTCTCCGACGGAGCACGGCCAAGGCCAGGATCGAGGCAATCGATTCCAGTCTCGCTTTCGGGGAAAGAGTTTCGGACTTCGGGGGGACTTCTGCTTCAAGCAGGTCGGAACCATTGGTTCCTGGCTTGAAATCGGCATTCCACATCGTGACCTTCCGGTTTGGTCGGGACCGGTTAGGCCGGTGGGGATGCCGCGAAACCTCGCCGGAGGGGCATAGAGGCGGTTGTCGCCGACACCCACAACCGCCTCAGCTTCCGCTGCCAGTCCGTTGTCTGGTTTCTGACGCTACGGGCCGGGCACCAATCCCGGCCCCTATTAGTTACTTACCGGAGGACTTCGAAAAGTGTCGGACGAGCGGTTCGAAAACTCGGGTGCTGAACCCAATTTGTTCCACAACTCTCGAAAATGGCATTTCTGCCTCAAGCTATTGATATCAACTGGTTAAGCCAATCGGACGACTTTCGGACTAGGTCCGGTAAAAACGGAGAATACGGCGCAAACAGAGAATAGGTGGCCGGGAAACCGGACGAATCCGACCGGTGGAGAGGGGGTTGGGAAGGATGTGAGGAACGCCCAAACCCTTTGAAAATAAAAGGTTATGGGACACACGTCTCTCCGAAGGGCTACCCCGGAGAGACGAGTTGTGCGTCGAAAAATGGTGGAGGAATTGCGGCCTTCTCGCAATCCATTCTCCCGTCCAAATAATATGCGTAATCCATTGATTTTCCGAGCCTTACGAGGATCAACGGATGGCTCGCCAAGTTCCCGAAAGTGGAAGTCCTTTTGACCCCAATTTCCTCCTCGGCCGAGTAATCATTGATCTTGGCAATTAACGCCAATTTCCGCCCTGACGGTCAAAAGAGCTCCAGCTCCGACTTGGGGACAGAATGTCCGGATCGTCGTTCCGGACTGCGTATCACCGCTCGCAGGGGCCGGCATGGGGCTCACGCACCAAGTCGAGGAATCGTGGCGCCGGCGACGTCGGATCGAGCCAATCGTCGAACCGGTCCGGATCGATGATTCCGGGCTGCCGATGGTCGATGCCAGTAAAACAGCGAACCTTCTTGAATGACTGGAATGCCTTGGCTCAGGAATCATCGAGTCCTCGCCCTCCTCGCGGACGACTTCCCAACCGAGAAGAAATGTCTCCCTCACTGCCAGTCGCCTCCGTCGCGCGGCGTCTGCTTTTCTCCTCGCTTCGGGAACGACCTGAAAGCTTGGCGGAGTTATTCCTCTAATTCAACAACGTCCCATAGTCTCCATGCAGTCGATGACGACAGGGTCACTCAACTGAACCGAGCGAGGGCCCATCGGATGTGGTTCCTGCGGATGCCGGCACCGATCCAGAACGCCGTCTTGAAGATCAACGCGTTATCTGGGGGTGCTTAGCCCCCGTTTTCTCGCTGTCGACTATTTTACAAATGGTTTTTATACATTGGCAGACACAAGGGAGGCATTCAGCTCGCAGCTCCTCGTATCTCGCTAACTTGTTCTGCTTGAGGTGGACATAGCCATCCATTTTTGCGTCTTTTGAGCCGAGGTTATGAACCTTCGCGGCGAAGACAGTCAGCGCATCGTGAGCGCGAATTATATCCTGGATCTCCGACTCGTTGAGCGATCCGAGTTTGGGTAGAAGAGCTTGGTAGACTGCGTTGCGCGGCGTTGATCGCACGGGTTCGGCAGTCTCGACCTCGTCGTTTTGCAACATCTCACGGCTCAATATGAGCTCTTGAACTATGGCCATGCGTATAGCCTGACGCTCGTCTCTTTGTTGTCGATCGATGTGCTCCCGCTGCAAACGAGCGTTGCGATTAAGAGTCCAAACCGCGGTATAAAAACCGAGGGTGAACCCAAAGATAGTAACGCCGACTTGAACCCACGCCATTGTCATCTGATGATCAATCATGGTCTTGAACTCCAAAGGTTGAAGGCTTATGGAGCCGGGCAAACAAAAAAAGCGCGGCTCCGGAGAACTCCGAAGACCACGCTCTCGCCATGGATAACCGCGGACATTCCTGAACTGCGCACGACACCATGTGCCGGTTGCAGTTCAACGATAACGCGGGAGTTCAAGCCATGCCGGACTCTCGCTCATCTAGAACAAAAAGATCTTACTCCATTGCGCCGGAAAAAGTAAAGAAAATCTGCCGTCGGGTAAGCGAAAAGTTGTAAGTGAGCAAGCGCCAACCGGCTCATGCGGCCATGTGCAGGCGGTCGTCTCAGTAGTCGTCGAACCAACCGCTGAGGCGCGCGCAGCGGACCCAGAGCACCGGATGGCGGAGGCTACCTGCCGGAGGCCGGCACAGACTGTCGGAACGTGCGGGAATCGGTATTCAGACCAGAGGGCGGAAATCGATTTCTGGACGAGCCGTTCGAACTCTCGGGTGCTCACGACCGAGCACAGGGCGTGTTTCCACAAGCCCCCAGAACAGCCCTTTTGACTCAACCCATTAATATTAAATGGATTAACCCTTCTGGACGAGGTTTGGACTCGGTCCAGAAAGAACGGAGAATACGGGCCAACCAGAGAATGAGAAGCTGCACAACAAGTCGAATTCGACCGGTGGGAGATAGGGCAGGAACGATGTGAATAACTCCTAAACCCTTTGAAAATATAGGGTTATAGGACGCTCGCCTCTTCGGAGGGCCTCCCCGGAGAGACGCGTTGTGTCTTGAAAAATGGTGGAGGCGGTGCAGCGTTACCACAACCCTTGATCTCTTAGTATAAATATATACAATCCATTTATTTTCATAGGCTTACGAATGTCAACGGATGGTTTTCCGAGTTCTCTCTGAGGGAAGTCCTTTTTATCCAGATTTCCCCTGAAGACTTTCGGATGCGGGTTCGATTCCCGCTGGGTGGTCAAATCAGCCGCTTCTCCGACATGGGAGCCAGGATGTCCGGGTCGACGTTCCGGACGTTGTTCACCCTCGTGCTGACCACGGGGTTCACGCACCAGCTCGAGGAGCCGCGGCAACGGCGATGCTGGATCGAGCCAGTCGTCAAACCGGTCGGGATCGATGATCGCTGTCGATGGTGAATGTCGGTAAGCCCTGGGGGGGCGCCGTGGTGATGATTGGCGAGGATCCAAGGATTCTCGATCCTTTGTTCCAGCGCTCCCACAGAGCCGCGAACGATAGTGCTTATGATCCCAGGGGTGATAGGACGTGATCCGATAAACTTTCTAATTGAAATTGAAATTCATTTTCAATTAGAATAGCTGCTCTGGCCCCGTCGATTAGGTGAAGTTCTGGAACCACTGAAGGAGGCGGAGGCAAAGAACAGCTTAAAGGAGTGAGACAGGAGCCGGGCCACACGCGAGCTTCAGATCCCGACGACCCAGGCTCCTGCCCGTCATACAGCCGCGAGAGAGACTCAGGCGACCATGATTGACCTCTTCATTCTACCACACCCTGGCGGTAGTCCCTTGCCGTCGCCGCTCGGTATGCCTGACTCCTCTTCGGCTCTCCGGCCCCCCAAAAACAACCTAAACGATCAAGGAGAGGACCATGAGGAAAGTTTTCAGACTCACGATTGGATTCATCTGGTTGACCCTATCCGCACCGGGACTGCTTTCGGCCCAGAGTGACAAGACAGCGCTGGAAGGGATCGTTTTTGACTCGACCGGCGGCATCCTGGTGGGTGCGGACGTGTTTCTCCGACATATGGGTTCAGGGCTCGAGATTCATCAGGTGACTGACAACGAGGGTCGTTTCCAGTTCGTCACCGAGCCCGGAAGGTACCAGGTCACTGTGGCCCTGTCCGGTTTCGACAGCACCACCCACGATCTGACTTTGGCGCAGAGGGAGCCAGCCACCCTGGACCTCGAACTGTCCCCGGCCGCTTTGGCTACTCAAGTGGTGGTTGTGTCTGGTTCCCGAGAGCAGGAGCTGATCGAAAACTCGACCACCAAAGTCGACGTGATCCCGCAGAGACTGCTCCACGACTCGGGCTATGAGACGGTGCGGGACGTCTTGTCCGAGGAACCTGGGATCATCACTCGAAGTGGCTCCTCCGCCAACCGCTCTGAAACCCAGATTCAAGGAATCGACTCGCGCCAGAGTCTGATCCTGATCGATGGCCTGCCCCTGGTTGGCGCCAAAGGCATCAAGTCGGGAATTCTGAACATGGACCGTCAGTCCGTAGGCCGCCTCGAGCGGATCGAGATCGTCAAGGGTGCGTCCTCGGCCCTCTACGGCTCTGATGCCATCGCCGGTGTCATCAACATGATCACACGCAAACCACGGTCTCCGGTGGAGGCCAGCGTCACTACCAGCGGAGGGTCTCTGAACCGCTTCGACGTGCGCGGTGACCTGGGTTTCGTAAAGGACAAGTGGAGCGGCTTCTTCGAGGCCGAGCGCCACAAGCAGAATCCTTTCACCCTGATCCCTTCCAGATTTGGCACCACCGGAGCCGGGTTCCACCGCTACGACTATCTGGGCAAGCTCGGCTACGAATTCTCAGATCGTTTCAAGCTCAGGGCCACGGCGCACTCTTTCGTGAATCAGGATCGCGGCTCCCTGCTCAGCTCGTCCGGACCCACTGATAGCGTGACGAATGACAGCGCCCAACACTATGCCGTTTCGGCGGACGTGGGCCTGACGCCGATGACCCGATGGAATCTCCGGGGTTTTTACGGAAAATACGACGAAAGTTCCCTTTCGGATGTCTTATCCCAGCCGGGTCCCATCAACTCGGTGGCCAATCTCAACCAGCGCCTCTACCGTTTCGACAGCTCGGTCTCCCACGTCCTCGGCGGGCGACAGTTGCTACAAGGTGGATTGGAGTGGACTCAAGATGCGTACCGGGGATACAACCGGATTCTGGGAGACAATGCCGGCCAGGGAATCAGCATGGTCGATCTCTGGATCAATGATCGCCTTTCGCTTCACGAGCGGTTCGTATTGACCCTTGGGGGCCGTTTCAACCACCACAACCTATACGGAAGCCATTTCGTGCCGCGGGCCAGTGGTCTGCTCCGGATTACCGAGAAGCTGCGACTTCGAGGGGCATTCGGGCGGGGCTTTCGGGCGCCTGATCTGGGCCAGCTCTACTACCGATTCCAGAACCCACTGCACTTCTACCAGGTGATCGGGAACACCCACCTGCAGCCGGAGGAGTCGACAACCTATCAGTTTGGATTGGACTACGGCATGGGGAAGATCCGCTTCGCCGCCAATTTCTTCCGCAACGACATCCAGGACTTGATCCAAGCGGAGTTCATCGGCCAGCCCGGGACCTCGGCGGAGATGGAAGCCCTTCTCCGAACCTTTGACATCAGTTCCGAGTTCAATCCGGCTCTCAACCGTTTCTTCTATCTCTATCGGAACGTGGACAATGTCTACACCTCGGGCATCGAGAGCAAGATCGAGCTGAAACCGACTCGTGACCTGATGATCTCGGCCGGATACACCTACCTGGATGCTCGTGACAAGGAGACGGACGCCTTCCTCAGCGGGCGGCACCGCCACCATGGGAACTTCCGTATCTTCTACAGCTCCAGCCGGTTCGGTGGGTGGCGGACGAACCTGCGCGGCACCTACTTTAGCAAGTGGCCGGTGTCGGGCAGGGGAGGGACGATTCTAGGTGATGCGCACCAGATCTGGGATTGGTACGTTGCCAAACCCCTCTCCCGGGCAACGGAGCTGTTCTTCGTGGTGGACAACTTGTTCGACAGCAAAGACGCGTACCTCAACGCCGCTCAGCCTTCATTCTTACGGGCAGATCCCGGACGATTGTTCCGCGTCGGCATGCGATGGAGGTTCAATCTCGAGTAGCCGCTCCAGAACGGCGATCCCCTATCGAGGAGTTAAGGAAAGAGACGATGCGCCTCGGACTTTCACGAAGAAGCTTTCTGGCTACCTGCATGGCCAGTCCCTGTTGGGCCGGCCAGTGGCCTGGATTTCGAGGGAAAGGAAACAGCCGCGCCGCTGGCGATGACTATCCACTCGAATGGTCACGGGAGAAGAACCTGGCGTGGGAAGCCCCACTACCCGGCTACGGCCAGTCCAGTCCGGTCGTGTACGGTTCACAAGTGTTCCTGACGACGCTCGAGGGTCCCCACAAAGAGACTCTTTCCGTCCTGGCCCTGAGCCTGGAAACGGGTGACCTCCTCTGGCGAAAAGACTTTGCACCCACGCAGCGGATCGAGGTCAACGACATGGTCAGCCGGGCCGCTCCTACCCCTGTCGTCGACGCCGAGTCGGTTTACGTCTTCTTCGAGACCGGAGAGTTCATCGGGATCAGCCATAGCGGAGAACTTCGCTGGCAGCGTAGTCTGGTCAACGAATATGGGGAGTTCCGAGGACGTCACGGCATCGGTAGCTCGCTGCGCCTGAGCCGAGGCGGAGTGCTGGTGCTGGTGGCTCACGACGGACCCAGCTTCTTGCTTTCGGCGGACAGGAAAACGGGAGAGAACCTCTGGATGACAGAGCGGCCCCAGGGGATTGCCTGGAGCACACCCGCCGTCTGCCAACACCAGGGTGAAGAAATCGTTCTGGTCAGCGGCGGCGACGGACTAAATGCCTACCTCGGGCAGGATGGGCGAAGGATCTGGGGTCTGGATGGGTTGGAAGGAAACCGGATCCCCTCGCCCACTCTTTTCCCAGGCGGCGCCATCGTCGGTTCCAGCAAGAAGGGACACAACCTCGCCATACGGCTTCCGAGAGCGGGTGAGGACAGGCCCAGGATTCTATGGAAAGCCAAGAACGCAACCACTTATTTCTGCTCGGTGCTGGCCCACCGGGGTCATGCTTATTTCGTCAACAAGGCGGGGGTTGCCTATTGTCTGGATCTGGCTACGGGAACAGAGCGGTGGATCCAGAGACTCAGAGGCCAAAACTGGGTCTCGCCAATCGGTGCCGGTGAGCGCGTTTACTTCTTCTCGATGAGGCATGGAACGGAGGTTCTGCGAGCTTCAGATCACTTCGAGAAGCTGGCCGAGAACCCCCCGATAGGGAGCGGACGACTGTACGGGGTAGCAGCGGTTGATGCCACTTTCTTGCTCCGTTACGGTCGGAGCTTGGTCAAGGTCGTCCAGCCTGGAACTCTGGACAACGCTTGTGCGAAGCGGAACTCCTTGGAAACTTGATCGATGTGACATGAGGACAGGCCACTCTTAAGGTCCTCAAGAAAGCAAAAGGGGAAACGCAGTCACCTCACAAGGAAGAGCGGGTTTGAAAAAAGGAGATTTCAGTGACAATCGTAAACTATGACCCCCAGCAGAAGACAAGGCGTCAGGATTCGGTTCACGAATCGGTCAAAGAAGCCGCAGCAAACCCAGGCATCTCTGAGCATGACGCTCGAAGAATCGTTCACTAGAAAGGGGACCAGAGGCTCCCTGGAGACTCAAGCCCAATCAGCATTTTCCAATCAACAAGGAGATCAGAAATGAAAAACCTACGCGTGTTCGGGTTGACAATATTAGGCATAATCTTGGCGACGGGTTCCTTACAAGCCCATTTTGTTTGGATTGCGCTTGAGACCCAGGACGGCAGCAGTCCACAAGCCCATGTCTACTTTAGTGAGTCCGCTCACGCGGATTCAGCCGAGTTTCTGGATAGGCTGACAAAACTGAAGGCGTGGTCTCGCACCACCGAAGGGAAATACGTCCCGCTCAAACTTCGCAAAGTTGAAAGAGATAACGACGGATTGCTGACAAGCGGCTTACCTTCGGGTCCGGGCAGCGTTGAAGCGGAATGTTTGTATGGCGTCTTCTCGCACGGTGACAAGCCTATGTTGCTTCATTACTACGCGAAGTCGCTGAGATCGGACGTGAGCGACAGCCTGAGACGCTCGGAGAGGCTGGATCTCGATATTTCGCCACGACTCGCAAATGGCGGAATACAACTTAGCGTCTTTTGGAAAGGTCAACCCTTAGAGGCATCTCAAGTCATCGTGTCTCCTCCAAAGGGGGAACCGTTGGAACTCAAGACCGACGCCAGAGGGATGACCAATTTGAAAGCACAGACGCCAGGCCGGTATGAGATTCGAGCCCGATGGATCGAGAAGAAAGGCGGCGAGTTCCAGAAGCAGAAATACGAGGAAGTGAGGCACTACAGCACGGTAACCTTTGATGCTGGGACATCCGACGCTGGCGAGTTGTCCACAAGTGCCGAGTCACTCCCAGAGAAAGGCCCGCGGTACGCCGACCTGCCTAGGGGCATCACGAGTTTCGGGGCGGCGTTGATCGGTGACTGGATATACGTCTACGGCGGACACTTTGGCCGGGCACATCATTACTCAAATACGAGTCAATCCAACGAACTCATCCGCTTGAATCTGAGGAAGTCTGCGACGTGGGAAACCATCGCCAAAGGTCCGCGACTGCAAGGGCTGGCGATGGTTGTCCATGGCAGCAAGTTGTACCGCTTGGGTGGATTTACGGCACATAACAAAGAGGGCGAGGACCATGATTTGCGTTCGGTGGCGGATTTAGTTCGCTTCGCCCCCCGGACGAAGCAATGGGAGTCTCTACCGCCCTTGCCCGAGCCCCGCTCGTCCCATGACGCCGTTGTGATCCGCGACAAGTTCTACGTTGTGGGTGGTTGGCAACTCGGAGGCGAAGAACCGAAATGGCACAAGACGGCGTGGGTGGGGGATCTATCGCAAGAGAACATCGTATGGGAACCACTCCCCACGCCACCTTTCCAACGACGAGCGCTCTCTCTCGGACACCTTGACGGCAAGCTGTACGCTATAGGCGGCATGCAACAGAAGGGTGGCCCGACAACACGGGTCGATGTTTTCGATCCGACCAGCGGTAAGTGGTCACAGGGGCCGAGTCTGATCGACCCACTCGCTGACGCGGAGCGCGGCAAGGGTATGGAAGGCTTCGGTTCTTCGGCCTACACTATGGGCAGGCGCCTTTTTGTCAGCACGTATAACGGCAATGTCCAAGTCCTCGGCCGTGGTGACAAGACTTGGCGCATCGCGACCAAACTTGTAGACGACCGATTCTTTCACCGCATGCTGCTATTCAAAAACCGCCTGCTACTAGTCGGTGGAGCGAGTATGCGGTTTGGTAAGCGTCTTCACTTTGAAACAGTCGAACTATCAAGCCTAAAGTGAAGATTTTCTCCAATCTTCAACGCCGATGAATTCCGGGGGCGGGCCTACCTTGAAGGCGTCAGAGCAGAGGACCCCGTACACACGGCGCCCCAGGAGCCCGCTGTGGCGCTTTGGGAGACGAGTCGGGGGTCACATCTCACGACCACATGGACAATTTTCTTCGTCGCTCGCCTGCTGCTGGAAGTCTTGCTCATAGGCACTCCTCGTTTGACACAATTGGGCAATCACTCGTTGTTCTTAAATGAGGTGCGGGAAGACCTTGTTCATCGGCCGAGGCAATCGCCAGGGCCGACTTTTCCGCTTCCGCCGATTCCTCGCCACACCCCAGGGAATACGGCACTCAAGGTATGTGGCGGACGCTGTGGCGGAGCCGTTCTACTCCGGCCAGCAGCCGGACAGGATTCGCCGTCCTTTGATGTGGGTCATCGCAACCGTGTAGACCCAGGCGAGCTCGTGGGCGCCGTACACAGTGGCCGGGACCAGCACGCGCCGGTAGAGACTGGAACCGCCCGGGCGAAACCCCTCGAGGCGGTCGATGGCGGGCAGGCGGGAATCGGGGTCGTCGAAGGTGAGCAGCTCCCCGTACACGGCGCCCCAGGCGCCCGCTGTGGCGCGTTCAGGGAGCGCTCGGGGGTCTGATCCCATCGAGTCGGACAGGCCCGCCTGTGTGGCCAAGTCGGCCAGAGGGTTCGCGGTCCCGTAGGCAAGGACGTCCTCGTCCGGGACCTCGAGCACTGGAAATCCCGGCCCCTCGTAGAGCCGGCCCCGAACCTGCGCCTCCGGGATCTCCAGTGCTCCCCGGCAGAAGGCGTCGTGGTTCCAGTACCCGCGCTTGAGCGTGCCGTAGACGAAGAGCCTCAGCATGCCGGATGTGTTCACCTTCGAGGCTTCTCCGGGTTCTGTGGGCTGCTGCCTCGGTGTCATGGTGCCTCCTCGGCCGGGGCGATCTTGCGCCGCCTGGTCTGCGCGATGAACTCGAAAGGCTCGATTGAGAAGTCCGTCAGGTCCCGGTGCCGGGGATGGAAGCGCAGCTCGAGCGGCTTGTTCCCCTTGAGGACGACGACGGTCTCCGGATCGAGCCGGGAGGCAAGCACCGCCGTCATCTGCCCTCGGCAGAGCTTGAGACGGTCCTTAAACCGGACGGTGTCAATCGGGCCACCTCTGGCGGCCCGGCCCGCCAGCCGGCAGAGCAGCTCGCTGTCCACTTCGGCGAAGCGGTGCAGCTTGAACCGCCGGAACAGGTAGTTGGCGTTGTAGATGGTGCCGTTGTGGGTGCCGAGGATGTCTCCGGCCCGGATCGGGTGGTTGTTCTCGTTGATCTGCTCATCGCCGCGCGTGCGCCAGCGGGTGTGGCCAAGGAACAGCGTAGTGCGGTTGTCGACTCCGCCCAGAACCTCGTGGAACGCCTTGTCGCTCACGAACCGGCTGGCCCGCAGCGGCCGCTTGAAGAGCCGGTGCTCGCCGTCGCGGTTGAGCCAGGCCACGCCGGTGGCGTGGGGCCCCCGGGGCTCGTTCAACACGAGGAGCTGAGTGAACAGCCAGGCGAGATGGTCGCGCTCCTCGGCGCGGCGCCGCTTCTGTCCCAGGATGATGCCCGCCTGTGCGCACATCACTTGTCTCCCTTCGGCTCGACCACGAATCTCCGGAAGATCCCTTCGGAGTACGGCCCGTGGTGTGCTTCGATCCAGCGCGCCGTCTCGTGGAAGCCGAGGAATTCGGCGATCTTGATGACCGCGGGCCGGTCGAGCATGTTGGTGGCTCCGGAGTCCCTCACCGCCTCGAGGCCCTGCCAGACGGCGGCGGACACCGTGGTCGGCGCCGTCGGCTCGTCCTCGACGTATTCCGCCAGTCCGTGGTCGACCAGGGAGGCGAGGAGGGCGCCGGCCTTCTCCTTCGGCGTATTGCCTTTGACGACCAGCTCGATGCCGGCCAGCATCTTGGCGTTGCGTAGGACCATGTCGACGTAATCCTCGAGCGTGGTCTGGTCCGAGAAGAGCGTCGTTCCCCGCACGGCCTGGACGACCTCGAGCTCGGTCTTGCCGGTAAAGATTTCTCCTTCGCCCTCGAGTGGCTTGCCGTCCAGGTCGGTGTTCTTGATCCGCACTCTCATCGCGTTGTTTCTCCTTCGGTTTGAGCGGTGATCTCCTCCCCAAAAGCCGGAGGCCGGGTTTGCGGCCCGGCCTCCGTGGCGATGGATTCCGCTTCTACGGCGGGTGGCGCCTCGGGCGCCGGTCTGCCGAGTCGGAACGCCGAGTCCCCCGGCAGTGCCGCCAGCAGGTGCTTGCGCGCGGTCTTGAACTCGTCCCCGATGAGTTCGAGGTGGAGCAGGAACACCCGGAAGTCGTAGCGGGCGCTTCGGGGATTGAAGCGGCGCTTGCGGCTGGACGCGGCGCGACCGTTGAGTGCCTTGGCGGCCACGGCTAGCACCAGCTGGATGTAGGCCCTGACCTTGCCGGCGTGGAGCGTGGCTTCGTACCAGCGGAACTCGACCGTGCCCCGGTACCAGACGTTGTGCAGGTTCACCCCGTGGTAGCGGGTGCCGTCGAAGTGCTGCGGGTGGCGGTTGTGATAGCCGTACCAGATGCGGCTGAACTCGTCCGTGGTCCGGGGGCGGTGGCGCTCGATGTCCCGGATCAGGTCATCGCGCACCGGCCGGGTGTAGGTCCGCTGCCGGTTCTCGGTGACACCGAGCGCCGCGAGGATGAGCGGCTCCTGCTTGTAGACGGTCTTGGCGAGGTTCCCGAGGGTGCGGCCGTCGAAGCGGCTCGCGTCGACGTGGATGTGGATGCCGCAGTGCCGGTCTACCTTGGCACCGCACTTGCGAACCGCCCGGATGACCTCCTGCAGCTTCGGGATGTCGGCGTAGGCCAGCACCGGAGTGACGACCTCGGCCCGCAGATGGCCCGGGACGTGACTGAGGGAGCCGTCGGAGACGACCTTCCAGGTGCGCCCGTGCGCGTCGACCACCTCCCAGGGGTCGAATACCCCGGGGCGTCCCGGATGGGTGACGCTGCCGCCCACCACCGACTGGATGGCCTCGGCCACGCGCTTGCGTGTTCGTTTGACCGTCTCGATCTCGACCCCGAAGCGTAGTTCGCGCAGGTCCATCGGTTCTCCTTGCTTTCCTCCCACAACCCCTTGTCCGGCAAGGGGTTCGGGGTTTGTGTTCACACACATGAACGCTTCTTCCCGAACAGAAAGCAAGGCGAACCGATAACTTAACTAACTGATATAAAAGGATTTATGCAGGTTCGGCGGTAAGTCTCGGAAGAACCGGGACTTACCGCCGGGGATGAAAACGGCGATGTTCGCTCAGCGCTCGCCGACGTCCGCCGCGAGCTGCTCGGCGTGGATGCGCCGGGCCTCGGATTCGTCACGGCGGATGCACGCCATCAGGTCCCGGAACGCCCTGGCCTCGTCGGCGGAGAGCCCGAGGTGTGCTTCGATCCGCCCGAGGCGCGTGTCCAGATTGGCGAGCAGGTCGAGGGCGTGATCTCGCAGCACGGCTTCGCGCTTCTCCTGGGGCGAGGGGATGAGTGGACTTGCCCCGGTTTGGTGGACAGTTTTTAGTTTGAGTTTTTCAACTAGTTGCAGTAGGCGTTGTGGGAACTGTGGGAGCCGCGTAGCGGCTTCCAAGAGGCGGTGGGAATCGCGCAGCGATTTCCATGGCCTGGTCAGTTTCCACAACAGCTGACGCCTGATGGTGCCTCCTTTCATAGCTTGCTGGGGAGTGGTTCTCTAGAGACGAAGGGCGACGGTGGGAGTTGTAGAAACCCTCCACGAAGTCGAAGACAGCCATCCGGGCCTCGATGGGGGTGCGAAACGAAGACCGCTCCAAGAGTTCACACTCCAGCGTGGCGAAGAAACTCTCGCACAAGGCGTTGTCGTAACAGTCGCCTCGGGAGCCCATGGATAGGCTCACTCCAGCCCTCCGGCAGCGCTTGCCGAATTCGATGGCCGTGTACTGCGATCCCTGGTCCGAATGGTGAATGACCCCTTCAGGCCGGCGTCGCCAGATCGCCATGTTCAGGGCATCGATCACCAACTCGGTCCTCAAGTGGGTGGCCATCGCCCAGCCCACCACGCGGCGGCTGAAGGCATCGACCACTACGGCCAGATACAAAAACCCCGCCCAGGTCCTGATATAGGTGATATCGGCAACCCAGAGCTGGTTCGGCCGGTGCGCCGTAAAGTTCCGATCCACCAGATCCGGGGCTCGGCGAGACCCTGGCTCCCGATGCGTCGTCGGAGTTCGCCGGCGTCGGCTCACCCCTTCCACTCCCGCCTCTTTCATCAGACGCGCTACCCGCTTGCGGGAAACCCGTTGGCCCTCAGCCACCAGTTCGGCTCGGATCCTCGGCGCTCCATAGGTGCCTCGACTCCAGCTATGTATTCTCTCGATTCGGGATCTCAACTGCGCATCCTCCTCAGCTCGAGCCGAGGGGGGACGATCACGCCACGCGTAGTACCCACTGGGGGAAACGCCCAGCACTTGGCACATCGTGACGAGGGGATAGTTCTCCTGGTGCTCGCTCACGAACTCGAAGACTTTCCGGGCACCGAGCCGGTCTCCCGAGCGAACCAGGCCGTTGCTTTTGCCAGGATTTCTCGCTCCAGCTTCAGCTGCCGGTTCTCTCGCCGTAGCTGGCCCAGCTCCTCCCGCTCTGTACTCGTCAACCCGTCTGCTCGCCGTCCCTCATCCAAGTCCGCCTGTTTGACCCAGTTGCGGATCGACTGCGCTGTCGGCTCGAACTCTCGGCCCCGTTCCTCCGGCGCCCTCCCGGCCCGCACCAGTTCCACCATCCGAGCCCGATACTCAGGCGGATACGAGTATTGATTCTTTCCCATTGTGGACTCCTTTCTCCCAAATTCTCAGGTGTCCACCAAATCGGGTCAACTCCAGGTCGAACAACCAGGTCTACGGGGATCGAGGTGTGGCACGACGCCGTGACGCTCCCTGCGGCGGATCGAGGGGCAGACCGGGGCCGGGAAGAGACGAATAGCAACTCCCGGGCATGCTTGCCCTCCCGGCCGATATCCTTGGCGATGTTGTAGTCCACCTCCAGGCCGGCCACACGCACGCGGCCGTAGTGCGTGCCGAAGATGTCTCGGATCTCTTCCTCGCGTGGAAACGCCCGGTCCCGGTAGGACAGCAGCACCGTCGGGTAGCGGTCGCGGGCCTCGGCGGCCAGCGTCTGGATCAACTTCCGGATCGACTCCTTGGAAAAGCGGGTCCGTGACGGAAAGTTGCGGCGCGGGTTGGACTGGAGTGTCTTGTCGGCCCAGCGCGTCGTCAGGCCTTCGACGAAGTGCAGCGCGTCCTCGTAATCGTTCGTGCCGAACTCGGTCACGTAGGGCGGATCGAGATAGAGGACATCGGCGCCGTAACGCCGGACCGCCTCGGCCCCGTCCAGCTGGACGGCCTGGCAGGGCTGGCCGTTGTCGAACACCAGGCGGTTGAGCTGGCGGATAGAACGGCGGAACGAGTCGATGAACTTCGAAAGCGGCGGGTTGGAGAGCTGCGATTGTTCCAGGCTCGCCTCCGATTCCAAATCGGCCCGGGCCTGCTTCTTCGAGCGCGAGAACTGCCCGAAGGCGCTCTTGGCCTTGACCGTGTTGCCGAGCGCCGCCAGCGCCAAGTCCTTCTTGTAGCCGGGCAGTCGCTGGATGTTGGCCCAGACCCGGTCGAGCCACTGGAGCACCGGCTTGGTGTAGTAGTAGCCGTGGAAGTGATCGACGATGAAGGTGCCGGCGTTGGGATTGGCCGCCAGCAGCATCTCGATGTCCTCATTGCTCAGGGTCTCAGTGGAGTTCTCTATCACGGCGCGGGCCAGGTGGTAAGGAAACCGCAGCAGGTCGTTGGCGATGACCTTCAAGCCTTTGCGCTTGAAGTGATAGGCGACGTTGGCCCCGCCTGAGAATGCATCTAGGAAGCTCTCGGCGTCTTTGGGTACCTGGCGCTCGATCCAGTCGAGCATCAGGTATTTGCTGCCCATGAATCCGGTGACACGGACGGTGTCGGGCTTCCCGGCTTGACACGACAGCAGGTCGACCG
The DNA here is from genome assembly GCA_965249865.1 of Acidobacteriota bacterium. GTDB lineage: Bacteria > Acidobacteriota > UBA6911 > RPQK01 > CBDFMZ01 > CBDFMZ01. The sequence goes on along the minus strand of CBDFMZ010000002.1, from coordinate 89,885 downwards.
CTTCCCCGAGCGGCGCGGCGGCCAGGGCACGGAGATTCTCCTCCACGCGCAGGGCGGCTTCGACGGCTGCTGTCGCCTCGTTCTTCTCGATCCATTCTTTGGCTTTTTCGAGCGTCCAGCCCTCCGGGTTTTCGGACGTCTTGCGGGCAAAGCGGTAGGCTTGCAGCACGAGGGCGCGGGAGTTGCCGCCGTCGGGGACGTGCTTCGGTTTCAGCCGCCCGATGAGGATCGAGACGCCCTCGATGCCTTCGAGCGCCTTGCGCCGGAAGCTGTCCGGCTCGAAATGCTCCGGGTCGCGCACGCGGTAGCGAATCTCATTGGCCGTCTCCTCCCAGATCGCCTCCGAGTGCAGCGTGTGCTTGTCGGTATCGGCCGTGCCCTTCTGGCCCTTGCCGGATCGGCAGATAAAGAGCCTTTCCGTGGCGTGGGACGCCTCGCCGTGGCGCGAGGTGATGGCATAGTGGTGATCGTGCGAACGCATGGCTGGCGCGAATCCGTGCGCCGCGATCAGCGCCCGCATCTCCCGCTCGTTGGGATAGGCGTGATCCCGGTAGGAAATCAGCCAGTGAGGGATGTGCTTGGCATGGCCGAGGAAGCTCTCGAAGAACGCCTTGGCGGTGGCGGCGGTGACGGTCTTGTGGTCGGTCTCGTAATGGCGGGTCTTGGACCCTTCGACCAGCTTCAGGCCTTTCCAGTAGGTCATCAGGCCTTCCAGGAAGTGGTAGGCCTTTTCGTAGTTGGTGGTGGAAAACTCGGTGGCGTAGGGCGGATCGAAATAGACCAGGTCCGCCTTCGCGCCCTGCAGAAAATCGTTGACGTCCTTGCGCCTGGCCCGGCAAGGGGCCCCGTTGTCAAAGACCAGGGCGTTGATGCGGGTGACGGTCTTCGTGAATCGCTCCTTGAACTCGGCCGGGGTGTCCTCCCGTTTGCCGTAGGGTGTGGTTGAGGAGAAATGCCCGAACCCGCCCTTGCCCGCCAGGCAGGTCCTGCCGAGGGCAAAAAGCGCGATGTCCTTCTTGAAGCCCGAAAGCCGATCAATGTTGGCCCGAATGGTGTCGACAAGAGCGTGGACGCCCCGGGCGAAGAAGATTCCTTTGAAGTGGTCCCGGACGAAGCTGCCGGCCTTGGGGTTGTCAGCAAGCAGCGACTCGAGGTCCTCCTCACTCAATTGGACGCTTCGGTTCTCGATGATGGCCCGGGCGGCGTGATGGCAGTAGCGGAGCCGGTCGTTGGCCACCACCGCGAGGCCCTTGGTCTTATACATTTAGGCGACGACCGCCGACCCGGAGAAGGCGTCCAGCACCGAGGACACCCCCTCAGGCGTGTGCTTCCAAATCCAGTCGACCAGCTTCTGCTTCGAGCCGATGTAGTTGGTGATGTAGCTGGGCCGCTTGGTCGGCTCCTTGTCGGCAGTCTCACGGGCTTGGGCTTCAAGCGCCTCAAAGTCCAGATCCAGTGCGGCATCGGTCTCCAGCAGATACGCCAGCCGGTCGCCCTCGCTTGCAAACAGCTCCATTCCAGTCTCCGGTTGTCATCGCGACTCACCGGCACGCGTGCCGGTATGGACCCCACGTCGGTCCACGGTCGGGCGCTCGTCGGACGGCGCAAAGGTCCCGTCACTTAGATACCTACCGGAGACTGGCGAAAAGTGTCGGGGAAAATTAGGAGGCGGGGGGGTGGGATCGGTGATGCAGACTGTACCCGGCACACCAAACGAGGCGATGCTGCATCTGTCGGAGCGGGGCGGAAGGTGGTTCTGGCTGGCTTACTCGGTGAAGAGTTCGGAATGGGTACCAGTGCGGACCAGGTGAAGTTCGTCTTCTTTGACGCGGCAAATCACGAGCCAGTCCGATTCGATATGGGTCTCTCGACAACCCTTCAAAATCCCACCTAATGAATGGTCGTGGGCGGCAGCCGAAGTATCGGGTTGTGGTTCGGTCCGCCTTTCCAACAGGGTCCTCCCTGTCGTATCTTGCCCTTGGGGCGCCACATTCGCTCGGTGTGGCGACAATAGCGCGCCCTGGGGGTTATCTACCGTAGGCGGGGAAAAGCGTCGGCGCGGTCTGCTTCCAACTAAGAATCACCCCTCGCTGGTCCCAGCTATGGGGTCCACCTTACTCGGCCGGAGTATCGACGATTTCTCCCGGAGGCAAGGAGGAGAATACGGGATCGGCCTCGAAGTTCAGTGCCAGGCTGACGATGGGGACCGTGGAGATGACTTCGAGCGATCCGGTAAAACTGCTGAGACCAAACAGGGATGCCATACCTTGCGCATCATGGCCTCCGGGCAACAAGGTCCTGTCAACGCTAGCCAGTATCTGCCCCGCCGCGTCCTTGGCAGTAAAGGTAACGTGGGCCGCTGTGGCGGATGGGTTGGCATAGGCCACCCCGGTCCCAAACTGGCCTTCTCCCTGTTCGGCAAAGGTGACAAACCGGGTTGCCGGAAGCGCCGCCGCATTGACTCCGGCTTCCGCTACCGCCACCCCTCCCTTGAACTGACGAAACAGCAGGCTGGCCTTCACCGGCCCGGAGCAGGTAGTCCGAGCCCAACCTGGCGCCAGAGGAGCGCTCAGATCTACGTTGGTCTCCTGGTGAACGGACCCCCCGGGCGGCAGAACGTCGCTCCGGCTAACCACCCTTCCCAGTCCCGCAAACGAGACCATCAGGGGACTTCCCTGATCGGAAAGGAACTCGGTCTGGCAGCTCACCTCCTGCGGGGAGTAGTTGATATAGGTAATCGTGGTTTGCCAACTCGCTCCCACGGCAAGATGCGGGAAGTAATACGTAGTCGGTCCCTGCGCGGTGACATCCAGTTCCCCCGGAGGCAAGGAGGAGAATACGGGATCGGCCTCGAAGTTCAGTGCCAGGCTGACGATGGGGACCGTGGAGATGACTTCGAGCGATCCGGTAAAACTGCTGAGACCAAACAGGGATGCCATACCTTGCGCATCATGGCCTCCGGGCAACGGTATCCGATCGGTGCTGGCCAGTATCTGCCCCGCCGCGTCCCTGGCAGTAAAGGTAACGTGGGCCGCTGTGGCGGATGGGTTGGCATAGGCCACCCCGGTCCCAAACTGACCTTCTCCCTGTTCGGCAAAGGTGACAAACCGGGTTGCCGGAACCGCCGCCGCATTGACTCCGGCTTCCGCCACCGCCACCCCTCCCTTGAACTGACGAAACAGCAGGCTGGCCTTCACCGGCCCGGAGCAGGTGGCCAGCGCCCAGCCGGGCGCCAGAGGAGCGCTCAGCTCCACGTTGGTCTCCTCGTGAACCGACCCCCCGGGCAACAGAACGTCGCTCCGGCTATCCACCGTTCCCAGTCCCGCAAACGAGACCATCAGCGGGCTTCCGTGATCGGAAAGGAAATCGGTTTGGCAGGTCACCTCCTGCGGGGAGTAGTTGATATAGGTAATCGTGGTTTGCCAACTCGCTCCCACGGCAAGATGCGGGAAGTAATAGATATGATCTCCCGTTTGCTGGGGGCTGGTCCTCACTTCGCCCAACTCCGACCAGGGGCCGGTTCCTGTGGCGTTGGTCGCCCGCACCTGCACCTCGTAGGCCGTGCCCGGGCTCAGCCCCGTGAGCGTCGCGGTCCGGGCCCTCCCCTCGTGCCGCGCATCGGTGAAGTCGCCGTCACTGCCGACTTCCCGATACCGCACATCATAATCGGTGATGGGCGACCCGGTATTCTCCGGCTCCGTCCATTCCACCGTCAGGCTGTACGGCGTCGCGGCCGAAATGGAGAACGATTCGCTCCCGCCGGGCACCACCAGTCCGGTCATTGGTGGCGTCACCGTCGGAACCACCCGCATGCGGCCACCGGTCGCCGCCGCGAAGTACTCGGGAATCGCCGCGGTGATTGCCTGCGCGCGCTCCAGCAAATCCGCGCGCGGCGGGCGACCATCCTCGTGAAGCAAATAGACGCCAAGTCTGAATTCTTTCTGGGACACATCCGCAGCGGGCACTCGCGGCCCCATCGCTGCAACGATGTCTTCAATGCGAACGGGTACCTTGGTGGCCCTCACCGTGTCCCATCTGTCAGTCTCCTGAACGTCGCGCAGGATGAACGTCTCAGGCACTTCGTTCGGTGGAATCATCCCCATGACGTAGAGATCGAGCGCTGACAGACCGCTCGGCCAGACACGAGCGCTTTGCCGGGTGAAGGTACCGTCTCCGTTGTCCTTCCAGACATTGCCGCCCATGAGCGAGTCCTCAGGGTAGGGTTCAGTCGAATAGCCTGGCCACACGGGATACGCCACGGGCGTGTGCAGATAAATGTTCCAGTGAACCCCGCCATTGGTCAGACTCTCGACCCGTCCCGAGCGAGGATTACGGAAATCCAGATGGGCTGCCCACCGGTGCACGGCTTCGTGCGCGATCCAGCCGATCGCAGGTGCATAGTTGTGAAGCGCGTGACCGTTGGAGACATTGGTATAGCCGAAAGTCGGGGTGCCGATGAAGACGGGTGCCATTGAAACGAGCAGGTGGTCCGACCCGTACCGTTTGCCCCGGTTTGCGTTGGCCTGCCCCACGCCGATTCCCTGGACGGGTGCATTGATCGGCCCGGTACCCGCACCGGTGCCGTAGAGATCGTCTATGCGGAAGTCCGTGAACGCGACGGCGATCTCCGCGTCAGCGGGTACCCGCTCGTGGACGAACGACAACACTTTGTCTATCCACTTCGGCATCGTGGGGTAGTGGAACACCTCGAACAGGTTGCCGGATGTCGTCCCCGCCAGTTCGCGCAGGTCACGGTCCGATTCGCCAACGTACACGGTCCGATCCTCTGACAACTGATCGTACTGCCGTCCCCACCACACGGCGTCAGCGTCCCAGGAAAAGCGATCTGAGCCATTGAGGAGCGTCTTCGATATGGGAATCTCGATGGTCGTGCCGTCCACCCGGTAACCGACGGCTTTCGGGACCACGCACCCATCGAGGATCGGTCTCCATCCGCTCGCTCCTACCACGATTCCCGCAGCGCACTCGGTACCGCCTAAGCGAAGGAATATCCGGTAGCTGATTGCGCCATCGTGCATCATGGCGGGTACATCGCCGACCAGCGTCATCCGCGCGAGCACGGTGCTGTCATTGTCGATGAACTCGATCCTGACAATGTCCAGCGCGGGATTCTCCACGTCTCCCGCAGGGTCGTCGAACGAATCGAGGGTGCGCCCTCGGATGCTCAGGCCGTGGAACAGACCGACGATGCCGTCGCGTTCCGCGACCGTGCGATAGGCGAGTTCAATCACCCCGGATGGGTAGAGTCGCGCCTGAAACAGGTTTTCGCCAAGCGGTTCGTGGCCGGCTTCGTTGTGAGGGGTGGGACGCACGGCCTGCCAGGTGATGACCACCCTGTCCGGGGTGGAGTCGACGGAGATCGTCGTGTCGCCGTAGTCCGTCCAAAGTGCCGCGATCATGGTTTCCAGTCCGGCGGCTGAGCGGGAATCAATGGCGGCGGCTACGGAACGCATCGTAGCGTCCGCCCAAGTGGAGCGATGCGGCCAGTTCATCTGCTCGGGTCGCTGGAAGGAGATGTTTCCGTCCGCGTTGGCGTAAACGCGCGTCCACGTCTGACCGGCAAAGGGGAAGGAAAACGGCAGGTCGACTGTCAGGTGGCCGTGCCAGCCCGGTAGGGGACCGACGGTCTCCGCCCCGGAGGCGGGGTCGCGCCAGTCCAGATTGCCGACCGTGACGGCATACTCGCCCGCGTCGTTCGGGGTGAACGTCACGGTCGTCCCTTCAAGATCGAAAAAGTTAGCCGGTTTGCGGATCAGCCCCCCTGCGGGAACTGTCGTGACAACTCCGTGGACGCCGACAGTGTCATTCTGAGCGGACAGCGTCACCCATGAGGCCGAGGTTACCAAGGTGGCGCCGCTCACCAAAGACAACACGAATCTGTGCATAAGACCGTTGACCAACTGACCACTACCAATTTTGAATACGTTTCAATGGTGCTTCCGAGCCGGGAAGATCACTGGGGAAGCTCCGCTACTACCCGCGACGGTGAACGGGGCCTGCGAGCTCGCCTGAGTTTACCCGGTCGAGACGACCGGAATCAAGCGGCGCGGGATTGTGTCCAGCCGTTGACCGGCGTAATGGCCCACTCGCGCGGTAGTTGGAAGGTGTTAGTGCGGGAGCACGAAGATGACTCGATGCGACGGTAGCCTCTTCGCCCATGTCTTTAGCTGTCCAAGAATCTCCGCAACCGACGCTCCAAAAATGCGCCGTCCTTTGCCTCACACTCCCAAACCACCAGAGCTTGCCATCCTTTCCCCTGCAAGGCCTGCAGATGTTCCTGATCGCGTTCCTTGTTCCGCGAGATCTTCTTAATCCAGTATGCAGGATTATTCTTCGGCGTTCGGTCGCCACGTTTGCACGTATGGCCGTGCCAAAAGCATCCATTAACGAAGATCACCTTCCTGCGCGACCCGAAAACCAAGTCAGGGTTTCCCGGCAGATCCTTCCGGTGCAGGCGGTAGCGATAACCCATGCCGTGCGCCAAGCGCCGAACCATCATCTCCGGACCGGTATCCTTGCTCTTGACGGCCCGCATGGTGCGGCTGCGCTGTTCAAGCGTCTCCGTCACCGCCTTATTTCGATTTTCAAGCTTGGGTCGGTTTCCCACTCTTCGACTATCTCGTTGTACCGCGCCACGAGATCGTTCAAAGCCGTCCTGCGACCGTCTCCTTTGAACTGCCCGAGTTCGTAGAGATTTAGCGCAACGAACTGTTCAATCTCGAACATGTCGATCCGCTCCTCAATGCCCTTGTTTTTCGCCAGCTCCTGGGCAACCACCAAGCCGCGATCCATCGTCACGAGCATCGGCCGATCGCCGTCATTCAGATTGTCACGGCAACGCTCGATTACGGCTTCGCCCGGCGATGTGGTCACATGGATTGCCACATCGCCGACGAAGAAATCCCCAGCCCTGCCGCCGGGCGCGTCCGCAGTCGAGAAACTGTTGTGCTCGAAGTTGCCCTTTCCGAGAGCGCAATCCAGCTTCGCGCCGACAAGGTGCTGCAGCACGGCGCCAGCGTAATATGTGCCTCCGGACTCCCTTTGGCGCTCCACAGCCTGACCGATCACCTCCCGCACGACGGTGCGCAGGCTGCGCGAAGCGTCGAGTCTGATTTTGAACGGTCGCGCGGCGAAAAACACCTTGACCTGCTCGATCCAGTACGTCTCGACGGCGTTGAGATCGACCTTTTCTCCCAGCCCGTTGAGGAAGGCCACATACTCTCGCATGTTGCCGAGACTGCCTCGGCTTGTCCGGCCGCCTTCCGCCGCCAACACGCGTTCAATTCCGTGCCGCTTTAGCACCGATTGCACAGCGCTTTTGCCAAGCCCGAACACTTGGCCGCCGCTCTCTGTCACCAGCCTATCGGCATTGAGAGGCAAACCTCTGTTCTTCGCATGTTGGGTAACGACCAGGGCGACGCAGAGCGGGCCTTTGCCGCGGAATTTCTTGTCCTTTGTGAATGCAGTCAACGCTGCCTGCAACTCGGTGCCTGGCATTTACGCCGCTTCCCACTTGTTTGATCCGTTTGCCGCCGTCAGCACTGGCTCAAGCACGTTCGCTGCCAGATGCCGCACCACCGGCACAACCAGTCCATCGCCAGCGAGGTAGTAGGCGTCGTTGTACTTCTCAGGCAGTTCGTAATCGTCCGACAGACCCATAAGTCGGCTTGCTTCTCTGGGGGAGAGCAACCGGGAGCGCACTTTGTTGCCGTCAACGATCATGATGGTTTGGCGGCTTGAGCCGCCTACGGGCGTGCGTAGACACCCAGCGATATTGTCAAACCGTATTTCTGCTCGCTGGGTCCGGCCGCCATTGCCGTCCGGTCGCGTGCGTCGGTAGATCGCGCCGACCATGCGGTGGCTCGCTTTCTTCGCGGCCGTGACCTTCTTGCGGTTCACTACGCTCATCAGGCTCAGCAGATAGCGCGTTTCTCTGCGCGTATGCCATTTCACGCCACCCGGCTCTTCTTCGATGAGATCACCGAGCACTGTGTTGCGCGCCGTCGGCTTAGGCATGCTCCACCAGACCCATCTGTCTTGGTACGGTTTCGACAGCCTTCCGTACGCGCCTATTAGTGCTCGGCTGTGCCAGTGCTCGTCCGGCCTGTCCAGCGTCACCGTGTCCGGCAGTTTGATGTCCCCCTGAATCGCCACGATAAATAGCCGCGGTCGCGATTGCGGCACAAAGTGCACTGCGTCCATGACGACGGCGCCAAATCGATATCCGGTGTCCGAGATCGCCTTGCCAATCGCCTCGAAATCTCTTCCCCTGTGTGAGGTTAACGCGCCGCAGACATTCTCCAGCACGATGATGGTTGGCGCGCGTTCTTCTTCCTTTAGCGCCTCCATTAGGCGCCAGAACGGCCAGAACGTCCCGGAGCGCTCGCCTCCCAGCCCAGAACCACTCCCAGCCAACGACAGGTCTTGGCACGGGAACGATGACCAGGCTAGCTCCGCCGTTTCCGGTAGATCATCCGTCGTTACCGCGCTTACATCTGCGACCTGCAGTTCGTCTCCGCCCCAATTCTGCTCATAGCTCGCCGCCTTCTTCTCATCGATGTCATTCGCGTACAAGCATCGCCAGCCTTCTCCGAGCCCGGCCCGAGCCATGCCGCCCCCCGCGAAGAACTCATAGAATCCGTGCGCACTCGCGCCCGTACTGTACGTCATGATCGCGGTCCCTGTTCCTCAGAGGTTGGCACCAATGGCAGCTGCAGATCTTCGTCTCGATACCGCTCTAGAAAGTCCCGGATCGCCTGGCGGCTGAGCCACGCCATCGACACGAGATACTTCTCCGACATCACGGACAGCTCCTGGTATTCTTCCGTGGCGAGATTGACGCTGACGCGGTGCTTGGCGGCCACTGTGATCTCCAACGATGCATGATGGTGCTGCATTATGCAGCATTCTGCACCAAGAATAATCCAGACCCGTTATCCGGTCAAGACATCTTCCAAAATAGATAAGGAACATGAGGCTGCGGAACCTCCTCGGGGATTTCATACTTCCCCTGAATGGGTCCCGGGCTTGCGCATGGAACCCGAGGCGAAGGGCAGGGAGAGCATACCAACGATGTGTGGCCATTTTACCCAGCAACTGACGTGGCGTCAAATCCACGAACTCTACCGAATGCCGGACCCCGAGCCGTCGCTGAACCTGCAACTTCACTATAACGGAGCACCAACTCAGGACTTTCCGGCGTGCCAGCTCGATGAGGACGGCAACTGCGCCATTGCCAAGCTCCGCTGGGGACTGATCCCCTTCTGGGCGAAGGACAGCAAAGTGGAATCGCGCCCCCTCAACGCTCGGGCCAAATCCGTTCACTACAAGCCGTCGTTTGGGACTGCGTTCCGCTTCCGACGGTGCCTGGTGCCAGCTAACGGTTGGTCCGAGTGGCAACGGGCCGGACACGGCAAGTAGCCCTACTTCCTGGCACTCGCGGACGGATCACCGCTGTCGTTCCCCGTGCTGTGGGAGTGCTGGGACAAGGGCAGAGGCTCCCTCGAGTCCTTCACAATCATCACCACGGTGGCCTCCTCAGGGCTTGCTGACGTCCGCCACAGACAGCCGGCGATCATCGACCCCGACCGGTTTGGACGACTGGCTCGATCCGACCTAGCCGGTGCCACGGCTCCGCGACTTGGTGCGCGATCCCCGTACTGGACCCTACGAGAGGCGCGCCGTCAGCATGAGGTTGAATAGGGTCAAGAACGACGATCCGGACATTCTGGCGCACAAGTCAGCGAAGGGGAGATTCTGACGTGGGAGCGGAAGTCGTGTTAACACCATTTCCACCCCTGCTGAGCTGACTCGACAATTTGGCTCTCGGACGAGGGTTCGAACGCTCGGGTGCTCAAGACGAAACACACGACGTGTTTCCACAACTCTCAACAACGGTCTTTTGGCTCAATCCGTTGATATCAAATGGGTTAAGATAACCGAACGACTTTCGGACTTGGTCCGGTAAAAACGGAGAATATGGGGCAAACAGAGAATAAGAGACCGGAAAACAGGACGAATCCGACGGGTAGAGAGAGGGTCTGGAAGGATGTGAGGAACGCCCAAACCCTTTGAAAATAAAAGGTTATGGGACGCACGTCTCTCCGAAGGATCACCCCGGAGAGACGAGTTGTGTTTTGAAGAATGGTGGAGGCGGCGGGAGTCGAACCCGCGTCCGAAATTACTTGGCGAAAAGAATCTACGTGTGTATCCGGTTCCTTTTTGGTTTCGCCGCCCGACATTGAGAACCGGCAAGAGTGCCTGGCGACTAGACCGGTGAGTTTCACCGGCGGCCCCCGGACGTCTGCCACCGGCTAGCCTGTTAGTCGACGCTCCACATCCGCCGCACAGGTATCAGCGGAGGGAACGGCTACTTAAGTTTTTTTAAGCAGCAAGTGCCAATGGTTCATCAGCAGTTACATTTAGGTCCATCTTTTTAACGAGGGGATGGTCCTCGACACGCATCTTCAGCCTTGATAATCCCGTCGAAACCCTTTCGCCCCCAAGGAGATCAGCCCCACTGAAAACTCGACAGCGGGTGAGGTAGAGCCATTATAGGCTGGGCACCAAGAGCCTGTCAAGCCGCCCACCTGCCACGTTAGTCTTTTTAAAATGAGGGGGATAGCCGTGGGACTGCGGGTCTTCATTCCCACCCCGGCACGCGGTGGGCCAACCCCGTAAACCGGACCCTGACCGAGCGGAAACGCCCGCCTCGGAAGGCGTCTTCACCCGCGATCCGCCGGTGCGGTTCCCTACCCCGCCTCCATCCCCGCGAACAGGTCGGTCTCGGGCCTCGAACCGAGCGAAGGCCCCCAGGCCTGGCGGAAGGGTTCGCTCCAGAGCGCCCGTTCCGGATCGGGTCGATCGAACCAGATCCGATTGATGGAGAGGTGCTGGGTGCGGTGGGCCCGCAAGGCCTCGGCCTTTCGGGCCCACCAGGCCTGGACGTCCACCAGAAAATCCACTCCCGGCCGGTCGCCCAGCGCCGGTCCGGCCCCGATCTCTTCCGGCCGCAGCGGCGGCGTCCACAGCAGCCGGGTCACCCGGTGGGGCTCGCCGACCTCCGGCAACCAGCGGGGGTCGGCCGCCGCGGCGATGGCGTCCGAGGTGAACCGGCTGATGGCGATATGGTCGGGGTGCCGGTTGAACCCGCTGGGGTCGAAGGTGATGACCAGGGCCGGCCGGTAGCGACGCAGCAGCCGCACCAGTTGCCCGCGGATCCGCGCCGGATCGGCGTCACCCAACTTCTTGTCCCGGAATCCCAGCAGGTGGAGCGAGTCGATGCCCAGAAGATCCACCGCCCGGCGTAGCTCGCCTTCTCTTACCCGGGGCAGTTCTTCCCTCGAACAGACAGGAGGATCTCCCACCTTTCCGGCATCCCCCAGGGTAGCGGTGGCCAGCACCAGCCGGACTCCCCGGGCGCCGTACTTGCAGGCCACGCCCGCCACCATGAAGCTCTCGTCGTCGGGATGGGCCAGGCTGAAGAGGATGGTGGGGCGATGTCCCATAGAACGCCTCGTAGTCTATCAAAGACGGAGGACAACCCGGCATGCAAGGCCCTCCCCCTTGAGACTTCACTATTGCTGGAGCCGGCACCCTCGGATAGAGTAGCCCTTCTTGTCAGTGCGGTTCCGATCGGGCGATCAGGATCTTGCCGCAAGCGGCGGCGCTCCCGGCCTTGTATCCCGCTGCCGGGGCGTCCCTCTCGTTTCGTTGCCAGGCATAGGAGGCAATATTCTCATGCTTAGACCGGTTTCTCTCATCTCGAACACCCTGATGCTGGTGCTCCTGGTCACAAGCTTGTTGGGCTCAACGACACGGGCCGATACCGCCCCATCGAACGATACGAAAGCTCAAAAGGTCGCCGCCAAACTGATGGAAGCCCTGGGGGGACAGGAAAACTGGGACCGCGCTCGCTATCTCCGTTTTGACTTTGTGGTGAAGCGCGAGGGAAAGATCGTGTCAACGGTCAAACACCTCTGGGATCGTTACACTGGGCGATATCGCCTGGAAGGCAGGACCCAAGACAAGGGGGACTACGTGGTCTTGTTCGAGGACATCAATGCGAAAAAGGGCCAGGCCTTTCGCAATGGCAAAGCCGTCCAGGGGGAGGACCACAAGAAGCTGATCGATATGGGCTATGGCCGCTTCATCAACGACACCTACTGGCTGCTGATGCCCTTCAAGTGGAACGATCCGGGGGTTCACCTGAAGTACGAAGGAACTGCCAGCGGGGACGAGGGCACCTTGTGGGATAAAGTCCTTCTGACCTTTGACGACAACGTGGGTCTCACGCCCAAGGACCGCTACTGGGCTTACATCAACCAAAAGACGGGGCTGATGGATCGCTGGGAATACATTTTGAAAGGTGGAAAGGGTCCGGCGACCGGGGCCGACTGGGTCCGGTGGGAGAAGTTTGGAGGCATCCTGCTGTCTCAAGAAAAAGTCGTCCAGGGACGTTCCGTGCGCATTCTTTTTCACAACCTGCAGGTATCGTCAGCCACCGACGAAAATCCCTTCACTTCGCCGGAAGCACATCTGTAATGGCCACCGGGAGCAGACCATGCCCGACAAACCCCACCGGCTGGAAACCGACCTGATCCATGCGGGCGAACCCAGGCCCCGCATCGAGGGGGCGGTGACCCTGCCGATCTTCCAGTCATCCACCTTCGAGTTCGGGGGAGAGTCCGACTACGACCGCATCCGCTATCTGCGACTCAGCAACACCCCCAACCATGAGGCTCTTCACCAGAAGCTGGCGGCTCTGGAAGGGGGCGAGGCGGCCCTGGTGACCGCCAGCGGAATGGCCGCCATCGCCACCACGCTGCTGGCCTGCCTGGAGGCCGGGGATCACCTGCTGGCTCAAGACTGCCTCTACGGGGGCACCCACGGGTTGATCACCCGAGAGCTGGTGCGCCTGGGCCTGAGCTTCGACTTCATCCAGGGCGACGACCCCGAATCCTGGCGGCGATCGCTGAAACCCAACACCCGGATCCTCTACCTGGAAGCCATCACCAATCCCCTGATGCAGGTGGCCGACCTGGAAGCCCTGGCCCGCTTCGCTCGGGAGCAGGGCTTGATCTCGGTCATCGACAACACCTTCCCGACCCCGGTCAATTTCCGGCCCCTGGAATGGGGATTCGACCTGTCCCTGCACAGCGGCACCAAGTATCTGAATGGTCACTCCGACATCGTGGCCGGGGCCGTGATCGGCTCCCACGGACACATCCGCAAGATCCACCATACGCTGAACCACCTGGGCGGCTCGCTGGACTCCCACGCGGCCTTCCTGCTCCATCGAGGCATCAAGACGCTGGCGCTGCGGGTCGCAGCCCAGAATCGCAGCGGCCTCGAGTTGGCCCAGTTCCTGCAGACCCATCCTGCCGTGGCCCGGGTCAACTATCCGGGCTTGAAGGACCACCCCGACCACCAGCGGGCCTCCCGCTTTTTCAGCGGCTTCGGGGGCATGCTGAGCTTCGAGCTGCACGGCGGCACCGAGGGGGCCGAGCGGTTCCTGAAGACCCTGCGCCTTCCCGTCAACGCCCCCAGCCTGGGGGGCGTGGAGTCGCTGGTCACCCGGCCGGCCTCCACCTCCCACGCCGGGCTTTCCCGGGAAGAGAGGCAGCAGGCCGGGATCTCCGAGGGGCTGATCCGCCTGTCGGTCGGCCTGGAAGCTCCCGAAGACCTGATTCAGGACCTGGAATCGGCTCTCCAGGAAGCCTGAGGGAACCGCGGCTGTGGTAAGATCGGCGAATTGCCGGGGCGCCCGCGGATCGGCCGGCCGTGACCATTTCGGCCATCGGCCGTGGAGGAGATTGCCCGGGCAGCGCCGGAGCGACCGGACAGCGGCAGATCGATCCCTGGCGGAGGGAAATGGCAGCCATGACGTCCAAGCGGCTGGAGGTCTCCAGCCGGCGCCCAGTCAATCAGGACAGCTTCATCCAGGAATGGCCGGAGACCGGGCTGATCCTGTTCAACAGCCCCTTCGATCCCAAACCCGGGATTCGGCTGTCCCAGGGCCGCCTCTGCGAACTGGATGGCAAGCCTGAAGCCGCATTCGACCTCATCGACCAATTTATCGCCCGCTACGCCATCGACTTGACCCGGGCCGAAGCAGCCATGGCGCTGGACTCCACCGAGCTGGCTCGCCGGCTGGTCGACATCGGCGTGCCCCGAGGGGAGCTGGTGCAGCTCTTCGGCGCTCTGACCCCCGCCAAGATCGTGGAGGTGGTCAACCGGCTCAATACCGTGGAAATGATGATGGCCCTGCAGAAGATGCGGGCCCGCCGGACCCCCTCCAACCAGGCCCACGTGACTAACCGCAAGGAAAATCCGGCCTTGCTGGCCGCCGACGCGGCCGAGGCGGTGGAACGGGGCTTCTCCGAGCTGGAGACCACGGTGGGCGTCTCCCGCTACGCCCCCTTCAACGCCCTGGCCCTGCTCATCGGTTCCCAGACCGGCCGGGGCACGGCCTTGACCCAGTGCGCCGTGGAGGAGGCCCTCAGCCTGAAGCTGGCCTTGCTGGGCCTGACCACCTACGCCGAGACCCTCTCCGTCTACGGCACCGAGAAGGCCTTCCGGGACGGCGACGACACCCCCTGGTCGAAAGCCTTTCTGGCCTCGGCCTACGCCTCCCGCGGCATCAAGGTGCGGTTTACCTCGGGCACCGGCTCGGAGGCGCTCATGGGGCACGCCGAATCCAAGTCCATGCTGTATCTGGAAGCCCGCTGCCTGATGGCCATCAAAGGGGCCGGTTCCCAGGGAGTGCAAAACGGCTCCATCAGTTGCATCGCCCTGCCGGAGTCCCTGCCGGGCGGCGTCCGGGGAGTGCTGGCCGAAAATCTGATCGCGACCCTGCTGGACCTGGAGCTGGCCTCGGGCAACGACGCCCTGGCCTCCCATTCCTCCATCCGAAAATCGGCCAAGCTGATGTTGCAGTTTCTCCCCGGAACCGACTACATCTTCTCCGGGTACAGCTCCATGCCCAAGGAAGACAATCTCTTCGGCGGCGGCAACTTCGATGCCCACGACCTGGACGACTACAACGTCCTGCAGCGGGACATGCAGGTCGACGGCGGGCTGCGGCCCGTCAGCGACGAAGCCGTCTTGAGGGTGCGCCACCGAGCCGCCCAAGCCGTGCAGGCCGTCTTCCGGCAGCTTGAACTCCCGCCGGTGAGCCACGCCGAGGTCGAGGCCGCCACCCGGGCGGAAAATAGCGAGGACATGCCGGAGCGGGATGTGGTGGGCGACCTGGAGGCCGCCGGCCGTTTTCTGGAGGACGGCAGGAGCGGACTGGACGTGATCCGCGCCCTGGCCCGGGAGGGGTTTAGGGATATCGCCCAAAAAATTCTGGCGATCCAGAAACTGAGGCTTTCGGGGGATCACCTGCAGACCTCGGCCATGGTGCTCCCCGGACCCAGAGTGGTCAGCGCCGTCAACGATCCCAACGACTATCGGGGTCCCGGTACCGGCTACAGCCTCAGCCCCGAACGCCGGCAGGAGATCGCTTCGATCAACCAGGCCCTGGATCCGCGGGAGATGGGACGGGACTCCTCCGCCCAATCCGCCGGCTTCCTCAGAGAGACTGGAGAGGCCCACGCCGGAAAAGATCCACGGGAGATCGTCATTGCCCTGGGCCCCGCTTTCGGCACCGCGCTTCGATCCACCCTGTTGGGCATCCCCCACCAGGAGGTGCTGCAGGCTCTGATCGACGGCATCCGCATGGAGGGCCTGCGGCCCAGAGTGGTGAAGATCTACGCCACTTCCGATTGCGGCTTCATCGGTCACCGGGGGGCCCAATTGAGCGGCTCGGGGATCAGCATCGGCATCCAGTCCAAGGGGACTACCATCATTCACCAGCGCGACCTGGAGCCCTTGAACAACCTCGAGCTGTTCCCCCAGGCTCCCAACCTCGACTTGAATTCCTACCGGACCATTGGCCGGAACGCCGCCAAGTACGCCAAGAAAGAGCCGGTGACGCCCGTCCCGACCAGGATCGACAACACGGCCCGGCTCAAGTACATCGTCAAGACCACGATCCTCCACCTCCATGAAACCCGGCAAGTGGTGAAGGACCGCAAACCGCAGGAACTGGACTGGAGCCCGATTCAGGCTGCCGCCGGGTCCGGCCCGGTGGAAAAGGTGGTGCGGGCCTGATCGCCGCGCCGGGGCACTCAAGTTCTGTTCCGTCCAGGCTCCGTGCGGCAAGACAACCATGAGCAACGTCACCGACAACTATCCGCTGTCTGAAAAGAGGCCCGACCGGCTGACCACTCCCACGGGCGTGTCGTGGAAGGATATCGACCTGCAGTCGGTCCTGGACGGCAGCCTGCGCATGAGCGATCTGCGAATCGCTCCCGAAACCCTGGAGCTTCAGGCCCAAATCGCCGAAAGCGCCGGCAGGCGCCAACTGGCGGAAAACCTGAGACGGGCGGGCGAGCTGGTGAAGGTTCCGGAGACCAAGATCCTGGAGGTCTACCAGGCCCTGAGACCCGGCCGCAGCACCCGAAGCCAGCTTGAAGGATTGGCCGGTGAGCTGGAATCGGAGTACCGGGCCTGCCGGTGCGCCCGCTTCCTGCGGGAAGCCGCTCAGGCCTACCACTCCTGAGTCCGCCGGCCGACCTGTTCCGTTGTTCCCACTGAACCCATCGAGAGAGGATCATGACCCACCACACCTTGCGACGTTCCCCCCTGGCACCGGCCGGCGGCTCGACGGCCGGCCTTTTGAGCCGCCTGGACTCGGGCGAGCCCGTCCACCTGGACCACCTCCCCACGCCCTGCCTGCTTCTGGATATGGATCTGTTCCAGGCCAACCTCGACAAGATGAGCCGGAACGCCAAGCGTCACTCCATCGGGCTGCGGCCTCACGCCAAGACCCACAAGTGCCCCGAAATTGCCCGGCGGCAGGTCGCGGCGGGTGCGCTGGGCGCCTGCACCGCCACCATCCACGAAGCCGAGGTGCTGGCGGCGGGAGGCATCCGCGGCCTGCTGATCACCTCCGAGATGGTGGGGCGCAACAAGATGGAGCGGCTGGTGGCGCTGACCCAAAGGCAGCCCGACACCCTGTCGGTAGTTGACGACCTCGCCCACGCACGGCAGCTCAACGACGCGGCCGAGGCGGCGGACGTCCGGCTCAACCTGCTGGTCGACATCGACCCCATGGGACGCCGGACAGGGACAACGGCCGGAGATCCGGCCATGGCTCTGGCGGAGGGGATCCTGAAGCTGTCCAAGCTGAACCTTCGCGGGGTGCATTCCTACTCGGGGGCCAGCTCCCACGTGGTCGGATTCGCCGAGCGCAAGGCCCATTCCGAAGAGGTGATGGCCCCTCCCATAGAAACCTATCAACGGATGAAAAAGGCGGGAATGCCGGTCGAGATTCTCACCGGGGCCAGCACCGGCACCTACAACATCGACCCCTTTCTGGAGGAAATCACCGAGCTGCAGGTCGGGTCCTACATCTTCATGGACGTCGATTACCAGATCATCGGGGGGGAAGGCGGGGATCTCTACGACGATTTCGGCCCCGCCCTGACCGTGCTGACCACCGTCATGAGCAAGCGCCACCGGGACCTGGCCACCCTGGACGCCGGCATGAAGGCCTTTGCCACCGACCGGGAGTCGGTACCCGAAGTCAAGGGCATCAGCGGCACCGAATATCAATTTGGCGGCGACGAGCACGGGATGCTCAACCTGCCCAACCCAAGCCGGGAGATCAAGCTGGGGGACCGGCTGGAGTTTGTGGTGCCCCACTGCGATCCCACCGTCAACCTCTATAACTACCTTTACTGCCGCCGGGGAGAGCAGGTGGAAGGCTACTGGCCGGTGGCCGGCCGCGGGCACTCGTAGGGGGGGTGACTGGGACGACAATCTTCGGGCGCATGCCCGGTACGTGATTAGCGCGGTTGGGAAGGTGCCTGCTTCGTGGTTTCTGGAGAGGCAGTGCGTTTCGGGACGGCGCTTCCGATTCGCTGCCTTCACGGCAGCGGGCGGTGAAAATTCACACGACTATGTTATTGGCAGAAGGTGCGCCATGAGACGGGCCGGAAGCCCTCAAGCGCTCGAACGACGCCGCCAACGCGCCGCTGCCCGTGCCGTTGATAGTCACTCACGGGGCGCGGCGTTTGCCCCCCTCCGGCTCGACTGCGGGCTCCGCCCTCTCGCCGACTCCCCCTCAAGGGGGGAGTGATTCTTGAGGCCTGCACAAGGCTCCTTGCTCAATTCCTGGGCAGGATGTAAACCATGTTCCCGGTCTAATGTGTGGATGATGCCCCCCCGGGAGCGCGGGCGTCCCGCCCGCACAATAGCCCGGCACGACCTCGCCCATCTCCGCCACTTGGATCGACCGGCAACGGCGCCGTGAGTCTCCTCGGGCCTTGCCATTGCGGTTCACGCCGAAAGGTCGGCTGCCTGCCTGCAAAATCGTGCCGACACTCCGCAACCTCCATCAATGAATAAGGATGCGGGCGGGACGCCCGCGCTCCCGGGGGGATCCCTCTTGGGCGCCTCGTGCCGGTGAAATGACTTCATACCGCTTCGCGGCTCTGCGAGTACTGCTGATCGTAACGCCCCGGTCGCCGCGTTTGTCCCCCTCCGGCTCGACCGCGGGCTGCCCCCTGGGTCTCGCCGACTCGCCCTCAAGGGGAGAGTGATTCGGTGGATGGATTGGGGGAAGCCGATCCATGCCGGCGTCAGCTATCCTCCCTCTCCTTCCCTTCACAGCGACTTCAGCAGCGCCTCCACGTGGCCCTTCACCTTGACCTTGCCGTGGACCTCGGCGATGTGGCCTTCTTCGTCTATCACGAAGGTGGAGCGAACGATACCCATGTACTTCCTCCCGTACATGGACTTCTCCTGCCAGGCTCCGTAGGCCTCGGCGATGTCGTGGCTGCCGTCGCTGAGCAACGGAAAAGGCAGGGAGAACTTGACCTTGAACTTCTGGTGGGATGAGACCGAGTCGGGGCTGACGCCCAGCACCGCCACGCCCTTTTGGCTGAGGCCGGCCATCGAATCCCGAAAGTCGCAGGCCTCCCGGGTGCATCCCGACGTGTTGTCCTTGGGGTAGAAGTAGAGCACCACCTTCCGGCCCCGAAAATCCTTGAGGTCCACGGTTTGACCCCGATCGTCGGTGCCCGTGAAATCCGGGGCCTTGTCCCCTGCCTTGAGCATGCCATCCTCCTTGCGTTGGTCGTAAACGTCGGAACAAAACGGAATCTCGGGCCGGAAACGCACCATCGCCCGAGTTGCGGCGGCCTGCGCCGGCGACTCCAAGCCGCCCGGACCCCCTATCCTAATCGGAGGCGGCACCATCGCAAAGCCTCAGGAAAAGATATCCGCGAAGGGGATCCAGCAAGGCCACGAAGGGGAAAAGAGTTATCCACGAAGGGCCACGAAGGGGTTGGAGAAGGCTCAGGAGACATCCGCCAAGGGTTGGGAAGAGAGAAAGGATTTCCAAAAGGGGGCCGACGTATCTGTTTCTGAAACGCCCCTGTTTCGTCCTATAGGATCCGTGCCGACGAGTGGGACGGGGGCGGGGTTCAGTGAAAAGAGGGGGCACGGCATGCGGGCAAACGGGAGCTTCCCAAAGGAGGCAGGTCGGCTTTCAGAGAAGTCGCCCGCCGGAGACCCCCGCCGCACCATCGGGACGACACCCCCCGGGAGCGCGGGCGTCCCGCCCGCATGCTCTCCCTTTGCCTGCCGCTCAGTTTCCCCGCGATTCGGCAGCCGGCCGCCCTGCCGGAGGGAACCGCATGGGCCCGGCCGAAGCAGAGCCCTGGCGCCGTTGCCGGTCGATCCGGGTCGAGGAGATGGGCGAGGCTGTGCCAGGATTTGTGCGGGCGGGACGCCCGCGCTCCCGGGGGGCTTCATCCCATGACATCGTGACACCAAGGGCACAAATTCGCAGAAGCATTCGCGCACCGCTGGTCATTGAAGGAGGTCCATCGGTCTTCGGGCCCATGGGAGCAACCGGGCAACCACAAGGGTTGCCCCTACGTTGGGGGGGTACGGTGTAAACCATGTTCGGCTTGCACAAGACCGGGGCGAAGCCCACGGTCGAGCCGGTGGGGGACCCCCGGTCTCCGAAGCCCGTCAAGGTCTGGCCTCCCGGGCTCTTGACTCCGCTGCCCGGCTTCACTAATCTAGTCCCACCGAGATCGAGAGGACGACCCCCACGAGGCCAACCCCATGGCTGCGTCGCTGTTCCGAGCGTCTCTTTTCCGCTTTTCATTGCTGGCTGGCTGGCTGGCAGTCGCACCCGGAGCCATCCCAGCGACCGCCGATTCGGAGTCTCCAGCGGGCTTTGAGACCCGGATTCTCCCCATCCTGCAGGCCAAATGCCTGGCTTGCCACGGCCCCCAAAACCAGGAAAAAGAGTTGGACCTGGGTTCTCGCCAGAGTCTGCTCAAGGGGGGAGCCTCAGGGCCTTCCATCGTTCCGGGGTCGGCTGAGCAGAGCCTGCTTTTTCAAAAGGTAGAGACGGGGGAGATGCCGCTGGGTCAGGATCCGTTGAGCCCCGGGGAGCTGGACAGCATCCGGCGCTGGATCGACCAGGGCGCTCTGGCGGATGGCCAGGATCCTGCGGCGTTCCAGGCCCGAAACGATCTGAAACCCGCCGTCACCAGCCACGAAGTGCTGATGCCGATCCTGCACGTGCGCTGCCTGATCTGCCACGGCCGCAGAAAGCAGGAAGCCGGCCTTGATCTGCGGACCCGGGCCAGCATCCTGAAAGGGGGGAAGTCCGGGGCCGCCATGGTTCCCGGCAAGCCCGAAGAGAGCCTGCTGCTGCAGCGCATCCAGGCCGAGGAGATGCCGCCTCCCAAGTCCCTTTCCCAGTACTGCGTTCGCCCCGTCACCTCGGACGAATTGGAGAAACTGCGCGGCTGGATCGTTGCGGGAGCTCCGGAAGCCCCGCAAAACGCGGCCTCAAGAGCCGCCAAGGGGTCCACGGACACGGAAGAAACCACAGCACTCTGGTCCCTTCAGCCACCCCGAAGCCACCCCGTCCCCCGGGTCGCCCAAAGCGCCCTGGTGAGAACCCCGATCGACGCCTTTCTGTTGGAAAGGCTGGAGGCCAGCGGGCTCACCTTCGCTCCCCCGGCCGACCGCCTGAGCCTGATGCGCCGGGCCTACCTGGACCTGGTGGGCTTGCCGCCCACGCCCGCGGAAGTCAGAGCCTACCATCAGGACCCCGACCCTCAAGCCTACGAACGGCTGGTCGACCGGCTGCTGGATTCCGGGCACTACGGGGAACGTTGGGGCCGATACTGGCTGGATGCCGCCGGCTATGCCGATTCCGAAGGAAAGGTCCATGCCGACAATCTGCGGCCCCATGCCTACCGCTACCGGGATTACGTCATCCGATCCTTCAACAACGACAAACCCTACGACCGCTTCCTGTTGGAGCAGATCGCGGGCGACGAGCTGGTGGACCACCGCACCATCGAATCCCTGACTCCCGGCCAGGTGGAACCTCTGATCGCCACCGGCTTCCTGCGCATGGCGCCCGACGGCACCTGGTCCGGCGCCCAGAACTTCGTGCCCGAGCGGCTGGACGTGGTTGCCGATCAGGTCGAGGTCCTGAGCTCGACGGTGATGGGCCTGACCCTGGCCTGCGCCCGCTGCCACGACCACAAGTACGACCCGCTCCCCCAGCGCGACTTCTATCGCTTCAGCGCCATCTTGCGCTCGGCCTACGACCCCTACGACTGGTTGATTCCCCAGGAGCCTCTGCTGGCGGCGGCGGGAGGCCCCTTCCCCAAACGCCTGCTCCGCTACGGGTCCGAGGAAGAACGGCGGCAGGTGAAGCGGAACAACGGGCCCCTGGAGCAGGAGATCAAGCGTCTGAAGGACTCCCTGGAAGAGAAAGCAGCCCCCTTGCGAGAGCAGTTGCTGCAGGAAAAGCGGGAGAAGATCCCGCCGGCATTGCGGGCGGATGTGGAAGCCGCCGTCAAGGTCGCCGAGGACAGCCGCAACGAGCTGCAAAAATACCTGGTGGCGGCCTTCAAAGAATTCCTCACAGTGGAACCCGACGAGTTGGAGAAGCGCTTCGAGGCTTACCGGAAGGAGTCGGCCAAGGTCAAGAAAGCGGTCACGGAGGCCGAGAAGAAGCTGCAGCCCCATCCATCCATCCGGGCCCTGTTTGACATGCCGGGGGAACCCACACCGGCCTACCTGTTGCTGCGGGGGGAGCACACCCGCCCCGGCGATGCGGTCGATCCCGGAATCCCCTCGGCGCTCCGGCCGCAGACCCGGCCCTATCGCATCCGGAAGACTGCCTGGAGCAGCGGACGCCGCCTGGCTCTGGCCCGGTGGCTGGGACAACCCGATCATCCCCTGACTGCACGTGTGATGGTGAACCGTATCTGGCAGCACCATTTCGGCAGGGGCCTGGTGGCCACACCGGGCAACTTCGGCAAGCTGGGCGCCGCCCCTTCCCATCCGGAACTGCTGGACTGGCTGGCGACGGAGTTCGTCAGGCGAGGCTGGAGCGTGAAGGCCATGCACCGGCTGATCATGACCTCCAGCGCCTACCGCCAAGCCTCCGGCCGCCCCGGCGCCGAGGCGGCCAACGGCCATTCGGACAACTCCCTGCTCTCCCGATTCCCCCTGCAGCGCCTGGACGCCGAGGCCTTGCGCGACTCGATACTGAAGATCTCGAGCCGACTGGATCCCACTCCCTTCGGCCCTGCCGACCAGGTCGAAGTGCAAAGCGACGGTGAGGTCACCAGCCAGTGCACCTCGGCCGGCTGCCGGCGCAGCATATACATGCTGCAGAGACGCACCACGCCCCTGACCATGCTGGACACCTTCGACGCCCCCCAGCTCAACCCCAACTGCGTCAAGCGTTCCCAGTCCATGGTCACTTCCCAGGCGCTGCAGCTCTGGAACAGCCAGTTGGCCCGGGAGAGCGCCCGCCATTTTGCCGGCCGGGTCATGGATGCCGTGGGCAGCGACCTGGAGAGGCAGGTGGAGCAGGTCTATCTGGCCGCCCTGTCCCGCTGGCCCACCGCCGCCGAGAAGGAAGCCGCCCTGGAGGAGATCGGGCAGCTGGACCGGCACTGGACCCAGCACCTGGACAGTCAAACGCCGGCCGAGCCCAAGCGGTCGCGGGCCCGCTGGCTGGCCCTGGCTACCTTTTGCCATGCCATAATGAACTCGGCGGAATTTATCTACTATTGAGCGAGGAAACCATGAGACCTGGAGACCGAACATCTCTGGAGTCCACCTTTTTGAGACGGGATTCCGCGGAAACGGCGGCGCCTCTTCCCTCCCGCCGGGAGCTGTTCTCCAGCCTGGGCAACGGGTTTCTGGGGGGAGCCCTGGCCTACCTGCTGGGGAAGGACCTTGTGTCCGCCCGGCCCCTGCTGGCCGACAGCGGGCAGGCGCCCGACCTGAGGCCCAGGAGACCCCACTTCCAGCCCCGGGCGAAGTCGGTGATCCATCTCTTCATGAACGGCGGGCCCAGCCAGATCGATCTGTTCGACCCCAAGCCCATGCTCAAGAAGTACGAGGGACAACCGCCCGGCCGCGACCTGGCGAATGACGTGGAACAGATCGCCACCGTCGGCACCCTGATGCCCTCCCCCTTCGAGTTCCGGAAACGGGGTCAGTGCGGCATGGAGATTTCGGAGCTTCTTCCCTTCCTGTCCCGCAAGGTGGACGACATCGCCCTGGTTCGCTCCATGTTCACCAAGCACTTCAACCACGAGCCCGCCATTTTCCTCATGCAGTCGGGACGGACCATCGTGGGGCGTCCCAGCCTGGGGTCCTGGGTGGTCTACGGGCTGGGCAGCGAGAACCAGAATCTTCCCGCCTACGTGGTGCTGGACGACCCCAAGCAACTCCCGGTGAACGGCCTTCAGAACTGGCAGGCGGGATGGTTGCCGCCCCTCTATCAGGGAACCCGCTTGAAGTCGGAAGGCTCGCCCCTGCTCAACCTGCATCCCCGGGAGGAATTCCCGGCTCCGGTGTTGAACCTGGCCCGGTCGATCCTCACCCGGCTGGACCGGGGCCACCTGCACCGCCATCCCAGCCAGCCGGAACTGCAGGCCCGCATCACCAACTACGAACTGGCGGCACGCATGCAGATCGCCGCCAGCGACGCCCTGGATCTGTCCCAGGAGAGTCCGGCCACCCATGAGATGTACGGCTTGAACGACGAGGCCACCGCTTCCTACGGGCGGCGCTGCCTGATGGCCCGCCGGCTGGTGGAACGAGGGGTCCGCATGGTCCAGCTCTATATCGAGGAGCAGATCTGGGACCAGCACAACGACCTGGTGGGCGGCCTGGGTTACGCCTGCGGCAAGACCGACAAGCCCATTCACGCCCTGCTGACCGACCTGAAGCAGCGAGGCCTGTGGGACAGCACCCTGGTGGTGTGGGGAGGCGAGTTCGGCCGGCTGCCTCTGTCCCAGAATCCCAACAAGGCGGTGGGCCGGGACCACGGCCCGCCCGGATTCAGCGTCTGGCTGGCCGGGGCCGGGATCAAGGGGGGAACGGTCTACGGCGCCACCGACGAGCTCGGCCACCGCGCCGTTGAGAACCCGGTCAGCGTGCACGACCTGCACGCCACCATCCTGCACCTGCTGGGAATGAACCACCGCGACCTGGTCTACCGGCGCGAAGGCCGCAATGAGCGCCTCACCGATGAATTCCCCGCCAAGGTGGTGAAAGGGATTCTGGCCTGACCGGGGCCTGCGGTACTGGGCTTGGGATTCCCCTCTTCAACACTGGGCCGGGGGCTGCCTCTGGCTGCGGTGGCCGCTCGGTTGGCGCCTTGTTCTTAAGCCGGGCTTCTTGCCACAAGGGTGCACTTTGAGCGGAGTGCAGGTAGCGAGGGCCGTGTTTAGCGTGATATTGATGAGGCGGTGGGTTCCGGGCCGGCGCTAACAATTCGCCGCCTACGCGGCTACGGCAGCGCGGGGCTCACACGACCCCGGGCTCACGCCCGGGGCTACACGAAGCCGCAGCTACGCTGCTTTGTAAGGAAGACCTG
Organism: Acidobacteriota bacterium; assembly: GCA_965249865.1. Classification (GTDB taxonomy): domain Bacteria; phylum Acidobacteriota; class UBA6911; order RPQK01; family CBDFMZ01; genus CBDFMZ01. The sequence goes on along the minus strand of CBDFMZ010000002.1, from coordinate 64,870 downwards.
TAGGAGACGCTTTCTCGACAGACCCATGTCAACCGCAGCTTCGCCGCTCTCCCCTAAACCACAACACTGCAGAGGTTTAGGATTTTTTGAGAAGATAGTCCCCGCGCGATAGTCCGGGCTTCGAGGTAAGCCGCAATGCGGCCGCAGCAATCATCACTGGCGTTCAATCTCAAACAAGCCAGGGTGCGCCCAGCGCAGGCCCTTCTTCAGCGGATTCTGCCTTTTCTGCTGCTTTTTTCAACCGGCTTGACCGCCCTCGCGGCGGAGGATTCAACCGGGACCCCATCCCCCATCCCCATTTCCAAGGTCAGCTTCCTGATCCACCCCGTCTGCTGGGACCTGGCACTGGCCGAAGGGGGCCGCATGCGGCCCGATTTCCGCTACCAGTCCTTCACCTATCGGGGCGGCGCCTGGTACGACGAGCAGGAATTCTACGAGATCCTGGAGTGGGAGCGGCGGGTCAACCGGAAACAGAAGGAATACATCCGGGCCATGGGGCCGGACGAGGCGCTGGTCATTTACCCCATCGGAAACCGGCCGGCCATGCAGGCCCTGGAGAACGAGGGGCGGGAGCGGCTGGGGCGCCGCTGTCTGATCATACGATCGGAGAGCCCCTCGGCCAACCGCAAGGTGGACTACCGCCAACTTCTGCCCGATGCGGTGAAAATCGGGCTGCTGGACGAGCTGCTGGAGGCCGTCCGCCACAACAGCGACACCTGGAACGCCCAGGCGCTGGAAGTCATCTTCTACAACCGCATGATCGCGCTGGAAATCGAGCGGGAGTTCCAGAAACGACGGCTTCAAGTGGATCCGAAAAGGGTTGAGGCTCTGGCCTTCGGCGAGGGCTTCGAACAGTGCGCCACCACCTGGAAGGCCATGGTGGGCACCTACCTGGGCTGGTCCCGGCCCATTGAAATCGACTACAACCTCTCGGTGAGCGGTATGCCCCTGCTGCGCGGGGCTCGGTTCAAGGAGAGAGTGGCCGTGGGGGAAGAGGTGCGCCTGTTCCTGTGGGAGCTGGAGGACGGACGGCCCATGGCCTGGTTCGTGCGGACCCGGGGCAGCCTGGCCCAGGCCCAACTCTTCGTCAGCCTGCCCTTCGACCTGAAGGCCTTCAAGCTCTTCGACGAGTTCGGTGCCCAACTCTGGCCCGATCCCGTCCGCGAGACCCAGCACCTGGGAGGCGTCCACTGGTGGTGGATGGGGTCGGCCAATGACTCGCCGCTCCGATTCGACTTGAAGGGGCCGGTGCGGGTGCCGGTCTCGGTCGGTCTTCGCCAATTGCCCACCGACCGCAACATCTTCATCGTCTCCAGCGGCATCCCCTTCGACGAATTCCGGCGGGCCCTGACGGGCAGCGCTATCGGACCGGCCCAATGACGGCCGCGGCAGACATCCCCCCCGCCGCGCAGCCGGACGGCATCCCCTGGGAGCGCGGGCGTCCCGCCCGCATCCGCAACCTGCCGACGCTTCCGCCCCCGCCTCCGGACCCGGGCGTAAACCACAAACATCCTTTACACCATAAACCGGAAACAGGGTTTACATCCTGCCAAGCAATGGGGCAAGGAGCCTTGTGCAGGCCTCAAGATCACTCCCCCCCTGGAGGGGGAAGTCGGCAAGACCGGGGCGAAGCCCGCGGTCGAGCCGGTGGGGGAGCGCCTCCCCCTCGCCTCGTGATTTACAGGGAAAAAAATATCGGTTCCCCGGCTTGGCGGCCCGGCGCCACCCCCCACCGCATCAGCCTTCGCCTTTCGGCTCGGCTTCTGCGACTCCCCTTCCTGGGAGCGCGGGCGTCCCGCCCGCATCCTGTCCCTGCCAACGCGCCCTCCCCCGCCAGTCCCTGGCCGACCGCACCCAGCTCCCTGGAACGGGGTTCTCCGCCGGGGGAAACACAAGGGGACGTTCCCGGTTGATCGAAGTGGGGGAGATAAGCGAAGCTGGGCCAGACCTTGGGGAAACACAAGGGGACGTTGTTGAATTACTGGAATAACTTGGATCGGCAGATCCTAAATTCCGGTTGTCCAACAACGTCCCCTACTTGCGTCCTGAGCTTCAGTGCGATTCTGCAGGCAGCGACCCTGTCGGCGGACACCGCATCAGCCAGCTGGAAGGAAAGCAATGGTGCCGTTCCCGGTTGATCGAAGTGGGGAAGATAGGCGAAGCTGTGCCAGGCCTTGTGCGGGCGGGACGCCCGCGCTCCCAGGAAGTCGTCATCCCATATCCTCTCCCCCTCCGCTAGTGTCCTGACATTGAAATGGGTTTAATTAATTAACGTTGGCCAGAGCCTCTTTGGCTCGTTGAATCTTGGCGAGGATTGCTTCGCCTTTTGTATGCCATGTGTAGCGTTGAGGATCCGCGTTGCGGTCGGCCAGATAGGATTCGATGGCGCGAACCAGTTCGGGGACGCTGCGAAAGCTGCCGTCGCGAATCACATCGCTGGTGAGATCGGCGAAGAAGCGTTCGACAAGATTCAGCCAGGAGCTCCCGGTCGGCGTGAAGTGGTAGTGGATGCGTGGATGACGGTCGACCCAACGGCGGACACGTTCATGCTTATGAGTACTGTAGTTGTCGACAATGAGGTGAATGGCCAGCGACTTGGGTGTTTCCCGTTCGATCTGCTTGAGGAAACGCAACCACTCCACATGGGTGTGCCGCTGTTCAGTCCGGGAGATCAGCTTGCCGTCCAGGTAGTTGAGAGCCGCAAACAAGGTGATGGTGCCGTGTCGCTTGTAGTCATGAGTTCGGGTGCGAATGTGGCCGATTCCTAAGGGCAATCCCGGCTGACTGCGTTCCAGAGCCTGACACTGGGTTTTCTCGTCACAGCAGAGCACGAGCGCTTTCTCGGGAGGATGGAGGTAGAGACCGATGACATCCCAGAATTTCCGCTCGAACTTCGGATCTTTCGACAGCTTGAATGTACGCGTGCGATGAGGCTTCAAGTCGTTACGCTTCCAGATCGTGTGGACCGTGTGGCGCGAGACGCCGACTTCCTTCGCCATGCTGCGCAAACTCCATCGCGTCCGTCCCGGTGGCGGCTGGGTCACTTTCACGATGATTTGTTCGACTGTCTCCATGGGCACCCACGGTTTGCGTCCCCGTCCCGCTTTGTCGTTCAAGCCGTCCAGGCCGGCGTGCTGGAAGCGCCTCGACCACTTGCTGACGCACGGCAAGCTGACGTTCAATCGTTCAGCCACTTCCTCGACCTTGACCCCTTCGCTCCGGAGCAGGACAATCTCGGCGCGCAAGCTATCGCGCTTCGAACTCGTGCTGGAACTAACCCGGCGCTGTAACTCTCGACGTTCACCGGCTGTGAGCTTGAGGACTGTAATCGGACGGGCCATGCCCCATACTATAGCATCGAATCATTATTATTAAATATTAATTAGATGTCAGGACACTAGCGTCGCCGGTGGGCCGGTGATAAAATAGGCCCATTCACTCCAGGGGTTGACGAATGCTCCCAGCAAAAACGAACGGCCGGTTCCGCAGCCTGGCCGCCACGACCATTCTCTTGGCTTGCCTTGCCGCGGCCAGCGGCCCACTCGGGGCCCAGTCCCCGGAGAAGTCCTCGCCGGTGGAGCCGGAAGTCGGCTCCGTCTACCCTCTGGGGGCGCGGCCCGGCGACAGCCTGCGCGCCGAGGTGCTGGGCCAGGACCTCGACGGATGCTACGCCCTCTGGTTCAGCCATGAGGGGCTGTCGGCAAGCATCCAGGGAGTCGAAACCCTCGAATCCGAACAGCCCCGGGACTATGCCGCCGGGTGTCCAAACCGAAGCGTCCCCGGCAGCGGGTTTCCCTCCAACTGGAGGTGGCTGCCGAAGCCAGACCGGGAGAGTATCGGCTGCGCCTGGTGACGCCCAGGGGAGTATCGAACAGCTTGCGTTTTCTGGTCACTCCCTACCCCGCCATCAGGGAGGAAGAAACACCCGAGTTGCTGCCGCTCCAGGTGGCGGTCAACGGCAGAATCCGCCAGGGCGGAGAGGAAGACACTTACGCCTTCGAAGCCTCGGAGGGGCAACGAGTCGGCTTCGAGGTCCTCTACGACCCGGGCCCCCCTCGAATCCCCGGCCGGCCCGTTCGCAAGACCCTCGATCCCGAGTTGACGCTCTACGCCTCCGGCGGAAGCTGGTTCGATCCCCGCCGGCCGGTACGTCTGGCCTTCAACGACGAACCCCTCTCTCCCCGGCTCAGCAAGTCTGCCCGGCTCGCCTACAACTTCGCAGCCTCCGGCCGCTATTTCATCAAGGTCGGATCCTTCAAGGGCTTGGGCAGCCCCGACTACTGCTATCAGCTCCGACTGTCCCTCCTCGAGAAGGGAGAGCCGGCGGCGGCCCCGGCAGGGCGTCCGGCCCCTGAGCACCCGGCCTGGAGCCGGAATGGAAAGAGCGGGATTTCGAGCGGGTTCTGCGGCAAACCCACCTGCTGCGCCTTCGGGCCAGAACCGTTGAGCCCCGGCAAGCTCCCTCCGCCGATCCTGTCGGGGAGTCCGGCGGCGCGCCAGCCGGAAACGGGTCCCCCGCGGGTCATCCGCCCACCCGGGTCTCCGGTTCCGGCCGCATTCCGGACCCCGTGGAGGAAGGCCCCTCCAACGATTCCTTCGACCAGGCGCTGGCAGTCAGCCTGCCGGTCCTGCTGGAAGGCGCCATCGAGCATCCGGGGGACGTGGACACCTTCAAGTTTCGGGTCCGCACCGGAGACCGCCTGGCCTTTGAAATCGAGACACCCGAATCCAGAACACCCCAGTTCAATCCCCGCCTGGGAGTCTTCGACAGCGACGGCAGAGAATTCCTGACCAACGTCTACAAGAGAATCAGCCGCAACGGCCAGTTCTATTTGAAGACGGTGGAGCCCAAGACCCTCTACACCTTCAGGTTGGGCGGGGAACATTTCCTGCAGATCCGGGATGTGACCTCCCGCTACGGAAATCCCGGTTTTCGCTATCGTCTGCTGATTCGCCCCCAAGTCCCCCACGTCGGGGACATCCAGGTGCTGGAAGACCGCCTCAACCTGAAACCGGGCCAAGCGCGCAAGTTGACGGTAACCACCGCTCAGGAGGAAGGCTTCGAGCACGACATCGCCGTCACCCTTGAGGGGCTGCCGGAGGGGGTGCACCTCCTCCCCGGCACCCAGGTGGAACCCGACAAGGGGCCGCCGCTCGACGAGGGCGAGAAGGACCGGTTCGTTCCCAAGACCGAGAAAGCCATCCTCATGCTGTTGGCCGAGGCATCGGCCCCGGCCACTTCCATGCCCAGGCTGGTGCAGATCTCGGCAAGAGTGGTGGTTGACGGGAAAGTCGGGCCCCGGCTGGCGGTGAAGCGGATTCCGGTGATGGTGACGGCCTCGCCCCGCAACCTTTCCAGCCTCGAGACAGGAGGAAGGCGGCAGTGACTCGGTTCTCACATCTCTTCAAGAGACGAGGCGCCCTTCCGGCAATCTTGCCGGCTTGGCTGCTGGCGGCCATGCTCCTCGGCTCCTCCCCCGCCGCCGGCCAATCCCAGGAGGCTCCCCTCTCGCTGCGCCTGGTCCCCAAGGAGACCCGCCTGTGGGGGACCGGGGCCACCCAGCGATTCCTGCTGCTGGGCCGCTATGCCGACGGCCTGGAGCGCGATCTGACGGCGAAGGCCGATTTTTCCGTTTCGGACACCGCGGTGGCTCGCCTCGACAGGGAGGGCAAAGTGGCGGCAGTGGCCCGGGGAGCGGCGACCCTGACGGCTGCGGTCAAGGGGCTGCGGGCCGTCGCCGAGGTTCATGTGACGGCCACCGATGAAACCCGTCCCTTCAGTTTCGGCCGCGAGATCGGCGGCATCCTGACCAAGAAAGGCTGCAACGCCAACAACTGTCACGGCAGCGTGAAAGGCAAGGGCGGGTTCAAGCTGTCGGCCAACGCGCTCTACCCCAGGGAGGACTACCAGTGGATTGTGCAAGGCGGGGTCTACCAGGTGCTCTCGGCCGAGCCGGCCGGGGAGCGGAAACCGCGGATCGACCTGAAGAACCCCGAGAAGAGCCTGCTGCTGGCCAAGGCCACCCTGGACCTCCCTCACGGTGGCGGAGCGCAGCTCACGCCGGGCTCCCGGGACTACCTGGCCATTCTCGACTGGATCCGGCAGGGGGCGGTCTACGGGCAGGAGCACGACGGGGCCGCGGCCCGCATCCGGAGCCTTGAGATCCTGCCCCAGTCGGTCGCCCTCGACTCCGGAGGAAGGTCGCAACTCATCGTGATGGGGCGCCTTTCCGACGGGCGCCGGGAAGACCTCACCGACCAGGTCCTCTATGCCTCCAATGACAGCACGGTGGCGGAGGTTTCCGAGCGGGGCCTGGTGACGGGGATGCAGACGGGGGAAACGGCGGTGGTGGTGCGGGCGGCCGGTCAGGCGGCCAGCAGGGGCGTGGCCGTGATCGCCGATCCCATCCGGGACTACCCGGAGATCCCAGGGCGCAACTTCATCGACGAGTTCGTCTTTGCCAAGCTGCGCCGCCTGAACATCCTGCCCTCGGAGCTGTCCAGCGATGAGGAGTTCCTGAGGCGGATCTGTCTCGACCTCACCGGCACCCTGCCGCCCCCCCAACGGGTGCGGGAATTTCTGGAGGATCCCGATCCCGGCAAGCGGGACCGGTTGATCGAGGTTCTCTTCAACTCTCCCGAATACGTCGACTACTGGACCTTCAGGCTGGCGGACCTGTTCCGGGTAGCCATGTACAGCACCGGCAAGCTGAAGAACACCCGCATGTACTGGGAGTGGATCCGCGACGCCGTGGCCCGCAACCGCCCCTACGACCAGATCGCCAGAGAGCGCATCGGGGCTCAGGGCTACGACGGCCCTTCCCGCCACTACTACCATCTGGGCGGGGAGCTGCCCACCCCGGCCAACATGATGGCCGAGCAGCTGCGGGTGTTCCTGGGGCGCCGGCTGGACTGCGCCCAGTGTCACAACCATCCCTACGAGCGCTGGAGCCAGGACCAGTTCTGGGGCATGGCGGCCTTCTTCGGACGGGTCTCCAGAATCGGGCAGCTCGGGATGGACATGATCATCATCGACGACCCGGCCGGCCACGGCCAATTCGGGCAGGGAGAGAAGGTCATCCACCCCCGGACCCGGCAGTTGGTGGAGCCGAGGTTCCTGGACGGACGGCACCTGCCGGAGAAGCAACGGACCGACCTGCGCATGAAGCTTGCCCAGTGGGTCACCGCCCATCCCTACTTTGCGGAAGCCGCCGTCAACCGCCTCTGGAGCACCTTCTTCGGGCGGGGCCTGGTGGACCCCGTGGATGACTTCCGCCTGACCAATCCGCCCTCCCATCCCGGGCTGCTGCGGGCGCTGGCTCGGGACTTCCGGGAGCAGGGACACAATCTGAAGCGCCTGATGCGGCAAGTCGTCCAATCCCGGACCTACCAGTTGTCCGGCGGGACCAACCACAGCAACCGCAAGGACCGCAGCAACTACTCCAGGGCGCTGCCCCGACCTCTGGATGCGGAGGTGGTCCTGGACGCCATCTCCCAGGTCACCGGGATCAGTGAGGACTTCCTCCACTGGGACCCCGGGAGGGAGCCGCCCGGGACCCGGGCCATCAACGTGGTCTGGCCCGATGTGGTGCCCTCCCACTTCCTGGAGTTGCACGGAAGGCCCGACCGCCAGATGATTCCCGAGCGGCGGGCGGAAGCCAGCCTGGGCCAGGCGCTCCACCGCCTGGTGGGAGAGACCTATACCCGCAAGCTGTCGGCGGAGGGCGGGCGGCTGGACCGTCTGCTGCGGGAGCGGGCCTCCGACGGCCAGGTGATCGAAGAGCTCTACCTGGCGGCCCTGTCGCGCTTCCCGGCGCCCCGGGAAGACCAGGACCTGCAGAGGGCCCTGGCGGCAGCCCCCTCCAGGCGGGAGGCCCTGGAGGACCTGACCTGGGCCATGATCGCCACGCCGGAGTTCGTCTCGAACCATTGACGCGCGTTTTCATTTCGGGAGCAGACCAGTGAATCCATCTCCATTCCGAAACCACCTGACACCTTTCTACCCCCGCCGCCACTTCCTGCGGGTGGGCTCGCTCAGCCTGCTTGGAATCCACCTGAGCCAGTTCTTCCACGCCCGCCAGACGGCCCTGGCCAGCGGCAGTGTCCCCGAAACGAAGGGCAAGGCCCAGGCCTGCATCCTGCTCTGGCTGGAAGGCGGACCCAGCCAGGTGGACACCTGGGACCCCAAGCCCAACAGCTCCTTCAAGCCCATCTCCACCAACGTGCCCGGAATCCGGATTTCGGAGCTGCTGCCCCGGGTGGCCAGGCACATGGACAAGCTGTCCATCATCCGGTCCATGCACACCGAAGAGATCGACCACCCCGAAGGGCACCACTACGCCCTGACCGGGCACCGGCCCAACCCGGCCATGCAGTTCCCCAGCCTGGGCTCCATCATCTCCAAGGAGATGGGGCCGCGCAACGAGCTTCCGGCCTATGTCGTCTGCCCCGAGTGGTACATCCACAAGGCCTACGAGAGCTTCTTCAAGGCAGCCTTTCTGGGCCCCGGCCACAACCCCATGTTCATCCCCGATCCCAGCAAGGGAAACTTCCAGCTTCCCGACCTCAGCCTGCCCAAGTCGCTCTCGCTGCAGCGGGTGGAGAACCGGCGCGGCCTGCTGGACATCGTGGAGCGTCTCTACCGCCAGAAGGAAGATGCAGCCGAGTTCGCCAAAATGGACACCTTCACCGAGCAGGCCATGAAAATGATCGTCTCGCCCCACGTCAAGCGGGCTTTCGACCTGTCCCGGGAAAGCGACAGGACCAAGGACCGCTACGGCCGGCACGGGTTCGGTCAGAGCGTGCTGATGGCCCGTCGCCTGGTGGAGTCGGGCTGCCGCTTCGTCACCGCCTCCGGCTACAAATACAGTCAGTGGGACACCCACGGCACCAACGACAAGCTGCACCGGGAGGAACTGGTTCCCAAGCTGGACCAGTCCCTGTCCACCCTGCTGGAAGACCTCCAGGAAAGAGGCCTGCTGGAATCGACGGTGGTGATCGCCATGGGCGAGTTCGGCCGGACACCCCACATCAATCCCGGCATGGGCCGCGACCACTGGCCCAATTGCTGGTCGCTGGTGCTGGGAGGCGGCGGCATCCGGGGCGGACAGGTGATCGGGGCCAGCGACGAGAGAGGCGCCAACGTGGTGGAACGGCTCACCACCATCGGCGATCTGTTCGCCACCGTTTACAAGGCCTTCGGCATCGACTGGACCAAGACCTACATGACTCCGATCGGACGTCCCATCAAGATCGCCAACTCCATTGACGACGAGACCGGCGTTCCCATCGAAGGGCTGGTCTGAGGGGGCGCCGGCCCGCCGGTGACTGTTCGACCCTGCGCCAGCGGCGGCGGGCAGGGCCTTACGGTGGATTTACAGAGATCGGGAATCGGCAACAGTAAAAGGAGCCAGACCGATGAATACCGTCAGGCAGATCGTGGGTGCAGCTCTCATCCTCATCGGGATTGTGGTGGCAGTCCACACGGTGGTCGAGCCGCTCTATCACGCTTCCAGCCAAGCCAGCCCCTACAGCCCCATATGGAGTTACATCAACCCGCTGATGGCGCTGGCCATCCTGCTGGGCCTGATCTTCGGCTGCATGCGCAAGCGAGAGGTGGACCGGGAAGGGAGCGCCGCACCGGTGACCCGCGATTTTCTGGCTGCCAACACGCTCTTCTACGGGTTGCTGTTCGTGGGCATCCTCTTCTTCTACAACTGGTTCAACCTGCTGAGCCCCGCCTATACCGCAATGGGACCGGATGCCGTTTCGGTGGTGTGGGCAGTGATTGACGCCGTCCTGCCGCTGCTTCTGGGGGCTCAGGGAATGACTCTGCTGAGGAGCGGGAAGTGAGCCCTGCCCGGTGCCGTGACCCGGATGGGTCGAGGCGATCCGAATGTTCTTTCCGTTTCTCGGCTAGAAACGGGTTGACGGGATCGCCAGGGTCGTCCGTGTGACCCGAGAGGAGAGAAGAGGGTTCTCCATTTCGGATACCGTTGAGAAACACGTATACTCCAATATACAATTAGTATACTTGGGATGGAGGTACCATTTACTATGAAGCAAAAGCTGACAATCACCGTGGACGCCGAGGTACTTCCCATAGCCAAACGCTACGCTCGCTCCCGCGGTGTCTCTCTATCGTCGCTTATCGAGCAGGCTCTCAGACAGATTGCAGGAGATCGCACCCCGTCATTTGCGGGCCGCTGGCGGGGCCAATTTCGGGCGGCGGAGCGTGACGACCCACGCTTTCACACACTCGCCAAGAAATACCTTCAATGATACTTCTGGACACCGACGTTCTCATCGATACCGCCCTCGACAGGCGTCCCCACTCCGAACACGCCTCTGAACTCCTGGACAGGATCGAGTATGGCGCGGAGAGCGCATTCATTGCGTGGCACTCCGTCTCGAATTTCTACTACATCGTAGCTCCAGCCCGCGGCGGAGTAAGCGCACGAGATTTCATCGTTGAGCTGACCCGCTTCGTTTCGGTGGCAACCACTGACACCGGAGCCATTCGATACGCTGCGGGTCTTCCGATGGCGGACTTCGAGGACGCCATGCAGGTGGCTGCTGCCCGTGCCTGCGGCGCCCGGCACATCGTAACGAGAAATATCAGAGACTATGAACGCTCTCCCATTCCTGCGGTCAATCCGCAGGCGGCACTCCGTATATTGTTCTGATGGCTTGAAATGTCGTTTTGCCCCCAAGCAAGACCGTTTCAAACTTTGGCCGAATCCTGATAGACTTTCGGAAAACTGTCTCCTGGACCCCTTTGCCCCAAGGTCTATCGGTCTCCTGACGAGGGGGCGTATGCCATGAAGCTACCTCCGCTACTCCTGCCGTTGTTCATCGCCACCCTGGCGGTCTTCGGCCAGCCTGAAGACAAAGCGGGGAAAAAGCCGCATCCGCCCAATCCCGGGTCGGGCAGCCGGGCCGAGCTGGATGAAGTCACCAGCCGGGTGACGGCCGGCATGGCCGGTCCCGAGCACTCGCTGCCGGTCCACAGAAACAACTACATCGACGACTTTATTTTCGACAAGCTGGAGCGGGACGGGATCCCCCACGCCCCCCTGTCCTCGGACGCCGAATTCCTGCGCAGAGCCCACCTGGACCTGACCGGCCGCCTGCCGGAGGTCGCCAAGGCGCGGAGCTTTCTGAAAGACACCGACCCCGACAAGCGGTCCAGGCTCGTCGACGAGCTGACCGGCGCCAAGGTGGACCCCGCCGCCGCCGACCACCCCTCCCACCCTTACCTGGATCGCTGGACCTATTTTCTGTGCGATCTCTTTCGCGCCACCCAGGGCGAGATCGGCCCCAAGGGACGGAACCTCTTCTGGGACTATCTCAACACGGCGCTGTTGCTGGACGTTCCCTACGACCAGTTGGTCACCGAGATGCTGACGGCCACGGCCCGCTCCAACTGGGAGTCGGCGCCCGCCAACTATCTGGCCAGGTACCACGCCGACGATGCCGACGGGCTGGGGGTCAACCACGAGGACAGCATCGAGGACATCGCCATCAGCACCACCCGGAACTTCCTGGGGATCAACCTGGAGTGCATCGCCTGTCACGACGGCGCCCGCCACCTGGAAAAGATCAACCTCTGGCTCAGCCGGAAAAAGCGGGAGGAGTTCTGGCGCCAAGCCTCCTTTTTCGGGGGCATACGGATGTTGCGCGGCTTTGGAATCGGCCAGGAATTTCCCGTGCGGGAAGACACCCACCGCTATGACCTGGAGTACCCCAGCGTCAAGCGCATGCAGCGCTATCCGGCGGAAACCACCCCCACCTTTCTGCTCAGCGGCGAGGGCGCCGGACAGGGGGAGGACCTTCGCCGGGCCTACGCCCGCATGCTCACCTCCCACCCCCAGTTTGCCCGGGCCACCGCCAACCTGATCTGGGCGGAGCTGATGGGTGTCGGCATCGTCGATCCGCCCTTTGAGTTCGACCCGGCCCGGCAGGACCCAGGCAATCCTCCTCCGTCTCCCTGGACCATTCAGCCCACCCATCCGGAGTTGCTGGACGCCCTGGGGAAAGACTTCGCCGAGAACGGCTTCAGCTTGCGGGCCATCATCCGCCGCATCGCCAAATCAAGCGCCTACCAGCTCTCCAGCCGGTTTTCCGGCCAGTGGCGCTCCCAATATGCCAGCTATTTCGCCCGGCACAACGCCCGGCGCCTCTCGGCGGCCCAACTCCATGACGGTCTTTGTCAGGCCACTCAGGTCTTTCCCGAGATCCCCATCATGGGCACCGATCTCAAGGTCAAGTACGTAATGCAGACCCGCGGTCCCTACGACCTGCAAGGCGAGCTGAAGGTCTTTCTGGCCAGCTTCGGCCGCAGTAACCGCGACGTGGCCGACAAGAGCTTGGCCGGCTCGACCCTGCAGGCCTCGCTGTTGCTGAACAGCGACCTGATCAAAGAAAAGGTTCAAGCGGACAAGGTACGGCTGAAGGTGCTGCTCAAACAGGAGCCCCTCAAAAGCAACCAGACCATCGTCGAAGAGCTGTTTCTGGCGACTCTGGGAAGGTTCCCGCGAGAAGAGGAAAAACAGCTGGGCGTGGCCCAGATTGAACGCTACCGCGAGTCCGGAGCCGAGGACCTGCTGTGGAGTCTGCTCAACGCCAAGGAGTTTCTGTTCAACCTGTAGGAGTCGGAGAGGAGCCGGTAAAATGGAAGAAGCCATGACCCGAATTCCCCGATTGAGCCGGCGCGGTTTCATTCGCGCCGGGGCCGCCACGGCCACCTGTTTCTGCCTGTCACCCATGATGGACCCGCTCAACGTCCGAGCGGCCCGAAGAGTGACCCCCCGGGGTAGCGCCGACTACTGCATCTTTCTCTTTCTTGACGGCGGACCCAGCCAGATCGACACCTTCGACTTCAAGGAGGGGCCCTACACGCCGGCGGACTTCGACGTGCGGACCGTCCAGGGCGGGACGATGAAGCTGCCCTACGCGCTGTTCCCCCGCCTGTCGGAAAAGCTGGACGACCTGGCCATCCTGCGTTCGGTGGAGGCCTGGGAAGCCGGCCATTCCCGAGCCCAATACTACCTGCAGGTGGCTCACCCCGTCAGCCCGGCCCGGCGCGGCGAAATGCCTTCCCTGGGAGCCGTCATCGCCTACGAAATGGAAGCCCGCCGCCAGCCCGGCGACTTTCTCCCCCCCTTCGTCGCCATGAATTACAACATCACCAGCGGCGCCGGCATCGTGGGCGCGGGCTGTCTGGACCCCAAGTACGCTCCCCTGGCCTTCAATACCCAGGAGAGCCGCCATTTCCTGCTTGAGGAGGCCGACCGGGAACGCTTTCTGAGGCGGTGGGACCTGCTGAGCCGGCTGGAAAAAGGACACCCGCTTGCTTCGACGGGGAGTTCGCGCCCGGTCGAAGAATACCGATCCTATTACGGGGAGGCCCACTCCATCATGATGGCACCCGAGGTCCAGGACGTTTTCAAGCTGCAAAAGGACGAGCGCAAGCGCTACGGGTCGTCGGCCCTGGGAGATGCCTGCATCCTGGGGCGCAATCTGATCGCGGCGGAGGCCGGCACCCGCTACGTGTTCATTACCCACGACGGCTGGGACCTTCACGCCAAGGCCTACGACAAGAGCAGCACTCCCAATCAGTACACTCTGGGCCGGGAGTTGGATGCGGCCCTCTCCAGCCTGCTGACCGACCTGAGCCGGCGCAAGACCAAGGACGGACAGGCGCTGCTGGATCGCACCCTGATTGTCTGCATGGGCGAATTCGGGCGCACCGTGGGGGACCTTACGGTGAATCGGGGACGCGATCACCACCGTTTCGCTTCCACCAGCCTGTTTGCGGGCGGCGGGGTCCAGGGGGGCCGGATCATCGGCGCCACCGACGCCAGCGGCGGCCGGGTGGTCGATTCCGGCTGGAACCAGAAGCGGTCCATCTACATCGAAGACATCGGCGCCACCATGTACTCCGCCCTGGGCATCGACTGGTCCAAGAAAATCACCAACACCCCTTCGGGTCGGGCCTTCGAGTACCTGGAGCCGGTTTCCGGAACGACGTTCCTGAATGTGAATGAGATCGAGCCCCTGTTCGTTTGAGTTCCTGCCTGGAACAGCCGCTGCCCCGCCAACCCCCTCGGAACATCCGTCGAATTGCCGCGGCTCCCCCTCAAGGGGGGAGTCGGCGAGAGGGCGGAGCCCGCAGTCGAGCCGGTGGGGGGCAAACGCCGCGCGCGGTAAGTGTCTACCAGCGGCGTGTCAGCGGCGCGTAGGCGGCGACAGCGCGTCGGCCGTGCGCCGCAGCCCGGGCGGCCGGCGTCCCGCCCCACCGCATCAGCCTTCGCCTGGCGGCTCGACTTCTGCGACTCCCCCTCAAGGGGGAAGTGATACCCGCGTTACGAACCGGGGACGTCGTTTACACCTTGGACCGGGAACATGGTTTACATCCTGCCAAGGAATCGGGCAAGAAGCCTTGTGCAGGCCTCGAGGATCACTCCCCCCTGGAGGGGGAGTCGGCGAGACCAGGGCGCAGCCCGCCGTCGAGCCGGTGGGGGGGGACGCGGCGCCCTGTGAGTGACGATCAGAGGCACTACCGGCGGCAAGGTGGCGGGTATTGGTTGGCCCCCCCACCGCATCAGCCTTCGCCTGACGGCTCGGCTTCTGCGACTCCCCCTCAAGGGGGGAGTGATCCGGCATCTCCTGGGAGCGCGGGCGTCCCGCCCGCATCCCGTCCCTTTGGCCGCCGCTGAGCTTCCCTACGATGCTGCAGGCAGCCACTCGGCACTTTCAATCCTCCTCGGGATAGGCCATCATGGAATCCAGTGGAGGTCGAATTGCCGAGAATCCCTGCAAGGCTGGCGATGGGGCTGGGCTTGGCCCTGATCCTGTGCCAGCCGGCCACTGCAGCCAAACCGCCGGTCTGCGCCGGCAGCCAATCCATCGGCCAATTCCGTTTTCTGGTACAGCCCGCCCCCAAGGTGAGGGCGCGCCCGCTGGCCGCGGTAAATCGACTGGAGAAAGGCCGCAAGCTCCTGTATATCCCCATCCGCCTGAAGGCCGGCCAGGAGCGTCAGGCCAGCATCGCCCTGGTGTTGATCCCCTCCGGGAGCAGCCCCGAAAAGAAATGGGTGGTCCTGGACCCGAGGCCGGCCGCGGCAGCCACCCAGTGGGAGGTTCCCTTCGACGTCGAGGTGATGGCAGCCGTCTACGGTCCCCGGGGGCTGAACATCAAGAAGGTCAAGTCCCTGGTCAAGAGCAATCAGGACCTCATCACCCGGCTCGCCGACTACGCCCAGCAGACGACCCAGGTGGGAGCCCTGGTGGAAGCGCTGGCGACCTGGGAACGCTCCCCCGACAATTCCCAGCCCCTGGACGCCGTGCTGCAGGGATTTTCCTCTCAGCACAACGTCAGCCTGCCCCGCATCGACCCCAAGGCTCCAGCCGATCAACAGGCGGCCCTGCTGCTGCGCACCCTGTTGCCGTCGCTGTCAACCTACGACCCGCTCAACCCCCAACCGGCCCACGGAATACGACAATCGGCCGGTCTGGCCGCTTCCCTGGCAACGCTGTTCCTGGGGAACTCGGCCCTGCTGGCCACCGGAGGGGTGGTGCTGTTTCAGAACCTGAGGACCCTGATCTCCCCCGGGACCGACTTCCGCTCCGCCTTCTCCCAGAATGTCCCCCCTCACGACGTCCAGCTTTGCTCCCAGACCCGGCCCGCCAAGGCCCGGGCCAAGATCGCCTACCTGTGGGCGCTACGCATCCCCTCCCAGGAGCCGCCGCGGGTCACTGTCCCTTCCGGCGCTCATCTTCCGCTCAGCCGGGAAGCCCTGCTGCCGATCCAGGCAGAGGACGCCTCCGAGGTGAGGCAGTTGCCGCGAGCCCACGACTGGAAGCTGGTCCAAGCTGGAGGAGCCCGCCATTTTGCCGTCGGGGTTTCGTTCCAGCCTTCGCTGCGCGCCCTGAAGTTGGACACCGGCAAAGAAGCGCCGCCCCCAGGGGAGTACACCCTTGCCGCTTCCTGGGATTGGGAGCCCTTCGAGCTCGCCGGCCGCTTTCGTCTGCACCGGTTGGGGGACCTGAGCCTGGCGCGGTTGACACCCCAATCCAAGGATCGGCTGGTGGCAAAGAGCGGACGGGTCCGCGTCGAGTTGATGGGCGCCGACTTCCAGTTCGTCAAGAAGCTGGAGTTGGTGCATCCCAACGTTTCAGGTCAGGCTGCCCTGGCGCTGGCCTTCCTGCTGTCTCCACGAACATCCGACGGAAGGCAGAAACAGTTGGGCTTCGCATTGGATACCGAGGCGCTCTCCCCGGGCCGCTACCGGCTGTCGATCTCCCAGGGCAGCGCCAAACCGCAACACCTCCCCCTGGAAATCCATCCCCCGGTGCCTCAGCTCTCCAATCTCCCGCTAAGAGTCAATCTCGGAGAAGACAGCCAAGGGCTCCTTCTGGAGGGCACCCGCCTGGAAGGCATCAGCCGGCTCGAAAGCGCCAGGGTGCGATGGGAACTGGCGCCGGTGGCGCCCGAAACGAAGAACCTCGAACAGAGAGAGGTCACAGCTTATCTGGAGGATGCGGCCAAGAAGGGAGACCTGCTCCCCATCACCATGAGGGTTACCGGGCTGGAAGCTCCGATCGTGCTGCGGGAGGCGTTGCAGGTCGTGGGACCCCGGCCGGGAATTGCGCGTGCCCACACCTCCTTTTCCCCCGAAGCCGGGCTGGGACTGCGCGACGGTGAGATCCCGGCCGGTCTGCCGGTCAGCTTCGCCATCGGGGTGGAGCACCTTCACCCCCTGGCCTCTCTGCAACTGGGATGCCTGAGCGCGGAGAGATTCCAATCCAGGCTGACCCTCACCCCCGGCCAACCCCAGGGGACCACCAGGCTCGAGGTCACGGGCGGGGATACCCTGTTTTTTTCGCTGGACCCGGGCAGCCTGAGCGCCACCGACTGCGCCCTGGCGGTGGTGGTTCGCAATCAGACCACCGGCTCCTCGGACCCCCACCCCTTGGGCCGGGTGGTCCGGCTGCCGAGGATCGAGCGTTTCATCCTGACCACCAGAAAGGTGGGAGAATCGCTCTACGAGGGAGTCCTGACCGGGGAGGAACTGCACCATATCGCCAAGGCGGGTTGGGATGAGAACCAGGGCCACCCCGTAGCGGGCATCCCCACCCCCTTCTCGGACGACCCCAAAAAGCAGACCCTGCGGATCGCCTTGCCCTGGCCCTCGCCGGAGCCCCATGCTCCGGTTTTCATCTGGCTGCGGGGCGAGGACCAAGGGCGGCCCACCCAAGTGCGGTATTGACCCTTAGCCCGCATTTCTCACCAGGGGGTTGCACTCTTCTCAAGAGTGCAACTTGGCGCAGGAATTTTCCCCTCAGCGCGTGCTCGCGAGCGAAGAGCGTAGCGGGGACACCGTTCCAGCGAGCATGTACGCGCTGAGGGGAAAAGGACAAGCCAAGGCGCGCCCAGCACAGTCTGTACCCACGAGCCCTTTTAATGGCGCCATTCAAGGGTCTGAAGATAAACTGCTTTTCACTATGTATTCAGCGACCTGGTGAGAAATGCGGGTTGAGTCCCACCGGGGCTGAACTCTTGATCGGGGGAAGCCTACCGAGTCGGGGTATCTCCCGGATTCGAGGCGGAAGCGATGAGACGGTTGTTTCTGGGGTGCATGCTAGCCGGAATCTGGCTCGGACAGAGCGCCTGTCAATCCGGAGACCGGCCTTCGCCGACCCAGCCATGGACCGCCGGAGCCGCCCCGCTGCTGGCATCCGCCCAAGGCAACACCCCCTTACCGGCTCCCCACCCCGGCGTTCGCTTTCACACCAAGCCCAAGCCTCTACCCCGCGGAGCCGTCACCCACGATTGGACCTCGTTCCTGGGCCCGGCACACAACGGCGTTTCCACCGAGACCCGCCTGCTCAAGGATTGGCCCGACGGCGGGCCGCCCCTGGTCTGGGAATTGACCAAGGGAACCGGCTACACCTCGCCGGCCATCCACAATTCCCGGCTGGTGTACTTCTACCGCCAAGGCCGGGAGGAAATCGTCGACTGCCTGCACCCCGTAACCGGACAACGCTACTGGACCTTCCGTTACCCGACAGGCTACAGCGACCGTTACGGCTATAACGACGGTCCCCGCTGCAGCCCGGTGATCGACGGCAACCGGGTCTACACCTACGGCGCCCAAGGCAAGCTCCATTGCCTGCAGTTGGAGACCGGAGAGGTGGTGTGGAAACGCCACCTGTCAAAAGAGTTCCGGGTGTCCCAGGATTTCTTTGGCGTGGCCTCGACCCCCCTGGTGGAGGGCGAATTGCTGATCGTCAACCTGGGGGCGCCGGGAGGACCCTCGGTGGTCGGTCTGGACAAGGGCAGCGGCAAACTGGTGTGGGGGGCCGGAGACCGGTGGGGTCCCAGCTATGCATCCCCCGTTCCAGCCACGGTCAGAGGGAAGAGACGTATTTTTGTCTTTGCCGGAGGCGAAAGTCGTCCTCCCACCGGGGGGCTGTTGAGCATTGATCCCTCGGACGGGAGGATCGACTTCCGTTTTCCCTGGCGAAGCCGCAGCTATGAGTCGGTCAATGCTTCCAACCCGGTGGTGATCGGCAACCGGGTATTGATCTCGGCCAGCTACAAGGCGGGAGCGGCGCTGCTCGACCTCCTCCCCGACGGGACCCATCGATTGGCCTGGACCGCGCCCCACTTCGGCCTGCACTGGAACACGGCCATTCACCGAGAGGGGTACCTCTACGGTTTCGACGGCCGCAACGAGCCCGATGCGGCCCTGGTGTGCATCGATCTGAAGACGGGGAAAGAGATGTGGAGAGCCGTGCCGGAATGGGAAGAAAGCGTCGAGTTCGGCGGCCGGCAGGTGACCCGAACCTTCAGCACCTACCGGGGCTCGCTACTCTGGGCCGATGGACGCTTCCTCTGCCTGGGAGAGTTGGGACACCTTCTGTGGCTCGACCTCTCTCCCCAGGGTTACCGGATCCTGTCCCGGGCCTGGCTGTTCGCCGCCCGCGAGTCCTGGTCCCCGCCGGTCCTGAGCCGGGGCCTGCTCTACATTTCCCAGAACCGCCGGGACTTCTTACGGGGAGAATCCCCCCGACTGCTGTGCTACGACCTGCGGGCGCCAACCTCCAGCGCGCCCTGACACCGGTGTCACTTCGTGGTCCTTCGTGGATAAGCCTTTTCAAGGACCGGCCTGAAGATCCACAGCCACCAACTCTTTCTGATTGCGTGCATACAGGCGGCCATCGGCCAGGGCGGGATAGGCGCGCACGGTCGGCGCCAGGACCTTGGCTTTGGCGATGAGGCGGAAGGCCTGAGGCGAGGCGGCAACCAGCAGCAACTCCCCGTTTTCCTTCAGCACCAGCAGCCGATCCCCCGCCAGGCTCAGGGTGCCGGCTCCAAAACCATCCCGGCTCCAGAGGACCCGGCCCGTCTCCAGCGCCACGCAGCGCAGGGACTGTCCATATTCCTGCCGGCCGTGGAATCCAAAGAGGTGGTCCCCGCGGATCACACTGGTCGAATAGTGGTTGGAAAGGGACTCGTCCGAGCTCCAGACCGTTTCCAGTTCGGCGCCCTTGACTCTGAGCTGGACCGCTCCGGTCCGATAGCTGGACGAAAGGAAAATCAGAGGGCCCGCCGCCAGCGGGGTGGCGGCGTTCACCGAAGCCCGGCTCCGGGCTCTCCAGCCAAAGCGGAACAGAACCTCTCCGCTCTCGGGATCTGCCGAAACCAACCCGGTGCGGGTGAAAAACAGCACCTGGCGTTGCCCGCCCAAGGTGGCCATGGCCGGGGAGGAGTAACTGGCCTCGTCGTCGGTGGCGGTCCACAGCACGCGCCCGGTGCGGGCATCGAAAGCCACCAGCCCCGCCTGGCCCCTTCCTCCGACGTTCAGGAACACCCGTCCGTCTTCGACCAGAGGGGAGCAGGCGGCGCCGAAAAAGCCCTTGCGTACACCGAACGTCTCATGGGTCTTCACGCTCCAGACTCTCTTGCCGCTCTCCAACTCCAGGCAATGCAGCACTCCCTGGGCACCGAAAGCGTAGACTTTACCCTCCCAGACCGAGGGAGTGGCTCGCGGTCCGCCGTCGAAACCGAAGTCGTCCCGGTAATCGGTGGGATAGTCGTAGTGCCAGAGCGCCCGGCCAGTTCTGGCCTGGAGGCACTCCACCCGTTCCCGGCTCCCGAGCCGATGGAACAGAATCAGCCGCTTGGCTTGCACCACCGCTCCGCTGAACCCCTCCCCTACCGGCTTTCGCCAGATCACCGGAGGCCCCGACTCCGGCCAGGCGCCGGATATCGCCGGCCCCTCATAGACCCCGTTCCGATTCGGACCCAGGAACTGGGGCCAGTCCGACTCTCCGGCCGCCACCGGGCCCAACCCGGGCTGTCTGGCGCCCAGCAACAGAAGCAGCCCGGAAAGCAGCAAAAGCCGGCATGCAAGGATCGGAATTCCAGCCATCATCGCCTATCGCTACGGTTGGGGATCCACATCAGCAGGAGGGACGGGTGGCCGCCCTCGGATTCCCCCTCAGAGCAGCGCCTCGATCTCTTTCTCATACTCCGATTTGTCGATGAGGCCCCTGTGGCGGGCGGTGATCTTGCCCGTGCGATCCACGATGAAGGTGGTGGGAAGCACGTTGACGCCTCCAAAGGCCTCCCCGAAGTCGTGGTCGCCCACGAAAACCGGGAAGTTGAGCCCCTGTTCCTCTATGAATGGCCGGACCACCTCCCAACCCTCCTGGTCCACCGATACCGCCAGCACGGTAAAGCCGCTGTCCCGGTAGCGGTCCTGGAACTCGACGAACCAGGGCATTTCCGTCCTGCAGGGGCCGCACCAGGTGGCCCAGAAGTTCAGCAGGACAACCTTGCCCTCGATCTCCAGGTTGGTCACCTGGGTTCCGGATTGGTCCTCCAGTCTGAACCCCGGCAGGGTTTTGCCGACCATGGCGGCGCTGTCACTTCGAATTCGCGCGTTGACGGCTGCCTCCCGGGAAGCCAGGAATCCTATGACGCCGAAGGAGCCGAGCGCGGCCATTGCCAGAAATCCAAAGCCCGCATGGATGGCCAACAGCCAGACCAGGATCTTGAGCAGGCGGGCCTGTTGGCCCAGCTTGGATGCGGCGGCATCGATCCTGGAGCCGACCTCCCGGCTCAGCACCGTCATGGCCTGGGCATGGGCCTGGATGGAGCGGCCAACATCGGAAGAATCCTCTTCAACCATGGGTCACCTCCATTGTCTAGGATTACCTGGGGGAGCTGTTCCCGGGAGCGGTTGCAGCCCTGTTCCCAGGCCTTTTCAACGGCGCACCCAATGAACCAGTATTGCAAGTCAGGCAGGGTTTTGTCTTTCTTTTTCCCTGGAGAGTCCCGTCACCTTGGGGAATCGTTGCCTTGGCTCGGATGGATGGGTTATGGTTTACGCTCGCCGCCCGGCCAAGGGCCGGCGCAATCCCTTCGGAACCAGGTCCCATGAAACGCATCCACCTTGCCTTCGCATTCATCCCCCTCTGTCTGATGGCCATGACGCCGAGTCAGCCGCTGCAGTGGTACAAGGGGAACACCCACACCCACACCATCAACTCGGACGGAGACAGCACCCCGGACGAGGTGGTGCGCTGGTACAGGGAGCGCCACTACCACTTCCTGGTGCTGTCGGACCACAACTTTCTGACTGAAGTCGAGGGTCTCAACAGCGTTTTCGCAGCCCGGGAAAAGTTTTTGGTCATCAACGGGGAAGAAGTCACCGACAACTTCGGAGAGAGCCGCATCCATATCAACGGACTCAACCTGAGGGAGGTCGTCCCGCCTCAGGGTGGCTCCAACGCGGTGGACACCCTCCAGCGCAACGTGGATGCCATCCGCGGGGTGGGCGGGGTGCCCCACATCAACCATCCCAACTTCCGCTGGTCTCTGACGGCCGATCAGATGCGCCAGGTTCGGAACAACAAGCTCTTCGAGATCTACAACGGCTCGCCTTCGGTCAACAACCACGGGGGCGGTGGGTCGCCCGGGCTGGAGGCCATGTGGGACAAGATCCTCAGCAGCGGCAAGCTCATTTACGGTATCGCGGTGGATGACGCCCATCACTTCAAGGGCGAATTCAGCCCCGACCGCTTGAATCCGGGGCGTGGCTGGGTGGTGGTCCAGGCCCCCCGGCTCTCGGCGGCGGCCATCATGGAGGGCCTGGAGGCCGGCCGCTTCTACGCTTCCACCGGTGTTTCCCTGTCGGACCTGCGGATCGACGACCAGGGGATTGAGATTGCCATCCAGCAGGAACCGACCTTCAAGTACACGACCCATTTTATCGGTGACGGCGGCCGCCTGCTCAGCAAGGCTCACGGGTTGAAAGCCCGCTATCGGTTCCAGGGGGGCGAGCGGTACGTGCGGGCACGGGTGGTGGACTCCATGGGCACCATGGCCTGGACTCAGCCGGTATGGGTGGGCCAGGACCGCTGACCACCGCCGACGGCCGCGGTCCACCTCCGGCAGGCTCGCCACCGCGAAGCCGGTGTGAGAGAATCGGCCGCAGCAACCCTCAATCAACCGGAGGAACCCATGATGGAACGCTACCGAGACGTGACACCGACCCTGGTGGCCGTGAGCCTTCTGGCCGGGACTCTCAGTTGCTCCATGCCGGAATCCAGTCGGTCCGGTGACGAGGAGCAGCCGCCCCGAATGCAAAAGGTGGAATGGGGACAGGTGGGAGAGTCCCCGGTGTTCCTCTACACCCTGACCAACCGCCAGGGCCTCAAAGCCAGGATCACCAATTACGGCTCGATTCTCACCGAGATGCACGTTCCGGACCGCCAGGGCCGGATGGCGGACGTCACCCTGGGTTTCGACAAGCTGGAGGACTACCTGCCGCGCCATCCCTACTTCGGCTGCATCTGCGGGCGGGTGGTCAACCGCATTTCCGGCGCCAGCTTCACGCTCGACGGCCGGGAGTACTCCCTGACCAAAAACTACGGGGAACACCATCTCCATGGAGGAGACCAGGGCTTCGATCGCAAGGTGTGGACGGTGGCCGGCGAGTCCGAATCCAGTGATGGCGCCTCGGTGAGTATGACCTATACCAGCCCTGACGGGGAGGAGGGTTACCCCGGAACTCTGACCACTACGGTCACCTATACTCTGGGAGACGACAACTCGCTGAGGTTCGAGATGGAGGCCGAAACCGACGCCCCCACCCTCGTCAACCTGGCCCACCACGCCTACTGGAACCTGGCGGGGCACGACGCCGCCGGTGTGCTGGGACACGAACTGCAGTTGAATGCACCCAGCTATACGGTATCGGATGGACTGGGCGTTCCAACCGGCGAGATCCGACCGGTCGAGGGGACGCGCTTCGACTTCACCCAGCCGAAGACGCTCGGCGCCGACATCGGGAAGATCCCGGCCGCCGACAAGGATCAGCGCGAAGGCTACGACGTCAACTTCGTTCTGGACGGATCCCCCGGCCAGATGAGGCGCGCCGCCCAGGTGCGGGAGCCCCTTTCCGGCAGGACCCTGGAAGTGCACACCACCGCGCCGGGAGTGCAGCTCTACACCGGCAACTACCTGGACGGGTCGTTCCAGGGCAAGGGCGGCACGGCCTACCAAAAACAAACCGGATTCTGCCTGGAGACCCAGCATTACCCCGATTCCATTACCAAGGAGGGCCAACCGGGGTGGCACTCCATCATCCTTCGGCCGGGTGAAACCTACCGTCATGCCGTGGTGTTCACATTCGGAACGGAATGAGCGGCCGGAGCATCCAGACACTGCCTGACCCGGGGCCGGGAGCACTGACTCGCGCGGAGCCAGGTGGCTGTCTTCCGGGAAAGACCCCTTGCCGATATGAGAGTTCACTATTTGAAACACGTGCCCTTCGAGGGACTGGGATCCATGCTTCCCTGGTTCCGGGAGCGCGGATGGGAGATCAGCCTGACTGAGCTTTATCGGGACCAACCGCTTCCACCCGTGGATGAGATCGATTGGCTGATCGTGATGGGCGGCCCCATGAGCGCCAACGACGAGTCCAAGCATGGCTGGCTCAAGGCCGAAAAGGACTTCATCGATCAGGCCCTCCAAGCCGAAAAAGCCATCCTGGGCGTCTGCCTGGGCAGCCAGCTCATCGCCAAGGTCCTGGGCTCCAGGGTGTACAGGAATCCCGAGCCCGAGATCGGCTGGTTTCCCATTCAGCGTTCCCCGGAGGCGGCCGCTCACGACCTGGGGAGGCTTTTCCCCGAACAGGCCGAGGTCTTTCATTGGCACGGGGAAACCTTCGACCTACCCCGCGGGGCCCTTCACCTGGCCCGGAGCCAGGCCTGCGAGAACCAGGCCTTCACCTACGGCGACCGGGTCCTGGGGCTTCAATTCCACCTCGAAACCACCCGGGATGCCCTTGAGGACCTGGCTCACGGCTGTGCCGATGAACTGATCGACAGCCCCTTCATCCAGAGTGCCGAACAGATGTTGTCCGATCCCCATCGCTTCGCCCGGCTGAATCGACTTCTCGACCCGATTCTCCAGGGGCTGGCGGCCCGGATGGGATAAACGGGAAAGTCGGAAGCCTCCACCGCGCCCGCGGGACCGGGGAAGACGGGCGCCTTGCCCGCACGGAGGCCGTGCCTCCCAGTCCCTGTCCGAAGCGGACTCGGGAACGGGCGCTCACACTGGATCAGGCGCGGCCAAATCCCTGGCTGAGCCGCCCGCGCTATGGCTGCCTGCCGCCCGGGGCGGCACCCGCTCACCATGCAACCTCCAGCCTACAAGGTCGCCGCCGCTCACGTGGCCCCCGTGTTCCTCGATCGGGAGGCCACGCTGGACAAGGCCTGCTCCTTGATCCGGGAAGCCGCCAGGAACGGGGCTCAGCTCATCGTCTTCCCGGAGACCTACATTCCCGCTTTTCCGCTCTGGTGCGCCTTGCAGGCGCCCATTGAAAACCACGCGCTCTTCTGCCAACTCGCCGCCGGCAGCCTGCGTGTGGACGGGCCGGAAATCGGCAAGGTCGCCGATGCGGCCCGCCGCGGCGGCATCTTCGTCTCGCTGGGCTTCAACGAGGTCTCGGCCGTCAGCGCCGGCTGCCTCTGGAACGCCAATCTGCTCTTGAGCGATCGGGGGGACATCCTCTGCCACCATCGCAAGCTGGTGCCGACCTTCTACGAGAAACTGGTCTGGGCCCCGGGCGACGGCAGCGGACTGCAGGTGTGCGAAACCCGGCTGGGTCAATTGGGGATGCTGATCTGCGGAGAAAACACCAACCCCCTAGCCCGTTTCGCCCTGCTGGCCCAGGGCGAGCAGGTCCATCTATCCACCTACCCGCCGATGTGGCCCACGCGCGATCCAGCCACCGGAGACAACTACGATCTCAAGCAGGCGATTCTGATCCGGGCCGGGGCCCACTCCTTCGAAGGCAAGGTCTTCAACGTGGTGGCCTCCGGCTTCCTGGACGCGTCAGCCCGAGACCGCCTGGGCCGACTGACCCCCGAGGCCGGGCGCATCCTGGACGGGAGCCCCAGAGGCATCTCGGTGGTCGTGGGTCCGGAGGGAACCCCGGTCAGCCCGATTTTGCAGGAGGAGGAAGGACTTCTCTACGCCGAGATCGATCTCTCCCAGACGGTGGCCCCCAAGCAGATCCACGACGTGGTGGGCGGGTACAACCGGTTCGACATCTTCAAGCTCAGCCTGGACCGGTCCCGCCGGCCTCCCCTGAACTTTGAAGCCGTCGGGGGCCATTTCGAATCCACTGATGCCGAGCCAAACGACGAGGGCCGTTCGTGAAGTCTCCCGGTCAAGGGAACCGACGCGATTCCCGACTCGGGGCGCGGAACTCGGGGCGCAGACGATTCAGAACGGTTTCAAGATTGCACCGGTGAAGCCCTGAGACAAGGGGCATCGGCATGGAGAGTGCATCAGCCGGAAAGGATTATTCAGGCAAGAAAGGTCTTTACCACGAGGCTTAGAACACCAGCTAGCACAAGACCGACCATCCACTTCAAGAGCCTCACGTCCGCCTCGATGTTTGCCGGACGGTTTTCGTAAGTCGCAATCTCCACGGCTGCGTCTCGGGCCTTGTCGTCAGGCGCGCCGGCAGCCCTGAAGGCCTCATAGGTCTTGGAAAGCATGATCCCCATGTCAAGAGCATACGGGGCCGGGCCGGGCAAGAGAAAGAGTATGAGTAAGTTGTGAACGGCGCCCGGCACGGACACAGGCAACGGCCACCTCTGCCAGTGACTCCGTCTGGTCGAGAACGAGGCGCCCGTGAAATTCCGACGAGCGGACAGGGAAACAGCCTCAATCGCAACCACGGAGAGGCTGGCATGCGCCGACGGTCCTGGCTCAAGACGGCTCTGGGAGCGATGTTGTGCGGGTCTCCGGCCATTCTGGGGGGAGCCGGAAGAACCCCGGGCGACAAGCCCAACCTCCTGTTTCTCTGGACCGACGAACAGCGGGCCGACACCCTGGCCGTCTATTGGACTCTGGAAGCCAGCGGCCAGGCCGCCGACACCCTGGTGGTCTTCACCAGCGACCACGGAGAGATGATGGGAAGCCACTCGCTGATCGGCAAGCAGGTTCTCTATGAAGAATCCATTCGCGTGCCGCTGCTCATCCGAGCCCCCTTTCGTCACATCCGCCCGGGCCTGATCGAGCAACCGGTCAGCCACATCGATCTGGTGCCCACCTCCTGGAGCTGATGGACTCCGAGAGCCGGCCCTCCCTGCCGGGTCAAAGCCTGG
The DNA here is from genome assembly GCA_965249865.1 of Acidobacteriota bacterium. Lineage (GTDB taxonomy): Bacteria > Acidobacteriota > UBA6911 > RPQK01 > CBDFMZ01 > CBDFMZ01. The sequence continues at coordinate 38,170 of CBDFMZ010000002.1, read as the reverse complement.
TGCCGCTGCTGCGGGAGGAGCGGGTCCCTCAAGACCATGTCTTCATCCAATGGCACGGTGCCGTCGTCGTCGTCGAGGCCGTGGTGAGACGGTTCTCGGGCGCTCCCAACGCCCGGGCGGTGATCTCTCCGGAGGGCTGGAAGCTGGGCATCCACGACAGCGACAACGACCTGCTCTTCCACCGGGAACGAGACCCGCTCGAGACCCGAAATTTGCGCTACCGCCAGGAAGCGGGAGCCATCATGGGGGCCCTTCTCAAGAAACTGGAGGCCTGGCAAAGGGAAACCGGCGACCGGATGGCCTTGCCCGAGATGGGATAGGCCTCCACGCCGCCCGGCCGCGCGGCCGCGCCCGCGGTTCCCTTTGAAACTCGGTCCTGTTTAGCCGGGCCCCGCCCTGCCGTGCGGATCATTCGAGGAAAAACGGCCGATCGTTAATGAAGATGAACCACGAATAGACACGAATAGACCAGAAGACAGATGGACCTCCTTCAACCACAAGCGGCACCAAAATGTGTCTGGCATTTTGTGCCCTTGGTGTGACGATGTCATGGGATGATGGCTTCCTGGGAGCGCGGGCGTCCCGCCCGCACCAAGCCTGGCACAGCCTCGGGCATCTCCCCCACTTGGATCAACCGGGAACGGCGCCATGGCTCTCCTTCGGCTTGGCCGATGCGGTTCCCGCCGACAGGGTGGCTGCCTGCAGCATCGCACTAAAGCTCAGCGGCGGCCAAAGGGACAGCATGCGGGCGGGATGCCCGCGCTCCCAGGCGATGCCGTCCCGGCCGTGCGGTGGGGGGTGTCTGGCGGTCGACTTCTCAGAAAGCCGACGTGCGCCCTTTGGGAAACTCCCGTTTGCCCGCGAGTCCAGCCCCCGCCCCCCACGACGGGGCGGATCATTCGAGAGTGAAACAATCGGAAATCGATAATTCTTTCGTGACCTTGGTATCCCGTCGCGGTTAACCTCAACGCCTTAGTGGCCCTTCGTCGTTCTTAGTGGCCCTTCGTGGATAACTCTTTTTTCTTTTGTTTCAGGCAAGGACTGGGGTCCACCTGGAACCCGCGCCGTCATCCAATCATGAATTTATGGACCAATCCCCTGGTGGCGCGCCAACTGCGGCTCAACCGGCAGACCTTCGACTTTTGGCGCCTCTACCGTTCCCATCGGGAAGCGGTGGCAGACCTGATCTGCCAGCTGCCGCAGCCGGCCTCGGCCAGGCTCTGCATCCTGGGCGCCGGCAACTGCAACGACCTGGATCTGGCCCGATTCACCGGCGGTTTCGCACAAGTTCACCTGGTGGACCTCGACCGCCAGGCCATGGCCAAGGGCGTGGAGCGGCAGTCTCCCCCCGCCCCCGGCAGAATCAGGCTCCATGGTGGGGTCGACCTTACCGGCATCTTGAAGACCCTGGCCACCTGGGAGCGTCACCAGCCCAAGAGAGAAAACATCGCCCACTGCATCCGCGAGGCCCGGGCCTTTGCCGGCCCTCCCGTCCAGGGCCGGTTCGAGGTGGCGGTATCGATGTGCCTGTTGTCCCAGATCATCGATTCGGTCGTCTCGGTGACCGGGCCCGGAGACGTACCCCTGGAACTGGTGCGTGCTCTGCGCCAGCGGCATCTGCGCCTGCTGGCGGAAGTGCTTCTGCCGAGAGGGGTCGGCATTCTGGTCACCGACTTCGCCCGGGAGCGGGGCGGCGTCCACCCACCCCGGGCGGCTTCGCCGACGCCGGAGAGCGCCCCGGCGTCCCCCGGCGGTGCCTTCCTGGGGGTGAGCCCCGAGGAGATTTGCGCATTGGCGAGCAATGACCCCATCCTTCGCACCCAGGTCCGACAGGCCCGGGTGAGTTCCTCGTGGCCGTGGCGGCAAAACCCCCGCCGCACCCTCCGGGTCTGCGCGATTCAGTTCCAGCGGATTCAGGAGGGGCCGGGACTTCAGCCCGCATAGGTCGCGGGGGGCGCTATTGAGAAAAGTGCAGGGAGCGAGGTACGTGTTTAGCGTGATTTTGAAATGGGCGCCACGCCGACACCGACAACGCCTCGCTGCCCGTGCCGCTGATATTCACTCACGGGGCGGGGTGTTGCCCCCCACCGGCTCGACTGCGGGCTCCGCCCTGGTCTCGCCGACTCCCCTTCAAGGGGGGAGTCGGCGAGAGGTACAGACCGCAAACATCCTTTACATAATAAACCGCAAACATGGTTTACATGGTTTACACATTGATAGGGTATCGGCCGAGGAGGACAAGCCGATGCCCTGGAAAGAGACGTGTACCATGGACCAACGCATGCTGTTTATTGTCGACTATCTCAGTGGTCGCTACACCAAGAAAGGCCTGTGCAGCCACTACGGAATCAGCCGGCCCACCGGCGACAAGTGGATCGACCGCTATCGGACCCACGGACGGGAGGGACTCGATGATCTCTCGCGAAGACCCGGTTGGCATCCCGACACGACGGCACCGGAGATCGTTGAGCGGATCATCGAGACGAAGCTGGCGCACCAGAGCTTTGGACCCAAGAAGGTGATGGATCGACTTCGTGCCCTGGAACCGGACGAGGTCTGGCCGGCTGATAGCACGGCCGGGAAGATCCTCAAGCGAAACCATCTGGTGCGGGAAAGACGCCAGCGTCGGCGCGTTCCCCCGGATCCGCGGGCCTTGGTCCACTGCAACGCTCCGGCACAGAGCTGGAGCGCCGACTTCAAGGGCGACGTACCCCTGGCCAACGGGAAGCGCTGCTACCCGCTGACCCTCACCGACAACCACAGCCGCTTCATCCTGCAGTGCCGGGCCCTGAGCCACCCCACCACCGATGCCGTCAAGCCCTGGTTTGAGTGGGTGTTTCGGGAATACGGCCTGCCTGAGACGCTGCGCACCGACAACGGCCCGCCCTTTGCCTCGGTGGCTGCCGGCGGCCTGAGCCAGTTGTCGAAGTGGTGGATTCGCCTGGGCATTCGCCCCGAGCGCATCCGCCCGGCCAAGCCCAGTGAAAACGGTCGCCATGAACGCATGCATCGCTCGTTGAAAGAGGCCGTGATGCGTCCGCCTGCCCGCACGCTTTCAGCCCAGCAGCGGCGCTTCGATGCCTTCGTGGAAGAGTTCAACTGGCAGCGTTCCCATGAAGCCCTGGGGCGTCTGACACCCGCAAGCGTGCACCAGCCCTCGCCGCGTCCCTATCCGGACCGCTTGCCGGAGGTGGAATACCCGAGCGGTGTCACCGTGCGGCGGGTCCGTCGCACCGGCGAGTTCAAGTGGCGGGGCCGTCTGATCTATCTCTCCACCGTGCTGGCCAAGGAGACGATTGCTCTGATTCCCTGTGACAATGACCGTTGGGAGATTCGCTACAGCTTTCATCCTCTGGGCGTGTTTGACCAGCATACCCAGAAAATCATCCCTGCTCAGCAGTGGCATCAGCGAGAGTGAACCTGGGCGTTGTCCTTCGGTCGGGCTCCGCCCTCCCTCCGGACAACGCCCCCTCATTGCCCATCGACCCCCTTGGAGATATGCTTAGCCCCACTTAAAGGAAACTAACCGTGTAAACCATGTTTGCGGTTTATTGTGTAAACCATGTATGGATTGCACAGAAGCCGAGCCGCCAGGCGAAGGCTGATGCGGTGGGGGGGGGGGAGCCGGCTGCCGTGGACGTGAGCCGGGCGCAAGCCGATGGAACCCGGCAGTTCTTCCCCAGAGCCGCGTAGGACGCGGCAGCGTGGTGCCCCCTTCCCAACAAGGCTTACCCGCATGTCTCACCGGACCGTGACGCGGTGAGAACGGCAGTCTAGAACGTGCTCCCCCAGGAATAGTTGATTCGGGCGTAGTAGTATCCGCCGCTCAGGCCCCAGGGGGTGAACTGGCTGTAGGGGAGCCCGAAAATGTCGGCGAAGAGGTCCATGCGCTGCGAGAAGGTGTTGAAGACGTTCTGGCCGCCGAAGGCCAGCCTCAGGTTGTCGGTCAAGGAGATGCTCGCTTCCAGGTCGACGATGGGGCGACCCTCCAGCAGCGGCGAGTCCTTGCCGCGGACGAACCGGGCGTCGAAGTGGTCGACCCAGGAGCCGAAGTAGTTCAGACGTCCCAGCAAGCCTACCCGCCCCAGGCGCTGGTTGACGGCAGCGTTCCAGCGGATCCGGGGCACGCCGCGCTCCAGGCCCAGGACGTCTCCGGGCGTGAGCAGGTCCGACTCTTCCGTCACTTCCGTGTGGGTGTAGTTCAGCGCGTAACTGAAGGCAGTGTTGCCGCCCAGTGCCTTTGGACTGTAGGTCGAGACCAGATCGATCCCCTGGTTGCGACTGGAGAAGTCGTTGATGAAGAACCGGAAAAAGGCCAGCGTGCCGGCGGAGGCGATCCCTTCCGAGAGCAGCAGCGCGCGTTCCTCCTCCGTGAGCGTAAACGTTTGCGACAGGGCCAGGCGATTGGAGAGGTCGACGCGGAAATAGTCGGCGGTCAGCGTGAAGGATCCGGTGTTGACCACCAGCCCCGCGGTGGTGTTGAATGACGTCTCGGGCTCGAGCGGCTTGCCGCCTTTCAGTTCCGCCGCCAGGAAGGTGGAGGGAACGTTGGCGCTGTCGACCAACTGAAACGTTTTCGGGTCGATGGTGGTCTGCACGTTGAGCGTGTTCTGCTGGCCGGGCGTCGGAGCGCGGAACCCGGTGCTGACGCCGCCGCGCACGGAAACCTTGTCACTGAGCCCATAACGGCCCGACAGCTTGCCGTTGGTGGTGGAGCCGAAGAGGTCGAAGTGCTCGAAGCGGAGGGCGCCGCTCACCGTCCACCGCTCACCCGGATCCCGCAGCTCCAGATCGCCGTAGAGCGCCACGTTGCTGCGATTCCAGGCTCCGGCCGTATAGTCGGGGAATCCGGGAAAGCCGTTGGAGCCGGAGACGAAGCCCTGGGCGGCGTAGGGTCCCACCTCCCAGGAGGGTTTTCCGCCGGCGCCGATCTCGAAACGCTCGTTGCGCCACTCGGTGCCGGCCGCCAGGTTGACCATGTCGGTGGCGGCATAGGAGACGTCGAAGTTGAGGTTGGTGTCTTCCTGCCGGTAGAGTCCCGGGTCGAAGTCCCGCGGCGTGTCGGGTCCGAGCGAGGCGTTGACCGTATTCTTGAAGAAAAAGTCGGACTCGTGGGCGCCGTAGCTGGCGCTGGCGTCCCAGGTCATGCCCTTGCCCAGGACCCCGCGCACCCCGCCCACCACCGACATGTCGGTGACCACCCCACCGAACTGGGGCGTGAAGCCGCCGGGGGCGATCTCCCGGAAAGAGAAGCAGTTCGGGTCCTCGAACACCCGCGCCAGGGCTCCCGGATCGGGCACGTTGTCGGTGATCCGCACGGTGGGGCAGTTGGCGGACCCGTCGACGACGCCGTCGCGCACATCCAGCACATCGCCAATCAGGAGGGTCTGGCCTTCGTCCAGGCTGTAGATGTTGGCCCGATTGTTGGGATTCCGGAAGTAGAAGCCCTCCGTCACCTTCTTCTCGGCATAGTTGGTGTGGCCGTAGATCTGCACGGCGTTGGAGAACAGGTGGCCGAAGTTGCCGAAGAACTTCACGTCGTCGTCGATGGTGGGGTTGCCCCAGATCTGGGCCGGATTGGCCACGGCCGTGTTTCCGGCCGCGATGAGGGCCGCCGCGTCGGCGCGCTGCACGCTGCGGTTGGTCGGGTTGGAGTTGCCGTATTCCAGGCTGAGATTGGCGAACCCGCTCTTACCAAGGGGTAGCCCGACGTTGGCGGCTATGGCGTAGGAATCCCCGTCGCCGGCGCGGTAGGTGCCGGTGTTGAACTCCACACTGCCTCCCTGCCGAGCATCCTTGAGCTGGAAGTTCAGTACACCGGCGATGGCGTCCGAGCCGTATTGGGCGGAGGCGCCGTCCCGCAGCACCTCCACCTGGCGCAGCGCAATGGCGGGAATGGTGGAGATGTCCGGACCCTGCGCGCCGTCGGTCACTCCGGCGAACCAGGCGATGACCGAGGAGCGGTGACGGCGCTTTCCGTTCACCAGTACCAGCGTGTGATCGTGGGCGAGGTTGCGCAGACTGACCGGCCGCACCAGGGTGGCCGCGTCACTGATGGGATGGGTGGCCACGTTGAACGATGGGATCAGCGTCCGCAACTGGTAGTCGAGGGTGGTGGATCCCTGGCTCACCACGTCCTGGAGCGGGATGGCGTCTATGGGGACCGGGGATTCGGTCACCGACCGCGGTTGGGCTCGGCTCCCGACGACCACCAGTTCCGTCTCCAGGAGCAACTGAAGGGTGATGGTGATCCTGCCGTGGGATGGCTCCACCGAGCCTTCATGGGCCTCAAAATCCTCTGCCGACACCATCACCCGGTGAGGACCGGAGCCTAGACCGCAAAAGGCGGCCACACCCGAGCTGTCGGTCATCTCCTCGCGATCCCCGATGGTGACGGCGGCGCCCTGTATCGATGCGGACGAAGGATCCAGAACCTGAACCTCAAGGCAGGGTTCTTCCGGCCTGCCGGTTTGTTGAGCAAACGCCGGAAGTGTCACGGCAGGCCCAAGCAGAGTCATCAGCGCGGACAAGCAGGCGAGACGAAAGACTTCCATCGTCATTGCTCCTCCTTTTCACCATGCGCAAAACGAGCGCAAACGGAGCAAAAAAGCCATTAAAAATATTCGATGGACTCTATTTTAACAATGAACCCGCATTTATCAACGGGAGGTTGCCATTGGCTGGCGCCCCGGGGGGAGCGCGCCAGGAAGGGATCGTTTTCGCGGGATCGGAAGAAGCCACCCCTGCTGCGGCTGCGGCGCCTGCACCCGCCTCGCGAGTGCAGGCCCTCCATTGGAAGCCTTGTTAAAGATGGGCTGTTTTTCCTTCGTGTCCCTTAGGGGTCCTTCGTGGATCACCCCTCAATCGAAGTCATGTTATGCTGGGGCACGCGGGTCCCCCGCTGCCGGCGCAGCCGTTCCCGAAGCCGTCCCACCCGTGCCGGTCGCGAGCGATCGCTTCCCGCCGCGCTGAACCGGACCGGAACCCATGCCTCGACTGACCGACTACCGTGCCCTGACTTTCGACTGCTACGGCACCCTGATCGACTGGGAGACCGGGATCTGGGACGCCTTGCAACCGGTGATCCTGCACAATGCCAAGGAGGACCTCACCCGAGAGACGGCGCTCGGCTCCTTCGCCCGGTGGGAGAGCCGCCAGGAGCAGGCCGCGCCCGGCCTGCCCTACCCGGAGCTGCTGGCTCGGGTGCACCGGAGCATCGCCGAGAGCTTCGGTCTTGAGACAAACCAGGATCTCGACGGCGCTTTCGGAGACTCGGTGCCGCACTGGCCGGCATTCCCGGACACTGCCGACGGCCTGCGCCTTCTCAGCCGGCACTACAAGCTGGTCATCCTGTCCAACGTGCACCGTGACGGCATCGCTGCCTCCAGACGGAAACTCGGGGTTGAATTCGACGCGGTCTACACCGCCCAGGACATCGGCTCCTACAAGCCGGCCGATGCCAACTTCGCCTATCTGCTGGCCCACCTGAAGTCGGATCTGGGACTGGACCGGTCCGAAGTTCTGCACGTGGCCCAGAGCCTTCACCACGACCATGCACCGGCCAACCGTTTCGGCATCGCCAACGCCTGGATCGACCGGCAGCGGCTGTCGAAAGGCGGGGGCTGGGGCGCGACCGAGCCGATGGAAGCTGTCCCCTCTAACGATTTCGTCTACTTCTCCATCGGGGAGATGGCCCAGGCGGTGGCGGCGGAGAGAAAAAAGGGCGACCGGTGAGTTCTCTTCAAAGCAGAGTGTTCCGGAATAGCCAGGCCCCCGCCCTGCTGTGGAGATCATTCGAGGAAAAACGGCCGATCCTTAATGAAGATGAACCACGAATAGACACGAATAGACCAGAAGACAGATGGACCTCCTTCAACGACAAGCGGCACCAACATGCTTCTGTCACTTTTGTCCCGTTGGTGTGACCCTGTCATGGGAGGAAGCCCACCCGGGAGCGCGGGCGTCCCGCCCGCACAAATCCTCCCGCAGCTTCGGCCATCTCCTCCACCGGAATCAACCGGCAGCGGCGCCCTGCCCCTGCTTCGGCCGGGCCCATGCGGTTCCCGCTGGCAGGGCGGTCGGCTGCAACATCGCAGGGAAACTGAGCGGCGACCGAAGGGACAGCATGCGGGCGGGACGCCCGCGCTCCCGGGGGTGTCGTCCCGATGGAGCGGTGGGGGGTATCCGGCGGGCGACTTCTCTGAAAGCCGGCCTGTCCCCTTTGGGAAACTCCCGTTTGCCTGCGAGCCGGGCGCCCGCCCCCCGCGACTGGGCAGATCCATCGAGAAGGACTATAAATTGAACATCGATGCACAGGATGCACAGGATAATCAGGACGGGAGGCTGCTGCAGGAGACGCTGACTCGGGCGATGATCGCGTGCGGATTTGAGGATGTCCGGGAACACAAGCCAGCCGTCTCCGGAAAAATCCTGTGCATCCTGTGCATCGATGTGAATCAAAAATCTACCCATGCTTGACTATGAACCGGTTTCCAGCCACCAGGCGCAAGCGTTTGTTTCAAACAAGTCCAGCCCCCGCCCCCACGACGGTGCGGATCATTCGAGAGTGAAACAATCGGAAATCGACAATCCTGTCGTGACCTTGGTATCCCGTAGCGGTTAAACTCAACGCCTTAGTGGCCCTTCGTCGTTCTTAGTGGCCCTTCGTGGATAACTCTTTTTCTTTTGTTTCAGGCAAGGCAAGACGGAATCGTCTGGGCTCAGGACGATTTCTTCTTGTTCTTCTTGCCTTTCCCGCGGACGAACTGCCAGCCGAAGCGGCCCTTGATGCAGAGGTGTCCGCGAGTAACCTCCTGGTCGATGGGTGAGGTGGCTTTGACGATCTGGTTGTCCTGCACGTGCAGGGTGACGGTGCAGCCAACCCCGCAATAAGGACAGATGGTGTCGGTGCGCTTCTGATCGGATTCCTTCCAGGTACCCGCTTCCCGCATGTCGTATTCCGTCTTGAACATCAGGGCCCCGGTGGGACAGACCCCGATGCAGTTTCCGCAATAGACGCAGGCGGAATCCGGGAGCGGAACCGAATATTCGGTAGAGATGCTACTGGAAAACCCGCGGCCGGCCACGGCGATGGCAAAGGTGTTCTGAGCCTCCTGGCCGCAGGCCTGCACGCACTTGTAGCAGAGGATGCACTTGGCGTAGTCCCGAATGTAGAGGTCGTTGTCGATTTTGACCGGCTGTGCCACGGTAGCCGCTGTCAGCCCGTCCGGCGGAGAGTGGACTCCGGGAGGCGCCGCGGGCCCGAATCGCTCGGGTTGCCCCTGGTAGCGCTCCAGATAGGACTGCAATTCGGGTGCGGTGGAAACATCGACCGAGGAAGCCAGAAACTCCAGGACCATGCGCCGGCTCAGACGGACGCGCTCACTGTCGGTTCGGACCACCATCCCTTTTTCCACCCGGCGGGAACATGCCGGGACCAGAGTCCGTGACCCTTCCAGCTCGACCACGCAGACGCGGCAGACGTTGACGGGATTCAGGTTTTCCAGGTAGCAAAGGGTGGGCGTATCGATCCCCAACCTCCTGCAGGCCTCCAGCAGCGTCGATCCCTCGGGAACCCGAATCGCCTTGCCGTCGATGGTCAGGGCGACTTCGGTCCTGGGGGCGGCGGGCGGCGGCGCCGGGATCGGACCCTGCGGCACCGGGACGGTCAGGCAAGGGGCCAAGGGGTTGGGGGAAGAACTTTCCGGTATTGCTGGTTTTTTCTTGTCCATGGGTCTGATTGTAGTCGTCTTGAGTCTGCCGGACCGGCACTGAATCCCGCCGGCAACCGGGGTGCCCGCCAGCTAACCTGATGGATTGGACCCCTGGGAGGGACCCGAGAATTCCCCCCAGCGCGCCAGAGCGGACTGGATGGCGCTGGAGGCGGTGTGTCCGAGACCGCAAATGGACGCGTCACTCATGACCTGACCGATCTCGGCCAGTTGCACCGGCGCCTGCCCCACTCCCTGAGAATGCCCCCCGAACAGGCGAGACAAGGCTTCCTCCTGCCGCACCGTGCCGACCCGGCAAGGAACGCATTGGCCGCAGGACTCGTCGCGGAAGAACGCCGCAATCCTCAGCAGGATTTTCCTCAGATCCACGCTGTCGTCAAAGGGCATCACCACCGCCGAACCCAGGCCGGCGCCGATCGCCCGGGTGCCTTCGAAGGTCATGGGGGTATCCAGCTCCCTGGGAGAAAGGAAGGTCCCGGCCGCCCCCCCGATCAGGACACCCTGCAGCCGGCCGCTGCCCGACACTCCACCCGCCAGATCCAGCAGGCTTGCCAGGCTGGCGCCGAAGGGGACTTCATAGACTCCCGGCCGGCCGACGTGGCCCGAGAGGCAGAACAGCTTGGTGCCGGTCGATCGGGGGGTCCCGATGGCGGCAAAGGACCGGCCGCCCCACAGCACGATTCCCGGAACGTTGACCAGGGTCTCGACGTTGTTGACCAGGGTGGGGCGACCGAACAGCCCCACCTCGGTCGGGAAGGGCGGCTTGTTCCGCGGCTCTCCCCGGTATCCTTCGATTGAGTTGAACAGGGCCGTCTCCTCGCCGCAGATGTAGGCGCCTGCTCCCCTGCGGATCTCGATGTCGAAGGACAGGTCCAGATTCAGGATCCTCTTCCCCAGGAAACCGCGGACTCTGGCCTGGCGGATGGCGTGGCTCAGGCGCTCGAAGGCCAGGGGGTATTCTCCCCGGATGTAGAGGAAGCCCTGCTGGCAGCCGGTGGCCAGCCCGGCAATGGTCATGGATTCGATGAGGAGGAACGGATCTTCCTCCATGAGCACCCGGTCCTTGAAGGTTCCCGGCTCCGACTCGTCCGCGTTGCAGACCAGATAACGGACCGGCTGGGAGGAGCGGGCGCGGTAGACCGCCTCCCATTTCCGCCCCGCGGGAAAGGCGGCTCCACCCCTTCCCACCAGCTTGGAATCGATAACTTCGCGAATGACCCGCTCGGGACCCAGTTCGACGGCCCGCCGCAAGGCCTCGTACCCCCCTTGGGCCAGATGATCCTCCAGGCTCTCGGGCTGGAGGCGCCCGACGCGCCGCAACACGCGCAATTCGGGTTGGCCCTGTTGCGGGACGCTGAGGGATGCGGGGACCGGCGTGGGCTCCGCTTTGCGGTCCGGCCGCTCCACCGCGGCCAGGAGCGCGTCCGCCGTGGTCGGAGCCAGCGAGCATTCCCAGGAATTGCGGCCGGCCACCGAGACCAGGGCCGCCGGGGCGCGCTCGCAGAGGCCGAGGCAGGGGCTCCTGAGCCAGGTGAGCTTCTCCGAGGGCTTGGCAGCTCCGGCAGGCCCCAGGCGGCGGCCCAGTTGCTCGCAGATCGCAGGCGCCCCCCGAACCAGGCAGGCAAGGTCGTCACAAACGTGAATGACGACCCGAGGCCGAGGAGTCATTGAAAAGAGTCCGTAAAAATCTGCGACGCCAAAGGCTTCGGCAGGAGGGAGGTTCAACCGCCGGCAGGCGTAGTTCAGGGCTCCGGGGCTGATCCAGCCGATGCGGCTGTTGATGGCGTGGAGCACCGGAAGCAGCAGGTGCCTCCGCGACCGGGCCGGCCGTTCATCCTGGAGATAGTAGTCTTCCGCCTTCCCGGCCTCGAGGGGGCCAAGGATGCCATCGACAGCGGCGCGCTCTTCCCGGTCCGGAGGATGATCAGCAATATGAAGGTCCAACGGCAGTCTCCTCGGCTGGCCCGACCGGGCCGGGCCGGTGTCTGCTAGCCTGGCTGGGAAAACGCCAGCTTGACAATGCGAACGGCAGAGGCCTTGAACTCCGCCGTGCCCGACTTAGGATCGACGGCGTCGATGGTGAGCTGGTTGGTCTGAACCTCATCCGGAAAGTGCAGGGTCATAAAGGCCAGACCGGGCTTGAGGCCGGTATCGAAACGGACCGGGGCGACGACCGAACCCCGGCGTGAGATCACCTTGACCCGCTCCCCCTCCAGGACCCCGTAGCGCTCGCCGTCTTCGGGACATAGATCCAACGATTCCCCCCGGCGCAGGGGGGAGGAGTAAGACGAGGTCTGGACACCGGTATTGTAGGAATCCAGACGCCTGCCGGTGGTCAGCCTGAGGGGAAACTGATCGTTCAACTCGTCCACCGGGGGTTCGAACTCTACCGGACTGAAGGGCGCCCGTGGTCCCAACAACGGGTTTTGCCACAATCGGCTGTGCAGGTAGAGCTCGCCGGGATGCGACTCGTCATAGCAGGGCCAGCGGATGCCGTCGAGGGCTTCAAGCCGCTCGTAGCTCATTCCCCGATGCATCGGACTGAGGCTGCGGAGCTCGTCCCAGATCCGCTTCGGGTCCGGGCGGCCCCAGTCACTCCCCAGGCGGCGAGCCAATTCGTAAAGGATGTCCAGGTCGTCCCGCACTCCAGGGGGCGGGGACAAAGCTCGGCGGACTCGTTGCACCTTGCGCTCGCTGTTGGTCACGGTCCCCTCCGACTCGCACCAGCCGGCTGCCGCCGGCAGGACGACCTGGGCCATGGCGGCAGTGTCGGTCATCAGCACGTCCTGCACCACCAGGCATTCCAATCCCTCCAAGAGGCGCTGTGCCCGCCTCTGGTCGGCCTCCGAAACCGCCGGGTTTTCTCCGAGAACATAGAGCGCCGTCAGTTCGCCCTCCTCCATGGCGTCGAACATTTGGCTGAGGTGCAGGCCCCGCTTGGGTGGAATCTTCACTCCCCAGGCCTGCTCGAACCTGGCGCGGAGCCGGTCGTTTTCCACGTGCTGAAATCCGGGAAGCCGGTCGGGAATGGCACCCATGTCTCCCCCTCCCTGGACGTTGTTCTGCCCCCGGAGAGGATTCAGCCCGCACCCGTATTTCCCCACGTGGCCCGTCAACAGAGCCAGGTTGATCAAGGCCAGCACGTTGTCGACGGCATTGTGGTGCTCAGTGATCCCCAGTGTCCAGCAGAGTTCGGCCCGTTGGGCCCGGGCGTACTCGTGAGCCAGCTTCCGAATGCTCTCGGCGGGGACTCCGGTCTCCCGCTCAGCGCGTTCCAGGGTGTAGGGTTCCACCGAGCGGCGGTACTCCTCGAACCCGCTGGTGGCACAATCGATGAAGGAACGATTTTCCAGGCCGGCAGCCAGAATCTCCCGGGCCATGGCGTTGGCCAGGGCGATGTCGCTGCCCACATCCAGACCCAGCCAGCCGTCAGCCCATTGGGCCGAAGTGGTTCTGCGGGGATCGATGACAAAGAGCCGGGCTCCGCGATTGACCCCCTTCAGCACGTGATGAAAGAAGATCGGATGCGTTTCGCGAGCGTTGGATCCCCACAGGAGGATCAGATCGGTGTCCTCGATTTCCTGGTAGGAGCTGGTTCCGCCACCCATCCCGAAAACCGTCGCCAGACCGACGACGCTGGGAGCGTGTCAAGTGCGGTTGCAACTGTCGATGTTGTTGCAGCCAATGACCGTCCGAACGAACTTCTGGGCTGCGAAGTTGAGCTCATTGGTCGTCTTGGAACAACTGAACATCCCGAAGGCCTGCGGCCCCTGGTTCCTGACAACTCTGAGAAAAGCCTCGGCGGTCCGATCCAGCGCCTCGTCCCAACCGGCCGGGCGAAGTCCGGCGCCGTCCCTCACCAGCGGCTCTGTCAGCCGGTCACCTCGTTTCCAATCCATGAAAATCTTCCTTTCGCCCTTCCATCCCACTCGGCCAGAGTCTATCGTTACAAGCGGAACCGATGCAAGCGCAAGTCCTCGGCGCCCACACAAGTCCTCGGCGCCCACAACGGATTGACAACGGCTGGACGACGCCAGATAATGCGGCCTATAAATCGGCCCTCGGAAATACTCCCCGAGAGTGAACGGCGCCATGGATTTTGCCGCTTACGAGCTTGACGACGGGATCTACGACGAGATGCTGGAGCCGAACGGCGAGCCCCGGGAGCACTCCCGGCTGCTCTACGAAACCCTGCGCCAGTTCTCCAGCGACGAGATCGGCAGCATTCAGGATCGAGTCACGCGCTCCTTTTCCAACGAGGGCATCTCCTTCACTGTCTACGGGGACTCCGAAGCCAACGAGCGGATCATTCCTGTCGACTGCCTGCCCCGGATCCTGCCGGCCGGCGAGTGGAAGCATCTCGAAACCGGCCTGACCCAGCGTCTCGCGGCCCTGAACCGCTTTCTGGACGATGTCTACGGCGAGGCCCGCATCATCGGCGACGGGGTGATTCCGGCGGACGTTGTGCGCGGCTGCCCCCAGTACCGCGGCGAAATGTGTGGTGTCTCCGTACCCCACGGAACCTGGGTCGCCATCTGCGGCACCGACCTGGTGCGCACCAACCAGGGCTTCCAGGTGCTGGAAGACAACCTGAGGGTCCCCTCGGGAGTTTCCTACATGATTGCAAACCGCAAGGTCGTCAAGACCAGCCTGCGCCGGCTGTATCGAAGCTCCCGGGTACGGGGGGTCGAACACTACGGGCGCCTGCTGCTGGAGACCCTGCGTGAGTTGTCCCCGAGCGGTCGTCCCGACCCCTGCATCGCGCTGCTGACGCCGGGAGTCTACAACTCGGCCTTCTACGAACACATGTTCCTGGCCCGGGAGATCGGTGCGGAACTGGTGGAAGGCCGCGACCTGCTGGTCAACGATGGCTTCGTCTACATGCGCACCACCACGGGATTGAGGCGCGTGGACGTGGTCTACCGGCGGGTAGACGACGATTTTCTCGATCCCCTCGTCTTCCGCGAAGACTCCCTGCTCGGTGTCCCCGGGCTGATCCACGCCTACAAGCTCGGCAACGTGGCCGTCGTCAACGCCCCCGGAACGGGCATTGCAGACGACAAGAGCGTCTATGCCTACGTCCCCGACATGATTCGCTACTACCTGGGTGAGGAGCCGATCCTGGCCAACGTCCGGACGCATCTGTGCCGGCGGCCCGAAGACCTCGAGTACACCCTCGACAACCTGGAGAACCTGGTGGTGAAGCGCGTGGGCGAGTCCGGAGGTTACGGCATGCTGGTCGGTCCCCACGCAACCCCCGAGGAGCGCGAGGCTTATGCCAAACAGGTGCGGGCCAACCCGGCCGATTTCATCTCGCAGCCGGTCCTGCCGCTGTCACGCGCAGCCTGCCTGATCGAGGGCCGCCTCGAGCCGAGACACGTGGACCTGCGCCCCTTCGTGCTTCACGGGACCAGAACCCGCATGGTGCCAGGGGCCTTCTGCCGGGTGGCCCTTCGCCGAGGCAGCCTGGTGGTGAACTCCAGCCAGGGCGGCGGCGGCAAGGACATTTGGGTGTTGGAGGATTGAACTCACTGTTACAACTCCTACAGCTTGGGAGGGATTCATGCCAAAAACACCGATGAAGGAGTTCTTGAACCACAGCCGCGCCGGCAACCTGGCGGGAATGACGCTCGCCCTGCTTGGCTGTCTGTTGCTTGGAACCACCGCCGCACAGGCGGCGATCGAGAGCGAAACCGTGTTCATCCTCAACACCTTTTCCTTTCTTGTCTGGGGCGCCCTGGTGATGTGGATGTGCGCGGGATTCACCATGCTGGAATCCGGTTCGGTGCGCACCAAGAACGCCTCCATGATCTGTCTGAAGAACATCGGTCTCTACTCGATTGCCGGACTGGCCTACTATTTCATCGGCTACAACCTCATGTATGTCGACGTTGGAAACCTGATCGGCTCATTCAAGCTTTTCTATGGACCCACGGAAGCTGAGATCGCCCTGGTGGCGGGATCGGAGGCCGCCGCCCCGGCAGCCGAACTGATCAAGAAGGGCTACTCCACCATGTCGGACTGGTTTTTCCAGATGGTTTTCGTGGCCACGGCTGCCTCCATCGTGTCGGGCACACTGGCAGAACGGGTCAAGATGTGGCCGTTTTTCCTTTTCACGCTGGTGCTGACCGCCTTCGTCTATCCTATCGTGGGCGCCTGGACCTGGGGCGGCGGCTGGCTGCATGACATGGGCTTCAAGGACTTTGCCGGGTCGACCATCGTGCACGGCACCGGGGGTTGGGCGGCGCTTGCGGGAGCCATAGTGGTCGGGCCGAGGTACGGCAAATTTCACAAGGACGGCACCATCAAGCCCACCCCGCCTTCCAACATCCTGATGGTGACCCTGGGTGTTTTCATTCTGTGGTTCGGATGGTTCGGCTTCAACGGCGGCTCACAACTGGCGCTGGGAAGCGTGGCTGACGTGGTCGCCATGAGCCATGTGCTGGTCAACACCAACCTGGCGGCAGCGGCCGGGGTCATGACCGCCCTGGCTTTCTCGCGGGCCATCCTGGGGCGCATGGATCTGTTTGCCGGACTGAACGGAGCCATTGCGGGGCTGGTCTCCATTACCGCCGCACCCAATATTGTGGAGCATTACTGGGCCGTGATCATCGGCGCCATCGGAGGCATCCTGTGCACCGCCGGCCTGAAGTTCCTGGAAAGGGTCAAGCTGGATGACGTGGTGGGAGCGGTGCCCGCCCATCTTTTCGCCGGCATCTGGGGAACTCTGGCGGCATGCATCGCCGGAGGCGGCAAGCTGGAGGTGCAACTGCTCGGCGTCCTGGCCGTGGGAGCCTTCGTGTTCACAAGCTCCTGGTTGCTGTGGCGCCTGCTGGATCTGACGTTGACCGCTCGAGTGACGCGCCAGGTGGAGCAACTGGGACAGGACGCCGGGGAGTTGGGGATTGAAGCCTATCCCGAATTCGTGCTCATGCCGGAAGAGGAAGATCGGGACTGAGGCCCGCGCACCGGGCCGAGGATGGTTCCGTTCCGGAGGGTGCCTGACTCCATGCGGGAAACCCAAGGATCCCGGCCGCAACCGTCTCTGGCGGGAGCGCTCGACCAGGGGCGGCCCCCGGTCAGGTTGGAGCCAAGGCGGAGACAGGAACTGTTCGCGATTGGAGGTGTATCATGCTTTCACGCAGCGCCCAGGGCCTCTACTGGATGGGCCGCTACCTCGAGCGTGCCGAGCACCTCTGCCGCCTGCTGCGATTGCAGGTAGAGGCATTGGTGGACAGGCCGGTCCGGGAGATCCATCTCGGCTGGAGCAGAATTTACGGCGCCTTGAACCGGCAACCTCCCTTCGGTGGCATCCAGTTCGACAAGAGCGACAACTACACCCTGGCTGATTCCTATACGCTCGCCGGGGATCTCACTTTCGAGCGCTCCACTCCCGGATCGGTCTGGAACTGCTTCGCGCTGGGCCGCGAGAACGCTCGCCAGATGCGCCACCGCATCAGCGCCGAGATGTGGATCTGTCTGAACCTCGCCTACCTGAGGATCCAGAAGTTGAATATCGAGGACATCTGGAAAACGTCTCCGGAGAGTTTCTATGCCGAGACCGTGGAAGAAATCCACACCTTCTCGGGAGTGGCCGCAACGACCATGTACCGCGACGAAGGCTGGCACTTCATGCAACTGGGCCATTTCATCGAACGCGCCCAACTATCGGTTGCGCTTTTCCTGTCTCAGATTGCCACCGCCAAGCTCTGCAAAGAACCCCTGGACGCAGACTGGACGGGCCTCTTGCGCCTCTACCACGCATTCGACGTCTACAACCGCAAGCACAGCGTCGAAATCCAGCCCCAACAGGTGTTGGACGTGCTGGCCACCGACCCCTCGCTGCCCAACTCGCTCTGTCGCTCGCTCGACTCCGCTGCCGCGGAACTGGCTGCCATTGCTCAGGGGCCCAGTGCCTCCAGCAGCGCCGCCGCCAGTCGGCTGGCAGGTCGCATGCGGGCCCTGATCCGGTATGAATGGCCGGACCGGAAAGACCGTGAGGCGATGCTTCCGCAGATCGATGAGCATTGCCGGAACCTCCACGATCTGGTGATGGCCGCCTACATCGACTACAACGTGGAGAAGGTCCCCGTCCACTGATTCCATGGCCGAATCCGTCTACTATGACATCCAGCACCTCTCCCGCTACCGCTACGCCAGCAGTCCGAAGCAGTGCGTGATGATGCTCTGCCTGAAGCCGCAAAACGACCGGGGGCAGCGAGTCCTGAATTTTGAAATCGAAACCGACCCGGCCGCTCCTTTGACCTCCGAGCAGGATCGTTTCGGCAATACCCGACACGTGTTCAATCTCCACTGCGAGCACCAGGTTCTGGAGATCAGCGCCCGTTCCACGGTCTCACCAGCCTCCTTCAGCCCCCTGCCGGACTCCCTCGGCGCAGGCGCCTGGAAAGAGATCCAATCCTGGAAGGACTCTTTCTCACTCTGGGACTTCACTCACCCGAGCGCCTTGGCTCGGCCGTCACCCCTCCTCACCCAATTCGTCGACCGTCACGGCATCCAGCCCGGGGAGGATCCTCTGGAGGGGTTGCTGCGGCTCTCGGATACCCTTCACCGCTGCTTCCGTTACCTTCCCGGAAGCACCTCGGTGACGTCCTCCATCGAGCATATCCTCGAATCCGGTCGCGGCGTCTGTCAGGACTACGCCCACACCATGATCGCCATCGCACGCTCCTGGAGCATCCCGGCGCGCTATGTCTCGGGTTATCTGCACCTCGCCGGCCTGGAAGGCGAGCAGGCGCCGGGAAACGCCACCCACGCCTGGGTCGAATGCCTGCTGCCGGAACTCGGCTGGGTGGGGTTCGACCCTACCAACCGGTGCCTGGCCGACGAGCGGCACCTGCGCATTGCAGTGGGACGCGACTACAGGGACGTGTCCCCCACCCGCGGTGTCCTGCGAGGGGGCGAGAGCACTGGCATCGAGGTGGCCGTGCAGGTGAGGCCCCGTTCAATTCCGCAAGGCGCACGGAAAAAGGACGTTCCGGATAGGCCCGCAGGCAGACAGGCCGCTGTTGTCTCTTGAACCTGATCGGCCTGCCCGACGGCCGGCGGAGGCATGAGCACCCGGCCGGACAGGTATTCCATGGGCTTGCGCCCGGTTTATGCCTCCGCCCACATGAGAACGCCGCCTCGGTGGCTAAACTCGACCCGCCCCAGGCTCCGCCAGGTTCCCTTGGGGGGCGATATGCAGACGCCGCATTCGCGGCTTGCCTGAAACAAAACCTGTTTCACTCTCGAATGATCCGCCCCGTCGTGGGGGGCGGGGGCCCGACTTGCCTGAAACAACATCTGGCTTCGGCTGCAGGAAAACCGGTTGAGGGGTTATCCACGAAGGACACGAAGTTACACCCTACAATTCCCGGCGTTTGGTATCGGCGTCCAGCATGAGTCGTTTAATTTACATCGATGCACAGGATAAACAGGATGGTTTGGTGAGAGGTTTCAGCGTCTTGAGTTCGACCATCGCCTTTTCTTAAACAAGGATTCCCAAAACCCGCTCCCAAGCTCATGGATCACTTCAAACACGCACCCGTTCATCGAGCCAGTCATCTTCCTGTGCAGCAACTTCTCGTCCTGTCTATCCTGTCTATCGATGTTCCCTAATACAGCAAACCGGTTGAACGGGACACGGTCCCTACTCCCGAAAGGCCATAAGGGTCCGTTGTTTCACTCTCGAATGATCCACCCCGTCGTGGGAGGCGGGGGGCTGGACTTGCCTGAAAACAATGGAGGGATTATCGACGAAGGGGCACGAAGGACACGAAGGGACACGAAGAAACACTAAAAGAAAAATGAGTTTCTTCACCACCAAGCGGCGGCGGGAACAATGGCCCTCAAACTCCAGCGGTTTACTGTGACACTATGTGCGCATCGTTTCTGCGGCAAGAATCTCGTTAACTTATTTTTTAAGAATACTTTAACAGATTTCGAGAACCGATGCGCCCTGCCCTTGCTGAGAAATGCGGGTTAACCCATCTTTAACATGGCTTCCGGCTGCGCGTTTATTATCAACAGGTTACAAAGGGAGAAACGCGCAAGTGGCACTACAAACGTGTTGAAACCGGCGATATGGGGGGGGGGATCAGACGATCATCTTGCGGACCCCTCCGGGAGCGGGATCGATGCCCAGGGCGTCGTAGATGGCCTTCTGATCAGTTTCTGCCCGCGTGGCCTTGCGTACGTGCAAGGTCCGCCCATCGCTACGCCGGAAGGTCACCGTGACCCGCTGCTGTCCTTCCAGGATGCGCCGCAGCGTGGTCCAACTGGAGGAGTCGCTCCGCTGCTTGAGGCGTTTGCGGATGACCTGCACCAGTTGATAGGCGATGACGGTCAGGAACAGGTGGCCTTCCGAGCGCACCGGCTTGTGATGATAGATGGGGCGCAGACCCAGTTCGGACTTCAGGGAGCGAAACACCGCTTCCACGTCGGTGAGAGTGGTGTAGGTGCGCCACAGGCTCTCCTCGTCCCAGTCGGTCTGGTTGCTGCGCAGACAGTAGACCCCCGGATGGGTGGCCATCGAGCCCTGGCGGGGCTGACGCTTCCAGGTCAGGGCCGTCGCCTTGCGGCCGCTCTCGTCGGTGAGGACCTCGATGGTGTAGTGTTGAGCCACCCCGCGACTCTGCTCCTTCAGCCGCCCGATCCGTTCCCGGACCTTCTCGATGCCCTTGTGAGTCCGCGGCCGTGACAGCCCCTCGGAGAGTCGCGTGAGCCCCTGCTCGAAGCGCCGGCTGAAGCGCTCGACAATGCCCCGTTCCTTGTGAACCCGCTCCTCGGAACGGCAGTAGAGACGCACTTCCCCCCCGTCCTCTGAGACCTCCTTGTGGAGCTGTAACCTGGCCTTGGAAGCGGTCTCCAAGGTCAGGGCCAGTTCGGGGTCGAACTGCCGGGAGCCTTGGCGGCTGGCCACCACATAGCGGTACCCTTCCTCCCTCAACCACTGGATCCGATCCTCGGTCGCCACCCCCCGGTCCATCACCACCAGGGCCCCCCGGGGCGCCTCGAGCGCCCCCAGCATCCCGGCCAGGGTGCGGGGCTCATCCACCCGGCCGGCAAAGACCTGGGAGCGGCGCACAAACCCGGCCCCGTCCAGCACCAACCCCAGCGTCAGCAGCCGACAGTCGCTGCGCTTCTCCTTCGAGTGCCCCCGCTGGGCCTTGGGTTGACGGCGGGCCGCCCCTTCGAAGAAAGTGTGGGTCAGATCGAACAGGGTGACGGTCGGCTGCAGATCGAACAGACCCATGGCCCGGGTGAACAGGTGGGCCTCGATGGCCTGGCGGTGTTTCATCAGCGCGTCTGAGGCGCGATACATCTGCATCAGACTCAGGGTCTGAAAGTCGAAGTCCAGCAACTCGCCCAAGCCGCTGCGCCGGCCGAGCCATCCCCAGGTGGCCCGTTCCGAGCCGGGACGGGCCAGACGGCCCACCATCGCCCCCACCGCCGCCGCCCGCATGGGTCCATTCAGCCCCAACTCACCCAGCAGGTCCCCCAACCCCAACTGCTCCAGCGCCCAGCAGCCCACCTGCTCCACCCCGACACTGCGCGGACGCGTCAGCTCCACCGAATCCACCTCTACCGTCTGCAAGTCCTCTGAAGAGGACTCCCCACCCGTGCCGGTCACGTCGGCTTCGCCCTCGAGCAAGCGCTCGGCCATGCGTTGGGCTTCCTCCTCCAACTGGGTCGACGCCTCCGGCAACAGGGGCAACTGACCGCTGAGGATCTGATCCAGACGCCGGCACAGCAGGGGCCAGAGGTGGCGGGGGATGGAGAAGTGGCGTCCGAGGTTGAGCAGGGTCTGCTGGCGGACCTTGCCTGAGACGCGATGGGAGCGAACCAGGCGATGGGTGAAGTAGGTCTGGCCGGATGGAGTGCTGCGGGTCTGGGTACGGCGGATGAACATGGGAGGGACGCTACCAGAGGGAGACGAGGGGGTCAAGCCTACTATAAGATTATGGCACTACATCAGGATCTCCTACCAAAAATCAACAACTTACGGGTGATTTTAGGCCAAAATGGGGGTAAAATCCCCCAAATCGCCGGTTCCTTTGTTAAAGATGGGTTAAGCCCAGCCATACGACGAAAGCATCCTTGTCCGGCTCGTATTTCAGCAATTGCAAACCGGATTGCAAGGAGCACTGCTCCAAACTTCTTCGATTAAAGTACTGCAAGTGAGCCGGAGTGTGATTGTACTCCCAGTTCTTCCAGATCTCGAAGGGAGAGGAATCGTTCCAACCCACAGGCTGCGATGGAGCGGTTACAAAGATCGTCCCACGTTCGGACAGCCAGTTGGAACAAAGCCGGAGCACATGAACGGGGTTTGGCAAATGCTCAATGACATGGGTCATGGAAATGACATCATAGGGACCCAACCCTTGAATCTCGTCCTCTTTCGATTCGAGTGCTCCCACCAGATAGTGGTCCACCCACGGACATAACTCTGCCGCCTCCAGGCTGATATCCTGGGCTACCGCAACAGTTCGACAATCGAGCAGCTTCGCCGCCAGGGAAATAAAGCTCATACCGCTTCCGATCTCCAGAACTCGATCGAAGCTCCTGCCGGCCGGCAGCATGCTCAGGATCTCAGCCAGTCGCTTCCGATAGAAATTCAACGCCATCTTCGCTTGATCGCCGTGATACGAGGGGTGACCGACGAATTGGGGAAAGCGAATATAGAGGGCCTCGAATGCCTTTGGAGGGGGAAGCGGGCTTAGGAATATCAGCCCGCATTCGGAGCAGCAGACCAGATCGAAATGCTTGGGACCGATTCCCCGGACATTGTAGGACGTCGCGTTGAGCAGACCCATGTGCCTGGTGGCGGTTTGACCGCGGCAGATGGGACAGTCCCTCTCAACCTCGGTCTTGAAACGTCTTGTGATCCAGCTTTCGATCCTGGCGCCGAGGTACCATGGAATGTGTCTCGGCAAAGTGATCGTCGTGCTCATTCAACTATTGAAGTGCGATAGGTGCAACGATGTGAATAACGGGAATGTGACCGACAACGGGTTGCATTTTGGCCGGAGGGGGTAG
This sequence comes from Acidobacteriota bacterium, assembly GCA_965249865.1. Lineage (GTDB taxonomy): Bacteria > Acidobacteriota > UBA6911 > RPQK01 > CBDFMZ01 > CBDFMZ01. The sequence continues at coordinate 15,398 of CBDFMZ010000002.1, read as the reverse complement.
CTGGTCTCCTGGAGCTCGACCAGGGTGGCCGTCGCATGTCAAGCGGCTACCGCTTCCGGACATGAGGAACGATGCCAGAATTAGGCATTGAAGAAAAGCATTTTATCGGCAGGGTCCGCTCCCGCCCTGGCGGCGATGATGGCCCCGCTCCCGCCCAGGTCCGGTAGGGCACAGGGAAAGAATGTGCTGGCTGGTCGAGGCGGTTCCGTTCGGCGACGCCGGATAGTGACGCTTCCTGCTGAACGGCTGGGATCACGACCTGGGAAACCGGGCCGGCTTGAGACCCGCTGGGTTTCCCGTAGCCGGAAAGCGTCCATTCGACTCCCCGGCCGACCGCCGCCGCCAGGTTTGCGCCGCCTCGAACAGAATCCGGCGCCTGTGGCGAGATCCGTCGTTGCGGACAAAGCCACCTCGGCCCTCAACTGGCAACTGCAAGATGCCAGAGCCCATCTGCCTTGGTTTTCTCGCAGTATTCCATGAAGACAGTTTTTGCTACACTAGAGGGAAATTCGTGAGCCGGTAACTATCATGCTATTGTCACGGCCAACCGGAGGTTGAACCTGACATCAAGGAGACGGGGCCGATGGAGATCAGTACCGAGCGAGAAGGTACGCTCCTGGTTGCAAAGCCGGGAGGTCGCCTCGACAGCATCAACGCACGAGAGTTCGACGATGCCATGAGATCCGCGATCAGCGAAAGCGACCAGGTTGTGATTATCGATCTGGAGAATGTCTCATACGTTAGCAGCGCGGGCCTTCGGGTGATTCTACTGACCGCCAAGACCCTCCAGAAAAGGAGCGCGAAGCTGCTGATCTGCTCGCTCTCGGAGCCCATTCGGGAGGTCTTCGAAATCAGCGGCTTCGACAAGATCATCCCCATTCACGCGAATAAGGTCCAGGCGCAAGCCTCTATCAGTTAGCTGTGCATTCCGTGAGGGTCGTTCACACGGGCTAAATCCGAGAAACTGATAGGAGCGAAAACCATCAGTTCAAGGAGGAAGCCCGCATTTCTCACCAGGAGGCGCGACGATGGCGCCGGATTTTTTCCTTCAGCCTGTGCTCGCGACCGAAGAGCGTGGCAAGGCACTACGGTCGAGGGAGGCTGTCTCCGCTAAGACATGCCTGAGCGCACCCGGCACCCTCCGTAGCCCAATGGCTTCAATATGGAGTCCGCAAGATGCTGAAGGCAAACTGTCTTCCATGATCTATCCAGCCATCCGATGAGAAATGAGGGCCAGGCGCACTTCCGTTTCCAGTGGTTTCCCCGGGGGCGGTTTCCGGATGTCCCCGTGTGCGCCAGAGCGGCCCATCGGGTGTCAGGCGGCGTTTCCTCCCGAAGGCGGGAGGCGGGTGTTTGCAGGTAAGCAAGGGGGAGTTCCCGGCAGAGCCACGGGTTCTCTGGCGGCGGGCGATTCCGGCGCGGGGATAGACCAAAAAGATGAAATTGCAGTACAAGATTCTGGTAGTGGATGACGAGCCTGACCTCGAACGGCTCATGTTGCAGCGAATGCGTCGTGACATTCGCGCCGGCCGCTACAAGTTCGTCTTTGCCCACGACGGGGTGGAAGCCCTCGACCTGCTGAAAGAACAGCCGGACGTCGACTTGGTGCTTTCGGACATCAACATGCCCAAGATGGACGGCCTCACGCTGATCGAGCAGATCCCGAAGGTTCAACCCGACATCCGCTCCGTGATCATCTCGGCCTACGGCGACATGAAGAACATACGCACGGCGATGAACCGGGGCGCCTTCGACTTTGTCACCAAGCCGATTGACTTCGACGACCTGAAGCTTACCATCGCACGAACCCTGCAGCACCTTGCCGAATGGCGTGAAGCTCTTGAATCGCGCGACAAGCTGGTTGCGCTGCAAAACGAGCTCGGCGTCGCCAGCAAAATACAGCAGTCGATCCTGCCCACCCGCTTTCCTGACGGACCCGGGTGCCATATCTTCGCCAACATGAAGCCCGCCCGCAACGTGGGCGGGGACTTTTTCGATGTCATCAACCTCGATGACGGCCGAATCGGCGTAGCCATCGCCGACGTTTCGGACAAGGGGGTTCCCGCCGCGCTCTTCATGATGTCCTGCCGCACACTGATCAAGGGCGCAGCCATCGGCAAATCCGATCCGGGAGAGGTGTTGCACGAGGTGAACCAGTTGCTGGAGGAGGACAACGAGGCCGCCATGTTCGTTACCGTTTTCTATGGCGTCTACGATTCCAACAGCCGGAAATTCCACTATGCCAACGGAGGGCACAATCCTCCTCTGGTTGTCCATGGGGACGGAAGTTCAACCGAGTTGCCCTTGACCGGAGGAATCGCTCTAGGGTTGATGCCCGATCTCGACTATGAAAACAACACCGTGACCCTGGCTCCCGACGACTTGATCGTTCTCTACACCGACGGCGTCACCGAGGCCTTTGACGAACAGGGAAACCAGTTCGGTACCGGGCGCCTGCAAGAGGTCTTTGCAGGGTCCGCGCCAAAAGACGTCAAGGAAGCCAACCGTGCCGTATTCCAGGCCGTGGAGAACTTCGCCGGCGACACCCCCCAGTCCGACGACATCACTTGCTTGACACTGCTGCAAGGTCGCAACGACGGCTGATCACGATGCTTTCTTTGTGTCTCGAAACCCGGATCGAGGAATTGCAACGGCTCGACGCGGCCGTTGAGGATCTTGGGCGTAAGGAGCAATGGCCCCCAGACCTCATTTACCAGGTCAAGCTCGTTCTGGAGGAGGTGATCGTCAACATCATCAACTACGGACACGACGAGGGGGAGCACAAGATTGACGTCGACCTGATCTCGGAACCGGATGCCCTCAGGATCACCATTGCCGACGACGGCCGCGCCTTCGATCCACTGAGTCAGGCCCCCCAGCCCGATGTGGAGGCAGCGCTCGAAGACCGTCCCATCGGCGGGTTGGGCGTCTTTCTGGTGCAGACTCTGATGGACGAAGCCCATTACCGGCGGGAACAGAACAGAAATCATCTGACTCTGGTCAAGCGGAGGGGCGGATGAGTCGGGGGTGCCGGATAGCGGCAGCCTTGCTGGTTACCTCGAGCGCCCTGTTCCCTGGGCAAACGAGGGGCCTCGCCCAAGAGGTTGGCGTATCCGAGAGTCGCATCCTTTTCGGACAATCCGCCGCCTTCAGCGGACCCGCCCGAGAACTGGGACGGAACATGCGTCTCGGAATCGAAGCGGCTTTCCACCAGGCCAATGCGCGAGACGGCGTTTACGACCGGAAGCTGGAGCTGCTGAGCCTCGACGATGCCTACGAGCCGGAAGCCGCCATCGCCAACACCCATCAACTGATTCACGAACAAAAGGTCTTCGCGCTCATCGGAGCAGTTGGTACGCCTACTTCACGCGCTTCCACCCCGGTGGCCGCCAGTGCCGGAGTGCCGTACATCGCACCCTTCACCGGGGCCGCCTTCCTGCGGGAAGAAGAGTGGCGAAACGTCATCAACCTGCGGGCCTCCTACAGTCAGGAAATCGATACCATGATCACCCACTTGACCGACAAGCTGGACATCAACCGTATCGGCGTCATGTATCAGGACGATTCGTTCGGCCGCGACACCTACCGCAGTTTGAGACGCTCTCTGGGCCGACGTCAGCTCAAGCCGGTATCGGTGGGGGTGTATCAGCGCAACACCACCGCCGTGAAGACGTCTCTTCTCGACCTGCGTGCCGAAAATCCCGGGGCGGTGATTCTGATCGGCGCCTACAAGCCGGTCGCATCTCTGATCGCCTGGGCGCGCCACACCGGAATGAAATCCGTCTTCATGGCGCTCTCCTTCGTGGGCAGCAACGCCTTGGCCGAAGACCTGGGTCCCGCCGGCGTCGGAGTATATGTTACCCAGGTGGTTCCTCCGCCAACCGACACCACCTACCCCATCACCGCCAACTACAACCGGGCCCTGGCGGCCTATGCCTCAGACGCAACTCCCGGATTTGTCTCGTTCGAAGGCTATCTGGCCGGTCGCCTGGCCATCGCGGCCCTCGAGCGGTGCGGCCGAATGGTGGATCGGGCCAGCTTCCTCGACAGTCTGCGCCTATCCGATCCCATCGATCTGGACGGGTTTGAACTCCACTTCGGCGACACCGATAACCAGGGCTCGGACTCCGTTTTCCTGACGGTGATCGGCCGCGACGGTTACTATCACCCGATCGAGACGCTCCGGATCGGGGTTCAACCGTGATCGACCGGCTGCGACGCCTGCTGAAGAACCCATTCCCCTCCAAGAAATCAAAGCCTCTTTCCGGCCCTGCCGAAACCAACACAATGCAGGCCCTGGGAGCCGCTGGCGCCGGCTTGCTGCAACGACTGCTCGAGAGCCGATTTCTTACCGCCCTATTGAGCCGCTTGTCCGGCCTGATCGGAACCGACATTCTCCAGCACAAGCGCGGCCAGGCGGTGGACCGGCTGCGACGCCTGCGCGAAGGACGAATCGGGCTGGGAATGCAGCTGTATATCGGGATCGGCGGGGCTGTGGCCATCACCTTGTCGGCAAGCCTGATCGGCTGGTTCTCCTTCAATCGGGTGGGCGATGCCCAGAACCGCGTCAACCAGGACAGCATCCCGGAAATGGCGGCTGCCTTCGGAGTCGCACGCCAAGTCAGCACCCTGGTAGCGGCAGCCCCACGCCTGGTCACCGCCCCCACCCCGCAGGCTTTCACCGATGTCGCCGCTGCGGTTGCCAAGGAACAGAAAGACTTCGAGACACGCCTTCAAACCCTGACCCCCCGGAAGGGAGAAGAAGAAACGGTCACACGCATCCTCGGCCACGGGAGTGAGATCATTTCAAACATCGAGGCCATCCGAGATTCGGTATCCCGGTCTTTCCTGCTGAGCGAGCGCAGCGAAGAGCTGCTCACGAAGCTGGAAACCTTGCAGGACGAACTGACCGGCATTCTGGTTCCGGCCGTCGACGACCAGTTCTTCTATGCGCTGACCGGCTACCGGACCCTTGGCGAGCGGCCCGCGCCCCAGGCACGGCACTTCTCGATAAGGGAGTTCAACCGCTACCGGCACATGCTGGAATTACAGGCAAACGCGACGACCACCATCCAGCTTCTGGCAGGCGCCTCCAACCTGACGGAAGTCCCTCTGATCGAGCCGCTTCGGGAACGTTTCGAATCCGCTCGTGACGGGATTCGACGGAGTCTGGCGGCTCTCGACAGAGCTCCGTTGCGGGACAGAGTCACCCCTGTTTTCGACCGGCTGCTGGAACTGGGTCAGGGGAAACGGAACAGCTTCGATTTACGCGCCCAGGAGCTCGATCTTGCCGGCCGCCAGCGCGAACTGCTGGAGCGCAATCGTAGCCTCTCTCTGGACCTGGTGGCTGAAGTCGAAGGTTTGGTGAGTGCGGCCAGTGCACGCGCCCAGGATGCCACCCGCTCTTCCACCCAAGCGATCAGCACCGGACGCAGCCTGCTGTTGATTCTGAACCTGGTCAGTATCATCGGAGCCGTGCTGATCGGTTGGCTTTTCGTCGGGCGTATACTGTTGCGCCGCCTCAAGAAGCTGTCCGATCGCATGCGTGGCATGGCCGGCGGCGATCTGGAGGCCCAGGTCGAGATCAGCGGTCGCGACGAGGTCGCGGAGATGGCGGCGGCTCTGGAAGTGTTCCGGCGTCACGCGCTGGAGGTCCAGCGATTGAACCTGGTCGAGAAACTGGCTGAAGAGTTGAAGGGAAAGAACACCCAGCTCGAGGAAACCATGGACGACTTGCGCAAGGCTCAGGATCAAATGGTCATGCGCGACAAGCTGGCGGCGCTCGGCCAGCTCACCGCGGGCGTCGCCCACGAGATCAAGAATCCGCTCAACTTCGTGAAGAATTTCTCGGAAGTCTCCGAGGAATTACTGGAGGAACTGGGGGAGATCCTCACCGACAACCAGGAGAAACTGAGCAAGGAGGACCGAGAGCTGGTCGGTGAGATCTCCGGAGATCTCACCGGAAATCTCAAGAGCATCCGCCACCACGGCGATCGCGCCAACCGGGTGATACACGACATGCTGTTGATGGGACGAGATTCGGGTGAGCGGCAATCGACCGACATCAACGGCCTGCTCGATCAGAGCACCAGACTTGCCTACCACAGTGCCCGGGCCACCGACAAGTCGTTCAACCTGGACATCAGGCAGGATCTGGACCCTGAGATGCAATCCATTGACGTCGTGCCCCAGGACATGGGACGTGTCTTCCTGAACCTGGTCAGCAACGCCTGCTATGCCACCAATCAGAAACGGCGCACCCTGGGGGCGGCTGCTGGAGAACAGGCCGATGGGGAAGGCTCCCAGGGAGTGGATCTTTCCGCCTACAGCCCGACCCTGTGGCTCAGCACCAAGCGTCTGCAGGACCGGGTCGAAATCCGTGTGCGGGACAACGGGAGCGGCATTCCCAGAGATATCGTGGAAAAGATCTTCAACCCCTTCTTCACCACCAAGCCCACCAATGAGGGCACCGGGCTCGGGCTGGCCCTGTCCAACGATATCGTGCGAGAGCATGGAGGAACCATCAAGGTGGAGACCGAAGCCGGCAGCTTCACCGAGATGTTGATCGCATTGCCCCTGAAATCGCCTGCGGTAATGGCCGGAGCAGCCGACGCGGAAGCAGAGGGAGAGGAGCCGGTGCTCTCCCCAGGTAACCCGGATAGGCCGGAGGCCAGGGACTCCTGATCGAGCCGTAGCTGATAGACCGCCTGCACCCCCTCGGTAGGGACTCCCAAAGCCCCGGGAGAGACGGAAGGAATCACAGAGTTGATGGCTGCACGGCCAGCGTCCCGACAGATTTCGACCGCCCCTCGAAGGCGGCCTGGGCCGAGCAATGGCACCACCCGGGTGAGGTGCGCCGTCCTGGCAGGGCTGATCTGGACCCTGTCCGCGACCGCCGGTTTTGGAGAGGACGGCGCCACAAAGGCGGCCGGGACTCCCGGCACGCTGCAGAGCGGTCTGGGGGAAAAGTTGCCGGGCTGGCTCACCCTGGCCGGCGAGTTCCGCTTCCGCTTCGAAAACCGACAGGGCTTGGGCTACCGCGAGGACAGCGACGACGGCTACGGACTGACCCGGACCCGTCTGGAGGTGGGGATCCGGCCGGCCTCCTGGCTGAGGTTCGGGTTTCAGGGACAGGATTCCCGGGCTCCGGGCATCCGGCGGGGGCTGGCCAGCTCCGGCGCCCTGCGGGACCCGTTGGACCTCCGCCAAGCCTATGCCGAGATCGGCGCCAAGCAGTCCCCGGTGTCGCTGACGGTGGGGCGACAGGCTCTGATCTACGGCGACTCGCGCTTGGTGGGGGCCCCGAACTGGTCCAACACCTCCCGCGTCTTCGACGCCGTGAAGCTGCAGGTACGGGGATCCGGCGCCAGGCTCGACCTGATCTCGGGCTCGGTGGTGCGGAACGACCCTGACCGCCGCTTCAACCGTCGGGTCGAGGGCACCTATCTGCACGGCCTCTACGGCGCCCTGGAGGAGGTAATCCCGGGGTCCACCCTCGAACCCTACCTGCTCGTGCAGGCGACGCCCTCGGTGGTCAACGAGCTGAACGCCCGCGGCGACCTGGACCGCTATACCCTGGGCTTCCGGGCCTGGGCCAAGGGGCTCGGGCCCTGGGACTACAACGCCGCCCTGGTCCGCCAGTGGGGACAAGCGGCGGGGTCGGAAATCCGGGCCTGGGGCTACTACGGTGAACTGGGGTATTCGATCGAGGCTAGACTGAACCCGCGCCTCTATGTCCACTACAACTTCGGCTCGGGCGACCAGGATCCCGGCGACGGTCGTACCGGGGGCTTTGTGAACCTCTATCCCACCACCCACGGGTTGTACGGCATCGCCGACCGGGTCGGCTGGCGCAACCAGAAGAGCCTGCGTCTGGGGGCCGAGTTGAAGCCGCACGCCAAGCTGTGGTTGCAGTTCGACTTCCACTCCTTCTGGCTGGCCTCCCGGCAGGACGCCCTCTACAGCCCGGCCGGGCGCCTGTCGGTTGCCCCGCCTCCCGGCGGCGCCCAGGATGCAAAGGTCGGCAACGAAGTCGACGCTCTCTTCACGGTGCCGGTGACGGAGACCTTCAGCCTGGGAGGCGGCCTCGGATACCTGCTTCCCGGCCCCTTCCTCAAGGCCAACACCCCCGGCCAGGGGCACACCTACTCCTACCTGTTCACCACCTACAAATTCTGACCGGGCGACCGGCCCATCGCCCGACTGCGGGTCCGCCTCGCCGGAGCTACCAGCCGTCCCGTCCAGGCTCTCTGAAGGCATCCTTGATGAGCGACACCTCCGGGTCCGGCCAGCTCCCTTGAATGCCGACGATGTCGAAGCGCCAAGCCGAAGATTGCCACCGAAGCCCTCTGCGATAATCGTCGGCGGCCCGACAGATCTGCCGCTGCTTGGAACGGCCCACCGCTTCCTCGGGGCGTCCGTATCGACGATTCCTGCGATACTTGACCTCAATGAAGGCCAGAATGTCTCCGTCCCAACCAATGAGATCGATCTCCCCGGAGCGGCTTCGGTAGCGGTGGGCGACAATCCGATAGCCTTGCCGTTTGAGGTAGCCGTAGGCCATCAGCTCTCCCCTCATTCCCGTCTCCGAGGTGTTGGACTGCCGTGTGGCCCGGGTCCACGCAAAGCGGCATCCGGCCAGCCATCGCCTTCCCTTTTCAAGCCAGATGGAACGCACCGGGTCCCCCTCCGGGCCCAAGGCCCCCGAACGGATCGGTTCAAAACAGTCAACAGGTTGTGGAGGGAGCGATGCCGAGGGAGGATTCCAGCAGGGAGGAGGGAGAGCTTTGAGACTTTGTCTCAGGGGCCGGCGGCGCGGCCGACCGCCTCAGGGGGAATTGTTCGGGACAGGCGCCAACAGGCTACCCGGGACAAGCGGCCTATCGCTTTTTCCAGCGGACTCCATCCTTGGTGTCTTCGATCAGGTACCCCAGGTCGCGAATGCGATCGCGGAACTCGTCCGCCAGGGCGAAGTTCCGGGCCTGCCGCGCCCGGCTTCTCTGCTCGATAAGGCTTTGAATCTGCGGGTCCAGCCTGGATTTCTCAGACTCCCACAGCGGAAGGACCCGGTTGAGCTTCTCCATGGTCGCCAGTATGGCGGAGCCGTCGCCGTCATGCATCCGGCCCGCCGCCAGGGCGGTATTGACCTCCCGCACCCAGTCGAAGATGGCCGCCAAGGCCTGAGCCGTATTGAGGTCCTGATCCATGGCCGCCTCGAACTTTTCCAGTACCGCCTTGCAGCCTGACTGGAGTTCGGGGCTGGCGCCCGTCCGGAGAGGCTCGGTTTCGATCCTCTGCTTGAAGTCCTGGAGCCGCTGGAGCGAAGCCTCGGCCTGCCTGATCGCCGCCGCCGTGAAGTTGAGTTGACGTTTGTAGGGAACGCTCTGCAGAGCATAACGGACGGCTCCGGGTTGGATTCCCTTCTCCAGCAGGTCCCGGAGGGTAAAGAAGTTGCCCTTGGACTTGGACATCTTCTCCCCATCCACAATGAGATGCTCCCCGTGGACCCAGTAACGCACGAACGGCTTGGCGGTGGCAGCCTCGCTTTGAGCAATCTCATTCTCGTGGTGGGGGAAGATGAGGTCCACCGCACCACAATGCAGGTCGAAGGTGTCCCCCAGATACTTCATGCTCATGGCGGAACATTCGATGTGCCATCCCGGCCGGCCGGGACCCAAGGGAGTCTCCCATCGAGGTTCCCCGTTCTTGGGAGCCTTCCACAAAACGAAGTCTCGGGCATCCTGCTTGTCGTACTCGTCCACATCCACCCGGGCTCCTGCCCGGATTCCCTCCCTGTCCAGTTTGGCCAGCTTCCCGTAGTCCCGGAAGGAGTCAATCCGGAAATAAGTCGATCCGTCTTTCTGGTAGGTGTGCCCTCTGGACTGAAGCTGCCGGATCAGGGCCACCATGTCATCGATGTGGTCGGTCGCATGAACCGCCCGGTCGGGTTTCTCAATGCTCAGCCGACCGCAGTCCTCAAAAAAAGCACGGGTAAAACGGTCCGTAAATTGTCTGAGTTGACCGATGGTCCGAGCCCCGGAATCCCGGATGGTCTTGTCGTCGACGTCGGTGATGTTCATGACGTGAAAGACCTGAAAGCCCTTGTACCGCAGATAGCGTTTCAGGACATCCTGGAAGACGAAGGTCCTGAGGTTTCCGATGTGGACAAAGTCGTACACCGTGGGGCCACAGGTGTACATTTTCACCTGGTGGGGCTCCAGGGATTGAAAGGCTTCGTGCCTTCCGGACAGGGTGTTGGAAAGCCGCAACATGGGTGGAATCTCCGTGGAGGCGCCAGCGCCCGCCGGCAGTGGCGGCCCGCCCGGCCACAACCTCGGCTCGGGCCGATTTCCGGGGCTAGAATAGACCGCGGTTCGCCGATAAGTCAAGACAGGCGAGTCTTTTCCATGGTCCTTTTGCACTCCCTTCGGATCCGTGCTACACTCGCCCGGTCAGCATGAAATCCTACCTTTTTCAACCCCGTTAACACCAACGGTTTTCGCCGGTGGTAAGCCTTTGAGGGTGCCTTCCTAATTGCTGAAACTGAAGCAAATCCAGATTCAAGGGTTCAAATCCTTCGCCGACAAAACAGAACTGACCTTTGAGGGATCCGGCATCGCCGCCATCGTGGGACCCAACGGGTGCGGCAAGAGCAACATTTCGGATGCCATCGCCTGGGTATTGGGGGAACAGAGCGCCAGGACCCTGCGAGGCGGGAGAATGCAGGACGTCATCTTCAACGGTACCCGGTCCCGGCTGCCCCTGGGGCTCGCCGAGGTCAGCGTCACCCTGATCGATCCGGAGATGGCCGAGGAAACGGTTGCCACCGCCTCCTCTTCCTCCAAGGCGGTTCCGCCCGCCGATGACTCTGCAGCCCGAGGGGCCGACGCCTCCCGGGAGGGCGAAGCCAGGATCGAAGGATCCCTCAGGCCCATTCCCTTGGAGGACGGCGCAGCTGCAGCCGCCAAAAAGAAAGGAAAGCGACCCAAAAGGCCGGCGCGGCCAGGAGAACTGCTGGTATCCCGGCGCCTTTTTCGTTCGGGAGAGAGCGAGTACCTCCTCAACGGACGGCGGGTCCGACTGCGGGATGTCCAGGAGGTGTTCCTGGGAACCGGACTGGGGCCGGACTCCTATGCGCTGATCGAGCAGGACCGGGTAGGCCTGATCCTCAGTTCCAAACCCTCGGATCGACGGGCCATCATCGAGGAAGCGGCCGGCGTCACCAAATTCAAGGTCAAGCGCAAGCTGGCGTCCTCGAAACTCGAACAGGCCAGGCAGAACCTGCTCCGCGTCAATGATATCACCGAGGAGGTTTCCCGCCAGCTCAATGCACTCAAGCGCCAGGCTGCCAAGGCCCGTCGCTACCGGGAACTCAGCCAACGGGCCAGGGGTCTCTCCAGGAGCCTGTTCTCCGCCCGGGCCCGCGACCTGAAGGCGCAATTGAGCCAGGTGTCGGAAAAATTCGAGCAGTTCCAGACCCAAGTCGATGAGAAACAGCGCTTCATCCAGGAAAAGGAGGCGCATTCTCGCCAGGAAAACAACACCCTCTTCGAGGCCGAAACCACCTTGAAGCGTCAACGCGAACAGTTGTCTCAATTGCATCTGGAAAACCAGAGGGATCAGCAGAAAATTCAATATCAGAAAGACCAACTCGACCAACTGGGGGTCCGTTCCCGAGAAAACGCCTTCGAACTCCAGTTGCTCTCCGAGCAGGAGAAGCAACACCAGGTGGAAGTCCATGAAAAACAACGGGCACTCCAGGAGGTGACCCTGCAATTCGAGGGTCTGGAGGAGCAGTACACCACCCGGAATCTGGAACAGGAACTCCGGCAGAACACCCTGCGCGAATTGGAAGCCTCGGGAGACCGGCTGCGGTCGGAACAACTTGAACTGCTGAGCCGGGCGGCAACCCTTCGCAGCGCCGTCACCCAAATGGAGGAGCACGAAAAGCAACTGGCCTTGCAATCCGATCGCCTGGAAAAGGAGCGCAAACAGGCGTCCCGGGACCGCCGGAGTCTGGCGGAAGCCCGCGAGCGGGCCGGCAGCGAGCACGCCCAAAAGGAGGCACGGCTGCGTGAGTTGACCGGCCGGACCGAAGCGCTTTCCGCCGAGCTGAACCGGGACCGGGAGCAGCAGGTCCGAGCCCGACAGCAGGTGGCGAAGACGCGGGAAGATCTCAGTGCGCGGGATCAGCGTCTCCAGTCCCTGAAGGAGCTGGCCGCACATCATGCTTACAGCGCTGAATCGGTGCGGATGCTGTTATCGGTCGCCGACCGGTCCGAGGGCATCGACTTTCGGACCCACGGGATCCTGGCCGACCTGGTGGAAGTGGATGCCGAACATGAAACGACCGTGGAACAGTTTGTGCGGCAGGAGCTCGAATACTTCCTGGTGGATTCTCCCTCCAATGCGCGGGAGGGCATCGATCTGCTGCGAAAAAGCGGCGCCGGCAGGTCTACTTTTCTGTTCCCCGGCAACAGCGCCGCCGACCCGGCCCCCGAGACCCTTGAAGCCCTGATCCAGGATCTGGTGGATCGAGACCCACGGCTGATTCCGGTCAGCCGGGTCATTCGCCTTCCCTCCCGTCATCGTCAGGATCTCCGCCTGGCCCTGCCCCATCTGTTCCACAGTCTGATTGCCCCCAGCTACGAGGCAGCCCTGGAGATTGCTCAAGCCCACCCAAAGTTGACGGTGCTGACGCCGCAGGGTGAGGTGTTTCGAGGACAGCTCATTTCGGGCGGAAGCGGGGACCAGCGCGGCCACCTCTCCCTGAAGCGGGAGATTCGCGAGTTGGACCGACGACTCGAATCGGCCCGCCGGGATCTGGAATTGCTGGAGGAGCAGTTCACGGCTCTGAGCCAATCGGTGCAACAGCGTGAGGAGGAGCTGACCCGGGCAAGCCGGCAGGCCCAGGAACTGGAAAAGGAACTGGTCGGCTCGAACCATCGGCTTCAGTACCTTGACGACGAACGTGAACGCTTCGGCCAAAAGGAGCGGGAAGCTGCAGAGGAAATCCAGCGAATCGCCGAGGAGAGGTCAAAAATAGGAGGGCGGCGGGCCCAATCCGGATCTGAAATAACCCAGGCCGAAGCACGCAAGACCGAGGTGGATCAGACCATCGACTCGCGGCAAACGGATTGGCGCCGCTTGAGAGATGAATGGCTGCAACATTCGCAGCGGCTGAGCCAGGTGGGCTCGGAACTGGCTGCCTGCGGGGAGCGCAAGGTCAACACCGAGGCCGACCTGGAACGGGTTCAGGCAAATCTCCAGGCCGGCCGCCAGAGCAGCACCAGGCTGAACGCCCAGCGGGAAGAGTGGTCCAGCCAGAGCCTGGAGATCCAGGATTCGGTTCGAAAACTGGAGGAAAGCGTCTTCAATCGAGCCGTGCAACGCGCCTCCCTGGAGGCGGAGATCCGGATCAGGGAGGGCCGGTTGGAGGTGTCCCGCAAGATCCAGGTGCGACTGGGAGACGAACTGCAGGGCTGGCGCCTGGAACTGGATGAGATGCGGAACCGGAAGACGCGAATCGAGGTCGACCGGGCACGACTCACCTCTGATTTTTCTCACCTGGAGCAAACCTGCCTCAATGAGCTGGGGGAATCCCTGGAATCGCTTCAGGTAGAGAAGGCCGGCAAGCTCAACCACGAGGCTATCGGAAATTGGAGACGCAAACCCTCGAGCTCAGGAATCGCCTGGATTCCATGGGCCCGGTGAACATGATGGCCCTGGAGGAATTCCAGGAATGCGAACAGCGGTTCAACTTCCTTACCCGGCAACGTCAGGATCTCCTCGATTCCATCGAGGATACCAGTACCGCCATCCGCGAGATCGATGAGGTCTCCTGTGAGCAGTTTCTGGAAGCCTTCGAAGCCGTGAACCTGAACTTCCGGGAAAGCTTCCGGGAGCTGTTCGGCGGGGGACGGGGCGAAATGAAACTGCTGGACCCTCAAGATCCGCTCGACACTGGAATCGAAATCATTGCCCAGCCTCCGGGGAAACTGTTGCAGAACGTGCTGCTGCTCTCCGGCGGCGAAAAGGCCTTGACCGCCATTGCCCTCCTGCTGGCCATATTCAGTTACCAACCCAGCCATTTTGCGTCCTGGACGAAGTGGATGCTCCGCTGGACGACGTCAACCTGGGACGCTACTCCCAGAAGATCAAGTCCATGAGCGGGGAGACCCAGTTTCTGCTCATCACCCACAGCAAGCGGACCATGGAGGTGGCTGACGCCCTCTACGGAGTGACCATGCAAGAGGCCGGCGTTTCCAAATTGGTCTCGGTCCGGATGCATTGATCTGCCCGCCGCTGACTGCCGTCACAACGGTTCTCACAAGGCCCTTGACAACCATCGTATTTGTACTAGAATGGCGACCTCCTGCTGGAAAAATCCGGGCAAGCTGAAAGCAAAGGGTTGGTTCGAGATCTCCTCCGTTTTCCCGTTTGGCATCCCCAAACGAAAGGCCAGCGAGCAATCCCATGGCCGTAGAGAGCCTGCAAACACAGGTCACATTACCTCACCACCACTTGGTCGGCAGAGGCAAGGTTCGGGACATTTACGAAATTGGCGACCACCTGCTGATCATCGCCTCAGACAGAATTTCCGCCTTCGACTATGTGCTGGCCAGTGGAATTCCCAACAAGGGACGGATCCTGACCCAGATGTCGCTCTTCTGGTTCGACCGGATCGGCGATATTGTTCCCCACCACCTGGTGACTGCCGAGGTCGAGGAGTTTCCCGCCGATCTTCAGCCCTATGCCCACTTGCTGGCCGGACGATCCATGCTGGTGAAGAAAGCCGAGGTCTTTCCGGTGGAATGCGTGGTGAGAGGTTACCTGGCCGGATCCGGCTGGAAGGAGTATCGACAGTCGCAGTCGGTCTGTGGCATCCGGCTGCCCGCCGGACTGCCGGAATCGGCGCGTCTGGAGGAGCCTCTTTTTACTCCCGCCACCAAGGCCACCAGCGGTCACGACGAAAACATCTCCTTTGAACGGATGGTCGGCCTGGTCGGGCGGGACACCGCTGAGCGGCTCCGTGAAATCACTTTGGCCATCTACCGCCAGGCTCGCGAATACGCTGCTTCCAAGGGCTTCATCATCGCCGACAGCAAATTCGAGTTCGGTATCTACCAGGCGACATCATTCTGATCGACGAGGTCCTGACTCCGGACTCTTCCCGGTTCTGGCTGGCTTCGGACTATCAGCCCGGGAAACCGCAGCAGCCCTTCGACAAGCAGTTCGTGCGGGACTACCTGGAAGAAATTCGCTGGGACAAGACCCCCCCCGCACCCAAGCTGCCCGACTGGGTGGTGGAGGCAACCAGCCGGAAGTACATGGATGCTTTTGAGCGCCTCACCGGCAGAAAACTGGATAGCTGAATGCCTGGGGTTCGCGTCGCGGAA
>CBDFMZ010000001.1:0-1401841 GCA_965249865.1 Acidobacteriota bacterium | reverse complement strand
CCCTTGATCTCGACGTTCTGCTTGGCCCGAAGCGTCGGAATCCCGATGGTCAATGCCACAGCCTCCACCTGACGGAGCTCGGCTTCGGCAAAGGTCCCTTCGGCCAGGTCTTGGGCCGGCTCCTGGCTGGGTTCCTCATGGAAGCCTTCGGAGCGCTCGAAGCTCGGCACGATCCGGCCCGATTCCTGCTCCTTGTAGGCGGCCTCGCCCGTGTTGCCGTCCACCAGATAGGTGCGCTTGCCCAGCGAGGTTCGCTCCGGGGTGGACTCGTTGTCGGCTGCGAGCGTGACCGCTGCCTTGCGGCGCGGATCGATGCCGACAGCCTTGGTCTGGGTCCCGGCGCCCTTGGCGCCTTGCGACTGCGTCGAGGGACGGAAGGAGCGGAGGAAGCCCTTCCGGTCGGTGAAGTACCCGAGGACGGTGGCCGGTTCCTCCTTCAGCCCGCGGGGGTGAAAATGGAGGCCGTCGTCCTGGACGAAGAAGGCGTAGCCGGTCACGCCGTCGCCGTCCCGGTCGCGGGCCTTGGCTGCCAGGTCCTTAAGCAACCGGGCGTCCGAGACGTTGCTCTGCACGACGCGCAGATGCCGGCCCACCGTGGGCATCACGAACGGCTTCAGGCCATTGGCGGCGGCGATCTCCTCGGCGATCTCCGAGTAGAGGATGCCCGGAGCCGCCCTTTGCCAGACCTTCTGGTTCTCCTTGCCCGCCAGCTGAAAGCCCTTGTCATAGGCCTTGAGCCGGATGCGCGGATCGCCGTTCTCGGGGAAGTCATAGTCGATGTCCTTGATCACCGCTTTCTTGCGCGGGGAGAGGTTCCCCACGTAGCCGAAGCGGGCCACGATTTCGTTGCCCTCCTGAAAGAGCGGATCGTCGACAAACTGCAGATTGCGATTGGTGACGGACAGCTCCATGACGTCGAGCTCCTCCTCGTTGTCCTCGAAGACGAACGAGGTGATCTCGCCGGTAATGTCCGCCGAAAATGCCTGTCCCTCGATCTGGATGAGGAAGGTCGGTTGGAAGGTGTCCAAGTCCATGCGTCCGGTCTCCGCTCAGACCACCCGCTTAGTGGTCCTTCAATGGATACTTACCGGCGCGGCGGGAAAAGTGTCGGGTAAAAAGGTGAGAAGATTCAGCTGGTGATGTGCACGAAGACGCGTGCGGGCAATGGAGAGGGTTACGAGTCTGCGAGGCAAGGCCGTCATACGGGGACCCGGTCGGCGGCCACTCAGCTCGTCAGGGTGCCCACGTTGCCGTTTTCGAAAGCCCCCTTGGGTCCCAGGGTGATTTCGACCGTCTGTTCGCGGTAGGCGCCCGCAGGGGCGCCGTTGGAGCCGTCCACGGCGACGTGGACGATGCGGAACCAGACCTCGGACTCGGCGACGCTTCCTTGGGGTTCGTAATCGGCGGCGTTTCATCCCTACATTGGGACCGCTGCGGATTTGAATTGACAATGCCGTGTAGACACTCCCTTACGATTGTTCTGAGAGACTGTGCCCCGCCCGGGCGTGTATCATGGACCGAAATGAAGCGACACGCGTTACTTCTAGGCCTTGTCCTGACCGGAGCATTGTGGGGACAGAGGCCCGAGCTACCACCGGCCGACGCCCCGGTCCTGGCCGCACTCCAGAAAATCATGCCCGCGCTCAGATACGCGAACGTCATCGAGCGGATGCCGGGAGAAAACGAGCCGGACCTCCTTCTCGTACTGGCTGGTCGGCGTCCGCTTCACCTCTATGTCACGGGAAAAATCAGCTGGACTGCTCGTTCGGTCTTTGCTCTCGTCCTCGAGAAGCGTGATCGGGAGCCGGACCTCCAGCCCGAGATTCTGGCCGTATTGAACAATCGGGCGGACGACTCCTGCTGCGCCACGCGGGTTTTGCAGTCAACGCGAACAGAGATCGTGCTCTCCCGAGGAGGGGAGAAGTCCCGGCGGTGGCCCCATCTGAAGGCATTCGTCGATGTCGCTTCCCGAAGCGTCGAAGTGGTCGAGTATCGCCCCTTCGCGATTCTGGAAACACGCGACGACGACGGTCTGCCTCTGTTCGTCGCGGGGGACAGGACGGCGTTTCGTGTGCTTCGAGCCCGGCCCGGACCACCGTATCTCGAGTTGCTCAACGAGGAGGACGCCGCACCCATTGTTTCCACCCTGGATATCGAGGTTGGCTCGATTGGTTGGGAAACCGTCCGCACTTTGAGACGGCAGAGCGAGGTCGTCCGATTCGGCGCGGACGGCCGCTTCAGGTTCGACCCCGCGACACCGGATCGGATTACCGAGACGACGGGCAGCGGTCTCAGGGACCACCACCTTCCGCAGAGCACTCTCGAGGAGGTGGCCCGGCTCCGCTCCTCCGGGCAGGTCGGGCTGGAGATCGAGGAAACCATCGGACCACACCGCCTCGTGGGCTCTCGACTGTGGTTCGGCAAAACGTTCCACAACAGCGAGGGCTTTACGGGTGTCGGTGGTCTGGGGTTCTTCGACGCGGCCGGCGGCGCTTTTGAGACCCTCTCGCCTCAGGAAATCCGCGACTGGTCGGTCTCGGCAATGGCGATTGACAGATCCGTCGCTTGGGCGGCACTCGCGCAGCGAGGTGAATGGGGCAACTCGGCGGGCGGCCTGCTCCGCATAGACACGGGCACGGGGCAGGTGGATACCTACCCGGTGCCGTTCGAGGTCAGTGAGGTCGAAGTCTTCGCCGATCGGCTTTACCTGGCATCGCGGGATGGGATCACTATTTTGTTCCCTGATGCCCATATCGAACACTATTTCGTCGATCTTTCCGCCGACGGATCCTACCAACTGACGCGCTGGGTCACCATCGGCGTGGCGGCCGATCAGTAATCTCGGGCACGAGGAATTCCTTTGTGGCGCCTCATTCGATGAGACGCATTTGCACGCGCTCGACCGAGGGTATGCGCAGGAGGGTTCCCAGCTCGATCTCCAACGGGAAGAAGATGTCGTTGTAGTCACAGAGGACCCACCACAGTTCGGCCTGTCCGAAGTAGCGCGCGGCCAGCAGATCCACCCGGTCCCCCGCAACCACCGTATGGAAGCGGTCATCGGCCCTGGGAGTGGTATCGACGCGATCTCGTGCACCCAGGAACGTCTTCTCGTGCCCTGTATAGAGCACAGCGGCTGCATACCTGGAACGACGCCCGATCATCCCCGCACCTTCCCGTACCCGACCGACTCGTCAATGTATTCCTCGAGGACCACGTCCACCTCGGCGTGCTGAGGCCGGAGGTTGTCGCGGTCGAACAAGTGAAAGTAGCGAGCCTTGACCTGGCGGACGACGCACTCGACTCCAGGGTAAAGCTCGCCGAACAGGAACAGCACCCGGTGCGGCGCGCTCTTGAGCGTCGTTCCCGAGTGTTCGGGGTAGAGCAACGAGCGCAGCCAATCGACCCGTTCCTTCACCTCTCCCTTGAAGAACCGCAGTTGGAAGCTGATCTTGCGCGGCTCCCCGGCCACGTACTGATAGCGGGGATGACTCAGGCCGGGGATCTTGATGGCGGCATAGGACGTGCTCTTCTCGTCCACGATGTCGTTGGGGTTGTACTGGAACTCGAGGCGCTGCCGGGTCTGGACATCCACCAGGTGCGCGGTGATCTGTTTTTGCTCCCAGGCCACCGTCACACCTCCCTGATCTCCACCAGCGTCTTGCCGAGCCGGAGGGCGTGATCGACTTCCCGGCGCATGCCGCTGTAGAGCCAGACCTCGTCGCAGACCTCCATGAAGGTCAAGCCGCAGGCGATGCCCAGCTCCCGCTCCGTCGGGTTCCGGTCATCGAGGAAACGGGGATAGAGGAGATGGGGCGCAAACGGCGCGCCGCCGGCCTCGATCACCTGGCGGCATAGACGCTCGGACACGGCAACGTTGTTGGCCCTGTCCCCGGCGTAGCGACTGCAGAGGTATATCCGCTTCACATCCGACCTCACAGCGTCTCGTAGTTTTTGATCTTGCGCTCGCGGATGTCTCGGTACACGGACTGGGCGATCTGCCGGCCATCCAGGAGCGTGGTGACGGAGACGTCGATGGGCCTCTCGGCCAGCGCGTCCAGTTTCCCAAATACAGCCTCCAGGATCGAACGCAGGTTCTCGCCAGCCGTTTCGCCGGAAACATCGGCAGCACCTGGTGTGAGCGCGCGCCGTGTTTGGGCGAGCAGGCGAGTCGATTCGGAAGACGCAGCTGAGCGTGCCGCCGAGACGGCCGGTCCCGTGCTCAATGGTGGCACTCCCGTTTGCGGGACCTCCTGCGCCAGAACGGGCGTAAGCGCCAGGGTGCCGGTGAGCATGGCTGGTACGGCGACCCTTCCGGCGAGCTTTTCGAGAATCGCCGATGCGCCAGCGGTGGTGGGTCCGGATACGGCGTCTTTCACCCGATTCCAGGCGGACGATGCGACGTTGGCCAGTCCCGCGAAGGGCGCCTTCATCCACACCCCCACCCGGGCGGCCATGGACTTTAGACCGCTCCAGGTCCGGGCAGCGGTCGTCGTGATCCGGTGCCAGGCGCGGGACGCGACGTCGGCGATGCCGTGAAAGGGCGCCGCCACGGCTGCCAGGGCCGATGTGCCGAGAGATTCAAGGCCCTGCCACCCTCGGACCGCCGTAGTTTGCACTCCCTCGAACACACGGGAGAGGACCTCACCGGGCAACCCCGCGACCCCCGTCATGCCCTGGGCGAGCGCCTTGAGGATGGAGGACCCCGAAGCCGTCAGGTTCGAAAGCGGCCCGGATTGGGCATCGGAGAACGGCAGCAGGGACCGCAGCCGACCGAGCGCCTGCTTGAGCACGTCGAACGGATAGGTTGCGGCCGACCAGATGCCCTTGCCAAGTGCGATCAGGATTCGCTTTCCCGCCTCGAAGAAGGTGGTGTCGCCGGAGAGAAAGCTTTGGACCGCTGAGAACACTTCCGTCAGGGTCCTCACCAGCGGCAAGTCCATGAAAACGCGGACCAGACTCGCCGCCACCGAATAAAAGAACCCAGAGACAGTCGGAAATAGTGCTTGAAGAACACCCCAGACGCCGAGAACCACGTCCCGGGCCCACCGGAACGGCGTGGCCAGGTAGTCTAGGACGGCGCGTCCGATGGCCTTGAGGCCGTCCGTCACCGACAGGTCACCCGTGAGCACCTGCCAGAGGGTGGCCGCGACCCGCCCTACCAGCAGCAGCGCCTGGACGAGAAGACGCAGCGGCAGGAAGAACTTGAAAAGAAACTTCCCCGCCTCGACCAGGGCCGTGACGATGACTTTACCCAGCCCGATAAAGGCCTGGACCACCCAGGCGATGACCTCGATGACACCCACCAGGCCGTAGACCACGAACTTCAGGAGATAGGCCCCGATCTGGGCGATGACACCCAGGACCGCCCCCAGGGTGGCCCCCAGCGTGCGAAACGAGGAGGCGTCGGCGGAGTCCGCCGCCAGCGAGAAGATGCTCGTGACCGAGCCGATCGCTCCAAACAGTGAACCGAAAGCCCCGACGAGCGCACGCACGGGTGGTTCGAGAATCGTCCGGATCTTCCCGAAGGCGCTGGCGAAGGCTTCCCGGAGTCCCCACAGAAATTGCCGTACGCGGTAGTAGACGCGAAAGACCGCAACCACCAGCCCCAGCAGCCCGGCCTGCTCGAGCTTTTTGGCAAGCTCGGCCGACATCTCACCCATACCGCCCGTGAGCGAGGAGATCAACGCCCGGATCGCACCGAAGACCAGCTTGATGCGGCCCCACACGCCGAGAATCATGTCCCGGATGCCGCCGAAGTTGGACTTCCAGGCCTTTTTCAGCAGATAGACGGCCAGCAGCACGCCGCCGATGATGGCGACCATCGGCAGGAAGTAGGCGGCAAACGCCGAGCCGATCCCGGCAATGCTTAACCCCATGGCGGCCAGCCCCGCCTTGATTGCCGGCAGCATCAGGCCGATGGTCCCGACCGCCGCGATCGCGCCGCCCACGACGGTGAGCACCGCGCCGAGCCCGATCGAGAGCGTCAGCAGCACGCGGGTCAGCCCGGGCACAGACCGAGCGAGGTCCTGGAAGAACACAATCCCCCGAGAGAAGGCATCCAGCACTGGGGTCACGACCGGCAGGAGCGTGCGGCCCAGAATCTCGGCCAGGTTGCCCATCTGCTGACCCACGAGCTTGAGCCGGGCGCCGATGTCGAGATTCATGGATCGGGCCATCTCCTCGGTCACGGCGGTCCCGGTGCGCATGGCCCGCTCGACGGAGCGGATATTGGTTTCGAGCGCCGCCACACCTTGAGACATTTGAAGCAGGAACTTGACGGCTTCGTCCGAGCCGAAGGCTTTCTTGATCTCAACCTGGGCGGCGGCCTGAGAGAGGTCGGGGAACTTGCCTTGGATCTCCTGGAGGATAGGGATGATGCCCTTGAGACGACCGCTCGAATCCACCATGGAGAGGCCGAGCTTCTCGCCGGCTTCGGCGGCCTTCATGATGAAGGCCTTGTAGAGCGTGCCGGCCTCCGACCCCGGCATGGTGGTCTGCAGCTGACCGAGGATGGCCAACTGCTCCTCGAGCGGCACATTGGAAGAGGCGGCCACGGCGCCGATGTTCTTGATAGCGTCGGCCATCTGGCGGCCATTGGTCTTAAACGAGGCCACGGTCTGGGCCATGGCCCCGGCGAAGGTCCGTGCCCACTCAGCGTCGGAGAGCTCGGCCATGATCGGCTTGAAGATGCCGTAGGCCGTGGTGAAGGTGCCGACCATCTCCTCGGTGGTGGCCTTGGTGGCCTTGCCGGTCAGCGCGGCCATGGCGGTAAACGACCCCACGGCTTCGTCGGTCAGGCCTGACAGGGCCGAGCGCACATCGTAGGAGGCGGTGATGAACTCGGCCTTGCTCGACCCGGCCCAGGTGTTGGTGAAGGACTCGGCCGCATCCTCGATAGCCCGCAGGTCCTGGACCCCGAGTGAGGACAGCTCGCCGAGCGCCTTCTGGGTGGCGGCGGTGGAGGCGACGAGGCCCACCGGCAGGGCCATTAGCGCCAAGCCGGCGCCCATCAGCATGGCGCCCTTCTGGATACGGTCCATGTTGCGCGTCATGCGTTCGGAGGAGGCAGCCACTGTCTGGTCGAGCGACTGCATGGACGACTGCACCCGGCCCGCGTTCTGGGAGAACGCATCCTTCATCGAAACAACGACGCCCAGTCCCAGATCTTCGCTCACGTTCGTTTTCGCTCCAATTGCTCGCGCTCAAAATCAAGCTGCCGCTCGAGCGCCTCCACGAACTCGTGGCGGAGGCGAAGCGGCAGCGCGCGGGTTTCCGAAAAACTCCAGTGCAGTCCGCCGTAGGCTAAAAAGAAGGCGTCGCTTACAAGCGAACTCCGGGGAATAAAAAACCCGGCTCGGCCTCCAAGCGCGTGCGCAGCGGCGCGTTGCACGACTCGCAATGGGCTTCGACCGTGGTGTCGATACCAGCATCGACGCGCACCATCTCCTGACGCAGAGCGCTGCGATCGCCGAGTGTCATCTCGTTCATGAGTTTCTTGCTCGGGGCCGGCCCGTCGATGTCAATGAGGCGGATCAGCAGGGCCGAGGAGATGGAGGGTTCTTTGAGCGCAGCCAGCCGCTTCTCCTTGTGTCCGTCGAGATATCCGAACCGGACGATGCGTCCCGACCCGGGCAGTTCGAAGGTGAATTCCCGCTCCTTGCCGTAGGGCGTCACCTCCAGCTCATCGATGTGGATGGTGACCGGATTGACGGCGCCGCAGGCGGGACTCGCGCAGGCCAGTTCCAACTCCACCTCGTCTCCGAGCGAAATCTGGCGGAGCTTGACCAGGATGAAGAGCCGGTCTCCGGACAAGAGATCCAGCACGTCCTGGATGGACGACTCCTCGTTGTCCCCCAGGCGCACGATGCCGTTTCGGAGCACCTGGTTGACCGCCTCGCCGGTGCGGATGAGACGTTGATTGGTGAGCAGCTCCTCCTCGGCCCCGGTCATCTCCCGGAGTTCGACTTCAGTGGCGCTCGGCAATTCAAAAACGTGCATCACTTAGCTCCTCCGATCAAGTTCAGTACTGGAAGCTCAAGGTCAGCTTCTCGATGGTGTTATCGGTATTGGCCCCCTCGAGCTCGTCGTACTCGAGCGCCTTGATCCAGGCCCCGTGCAGGGTCCAGCGCCGGGTTTCGTTACCGGCGCGGTCGTAGCGAACAACGTCGACCTCACGCATGTAGTCGCTGGGTAGGCCGCCCGTCACGGCGTTGACATCGACCTGCTTTTTGATCCAGTCACGGGCCGCCTCGTCCGAACCGTCCTGCAGGACGCCTTTCTCGAGCGTGATGTCCTCGAACTTGACTCGGCCCGCCGCCTTCTGGTCGAACATCGACCCGGCCGGCGCGAAGGCCACTTCCTCGAACTCGGTCTTGGGCTCCTGGCCTTTTCGGAACAGCGCCACGTCGAAGCCGTTGACCTCGATGGTGAACTGCCAGTTCTGATAAAGACTCTTGGGCATGTTTCCACTGCGGATCGATCTGTCTCCTTTACGTGATCTCTATGATTTCCCGGAAGTCGGCTCCGGTTGTGGTGAGCACGAAGTGGAGCTCGATAAACTCCGCCGTCCGGGTGGGCTTCACAAAGACCCGGGCCACCAGCTGGTTACGGTCGATGGCAGCCGGGGTATTGGTCTCCTCGTCGCACTGGACGGCAAAGTCAACCAGTCCGCCCTGGCCCCGGAGTTCTTCCAGGAAGGGGTGGATCAACCGCACCAGCGACCGCCAAGTCTGGGGGTTGTTGGGCTCGAAGACGACGAACCGGGACGACTCGGCAATGGCCTCTTCGATATAGATCATCAGCCGCCGGACGTTGACCCGGTCGAGCGCCGAGGGCTGGCTCTGGAGGGTCTTCTGGCCCCAGACATGGATGCCCGAATCGGGGAAGGAGACGATGGCGTTGACGCCCTCCGGATAGAGCACGTCGCGCTCGCCGCGGCTGGTTGGATAACCCAGCGCGAGGGCGCCCAAGATGCGGCCTCGGTCGATGCCCGCCGGGGCCTGCCAGACGCCGGCCTTCTGGTCGCTTCGGGCAAAGCAGCCCGCCACCGCTCCGGAGGGTGGCACCCGCTTGCGCTTGCCGGTTACCGGGTCGGGGATCTCGATCCACGGGTAGTAAAGGGCCGCGTAGGAGGAGTTGAACGCCGCGTGGGAGTACATGCCCTTTCCTTTGCGAAACTCGACCGCCTCTTGCGGCTCGAGATGCAGGGGCGCGTCGGCGAGAAACATCAGGTCCTTGCGCCGCTCGGCGTAGGCGATGCCGCCATGGATCACCCCAGGCGTGGTGACGCCAGGGGCCATCAGCAGATTCAGGGCGTCGATCTCGTCGAAGGCGTGCAGGCCCGTGTGCGCAGCCGGGTCTCCGATGTAGTCGGTGTCGCTGAGACCGGCCAATCCGTCGTTCCCACCGGACAGTGGGAACGTGCCGACTTGGGGACGGTCGTGCGTCATGCCGGACGAGGCATGCAGGCCCTCGACGGTGATGTACTCGGAACGGCCGTTGACGGCCAGCTCCACGTGGTTCGGAACCGACTCGTCCATCGTCAGGTCACCGAAGACCTCAACGTCCTCGCCCTTGTAGAGGACCACCAGATTGAAGCCGACGTTGGGATCACCCGTGCCGTCTTCGATTCGAACCGCGAGTTCGTCACCCCAGCGGCCCGTATCCGCGGCGAGAACACGCAGCGTGGTCCGGATGTCCCGTCCACCGGTCAGAGGGGTCGGCGAAGCCGGTTGCACAATACCTTCGTCCTCGCTAAAGCCCTCGACCGACGATCTCGGTATGCCGTTACCGATGCCCAGAACCTGGGGCACGGTACTGATTGGATTCCCGTCGCTGTCGGTGGCCATCTCCACCCGGAAGGCGTCCCCCGAGTGGTGCGCGGATATCGATGTATTGGCCCCCTGCGCACGGAGTTCGACAGTAATGTCGTGTCCCTGGACGCCGACCTCCCGAGCGACCCATCGGATGCGGTCCGTCCCGACCGTCCCGGTCTCGAGGCTTGCGGCGATCCCCCGGTCCGGGAGGATTGCCAGGGCCCTGGCGGCGGTGCTGGTCCGGTCGCGCGGGTTAGTAGCCAGGTGCGCGATCCGGTTCACGTAGAGCACCGAGCCGCCGTTGTCGAAGAAGGCGCGCGCGGCGTAGGCCAGATAGCCGCCCTGGATGTAGGAACCGAATTTGTTGACAAACTGCTCCCAACTGGTGACCAGCACCGGCTGGTTGATGGGGCCGCGCTCGGCCACGCCCACCATGCCGGCAGAGGAGGTGGACAGATGCTTGACGTAGTAGGAGAAGTCGATTTCGCGGGTCTGGACGCCCGGTGAAAGATTCGTCATGATTTCCCTCCGCGTTTGCGACTCTGAGGCCCGGGAGTTTCCTTGCCCTTAGATCTCGCTTTGGATCGGGTCTGGGAAGCCGGGGCAGCCTTCGGTTGGGCCTCCGGTTGGACCTTCGGCGCCTCGACGACTTGGGTGAGCGTGACCAGGCCCCGCTGGGCGGCCGCTCGTAGTTCATCAGAAACATCTTTCTTGCTGACGAGGCGGCTCTCACGCGGGCCGAGATGAAGCCCCTGGCCCTGGGTAGCGAGCCCGAAGGTCAGGGGTTGAAACAATAGATTCTTGATGGCGATCACTTTTCGATTCCTCCTCACTTACGGTGTGTAGAGACGATCCTCGTGGACCCCATCGCGGAACTGGAAGGCGCGGTCCTTGATGAGCCCTCCGGTTTCGACCCGTCCGTCGTAGATGGGACAGTCCTCGATCCGGCAGCGGCCCGAGCTCTGCCGCAGATTGGACAGGTTCACCCGGTGCAAGCCTCCCAGCGGCACCAGTTCGGTGAGAGGGAGCGAGCCGCGGTCTCCGACGATCACCTCCGGATGCACCTGATAGAAGCGGGCCACCTTCTCCTCGAGATCGAGCAGCTTACCCTCGTGGGCGGCGGTGACGATGACGTCGAAGTCGAGGTGATAGAGGCGCGGATGGCGGCAGGCCTGATAGCGGAGGTTCGGAACGTCCTTTTCCACCATTCGGGCCTGAGTGCGGCGGTCGCCGTTCTCGACCAGCGTCGAGCCCTGGAGGATGAGGCTTGGGACCTTCGGTACTTCGAACACATCGTCAGCCGCGACCAGTACTGCGTCTGGGTCGACTTCGGCCTTCACCAGGCGGATTAGGGTTTCCACTACGGGTCGAACAGTTGTCTGCAAAATCGTGCCTCCAGTACCGGCCCTGCCCGCCGCTCGACGGAGCGGACCGAGCAAGACCATGCTTCGTTAGATACTTACTGGAGAACGCCGGAAAGTGTCGGGACTAGGTTCAGAGCGCCGCACGGATGGCCTCGCGGTAGTGCTCGACGATCTGCTTGCGGTGCTTGGCCATCACCGGATGCAGAAACGGTCGCGCTGGGATGATGATGGTGGCTCCGTTGGGATGCTGGATCGTGGCGCCGTATTCCATCACCGCCCCGATGTTGACCAGGTCCTCGCCCTCCTTATTGACCGTGCCGCGCACGAGGCCCACGAAGGCGCCCTCGACCACAATCTTCTGGGTGATGGCGTTGACCAAAAAGCCGGTATCGATCAGGGCCTTCGTCGAACCTTTGCGCCGGATGGTGCTCACGGCGAGCTTGGCGAAGGGCTTGCCGCCCGGGGCCTGGGAGCGAATGCCGCGCTTGATCTCGCGGACCAGAAGCAGGGCGTTCTTTAGGGTCGCTTGCTTGAGCGCCAGGATCAGGCGCGCACCCGGAGCGGCGGCCAGCTTCGCCCGTGCCTTACCCCAGTCGCCCGTGCGTCTAACTCCCATGGAGACGCACCAGTTTCAGCACCTTGTGCGTCAGGACGCCGAAGAGCCGTTGCACCTCGACAGTCTGGACGCGAAACGTGATCTCACTCTCTTGCACGTGGTCCTCGGGACGCACGTCCACCTCCGGCAGGACACAGGCCACGGCGTCGATTTTGTGGCTGAGATCTTCGGGCGGAATGTCGACGAACTCCAGCGCAAACGATCCGACTTTCGCGTAGCTAGCGTCGTCGGAACCGTAGAGCCGCTCGCCGGGCTCACTGCGCAGCAGATCGGCCTCCTGACCCGAAGCCAAGATCAAGTCCCGGACATCGCCGGCGGCCAGTGCTTTCTCGCCCTGGGTCAACAGACTCACAGATCGCCTCCCTGCTCGTAGATGACCGGCTTGAGGTTCGGGGAAACGATGGTGTCCTCCGGACTCGAGGCGACCCCCGGCCGCACTCTGCTCAGGTGCTGCTTGTAGAGGGCCTTGAGGTCTCCCTCGAGCTTGGCCCAGTGCTCGGGTTGCTTGGTCTTGTCGACCCGCTTGTCACCGCTCGAGAAGGAGAAGGCATTCGCGGTCTTGGCCCGCATCAATTGACAGGCATGGATTTGGGCCAAAAGCAGAAGCATTTCGCGGGTGTCGCCTTCCGGTTCCGGATCGATTTTGCCGTCGACGACGGACAGGGGCGTGTCCAGGTCCCGCGCCAGACGGTAGACGCCTTTCTCGAGGCAGCGCGTGAGTGCTTCGTCGGTAAAGAGCGCGCCGTCCGCGTCGGAGAGATCCAGGCGCAGCGAGGATAGGAGATCAGTCCTCGTCAGCGTCCACCTCCGTCAACCGTTTTTCCAGCGCGGCGATCACCGTGCGGCGCTGCTCGCCCGAGAGATGGGCCTTGAGCCGGACGGGATCGTCCTCCGCTTCGACCTTCGAGATGGCCTCACGCGCCCGGAGCTTGGAGAGATCGATCTCCGGTTCCTCGGTCTCTTCCCCTCCAGCGGAATCGTCGACCTCGGCGGTCGATGCCGACTCGGGTTGGGAACCCTCGGGCTGGGAGCCGGGTCGAGTCCGTTGTTTCCCTTTACCCTGGACCAGCACTCCGGCCGAGATCGCGCGCTCCAGCTGCGGCGTCAAAGTCTTGACTTCCAGGACTTGACCCGGTCCAAACCGGAGGCCTGCGTCGGCCACGACCAGGATGCCCGGACGGACATGCTTCACTTGAATCGCCATCAATCACCTCCGTCAACCGAGAATCCGGATCTTCGCCAGGATGTCCGGGCGCGTAACGCCGTGACCCAGCTCGGACCACACCAGCCAGCCGGTCTTAAACCGAGTCTTCTGCTCGATGGCCTCGGTCTTGAGCCGCTCGCGCTCGGGCATCTTGCCCACTTCCTCGTCCGGGACCAGCAGGATTTCATCCAGCGCCTGGGCCGCGATCAGCAGAATGCTTCCCGTGCCGTAGTTCTTGATCACGCCCTTGGCGCGAAGATCCGCCTTGGTCTGAGGATCGAGATTCCAGCCGCGAAGATCGTTGAAGCGCCGGCCCCGCATGACGATGGTTTTCACCGACAACTCCAGGTCCTCGATCATGGAGATCGCCTCGTTGAGCGCCTCCTCGGTCAGGGTGGCGCCGGTGACCTCGACGGTGTTGGCAGCCGGGACCGCGGCCGAAAGCACCGTAATGGTCCGCTTGTCGATGGTCTTGCGGATCTCATCGGCCGCCGAGGTCTGGATGTCCATCAGGCTCCCGATGTTGCCGTTCTTGAGCACCGACACATCGACCATGGGCGCCGAATGGACCCGGTGGGTGGGGAACTCCACTTCTTCTTGTCCCAGATCCTGCACCTGTGCATCGCCCTCGTTCGAGATCCAGTAGGCCTTGACCTTGGGCTTTTTCTGGTAGAGCGGCCGCTCGCCCTTGGGCAGGGTGTGGCGGGTCAGCAGAAGCGAAGAGATCTCCTTGCGTTTGATCTCCTGTTCGATGGGCCGGGCGATGGCGGCGGCCAGCGCCTGCATGCCGTCCGGCGACTCCAGCGCTTCCGACATCAGCCGCGCCATGGTCTCCATGTACTGCTGGCTGTCGACGTTCACTGTTTTGTTCTCCATTTCAGCCTCCTCGATTTCAGATAAGCAGACGAAATTTCAAGATTCCGCCCGAGACGGAGATGGCTTGAGCAACGACCTTGGCGCCTTGCTGGGCGCCCGCGACAATGAGCACGCCCGAAGTGTCGATCTCCAGTTCGTCCCCCGCGTTGATCGTGCCCTCGAAGACGTCCGTCTCATAGACGCCGCCACAGCAAAAGATGCCGGGCATCTCTCCATCCTTGTAGTCGGTGACAAGCACGCCGAAGGAGCGGTCCCCCGGTTCGGTGTTGACGGCGAACAGGTCATCGCCGACGAGCTTGACAAACCGGCCGAGCTTCCCGTCCCCTTGCAGATGGCCGTCGCCGTAGGCGAGGCCCCGATGGTGGGTGTTGATGAACATGTCTTATTCCTCCTTACGTGTGGGTAGTTGGTTGCTCCGGGGCGATCCCGACCCGTTGCCGATAGGCAGCCATGAGGCCATAGGTGAGCTGGTCTTCGAGGCTCGTCTTCTTGTCGTCCACGTCCTGGGGACGGACGCCGGCGTCGCTTCTGAGCGCCTTGTCCTGAGACGTCTCATCCGCCTTGGCCTTGTTCTCGGATTTCTCCTCGGGCTTCGTCTCGCCCTTCTTGGCTTTGTCGGCGTCCACCTGAATCATCCGATCGAAGGCGGCCTCGGTCGCGGTGAAGGCCTCCTCGGACAGCCCCGCCAGGCGAACCAGCTCCTTCTCACGTTCTTCGTCGCCGGCGAAGCCAACGCCGTGTTTTTCGACCTTGGCCAGAAGCTTCTGAGCCTTGGCCCGGTTGGCCGCGGCCTGTTGTTCGGCTTCCAGCTCCTCGAGTTTCTTCTGCAAGGCCAGCACCTGCTGCTTGAGCTCTTTGTTCTCGGTTTCCAGCTCCTGGACGCGCGCCTTCTCATCGGGTGCGTTTCCACCCCCGCCCCCGCCCGGGTCGTTCTTCTTAGCGGCCTCGGCCGCCTCGTCTTTGTCTTTCTGTTTGTCGTCCATCGTCAAACCTCCTTGATTTGAAATCTCCTCGCCTCGCTCGGAGGCAACCTGAATGATGCGGGCGTCCTCATCCGCCCCTTTGCGATCCAGCAGTCCCAGGCCAGAAAAGGTGGCCCCGTGCAGAATTTCGAACACGGGTTGGCCCTGGAACGTCCCGCCCTTGTGTTTGCGCAAGTGCAGACAGTAGTCGTCTTTCGAGACCACCTGCTTGCCGCAGATCGAGCACTCGCCCTCCTCGTAATCGCACTCCATCGAGACTTGGGTGATGATCCCTTTTCGGATCAGCTTGTAGGCCAGCTGGGCGTGAGGGCTGTCCCCGACATAGAGCTCGCCCGTGCACTCGATGCGCCCACCGCCGGTCTCCTCGACGAAGTCTGCCGCCACGATGCTGCCCACGATGTCGGTAAAATCCTGCGAGTGCTTCAGATCGATCTTCTTGTGGAGCGCCGTCTGGTAGCGGGCCGCCAGTTCCTCGGGCGTGAAGTGATCGCCGTTCTTGTTGGTGCCGCTGCGGCAGAGCACGAAACTGAACTGCGGATCGCCCTCGTTCCGGGCCCGATCGAGCGCCGTGGCGCTCAGGGCTCCGGGCGGGGAAGGAACCAGATCCACGGGGATCGAGGTGTGGCACGACGCCGTGGCGCTCCCTGCGGCGGATCGAGATAGAGGACGTCGGCGCCGAAACGCCGGACGGCCTCGGCCCCGTCCAGATGCAGCGCCTGGCAGGGCTGGCCGTTGTCGAACACCAGGCGGTTGAGCTGGCGCGCGGTGCGGCGGAACGACTCGATGAACTTCGAGAGCGGCGGGTTGGAGAGCTGCGACTACTCCAGGCTCGCCTCGGACTCCAGCTGGGCCCGGGTGTGCTTCTTCGAGCGCGAGAACTGCCCGAAGGCGCTCTTGGCCTTGACCGTCGCGCCGAGCGCCGCCAGCGCCAGGTCCTTCTTGTAGCCGGGGAGTCGCTGGATGTTCGACCAAGCCCGGTCCAGCCACTGGAGCACCGGCTTGGTGTAGTAGTAGCCGTGAAAGTGATCGACGATGAAGGTACCGGCCTGCGGGTTGGGCGCGAGCAGCATCTCGATGTCCTCGTCGCTCAGGGTCTCGCTCGAGTTCTCGATCACGGCGCGGGCCAGGTGATAGGGAAACCGCAACAGGTCGTTGGCGATGACCTTCATGCCCCGCCGCTTGAAGTGATAGGCGACGTTTGCGCCTCCGGAGAACGCATCCAAGAAGCTCTTTGCGTCGGTGGGAACCTGGCGTTCGATCCAGTCGAGCATCAGGTATTTGCTGCCCATGAATCCGGTGACGCGGACCGTGTCCGCCTTGCCGGCCTGACACGACAGCAGGTCGACCGCTTCGCCAAGCGGCGCCTCGGCCAGGGCGTGAAGGTTCTCTTCCACCCGTAGGGCGGCTTCGACCTCTGCTTGCGCCTCGTGTTTCTCGATCCACTCCTTGGCTTTTTCGAGCGTCCAGCCGTCCGGGTGCTCGGTGGTCTTGCGGGCGAACCGGTAGACCTGAAGCACCAGGGCTCGCGGGTCGGCCCCTTCGGGGGCGTGCTTCTCCTTCAGGCGGCCGATCAGGATCGATACGCCCTCGATGCCGTCGAGCGCCTTGCGCCGGAAGCTGTCCGGCTCGAAATGCTCGGGATCGCGCACGCGGCAGCGAATCTCGTTGGCTGTCTCCTCCCAGATCGCCTCCGAATGCAGAGAGTCTGAGACGGCGGCATCGGCCGTGGCGGATTGCCCCTTGCCGGAGGTGCAGATGAAGAGCCTTTCGGTGGCGTGGGACGCCTCGCCGTGACGCGAGGTGATGGAGTAGTGGTGATCGTGGGAACGCATCGCCGGGGCGAATCCGTGCGCCGCGATCAGGGCCCGCATCTCCCGCTCGTTGGGATAGGCGTGATCTCGGTAGGAAATCAGCCAGTGCGGGATGTGGCGGGCATTGCCGAGGAAGCCCTCAAAGTACGCCTTGGCGGTGGCGGCGGTGATGGTCTTGTGGTCGGTCTCGTAGTGGCGGGTCTTAGACCCCTCGACCAGCTTCAGGCCGCGCCAGTAGGTCATCAGGCCTTCCACGAAGTGGTAGGCCTTCTCGTAGTTGGTGGTGGAAAACTCGGTGGCGTAGGGCGGATCGAAATAGACCAGGTCCGCCTTGGCGTCCGGGAGGAAATCGTTGACGTCCTTGCGCCTGGCCCGACACGGCGCGCCGTTGTCAAAGACCAGGGCGTTGATACGCGTGACGTTCTGGGCGAATCGCTCCTTGAACTCGGCCGGAGTGTCCTCGCGTTTGCCGTAGGGCGTGGTCGAGGAAAAATGCCCGAAGCCGCCCTTGCCCGACACACAGGTCCTGCCCAGGGCGAAGAGCGCGATGTCCTTCTTGAAGCCTGAGAGCCGGTCGATGTTGGCACGAACGGTATCGATCAGACCGTGCACACCCCGGGCGAAGAAGATTCCTTTGAAGTGGTCCCGGACGAAGCTGCCCGCCTTGGGGTTGTCGGCGACGAGCGCTTCGAGGTCCTCTTCACTCACTCGGATACTTCGGTTTTCGATGATGGCCCGGGCCACGTGGTGGCAGAAGCGCAGCCGGTCGTTGGCCGTGACCGCAAGGCCCTGGGTTTTGTACATGTAGGCCACGACCGCCGAGCCGGAGAAGGCATCGAGCACCGAGGACACGCCGTCGGGGGTGTGCTTCCAGATCCACTCGACCAGCTTCTGTTTCGAACCGATGTAATTGGTGATGTAGCTGGGCCGCTTGGACGGCTCCTCATCGGCCGCTTCACGTCCTCTCGCTTCGAGAGCCTCGAAGTCCAGGTCGAGCGCGGCATCGGTCTCCAGCAGGAAGGCCAGCCGGTCGCGGTCGTTTGAAAAAAGCTCCATTCCAGTCTCCGGTGTCCTCGCCATTCACCGGCACGTGCCGGCGATGGACCCACGTCCCGTCCACGCGCCGGGCGCCCGTCGGACGGCGCAAAGGTCCCGTCACTTGGATACTTACCGGAGAGTGGGCAAAAGTGTCGGAGGAAAGGTCAGGAAATGCGGCCGGAGGCGCTGGGAAGTCGGTTTCGATCCGGCCTTCGCCCTGTCCACTGCAGGATGAGCTGCTTAGGAAGGCGAAGCTTCTCGAGGCATTCGGGCCGGCGCTGGGCCGCCCGCGGGTCGACACCCTGAATGGGTCACGCTACGCCAACATGAAGGAGCTTCGTTTTCAGGCCAATAACGGCGTATTGGCGTGTGGCTTTTGCCTTTGATCCCGAGCGGAAGGCCATCCTTCTGGTGGCCGGCGCCCTCCGCTAATTCGTTTTGATCACATACGTGACGATTCGTTGATCGAGTTTCTTCCCCACAAAGTAGCCACCGACAGCAACGCCGGCCGTCAACCCTGCGGCCAGTGGGAGATATTTGGACTTCAGCTCTTCAGTGGCCCCAGCTGCTACGAAGGAAAACGTACCAATTGATGCCGCCAAAATCACTGGGAGCTTCGTCCGCTTGTTCCCTTTCAAGAGAACCACTGAAATACTCTCAATTTGGCTGTAGGGAAGTACCTGCCGGCCTTTAGCGACCACCGTGCGGTCCGGAGACGCCTTCACTTTAAGGGTAAGCTCAGTTCCACCGATCGAAACTAACTTACCAGAAACCGGGAGTCCGGTTTTCATGACGAGGTGGACTGTTTGTCCGGGACTCGTTATTTTCGCGAGCTCTTGAGGGGTTACAGCAATTCTCTCCGCCATCGCGTCCCCTGCGATGAGGAGCAGAAGAGCTGTTAAGGAAAATACCCTGCGAGCTAACTCACGGTGCGCTTGTGGAATCATCTAGCGTTGCATTATTGGTCGGCGGCGGGGACACCGCTACTGGTTCCAATCGTCTATACGTCCTCCGGAACTGAGATCGGAGTCCAGAGCAACGACAACTTCAGTCGATGCGACCGGCAAAGGCGTTCCGGCTGGCCGCTGGCCCATCGCGATCAGCGCTTCCTTATGCACTTTATCGGCTTCCTCGTAGACCTTCATGATGACGTCCACGGCAGGAGTCGATTCACGTAACCTCTGTAGCTCCTCTGTCCAGTCCATCGTGACCCCTTCGATCTTCTCAAAGATTAGCCGAATCTCTCTGGTTAGACAAGTACGAAACGACGATTCACGAGCGTCCGGGCATCGCTGCGAACCCACCGGTACGACCTCAGGCGACGCGGCCAGCGGTGATTTGCTCCAACACGGACTGGGCGCAGGCCTCGGCCGACGGGTACTCGTCGGTCTCGACCACGACCCCGCGCATGCCGCGATAGGGCGAGAGAGTCGCCTGGTGGTAGGCCAGGAAATCCTCGGGCAACGACCGGACGTCGTTTTCCACCAGCCGGTTGATGACCCAATCAGCTTCCTCCTGGGCCTCGGCGTGGCCAGGCAGAAACTCGATTACCAGATCGAGTCCGGGACCCGGCCCCTGGACCCAGACGCCAATAGGGGCGTAGCGTGGCTCCCGGATGCGGTCCCTCAGCGCGTACTCGACGATGTAGCGCAGCTTCATGATGGCCAGTTCTCCGCGATCTTGATGTGCTCAGCGAGCAGTTCCGCGTCAATTCGCTCGAACATCTCCCGGTTCTCCGCCTTGTACTCGTTCCAGCGTTTCCAGTCGGCGCCCAGGTCCCGCTCCAGCTCAGGGAAGATCAGCTCGATGTGAAAGCGCCGCCCGAGGTCGTCCACCAGGTCCAGCAGATAGGTGTCCTCCTGGGACCAGCGGAGCACCTTGAGGGTGTGTGCGTGCTGGAAACCCTCGTGATAGCCGAGCGCCTTGTGGAACAACCAGAAGTCCACATGCGTGACGTTCCCTCCCGCGTCGAACTGCGGCGCCACGCGGGTCACCAAATAGCCTTCCATGATGCCCAGGCGCAGCGGCTGCTCCCGGCCCTCGGCCAGGCTCATCCACGATCCGCGCTCGTTGAACGGATCGAACAGCGCTTGCAGCCGGGTCTTTTCCTGTTTGACGAGTTCGTTCATCGGGTCACCTCACCAGTACGATGTCTTCGACCTTGCGGCCATCGGGGAGCTTGGAGATTTGACGCTTGCGGAACACCTCCAGCAGCCGGCGGCGTTGCTCGTTGGTATTGACGACGATTAGCTCGATGTTGTCCAGCAGCGTGATGGAATGCTTGAGGATCGTCTCGTTGCTGTCATTTCGGGCGAACTGCTTCCACTGGACAGACGTGCTCCCGCGATGGCTGGGGACGTAGTCGTCCTGCACTTTCCCATACGCATCGTGGTTGTAGCTGATGGCGTCCTGGCGCCGCAGCAACCGCTTCTTGAAATAGAGCCCGGGCTGCTTCGATCTTCCAGCGGTCGGGAGCTTGCGGATGCGCGTAAACACATAGCTCGCGCCGCCGGCACCCATGTCCTCCGCCGGCGACATCCCCCGCACGGGGATACCGATTCGCATCTTCTCCACCGTGCTCACCATGGCGCTGTTATTTTCGAGCACCGTGTCGATGAGCGATGTCAGGTCTTGATCGCCGGTCACCGAGTGATGGAGTCCATAGCCCTTCATCTGCTTCTCGAGGTCCTGATCCGAGAGATCGAACCGGTACTGGTGCCGGTAGCCGGCCCTCTTGCCGGGAATTTTGAAGGCCGACTGGTGGGTGCCCAGCGGCTCGTAGCCCGCCATGCGCGTCAGGTCTTTCACGCCCAGCCTCCGCTCCCAGAAGCCGCGCATGGTCTGGATGCGCTCCTCCTTGCCGGCGGCTCGGCGGTCGAGCTCCTGGATCAGTTGTTGGTATTCCGGCTCCCGATCCACCTTGCTTAGATAGGCCTGTTTGTGAAGATAAAGCAACTCGGCGTCCTGGGGCGTAGCCGCGCCGGTTTTGAATCCCAGGGAATCCATTTGCTCCAGCGCCCGGTTCAGGCTCTTGGCGTCGGGACGATCCGGCAGCATCAGCTCGAACTCGCCCCGTTGTGCGAACAGGTTCTTGTCCGAGGAAGGCCGGTAGACGGCGCGCACGCCGTCGCCGAAGTCGATCTCGTACTGCTCGCCGGCTTTGAGCGATGCGCCCTGAAATAGAGTTTTGTTGTCGGCAGCCTCCTCCACCACGACCAGGTCACCGCCCTTGAGCTGCCGTTTGGGTTGGAGCACCTTCGTCCGTCTCACCGTGAAGGGGACATCTTTCCGCTTTTTCTTCCTGGTCGCACGCTTCTTGAGATAGGTCTCGAAATGTTCCTCGATAGGCGTCTTGTCACGGGCCGCCTTTTGCACATTCTCGATCCAGGCGATATAGGTCCCGGCCATCTCCTTGGCGTCCGCGTCGTCGGCTTGGCGCAAGCGCTTGAGCGCCGCCATGTGATCAGCGATCTTGCCAAGCGTCGTCTGGTTGTATTGCGCGTCCGAGGCATGGTGGTTGACGGTCTTTACCGCGGCCAGGATATCGTTGGCAAACACATCCTCCGGGATCGGCTGCCCGACCTTTGCCGGCGTCGTCTCGATCCCGGCTTGGCGCAAGACCGTGAGCAGCTTCTCCTCCGCCTCGGGTCGAACCTTCATCTTGACGACCGTGCGCTGGCGGCCCTGAAACCTTTCCACAAAGACCAGCGCATTCTGGTCCTCGATGTCGCCCTGATCGAACCTCATGGCCTTGCCCTGCCAACCGAGGTCGCGCACCTCCTCGAGCAGTTCTTGCTCGACCGGCCCCAGCTTTCCCTGGGCGAGGGCCTCAACCACGTCGTCGAAGCGGAAGTCCTTCTTCCCCAACATGTCGGCGTAGTAGGCCTCGAAGTCCAGGCGCAGGTTCCGCTTGCGTTCCAGAGCCGTGTCGTAGAAGGCCCGTCTTTGGGCTTCGTTCCCTCCAAAACGACCTTCGGCACAGGGACGAAGGATGGCCAGGTAGTCCTCGTCGGGAATCTTTTCGACCTCGCCGATCGTGCGTAGGGTTACGGCTGGATCAACCTCGACGTCGCCGTCCTTCACGGCGCGGAACAGGGTGTTGTAGAAGGGCTCCTTCTCTCCGAACCCGCCGTTGGGGTGGTAGTCGATGGACAGGCGGTCCTCGCCCAGGTGCTTAAAGGCCTGGCCTTTGTCGATGCCGTAGACCGTGCCGTCGCGGGCCCGCAGGAACTGCTTGGCATGGCCGTCATGGTTGGCGGTCAGCCAGTCGATCACGTGCTCGCGCTGAACTTGCTCGATGTCGAGTGTCGTCAGCTCGACTGGATTCACGCCGTCGAAGTCGATCTTGCGCTTGAGATCGGTCCGCCATTTCTGAATGGAACCCACTCGGCCGTTGAGCCGGATGGTTCGGACCTCGATAGCGTCGGGGTCAATGAGCCGGGCGATCTTGTAGGCCGCTTCCTCTCCGTGGGGGATGAAGGCATCAGCGGCGCCTTCCTTGGGCTTGAACAGCCACCGGTCGCCCGCATCGTCGGTCCAGAACTCCTTGCTGTGGGCGCCACCGACCTTGGCCTTGCCGGCATAGGTGAAACTGCCCGGCTTGCCCTTGTCGGCCCAGGCCGCGTCCACGGCTTCGAACTCGCTGCCCTTCTTGGTGAAGGCGGGCGGCGGGGAGGACTCGGGCGACGGCTTGGGCGTTTTCGGCGCCTTGGGCTTGGCGGCCTTTTTCTTGCCACCGTGCTTGGCCAGCCAGGCGCCATGTTTGGTCTCGATGCTGTCGAGCGCCGCCTGCACCGTGGCCGGATCGGTCTCGGTAAAGATCGTGACCAGCTCCTTCTTGTTGGTCCATTGCCAGTGTTTGAGCTGGGTTTCCTTGGCCAGGTTCTTGAGCGGAGCGGCCTTGAGCGCCGCCACCTGATCGTGGAAGAGCTGCTTTTTGAGGAGAATTTCCTTGGCCTGGGCTCCGAGCAGTTCCTGGGGGAGACCGGAGCCTCCGGCAAGCGTCGCTTCGGCATCCTTCACGGCTGAGAGGAAGTTCGCGTAACCCGAAGGTGATTCGGGCACGACCACCTTGGCAGTGGCCTGCTCCAGCGCGTCTTTGGCCTTGTTGAGCGCTTCTTTCTTGGCGGCCTCGACGGCATCTTGGCTGGCTTGCTCGGCCAGCTCCTCGCCGGCGGCCTTTTCGAGCGCCTGAATCAGCTGTTGCTTGTTCTTGAGCGGCCCAATGTGGTGTTTCTTCTTGGCCTCGATGAGGAGCTTTCCCTTGAGGCCGGAGTGGTCCACGCCCGGCTCCAGTTCGTCGAGCAGGGCGATCACGTCCTGCTTGGTCAGGTTGAGCGACACACCCTTGGTCTTGGCCATCTCCTTGAGCTCGACCACGGTGAGTTGGTCGAGCCCACCTGGCGCGGGGACCTTCTTCAACTGCTCGGCCAGCTGCTGGGCGTGTTTGAGCGCCGCCTGCTTCTCGGCTAGCAGTCCCACCAGCTCCTGCTTGGTGCGCAGGAGTCCGATCTTGTGTTCTTTCAGCTTGGCCTTGAGCGCCGCTCCCGAGAGGTCGGCGTGGCGGAGGCCCGGCTCCACCTGGTCGAGCAGGTGGATGAAGTCGGCCTTGGTGCGGGCGATAGAGACGCCGTTTTGCTTCGACAGGGTCTGCAACTGCTTGACCGTGAGGTCGGAAAGGTCTCCGATCTGGCCGCTCTCGAAGGCCGCCTTGAGCTTGGCCGTCTCCTGGGACTTGGCTTTGGCCTGCTCCTCGATGGCCTGTGGCGGGAACCGGCCCGTAGCGAAGCGCCTGCCGTCGAGTGGACCGCAGACCGGGCAGACCCGCTCATCCTCCATCGTCATCCATTCGAGCTTCTCGACGCCGACCTCTTGGTGGAACTTAATGCGGCCCTGGTTGTGGGCGCGCAGCACCTCGGTGCGGGCGATCACCTCCATGCGGACCTGCGCCTTGCGAAACACCTTGGAGCCGGCGTGGCGGAACGATTCGGGGTGCTTCACGACGTGCCCAAGGTCGCGGACGATACCCTCGACCCCCTTGCCGGTAGCGATGCCGCTCATCACGGTGCGCCGGATTCCGTCGGCCAACTCGCGGTGGACATCGCCAGTGAGCACCAGGTTGTACTGGCTCATGAAGTCGAGCGCGTCGGTGTCGACCAGGGTGAAAGCGCGGGTGGCGAGCTTGTTGATCCCCTCGGGAGTAAGGTCGCGGTAGAAGGGAAACTGGGCAGCGGCGAAGTCCTCGATCCCACCCGAGATGCCCTGGCGGAACGACGTCTTGGCCGCCTGGCGGAAACGCAGGGTCTGGTCCCGGCGCAACCGGGTCATCGATTCCCGAATGTCAGCCTGGAGTTTCTTGAGGCCTTCGAGCGCCGCCAATTGGTTGTCGGGGAGCGAGCCAAGGCTCTTGTAGCGCAGGATGGCCCCACGTACCTGGTCCTCGGCGCCCGCGAGCATGCCGGTCAGATCGGCGACCGTTGTTTCCGTGTAGCGATTCCGGTGGCGAACACTCCTGGCCGTGGCCTGGCGAATGGCCTCGGCCTGGGTCAGCGGTGGTGTGGCGGCAAGTGCACCGAGCATGACGTTTGTCCCCGTCAAGCCGTGTTCCGCCGACGTGCTTCTTCGGGTGGGAGATTGACCGTCGGCGCCTTGGGGTCGAGGAAGCGGCAGGCCGGAGTGTCGAACGTCACCTCGCTACGGTGCACCCGGCAGTGGTTTCCCGCCTCGTCGAAATGCACGCAGTCGTCGCAGACCCCGTCCCCGACATCGCCGCGGGCGCTGGGTCCACCCCAGGCAGCCTCCGCCCCCTCCGCCGGCGTGTTCGTCTCGGGGTCAAGTCCCAGCATCTCCTGGGCACGCTCGACGCTCATGATCCCGGCCAGCACCATGTCGACAATCGGCTTGACCTGCTTGGTGTCAAACAGGTCCACCGATTGACTTTCGCTGTCCCGGTTGGCGGCCTCGATGTCCGGGTCGAGGTCCATCTTGAGCTGGAGACTCGAGCAGCTGATCAGCTTGCGGTCGTAGAGTTCGATGAGCAGACGTTTGAAGTCGACCGCATCCGAGGGGTCGAGATCGTTGAACAGGAACTGGAGGGTCTTGCCACCCCAACCGTTGAGCTCCAGCCAATCGTCAAACACCCAATTGAGGATGGTTTTGGCGGCCTGGGTGATCTCGCGGATCATCACCAGCATCTTCCTGAGGCTCACCGAGGCGGTGGCGAAGTTGGGACCGTCGCCGGTGACTAGCGACCGCGAGAGCCCGAGCGCCACCACGATGTCTTCCTTTACCTCCTTGACCTTGTCCTCGACGTTCAGGACCTGGCCGTCCGTGCCGTGGGTCTCGACGGTGACGTAGAAGGGCACGACCAGGCCGCTCTTGAGGTCCATCTTGTTGACCCGCTCGCGGACCTGCTCGAGCATCTTCTGGTCGGGCATGACCATCTTCTGGCCAAAGGCGCCGCCCACCTTGATGAGGCGAAACGGCGTGGCCCAGCGCTTGGCGATGGCCTGCTCGGCCCGGCGGTAGTCCCTGAGCAGTTCGATGGACTGAAACGCGGGCAGGACCAGCGAGTTGCCCCGTGGCGAAAAAGACGGGGCGTCCCATTTCAGATGCAGCACCTGCTCGACCGGCAGATCGAGACCCTCGCCCGCGCCGGGATGCTCTTCCGGGAACTGGCGAGCCTCGACCAGCTCGCCCTGGGCGTATTTGACCTTGACCGAGACGGGGTTGACCGAGACCAGCTCCTCCAGTGCCTTGCCGTCTTTGGTGTAGCGCTTGAATCCAACGGCATCGCCCTTGACCAGAAACTGCAGCACCATGTCCTTGACGAAGGCGAAGACACCCAGTTGGGCCGCTAGCTCTTGCGCGCCGGACTTCACCTCGTCGTCGTCGCTGGCAAGCTTGATTTCGTCGCCCACCGCAAAGGTCCGCCAGGAGTTGACGCAGTTTTTCACCAGCGGTTCTTCCAGGTAGTACTCCCAGGCCTTGCGGGCCCGCTCCTCCCAGGAGGCGGGAACGGCTTCGGTGGCGTTGATAGAACGGAATGCCGATGCGTCCAGAGCGGCGGGGGATGGCTGCCCGCCGCTGCGGCCGAATTAGCGGGTTGTGGGTCGGTTCGCGTCTTCATAGGGTCCTCCCGGTCGTGTTTTGCCCTTGGGGGGCGCGACATTCGCGCCCTGTGGCGAGAACACCTCTCCCTAAAGGGTTACTTACCGGAAGCGGGGGAAAAGTGTCGGGGAGGGGGGGTTGGCGCTTTGACAGAAATCGACGAGTCAGGAAGAATCTCAATAGAATCTATGGACTGGAGAAAGTGTCAGGGAGGATTCAATGTTGGTAGAGAACCACGATCAGCTTGGAGACGGGAATGCCTGAGTGGTGGCCAGCAGTGGTTTTCGGCTGGCCCGCGGTTATTGTGTCCGTGACGCTGGCTGTCGTCGGGATCGTGGGTGGAAAACCTGTCTTGCTCGTCGTGTCGGCTGTGTTGGCGGCTCCGTTCAGCTTCTATCTCAGCGGGGGTAATAGTTGGATTTCAACTGTCTGTGCTGCCTTGCCGCTTACATTCGTTGCGGCTGCTTATGCGGTCAAGCGCCGCCGGCCATGGATAGGCTGGTGCCTACTGGCTCCCTTCGTGGGAGTGGCCATTTGGTTGGCTGTCGCCGTGGTATCTCAATGACGCAATGTCACCCGTCTAACGGAGTCGCGGCAAAAAGGAAGACCATGACATGCCAATGAAGAACCCACCCCATCCGGGTCTCTCAGTCCGCCACGACTGCCTGAAGCCGCTTGGACTCAGCGTGACTGAGGCCGCAAAGAAGCTTGGGGTCAGTCGCAAGCAGTTGTCCGATGTGGTCAATGGCCATTCCGGGATCTCGCCGGAGATGGCGATCCGCTTTGACAAAGCGATCGGCGGGGACGCGAACACGTGGTACCGCCTGCAGGCGGCCTACGACTTGGCCCAGGCGATGAGACAAGCCGACCAGATCAAGGTCGAGCGGATTTCAACCGTAGCGTAGGACACACTACATCCGAGGAAAGGAGTAGACCCTTGCCGATCCATCAAACTTTTTCAAGGCGAAAACGCCACGCAGAGAAATCAGAACCTGACGTATTTCAATACGACGAGATTCCTGACACTCTACGATATCAAGTAATCCGTATCTTCGAGAACTCACTTGGCTATTACCAGATTCCGCAATGGAATTGGTTTGATAATTGCCCAGAACCATGTCCAGAAAACAACCAAGTCTGGGGCGAGATTTGCGACACAGTCGCGCAAGAGTTGGGACGCCCAACCCTTGTCGTCATGACTCAAACAAAGCGACCTGCAATTGGGGACAACAGGCAAGAGGAGTGCTTTCATTTTCTGCGATCGGAAGAATCCGTCGAGCACTGGTTGGATCTCGTGGAGTATGGAGTACAGACTATCGACAAAGCTTGTCGTCAATACAGCTCATCTTCGCGTCGATCCAGGGACATCACGCAAAAGGCAGATGACGCAATAGAGGAACTGAATTTCCGATTTTTAGAGGCCCAATTTGGTTACCAATGTGAGGCGGGTCAGATTGTTCGGTTTGACAGCCAACTGATCCACAACGAAGTTACGAAACCCGCCCTTCAACTGTTAGCCGATACTCGGTTCACGGGACCACAGGAAGAGTTCCTTGTTGCACACAAGCGTTATCGTGCTCGGAAATATAAAGACTGTATCACCAATGCACTCAACGCCTTCGAGAGCACGCTTAAGACGATCTGTGATTTGAAGGGCTGGACCTATCAACCAAGGGCGCGAGCTTCCGATTTGGTGAAGGTAATTCGCAGAGAGAAATTACTTCCAGACTACCTGGACAAGTCATTTGACCAATTGATCGCAACATTGACGTCGGGTTTGCCGAAGGTGCGCAACGAAGCCGGCGGTCACGGTCAGGGTGCCGTTCCATGGCAAACACCGAGTTACGTTGCTGCTTATGCCTTACATTTAGCCGCAGCCGATATCGTCCTGTTGGTTGATGCGTTTCGCGCAAACGAGGGCGAGTGACCCCATCGCGGGCGGTTGCCGAATGGCGAGGAGCTTCTCGTGATCTAACGGCCTCCTATCAAGTGACCTTCGTCGACATTGGTACGGGTAGGCAAATGCAGCAGCACCGCGCAAACACCGCGACCGGAGTTTACACAAACACTGGGTCGGTCATGACCGGCACCAGGAAGACCGTCTCCTCTCCGACCTGATCGAGACTGGCCTGTTCCCTCACCAGCATGGCGCACCGTACGGCGTCGACGATGTGATCGTTGCCTTTGGCGTAGACCACCCGACCGTCGTGCAGCGTGTAGGTGTGGGTTGTGAACTGGTCCTCGATCTCCAGGTCCTCGACCGGAAATACCACCTGCCGGCGCTGCAGCGCGCCGTTGATGAGGCTGGTCATGAATTCCTTGGTGCGCTTGCGGACCTGTTTTCCGTCTCGGACGGCCAGCGTCGTCATGCCGCCAAAGTCGTAGCCGCGCAGCCGTCCCTCGAGCTGGAGGTCCCGGTACTTGTCCAGGGTGAGCAGCTCCTGCACCACGGCCAGACCGTTGCCGCCGTTGTCCACACCGATGCCGGTAGCCGTGTAGTAGCGATCCAGCAGCCCGAGTGTTTGGGCGATTGTGGGGATAGGCGACGTGCTCCATGCGCACGCGCAGGATCAGCTTGAGCACCCGTCGCTCGGGCAGCTCGACCTCCTGGAACACCACGATTTCGGTCGGGTCGTTGGTGTAGCCCAGGTCGCCGCCGATCCAAAACACCCCGGTCTGAGGCATCAGGTTCAGCAGCATCTCCAACCGGTTGTGGGAGGCTTCTTCGGTCTCGCAGCCGCGCAGCTCCTCCCCGGTGATCACGCATTTCTGGTACTCGATCACGTCCTGGCGGCAGAGGTTGAGATGTTCGACGTTGAAGGCGCCGTAGGACGGCTTGCCATGTTCGCCGGTCACCTCGTGCTGCCAGCCGGCGCTGTCCTTGCCGCCGTAGAACTCCTCGAGCTCCGCTGCGCGTTCCTCGTTCCAGGTTGGACTCAACCAGGAGGGCCAGCGGAAGACCTGAAACTGGGTCGAGCCGGTGAGCCGGTAGTAGGTGGTATCGCGCAGCCCGTTGGGCGTCGAGTAGATGCGAAGCCGCCCGCCAGCTTTCAAACATTGGCGCAAGGCTTTCCAGGCCCGCTCGGTGAGCCAAGCGCCCTCGTCCACCCAGACGCGGTCCACGTGCAGCGACCGGAAGGAGTCGCCGTAGGCGCCCGCCGGACGGAAGTAGAGGATCGAGCCGTTGGTGAACTCCAGCCGGAAATAGGGTTTGCGGTGGATCTTGGGCTTGCCGTACTTGGTCAGCGCGATGCTCGACATCAGGTCCGGATTGGCGTCGAGCTGGAATTCGAACTCCTCAATCAGCGTGTCGAGATGGCCCTGATGAGGTGCGCCGACGAGACCCTGGCTGCCCCGATGGGTGAAGGCGAAATGCAGGGCGTCGGTGCTGATGCAGACGCTCTTGCCGACGTCGAGTCCATCCAGGTGGATGATGTTGCGCACCGCGCACCGCAAGTCGTTGACCTGATGCGGCCAGTAGAGCCGTCCTCCACCGTCCCGGTTGCGCAGATAGGCCTGGCCCCAGAGCACCGGGTCGCCCAGGGTCCGGGCTACTTTACGTTCTCTGGTGGAGATCTGAGTCATTCAGGGCAGCCTCGTTAATAGCGCCGCTCGGATGATCGCTCCCACCAACTCGGCCAACTCCCGCCGCGTGGCAACCATCCGCTCTTGATCCCGGATCACGCCTTCGATGTCGGCGCGGGCCTGATCCAGC
Organism: Acidobacteriota bacterium; assembly: GCA_965249865.1. Lineage (GTDB taxonomy): Bacteria > Acidobacteriota > UBA6911 > RPQK01 > CBDFMZ01 > CBDFMZ01. Next base: position 1,372,310 of record CBDFMZ010000001.1, on the reverse strand, counting down.
TCCTCCCATTCGCGGTAGGTCCGCCGAGCGGTGGCGGCCTGGGTCCAGACCTCATCGATCTTCCCTTCCGCCAGCACGGCCCTGATCTCCATCAGCTGGCGCCCGACCGCGCGGACGGCTTCCCGGTTCTCTTCGAGAATCGTGTTCATCGCTTCTCCTGCTTCTTTTGCGGTGCTGTTTTGCTCAGCTCCTGCGGCTCCTCACCCTGTGCCCAGCGATCGAGAGCGGCCAGCGCCTCAGCCAGACGCTCGCCGATTCCTTTCAGACGCTCCCGCTCCGGGTGCTTCCCATCCTCCAAGGACTGGTTGGCTTCGGCCACGTACTCCGGCATGTGGCGGTTCATGGTTTGGATGGCGTGCTGGATACGCTGAGGCGGCCGCTTCGCCGCACAGCCTGCCAGGGAGGCCGCCAGGACTACCACCAAGACCATCCGTGTCATCGCTTCCACTGGTCTTCTCATGAGATTCCTCCGCGCCCGCGTGTATGGCCTTGACTTCCAGCCGACACGAAGCGTGCATGTGTAGAGCGCACAAGCGCTTGTAGATCAACTATTTGAACAACCGAAAGGAGAGTCACACCATGAACGACACATTGCACGAGGCGGGACAGGCCTACCTCGAACACCTGAAAAGCCAGGGCAAGAAGGAGCGCACGGTCTACACCTACGGGAAGGATTTTGAGCAGATCGAAGCTTTCTTCGGAGCCGACCGGAAGCTCAAGGGCATCCTCGCCCCCCACGTGGGGAAATTCTTCCGCTCCGACGCGCTGCTGAAACTCGCAAGCGGAAAGGAACGCGCCGAGCCCACCGTCAAGAAGACCATGCGGGTGCTGCGCATGTTCCTGGTCTGGGCCAAAGAGACCGGCCGGATCGACAAGCTGCCCTTGCCCAAAGACACCCCCATGGGCCGAAGCGTGAAAAAGGAAGGAGAGGATCAGCATGACGACGAGGGCGCTTCGGCTCCTGCCGAATCCTGAGCCGCTCGAGCAGGCGGTCGAGGCCTTCGGTAGAAGGCTGGCCGCCGAGGGTCGCTCCCCGAACACCATCAGCGCGTACTCGCGGGACCTCCGGCAGCTGAGCACTGTCCTATCGGAGCGCCACCCAGGACTCACCCTGGACCGCGTCACCAGCGCCTTGATCGACGAGGCGTTGACCTCGCCGGCGGTCGTTAACTCGGCAGCCGGCGCCCCCAGGGCCCCGGCATCGCTGCACCGCTTCAAGGCGGCCGTCCGGTCGTTTTTCGCCTGGGCAGAGGAGACCGGGCAGGTCGCGGAGAACCCAGCCCGGTCGGTGACCTTGCGACGGCTGCCACGCACCACACCCACCTTCCTGACCGAAGCCGAGAAACGGCGGCTGTCGAAAAAACTTCGGGGCAGATCCTCCAAGATCGCCCGCCGGGACCGGCTCATGATCGAGTTGTTTCTCGGCACCGGCATCCGCCTGCGGGAACTGGTTGACCTCGACATTGATGACGTGGACCTCGACGCCAAGCATCTCCGCATCCGCGCCAAGGGCGGCGTCCCCCAGGTGAAGTTCCTAAAGTCCACGTTGCGCTCCCTCCTGCGCGCCTACCTGAACGAGCGCCGGCGCCAGGGCACCGGCGACTGCCGGGCGCTGTTCCTCTCGAACCGCGGCTCGCGCCTCTCCGAGCGCCAGGTAGCCAGGCGGCTCGATCACTGGCTCCGGGCCGCGCGGATCGACAAGAAGCTGAGCCCCCACGCTCTGCGCCACACCTTCGCCACCCACCTCTACAGTCGGACAGGCGACATCCTGGTCGTGCAGCGTGCGCTCGGGCACCGGGACCTCTCGACCACCCAGGTCTACACCCACCTCGTCGACGACGCGCTCGAGGAGGCCCTCGAACGGCTGTAGGCGGCACCCCGGTCCAGGAATCAAGCGGTCCTTCGGGGGCGCTTTTTCGTTCCCGCTTCCAGACAGGCACTCGCGGAAGCTGGGGACAGTGAGCTGACAGTCCCCTCCCTGAACACAATCGCCGAATGTGAGCTGGACAGCGTGGGAGCCTTCCAGTGTCGACCGGAAGGATTTGTTGACGAAAGTTTCCGCTGCTGGCGGATTCCGGAAGGTCCGAGAACACGCTTTATCGGACCTTTCCGCCCGTGGAATAGCCAGAAACCCGCGCCGTTCCGGAACGTCTCCGCAAGTGGCCATGGTGTTATCCGCCATCATTTTCGCGTTTTCCGTCGCTTGCGCGGCTTTCGGGCCGACTTCTTCTCTGACTCAGCCAGCTTCTCGAGCAGGGCGGTGGCCCACTCGGCCGGTGTGGTTCCGGGACCGCTGGGGACCTCGCCCTCGCGGGAGATCTTGGTGGCCTTCAGATCCTTAAGATGGCAGCGGATCATCCGGTCGAGTTTCTCCGAGGCATCGATGTCCCCCTTGACCTGAGCCCGCATCAGCTTCACCGAGTAGATCGCCACCAGCTCGACCTGCAGCAAGTCCGAGCTCTTGTTGAACACGAAGTCGTTCCACAGGCGCTCGATGATCTCCCGGAAGATTTCCCGCTCCGACTCGTCCAGGCACTGGTTGGCCCAGATGCCGTGGGTCATGGCGTACAGGTTGTTCGGGTGGGCGCCTTTGTGCTTAGGCGGCTGGGCCTTGCCCTCGGCGCCGTGCCAAGTGTCGAGGTTCCGTTGGTCTTTCTTGTTCAATGCCACGGGATCGGCTCCGACGATGTGTTCACGACCGCTCTAAAGTTTCCCCACCTCGGGGTTCGGGGGGGAAGATAGATTTCGCCCCCCAAACGAGAAAGCCGTCTTTGGTTACTTACCGGAAAGTTTCGGAATGTGTCGGCTTCGATGCGCGGTCCTTGGCCACGATCTGACGCACGCGGCGCGGCGTGATACCGGCCAGCTTGCCGATCTCGCGGGTGGAGACGCCTTGATCCTTCAGGGCCAGCACGAGCTTGCGGCGCAGGGCAAAGAACTGCGTATCGGCTGGGACACAGCAGGCCCGTGAAGTGTTGCTGGACCTCGCGGAGCAGGGCCGGCGGCAGCGCGTTCTTGGCGTTGGCGTATCGATGGTTCATGCTTCGGGTGTCTTTTTCTTGATCCATGGTTGATCTACCTCCGAGTTGAAAAAGCGCAGACGGTACTCCTGGGGGGGCGGACCGACGATCTCGATGGACTGCCGGGTCACTTCGCCAATCCGCTTGTTCTCGTCCAGGAAACAGACGAGGCCGTAGTCCTCGCCACAGGGAAAACGGAATCGTCCCCGGTTCTGGTAGAGCCTGGCTTCGCTCCACCCGAGGGCGAGCGCTTGGTCGCGGATGGCATCGACCTTGGGTACGGCCGAGGACCGAACCCGTTGCGTGAACCGCCAGTCGCCGTCTTCCGGGCACAGATACGGCGGGACGTCCGGTGACGAAGCCTTCGGTACAGGTGGTGCAGCGTTAGGTCGACGATCGAGCCTATCGATACATGGCGGCGCGTAGGCCTTCGGATCGAGCGAGCGGACGGCCGAGCGGAGCGCCTCTTCTCCCAGGTGCTCTATGGCCCAGGCGTGGATGGTGTTGAAGCGGGTGCGCAGCGTGTCAAAGGCCTGAGTGGAAAGACGTCTTGAGCCAGCGGCCTTCTCGGCCAGGTCCATCTTGTGCCGCAGCCAGGCGTAGTAGTCGGGATCGAGTCGGCGGAAACAGATCCCGGCAATCCCGACGTCCCGAGCCAAGCGATGCGGCTCACCGGTCTCCCAGGACTTCAGGTTCGTGGCTGCATAGAGCACGCTTTCACGCTGGTTTGATTCCTTGCCGGGGACGTCGTACTCCCTGATCGGGATCGGGGCATCGTCCCCTCTGTGTCTCTCGAGTATTTTTGAAAGGCTCATGTGCGGCTCTCCGGTTGACAGGCTTTCCTCACAAGATACTTACCGGAGCGAGCCGCAAAGTGTCGGATGGGGGGTGAAAGGCGTGTGGGTCCTGGTCGGATGAATAGTTGCTCCTGGGTGACTTACCGGAGAGCCCGCCTCCATGCCGGACCGCCGAAAGGTCTTTCGGCGCTATGGATGGACTTATCTTATAACTTATTTAGTTTCTATAAATTATAGATAGATAGAAGATAGAAAAGCCGAAAGCGCCGAAAGGTTTTGGAAAATATTACCCCCCGTGTGAGCCACAAAAAAAAGTGTGTCCGATCCTACCTAGCCTTTTTTTATTTTCTCTAGGGGGGGTGGACTCTCAGATCTTTCGGCGCTTTCGGCGCTTGGACTTAACCTCCTGCATTTTAAGGTAGTTACAGCGCCGAAAGGTCTTGCGGCCGCCGAAAGGTACCTTTCGGCAAAACCCTCCCTGGGAGCCGTTAAAGGAAGAACAGCCTAAAAAGACTTCCCGCTACGTGAAATGTAGCCATTGCTACGCCGGATGTAGCGCCTTCCCCAATGAAGGCGCAATCCGGCGTTTTTTTGGGTCAACAAGGGGTTGGTCAATCCGGCGCGCCACAACCTCTGACACGGAGATGCAATGGCACAAGTCCACAAATCAAATCTCACCCCACCAAAGCAGCAGCTCATCGAGTTGATGCAGCAGGTCCATTTCGGCCGCATCGAACAGCTCCGAGTGTGTGACGGCGAACCCGTGTTCGATCCACCGCCCCGGGTGGTGCGTCAGGTCGTGTTCGGCAAGGCCAACGGCGCGCATCCCCTTCGGAACCAAGAGAGCTTCGCTCTCAAGAAAACAGTGGTGCAGTTGTTCGAGGTCTTCGAAAGGGAGCAGTCGCTGCTGATCCTGGAACTCGTAATCGACAACGGGCTACCCATCCGCATGGCCGTGGCGGACGGGATTCGGGTCTGAGCCCGAGCCTGACAAGTAACAAATACGGTCCATACACCAGACAGCTGGCTGGCCGCAGAGCGGAGGTCGTTGTGGGTGTCGCCGAAACCGGCGTCCTCCACAGCGCACTTTCCGCTCTTTTCGTTTGAGAGCCGCCCGTCCGGCACAGGTCGACACCCACGCGAGCCCCTCCTCGGCCCCGAGGAGGCTCGATGGGGCGCAAAAACTACGACGACATCGATCCGTATGCCGTCGAGATCATCCGATTCAAAGCACGGCAATTAGTGGGACAGGCGGGATTTACCGCGTCGGACCGCGACGATCTGGAGCAGGAGTTGATCCTCGATCTGCTGCGCCGGCTGCCGAAGTACGACCCCAGCCGCGCGAAGCGGAACACCTTTATCGCCCGCGTCGTCGAGCACAAGATCGCCAACCTCATCGAGGCTCAGACGGCCCACAAACGGGATTACCGGCGCTGCCCGTGTTCGCTGAACGAGCGCTTCGAGGACGAGGATGAGGGCCGCTCGGTCGAGCGGGCCGAGAAGCTCGACCAGGAGGATTACCTGCTGCGCACCTGTGTGCAGCCGGGAGCGGCGGAGGAGCTGCGCGGCTTGGCCCTCGACGTGGCCACCGTCGTCGAAACTCTCCCACCCGAATTGCGCGACCTGTGCCGGCGCCTCGAGCAGGAAACGGTGTCCGAGATCTCCCGCGACACGGGCGTTTCGCGCGCAACGCTCTACCAGTCGGTCACGAAGCTGCGCGCGATCTTCGTGGACGCCGGCCTGAAAGATTATTTGTGACGCTCCCCGACACTTTTCGTTCGCTCCCGGTAAGTATCACATGAGGGCGCTCTCCTAACGGATCAAGACCTGAAGGAGGCAAAGCAATGAATCGAGAACTGTATCGCTACAACTTCGCCGCGACGGCGCCAATGCGGGATGTCGAGCAGTCCCTGCTCCTGGCCGTGCTGGCCACCGAATGCTTGCACGGCCGGTCCCTGGTGCGCCTGGACGCATCTTTTTGTCTCGACAACGACAAGCGCTCCTGCGTGGTGGATGCAGCGACCGAGGTCGGCCGGGCCATCGCCCGTATTTTCACCGGCTTTATCACCCGTGAATTCGGCGAGAGGGCTTTCAAGGTCGAACGCATCGCGGGCGCTCCACCGATCAAAGCTGGCATGAACGCCAAGGGGGTCGCGTGATGCTCAAGCCGGCGATCTCCACCTATTCGATGTGGAGCCTGTTCCGCAACTGCCGCAAGGCTTACCAATGGCGGTATCTCCACGAGCTGGTTCCGCTCGAGCGGGATCGCAACCTGGCCCTGGGGACCGTGATCCACCAGTGTCTCGAGGTCTGGCACTCCACCCGGAATCTGGCGGCGGTCCTCGACACCATCGACCGGGCCTATCCGAACCGAGACCAAGAGGCCGATCAGAAACGCGACTGGCACTTGGCCACCGCGATGATGCGAGGCTACGGGGCCCGCTACGCCGATGAGGAGTTCGAGGTCGTCGCCCTGGAGAAGACGTTCGAAGGAAAGATCGTCAATCCGGCGACCGGCGCCTCTTCACGCAGCTTCATCTTGTCCGGGAAGGTCGACGGCGTCGTCCGAATCGACGACGAGCACTACCTGCTGGAACACAAGACCGCCTCCCAGCTGGGAGGCGACTATCTCGAGCGTCTGTGGACCGACTTTCAGATCGTCCTCTACTCCCGCTATATCGAACAGACCCTCGGCATACGGCTCGCCGGCGTCCTCTACAACGTGCTCCTCAAGGCGCGACTCGTACAGAGCCGCGGCGAGAACGAAGCCGAGTATGAAGCGCGCCGGGCGGCGCTCGTTGCCAAGTCGAAGACCGGCAGGACCACGGCCAAGCGCAAGTTGCCGGAAAGCGACGAAGCCTTCCAAAAGCGGCTGGCCGCCAAGTACGCCGACCCGCAGATGTTCCACCGGGAGCGGCTCTACCTCTCCCGCGACCGCTTCGAGGAGCTGCAGGCCGAGCTCTGGGAGCTGACCCAGACGTATCTGGACGCCCGCCGGCGCGGCGTCTTCTACCAGAACACGGCCTTTTGTTTTCACTACCGCCGGCCCTGCGCCTACCTGCCGCTGTGCAGCTCGGGTGGCAGTCCGGTCGTTGCGGAGAACCTCTACCAGAAGGCCCCGCCGCATGAAGAGCTACGGGAGGCCGTCGACGAGGACGAATCCTCGAGCAACGACGCCCCCCCATTTTAGGAACCCCAAAGGAAAGGAGAACACATCGTGCTACCCACCAAGACCACACCCAAGAAACAGAACCTGGCCGACCTGACGGTGCTGGCATATGGCCGAAGCAAGATAGGAAAGACGACCATGTGCAGCCAGGCCGACAGCGCGCTGTTTCTGGCCACCGAGCCGGGACTGAACGCCCTGGACGTCTACCAGGTCCCGATCCAGTCCTGGGACCAGTTGCTATCCGCCTGCAGCGAGATCGCCGAAGGCAAGCACTCGTTTAAGACCATCGTTATCGACACCATCGACAACGCCTACCGGATGTGCGCCGAGCACGTCTGCGCCAAGTTCAAGATCGAGCATGAGTCGGACCTTGGCTACGGCAAAGGCTGGGCGTTGATCAACAACGAGTTCCACCGCGTCCTGACCAAGCTGGCCTTTTTGCCCTACGGACTGTTCCTGGTCTCCCATTCCGTGGAGCGGGAGATCGAAACCCGCACCGGCAAGTACACCCGGATCGTGCCGACCCTGCCCGACAAGGCGCGCAAGATCGTGCTGGGGATGGTCGACCTCATCCTCTACTGCGACCTCGAGGCGGTGACCGACGACGAGGGCAAGACGTCCTATCGCCGCGTCATGCGCACCAAGCCCAGTCCGCACTACGAAGCCGGGGATCGAACGGGCCGCCCGCCCGAGACCATCGATCTCGACTTTTCCACCTTCACCGAAGCATTCAACCGGCCTGCTGCCCAGGCCACCCAGCCAGCGGCCGCGGCCAAGGCTGGCGATCCGAAGCCCCAGCCCAACACATCCCAAAAAGGAGATTAGGACCATGCAAAACAAAGAGTACGAACAGCACCCCTCGCCCAGCGCGGACGTCGATCTCACGCAGTTCGAAGGTGACTTCGACCAGGCCGAGGTCGAAGAACGGGAGTTCGAGCCGGTTCCCGACGGCAAGTATCAGGTCAACGTCGACCAGGTGGAGCTCGTGCGGGCCAAGAGTTCGGGCAATCCGATGCTCAGCTGGACCCTGCGCATCCTCGCACCCCGGTTTCGCGGGCGCCTCTTGTGGCGCAACAACATCATCGCCAGCCGCGAGAACCTCAAGTGGCTCAAGACGGACCTGCATACCTGCGGATTGGATCTCGAAAAGCTCTCCGATCTGTACAAGCACCTGGGCCAGCTGACCGGCGTGAAGCTCGAAGTGACCAAGCGGACCAAGGGAGATTACGAAAACGTTTACTTCAACCGGCGCCTCGTGATCGAGGACGAGCGAGAGGCGCATGAGACGGCGGCTCAGGATGCGCTCACACCGTTCTAACCGGCCTCGGCCGGGTCCTGAGCGGCAGGCAGGGACAGATCGAATCACGGTTGTCGTCGATACCAGGGAACAGGAACCCTACCCCTTCGATTCGGAAGGCGTGACGGTCACTCGCCGGGCCTTGCCCGCCGGGGACTACTCCCTCGATGGATGGGAAGACCAGGTGGCGGTCGAGCGTAAGACCCTGGAGGACCTGGTCTCGACCGTCATTCGGTCCCGGAAACGGTTCCACAAGGAGCTGGAGCGTCTGGCCGGCTATCGGGCCGCCTGCATCGTGGTCGAAGACAACCTCGCCGACATCCTGATCGAACAGTACCGCTCCGGAGCCCATCCCAACGTCGTGCTCGGCTCGGTTTTATCGATCGTCGTCGACTTTCGTATTCCGGTCTTTTTCTGCTCGGACCGCCAGAGGGCCCGGGCGTTTGTCGAGGGCTACTTGCGCGGGGTCCATCGAATCGCATCGACACAATGGGAACCACAACTCTAACGACAGCATCAATCAAGGTTCGCGGACGGATCGACGCGGTCTACTACGCCGGCGCACGATTCTCGGCGGGCCGGCTGATCACTCTAGCCGGCAATGAAATTTCCTTCGCCGGCAAACTCCACGCCCGCGAGCAGGATCAGGTCGTTCTCGAGGGCCGCTGGGTCATCCATCCCAAGTACGGGCGCCAGCTCGAGGTTGAGACGCTTGCCTACAACCTCGAACTCGACGCCGACGGCCTGGCCCACTATCTGGCCCACCACCTGGACATTAAGGGGATCGGCCCGGTCAAGGCCAAGCGGATCGCCAAACGCTTCAGCAAAGATTTCGACCGCATCATCGTCGAGGAACCGGAAACGGTCGCCGAAGCTGCAAAGTTGCCCCTGGCCACGGTCGAGCGCCTGCGGGAGGAGTGGCAGAAGACCCGAGAGGTTAACCGGGCGTTCACTCAGCTCTCAGCCTACGGCCTGACGCATCATCAAGTCACGAGTCTCGTCGAGAAACTCGGCAACGATGCCCTCGGCTTGCTGCAAGACGATCCCTATCTCATCGTCCGGGAAATCCCCGGCTTCGGCTTCAAGCGCGTCGACAAGATCGCCCGCCGGATGGGGACGGCCAAAGACGATCCGTCCCGCATCCGGGCCGGCATCCTCGACTGCGTCACGTCGGCGCTCGATCAGGGCGATTGCTGGATCGAGTTCGAGGATCTGATCGAGCAGACCAACGCCCTGCTCGTCATGGACACGCTCGACAGCCGGGATCAGATCGACACCTCACTCGGTGCACTCATCGATGAAGGCACGCTCACCTGCGCGTCCCACGGCGGCCGTTTCCTGGTGGCCCGGCCGTTCATTCGCAGGATGGAGGAGGATCTGGCCAAGACGCTCGATCAGGGCGAGGCGGACAACCCGCATTTCCCCGAGCCGGAGGACCTGCCCGAGCGGGTCGAGGAGCTTGCTCCCACGCTCCTTCCGGGCCAGCGAGAGGCCGTCCTGACCGCTCTCTCTCACTCCATCACGCTGATCAGCGGAGGCGCGGGGAGCGGCAAATCCTACACGGTCGCGGCGCTGACCAAGATCTACGCCGAGGAGGGCCTCGAAGTCATCCTGGCCGCACCGACCGGCAAGGCGGCCCAGCGGCTCGAGAAGCTCTCCGGCCGTGACGCCAGCACCATCCACCGGCTGCTCGGGTTCGACGGCAAGTCGTTCGCCCGCGGACCCGAAGACCCCGTCATTGCCGACGTCGTCATCGTCGACGAGGTGTCGATGGTCGATGTTCCACTGGCCTGGCACCTGTTCCGATCCATCCATCTCAAACGCACGGCCGTGGTGCTGGTGGGAGATCACAACCAGCTGCCGCCGGTGGGTCCAGGCAACCTGCTGCGCGATCTGGTCGAGACCCGGGGCGTACCCACCGTTGTGCTCGACCAGGTGGTCCGCCAAGCGGGGGTGCTTAAGGAGAACAGCATTGCCGTGCTCAAAGGCCAGGTTCGCAAGACCAGTGAGCGGGAGGCCTCGGGCCGGCGCGCCTGGTACCTGGTCGATCAGTTCACCGATCCAGACCACGCGCAGTACTTCCTGCTCAAGCTGTTCGAGACCGTCCTCGCCGAAAGGTTGCGGTTCGACCTGCGGGACGACATCCAAGTGCTGACGCCGACCCACAAGGGTCCGCTCGGAACCCGGGCGCTCAACCTGGCGCTGCAACGGCTGATCCAGACCAAGCTCTGGGGCGTCGAGGCGCCGGCACCCAAGCCGGGTCGCCGACCCCAGCTGCTCGTCCACGACAAAGTCATCCAGACCCGCAACAACTATGCGCTCGGGGTGATGAACGGAGCCGTCGGCACCGTTACCGAGGTGGGCACCGACGGCTCGCTGCGGGTCGCCTTTGACGGCAGGCCGGTCAGAATCAAACCCGGCTCGCCGAACAAGGCCGACATTGAACTGGCCTACGCGCTCACCATCCACAAGGCACAAGGCTCGGAGTTCCCCTGCGCCGTGGTGGTCGTGCACAAGTCCCATTCCTTTATGCACCACCGCAATCTCTTCTACACCGGCGTCACCCGGGCCAAGGAGGCCACAGTCATCGTCGGGGATCACTGGGGCATCGTCAACTGCGCCAAGAAGCGCCATCTCGACGCGAGGAGAACATTCCTGTCTTTCCTTCTCGCAGATTACGAGGACCCGATATGAGCAACACACCAACGGGCAACGTCACCGAATACTACCGGCAGGTTACCGAGGTCGATATCGGTCAGGTGGCTCGCGAGCTCCTCGGTCCGCGCATCACGGCCGAAACCAACGGCCTCCTGCAATGCGACTGTCCCCATCACAAGAGCACCAGTAAGCGGTCGCTTCACGTCTGGCTCGACAAGCAAGGCTTCTTTTGCCATGGCTGCCGCAAGGGGGGCGACGTGCTGCAGCTGGTCGAGTTCATCCAATCCAGGACCGTCACCGCCGGGCGATCCGGTCCCATGCCCGAGACCCACAAACGGGCCCGCGACTATCTGGCCGCCAAGGTCTCCCTGCCGCCGCTCGGCCAGTACGGGCTCCCCCCCGAGCAACTGCAGGAGATCGAAGCGGCGCGGAAACTGGAGGTGCGCGTCGGGGAAGCCCTGACCGCCCTGGCGGAGTTCTACCACCGGCGGCTCAAAGAAGCGCCGAAAGTCTTGGAGTGGCTACATGCCCACTACGGAATATCGGATGACACCATCGAATCCCTCCAAATCGGCTTTGCCGCCAACGGCGCTTGCAAGGAAACCGGCAAAGAGTACAAGGGCGTCCTCTCCGCCCTGACCAAACGAAAGGACCCCTTCACGCTCCGCGAGCTGGCCGCCACCGGCGCCTTTAATCCAACCAGCCAGGACAGCTTGTACCCCTTCTTCGATCAGCGCATCATCTTCCCCTACTGGAGCCGGGGCCGGGTGGTCTTCATGATCGGACGCCAGACGCCCTGGACTCCCGACAACGAGTATGAGCGGGGCAAATACAAGAAGCTTCGGGTCCACAACGACCGCAAGAACCACTACATCGCCTCCTCGATCAACAACAGCCACCTCTATAACGAAGACTGCCTGCTGGCCCGGCCCGATCGCGTCATCATCACCGAGGGCGTGACCGATTGCATTGCTCTGATGGAGCGCGGCTTTCCTGTCGTCTCCCCGGTCACGGTGCGCATCCGAGCCTCGGACTGGGATCGTCTGCTGCCCAAGCTCCGGGGGGTGAAGACGGTTTACATCTGCCAGGACAACGAAGTCTCGCAGGTGGGCTTAAGCGGCGCGCTCAAAACGGCGAGCGTCCTCACCGGGCACAAGATCGAAACGAAACTCGTCGTCCTGCCTCTGGATGAGAAACAAAAACAAGCCCGGTGCGAGCTACGGGAACGCTTCGATCTGGAGGCGGCCGTTGGAGCGGGAGAACTCACCAAGCTGCTCGACAGTCGTCCACAAAATGACACCGAGGAAGCCGAGCGTCTGCTCGGCGCCGCCAAGATCGACGTCAACGACTACTTTGCTTCGGGCCACACGGCGAAGGACTTCGAGGCGCTACTCGGCGAAGCCACGACGCCGCTCGAATTCGGCATCGACCGGCTGCCGACCGATGTCGCCGAATCAGAACGCAACCAGCAGCTCGAGCCGATCCTGCGCGAGGTGACGACTCTGTCACCCCTGGAGCAGAGCAACCACCTGAAGCGCATCCAGGAGCGATTTGGCAAGTCGAGCCTGTCGCTCACGACGCTGCGCGCCCAGGTGAAAGCCCTGCAAAAGGAGCGAAAAGCGCAGGCCCAACAACAGCAACACCGCGAGAAGTACCTCACCAATGCGCCAGCCGGTTCCTGCCGCGCCCGGATCGACGAGGTGTTGATGAAGACCCCGGATGGGCAGACCCCCGACTACACCAAGGTCGCCGAGGCCGCCTACCAGTGGTTTACCGATCACGGCGCCGCGCAGTTCTTTTTCACCCGCCACGGGGAACCGTTCGTTTACTTCGACAACACCATCTACTGGATGGATTCGGCCGACCGGGGCCGCAAGCGTCAGTACGCGGCCATGCTGTATGAGCAAACCGGCCTGGTGCCCACCTCGTTCGGCGGGCGCACCTTCTTCGAGGTCCTGCCCAGCCTGGCCCTGATTCATGGGAAGATGCGAGACCATTTCTCCTGGCTCCACACCGACGTCCCCAACCACACGGTGTACTTCAACCTCAACAACGACGACCATGAGATCGTCAAGATCACGCCCGAGCGTATAGAAATTCTCAAAAACGGCGGCAACGACGACGGCGTCATCCTTGACGGCTCGCGCAAGATGAAGCCCATCCGGTTTCTGGCCGATGCCGATCTGGAAGAAGCCGACCGCAAGCTGGAGGAAATACTGGAGAACAACATCGCTTGTTCCCAGCAAGACCGCGCGCTCATTATTTCCTGGCTGTCCTGCTTCCTGTTGATCGACTTCACCGGCACCCGGCCCATGACCCGTTTCGAAGGGCCGGCGGGCTCGGGCAAGACCACCGCCAGCAAACTCATCTCGACGCTGATCTACGGCGAGCCCCAGCACAAGAAGGCCACCGACGCCGCCAACTACACCGACGGCTCGCAGAATCCGCTCATCGCGCTCGACAACATCGAAGCCCGCCAGATGACCGAGGACCTGACCACCTTCATGCTCACCAGCATCACCGGGATCGCCAAGGAAAAACGCAAGAGCGGCACTGACACCGAGACCGTCATCGAGCGCACCAAGTGCCTGCTCAATACCACCGGCATCGAGCCGCTGATGGGCGAGCTTTCGGAGATCCAGTCGCGGACCTTCGTGATCAACTTCGATATCGCCAACCAGGGCAGCGATTGCTTCGGCGAGTCCGAAACCATCGCCGACATTCAGAAGCACCGGGACCTGATCCTGTGGGCCATCATGAAAAGAACCCGGCAGGTCCTCGCCATGATGCGTGCCGGGCGACGCAAGCAGGTGCAAAAACTCCTGCACAAACTCGGCAATCACGACAAGCGCCGCTCGAACGAGTATCTCTGCCTGATGTACCTGATGCTGCTGTCGGGGTCACCCTCGGAGGAAATCGAGGCCGGCATGAAGCAATTGAGGCCGTCCTTTGTCGAAGAGATTCAATCCATCAACCGGACCAGCCGCGAAACGGCTCGGGAGTCCAACCCCACGGCCACCGCGCTGTCCACCCTGTTCAACGAATAGCGCACCGCCGTCAAGGACGATCAGGATTTCGATCCCGGCAGCCGCACGGACACCCACGTCCAGAAATTCGTCCAGAGATTCCAGATCACCTTAAACGACGACGGGGAGCTGGAGAAGGTCCTTTCCCGCGATCTGTTCGTAGCGCTCAAGCGCATCTCCCGCGAGTACACCCTGCGCTTCGACCTGGATTCTTCCCGGCAGTTCGCCCAGCGCTTCGCCAATGATCTGGAGACCCTGCGCGAGGCCGGGTTTCGAATCCGCATCACCGAGAACAGGCATGGCATGAAACTCTATACGATCCCAAGAGACTAATCTCCCATCGGCTCCTGTCCGGCCCGTGGGGTCCCGTCGACGGGTCTTTTTGCGCTCCCAGGTTTACTCGTTAACGACCGGGCGAACTTCCCAGACGAGGTTGGCCTTCGTCCGGTAAACCGCTTCGTTCCCGCACTTGATGGACTCTCTCAGGTGAGCGGCGAGGGGGGTGTCGTACGGGTCAATGGATCGGATGGCTCGATGGACGGCGTTCCGGAAGGCGTCCCGGAGATTCTTGCGCTTATCTTTGGCTTTGCGCAGTTTGCCACCCAGTCCGGTCGCTTCGTCGATGGCGCGGGCGATCCGGGCTATTTCTGCTTGGAGACGTCGCTCTTTGACCGTCTCGCCGGCATCCCGGACATCCTCAATCTCTCGCAGTATCTCTTGGGCTCTTTCCCGGTATTGCTCGACGGCTTTCCGGTCGGCAACGAATCCTGCATCCCCGAGAGGAATCCCCTGCGTAACTTGCAGCCCGTTCTCTCTGTCACTGTGCGGAGCGCTGAGAACGGAATTGCATGCGTCGATCGCGTCGCTGCAAACAATCTCGTAGACCGATACCTCTTCGTTAGGCCGTCCCAGAAGAACGCTGATGTGCTCGGCGCCTTTGTCGACACCTTTCAGCAGGATGGGTTTGTTGCCCTTGAACCTCGCCTCCCAGACACCGCCGCGCTTTCGAAAATAGTTGTCAGGCTGCTCCACCTTCACCGGTACCGCAGGCAAGGAAATGACCGAACCGGACTCGTAAACAGTCCGAAGCAGGCAATCTCCTGGAAGAGTGCGTTCACGAATGGCTGCAATGTTGCGCTGCACCATGGTGTCCAGAGCGCCACAGACCTCCTTTGCATGGCGTTTGTAGAGGTCGAACACCCGCTGGGCGATGCTCGCGGGAGTCCCGTCCAGATATCGGAACACCCGGCTCACCTCACTGTAACGTGCGATGAACTGGGCGATATCCTTCTGACCACGGACTTGGTTGGCCCGCTCCAGATACGCCGCGGCCATGATTTTGTCTTCGTCCTTGTTTCGCCCTTGGGTGAAGATGTCGATCTTAAAGGCCTCAACTGGATCGAATTCATCCGCTGCTGCCGCGATCACGGCGAAGCGCCGATCGATGCACTGTGAGCAGGCGCCGCAATGGGAATGACGATTGGTAATGCCCCATGTATGAGTACAGCTGGTCGCGGGAGCGATCGTTTCCTCACAGCCGGCCTTGACAATGGCCTCCACGATATCCGCCTTGGTTTTCCAGAGAGAATCTCCTGAAATCCTCTCACGACCCTGGGGTGAGTGGTTCGGGTGGCCCGTCCACCGACGACTTGGGCGCACACCGGCAGGTTTAGGCTGACGACGCCATTCTCATAGAAGCGAACGCACCGAAGATTGAGCATCCGTGCAATCGTCGCTCCGATGGCGACATACAAAAAGGACCGGGTCCGTTGCGTATACTCGCGGTTCAGACTCTTGTTCTAGTGGATACGAACGCCGACATGCAGCGGTGCGTTTTCCCCGGCCTTCTCGGCGATCGTCTCTTCCAGCACGCGGTGGCGTTTGTTCAGCTTCGGAGTCGGCTTGTGAGTGACCAACACCACCTTGCGTTTCTGGACGAGAACCTCCTCGATGGCCCCGGCCAAAGAATCCAGGCCTCCGGAAAACATCACGACTTGTTCGGGGTGGCCGAGCAGGCGACCGCCGTCGCTGAAATTCAGATAGCCCTGAAAGGGCTGCTCCGCTGTCAACGGGATGAAGTGGAAGCGGTAGTGGTCATCCGAGAGGAAGCCAAGCGTGTTTTGCAAGGAGGTCAAGACGGACCGGCTATTCCAGAGATCCGGATTTCTCACCGGAATCGTGAAATGGAGATCTCGTCGCCAACCATCCCCGAACCTGTCGGCATCGTCTCCTCCCCGACGAACCGCCTGATCGGCCGTGTGAACATAGGCGGCGATTTCAAGGAGGTCCAGAAAAGCCGCCGGGACGTTCTTGCACATCTTCCGGTCGATATCTTCGATGCGGAGTGTGATTTTGTCGGGGCCGTCTTTTCCCCAGAGGCGAAGAGGCAAATCACCTCCCGGATCACCGGTGATGCCGTCAGCCGGAGCCCTCCCACAGAGGATGGTGCGTTTATCTTGCATCGTTGTTTCCCGCTCCTGCCTTGAGCTCGTCCTTCATTTTCTTCAGCGCATAGGAAGCAAACTCATCTGATTTCTCCCTGGAAATATCCCCCTTTTGTTGGTATCGCTGTTTTGAAAACCAGTCGGCTGAAAACTCTTCCACGATCAACGAAGCCTCCCGGCAGTGCGTTTTCAGAGCTTGCTCGAACTGACTCATTTCATTCATGGTGGCAAACCGTTGGCCCTCGCCAAGATGAGTTCCCAAGGTCTTGGAAAGGAAATAGTTCATGCTTTCATTGGCCAGCTTCGAGAAGAAGGTCCGGGAGAGCTCGCCAAACTCTCGTTTCTTTCCCAGCTTCCCCAATGCCGCCCGAACGTCTTGTGGGTTCGGCGTGAAAAGAGAGGGCAGCTTGGGGGAGATCTGTTCCACGATGGCGCCCACCAATGCCCGCTGAGACATTTCACCGAGATCGGACTGTGCTCCATCCGATTCGAGCTTCCGGTCCAAAGCCTCGGAAATCGCGGCTGCCAGATCGGGCAGCGATGTATCCCGAGACAGGTTGACCCCCTGGGATTGGAAGTTACCCTGAAAATTATCTTGGTCGGCAGCGATGGCGAGCTGGGTCATCAGCCAAACCGCTTCGGTAAACCCACGGTCATTCAGTACGAAGGAGAACGCTTTATCGGCCGCCCGGATGGTTGCGTTGGCGATTTGGGAGGCGTCGGCTCCGGCTGTGATCAGTCCGACCACATCCTTCCACGCCTTCGATCTGGGAAGACGTCCAAGTCTGACGTGTCCCATGCCGCTCTCTCCCTATTGTTCAAAGCCCAGCATCGCCTCTTCGGGTCTGGTCACAAGCGGGTCTCCTTGAAAGCGGCGGATGGTGTGACCACCGCTGTCCTCCGGCGCAGGCGCAAGGTTCCGGCCGGCCTCCCCGTTGTGGACACTATATGGACCTGAAAGATCTTGCGCTTGCTTCCGCGTTGGAGGGATGGCTCCCGGACCGGCTGACGGCGATGACCTTGCCCAGGATGCGCAGTCCGTCGTCGGGGCCGATCGGCATCGGGCGAAGTTTCGGGTTCTCAGGCCGGAGCTCGATGCGCTCGTCACGGACGAAGAGCCGTTTGACGGTAGCTTCCTGATCGAGCAGCGCGACCACGATGTCCCCACTCTCCGCCAAGGGTTGTTGCCGAACCACCACCAGGTCACCGTCGTCGATGCCAGCATCGATCATGCTGTCGCCTTGGACTTCCAGTGCGAAGCAGCGTCCATGGCGGGCGACCCGGCTGTCGACCAGCACTTCGCCGATGATGTTTTCATCGGCCAGGATCGGCTGGCCGGCAGCGACTCTGCCGACGATGGGGACGGTCCGCAGCTTGAGCACCTCCTCCGTCGGCTCCCGCAAGATGGTCAAGCCGCGGGCCTTTCTCGCCTCTCGCTTGACGTAGCCTTTGCGCACCAGCTGGCTGACTTGGTCGCGCACGCTCGGGGTCGATATCCCGAGGATGTCCGCGAGTTCCTGGATGGTCGGGGGAAACCCCTGCCGGCGGGTGAAACGGCGCAGCTCGCCCAATGTGCGCCGCTGCGGGCCGGTGATTTCCTCAACGCGTGGTCTGCCTCTCGACTGACTGCTCATGGCAAATCTTCTCTCAGGGGAGATTACAGTGGCTATGCCCAGGGACCGGAGACCAGGACTGTCGAGCAGTCCGGCCTATCGGACAACGCGGCTCACCTGGGTCAACGGGTCGAAGAGAACAGTATATAAACCTCCTATATAAGTAGTCTATGGACAAAAATAATAGGATGCCGGTGGCAGCTCACCGGACGGAGGCAGCCTGATGGCAGGAGTGTGTGGACAGCTCAAAAGCCTGCGGAGGTGAGACCGAACAGGAGCGCAAGGGCAAGGGCCGATAATCTGGCCCGACCCGAGGGGTGCTTGCTACCTCAGCCGCTGTGCGACCAGCCGCGCCCACATCTTGCGCTGACGGTTCCAATGCGGCACGCTGGCGATGGGGCGCAGGTCCTTCTCTCGGATGGGATCACGTCCCTGGAGGGTGCGTGGCAGGAACAGCAGCGCCTCCTGAATATCGGGCGCCAAGTGCAGCAGGCACATGATCTGCGTCATTCGAGCCGGCGTGACATAGCCGAGTCGCGCCAGGTCTGTATAGTCACGGACCTCGCCGCGCCGGACCAACCCGTGGAAGCGGATGGCTAAGGCCATGATTTTCGATACACGGGGCACATTTCCCGGTTCGACGACTTGGTCCTTGTCCGGACCCTCGCGACCGTTTCTCTGGCCGTTCCTGGACTGGAAGGTGAAGGACACTTCCAACGTGCTCGGCCCAGCGCGGGGGGCATCGGATGAATCATTTCTCAAGTCGTCACCTCCTGACCGGCGATGGTGCTCTCGCTGCAGAGCGCCTTGATGCCCACCGAGCGAAAGGCCACTGTGACCCTGCCGTCCCGCCCGTCGTACCCGATCCGCTCAATGAGCAGTCGGATGATGCGCGCCTGCTCGCGAGGCGACAGCGACTCCCACACCGGATCGAAGTGGGCCAGGGCCTGAGTCAACTCGCTTTCGCCCACGGTTTCCCGCTCCAGCGCAATGACCTCTTCGCGGATGGCAGTGATCCGCTGCTCGGATACTCGGATTCGATCCTGCAGGTCGGCCAGCTGATCGGTCGTGGATCGGCCGTTGGAGCTTTCCGAACCGGCCCCGTGAACCAGCTTCTCGACGCTGGAGTAGAGCTGCTTAAGCTCGCTTTCCTGTCGGCGCCGCTCGACCTCCAGTTCCGTCATTCGCCGGTCGCTCTGCTCGCGCACCCCCTTGGTCGTCGCCTGGACAATCTCCTCGTTGCGCCCGACCCCGCGAATGTGTTCCACCACGGCGGTTTCAATCTCGTGAGCGTTGAGCGCCTTGCTCGGGCACGACGACCAGCCCCGCTGCTGGGCGTTGCGGCAGACGTAGTAGCGGTAGCGCTTTTCCCGCTTACGGGTGTAGGCGTGCACCATGCCGGATTCACAGGGCGTGCAATACAGCAGGCCCTTGAGCAGCGCCCCGTGCTTGTTGCGCACCTTCCGTCCCCCCGAGAGGCCGTTTCTGCGCAGCACCTCCTGGACCTGTTGCCACACGTCGGCATCGACGATGGCGTCGTGTTCGCCCTCGTAGAGGGTTCCTTCGTACCGCACCTTGCCGGTGTAGAGCACGTGGGTGAGAAGCCGATACAACGCGTTCTTGGTGAAGGGCTTGCCGCCGCGCTCATGGCCCTTCTTGGTGATCCACTGTTTGGTGACCCAGCCGCGGCGGTTGAGTTCCTGGACGACCGGGATCGCGGCCTGGTGTTCGAGATACAGATTGTAGATCGCCCGCACCTGAGCCGCCTCCTCCGGGTTAACGATCAACCGGCCCCCTTCCGGTGCCACGTCGTAGCCCAGGGTCGGCTGGCCCCCCACCCACTTGCCCTTGCGACGCGCTGCCGACATCTTGTCCTTGACGCGTTCGGAGATGATCTCTCGCTCGAACTGGGCAAAGGAGAGCAGGATGTTCATGGTGAGCCGCCCCATGGAGCTGGTCGTGTTGAACTGCTGGGTGACCGAGACAAAGCTCACCTTGTGGCGGTCGAAGAGCTCCATGATGCGGGCGAAGTCCAGCAGCGACCGGCTGAGACGATCCACCTTGTAGACCACCACGCAGTCGATCCGGGAGGCCTCGATGTCGGCACACAGGCGCTCAAGAGCAGGCCGCTGCATGTTGCCGCCGGTGAAGCCGCCATCGTCGTAGTAGTCGGGCAGGCAGCTCCAGCCCTCGTGCCGCTTACTGGCGATGTAGGCTTCGGCCGATTCCCGCTGAGCGTCGAGGCTGTTGAACTCCTGGTCGAGTCCTTCCTCCGTTGACTTGCGGGTGTAGATGGCGCAGCGGACGGCGTCGTTTTGAGTCGGGGCAGAAGCCGGGGTCATCGACGGAGCGGAGTGGAGACTTCTGTTCATTCGCTCACCCCCTGATGGTGACGCCCGCTCGCGGCTGCGTCACCACCGGTGAGGCTGAAGAACAAGAACCCGTTCCATTTGCTGCCGGTGACTTCCTTGGCGATGGCCGACAGAGACGGATAGCGCCGGTCCTCGAACTCGAAGCCCTCGTCGAGCACTTTGGCCACCACGTCGCGCCCCCGAAACTCCCGCACCAGCAGTGTGCCGGGCACGGGCAGTCGCGGATCTCGCGAGGGCGGGATGCGACTCTTCGTCGTTCGCGCCCTTACTGCCGCCGATCCAGCCCGGATCGGATCACGCGGGGCGCGCATTCTGAGATCGGCGTCGTTGGCCAGTTCCTCGGCACGCCGGCGGGCCCGCTCGGAGAGGCCTCCCTCGGCCAGGGCCTGCAGGCGCCAGGCGATGCGCTTTTGCAGGGCCGTCTTGTGGTGGCAGCGGCTCTCCTCGCCGAAGACCTCCAGGTACTTGCCCCGGAGCTGGCCCACGGTCAGTCGGGACAGCTCCTGGATCTGTTGATAGGTGCTTGCTTTCATCCAATTTCCTCCTGTTCATGGACTCACCCTCTGGCGGGCGGTCCCTCCGCCTCGCTGTCTCGGGGCGTTAACTCGTTCATTCATGAACGCTTCGGTGGCCCGAACGATCAAGTCGATTCTCCGTAAGCGCCTGGGAATGCTTGTCTTTCCCGGCCTCGTTCCCGGATGTGGGCGAAATTCTTTGGCTCTTCCGGAGGCGCAGGCAGCCTTGGGCCAGGATCGAGGCGATCTCCGCGATCACTTCATCGCGGGTGGGTGGGATGTTTGCGTTGGTCGGCATCCGGTCCTCCTTGGCGGGAGGCCGCGGAAGAGGAGAGGCTGTGGATGCCGCGTGGGACGGAAACGGTCGTCAGGAGCCGTTGGAGTCCGCTCGACACCGCACGATGGCGATATCGCCGGCACCCACAACGGGCTCCGTCCTTCACGGCCGCTGCCGCTGTCTGGTGATCCGCCGGACCCTCTTGGCCCGGCTTCTATATAGATACTTACCGGAGCGAGTGAAAAAGTGTCACTTTCGGTGGTCCGCGTGCAACCGGGCCGTTAAATAAAGCGGGATGTTAAATGGAGAATGGGAGAATCCGTAAACGATATCTTGGGGGGGCGTGCGCAACCCCCATGGTTGCACGCGCTACCCCGTGCGTCAGTTTACGAACCGGAGAATCGGAAAGAATGTGTAGGTCGGCGCAAGTGATTGGAAAAGCGCCAGATACGACAAGACCCCGACGGGGCCGTCCGTCGGGGTCTCGCGTTAACTAACAGACCGCAAAAGTTCGCGGTTATGATTTTGGCTCCTCAGGTAGGACTCGAACCTACAACCCTCCGGTTAACAGCCGGACGCTCTACCAATTGAGCTACTGAGGAGCGTTTAGGTGAAACACTAAGCTACATCCAAAATTCAGCGTCGTCAAGGTATACAATACTCTGTCTACGAGCCCTCCAAAGGCCCGGCTGGGGCAATGCCATTTACAAATTCTCCAAAATAAAATTGGTCATCAGTTCTGCCAAATGTTGGGACTGCCGCAGGTCAGTTATATTGTGGCGGCTTTTTGGGTAAAACATCACTTCGAATTGCTTGCCAGCCTTCTGCAATTCGTAAGCCAAGCGAAAAGTGTGCTGCGCATGCACATTGTCGTCCATGGTCCCGTGAATGAGCAGCAGCTTGCCGTGAAGGTCTGCCGCAGCCCCGCTCACTGAACTCTTGTCGTAGCCCTCTGGATTATCTTGAGGCTTGGTCATGTAACGCTCCGTATAAATCGTATCGTAAAGCCTCCAGTCCGTCACGGGACCGGCGGCGATCCCGATTTTGAAACTCTTGCTGTGAGTCAACGCATAACCGGTCATAAAGCCGCCAAAACTCCAGCCGCCCAAACCGATGCGCGAACCGTCCACGTACGATTTTCCCTTTAACCATTTCAAGCCATCTTCCAGGTCACGCAGTTCCAACTCACCAAAGTTTTTGTAAACCGGCCAGGTCGCCTGAGTGCCTTTGTCGCTAGCGGATCGATTGTCACAAATCCAGATAAGATAGCCCTTTTGCGCCAGGAATTGATACCACATGTAAGTTTTTCCTCGCCAACGTTTACGTACCATCGGCGTGTGCGGCCCACCATAGGTAAAGGACATGACCGGGTATTTCTGAGTCGGATCGAATTCTGGCGGTTTGATTATCATAGCCTCCATGACAAACCTGTCGCGCGTGCTTACTTGAAGAAACTCAGGCTTTCTGAGCTGAAATTCGTTTAACACATCCACCCTGTTCCGATGGATAACACGAATCATTGAGCCATCAGCACGGTAAAGACGAACCTGAGGTGGGATATTGGTATCACTCCATGAATCGATAAAGAAAGTACAAGGGGGATTGAAATCTGCTCGATGGGTCCCCACCCTTCGAGAAAGCTGCTCCAGATAGGCCAAATCGAGCTTCACTCGGTAAACATGAGACTCGATCGAGCTGAATGCGGTCCCCGACAAGTAGACAAAACCCTTCTCGTCCACGCCGTGCACAATCTCGACCTTCCATGGACCTGACGTCAGCGCTCGCAAAAGCCGAGCTCGCCCTGAGTAGTGATAGACGTGTCTCCAACCGGTCCTCTCGCTCAGCCACAGAAATGAACCGTCTTTGAGCCAAATGGGTTGGCCCGCAATGTCTACCCAGGCCGGCGAGGTCTCACGCAAAAGTGTGATCGGTTTTCCTTTTCCCACCTCAACTAGGTTCAGCTCGAGCCAGGTCTGCTGGCGGTTCTGAACTTGATAGACGACTTTTCTGCTGTCTGGAGTCCATCCGACCCGGACAATCAGGAAATCCGACGTTCGATACTTCGACGTATCCACCCATGTCGTACCACCAGCCGCCACGGGCAAGATCCCCAGGCGCACCCTTGGATTAGGATCTCCTGCCTTAGGGTAGTTGGTAACCTCAATCTCCAGGTAACGAGAAATCTGGTCTACCACTTTAAATTCAGGCACTTCGGACTCATCTATCTGAAGATAGACAAGGTGAGTCGAATCGGGACTCCACCAATAACCCTTGAAATCTCCTCGTCCATAGATCTCTTCCTGGTAGACCCAGTCCAAAAGACCGTTGAGTTGTCGCGAGTTTCCATCGGTCGTTAACTGTCGCTCTTGAAACCGATCCAGGTCGATCACGTAAAGGTTATAATCGCGCACAAAACTTACCATTGTGCCATTGGGACTGAATCGAGCTTCCCGTTCGGGTTGTGGAGAATCAGTTAGACGCGTAAAGTGCTGACCTTTGGAGCTGTGGTAGAAGAGATCATCGTGGGACTCAATCAAGATTGCGCTGCCGTCGGGAGTGTGTTTGAAACTCCCCTTACGAAGAACCTCACGAGCCTTGGTGGTATCAAATCCGGGGAGTTTAGCAAACGCCTCCTCCAGCTGGACCGGGTCGAAAAGGGGCTCTGTCTTTCCCGTCGACACCTCAACTTTGAACAGCGTGGTCGGACCCTGCGAATCCTTTTTCTGTTCCACATAGTGTGTCCCATCTACCAGCCAGCGCAACTCCGGGGCCACAGCGCCGCTAAAATCTATTTTTCGGTCAGGGTGATAGATATCCTCGAGGGTAAGCAGTTTATGCTGTCCCTCCAGGGGTGAAGTGCCTAAACAGAGACAGATCAAAAGTGGGGTGATCGACTTGATCATGGCAGACAGCAATATAGCATAGCTACGCAGGTTTTCCGGGTCCCGGTTGCAGGTTTCGAGTTTTTGGAATTCAGGGCCTTGGAGAATCTATTCGCCGGGTTGGACCACCGTGTCCTTCTGGCATCTTACGCTATTGTTAATTCTTCTTTGGAGAGATCTCTCGGGGTCTTTTTCGGGGATCCTTCTTTTACCGGTTTCGCTTGGGTTTACTGAGCTATCTTTGGTGACTTTTTCGCCTCTTTTTTTGACTCGACAGGAGATTCAAACTCGCTCCCAATCAGTTCGATGAGAGCCATTTCCGCGCTGTCTCCTTTGCGTAATCCCAGGCGGATGATTCGGGTGTAACCTCCGTTTCGATCGGAAAAACGCGGTGCCAGACTATCGAACAGTTTATATACCACGGATTTGCGCCGAATGACAGCTAGGGCCTGCCGGCGGGCATGTAAACTATCTCGTTTCCCCAGTGTGATCATTTTTTCGGCAAACGGCCGAAGTTCTTTCGCCTTGGGAACCGTTGTCACGATCTTCTCTTTATCCAAAAATTCCGTCACCAGATTGCGCAGCAGCGCCTTCCTATGACTGGTGGTCCGGCCCAATTTTCTACCCGCCCATCGATGCCGCATAGCTATTTTAGGTCTCGACCTTTCCCAAAACCAGCTGTCCTGTCTCATCAAGCTTCATGGCGAAGGACAGTCCCAGATCGGCCAAGATTTCTTTAATTTCATTCAAGGACTTGCGACCGAAGTTCTTGGTCTTCAACATTTCAGCTTCGGTCTTGGTGACAAGCTCTCCAATGGTCTGGATGTTAGCATTTTTTAGACAGTTATAGGAACGGACAGAAAGCTCCAACTCTTCCACCGAGTTTCTCAGGCTATCGTTAATCGCCACCAATTCTTTATCTTCCTCCTTTGCGCCTAACTCGGATTCTTCATCGAAATTGATCATGATGTACATATGATCCTTGAGAATCTCGGCTGCCTGGGCGACGGCCTCCCGCGGCGAGACGCAACCATTGGTCCAGACGTCCAGGTTCAATCGATCATAGTCGGTGGTACCACCAAGCCGTGCTGCCTCTACATTGTAGTTCACTTTCCTGACGGGAGAGTGAAGCGAATCCAGAGGAATATACCCGACATCGAGGTTTTCGTCGAAGTTCTTGTCGGCAGGAACATAGCCGCGTGCATTCTTTACCCATAACGTCATCTTAACTTTTCCACTTTCGTTAACGGTGGCAATGTGTATGTCCGAACCGAGAACTCCCACATCCGGGTCTGGTTTGATATCTCCAGACATCAGATCGCTGGCACCGGTTGATTCGAGGTAGAGTGTCTTGGGATGGTCCACATATAACATCAGGGGAATTTGTTTCAAATTCATGATGATCTCAGTCACATCTTCCTGAACTCCTGGGATGTTGGAAAATTCATGGAGAATACCTTCGATCCTGACGGCTGTGATTGCTGCTCCTTCAATGGAGGAAATGAGAACACGGCGCAACGCATTTCCAATGGTAGTTCCAAACCCGCGTTCGAAGGGCTGAGCATAAAATTGCCCAAACGTGGGGGTTAAGGTCTCAAAATTACAGGCGAGTCTTTTTGGTATCTGAAAACCCTTCATCTAGCGAATCTCCTTCTGGTTTCGTTGAATCGTGCCATCATCCTTCCTTGCTCTACTACTTTCGTGATTTCGCGCTGGTAGTATTTTTTAAAAACCAGACACTTAGAGGCGCGAGAGACAACAGCACAGTGATTATTTGGAGTAAAGCTCGACGATGAGCTGCTCTTCAATCGGAATTTTGATATCTTCGCGGCGAGGTAGTTCCAACACCTGGCCTTTGAAATCTTCACTTTCCAAACTCAACCAACTAGGAATGCCGCGACCCACGATCTCTTCCAGGGAACTCTGAATGAAGGGATTATTGCGGCTTTTCTGTCGGATGGAGACGACGTCCCCTTTTTCGACCAGATAAGAGGGAATATTGATCTTCCTGCCGTTAACCTGGACGTGTCCATGGCGAACAAACTGTCGTCCCTGTTTGCGCGAACTAGCGAATCCTAGTTGGTAGACAATGTTATCAATCCGGCGTTCCAAAAACTGGAGCAACACCTCACCTGTAACCTCTCTTCGACGGGCAGCTTTCTGGAAATAAAGGCGAAACTGACGCTCCAGGACTCCATACGTCCGCTTGACTTTCTGCTTTTCGCGGAGCTGTAAGCAATATGCGGTCAGCTTGCCGCGGATCCCCCTCCGGACTCTCCGACCGTGTTCACCCGGCATAAAGTTCCGCTTGTCCACAGCGCACTTCTCCGAATAGCAACGTTGTCCTTTCAGAAACAACTTCATCCCTTCGCGCCGGCAAAGTCTACAAACAGAACCTGTGTATCGTGCCAACTACTTTCCCTCCGTTATCCTATACGAGATGTTCCGCCCCGCTTCCCTTGCTGTCACGTTAACTGAACCAAAGTCCGTTTTCCCTGAACCGCGTACCGACGATTCATCTCAAACTCTTCGCCGTTTGGGTGGTCGGCATCCGTTATGAGGTATAGGCGTCACATCCCTAATCGAACGTATTTCCAGTCCCGCTGCTTGCAGTGAGCGAATGGCTGAATCACGACCCGTGCCTGGACCTTTGACCAAAACGTCACAGTATCTCATGCCGTAGTTATCTCGCACCCCGGCGGCCACGGAAAGGGCCGCCTGAGAAGCAGCAAAGGGTGTGCTCTTCCGACTTCCCTTGAAACCCTGAGCACCAGCGCTCGAGCTATAGAGAACATTGCCATCTAAGTCACTGATACTCACCAAGGTGTTGTTGAAGGTGGCCTGGATATGGGCTAGGCCGTGTACAATGTTCTTTTTTTCCTTCTTCTTCGCTTTCCTCTTTGGTGGTTTCTTTGCATCCTTTTTCATACCGGTTACCTCCTTCCTCTAACCTATCTCTTTCTTCTTCCAATCTGTGCCTTACGTGGGCCTTTCCGCGTACGTGCGTTGGTGTGAGTACGTTGTCCTCTGACCGGAAGGCCTCGCCGGTGGCGAAGCCCCCGAAAACAGCCAATATCCATTAAACGTTTGATATTGAGCTGAATTTCTTTCCGCAGATCCCCCTCGACGTTCCCTTCGTACTGAATAATCTGACGAATCCGACCAGCCTCCTCCTCAGTGAGATCGTTGACTTTCCTCTCCAAATCAACCTTTGCCTGCTTCAGGATTCGGCTGGAACGCGACCTTCCAATCCCATAGATGTAGGTCAGACTAAACTGAACTTGTTTATGGTCGGGAATATCCACTCCGGCTACTCGCATATTTTCCTCTTCAGAGAAGCACCCCCTCCAAACGATCCAGACTGTTGTTCACTCTCAGCCCTGTCTCTGCTTGTGCTTCGGATTCGAGCAGACGACTCGAACCACACCCTTACGAAGAACAATCCTACATTTCGCACAGATCTTTTTGACCGACGATCGAACCTTCATTTCAAAACTTCTTTTTCAGTCTAATCTTTCGTTCACTTGTAGCGATACACAATCCGCCCTCGACTAAGGTCGTAAGGAGAAAGCTCTACCTTGATCTTATCTCCGGGCAAAATACGTATGAAGTATTTCCGCATTTTACCGGAGATATGAGCTAGAACCCCGTGTCCATTTTCGAGTTCAACTCGAAACATGGCGTTGGGAAGGGTTTCGACAACCGTCCCCATTACCTCTATAGCTTCTTTTTTTTCCAACTTTGCGCTCCTCTTAAATGTCTCCTTCCCTGATCGGGATATGTAACTGCCTGAGCGATGGTCATCGATTCTCGGCCGTTTCCCTCGTTGCACCAGAGATAGCACAGCCGTCGCTACCAGAATTTCCATCTAAATTCGGAGAAGGAAACTCGCTCAAGATCCAAGGTCCGTTTTCAGTGACTGCCACCGAATGCTCAAAATGAGCGCTAAAACCCCCGTCAGCAGTGACAGCGGTCCATTTGTCCTCCAGGATCCTGGTTCCCGGCCCCTTGTTGTTCACCATCGGTTCAATGGCCAGCACCATTCCTGGCATTAATCTCGGACCTCGTCCAGCCTCCCCGTAATTTGGAATCTGCGGTTCTTCGTGCAGCGATTTCCCGATTCCGTGTCCCACAAATTCTCGAACCACGGAAAATCCCTGACCTTCCACAAATTCCTGGATGGCAGACGAGATATCCGATACCCGATTCCCAAGCTTGACCTTTTGGATGCCTCGCCAGAGGGACTCTCGGGTGATATCGAGCAAACGCCCCAACTCATCGGAGATTTCACCCACTGGAAAAGTCCAGGCCGAATCTCCGTAGAAACCTCTGTGATAAACTCCCATGTCGAGACCCACTATATCACCTGCTTTTAAGGGTGTGTGGTTTGGAATCCCATGGATAATCTGATCGTTGACGGAAGCACAAAGCGCCGCCGGATAACCATGATAACCTTTAAAAGCTGGTCGTGCTCCTGCCTTCAGGGCCAATTCTTCAGCCACTCGATCCAATTCCAAGGTAGTAATCCCCGGCTCAACCAAATGGCCTAGATGGTTTAGAATCCTGGCGACGATAAGATTAGCTTCTTTCATCCTATCCAACTCGGTCCTGCTCTTGCAAACAATCATCTCTCTTATCGTAGAGTAGCCTACCCGAGAGAACAAAAAGGCCTTTTCACCACCACTATGCCGCTAGGATCTCACCAATTTCAGGCCCTCCAGGAGGAAATCGGTGCGTCAAGCCTAGAAAATATCCGCGATAATCTCTGAGAGTTTGTACGAGACTTCCGTAACGTCCTGGTTACCGTCTACCTCGAAATACGTCCCCCTGACAGCATAGTAGTCAATAAGTGGTTTTGTCTGTTCCTGATACACTCTGAGCCGCTCTACGATGACCTCTTCCCGGTCATCCTTGCGCTGAATCAATGCCGAATCACACACTCCACAAATACCATCTTCTTCAGGGAGCGAGAACCAGACATTGTAGATCTTACCACAATTGGGACAAGAACGCCGTCCGGACAGCCGTTTCACAAGCTCGTCCTGGTGCACCTGAATGTTAATGACATAAACTGGTTCGGCCTCCATCACTTGGTCCAAGCATTCGGCCTGAGCGATATTTCTCGGGAAACCATCCAGCAGAAATCCTGATGGTCCATCCGGCGGGGTGATCCGACTACAAACGATTTCCGTTACCAGTTCGTCCGGGACTAGTTCTCCCACTTCCATGATCTGCCGAACTTGACCTCCTAGACACGTTGCTTTTCGCACTTCCTCGCGCAGGATCTCCCCGGTTGAAATGTGAGAAAAGTTAAGCCTTTCCCCCAGGATCGCTGCCTGTGTTCCCTTACCCGCGCCGGGAGCACCCAAAAACACGATGACCTTCCTGTTGGTCATGAGCCTTTCGTGCTGCCGTGCTCTCGAGATTTGGTACCGTCTCGCGATTGCGGGCTCTACCCCGGCTATACTGGGCGCCGTTGTTAATACGAAAGCACCTTATGCACGATGGCACAAGGGCTATCCTCTCCTACCCCGTATGCGTCCCTTCTTCAAAAAACCCTCATAATGCCGCATAATCAGCTGTGATTCGATCTGCTGGACGGTATCCATAGCTACCCCCACAACGATCAGGAGAGAAGTTCCTCCAAAATAGAAGGTCACACCCAAACCAGTAGTCAAGAAGTCCAGATCGTTATTGTTGAGAAAGTTATCGATCGGAGTTCCGATCCAGGGGATCGGTTGGACTTTGAACCCAGTGATCAAAAACTCCGGCAAAAGACAGACTAAGATCAGGTAAATCACCCCGGCGGCGGTCAGTCGACTCAAAGCTGTGTCAATGTACTCGGCCGTCCGCTTACCCGGACGAATCCCAGGGATAAAGCCTCCGTACTTGCGAATATTGTCAGCGACTTCATCCGGGTTAAAAATGATGCTCACATAAAAAAAACAAAAGAAGGCAATGCCACTAATGTAGATGAGATTATACAGGGGATACCCTTGTTGTAGCTGCTGTGCCAGACCTTGCATCCACTCCGCCTCGAACATCAAGCCTAAAGTCGAGGGAAAAGCCACAATGGAAGCGGCAAAAATAACCGGGATTACTCCTCCTGAGTTCACACGCAAGGGGAGATGAGTGGCCTGTCCACCATAAATCTTGCGCCCCACGACCCGTTTGGCGTACTGGATTGGAATTCGCCGTTGGCCTCGCTCCACAAACACGATAGCGGCCACCACTGCCGTCATCATCACCAACAGCGCCAGGATGGTGAATATGCTGCGCTGGCCGCTTGTCCAATCTAGCCAAAGGGTCCGGGTAGCTGCAGGCAGGTTTACCACGATACCGGAAAAGATAATGAGGGAAATCCCGTTTCCGATCCCACGCTCGGTAATCTGCTCACCAATCCACATGACCAGAACAGTTCCAGTGGTCAGGGTGAGCATAGTCATTAAACGAAAGCCCCACCCAGGATCCGGTACAATCGGTGGTGCAGACTCGGTTCGCTCCAGCGCAACAGCAGTGGCAAAACTTTGAAACAAACTGAGTCCAACCGTAAGATAGCGTGTGTACTGAGTAATCTTTTTTCGACCCAGTTCTCCTTCCTTAGATAAGCGTTCCAGGTAAGGCCAGACCACCGTCAGCAACTGCAGGATAATCGAGGCGGTAATATAGGGCATGATCCCCAGTGCGAAAATAGAAAGGCGGCTGAGGTTACCCCCTGAAAAAATGTCCACGAATCCAAAGAGGGTTCCGGCCTGTTGCTCAAAAAGCCGCTGTAAAGCTTCACTATCGACCCCGGGTGTGGGAATAAAACTTCCCACACGGTAGACGATCAGCATAGCCAGCATGAAAAGGAGGCGCTTGCGCAGGTCGGGGATATTGTAGATGTTACGAATGCTTCCCAGCAGAGGAGAGAAATCTGTCATCGGGAAAGGACCTCAACACTCCCGCCCGCCTGCTCGATCTTTTTTCGGGCGGACTGGCTAAAGTGGTGGGCACGGACCGTAAGTTTTTTCTCGAGCTTACCTTTTCCCAGGATGCGCACCCCATCGCCAATTTTCTTGAACACTTTTTGTTCAACTAGCACCTCTGGATAAATAGTGGTTCCCTCATCAAAGCGATTCAGATCTTTAACATTCAACACCACAAATTTTTTCGCGAAAATGTTGGTAAAACCGCGCTTGGGTAGGCGCCGATGCAACGGCATCTGGCCACCCTCAAACCCGGGTCGCCGAGAGTATCCAGAACGAGATTTTTGCCCTTTGTCGCCTCGGCCCGCAGTTGTTCCCTGTCCGGAAGCCGGCCCTCTGCCGATTCTTTTCCTTTTCTTGTTGGCCCCTTTTTTAGGCCTCAATCCATGCAGCTCCAAGCTCACGGCTCTTCTCCTTGAACGAGCTTCACCAGATGGGAGATCTTGGTAACCATCCCTCGAATTTCAGGCGTGTCTGGACGCTCCACCACTTGATTCAGCTTTCGAAGACCTAAGCCCCGCACTACTCTCTTCTGCTTTTCAGGCCGACCAATACTACTGCGGACGTATTTGATTCTTAGCGTCTTTTTCGCCATCATAGTTCCTCAACCGCAACTCCTCTGATCTTTGCCACCTGCTCGGGACTCCGAAGCTGTTGCAAACCGTCAAACGTGGCCTTCAAAACATTATGCGGGTTTGCCGATCCGAGCGATTTCGTCACAACATCACGGATTCCGGCCGATTCTACCACGGCACGTACTGTACCTCCCGCGATAATCCCCGTTCCTTCCTGTGCCGGCTTCAATACCACCAGTCCGGATCCAAAACGTCCTAGCACCTTATGGTGGATGGTGGAGTTGTGGAGTGGAATCTGGATCATGTTATTCCGTGCTTTTTCGATCCCTTTACGGATGGCCGAGGGCACTTCCTTGGCTTTACCCATACCAAAACCCACCCGACCATTATGATTTCCAACCACCACCAGCGCACTGAAACTGAGGTTTTTTCCACCCTTGACCACTTTAGTGACACGGTTGATCGATACGACCTGATCCTTCAGTTCGATCCCGGGTGTTGATTCAACTTGTGCCATTTCATCTTCTCCTCTGGCCACTTCTTCTAAAACTTGAGGCCTGCCTGGCGGGCCGCTTCACCCAACGCTTTGACTCGACCGTGGTAGATGTATCCACTCCGGTCAAAAACTACCTGTTCAATCCCTTTTCTCTTGGCTTCTTCCCCAAGCACGGTTCCGATCTTCCCAGCCGCGGCTGTGTTACCACCGTTTTGCAACTTCTTCCCGTCCAGCTTGAGGGTGGAAACCGCCAACAGTATCTTCCCCTGCAGATCATCCACAAGTTGCGCATACGTGTGCCTTAGGCTCCGAAAAACGCACAACCTGGGGCGTTCGCCAGTCCCTCGAATCTTCTTCCCGATCCTACGGTGAATTTTCTTTCTTCGTTCCGCCCGTGTTAAGTGTTTCGCCACAAGCTTGTTCCCACCAGTTTGTCTTCTCTTGTTTTCGTCTCTTCCAGGTTTGGGGAAACGTGGTGTTCGCCTCTATACTCCCTTCTTACCCACCTTCAGCCCCACGATTTCATCGGCGTAGCGGATTCCTCTCCCTTTGTATGCATCGGGAGGGCGTAGAGAACGGATGTCGGCAGAAACCTGTCCCACCTGATACTTGTCGATACCACTCACCACTAAGGTAAATGCATAATTTTGAATTGACTTGGTGCTACGCTCGACCTTAACCCTTACACCTTCCGGTATGGGGAACTCGATAAGATGGGAAAAGCCTAAAGTCAGCGTCAAAGATTTCCCCTGCGTCTCGGCTCTAAAACCAATCCCGACGACATCCAGTTCCTTCTGAAAACCCTGGGTCACCCCGACCACAGAGTTTGCCATCAATGATCTTGTCAATCCGTGCAGGGAACGGAGTTTACGGGTCTCAAACTCCCGATGGGCCGACAGGACACCACCCGCAACTTCCACTCTAATGCCTCGCGGCACTGGTGCCTTCAGTTTGCCCTTGGGACCCTCTACCCACACATGGTCCTTCCCGATGACCACTTTGACACCGGAAGGAATCGAGATCGGCTTTTTTCCAACACGTGACATGGCTATTCGGACTGACCCTCAAGGAGACTAGTAAAACTCACACAGGATCTCTCCGCCCACTCCCTGCTCTGTAGCTTTCTTGCCGGTAAGAACCCCTTCGGAGGTGGAGAGGATATTGATTCCCAAGCCTCCCAGGACAAGCGGAATATCTCCTTTTCTGGCGTAGACTCGACGGCCTGGGTTGCTAATCCTTCTCAACTTTCGAATTGCGGGCTCTTTCCCGGTATATTTCAGAACCACGGCTAGGATGGAAAACGGTTTCTTTTCATTTAGTTTATAGGCCGTGATATATCCCTCTTGACGGAGGATCTCCACGATCTCTTTTTTGATTTTCGAGTAAGGAACTTCAACTGATTCATGAGCCGCCATTTGCGCGTTGCGAATCCGGGTCAACAAGTCGGCAATCGGATCTGTCATAGACATCGCTCAGCGCTCCTGCGGAAATTTTTCCTGGTCAGTCCGCATTTTTCTTGTATAAGCCGTAATTACCAACTCGCCTTAACCACACCTGGAATTTCCCCGCGCAGGGCCAAATCCCGGAAACAAATTCGGCACAGCCCAAATTTGCGCAAGTAGCTACGCGGCCTTCCGCAGCGCTTGCACCGAGAATACCGCCGGGTGGAAAATTTGGGTGGTTTTTGCCGTTTGGCAATTAAAGATTTTTTAGCCATCCTCTGACTCTTATTAGACTGCGACGATACGGCGATCTTCCCGTCTCGCAAAGGGCATTCCCAATTGGGTTAACAAGAATAGTCCTTCCTCATCTGACTTGGCAGTGGTCACTATCGTCACATTCATGCCCTGCATACGCTCGGTCTTACCCAAACTGATTTCCGTAAACATTAACTGATCTTTGAGACCCAAGGTGTAGTTTCCTCGACCATCGAAGGAGCGAGGAGACAAGCCCCGAAAATCTCGAACCCGCGGCAAAGCAATGCTCAGGAGACGATCCAGGAACTCGTACATTTTTTCTCCTCGCAACCGAACAGTAACACCAATGGGCATCCCTTCGCGCAGCTTGAAGGCCGCAATTGCTTTCTTGGCGCGCCGGATGACCGGTCTCTGACCAGTGATGGCCGCTAGCTCATCGGAAGCAACCTCAAGAATCTTGGTATTTTGGACGGCTTCACCCATACCCATATTGATGACCACCTTTTCCACCTTGGGCACTGCCATGACGTTTTTGTACTTGAACTCCTCCACCAAAGCTGGAACCACCTGGTTCCTGTATTTCTCCCTGAGTCTCGGTATGTGCTTATCGGGTACCATTTTTTGCCTGTTCAACTAGAAGCTTCCCTGCACAGGTGTTATTTATCGATCGTGGCTCCGCATAGCTTGCAAACCCGAACCTTTAGGCCGTCCGAGAGCAAGGAAAATCCCACCCGGCTGGGCTTGCCACATTCGCGACAAACCACTTTCAGATTAGACAGGTGGATGAACCCTTCACGCTCGACAACCCCTCCCTTGATATTCCGCTGGGGATTGGGACGAGTATGTCGTTTCAAAAGATTAATGTTCTCTACAACCGCGCGATTTCTGGCTGGGAAAATTCTCAGAACCCGACCTGTCTTCCCGCGGTCCTTCCCCCCGAGAACTAATACTTCATCACCTTTCTTAACGTGCAACATAGGCTTTAGCGACCTCAGAAGCCAACTATCGAGGTGCTCTGATGTCTCGTGTTGTCGTTTTCTGGCATCTGGAAAAAACACCAAGGCCCAAGAGAATAAAGCACTAGAAAACGACCTTCACTCTTGTTCTTCATAGCACTTCCGGCGCTAACGACACTATTTTCATGAACTTTTTCTCCCGTAACTCGCGAGCAACTGGACCAAATACCCGAGTTCCGAGAGGTTCCCTCTGGTTGTCGATGAGAACGGCTGCGTTCTCATCAAACCGGATATAGGAACCGTCGCGCCGCCGAACCTCTCTTCTCGTTCTGACAACCACCGCTTTCACCACTTCTCCCTTCTTGACAGGTGCATTGGGACTAGCTTCTTTTACCGAAGCCGTGATGACATCTCCCAATCCGGCGCCTCGTCCTACATCTCCACCAAGAGGCTGAATACAAGCGATTTTTCGTGCACCAGAGTTATCAGCCACAGTGAGAACCGTTCGCATTTGAATCATGTCTGCTACCGTTGAACTTTTTCAAGAATCTTTCTGATAATCCACCGCTTCCGTTTGCTCAGTGGTCGAGTCTCTTCAATTTTGACCTTGTCTCCAAGACCGCATTCGTTTTTTTCATCATGGGCCATAAAACTGCTCGTCCGCCGGACGGTCTTGCCATAAAACGAATGTTTGACCAGACGATCCACTGCCACGACCACAGATTTTTGCATGGCGTGGGATACGACTCTCCCTATCTTGGTGTTTCTCTGTTTTCGTGTACTTCCTTGTTGCTCCATCGCTGACTGACCACTCACCGTGAAAGACTAATTAACCGGGCCAACAAGTTCCGTCACTGACTGACCTCAGGTCAGTGGGCTCGTTCGCTTCTCCGTTAAAATTGTCTTCACTCGAGCTAGATTCGTGCGGACTTGACGGATTTTAAGAGCATTCTCCAGCTGGCCGGTCGCCTTTTGAAAGCGCAACCGAAAAAGCTGCTCAGAGATCCCCCGCACCTCATTTTCCAGCTCTTCAATTGACATTTCTCGGATCGCTGAAACCTTCATTACTCACCAAAACGGCTAACAAATTTCGTCTTGATGGGCAGTTTTTGCGATGCCAAGCGCATCGCTTCCTGAGCCATCTCTTGGGAGACGCCTTCCATTTCGTACATGATCCTGCCCGGGCGAACCACTGCCACCCAACCTTCACTTCCCCCTTTTCCCTTGCCCATGCGTGTCTCAGCGGGCTTCTTAGTGATCGGCTTATCGGGAAAGAGGCAAATCCAGACCTTACCGCCTCTGTTCACATAACGGGTCATGGAGATCCGGGCCGCTTCGATCTGCCGGTCGGAAATCCATCCCGGTTCTAGCGCCTTCAGCCCGTACTCTCCGAAGGCCACGGAGCTACCACGTGTGGCCTTTCCCTTCATGCGGCCTTTTTGCTGCCGACGATACTTGGTTTTTTTCGGCATCAACATAGTCTTCTTAACTCCCTAATCCTACGGCATTTCGCTTCTCGGGCTCAAAAATATCCCCTTTGTAAATCCAAACCTTGACCCCGATGACCCCAAAGGTTGTGAAGGCTTCGGTAAATCCGTACTCGATGTCGGCTCGCAGGGTATGCAGCGGCAAGCGTCCGTGCAAGTACCATTCGGCGCGTGCGATCTCCGCCCCGTTTAACCTTCCCGCACAACGCACCTTGATCCCTTTCGCACCAAACCTCAGGCTGGTATCGACCGCCCGACGCATAGCTCGCCGAAAAGCCACCCGTCTCACCAGCTGCTGGGCAATCGACTCGGCAACCAACTGAGGATCCAGTTCTGGTTTATGAACCTCCTGAATATTGATAAAAACTTCTTTGCCTGTCACATCCTCAAGGAGGGCTTTCAGATTGTCAATCTCGCTTCCTTTCCGGCCAATGATAATTCCTGGCCGGGAAGTATGGGCAATGATCGTTAGCTTGTTTGCCGCCCGCTCGATCTCGATCAGAGAAACTCCGGCATGAGAAAACCGGCTTTTCAAGTTCCTCTTGATCTTCAGGTCTTCGTGCAGCAGCTGGGCGTAATCTTTCTTTGCGAACCAGCGCGATTTCCAGGTGCGATTAATACCCAGGCGAAACCCGTAGGGATGTACTTTTTGACCCAAGGTTAAGTCTCCTCTTCTGTCTCGTTTGAAACTTGTCCATCCGAGACTCGGATGGTAATGTGGCTTTGATACCTCTTCTGTCGATAAGCCCGCCCCATGGGCGCCGGCCGGATTCTACTCCGCCCCTTGGTTGGCCCCATGTCGACATAAGCTTCTTTCACAAACAGCTCCTCCACACTGATGGTGGCTAACTTCTGTTCGGCGTTGACGATGGCCGATCGCAGCACCTTTTCAATCGGCCTGGCCGCACGCTTAGGTGAGAATTGCAAAATACTCAACGCCTCTTCCACTTTCCTGCCCCGGATCAAATCAATGACCAAACGGGCCTTCCGAGGAGATCCTTTAATGTACTTTCCCGTCGCCTTGGCTTCCATGGGGTTCTCGGTTCCTTCAAGATCCACTCTTGGCCCTTTCGCTCCTGGCCGTCTCGGCTTCAGAGCGCTGCAGATTCAAGCTCTTTTATTTCCTCAATCGAGTGGCCCGCTCGGTTTTGGTGCTGTGACCTTTAAAAGTCCGGGTGGGCGCAAACTCGCCGAGTTTATGCCCAACCATGTTTTCCATAAGGTAGATGGGAACAAACTTCCTACCGTTATGAACGGCGATTGTATGTCCGACCATTTCCGGAATAATGGTTGATCGGCGCGACCAAGTCCGGATGACCGCCTTCTCGTTGGTTTCATTCAAGTGTCGAATTTTCTTATACAGGTGGTCATCAATAAAAGGTCCCTTTTTCACCGATCGTGGCATGGCAGCTCCTTATCCACTGATCATTTCCTCTTCCTCACCACAAACTTCTCGGTCCTCTTATTGTTCCGAGTTTTAAAACCTTTAGTCTTCCAACCCCAAGGAGAGCATGGATGTCGACCCCCGGAAGCCTTTCCTTCACCGCCCCCCATGGGATGATCAACTGGATTCATTGCCACTCCCCGAACCTTGGGACGCCGCCCGCGCCAGCGCCGGGCTCCAGCCTTTCCCAGTGACACTTTGTCATGGTCCATGTTACCCACCTGGCCCACAGTGGCACGGCATCGGATATGAATCCTGCGCACTTCCCCGGAAGGCAGTTTGATTTGGGCGTAGTTCCCTTCTTTGGCAACCAGCTGTGCTGCTCCTCCCGCACTCCGGACCAGCTGTCCGCCCCTTCCACAAACCAGCTCGACGTTATGAAGGGTAGTACCAAGAGGGATATTGAGCAAAGGCAAATGATTACCCGGAATAATGTCGACATCAGCTCCTGACGCGACCTTATCCCCGAACTGCAGACCCAGTGGCGCCAGGATATACCGCTTTTCTCCATCCACATAATGCAGCCGGGCTATCCGGGCACTGCGGTTAGGATCATACTCGATCGCCGCAACGACCGCC
Organism: Acidobacteriota bacterium; assembly: GCA_965249865.1. GTDB lineage: Bacteria > Acidobacteriota > UBA6911 > RPQK01 > CBDFMZ01 > CBDFMZ01. Next base: position 1,334,038 of record CBDFMZ010000001.1, on the reverse strand, counting down.
GCCACCCCATCCTTTTGGCGCTTAAAATCAATAATCCGATATCTCCGCTTGTGACCCCCTCCTCGGCGCCGGACTGAAATCCGGCCCAGGCGATTACGGCCGCTAATCCGTTTTTTTCCCTGCGTCAGTTTCTTGAGAGGTTTAATCGCGGTCAGACCTTCCCTGGTTTGAACGCTTCGGGCGCGGACACCCGGTGAAGTCGGTTTATACCTTCTAATGGCCATGGCGTCTAAACACCCTCAAAAAACTCAATGGGCTTCTGATCGGGCTTGAGCGTTACATAGGCTTTCTTCCAGCCCGGTCGGCGCCCTCGAGATTTTCCCTGCCTTTTGATTTTGCCCTGAAAATTGGCCGTCCGCACTTTTTCGACTTGGACCTCGAAAATCGTTTCAACGGCCTCCAAAATCTGCCGCTTGTTTGTATTCTTCCGCACCTCAAAAGCGACCACTCTGCCCTCGCTCTTGTCCTTTTGCAACGTACTCTTCTCCGTGACGTGCGGATAGCGTAGGATGGTGTATACATTAGTTGTCATCGCTGCAGCAACCCTTGAAGCTCTAAAAGGGAGCGTTTGCTGATTAATAGCAGGTCATAGTTAAGCGCATCAAAAACATTCACTCCCAGCACCGAAACCATTTTTACCTGAGGTAAATTTCGCGAGCTGAGGAAAAGGTTTCGGTTTTGCCGACAATCAACCACCAAAACCTTTTCCTTCAGATCCAAGCTCTCGAGGAGCTTGACGAACTCCTTGGTGCGACAACTCTCCAAATCCAGTGTATCGACGACAACCAGTTTCTGTTTTTTTAACTTGTCGCTCAGCACCATTTTGAGGGCGCCCCGACGTTTCTTGCGGGGAAACGCCTCGGAATAATCTCGAGGCCGCGGTCCGAAGACGATACCACCCTTGTTCCACAGCGGGGAGCGGATACTTCCCACACGGGCCCGGCCCGTTCCCTTCTGTTTCCACAACTTCCGCCCGCTACCCCGCACCAGACCTCGGGTTTTGGTAGCAGCGGTACCTTTGCGTTGAGCTGCCAGATGAGCTTTCACCGCTTCCCAAACCAACGTTTCACTGGCCGTGTAATCAAAAACCTCGTCGGCCAGGGTAAGCTTTTCCACCACTCTGTTTTTCAGGCTCTTAACTTTTACTTCCACACCCTTCGTTCGCCCCAGGGGTGCGTACAACCGCACGCCGTCACTATTTCGTCCTCGTCAGGTACACGTAGTTGCCTCGACTGCCGGGTATTGCTCCCTTCACCAGCAGTAGATTGTTTTCTTCATCAACTTGAACCACTCTCAACCTACGGATGGTCACCCGGTTATTCCCCATCCTGCCGGCAGCTCGCATTCCCGGATACACTCGACTGGGATAGGCGCTGGCACCGATAGATCCGGGGCCACGGTGGAACATCGATCCGTGGCTAGCCGAACCTCCTCGAAACCCGTGGCGCTTGACCACTCCTTGAAATCCACGCCCTTTCACCCTACCCGAAACATCCACCAGGTCGTCGACTTCAAAGACATTTTGAACCTGCACTTGGTCTCCCACCTTGACCTCTTCTCCGCCACTTTCCGTAAATCTGAACTCTTTCAATATTCGGACAGAAAGAACACCGGCCGTCTTGAAATGGCCTTCCAGAGGCTTGCTCACCCGCGGGGTTTTCTTTAAGCTTACCAAACCTAGTTGAATCGCATCGTATCCATCTCTTTCCTGAGTTTTCTTCTGGATTACCACGCAGGGTCCAGCCTGGAGAACTGTGACCGGAACCACTGTCCCTTCTTCGTCAAAGATCTGTGTCATTCCCAGTTTTTTCCCGATCAAGCCTTTGACCATATCTATTCTTTTTCCGTTCCAAATGCTTTAATCTCAACGTCAATAGCAGCTGGCAAATCTAACTTCATGAGCGCATCGACGGTCTGAGGAGTGGGTTCCAGAATGTCCACCAGGCGCTTGTGTGTTCGAATCTCAAACTGCTCACGTGATTTCTTGTTCACGTGAGGTGAACGCAGCACCGTGTATCGACTGATGGTCGTCGGCAAGGGGATAGGGCCGGACACCCGTGCACCGGTTCGTTTTGCGATCTCAACAATTTCGGTCGTTGATTGATCTAAAACGCGGTTATCGTAGGCCTTGAGTCGAATCCTAATTTTCTCGTTTAGCATCTTCTACCTCACCAAGGCCCCGGCTAGGAATCCCATTTCCGACTTCAGACTTCGGGTCAATGTCTCACCCCAGCAACTTGAGTTGATAATCTGAAAACCTGACCGCTACTTGAGAATCTCGGTAATGGTTCCGGCGCCGACCGTGCGGCCGCCTTCGCGAATGGCAAAACGTAGCCCCTTTTCCATGGCAATGGGCATGATCAATTGGACCGTCATCGACACGGTATCTCCCGGCATCACCATCTCCGTCCCTTCCGACAACTCTACCACTCCCGTCACGTCGGTGGTCCGAAAATAAAACTGCGGCCGATAACCACCAAAAAACGGGGTGTGTCTCCCCCCTTCTTCCTTCGTCAAAATATAGGCCTCCGCCTTAAAATGCGTGTGCGGCGTGATCGATCCCGTTGCCGCCACCACCTGACCGCGTTCCACATCGTCCTTATCCGTCCCCCGCAGCAGTAACCCCACGTTATCTCCCGCCTGTCCTTCGTCCAGCAACTTCTTGAACATCTCTACACCTGTCACCACCCGCTTCAGCGTCGGCCGGATCCCAACAATCTCCATCTCCTCACCTACCTTCACCTTCCCCCGCTCGACCCGTCCCGTCACCACCGTCCCTCGGCCACTGATCGAAAAGATGTCCTCAACCGGCATCAAAAACGCCTTGTCTACCTCCCGCTTCGGCACCGGCACATACTCGTCCACCGCATCCGTCAATCCCAGCACCTGCTTCCGCGCCTCCGCATCCCCTTCCATCGCCTTCAGTGCGCTGCCCCGGATCACCGGTATATCATCCCCCGGAAACTCATAATTCGACAGCAGCTCCCTTACCTCCAACTCCACCAAATCCAGCAACTCCTCATCGTCCACCATGTCCACCTTGTTCATGAACACCACGATGTAAGGCACTCCCACCTGCCGTGCCAACAAGATGTGCTCGCGCGTCTGCGGCATCGGCCCATCCGCCGCCGATACCACCAAAATTGCACCATCCATCTGCGCCGCCCCGGTGATCATGTTCTTCACGTAATCCGCGTGCCCAGGACAGTCTACGTGCGCATAGTGCCGCTTCGACGTCGAATACTCTACATGCGCCGTCGCTATCGTGATCCCTCGTTCCCGCTCCTCCGGCGCGTTGTCAATCGAATCAAACGATCGCACCTCTATCGTCTCATCCCCCTCCGCCAACACCTCCGTGATCGCTGCCGTCAGCGTCGTTTTCCCGTGGTCCACATGCCCGATCGTCCCAACATTTACATGCGGCTTCGTGCGCTCAAACTTAGCCTTTGCCATTATCCGTTCTCCAAGACAACCGACGCCTGATAAGTGACGGCCACCAGTTATAGTGGCTCAATTGTCATTGACGTCAGCACAAGTTAAAGCCTCGTACTCGGTTACACGGGCTTACTCACGAACTTTCCTCTGACCTTGGCAATGAGTTCATCCGCGATCTGCCTCGGTACTTGCATATAGTGCTCAAAATGCATACTGTACGTGGCTCTTCCCTGAGTCGCGGAGCGCAGGGCAGTGGCATATTCGAACATCTCCGAAAGTGGGACCTCAGCACTAACCACCTGGCTACCGACCCGCGTCTCCATATTACCAATCCGTCCGCGGCGGCTGTTCAAATCTCCAATCACCTCACCCATGTACTCCTGAGGCACCACCACTTCCACCTTCATGATGGGTTCCAGGAGGACGGGGCTGGCTTTATGGACTGCGTCTTTAAGGGCCATTGAACCTGCAATTTTAAAGGCTATTTCCGAAGAGTCTACCTCATGGTAGGACCCACCATGGAGCGTGACCTTGATATCTTCCATTTCGTAACCGGCCAAGATACCACTTTCCAGGGCCTCTTCAATTCCTTTTTTAACTGCGAGGATGTGTTCCCGAGGAATGGAACCACCACGAATTGCATTTTCAAAAACAAAACCGCTGCCGGTCTCGACCGGCTCAATCCTGATTTTGGTGTGGCCATATTGACCACGGCCACCTGTCTGCCGAATATACCGGCCTTCACCGGAGGCAGCTTTCGTAATCGTTTCCTTGTAGGCCACTTGCGGTCTGCCCACATTGGCGCCGACGTTAAACTCGCGCAGCAACCGGTCTACAATAATCTCCAGATGGAGCTCTCCCATACCAGAAATAATGCTCTGTCCCGTATCTGGATCGACATGGACCTTGAAAGTAGGATCCTCCTGCATCAACTTGGCCAGAGAATACCCCAGCTTATCGTGGTCTGCCTTGGTCTTCGGTTCAATGGCCACGGAAATCACCGGCTCGGGAAAATCCATGGCTTCCAGGACGATGAGTTCTTTCTTGTCACAGATGGTGTCTCCAGTGGTGACGTCACGTAGTCCCACGGCTACCGCAATATCTCCCGCAAAGACTTCACTAATTTCTTCGCGCTTGTCGGCATGCATCTTGAGTAAACGTCCAACCCTTTCGTCCCGCTGACGGGTCGAGTTGTAGACGGTCGAACCGGCTTTCAGATAACCCGAATAAACCCTCAAAAACGCTACCTGCCCCACGAACGGGTCGGTCATAATCTTGAAGACGAGTGCCGAGAAAGGCTGTTGATGGGATAACTTACGGGTAATTGGCTTCTGGGTCTCAGGATCAATTCCTACAACGGGAGGTATATCCAGCGGAGAAGGGAGATAATTGACGATGGCGTCGAGCAGTAGCTGTATGCCTTTGTTCTTAAAAGCAGAGCCACAAATACAGGGTGTAAACTGAAGTGCACAGGTACCATTGCGCAGAGCTGTGCGCAATTCATCATCTCCAATCTCCTCACCGGCTAAATATTTTTCCAGGAGTCTGTCATCCGTTTCGACGATCATCTCAATCATCCTGTCACGGCACTCTCTGGCTTGTTCCTGGTACTCGAGTGGAATTTCCGTTTCTTGATATTGGGCTCCCAGTGTTTCTCCTAAATATACGATCGCCCGCATCTTGATCAGGTCAATGACCCCCTCGAATCCTGCCTCAGAGCCGAGTGGGATCTGGATGGGAACCGGGTTAGCATGCAGCCGTTTCTTCATCGAGTCCATGGAAGCGAGGAAATCCGCCCCCGAACGGTCCATCTTATTGATGAAAGCAATCCGAGGAACCCGATATTTGTCCGCTTGGCGCCAAACGGTTTCGGATTGAGGTTCTACACCGGCGACGGCATCAAATATCGCAACCGCACCATCCAGCACACGCAGCGATCGTTCCACTTCAGCCGTGAAATCGACATGGCCCGGCGTATCAATAACATTGATCCGAATACCTGTCCAAAAACAGGTGGTCGCCGCTGAGGTAATGGTAATCCCGCGCTCCTGTTCCTGGACCATCCAATCCATGGTCGCAGTGCCTTCGTCCACTTCACCAATTTTGTAGGTGATCCCCGTGTAATAGAGAATACGCTCCGTGGTCGTCGTTTTTCCGGCGTCAATGTGCGCCATGATCCCGATATTTCGCGTTTTCTCTAACGGGATTCGAGGCACGTTCTTCTCCCTATCTCTAGATCTTGCTTCCGCTGAGCGGTCAGCTAATAGCGGTTCGAATGGCTCAGTCTTGGTGATCACGGGTCAATCAATAAGCACTCAATTACCAACGATAGTGTGCAAAGGCTCTACTTGCCTCTGCCATCCGACGAACGTTTTCCTTTTTCTTCACTGCGTCACCACGGTTGTTCGAAGCATCCAAAAGTTCGTTAGCTAGCCGACCGACCATTGTCTTTTCGCCCCGGGCGCGGGCAAAAGTGACTATCCATCGAATACTCAACGAATTGCGGCGACTCGAGTTGACTTCCATCGGAATCTGGTAGGTTGCTCCTCCAACGCGACGGGATTTCGTCTCAACAATCGGCTTGACGTTGTCGAGTGCTTTCTTAAAAATCTTCATTGGATCCTCACCGGTGCGCTCTTTGATGACATCCATGGCCCCATAAAAGATCCTTTCGGAAACACTCTTCTTGCCCTGCACCATCAAGTTATTGACGAACTTCGCCGCCAATTCGCTGTTATAGACCGAATCTGGTAGAACCCCCCGTTTGGGAATCTCTCTTCGCCTTGGCATTCAATTTACCCCAAAAACAAAAGAAGCTGCAGAGAACCAAATCCATGCAGCTTTCTTAACTACAGCCAGCTCGTTACCCTCTGGGCCTCTTGGCCCCGTACTTGGAACGACTGCTGCTTCGTTCTTCGACGCCCACGGCGTCTAGAGTCCCGCGAATCACGTGGTAGCGCACTCCTGGAAGGTCTTTGACTCGACCTCCCCGGATTAGTACGATCGAGTGTTCTTGCAAGTTATGTCCGATCCCCGGGATGTAAGTTGTCACCTCAATCCCGTTGGTGAGCCGAACGCGTGCCACCTTGCGCAGTGCTGAGTTGGGCTTCTTGGGAGTCTGGGTGTAAACGCGCATGCACACACCTCGCTTCTGGGGACTGCCCTGCAAAGCCGGACTCTTCGTCTTCTCTTTCATCTTTCTCCGGCCTTTTCGAACTAACTGGTTAAATGTCGGCACTCTCTCTATTGCTCCTAATACAAAAAAATGATGCCGAAGCATCATTTTTGGAAGACTGACGCACCGTCCAAATTATTGAGTGGCGAATCCTAGCTCGACACATGCCACCGTGTCAAATATGAGAGCGGCTATTTTAACAGAGTCTTGACAAAAGTACATACATTTCAGCACACAAACCAAAATACTCAGGTTTATCCACTTGGCAAGCCTGTCAAGGACTCGGACAGCACCAAGAGCTTTGTCGTTTGTGGCAGCTAATTCTCGGCCTCGACTCCTACCTCATCGCCCCACATTACCTCACCAGAGTTCCAGCACACTAATAGAGTCATTATTAGTTGCTCAGCCGGTTGCGGGCTGTCGCCTCGTCGTATTAGCATGGTCTTTTTTTCCGGCAAGTCTTAACTACTCGGTATCAAGATTGCCATGCTCCGAATATACTTATTCCTCTACTCCATCCTTTACACCATTTTTTTAGCGCTTTATCTGCCCGTCTACCTGTACCGGACAGCCTCCGAGCGAAGAAAACCCACCCATCTGCTACAGAGGGTTGGCAGACTGCCCTTTGTAGTTCGTGAAGAGGCAAGACGAGCTTCGTTTTCAACCCAAAGGAGGTCAGCGACCGTCTGGATCCATGCCGTTTCGGTCGGGGAAATTAATGTGGTCAAACCGTTGGTTGACAGACTGGCCCTAAACCCTGAGCAGCTGTTTATCTCGACAAGTACTGAAACAGGTCAAGAATTGGGCCAGAACCTGTTTCGGAACCGCGCTCGGATCTTTTATTTTCCTCTCGACTGGAAATGGGTTTGCCGCCGCTACTTACGCTCTATTCGCCCTTCGGTGGTGCTTCTCACCGAGACGGAAATTTGGCCTGGCTTCATCACTGCGGCGAAATCGCTCAAGATCCCCATCCTGCTGATCAATGGACGAATTTCCGACGCCTCTTTCCGCCGCTATCAGCGGATTCGTTTTCTCCTCACCCCTCTTTTGGTGCATATTGACCATTTCTGCATGCAGTCGCGTCAAGACAAGGAACGTCTTCTAAAACTTGGCGCACCCGCTCCCCGCGTTCATTGGATTGGCAACCTCAAATATGACTGTGCAATGGCCGAATGCGCTGGCCCGGGAACCCTGGTCGAAACCCTCGCACAAACGCTGAAATCAGGACCGGATGACCTTCTTTGGGTTTGCGGGAGTACCCAGGACGGGGAGGAGAGGATGCTTCTCGATGTCTTTGCTTCCTTACGGGAGGATTTCCCCTCTTTCAAATTGTTGCTGGCACCGCGGCACCCTCACCGTGTCGATTCGGTGGCCAGACTCGTCGAGGCCCGGCATCTGACCTATGTGAAGCGCTCTCAACTCCAGTTCGGTAACATTTCCACGTCTCCCACCATCCTACTCCTAGATAGCATTGGTGAGTTATCCTGTCTGTACCAACTGGCGGATGTCGTCTTCATAGGAGGAAGTTTGGTACCGAGAGGAGGACACAACATTATAGAAGCTGCTCATTTTGGCAAAGCCATTCTTTTTGGACCACACATGAAAAACTTTCAAGAAATTTCCGAATCGTTTCTTGAATCCTATGCAGCCCTCCAGGTGCGTTCAACCGAGGAACTACGCTCCCGCATCAACGACCTATTGCAAGATCCTGCAGCCCGAAACTGGCTGGGCCGCAATGCCCGCAAAGTGATTCGGGATAACCAGGGGGCGGTGAGACGCACAGTGGAGATCGTGAGAGAATACTTATCCTGACAGCACAGTGAAACGTAACCTCTCAATCCACGGTATTCGTTGGGTTCTTACAACATGTCTCTACTCGGAATACTTTACGGCTTCGCAGTCACTTTTCGCAACTTTCTATACAAAAAAGGGATCCTCAAATCCCGTATCCTTAAGAACCCAGTCATCAGTGTTGGCAATATCACTCTGGGGGGAACTGGCAAAACACCTTTTGTCATGTTCCTGGCTCAGATTTTCAAAGAGGCAGGTTACCAGCCCGTTGTCCTAAGCCGGGGTTACAAGGGAAAGGCCGAATCCTCAATTCTGTTGGTCAGCGATGGCCAGACTGTCTTCTGCCAACCGGAAGATTGTGGAGATGAACCACTCCTCATGGCGCGCAAGCTCAAAGGAGTCCCCATCGTCGTTGGAAAAGACCGGTACCGTGCTGGCCGTTCCATTGAAGATCAATATGCAAAGATCATTTATATCCTGGACGATGGCTATCAGCATCTTCAGTTGCAACGGAACCTGAACATCCTGATCCTGGATGGCACGGATCCTTTTGGCGGTCAGAAAATGGTCCCCGACGGCCGTCTGCGTGAACCTCTGAAGGCTATCGAGAGAGCGGATCTGATTGTGGTTACCCGTTCTCATTTTCCCATCGACCTGGACGAACTCGAAATGAACATTCGCCAAAAGAATAAGATCGTTCCGGTGTCTTATTGTTACCACGATGTAGTTTCCATCTGGGATTTGAGAAGTGGGGAGAGTTTTTTGCCGCGCGATTTCATCGGAAGACGCGTTGTTGCGATGGCCGCTATCGGAAATCCTGGGGGTTTTTTGCGTGACCTGACACACTACCAGATGAGAGTCGTGGACCGGAGACTCTTTCCCGACCATCACGACTTTCACCAATCGGAGTTGGACACTGCTCTGGAAAGGCTCTCCAAACTGCGGGCTGATGCAATCATCACCACGGAAAAAGACGCTGTTCGCTTGGAAAAGTTAACTTTTCACCCAGGACAAATCTTTGCCCTTGAAATCGAAGTGAAGGCGGAAAACCCAGGAGAGTATAAAATGTACTTACTGAATGAGCTCGAACATTTGCCTAAACCACATTAGAGAGTCCTGAAAAACTGCTGGTGCTGGGGTTCCCGTTCTACTCAATCTGGAACTTGGCCATCGGTACCGAAAGCTCTTAAACCATGACCAAACGAATATTGATTCGCGGTACGAACTGGATTGGTGACTCTGTGATGTCGGTGGCGGCTCTACGAGAGATCCGCCGTCTTTTTCCCGAACATCACCTGGTCTTGCTGGTGAAACAGCGGGTGGCCGGGATCTTTAAAGACCAAGGACTGGTGGATGAGATTATCACACTGAAAAACAGGCAATCGAGCCTGAATCGTGTTTTCCAGCTCAGTAAAAGGCTGCGTGGTTTCGACAAGGCCATCTTGTTTCAAAACGCCTTTGAGGCGGCGATGATCGCCTTTTTGGCAGGGATACCCGAAAGAATCGGCTATGATCGGGACGAACGCCGCTATCTTTTAACACACCGGGCTTCGCCCCGGGTTCAGAAACTGGACCGCCACCAGATACTCTACTACCTAGACTTGTTGTATCAAACCGGTCTTTCCTCCCTGGACTATCTCAACGAACCGGGTTTTCACCCCAACATTCACCTCCGTCTCACTTCGAAAGCAGTACATCGGGCCCGAGCCTTACTGGGAGAGATTGGCGTCGACTCCCGGCACCCGCTGATCGCCATCCACCCGGGAGCCTACTTTGGCCCTGCCAAGCGTTGGATCACGGAACGATATGCCGTCTTGGCGGACCGCCTCATTGAAGAGCAGACGGTGGAAGTGGTGATTGTGGGTTCGCAGGACGAGTCGCGGATTGCCCAAGAAATCCAGAGCTTCATGAAGCATACTCCAAGAATATTGACTGGAAAAACGGACATTCCTGACCTCATGGGCCTGCTCTCTCTCTGTTGCCTTTTCATCAGCAACGACTCAGGCCCCATGCATATAGCAGCGGCTCTTGAGGTGCCTCAGATCGCCCTATTTGGATCCACTGATGAGCGCGCCACCGCCCCTTTCAATCCCCGTGCCCTAATCATCCACAAACATGTTGAATGCAGTCCTTGCCTTTTGAGAGAATGCCCGATCGACCTGCGTTGTTTTCACCGCATTGAAGTCGACGAAGTTTATGAAAGTGCCCGTGTCCTTCTGAGCCAGGATCAAAACGGGCCGATTTCCTGCACAGGGACGGAACCTTGATGGAAAAGATCGAACAATTGCCATCGCCTATACAAATATCTGCATTGGATTCCGGAGGCGGCATTTGCACGCAGATTAAGCCATGAGCCGTGTGAATGAATTAAACCGACTCATTGACCGCTTCTCCAATCTCAAGATTCTGGTCTTCGGGGACTTTTTGCTCGATGAATTTCTCTTCGGTGAAATCTCCCGCATCTCCCGCGAGGCCCCCGTCCTGATTTTAAAACACCGGGCAATCCAGACTCTTCCAGGAGGAGGTGCCAACGCAGTAGCCAACGTGGCAAGTCTCGGAGCGCAGGCCATTCCAGTCGGTTTTTTAGGAGACGATCCATGGGCTGAGATTTTGCTGTCACTGTGGCCGAAAACAGTTGAAAAACATTACGTTTTTCGTGATTCTGCTTTTCACACTACGCGCAAAAGGCGCATTTTGGCTGGTTCTTTCCACTCCTTCCACCAGCAGGTTGTGCGCATCGACTACGAAATCCCTTCGGTTCTCCAGAAACATCACCAGAATAAAATTATGAAAAGTTTGTCCGAGCTCATACCTCAGGTCGATGGGATCATCCTTTCCGACTACAGCCTTGGCAATCTCGACCCGAACCTGTGGCAGTGCGCACGAGAACTTGCCCACAGCAACAACAAACCGATCGTGGTTGATTCTCGCGACCAGCCCAGTGCCTATCCAGGAGCCACCTCAATTACCCCCAATATCACCGAAATCGAAGCGTTTCTAGAAAAAAAAATTGGTTCTGATCTGACTGGGCTTGAGGAAGTGGGGAGGCAACTACGAAGGGACTGGCAGTTGGATGCTTTACTGGTAACCCGTGGGAAACTCGGCATGTCCCTGTTCGAAAAGGGACGTATTACACACCTTCCAGTCTTTGGCTCGGATGAGGTCGCGGACGTCACGGGAGCTGGTGATACGGTCATTGCCGCCTATACCATGGCGCTAGCAGCCGGCAGCTCATTTGAACAGGCCGCTCGTCTCGCCAACTGTGCCGCCGGTACGGTCGTGATGAAACGTGGAACGGCTACCCTGTCGGAAAGTGAACTACGACGTGTACTCACAAGTGACGAAGAGATAGGTTAAATGGCCTCCAAGAAGCTCAAAACCCTCCAGGAAATCCAAGAACTCACGGTGCAGTACCAAAAGCAGGGAAAAATAGTGGTCTTCGCCAATGGCTGCTTTGATCTTCTTCACGCCGGTCACACTCGTTATGTGCAATCCGCCCGTAGTCTGGGTGATGTTCTCGTGCTAGGATTGAACGGAGACGAATCGGTGCGAGCCCTGAAGGGAAAAGGACGCCCCGTGATGAATGAGCAAGAACGGGTTGAGATGGTGGTTGCTCTGGAATGCCTCGACTATGTGGTTGTCTTTAATGACCTCACCGTAGACCATATTTTAAGAGTGCTCAAGCCCGATGTCCATGCCAAGGGGACGGATTACACAGAGGGAACGGTACCTGAAAAAGCAACTGTCCTCTCCTACGGAGGCAAGGTAGCCATTGTGGGGGGTCCAAAAGATTATTCCACCAGCGACTATCTGCAACGAATCACCCAGAAGTATAAAGCCTGAGCTCACTCAAAGCAGTCAATGAAGGAAGGCGATCATAGAAAGATCCTCATCGTCCGCCTGAGTTCTCTGGGAGATATCGTCCACACGATCCCCGCTCAGCAGCAGATCCGAAGTCACTTGTCAAAAACGGAGATCCACTGGCTGACCCAGCCTCCTTATGACTCGCTGCTTCGCCACACAGACGGAATCACTCGGGTGTGGCTAGCCAACACACGGAACTGGCGAAAAAGAATGGATGTACTGAGTGAAATCAGCGGGCTGATCACTTCACTGCGCCAACAGGGTTTCGACCTAGCTCTGGACTTCCAGGGCTTGATGAAATCAGCTTTGCTGGCCAGGCTGTCCGGTGCCTCTCAGGTGGTGGGTTTTGCTCGCAATCGTTTCACCGAGCCCGGTTCCGCCTGGTTTTATTCAACAAAAGTTTCGGGTGAAAATGGAGACCGTCGCCACGTCATAGAGGTCAATCTGGAACTGGCTCGTCTTCTCGGCTGCTCCGAAGCTGCCAACCCCCTGATCCCTCTGAGAATTCCTCAGGAAACCGCACAATATGTCGAGACTCAGCTTTGCCGGATTGGCATCGATCATCCTATTCTGATCAGCCCCGGGGCGGGATGGGAAACAAAGCTTTGGAGGGCTGAGAACTACGCTCATCTCTGCTCAGAGATCAATCACCGATTAGGCTTACCGGTGGTTTTTAACTACGGCCCCGGAGAGGAGAGCCTGATCGAGCAAGTGCGTGCTGCTGCTCCGGTACCGATTGAAACCTTTCCAACCAATATCCTTGAACTGGCAGCTCTCTGTCAGCAATCGAGACTTTTGATTGGTGGAGACACGGGACCACTTCACCTAGCCGTTGCCCTCGGGGTCCCGACTGTCGCCATTATGGGACCGACTTCCCCCTGGCGCAACGGACCTTTTAACCCTGACGACAAAGTCTTGAAACGGGATTCCTCAGATCCCGATTCCTATAAACGCACGGGCGCTCAGTTGACCTGTACGGATATCCCCGTACAGGATGTGTTTGACGCCGTTGTAGAGCGTCTCAAGACATGAGATTTTTTCAAAAAATCCGTGTTCCGGTTGGTTCCGCCTTTGGGGTCCTCTGTCTTTACTTTTCTCACCCCTTTCCTTCCCTGTTCTACCCGGGTATGGTTTTGGTGGGCCTGGGATTGGGGATTCGGGTTTGGGCTTCTGGCCATCTTGAGAAAAGCCTGAAGCTGGCAACCGGTGGTCCATACCGGTGGACGCGAAATCCACTTTATTTTGGCTCCTTTCTAGTGGGTCTCGGGTTTAGCCTGGCCGGCTGCCAGACATGGCTGGTCCTACTTCTGATTGTTCTCTTTATTACGATCTACGTCCCCGTCATGCGAAGAGAGGAAGAGGAGCTGCTAGCGTTTGGGAGCGATTATGAATCCTATCGCCACACCGTCCCTTTTTTTGTCCCTCGCTTTGGGAAGAGCAATGCAGCTTGCCCTCAGTCGGAACCGGACAGATACAGCGACTTTCAGTGGAGACGGATCATCTTAAATCATGAATACCGGGCGGCAGCCGGATGTTTGATCCTGGCGGTCATGGTTTTCCTCAAAATGCAGGGGATTTGATCGTGCAAAAAACCTTTAGCCTGACGTTCTACTCTCGAAATCTCCATCGGCACCTACCACCCTGTTTCGTAATCAGGTCACTGGTTTTGGCGCTGGCCGGATTGGCCGCCATCGGAACCTTAGGGATTGCCACGCGGCGACCCGAATTGCTGCTGGACAAAGGGAAAATTGACTCGATTCCTTTTCAGACAGGTGAAAAACTGAGCTATAAGGTAAATTGGAAGCCTTTAGCGTTCACCCCCGCCTTTAAAGTCGGTGAATTGAGTATGAGCATCGAGGAGTCGCAGTATCAGAAAAGACCTACTTACACGGTTTCAGCCTGGGCTATTTCCGATGGCCTATTGAACTCACTGTTCGGTTTGGAAGTGAAAGATTATTTTGAGTCAACCATCGATCGCCACGCTTTTCGTTCCTATCGTTGGCTGAAGAAGACGCGGGAAGGCCAGCGCAAGCGCGACCTGGAAGTGTTTTTTGAATACGACCAGAATCACATCAGGGTGCGCGAAACCGACCTTGCTACCAACCCACCGAAAGAAATCCGAAATGAAACTATTTCTGGAATCCCGTGGCCTGTCACTGACATTTTATCCATCTTCTACGTGGCTCGCCTGCGCGCCATGCAGCTAGGGGAGGAGTATTTTATTTATCTAAGTGACAGTGGGAAACCTGAACAGATCCGGGTCAAAGTTTTGGACCGGGAAGAAGTTCGGACTGTTGTCGGAAAGTTTGATGCTGTAAAGATCAGCACCACGGACGGAATTTTCCGGGGAGGAGGAAACTTTCGGATCTGGTACTCCACGGATCAGCTTCGAATCCCGGTCAAGTTCGAAGGGGACGTAAAGTTCGGCAAGGTTTATGGAACGTTGATTCGAGTGCAAACGGAGCGTATGAGCCAAGGGCTGATTCGCGCCAACTGAGGCTGAAGCTTCCGCCTTCCTTTGCCAGCCCCACCAATGTTAGAATGAAATTCTCCGGGCAAGTAGAGAGGGTGATCGCCATTCCGAGTCTCGACTCGGGAGGAGGAAAGTCCGAACACCATAGGGCAGCGTGCTTCCTAACTGGAAGGGGGGGTAACCCCACGGAAAGTGCCACAGAAAATATACCGCTGGAAGAAAGCAACTTTTTGCCTTCTCCGGCAAGGGTGAAAAGGTGGGGTAAGAGCCCACCGCTTCGATGGTGACATCGAAGGCATGGCAAACCCCACGCGGTGCAAGGCCAAATAGGCTCCGTTTTTAGTCGGCCCGGCTTGTTCTTTCAAAAGAGGCGGAGCGGGTAGGCCGCTGGAGGATTGAGGCAACTCACTCCCTAGATGAATGATCACCACTCCAAAGGGAGAACAGGATTCGGCTTACATCTCTACTTGCCGGAGTTAAGTGAACACAGACCGCTGTTACATGCTCTGTTTCGTCTGAATTGTCATGCTCTCCAAGACAACATCCCTCCGGGGTGAACCAAATCGACGTCTTGATCGAAACCTGCCGCTCCAAGCTCTAGTCGGACCTGGATTTCTCCCACCGTGTTAAGGAACATTTCTCTTCTCTGTCGCTTCGAGTACAATGGCTCTTTAATATAGTCCTTTGGTTTCATAAACACACTCGCGTTTGTTGAGGATATGGCGCGAGGTAAGATCGCAAAAAGAGGAAAAGTCGATACCGTAGCGTCGGTGACAACGAACGACAAAGAGATAACCCGCCATATCCTCAGCCCTCAGGGTTGCAACATTGATGAAACCGACGACTTAGGGTGGGGACGTAGCTCAGCCCGGAAGAGCGCCTGAATCGCACTCAGGAAGTCGAGGGTTCGAATCCCTTCGTCTCCACCAATCTTTTCAACACTTTACAGCGCCTGTATTTCACCCTACACTACGCCCCAGCAAAGCGAGCTCCATTCAATGCCTAACAACTACACAACTGCCCCAGTCCCTTCCAAGAAATGGCCAGCAGGGATTTCATACATCATTGGAAATGAAGCAGCCGAACGATTCAGTTTCTATGGGATGAAAGGCATCCTTGTAGTGTTTATGACAGCGCATCTGCTTAATTCCCAAGGCCAAGCAGATCACATGTCCGAAGCAGACGCGAAAGTATGGTTTCATTTGTTTACCTCTGCTGTCTACTTCACACCACTACTGGGTGGATTGCTCTCTGACATATTCCTCGGGAAGTATCGCACGATCATCTTGTTGTCCTTGGTGTATTGCCTTGGCCACTTCATGCTTGCGATCGATGACACAAGATTTGGATTGGGCATTGGGTTGGGGTTGATTGCAGTCGGTGCGGGGGGAATCAAGCCGTGTGTTTCAGCACATGTTGGTGACCAGTTTGGAAAGACGAACCAGCCCCTGCTTGAGAAAGCGTTTAGTTGGTTCTACTTTGCAATCAATCTTGGTGCTGCAATATCAACGATTCTTACTCCAATTCTTCTGAAGAATTACGGTCCCGGTTGGGCATTTGGTGTACCCGGCGGATTGATGGTTCTTGCAACCATCGTTTTCTGGATGGGTCGTTGGAAGTTTGTACATATTCCTCCCGGTGGGATGAAATGGGTGCGAGAAACGTTCAGCAATGAGGGGATCTCCATTCTCGCAAAACTGGGGATCATCTTCTGTTTCGTCGCGATGTTCTGGGCGCTCTTTGATCAGACAGGTTCTGCATGGGTGTTGCAATCACTACATATGGATCGTGTTGTCTTTGGCTATGAACTGCTCCCTTCCCAAATACAAGCAGCGAATCCCATCCTTGTTTTGATGATGATTCCACTGTTCTACTACGGGATCTATCCTTGGATGAAACGCAATCTCTTTGAGATGACACCACTGCGACGCATCGCAATTGGTTTCTTCATTTGCATCCCTGCGTTCGCAGTCCCAGCATTAATTGAAACAAAAATCGCAGCAGGCATGACCCCCCATATTTCGTGGCAGTTCCTTTCCTATGTCATCATGACTGCAGCGGAAATCTTGATCTCGATTACTTGCCTTGAGTTTGCATATACGCAAGCACCAAAAACGATGAAGTCGATCGTGATGGGCTGTTTCCTTGCATCAGTAACGCTTGGCAACTTGTTTACTGCGGGTGTCAATATTGTGATCCAAAACGATGATGGTACAGTCACGCTTTCAGGTGCAAATTACTACTGGTTTTTCACAGCAGCAATTGCGTTCACTGCGGTTCTATTCCTTCTTGTCTTGAAGTTCTATATCCCCAAGGCATACGTACAGGATGAATTGGCTTCCACGTAACGGTCGTTAATCGTCTAGGTTGACTGCGTGAACGTGTAAACGGTTTCCCTTTGGCTCAAGCAACAAGTGCGGCCATTGTTTAGATGTGGTTGCAACTGGAATGGCGAGTTGGTTCCTCAAATGGATTCCATCCTTCTCGCCAACGAATTGCCGTAGAACTCGTTTGTTTGTAGCAACGATCCACGATCCATCACCTACAGGTGCTGCAGCAACACTTTGTGGAGCAAGGTATCGAAGTTCCTGCGTGGCATCAGGTTCCCAAATTGCCATCCGTTTGTAGCGAGGGTGATAGAAGGAGTGGCTCGAATGCCAATGAGCCGAGAGATTCGTTGTCGCAATTTTCCAAGCAGTCACTCTTGTTGCTTCTGCTTCAATCAGAGAAACAGACACGGCAGTATTGATTGGATCATTGGCAGTGAGATCAAGTTCAACAAGCGAGAGCCGTCCGTTGTGAATGCGAAATACTCGCAGTCGGTCATTCCCAACAAAGCGCGGAAACACCCAATCGGGAAAGGTTACCCAGTTCTGCAGAAATAGAACCTGTTAGCTGATTATTGTCCAGATTCAAAAATGCAACTTGGCCCGGGGGCAGGTTGTAATCGTTG
Source organism: Acidobacteriota bacterium (assembly GCA_965249865.1). Taxonomy (GTDB): domain Bacteria; phylum Acidobacteriota; class UBA6911; order RPQK01; family CBDFMZ01; genus CBDFMZ01. Next base: position 1,316,347 of record CBDFMZ010000001.1, on the reverse strand, counting down.
CCACAGGTCACCCCACCGTGGAGTCCAGGGGTAGGACTGCCACTTTTATTCATTGACGCGTGTGTGTCTCACATGGCCATCTACGAGCACATTTCCTCGCATATCTTCTATAACAATAGTGGTTTCATATTCATCTGGTGTGAGAAAGTGATCCACCATCGTTCCCTTTAAAAACCCTTCCACGAATTCGAGTTTCCACGTCATTTCCTTGGTCTTTTGGTTCCACCTTCCAGACCAATAACTATTCTCGCCCTTCGAGTTAAATGTCCATTTTTGGTATGTTTTTTTCTTTGGGTTATAGCAGTGAATTTCACGACTCTCCTCATCATCGCTGTGAATTGTTGTCTGCTGAAATTGGTAATTAAGAATCCAGCCAACTTTTCTGGTTTCCACTCGCTTCATTCCACGAAGAATCCACGCGGAAGGTTCGGCGACCACGTTGGACTTCCACGATCCCACCCAACGATCCAAAACTTTTATCTCAGAGCTTTTTTCCGAAGATGCTGTTACTGCTGTTTGCAAGGTGATGAACGTAAATCCCACCACAGCTAGTAATAATTTCCGCATATCTCTCCCCTCCATTCTCCCTGTTCCATTTCAGGTTGAAGTTGCCAACCTCGAGGACGAGGTTTACTTCTTGTCAGGCTCCAATGGATGGTTAATCTTAAAGCCACCTTCTCCCTACAGAAATCGCTCAAATCACCTGTCTTGCCTGCGTTTTGCTCGGTTGGTCTCCCCGACGTGACTCGACGAGTAGGCACTCCTAGGATCCTTGCTCGCCAACGCTCTGTCAAGCCTGGACTGGTACTAGGGATAGGAATTTCTCATCGACCTTAAACTCCTTACTCACCAGATATAGGTGTGGATTCGGCCTCAAGTGTTCAACCACTGGAAGTCCCATCATGGCTGTTTGTACCTAACCAACCACATGTCCATCGGGTAAAGTGTGATCATTTGCTCAGAACAGTCAGCACGGTGACACTCACCTGCTCGACGATCGCGAGGTAAGTGTCTTCACGGCTTCCTTCGCTGAAGGAGATCCATCGAAGGCCAATCAGAAAGGCAGTTTCTGACTGACTAATGCCGCTGCCATATTCCTCGTTCCCTTCCTTTTGCTGTTTCTAACCACCAGGACCAAGCTATGGACAAAATACTCCATATACCTGCTGAGACAAGCTACAGAAAAAGCTCAACCCTGGTCAATCCGGTAAGTAGAGGAGGTAACTCACCCTGGTTGATCAGTCTGAAACTGAACCAACCATATTGCTTGCTTGGGATTGGGCCTTCTTCACTTGTACGGTTCACGGGTGGGCGCGTACGACGTCTTCGTTGAGCTCAACGCCGAAACCCGGGCGATCCGACACACTGATATGGCCATGGCGAAACTGCTCTGGTGGATCAACCAGAGCAGTTTCGCCATGGAACCTCGTTCCACTGATATTCGAGAATGTCGAAGTCCGGCATGCCCGCACACAGCTGAATGCTCGCCGAGGTGGCCACCGGTCCGGTCGGGTTATGCGGCGACACGAGGACATTGTGCAGCTCGGCGAGGGCCGCAATTTGACGCGCTTCGAGGAACCCGCCACAGTGTTTGACATCTGGCATGATCACATCGACGGCATGATAACGGCAAATTGGCGCGAACCCTTCCATCCCAAACAGTAACTCGCCGCCACTCTGACCCACCCAGTGTCTAGCGTCAAGATCACCTGATATTCCCTTTTCATGTCTCGGCGCATAATAGGGCAGCTTCCCTCTTCTAATCTTTCCAGCTTTGGCCCACAACCTGCACCGATAAGCGACCTGCTGTCAATTGAAATACGGAGATCTAGAAAACAATAGAAGCTCATCGTTAACAGTTCTTGCAGATTCGGTTCGCGGATGTCCGCTGATCTTTCGGCTCTGTTCAATTCGTCCTTCGGCATTCCTCACCCGTTATTTTCTACATTTCTTTCATTCATAGTGTTTGCTATCCTTTGTGTCCTCTAATAGAGAAATCGAATCTTAGTACTCGGTTTCATCAGTACGCTCGCGTTGACTGAGAATGTGGCGGGGTGAGGTCGAGAAGAGAGGAGCAGTCGATAGCGTCGCATCGGCGGCAACGAACGACAAAGAGATCATCCAGCACATCCTTAGCCCCCATAGGATGGTGACACAAAGGCCCTGCTTTCTTTGTCGCTCCTCCTTGGCGATGTACAGCGGCATCGCCAGCGTCGTTGCTTCGCGGAATTAGGACCGTCGCGCTCGCCGCAAATGCGAGTCTGTTTGCGGAACCAAGTACTAAATCTATGTGTGGAATTATCGGTTACCTAGACAAAACAGGAAATCTTAATACCCCAATCGGCGACGTTCTTTATCGAATGCTCAGCGCTCTATCCCGTCGGGGACCCGACTCAGCGGGAGTCGCCATTTTCGGAACACCCGAAGAGGAAAACCTAGTTGTGCGCATCGAGCTAGGCGAGCAGGGGGACTTCGAGAAAAAGGGTGCAGCCCTTCTTGAACAGGTTAAAAAACGGGTAACGGTGAACGAACACCACATTTTTCCAAAGTATCTTCGCCTGGTGGTCGGACCGGTGAGCGATATCCTAGAATTCACTGAAGAGCTTGAAACGGCAGGAGAAGGGCTGGAACTGGTCAGCCTGGGAACACAACTGGAAATTGTCAAACAAGTGGGATCGCCCGAAAATCTGGAGCGGCACTACCACATTCGCGGTTTTCGAGGCAGCCACGGCATCGGCCACACGCGCCTTTCCACCGAGAGCCGAGTCGACCTGAGCCATTCTCAGCCTTTTTGGGCGCGTGGCGTTCCCGATCTGGCCAGCGTTCACAATGGACACATCACCAACTATCACAAGCTGCGTTGCCAGTATGAGCAGCGAGGCATCCGCTTTTACACAGAAAACGATTCCGAAATCATCGGCGTCTATCTGCGGCATAAGTTGGAACGGGGCGCCTCTCTGCAAGAAGCCCTCTGGTCTTCAGTTGAGGACTTCGATGGCTCCTTTTCCTATCTGGTCTCCAGCGGTCGCTCTCTGGCTTATGTGAAGGACCGTTTTGCACTCAAACCTTTGGTGGTGGGTGAATCAGATGAGTTCGTCGCCATTGCCACTGAAGAAATTGCCCTGCGGACGGCTTTTGATACTCCATTCGAAGTACGGGAACCGCCGGCTAATCAGGTCCAGTTGTGGTCAGTTCCCGCTTATGCAGTAGAGATGGTTTGATGGCAAGTGGAGAAAAGACCCTGGAAGCTCAAATTGAAGCTCAAGGAAAGAACTCCCGAGAGATCAACCAGCAGATCAGGGAGCTGGTTGGATCCCACCAACACGGAATCCAGGTGAGCGGTTGTAAGGGGCACCACAACCTGGCCGTCGGCCTTCTCGCCAATGTTTCCATCGTTTTCGAAGGCAGCGTCGGTTACTACTGCGGCGGTTTGATGGACGGACCCGATCTGGAGATTAGAGGAAGTGCTGGCTGGGGCCTGGGTGAATCGATGATGTCGGGCACCATTCGGGTGAGAGGTAATGCGGGTAACAGTTGTGCCGCCTCCATTTGTGGGGGAACGATGGTCGTTCACGGAGACGTAGCGGCGCGCGCCGGGGTGAGCATGAAAGGCGGACTGCTCATTGTCGAGCAGGACTGCGGCTACATGGCCGGCTTCATGATGCAAAAGGGCACCATCATCGTGTGTGGCAACGCCGGACCCGCCCTGGCTGATTCCATGTACGAGGGGTGCATTTACGTGGGAGGCAACATTCAAGAATTGGGTAACGACGCCATTGTGGAAGAACCGAGCCAAAAAGAACACCAGTTTATAAGCCACAATCTTGGCAACTGGGGTATCGATCCGAAACCATCATTCAAAAAGGTGGTGGCGGGTCGGAAGCTCTGGAATTTTGATAAACAGGAGATAGACTTATGGTCGGAAGCTCTGTAAAAGATCAGCCAGCATTGAGTCAGGGAAACCTGTGGCGCACTGAGGTAATTGAAGATATTCAGACCAAAGCCCAACTGGGACGCTATCGTATTCGGGGTTTTGGCACGCTACGAAGCCAGCCACTACCGTCCCTGGACGACCTGGTTTTTCTTCCCGGTACACTCACGCGCGTCCCATTGGAAGGCTACCGAGAAAAGTGCAGCACCAAGACAGTACTGGGAACCCGCTTTGCCCGAAAACCCATCGAGCTTGACATTCCGATCATGGTCACTGGTATGAGTTTTGGAGCTCTCTCCTACAACGCCAAGGTGGCCCTGGCTAAAGGTGCCACCCGAGTGGGCACCTCCACCACCACCGGTGACGGAGGCATGCTCATGGCCGAACGAGAGCATTCCAAGGTCTTGATCTACGAGGTCCTCCCCAGTCGCTACGGGATCAATGTTCATCACTTAAAGATGGCTGACGGCGTCGAGCTCACCCTCGGCCAGGGAGCCAAGCCGGGAACCGGAGGATTGCTGCTGGGGATGAAGGTCTCCCGGGAAATCTCGGAGATGCGCGATCTGCCCGAGGGTGTGGATCAGCGCAGTCCCTGCCGGCACCCGGACTTTCTGGGCCCCGATGATATGATCATCAAGATTGAGGAGCTCAGAGAGGCAACCGATTGGCAGGCACCCATCTTCGTCAAGATGGGTGCCTGCCGCGTCTATGACGACGTCAAACTGGCGGCCAAAGCGGGAGCCGATGTGATTGTCGTCGACGGCATGGAGGGTGGCACCGCCGCCTCGCCCGAACTGCTCATGGACCACACCGGTATCCCCACGCTGGCGGCGGTTTGTGAGGCTCGCGCCGGTTTGGAGAGCCTGGGCCTGTACGGTGAAGTCCAGTTGATCATCGCCGGAGGGATTCGCAGCGGTACCGATGCCGCCAAAGCCATAGCACTCGGAGCGGATGCCGTCTACGTAGGAACAGCGGCACTGATTGCACTGAACTGCAACAAACCGATTCACGTAGAGGATTACCACCGGCTGGGAACCGAACCTCATTACTGCCACCATTGCCATACCGGACAATGTCCGGTCGGAATCACGACCCAGGACCCGGAGTTAATGAAGCGATTACCCATCGATGAAGCCACCGAACGGGTTGCTAATTTTTTCCATGCCATGACTTCAGAAATCCAGATTCTGGCTCGGGCTTGCGGCAAATCGGACGTCCACAACCTGGAGCGTGAAGATTTGCGCGCCCTAACTCTGGAGGCATCCATGATCACTGGCGTCCCCCTGGTGGGAACTTGTCGGGTTTTCGCCGGCGGCCCCGGTTGGGGCCAGGCGAAATCAGCCCCTTCGGACCAATAGAGGTATCGACGGTGTCCTTTCTCTTGCCTTGCCCCAACTGCGGCTCTCGCTCGGCTTACGAGTTTCATTTTGCCGGCGAGTACCACCGACGCCCGGAGCCGGCCGCACCGGCAACAGAATGGACCCGCTATCTGTATCTCCGGGAGAACGCCGCCGGTAATCAGCTGGAGTGGTGGTATCACCGCATGGGCTGTCGCTTGTGGTTTCTGGTGGTGCGCAACACCTTGACCAATCAAATCCAGGCCAGCTTCCGGCCCAAGGAACTGGAAGCTTACCAGGCCGGCCAGAAATCGCCCCTTGGTCAACACTCCGATTAGAAAAGAGCAATGTCCAGACTCGATCCACAGCCCGGAGAAGTCATCGATCGGAGTCAACATCTCCGGTTTCAGTTCGATGATGAGACGTTCCAGGCACATCCGGGAGACACGATTGGCTCGGCCCTGGCGGCCTCAGGCATCGACATTTTCTCGCGCAGCTTCAAGTATCACCGACCACGAGGCCTACTGTGCGTTTCGGGAGAGTGTCCCAACTGTCTGATGAACGTCAACGGAGTTCCCAACGTGCGGGTGTGCACCAAACCGGTGCGCCAGGGCGACCAGATCACTTCCCAGCACAACTGGCCCTCGCTGCAATGGGATCTGTTTTCCTTGATAGAAAAGTTCGATCGTTATCTTCCCGTGGGCTTCTACTACAAGACACTGTCCAAACCGCGTTTGGCCTGGAGGATGGTGGAGCCCCTGATTCGGCGCCTGGCGGGCCTGGGTGTGCTGGACATCACCCGAGAAAAAATTTCCCACTGCCAGCAAGAACACTTGCACAAGGAAATCGTGGTCGTGGGGGGTGGACCCGCCGGACTGTCGGCAGCCAGCACTGCCGCGCAGACGGGGGTTGAAGTGCTGTTGATCGACGACCAGCCAGAGTTGGGCGGTCATCTCCGATTTCACCAGCGACTTTTTCCAGATCCAACCTCTGGACAGGCGCGAGCCGGCTTCGAGATGGCCCGGGATCTGACCCGTAAAGTGCGAGGGCAAGCGTTAATCCAGACGGTCAATCCGGCCGTGGCTTTTGGCGGCTACGAGGGGAACCTCATTGGCATAGCCGCCGACAACCGTCTGCTTCAGGTGCGGGCCGCTCAAATCGTTGTGGCCAGCGGAAGTTACCATTATCCCGGCGTTTTTGAAAACAACGACTTACCCGGCATTATGCTGGGCACAGGCGTCCTTAAATTGATTCATCTTTACGGCATCCGCCCGGGGGAGCGAGCCCTGGTCGTTGCCTGCGATGAGGACGGTCTAAGACTGGCGTTGGATCTTCATCAGGTTGGCATTCAGGTGGCAGCTGTGGTCGACCAGCGCCCCCACGTCGCTGACTCACCTGAGGTCCAGAAGCTCCGAAAGCTGCACATTGCTCATTTGGTTTCGTCCGTTCCCATCGCTGGGCAGGGCCGGCGCCGGGTTCGAGCGATGACAGTTGCGCCTCGAAACGCCGGCGGGCGAGTGGACAGCAGCCAGGCGCGCACCTACGAGTGTGATCTTGTCTGCCTTTGCTCCCATCGAGCCCCGTCACTGGACCTGCTGCGACAGGCCGGAGGTTCTGTCTCCTTTGACTCGGACCTGAATCAAATGGTTCCTTCTCAGGTCCCTCCTGATCTCCACCTGGCAGGTGAGCTCACCGGTTTTCGGGACCTGTCCATCATCGTGGCCCAAGGTCAACTGGCAGGCCTGGAAGCCGCTCACCGCATCCGTCCCCTGCCCGACTCGCAGCGACAACAACTCGAGATGCTAAAGAGTCAACTCCAGGAAGCGGAAGCCCGATACCGTCAAAGGTTCCACCCCGATCTTCCCTTGACTGACAAGAAAAGAGGAAAGCACTTCATTTGCCTCTGTGAGGACGTTACGGAAAGGGATGTCACCAACGCGGTAGCCGAGGGATTTGACGAAATGGAACTGCTGAAACGGTACACCACCGCCTCCATGGGCCCCTGCCAGGGACGAATGTGTCTGATGTCCCTGGCCAGCTCCTGTGCGCAGGAAACCGGGCGCACCCTGAGGGAAACCGGCACCACTACTTCTCGCCCGCCCATTCGGCCGATCTCGCTGGGTGTCCTGGCCGGCCCCCACCACCAGCCCGTAAAGCTCACACCGATGCACCACCAGCACCTGCAGGCCGGTTCTCGCCAGATGGACATGGGGGAGTGGAAACGACCTCTCACTTACCTGAGACCAGAGATGGAGTGGCGAGCGGTGCGTGAACGAGTCGGCCTCATCGACGTGAGCACCCTCGGAAAGTTGGAGATTCAGGGACGCGATGCACCCCAGCTTCTGGACCTAGTCTACAGCCATATCTTCTCCACGCTGAAAGTGGGACGCATCCGTTACGGAGTGATTTGCGGCGATGACGGCATCATTCTCGACGACGGCACTGTCAGCCGGTTGGCCGAGGATCATTACTACATCACCACTACTTCGGGAAATATCGAATTTGTCGAGAGCTGGATCGAGTGGTGGGCGACAATAAACGACTTCTGCGCTCACTTAACCAACGTGACCGGTGATTTTTCAGCGGTTAACATCGCTGGACCCAAAGCTCGCCAAGTCTTGCAAAAGGTCACCGAAGTGGATGTCTCTCCCGAGATCTTCCGCTACATGTGCTGCGCGCAAGGTGAAGTCGCGGGCATCCCGGCCAGGCTTTTTCGCATCGGCTTCGTGGGGGAAACAGGTTGGGAAATCCATGTGCCTCGAGGCTATGGCGAGTATCTGTGGGAGATGCTCATGGAGGCCGGAGAGAGATTCGGCATCATGCCCTTCGGCGTTGAAGCCCAGAGGATCTTGAGACTGGAGAAGAAACACATCATTGTGGGACAGGATACAGACGCGTTGAGCAATCCGCTGGAAGCCGACATGCAGTGGGTTGTGAAATTCGCCAAGGAAGACTTCGTGGGCAAATCTATCCTGACGTCCTTGCGCGATCGCGGCCTGCAGCACCGGCTGGTGGGCTTTGTCACCGACCGCCTGGTGGAAGAAGGCAGTACCGTGGTAGTCAATCACAGACCCGTGGGTCGAGTCACCAGTGCTCGCATCAGCCCCGGGCAGAAACGTTGTGTGGGCATGGCCTGGGTACCGTACGAAATCTCGTCCGAAAGAGCTAGGATCGGTATCCGTCAAAACGGCAGGACGGTGCCGGCCCGAGTGCATCTGCTCCCCTTTTACGATCCCGAAGGCAAGCGCCTGAGGCAATAGACATGACCGGCATTCGTCATGCGGTATTCCTGATTGGTCATTTCTGCCGATGAGTCACACGTTCAATAAGTGGGCCCCAGTTAAAAGGTCTCCCGTTCATTACAAGCTGGTGCAACTGGGAGCTGTTCTCGAGTTGATCTCCCAATGGTACTGCGTGACGCGATTCAGTGATCCGGACCAGGAGGCAAACGCTGTACGTTGCGGGGCGGGACTACTCGATTTGAGCTTTACCTCGAAGTGGGAGCTGAAAGGACAAGGCGTTGACCAGTTTCTGGGGTCGATCCTGGACAGGCCAGCACCTGAACCCGGCATTGTGATCTCCACCGATTCTGGCTATGCGGCAAGGATCTCACCTGATCACGCCCTGTTTGTTGCCGATCGCCAAGATGACCCGATCATGACTCAGATCACTGACCGAAACTCGCTGTCGGGATGCCTTCATGTCACCCACCGCAGCAGTGGCCTCGGAAATTTTCTTGTGTGCGGACCACAGGCCAGGGCGCTGTTGCGGAAGCTCACTTCTCTGGACCTTCGTGAAAACTCTTTCGCCAACCTACAGTGTAGCTGCGCGCCGGTGGCGGCAACTCCCGCAACCATTGTCCGCCGAGACCGGGCCTCGCTGGCCGCCTACGAAATCCTGTTCCTCAGTGAATACGGGGAGTATTTGTGGGACTGCGTGATGGAAGCCGGAGAGGAGTTTGAAATGCGGCCCTTCGGCCTGACTGCTTACCGACTTTTAGGGAGCTAAAAGATGCGTTCACTCTTTCGTTTTGACCCGATGTGGACACCCGCACCACTGAAGGAAAGTTACGACGTCATCATCATTGGAGCGGGCGTGCACGGCCTGGCCACGGCCTACTATCTGGCGCTGGAGGGAGTCCGCAATCTGGCGGTCCTGGAAAAAGGTTATCTCGGTTGTGGCAACAGTGGGCGCAACACGGCAATTATTCGCGCCAACTACCGCACACCCGAAGCCATCCCCTTCTACCACCAAAGCTTGAAGCTATATCAAGAACTTTCGGCAACCCTGGGTTACAACGTGCTGTTTTCGCAGCAGGGCCACCTCACTTTGGCCCACACCGACTCAACCGTGAACGGGTTGCGCGAGCGGGCCGAAGCCAACAAGGTGCTGGGTGTCGAAAGCGAAATGATTGATCCTCAGGAGATCAAGCGTCTGGTTCCCGCAATCGACACCAGCACCAGACCCCGCTATCCCATTCTGGCGGCCCTTTACCACGCGCCGGGAGGGATCATTCGCCACGATGCGGTGATCTGGGGCTACGCTCGCGAAATTAATCGTCTAGGCGGGGAAATTCAATCTCACACCGAGGTTCAAGGTCTGTCAGTGGACAGGGGGCGGATCCTGGCCGTGAAGACCAATCGGGGAACAATTCGCACCGAGTCGATCGTTAATGCCACCTCGGGCTGGTGTTCGACCATCGCCCGCATGGCAGGAGTGGATCTTCCCGTCGTGAGTCATCCCCTTCAAGCTTGCGTCACCGAACCTCTGATGCCCGTGCTCCACAAAGTCATTGTTTCCGCAAACCTTCACGTTTACATCAGTCAAACGCCGCGGGGGGAACTGGTCATGGGTGCCGAAGTCGATCCTTACTCCTGCTACAGTCTGCGCTCGACACTACCCACGCTGCAGTCAATTGCCTTACACTCCCTGGAAATCTTTCCCTGTTTTCGCGATGTGCGGATACTGCGTCAGTGGGCGGGAATCTGCGATATGACCCCCGATTACAGTCCCATCATCGGAGATGTCCCCGGTTTGAAAGGTTTTTACCTTGACGTTGGTTGGGGAACTTATGGGTTTAAGGCAGGACCGGTGGCGGGAAAGTGCCTGGCCCAGATGATTGTGACCGGCACAGCACCCAAACTGATCCAGCCGTTTGCGCTGTCGCGGTTCTATGAAAACCAACTGGTGGGGGAGAAAGGATCAGCTGCCGTATCCCACTAACGCTAATAAAAAAGAAAGGGTGAACAATGGAAAATCTTGAAGCGGTTGCAAAGATCGTCCAAGAAAAGGGAATCGAGTTTTTTCTCTGTTCCTTTGTGGAGATGTCGGGAGTTCCCAAAGCCAAGCTGGTACCGGCTCAACATCTGCAAGACATGGCAGAAGGTAGTGCCGGTTTCGCCGGTTTCGCTGCCGGCAACATGGGACAGGGACCGCACGATCCCGACATGATCGCCATTCCCGACTTTGACAGTTTAATGCAAGTGCCGTGGCGAAAAAATATGGCCTGGGTTGCTTCTAACATTTACGTGGACAACCGGCCCTGGCCCTACTGTCCGCGAACCATTCTGCAGCGGCAGCTGGCCCGAGCCCGGGAGAAAGGGTACATTTTTAAAACCGGGGTGGAAGCTGAGTTCCTTTTGGTTCAGAAAAACGATGACGGAAGTTACAGACCCTACGACCCAATGGATGTGTTAGAAAAACCTTGTTACGATCTCCGTGCCCTGGGCCGAAATTTCGACTTCGTCACAACGGTGCTCAAGTATCTGCAGGAGCTGGGCTGGGACCCCTACGCCAACGATCACGAGGACGCCAACTGCCAGTTCGAGATCAATTGGACCTACTCCGACAGCCTGCGCAGTGCCGACCGGCACACCTTTTATCGCTGGATGGTGAAAACCTGTGCCGAGGAGAAAGGCCTGATTGCGACTTTCATGCCCAAACCCTTTGACCATCTCACGGGCAATGGCGCCCACTTTCACATGAGCCTGTGGGATGCCGAGAAGGACACAAATCTCTTCTTGGACGAGAAAGATGAAAATGGTCTCTCCAAACTGGCCTACCACTTCATTGGGGGCTTAAAGCACTCGGCTGGCGCGGTGACCGCTGTGACGGCGCCCGCAGTCAACTCTTACAAACGCCTGATCCTGGGCGCTCCGCGGTCAGGGGCAACCTGGGCCCCGGTATTTGTCACCTACGGTGGTTCCAACCGCACCCAGATGATCCGCATCCCTGGCCCCGGCCGTATTGAAAACCGCACCGTGGACGGCGCCACCAATTCCTATCTGGCGGCAACCGTGATGCTGGCGGCAGGCCTGAACGGAATCGAAAACAAGATGGCGGCGGGCCGGAGCAATGATCAGAACCTCTACGAAGTCGCGCCCGAGGAACTGAAGACGGAAGGGATTGAATTGCTCCCAGCCAACCTCAATGAGGCTCTGGACGCCCTTGAACAAGACCCGGTGGTTTTGGAGGCACTTGGTTCTCCCTACGCCGAGTACTATTTAAAGATCAAGCGAGACGAATGGAAGAGGTATAACAACTCCGTATCACAATGGGAGATTGACACTTATTTAGGGCAATACTGAGCCCTCCCCCAAATCTTCTGAGTTTCGCGTGGCTGCCTTGGCTGGTCTTTATCTGTTCATGCCCTTCTTCCGACGTGGGTAGATTCGCTCCGCGTACGAGTGGAGCAGCGCTTCGGTCCCTGGGCCCGCCTGGGCGTCATTTTGTACGCCGTCTGTCTGCCTTTCGAGACCATGAGCGAACTTCCCGCTGGCCTGTATCATTGTTATGGTGTACTGGTCGCCTCCTACCCCGTAGCAGGTGGACTTGAAGCCGTTATTTGGACCGATTTTCTACAGGTGTTGGCTCTGTTGGGGGGAGGGTTGATTTGCTTACCCATCGCGGTTGGTCTGCTGCCCGGGGGCCTGACGCAGATCTTCAGCGAGGCCTTGGCGGACGGAAAATTCTCAGTGGGAAGCACTGCCTTTACCTGGAGCGAACAGACAGTGTGGATCCTCATGCTTCTTTACCTCTTCTTGTTCCTTGGCTTTATGTGCACGGATCAGATGACGGTTCAGCGTTACTTGTCAATGAGGACCGACAAGGAAGCACGCAAAGGGTTGATGGTTGGCGCTTTTCTGACCGTACCGGTTTGGGTCTATTTTTCTTTCATCGGTACTGCTTTGTATGTAGTCTACAAAACCTTTCCCAGAGCGGAACTGGGCCAGATTGTACCTGAGCAGATTCTCCCCTATTTCATCTTGACGGAGGTTCCCGCCGGGCCGCCTTGATCGCCACGCTCTCCACCTTCTCCGGGATTTGCTTGTGGTTGTTCCTGGACAGCTCCGTTGGGGAGAGACATTTTCCGAACCTGTCCGGTCGGCTTCCAGAAAAGTCGTGGATCATGGTCCTGTCCAACCTCTTTTTGTTCGCTGTGGCACACGGTTTGAGCCTACTTGTCGGTCGTCGAACCCAAAAAGACCTGAAAAATCTGACTCTTTGGACCACGAGAACCGAAGAGAAGGTGACCTCCTAGCAGTATCCGCTACTTCTTGACTCCTTAGTCTGCGCCTTGCTAGACTTGCCCTCCAAAAGGCGATGTCTGGGTGGTTGGCTTCCCATTCACCGGCAACCTGAGCGAGTTACAAGGGTCTGGCAGCCGTGCCGTGAAGATCGACATCCGCAGCGGCTAGCCCCTGGGAACCGTCCAGAACCAGGGGCACTGGACCCACGTTACTCCCGACAACCACATCTTCATCGCCAGCTGGATGGGCAGTGTCCTTCACACTGGTACCCCCGAGGGCCGTAGGGAGATACGGGTGCTGGCGGCCGGATGAGACTATAGCAGCCCGTGTTGAAAGTCCCGCGGGTTGAATAGGAGAGGTCTAATGCGAGTAAGCAAGATGGAAAGTCTACACGCCGACGCCGGATTCCGGAATTTCGATTTCCTCAAAATCACGACCGATGAAGGCCTGGTGGGCTGGAGCGAATATAACGAGTCCTTCGGCGGGATGGGTGTCTCGGCGCACATCGAAAGTCTCACCCCCACGGTACTGGGACAGGATCCGCGCGCTTACGAGGCCATCGTGGCGATGATGTGTGCGGTCCGACGTCAGGCCAGTGGAGGTACCATGCAACAGGCGATTGGCGCTATCGAGAATGCCCTACTGGATATCAAGGCTAAGTCGCTTGGCATTCCCGTCTATGAGATGCTGGGTGGACCGGTGCGTGACAAGATTCGACTCTATTGGTCCCATTGCGGCACCTACCGCCTGGCATGGCATGAAGAGATGCAGATCCCCCCACTGAGAACGTTGGATGACGTGGAGGCATTGGGCCGGGAGGTAGTCAGCAAAGGATATACGGCGCTCAAGTCGAACATCTTTCTACTCGGCGAAAATCCGCGTCTCCACATACCTGGGTTCAGCCTTGGCGACGGATTCCCCGAGCTAAACGCCGAACGGTCTGTGATCCGTGCCATGTGCGACCAACTGGAGGCTTTTCGGAAGGGGGCGGGATCCGACATGGATCTGTTGGTCGATCTTAACTTTAACTTTAAGACCGAGGGCTTCCTCAAGATGGCACGAGCAATGGAACCATACGACTTGCTGTGGGTCGAGATCGATACTCGAGATCCCAAAGCACTGCACTATATCCGCCAAGGAACAATAATCCCGGTGGCTTCCGGCGAGTGCCTCTTCGGCCGGTGGGACTATAAGCCCTATCTGGACCATCAGGCCATGGATGTGGCCATCGTCGATGCGCCCTGGAACGGTGTGGCTGAATCCTTAAAGATCGCTGCCCTGGCCGACATCTACGAAGTGAATATCGCTCCCCACAATTTTTACGGACACCTAGCCAACATGATGAGCGCGCACTTCTGCGCTGTGGCACCTAACTTCCGCATCATGGAAATCGACCCCGACAACGTTCCCTGGCACGACGACCTTGTCACGGTCAAACCCAGGATCAAAAATGGGTACTTGCTGTTGCCCACCGGCCCTGGTTGGGGAACCGAGGTAAACGAGGAGGCGGTCCGAGCACATCCGCCGCGGGTGAGTCATTGGAAGTTCTAGCAGCCCGCAACTCCCTCTCCATCATAGAAGGCTTGTCCGAGGACCCAGTTAGCGCTATGAAGGACAGAATCGGCTCATCAGCGTGTTCGTGGGGAGTCAACTTTCCCAGCGATCCCAAACAAATCCCCTGGCAGCGATTTTTGGATGAACTCGTCCAGGCAGATTACCAGTGGATCGAACTCGGACCATATGGATATCTCCCCACCGATCCGGTGATTCTGTACCCAGAACTGCAACGTCGAAATTTGAAGGCAGTCGCAGGCGAGGTGATGCGATCACTGAGCGATGCGGCGGTGTGGCCGGTATTGAAAGAAGAGGCACTCGAGGTTGGGGGAATGGTGCGGATTTGGCCCATGATCGCCTTGGGCTTTAGCTCGTTTTCCACCCCCATGCCGAGACCCGCGTCGAGTATGAGGAACAGATCGAAGCCTTTTTGGAACAGACCGAGTCGGAGCGTGTTTCCCTTTGCTTCGACACCGGCCACCATGCCTATCGCGGAGGAGACGCTGGTACTTTTGTAAGAAAATACCACACCAAGATCCGGTACCTGCACCTGAAGAATGTTGACCCCCAGATCCGGACCAGGGTGGGAGCCAAACACATGTCTTTGGGCGATGCCACTGAATTGGGCATCTTCGGCCAACTGGACCAAGGGATGATAGATTTCCTCGCTCTTCGAGACGTGCTGCAAGAGATTGTTTACGACGGCTGGGCGATTGCGGAACAGGACATGTATCCGGTGCCCTTCGATAAACCGCTGCCCACTGCCAGGCGGGCAAGAGCGTACCTCCGCGAAATTGGCATCGGGTGAAAAACGAAGGAGCGGAAACGGTCACGACTGCCCAGCAGCCCGGCTATTTTTTTAGGAGGGAAGGGCTCGTATGAAACTTGGCGTCAATACCTTTTTTGTTTTGTGTTTTGAGTTCGAGGAGGCGTTAGACTTCCTCCAAGAGCGCACCGTACAGGCGGTCGAGGTTGCCGTGCTGGACGAGCCGACGCTCAAATTTTGCGATACCGAAAAGCTTCTTAAGGACAAAGGCGAGCTGAACCGGTGGCTGGATAGGCTCAAAGAGCACGGCCTGGAAATCAGCGCTTTTTGTGCCCATGGAGAACCACTGTCGCCAAACAAGGAGGTGGCGGAAGCATACTCGCAGGGCTTCCGTCAGGTTTGCCAACTGGCGGAAGCCACTGGTGTCGACCGACTGGTGGTAGTCGCCGGTCTCCCTGAGGCTGGTCCCGGAGAGACGATACCTTACTGGGTGTCTGACTCTACCAGAACGTTCAGTCATGACATTGTGTGTTGGCAGTGGGAAAAGCGCTTGATTCCCTATTGGCAAGAACACGGAAAAATTGCTGAGGATCACGGTTGCCAGCTGGCCGTCGAGCCCCAACTTTGTGACCTTGTCTACTCCCCACTGACGCTGATGAAGCTACGCGAGTCAGTTGGACCGGTGATCGGCTGCAACTTCGATCCATCGCACCTGTTAGTGCAGCATATCGACCTAGTCGAGGCGGTCAATTACTTATCCAAATTAATCCTTCATGTCCACATCAAAGACACTCACTTTGATCGTTCCCGCCTGGCGGTGCAAGGCCTGCTTGACCCCACCTCACATCGGACACCAAAAGCACGTTCCTGGAAGTTCACGCTGATCGGCTGGGGCCATGACCAACTGTTCTGGCGCAATTTCTTCACGGCTTTACGGTTCGTTGGTTACGAAGGCGCCCTCTCCATCGAGATGGAGTGTGACTACTTTGATGTCAGAGAGGGACTTGAAAGATCGATTGAGTTTCTCAAGCCACTTATTCCGGAAAAGCCCCCCGGCAAACGGTGGTGGGAATATGCTGGATATGACCAGCCCTGATAGCACGACCATGTCCCCTTTTTTATCATGATCTCCGCTTATTTCGCGGGTAGCCCAAAATCCCCAGGGCGTCCTTAATTTCCTCCAAGATCATTGGGTCATCAATCGTAGCTGGAATCGGATATTCGACCCCATCGGCAATTTTCTTCATGGTCCCACGCAAGATTTTCCCTGAGCGCGTCTTGGGGAGGCGCTTCACCACAGTGGCCTGCTTGAAGGACGCAACCGCGCCAATCCGCGTCGCCAGTTCATGGGAGGCGAAGCCCCCGAAGACAACAGAGTGAATCACCCCGATCCGGGCACAGGCGAGCATCGCCACGGCTGTTTCCAGCACCATGGGCATATAGATGATAATGCGGTCCCCTTTTCTGAATCCCCTGACCAACCAACACCCCGGCAGAGTGTGCGACCTGGTCTCGGAGCTGGCGATAGGTCAAGATTTTGATTGTTTCGGCCACCGGACTGTCATAGATGAGAGCTGGCTGGTCAGCCCGGCCGTCTTCGACGTGCAGATCGAGAGCGTTATAGCAAGTGTTCACGCTGCCCCCGACAAACCATCGATAGAAGGGCTGCCGCGAGTCGTCGAAGACCTTGTCCCACTTCTTATACCAGTGAACATCTTCGGCTGCTTCAGCCCAAAAGCCTTCCGGGTCGTGTCGCAACTGCTCAAAGACTTTATCATAGACGCTCAACACCGTTTCATCCTCCAGCTCAAACCAAAACGTCTGGTCGGGTCCCGTGTCGAAGTGCTGAAGCGAAGACCCTGAAGATCTGCTTACTGATAATAATTCAGACCCAAATGTGTAATCGGCTCCTCCCCTCTCATGTGACGGAGTGTGTTCTTCAGTTTCATCAATTGGATAAAAAGATCATGCTCGGGATACAGCTCCGGAAGCGTCATCGGGCTTTTGAAATAAAAAGAAAGCCATTCCTGAATCCCGTACATGCCAGAGCGTTTTGCAAGATCTAGAAAGAGAGCTAGATCCAGTACTAGAGGGGCAGCGAGAATGCTGTCTCGACACAAAAAATTTATCTTGATCTGCATGGGATAACCTAACCAGCCAAAGATGTCGAGGTTGTCCCATCCTTCTTTGTTATCCTTGCGTGGCGGGTAATAATTAATGCGGACCTTATGATAGAAATCCCGATACAGGTCAGGATAAGTATTGGGCTGTAGAATCTTCTCCAGAACGGAAAGTTTACTTTCCTCTTTGGTCTTGAAGGATTCCAGATCATCTAGCACCTCTCCATCACGATTACCTAGAATATTCGTCGAAAACCAGCCCGACAGACCTAATAGTCGAGCCTTGAGACCCGGGGCGATCATGGTTTTTATGAGGGTCTGACCCGTCTTGAAATCCTTTCCGCAAATGGGCACCCGTCTCTCTTGCGCCAATTCGCACAAAGCGGGCACATCGACTGTCAGATTAGGAGCTCCGTTGGCATAAGGAATCCCCAGCTGGAGGGCCGCATAAGCATAAATCATACTGGATGGAATGTTTTCATCATTGTTCTTTAAACCCTCTTCGAACTTTTTCAACGATTGGTGAACGGCTTGCTGTCGAATGAAAATCTCCGTGCTTCCACACCAGATCATCACGGATCGATCCACGTCTTGCTCTTTTTGAATACTCTGGATTTCCTCGATGAGCTGCCAGGCTAGATCCCATTTGCTCTTCCCTTTTTTGATATGCGTTCCGTGCAGTTTCTTCACGTAGCGATTATCAAACACAGCCTTCATGGGACGAATCATCTCCAGCTCGGATTTCAGCTTTCTGAGCAAATCCGTTTTTAAAACACCCGCATGAACAGCCGAGACGTAGGCATCATCGTGGAAAATATCCCAGGCGGCAAAGACGATATTTTCCAGCGGGACTAAAGGGACAAGTTCTGCAATTTTGGGGACTCGTTCCTCGGTGCGTTTTCCCAGGCGAATGGTCCCCATTTGAGTCAGAGACCCAATGGGTTTTCCAAGATTCCTCTTAGCGGCCTCCACACCCGCGATGAAGGTTGTGCTGACGGCCCCCAGACCAACCAGGAGTACTCCCAGTTTTCCTTTCGAATTCTCAATCTTGACTCTTTCTTCAATCATTCTTTCTCCCCTACGAATCCGTGACGCGAATTGTACCCGTTCTCACTATTTACGTGATTCTCCAGTTGAAACCACCTCAGAAATATCAGCGATCCGGAGAAAAATATAGGAAATCTCATACAACAACCGTAATCTATTATGGCGCAGTTGGCCAGCATCGGTCAGCACCAGAACTTCGTCGAAAAAGCGATCCACCGAGCTTCGAAGACTGGCCACTTGCCGAAGCGCCTGAATATACTCAGCCTTCTTGAGATGGGTTTCCACTTTCTGTCCTACCTCCAGATACGCAAGGAATAAGCTGCTTTCCGCGGCCTCGACAAGATATTTCTCGTTGACGGCGACAAGTTCAATCGGTTGTCCTCCGATCACGTTTTTAATTCTCTTATAGGTAATTGCCAGCGCTCCAAAATCGGGCTCATTCTTGATCTCGGACAGGGCCAGAGCCTTTTCATAGGACTCATGCACTCTCTCCACACCCACCGCCAGTACCGCACTTAAAACATCATAGGCAATCCCTTTCTCCTGTAAAATGAACCGAACCCGTTGCTCCAAGAAGTCGAGTACCTCTCGGCTGGTTTTTCGTGCTGGTTTTTTTGTGGAGAAATTTTTCTGTGCCATCTCGACTAACTGGGGCAAGGAGTAGTCCAACTGGTGATCAAACAGCACTCTGACTATTCCCTGTGCTTGCCGGCGCAGGGCAAGCGGATCACTGGAACCTGTCGGAATGATGTCGATTCCGAAACAACCAACGATCGTGTCTAACTTGTCGGCAATGGACAGAAGTGCCCCCGTCCGGGTGGAGGGGCAGTTATCTTCTGGAGAAATTGGACGGTAGTGCTGGTAAATTCCTTCCCAAATCTCCCTGGGGTAGCCCTCCTGGCGTGCGTACAAACCACCCATGATTCCTTGAAGCTCTGGAAACTCTCGCACCATTTCCGTGGTAAGATCTGTCTTACACAGTGTCGCTGCTGTCTCGAGGTGGGGATCGTCTCTTAACTTGGAGCACAACTGGCGAACACGTTCGGTCTTATCATAATAATCCCCGAGTTTTTTCTGGAAAAGCACCTGTTTGAGCTGTTGAAGCCGATCTTTCAAGGGAGTCTTGTGATCCACACCTTCAAAAAAAACAGCGTCTTCCAGCCTGGCCTTTAAAACTTTCTCGTGTCCTCGACGAATTATTCCCTGGGGATCACCCGGCACATTTAATATGGTCAAAAAATGGGCTTGCAACTGACCGCTTCTGTCCGTCACCGAGAAGTATTTTTGATGGCTTCGCATCACCGTTACCAAGACCTCCTGAGGAATATCCAGAAAAGCCTCACTGAAGTGACCCAGCAAGACACTCGGATACTCATTGAGATGCACCACCTCCTCCAGTAAAGCGTCATCGGTGCGAATCTGGAGGCCGAGGGGAATCTGTCGTTCAATCTCCTGTAAGATTTTCCGCCTGCGCTCATCAACATCAGCCAGAACATAATTGTCACGCAGCTTATCGAGGTAGTCTCCAGGTCTACTCAAGCGAATCTCGCTTTCCCCCAAGAAGCGATGTCCACGGGTAAGATTACCCGCCTCGACACCCTCAAATTCGAAGGGAAGCACCTCTTCATTCCACAAGACGACAAACCACCGCAGCGGGCGAATAAAACGGAATCGGCTCGGTCGCCAATACATGTTTTTTGGCCAGGAAAGGGAGGTGATCACCTCGAGCAGGACCTGTTGCAAAATCTGTTGGACGGGTTTTCCGGGAACACTTTTCCGGTATCCCAGATAGGGCCCGCGCTCCGTGTCAAAGACTTTCAATTCTTCTGTAGGAACTTTGAGCTTACGGGCAAAGCCCTGACCAGCCGCGGTGATCTCGCCTTTCTCGTCTAACCCGATCGACTTGGGAGGACCCAGTACGATCTCCTCCCGATCGGGCTGTCGATCTGAGAGCCCTTCCAGAAAGACTGCCAAGCGACGAGGCGAGCTATAAGTCCGTAGCGATTCACAGTGAACCCGGCCCTGCTGCATCCACTTCTCGAAGTAGACCCGCAGGTGCTCCATAGCAGGCGGGATCATATCGGCTGGAATCTCCTCAGTGCCCAGTTCAAACAGAAACTGGTTTTTCATTTTCTTTGAGGCCTTCCACGTATTGGGCAGCAATTTGAACGGCAAGACTGCGAATCCGACCGATGATTCCAACTCTTTCAGTGACGCTAATCGCACCTCGGCTGTCCAGTAAGTTAAAGGTATGAGAACAGCGCAGGCAGTAATCGTAGGCGGGCAGTGTACAACCGGCCTCCAAACAGCGGTGGCACTCTTTCTCATAAAGGTCGAGAAGCCGAAAAAGCAGCTGCTTGTCGGCGACTTCAAAGTTGTACTTTGAAAATTCGGCTTCTTCACGATGCTTCACCTGTCCATAGGTGAGTTTCCGGTTCCACCACAGATCGAAGACGCTGTCCGCATCGGCTATAAAGGTAGCGACCCGTTCCAGACCGTAAGTGATCTCGGCCGAAATCGGCATCAGGTCCAAACCTCCCGCCTGTTGAAAATAGGTGAACTGGGTAATCTCCAATCCGTCTAACAGAACCTGCCACCCGATACCCCAGGCACCCAGAGTTGGACTTTCCCAATTGTCTTCCTCGAAACGTAAATCATGCTCTTCCAGGGAAATACCCAGTTTTCGAAGACTTTCCAGATAGATCTCCTGGACGTCATCGGGAGGGGGTTTCAAGATCACCTGAAGCTGATAATGCCGATAAATGCGATTGGGATTTTCCCCATAGCGACCATCAGTGGGACGACGCGAGGGCTGAACATAAGCCACTTGATAGGGTTGAGATCCCAAAACACGCAGAAACGTCTCCGGGTGCATGGTACCCGCGCCGACTTCTAAATCGTACGGCTGCTGGATGACACAGCCATAATCCATCCAGTACTCAAGAAGTTGATGGATGATTTCCTGAAAGGTTGTCATCTTGGCTCTACCTGTTGATGAGTTACAGTAATTCTTTCAGCATTTTTGGGGTCTTCAATTGTTTTTCAAGGTGGCATTCTATCAACTGGCTGGATATCCTTTCTAACCTTTCCATCTCTTCGGCTGTGAAGCTTACCCCTGACAGTTCACTGGGATGACGCTTCAGCATTGCGAACATTTTGGCTGCTAGCTTCGAAGGCAGCTTCTGATCCAGACTGGGCAAAACACCTTCCAATTTGAGGATCCAAAACTCGAAATAGCGCGCGGCAATTTCGACGGGTACAGTCTGGCTGGCTTCCAAAACCGCTAAAGTCAGCCGAAATAGGTTTTCACTTTCTTCCTGCTCCTTTCCGAATTCCATCAAAAGTTCAGCAAAATAATTGAAGTGAAGATTCACCTCCCATTTCAACTGGTAGGCCGGAAAAGCTCGTACGATTTCACAGTTCTGAACGACAGCCAATTCCTGGTGTTCCTTGCGATAAAAGGTGAGGTGAAGGTAGGTTAGCGGCTCTAGGCTGCCGCCGAATCGACTCTTTATCTTTTTGGCTCCATGAGCAATCCCCCGCACCTTGCCGAATTCTCGTGTTAGAAAGACGGCAATCTTGTGAGACTCCCCGTAAGGATAAGTTCTCAGGGTCAAGGCCTCTACACGGTGAAGGTTCATGAGTTGGCCAAATGGCGCAGAAATAAGGTGGCCAAGCCTAAAAAGGAGAGAAAGCCAACGACATCGGTAAAGGTTGTCAAAAAGATACCCGAAGCAACGGCGGGATCAACGTTCATCTTTTTCAAGATCAAGGGAGTCAAACTACCCGCTAGACCGGCAGCAAACATGTTGATAATCATGGCAAGTCCAAGGATCAAGCCGAGGACAAAATTACCTTTCCAAAAATAAGCTGCTAAACCGGCCAATATACCGGTAACAACCCCGTTGACTGTACCAACCGCAATCTCCTTGAGCAGGAAGTGTCGACTGTTCTCCCAAGTTACATCACCCAATGCCAGGCCGCGAACGATTACCGTCAGGCTCTGGGTGCCGCAGTTCCCACCCATACCCGCCACCACAGGCATAAACACAGCCAGAAAGGCAAATTTGGCGATGGTAGGTTCGTACAAAGCAACCACCGTCGCCGCCAGCATTGCGGTGGCTAGGTTAATGACCAGCCACGGAAGTCGCTTTTGCACCGAAATCCAGAAAGATGTGTAGATGTGATCATCCGTTTCAACGCCTGCCATATTGTAAATGTCCTCGGTAGCTTCTTCTTTGATCACGTCGATGACGTCGTCTACGGTGATCACACCCAACAGTTTGTTCTCATCATCCACGACGGGAATGGCCAGCACATCATAAAGGGCCACCTGGCGAGCCGCTTCCTCCTGATCGGTGTTAGTCCGAACCGAGATTACATCCGAGGTCATCACTTTCTTAAGCGAAGTGCGCGGAGGAACCATCAGTAGTTGACGCAGGGAAACTACACCGACCAGATGGTTGCGAGCATCGACGACATAAAGGTAAAAAACCATCTCCAGATCCTGCGTGGTTTGAATAGTGTGAATGGCTTCACTCACGGAGAGATCTTCATGGAGAGCGAAAACATTGGGGGTCATAATGCGCCCCGCCGTTTCCTCCGTATATTTTAAAAGACCCTGTACTTCGGCGGACTCTTCCACCCTCATGCGCTCCAAGATTTCCTGAGCCACCTCTTCCGGCAAAGCAGAGATAAAACCAGCGACATCATCTGTCTCCATTTCCTGCAAGACCTTACTGATTTCCTCACTGGGAAACTGTTTCAAAAGTTCCACTCCCCGCTCCAGCCCAAGATCGCTCAATGTTTCCCCAGCTAGCTTACAATCGCTTTTCGAAAGCACCGAAAAAATCATAGTCTGATCTCGATCACCCAACTCGACCATTATGTTGGAAATATCTGCCGGTCTGAGCTTGGCCAAAAGATTTCCGACATGGCTGTATGCCTTCCGCCGGAGCAACTTCCGAACCGAGCCCGTCATTATTTGAACCTTCTGAGTCTGCATAAACTCCCCTTCCACAGAGATCTCAAGAACACAAATGTAACAAAAGAACAGGAATTTTCCCACTGGCGCACACGCGAGCTCGCCTCTACAGTTGGTAACCGGTTAACATCGGTCAAACTTCTGTGAGTAGGCACACGACCGGTTTGCTGGAGGGGAATTAGTGGGAAAGGCAGGTGTCAGTACTAATCCATGTTCACCTGGGACTTCCTGGACAGTGGCTCAGCTCTGGAAAACCGATACCTAGCAAATTGATAAAGGCGGGCAAAAATTCCACTGCAAAGATAGAGCGACGCCAAAATCATCCAAAGCTGTTGTGAGTACCAGAAGATTCCAGCCACTAGAAAAGCCATCATCAACACGTTCAGGTGAGATTTTCCTCGACCCAGGTTCAAACCCTTGAAGGAAGTGTAACGTATGGTACTGACCATGAGAAAAGCTGTGAGGTAAGTAATCCCAATTAAATAGAATTTGAAAGTGACAAACTGGGGGGGGGCACCAAAAAAATGCACTGTGGCTGCGACAAAAAAAGCTCCTGCAGGGATTGGAAGGCCTGCGAAATGCTTTAATTCCTGCAACTGAATATTAAAACGGGCCAGGCGCATGGCACCGCAAATCAGATAAACAAAGGCCGAAAAACGGGCAAAATTGCCGAATTCTACCAGTCCCCAGGAATAAATCAACACGGCTGGAGCGACACCGAAACTAATGACATCTGCCAGGGAGTCCAGCTGCTGGCCAAAATCACTGGTGACATTGGCCAGCCGCGCCACTCGTCCATCCAGAGCGTCAAGAATAACTGCGATACCTATGGCTATTGCCGCGCTTTGATACTGCCCGTTAAAAGTTGCGACCAGGGCGAAAAATCCAGCAAACATATTCCCCACAGTAAAGATCGTCGGCAGCAAATAGACGCTGCGGCGCAGTTTCCTGGAAGGTTTAAAAACCTGGTCAGTCTCTCTTTCAAGGGGTTTCGTCACGATACTTCTTTCCAATAAGCGATGATGCTCGTTCCACCGCAAACTCGGTCACCTTTATCCACGAAAGGTTGACAATCGGCAGGCAAGAAAACGTCCACACGACTTCCAAACCGAATGAACCCTATTTTATCACCCTTACGAACTTGGTCTCCTTTTTTCTTCCAGAGCTGGATGCGCCGAGCCAAGATTCCTGCAATCAGAGACAGGGTAATTGTTCGCCGCTCTCCAATGGTCAGCACCACTTGTTCATTTTCAATCGAAGCCCGGGAATCACAAGCTATTCGGAACCTTCCCGGTCGATATTCCTGGCTCAGAATCAAGCCATTGACCGGGGCCCGGTTGACGTGAACGTCAAAGACCGAAAGAAAGATACTGAGAGCTGTTCCTTGCTCATCCTGCTCCAGAAGAATGATCTTGCCGTCCGCTGGACTCACAATGGCATTGGGATCTGCCGGAATCTTTCGTTCAGGATCCCGAAAGAAACAGGCAACAAAGCCGCTCACCAGAAGAAAACAAACAACGAGCCAGAGGATCTCGAGGTAGACGAATAGGATGACCAGCATGAGGGGAGGAATTAGGAAATAGTAACCGTCTCTAACCATGTTGTTAGCCAAGAGGATGCAGCGAACCAGGTTGACGAACCTCAAATCCAGAGTGTCAGGTTCTGCCTCACCTCACAAACAAAAAATTCCCCCACCAGGTTCTGGAGAAACCTACAGGAGGTCCACACTCAAGCCTCCTAATGCCAAGTCTCGTACGAGTCTGAATGTCTAAGTAATCGAATGCTCCGACTGGTAGCGGTAGATGAGCATCTGCATTTGATCTTTTAGGGCCAGTTTTTTCTTTTTTATGATAGTTTCCTGGATTTGATCACTCTCGTTAATGTAGGACCTTTGAAGGCATCTCTCAAGTTGACGTTCATATTGTTGGTGTTGCTCGGCTAACTTCCGGAATCCCTGGTCTGTCTTGATGAGATACTCCTTGACCCCGACTTCATCCATAGCAGAGACTCCTTTCCTGAATCGCGATGATTGATTGTGATAGGCTGGGTGCTAAACATTCGGTGTTGAAAATGTTTAGCAGATTGAAAGTCTTCGATCAAGCCCTAACCGAATTTCGCGCCCGATAATTGAGGACCATCAGGCCTTCAATTCTACCGAGATGACACTGCGGCGCTGGTGTCTTTCCAGCGCCAGCGCAATCAACTCGTCTAACAGCTGGGAATAGGGTAAACCAGTGGCTTTCCAGAGTTTCGGATACATACTGATGCGGGTAAATCCGGGGATGGTATTGAGTTCATTGATCCAAACAAGTTCCGTTTCCTTTTCCATCAAAAAGTCGACTCGAGCCATGCCCTCCAGCTGCAGCACCCTGTAGCTTTTCAAAGCAAGCTCCTGGACCTCCTTCATCTTTCCTTTCGAGAGTGGAGCAGGGATTAATAGGCGACTGTTCTCGTCGAGATACTTTGATTCGTAGCTATAGAATTCGCGCGAAGGAATGATTTCTCCGGCAACCGAAATCCGAGGCTCAAGGTTTCCGAGAACCGCGGTTTCAATTTCACGAGCCTCGATGCCCTGTTCGATTACAATGAACTCATCATAACAAAAGGCAACTTCAATATGACGGACAAGATCCTCCCTGTTTCTGCTTTTATTCACCCCGACGGATGAGCCCAGGTTGGATGGTTTGACAAATAGAGGATAACGTAACCGGCTTTCAATGAGTTGCAAGCATTCCTCCGGTTCCTCCTCCCAAACCAGAGTGCTGACCGACACGAAGGAAAGTACCGGAAATCCAGATTCCAACAGGATCTTCTTCGTCTGAATTTTGTTCATTGCCACGGCTGAACCCCAGACCCCCGCTCCAACATAAGGGATATCCAGCACCTCAAGGGCTCCCTGAACCGTTCCGTCTTCTCCAAAAGGACCATGTAGGACTGGGAAGACTACGTCTGCAGGAGAAATGAGATGGTCCAGAAGGCAAATCCAATGACCCTCCCCCGCCGGAAAATTGAGATCTTGTCCAGAGTCCAGATCCAACTGATCGGTCAATTCGTCGGAGGGATAGCACGAGCCGTCTTTTCGAAGACCTATAACGGATACCTTATATCTAGACTTGTCTAGAAGGTTAAGAATGGAGGAAGTGGAGAGGAGAGAAATCTCGTGTTCGGCTGATCGACCGCCGCACAGGACCACAAGATGTTTTTTCGTGGGATTTTCTTTTCCGGCATTCGCGATCTGGTTCATACGTTGGCCTGCACCTGTGTGAAAGAGGACAACACGAATTCAGGCTTGTTCGTAAGCCTTGATGATCAGCTTCACAAGACGATGTCGCACCACATCTCTCTGATCAAAATTGCAAAACACAATACCCTCCACGTCTTCCAGAATGTGGCGCGTCTCCACAAGTCCGGATTTTTGCCCACGAGGCAAATCGATCTGCGTAATGTCCCCAGTCACCACTGCTTTGGAGCTAAGTCCAATACGGGTGAGGAACATCTTCATTTGTTCCGAGGTGCAATTCTGGGCCTCGTCCAAAATGATGAAGGAATCACTGAGTGTTCTACCCCGCATGAAAGCCAGAGGTGCAATTTCGATGACGCCTCTTTCCACAAATTTTTGAATCTTACCTCCATCCAACATGTGAAATAGTGCGTCATAAAGTGGCCTCAAATAAGGGTTTATCTTCTCCTGTAAATCTCCGGGAAGGAATCCTAGTTTCTCTCCGGCCTCGACCGCAGGTCGAGCCAAAACAATGCGCTGCACCCGCTTCTTCATCAAGTAGGCTATCGCCAGTGCCACGGCGAGATAAGTTTTTCCTGTTCCGGCAGGACCAATTGCAAAGACCAAGTCATGGTTTTCAATCGCCCGAGCGTAACAAATTTGGTTGGGGGTGCGAGGAAAGACTTCACGGACAGGCGTTCTTAAGACGGATCTTCGGGGGAACAGGTCATGAAGTGTTTGCGCCGCTCCCTCAGCGATCCGCTGGAAAGCAGCACGGAGTTCGCCGTTGGAAAAGGTTTGTCCCTCGGAAACAAGCTTGCCAAAATCCAGCAAAATTTGCTCCAGGGCTAGTACCCTGTCCGGCTCACCCTCCACCAACAGTTGAGATCCTCGAGCACTGATACACACATCGAAAAGAGATTCCAGAAAAGGAACATTCTCATCTTGAACATCAAAGAGAATCTTCGCTCCAAGCTCAGGTAATCCGATCTTCTTTAAATGAGGGGGAAAGGACTCCTTCATCTAGAAAACACACCCTTGCAGATAAATGAAATCGGAATTCGGAATGTAGCGCTGAATTCTAGGGTGGGTTTCAAGTCTCAGATTTAAACTCTTCCGTTGTGGCGAACGGAAACCTTGAGAGCTGGGTCTCAAGCCTCATAGCGAAGCTGCAAGCTTATTCAAGTGTCTAGCCAATCTGGACTTATAGCGGGCCGCGGTATTGAGATGAATCACACCCTTGCCTACGGAACGATCGATTATGACATACACACGAGGAAGAACTTTCCGAGCTTCCTCCAGATTTTTGTCACTGAGCAGATTGCGAAATTTCTTAACTTCCGTTCTCATCCGACTCAGATTGCTACGATTAATCACCCTGCGCCGCTCATTTTGGCGCATTCGCTTTTTCGCCGATCTAGTGTTAGGCATACATCGTCCCCTGAGACGTCCCTCCAATACCAATCTCGCTACACAGTGGCTCCACTGCTCGCCGTTGCCGATCCAAAAGCATCGACTTCTCCTCTCTCCGCGACCTCACCTCGTCACATCCTCAGCAAACGTGATCACATTGAACCGAGTACTAAGTTAGCTGCATAACCAGCACAGTGCCAATTATACGGAGGTTTTTCGACAAGTGTCAACGATCACCCTTTCCAGGTGTATTTTCGGATCAGTGCTGGTCATCTTACACAACCGATCCGTTTCACGCAGCTGAAGCAGAGTATTCACCAGCAGATGATAAGGATAGTGGCGAATCTCCTCTTCTTTACCCTTATAGCTCCAAATTTTCAGCTCGGTGAGAATTGCTCGAAAAGGCCGTTTTCGGTCGAGCATCTCGCGGGCCACTAACAGGCGTCTGAAATTCCAATAGAGCATCGAGATAATCTGAGGAGGCATCATCCCCTTTTCATAGAGTCGAGTCAAAATTCGCAGCGCCCTGGCAGACTGACACCCTGCCAGAGCACCGATCAAAGCGAAGATATCGTACTGCCGCGCCTGAAAAGTCATTTCCAGCACAGAATCCAGGACGATCCTGCGAGATTCCCAGTGCCGCAAAAACAGTTTTTCCAGCTCCGCAGCCAACACCTGATAATCTTCTCCAACCAACTCCACCACCGCTTGGAGTGCTTCATTTTCGATGGTATAACCCTCTTTTTTCACCTCCTGCCTGACCCAACGCACCGGGTCACTCTTCGCGGACATTTCGATAACCGGAAGAGAAGGCCAGCGAGCTGACTTTCGTCTGACGTCCAATATCAGCACCGTGTGCGGCAACGGATTCTGTAAATACGCAGCCAGTTTCGAGTCACCGACCTCCACGTTTTGAACGTATATCCAGCGTCTAGACGCCATCCAAGGTAGAGTCCTAGCGACATTCACTAGTTCGCCCACCGAGTCTTTTTCTAGATCAAACACAGCCCAATTAAATGCCCGTGCACCCTCTTCCACTTGATTTCTGCAATGCTCGTAGACCCTCTTCTTCAAATAACCTTGATCTGTGATCAACAAATAGACGGGACTAGGCGACTGGGTTGAGCTTTGAAATTCGGAAAAGTTCATCACTGTCCATTCAACGGGATATCGAATCAAAGAATCAACTACATTATTGCCAGCATCGGTCTAATTCTAGCTCAATATCCTTCCAAGATCGTACTCACGACACTCGAACTAAAATCCTCCGCAATGCGCCCCAACGCAGGGTTCAATTCGGAAAAGAAATTCTTCACGTCGACATTGATCACATACTGTTCTCGAAAGACATAGTTGTCGTTCTTAAACAGTACCTTCCCCGTCTTACGATCTCGTAATTCAACCCGCGCATTGAGAGTGACCAGGAAAGTTGAACCGAAAGTCTCCTGGCCAAAAACCACAGGATTGGCGTTCAGAGCTGACACCACACCTGTCAGCACGGCGTCCGCATCAGAAGGTTCATTCACCATGACAAGGCTGGATCGCTCGACAAAAGCCCTCACCAAAGCACGAGTCAGGATCTGCTCCACTTCAAAGGTCGTCGTTTCATTTTTCAACGGAAGCACGGATATTTTCCGAATGTTGGGATCCAGGCGATTTGTCGAGGCCACCCGATAACCGCAGGCGAGCTGAAACACAACTAACATCAACAACCCACCGACCGCTGAGTACCGAGCACTACGCATTCGCAAAATAGCCCGGTTTGTCAGACTTACGGATAAGTGCTCGGTTTGATACATGCGGTTACGCTTGTGGCGATCGCGACGATCCTGATTTTGCGAAGCGACGAATCCGGCGATACCACTGTGCATCGTCAAGAAGGAGTGATAAAAAAAGCAGGTCTGTCCCGTCGCCACCCCACGGGGTGAGGATGTGACAGGTGCTCTCTTTGTCGTTGTCTCCGCCGATGCGACAGCATCGACTCCTCCTCTCTTCACGACCTCACCTCGCCACATCCTCAGTGTTTTTGTGGCCAGCGCAACTTCACGCGACTTAAACCAGGCGCCCCGGCAAGAGTCATTTCACTACTATATTCACCAACTTCTTCGGAATGACGATGACTCTACGAACCTTCTTTCCTGCCAAATGGACTCTCACTCGCTCATCCTCAAGAGCTAAGCTTTCCATATCTTCCTGGGATACTTCGGGAGAGGTTGAAAGCCTTGATCGGACCTTCCCGTTGACTTGTATGACGATTTCAACCTTTTCCTCCCGAGCCAAACCTGGGTCGTATTGCGGCCACGAGGCCAGGGACAGATGCTCTTTATGTTCAAGGAGTTCCCACATTTCTTCTGCGAAATGAGGAGCAAAGGGGCCCAGCAAAAGTGCCATGGTATCGAACACTTCGCTCATCAAAGCAAGATCGACCTGTTCTTGATCGGCATAGCTATAAACAACGTTGAGCAATTCCATAATTGCGGCGATAGCGGTGTTTTGATGGAACCGTTCCAAATCGCTGGTTATCTTTCGGATCGTCTGATGCAACTTACGACGAAGCGTTTTTCCTGATCCCGACAATGCTTCTTGAGAGACAGGCTGAGCGGCATCTTCTCCACACAATTCGTTCCGGAAACGGTACAATAATCTCCACAAGCGATTAAGGAAACGCGAACACCCTTCCAGCCCCCTATTATTCCAGTCCAGATCTCGGTCTGGAGGAGCCGCGAATTGAACGAAAAGTCTGAGTGCATCCGACCCATATTGATACATCACCTCATCCGGAGCCACCACGTTACCCCGGGATTTACTCATAGCCGCACCGTCCTTGAGGACCATTCCTTGGGTAAACAGGCTCTTGACCGGCTCGCTGAACTCCACCAAACCTAGAT
The DNA here is from genome assembly GCA_965249865.1 of Acidobacteriota bacterium. Taxonomy (GTDB): domain Bacteria; phylum Acidobacteriota; class UBA6911; order RPQK01; family CBDFMZ01; genus CBDFMZ01. The sequence goes on along the minus strand of CBDFMZ010000001.1, from coordinate 1,285,558 downwards.
CCTGCATCACCTTCGTAAAAAACCGCATATAGATCAGGTGGAGGATGGCATGCTCTACACCTCCAATGTAGATGTCCACCGGAAACCAATACCGGACCGCTTCCTTTCGGATCGGCGCTGATTCAATCAGAGGGTCAGTGTAACGGTAGAAATACCATGAGCTGTCTACAAAGGTATCCATGGTGTCGGTCTCGCGCCGAGCCTTTCCACGGCAACGGGGACAGACCGTGTTCACGAATTCCGGCACCACAGCCAGGGTAGATCCACTCCGCTGGACCGTGTCGGCCGTCGGCAACATTACGGGAAGATTTCCTTCCGGGACCGGCACCGTACCACAGTGATCGCAGTAGACAATGGGGATAGGGGTTCCCCAGTAGCGCTGGCGGCTAATTCCCCAATCTTTCAGCCGATAAGAAACACTCTTTTCACCAAAGCCTTCAGACTTTGCAAATTGAATCATTTTCTCCTGAGCCGTTTTGGAAGAGAGACCGGAGAAAGGTCCGCATTGGACCAGACGACCGTATTCGACGAAAGCCTGATCCAGTTCCACACTCAACCGGCCGTCCAGAGGCTGAACGACGACACAGATGGGCAGACTGTATTTTTGGGCGAATTCAAAGTCTCGTTGGTCATGGGCAGGAACGGCCATGATGGCGCCCGTCCCATACTCTCTCAGAACAAAGTTCGCTACCCAAATCGGTGTCTTCTGCTGATTAAATGGATTGATAGCATAGCGACCGGTGAAAAGACCCCGTTTCTCCACATCCTCCGCGGTGCGAACAGCCTTGTGCTGACAACGCACCTCTTCTGCAAACTCGGACAACTGCCGGCCGTACTGAGAATCATCAAACCAATGGCGTACCAGGTCATGCTCCGGAGCGAGAACCAAGAACGTAGCTCCGTAAATCGTGTCGATCCGAGTGGTGAAGATCTCGATAGCGCCCATTTCCACCTGCTCCAGTGGGAATTTGACCACTGCACCCACCGATTTTCCAATCCAGTTGCGCTGCATCGTCTTGACTTTTTCAGGCCAGCCCCTCAATTCTTCCAGATCCTCTAGGAGGTTTTCCGCCCAATGAGTAATGCGCCAATACCACTGTTCCAACTCTTTTTCCACAACCTGACTGCCATCTCTCCAACAATAACCGTTTACGACTTGCTCGTTTGCCAGAACGGTCTGACATTGCTCACACCAGTTTACGATCCCCTTGCGCCGGTAGGCCAGACCACGTCTGTACATCTGCAGGAAGAACCATTGATTCCATCGGTAATACTCTGGCAAACAGGTGTTCACTTCCCGAGTCCAGTCATAGGACCATCCCATCCGTAAACACTGTTGTTTCATCCTGGCAATATTCTCCAAGGTCCATTGTTCGGGTGGAACATTGTGCTGAATCGCAGCGTTCTCAGCGGGCAATCCAAAAGCATCCCAACCGATGGGATGCAGCACATTAAAACCCTGCATCCAACGAAAACGTGTGATGGAATCGCCCAAGGAGTAATTGCGTACATGGCCAATATGAAGAGCTCCGGAGGGATAGGGGAGCATTTCCAGAACATAATATTTGGGTTTAGTAGGATCCTCCTTAACGGTGAAATCCTGCCCATGAGCCCAGCGCTGCTGCCATTTCAGCTCAATCGCTTCAAAGTCGTAGACTTCCCTCATCTCCTCACTCATTCCTCCACCTTCGAGAACACAATCCCCTGCTGCCCCTGGTATTTCCCTTTTCTGTCTTTATAAGACATCTGACACAGCTCATCGGCTCTCATGAAAATCAACTGAGCAATGCCCTCTCTTGAATAGATCCTGACCGCGGCGGGACCTGTATTGGAAATGGACATGGTGACGTGACCTTCCCATTCCGGTTCAAACGGAGTTACATTGACCAGTATTCCGCAACGTGCATAAGTGGATTTTCCTATACACAACGTCAAGATATCGCGCGGAATTCGGAAATACTCTACCGATTGAGCAAGTACGAAAGATCGCGGAGCAATGATGCAATAATCTCCCTCGAAGTCATCAAAAAAATTACACTGCACGTTTTTGGGGTCCACAATGTCGGAAGCGTCTCCCTGGAATACTTTGAATTTGCGATCCACCCGTAAATCGTAGCCGTAAGAGGAGACGCCATAGGAGATTTCCCCTTTGTGAACCAGCGTCTGCTCAAACGGTTCAATCATCCTTTCCTCGCGAGCCATCCTAATAATCCAATGATCTGGTTTAACTCCCATATCGGATCTTTTTCAACAGCCGGGAAAGCGAGTTTAGGGACGGCGAACCATCTTGGTTTCGTGCCAGCCATATCCGCAAACGTTGGTGTATAGATGAAACCGAGTACTCAAGCTTGACACGTATCATAAAATGCAACTATAGTCGAATTAATAACTTATGGAGGAGTCATCTAGGAGTGATCAAAAACGATATTGTCAATCGCGTCTCTCAAGAACTGGAAATCACGAAGACCCGAGCCGAAGGTGCCGTCGACTCTTTTTTTGAGGCTCTCAAAACGGCCATGAAAGAGGGTGAGCGGATCGAACTGCGAGGCTTCGGTGTTTTTGTCGTTAAACCACGCAAGAGCGGAGTCGGCCGGAATCCAAGAACTGGCGGGGAAGTGCCCATCCCTCCCGGGAAAACTGTCCGTTTCAAGCCTGGTAAAGAGATCCGATTGGCTTAGCCGGTAAAAGCAGTAACTTTGCCACTTTGAACGAGGATCCCCGCACCGAAGGAAGCCCAACTTCAGTTCCTTCCATGCCCTTACCCTCCGCTACCCAAAGAACAGGACAAGGAGTCCTCATCCCTGCTGTCTTGTTTTTGATCACCTTTCTGACCACGTTGACCGCCGGATTTTTCCTACACATTCGATTCTTGAGCGCGAACTCACAGGAGATGGTAACTCGCTTCACCGGGGTCTTCGCCAACCCCTTAGATCTTTTAAACGGGATGCCTTTCTGTTTTACCATTCTGACTATCCTTCTTGCCCATGAGATGGGCCACTACCTTACGTGTCGTTATTATGGCATCCAGGCAACACTTCCTTACATGATTCCGGCTCCACCCCCATTTAATCCTTTTGGAACCTTTGGGGCGGTAATCAAAATCAAATCGGCTTTTCGCGATAAACGCCAGCTCTTCGACGTTGGAATTGCCGGTCCACTCGGAGGATTTATCTTTGTTATCCCTGCCCTCATCATTGGGGTAAAGCGCTCAAAAGAATTCGTATTTGAGGGTCCAGTGGACCAGATACTGGAGTTCGGTGAACCGCTACTTTTTGAGCTTGCCACCCTCTTGTTTTACGCGGCTGGAGAAGAAACCAACATCAGTCTGCACCCAGTCGGGTGGGCCGCCTGGTTCGGGTTGCTTGCCACCAGCATCAACTTGCTGCCCATCGGTCAACTAGACGGAGGACACATCACCTATGCCATTTTCGGGTTCCGAGGCCATCGAATCATCTCCTACGCAACCTTCATCGGGCTGATCGCTTTGAGTCTTTATTCCTGGCCGATGCTCGGCTATTTGGTTTTCGCCCTACTGACTGGCTTTCTCGGTTTTCGTCACCCCAGACCACACATCGAGTTTTCTCCACTGGGAAGAACACGTGTTCTCATCGCCATTATCGGCCTTATCATTTTCATTCTCACCTTCATGCCGATTCCGGTGCGGTTAGTTGAACACGCCGGACAACTGTGAGGACGAGTTAGGCGGGTAAGATATGGGCACACACTCCGCTGCAACCCTACCCCAATAAGCCTCCCTGAGGCTAGGGTTCTTCGACCGCTTCGTACCGAATCGAAGCATCTACTTCAAACTTCTTAAAATCCTGATAAGTGATCAATTCTCGAATATGGACGTAGCGCTGATTGAAAGCGCGACCAAAGACTAGTATATCGTCGGCTTCCGTCCAGGTCGGAAACCAATATTGGCCATCGATTTGTTCCCGAATCGTTTCAAACGCCGGGAATTTATTTTCTGCGTAGTCGGGCACCGCCTTTCCGCGCGTCTTCACAATCTGATAATCGAGATCATTGACCCAAATCCGCCCCTTGAAGTAGCGTTGTCCTCTTTTGATTTTGCGCGGTTTCACATCGAAAACGTACGTGTCTAACTCATCAACTCTCTCCTCCCCCTTGTATTTGATCTTGTAATTTGGAAGTTCTTGTGTGGTTAAAACGAAGGGTTGCAAGTCGACGGCATCTTGGATGTCTTCCTGGGTAACTTTGACCGACCTCAACGATCCTCGATCCTTCAAGACCCGTGTGCTCCGCTGACCATCCGTGGTGAAGTAGACTTCGACTAGCATCTCACGCTCTTCTCTCACTCTCCCAAAATCATCGAGAACCTGGAAAAGAATCTGCTGAGTATAAGTATACGATTTCCAGACCTCACGAAATTCCGACTCTTTTTTGGCAAAGTTCTTTATGATTTCTTCGGGACGGGGATGGTCAACCGCCAAGGAACCCGCCATGCAAAAAATGAAAATGGAGGCGAAGAACGTTCGTCGCATATTTTTTTAGAGGCCGAAATCTTCGAAAAGGTTCTAAAAAGGAAAATGGAAGTCCTTAGAGCAGCATTGCGGGCCCTAGATCTTCCTCACATCTTCCTCAAAACCTCCTCGAGCTGAGCAATCCCCTCGCGTGCTCCATACCGCATGCAAGCCAATGCACCAGCAGTATTGGCGAATCGCAGGCAGCGCTGAAGACTCCAGTCTTGAAAAAGGCTGTACACGAAAGCACCGTGAAAAATGTCCCCCGCGCCGATCGTATCCACCGCCCGGATCTCAATCCCTGGAACCTCCACGATTGCTCCTTCCCAAACAACGGCACTTCCCCTTTTACCTCGGGTGACACCCGTCAGTCCAGAGGTCGTTTCAGAGACCTGCAATAGTCCTTTCCTCCAGTTTTTCTTACCCGAAAACTGCCGGACGAAGTCGAGGGTGGGAAAAACGAAATCACTCAGCGCTAACAACTCTTCCACACCGGCCTGAAACTTGTCAACATCCAGACAGACTTTGGCCCCCTCCTCATGTGCCCAGCGTGCAGCTTGAATCGAAGCGGCCTGATCATGACCATCCAAGGGTAGAATCTGCCCCTGCACAATCCAGTCCCGTTTCAGTCCCTCCTCTGTATAGCGGAGCTTAGGATCACGGTCCCAAAGAATGGTGCGTTCGCCTGTTGGTCAGTCAACCATAATAATGGCGAATTGGCTAAAGGCACCAGCGATCACCTCAACATAGGAGGTATCCATCGGCTCCTTTCTCAGATCTTTCAGACAGAACCGACCCATCTCATCATCACCCACCCGGCCAATATAACGAACTTTCAACCCATAGCGAGCACAAAGAGCTGAGGCCGTCGCCACTTCTCCTCCCCCTTTCAGCCTGTACATCTGTTCGATTTGGACCTTCGTGTCATGTCTCGGATAGTGAGGAAGCACACAGATCCAATCGACCGCATTCAGACCAAAACCGATCACTTGGAACGGCCGGTCCGCGGGCCAATCAATGTTGAGATACACTTCATCCAGATTGGTCACTTCAGGGCTTCAGAAAAACAGACCAGTGTTTCATTGTTTAGGGACAGTCACCAACTTCGTCACCAATTTCTTGAGTGTACCTGTATTGGGGCTCGAGCATGGTCAAAGCAACCTGCAATGTAATCCGTGTGATCATCTCGCCCACCGGATAGCATCACTTCATTCTTTCACGCTCACCGACAGGCCATCTCGAACCGGAATGATGCTAGAAAAGAAGGTGCCACTCTCAAATATAAGACGATTGTGTTCGACGATTCCGCGGGTGCTTGGGTCGGGATTCGGCTCAACCACTTGACCGTGCCAAAGCACATTGTCGCAAATAAACAGCCCTCCTTGCCGTAGTCGCGGTGCCACCATGCGAAAAACCTTTGGATATTGATCTTTGTCAATGTCGTTAAAGATAATGTCGAATGGTCCTTTCAGTTTTTCCAAAATCTTTAGGGCGTCGCCCTGGTGAAAGTGCAATTCACAGCGGATTCTACCCCGCTCGAAATAATCTCGAGCCAGACGGATATTCTCTCGAGCGCACTCTGTGAGTGTTAACGCGTCTCGTTCGCCCAAAGCCAGTCCAAACCAGTAGGCGGAATACCCGAAACCAGAACCCAGATCGAGCACTTTACGGGCTCTGCTGATCTTAGCCAGTTGATAAAGGATCCGTCCCACCATAGGCCCGACAATAGGAAAGTTTTCCCTTCGAGCTCGTTCCTCCATCTCCCGGAGAACAACGTCGCACCCGGTACAAAGTTTCATGAGATAGTCGTTAATGCCTTGAGAAATGATATCCATGGAGCCCACATAGTCCCACGTGCTGGCCAGGTTAACAAGACCCACAGGCCTGTGCACACCAGTATCCGGATGAAAACAGTAGGGATCACGGTCCAAGTGCTCAGTTTCACACGATCGTTTTCCGGGAAAGGGTTAACTCGACTGGTAAGTCCCGTGGTGGAGCGATATGATTAATCCCAGAGGTGATCAATCATGAGCCCAGTCCAAACCGTCCAATCAGTCAATCCTGCCACCGAAGAGATGATAGCCACATTCCCAGTCCATTCTGGTGAGGAGATTGACAGGGCACTGAATGACTCCCAAGAGGCCTTCAAAAAATGGCGCAAGGAACCCTTGTCCGCGCGCGTCAACCTGATGCTGAAGGCGGCAGCGTACCTGAGACAACACAAATCCCGTTTAGCGGCAATCGCCACTGCTGAAATGGGAAAACCGATTGGGGAATCCGAGACTGAAATTGAAAAATGTGCGTGGAACTGTGAGTATTTCGCCGAACACGGTGAAGAGTTTCTAGCCCGGGAAAGCCGTCCCTCAAGTGGCAAAGAGTGCTATCTCCAGTTTGTTCCCCTGGGAACAATTTTAGCGGTCATGCCCTGGAATTTCCCGTTCTGGCAGGTTTTTCGGTTCGCGACACCGACTCTACTAGCTGGCAATACGGCCATTCTGAAACACGCCCGGAATGTCCCCCAATGCGCTTTGGCCATCGAGGAAATCCTGCGAGAGAGTGGTTTTCCTTCCCATGTGTTTAAAACCCTTTTGATCTCGTCTAGCGCGGTCGAGGGCGTGATTAAAGATCCTCGAATTGCAGCGTTGACTCTGACGGGCAGTGACCGTGCCGGTCGACAAGCAGGGAGCCAAGCGGGTTGGGCCATCAAGAAATCGGTTCTTGAACTCGGAGGGTCAGATCCTTTTATTGTATTAAAGGACGCTGACCTGGATAAGGCAGTTGAAACAGGGGTCCGCGCACGTTTCCAAAATAACGGCCAAAGCTGCATCGCCGCGAAACGTTTTATTATTATCGATGACGTCTACCGAGAATTTGAAGAACGTTTCATAGAAGCCGTTCGCAATCTGAAAGTAGGAGATCCGAGGAATCGTTCAACCCAAATTGGCCCCATGGCACGAAGCGATCTTCGCGACACTGTGGACAAACAGGTCAAGGAGTCTATCTCGCAAGGAGCTCGATCAATGGTGGGGGGGAAACCTCGTCCTGGTAAAGGTTATTTCTACGAACCCACTGTCCTGACCGAGGTGCACAAAAACATAACCGCAGCCGCTGAGGAAGTTTTCGGTCCAGTCGCCCCCCTAATGCGAGCACAAAATACAGAAGAAGCGATCCTGATGGCGAACGACACTCAATACGGACTGGGTGCAAACCTTTGGACTGGTGATCTGGAGCGAGCCCGTGAATTGGCCGGTCAGATTGAGGCCGGACAGGTCTTTATCAACGGCATGGTCGCCTCTGACCCACGGCTTCCCTTTGGGGGAGTGAAGGCCTCGGGGTACGGTAGAGAACTTTCTGATTATGGTATTCGCGAGTTTGTCAACATCCAGACGGTCTGGATCGGGTACCAGCAGCAATGATCCAGTGCTACAAGCCCATGGTGAAAGTCGCGTGGAGTCCCGCACCAGGGATTTACGGTCTAGCGCCATCCTCGACGATGACCCGGCATCGCCTCGATCGGCGTGCTTTGCATCCAGGCCGACGGTGCTCACAGCCCAAACCATCGGACTTTCACCACGAGCTCCTAGACTACAGAGCCGACCCGGACAAGACTGTACCATCGTTCCCCTGTCCGCTTGGTCCGGCATCTAAACAGCGATTCGGTCAAGAAGCAGAATCGTATCGATGAGCTAGAATACTTAAAAGAAGAGGTGATTGATTTTGCTCTGCCCGTAAACAAGGGGTATAACCATGGCACAGAGTCAGTTACCATTCCCTCCGCACTTTGAACCGGAGAAGGCCGGAAAGATTTGGAGAGTTCCCTATCAGGAACGTGCAAAACAAGCTCAGAGGTGGCGCCAAAAACATGACCTGCAAGCTGTCCAGAACGACAAATTAGGAATTTGCCTGATCACAGTAGATGTCCAAAACACCTTCTGTATTCCCGGATTTGAACTGTTTGTGGCTGGGCGCTCAGGAACGGGGGCTGTGGATGATAATCGAAGACTGAGCGAGTTCATTTATGTCAATTTGCACTTGATTACCCAGATTTGTCCCACAATGGACACCCATCAGCCAATTCAAATCTTTCATTCTGTCTTTCTCGTAAACAAAAAAGGAGAACATCCAGATCCCTATAGCGTTATATCGGAAGAGGATATTCGGAAAGGGGTTTGGACAATCAATCCGGAGATCGGTAGTCAGTTAAACATCGATGAAACTTATGGCCAAAACCATCTTTTTAACTACACGAGGAAGCTGAAGGAAGGCAAGAAATACGACTGGACAATTTGGCCCTATCACGCCATGTTGGGTGGAATTGGTCATGCTTTGGTTTCCACGGTTGAAGAGGCTATTTTCTTCCACAGCATCGCCAGGAACAGCCAACCTAATTTTCAAGTCAAGGGGAATAACCCTTTTACGGAACAGTATTCGGCTCTGGGTCCGGAGGTTTTAGAGGAACCCGATAAAAAGCCACTATTGAAGAAAAACACACAATTCATTGATATCGTTACTCAATTCGATCTGGTGATCATCGCAGGTCAGGCCAAGAGCCACTGTGTCGCCTGGACAATCGAGGATTTGTTGGAAGATCCTTTGATTCGAGAACGTGGATTTACCAATAAAGTCTATTTATTGGAAGATTGCACATCTCCCGTTGTGGTTCCAGATGTGGTGGACTATACGGACCAAACCGAGGCCACTTTTCGAAAGTTTTCTGCTGCTGGAATACACCTTGTTCGTTCGAGTGACCCGATTGAGGCGTGGCCAGACATTCCCCTGTGAAGAAATGTAGATCAGGCTTCAACCATGCCCAAGGGCGGATTACAATGGATCTTAGTAGACCCGTCTGCCTGCCAGGGGCGCCTCTCCACCCTAACGAACATATCTCACAGTGATGGCTAACGTTTGTGGCGGTGTAAAGTTAGACTGAAGTCTTTCTAACGATTGACGGGGGGCTGAACACTCCAAAAGCGGAACGATCGTACGGGTGAGTGTGGCTCTAGCGACTTCGCAACAAAAGCGACTGCGTTTGAACCTCATTCGAGAAGGGGGATTCCGTTCGGCCTACGGCCACAACACTCGAAGGCGGTCCAAGCCGTCAGAGAAATTCAGCGAATGAGACCTCAGTGAAGTAAAAGTGGGAAGATCTCCAGACCGGCGTTACCAGAGATCACTACCTCACCGACCAACTCATCCTCTATGCCATACTCACCGACGGAGTAAGTAAGCACATCATCCCTCGCCTCACCGACCTTGCGGAAGCCAACCCATGGTTGGTGGAGACTATGGCTGCAGGCTCGATTTCAGCTGAAAGAGCACCACTTGAAGATTGAAGGCATTGGATATCCACCAGGCGACTAGTGTCCTATGGTCAAAGTCGCATGGAGTCACGCATCGGGGGCCGTATCCCGTTCAACTCTGTAAGACCTCGTCCAGTCGAAAAAAATCAATGACCCGATTTTCAGCCCAACGGCAATCGATGTCCACTGAAGTCCTCTTTTGCAAAAAACCCGCATGTCCTCCTCTTTCGGTCAAATGAACTAAGACTCGAGGATTCGACACAATTTCAGAGTTAATTAGAGGCTCAAAAGGAATTAGCGGGTCGTCTCGCGAATGGATTACCAGGGTGGGAACACAAACCTCTTTGCAAAAGGGTAAGGCACTGGCCTTTTCGTAATATTCGAAAGCATCCCTAAAACCACACAGGGGTGCAGTTACTACTTCGTCATACTGACGGACGGTTCTAACGCGCCTCAGTCCATCCGTATCCACAAATTGATTTAGAGAGGACACGTGTTTTCGCACCAGCCTTTTGAGGTTTTTAACAAAATGGGACCGGAAGAGGCAGTTCGACGGCTTCTCCAGTCGCTGCCAACTAACCATCAAATCGACAAGGGGAGAAATAACTGCTGCAGCCCGGACCGAGGGCAGGAATTTTCTCCCCCACTCACCCAACATCTTCAAAACGATATTTCCCCCCATCGAGACCCCAACTAAAAATACTTCTCGTATACGGTCATCGTATAAGAGGTTAGAAAGAATTTCCTCCAACTCTTTACTGGATCCGGCATGGAAAATCCGCGGATGTTCTAGCCTGCTATTGAAATTGTAAAAGTTTAAAAGAACAGCATTCCAACCTTCGTGAAAGGCCTTATGAGAGAGACCAAGCATGTAAGAAGAATCGCTGGATCCACCTATGCCATGAACGGCTAACAAAGTGGGCGAGGGCCGGGGTTGCCAGGCACAAACAGCCTTGATACGAGAGCCGTCCGCCAGATCGACATACATTTCCTCGCTTTTCTGCCATCCCCAGAAAAAATCTCTTTTCGCCTGCGATGCAAAGATTGTTTGCAGCTGAGCTGAACGCAGCCATTGGGGAGGTTGGAAGGGATGCTCGTTCAAAATGCGGCGGATTCGGAATGAAATGGCACTCGTTTCGGGAAGCAGTGAACCGGAGAGAAGATCTCTCATGGCGTCGACACAGGGGTTCCGGGAAGAGGCCAAGGCAGAGTAAGGGCTAGTGATGGTCTTCGACCTGGATGGACACACGCGTCTCTCCAGGGTCCTAAGGAAGGCCTTTTAGGAACAACCCAGGAGCACAAGACCTCCTCCATTTCCAATTGAACATAGTGAAGGCGTCTGACCAGATATTTTGGGGTGACAAACCGAGCCTGGCCCAAAGATTCTGGCCTTTCCACAACCGGCTCAGAGATCTTAAAATCTAGTTTTCGCTTGTAGCCTTCTAATGCCATCTTCTTGCATCATAATGCAGTCGATTGACATTTGACCACGAAGGGATAGAAGGAACACCGTAAAAACAGTCTGTGCGGACTACCCGAAAAGTTCAAGGTGTCTGTCTGGTCATGTACACCAAGTAAATGAAAGTTGTGAAGACTATTGCCCCGAGCATGTCGGCAACCAGATCCTGAAAGGATGCTTCTCGTCCGAGAATGAATAATTGATGAAACTCGTCAGTGGCCCCATAAAGGGAAGCGATCAATCCAGCGACCAGTACTCGCCGGGCGATCAACCGCCTGGAGAAGGCCGAAGTTACACCCCAAAGAACCGCCAAGCTGAAAAAACCATACTCGAAAAAGTGCACAATATAATCGGGAACTGCTTCCACACTAGGAGGATCACTTCGGTGGGACAGAGAGAAGATCAGAACGGCATAAATAATCGCGGGAAGCCAGTAAATCAAAAGAGCAACCAGGGCGATAATCGATTAACAAGCGATGAAAACCATGACCCATCCCGTCGCTAAGGATCCCAGGATCATATAAGCCAACAAGGAAAGAAAATAACGGATTCGCTCTTCCGGGGTATCTTTCGTAATCAAGGTAAAGACAGAGGCGATACACAGCGAGAGGACAATTAAACTGAGATAATGGTTCACTGCCTCCTCCTCTGGGCAATATCAAAGGTGTCCAGCACCATCAGCATGTTCAGCAACCCTGCCACGTAAAGATAAGTATTGGCGTACTCGTAACTATAGGCATGAATGTTTCCCTGTCCCCAACCGAGGAGCTTGGCCACCACATAAGGAAGCCCAATACTTACTTCTGCGACGAACTTGAGTAGGCCGAAAAATCCGGGTGTCAAACCGAAAAGATCGCCGTGCATAGCCAGACCCAAGTTAAACAAAATCATCACCACCGAAAAAAAAAGTACACCTCTCCCCCACTTCTGCAGCAGCATATGGCCCCCCCCCGGAATCAACCAGGCCACAAAACAGGTGAAAACCGTTTTTACCATCGAGAGGAAATATTAGAAGGTATCGGCATCAAGTTCAACGGGTCCATGATTTAAGTAGTCGGTTTTAGAGTACTAATGCGCTAACACTTTTTTAGGACACTACCTCCTTGTGGTGTCCTAGCCCCCGTGTCACCTGACAATTATATTTCCCCAGTTTTGCTTATATAGAATCGTCATATCACTCGAAACGGCGTTGGAAAACTTCAAGCCTCTGCAGCGAAGAGATGAAATTACTGCCTGGGTAGAATTATCGCCACAACCGGGTTGTTTTGATGATCTGCCCGATGATCTCTCCTCTTCACTTCGACAGGCTTTGGTCAAACGAGACATCCAGCAACTTTATTCTCACCAGGCAGAAGCTTGTGCCCCAGCACGACAGGGAAAGCATCTGGTCATTACGACGACAACAACTTCAGGGAAGATCGTGTGCTACAACCTACCGATACTAGCTGACCTGATTCAGAATCCCCATTCTCGGGCACTCTACTTGTTCCCCACCAAAGCCTTGACGCAGGATCAGATGGCTGAACTCCAAGAGTTCATCTCAGTTGTGGCCCAATCCATCAGTGCTCAGACCTATGACGGAGACACTCCGACCGACAAGCGCAGAAAGATTCGGAAACAGGCACGCATCATCTTGACCAATCCCGACATGCTGCACTGTACTCTTCTCCCTCATCATCCCAAATGGATCGACATTTTTTTAAACCTCAACTACGTGGTGGTGGACAAACTACACACCTATCGAGGCATCTTTGGAAGCCATGTCGACAACATTTTTCGCCGCCTCAAACGGATAGCCCGTTTTTACAACTCGAGAATCCAGTTCATCTGTGCCTCTGCCGCCATTGTCAATCCCGGGGAGTTGACGAAGAAACTCGTGGATAAAACAGTTCAGCAAATCGAACAAAGTGGAACTCCACGATCACACAAAGAGCTTATCTTCTATAACCCACCGCTGGTGCATCCCGAATTAGGATTCTGTTGTAGTGCCCTGAGTACCGCCCTCTTTTTTGCCGAACAGTTCCTGAAGAACCATCAAACACTTCTTGTTCGCCAGCAGTCGCGTGAACGTCGAGGTTTTGCTGAGTTATTTAAGGAGGGCCTTGAACAAACTCCAGCCGAACCGGAAAAGGTGCGGGGTTATCGTGGTGGTTACCTTCCCCGGACCCGCCGGGAGGTGAAACGCCAACTACGCGATAAAAAGATCGTGGGAGTGGTCAGCACTAATACGTTGGCATTGGGCATTGACATTGGCAGCCTTGAGGCGTGTGTGCTTGTAGGATACCCGGGATCGGTTTCGAGCACTTGGCAGCAAATCGGACGGGCCGTCCGCACCAACGGTCACTCCGTAACGATTCTGATCGCCCGCAACCTGCCTTTGGACCAGTTCATGATTAATCATCTTCAATATTCCCTGGGAAGCCCACCCGAGCACGGTCTGATTCATCCCGACAACCTGCAAATCTTGATTAGTCACGTCAAGTGCGTCGTCTTCGAGTTATTCTTCCAAGATGGAGAAGTTTTTGGGAATGAGAGTGTGGAAGAGATCCTTGACTTTCTGGCCGAGCAAGACATGCAGTGCAAACCTCAGAGGGTTGGCACTGGACTGACGAAGCCTATCCTGCAAATTCGGTGAGTTTACGTAACATTTCGAAAGAGAACTTTGTGATCTTGAACAATCAGGAGGGAAATCGTGCCATTGCAGAGGTCGATTTTGACAGAGCACCCGAGCTTGTACATGACGAAGCGATCTACCTATGCGAAGGCCGGCAGTATTATGTCGAACATTTAGAGTGCGCTGGACGTAAAGCTCATGTCCGCCCAGTCAATGCGGACTACTACACAGAGACCATCACGTATTCAGGCCTCCGTGTTCTGCAATCCGGAACGCGACGGACGGCGGACCCGTGCACACTCGAACATGGTCCAGTACATCTCGTGAAAAAGTTCCCCGGCTTCAAAAAGATAAAGTTCTATTCTTCTGAAAACCTAGGTTACGGAGAAATTAATTTACCGATTCATGAACTGCATACTACGGCCTATTGGTTGAGCCTGCCGGAGTCAGAATTGGTCAGCTTCGGGCTCTCGCGAAGCGAAGTTATCTCTGCCTTCTTGGGTATCTCCTATGCGATACACCACATGGCAACTCTGATTCTCATGTGCGCTGTCCATGATTTGGGGCACAGTGTGGGCGATCGGTCGACCCGGTAGTTTTCCCGGTCCGATAGCGAAGGTCTTGGCTTTTACCCTGCCAGCGGAGAAAGCGAAACTATTCACCTTGATTGTTCTGATTCATTCCATCCCACTCTGTTTTTGTACGACAATTATCCAGGTGGAGTTGGCTTTGGAGAGAAACTTTTCGAGTCCCACGAGCCACTACTCAAACAGAATTTCTTCCTGGTCCAATCGTGCGCCTGCAAACAAGGATCTCTCTCCTGTGTCGGGCCGGTGGACGAATTGGGAAAGGAAACCAAGCAGCTCAGTTTAAAAATCTTAGCCACCGAGTCAAACAACTGACTCAATCACAGTTATTTGCTGACTTCCCATCAGATGAACCTTCGCGACCGACTGAACCAAATCTACGGAACACCCGAACCGAAGAGTGAAGCGTTTCGCTTGCCTTCCTCACTCCCTGACTTTGTCGGGGGACGATGGAGGCGGCGTTCCTCAAGAACGATCCTGTCGGTGGAATCGCAGGTTCCAGTCAGCCACCAACACGGAGGCGTTCTCTTTGAGAAAATCTACTCAGTGGAAGCGGACCTGCTTTGCTTACTGGCCGACAATCCGAGCTTCAGAAACTTCCATCCCGAAAGAATATTTTTCCTGGATACTGAAACCACGGGACTTGCCGGCAGCGCCGGAACCTATGTTTTTCTGGTTGGCCTGGACTATTTTTGTGAAGGTCAGTTCCATATTCACCAGCTTTTTCTCCCCAATCTTGAGTCCGAACGAGCGTTCCTCGAATAACTCAACGATTTACTTTGTGGCGAAAATAGGGATGAGGATGTTCCTGGCCTGGTTACCTTGAACGGCAGCAGTTACGACCTGAGCCTTCTTGACAATCGTTTCATTTTATAGCGTCTGGATTGTCGCTTTCAGGATTTTCCTCATTTGGACTTGCTGTATCCGAGTCGTACCCTTTGGAAGGGACGCTTTGAGAATTGTTCTTTACAAACACTGGAACGACGGGTTCTGGAATTTTCCCGTCAAGAGGATATTTCCTCGGCTTTTATTCCCCGGATTTACTTTAATTACTTGCACTCGGATGAATACCATGCCTTCGGAAAAATTTTCGAGCATAATCGGCTCGACCTCTTGACTCTGGTGAGCCTGCTGACTTTGACCGTTCAGTTGATCCAGCAGCCAGATAGTCGCTTTTTCGTCGATATATCCGTTCCGCTGCTCGGCTCCACTCGCTCAGGGGAAACTACAGCGAGGCAGTGGCACTCCTGCAGCAAGAACCCGATTTACTATCTGACCTTGCTTTCTTGAAAAAGAAATTGAGAGAGAACAATGTGGCCCTATTCTTGTGGCTGGAACTCATTCACCATAATACACAACCACCACGAGAAGCCTTTGAGGAGGCCGCCTAGATTCTGGGACACGATAAACGTTCCCTCCAGACCGTTCGGTCCCTCGTGATATGATTTTCCCCAATGCGTAAAAAGAGATTATTCACACCAGGACCAACCCCGCTCCTTCCCGAAGCACAACTGGCCATGACCCGGCCCATCATCTATCACCGCACCAAGGAATTCAAGGACCTCTTTTCGGAAGCACGAGGCAATCTGCAAAGGATCTTCAAAACAAAAAATGAGGTCCTCATTTTGACCTCTTCCGGAACGGGTGCTATGGAGGCAGCTGTCTGTAACCTGCTGTCTACTCAGGAACAGGCGCTAGCTGTGGTGGCAGGCAAGTTCGGAGAGCGCTGGATAGAAATCTGCCGTGCTTTTCAGATCCCCTGCACGCCTCTGTGTAAGGAATACGGGACGGCAGCTTCAGCTGAGGAGATCTGTTCGGTGTTGGGAGGCCAACCGAAGACATCAGCTCTTCTCCTGCAAGGATGTGAGACTTCTACGGCCACTTCTCTCGACCTGCAAGGCATCGCCAAGCGGGTTCACGAGGAGTTCCCTGCAACACTTATTGTGGTGGATGCCATCACGGCACTGGGCAGCCAACCAGTGGAAACCGATCAGTGGGGGCTAGACGTCGTCGTTGCTGGATCTCAAAAACACTTCTCCATACCTCCGGGTCTAGCTTTCCTGTCGTTGAGCCAGAGAGCTCTCGAGAGGATACACTCTAAAGGAAGGACAGTACCACGGTTTTATTTTGACCTCAGGAAAGAATTGAAACATCAGCATCAGGGCCAGAGTGCCTACACTCCCGCCCTATCTCTGGTTATGGCTCTGACCGAAGCTACTCGACAGATCCTTGCCGAAGGTCTGGATCAAATTCTGATTGAAACGGAAAGGATGGCTCGGTGTACGCGCCGGGGTTTGTTGGCACTTGATTTTCGCCTGCTCTCCTCTGCTCCCGCTTCGGCGCTGACCGCTGCTTTCCCGCCCGACGGTATTTCCGCCTCCGAGCTGGTCGAGAGACTTGAAGTCAGGTTCGGTGTCCAGGTGGCCGGGGGACAAGGTAAGTTGAAGGGAAAGATCATTCGCATCGCGCACGTGGGAAATTTTGATCTACTGGACGTTTTCTCGATATTATCCGCTCTGGAACTCTGTCTGGTTGAAATCGGCGGTCAGTTAGAATTGGGAATAGGAGTCCAAGCGGCGCTAAAGGAAGCGACTGAGAGAGGGAATTGAATTGAATCTGAGCAAGGTATTAATCACCGAACCTTTGTCGGAAGACGGAATCGAATATCTGAAAAAACAATCCGGCTTGCAGATTATTTACCTGCCGAAACTCTCTGCTAAGTCATTATTGTCGGAAATTCAGGAAGTCGATGCTTTGATTGTACGCGGAAAAACCCGGGTAACACGCGAGATTATTGAGGCTACCAGGCACTTGCGAGTCATTGGACGAGCGGGAGCCGGAGTCGATAACATCGACCTTGAAACGGCCACCTCCAAGGGCATCGTTGTCATGAACACTCCTGGTGGAAACAGTGTGAGTGTAGCCGAACATGCTTTTGCCTTATTATCTTCCATGGCGCGAAGAATCCCTTTTGCTGACGCATCCCTGCGCGACGCAAAATGGGACAAGACTTCCTTTATCGGACAGGAAATACAGGGTAAGACCCTGGGAGTGATCGGCCTAGGAAAGATTGGTTTTATCCTGGCCGAGCGCTCCATGGGATTCGGAATAGAAGTTGTCGCCTATGATCCTTTTGTCAGCGAGAAGTATGCGGCGGATCTAGGTGTGGCGTTGCTTTCTCTCGAAGAACTCTTGGCCCGATCTGACTTCGTCAGTCTGCATCTTCCATTGAATGAAAAAACCCGGGGGCTTATCTGCAAAGGTACTCTGGAAATAATGAAAAAAGAGGCCTTTTTGATTAATACCGCCCGGGGAGGTCTGGTAGTCGAAGAAGATCTGGCCAACGCTTTGGAGAACGGAAAATTGAGCGGAGCAGCGCTCGACGTGTTTGAGAATGAACCAAAAATCAATCCACGGCTTTTAGATTCAGCCCAAACCGTCCTAACTCCACACATTGCCGGTTCTACCATTGAAGCTCAAGCCAAAGTGGGTTACGCCATCACGGTCCAGGTGTCTGACTACTTGGAACACGAGGTCATCATCAACGCCATCAATTTCCCCTCCATGACCACTAAAGAGCTGAGCCACATCACGCCCTACGTTCGCCTGGGGGAAAAACTCGGCTCGTTCATCACGCAGATTTCCAATATGCGAATTTCAGAGATCGGCATTCGCTACTACGGAGATCTGTCTCAGCTCAATTACCAACCTATTAGTAACTACATTTTAAAAGCCATTCTGAAACCTATGCTGCGGGAAACCGTCAACGAAGTGAATGCTCGAAACTGTGCTAAAGAACGCGGCATTTTGGTGATGGAAACGGTTAGCAACCGTGAACGCAGCCATCCTAATTTGATCAGCATTCAATTGCGCTCGACACAAAATACGGAATGGATTGAAGGTGCAATCTTACGTCAGGGGAACTTACGACTGGTCTCCGTCGATGGGATACCAGTGGATACGCAACTCGTTGATGTAATTATTTTTATCCGCAATCAAGACACCCCCGGCGTGATCGGTCAGGTCGGAACTATCCTGGGAAACGCTCGTATCAACATCGCATCTTTCGTACTGGGAAGAAACGGAGACTTCCCATATGCCGTGGGAGTGGTGAATACTGACAGCGATATTCCCAAAAAGATTCTGGAAAAGATTCGTGCGATTCCCGCAGTCCATTTTGTTCAGGTGATTCATATGTGAGCACTGAGCGCTGACCATGGACCTGTTGTTTCCGACTCCACGGCAGAAAAGGATTACAGGCCATTCAAGATCACGATACTATCCCTAACGTTGCAACTCGATCTGTCGCTTTGACAAGCACCCTTGTGACCTCTTGCCAGGTCAGTGCCTTGTGGTCAACGGTCGGCTAGAAGACCGTGTTGCCTTTTCGAGACAACATCCCGGCACGACGCTATCCCTTGATGACTTTGACCATCGTGCTGGCATTTGACCTCCATATTTTTGCATGGAGGTTGGGTCCACCTGATCGGAAACATGTAGCACCTGTGGATCTTTGGGGACAACGTGGAAGACCGAATAGGCCATTTTCACTTTTTATTGTTTTATCTGCTGTGCAGATTGCTGGCTGGCTTCGCCCACATTTTTTCAATCTTGACAGCCGGATTTCTAGCTTTGGAGCAAGTGGTGCCGTAACGGGAGTGCTAGGATCCTACTTGGTCAGCTATCCTTTTGCTCACAGCTCGACCCTTCTGGCCCTCTTTCTCTTCTGGTCCATCGTCAGATTACCAGCTGTCCTGGTTCTGGGATCCTAGTTTTCTTGTCCAATTGCTCAACGGAACTACCGCGGTGGTCATGACCTCTGAGACAGCGGGCGGTGTCGCCTGGTGGGCTCATATCGAAGGATTCGGAGAATGTTCCTCATCGGCGTCTTTTCTCACCAGCCCATGCGCCGATACCATTGATAGTCAAAACGATCAAGTATTTTCGGGAAACAAGGAATCCACGAAAGCTTCCGGCGAAAATGGGAGCAGATCTTCCACCTTTTCCCCAACTCCGAGATAGCGGATGGGGATGTCAAGCTCCTGGGCGATGACCACTACAATCCCGCCTTTAGCTGTTCCATCCAGCTTGGTCACAATTATTCCGGTTACTCCGACACGGTTGAGAAACTCACGCGCCTGGACCAAGCCGTTTTGACCCGTGTTCGCGTCGAGGATAAGGTACATCTCGTGGGGAGCTCCCTCGACTTCCCGCCCCGCCACACGCTTCATCTTTTCCAATTGCTGCATCAAGTTGTCTTTGGTGTGAAGACGACCAGCCGTATCCACCACCAGAATATCTTTTCCCCGAGCCTTACACGCGGCAATCGCATCGAACAAAACCGCTGCTGGATCGGCACCCGCCTCCTGTCGAACAACCTCGTTGTTCGTTCGCTCGGCCCAAATCTCCAACTGTTCAATGGCTGCTGCCCGAAAGGTGTCTGAAGCGCACATTAACACTGTTTTACCATCTTTCTTAAAACGATAGGCCAGTTTGCCAATCGTGGTCGTTTTTCCCGCCCCATTGACACCCACAACAAAAATCACCCGCGGCACCCGCAAAAACGATTCCGGATTGGTTTCAACCCTTTGGTCATCGAGTTGCTTCAAAGTACCGAGGACATCCTGTCGAATCATTCGCTTGATCTCATGGGATGTCAAAAAGTGCTTCCCACGCGTCTCGTTTCGAATCTTCTTGCTGATTTCCAGAGTGGTTCGGATTCCGATATCGCAACTGATCAAAACATTTTCTAACTCTTCCAGCTGCTCCTCAGTGATTGGGCTGCAGTCTGCACCGATCAACTGTTCGATCTTACGACCAAAATCGTCCTTCGTGATCTGTAAAGCATCCTTTAGCCGCTTAAAATAGCCAGGTTTTTCCTGGTAGTCAGAAAGTCTCATGTTTTTCGATGCTTTTCCTTGCTTCTTGACTCGAACTTGAATTCGTTCTGAATCGCTTCCCATTGTCCCTTTTCAAGCCGTGTGTAAAGGTTCTCCAGATGAGCGGTCAAACAATCACAAAAGCTAAGGGGATGGTCAACTGCAACACTTTCCAGTCCCAAAGAGGTCGCCTTTCCATCAAGCCCTTTGGGAAAAGTAGTCTGGTAAAGATTCACTCCAATTCCGACAATCGCCCAAATAATCTGATCGTTCAGACCACCCAACTCCGTCAACACCCCACAAACCTTTTTGCCTCCGATGAGCACATCATTGGGAGGTTTGAGTTGAACGACCAATCCGCTCCCTGCGATCTCTCGAATGGCCTTCACCACGGCCAGGCCTGACACCAGATTTAGAAACGACATAAGCTGCGTTTCCCACACAGGGTACATCAAGTAAGAAACGTACAAACCCTGTCCAGCCGGGGAATTCCAACGACGACCATAGCGACCTCTGCCCATTGTCTGCTCTTTCACCACCACGATTCGAGGTATGCCCTCATTCACGAATGGTTTCAGATACTCATTGGTTGAGTCGACAGTTTCGAGGTAATCGAAATGCTTAAACATCAATTCACATCATCTAAGAAACCCGCCGATCTCAAAAATCTCTTTGGATTACCGGCACCAGCCTCATTTCACGTATACGGGCTTGGCGCAAGTTAACACTTTTGAACATCAATCGACTGGCGCGGGGATCGGAACTGGTCGATCCCCATTGCACCCTGCAGACTACTTGGCGGGAGGAAACAAAGTATCCACTGCTGTTGTATTACAGGTGCTTGGAAAAGATAATCCTCAATGGTGGCCAGGTTTGCATCGCTGAAGGCTGGAAAGAGCAGTCTATTCTAGTTTGAACTTTTGCACACGCATACCGTGGTTAACATCAGTAACGTAGACATCACCGTTTTCGGCTACTGCTATATCATGAGCCCAATAGAATTGGCCATCGTAGCTTCCAAAAGAGCCCCATTTTGCTAAAATATTGCCCCGAAAATCGAGCTTTAGTCCCCGATCACGGTCGTGCAGCTTCGGGCTGGGATCCCCTCCGTCAGCGACATACAGATAATCATCGGATCCCGCTTCTAGTCCCCATGGACGACCCAACTCAGTACTCTTCCACTGGTGGAGAAAACTTCCGTCGCTGTCAAAAACCTGGATCCGGGCATTCGAACGATCAGCAACGTAGACTCGCCCCTTGGTATCAACCGTAATTCCATGGGGTAGACCAAATTCTCCGGGCTGGTCCCCTTCCTTGCCCCACTCGAGCAAGAACTTTCCGTCGCCAGAGAACTTCACGATACGGTGGTTTCCATATCCATCGGACACATAGACGTATCCGCTGGATGCCACGGCAACATCGGTGGGCTGATTGAAATGCGTTTCGTCCCAGGCGGGCACACCCTTTTCCCCCAAGGTCATCAAAAGCTTGCCCTCGTGACTGAACTTAAAAACCTGATGGCGTTGCACATCGGTGACCCAGACATTGTACTGGTCATCAACGTCAAGCCCATGCGCGCTTTCGAATAGTCCGTCTCCCCAAGACATCACGATTTCCCCACTGTCGCCGTCAAAACACAAAATGGGGCGGTCTCCGCGGTGGAAAACAAACACATGGTTGTGAGAATCCACACTCACTCCCGAAACCTCCCCCAGGGCGAAACCCTCCGGAAGCTGGGGCCAACCATGAACAACTTGATAAGAACGCATATCTTTGGCAGGCAAGAAGGACAACAAAGCCAATACCAACCCTCCGACTATCATGATCTTTCCTACACTCATAATTTTTTATCCTCTTAAGAAATTGTTTTGTTTAAAGAGGTCACCAAAAAACCGCCTTTATTATGAATCTATCCCTACTAAGTGTCTACATCTCTATTAGGAAGTTTCCTTGACAAGCTCTTTTAAAACTCCTACTTTTGAGTGGCCCTTATGCCATCAGCCCCCAAGACTCTACTCCCGGATCAACCCCAGAGATGGGCAATCCTCGCGTTGGGGATCGTCTGGGCGACGGTCACCGTGAACACCAGCCTCCATGCTGAGGACTGGCCTGAATGGCGGGGAAAAGGAAGAGAGGGTGTATGGACTGAGACGGGTATCCTGGACAAGTTTCCAGAAAACGGACTTGATTTTAAATGGAGGACACCGATCAAGACTGGCTTTGCAGGTCCAGCTGTTGCCGACGGTCGCGTTTTCGTGCTTGATTATCAAGAAATACCAGGAACACGTGTGATGGATGGAACCGAACGCCTTCTTTGTCTGGAGGAAGAAACGGGTCAGATTCTTTGGACCTATGAATGGCCCGTCAGTTACCGAATGTTGATGGCCTCCTATGCTAACGGACCGCGTGCCACTCCAACGGTCGACGGCGACCGTGTTTATGTGGTTGGGGCAACCGGAACGCTCCTTTGCCTGAATGTAAAGAGCGGGAACCCCATCTGGAAGAAGGATTACGTCGGAGATTATGGAACTAGTGTGCCAGTCTGGGGCATTACCAGTGCACCTTTCATCCACGGTGATCAGTTGATTTGCATCGTAGGCGGTCAGCCCGATGCCAAGGTAATAGCCTTTGACAGAATGACCGGCGAAGAGATTTGGCGCGCGCTCTCGTCCGATGGCGAGATGGGCTATGCCCAGCCCATCATCTTCGAGGCGGGCGGGGTGCGCCAGCTCATCGTCTGGCATCCCGAAGCCCTGACCTCACTCGATCCTGAAAACGGGAAAGTCTATTGGCAACAGCCATTCGACGTACGCAACGGGATGACGGTGGCGACACCCGTTAAGAGTGGTTCCTACCTACTGGTCTCCCAGTTTTACAGTGGTTCGATGATGATGGAACTCGATACGGAAAAGCCTGCTGCCAGGATGATCTGGAAAGGTAAAAGCAACAGTGAGCTACCCGACCAAACCGACGGTCTCCATGCCCTCATCACCACACCGATCATCCAGGGCCATTACGTCTACGGCGTGTGCAGTTACGGCCAATTGCGCTGTCTGAAGGCCGAAAACGGTGAACGCATCTGGGAAACACTGAAACTGACCCAGTTTGCCCGCTGGGCCGCCGCCTTTCTGGTTCGCAACGACAGCCGCTACTTCGTCAATAATGATCAGGGCGACCTCATCATCGCCCAATTCACCCCGGAAGGGTATCTTGAGATCGACAGGACGAGACTGATCGAGCCGACCACACACATCAGCTTCGGAAGATCTCGACGCATCGAGCGTCTGGTTAACTGGTCGCACCCGGCCTATGCCAACCAGCATATCTTTGCGCGAAATGACAAGGAGCTCCTCCGTGCCTCGTTGGAAAAAATAATCGCTGTTGATGTGAAGCCTCCTTGACCGCTCAGCACCGACTCCTTCTCGCGCCTGACTGACGAGTGCAGATCCTTGGTGCACGAAATCTATGAGAATTTTACCACGGGCTGTTAGGTGTACTCGACCTGACTTTTGACGCAGTAAGCAAGGCTGGGCTAGAATCCACAGATCATAAACAATCAATTTTGCATCTACGGGTGGCGCCGATGATGGATACCCTTAAATTTCACCCCTTCCGGGCGCTTTCCCTTTCTGCCCTGACCCTGGGAGAAGACGAGATTCATCTTTGGTCGGCTGACCTCAATCCTCCCGCCAGGATGATTCGGGCGCTTTCAGCAAGTCTCTCGCCAGACGAGACAGAGCGAGCAGCCGATTTTGTCCTTGAACGGGATCGCCGGCGCTACAGGGTAAGCCGAGGCATGCTGCGGACTCTCCTAAGCAGCTATACAGATGTCCCCGCTAGTCGTCTTCGCTTCACCTATGGTCAGCGGGGCAAACCTCAGCTACCAGGTGCTCCCGCTGAGATGGGCCTCCAGTTTAACCTGTCCCACTCAGCAAACCTGGTTGTCTTCGCCTTCACTCTGACACGCCCGCTTGGAGTTGACATCGAACATTTGCGCCCCGTATCCGACGCGGAGAGCATCGCAAAACGGTACTTCTCCATCGGCGAATACAAGGTCTTCCGCAGACTACCTCTGGATCAAAGGCAAGAGGCTTTCTTCAACTGCTGGACCCGCAAAGAAGCCTATATGAAAGCTGTGGGCGACGGACTGTCAGTTCCCCTCAATCGCTTCGAAGTGACTATTCCTCCAGGCGATTCAGCGAAGCTGCTGACCTTGGAGGGCCACTCGGAAAGAGCTGCAGAATGGTCGCTCTATCATCTCGAACCGATGCAGAATTATGTAGGTGCTCTCGCTATTTCCTCCGGAGACTGGAAACTGGCGGCCTGGAATTTGGACGTCAGTCGCCCCGTGATCTGAGTAATTCCTTATATCGATGGGATTCAATTTGTGCACGAATGGCAGGCAGAACAAAAACGCTAGAAATGTCCAGGTGTACCAGCTCCCGACAAAGTACCTCTACTTTGACAGCGGTCGGGAGTGAGCGATTTATCACAAAGATTCGCCGGTCTCTCAAGCGGCAAATCCCTCCAAAGAATTCTCCCTCATCCCATCGTAAATCGATCTCCAGTTGCTTCGCCACTTCTCCCAGTTTTTCAACAAGCCGAGCATCGTTCATAGCGGTTAAAGCTTGTCATTAGTGTAGTTTAAGAGCCTGAACTTTTTACAGACTGTTCCGAACGCAATCGTCCTTGGAAAAACGAAACTAACCCCGCTACTGGCTGGCTTGTCTCAGCTGTTAAGACATTCTTTGGAACTTGACTGCTTAGACTACAGACTTAATAATCAGCACTATATTGGAAAAAGAAGGAACAGTATGCGCAAGACGAAGATCGTTGTCTGCCTTCTTCCTTGTTGTCTGGCTATTCATCGGCTTTCTCACCCAGATCTTCGGCCAGACTGCTGTCTTTCCCCTTTCCCGTCCGCTTTTACCTCTCTACCCTCAGGCCAAGACGGGCGGAAATTATATGTTTAACTATTATCTTCCTCCGGCTGGAACCGGTAGTCCTTGGTGGCCATCCTGGTCACCAGATGGTCAATGGCTAGCATTCTCCCTGCAAGGATCCTTGTGGCGGATTCGAATAGGGGATTCGACGGCTGAAGAGCTAGCTTACTCGACAGAGTACCTCTCTTCCCCCGAGTGGTCTCCTGATGGCCGTTGGATCGCTTATACAGTGGACGATGGAACAGCCATCAACCTCAGGCTGCTCGACCTAAACACGGGACAGAGTTCGGCCCTGACCAAGGGAAAGCATATTAACGTGGACCCGGCCTGGTCTCCGGATGGCTCGCGACTAGCTTTCGTCTCGACTCAACCCAACGGGTATTTCAACATCTGGGTCATGGCAATCGACCAGGGAAAACCAGGCCGGATAATTCAGGTAACCCACGATCATCGCTATGGACGAAACCGGTTGTACTTCGGTGACCATGACCTACACATCGAGCCGACCTGGTCACCAGATGGTCGGGAAATAATTTTTGTCTGCAACCGCAACATTCCGCTGGGTTCGGGCGCCATCTGGCGTGGGCCAGCCGCTTCCCGAGGGATCGAGCAGACTCACATGATCCACAACGAAGAAACTCTGTATCGGACCCGACCTCACTGGTCCCCAGACGGAAAGCGCATTGTCTACAGCTCTCACCTGGGAGACCAATTCAATAACCTCTTCATTCTTCCCGTCGTCGGAGGTAATCCCTACAAGTTGACCTTCGGACAGTGGGATAGTTTTCATCCTCGTTGGTCTCCGGACGGAGAATCGATCGCCTATATCTCCAATGAAGGAGGTCTGCCTGAGCTTCGCCTTCTGAAAACTCACGGAGGGTCAGAGCAGAAAGTGCACATTACCTCCAGACGCTGGGCAAGACCTATGGGCCAAGTCCGCGTCCGGATTGTCGACAGTACCACTGGAAAAACCTTGGCGGCCCGGGTCTGTGCGAAGGCCTC
Source organism: Acidobacteriota bacterium (assembly GCA_965249865.1). Lineage (GTDB taxonomy): Bacteria > Acidobacteriota > UBA6911 > RPQK01 > CBDFMZ01 > CBDFMZ01. The sequence continues at coordinate 1,259,290 of CBDFMZ010000001.1, read as the reverse complement.
CGAGGGGAAAACCTACGTGCCTCAGGGAACCTACCATCGAGTCGGAAGGTTGAACGAACATTTTTTTCACACTGACGGCGTTTTCGACCTGGAGGTTCCAGAAGGCGAGTTGGTTTTGGAGGCCATGAAAGGGTTTGAATACCGTCCCGCTGCGGAAACGGTTGAGGTAAAAGCCGGCCGTTTCGCCTCGGTAACACTCGTCCTCAAACGGATTACCAATCTGAAAGCACGGGGTTGGTACAGCGGGAGCAACCACGTGCATATGAATTACGGAGGTAATCTCCATAATACACCAGAGAACCTGGTATTCATGGCCGCAGCAGAAGATCTAGATGTGGTGGTCGAGTTGATTGCCAATAAGGACAATCGCATTCTCGACTATCAGTATTTCACCGGACGCCCCCATCCCCTTTCCAGCGACAAAGTCTTAATATCCTTTAACGAAGAGTACCGTCCCCCCTTCTACGGTCACGTTTCTCTCATAAATCTGAACCAACACCTGATTTCCCCGTTCACCACCGGCTACGAAGGCACTGCCATTGAAAGTCTATACCCGAGCAACACGGACATCTTCCGGCTGGCCCGAAAGCAAGGTGCCTTAGGGGCCTACGTGCATCCTTTTCAGGGAGATGGGGACCCCTTGGAAGGAGATCTTGGGGTTGCGAAAGCGTTTCCAGTCGATTTAGCCCTAGGGAACTTGGATTATCATGAGCTGATGACCCTTGCCAACTGGGCTGGGTACGGAGTCTGGCATCACGCTCTTAACAACGGGTTCAAGATTCCCGCAGTAGGCGGAGAAGACTCCATCAGTAACCTTCACAACACAGCGATCATCGGGCAGGATCGAACCTATGCTCACTTGGGATCCCCGCTCACTTGGGAGGGTTGGATCGAGGCGATCCGAAAGGGGACATCCTTTGTGACCAATGGCCCTCTCCTCAACTTCAGAGCTGAGAACCGGATGCCCGGCGAAGAGATCCATCTGCCGGCAGGCGGGGGAAAGGTTCAAGTCAGGGGAGCTGTGGACTCGATCATCCCGGTGGAGAGGGTGGAACTGGTCATCAATGGAAGAACCCTGCCACTGGCTGAGTTTGGGGCAACCGCAAGAAAATGAAGTGAGCACCCATTTTGAGTTCAATAAGGGGCTTCGAATCGATCAGAGCTGCTGGATCACACTGCAGACCTACTCATCCGGCCCTATCCATCCCATTGACGACCGGTTTCCTCAGGCTACTACAAACCCAATCTGGATTTACGTGGGCGGCCTACCGGTGCGCTCCCGCGAGTCAGCTGAATATTTTATTCGTTGGATCGATAAACTTACCCGAATGGCTAAAGCTCATCCGGGTTGGCGCTCTAAAAAGGAAAAAAAACACGTGCTGGGGCAGTTTCAGCAGGCCAAAAACGTGTATCAAAAGCTGATAGAAAAGGCGCTTTAGTACCCCATTATTCCTGGCGCTCAAGACATAGAAGCCATGCGTTTTTTGCAACGGCATTGGAAGAGGAGTCTGTGGATAGGACTGCTGCTTTTAGCTCTAGTCTCCTTCAAGGTGGTTGCTGACAACCTCTTCTTCACCTTGCGACTGTTGTTGAACCTGCGGGAGACGGTCGAACAGCACCTGAATGACAGCGACTCTATCGCAAAGGAACTATCCGTGAATAATCATGGGCAAGTCAGCCGGGCCCTTGTCTACTTTCCTCAAAACATGTCCCAGCCGGTTGGCGTGCTCTTTTTGCCAGGATTGACAGAGCTGGGAATTCGACATCCGCGTTTTGTTGCAGTAGCACAGGCCCTAGCCAAAACAGGTTATGTCGTCCTAACTCCGGATATCGTCAGCCTCAGAGAGTTCAGACTGGAGCATGAGGCTATCGAAGAGATCACTTTCTGGTACCACTATATGAAAAATGAACTGTTCCTGGAGCAAGTCGGCATCACCGGGGTCTCAGTGTCTGGGTCGCTAGGTTTGATTGCGGCAGCGAAGCCACCGATTCATCAAGATATCGTATTTGTGGTTTCCATCGGCGGCTATCAGGACCTGTTGCGATGCAGTCGCCGGTGGTTCTCTTCGCAAACATCCAAGCAGCGTTATGGAAACTATCCAGTTCAGCACTACGGTAAATGGATCATCATGCTCGCCACACTAGACTACCTGGACAACTCGTCTGATCGGAAATTCATCGCTGAAACACTCCGTCTCCTCTTGACGACAGGGAAACCTCCCAAACCACTAGAGCACTTGACACCCCCCGCCCGAAGGTGGTTTCAGGCGGCGATCTCAAAGGACATTATCGACCAACAGCTTGTTCGCACAATCCAAGCTCGACTGGCCAAGCGTCTTGAGTTCCTCTCTCCCAGAGAGGAACTCAAGCGAATCCGCTGCCCGGTTTTTCTCGTTCATGGGCTCTACGATGAACTGATCCCCAGTAGTGAAACCCTCGAACTGCAGAAGCGGCTGACCTCAGCCCCAACCTGTGTTCTCCTGACGCCACTGATCAGTCATACTCATTTCCAATCAAATCATTTGCAAACTGGCGAGAAATGGCTAGCTTATCTGCGCTCCACTGCTTTTTTGCATGCCTTCGCATGCACTAGTGGCAGGACACCATTTCAGAAAACTGCGGGAGCTTTTCTTTTTCCGACCGTGGCGGGAGGCTAAGAGGTGCTGAGGACATCTCGGATGACACTAGAAGACATTGCGAATTTTTGCGAATTCAAAGCTTACACCATCGTCTTGGGTGACTCCAATATAGGTTTCATCCAGGTCGACGGGGCCGGGGTAAACCGCAACATCAATAACTACGAACGGTTTTTGCAATTCAATAAATTGAGGGCGCTGCCTTTCCCACCCACGGTTTTGAAGCAGGCAACGCTCCTCCGGATCAAACTGGGTTCGGAACGACAAGATCTAAGCCGTCAAGAGTTTCAGACGGAGTTAGAAAATTTCAAAAGAAAGCAGGTTACTAATGCCTTACCAATACAATGACCTCAGAGATTTTGTGGCATGTCTGGAGAAAGAAGGTGAGCTTAAGCGGATTCGGACAGAGGTTGATCCCATTTTAGAAATTGCTGAAATCACCGATCGTGTCTCTAAGCAGATGGGACCAGCTTTGTTCTTCGAAAACCCTCGATCCGAGCATCCTCTTCTGATCAACACCTTTGGCTCTTACCGGCGCATGAACCTTTCCCTAGGGGTCAAGTCTCTCCAGGAAGTGGCCCAACGGATCGAAGACCTACTGGAAATCAAAACCCCGGAAGGGATAATTGACAAGCTGAAAATGATCCCCAAACTGGTCGATTTAGCTGACTTTTTTCCCAAGACGGTCCGATCAGGAGTCTGTCAGGAAGTCGTAAAGAAAGAGAACTTCTCGCTCCTCGATTTTCCCATCCTCCAGTGTTGGCCTCAGGATGCGGGACGATACATCACAATGCCTCTTGTTTTCAGCAAGAACCCAGAAACGGGAAAACGCAATTGTGGAATGTACCGTTTGCAGGTCTTTGATGACACCACCACTGCTATACACTGGCAGACGCATAAGCACGGAGCGCAGCACTACCGCGAGGCCAGGCGTCTGGCCGACCCCACCGTCCAGAAAGACCGCATAGATGTGGCGGCAGCTATTGGTGCAGACCCTGCAGTGGTCTTCTCAGCCATCGTACCGCTTCCCGACGACTTAGACGAAATGATGTTTGCCGGCTTCCTGCGCCACAAATCAGTAGAGATGGTGCCTTGCAAAACTGTGGATCTGCAAGTTCCTGCCAATGCGGAAATCGTTCTCGAGGGATACGTCAACCTGGATGAACTCCGAGTGGAAGGTCCGTTTGGTGACCATACCGGATATTATTCGCTAGCCGACCATTACCCCGTTTTCCACGTCACTTGCCTAACCCACCGAAAAAATCCCATCTACCAAACAATCATCGTGGGAAAACCGCCTCAGGAAGACTGTTATATGGGTCATGCCGTCGAACGGATCTTTTTGCCACTTGTTCGTAAACAGCTCCCTGAGATTATCGACATGCACATGCCTTTTGAGGGCATATTCCACAATCTTCTTTTGCTCACAATTCGAAAGCGTTACCCGGGCCATGCGCGCAAGATTATGAGTGCAATCTGGGGCTTGGGACAGGCCATGCTCTCCAAGTGTGTCGTCGTGCTCGACGAGGAAACCAACCTGCGGGACTACGGTCAAGTCCTCTGGAAGGCCTTGAACCATATCGATCCCGAGCGAGACATCCAGTTCACGTTGGGACCGGTGGACTCTCTAGATCATGCCTCACGGCTTCCCAACTTCGGATCTAAGATGGGCATTGATGCCACCCGTAAATGGCCTGAGGAAGGTTTCACACGAGACTGGCCAGATGAGATCGTGATGTCAGCGAACATCCAACAGCAAATCGACCGACTCTGGCCTAAACTAGGCCTGTAGCTTTGCTCCAGCAGGTTTGCGAGGTGGAGCTCCGCCAATACCGGTTAGAAACCAGAGCGAACCACAGTCGAGACCCGTTGCAACCTACTCCAAGAGGCGATATGCTGTCGGGCCACGGAAGAAATAATGAGGATCTCACGCCGGAAATGGATGACCACTAGTCTACACCTGGCAGGAGAAATCCCGATTTTGTGGCTACCGCAAAAAAGGCTTCATTATACGGGGATGGAAATCGAAAAACACCTGAGATCTGACCAGACACTGGAGGGAATTGAGCGGAATGACTTACCGACTCCCTCGCTTCTTCTCGACCTAAACTCGCTCGAAGCGAATATCCAGAAGATGGCTCGCTACGCAGGGGAAGCTTCGATCCAACTGCGCCCTCATGTCAAAACGCATAAGTGTCCAGAGATTGCCAAGCGACAGATCCAAGCCGGGGCAACCGGTGTTTGTGCAGCAACCATTCATGAGGCCGAAGTCATGGCGTCCGCAGGCATCAGAGGTTTACTCATCACTGCAGAAATGGTGGGTCGAAACAAGATCGAACGCTTGCTCCGAATGACTCAGAGACAACCTGACACCATGTCGGTGGTCGACCATATCCCCCATGCTCAACAACTGAACCAGGCGGCCGCAGCTGCTGAAGTGATATTAAATGTACTGATCGATATCGACCCGGGCGACCGGCGAACAGGGGTGGAGCCTGGCAACCAGGCAGTGGCGCTAGCCGAGCAGATCATGAAGTTGCCCAATCTTAAATTGAGAGGGATTCACTCCTACTCAGGCAGCTCTTCACACGTAAAAGGATTCCAGGCCCGGAGAGCGCATTCGAAAAAAGCCATGGAAAGACCCTTGAAAACCCTTTCTCGACTCGAAAAAATTGGTTTCCCCATAGAAATAATGTCTGGAGGAAGCACGGGAACCTACAATATCGACAGCCAGCTCAAGGGTATGACTGAGCTGCAGGTAGGTTCATATGTTTTAATGGATCTCGATTACCGAATGATTGGCAGCCGGGATGGCCCACTCTACGAGGACTTTGCCCCATCGCTCAGTGTATTAACTACCGTCATCAGCAAGAACAACACCGATCGAGCGACAGTCGACGCTGGGTTGAAGGCATTCGCCACTGATCGCTCCTTTGGCCCTCAGATCAAGGAAATCACCGGCGTGAAGTACCAATTCGGCGGCGACGAGCACGGCATTTTAACTCTGAATGATCCCAGCCGGAATATCCGCCTCGGCGATCGCCTGGAATTTTTTGTTCCCCATTGTGATCCAAACGTTAACCTCTATGACCGCATATTCTGCCTGCGTGGAACGCGTGTTGAAGCGGTCTGGAGAATCCGCGCGCGCGGACACGGTTAGTACTTGGTTCCGAGTACTTAGTCCTCACGATTCATCTGGTAACGGCCCTGAATGCGGCGAACGGCCAGATTAGCGGCCGAGGCGACTTCCATGTTCTCACTCTCTCCCATCTGCTCGAGCAACGGCAGTGCCGACATATCACCGCGTACTCCTACTACCTCCAACAATCGGACTTTGGTAGAGACCTTTTCACTATGGATATAAGGATACAATTTGGCAACCTCTTCGGATCGAAGCTCCAGCAGATAGTAGTAAGCTTGATCTCCTTTGTCCAAATGGAGAATCAACTCCACCAAGTGCTCCTCCCGTCCCAGCTCAAACAAAGCAAACCCCATGGCCAGTTTTATACTCTCTGACTGTTCACGGAGATAAAAGGTGGCAACCCGGGTTGTCACACTCGCGTCTCCCACGCGACCAAGGCCCTCGGCTCCAAACCGCCGAAAGCTCTCGCGTGAATCCCCAAGAGCAGCCAGGAAAATCTCCTGACAGCTTGGATCGCCGATATAGGCCAGGGCATCGAGAAGTCTCTTTTGCAAAACGTCACTTCCGCTGACCGGTACAATACCGAAAATCTTATCCCTTTCTTCAACTCCCAACTCATAAAGTTCCTTAAGTTTTGGCACTGCTTCTTTTACACGTAGTCGACCCACGGTAAAGATGGTTTCATCACGGACCTTCTTGTCCGGATCACGAATGAAGACGAGGAGCGCTGAACCTGCGGAGGGATCTCCAATTTTGTAAACTGCTCGAATCAATTCGACCTTTACACTATTGGCTGATTCTCGAGAGAGGGTATTCAGAATTGTCGAAAGAACAGGGTGAGCACGCAGGATCCCCAGTGCCGTGGCTACCTTTTTACGAATTGTGGTATGCGAGGAGTCCAGCAGATAAGCCAGGGCATTGATGGCATCTCGGCTCACAGGTATGTAACACTCTACCATGAGCGGATTGTAGTCATTGCTGAAGGGATTCACGAAATTGGCCAACTTTTTGACACCGTGAACAAACCCATTTTCCTCAACAACATAAATGCCAGTGATCCCATCAATCGACTCTTCCTGAATTTCTTTTTCGGGATCATTAACCAGATGAATATAAGCCTTCAAGGCCCGTGGATCATTGATCTGCATCAGTGCCCTAACCGCTGCTAAACGCACCGAGTCATCAAAGTCCTCCGTGAGTTTAATGAGCGCCGGTACCGCTTGTTGGATCCGATTCTCTCCCAGTCGTATCGCTGCTCGTTTTCTTCGCTTTGGATCGGTGTGTTCGAGATCATAAACCAATCCGTTTACACTGACTTTCTTGGTTTGTCCGGCTGAAAAAGAGTGGAGTGATACCATACTGACGCAAAGAATCAGCCCGACCACAGGCCTACTCCCAAAAAGCATGACTATGTATTTCCTTTCTTGCGACTCGTGTTATCGCAGCTCTAGCAACCCGTGGTAAAAGTCGCCTGGGCCGCCCAGCACAAACGTTAGCATATTTATACAGTAAGTATTTAGGGTAACACTTACCTCTGTCCGATGAGGACCATCTTGCTCTCGGATTGAACAGATTCACACTCGGAAAGCCAATGTGTAGAGTTTAAAACTGTAATGTCTGCCCAGCGAAAGGCCTCAGGGAGCGTCTCCGGCTGCTCGAGTCGCTCTGCCCGACTTCTCCTTGACGGTTCCTCTCCTTTCGGGATATCCTCCGTCGCAAGACTGAGTGTCAAATATTTGGCGTCCGGCTTCCTCAATAAGATGACGTTTATGGCGAGCGCGGCGGCGGCGAGGACACGGTGCGAAACGTCGAAGAGGAGGAGCGATAAATAACGGGCGCCGTCCCGCTGCTCCCCTTCGGGCAGAATGGGTGACCCACGATAACCTCAAGTGTATTGTCGGCCGGGAAAGAGAGATGCGAACTCTAACCATCCTCGGTGGCGGAAACACTGCCTTTGCGGCAGCGGCGAATCTGACCCTGCGAGGTTTTGAAGTAACGCTGTGCGAACACCCTTCATTTGCATGGACACTAGAATCGATTGCTCAAACGTGCACCATCCAACTGGATGGTGTAACCGGGCAAGGTGTGGCCAAAATCCACAACGTCACCACGAACTTCGCAGAAGCCCTTGAAAATGATTTGCTTTTGTTAATTGTCCCTGCTTACGCCCACAAGCCCTTTGCCGAAGCGTGCACTCCATACCTACGGGACAGACACATCGTGGTGATTCTTCCTGGAACCTTGGGAACTTTGGAGTTTGCGCAGGTAGCAGCCCAACAAGGGGACCTACCTGCAGTTACACTGGCTGAGACAGACACAGCCCCTTACGTTTGCCGCAAGGTTGGACCGGATTCGGTTCATATCTGGGGCGTCGTGAGCGGACTTGGCCTGGGCGTCTGGCCCGCCATCCAAACGAAACATGTCGCGAGTTTGCTCTCCGATATTTTCACCGTGGATGGGCTTAGCTTTTCCAGTCCTGCGGCAAACCAGAATCCGTTGACAACCCGAGAACACTATTCTGCCATTATCTGTTATTCCAGCGTGTTTGAGTGCGGCTTGAGCGCGATAAACCCGGTGGTTCATCCCCCGGGCGTTCTGATGAATGCCGGCCGAGTGGAGTACTCACACGGTGATTTTTACTTCTACGAAGAAGGTGTAACACCCGGAGTGTGCAACACGATCTACGCGTTAGACGGGGAACGACGAGCGATTGGCAAAGCATTGAGATTTGATCTGACGCCAGTTGACAAGGCATTTCACCGTGCCGGATTTGGTCCACAGGGCGATCTCTGGGCCACCATCAATGGTAGCCAAATGTTGACCCAGCTACGTGCTCCAGGGGCGCTGGACACGCGTTGGTTGACCGAAGACGTGCCGTATGGCCTCGTCTCCTGGTGCTCCGTTGCCCAAAAAATAGGTGTACCCACGCCATTGATGCGCTCGCTAGTGGTACTGGCTTCAGCAGTGCTCGACCAGAACTTTTGGAAGTCAGGACGAACAGCAAAGGAATTGGGAATCGAGGGAATTAGCAAGGAAGAATTGCTCCGCTGCGCCCAGACCGACGAGATCGTCCAAGTCGTGGGTCCTACTGCCCAGACGAGGTACCCTACCACGGCTGCCCCGCAGCTGTAAATAACCACCTGACCGCCTAGCCTAAGACATCTTAACCCACTTAGTGCCTTTGCTGAAGACGTTTCCAGAGCCGTTCCGGCGTGATCGGTAACTCAGTGATACGTACACCCGTGGCCTGTCGGATGGCGTTTGCTATGGCGGCTGCTCCGGCGATAATCGGTGGTTCACCCACACCACGTGCGCCTAACGGGCCCTTCGGGGCGGGATTCTCCACGAGAAGCACTTCAAACAAGGGCACCTGGGGGGCCGCCGGGAGGGCATAGTCCAAAAAGGTCCCGGTCAGTAATTGCCCCATGTCATCATAGACTAACTGTTCTAACAACCCCAAACCAATCCCTTGCGTGGCCCCGCCATGCACCTGCCCTTCGACAAGCAGCGGGTTGATGGCCTGTCCTACATCCTGAACAATGACGTTACGGATGATCTGCACTTGGCCAGTTTCCCCATCAACGGCCACTTCTGCCAGTTGCGCCGTAAAGCCCGGCGCTTGCTCGGTAACAGCTGAGCTGCCTTGGCCCACAATCGGAGTATAACGGCTGTTCATCTTCACCGTCTCCTGGGCAAGTTCAGCCACCGAGACCCCTTTCGAAGGTACCCCTCGGACCGAAACCCAACCATCATCGATCTCCAGGTCAGCAACTCCCGCTTCCAAATGGTCGGCAGCCATGGACAAGATCTGTTTTCTGGCCTCTTGGGCAGCACTCACAACCGCTGCTCCGACGGTGTAGATGATCATGCTACCACCGCTTGGGCCGGCGAAAGGTCCCTGCTCAGTATCGCCGGAAAGAATTTTTATTTTCTCGACCGACACCCCTAGAGTCTCGGCAGCAAGCACCGCCAAACCCGTGTTCGAACCCGAAATGTCCACCGAGCCGATCTGGATATAGATGGTACCGTCGGAATCTGCGCGACAGACAGCCGCCGCAGGGACCATCGCTCCCGGCCAACCGCCGATTGACAGGCCGATTCCCCGATGATCCGTAACCGATTGGCGATTTTGCCACAACGGGTGGGCAGAAATGCGCTCCAAACAGGCCTTCAGCCCAACGCTGGGCCAAGGTGTACCGTCGGGCATGGGATCCCCCGTTTCAATGGCATTTTGAAGTCTGAATTGCAACGGGTCTAAGCCCAGCTCTCGAGCCATTTCATCCATCTGGGATTCGATCGCAAATGTTGCCTGCGGTGCAGTGGGCGCACGATAGGCCCCCACCATAGGCTTGTTGGTCAGAACCTCGTAACCTTGGATATCAAGGCTCGGAAAGCGATAATAACCACCCAGAAGTGTCCCGGTGATCGAGATCAGGTGAGCGGGAAAAACACCGCAATCGAGTACGATACGCGCCTGAAGCGCAGTGAGCTGCCCATCACAACTGACACCGGTCTTCAACTCGATGACACAAGCCGGAGTAGGAGTCGTGGTTAAAAAGTCATCGCTCCGGCTCAAGACGATGCGGATCGGCTTCCCAAGACGCAACGCAACCGCACCGAGCAGAGGCTCTAAGATACCGTACTTCGCACCGAAGCCACCACCCACTTTCATCGGCACAATGCGCACCTGGGTCTTCGGCAACCCCAAGAGTTTTGCCACCTCATCGCGGACCAGGAACTGACCCTGGGTACTGGTCCAAATCGTCAACCTACCATTGACTGGATCAACTGCGGCTGCTGCAGCATGTGGTTCCATATAGCCCTGATGAACAATCGCCGTCCGGTAGGTCCGCTCCAGGACCAGGTCGGCCCGAGTTAGCCCGGCTGCCACGTCACCACGCTCGAAGTGGAGTCGGTCAGCAACATTGCCTCCTGTCTCTTCGCCCTTATCTCCAACGGCTTTGGCGCCGTGGGCTTCCGCCGTCCCACCCTCGTCCTGAGCTAGACCTTCGGGCCAGACCAGCGGTGCGTCATCACTCATGGCTGCCAGTGCGTCAATGACGACAGGCAGTGGTTCATAGTCAATTACCAACCGGTCAGCCCCATCCTGAGCCGCAGCCTCACTCTCTCCAACAACAACAGCTACCGGCTGGCCCTGGAAAACAACCCGATCACGAGCCAGGATGGAGCTGTTACGGTTAGTAGGTTGCCGGCTAGCCGCCGGGAGGTCCTCAGCGGTAAGCACCGCTATAACACCAGCCATCTTGAGAGCTTCGCGCTTGTCGATTGATCCTATCTTCGCGTGGGCATGGGGGCTAAAGATGGGTCGGGCATGCAGCATGCCTGGTAGCACCACATCAGCAGCATAGTTTACATGGCCAGTTACCTTTTCCAGACCGTCTAAAATCGGTATGCAACGGTTCGATCGCTTTCTTTCTGATGTGAGATGAGAATCCATGAGTTTCTCCCTGCCCCAAACCTTGTTCTTAACCTAACAGCGACAGAATATACAAGATATATATGATAGTGCAAGTTACTGGTAATGATTCGCTAAAACGTCAAGGGTGCCAAGCAACTTTTCTCTGGCGAGGAATCGGAGCAGCTTTTTCAGAAGGCCTACAGGTCTCTCTGATAGAGTGGATGGTCTTTCCACGTGCCTCTTTCCTCGAGGATCCCGATCCCCCGCCGTGCCAGAGGCTACCCGAACCGAAACAGAAGGGGAACTTCCAGTATCTTGGGGTGGAATAAGCCATGTTTTGACAGCCTTTTCTTACCCCAGGCGTCGCCATGGTCACTGAGTATTTTCCAACCCGGTACTAAGCAAAACTGAAAGTCTTCTGGCAGCCTAGCCGGGAAGCTCTGGAAAAGGTCGTTGAGTTGTTGCCAATTCTGATCAAGAACCTCCGCCTGTGCAACCGGATACTGCCGTCAGGCCACTTAACTTCGACAACCTGCCCATGGCATGCGGCTACGGTACCGACCAAATCTGTGGTTGGTAATGTCACTCGTGACCCTTTGCAAATTTTACCTGTAATCATGCCCCTAGTTTACGGTGTTGGGCTGACTATAGAAAAAGGACGGCGTCCCTCTTTTCTCTTTTACCAAAGCAAACAGCAAAGAAGCAATCGATGTTGAAGCTGTTAGGTACTCGCCGCGGGCCGGTGATCTTTCAACGCTCAAGGGTACCAAGCAGAGCCAATCACCCAGCTCAATTGCTCTAAACTTGTTGAAAAGAATGGAGCGGAGACGGGAGTCGAACCCGCGACGTCCAGCTTGGGAAATTGAACGTAGATTGGGAATAAAGAATTTAGCGTCTACGGTGTCGATTCCTGTCGACTGTAACTCCCTGATTTTCCTAGACCCGGCTGAAGGGCGATTCTTAATGGAGCCTTAATGGAGCACGGGGCAGTGCAGGGAACGGGTGCTACAGTGACGCCTGCAAATTGCCTAAACTGTGCAGGGTCTTCCCGATCACTTGCAGTGTGCATTGTTCACACTGCACGATCTACAACTTTCAGGGATTTCTGAGAACTTATTCCTCCTGCATATTGGGGAACAGCCCCACGGCGCTTAGTCAACTTCATCCAGACTTCCAAGTTCGTTGGTTGTCTGTCATCATTCCCGTGTGAAACAGCTACTCGTCCTTCCCGTTCTACCCCTGACCCTCTTGGTTGGGAACTCGGTGTCCTCTGCTGATTGCCAGAAGGGGTTAGATGCTTACCAAGAATGAGATCAAGCAACTCATACTCGCTGCTGAACAGGGACATGTCCATGCTCAATATATGCTAGGTGTGATGTACAAACATGGAAAAAGTGTCCCACACAACGACAAGACTGCGATCAAATGGTACACACGTGCCGCTGAACAAGGACATACCGAATCCCAGTACTATGTGAAACGAATAGCTAAAGACTTCGAAAGCTTGCCCAGTCAGAAAAGCAGCGAGAAAAGCAGCGAGAAAACTATACATTAGGGATTAACTTGGGAATTCTCTGTGTGATTCACCCCCTCATTCCCCCTGCTCACCCCTTCTTACCAACTGTATCAACTTTAGTTTTCACAGTTGGTGAGGGGGGAGTGAATTGGCGTATCCGGTTTAAATCATCGGAGCACCACGATAAGGACTCCTGCTACGACAATCACCATGACCCAATGCATCAGCAATTGGCTGTAATTAAGGTGAACGGTATAGTAGCGCGGGCTATCCGGAGGAGAGAGTAAGAACCCTAGCCCCATGTTTCTTATCGCACTGTTGCCAACGGGAGACACTTGTACCCAAGACGGAAATAACCCCATAAGAACAAGGAGGGTTATGTCTACCCAAATCACACTTTTTTGTTTATTGTTCATTTTGACCTTCCTGTCACCCTAGGAGCCCATCCGAGAAATACGACACACGGGCTGCTGCATCATCGGTGCCGGTCCTGATGGGGTGATGCTTGCGCTGCTGTTCGCCCGTGCGGGCGTGCGGGTGACCGCACCACGACTTTGAATGCGACTTCCGCGGCGACACGATGCACCCCTCGACCCTCGAAGTACTCGACCAGATCGGGCTGGCTGACCCACTTCACGAACTGTCGCACGCCAAGATGCGAGCAATGCGGATCATCTCCTCGACAGGGGTCTACACCCTGGCCGAGTTCAGCCGGCTGCGGACGCGGTTCCCCTATATCCTGGTCATGCCGCAGTCCCGCTTCCTCGAGTTTCTCGCCGGCGCGGCCAAGCACTACCCTAACTTCCGTTTAGTGATGGGAGCGAACGTGCGGCGCCTGCTTGAGGACACGGGGGTTGTCCGTGGCGTCCGTTATCGCTCTCTTTAGGAAAGTTCCTGAAGATTGTCAAGTGAAGGTAGAGGGCTACTCACCCAATCGTCCCAGTTAACCACCAACTCCTGGCCGGGGGGTTCGTTAATGACTTCCCTCCCGATGAAAGATATAGAGCCCCGAGGCAACCACGATCCCTGCTCCGAGTAGGGTCCATTGATCTGGGAAATCACCGAAAATCAGAAAGCCGAACAGTGTGCTCCAGAGTAACTGTGAATAACTAATTGGCGCCAGCACGGCTGCAGGTGCCAATTCGTGAGCCTTGACCACCCCGTAATGAGCAACTCCGCTCAACAGTCCGGGGCCTAGCAGCGAAACCAACTCAAGCAGGCTTGCTGGTTGGTCCCATTGGAAGGGAACGAACAGGCTAAGTGCCACTGTTCCAGTTAATGCGGGGTAGAATAACATGGTTACGGAGTCGTCAGTCGAACTCAGCATGCGAGTTGTGATGAAGAAGAGGGCGAAAGAGGACGCCGCACCGAGGGCAAGGAACGCAGCCCAATGCATCACCCCCATACCCGGGCGAATTATAATCACTGCTCCCGCAAGGCCGACACCTACAGCCGCCCAACGCCGGAGGCCAACCCTTTCTTTGAGCAGTGGCACGCTCAGAGCCGTAACAATAATCGGGAACACACAGGTAATTGCCACGGCATCTGCTAGAGGCATGAAGCGAAGCGCGGTAGTGAAAAGAAGTATCGAAACTAGCAGAAGAGTGGAGCGGAACATCTGTAGCCGAATGCGGCTTGAAGATAGAATGTTCCAACGCCTCGTTGGCCAGAACATTAGTGTTACAAAAAGGAAGTAACCAAGAAATTGCGCCCATGCGATCTGAAAAATGGGTACTGTCTGACTCAGATATTTCACCTGCGCATCCTTGATCCCAAACAGAAGAACCGCGAACGAAATCAGTGTGAGTGCGCGTCTGGAATCATTCCCGAACGAAGATTTTTCCATTCCTCACAATCACTGACTCGGTGACTTATTCTGACACACGATTCCTGATATCTCACTTCTTCCGAACTTCATAGATGGATTTGTCATGCCAAAAACAGTGTGCGTCAGGAAACCAGAATTTCTCAGTCACCAGCCTGCTGAAGGGTTAGTCCGCATTTCTCACGAGATGTAAAAAACGTCAGCTCATTGTTGTATAAAGTTTGTTATAACAATCACTTACAAACAACATGGCGCTGACGAATATGCTTACAGAGTGTATCTCTTCGAAACTTCAGTTTCAAGGTTTGGGACATCGCCGAGTTGAAGCGGAATTCAACGGCGGGAAGATCACCTCGGACGCCGGAGGATGGCTGCTGCGGGAGGTGGAAACTCGCTATGGGTTCATCCGCGGATTGGCCGGCTGCTTTGAGGACCGACGAGATCCTGGACTGACGGAGCACAGCGTGAAGGAACTGCTGAGACAGCGGATCTATGGGTTGGCCTTGGGGTACGAGGATTCAAACGATCACGATGAGCTGCGGAGGGATCCATGGATGGCGGTACGGGTAGGCAAACGGGATCCTTGGGGAGAGGATCGGGGCAAAGCGTGTGCCGGGAAAAGCACTCTCAACCGTCTGGAGCTCTCCTCGGTCAGTCAAAACAGGTACCGAAAGATCCCGGTGGATGAAGCTGCGGGTCTCGAAGCTGGATGCCTCGGAAGGAGCCGTCGAAGAGATGGAGCGGATCGTCGGGCAACTGCGGGCGGCTTGGCCAAAGGTCCGCATCGTGCTGCGAGCAGATAGCGGATTTACCCGAGAGGCACTAATGAGCTGGTGCGAGGAAAATCAAGTGGATTACGTCTGTGGCTTGGCTCGCAACAGTCGATTACAAAAGGCCCTGGAGCCGGAGTTGGAGCAGGCCCAGCAACTCCAGGAAGCGAGCGGATCCAGCGCGCGAGTCTACCAGGACTTTCGCTATCAGACTCTCGAAAGCTGGAGTCAGGAGCGGCGAGTGGTGGGCAAGGCCGAATACACGAGCAGCTGTACTGTGCGCGAGGGGACGCGGAGAATCGCATCCAAGAGCAGCAGCTGGAGCTGTTTACCGACCGCACTTCCACCAGCCGCATGAAGTCCAACCAGCTGCGGTTATGGTTTTCCACGGTGGCCTATAACCTGCTACAGACGCTGAGACGGGTGGCTTTGGCCACTACCCAGTGGGCTCGGGCTCAGTGCCAGACGATCCGGTTGAAGCTCTTGAAGATCGGGGCCCAGATCCGGGTCAGTGTCCGCCGGGTCAGCCTCTCCCTGAGCGAGGGCTATCCCTACCAAGAAGCCTTTACCCAAGCCCTGGCTCATCTAAAACGGGCCGGCTGACCTCCGTCCCCCTTCCCGAGATCCCAGACGCACGGAACCTATCCATTCGAGATGTCTGTGAAAAACGGTTTTTTGACCTCCTACGGGACCCTCATTGACACTGGCCGACCTCAACCAGTGCTCCACGGTGTCATCCCTCTCCAGCAGGCCCCCAAAACGAACAAAACCACTCACAATCTGCCTTGAATGCTCGCTCTGTGAGAAATGCGGACTAGGAGTCTGTCCGAGGATTCCGGAGGTAGGACGTCAGAAGTGACCTTTATCATAGAGGTATGGGAAAACGCTACCGTGCCTACAATCCGGATCAGATGTTGTTGCTTCCTCCGAATCTTCAGGAGTGGCTTGCTGAGGATCACTTGGTCTACTTTGTCAGCGATGTGGTGGACGAGCTGGATCTTTGTTAGATCGCAAAATATTACGAGAAAGATCTTCGAGGACAACTTCCCTATCATCCCCGGATGATGACGAAGATCTAGTTGTACGCTTATTGCGTGGGGGTGTACTCGTCTCGAAGAATCACCAAGAGACTGGCCGAAGACGTGGCGTTTCGAGTGCTGGCGGCGGGCAACCAGCCCGATTTTCGAACCGTGTCGGATTTTCGAAAGAACCACCGGAAGGCGTTACAAAGGCTGTTCGATCAAGTTTTGAAGCTGGCTCTGGAGGCGGGAGCGATGAAATTGGGCCGAGTGGCGCTGGACGGCAGCAAAGTGAAAGCCAACGCCTCCAAGCATAAAGCCATGAGCTACGGGCAGATGAGAAAAGAGGAGGAGCGGCTGCAGAAGGAGGTGAAGGAATGGTTTGATCGAGCCGACGCTGTCGACACCCGGAAAGATGAACTCTACGGAGCCGATCAGAGGGGAGATGAGCTTCCGGAGGAGCTGCAGCGAAAAGAAACGCGCTTGGAACGAATCCGCCAGGCTAAGAAGGAACTGGAGAAACGGGTCCACCAGAAGGCAGAACAAGAGGGCGAAGCGAAGAAGAAGGCTCGGCCCCGCGAGCGAGATCAATATAACTTCACTGATCCAGAGTCTCGAATCATGAAGGGCAGGGATGGCGTCATCCAGGGCTACAACGTGCAAGCGGCCGTCGAGGAAAATTTCCAGCTGATTGTGGGTCAATCCGTCACGGAGCAGGCGAATGACAAAAAGCAACTGGAGCCGATGATCGAAGCGATGGAAAGACAGTCCGGGCAGCTACCCGAGGTGGTGGTGGCCGACAACGGCTACTGCTCGGAGGATAACCTGGACTACTTGGAACGAAGAGAAACAGAGGGTTACGTGGCGACGGGAAAAGAAAAACACGGAAAACCCTGGCCAGCTGCTCAGAGGGGACCTCTTCGAAAGGACGCCACGTCAGTAGAACGAATGAGACAAAAGGTTCGAACCCAAGCAGGCCGAGCGATTTATGCGACGCGAAAAGGGATCGTCGAACCGGTTTTTGGACAGATCAAACAAGCTCGAGGATTCAGGCAGTTTCTGTTGCTGGGACTGGAGAAAGTGCAAACGGAGTGGGCACTGGTCTGCCTGGGTCACAATATTCTGAAGATGCATCGGATCTGTTACGGATAGGTTGTAAGAAATCGGCTGTCAAGGCAAGTCAACAGCAGGTGACAGACCAGTCGAAAGAACGATTCAAAAAGTTTCCTTCCCCTTCCACAAAACTTTTGGGAAAGCTCCGACTTAGAAACCGCTAATTCTCGGACGGACTCCTAGGTGTCGTCCTGTTCTACCTGACGTGCAGTACCACTAAAATGTAATCGACCAATTCGCAACTGTTCTATTTTCCTCCTGTTCTCTCCCGGTAGACTTTCTACAAGTGAGCGACAGGAATGGATGCCGAACCGTAGATCTTTCCTGATTTAACAGTTGCCACGGGAATCAGCTTGCGGTGTCCAATTCGCTTCTCTCCCTCGGCATCCACGAATTAAAAATCTCCTTCGGCAAGCGAGAAGACGGCCCCGTCGGCTTCAGCACCAGGGCATAGCGTGCCCAGCCCCTGGGGGAATCCCAGGGTGTTTGCGGGGTTGGTGGTGGCCAAGTCAAAGACGGGGCCGTTCGCGTTGAATTGGTGAACATCGCTGGAAATCGTGCCCGGCAGCAAGTCCTGCTGAAGTGCCTTCTCGGTTATGTCGAAGGAGAAACTCCCCGTCCCATGCCCGACGTCGAAATGTATCCCTTGTTCCACCGCCTTTCTCACTGCCGGTAGCACGCGGCCCCTTGCGTCCAGAATGCTTTCCTCAAGACCGTGAAATGTGTGTGTAATCACGTCCCCCTTCCGGAGCATGCCGAGGATGTCCTTCATAGGCGTCAGACCCCCCGGGTGTACCATGAGCGGAAGCCGAACGACATCGGCGGCCTCCCTTGCCAGGCCCAGTGTTTCCAGGTCATTCCCGTCGGTCATGATTTGCCCCAACCGAATCTTGATACCCAGGATCACGTCACGATTCTTCTCGATGGTTTAGATGGCCAGCTTGGGGTTGGCGTAGCGCAGCTCCAGCAACTCTCCGTGTAGGTTATCTAAGGAGAGGGTCGACTGGCCGATGATGGAAATGTTCAGTAGTGCGTAAACCCGGGTATCCACCACATTGATCACGTACTGGTGTAGTCCCGGGAATGTAAAGGCTCCTGCCGACCCGGCCTCCCTTGATCAAAAGGTCATAACCGTATGTCGCCGAACTCTGTGCGGCTAGTAACTGGGTCCATCTCCGTGTCAGGCTACAGACAAGAGAGCCGACTACAGTGTGCTGCAGGTACTCTCTTCGGAGCCAATTCCCCTGTTGAATGATGCTCTCTTCTTCCTTAAGACGCGGTCGGGCCTCCCCGAAGGATTCTAATGGAGACCAAATGAGGCTACAAGGGGCTTCCATTTATATCCCTGAATATCGATTTTGAGCATTACCCCCTACTAATGGAAATTAGAGTATTACTGGATTTTAAAAAACTCTCTGCGACTAGAGTTCCTTATTACCGCGTGCCCTCCCACGGATGGGGATACCCTAGGTGCTGTCCCAGTATACAGGTTTAAGTGATGTATTATCAATTCGTCAAGGCATGCTATTATCGCTGTCAGAGCACGACTGTTCAGTTACTTAAAACCCTCTTCTATACTGGAGAACACACCTCATGTCTATTGAAGAGTATTCTGCTTTATGGGTTTCCTGACTACTCTCTTTTTTTTTAAATAGCAGAATCGGCTTTTTTCCCAAGCTTCTGTCTACTACCTCTTGTAGGATCGGGCTTTTTACTGCTCTTTACCGCAGGAGCTTGTACAGGCGCCACGGATTGAAACCGCTCTCTTACAGCCTTGATCAAGTATCGATACTTCCGGGGTCCGGTAGCCAAGGTCAAGAGGAGTTCTTTTTCCGCAAGCTGCTCTTCAAGCGAGAGTTTCTCACGTTCCAACTTTTTAATTTCCCGAATAGCTGTTAGTTGTACAGGGGTCAGAGGAACCCGTCTTTGTGTAGGCCCTCGTTTGGTTGTGACTCGTGTTCTCGGTATGTTCTCAGGCTTCACATATCTTGCATCTACTTCCTTATGGAGACGGGACGGCAGAGCATGCCTGATCTGGAATATCCGGCTGTCGATTTTGGCAAGTTGCTCTGTTAGCCCACGGACCTCTTTTGACAGTTCGTCGAAGGATTCACCGGATTTCTGGGATGACACTCATTCTTCCCTGATATTGAGGAACAGCCCTACGGCCAGGAAATCATACCTCACGCTGTAAAGGTAGGCCTATAGTCGTAGGGAAACTGTTCTAGTACCAGTATAGACACTTCAAGCTCTCCGTGCTCTACTGATTTCCAGAAGGGGTCAGATGCCTACCAAGAATGACATCAAACAACTCAAACTTGCTGCTAAACAGGGAAACGTCGATTCCCAGTTCAAACTGGGTGCGATGTACTACCGAGGAGAAGGTGTCCCACAGAACTACGATACTGCACTCAAATGGTGCACACTTGCTGCTGAACAGGGAAATGTCCTTGCCCAGTTCTTTTTGGGCGGAATCTACTACGACAAAAACTACGAGCTTGTGATCAAGTGGTTCAAAGCTTGCCCAGTCAGAAAAGCTGCGAGAAAAGCGAGAAAACTAAACATTAGGGATCAACTGGGGATTCTCTGCGTGATTTACCCCCTTTTTCCCTGTCTGAATCCTCCTCTCTAAGTCTGTCCACTTCAGTTTTTACGGTAGTTTCAGGGTTTTAGCAGTAGCACTAATGAGGGTCTTTTATTGAGTACACTTTTGTAGAGGGGCGTATTCCAGGATTTTTGGATGAGTTGTAACAGGAGGAATATCCGTGCTCTACTGATTTCTAGAGAGATGAGGAACATGATATCGAACGGTTCTATGTCTGTTCCTGTTATTTTCTTTAGTGTATTAGCTCGGGGAGTTCCCAACGGTTTTCAGTAGTTTGTCAGACTCACAGTGAAACTACCTACTGGACCGGGGACTCAAAAGTGGCTTTTGACGACAAGGGTTCAAGGTTATATTACGAGTACGAATGCGATGCTGATGGCGGATATACATTTTGGCTTCCTGAAGAGGACAGTGCGTGATTGTCGTCGCAGGAGCCCTTGGAGTCAGGTGCCTACACAAAGATCTCACTAATATGAAAACAGTGCCTATACGGTGGCTAGCTTGCACCTGCCTTCTCTTCTCCCTGGATTGTCAGAATGTTGGAGAACCCACGATCGAAAACCTCCAAGAGGTCAGAAAACTGACTGAATATCAGGTGTCCTTGACAGGCACAAGAGACGGTGATCTTCTGCCCGTTAGAGTCGTTTTCAAAGCCTCGTCCTCGGATCTACTTATGAACTTGCACTTTCGCATTGGTGTTCCGACCCGTCTCGAGTCGGGTAAATATTATTGGAAACAAAACGATGAGATTCTGGAGGGAATCGTTCGGGCTCGCTCTGTAACCTTCCTAGGAGGTCAGTCTGACCATCCTAATCTGGGCGGCATTTTCGAACTTCTCTCAACCGGTGGTGCTGCCATCTACAAGGTCACGCTCCCAACCAGTGAGGTGATTCCGCCCGATCCCGAGACTCTTTGGGTAGTACCATCGCACTCTGGTATTGACCATCAAATTCCAGAGAGGATATGAAATGAGAACCCGAGCTGCAACTGCATATGAAATCGATGAAGCTGTCGTCATCGAAGAGCTTGAACCCGACCCGCCTAAAGCAAGTGAAGTGCTTGTTAAGTTAAGAGCGAGCAGCGTATGCCAAAGCAATTGAGCCGTTGTCAAAGGCACGCAGAAGCACCTGCTACCAGAAGTCTTAGGACACGAAGGCGCCGGCGTTGTTGATGCGGGCAAGGGAGTGCATTCCGTTAAACCGGATGATCGTGTGACGCTCTCTTTTGTGCCTGCCTGTGGACACTGCACCTACTGCACAACCGGGCGACCTAGCCTCTGTTCGAAGCATTGGACTGGCTCCGCGGGGTACGTTATTGGATGGGCCATGCCGTTTTCGTAAAAACAATCAGCCGATCTACCAGATGTCGCGCCTTGGAACGATGGCAGAAAATACGGTTGTTTCCGAAGATGCTGTCATTGCCGTGAGCCACGACACACCCGCTCGATAAAACATCGCTCATCGGCTGTGCGGTCACCACAGGTGTTGGCGCTGTCATAAACCGCGAAAGTTGAACTGGGTAGCACTATTGCCGTCATCGGCGCGGGCGGCGGGGGCTTAAATGTCGTGCAGGGGGCAGCTCCTGTTGGAACGGGGGAAATCATCGGAATCAATATTGTTCGACGGAAACTCGAATTCGCAAGACAATTCGGCGCTACTCATACTATCAACACCACGGAAGAAGACGTAATTAAACGTGTTCTGGAACTCACGGAGGATGAAGGTGTGCACTATGCCTTCTCAATCTCTATCGCGCTGGAAAACTCAAACTCGATGAATTGGTCACACAAACCTACACACTGGATCAAGTCAATGAAGCCTTTGCTGATATGGAAGCGGGACGGAATACTAGTGGGATGATTCTCTTCGATTAGACTCGAAAACATCAGATGACACCTTTTGGTCTCCCTCTCCATCAGCCGTCAACCCTCCTCCTTCAAACCCCGGGCAGTGTGCGGCTGGGAGGGGTGGTATGGTGTCAGTTCTCCGGCTGACCTTCCGTTTCTGGAACTCCGTTACGAATTCTAGCAGTCGATTCACCGTCTCTTCAAAAATCCGTTTCCCTTTGTCAGCTGAGGCCAGGGTGGGGTGACCATGGGTGTCGTCGCGGGCTGTAGGCTTAAACGTCATATTATCAGGGCGTTAAGGCATGCTAGCTAGCATCGCTGTCAGAGCATGAGTGCTCAGTACATGCCCCTAGGGGGGAGAGGAAACTTATCGACTTGATACGACTTAATTGGGAGTCGCGATGTGATGTGGCTATCCCGTCGAAATGACAAACAAATGGAAACATCTCGGAAACATCTGCCAAATTGACGAGGGTCAGATCCAGTGAGATGATCCTCTAAAGTAGGCTTAATAAAAGAGATAGGTTGGTTGCGGGGGAGGGATTTGAACCCTCGACCTTTGGGTTATGAGCCCAACGAGCTACCGGACTGCTCCACCCCGCGCCACCATCTTATTGAAAAAGGCCAAAGATTGTCAAGACTGACCATCGAACAACCCTAACGTCCATAAGCTGTCTCGGCCTCTTTCTTCTACCGGAGTGGGTTGGTGATCCAGTTTCTAGAGGTCAGAGAAAACCACTGGGCCAATTCCATCGATCGATGGGACCATTCCACAGTGGGTCCCTCCTCTTCCACATCCTTGATACACCGAAAACCGAGACCATACTGGGATTTTGCGTAATACCCGCTGCGGGTCCAGAGGGTCATGGTGCTCCCTCGCATAGCGTAGGAGGAGCCTCGAACCGCCACATAGTTAAGTCGGAATGCCTTATCTCTGGCAGCCGGACTTTTGGGATACGGCTTTAGTTTATCGGCGGTCCATTCCTGAACATTGCCCATCATGTCGTAAACACCATAGGGGCTCTTATCGTTCTCCATCTCGCCCACTTCGATAGTGTTTCGATAACCTCTCTCATTACAATTGGAGTTGTAGGCATTCCATTCTCCGCCCCAGGGATAGGCTGAACCGTCAGGTCCGCGAGCTGCCTTTTCCCACTCCTGCTCGGTTGGCAACCGTTTTCCGGCCCACTCCGCATAATGTTTTGCATCCTCCCAGGTCACATTCGTCACTGGGAAATCTTCCTTGCCAATACTGTAAAACTGTCGCCAGTTCCCTTCCGGCTGGTATTCACTTTCGATAGTAAACTTAAACCACTGACCAAATGTTACTTCATAGTAATCGATGTAGTAGGCGGGAAGATCGACGATCTGCTCCGGCGCCTCAATCGGCCGTTCGTCGCTTCCAAAAATAAACTCACCAGCCGGAATCAACACCATCTCACCGATCGCCGGTTTTTCGGGCGCCAGCTGCTCGACTTCTTCTTGAGCCTGAGAACAACTGGGTAAAATTAAAAGAAGACCTAGATAAAGTTTGTTTTTCATAAACCGCCCCCTTCTTTCGCCTCTAACTCTCATCTTGTCTTATAACATCGTAATCTGTGAACTTGAAACCGGTAAAAGAAAACACTGCCCGTGACTGCTGACAGTGAATCACGATCCTTGAACCTAACCGTATGAGGAACGATAATTCTGCCTGACCCAATCTAGCGCCTCCTGCTTCGAACTTAATTCGCCTTCCAGCTGCAAGTCTTCCACCGCATTCAAAATCTCCGAGAACACAGGTCCCGGTTTCAGCCCCAGTTCGATCAGATCATTGCCGTTGATGATGGGATTGGGTCGCATGGTTTTTCGACTCAATTCCGCCAGTTTAGCTTGACAAAACTGGTAACTCGAAAGGTCTTTGTGGCTGGCCAGACAATCCAAGCGATGGAGTTCCAAATGTTGGTCGAAGTTTTCCTTCCTCAAGAACCGCTTCAGTGTACTTTCGCGCATTTCTTGAACATTCATGAAGCGTAGGTGATTCTTGACCAGATCCACCACTTCTTCAGTTTGCTCCTTGGAGAGCCGAAGACGTCGACAGATTTCATTGGCCATTTTAGCTCCCACATTCACGTGTCCGTCAAAACGGATTCTTTCCTTGACCACAAAGGTAGGCGGCTTACCAACATCGTGCAACAACGCCCCTACTGCCAACGTCTCATTTAACCCTTTCGAAAGTTCGAATATCAGACGAGTATGCTCAAAAACGTCTCCTTCAGGATGAAATTCAGCCGGCTGAGGCACGCCCCGCATCGTGGCTACTTCCGGCAAAATAACCGTCAGAATGCCAGACTCGAGTAAAAGCTCAAGACCACGGTCAGGTTCAGGTCCTGTCAGGATTTTCAAGATCTCGTCGCGAATTCGCTCCCAACTTACCTGCGTGAGCTGATGGGCATATTGTTTGACCTGTCGATAGGTTTCAGGCTCTATTTCAAAGCCAAGTTGGCAGGCAAAACGGATGGCCCGCAGTATGCGAAGCTTATCTTCCCCAAACCGACGGGCTGCTGGGCCTACCGTGCGGATGAGCCTGCTTTCCAGATCTCCCCTTCCCTCGACGTAGTCAATGATCCCCTCAGTCAAGGGATTCAAGTAAAGCGCATTGACCGTAAAGTCCCGCCGTAACGCATCCTGGCGTGGATCAACGAAATCCACCTCCGTGGGATGACGCCCGTTCAGGTAACCGGACTCTTTTCGAAAAGTCGTGACTTCATAATGAGTGGAATTCCAGACTACGGCGACCACACCAAATTGCTTGCCGATTGGAATCGTACACGGAAACAGCCGCTCGATCTCGTCGGGAAGAGCGGAGGTGGCAATATCAATGTCGGAAATCTTCCTTCCCAGAAGCAGGTCTCGGACCATCCCACCGGCAAAGTAGGCTTCAAAACTGAGTTTGCGAAGCTTTCCGGTAATTTCGAGGGCACCCTGTAAAAGAGATGCATCGACGCCGCTTAACAAGGACATGAAAATACTTCGCCGTCAAGTTTCGTGTTTCACATTTTTTGGTTTTGAGACTCTAGTGTCCTGCCCCATAAGTAACATGCCATTTGTTGCGGGCGAAACGGTCTCTGACCTAAGGCTTGAAGAAGAACCGATAACTACGCGGCCCTGCGAAAACCATCCCAATACCGGTCCGGGGCCGTCGGCCACACTCTCACCACGCCGGAGCCTGCGCCACAGCGACGACCGGGCAGGAAAAAACCAGGCTGGAGAGCATGGTAGCATACCCGAAAACAGGATACATAGTCTGTCGGGCACTTTTATCGACGATCGCCACCCAATGTGCTTATCCTGTTTCTTGTTTTTTTTAAGCCAATCGCCTTTTCATCATCCGGTGATCCAGTGCCTTGACATACCCTTAATAGCAAGGGCGTGACTGAGTTAAATTAGCGGCAGTCACCCATTTCAGGATCTTGAGAATCGGTGACTGTCTTAATTCTCATTTCGGATCAAGTTGTAATCACCACCTCGCCTGGCTGGACCTTGACTGTCTTAATTCCGAAAGGCAAATCGAAGGGTTTGGTGGGATCGAAGGGCGGATCCTGTTTTCTGGCAACAGCACTGAATATAGCGTTAACCAAAGGCGCGGGAACAGGTACGTCATTGATGATGGCCTTCAGAATCCGATACACACCCACCCCCTCTTCAGCCACCAGTTCGCCTTCCACTTCCAGGCGTTGGCGCCCGCTCAGAAGAGCCTTGAAGAGATTCGCCGTTATGGAGTCACCTTTAAACTCAACTTTGTCCATGTTGATGATCAGGTGGGTGACGAAGGCGCTCTCCTTCAGACAAACAAAGAGGTTTTCGATGTCCTTTCGCTGTTGTTGATAAAGTTGACTGGCCAGATAGGCATTCAAGTCCTCCTCGGTCAACTGGTAGGTTCTGGTGAGAACCCTCCCGGAAACATGGCTCGCCTCAAGGGCATCGACAACCCGCTGCACCTTTTCCACCCGGGGATCAATGGGAGAATCCCCAGCGGATTCACGAACACCGATAGCGGTCAGTGACGGGTACAAATCTCGCCAAGCGGAGTAGCCGAGTATGGCGGGTATTAAGAAAACGAGAAAAATGATTTTCTTCATAACCCTAATAGACGGAAACTGTCGCATTCTGTTCTGAAGCAAGTTGGTAATTTCAAGTTTTCAGCTTCCAGATCGCAGAAGTCTGTAGTACGGGTTATCCCTCCATTCTCGCAGCCCGTCCTCACGGGGGCACCACAGAAATCGAGAGACTGGACTTACTGGTGTGAATTCGCCAACTTCCTTTCGCACTGAAATATTGTTTCGACTTCTTTGCGATTCAAGGCATCCGACAGCATATTTTCCAGATCCAACTGCTGCTCGACGCGTCCAATGCCAGCGAGATTAGCCCGGGTCTCGGGATGACGAGGAAGAAACAATGAACAGCAATCCACGTCGGGTAGAATAGACACTTCATACGTCCCAATTTGTCTAGCCAACTGGATGATCTCTTCCTTATCGTTTCCAATCAATGGCCGAAAGATGGGAAGATGTGTAGCACGAGAAACGACTTCAAGATTCTCCAAAGTCTGAGAAGCCACCTGACCGATGCTGTCACCGGTGACCAAGGCATGAGCACTCTCCCGACAGGCTATGCGTTCGGCCAACCGGACCATCAAACGACGATAGAGGATGACACGAGTTTCTGGCGGGGCATATGCCACAATCTGCCGCTGACATTCGGCAAACGGTATCAGGTAAAGCGTCGAACGATACTGATAGCGATTGAGAATAGACACCAGCCGGCGAACTTTATTTTGAGATTCAACGGTGGTGTGAGGGTAACTGTGAAAATGGACGAAAACGGCCCGGCATCCCCGCTTCATGATCCGGTAAGCCGTCACGGGCGAGTCGATACCCCCCGAAAGCAGCACCACCACCTTCCCCGAAACAGACGAGGGAAGTCCACCGGCTCCTTTGAACCGCTCGAAGTAGAGAAATCCATATTTCTCGACCAAATCTACGTAACAGGTCAGGTCTGGCCGGCTCAGTTGGACATGTTTTCCCGACTTTTGAAGGATAAAAGCTCCCAGCCACTCATTCAATTGCTGCGATGAAAAAGGGAAACCCTTGTCAGACCTGCGGGCTTGAATCTTAAAGGTTTCGAACTCACGCTGGCTAACCAACTGCCACAAATTGTTTTCCAGGGACTCGATGTCCTGAGCCGACCGCCAGGCCGGCGAACAAGAGACCACACCGAAAACTTCTTGCAATCGCAGCCCCATCTCCTCGATGGGTGAGTCGGAACTGAGCTCGACGATGATCCGACCTGAAATACGTCGCACTGCCCGAAAAGAGAGATCGTTGAGGGCCTTTTCGATGTTCCTGCACAGGCGGTTCTCGAAGAACGCCCGGTTATTCCTCTTGAGGGCGATCTCGTGGTATCGACAAATGAAGTAGCACTTCATATTGCTAACAAATCGGTGACCCTAGTTAACAAAGGCAAAAACCTGGTCTCCCTTCTCGTCACTTCAAGCGGATGTGGAGACAACCTGGTCTGTCTCTCCCTGAAATCGGAGGTCTACTTAATTTTCTCTACGACCATGGTCACAATGTTGACATCCCCGTCCTTTCGATAATACACGTGAACATAGGTATCCGACCTGAAATCACTTCCCTTGATAGAACTTGGAACCATCATGAAGACATGCTTCCCTTTTTTGGTTTGCAAAACCAACCGCTCTTCACTAATGGACTGCACTGTGCCATACACGTCAAAGATCCGCTCTTCAATTGGTTTCTCGTTGCTCCAAAGTTTCCAGATACACCCCGGTTGACCGACCAGGATCGTTAAGAGAAAAATCAAACTTGATCGACTCATGGTCCCGATTGTAAACAGACCGAAACGCAAGCTCAATACCAACGATCTAGCCTGGATTAAGCATAAACCGTCTGCTACATCGGCTAAATCCTCCGTTCTGACCGCGTTTTGTTCGGTCAACTTCCTCGATACACCGAACGAATACGCATATGGTGTCCTCGGTCGCGACGGCTTTTCAGACCGGCGCTTTCGCCGTTTTATTACCACACCTTATGCATAATCCGGACTAGTAACCTATCCAATAAATAACATTCCATTTGTTGTGAGCGAAATGGTGTCTGATTCTAGACGTCACGATGAGCCGGCAAGGAGAAGCAACTATGAAGCAGCACCGTTACACTCGCAACACGACCCGCTAGACATTTCACCACGGGCCACTAGGCGAACACACGCCTCAAGAGATCCCACACTTTTCCCAATCTGATTACGGATGATACGAAAAGCCTGAACTACCTCCCACGGCCTCCCTCAAACCTGGGGGAAATCGGCAATAACCCAGTGCTCGTTTCTTAAATGAGGAAACAGAACTGGACAGGAGGCTCTAGCATCCCCGCAAACGGTGACCAGGTAGTCAAACTCGTCTAAGTCTTTGTTGGAAAGCGCATCGGAAGTCTGGTGGAAAATGCCAATGCCAGCCTCATTCATTACCTGCATCGCGTATGGATTAAGCCCAAGGGGATTTGTTCCCGCGCTCGCGACTTCCACCAGATCACCGCCATAGTAACGTGTGAACCCCTTCGGCAATCTGGCTGCGGGTCGAATTCCCCGTACAAACAAAGAGAATTACTGATTTTTTTAGGCATCTAGTTAGAATTTATTTTGACTAACCTAAAAATAACGTGATAAAGTTTTGCGCGTATGCATGTTACTGGGTTTCTTCGGCATCGATTGTGGGCAAGCAGGATTCTCCTCCTGTTGAACGTGGTTATTTTATCCCTTTTGGTGGGGGCTTGTGTTGAATCTCGTGCGGGGAGGCGATTAAGCCTCACTGATGAGAAATTGGCGAGAAAGGTTATCATCGATAACCAGTGTGGTCGCTGTCACTCCCTTCAGGCTGTCGGGATAGAACTCACCGGAAAACTTGGCCCTGATCTGACCAAGCAAGGTGTACGCGGTCGTTCTTCGGAGTGGCTCAGACGTAAACTAACCGATCCCACCTTGATTCCTGGTGTAGAGGTCGTACCAGGTTTTGAGAAGATGCAGACCTGGATGCCAAAGTACGAGCAGCTTTCTAAACAGGAACTTACTGTTGTCGTGGAATTCCTGCGCAGTTTGGACTAATCTTACTCAGAGTGAGAGACGAGGTGTGACGTTGCGCGTACCGCGCCGCACTCTCTGTGGCTCACCCCAGGCAATCATGCCAAGAGTTATTGTTCTGATTCAAGCTCTCCTTTTCAACCCTATACTCTGGTCCCAGGAGCGCTGGGAGATAATGCACCGGACCAGCGATATTCAAATCGATGGTTTCATTGACGATTGGCCGGAAATCGATGGACTGATCCTCAATGCAACCACTCCCGGAGTTAAAAGCCACGGAGATTTTTCGTCGGACAGCGTGACAGTGCATTTACAGGGTTTGTGGGATAAAAAAGGTTTGTACATCGCCATCAGCTGGGAAGACGACATCTGGGACATTAAAGAAGTCCCCCGCGCAGAGGCCGTATGGATTACCCCGGATAAGCAGCGCCGGAACCGAATGTATTTCTTTGACAACTTCAACTTCAACATTCTGAAGGCCGATTATGACTTCACCCTGTGGGTCTCTCCCCGCGTTGACCAGGGGCCTTTTCTATGGCATCGCTTACTGGAAGGACTCCGCCGAATAGAGACCGCAAGAGTGAATCCTCTGCTAACGGCACGCTTCAGAAACGATGTGGTCACAATAGAGATGCTCTTTTATTGGAAGGACTTGAGAATCAAGCCCAAGAAAGAACTAACGATCCCGCTGACCTTGCTAACTGCCGACAGCGATTGGCCGAATAAACCACTAGAGTACAAGCTCGAACAGCTAAAACGGTTGGAGTGGGACGGGAGCATGCTGTTAAAAGCAGCCACTCGCTGATCGGCCTCGCCGATACAGTGGAGTTGGGGAAAAGCAGGGGACAGTCACCCATTTTTCGTTACCTCTCTTCACAATCCTGAAATGGGTGACTGTCCCCTGCTTTTTGTTCGGGTCCAATAGCGCCAGAACACGGCCAGCAGGGTCTTACCGTCGAGGATCTCACCACAAAGGCTCAGTTCGATTGCCTCTTCTAACCCGTGTACTTCGACGATGATGTCCTCACCCGTTTCTGGCTGCATGGACGTTTCCTGAACCCGATTGGTGTAGTAAAGGTGCAGTAGCTCGTCGCAGAAACCCGGAGTCGAATAAAAACTGAAAACATGGTGGAATGAATCTGAGTGGAAACCGGTCTCTTCTTCCAGCTCCCGTCCAGCACTCACACGAGGATCCTCTCCGGGATCCACTTTTCCTGCCGGCAACTCGAGCAGCATTCTATCCATCGGATAGCGATGCTGGCGAACAAAGGGGATGCTACCATCCTCCAGCTCAGCCAGAATCACCACTCCCCCGGGATGTCGCACCACCTCGCGAATGTGGGGTTCGCCTTCGACTTCTATCTGATCGACGAAGAGATCGATAATCTTGCCGGAGTATATATGTTCTCGCTTCAGTAACATTGGAATACCCTCATGATTACTGTGCTTGATAATCGCCGATAAGGCCCAACTTGCCACAAACGTGAGCGTCGTATTGATGAAACTGAGTACTCATAACCCACTTCTCGAGTCTCTTTAGAAGAAATGGTCCAGTCGACTTTCTGGGGATGTTCGGCATCTAAATTCGCGTGCGGCCTTTCGCCTTGGTTCTCGTTCTGATTCTGGCAAGTGGACTAGTTTATTTCAATTCTTTTCCAGGTGCTTTTCATTTTGACGACTTCGCGCTGATTTTAGAGAATCCCCACGTCACGGCTCCCGACTTCCGTTACGCGTCTTTTCTGAACCATTACGGCGGGCGACCCCTTACTCTCTTGACTTTTCACTGGAATTATCGACTGTTCGGGGAAAATCCTTTTCCTTACCATCTGATCAGCGTTTTGCTCCACCTATGGGTAGTTTTGGCGATTTTCTTTCTTTTTTGGCAGTTGTCCGACCAGCCTTTTCTTGCTTTTAGCACTGCCCTGATCTTCGCTTTGCATCCTGTGCAAACACAGGCTGTAAACTACATTTGGTCACGTTCGGTGCTTCTGATGGCTGCTTTTGCCGTGTTGGCGATGATACTGAGCCGGAAGCATCCCTGGATGGGACTGATATGTTTCCAAATGGCAATCTGGAGTCGAACGGAGGCAATTGTAATTTGTCTTTTATTGATACTCTTGAACACAGCTCGATGGAAAAGCTGGCTGGCACTGGCTCTCATCAACACAGCGGGTTTTCTGTATTGCATACTCACATATGCACCCCGTGAAATTGCCTGGAATCACCCTAACGTGTCATCTTACTGGATGGCACAATCGGTGATCTTTTGGAAATATCTGGGTTTAATGGTCTGGCCTTCAGGGCTGAGCCTTGATTATGATTTCACCCTGTCTTCCATTGGAATCAGCTGTGCCGCTCTGGCGGCACTCCTAGGACTCGGATTGCTGGTGTTTCGGTTCCGAGCGAACTATCCCATTCCTGCGTTCAGCCTTCTCTGGCTCTTGACCATGTTCCTTCCCTCATGTCTGGTTCCCAACTCGGACCTTTTCAATGAAAGCCGAGTCTACCTAGCTTTTGCTGGATTCGCTCTTGTGACCGGTTGGGCCTTGGAGCAAAGTCGAGTTCTGGCTTGGCGCCGAGCCAGCTTGTTCTTGTTGGTTTCCCTGTTGGTTCCGGTGACAATGGCACGAAACGACCTCTGGAAGAGCGATTTAGCCCTGTGGCAGGATACAGCTTGGAAGAGTCCTGACAAAGCTCGCCCTCACTATAATTTCGGCGTTGCGCTGGCTCGCCAAGGAGATTTAAGCAATGCCGAAAGAGAGTTCAGAACAGCTCGAGATTTGAATCCGCAGGACGATCTAAGCTATGCTGCCTTAGGCTACTGTGCTGAACAGAAAAACCAGTCTGACGCAGCCAGGCAATTTTACCGAAAGGCCTTGAGGCTCAATCCCAGGAACAGCTATGCGAGAAAGAATCTAGAACGATTGGAGGCAGCACAAGTCATCAAGGGGCAGAACCGTGGTAACTCCGCTTGAATACCCGATTCGTTTTTGATGGTGTGTTTGCTCTGACCTGGATCATGAAGCACATTAATCTAATTAATATTGCACTGGTGATTATTGGAATAGTAGTTACTGGCTATGCATTCACCCGGACGTTTTGGAGCGCACGAAGCGCAACCGCTCCCAACATTGAAATCCCATCCACACGGGTATCACAAACTCGTTCGCGACAACAGCCTGTTGCTACGGCCTCTCCTAAACAAGTCAGTATCGTCGGTGTGCCTGCACGGAAGGAAACCCCCCGAGAAACATTGCCGGATACATCCGCTCTCAATCGCGACGACAGCTCTGCTACAACAGGGGTCCTACCCTCCCCGACGCGTACAACGCCTTCGAGAAGCGATGAGGACGGCGAGGAATCGTTTCGACCTCCGAATTACCCACGACCAACACAGCCAGGTTTTACTCGCCCCTCAACTTCCTCTCATCGGCCAACTACTCCTTCTCCTCTTTCATCAACGAAGAGACCATCACCACCCGGTCCACAACAACCGAAGTCTCCTCTGCCTCCCCTCACAGCCTCAGAAGCGGATAAGCGACAGACCAACGAAAAGCCCTCATTCCCACCGGTGCGCTCCTCCATGCCCGAACAACAACCGCCCCCATAACCAGCCCGTGGTAAATCTACACTCCAAAAAAACAATGTTCAATCCCGCTACCCGGAGGCCTCACTTGATATTGTCCCTATCTGCGTCCCAATACACCGTCTGCATCCGCTGCAGCAACAGGTTCACCATGTGGGCGCAGGCGGCAGCAGAACGATGACCCATCAACGCACCCTGCACGGGAGCTCGGCGGGATTTCACCAAGTCGAAAAATCGAAGGTTTTGGGTTGCTTTATTCCTTTGCCTCGTTGCCAAGCCCTTGAAGCGTTAACGACTTGTTAAACAGCAACTTTTCAAGGGCAATCTTGACTTCATCGGAATTGATCGCCAAAACGGCGGAGCCGTAGCTGCTCCCACATTCGATTGCGAAAAAGACAGCAACCCAGAACGAGTAGGTGCAATCAAGTAGCCGGTCGGTGCTCCGTGGTGCTGCATCAACGACAACCACTCTAGTTTGTCATCTCCGCAGGGGGATTATCCAATTATAGTTACAGGAGATATGTGTATAAAAGGAGCAAGAAATGGCTAGTCCGAAGGTGAGAGCTTTTCTTTACTGATCGGATTTTGACAAAAGCACCTTGATAATCCAGGGACCAGAGACCTTCTTTGGCCGAAAGATGAGGAAAGAACAGTTGATTCAAGGTTGGAGAGTCGAGTTGGTTCTTTTCGATTAGTCGGGAAACTATGGCCCTTGGTGATATAGTAAGTTAGAAGAATTGGAGTTAACCGAAAGGAAGCCGCCCTTTATGACAGACACACCTAAGATCATCGCAAGGTTGAAGTCAATTCAGGACGAGATGTCTGATCTTAAAGACCGAGGAGTTGATTTTCGGAGAGAGGGTGGTTCTCGGCGTGGAGAGAAAGGGTGATCAAGTGGTTGAAACTAGGTACTCCCTACACAAAGGATGAGCTGGAAACATTTCGGGGTCTTAAGTTTCACATTCCGCGTATGCGTTCAGGCTTTGGTTGCCGAGGCGGTTCAGCCTACGATTCCAAAGACCAGGAGCAGTATCTAAAAGACTGTGATCGCACATACCATCTCTTAGACTCTGCTATTGAGATGGATCTAGTAACTGAAGCCCCCAGCTCAGGAAAATCACGGGATGGATCATCTCAATTCAGTCAGGTCAAGATTGATCAGGCAGATACCGTGATCATGGAAGACAGCAATATTGTTGCGGTACTTGAGTCGATTACGATCTCTCAGCTCTTGAACAAGCTTGGAAAGCGAATAGAGGCCACCGACACTAATCCTCAGGAGCAGGGTCGGCTGCTTAAACGGCTAAAAGAGTCGGCCAGCCATCCACTTCTTGTAGACGTTGATGAATCAAACTCTTAGACAATTTCTCCGAGGCTCCGGAACAATGCAATGAGTGGTTCACATTGTTAGCGATGAGAATCTGCGCTTTCATGATTCGCCTTCCGCTTTTCAGCCCCAAACATGGCCAAAGAACAGTTGACTCAAGGTTAGGAGGTTGGTAGGTTTTGATCGTTCATCACAGGGAGGTCGGTGGAAGTCACATCCGAAGTTGATATGAGGGATGTCGGATGGGTTCCTTTGATTCTGGGCTTCTGGTGGGTCTTCACAGCAGCAGTCCAGGCCCAAACGGGCAACCTGAGCCAGGACAAGCGGATCCATGTCGAGGTCAACTTGGTCACCTTGCGCTTTACGGTCAAAGACCGAGCAGGGCTGCTGATTAATGACCTCAATAAAGAAGCATTCCAGATTTTTGAAGATGGGATTGCTCGGGAAACGGTGTTTTTTGAACCGCCGCGCAACGCTGCTGGGCAAGCCAAACGTCTGTGGCTTGCGTTTCTGCTAGATGTCAGTGGCAGCACCTTCGCGACTCGCTCCGAGGAAATCATCGCCGCTCGAACCTTCTTCGATAATGTGGACGAAGTTACTCAAATCGGAATCTTTGGGTTTACCGACAAATTGCTCACCTTCCAAGACTTCACGGCTAATCGGAACCCGGCGTTGCGAGCTTTCAGTCGGGCACGCCAACACTTAGGTCGAACAGCTATCTATGACTCTATAAAGGCATTAGTCTCCAGTTTGAACCGTCGAGCAAGGCGGGATGACCGAAAGGTGATTATCACCATTTCCGACGGGATGGATGATGCTTATGCGAAAGCCACGAAAACAGCCGTTTTGGCGCGCATGCAGAACATTACCCTTTACACCATTTTGGTCCCATCGGGCACCCAACTTTATGTTGGTCCGGCATCGGACGGGCTGCATTCGGAGCTTTCTTCGATTCGGCTGGCTCAGGAACAATCCTCCAAAGAGTTGGCTTTTGCTCGGTTATCGCAGCAAACTGGAGGAAGACACTATAGTGGATTTGAAGCCATTTTGGATTTCGACGAGACGCTGGCTCAGATTAATGATGATATTTTCGGAAATCTGTACGCGCTCGGCTACTACACAAACGACCCTTATCGAGACAAGGAAGAAAGGAATATTCGGGTTGAAGTAGCACGGCCCGATGTGGTTATCTCGAGGTTGTTTAAGCATGTCCCTGAACGGCTAAAGGATAAGAGAAAATTCATCGCCGCTCTTTTTGATGATCAGGCGATCTCGCGGCTGCCTCGCAACCTGGGCAGGCCGCTCCATGAAATAGGCGCCGAACTCGACATCTTGCCCGCTCGTCGGGAAGGAGGCAAGATCGGACTTCCATTTCGGATCAAAATCAACCCTTTCACCCTACGGGTCACCGATGAAGGAGACGTGCGGACGCAGTTGGGGGCCATCGGCCTTCTACGGGACCAGCAAGGGAAAGAGGTAGTTCGCTTAAGGGAGTTCTTTCACGTCAAGCTGGGAGCCAAGGAAATCCGCGGAGGGCAGGGCATCATCTATACGAATAAGCTTTTTGCGCCCCCCGGGGTGTACGAGCTAAAGATTGCGCTAGTGGAGGTGCCCACCTGGAAAATGACGGCTTTTGAGCATACCGTGAGCATCGAAGACCGCTGAAGGGAGACTTGACACTAAGAAAAGGCCGCAACACTGGCTTGAAGGGTGTGTTGTCGAACCGTTGGATGATTTCCACGCTTCTCGCCTCTTGGCTCCACTCTCCCTTTGTGGACTGTCCCAATAAGCCACAATACTCCTTGAGTCGATCCATCTCTTTCCTGTATTGATAGATGTGTATCCAGCCTTCCTCACGGCTTTCCGACGGAACGATGAGCGGGCGGCCAATCTTGACCAGAAGCGGCGAAAAAGGCTCCTATATTCCGAAAATGGTGACTACATTGACTACATGACCACGGGTGGAGAGAAAGGAAGCACATTGTCATCATCGTCACGGAAAGAGAGTTTTCGTCGACGGGAGGCAGAGTTCCCTTTCCTTTCGCATCTTGAGTTCCATCTGACCAAACCTGGTCATGGGCGAATAGTTTTACCGGCACATGCCTAGCTTCACCCCTGACCGGCCAATGTACTTTGCCGGGGTAATCGCGCTAAAATCACAATGGAGGCCGTTATGAAAAAGTGGACCGTTGGCTTATCCTTGCTTCTTTTGTGCTCGCCCGCCTGGGGATTTGCCGGAACCAAGGAAGAGATTATTCGCCTACAAAGCGATGTGCTTCAACTTCAGAATCTGATTCGTCTGCTCCAAAAAAACGCCGACGAGAATAACGGAATTGTGAAGTCACTTCTCGAACAATTGAATGATCAAGTCGCTAAAAACAGTGTCGCGATGGCTAATTTAGTTCGAAGGTTACAGAACCAGAAGGCGGATTTTGTAAATTCGATCGCACAAATGCATCATGAAGTTCAAAATCTGAGCGTGCAATGGGACGATACGAACAATCGTATCGCCTCATTGCAGCGAAGCATGGAAGCGAACCGGGTACAGGTCCAGACCTTCCGGCAGGTGCCGTCCAGAAAAGAACCTGGCGCAACCATTGAGCTGGATCAGGTCTATAACGCGGTCTACAACGATTACCTCATGGGTGACTACGATCTCGCCGTTGCCGGATTTCAGGATTTCCTAACCAACTATCCAAACACTGAATACGCAGACAATGCACTCTACTACCTGGGGGTCTGTTATAACAACCAGGGTCGCTACGAACAGGCGGTTGAGACTTTTGATCAGGCCATTAACCTGTATCCAAAGGCGGATAAGACGGTAGTCGCCTACTACAAGAAGGCACTGGCCTTACAGAACTTACAGAAAAACTCTGAGGCAATTGATACGTTTAAGAAACTGGCCACTATTTTCCCCGACTCCCAGGAGGCTGCCCTGGCCCGTCAGGAACTGGAGAAGCTAGGGGTGGATCTCCGACGCCGTTGAAAAACGGTGGGTCCAGACGACGCATACCGGCCCCAAGCCTCTCACAGCAGGTCGTTGTTGCTAATCATTCCGTATTAACTTGGGGATGGTTACTGTGAGCCCAACCCAGAAAGGAAAAAACTAGGAATGAAGATTTTCCAAGTCACCCATACCGTGATCTTTTCCTTGCTCTTATCTCCTATTTCAGCGCTAGCCCAACAAGACATCGAGCAGTCAAGTACGGCACCCCGAAAGGTTAAAGAGGTGATTAACTTGCTATAAACCTCGCCGCAGTTATCCAAAAATCGCCAAACCAGCATAGACACTGAACTCCCACAGTTGCTCTGGGTCCCCCTAGACGCAATTTGGGCCAATATCCTCCCCTTTTCGTGCCATGAATTGCAGCACGGTTGGGGGCAGTCGGTGGACAAAGGAGGTCGTCGCAGGCGCAAAACGTGTGCTCGAAAACAGGCTCTCTATAGAGCTAGTACCAAAGCCCTGAGACCATCGTCAACACTGAAATTGACACAGTTGGCAAGGAGGGTGAGGGAAGGAAAAATGAGATGGTCAATCTCAGAGATAAATTCCCAAGCAGAGTCTGTCGCCTGGTTAATTCTTGTTGATGGGTAGCCCCAGAATAAACAAGATCAGGCAGCCTGCTC
Source organism: Acidobacteriota bacterium (assembly GCA_965249865.1). GTDB lineage: Bacteria > Acidobacteriota > UBA6911 > RPQK01 > CBDFMZ01 > CBDFMZ01. The sequence continues at coordinate 1,221,719 of CBDFMZ010000001.1, read as the reverse complement.
TTGTTATGTTGGGATCTGAAAATAATTTTTAAGAGCCTTGTCCATCTCCTTTCTTTTCTGGTTTCCCTGCTGCTAGGTGTGCATGCACCCCTAGGATGATAAACCCTAAAAGGATGCCACAAGTTACAAAAATTCCTACAGCTACTGTAAGAGATTGATAGTGCGAGATCCAGATGAAGATAATTACAAAAGCGCTAGAAAGAATGACCATACCAACTGTCTTTCTCATTCCTTAGTTACTCCTTATGAAGTTTCAAGGGCGAAAATCGCCAGCATGAATATAGTTCGCGAACCTTCGTAGTTGCGGCTTACCTGGTCAGTGGCCCGCCGAAGGGAGCCTCCCAAGAATCTCTCCTCCTCTTCTAGGACTTCCTTTTCGCTGGGCCGCCCTGGGTGTTTACCTTAAATCTCAGCACACCAAATTTCAAGACCTTTTTCCTTTCTGGTGTCGGCGATTGATCTTGCGTCCGCCGCTCCTTAAAGTCAGCCGAAGCTAGTGCTTCCTTGATACTTTCCAGAACCATTTCCACGACCTCTTCAGCATCTTTCTTGGTGAACCCGTTGTTCTTTGCCACTTCAGCAACCAAGTCAGCTTTGGTCAGGGTTTTCTCCACCGGGTTGATTAAAAGTAACCCAGCTTTCCACGACCTTGTCCTCTTCGGCGATTAGGTCCTCCAGAGTCATCTGGAAGCCAGTAAATGTGGCTCGCAGCATGCTGACAAGTTGTTTGAGGCCACTGCCTCTCGGCGCTAATCCCCCAGGGGAAGAGATGTGATTGGCGTAATCAGGGGCGAAAATCTCATCAGCCACATCTTAGGTTACCTTGGTTCCACACCTCATGAAACAGTCGCCGAACGACAGCTTTATTTTCCGCTGACACGAAATTTCCCCTTCCTCATCAGTAAAAGGTGAGCCGAATACTACCGGGACAAAAAAAGAGCAAAAAAGGAGTGGGTTGCTGCCGCTCAGGGTGACGATTCCGAGGCGGAAACCTTCGGAGAGTTTTCGATCAACCTCGTCGGCCTTGGACCGCTTGGGACGGATGCCGAGTCTGGTCCTAGTGGACATCGCAGTCAAGGTGTTTCTTGGTCCGATGTTGCTAACTCCATCCACACAAATGAGGTGGACGCTATTTGTTCGGAGGGATAAGGGAAGAGACACGTCGGCAACGCAACCGGAAAAGTATGAGCTATAGTGGGATAAAAGTATTGGGTAGCCCACTGGTTTCGCTACAACCGACATCCTGTGGACTTTAGGCCGCCAGGTAATGGTCTCGATGCTCCGGTGAAGGTGCCAGAGAAAGCTGTTTTTGTAGTCGTCCGGGTTGTCGTTGCGAAAGTTGCCCAGAGCAGGAACGAGTCGAAAGTCTTCGTCTTGCTGAAACCGAAGGCCCGCTGCAGGTGCACACCTGCACCTTCGATGGTGGGTTTGGCTTTGATCAGTTGCTTGACGGGTTTTATGGGCATCCGGGTTTCTCCTCAATGAGTGGTTTTGCCGCGCGCCTGTCGGTCCAGCGCTACCATCTCCCGCCGAACCTCCTGGGGGTTGCTGACTTCCCTGGAGAAGGCCAACCGGATGGGACGAGGACCGGCCGCTGTGGTCGCCGACATCTCAAAGCCGTAGCGATCGACTCCGGTAATGATCGCGGTCGTGGTGTCAGTGGCCTCGGTGAAGGCTCTGCAGAAGGCAACCATCGCCTCCGAGTGGTCGGCGTTCATGTGCCTGATGATGTCCTCAGTATAGCCCGCGATGGGATCAGGTGCGGCACCGAGCCAGTCGGCGGTCTCTATCCACGACATCCGGCCATAGCCGCCGATGTAACGCAGCGACTGCACCTCCAGCCGCCGTCCTTGAAGTCGATGTAGTAGGCAGCGTTGGCGTGGGAGCGGAGGAAGGCTTCCCGTGCCGTGTCGAGATCGGGTCCCTTCTCCAGGACTTGTGTCTTTCCGGCGATCGTGATCCGGCCGCGAGCCAGCGGGTCTCCCGTGCTGTGTTCGACCACCAGCAAAGACGAACGGGAGTCGGCGTGCAAGTTCCGCGTGTGCTCGGCCAACTCGCTGATCAGAAAGACGGGGCTCCCGGCGGCGAGGCCAAACGTGACAAAGGAACCGTAGGGGTACCCGTTCATGTCATGAGCCAGAGTGCACAGTGTCCCGGTGCCGGCTGTTTCGACCAGGGTGCGGGCCCGCTCGGCGTGGGTTGGTGTCCTCACGTCCGGATCGTAGAGGAGGGGCTCCCGCCCGGCGGGCCTCGAGTGCTTTCGGGTGCTCATGGGTGTTAGTTCAGCCGACGGACGTAGCGGCCGTCTTCAAAGTAACTGAACAGGTCCTCGACCATGGGATGCGTTATCGGGTCCGGCCGGCTGTCCTCTTCGAGATTTCTTTCCGCGACGTAGGTCATGTGATCGGCGTTGTGAACCAGGACGTGATACCAGGGCGCGTCTTTAGGGGGGCGACTCTTCGCGACGTGCTCGTACCACTCTTCCATGCCCTGGAAAGTGGCATCGACATCAATGATGACACCCCGATAGTCGAACAGTCGGTGGTGCACGAGCTGGCCAATGGCGAACTTGCAGGTGTATTCAATCATCGCTCGGGTCCCGCCTCACATCAGGATCGACTTCGATGGCGCCTTCGATCTTTCCCGTACTGATTTTCCAAGCCTCTCGTACGTTCAGCACCGCGATATCCCCGTTGGCACCGGTCATTTCCTCGCGCATCGGCCGGATCATATTCTCGTCATACATCATGGCTTTTCTCCTCTGATTGAAAAGCGAAACGGAAATCGATGCAACGGTGGATTCGATTCCCATGTGCCTCCGGACGTTACATCGATCAGAACGCTCCGCACCTCCTATTCGGTTGTAGTGGTAAGCCTATTATAGCGAACATCCGGCCCGATTGCCGCAGAAGCGGTGGGCGTGTTATTGGTGTAGTGATCATGCGGGATCGGCTCCAGAGCCACTTCACCCGCTCTCGAGTCCATTCCGAGTGAATACTTCGGCTGGCTCCAGAACCACCTCAGCGTACGGCGAACTCCAGAGAGGAGTCAATCGGGGAGCGATGGCCAGCAGCCGATCCTTCACCAGCCGGGAAATCCCGCCGGTAAGAAATGCGGTTGGGGCAAGAGAAGTAAGAGCGACAGTCCATCAGTGCGATGGTACTACCCAAAAAGTCTCGGGATCGGACGGAATCACCTCACTGGTTGGGAGCGTGACCTTGTAGATGGCACCACCGCCGGTTGAGAGAAGTTCGAAGACGCCGCCCAGATTAGGATGGTCAGACTGACCTCCCAGGAAGGTTACAGAGTGGACTCGAACGCGTCCCCCCCCCAGAATCTCATCGTCTTGTTTCCAATCATATTGATCCGACTCGAGACGGGTCGGAACACCAATGCGAAAGTGCAAGTTCATAAGTAGATCCGCCGACGAGGCTTCGAAGACGACTCGAACGGGCAGAAGATAACCGTCTCTTCTACCTGTCAAGGATATTAGCTGATAGTCAGTTTTCTGACCTCTCGGAGGTTTCCGATCATGGGTTCTTCAATGTTCTGACAGTCCAGGAAAAAGAAAAGACAGGTGCAAGCCAGCCCCGTAACCGTAGGACTCACCGACTAGTCGATTCTCTGTTATTCGGGGCTGCTTTCATCTTAGTGAGATCTGTCGGCTACCATCAGCAACGAAATCCTTGTCCCCATCTAAACAAACGGGTTGGAAGTTGACTGGGTAGGCGTGGATGGGAAACAGATGTTCGAAGTTCCCTCCGAAAATCAGTTCTTTCTTCGTCCACACCCAGATTCCCGATGGCCTGAAATTGCAGCTCAAATACGCTCTTTTGCCAGCCGCGCGGAAAAAAAGAAGAACCCGATCCAAACAGCAAGCGACCGGGACCGACAACCTCGAGCGTCCAGGAAAACACCTCCTCGAGTGTGAGTCCGGGATAGTACTTGACTCAGCTGTTGGAACTGGAAGTGTCCAGAAAAACATTGGATCTGAGATCAGCCAACATTAAGGCTTCTCGAAAGAATCCGGATCGAGGGATCATGATCGGCAGTTTCGTAAAAGTGCCCGCGGCAACCAGATCCAGGGGGTTTCCGAGACGTATGTCAAAAGGACTTGGTCGGCCCAGCTTCTTGCAAACCCCAACGGCCAAGACTTCACAAAATTCTGCGGCGGTGTCGCTCTCAAGAACTTTAAACTGTAAATCACCGGTCTCGAAACAGCGGGATCTTGTAAAACACCGCCATCTTCTCCATCTTGGGAATCCACTGCCGGACCTTAAAGATATCCACCATAAAACTTCCCAAAATGATCGGCAATCGAGGATTCGGAGCGTGGCAATCCTGGCACTCCGGATAGTCCCTCAAATCACCCCGCAGATGAGCCTCTCGCATGCGCTGCATCTTCTTCGAATTCCACAATTCGAACACCGATTTATCGTTCACGTTGCCGATCGGTTCGGATTGCCAGGTATAACAACAGGGGAAAAAATCTCCCTGATAGCTAATGGTTGGCGGACCATGCCACAACTGATAACAGGGGTGCCGGCGTCGCTCGTGGTTAATTCGTTCCTCCAGAGCCACTTCCGGGATGACGATTTCGTCTTCTTTAATGCGCACCTCGTCCACCCCTTCAATGGACCACATGCGTTGGAAATCGTGAACCTGATGCTGATTTTCCGGCAGACGCACCATTTGAACGACCACAAACACATTGGACTGCGTTTCCTTCTTGATCTCCAGAAAACGAAGGATGTTGTTTCTGACCTTGTGGAACTTGGCTCCTTTTCGATATTTTTCGTAAACTTCCGGAGTAGTCCCGTCGAAAGCAATGATAAGGTTGTCTAAACCGGACTCGAAAATCTTGCGACTGCGCCTCTCGTTGAGAAGCGTGGCGTTAGTTGAGACCACCGTATAGATGCCGGCATCCTTACAATAGCGGATCATGTTGTAAAGATCCGAATTCAGGAGCGGTTCCCCACCGCCCCAAGGAAACACTAACTCTGTTTGTGTGCTCACTTCATCGATGATGCGCTTGAACAGATTAAAGTCGAAATCCTGTGGAGGATAGTAGCCCAACTCTCGAGGACACATGGGGCACTTTAAGTTGCACTTGCCCGTATTCTCGATGATGAGCGTGATTGGATACGCCTGCAAGTCACTTTGACCCGTCAGATACCCTGACAGCAGCTTCCAGCGGTTCTGAACTTGAGAAAATTTCACAGGGGGCACCTTATCCTCTCGCGATCAGCTATCATACTAACAGAATAGTTCCCTGGGCAAGGTGGGAAACCGGACTCTACTTCTCATCTTGGTCATACCCGACTTAACCGCTCGCAGAATAGCAAGTAAAATCGGATAACAAAAACATAGTCAGTGTTTCAGGTAAACTAAAATGCAGTCAGTAGAGTTACAGTTTGCATTGAATGGCAAGAGGCCAGCAACGAGAATTGGGATGACATTCGCGCTGCAGGGCTCTTCTCCAGTTCGAACTATGGCATTCATCCTTGAAAGGTGATGAAGGGTGTGAAGAATAAGAATAACTTGAAACGTGGCTGTCTGCGCCGGCCATTTGATTTCAAAGGTCTATGGCGAGTGAGCCTTTCCCTGGCCCACCTCAGGTTGACAATACCTCCTGAGTTGGGCAGAATCGCTTCTCTCGGTGACACAACTTTATTGTGCAGCTGCTACCGCGGATCAGGAAAACCCGTGTACAACCTGCCCAATCAGCCGTAACCTGAAAAGGGCAGAAGTATGGCCAGAAGCACTTCGACCTTTCTCAATTTGCCGATGATCTGCTCTGGTGTGAATCGCTTCCTTACCATGCCATGCCTCTTTCCTGAACCGAAAATCCTAATATTGAACCTAGACTCGTTTCAGGGGGCAAGGTCACGAGAAAGCACGCTGCCAACGTGAAGTCCGCGAAGACAGAATCTGGGAAAAGTGTTGGCCAGTCTCGACTTATCGACACCTACGGCGAGATTTGAACGCACGCATTTGAAGTGGTCAATAGTATTCACATGTGACTTCGATTACGATGGGGCAACACAGGTCTTGGGTCGTAACGACAGTGTAACGAGGTCGGCAGGATCGATTCCAATGAGCAACAGTGACACACAGATTGCCCTTGACTATCACGAGCATACCAAGCATTCCCCCGTTCCCACCAGTGGTCACTACCTTGATTGGTCGATTCAGCCCATTCCTTTCAAGATCTACCGAGATCTGCAGCCCATTCGTTTGCCACAGGAGAAGTCCGAATCCGAGGCACCTCTTCTTTCGCTGCTTTCTCAGATGGAGCCCACGATCCCTCGGCCTCAGCCAAACCTGCAAGACCTGGCTCGACTGCTTTACTGTTCCGCTGGAATCATCAAGAGGAAAGCCTACCTCGGGAGGGAGACCTTTTTTCGTGCGGCGTCCTGTACGGGAGCACTCTATGCAGTTGAATTGTATGTGGTTTGTTGCGATTTGGAAGGGCTGCCTGCGGGTGTCTATCAATTCAGCCCCAGAGACTTTTCCCTCTATTGCTTGCGTCGAGGAGACTATCGACCGGTCTTAATCTCGGCCTGTGCCCAGGAAGCGAGCGTCGCTGGGACAGCGATGGCCATCATTTCCACTGGAACCTATTGGCGTAACACTTGGAAATACCAGGCACGAACCTACCGTCACTTTGGCTGGGACAACGGAACCATTCTGGCGAACTTACTCACCATGTGTACCGCTCTGCGTTTGGCCGCCCGGTTGGTTCTCGGATTCGTAGACGCCGAAGTCAACCAACTGCTTGGCCTCGACACGCATCGGGAAGTCACTCTATCCCTGGTAACCGTTGGTAACGTGGAAGCGGCTCCGGACGATTCTCCTCCCGTTGAGCCTTTAGAACTGGAAACGGTGCCACTTTCTGAGAGGGAGGTGGATTATCCACGAATGCATGAAATGCATTCCGGGTCACTGCTCACGTCTCCTTCGGAGGTGGCTGATTGGCGAGGCCAGCCTCCCGCTGCAACGAGTCTACCTGCCACAGGACCGATTTTTGAGTTGGACCGTGAGGGGCTGGAACGGCTGTCGCGGGATCCTCCAGAAAGAGTGATTCTTAGACGGGGTTCAAGCCGGGAATTCGAACAAAAGCCCATTTCGTTCAAACAACTCTCTTCTCTGCTGCACTGTTGCAGTCAAGGGATTGCTGCGGATTTTCTGCAGACTCCTGGATCCTTGCTGAACGACTGGTATCTGATTATTCATGCGGTGGAAGGGGTCTCTCCGGGATCGTACTTTTTCAACCGTCAAAGGGGGAAAATTGAGCTTCTGGAAGAGGGAGAATTTAGAAACGTGGCGGGACATCTGGGTCTGGGCCAAGAACTGCCGAGAGACGCGAGTTTCAATGTCTTCTTTCTGGCCAACTTGAAGTCGATTCTGAAGCGATACGGGAACCGGGGCTATCGAGCGGTCCAACTTGAAGCAGGAATTTTAGTCGGAAAACTTTACCTGGCGGCATATGCGCAACGTCTGGGAGCTACCGGCCTCACCTTTTTTGACGACGAAGTAATAGATTTTTTTTCGCCTCATGCTCAAGGGAAGAGCACCATCTTATTGATGGCTCTGGGACACGGACGGAAGCCACGCCCGCTCCGGATGGCTTAATTTGCCATGAACTCACGCTCGACCGGCGCGAGGTGTTGCAAATCAGGCGAACAAGCCAGGGGTTGGTCAGCAACAGTTCAGCAGTGTTGAGGACATGAAAGATCGGTTCATTCTCCCAGGTATCGGACTTGTCTCTGTTCTGGTCCTCCTGGGTATGGCATCCATTCTATTGGGTCGGTATCCCCAGGTCGAGGGAAGTGCCGACATCTCCACTTTACCCGCTGTCAATGCCTTCCTCAATGCGACGAGCGCCGTGCTCCTCACGGTCGGGTATCTCTTCATCCGACGAAAAAAGGCAGCGAGCCACAAAATCTGCATGCTGACAGCCTTCGGCGTCTCTTGCCTCTTTCTCGTTTCCTATCTGATACACCATTACCAGGTGGGCTCCATACCTTTCTCTGGCCAGGGCTGGGTTCGGCCACTTTACTTCACCTTCCTAATTTCCCATATTATCCTCGCTGCTCTGATCGTCCCATTGGCGTTAGTGGCGGTCTATCGTGGGCTGAACGCACAGTTTGAAAAACACGTTAAAATTACCCGCTGGGCCCTCCCGATTTGGCTCTATGTCTCCATAAGCGGCGTCATTGTCTATGTAATGCTTTACCAGCTCTATCCACCGTGATAAATAGGGCAGCAGAGGGTGGCTCCCCACTCACGCGTTCTCGATGGGGGCGTAGGTATTTGAGCGCAAACCAGGTGTGACTTGAGCGCTCCCCGATGCGGCACTAAGCAACCGCTGGCTTTTCGCTGCTCATTCCCGAGCCTTGGTAGAGTTTCTTGAGATCGTCATAGGACTTGAAAGTCTCATCCTCAATTGCAGGCCCGCGGGCGAGTTTGCAGACTTTGACCGTGGACCCTTTGGTTGTCTGGGTTAATCAGGACAACAGGCCATGATCGACAAAGCTGAAATATAGCCCTTGGCCAATGATCACGTGATCCAGACAGCGAATTCCGATCAGTTTGCCCACTTTGTAGAGTCTTTCGGTGATCTGGACGTCTGCACTGCTGGGTGCGGGATCACCGCTCGGGTGGTTGTGAATGAAGGATCTGCCCGGCCGTCAGGTTGGCGACCGGGGGCCGGAAGGCATCCCGCGGGTGCACCAGGCTGGAGGTCATCGAACCGATGCTGCAGGTTGTCATCTCCACCATGCGGTTTTTCCCGTCCAGGTACACCACCAGAAACGTTTCCACTGGCATCGATGTCAGCGGTTGGAAAGCGCGATAGACTTCCCTGCTTGCCCAGTACTGGATGCCCACGAAGGGCTGGATCTCAGCCGGGATCACGGGTGTTCCCGCACTACCAGCTGAAACTCCTTGATGGTGTAGTGGTTGGTTTGTTGGGGATTCCCCGACTGAGGTAAACTCTGTGAAGCCATCGCAACCTCTTCCTCATCGATGTTGATTGCGTCATGAAAACGTCAGGGTGCTGACTTCAGGTAGCGCAGAAGTTCGCTGTCGGTGGTGAGAATCAAGACACTTTTGGCATCGGCGGTCAGCTCATAAGTTTCTAAACTCTTCGTAAAGGCGTAGAAAGAGGGGTCACGGTTGTAGGCTGCGGCATAGATCGTCGTCGCCAGTCCGTCCGCCTTGCCCTGGATCTCCTGAGCCGTCCGATAGGCCTCCGATTGGATCTTTTTGAGGTCACGTTCCCGCTCGCCCTGGATTCGGGCTGCCTCACCTTCGCCCTCTGACCGGTAACGTTCGGCAATTCGCTTACGTTCGGCAATCATTCGCGCAAAAACATCCTTCTGGACTTCTTCCACATAATTAATGCGCTTGAGACGGAAGTCCACCAGTTCGAGTCCCAGATCCGAAGCCCGCTGCGATGCCCGCGTGAGAACCTCATCCGTGATGGCTCCACGTCCCTTCTCAATCTTTTCCAGAATAGCCGTTTCTTCCTCTGAGCCAATCAATACTTCCTCTGCTTCACGGTTACTGGTGCGGACGACTTCGACCAAGTTGTAGCGGGCAACAGCACTGCGTGTCTCTCCGTCCAGAATATCGTCCAGCCGGGACTGTGCACCTCGTTCATCGCGCAGGCGCTGAAAGAACTTCAGCGGGTCGCTGATGCGCCAGCGGCCATACGTGTCCACCCAAATAAAGCGCTTGTCCTTAGTGGGCACCTGGTTGGCATCCCCGTCCCATTCGAGAAATCGCTTCTCAAAATAATTGGTCTTTTGCACAAAAGGGATTTTGAAATGGAGTCCGGGCTGAACAATGGCGTCTCCGACGGGCTCACCGAATTGGGTAATAACCACTTGTTGGGTTTCATCGACGATGAAGATCCCACTTGTTACAATCAGCAGAAGAACCACCGCCACCGGGATCAAGATAACTCCTTTCCCACTCATTAATTTGCCTCCCTTCTGGTCCGTCCACCATCCACTACCGTTTTTAAGGTCTCCATGGGAAGAAGAGGCAGCACACCTTTGGCATCCTCGTCCAGAAAGAGTTTCCCACCGAGTTTGGGCAAGATTCTTTGCATGGTTTCCAAGTAGAGCCGCTTTTGGGTAACTTTAGGAGCACGGCGGTAAGCTTCGTGCATGGCTTTGAACCGTGTTGCATCGCCCTGGCTGCGGTTAACCCGATCCAAGGCATAGCCTTCAGCTTGTAGAACGGTTTGTTCAGCTTCGCCTCTGGCTCGTGGAATCACCTGGTTATACTCAGCAAGCGCCTCGTTGATGAGACGATCCCGCTGTTGCTGTGCCTGGTTTACCTCGTCCCAAGAGGGTTTGACCGGATCGGGTGGATTCACGTCTTGCAAGACCACCTGATCGACGGTAATGCCCGTTTCGTACTGAACGCACAATTCCTGAAGTTTTGTCTGAACCGTGGTTTCAATCTCTTGGCGTCCGACAGTCAAAACCTCGGTGACGGTGCGATCTCCTATCACTTCGCGCATCACCGCTTCATTTATGTCTCGAAAGGTCTCTGTCACGTTGCGGACTCGGAACAGAAAAAGAAATGGATCCGCCACGCGATACTGCACGATCCATTCCACGACCGCCACGTTCAGGTCTCCGGTCAGCATCAATGACTCGTCCAGATAGCGATTCCTATCGTAGAGAGTGCGAACGCCCGGTTCAAGTGTCTTGAAGCCGAACTCTTCCTTCAGCTGGCGCTGAACTGGGACCTTGAACACAGACTCCACTAGAGGAAGTTTCATTCGGAGTCCTGGATCCGTGGTCCCCCTGTAACGACCGAAGCGAAGAACCACACCCACCTCTTCGGGTTGGACCTCGTAGAAACTATTGAACAATAGTAGCAACAGAAAAAAAGCTGCCAACACGCCGAAAATTAGATTTTTCGAAGCCCTGAGTCCGCGAAGTTGATCGATGTTGATGTCTATGACTTTATTAATACCGTTTCTGTCCATAGGTTTTTCCTCACTAATAAGGTTAACATAAGTGGTCATTACCTGTCATTGATATCGGTATTCCGTTAAAGGTTTAGAAATGGACGCTGGCCGATCACCCTTCTTGCTTTTCGAGTTTCCTTTCCCTGATCTTTATGGCCGGAAGCGAGGTCTTACTTTCACTCATCCAGTCGAAATTCTGGTGGCCCATTGTCCTGGGGAAGTCCGTGCGGCCATGCGCAAGGTTCAGCGGGCGGTGAACAGCGGGCTGTATGCTGCCGGATATCTGGCCTATGAGGCGGCCCCTTCCTTTGATGCTGCCCTGAGAGTCCAGTCCGGTACGGGGATTCCTCTATTGTGGTTTGGGCTATTCCGAGAGCCAGTTACGGCAGGTGCAGAGGGTTTTGGCGAAACTTTTCACGTTTCCGCCTGGGAGCCGAGTATTGACCGAAAAGCTTACGAGGACAGAGTCAGGCTTGTGCGTCAAGCCATTGCCCGTGGTGAAACCTACCAGGTGAACCAGACGATCCGACTCCACGCTCGGTTTGAAGGAGATGACTTTTCGATATCCTCGTTAATGATAACGTATTCATAGCTTGGATAGTAGTTGACTTCGTCTTGGGCAATCTGAATCCTTCTTTCGACGCTGTTTTCGTCGTCAAGACCTCTCGACTCCAGTCGAGTTCGCAGCACCTGAAGCGAAGAAGGGAGCAGAAAGACCATGAGCGCTTGCTTCTCGACTTGACCCGGAGAAAACTGCAGATTAGAATGAGAGAGGTTGAAATTGCCTCTTCCAAGAGGGAGATCCCAAAAGCTGGCCTATCTTCTTCCGTTTTGTGCGTAGCAAAGCAGGACATATCAGGATAGTCGAAAACCAGAAGGTTGCAAAGTGGCCCATTCGGAAACCGTAGTCGACCAGATAGATTACTTTGACGAAATTGCACAGGATTACGAGGGTATCCGTGGGACTGAGATCTGGCCTTCACTGCTGCACACGATTCGTTCCACTGACTCCGACACGCCAGTGGTGGATGTGGCGACGGGCACGGGTCTGTTCAGTGTGAGGCTGGCCAAGGAAGGTTTTAATGTCATCGGTTTAGACCAAAACTCCCACATGCTGGCTCAAGCAATATGCAAATCCAAACGGCAAGTCTGTCCCTTTCAGGGAATCCTGGCCTTGGCCGAGCAACTACCCCTGTCTGATAGCAGTATCTCGGTTATGTTTTCAACCAATGCTATCCACCATTTCGACTTTCAGACCCATTTCCAAGAGGTGAATCGAGTATTGAGGCCAGGCGGCAGCTACGTTGTTTACACCCGCTTTCGGAAACAAAACGCCCGTTCCATCTGGGGAGAGCTCTTCCCCTATTTCACTGAGAAGGAGACCCGTCTGTATAACCCCGAGGATTTCGAACGGCTGGAAGGAGAGTTTCTCGAGTTGAGACTGGAGTCCTTAGATGAACTGTTTTTCGAAAAGCCGTTTTCCCCCGATCGTCTTCTGCAGACTGCTCGCCAACGCAGATACTCAACTTTTTCATTCTATAGTGAGGAGGAGTTTTGGCGGGCCTATGCTACCTTTCGCTCGCGCCTGGAGTCCTGGAGCAAGAACTCCTACCTTGCCGAAATCGGGCGCATCGTCTTTCGACGCCGATAAAAGGCTGAGCAACAAACGAGAACGCGAAGATTCCTTGAATTTGGGGAAATAAGCGCGGCAATTGAAGCCCCACTTCGACACCCTAGGCCAGCTCGGGTCCACACCTCTAGTGAAAGATGACATGGCATAAAATTAGCGACACCAGCAAGGCCGTGCCAAATCGGACTGCGCTTCGGCTTGAGAGGAGGAGCAGCTCGTTTAACGGTATTCGCCATCCATTCTTGAGGACGGTGGGAATGGACACCATGGCAAACGTGAGCACGATCACCCAGCCCGAACGCACAAAGTAGTTCATTTCCTTAAAAAGCGCATCGACGAAATAGGTCACTGCTACGCTCGACAAGAAGGTGGCGAACACGAGCCGCTTGGACGGATTCACAAGGAAGACAGCGGCCATGACCAGGAGCACAAAGCCGTTCTTGACGTAGTAGGAAAGCTCGTTGAACCAGTGGGTTAGGGGGAATTGAGGATTTCCATACTTAACGTAGACCACGACGAAGCTAAACAGTACCCCTGTGATAAACGTGGCGATGATCGCGAGCTTTCCCGCACGAACAACTTCATGCTCAGGGGCCTCTGGCTTCAGGTACCGCTTGTAGATATCCACAGACCAAAGAGTCGAGACGGAGTTGTAGATCGAATCCAGCGTGCTCATTAGTGAGGCAAACAAGCCGCATAGAATGAGTCCCCGCACGCCGGCAGGAAGGAGCATATTCACCAGCGTCAGGTAGGCCAGGTCTGGATCGTCAAGAGGATTCTCGCGAAGAATTCCCGCCAAAGCAATGCCGGGCACAATGATGATGAGCACCATTAAGTATTTTAGCGCTCCTCCCACCAAAAGCCCGGTCTGCGCATGCCCCAGGTTCTTGGCCGCCAGCGCGCGCTGCAGGATGACTTGATTCGCACCCCAGTAGTTGAGGTTCAACAGGAACATACCAAAAAGACCCACCCAAGGCAGCGTCTCGTGATCCCGCGGGAGGTGCAAATGCATGAGATCGCCTGTGCTGGTCCAAAGACTCGACCAGCCTCCGAGATGGTGAATGGACACCCATAGTGTGATCAGTCCCCCCACAACTAGCAGGATCAGCTGCACAATATCGGTGCGCACCACAGCTCTCAGCCCGCCCAGATAGGTATACACGGCGGAGAAGCCACCCGTCACAACAATGAGAATCCCAAGCCTCAATACCGGATCGGAGCCGAGGATTTCCACTTCATTGCCGAATATCCCGTCGATGGCGTAGGCCGCCCAAAACAGTGCCGTGCCAAGGTAAAGGAGCGAGTAGAGGAGGATCATCAGCACCGAGTACGACAAGGCAACCCGGGGACCCAGCTTGGCCTCAAAGAACTGTGTGATGGTGATAACCTTCATTCGCAGGTAGAGTGGGACGAAGAAAAAGGTCGCAACCAGGATACCAAAAATGGCATTGATCTCCAGGTTAGCCTGTGCCAACCCGTAAAGGTATGCGGAACCAGACATGCCGATGAAGTGGTTGGCCTGGATATTGGTGGCAATGGTCGACATGGCAATCGAGGGCCACTTCAGAGAACGTGCGCTCAAGAAGTACTCCTCGGCCGGGACGTCTTTACGCGCCCGAGCCCATACGCCAATGCACATGATGACGATGAAGTATCCAAGGATAATGCTAATGTCCAGAATCAGCGCTGCGCTCCCGGCGCCTACTTCTAAAAGACCTTAGAATGGAAAATGGCCTGGCTGACCATGGCTCTTCTCCCTCTCTAGTCGCGGGTGTGACTTTCGCTAAATTCTAGGCTTTGAGAGGGTAGAAAGCAATATCCACTATTTTGTGTGAAATCCATAAAGATAGATGGATCCATTCTTCGGTTAAATAGATACGCCGTGCCTCCGCCACATCGAGCACCTCGTTCGATGTCCTCCCGGACTGGCCGTAATTTTCATCAAGTTGAAGTCAAACATCGATTGCCACTCGCAATCTAAGCTGGCTCGTGACCCACTTGCTTTTAAAGCACGCCCCCTGCCGGAAATGGCAATGTAATCATTGCTGGATTGAAAGAAGGATTCCAGTAAACGCGCTGTAGAGGGTGATTTCCTTGCCCTGAAAGATGTGCTCTTCGTTTGTGCCGAAACCCGGGGGCCGAGTCGCTCAGACATGCCCCATTCGCAGACCATTTTGCGAGTCACCTCCGTGGCTTGGTCCAAATCGCTGGAGACACCTGTTTGTTAGGCACGGTTATTTCAGACAATACTTTCGCCGAGGCCACTCAGGAGGCCATATCAACCCCGATTCCGGTGAGGTCCCTAACTACTGCGTCACAGGGAGACATCAATTGAAAGGTGAGGTTGCAAACGAATGGAGACTGGCCTCTAGCGGCTAGTCTGGGACCGAGGGCCCTTTATGTTCGAAAACCTCCATATATTTCGTCCCACTTACCCAAAGTCTTGAGAAAGAGCTCGATGAGTTCACGCACCACTCCGTCGCCACCATCCGATGAACGCGATGGGCCATGACATTCCGAACGTGATCGGGGTGGATCAGTTAAGAGTGGAGTCCAAGATCCGGGAGCTTCTTCCGGGGTACACGGCCATGGGGCAGGATGGGATGCACGAGATGACGGAGATGGGCATGGCGGGGCCGCCAAATACCATCCCAATGATGGGTAGAGACGGGCCGTTTGGCTCGGTCGGAATTGGGGGATGTTCACTATCCTGAAGGTGCGGGATACTCTGACGAGCTGCGATGTGCCGATCTGGACTGGTATGATAATCCCCCGGGGACGGTCTCCGGGCCGGTATACTCACCGAATTTCCCCAGCGCCATTGAGCCCGCCGCTGACTCGTCCCTCTACACTTGTCCGATGCATCCGGAGGTGCTGCAGGACAAGCCCGGAGAATGCCCGAAGTTGAGATGAAGTTTAAACCGAGAAAGGGAGCTATTGGGGAGAAAGAGAGCCCATGAGGAGAAGAACCAAGGTTGGCCTGCTGTTTTTTACGCTGGTCGCTCTCGGTGCGGTAGCCGCTGTCGTGGGTGTCGTCAGATATGGATTTAGCGCACGGGATGAGCCCACCGCTCTCGAGGCGGCAGCTTGAGCGAATTCAGGGGTCAATCTCCCTCTAGTAGGGGACACACGTGTTTCCTAGTGCAACTGGAGACAGTGAGCCGGATCAACCAGTCTTTTCAGAAACCTCCATCAGTAATTTATTGACAGGCGTTGATGAGAGCCCTTCTTTGTCTCCTCCTGCCGTGTGTGATTAGTTGTAAGTTATTGATTCTAAATATCGCGCCCGGCAGGATTCGAACCAGCGACCTTTGGTTTCGTAGACTGAAGTCACCCCTTTTTACCTCATTTCATCTGAGTTTCTCTGAGTTTCTATCATCTTTGAAAACAACACCTTAAATGCCCACTGCGCTTTTTGTCTCATTTTCTCTCATCTTTAGTGTTTTGGCTCATCTCATTAGATGAAATTAGATGGAGGGCCGATTTTCACCACTTCGATCTCAAGAAACTTCTGGTCTTCATACTGGTTCCGCCCAGGATGACCAGGCGGTGTCGATCAATTGGCAGCATCCGATGAAAGAAGTGGCCGGTCTGTAATTCGTTTGCTGTCTACCAAGACTTGCCATCGATTCGAGTTCGGTCCTTGCCAATTCTCTGACGAGTTTTCAGTTTATCCGTTACACCACCTTCTCTGCCTCTCCCATTTCGTCCACGATGCGGCCGTCAAACAGGTGAAACGTGCGTTCGGCGTGCTGCTATATCGATTGATGGCGTCCATAAAGGAAAAACCGAATAACGTATCCGAACGAGCGTACTATACGTACGAATTCTGTATAGCACGCCGCTACGGCTACTTAATGGTGCGGGGAGTTGCACAAAACGAGTTACAGTGTAATAGGCTATGGTAACAGCGTCTGATCTCAAAACCGGCATGGTGCTCAGACAAGAGGGTCAACTCTATCAAGTGCTGTCGGCCGAGTTACACTTAGGTGGCGGAAAAATGGGTGGCGTCGAACATATCAAGCTGCGAAATTTAGCCACCGGTGCGGTCGCCGAACGGCGCCTTCGTCCCGACGAAAGGCTGGAAGTGGTCGAGGTGGAAAGACAAAGGCTTGAGTACCTCTATCAGGATGGTGAATTTTATGTGTTCATGAATCCTCAAAGCTACGAGCAGGTTCCGATTCATGCCGACCGACTTGGCGACAGGGTGCGTTTCTTAAAGGAAGAGATGGGAGTCACAGGCCTGTTTTTTGAAGAGAGCCTGCTCACTCTTCAGTTTCCAGAAGCAGTCGATCTCCGCGTTGTCACTTCACCGCCACCGATTCACGAGCAAGAAACCAGTACCTATAAAAGTGTTACTCTTGAAAATGGGATGGAAATCCTGGTCCCTCATTTTATCAAGGAGGGCGACCGGGTGCGGGTCAACGTGGAAACCGGAAAGTACATGGAGCGGATCTAGCAGCTCGTAGAGTTCAAGATTGGCCTGCCTCCAAGAGTTCAGGTACAAGGATCCAGCGCAGTACCCAGCTGCCCGTCTCTTGCCGATCAAGTCGGACTATACACCACCCATTTGGAATTGAACCACGTTACAATCTGTTTCCAGCGCAAGCAGACGCGCCACCAATCGGCTCAAGTAGGGAAGGTGACCCACCAGTATCAGATTCTTCGATTCTCCTTGAAGCCAGATACACATGGCTTCGACACTGTCTTTGGGAGCCATACCCTCCGCCTCCTTCGTCCCCTCGCGAGGTGAGAGCCGACTGGCTAGAATTTCCGCCGTTTGCCGGGCCCGCAGTTTTTCGCTGTGCTCGATGCGGTCAAGCGAGAGTTGAAGCGGGACCAAAAAATTGGCCATCCGTTCGACGGTGCGCTGTCCCTCCTCGGTCAGACCGCGCCGCGGGTCCTCGGCCTCACTTTTTGTTGCCCCGTGCTGAACCAGGTAAAGCTGCGTTAGTACTCGCCTCCTTTCGAGATGCTTCCGAGAATTGTAGCCCACTGGCGAGCTCTGCACCAGGAGTCCGTCCGAGAATCCGCGGTTTCTGATCCGAGCTTTTCGAAAAATTTTGCTGTGCAAAGTCCGTCGCCTGCCTCCCGGTAGTTTTGCCCTAATCGCCGAGGGAGCGGTGGGAGGTAGCCTCCTCATCCACCCAATCCTCTTCCTCCCAGGTCATGCCTCGACGGCCAGGCACCTTACGAGTTGGCCCAGCCCTATAGAAGGAGCACAACTTCGGACCATAGCAAAACGTTTCGAATCGGTACCGTTTCTTACGCGGATTCCACTGGTCGATAATCATTTCAACCGGCATCCGGCAGCCCCATATGCAACTTCGACACTTAGACTCATAGGTGCGAACATTCAAGCGCCGGTGACCCCGCTCGCGGTAGGTCGGTAAATCAGGCGGGAACCCAAACCAGGGAGGAGGATCGCTTGCCGTCGTTGGCCTGCTTCCACCGCTCCCCGCTGGGCCGAACGGCTACCTCTAGAATATCCTTGCAGACATCGATCCCAATAAACGTCGTCTCCTTCATCAGTTCACTCCCATCCTTTCTTCTCAAGAACATCGTGCTGTCCCAGCCTTGCCAAAATGCGGGCTCTCGTGCCCCAGCTCTCCAACGGTCTTCTAACCGAGGTGTCTGCGACTATCAGATTTTGACGAAAGTACCTGGATAGCCCAGGAATCAGAGTCCGTTTTCGATCGAAAGACAACCAAACAGCAGTGGATTGAAGGTTGGAGAGCTGATAGGCTTTGATCATTTATCATGAAGAAGCCAGGCGAACTCGGATCTGGGGTTAATATGAGGAATGTCGGTTTTATTACCCTATTTCCCTTGTTACTCGGCGCCGGGATCTCCCAGAAAGCAGATTGGCACTGGAAGGATAGCCGAGGCAATTTTAAAAGCACGGGAGAGTTAGAGGTGATTTTGAAAAACCATCGCGAGTGGGATCAGGGGGAACAGAAGGGTGAACGGGCAAACCTCAGCGGAGCGGATCTTGCGGATGCGCACCTGCCCGGGGTCAACCTGCGCTGGGCGGACCTTAGCAGGGCGCAGCTGAGCGGAGTGGACTTCAGTGACGCAAACCTGCGAGGGGTGGACTTCAGTAGAGCGAACCTGAGCGGGGCGAAACTCCACAGTGTCGACCTCAGCCGGGGCGACCTGCACGAGGGAAACCTCCAGGAGGCGGATTTCAGCTGGGCAAACCTGTTCAGAGCGGTCCTCGGCGGCGCCAACCTGAGCGGAGCCAACTTCAGCAACGCAGATCTACGCGAGACGAACCTCAAAGAGGTGGATCTGAGAGGAGCAAACTTGTCCAGGGCATTCCTGAGCTGGGCAAATCTCCACTGGGCAAACCTCAACGGCGCAAGTCTGATTGGAGCCAACCTGCGGAGAGCGAACCTGCGTGGAGCAAAACTTGAAAAATCGTACCTCAATGAAGCGGACCTACGAGGGGCAGAGCTCAGCAATGCCAACCTGAAAAGAACAAACCTGAAGAGGGCCAACCTGGAAGCCGCGGAGCTGAGCAGAGCCGATCTGAGCGGCGCCGACCTGACGGGGGCCGATCTGAGTCGCGCCAACCTGAGTCAGGCCAACCTGGATGGAACAGACCTGAGCGGCGCCGACCTGAGCCAGGCCAACCTGGAAGCCGCGGAGCTGAGCAGAGCCGATCTGAGCGGCGCCGACCTGAGCCAGGCCAACCTAGAAGCCGCGGAGCTGAGCAGAGCCGATCTGAGCGGCGCCGATCTGAGCCAGGCCAACCTGAGCCAGGCCAACCTGAGCCAGGCCGATCTGAGCCAAGCCAACTTGAGCGGCGCCGACGTGTACGGCATCTCAGGCTGGAGCACCATCGGAACCCTTAAACTAGCCAATGTGTCTGGAGTAAGGAATCCCCCAGAGCATTTTCTCGACTGGGCCGTTAAAGAAATGGGCGCGGTGTCTTTAAGTTTCGACGAGTGGATACGTCTGAAAGAAGGGACCCGGTAGGTCACCATGTGGCGCAGCTTTCTCCTTCTGCTCCTTGTTTTACTTCACTCTTTGAAAGGAAAAGCCGAGGATTGGCCCCAGTTTCGAGGCCCGGGTGGACAGGGGCATTCCTCGGAACGCGGGCTGCCACTGCACTGGAGCGAAACGAACAATATTGTGTGGAAAGTATCAATCCCCGGGCGCGGCTGGTCGTCGCCGGTGATCCAGGACGAGCAGATCTGGCTGACCAGCGCTGTGGACAGTGGGCATTCTCTGCGCGCTTTGTGTCTTCATCGCCAAGACGGGCGGGTACTCCATGATGTGGAAGTATTTCACGAGCAAAATCCTGCCCCCATCCACTCCAAAAACAGCCATGCCTCACCAACCCCCCTTCTCGAGGGAAAGCGGGTTTACCTTCACTACGGAGCCCATGGGACAGCCTGTCTTTCCAGCCAGGGGCAAGTGCTCTGGAAAACAAAGCTTCAGTATCAGCATGGTCATGGACCCGGCGGCTCTCCGGTTCTGTTCGGCGATCTCCTTATTCTCAGCTGTGATGGGACGGATGTCCAGTATGTGGTGGCACTGGACAAACACACCGGCAAGATCCGCTGGAAGCAGAACCGTAACGGTAAGATGGCCTACTCGACACCCCTGCTCATCCACCATCAGGGAGCGGATCAGGTTGTCAGTACGGGCGGAGATCGAGTCGTCGCCTACAATCCCCTCAACGGGGAGGAGATCTGGTGGTCTCGATATGATGGCGTTTCTCTTGTTCCCCGCCCGGTGTTCGGTCTCGGCCTGGTGTTTATCTGCTCCGGCTTCACTGCACCCCTCCTTTACGCGATTCGACCCAACGGCAATGGGGATGTGACGGAAACCCACGTGGTATGGAGTCGGCGGCGAGGGGTTCCCCTGAATCCTTCACCCCTGCTGGTCGATGAGGAACTGTATATTGTCAGTGACCGGGGAATCGCCACTTGCCTGGATGCCCACTCCGGGAAGACTTATTGGCGAGAGCGGCTGGCAGGTGAATTCTCGGCCTCACCCGTCTACGCCGACGGACGAATCTACTTTCTTAACGAGGAAGGGGAGACGACGGTGCTCTCTCCGGGTACCGAATTCAAGAAAATGGCAACCAATTCTCTTGACGGACGTACTCTGGCTTCCCTGGCCGTTTCGGGCAAAGCGATTTACGTGAGGACCGATCAGCACCTGTACCGAATCGAAGAGGGAAAAGATCAATAACCAGTCCTCCTAATGTCCTGTCCCATAAATAGGCTCTGTCAAGTTAAGGTCGGTTAAGCAATTCGGAGACAGAATACGCCCCGGTAGTGTTCTGCTCAGCGGGCGCAGGTCGCCTCTCTCCAGTCTGCAAAAGCACGGTCGCGAAGCAGACGATGATGAACAGCTTTGAGATGATTCCTGCCAACCCGAAACAGATTCTGAACTTGACCGTGGACAGCAAGGAATCGCTGAGCCTGCCCGGTTGATTTGAACTTTCGCATCTGCCTCTCTTGTTCTCGGGTATGTTGATGAGAGACTTCAGCTCTGTTGTTTTCATATTGACCCGTTCGATGCTCGACTGAGGGAAAGACCTCACGATGGGCAACTGGATAGCTCTTGAGCTTGTCCGTGATGAGTTGCCACGGGGGTCTTCCCTGTCCCCTTCAACACCTTGCGAAAGAACCGGTGAGCGGCTCGCTTGTTGCGTCGCTTCGTAACGAGGAGATCCAAAAACATCACCGTCTTGATCAACGGCACGCCAGAGGTAGACCTGCTGCCCGTTGATCTTCAGGAACAGCTCATCCACGTGCCAGATGTCGCCCAGTCGGCTCCGCTTCTCTCGGATTGACCGTGCGTAGCCGGGCCCGAACTTCAGACACCAGAAGCGGATTGCCTCGTAGGAGACGATGATCCCTCGCGCAGCCAGCAGATCCTCGACGTCTCGAAAGCTGAGCGTGAATCGGTGGTAGAGCCAGACGGCATGACTGATGATTTCCGCTGGGAAACGGTGACCTCGATAGTTTGGTCCCATTGCCGCATTGTCGCCGACTGTCGCTCAACTTGACAAAGCCGGATTCTGGCAGGTGTCAGGGTGGCCGCAGTCAATCCGATCGCAGCCCTTCTCAAGAGCTGCCTCCCAGTGTGTGTTAGTGTCGCCTAGACTTGGCAAACTCGGTCACAACGGCGTAGACGCCTTGGACCACCATCGCCATGCGCCCGTAATCCAGAGTCTCGGGCCGGTCGTCAGCAGTGTGGTAGTTGGAATTCCGGTAATGGGCTGTGTCCGTAATCATCACAGCCGGGTAACCCCCTTCCCAGTAGTAGCGGTGGTCTGACCAGTCGATTCCAGGGATCCATTCCGGCGCAGTGATGGAGTAGACCGGCAGGATTGAGGCCCCCCGCATCGCACTCTTGACACGGCGCACCGTCCCTCCCTGACCGAGCTTTCCCACCACAGCGATGAAGTCGCCGCGGGATGGGTAGAAGAGCTTCAGAAAGGAGAGAGGAAAGCGCTGACTCCCTTCGGCGTCGCTGAAGAAGCCGATCATTTCCAGGGAGATCATGAGGTCGACTCTGATGCCTTGCGCCTGGAGGGACTTGACGTGGACGGCACTCCCGGTGTTGTGGGTGCGGAAATGGGGAGGCTCCTCCAGAGTATAGGCGACAAGCTCGACCGTCATGGGAAGGATGCTGCTACCCAACAATCGCGCCAGTTCGATCAGACCCGCCACTCCGCTGGCATTGTCGTCGGCGCCGGGCAGTTCTTCCCACGTGTCGTAGTGAGCTCCCACCACGAGTCGTTCTCTGGTCTCTGGACCAAGCTTGACCATCACGTTTCGATACGCCTTACCTTCGATCTGATACGGCTGTTCCACGACTCTCTTGCCGGTTGCTTCCTGAAGTTGACCCCGAATGTAACCAGCGACCTGGTCCAGAATCTCTGGATATGCCTCACTTCTCGGGAAGAACGTCTCGCTCAGCATCCGCACATGGGCCTCGAGCCGCGTCGGGTCTACCTTTGGCAAGGATTGGGGCCTTCGGGCCGTGGGGAGGGACGGTTGAGTCACGCAAAGCCAGACTGCCGCTAGCAAAAGCGTGACTCCGGTGAAAACGACGATCAGCACCATTCTAACCTTCCGCGTCATGTCCCCAACCTTTCAGCTTGACCGGTGCAACGCCGAGCTGCTGCTTCCATGGGTCGGAAGCCCATTCCTGAAGAAGTTATCCGGGAAGTCCGAAGGCTACGGAAGCAAAAGAAATCACTTGATCAGATCCGCCAAGCAGCTGGAAATCTCTCGAAGAACGGTCGCGAATTACTCCTGAAATTACCGCCTCCCCCAGAGGCAGTTTTCTTATCTGGACAGGACACATTGGGACAGTGTGCCGATTGTCCTTATAGCCCTTTAACAACACCTTTGCAGGAGCAAGGATTGGTGCTTCGAGGTGCGCAACCTCCCCCCCTTCTATTCTCCTGTTTCCTCGCCTTTGGGCTTCCACTCACGTGCTAGCCTCTGGGCCTCGGCTATCTCTTCCCGACTCATCTTTTTGGCAAGACTATCACGTTGCTCCCCGACATTGTCTCGATCCTCGCCTGAAAGTTTCGATGCTGCCAGGTTTAACCACATGTGGGCCCGAACATCATCTTGGGGAATGCCCAACCCATCCATATACATTATTCCCAGAAAATTTTGAGCGGGGGCATCTCCCTGCTCGGCCGCTTTTCGATACCACTTAACTGCCTCCTGATAGTCCTCCGGTACACCTTGCCCTAAGTAATACGCACGGCCCAGCGCCCACTCGGCCGTAGCATCTTCCTGCTCGGCCGCTTTTCGATACCACTTAAACGCCTCCTGATAGTCCTGCGGTACACCTTCTCCTAAGTAATACGCACGGCCCAGCACCCTCTCGGCCGTAGCATCTTCCTGCTCGGCCGCTTTTCGATACCACTTAAACGCCTCCTGATAGTCCTGCGGTACACCTTCTCCTAAGTAATACGCACGGCCCAGCACCCTCTCGGCCGTAGCATCTTCCTGCTCGGCCGCTTTTCGATACCACTTAAACGCCTCCTGATAGTCCTGCGATACACCTATCCCTCGGCTATACCAGTCACCCAAAAGGTACTGTGCACTCACGCCTCCCTGCTCGGCCGCTTTTCGATACCACTTAACTGCCTCCTGATAGTCCTGCGGTACACCTATCCCTCGGCTATACCAGTCACCCAAAAGGTACTGTGCACTCACGCCTCCCTGCTCGGCCATTTTTCGATACCACTTAAACGCCTCCGCATCCTCAAGACCCTGCTCGGCGTTTTCGCGAATCCGTTTGACCTTCTCTGGAAGATTGTTCTGCGCAACAGCTGACGAGAAGAATAAGACTGCAAGAGGAGCGACCAACGTGATTTTTCTAGTCATGGCGTGCGAATTTCTGCTAGTCTATCACCCCTCCGCGGCAAGTGAGGACCCATCTCGTGGAGATTTTTTCAACTTTTTCCTCGTGTAGTTGCAAGCGTTGCCAGAATTGCCACTCTACGCTACGTGCTCAGGGGTGCTCTTGGGCCGAGATCTCCGAGGAGCCAGGGAAGTCATGACCGCACAAGAAGACCTCTTACAGCTGCTTCACAAGCTCAGCGGAAAGCCCACAATAAGGTCAAAGGATTACTTCGGAATTCGGGGTAGCGGGAGCAACTCTGTAAAATCCTACGGTAGTGCATGGAATACTCGGACTGTTCTCCGTCAGGCACCTCCAGTGCCTTGACGAACATCCACCGCCCCAGGCGCTTCAGACACTCATCGGTCGCCCCGGAGGAGACATTAAATCTGGTTTCACCTTATTGTATCTGGGCTTGCGAAGTCCAGGGACATCGGTGGCTTGTCGCCTGCCGAGGATGATCAGAAGACCACGAGGTTGAGGGCGGCCTTCTCCTCGGGCGTCAGCGCCTCGATCTGCTCGTCTGTCATCTCTCGGTAGAATTTCCCTCTTCGGAATTTCCCGAGGTGGGTGTTGGAGGAAACCGCCGGCTCCAAACCCCAGAGGCGCCGCTCTTCCCGGGTCATCCACTCGCGGGCTTTCGGCGGGCACAGGCGGTAGGCGTCGTTGGAGCCTTTGACCCACCAGCGTTGGAAGTAGAACACGAGCGAGTATCTCGGCGCGTCACCACAGTTGGTTCCACTCGTGTGCCACGCGGCTGAGTCCCACAGAATCACTGACCCCGCCGCCGCCTCTGTCTGAATCCAACCCGGGGGCAGCGTTTCGGGTTGATCCGGCGGCACTTCGAGCGATAAGTGCGATCCGGGCCAGATGTAGGTGGCACCGTTCTGCTTCGTGAACTCAGAGATGCACCAGGCGGATTGGATTGCCACCGAGTAGTGCCTTCCGCCAATGAAGGGAACGACTGTAAAATCGTGCCAGTCGGCGTGCAGGTGGCCTCCCAGCTTGGTCCAGTCTTTCTTCCCTGTGGGCAATGGTTTCCGGATGGCCACATTGTGGGCGAACATGTCCTCGCCAATCACTCGCCTCACCACCTCAACCGGTTCCGGATAGCGCGTCAGGATGCCGGAAAAAAGTGGGTGTTTGCCCTGAACGTTGTAGCACATCAGGAGATTCTCGTTCTGTAATCCGTACTTGCGAGCGATGTCCGCTTCCGCCTCCAAGGTCTCATCAATAGCGCGCTTGGTCTCTTCGATGTCCGGCTCGGACATCACAGCCGGTATGATGGTGTAACCGTCCTGTTCAAGATCGGTGGCATGTTTTTGAATATCGACGGCTGCCATTTCAGTTGCGCCCCTTTTATTTGGTCGTCACGACAATACGCTCTTGCAAAGCCGCGGCCTGTTCCATCTGTTTCATGAAGGGCAGGCTGTGGCGTACGAGTGTCTGCCAATCGGGCTTGGCTGGAACACTATCGAGCGATAGATAACCGGAAAAGCCGATGTCATTCAAGGCTCGGATCACCCCGAGGAAATCGATATGACCGGTGCCGGGTGCCTGCCGGTTGCTATCGGCCAGATGGATGTGGCAGAGGCGGTCGCCGGCGGCCCGCAGCGTATCGGTCAGTGGACCATCTTCGATGTTAACGTGAAACAGGTCGGCCAGTACATAAAGGTTGTCTGCGCCAACCTGCTCCACTACGCTCAGGGCCTCAGCGACGGTGTTCATAAAGCCCGCATAGGCCTCGAAGCGGTTGACGGGCTCAATCCGATATTCCTCATATTAACCCCAGATCCGAGTTCGCCTGGCTTCTTCGTGATGAATGATCAAAACCTATCCTCTCCCCACCCTTGCGTCAACCATTCTCTCGTCATCTTTCCGCTGAAAACGGCCTCTAAGCCCTGAGTTATCCAGGCACCTTTGCCGAAATCTGATCGGCAGAGACACCTCTCCAGCCGCTCGGTCAGAAACACTTGGCGCTAGGCTGTCATCCATCTCAAGCGGTGAATCCGAGACAATATCTCGGCCCATATCTCCTCGCTTACGGCGACCTCCGCCATCTCCGAACTGGTTGAAGAAAAACAGGGGATGGTAGCAAGTGCATCCGAAATGGCCGTTGTAGGTAGCGGCTTCTTGCTCGCCATGGACCGGACTGGCTGAACTGTCCCTATCCAAAATGATGCGTCGATGAGTTGTTTTCTCCAGCGCTCTTTCCACCCATCGACCATTGACTTCCCAAAGGGCTTTGAGATTGTCCTTCACAGACAGCATCTGGGTCTCAAATCGACCCATCGTGTTGGCGCTGGCGGCATTCTTATCGTCGATCTTCTTTCCGGTGATCCTCTGCATCGTCGGATCCACCGCTAAACGATGGGCATCATTGACATCTTCATAACCCGCCAGGCGGCTGTATACCGATTGACGCAACAACGACACCAGGTCGTGCTGGAGGTTGCGCCCCGTCCGTGAATCGTGAAAATGGAAGGTGCACTATCGAATAAACCCAACGCCTCATCCAAATCACGATAGGCGAGAAGCCCAGCATCCGATGTGACCTTCGCCCCGTGAAATTCAAGCCTCAAACTGCCATCAAAACCGACCTTCAAACCTTCACCCTTGGGGTCAGCCATTTCTTGCTCCCTTCATGCGCCTTATCTACTGTAATTATAGTGGTTTAGATCGGTTAATGGAAGCTATTTTAGTGTACTATATGGTAAATGGGGGCTTCTTCGCTTTCGTCTACAATTCAATCGGGGTGCCCATTGCCGCCGGAGTCCTTTATCCCTTCTTCGGGCTGCTGTTGAGTCCGATGATCGCCGCCGCGGCCATGAGCTTCAGCTCGGTCTCGGTGGTGGGGAACGCCCTGCGGCTTCGGACCGTTCCGTTGTAGAGGCAGACCTAGGGGTCTGGCCACCGGGGTGAGATCGGCTGCCCACCGAAAAAGGTAATTTGTGAGAAAGGCAGGGTAACTCTTTGAGACGGCCTCCGCGATACTGACCACAAACCTGTTGTCGGTTCAACGCGTCGTGTTCCTTAATGAGATCGTTGCGTTTTCCGAGGACCAGCATGATAATAAATCCTTGCTTCGTGCACGATGACCTGGGAGAACCCTCATGACACCAGAGGATGGTGTAGCTGTCGGCATACTTGCCAATCCTGCGGCGGGTCGGGACATTCGTCGTCTCGTCGCCCAGGCATCTGTTTTCCCGATGGGAGAAAAATGCAGCATGATTCTGCGTCTTCTTTCCGCACTGGGTACCTGCGGGGTTGGACGGGTCTACATGATGCCGGACGTCGGTGGGATTGCCGCACGGATCCGCCGGGCGCTGGAGACTCCAGAAGAGGCGCGGCACCTCTGGCCCAGGGTGATTTTTCTCGAGATGCCCATCCAGGACGGGCCTGCCGACACCTTGCTGGCGGCAGAGCAGATGGTTGGAGCGGGGGTCGGGGCCATCATTAGTATTGGGTGGTGACGGAACGCATCGCCTGGTGGCCCGGGTTTCAGGTGACGTTCCCCTCACTGCACTCTCAACGGGAACTAATAACGTCTTTCCCAAGCTTTGCGAGGCCACCTCGGCGGGGCTGGCCACGGCGCTGGTCGCGACCGGCAAGGTGGTGGCTGAAAAGGTGACCAGGCGCAATAAGGTGCTGCGCCTGGCGATCAATGGCACGGAGAAAGATCTCGCCTTAGTGGATGTCTGCGTGAGCACCAAGCTTTGGACCGGATCCAGGGCGCTTTGGGGTGTTGAAGGACTCGATCAGCTTTTCGTCACCTTTGCCGAGGCAGACGCTATTGGACTGTCCGCCGTGGCCGGCCTGCTGCGGCCGGTGTCGAGGCAGGCCGAGCAAGGACTCCGACTCGACTTGGCTCCTCCCGAGAAAGCGCCGCTAACCGTAACCGTGCCCATTGCGCCCGGCCTGATTGTGCCCGTGGGCGTTGCTGCCGTGCATGATATACTGCCGGGCCAATTGCAGACGGTGCGGGTGCGGCGGGGCGTCATTGCTCTCGATGGTGAACGGGAAATAGAATTCGCTGACACTGACATCACGGTTTGGCTGGACGAAAAAGGGCCGCGAACCATCCAGATCGAACGGGTCATGGCTTGCGCAGCTCAGATGGGGCTGCTGACACACGTCAAATCGCGGCAGGATTTGGGCCAGGAGATAACAAGCCGGAGGGTCGTCTATGCAACTCAGTAAAGAAGAGGCGCTGGAAGTGTACCGGACCATGAAAATGATCCGGGAGTTTGAAGAGCGCCTACACGTGGAATTTCAGAGTGGTGAAATCCCCGGTTTTGTTCATCTTTACGCGGGTCAAGAAGCCATTGCCACGGGCGTATGCTTGCACCTGACGGACGAGGACAGGATTGCGAGTACGCACACCCGTGGTCACGGGCATTGCATTGCCAAGGGCTGCGATGTGACCGCCATGATGGCGGAAATATACGGGAAAAAGACTGGGCTGTGTGCTGGCAAGGGGGGTTCGATGCACATCGCCGATCTTGGCAAGGGTATGATGGGGGCCAACGGTATTGTAGGCGGAGGTCCGCCCCTGGTCTGCGGCGCTGGCCTGGCCGCGAAAACGCTGGGGAAGAAGAACGCCGCCGTCGGTTTTGTCGGCGATGGTGGGTCCAATCAGGGGACCACCCTGGAGAGCCTGAATCTGGCCGCAATTTGGAAGTTGCCCTGCGTTTTTGTCATTGAGAACAATGGTTATGCCGAAGCCACTTCCGCCAAGTACTCGGTGGCTTGCGACGACCTTGCCGACCGGGCCAGCGGCTACAACATGCCAGGCCTGGTTGTGGACGGCCACGATTTCTTCGCTGTTCATGAGGCCGCTGGTGAGGCGATCCGGCGCGCACGTGAAGGAGGTGGTCCGACCCTGATCGAATGCAAGGTCAACCGCTACTACGGTCACTTTGAGGGTGACGCCCAAATCTATCGCGGGCCGGAGGAAGTGAAAAAGCTTCGTGAGGAAAAGGACTGCATCGCACAATTCGTCAAAAGGGCAGTCTCGGCCGGACTCGTCCAGAAAGACGACCTGGTGGCCGCCAACAAGGAGGTGGCGACTTTGATCGATGAGGCAGTCGCCCAGGCCAAGCTCGCACCGGAGCCCGGGAGTGAGGACCTGTTGACGGATGTCTACGTCTCGTATTGACTAGCAGCCCGTGTTAAAAGTCGGACGGGGTCGCGCGCCAGGGATCTGTGGTCACTTGCGGGACTTTTACCCCGGTCTGCTTAAGTGAGAGAAGGAGCCATGGCGAGGAAAATAACCTTTCAGCAGGCCATCACCGAGGCCCTGGCCCAGGAGATGGAGCGCGACGAGAAGGTGGTGGTGATAGGCGAGGATGTGGTCGGCGGTCAGGGAACCGAGGGCGAGATGGACGCCTGGGGTGGTGTGATGGGTGCCACCAAGGGCCTGTGGGCCAGGTTCGGTGATCGTGTTCGGGACACCCCGATCAGCGAATCAGCCTTCATCGGCGCGGCGATCGGTGCGGCCACCTCGGGTCTGCGCCCCGTAGTGGAGTTGATGTTTATCGACTTCATGGGAGTTTGCTTCGACCAAATCTTCAACCAGGCCGTCAAGTTCCGCTATATGTTCGGAGGTAAGGCGGAGACCCCGGTAGTTATCCGCACCCTGATCGGGGCCGGTTTACGGGCAGCAGCCCAGCACTCGCAGTGTCTTTACCCGCTCCCGGGCTCAAGTGTGTCGTGGCGTCTACACCCTACGATGTAAAGGGTCTGCTCATTCAGTCGATCCGAGAGAATGACCCCGTGATCTTCTGCGAACACAAGCTGTTGTATTCGATGGAAGGGGAAGTACCGGAGGAGTCCTACAGTATTCCCCTGGGCGAAGCAAACCTGGTTCGCGAAGGGAAAGACGTTAGCATCGTTGCGCTTGACCGTATGGTGCATGTGGCGACGGAGGCGGGGGAGGCGTTGGCCAAGAACGGGATTGACTGTGAGATCGTCGACCTACGTACCACATCGCCGCTCGATGAGGAATTGATTCTGGAGAGTGTCGAAAGTACAGGCAGGTTGGTAGTGGTCGACGAGGCAAGTCCGCGCTGCAATATTGCCACGGACGTCTCCGCCCTGGTTTCACAAAACATATTCGGAGCCTTGAAAGCACCCGTTCGCATGGTCACGCCGCCGCACGTGCCGGTGCCCTTCAGCGGGGCGCTGGAGGACTGCTATATCCCGAATGCAGCAAAGGTGGAGAAGGCCGTGCGGTCGGTCGTAGAGTACAAGCAGTGAGCAGCGAAAACATTCACCCCCTGACCATGCCCAAATGGGGCCTCTCCATGAAGGAGGGGAAGGTCGTGGCATGGCTGGTGACGGAGGGCGCACAAATTTCGCCCGGTGACGAGGTTGCGGAGGTAGAGACCGAGAAGATCTTGGCTGCGGTCGAAGCGCACGAGGTCGGAGTGCTTCGACGACGCGTGGCGGGAGAGGGTGAGGTTCAGCCCGTTGGCGCGCTGCTGGCAGTGCTGGCCGACACGGGTACATCCGACGCTGAAATCGATGCCTTTGTGGTGGACTTCCAGGCAAATTTTGTCCCGCCCCCAAGAACGGAGGAAGAAGGTGCTGGCACCCAGACCGTTGACGTGAATGGTCGCGCCATCCGGTATCTCAAACGAGGCGAAACGGGAGATCCAGTCATTCTCATTCACGGCTTCGGCGGCGACCTCAACAACTGGCTGTTCAACCACGAGACGATTGCCGTCAAACACGTTGTCTATGCTCTGGATATGCCAGGCCACGGAGGTTCTACCAAAGACGCGGGCGACGCTACCTTGGGCACATTTGCCGGCGTGTTGCTGGGGTTCATGGAGGTGTTGGAGATCGCCAAGGTGCATCTGGTCGGTCATTCAATGGGAGGCGCGATCGCGCTGACCTTCGCGCTTGCTCACCCGGACCGTACGGCTTCACTCACACTGATCGGTAGCGCAGGTCTCGGTTCGGAGATCGACGGTACTCACATCGAGGGTTTCGTCGCGGCCCAGAGACGAAAAGACATGAGGCCTCAGCTTGAGAAATTGTTTCAAGATCCGTCTCTGCTTACCCGTCAACTGGTGGAAGACGTGCTCAAGTTCAAGCGCATCGACGGGGTGCAGGCTGCCTTGAAGGCGATCGCCGACCAGATCTTCCCTGAAGGGGTTCAGGCGATCGGCTGGGGGATTTACCCCTGCCGGTCCTGCTGATCTGGGGCGATAAGGACCGGATCATCCCCTCCTCACACGCGCAGGGGTTCGCCAAGAACGTCAGGACGGAAATCATTGGCGGCACCGGCCACATGGTGCAAATGGAGGCGCCGGCTGAGGTCAACTGTCTCCTTCAAAGGGTAATGGACTAGCAGCCGTCCCCTTCGAGCCGGTGAACCCAGGGAAGAGTTCCGGTCAAAGGAGTTTGTAGCTGTAATTATTAATGAATCGCGTGAAATTTCTCCGAGCCATTAGATGGAGGCCATTTTTGGCCCAATTCAGCAGATAGGAATTTACGTAACTAATTGAAAATAAATATCGCGCCCGGCAGGATTCGAACCAGCGACCTTTGGTTTCGTAGACTGAAGTCACCCCTTTTTACCTCATTTCATCTGAGTTTCTCTGAGTTTCTATCATCTTTGAAAACAACACCTTAATGCCCACTGCGCTTTTTGTCTCATTTTCTCTCATCTCTAGTGTTTTGGCTCATCTCATTAGATGAAATTAGATGGAGGGCCGATTTTCACCACTTCGATCTCAAGAAACTTCTGGTCTTCATACTGGTTCCGCCCAGGATGACCAGGCGGTGTCGATCAATTGGCAGCATCCGATTAAAGAAGTGGCCGGTCTGTAATTCGTTTGCTGTCTACCAAGACTTGCCATCGATTCGAGTTCGGTCCTTGCCAATTCTCTGACGAGTTTTCAGTTTATCCGTTACACCACCTTCTCTGCCTCTCCCATTTCGTCCACGATGCGGCCGTCAAACAGGTGAAACGTGCGTTCGGCGTGCTGCTATATCGATTGATGGCGTCCATAAAGGAAAAACCGAATAACGTATCCGAACGAGCGTACTATACGTACGAATTCTGTATAGCACGCCACTACGGCTACTTAATGGTGCGGGGAGTTGCACAAAACGAGTTACAGTGTAATAGGCTATGGTAACAGCGTCTGATCTCAAAACCGGCATGGTGCTCAGACAAGAGGGTCAACTCTATCAAGTGCTGTCGGCCGAGTTACACTTAGGTGGCGGAAAAATGGGTGGCGTCGAACATATCAAGCTGCGAAATTTAGCCACCGGTGCGGTCGCCGAACGGCGCCTTCGTCCCGACGAAAGGCTGGAAGTGGTCGAGGTGGAAAGACAAAGGCTTGAGTACCTCTATCAGGATGGTGAATTTTATGTGTTCATGAATCCTCAAAGCTATGAGCAGGTTCCGATTCATGCCGACCGAGCGCAACGCAGTCAGGGCCTGGCTCCAAGAGCTTCAGGAATTATGTGTGATTCTGAAGGTTTAACTTGTTGTGCTGACTTTTTGCAGTATATACACGTGAATTTACTTCCCATCTTGATTAATCTTGACTAGTTTAGTTCTTAATTGTAGGGACCGGGACCGACTGATGTCTTCGTGGTTGCGCACGTAGCAGAAAAGGTGCTTATCAAGTTCAGTGGAAGTGGAGTGTAGGAGTCATTCAGTTTGCACGTCGTCGTTGAGTCCCAGGCCGCGAAGAGCGGCTTTTATTTCTTCAACTTGTTGATCGGTGACTCCGTCTTTCGGTTTGGCCTCAATACTGACGTTCAACTTAACTTCTCCGCCGGAAACAAATTTGGTCAAAACCTTCATGTACAGGGTCATCCATTTTTGCGGTGCCACTTCACCCGTCCAGGTCAATTTTCCTGCTTTGAGTGGTAGGGAAGGTGATTCTGGCCGGTCTTCCTTGGTAACAGTCACCGCAGCCGTTCCAGTCTTTCCCTCAATTTCTACTGTCACAAGAAAGTTTCCTTCGTCTTCGCCGGCTTTAAAAACTCCATCCGCTCCGATCTCACCTCCGGTAGCTGTCCATTTGACATCCCCGGCCTCAATCGGTTGGCCAAACTGATCGATACCTTCAACAGTGAAAGCTTGCTTCGTCCCAGGCTTTAGTTGTGTCTGAGAAGGGGAAAGTAACACGTGTGTAAGCTCCGGCGGTTTGATGTGCCTTTCCGCTTCTTCAGCTGCAAGGATAAAGACATCATCTGAGATCTCTACTTCACTGGCTTCGAGCTTCGCCTTGTACATGAACGGGTCATATCCGCCCTTTGGAGATTTGGCGACATAGGCGACATGACCTTCACACACGCCTCGTGCAACCGTCTCCTTAATCGTCTCCGGATAGAGGAGTCGTGGAAATTGCGGCGATGCGTAGAAAGCGTCGCGCACGGACTTCGTACTCCATTCCTGGAAGGCGGGGGGCCAGTTGCGAACGAGGAAACGAGCACCCACTTCCTTTTCTACCTCTCCTGTCTGTCGAAGCCTGGTGAAGATGAGCTTCGTCAAAGATTCAGCGGCGCTGGAGGTGACCAAGCCCAGATCAATCGTTTTAATCGAGTTATCTTTGTCGAGAAGTAGAACGTTTTTGTAGGTTCGCCACACTACTTCAGTCAGGTCCCGCTTTGCCTTCTTGAGGTGGGTGTCGAGCTGTTTCTGCTGAAGGTCATCCAGTTTCAAACCTTCATCGCGGATGTCGCGCCATGCCAACAGTTTCCTGGCCTCTTCACGCAGGGCATCGGCAGATTCAGGCACAATCCAGATAAGAGCGCTCTTATAGGTTCGGGCCGACTTCCCGTATTCCCTGGTCATTGCCTCAACCTTGTCTCGGATCTTAGTATCTTCCTGAATCGACTGATCTGGAGCCAAGACAACCAATGTGATTACGGGGCGATCAGAAATTTGCCCACTCTTATCTGGAAAGAACACTCGCTCAACCCCCTGGGTGGCTTGGAACACCTTCTGAATCTCTTCTCGGATCTCGCGCTCCATGTCTTCATCTCGGACGCTGGCACGGCGGTCTGCGAAGCGTTTGTTGAGATTCTCCTTCAGGCTGAAGTGGTAGCGGTTGCGCTCCGAGGTCAGGTAGTAGCAGGCGTCGATCAACCCCTCCAGAACGGTTTCTACGTTGCCAATATCCGTCGCAGGGCCGGCCACGGCTAGACGGATCTCGGCAAGAGTGGCCTCGTTTCTGGTCTGTCCCCCGTTGGACTCAAAGAAGATGGTGGAAGCAACCTTCCTGTGAAGCTGGGCCTTCTTGATGGTATCGACGGCTTCCTCGTCCAACCTCACCGCGTTTGAGTCTTTCTTTCCGCAGATGTCGGTAGTCACTGCACCTTCCAGGCGAGACTCGCCGAGTTGTTCCAAAACCGCTGAACGAAAAACAGAGTCCTCAAGAGGGGCTGATCCCAGGCCGATGAGTGCATCTTGTCCGGCTCCCTTAAACCCTTGCCGGTAAGCGTGGGAAACCCACAGTGCCAGCAAGCGCAGTATTCCACGGGTCTGCTGGAAACGGGGGAGCTGCTGCCACTTGCGCTCAAAGAGTGACAACACCATGGGGTGGAAGGGATAAGTAGCCTCGAATGTGTCCCTGGCATGATCGATGGAGAACCAGTTCGGAATCTGCAGGCGGTTGTCATTGAGCCAATGCGCATACTCATGACAGGCAACGGCGGCTTCTTTTGAAAGCAGAACCCTGCCGTCGCTGCTGGTCGCTTTCGGATCCCACTCAAAAAGTCGGCGACGGATGATTTCTGAAGTCTCGGCCTCTGCCGACATGATCACCGGCTTGCCCACTCGATCCAGTAATTTTTTGAAACGTTCATAGTCGGAGCGATCTTCAGCGGTCATCTCCAGCTCCGAAGCCGGAATGGAAACTACTAGGACTACTCCATCACTGCCGCGGGATTCTTCAGAAAAATTCTGAACGAAGCTGTAAAGCTGGGTAGCGAGACCGCTTTTACGGTTCCGGCTGATGTAATTCATCAGCTCGTCAATAAGGATCAGAGATGGCCTGTCCTTGGGGAGAAACTTGCGTATGACTTCACAGGCAGGCGCCGTCATCTGCTTCTCGTGCTCTGCCACGACATTGAAGCCAGTTTCCCCGGAGAGTTGGAAGGCGATCTCACCCCAAGGAGTCTTACGTTTCGGTGTGCCGTCATCTCCACCACGGCCTTGGATGGAATCAAACTCGGTGCCTACAAAAACTGCAGTTGCGGCCTTCGGTACGTCTGTCACCCCCGCTTGGTCCAGAATCCTCGAGACTCCATCCCAATTCGCCGCCTTGGAACCATGTGTAGCGAGGTGATAAAGAAGGGTCAGGGCGTGGGTTTTTCCTCCCCCGAACTGGATGGCCATGTTAAAGACCGCCGAGGCTTCCGTCTTTTCTCCCGACAGGCGGCGCACCACCTCGGCAGACATCCTGTGTAAGTCCTTGGTTAGGAACGTTCGCTCGAAGAAGCGAGCGGGAATCTGATAGTCCTCATTCGCCCGTCCGTCCCGGACCTGATCCAGATGCACCGCGAACTCGGAAGCATCCAGCGGTTTGCCTTCCCGCAGGTCCTTGCGCGGAGTCACGATCTTGTACCACGGTTTGATTTTTGCCATCGCCAATTCCTATTGCTAATGGATGGTTAGACTATCCACTATAATCCCAGTCCCTTCTTACGGGCGAGGACACCATCTACCCAACGCTTCTCCTCAGTGGCTGATGGATATAGGGCGGACAGTGCTTGCGCCAAACGCCAGAACCGCGGATCCCTCCCCACACCATCTTCAACTAGAAAACGTTTCAATGCCTCGCCACGACCTGCAGCAAAAAGAACCATGCTCTGGTGCAGTTGGTCCAAGATACTCGACCCAGCCCCACCCGAAAGCTCCCCTGCCCAGTCACCGGATTCCTTTTCCAGCTCTTCTAACTCTTGCTCAAATTTCAGGGTCAACTGGCTCTTCTTTTTCCTTTTTCTCCCGCTGGGTACTTCAGCAGGACTCTTGCCAAAGAGGTAACGAGTTCGAGCCGCAGCCGAAAATAGCGTGGCAGTGTCACCCTTAATCTCTACAAGGTGGTCTAGATTTTCCAGGTGTGCACCCAGCCCTTGGGCGATCTTGCGTGCCGCATCATACTCGAGGTTATAACCTCGTCGATTTCTTGTCGTCGCATCGTCATCAGCTACTTCAGCATTGCCGTTCACCGTCGTCCGCAAAGTCCAGAGCCACATGGCAGTCAGACGGGCGTCCTCCTCGAAACCGGTAGCGTCAGCTCCCTCAAAGATCATGTTGAGGGCTTCACGAGACACGGCCGCCCAAACCTGCTCGAGGTATTCTTTCAGTTCGACCTTCTCGCCGCTGGCCTTTTCCACCGACGCATAGCTAGAGTAAATCTCCAGAGCCGGCCCCAGGCAGGCAAAGATGGCATCCGCGCCGACCACACCTTCTTCTGCTAGGCGGGACATCCATTTGTGTATACGCTGAGGCAGTTCGGCGAGCACATTACGCCAGTCTCCAATGATATCCATTCGGAGAACGCCGTCGGAGTCCTCACGGGGTCGACACACAAGGTAAATCGAAGATGCAAGTGCCGCCGACCCTAGCGCTCGTTGACGTCCGGGTCGTTCAGTATCTATGGGCCATGATGCTGTAATTATCCATCCGGATTCGAGGATGGCTCTCAATATGGACTCCCATTCCGATGTCCTCTTGTCGGCAAAAACAACCAGACTAATTCCATTAGGTTTCAGGATTTCCCTTGATCGTTGGAACGCCATTGTCATCGCTTCATGATACGTCTCCTCGGTCTTGTCTCCTCTGTCGTCTGCAGGTTTTCTTAGGTTTACAACTGCCTCTTCTCGTTTCGGTGTCAGCTCCTCCTGAAAAAGTTCCGGATAGAGGTCTCCGATACACCTACGAAGCCAGACATAGAAGAAGTCCGATAGGTCGCTATAGGGAACAGCTGATCCATACGGTGGATCCGTAAACAATACATCTGCACTGTCATTTGGCAGGGGGGCAATCATAGCTGACGCTCGAACAACTTGGCCTGGCTTTAGTTTCGCTGTTGTGAGGTTTTCAATAACCCGCACTACCCAGCCAAGGTGATTGCTCCAGCTGCCGGTCTCCCCAGAAAATGGATTCGCTTCAGCAAAATCCGTCAACCAGCGGAGCTGTTTTTCACCCCCGTTTGCTGCCGCTATAAAGGCTCCCGCTCGATCCACTGTCCCCGGAACCCATCGGCATGTAGAAGCCATGGTGTCTACCGAACGTCCTAAAACAAAACCAAGGAATGTGCGTACTGCCTTCCGAAAAGGAGGCCGGCTATCGCTAACTTGCTCTTCGACCTCTCGGACATGTCGTGCAAAGGTGGCAAGTGCAAGAGTCTGGCGCGGCGTATGCATGTGCCCCCATTCGGATATACCGTATAAACCGGGTGTAAAGGCCCGAGAATCCCAAGCGGGAAACAACGCTTTTATCCGCTCGGACTCAATTTCGGCTTGTCGTTCTGTAACATTTTTAGACAGATAGCTGTCGTGATCGTCTGGCGTGCGTGCGAACTTGCGCTTTCCGTCCTTTGTCCTACACACTACGGCAAGTAACTGGGCGCTCGAAGCTCCACCATCTTTTTCACTTAACTGCTTCTGAATTGTGCTGGCTTTCATTACAAATTGACATTCCGGCCGCGGACAGACTGCTGACGCACCTCTAGCGGTTCTTGTGCCCTTGGTCTCACCACTCCCGTCAACAACCTCTGTGATCACACGTCCATCTCGAATCCCAAGCAGCACTTCCTGGCTCTTATTTCGCGAGCGGAGAACCCAAGTTTGTCCAACGAGGGGATATTCGAGTCTGCATGAGGGCCCCTCGCAACGAACAGTCCGTGCCCACAGCCATGCAATTGGCTTTGAGCCATCTGGATCTAATGGATAGAGATCTTCTAGTTCTGCCAGTGCTTCACGTTCAATCTGCTTTCCTACGCTGAGCACAGCGTCTGCAAGCTTGCTCCCGAATAGTGGAATATATTCTAACGCTGCCCGATTGAGTAATATCGGAATCGGATTTAAATCTGATGCGAACGTTTGAGCGCCAATACGGCTACCCTCTAATGGAATAGCACCCCCACCAGCAAATGGATCGAATAGGAGAGGATCTACTAAAGGTGAATCCGATAGCGAACGATGCGCTGCTTCTGTCAACGTTCGGCTTGTAGCTAAATATTCTTTGTTGTTGGCATTGTCCCAGTTGGCAAAGTCAGCGATGAAATCCAGCAATGCTGCGCGCATTTCGACTAAGTCGTCCAGCCTGTGTTCATCCTTGGAAATGGCGATAAACCGAGGATAGCTGTCTTCACTCAGCAGTTGAAGGTGATTCTTGGCCCACTTTGTTATCTGATCCCGTGCTGTATTGCGGAACGCATCGGGACACAGATCATCTGCCGGGTCGGGCCAGAGCGACGCACAGATCACCGCACGGCAGGCCGCCAGCGGTCGCCTTGCCCACCAGATGTGAAGCGTTGAGATATGGCCATGCCGGATGCTCTTCTCCCGACGCGAGTGTGCAGAGATCCGCTTGATCGGTAGATCCACCTCAATCAAACGCTTGCAGTACCTATCCATCCCGTGTCTCCGACTTCAGAATCTCGTTAGCTCCTACGTGGTAGTGTTCGACCTTCACTATCGGCTTCCACCCCATCCGCGCTGGATCCTGGATCACGTGTAACTCGGGCTCGCTCGCGCAGTTAAACACCACGTAGAGCCAGAAATCCTTCTTGAGCCGTTCTGCGGTCTTATACTCGTTGGTCGTTAGTGCCACCTCGGCCACGTGGGAACGGCCCTTCACCTCAATGAATCGGACTTCGATGGCAGTATCTGGATCTTCCGGGTGGGGTTTACGTGAGATCAGGTCGAAGCCGCGGTTTTCCTCTTCTACACTCTGCACCTTCCAGCCGCGGGCTTCTTCGTACTTGGTCACCGCAGCAACGGCGATCTTTTCTATTTCCGGATCGCTAACCATCTTCTTGACTGCCGGGGTCTTTCGTTCCGGATGCGGAAGAACCCATGCGCTGCCAAGATGCTGGATGTTGCTGATGGTGCACTGCCGCTCGTTCTCCAGTTCAGCACGACGTTGTTCCAGGCGGTTGTTTAATTCGTCCAGTTTGTCTTCCAGCATTTTTATCCGGCCCTCCAGTCCCGCCTCCTGGGATCCGGACTCCTCTCGGTTCAAGAGTTCTCCCAACTGGAGCTGGGCCCGATCAATGATCGCGTTCAGGCTGATTTCCATGTGCTCTGTGATGGTTTTGACTTCCTTCTCTCGCTGGACATGACTCTCTTCAAGCAGCGGCATAAGTGATTGTTCGTACAGGACTGTTTCGGTACGCTCCCTTCCTGGAAGCTCGTTGCCATCGGGTACCTTCGTACCTTTGGGAGCAAGTGACAGGTCTAGGAATATGGTGGGCTGGCGCACGGTAATACCCCTGTCCTGGGTGGTCTGCGTCACGAACAGGCGCTTGTGCAGAATGTGGCCTCTACCGTCTCGAATCTCCCCGGAGAAAACGTTGAACAGGGCGGGAGCGCCACTGTGCAAATCGTAGAAAACGGCGCCCCGCTGCAAGTCCGCCTGGGCCTTGTCCTGCACTATGGCACGAACACTCTCAAAGAGCGGATGCCCGGGGATAATCCATTCCAGGGTTGGGTCTGTAGTAAGCAACTCCTTGTCGAACACAATCTGCTTGTACTCGCGACCCAGCTTTCCAAAGCGGGATTCAAGCTGCTCGCCGTAGGGCATGATGATGCGTGGTAGACGCCCCACGCGATAAACATGCTCCTGTTTTCTGTCGGCTTTCGGTGAGATACCCGCCAGTGTAGACGCCTGCAAGAAAAAATTCTCGATGACCTCGGGAACAAGCCGCCGTTCTTTCGCTTCTTCTGACTTGCCCACAATAGCGGACAGATTCAATTCCCGCTTGGCCAGACCTTCCAGGGCTGACTCCGTGATCTGTCGCAACTTCTCAGTGTCCACTTGTTTGACGATAAGATCCTTGATCACAGCCTCGGTGAGGTTGCGAGTGTACATTTCACGAAGCATCCGCTCCAGTTGATTCGCCGGGAAGAGGTCGCCCAAAACATTAAAAACCTTGCCTGTTCGGTCTGGATCGAGATCTTTTTCGATCTGCTGAATCCGGTCAAAGAGCTTTTCAAGGACGCGGCCTTCACGGGTGTTGGTGCTTACGAAATTGTTGATGAGGCAGTCCTTCTCCTGGAGGTAGCGGTGAATACGCCCCATACGCTGCTCCAGGCGGTTCGGATTCCAGGGGATGTCGTAGTTAATCATGTACCAGCAGAATTGCAGGTTGATGCCTTCACCGGCTGCCTCTGTGGCCACCATAACCTGGCAGTCTTCTTTAAACTCTCGTTCTGCGTAGATACGCGTACCTGGTTTGTCCCGGTCCCCAATTTTCATGCCACCATGAATCTGGGTGACATTGAGTCCCCGCTCTCGCAGTTTACCCAAGGGCCGTCCGTCACGTCCGTCACCGGCAAGGTAGTCGAGTGTGTCCTTATGCTCGGTGAAAACGAGGAGCTTCATCTTCTCGTCCTTGAAGATGCCCGCCTCCGTGATGACCTCTTTCAGTTGCGTCAGCTTGCTTTCGATTTCACGCTTTTCCAAAGCCTTTGCTTGGGTAACGAGCTTGCCCAGCTCAAGAATGTCTTCGCGAAGATCCTCCGGATCGATGGAAGCTACTACGGCTTCGAGTTGCTCCATGATCTCCTGCTGTATGTCGTCGGGAAGATCCTCAAAATCATCCGGGACTCTCTTGGCCAGCTGCTCTTGTCGGTACGCTTCAGGATTCTCCAATATCTTCTCGCGTCTTTCCTTCATCCGCTCCAATGTTCGCCGAACCGCATAGATGCTGGATGCGAAACGTCGCTGCAGCATCGCCATGGTAAAGCCCAGGGCCCTGCCTCGGGCCGAGTCGTCTTGCGATGCCTTGATGGACTGGTCCTCCACGTAGCGAGTAAGCGTGTCGTAGAAGTCCAACTCATCATCGTCAATCTGGAAAGGAATTGTGTGAACATTCCTCTTGGTGAAGAGATTCTTAGATTTGCCGGTGTCCGGATCAGGAAAACTTACCAGGGCTTCTTTAACCCGGCGCAGGTAGAAAGGGGCTACGCCGGCTTCCATCGCTTTCTCCAAGCTCTTAATGTCGGCATACACATCCCGATCCAGCAAGCGAAGAAAGAGGCTGAAGTTCTCCGGATCTCCCTTATGAGGGGTTGCTGTCATCAGCAAGAAATGATCGGTCATCTCCGAAAGTGACTCACCCAATTGGTAGGCCAACGTTTTTTTCTCTTTACCATAGGCACCCTTTTTGCCGTAGGCGCTCATTTTGTGAGCCTCGTCAACGATGATGAGATCCCACTGGCTTCGCATCAAACTATCCTTCGCATCCTCAATAAGGGAGACCCAAGAGACTGAAGTAATGCACTGATCGATGTCCTGCCAGGGATTCGCACCGTAATCGGCCCGAAGGACATGGCTGCGGATAATCTTAAAAGGGTATTATACCGTTAACAAAGGTCAGACCCATCCTCTACAATACACACTAGAGAAAGGATCTGACAATGAATCTGTTGCAAGTAGCTCAAATGAAGGAAGATGAAGCCCGGAATCTCCTGGAAGAAATTCGTTGGCCAAACGGCAAGGTCTGTGTACACTGTGGCGGAACTAAGCACATATATCCCATTGAAGGAAAGACTGCCCGGCCCGGCCTATATGAGTGTGGGGACTGCAAGAAGCAGTTCACCGTGACCGTGGGAACCGTCATGCACCGATCAAGAATCCCTCTCCGTAAGTGGGTGCTGGCTTTCTACTCCATCTGCGCTCATAAGAAGGGCGTCTCTGCTCTCCAACTCCAGAGGGATCTTGGCTTGGGTTCGTACAAGACGGCCTGGCATATGGCCCACCGGATTCGCCTGGCGATGCAAGAAGAGCCTTTCGCTTCTTTGCTGAAGGGCACGGTAGAAGCCGATGAGACATACGTTGGTGGGAAAACTCGTGGCGGCAAACGCGGACGGGGTGCTGAGAAGAAAACTCCGGTCATAGCCCTAGTGGAGCGTAAGGGCCGGGTGAAGTCCAAGCCCGTGGATCATGTAGACGCCAAGCACCTGAAAGGTGAGATCCGAGAGAGCGTCCACCCGAGTTCCAGGATCATGACGGACGATTGGCCTGCTTATAGGGGTATTGGAGAATCCTTCGAGCTCGGGCATCACGTCATTCGCCATTCTCTCAAAGAATACGTCAGAGGTGATGTTTATACGAACACAGCGGAATCCTTCTTTGCCCTGTTAAAGCGAGGCGTACACGGGACATTCCATCACGTCTCGAAGAAACATCTGGGCCGGTACTGTGACGAGTTTTCCTTCCGCTGGAACACACGGGATATAACCGATGGGGAGAGGATGCTGGCCGCCATTCGTGGAGCGGACGGAAAGCGCCTGACCTACCATCCTCTTTCGAGCAAGAACTAACTCATCATGCAGGACTCCAACGGCAAGGTTGTACCCCTGGTTCCGGTCGGAAAAATCCGTTGCTTTATTACAGGAAAGTTACGGAAGGACACGCCAGAGGAGAACGTCCGCCAGCGGTGGGCAAGGAGCCTTGTCGAAGAATACCGATATCGGAAAGAGGACATCGCCCTTGAATTTAGAGTCAAGATGGGCCGAAGGGCGAACAAGGCAGATATTGCCATCTTCAAACAGGATGCGGAGAAGAAGCAAGAGAATGTCTTCATTGTCGTAGAGGCCAAGAGGGAAGATATTTCTAAGAAAGAAGCCAGGGACGGAATGGAGCAACTGAAGAGCTACATGGCCGCTTGCTCGTCTTGTCGCTACGGGCTTTGGGTATCCAGGGAGCGGATCGGTTTTGAAAAATCACCTGACGGGGCGATTGAAGAAGGGTTAGCGGACATCCCCTCTCGTGGAGATCTGGAACCCAAAGTACCAATACTCTCAGACCTGGTTCCTGCTCTCGATCTTAAAGCAACATTCAGGCGGTGCCACAATTACATCTATGTCAATCAAGGATTTCAAAAGGCTGAGGCTTTCCACGAGATGCTGAAGCTCATTTTTTGTAAGGTCCACGATGAAACTGAAAGCACCGGAGAGCTGGCGTTCTACATCAGAAACGAAGAGCGCCGATCTGAGTCCGGCCAGCGCAGGGTGGCAACCGACAGAATAAACCCGCTGTTTTCTGCGGTTAAGAAGCGGTATCCCTACATCTTCAAGCAGAACGAAACTATTGAACTGAACCAGCGAGTCCTATCCTACATTGTCTCGGAACTCCAGAGAGTTTCGCTCTTACAGACCAAAACCGACGTGAAGGGTAGCGCCTACGAAGAACTGGTTGGGGCAAATCTGAGGGGAGATCGAGGTGAGTTTTTCACCCCCCGGAATGTGTGTGACATGGCCGTCCAAATGGTTGTGTCTATGTTCCCACGAAACAAATTAACTTCCCTGCGGATCATAGATCCGTGCTGTGGAACTGGGGGGTTCTTGGTTTCGTATATCAATCATCTGAGACAGGCCCTTCTCGCTAGTGAGAGGTCTAAGAGAGGAAAGGGTTCTAGGGTAGAGGAGATTGTTTCGGCCAGGGTTAAAGAGGTTTGCACACAGAATTTCTACGGCCTGGACATAAACCCGTTTTTGGTCCGAACCTGCCAAATGAATCTTGTAATGCATGGAGACGGTTTCGCAAATGTCTTTCAGGCTAACTCGGCTTGGGCACCTTCGGAGTGGGACGACAGCGATGCAGCCAAACGAGTTCCCTTTGGGAAGGCCGATATCGTCTTTACAAATCCTCCGTTCGGAGGGAAGGCGATGGTGGACGACCCGCATGTCTTAGCAAGATACGAGTTGGCCCATTTCGACTCAAAGAGCATTAGAAATGCACTTCCTGCGGAACAACTATTCGTCGAAGCATCCCTGAACTACATCAAGCCTGGGGGTATTTTGGCCATCGTTCTTCCAGACTCCATATTGAACAATCCCGGACTAGAGTTTATTCGGAAATGGCTTCTGCGCAGGGCTAAAATAGTCGCCAGCGTTGATCTTCCAAAGGAGACATTCGCTACCAGTGGCGGGGTTCCTAACCC
Organism: Acidobacteriota bacterium; assembly: GCA_965249865.1. Taxonomy (GTDB): domain Bacteria; phylum Acidobacteriota; class UBA6911; order RPQK01; family CBDFMZ01; genus CBDFMZ01. The sequence goes on along the minus strand of CBDFMZ010000001.1, from coordinate 1,177,555 downwards.
AAGCGTTTTGATCGTTCAGAAAATGACCGCAACAGAACGGAAGTTGGTGTCGTCGGGAGCACTGGAGCACTATCAGGTATTCATGGCCATACCAAAAACATCAGGAATAGATAAGCGTGGAAACCCAGTATACATCAGATCACCGGAGGGGTTCGAGATCTTAGACGATCTTTTGGAACCCATGGTAGATGATGAAATAGCTTTGGTGGCTGACTCGTTTGCCAACTGGATAAGTCATGGCAGCGCCTAAAAAGGAAAGAACTCAACCCGTACCGAAAAGAGAAATTGAATCGTTTTCCATCGACGTGGGATTGCTACAGAACACAAACAGGTTTGACGCCAGCCATTACAACCCCACGGTCGCTAGAGCGATCTCTATGCTTCAGGGCTGCGGGATGCCGCTTGCCCGTCTGGGAGATATTACGGACGGTGTATTCATCCCACCACGATTCAGAAGAATCTATGTTGAGAAAGACCACGGTATTCCGTTCGTTCAAGGTAGCCATGTCGTCCACTTCCAACCAGCCGACCTTAAATATCTCTCCGTTCGCGCTCACAAGAATATAGAGAAGTGGGTGATTCATTCTGGCTGGATACTCGTCACCTGCTCCGGGACAATAGGTCGGCCCATGATAGTTCCTGACAGTTGGGACGGGTGGGCGGCGTCTCAGCACTTGCTCAGGATCATACCCAAGGCCGACTCAGGTTGCCCAGTTGGATATCTATACGCCTTTCTGTGTTCATTCCCAGGACAGGCGCAGTTGACTTCTCACATTTATGGTGCCGTTGTTGACGAGTTAACCGAGGACCAAGCAAAGGCGGTGCTGGTTCCAGTACCACAGACAACCGAGCAAATAGAAATGATGAAGTCGGCTAACAAAGTGGCCCTGAGATCTGTAAGATTGAAAGAACAAGCGGTCGTACTTAACAACCAGTCCGTTGAAGAGTTTGATGCGTTTATGAGACAGCACGGTAACGACACTGACGATCAAGAACGGAACTCTGACGCTCTTTCCCTTCACCCGCTAGACCCGAAGGACGCCCTGAAAGCCTTCATGCAGGTCGATCCCGAGAAGGTCAAACAGCGGGAGAAGGAAGAGAAGCGCCGGAAGAAGAAGTAAGAATGGTCTATGTCAGACCTTTGCAGAAAATAGCTTTTAGACTCCACCTTTGTTAAGTGCACAATTCCCAAAAGAATTATCCGGTTCTAGTCTGTGATGGTCCGTCAGCACGTTTTATGCCTCGGCGGTGGACGCAACCGTGGGTATTTCAGCGATCAAAAGCTGAGAATTCGGAGGAGGTCAGCTATGGGTGAGAAAAAAGAGCTTGGAAACAGGGCAGAGGGATTGAGTCGTCGATCCCTGATGAAGCGGAGTGTAGCAGGAATCGGTGCAGCGATCGTCGGCAGCGGAAAGTATAGCGATGCAAGTAACTTTGAGGGAACATCGCAAGATTTGGGCCGAGATCTCGACATCGGCCCGGCATCTCCGCAGCCGTTCGCAGCCTTACCCATGGATGTGGTACGCATCGGGTTTGTAGGTGTCGGCGGCATGGGTTCTGCTCATTGCCGAAACCTGCTCAGGATAGAAGGCGTAGAGCTTAAGGTCATTTGCGACACTGTCAGAGAGAAAGTAGAGAGGATACAGCGTTGGACTGTCGAGGCCGGACAACCCAAACCAACCGGTTACTGGAGAGATGAATACGACTTCATCCGGATGTGCGAAAAAGAAGAGCTCGACCTGGTCTACACGGCCACGCCTTGGAAGTGGCATGTGCCCGTTTGTGTGGCCGCCATGGAGAACGGTAAGCATGCGGCTACGGAGGTGCCGGCGGCGGTGACAATTGACGAATGTTGGCAGCTTGTGGAAAAGGCAGAGCAACATCAAAAGCACTGCATCATGATAGAGAACGTCTGTTATGGCCGCATGGAGATGCTGGTCCTGAACATGGTTCGTCAGGGTATCTTAGGCGAAATCCTGCACGGGGAATGCGGCTATCTGCACGATCTCCGCGAGCTCAAATTTAGCGATGAGGGAGAGGGTTTGTGGCGTCGGGAGCATTCCATCTTACGCAACGGAAACCTCTATCCCACTCACGGGCTTGGGCCGATCGCCAACTGTATGAACATCAACCGCGGCGATCAGTTCGAATACCTTGTTTCCATGAGCGGCAATTCCCGAGGGCTCGGGTTATATGCGCAACGGAATTTCTCTCCGAGCTTTCCCCAACGGAACGAGAAATATGCCCTTGGCGACGTCAACGTCAGTCTCATTCATACCGTGGAAGGACGCACGATCTTTCTGAGCCACGATACTAACCTGCCACGCCCTTACAGCCGCATTCCCCTGGTCCAGGGAACCCGAGGGATCTTCCAGGGATATCCAGATCGAGTATATATCGAAGGAAGGAGTCAAGGACACCGGTGGGATCCTGCTGAGCAGCATGCCGGGGAATTCGAACATCCGCTCTGGGCCAAAAAGGGAGAAGATGTCAGGGGTGCAGGCCACGGAGGCATGGATTATCTCGAGGATTACCGGCTGGTCAAATGTCTGCGCGAGGGAGTACCGACGGACATGAACGTATACGATGCGGCCGCCCTCAGTGCGGTCTCCGAATTGTCAGAAACCTCCGTGGCCAACCGCAGCCAGCCAGTCGATCTCCCGGACTTTACGCGGGGTCGCTGGAGAAGTTATCCGCCGTTGGGCATCGTCGAAGCCTGACCTTCATTTCTCATCGCTGCTAGGCTACGATCTGAGGAATCAATCGGCCGTGGACGTCGGTCAGCCGCATATGGCGGCCGTTGAAAAAGTAAGTGAGCCGCTTGTGGTCGAGACCGAGCAGGTGCAGCAGCGTGGCATGGACATCGTGGTAGGTAACGACTTGTTCGGACGCCTTGTATCCAAATTCATCGGTTGCTCCAATCACCTGTCCACCCTGGATTCCTGCGCCGGTCATCCAAAGGCTCATGGCGCCTGGATTATGGTCCCGGCCGACACCACGCTGTGAAATCGGCATTCTTCCAAACTCGGAATGCCATAGAACCAGTGTCTCATCGAGCATTCCGCGCTGTTTGAGGTCCTTGATCAGGCCGCCGATTTGGAGGGTTACACCCGAAGTGACGACTGTGAGGGTTAGAAAAAAAATCAGGAAAGCACCGATACAGCCGTTGGAGCGGTGCCGAAGTAGACATCTTCCCATGTGTCTTCCTCAAAACTCGGCTAAGGTTTGGTCACCAACTCTAACCCCTAGCGCAAGATCCGGAACCTAGCAAGTAAAAAGTTGTCTGCCTAATCAAGCTGGGGTGGCACATTACCATAAGACGAGGGTGTTTCAAAGGGTGGTGTTTCGGGCAATGTGGGGACCCTGCCCGGAGCCATCTGGCCGGCCAGCTCGAGTCCGGCCTGGACCATCCGTTGGCCCGCCCTCACCTCTAAATTACTGTGGCTGGTGAGCCGGGTCTCGTACCCACCTCCGCTCTCACTGAAGGCCTCTTCGGTGGGTACATACACCCACGCAACCATTGGCTAGTTCGACCGGATAGGTCAATGGAAAAGGGCTTTGGGACTTCAAGTCGAGTCCCAATTGGCAGAATAACTCTGCAGGATTGGTGATAAACACCGCGGGTCCGATCTGAATGGCCTGCACCTCCACTTCGGCGATGGGCTCCTTTTTCAGCAGGGCATCCAGGAGAACCGTCTCCTTGGCGAACGTCCATTCGGTGCTACCCACCTTCTTCGGGTCTTTCCGAACCAGCTCATAGCAGTGCTGTACTCGTTGAGGGCTCGGCACGCAACGCTTTATTTTCAGCAGTGCCATGCGGGTATCAAGAGGTTCCAGGAGTCCCGGTTCCACCGAAAGCAGCACTTTCACGACCTCGGCACCCACACGACCACCCACCAGGTGGGCCTCCCTTTCTCGCGGCAGATCGGCATAGGGACTCAGGTTATCAACCTGCGTTATGTCCCCGCTGGCACCCTGAAAGAAGACCAAAAGTATTGTAAGATATGCGGATGCGCCCGTAGCTCAGCCGGATAGAGCGTTGGTCTACGAAACCAAAGGTCGCTGGTTCGAATCCAGTCGGGCGCGCTTTTTATTTTCAATTACTTACGTAGATTCCTACCTGCTAAATTGGGCCAAAAATGGCCTACATGTTAATGAATATCTAATGACTCGGAGAAATTTCCGAAAAAGACTATGGCGGATCACTCTTGTCCAAATTACGGATCTCGTTCATGACTTTGGACAGCATCGCAACCGTCCTCTCCACCTCCATGGCCGTTGGAGCGGCGCGGAGACCCGCTCGCTGACAGGATTCGGAGCCACAATCGCCTCAGGATTGTACGATCCGTACCACTTTCTAATTTGGACAGCATTTTCACCGAATTCGAGATCTGGACAGCGGAGTATCTGTTCGAAGCAGTTTTTTCAATGACTTAACCTGTCCAAAAGCCGGTTTTTTGAGCAATTTGGACAGCAGTGATGCCAGGTGATCTATTGAGTAGTTTGGTTGCTCTCAAGCCATGTCAAGAGGATCTGATCACAAAATATCTTACTTTCTGACTGCTATACCCATTTGTTTTTGCGGCGAGCGCCTAGATACCGCCACTGAGTTGAAGCGACCCGCTTTAGCTCAGTAGTCCGTCAGTCACCTTGTTTAGGAATAAACAGATTCCTCTTGATCAAGCGGTTTTACTTTCTGTTCTGTTCAAGCGAAGTAGTCCTTTACCAGCTCCAAAGAAAATGCAAGGTGACCACCTTAAGCCAAACCGCATCGTCCGGAGCTCTATTTTGCCGGAACCGGTAAAGATCATTGCCACCGTACAAATGGGAGACTCGATCAAGTTGATCGGCGAGGGCCTGGAAACGGGGAAGGTACACCAGCCCATTCTGACTTTGGAACAGATCGCAGAACTGGAAATCTCTCCTGAAAAGAAGCCCTTCGATGGAGATGCTGGTAGATTTCGCCTCGCTATTGAGGCGATGCGACTAGGCTTGGCATACGAGTACGACCCTTATTTCAGCCTATCGATCGCGCGAGTGGATCCGCTGCCCCACCAGCTTGAGGCGGTTTATGACTACTTTATGAAGATGCCCCGCATTCGTTTCCTTCTTGCCGATGACCCGGGGGCTGGGAAAACCATAATGGCTGGCCTCTTGATCAAGGAACTCAAGGTGCGTGGATTGGTTCGACGGATACTGATTGTGACTCCTGCTAACCTCTGCTTCCAGTGGCAGCGAGAACTCCAAGACAAGTTTAGAGAGAATTTTAAGAGGGAATTGTGCACTTAACAAAGGTGGAGTCTAAAAGCTATTTTCTGCAAAGGTCTGACATAGACCATTCTTACTTCTTCTTCCGGCGCTTCTCTTCCTTCTCCCGCTGTTTGACCTTCTCGGGATCGACCTGCATGAAGGCTTTCAGGGCGTCCTTCGGGTCTAGCGGGTGAAGGGAAAGAGCGTCAGAGTTCCGTTCTTGATCGTCAGTGTCGTTACCGTGCTGTCTCATAAACGCATCAAACTCTTCAACGGACTGGTTGTTAAGTACGACCGCTTGTTCTTTCAATCTTACAGATCTCAGGGCCACTTTGTTAGCCGACTTCATCATTTCTATTTGCTCGGTTGTCTGTGGTACTGGAACCAGCACCGCCTTTGCTTGGTCCTCGGTTAACTCGTCAACAACGGCACCATAAATGTGAGAAGTCAACTGCGCCTGTCCTGGGAATGAACACAGAAAGGCGTATAGATATCCAACTGGGCAACCTGAGTCGGCCTTGGGTATGATCCTGAGCAAGTGCTGAGACGCCGCCCACCCGTCCCAACTGTCAGGAACTATCATGGGCCGACCTATTGTCCCGGAGCAGGTGACGAGTATCCAGCCAGAATGAATCACCCACTTCTCTATATTCTTGTGAGCGCGAACGGAGAGATATTTAAGGTCGGCTGGTTGGAAGTGGACGACATGGCTACCTTGAACGAACGGAATACCGTGGTCTTTCTCAACATAGATTCTTCTGAATCGTGGTGGGATGAATACACCGTCCGTAATATCTCCCAGACGGGCAAGCGGCATCCCGCAGCCCTGAAGCATAGAGATCGCTCTAGCGACCGTGGGGTTGTAATGGCTGGCGTCAAACCTGTTTGTGTTCTGTAGCAATCCCACGTCGATGGAAAACGATTCAATTTCTCTTTTCGGTACGGGTTGAGTTCTTTCCTTTTTAGGCGCTGCCATGACTTATCCAGTTGGCAAACGAGTCAGCCACCAAAGCTATTTCATCATCTACCATGGGTTCCAAAAGATCGTCTAAGATCTCGAACCCCTCCGGTGATCTGATGTATACTGGGTTTCCACGCTTATCTATTCCTGATGTTTTTGGTATGGCCATGAATACCTGATAGTGCTCCAGTGCTCCCGACGACACCAACTTCCGTTCTGTTGCGGTCATTTTCTGAACGATCAAAACGCTTGGGTTAGGAACCCCGCCACTGGTAGCGAATGTCTCCTTTGGAAGATCAACGCTGGCGACTATTTTAGCCCTGCGCAGAAGCCATTTCCGAATAAACTCTAGTCCGGGATTGTTCAATATGGAGTCTGGAAGAACGATGGCCAAAATACCCCCAGGCTTGATGTAGTTCAGGGATGCTTCGACGAATAGTTGTTCCGCAGGAAGTGCATTTCTAATGCTCTTTGAGTCGAAATGGGCCAACTCGTATCTTGCTAAGACATGCGGGTCGTCCACCATCGCCTTCCCTCCGAACGGAGGATTTGTAAAGACGATATCGGCCTTCCCAAAGGGAACTCGTTTGGCTGCATCGCTGTCGTCCCACTCCGAAGGTGCCCAAGCCGAGTTAGCCTGAAAGACATTTGCGAAACCGTCTCCATGCATTACAAGATTCATTTGGCAGGTTCGGACCAAAAACGGGTTTATGTCCAGGCCGTAGAAATTCTGTGTGCAAACCTCTTTAACCCTGGCCGAAACAATCTCCTCTACCCTAGAACCCTTTCCTCTCTTAGACCTCTCACTAGCGAGAAGGGCCTGTCTCAGATGATTGATATACGAAACCAAGAACCCCCCAGTTCCACAGCACGGATCTATGATCCGCAGGGAAGTTAATTTGTTTCGTGGGAACATAGACACAACCATTTGGACGGCCATGTCACACACATTCCGGGGGGTGAAAAACTCACCTCGATCTCCCCTCAGATTTGCCCCAACCAGTTCTTCGTAGGCGCTACCCTTCACGTCGGTTTTGGTCTGTAAGAGCGAAACTCTCTGGAGTTCCGAGACAATGTAGGATAGGACTCGCTGGTTCAGTTCAATAGTTTCGTTCTGCTTGAAGATGTAGGGATACCGCTTCTTAACCGCAGAAAACAGCGGGTTTATTCTGTCGGTTGCCACCCTGCGCTGGCCGGACTCAGATCGGCGCTCTTCGTTTCTGATGTAGAACGCCAGCTCTCCGGTGCTTTCAGTTTCATCGTGGACCTTACAAAAAATGAGCTTCAGCATCTCGTGGAAAGCCTCAGCCTTTTGAAATCCTTGATTGACATAGATGTAATTGTGGCACCGCCTGAATGTTGCTTTAAGATCGAGAGCAGGAACCAGGTCTGAGAGTATTGGTACTTTGGGTTCCAGATCTCCACGAGAGGGGATGTCCGCTAACCCTTCTTCAATCGCCCCGTCAGGTGATTTTTCAAAACCGATCCGCTCCCTGGATACCCAAAGCCCGTAGCGACAAGACGAGCAAGCGGCCATGTAGCTCTTCAGTTGCTCCATTCCGTCCCTGGCTTCTTTCTTAGAAATATCTTCCCTCTTGGCCTCTACGACAATGAAGACATTCTCTTGCTTCTTCTCCGCATCCTGTTTGAAGATGGCAATATCTGCCTTGTTCGCCCTTCGGCCCATCTTGACTCTAAATTCAAGGGCGATGTCCTCTTTCCGATATCGGTATTCTTCGACAAGGCTCCTTGCCCACCGCTGGCGGACGTTCTCCTCTGGCGTGTCCTTCCGTAACTTTCCTGTAATAAAGCAACGGATTTTTCCGACCGGAACCAGGGGTACAACCTTGCCGTTGGAGTCCTGCATGATGAGTTAGTTCTTGCTCGAAAGAGGATGGTAGGTCAGGCGCTTTCCGTCCGCTCCACGAATGGCGGCCAGCATCCTCTCCCCATCGGTTATATCCCGTGTGTTCCAGCGGAAGGAAAACTCGTCACAGTACCGGCCCAGATGTTTCTTCGAGACGTGATGGAATGTCCCGTGTACGCCTCGCTTTAACAGGGCAAAGAAGGATTCCGCTGTGTTCGTATAAACATCACCTCTGACGTATTTTTTGAGAGAATGGCGAATGACGTGATGCCCGAGCTCGAAGGATTCTCCAATACCCCTATAAGCAGGCCAATCGTCCGTCATGATCCTGGAACTCGGGTGGACGCTCTCTCGGATCTCACCTTTCAGGTGCTTGGCGTCTACATGATCCACGGGCTTGGACTTCACCCGGCCCTTACGCTCCACTAGGGCTATGACCGGAGTTTTCTTCTCAGCACCCCGTCCGCGTTTGCCGCCACGAGTTTTCCCACCAACGTATGTCTCATCGGCTTCTACCGTGCCCTTCAGCAAAGAAGCGAAAGGCTCTTCTTGCATCGCCAGGCGAATCCGGTGGGCCATATGCCAGGCCGTCTTGTACGAACCCAAGCCAAGATCCCTCTGGAGTTGGAGAGCAGAGACGCCCTTCTTATGAGCGCAGATGGAGTAGAAAGCCAGCACCCACTTACGGAGAGGGATTCTTGATCGGTGCATGACGGTTCCCACGGTCACGGTGAACTGCTTCTTGCAGTCCCCACACTCATATAGGCCGGGCCGGGCAGTCTTTCCTTCAATGGGATATATGTGCTTAGTTCCGCCACAGTGTACACAGACCTTGCCGTTTGGCCAACGAATTTCTTCCAGGAGATTCCGGGCTTCATCTTCCTTCATTTGAGCTACTTGCAACAGATTCATTGTCAGATCCTTTCTCTAGTGTGTATTGTAGAGGATGGGTCTGACCTTTGTTAACGGTATAATACCCTTTCTTTTTTTGATACCTATCTCAGCACTTTCTTCACGAGCGACTTGGCTACGCCCTCGTAACTTTTCACGATGATGCACGGCGTCTGAGAAAAACGGGTAACCGATCTCATGCCAGTGAGAAGACACACACGTCTGCTTCTACAATTACCGTCGAATTTAGAAAAAACAGCTCACCGGAAATCAAGCTCATTGGTTACCCACCACCGAGACATAAACGGTTTTCTGGCTGCGCAAGGTACTCTCTTGCGGGGGGAAACCATCAAAACGGCCAGAACAGTGGAATTATAATTGATGCCAGGACCCAAAAAAGGAGATTCAGAGGTGCACCCACTCTGAGAAAGTCCGTGAACTTATATCCTCCCGGGCCGAAGATGAAAAGGTTGGTTTGGTAGCCCACCGGAGTCATGAAACTGGCCGAGGCGGCAAACATGACTGCCATTACAAAAGGTTTCGGATCTACCTGCAGCTGCAGGGCGGTTGAAAGTGCGATGGGTATCATAAGTACGGCCGTAGCATTGTTGGAGATAATGGACGTCAGAAGCGACGTTAGAAGATACATTCCAGAGAGCACGCCAACGGGGCCCCAGTCCTGAAGCTGCTCCACCCATTTATCGGCAATCAGCGCGGCCAGTCCGGTGTTCTCCATGGCCGTTCCCAGAGGGATCAAACAGGCCAACATTACGAGGGTCTGCCAGGACAGATGGCTGTAAAGTTCCCTGAGGCTGAAACAGCGGGTTAGTATCATGAACCCGGTGCCAATGACCGCGGCCTCCATGATGGAAAGTATATCCAACACAGCCAAAACGATGATTCCCACGAAAGTGCCGACGGCATAATACACCTTGTCTTTGCGGAGAAAACTCCCACGCACTTCTTCGAGAACCAGAAAGTCCGGCGACCGCCGCAACTCTTCCAATTGGTCCCGGTTGGTGAGGATGAGGAGGGAGTCTCCATACTCCAGCCTGATTTTCCCAATTTTTTCGCGAATTGTCCGTCCGTGGCTGCGAATCGCCAAAGCATTAGATTTGAAGGTGCGACGAAAGTTGACCTCTTTCAAAGTACTTTCCACCAGTTGGGAGCCGGGGGAAATGAACGCTTCGACGAGAATAATATTCTCATCCTCCAGATCCCAGTCCTGGACGGTTAGAGCTTTGAGGACGGCTCCGTAAGGCCGTTCAAATTCCATCAGGGTGTGGGGATCACCCTGTGTCAAAAGTATATCGCCTGCCTGAAGCCTGGTTTCCTCAGCTTCGGGCAGCAGTTTCTTCTTTCCTCTGATGATCTCCACCACTTCAACGTTATGTTTTTCCCGGAATTCGATTTCAGCGATGGTTTTGCCAACTAAAGAAGAGTCCTCTCCTATGATGAGCTCCGTCACGAAGTGGCGCAGGCGATACTCTCCAGTAAGACTGATACCGGTCCGTCGCGAGCGAATTAGACGGTGACCAATTAAAAGGAGGTACAGGATCCCTACACCGCTGAAGATCAATCCCGGGTAGGCAAACTCGAATATGCCAATTCTCCAATCCAAGTGCTGCAAGGCGATTGAGGCGACCAGTAGGTTGGTAGAGGTCCCGATCAGGGTGCAGGTACCGGCGAAAATTGCAGCAAAAGACATGGGCATCAAAAGCTTGCTGGCATCTAGACGTTGTTCGCGCGCCACGGCGATGGTCAGAGGGAGGAATAACGCCACGGCTGCTGTGTTGTTGATGAACGCCGATAGCAAGCCGACCGCCACAATGATGGACAAGAGAATTTTCAACTCGCTTTTGCCTGCCAGATCCACGATTTTGTTGACGAGATAGTGCAATCCTCCCGTGCTTTCAATCCCGTAACTGAGTGCCAGCATGCAGGCTACAGTGACAGTTGCCGGGTTGCCAAAACCCGCGATGGCTTCATCCGGAGTCACCAGACGGAAAATGATCAGGGTGCTCAGAATGAGTGCACTCACCTTATCCACCGGAAAGACATCCAGGGCAAACAAAATTACTGCACCTATGATGAGGGCACTAAGAATCAGCATTTCAAACGTCATGCTTGTCCTGACTTGCTTTGGGTTGAAAACAACACGACGCCTGCGCTGGACTGACCGAGCCAGAAAATCCAGCTCAGCAGGTCGTTCTCAAGCTAATCGCCCTTGAGGCGAGCGGGACGACCCTGATTTATTTGTCACTCCTTCTTGACGATGCGCAGCGGCACGTGTCTAGCTTCATGGTATTGAGATAAGTATAGCCAGACGGTATAGAGGGCACAAGCGCTTTCATGTAAAGTCAACTGGGTTACCAGAACCGGCACGCATCGACAGACGAGTCATAAGGAGGGACCGATGGTACCAAGAGTGTCTGTACCCCCCGAGAAAAAAAGTGATGCTCCAAGCACTTTTTCTTCGACACCGAGGATGAAGGTACTTTCGCTTCTGTTCGCTCTCCTAGTTGGTTTTCTCACCTATTTCAGTTCGACTCCTCTCCAAGCTCAACAGAGCGTTGTGCTCGCCATCACAGCAATGGCTGTTGTCCTTTGGGTTTCTGAAGTGACTCCGCTTTACATCACGTCTATCCTGTCTTCGTTCCTACTCATTGTTCTCGGTGGCTTTAGCGCAGAAGATATTTTTCGACCGTATTTCGATCCTGTAATCGTTTTGTGCCTGGGCGGATTTATTCTAGCTCGCGCCCTGAAAAAGTTCGACCTGGATTGCTTTATAGCTTATGCCCTGCTGCAACGAACGGGTTCGAATCCATACACATTCATTCTGGGCATCATGGGAGTGACCGCCTTCCTTTCGATGTGGATGTCAAACACGGCTGCCTCTGCCATCATGATTCCCATTTGCATTGCGGTACTTAAAGCAAACGGGCTCTTTTCAGGCACATCCAAATTCGCCAAGGGTTGTGTTCTAGCGGTAGCTTACGCCGCAACCATCGGCGGAATCACAACTCTTGTGGGAAGCCCTCCAAATGCGATTGCCGTAAAATTCCTCACCGAAAACAGGGTGGAGCTCACTTTTGTCGGTTGGATGGTACGGGCTCTTCCGTTTGTCATTGTTGCTCTCTTCTATGTGTGGGGCGTAGTGTGCCTTCTTAACCGGCCGGAGGTGAAAGAGATAAGATTCGAGAGTCAAAAAAAAGGGTTGTCGAGAGAACAGTGTATGATCCTGGGAGTCTTTTTCCTTACTGTCCTCGGATGGCTGACGACTGGATTTACTGGTTTTTCTGCATCCACGGTAGCCCTCATACCCATCATTCTCCTTTACGGTTTCGGGCTACTCGACGAAACGGACCTGGGCAAGATCAGCTGGGGGACCCTCCTCCTCCTCGGAGGAGGACTCTCACTTGGGGGTGCGCTCATCGAGGTGAAGATAGATATTTTGGTGGCTGAAGCCCTGGTGGGAAACTTGGCTCAGTTTCCTCAGTTCCTAACCATACTCATTCTGGTCTTCCTGAGTATCTTCATCACCATGATGGTCAGCAATACGGCTTCAGCGGCGATCCTGGTACCACTGATGATACCAGTGGCAAAGGAACTAGGCCTTGATTTGAGCACAATGGCCATTGTTATAGCGATTGGCGTCTCTCTTGATTTCATCATGCCTGTCGGGACACCGCCGAATGCTATTGCTTATTCGACTGGGCTTGTCAGGATCAGAGATATGGTGAAGAATGGCATGTTGATGAACCTAGGCACTGGCCTCATCCATGCTTGGCTATGCTACTTGCTTGGGATATGAGCTGACTCCTGGTGGGAAACCATCTTTTTCCGCCTAGCCACTATTGTGGCAACAACATGATTATTCAAAGCGTTCTTGGTTTCTTGATTCTTCTGTCCATGAGCTGGGCACTTAGTGAGAATCGAGGGGTGGTCCGACTAAGAACGGTGACGGCTGGTGTGGCTCTCCAGATCATTTTAGCACTAATCCTGCTGAATGTTCCCGCCAGTGCCAACATCTTCCTGGGTCTCAACTGGTTTGTTCTGGCTCTCGAAAAGGCGACACGAGAGGGAACTTCATTCGTGTTTGGTTACCTCGGAGGGGGAAATCCGCCATTCGAAATACGGAAAGCGGAACACAGCTTTATTTTGGTGTTTCGAGCACTTCCTCTCATTCTTATCGTCAACGCATTAACATCACTGTTTTTTACTGGCGTATTCTTCCACCGATCGTTCAGGCGTTTTCCGGGATTCTTCGAAAAACGATGAATATGGGTGGTGCTGTGGGGCTCGGGGCGGCCGCCAATATCTTTGTAGGCATGATTGAGGCGCCTTTGTTCGTTAGACCATATCTAAAGAGCATGACGCGCAGTGAATTGTTTGCACTCATGACTTGCGGGATGGCAACGATTGCAGGTACGGTAATGGTTCTCTACGCCAGTATCCTGGGCTCAACCATTCCCAATGATTTGGGTCACATTCTGACCGCCTCGATCATCAGTGCTCCGGCTGCCTTGACCGTTTCTCACGTGATGATTCCAGAAACGCAGAAGGAAACCAAAGGAAGACTGGTTGCTCCTGAAAGAGCGTCTGGACCGATGGATGCCATCAGTTAAGGAACGATTGAAGGAATCAAGCTGCTACTCAACATTGCAGCGATGTTAGTGGTTTTGGTGGCATTGATACACCTCCTCAATCAAGCTTTTGCACTTCTCCCAGCCGTTGACGGGGAACCTCTGACTTTACAGAGGCTCTCTGGCTACTGCTTGGCTCCGATTGCGTGGTTGGTCGGAATCCCCTGGAGCGAGGCGAAGATGGCTGGAGCTCTCCTTGGGACCAAACCAATCCTTAATGAACTGATCGCTTACCAGGAACTATCTAACCTTGCGGATGGCACCCTCAGCGAGCGAAGTGAATTGATCTTGACCTATGCCCTATGTGGGTTTTCCAACCTGGGAAGTCTCGGAATCATGATCGGTGGGTTGGGAACACTGGTACCGGAACGGCGCCAGGAAATCGTCAAGCTGGGTTCCCGATCGATTATAGCAGGATTACTTGCCACGCTGCTAACCGGATCGGTCGTCGGTATGCTGCACTGATTTCCGAACCTTATTCGACAATCTGGAGCCGCCAGTAGATCGAGGTAAACTGTTGTCAAGCAAAGATATACTCAATCGCCTCTGGTCCAACTTGCCTATCCCGCGCTTTTTGCTTTTCCAATACTTCCGCGATACACTCACTCTCAAAGCAAAAGGTTTCGAGCTTTAGAACACTTAGTGAGATGACTATTCCTGACCCAACTTTGCAGAGCGAAACAATTACCGATGTTCAGACCACGGAGGAGGCATTTCTCCGCCAGATTTTCGTCCGCGCCCAGATGGAGGAATTCGTCCGCGCACCTTTGACCATGTCCCGTGCCGAGGGAGTGTATTACTGGGATGTTCACGGTAAGCGGTACTTGGATGCGCTATCCGGGATTTATGTCGTTAGTGTGGGACACAACAATCGGCGAGTGATCTAAGCTGTTAAACGCCAGCTGGACGTATTGAGTTTTTCTCCGGTGATGCATGGCACGAACCCCCTGGCCGTGAAATTGGCCAACCGCTTGGTGGAGTTGTCACCCCGGGATCTGAGCGCTGTCAAGTTTTTTTCAGGCGGATCGGAGGCCACCGAGGCGGCTATCAAGATGGCTCGCCAATATCACAAGCTGACCGGTAATGCCGGCAAGTACAAGGTGATCTCTCGGTATCTCGGTTGGCACGGCTCGACAATGGGATCGTTATCCGCCTCGGGAATTCCGTCCCGGCGTACCATGAACGAGCCGCTGGCAGCGGGATTTGTCCATGTCTTCCCGCCCACTTGCTATCGCTGCCCGTTTGGCAAGGAGTATCCGAGCTGTGAGTTGACCTGCGTCCATTTGATTGGTGATGTGATGGAAATGGAAGGGCTGGAGACCGTTGCGGCTGTTATCGTCGAGCCGATTGGCCACATCGGAGGTGTCGTCGACCCGCCACCAGAATACTTACCAATCCTTCGCGAGATCTGTGATCGGCACAACGTACTGCTGATCTTCGACGAGATCATCAACGGTTTGGGACGAACGGGTCAGATGTTTGCGGCAGATACATTCGGAGTTACACCAGATCTACTGTGCCTAGGGAAAGGGCTCAGTGGCGGTTACGCGCCACTCGCAGCTCTCCTGTGCCACCAGAAAATTGCCGAGGCTTTCTGGGGAGATCCGGTCACTAATCCCGGCTTTGTCGAGGGACACACCTTTGAAGGTAATCCTATTTCGTGCGCGGCTGGTCTGGCCACGCTTGATGAGATCATAGAGCGAGATCTGTGCGCCAATGCTCGGCAGGTGGGTCAGCGCTTGCGCTCCGGATTGGAACAGCTGCGCCGTCATTCCGTCATTGGTGACATACGTGGCAAGGGACTGTTTCTCGCTATCGAGTTTGTGCAGAATCCAGAGACGAAACAGCGTTTTGATCCGCCCATCGGAAAGCTAGTGGGCGAACATGCCTTGCAAAACGGTTTGTTGACCCGTTTCGATCATCACTGGATCGCTTTGGGCCCTCCATTGATTCTCAATGAAGACCAGGCCGACGAAATCGTCGCCATCTTAGATCACAGTCTTACTAAAGTCCTCGCCGAACGAAACGCCGACAAAAAGAGTTAATCCTGGGGGCTTATTGTCCATTGGCCCGGAGACCCGAAAAATCTCAGCGACTCTCCATACGGGAACATCGTGCTACCAGGGAAGTGAGGCCATACAGAAGCTAAAAGTGGAGCACCCGCAGGGGAATTGCGAGAAACCCGGCTAGAGGACATTTTCATATTACGCGATGGATGAGCTGGTTCACCATCTCTCAAGAACTGACACCGTACTAGATCTGGGCTCAGGAGGTGGAAGCTTTTCCTACGCCGCAACCCAAGCTCAAGTCATTGCTGTCGACCAGACTTTTCCTTCCCACGCCCAACCTTGTCGCAGTCGGATTGTGGCCGATTCACGGGCGGTTCCGCTAAAAAGCTCCAGCGTGGACATGGTGATTTGCAATAATACTTTGGAGCATTTTGACAATCTAGACGACACCTTGGCAGAAGTTGACCGCCTGCTGAAAGAAGGTGGGTATCTCTGGGCTTCGGTTCCGAATGGATTTTCTTTCGAGGACAATCTGTATCGTTTCATTTTTGAAGGTGGAGGACATGTTAACCGCTTTACTCTAGACTCGTTTCTCGAGACCATCGAATCCTACACACACCTCCGCGCCATCCACTACCAAAAGCTCTACAGCGGTTTTGTTTATCTCAGTCCACCCGATCCTTTGAAAGTCCACCACTATCCGCGACGAGCTCGATTTCTGGCATGGATCCCCGTCTCACTGCTGAGGAGTGCTGTGCGCTGGATCAATTATTTTGTGCGCGTCATCGACCGTTACCGAGGATCCAACCTCAGCCAGTACGGATGGGGAGTGTCGTTCCGCCGTGAGAATCTCAGATTGTGTTCACGACAGACAAAGGTCGAGCAGCTGGAAAGGATCCCAGCCGACATCAACGTCTGCTTCGCCTGTGGCACACCACATCCCCTGCAATCTCTGTTCCCCCACTTGCATCGGTTTCTCTTCTGGAAAGTCTATGACTGTCACCATTGTGGGGAGAAAAATATCTTTTTCGGGGTGACTGCCGGGCAAAGAAAGGAGCTAAAGGGGAGTTCCCTAGAAGAAGTGGCCAGACAGATTTTCGGACCGGATGACCCGGAGTCGGTTCACAACTGGGTGAAGTTCTGGAAAGAGGGCTGTCGACGACAGACGCGAGCACTGGCGCTGGTTGATTTTCCAGGCAAACGGGTGTTGGATATCGGCTGTGGCACGGGTGGCCTCGGTGAGTTGATCGGTGACCAGTGTGATCTGTATGTTGGGGGAGACTATCATCTTCATGTCCTGCGGTTTGCCCAGTCCCGACCCAGAAGGCGATACGTGCAGTGCAACGGCGTAAAACTTCCTTTCCCCACTGCATCCTTCGATTACATCTTTGCCTTGGATGTTCTTGAACATCTGGTTGGGGGAAAACCCTGGCAAGTTCAATTTCTCCAAGAAGTACACCGGGTACTGCGTCCCCTAGGGATGATTTTTATTCAGCACACCCAACCGCCTCTACCCCTATGAAGGTCATGTCGGCTTGTACTGCCCGCAATACCTACCCCCCTTTTTGCGCGATCGGTATATCGCCTGGCGGAATCCCGCTTTTCTTAAAGAACACAACAGTTTCGCCGAGATTCGGAGCCTCGGACCAGGTGGATTGAAACATTGTCTCCGAAAAAGCGGGTTGGTTTTTCTTCATGAACTCCCCTGTGGCCTGGATCGTGTCGACTTCTTGCGCCAATTTCCCTTGCGCGGCATCTTGGCTTATCTCGGATTAGGATGGTATCCACACGCTGAGTTTTGGGGCATCTTGGTGCGGGAAGAGATACGAGATAAATTGCGACGCAAGTTGCGAAAAACTTGGTATTATGAGCAAGCTGTACCTTCTCCAACAGGTGTCCAGGAGTTCGGTCCGGAGATCGATTTCGACCGAGGGCTCTTTAATCCCCAGCTAGGTCCTGGTTGGTATTGGCATGAGAAAGAGGAACGGGGATACCGTTGGACCAGCCAGGAAGCACTCTGTTATTTAGAGACGCACCACAAAGCTCCCTATCTTCGATTGCAGGGTTACAGCCCCCGACCGAATCATTTGGAAGTCCGGGTAAATAGTATTCTCGTGGGAGAGCATCCGATTGCTACCAGATCCAAATTCCAACTTCTCTACCTTATGCCACTCAGAGAAACATCCGACTAGATTCTTGACGTCTCCATCCGTTGCTCCCAAACTTTTCGTCCTGAGAATTCCAGAGATCAAAGAGATCTGGGTGTGATCATCTTCTCAGTCGGTGTGTCCAATCGTTTATAGACTTCCCGGCCAGGACAACCCTCGCGACCTCACCTCGCCACATCATCAACAAACGTGACCGTCTTTATGAAGCCGAGTACTAAGTTTCCATCTCAGCAAGTTTAATACCGATTTCATCTTGGCTGAGTTTCTCTTGCTGGGCTGCGAGGTCAATCCCGTAGAGCCGGGCCGCGTTTTCACCTAAAATTTTGCGTTTGGCGTTAACAGATAGGTCAACACCGTATTCTTCCCTGATATCGTCCGGAAGCTCAAAGGACATAAACTTTTCAATCAGCCACTTTGGGTGCCAGATCGCGTAGTCACTGCCGAAAAGTATCTTGTCTTCGCCTAACCAGAACAGCAAGTTCGCGATTATATCGGCAAAGTACTTTGGCCGGCGATCGATGAATGGCATGGCCACTGACATCCCCGCGTAAACGTTTTTCTCCTGCGTGGCGATCCAGCAGAAATCCTCTAACCTCGGCAGGCCAACATGCTCAACGATAAAGTTGAGATTCGGGAAGTCCGTCGCAGCGTAATCCACATCGTGTACGTCAAAGGCGTCGCGGCTCAACGGATAGACCGTTGGCCCCTTGTGAACGTGGACATTCTTAATTCCAAGTCGCTCACAGAGTTCAAAATATTTATAGGCCCAGGGATCATTCAGGCGCCAACCCTTCGAGTCGTTTCGCCATTCAGCTGTGTAGAGTTTGAGACCCTGGATCGGATATGTCTCCACCATCTGCTCTAACTTTGCAAGCCCGACCTCCTCCTCTCTTGGATCGAAGGAACCGCACAGGACAAAACGGTCGGGGTATTTCTCTTTCAGGACGTTGTTCTGCTGGTGAGTGTTAAACCCATTCTTATAAAACTCATAGAGATAGGTAGAGTTGAAGATGCCCATGTCCACATATCCCTCCAAGAAAAGATCATGGACAAGCGCCTCTTCACCATACTTACAGTACTTTTCGAAAGGCCAGATATATTCAGCTGGGCTGAAGCTCGTGTGATAATCATAGAAACATCTGATCCAGCCTTCACCGTGTTGATTGCGCCAGTTCTGTAGGCTGGCATCCCAAAGGTGCATATGTCCGTCGACGACGAAAATCTCATGACCGGCTTCTTTGTACATCGCTATACCTCTTCATTGTTCATTCGTGACTATTGTTCCTTTGTAGTGAGGGAAACTTTGCCTTTCTTGGCCTTCCGTGCTTCGAGCAAGCCCGAACACAGAGACGCATTGGCTTCCATGGCGACACGCACAGTGCGCACCTTGATAAAGTACTGCTCTAGCTGTTCAGGGAGTATTGGGTCGCCACGGAGATTGATCAACAGGGGTGCTGTCTGTGAGCAATTAAAACCGAGTTCAGCGAGCCGCCGCAGGTATCGGACAACGATCCTGGCCGTTCCCACACGAGAGAATTTACCATCTGCACGCCGTACCCATGAGGAATCATCCTTGAAGGAGACAGCATCTATGCGCAGGGCGGAAATCTCTTCAAACGATAAACCGCCATCTATCAGTCTCCGCAACAAATGTTCTTGACGCTTCAGATAGCCCTTGCGGAGAAACAGGTTTCGCAATTCACCTAGATTTTCAAACGCTTCATCTGGGAAGGCTTCTGCGAAAACCTTCCCAGTGTTTACGCCGGCTTCGATTTCTTCCGAGGCGAAATGACCCCCGGTCAAACGGACCGTGACTTCCTGGACACCCTCGACGGTCAGCAGTTCACGGCGGATATCCTCGGCCATTAGATACACAAAGTTAGGAGCACAAAAGTAAGTTGGAAGACGAACCGTGACGGTAAGATGAGCATTCTCAGATTCCAACGATTCAACAAAGCCCAGCTCAAGAATGGACTCGTCAAGTTCGGGATCGAGCACTCGATCCAACCGTTCTAAAATAGCCTCTTGGTTCGGAACAGCAGGTAGTCCTAACGACACATCACGACGCATCTCACCACCTTCGCCAATTTTCCTTAATCGACCGTGTATTGATGAAACGAAACTGTAAGTACTTGGTACTAAGGAACAATGACGCCACGACCCACAATTTGACCATTCTTAAAGTCACTGATGGCGGCGTTGATGTTCTCCAAAGTGTATTGCTGAGCCTGGAGTTCCACCCGACCCTCAGCGTTGAGTTCCATCAACTCGACCAGTTCCATGTAATTACCCACCAAACTACCAGTGATCGCAATCTCATTACTGATCATATGCAGGGTGGGCACTTCGATTCTTCCTCCATAGCCGACGATGAAGTGGGCTCCACCTTTACGCAGCATCCGCCAGCAGATCTGTTCAGCTCCTCGTTCTCCGACGAAATCGATCACGGCGTGGGCGCCACCCTGGGTCAATTCCTTCACCTCCTCAACCACGTCGGGAACCGATT
Organism: Acidobacteriota bacterium; assembly: GCA_965249865.1. Taxonomy (GTDB): domain Bacteria; phylum Acidobacteriota; class UBA6911; order RPQK01; family CBDFMZ01; genus CBDFMZ01. The sequence goes on along the minus strand of CBDFMZ010000001.1, from coordinate 1,157,257 downwards.
CAAGTACCTTGTAAGCTCCCAGTTCTTGGGCCAAGTTTCGGGCCGCCTCGCTCTTGTCGATCGCGACTGTGCGGGTAGCGCACAGCGTGTGCAGACACTGCAGGGCGATATGTCCCAGACCACCAACGCCGAGAACGACACAGTAACTCCCGGGATCCAACAGCTGCGCAGCCCGCTTGGCCACGCGATAAGCTGTAATACCTGCATCGGCCAGGGGAGCCACCGCTACCGGCAGCACATCCTCTTGGAGTTTGATCAGCGTTCGCTCGTTGGTGAGCAAGTACTCGGCGAAGCCTCCATCGGTGCTGAGACCTGGAAACTGTCCGTTCTCGCAGTACATATCTTCGCCTCCTCGACAACCCCGACAGATACCGCAGCTGCGTAACGGATGGCAAATCACGGCATCGCCCGGCTTTACCGATTTGACCCCGCCACCTACCGCCTCGATCCAGCCCGCATTTTCATGGCCCATAATATAAGGTAACAAAGTTCCTTCCGGGTCCATCTCATCCCGCCACACACCTTCCATAATATGAAGATCGGTTCGACACAGACCCGCAGCGCCTATCCTGACCACCACCTCATCGGGAGCGTCGATGGTGGGTTCTCGTGTGTCTTCAACTCTCACCTCAACATCCAGATCCTTTTCATATTCATACAATCGAGCTGCCTTCACGGGAACACACTCCTTCCGCGTATCCTTTAAAAGGGTAGCAAATTCAAACAACTTTTTTGAGTTTTAACCCACCGCTGGACTTTTACCACCAGCTGCTAACCCTTCCGGCGTTCGATTTCTCGTACAAAACTCACGACTTGCTGAAAAAAGGCAGCACCGTCCAAGCGGTGCAAATTCATATGATCTCCACCCATTATGCAATGGAATCGCTTCGGTGGAGTGAGTTTTTCAAATAATATTTTACCTTGCTCCAAAGGAATGATCTGATCACAGTCTCCGTGCAACACGAGCACTGGACACTCGTACCCTTTCAAATACTGAAGAGTGTCCAGGCGACAGCGAGAGAATAAATAGAAAGGACGGAACTGCGGGTAATGTTTTAGAAGAGACGCTTTTTGGCAAAAGCCAATTCGAGTATCAACCCGTCGGAGGTCATTTGGGCTGCCGCAAATGCAGCTGCATAGCTTCCCAGTGAGCGTTCCCAATAGATCACGGGTCGGTCAGGCTGTTTGAGATGCTCGCGAATATAACGAGCAGTGACCAAAGCATCCATATAAATTTCCCTCTTCGCTGGGAGTCTCCGTACTCCAGCCATAGCCGCGGTAATCAACGGCCAGTAGCTGCAAGTCGTGCCCACAGAGTAGAAGAAAAATCTCGTTTAGGATCCCTAGATTGCCAGCGTTTCCGTGAAAATAGACGATGCTTGCCACAGGTTCGGCAGGCAAAAGACGCCGTGCGCTCAACCGGAATCCATCGGGTGTTTCAATAAAGGCCTGTTCAAAAGGGAGTCCCACGTGGGCGGGAGTTTGGTAGACATCATGACTGGGTCTGAATAAGTAAAACAGTTCTAATCGCGGGACCACCCATCAACAAATCAGAAAAATCCCAACATGGATAGAAGAGCAACGCTGATCAGCAGAAGAGCCAGTGACATTAGCCGCAAGTTATACCACAATCTTGAGGGTGTAGCCTGCCCGGATGTCTAGAGAAAAATCTAATTCTCTTGACTTCTCCTAAGCTATCAGAGCATAAAAGGTTGTCGATTCTAGCAATCGGAATCGACAAAAGTAATGGACTTCTGAGCTGGAGGAAAACGATGGCCAAAGTTTACGTCAGTTCCGTGATTAATACCCAGGTCCAAGAGGTATGGAAGAACATCCCAGACTTCAATACCCTATCCGACTGGCCTCCAGCCGTAGTAGACAGTCGCATCGAAGACGATCGACCTGTCGGTGCGGTCGGTGCAGTGAGTATTTTCAATTTGAAGGACGGCGGAAACTTCAGCTTTACTGATAGGCGTTTTCCAATCCGGCTTCGATACGCTCAAGCAGCGCTTCACATTATAGGGCAGACACGCGTGTCTGCCCGCAAGCATGAGATCAGCTGCCCGTTTTGTGAGGGCGAACACAAGTGTGCACCCCGACCGTAATGGGTACTTCTCATCGGGATGGTGTTTGGAATCTCACTGGATCCTTTTACGATCTGGTGAAGAATTGAGGAAACGAGACATAGAGGAAGGAGATCAATGTTTGTAACCAGGTGCTCGAATCAACTGTACTCTATCTTGCGAATCGTGGCAGGCATCCTGTTCGCCTGTCATGGAGGGCAAAAGATTTTTGGCCTGTTTGGAGGGTTTGGGGGCAATCCCGGGGCAACTGCTCCAGTGCCCTCACTGCTGGCACTGGCAGGATTTATTGAGTTTTTCGGAGGACTTCTCATCGCCCTGGGACTACTGACAAGCTATGCAGCCTTTATTGCCAGTGGCCAGATGGCGGTAGCCTATTTCATGGTGCATGCCTCCGCAGGCTACGTGCCGATCCAGAACGGCGGCGAGCTAGCCGTCTTGTATTGTTTCCTGTTCCTGTTCATTGCTGCCAAAGGTGGCGGAGCATGGAGCATCCGGGGAGGCTGAAAGAAGGCGGAGTCCTGAGTTCCAGGATCCATCGCCCTTAGTACTGTACCCAAGTAAACATAATAGGGTTAGTGCGTCACAGCGCCCGGCGACTGTGCTTCGTGAAGACTGTTAGTCCTTCCAGAGACCGTGTTTCGGAGGGAAATCCAAAACTGGCCATGTATCCAACGATTGAGCAGGTTATGATTCCTACCGCAGCGTAAAGGAAAAAGTGCACGGCAGTGTAACTCTGTACCAGATAGAGCACAGCGGCACCGCTGATTGCCCCAATCAGTGCACCCGGAGCATTGGCGCGGCGGGTGAAGATTCCCAGGACAAATAAGCTGGCCATGCTGCCGCCAAGCAACCCGATCAATTTCTGGAAAAGATCCCACAGAGACTGGATTTCATACGTCACCATCAACACCGCACTGAGCGTCGCGAGCACACCAAACAGTCCTGTCAGCCAACGGGCCAGCTTCAGGCAGGCATGGTCTGAAACGCTGCGTTTGAATCGACGGACAAAATCGGTGACGATCACTGTTGCCACGCTGTTCAAGCTGCTGTCAACCGTGGACATCGCTGCGGCAAACAGGGCTGCTATCACCAGGCCGGTGATCCCTGTTGGAAGCTGTTGCGCGATGAAGAACGGGAAAATGGTGTCTGTGGGGATTGCAGGGCTAATCAGAGCTGGTTGACTCTTATAAAACGCGTACAGGGCTGTTCCCAGACTAAACCACAGAATGACCTGTGGAATTATAAGGGCGGCACTCGCCCAGATCGCCTTTGCTGCCTCCTTTTCATCTTTAGTTGTCAAATAGCGCTGAACCACCACCTGGTCGGACGTGTAGGGCACAATGTTTACAAATATGTTGCCAATCACCATCACCCAGATGGCTGTCGTGGTCATGTCCCAAGTCCAGTTCACCAAGTGAAACTTGGAGTCCGCCAGTCCGAGAGAAAGGATGCCACCCCACCCTCCGTCTACATTGGCTGCAATGATCACCAAGCTAATGAACCCGCCACCAATGAGAACGATGACCTGAAGAAAGTCTGTCCAAATGACCGCTTCGATTCCACCCAGCACCGTATAGATGGTACACAGGATCCCCATGGCCAGGATGCAGACGTAGACATTGATGCCGGTCACCGTTGAGAGAGCGATGGAGGGCAGGAACAGCACAATCGCCATCCGACCAATGTGAAATAAAACAAAAGCCGTGCTGGCAAAAATCCGTACAGTAACGTTGAATCGCTTTTCGAGGTATTCGTAAACGGTCGTCAGATTCAGTCGGCGGAAAAATGGCAGATAGACAAAAACAACCAGGGGGGCGATCAGACTAGCGGCTAGCGGGTTCCACAAATATACCCAGTCCGTGGAATATACCTTGGCCGGAATCGCCATGAAGCTGATAGCGCTGGTCTGTGTCCCGACGATACTGATGCCCGCGGCCCACCAGGGAATACGACGACCAGCGACAAAGAAATCCTCCGTTGTCTTCCCTCGGCGTGAAAAATAGATCCCCATTCCGAGCAGCGACAGCAGATACACGCTCAGACAGACGTAGTCCCACCTCCCAAAACCTGATGTGGGCTGCCGTGGCTGGGCGGCTAACACACTTGCAGAGGATTCCTCGGGACGTTCTTCGCCTCCAGGAACGACAATTCGATCCCGCCAATGGACCGCGGTGGTAAAGGCTACGTTATGGGGTAGCGTTCCGATCGTCGACCACGTATCGGTAATGGTGTGGTACGCGAGAATGTCGCGCGCTAATCCCAATGACTCGGTCGTTGGTTCGTGCCGTCGAAATAGATGTTTGCCGCCGAAAACCAGCACGTGGGACTGCCCGAGGGTGCTGCCGGTTGCTGCGACGAGAACTCTCGGCGATTTGGCCACAGTTTTCCAGCCCTCACCCGGTCGATAACAGTACGCGTCTTTCAAGGGTTTGCGAGTGACTTGCCTGTCCTCTCCTCTGACTAGGTCCAGCCCGCCAAACAGGTAAAAGGCTCCGTCCTGGGCTGCAACGACTGGGAAAATACGTCCCGCACCGGGCCAGACTTCCAAAGACTTCCACTGGGGACTGACCTTGGAGAGGTCAAGAGCCCAAAAGGTTTTCATCGCTGTGGTTGTAGCCGACGTTTCCTGACCTCCGGCAACGTAGATGGTATCTCCGAGCACGGCGGCACTGGCCATGGCACAAGTCTTTGGCAAATCCGGTAGCACACTCTGCTCGATTTTCCCGTTTCGCCACCGCAGGCGGTAGACAGTGCTGTAATGCCGACCAGCACTCTGTCCGCCGACTACGATGAGAGAATCGCCTGTCAAAGCACTGGCTCCGTGAGCCAGAGAGTGTGCCAGTTCGAAGCCTGTCCTCCATCGGTTGTCACCTTCCTCCAGGACATAGATCGTTTGTCGCCAAACTTTTGCTCCACCTTCCAAGCTCGACGAGTAGCTCACACCGCCGGCCACGATGAGCGCGCCGTTGCTCGTTCCGACGAACGCACCGCTGAGGCCTGAGGGAACAGGCAGGTCGGGGAGGTTCGCCCACTCGAAGAGGTCCAATCCCCCGCGAACTTCGGTGCTAATTGCTACTGACACAATCAGGAAAAGAGAAACGAGTAGCCGCTGTCGGAACCCCATAATAGGATATAACGGGCTGGGTCTGAAAAATCGTCCCTTTCTAACTCGGTGACGTGTGGATCGAGATCAAGATCTGACATGGGATCTCTCATGCTAGGACTGGATCTTCGGTCGCGAGTATTTAGTCATTTACGAGAATACGCTCCCACCGGTGCCTGTACAACGATTTTGTAGAAATCTGACAGGTAAAAAAGTAGACCGTTCCTTTTTTCTATCCGTTATAATTGCTCTCTAATCGATCCAATGAGAAAACTGCTCTACTTATCACTCCTGGTTGTTGGTCTCTGGACGCGCACCATGTTGGCTGAATGGCCACAGTTTCGGGGCCCAGGTGGCCAGGGCCATTCGAACGCTCGCGGACTGCCAACCATATGGAGTGAGACAAAAAATGTGACCTGGAAGGTGCCCATTCTGGGTATGGGGATTTCGTCTCCGGTGATCTCCGGGGACCAGATCTGGATTACGACCGCACGCCAAGAAGGTCGTTCGCTGCGAGCTATCTGCGTACATCGGTCCAGCGGTCTAGTCATTCGAGACGTTGAGCTTTTCCGTCTCACCGAAGCAGGTCCGCGTCATGCCAAGAACAGCTTTGCAACGCCCACGCCGATCCTAGAGGATGGGTGCATCTACGTCCATTTCGGCAACAAGGGGACTGCTTGCCTTTCCAGCGAAGGCAAGGTGCTCTGGAAGACGTCGGAGCTCGACTATAGCCAACCCTATGGAGGAGCTAGCTCGCCGGTGCTATTCGAGGATCTCCTCATCCTGACGTGCGACGGTATGGACCGTCAATTCATCGTTGCTCTCCACAAGCGTACCGGACGCGTTGTGTGGAAGACGTCGCGACAGCATCTCGAGGAAGCTCTTGTCAAAGACAGAATGGCGACTGAGTCCCGGAGAGGTTTCGCCTTCATGTCCTACTCGACACCGCTGGTAATTGATGTCAACGGGGAGCCCCAGCTCGTCAGCACTGCCGCCGAGCACGTCGCTGCCTACGACGCCCGCACTGGCAAGGAGATCTGGTGGCACGCCTACGACAATTTTTCCCAAGTGACACGGCCAATCTACACTCACGGCCTCGTGTTCGTAACAACCAGTCAGGACATGCTCTACGCCATCCGGCCGGAAGCACGTGGCGAAGTCCTTGGTACTCAACTGGCGTGGAAATTGAGTCGAGGCGCTCCGCATGTTCCTTCGCTGCTCGTTGTCGGCGACGAGCTTTATCTCTTCAACGACCGCGGTGTCGCAACCTGTGTGGATGCCAAGACCGGTCACGTGCACTGGAAGAAGAGAATCGGTGGTAACTATTCGGCATCACCCATCTACGCCGACGGCCGAATCTACGTTTGCAGCGAGGAAGGTAAAGTGTCGCTCCTGGTTCCGGGAAAGGAGTTCAAACTCCTTGGAACGAACGATCTCGATGGGAAAATCTTGGCATCGCCGGCAGTGGCAGGGCAAGCACTGTTCCTGAGAACCCTCACACACCTCTACCGGATCGATCCGTAACAACTAAAAAGAAGAAAAATGATTCACTTGGGCGCATGAGAGAGCTTGCGCGTTTCGGCAGTAATGACGTCGACCACTGCCGGCTGGCCCTCTCGAGTCGCGCGTAAGGCTCGTTCCAGAGCGGGTCGCAATTCGGAAACCTCCTCAACTTTTTCCGTATAACAGCCCAGAGCCGCTGCTACCCCCGCATAATCTCCTGTTTGAGTGGAAGTCTGGTAGCGCCTGATAGACTCCGGTATATGGCGATCGTATCCACTGAAAACCGAATCATGCTTGATGACGGTTAGTATAGGAATGTTTTCTCGCACGGCTGTCTCCCAATCCATGCCGGTCATCCCGACCGCTCCGTCTCCCATGATGTTAACCACGAGTTTGTGGGGATTTGCGATTTTGGCACCCATTGCTAAGCCAATAGAAAAGCCAAGCTGCGAGGACTGGCCCCATCCCAAATAGCTGCGTGGAACCGTAGCTTGGTAAAAAATGGACTGGATGTCACGACAGGCACCTGATTCGTGGGTGATCATAGTCTCGTCCGGTTCGATCAGAGCCCAGATTTCCCGAAACATTCGATAACCATTGATGGGTTTTGAGTCGTCACTAAAAAGAGGTTCATATTCGGAGAGCCACTGTCTACGAATGGAACAGATGGTCTGGACCGTCTGGGCGCGAAGCGCCTGTTGGCCCTCTCCAACGCGACTGCGCAACTCTTCGGCAAGTTGAGCCAGGAAAAGTTTAGCGTCTGCCACTACGGGGAGAACAGTAGGATATTCCTTGTTGAGATCCGCGGGATCGATGGTAGTGTGAATGATGGTTTTGCCAGGAGGAATCTGAGGCGTGAAAGGAGCGCGGCTGAGACTGGAACCAACGGCGAGGATGAGATCGCAGTCATGCAGGTAATGAGAAGCCATAGCGGTGATTACGTAGGCGCCCACTCCCACGGAAAGTTCGTGCTGCTCCGGAAATGCACTCTTGCCCTGTAGAGTGGTCATCACCGGTGCACCGAGAAGCTCCGCGATCTCTTTGAGCTCATCCGTTGCTTCGGCATAAAGGACGCCCTGGCCAGCCCAAATGAGTGGCGATGCAGCGCCCAAGAGGCGCTCAGCTGCTTCTCGCACAGATCCAGAGTCAGCAGCAGACCGCATTCTAGGGATGGGATCGTAATTCAACTCACCAGTAAACTCCGCCGAGCAGATGTCAGCAAGAAGCTCCAACATCACGGGTTGTGGCCTGCCCGAGCGGAGCGCTGTGAAAGCCTGACGCATTCTCGCCGGTATCTGCTCCACAGTGACCACCTTCCTGCTTATCTTGGTGGTCGCGCGGTAATTGTCAGTGCTGTCGAATATCTGACTGGTGCCGACATAGTCCATTCCCAGGTGACCCGGCAAGAACAGAACGGGTGTCGAGTCGGTGTAAGCGTGTGCCACTCCCGAAAAGGCATTCTCCGAACCGGCCAGCGTTTGGACAGTAAAAGTCCCGATCTGTCGCCCATTAGTGGAGCGCGAGACCCCGTCGGCCATGTTTCCGGCCACCCGCTCCTGCCGGGGACAGATGATGCGCAGGCCCGCACGAGCCATGGCCTCTAGGATAGGTGTCATCGGATAGCAGAAGACCTGGCGCACCCCTTCGGCCATGAGAACCTTGACTAGAACGTCAGCTCCGGTCATAAGCGAGGCCCGCGAAACAATATAAACTTCCGACTAGCAACCTGTGGTGGAAATTAAAAATCCAGAGGTGCCCAACCTATCAAGTCTTCAACCTTGAATCAACTGTTCTTTTGTCATCTTTTGGCTGAAAATGGCCTCTGATCCCTAGATTATCCAGGTGCCTTTCCGGTCAATGATCAAAACCCAGGAGATTTTATTGCTAATGGGGCAAAAGCACAATGACGGAAATCAATTTGCATCGCCTTGGTGACCCTGAGCGGAAAGCGATAGCCATTTTTAAGAAGGTCAGCCAAAATTTTCACACAGAGTCTCGCACAATATTAAGGAATACATGACAGGTGATTCAACGCAAAGTATTGTACGATGAACTTGTGCGCCCGTAGCTCAGCCTGGATAGAGCGTTGGTCTCCGGAACCAAAGGTCGCAGGTTCGAATCCTGTCGGGCGCCCTTTTAAATCAGCAACTTACAGATTCCCTCTTTTCACGAAAACACCAACTGTGCCCTAAACTGTGCCCTAAATTGAATCCAGACGTTTTGCAGCGGAAACCGTTTCGTGCTGAGATCGATGGGAATAACAAAAGAGCCCTGGTCATGCACGCCCGGCAAAAGCATCGCGGGTGGTATGAAGAGCATGCACAGGTGATTTCAGAGGTGAAGTCGATGGAGGAGTTGAAGGCTGGGCTTTTGGGATTTTGATGTGGATGTTGGCTATTCCGTAACGAATCCAGTCAATTCAGAGGTAGGCAGGCAGGGTAAGACTCCGGCGGAGGTCGGCGATTGTGAGGCGATTGGTGGGGCTGCTACGAGTTGATCAGCTCTTTCAACGCCTTGCCCAGCTTAAAATAAGGGACTCTCTTGGCCGGAACCTGGACTACCTCACCAGTTTTTGGGTTGCGTCCTCGGTGTGGGTTTCGTTGTCGCAAACGAAAGCTGCCGAAACCTCTCAATTCAACCTCATCTCCGGAGTTCAGCGCTTCCTTAATACTCTCCAGAACCGTTTCGACGACCACTTCAGCATTCGTCTGGGTCAGACCCGAACTCTTAGCAACTTCTTTAACCAGGTCAGCTTTGGTCATGGTTGTCTCCACCGGGCTGATCAGAACTAACCCAGCTTTCCACGATCTTGCCAGCAGCGATACGGAAGATGCCAATCTCGGTTACCAACTCATGTTTGTGAATGCCGCGAGTTTTCCAGCGGACCACGACCTTGTCCTCTTCGGCGATTAGGTCCTCCAGAGTCATCTGGAAGCCAGCAAAGGTGGCTCGCAGCTTGCTGACAAGTTGTTTGAAGCCACTGACTCCCGGCGCTAATCCCCCAGGGAAAGGGGTGTGATTGACATAATCAGGGGCGAAAATCTCATCAGCCACATCTAGGTTACCTCGGTTCCACACCTCATGAAACAGTCGCCGAACGACAGCTTTATTTTCCGCTGACACGAAATTTTCCCCTTCGTTATCAGTAAAAGATGAGCCCCACCGGGACGCAAATAAAACGGGCAAAAAAAGGAGTGAGTTGCTGCCCGCTGAGATGACGACTCCGAGGTGGAAACCTTCGGAGAGTTTCCGAGCGAAATAAAAAAAGGCCCCAAGTGACCTTTAGAATCCTGGCTTTAAACCTTGGCTGACCTTTCGATCAACCTCGTCGGCCATTTTTTCTTGGACCGCTCGGGACCAGTAGTGATTGTGACTCTGGTAGGCGTGGCTTGTCAAGAATTTTTCCCACCCAATCCGTCAATTTAGGGGATACGTAAGGGTAAGAGTTGAGGGGCGATCGGCGATTCTGAGGCGGTTGGTGGGTCGTTTTGTCCGGACAGTCCTTGTAGAATGAGGGGATATGAAGGAAATAGGATGGTCAATCCTTGCAACGGGCATTAACGAGGTCTTTCCAGACGACACGGAGGACCAGGGTCAAGGGAGCGATTTGTCCGCCGACAGCTCGGATGAGGCCAACGATCCGGTTCGAGTCTATCTGAGGGAAATGGGCACGGTGCCCCTCTTGAGCCGACAGGCCGAAGTGGAAATCGCGAAGCGGATTGAGAAAGGCCAGAGGACCCGACTCAAAGCTTTATCTCGATCCCCTCTCGTCGTGGTCGAGATCCTCCGCTTTGGTGAACAGCTGAGGAGGCGTGAGCTGGGGGTCAAAGAGTTGGTCAACTTGCAATTCGACGAGCGGACCAAGCAGATTCTCGAGGTTTGCCGCCATGAGATTCTAGAACGAATCGATAAAATTGCCCAACTAGAGGCTGCGGCTTCTAAGGTTCGGCGGTGCTTGCGCAAAGCGAAGAAAAACAGCGCTCAATCCAAGAGACTCCTCTCGCAATTGACACGCTATCGGATTTCCAGAGGGCACCACATTAAGGATCTCGATCTCAAGGCTCGGGTACAAGAACACCTGGTCAGTGCCCTTGAGAGCGCAGTGGACCGGATTGTTGCCCTAGAGCGGGGAGTGAAGAAGTTAAAAAAGCTTCAGGAATCTCCACTCAAACAGCATGAGTCCAAGAAAGTGAGGCTGCGGCTGCTGGCAATCAAAAAAGAGAGGAAGGAAACTGAGGACAAAGTCTTGGCGAGTCCTTCCGAGCTGAAACGAACTCTGGCGGCGATTAAGCACGGCGAGCTGGAAGCGGAGCTCGCCAAGAAGGAACTGGTCGAGGCCAACCTGCGATTGGTGGTCTCGATCGCTAAAAAGTAGGGAATTACAAAGACTACTTGACAAAACCTCTCTAGTCCTGTAGACTACTTCTACGATGAAGAAAGCACCAGGACGATCCCACCGAGAAGGACTTTCCCTTCTTGAACTGTTCGAGCTGTTTCCTACCGAGGAAGTAGCAACGAAGTGGTTTGAATCCCAAGTCTGGCCGACTGAGAGATGCTGCGGTCACTGTGGTAGCACCAAGACCGGAGATGTTCCCAACCGGAAGCCGATGCCCTACTGGTGCACGGATTGCAGGCACTATTTCAGCGTTCGCACAGGGACACCGATTGCCCGATCCAACGTGCCTCTCAGGAAATGGGCTGTTGCCATCTATGTCTGCCTGACTAGCCTGAAGTCGGTATCCAGTATGAAACTCCACAGAGACATCAAGGTATCCCAACCTACGGCATGGTTCATGTTGCACCGTATCCGTGAAGCGTGGGCCAACCAGCCTCGTGGTGCCTTCGAGGGTCCGGTTGAGGTGGATGAATCATATTTCGGTGGGCGACGCCGAAACATGAGCAATAGCCGTCGCAAGGTGCTGGCGGGAACTGGACGCGGAGCCGTTGGTAAGACCGCCGTTGTCGGAATCCGTGACCGAGCCACTAAGCAGGTTCGGGCTAAGGTTACAGAGCGGGTAGATACAGAGCATTTACAAGGGTTCGTTGTCGAGAATACCAAGACAGGAGCCAAGGTCTACACGGACGACGCCTCAGCCTATGACGGCTTGCCATTTACCCATGAGTCGGTACGGCACAGTGTCTCCGAGTACGTCAGAGATATGGCGCACACCAATGGAGTGGAGTCATTTTGGGCAACGTTGAAACGGGCGCACAAAGGAATGTTCCACACGCTGTCACCGAAACACCTGAACCGTTACGTCCAGGAGTTCGCAGCGAAGCACAACATGCGGGATTCAGGAACGCTTGCGCAGATGCGGGAGACGGTTGCTAGTCTTGTTGGTCGTAACCTTCTTTACCGTGACCTGATCTCTGACAACGGACTTAGCCCCATCGCTCGGGACTGATCGCCGTAGCAGGGCCTTCGCCAGCTTCTCCGGGGTCGCTCCTTTGAGGTCTCGTTTGGGGTCTAACATCGGTCTCATGATGGTACAATCCTATTTTATGGCTATGACTGAGGTCCAGCACATTGAACTTGTGTTTGATTCCGCTGGATCGAAAGAGATCCAGGCTCTTAATGAGATAGCGTCAGCCCTTCAGAGCTCGCCTGATCTTCTTAATTGCCTTCGCTCGCTCTTCGGTGATTCCCTTGACAACATCGAGGAATTGGTTGGGATACCACTCTGTTCTTGCACCGCAGACGCAGACAAAGTAATCATGCGCCTTGAGCCATCCAAAGGTCTTACCGATCTTCTTTCCGCAGTTCGCACACTCCAGCGACGGGATTGATGCTGTTGGGGTCAGTTAGGGCCATTCTGGGCTCTCCCTTGAATAGAGCCCTTGACTCCGTCCCGGATATCGGTAGAATTTCACTACCGTCTATAGAATGTACCTGCTGGGGCTCTTTACCTAATCAGCGGGGCAATCTGACCGGGTTACCGCCCGGTCAGATATGCGTCAGTAATCAGTCTATCATCTTCATCTACCCATCCCTCCAATCCTGAGCTTAACTCTCAGATACTCCATACCCCGATCCCCTTTGATCCGGTTGCAATTCCCGCACAGGAGTTGCAGGTTTTCGATCTGGTCCGTCCCAGCGTCGCTCTGTGCGATGATGTGATCCACTTCCAAGTTGCGTAACTCGAAGTGGGTCCGACATCCGTTGCAGTGGCCTTCTTGCTCCCCGTAGATCTTCTTTCGGTTGGCATCGGAGTTGTACTTAGGGATAGTTCCCAGGTCTGTGCGTTTGGGAATATCCGTTCGGAGGATGACTTTGTAGAATAGGCCCAGCTCATCCCTCATTCTCTGCTGAACCAGATCGGCGGCCTTTGGGGAGATGTCGATCCCTGACCAATGACGGCCTAGACCCTGGGCAGAGATACAGGTTGTGGCACACCCACAGAAAGGGTCTAGCACTATGTCTCCCTCGTTGGAGGAAGCCTTGATAATCCGGTCTAGTAGGTCCAGAGGCTTCTGTGTGGGGTAGCCGATACGCTCCTTGGCCTGAGAATTTATCGGACTAATGTCTGCCCAAATATCGGCCGCCGCCTGTCCTGGCATCTCATCGAGGTATCGTTTTTTACGTGGAACCTTACTGTCGAAATAGATGTAACCCTTTCGATCAAGTTCCTGCATCTTTTCTTCTGTGTATCTCCATGGCCTTGTCACGCCATGGAATGCATATACAGGGCCGCGTCCACCAGGAGGGTTTAGATTGTCTAAACTGAATCTCCCCCGAGAATCCTCATAGGTAAACTTAGATTCAATGTAGTCCTTCGAGTAGGGGACGGTCTGGCGATTAAACACGTAGTCCTTGCTCTTAGAGTAAAATAGTATGCGGTCGCTGATTGCCCCAAATCGTTTGGCGTCGGCATGGAAGTTAAAACGTTTCCAGACAATCTCATTCCTAACGTTTCCTCTCCCGAATACTGCATCCATGACCAGCTTGAGATAGTGGCTCATGGTCGGGTCGCAGTGGCAGTAAATGGATCCCGTAGGCTTGAGTATTCGGTGTATTTCTAGAAATCTAGCCGCCATGTAGATTAGGTATGACTTGTCGCTGTCCGTCATGGCAACCAGCAGAACTCGGTAGAGTGCTGGATGTTTGGTCTCGATCAGGTTGACCCACTCGACGTTGATATCCGTAAGAGTCCAGGTATCCTTGAACTCTGCCCCGGCGGCCTTGCTGCCTATTGGGGCGGCATAGTTGGACTTAGAGTTAAACGGAGGATCTAAATAGATAAGGTCCACGGACTCCGAGTTTAGGCCGCGCATGATCGGCAGGTTGTCGCCCGTCCACAGCGTCCGGTCTTTGAAGTTGGACACGCAGCTTAAGTATCATTTCTCAGGGAGATCCGTCAAGTAGTCTTTGTAATTCCCAAAAAATACGCCTACCGGGGACTACAATTTCTCGATTTAATCCAAGAGGGAAATATCGGCTTGATGACAGCTGTCGACAAGTTTGACTACCGACGGGGTTACAAGTTCTCCACCTATGCAACTTGGTGGATTCGTCAGGGCATTACTCGATCCATCGCCGACCAGGCTCGAACCATCCGTGTCCCAGTCCACATGATCGAAGCCATCAATAAGCTGATCCGGACTTCACGCTCTTTGGTCCATGAGTATGGTCGGGAGCCAACCTCGGAAGAGATCGCCAGGAAGATGGACATTCCACCGAGCAAGGTCCAGAAAATCCTCGAGATCGCCCAGCCTCCGATCTCTCTGGAAACTCCCATCGGGAAGGCCGAGGATGGCCACCTCGCGGACTTCCTTGAAGACCGAGGGGTGATCTCGCCGGCCGAGGCGTTGATTGGCCCAATTTTGAAGGAGCAGACGGACGCACTCTTGCGAACACTGGACCCGCGGGAAGAGCAGATTATTCGCATGCGCTTCGGGATTGTAGATGGCGGTGAATACACCTTGGGAGATGTGGGCCAGCGTTTCTCGGTTACCCGACAGCGGATTCAGCAGATCGAGGCCAAGGCGCTGCGTAAACTGCGTTCCAGCAAGACACGACCAGGATCGGAACGTGACTTCTAAGCTCTGGTGGACACAATCGACGATTAGGGGTAGCGGGAGCAACCGTACGAAAACCTACGGTAAGGGTCGTCACCGAGGGGCCTTGGTTCGGTCCGACCAGAATCGCACTACAAGCCGGGACTGTCCGGGTGCGGTCGCCCGTTCTCGGGCAAATGGCGTGGGTTTCCGCCGGGGGATGTAGATGAACAGGGCATCCTCCCGCCACCCCAATTGGAACTTGACGGTGCGTATCTATTTATTCTTCTTTCCTTTTTTCAATTTTCGCTTTTCCTTTGGACTAAGCTGGACCTTTTTCTGGTGTTCCCTTTTGCCTTTATCTTTACTTCCCTTATCACCCATATCTGTTTCTCCTGGATTGAAAACGAAATTGTTCCTCTAAGGGGCAGGCGTGCGGCGCCTCAGATGGCGATGCGCTCCACTTCGTCGAACGTGATCTCATCACCGAAATCGTAGATCTTAGTCGTCTGGGGCCACTCATGCGCCCCCGGACAGTGTTCTCCACCATCCAACCTTCCTCGACTTTAAAATAAGCCCCTAATCTCGGTCACTGGCAAAATTGAAAAAATCTCTGCGAGATGGGTCCCCACTTGCGCCGAAGGGGGCCAGGGGGTGGGGAGACCCTGGGTGCTGACTGTGCCCAAATCCCATCCAGGTATTCTCCCCATCGGAGGTTCTAAAGATTGCCAGTCGGTTGCAGACGGCTATGCAACCGTTATCTGACCGGAAATATTAAACTTAAGTCATACGGTTGCAGGGTTGCAGCCGAAATGGAGAGATTAAGACGCCTCTCTTGCGAACCAACAAACAGGAACTGCTGTCGCAGACGTAACGAGTGCGGCTCCCAAAAGAGGATACCCTTTGTCTATGGTTCTTCAGAATCTGGCTAGGAAGGTCATACCTATACCCTGGTTTCCCGATAGGCCGCTCGTCGCCCGGTGGGCAGTAAGGTGGGTAAAACCACCCGAATACTAGGAAATACTTAGGTAACAAGAAGGACGTAAACGCTTGAGCAGCAAGGACCAGCCAATACCACGTTAATCTCCGGAACCAAAGGTCGGGCTTGATACTCATCGTCCATGAATGGCTCCGAACTGTGCCCAAACTGTGCCACGACCACCTGAAACCACCCCAAATCAGCTAACATCAGCCAAAATAGAAAAACCGTAACACCTTGAAAAGTCATCTAGTTACAAGGGGTTACAGTTTAGGCCCTTTGCACTCCGGAACCAAAGGTCGCAGGTTCGAATCCTGTCGGGCGCCATTTTTTTTTCAACTACTTACAGACATTCTGATCTCCGAAAAAGGGCCAAAAACGGCCTCCATCTAATGACTCAGAGAAATTTCACACGATTCATTAATAATTACAGCTGCAAACTCCTTTTGCCGAAGCTCTTCCCTGGGTTTGGGGGTGCCTTGCAAGACGGTTTTGCTTCAAAAATCCGCACAGGATTTTAAGTCCGTAACGGGGAAATTCTAATTCACTATAAATACTAGAGTTATCAATCGGTTATCTACACCCTATCTTGGCTAGAATTGGATGGAATGGGGTAGTTTTGGGTTGTCGCGGTTACAAAATGGTTACAGTTGCAACTGTCATTCGCTCCCTCACGTGACCTTTGGTTTCGTAGATTAACATCGTAATAGCTCGTCTTTGCTGCTCAAGCGTTTACGTCCTTCTTGTTAGCTGGTTTTACCTGGTATTCGGGTGGTTTTACCTGGTATTCGGGTGGTTTTACCCACCTTGTTGCCCACTACGGAGGCGGGGAACTCTTGGTCCAACTGGCATGTGGGTGCCGTTGGAACTCTTGATGGAAGGACCGGTCCAAAGGCCGGTGAATCGCAGTGGGAGACATTTGGGAGAAAGCCATGGCTCCAGGTGGGTCCCAGTTGCTCGATCCAAATCATCACTCCCGACAGGCCTCGATGAAATCCTGCCCACCGGCCTACCAGTGCACCAGATCCGCCTAGACGAGGCGCTCAACGTTGTCAGGAAGGCTTGCGAGAAAGCGCAAGCCGGTCACGTCCCACATGCGGAATCCACCGATATGTTGGAAAGGTACTCTCCTTCTCGGAGATGGCAGTGAACCTTCCCGGCGCCGACTCCAAGAGCTTTGGCGGTGTCCCTCTTGGTACACTGGCCTTTGCAATGGCTCACGTGGATCTCCTTAACTGTGTCTGAATGCCGGCGAAACAAGGACCTCAAGTGATTGTCTCCAGATGAGAACGACGCTCCAACGATGATCCAGGCCTCCACATCTTGTAGAGCCAGGTCCAACTTCACCCACTCAGTCAAGAGAATCGGGTTGGCTGGGAGACCCGGACTGGAACTTGTACCGAGAACTTCTTCTTTCACCGAGGGAGGAGGCACAATCAAGGCCTGTTTGAACTTGAAAACATCCGGCCTGGATGGGTGCTGGGAAAAGCCACACTCTCTATGGACAGTCACTTTCTTGCTGCTGTGCCTGCGTCCGGCGCTGTCAAGTTGGCGCGAGCTAAGATGTTCCGAGACAGACTACGTCCCAGCGGGCTCCACCTCAATGAGCACAAGTCGCCTCGTTCCATTGGGCGAAAGCTCGGTCTCGGAGCAGTCGATAATGTATGGCTTTGAGGACATTGCGACCCGCCCGGAACAGGTTCTGGACTTGGCCATGGACGGCCAGTACGCATTGTGCCTGGGCAACCGGTTTGAACCTTCGAACTTGGCGCTCTTTCTCCCGAGTGTGTTGGTGCGAGACCTCAGCCCGCTTGTCCCGACGCTCGGTCACCAGGATGTCGAGAACATCACCGTCCTGGTCAACGGCTCGCCACAGGTAGACTTGCCGTCCGTTGATCTTCAGGAACAACTCATCTACGTGCCAGATGTCTCCCAGTCGGCCTCGCTTCTTGCGGATTGCCCACGCGTATCCTGGCCCGAATTTCAGACACCAGAAGCGAATTGCTTCGTAGGAGACGATGATCCCTCGTTCCGACAGCAGATCCTCGACATCTCGGAAGCTGAGTGTGAATCGGTAGTAGAACCAGACAGCATGACTGATGATCTCGGCGGGGAAACGGTGACCCCGATAGCTTGGTTCCATAGCCGCATTGTCGACGACCGTCGCTCAACTTGACAGCCCCATTGAACTGTTCTGCGTATGTGGCTGCCGATTCGAGCCAGCGTGCGATGGTGCCCACGCCGTCCGCTTGATTCGAGCCATGGCTGAGATCGCAATTCCGTAGACACACATGCTGACGACTTCATCGAACAAGGACCTGGGCTTGTGCAGCCGATAGTAAGGCGTTCCGTGGGTGGACGAGAAGGTCCGACCGCATTGTTTGCAGCGGTAGCGGCGGCGTCTGCCCTGCGTGGTGATGTAGAAGGAGTGTCGGATGATGTTGCCTCTGTCGGACTGTCCAATCAACGGGCAACCGGAGTTGGGACAGCAGCGAGTGGAGCGCTTGCTCTGCGTCATACATGTGTGATCTCAGAAAAGGTCGAGGAAATCCAGGCAAGATCACGGGTTACGGTGCTGCTGGAGACGGTCAACAACACTTCCCTGAAGAAGCACCACGAAGTAGCCCCTGATGTTGACTGTAGTAGTCGGAACGGGAAGCCTCAAGCCGAAAAGTGACCGACCATAGGCAAAAGCAGGCCCTGCCATAGACCAAATTCTTGTGCAGGTCCGGCAGCGCTGATATTCTCTCAAGAATGAGCTTCCTCTACAGCTCACTTGACATCTTCTTCGCAGCTTTTCACTCCGGCCTGATTCTCTTCAGTCTGGTTGGCTGGGTCTTCCGAAGAACACGCCCACTTCACCTTTTGCTGACGAGCCTGATACTGGGGTCCTGGCTCGTCCTGGGTGTGTGGTACGGCTTCGGCTACTGCCTTTGTACGGAGTGGCACTGGTCAATCAAGCGAAAACTTGGTGAAGTTGAGCTGCCTACTTCCTACGTGAAGTACTACTTCGATGCCCTAACAAGGTGCGACTGGAACCCAGCTTTGGTCGATGGCTCAGTTTGCACTCTTGGCTTTGTCACATTCGGTCTTTCGGTTTGGCTCAACTGGCGGGAGCACAAAAGAGACTGATTCGGCTGAGAAAGTCACTGCCCTTGTCCTCAAAAAATCCGACTACCCGAACCATTTCGACCACACTTGACACGCTCTCCCCACGCTTTCGGCCGACGCCCAACGCTCCCTGAAAATGTGGTGCTTCTTCAGGCAAGTGTTGTTGAGCCATACCCCCTCCAGTGCCCAAACTGGATAGACCTGAGATCCAATCTAGCGTACCGTGCGACAACCACCATCAAGAAAAACAGAAAGAATGCCACCTGGCTCGTGAATACGTCCCGGAAGGAGAGCCTTTTCTTGGTTAGTCCGGCCTGCATGGCTGGAGTCCTTAGCGTCTTACCGAACTTCAAAGCCCTGTGTGGTCGCAGAAAATTGTAATAGGCCCTGAGTAAAGCCACCTGGCCTTCCAAGAATTCCGTGCGCCGGGCGTGACAAGGTGTGCGACGGCCAAGATAGGAACAGCCCTGGCGGATGGTCAGATTGTGGCGCTCCACAAAACTGGTATTCAAGGTGGTGGAATCCTCGGAGTGAAAAAGTGCTTCCTCCAGATCTGCGCGCCTTCCGAGAAGGAGTCTACGGTCCACACACACCACCCTATTCTCCCGGCGCTTCTTGATCACTTGCCCGTAAATGCAGATACCCGGGAGAAACCTCTTGGCTGCCCACTCGTACATCTCGAAACCGTCGGTGGTGAACAGGAAGCGGATTTCAATACGGCCTCGCTGCAGGGTGTCGAGCATCAGACGCTTGATGTTTCCGAAGTTACGGCGGCCGATCCCGACGGAGATCCAGAGTCTGAACCACACTTCCAGGGTGCTCAGCACCCAAATCACCCGCTTCTTTGCTCCAACAAAGGCCCGGATCTCGTCGGCCTGAAGTTCACGGATCACGAAACCTCTTAGCATCCGATCATTGAACCGGGTAGCGCATGTAGCCGCCGATTCGAGCCAGCGGGCGACTGTGTCCCAGGCCATGCGCTTGATTCGAGCCATAGCCGATATCGCAAGCCCGTGGACACACATGTGGACGACTTCATCGAACAAAGACCTGGGTTTGTGTAGCCGATAATAGGGTGTTCCGTGGGTGGAAGAGAAGGTTCTGCCGCACTGATTACAACGGTAACGCCGCCGTCTACCCTGTGTGGTGATGTAGAAGGAATGGCGGATGATGTTGCCTTTGCCGAGCTGCCCATTAAAGCAGCAATTGGGGTTCGGACAGACTCGAGTGGACTCCTTGCTCCGCTTTATACATGTTTGTTGCCAGAAAACGAGCAGGAGATCCAGCTAGAATCATGTGTTGCGAGGTTCTTGGAGAAAGTCAACAACACTTCCCTGAAAAAGCACCAACCTTTGGGCTGACCACCTCCCCCGGCAGAACCGATGCTCAGCGAGAAACCAACCCACCCCGCCGAGAACGCTGAAAGGATCATGCGTCTAGGCATTTGTATAACTCTTCACTTTCATCCCTCGCTTTCCCCGCCTGGGGGCGAACACTGTTCGCAAGAAGTACCCACCTGGCTTCGGGTGATTTCAGCCAGTACACTCCATCGCGTGATGACAAAAATAGTTGATAGGTCCTATCAATACGGGCAAGGGCTGAACCCCTCTGGACCTGTTCGCGTGAGTGGGTCTTCCCGAAGAATTCTAATGGAGGCCAAAGCTAAACCAGCCCCGTCAACGGCTGACCAGTCTTGTCGTCGATGGAATTGGCGATCTTAATCGGACGCCCGACAGAGGTCATGTATTCCTTCTTCCAATCGATGCCGAAGGCTTTGTAGATGGTTGCGAAAATGTCCCCTATGGTTACCCGCGGCGCCGCCAGGTAAGCACCCCTTTCATCACTGGCACCGATCACCTGACCACCCCGAATACCTCCACCTCCCAGAACCAGCGACCAGCAGTGGGGCCAGTGATCACGACCTGCGTCCGGGTTCACGTGTGGGGTTCGCCCAAACTCTCCCATGGCAAGAACCACGGTCGACTCCAACAAGCCCCTCTGGTCAAGATCTTCCAGAAGGGCTGAAAGGGTCTGGTCCAGAGCCGGCACTAGGACGTCCCGATGGCTGACATCGTTGTCCTTATGTGTGTCCCAGGGATTCAACGTGTTTCCGCGGGCCGTCACAAATCGGCAACCCGCCTCGACCAACCGTCGGGCCATCAGGACACTCTGACCGAAGCCGTCCAAGCCGTAAGCCTTTTTTGTCTCTCCCGACTCCTGAGAAAGATCGAAAGCTTTTCTGACGGCTGGGGACAGAAGGATGTTTAAGGCCTGCTCGGTGAACTTATTCAGGCTCGAAAATTCTGCCATCTCCTCCTTTTGACGACACAACCGGTCCACGATCCTCAAAAAGGAGCGCCGTTCCTCGATGCGTTCTACAGAAAGGGATTTGGGCAGGCTCAGGTCGGCTACCCTAAAATCTTTCCGGCTGGGATCGGGGATAAACATCGGATTGTATTCCCCTCCGAGGTCGCCGGCTTTGAAGTATTCAGCATTCAGTTGCTCTTCCCAGGTGGGCAGCAGCAGATAAGGGGGAAAGCTACCGCGAGGTCCCATCTCTTTAGCAATGATTGACCCCAGGCTTGGAAACCGCATCACCCGGTTGGGTCGGTGGCCTGTTACGGCGTAATGGATACCCTTCGGGTGATCGATTTCTTCAGTCTGCATCGAACGGATAACTGACAGTTTGTCCATCTGCCGGGATACTCGAGGCAAAAGTTCAGATATTTGAATTCCGGGCACGTTCGTTGAGATCGGTTTGAAACTACTGTTAGACTTTGGATCCCAGGTGTCGATATGGCTGGGTCCGCCCTCCAACCAGAGCAAAATGCAGGCTTGAGCTTTGGCGTTCCTGTCTAGCTCCTCACTCTCTGCCGCGGCCAGCACATGCTTGAGGGCCAGGTACTGACTTAAGTGGATACCCAAAAGACTCAGAGAACCCACGCGAAGAAAGTCCCGGCGATCCAGCTCAGCTTTCGTGTAACTCAAACAACCTGCCTTCTTCATGAACACTCCCTCATTTTTTATACTTTTTCAGGCGGTCAATGTCTATAAGCAAATTCTCTCGAACTGATCACTGCCCAAACGAAGTCCTCCAGGGCTTCTCTCCGGGACACCCGCTGGCTAATCTTCTCTTCGAGCTCGACTTGCTCCTCTTGGGTGGGAACACGAGAAAGCGCAGCCAGGTAGAATGCTTCGATGATCTCTCCGTTGGAAACATTCTTCTTGAGAAGTCGGTCCAGGCGACCCCCTTCTCGGGCAATCTTACTGACGTACGAAGAACCCGCCAACATGTGGAGAGCTTGCGCCAGGTTTGCTTTGACTCTTCGCTCCGGCAGCGTCAGCCGGTTAGGTCGTTCGTACACCTCTAGAAACTGAGAGGGGTACATCGTCGCTATTTTTAAATTGATCGCCCGGGTACCTATCGGAGCGCGCCCTCCTCCCAGCCTGCCTTCAAGATCGAAAACTTCGGGTACTCCCGTGACGTAACTAATCGCATCCAGAAGCACTTCCGCATCGAGGGGCCGAGGAATGGCTCTTGAGTAATTAATCCCATCGTTTCTACTCGTCTGGTTCGGTCTGCTGCTCAACTGGTAAGTCCGCGACTGAACTATAAGCCGCACCAGATGCTTCAGATCGTAGTCGTGCTCCTTGAAATCGCGGGCCAGCACAGCCAGCAGGTCCGGGTGCGTTGGGGAATTGAGTGCTCGAAAATCATCCACCGGTTCGACAATACCTCTTCCGAAGAAGTAACCCCACATTCGATTCACACTGGCTTCGGCAAAATAAGGATGTGACGTCATCCATTCCGCCAGCGCCATTCTCAAGTCTACCCTCTTCTCCTCAGCTAGTGGCTTACCATCCAGAAATCGCGGCTCGACGACTTGCTTGGTCCGCGGATGGATCAGTCTGGCTCCCTGGCCCAGTTGTCCCACCTCTTCCCGGCCACCTGGATCGTCGAAGATCACGATATCGGCACTCGTCGGGGAGGGGTCCTTTGAATCGATATCACCCAGTCGAGTGAGGCGACCAAAGAAAGCCGCCATTCCCCAAAACTGATCCTGGCTCCAGGACTCGTACGGGTGATCATGACACTGGGCGCAATCGAGCCTGCGACCCATGAAAACCCGAAGCTCTTCCGCAATCATGTCTTGGGGAGTCGGTAACTCTCCGTTCTCATAGTGATAATGCCGAGAGGCCCCGGTGTAACCCTGAGCGGCGATACGTTCCCGAGCAATGCGGTTGTAAGGCTTATTCTCAACGATGGATTGACGAATCCATTCCCAGTACATCTGGCCGTAATGCATATCCTCCAGCGGAGCGTACGCCACTCTGAAGAGGTCGGCAAAGCGGAAGGTCCAGTAGTCCACGTACTCCGGCGAGTTCAAAAGGACTTCAATCAGTTTATCTCGTTTCTCAGAATCCTTGCTAGCCAAAAATTCCCGCACCCGTTCCGGCGGCGGCAGCGTCCCAGTCATGTCCAGACAGACCCGCCGCAAAAATTCTCCGTCGCTGGAAAGTCCGGAGGGAAGGATGTTGAACTTGCGCAGCTTGGAAAACACCTGCTCGTCGATCAGGTTTCTGCGCTCCACCTCCGGGTAGTCAGCCATCGGCTGGGTGATCACTCCGAAGATCGTGGTCACCACCTGCCCCGCCGCCCTGATCATCACCGTCGTTTCCCCCGTCTGTACCGCCCTCACCAACCCCTGTGGCGTCACCTCCACCACTTCCGGATTGTTCGAAACGTACAGTACCTGATCGGTTACGTCCTCGCGGTGGCCGTTGGACAGATGAGCCGTGACCAAAAGCTGCTGTTTCCCCTTTCGATCCAGTACCCCCTCCCGCGGAAACACTTCGAGTTGTTCGATCTGTACGCTCTGGTCCTGGCTCTCCTCCCCGTAAGGCGCCTCTTCCTCTATCCACTTCAGGATCGTGGCATAATCGGAAGAATCCACACTAAAACGCCGTCCCCCGCCGTGTGCCACCAGATTCGTCGACTTCAGAAGCAACAGACTCTTCTCCGACTCCTCCTGATTGATCCGCGGATGTCTGGCTCCCTTCGACTCCGCGCTCAGCACCTGATAGACTCCCCCTTCCACAATCCACTGGTAATCGTCCTGGGGATATAAGGCATTCATCGACAGCTTGAATCCACCCTTCCCCTTCACGCTCCCGTGACAATCGCTCGAGTTGCATCCCCGCTTAGTAAAAATCCCTCCGATGTCCCGCCCAAAGCTGAAGGGACGCTGCTCCTGCCAACCCACCACCCGAAGATGCGTTTGAGCCACTTGCCCCGCTATCTCCGCACTGAGCTCCGCCTCCCCATTTCCCAACGCCACGACTCGCCCCCCTTCATCCACCCGGACCACCCACTCGTCCGAGAGCTGAAAATGGCTTTCAGCCGTTACCTCCCGCTCCAACCCATCAGCGTACTTGCCCAACACCAGGAAGCGCTGCGAAGCTTTCGCTCCCCACAGAGTCACGTTGTCAGGCACCAGCCGCACCGAGAGCAGCCGCATTGCTGACCCCTGGGGCGACTGAACCTGAGCTCCGACCGCCGGGGTGGGCTCCTTGCTTTGTGGTGCTCCGAAGTGAAGACGCTCCTTCCCGGTCATGGCTGAGATGCATGTGTCCCAACTCGAAAAGATCAGAGCGCCCGAAAAAATCAACGTGAATTGCAGGCCGATCCGGGTTCTTAACATGCCTTGATGCCTTTAAGAGATCTTATCCAACCGCCGCCTCGAGAAGCCTTTCCACTTCTTATGGTTTGATCTCGTGCTTGCTGGCGGTCCTGGCTCACAACCATCCTCCTCACGGTTTGACCACCATCAGGGGAATCTCCCGCACGGCAAAGGGCACCCCCGGCCGGCCCTGGACAACAGGTGTAGCACTCACCCGAACCAGGTGAGGCATTCTGGTTACAGGAGCGGTGGCTGCAGCGACCAGTATCACCGTGGTCTTGGTGCTCTTTGGAACGAACCTTTCCCTATTGATATAGGCGTCAGCGGGGGTCCCATTAAGAGGGATAGGTGGGCCCTTGTCTGTTTCACTCTCAGCACCGGGACCGATCTGAACACCCTCCGGAAGATTTTCAAACGCAAAAATGACCTCACCTTCAAAGCCCTCCTCCTGCTCAGAAATGAGAGTCAATTTTCTTGCCTCTCCGGCAGTCAGGTTGATGCGGTCCTGTCTCACCCTGATCACGCCGAGATGAGGAATCTGGGGCCGAAGCAGTATTCGATACTGGAATCTAGGACTTCCCCATCGAGAAGTGATGTCACGGATCTGGAGATAGTATTCACCACCCCGCCTGAAACTGTAAAGGGTCTTGGCTTCGATGGTGTTTAGATAATGCGTCAAATTCTTACCCACCCGCTTGTACACATTTGTGGCCAGATGCCGGCCCTTCTCATCCTGAATCTCCAGTCGTGGATTAAATTCGGGAGGCTCGGCGCCGAGAGTTTCGATTTCGAAGGCCAGCTGCTGCCCGGACTCAATCTTAATTTTGAAGGTGTCGATGTCACCGGGACGATCGATATCTCCCTCGATTACGCCAGGAACGCTCACTACCTCCCCACCTGGGACAGGTCTGTCGTTCGGTTCCTGTTCCACGAAGATAGCCAGGATTTCGCTGGGTATCGATCTACCTGGATTATGGTTGTCTCTACCAGCTCCATCTTTACTACTTGCACCATTTGCCGAGGTCCCCACAGCAGTCATATCCCGATCGCTTCCGATGACGAGAACAGTTCTTGAACGTATGTCCTTCAGCCGATTTGCTCCCAGGGGTCTGGAGAAGTTACGTTCTTGCCAAGCATGACTAGAGTTCACAGGGTACCGAATGGCGTCTAGCTTTGCAGTGCGGTCAGCAGGAGTAATTCTCAACTGGTACGAGTAATCAGGGCCTCCGCGGCCTCCTAAGGCACCCACTTCCAGAAAATAACGCCCTCTTCTGCTAAACCGATAGGTCAGCTGCGGTTGGACGGTCTTTTGATGCGAGGTAGGCTCATCGTTGAACGCCAACCGAACCACCCGTTGCGCGTCAAACCAGCTTCCAGAGGGTTCGTACAAAACCAGGTAGGGGTCGAGTCCCCCCGCACCCGAGGCGGTTATTTTTACAGGTTTGGAAATGACGACGAAGTCTAACGTCTGAGCGTCCACTACGTCAAAACAATAATAGTCTGTTTCCCCCTTCTGATTGATCTTGCCATCGACGGCCGAGCCGATAGCGACGAGCTGTGCGTCGCCTGGAGCACCATGAGGGATCTGTGTCTCACCGACTACAGGGTAGGAATGGACAACAAAGGGCAACGAATTGGAAACCCCTCGCGGTGAAACCAACCGGACGGACCGGGTTCCAGTTTTAGCGCCCGGGTCAATTTGAACCTCGAACAAGACCCTTTGGCCGCGCTGGGTTATCATGTCCAATGTCTGTGAATCCTTTCTTTCCTCCCACTCTAGCTCCTCGATCTTTCTGATTTGAGCCCGCAGGGTACCCTCATCAAACCAGACACCGTAGGTCCTGCCCAGGGTTCTTCCCCGGACCTCCACCTGGACGGTGCTACCTTGCCGCCCACCAATAGGAAAAACAGATATCAACTCCGGCTCTTCCAGAGGAAAGTCCATCTTGTCTTGGGCGCTCACACTGGCCTGCAGGAACGGCACGAGGAGTGGAAAGAAACCCCCCCTTCCCACCACTAGGAGTTGCATTTCCTCGTCGCCTCAAAAGGACTGAATTCGTCGGAGGATAATCACTTGTCGTCGTTTAGCTTCTGCAAGATGTCAAGTGTATTCCATCTACATCATCCGCCTTACTGGTACCAACAGACCGTGATGGGGTGCCTCCTGCTGAGGGAGCGATCGATGCCCCTCTTGTGGGCATACAACGTGGGGTGTGTGTAAGTAACGGAACAGTCGGGCTTTGACAGCGATGCTAGTATGCCTTAAAACCCTGATGATATGACGCTTAAACCTACAGCCCGGGACAACACCCAGGGTCACCCCACCCGTTGGGGAGCATGCCGTAATAAGAGACCCTAGTCGCAGAGATTTATTCAACTTACTTTGCTCAGAACACTACGCGTGATCGATGAGAACCTTTTGTGCTGTATGTGTAGTTGGGTAAACAGTGCCAGGGATAGAGCGGTTATCAAAGCTCTAAAAACCTTTTACACACTGAGTTTTAATAAGCTGGAAAGGAGTGGTGAGAGAAGGAAAATGAGGTGGTAGATCACGGAGAAAAATCCCCGCGTTAAGGAGTATACTTACGCCATGGCTAGAGGAACGATGCTTGGGAGAAAGAGAGGAATCTGTCAAATCCAGTGAGCTGATTCTCTAAAGTATGTGGAATCAAAATAGATAGGTTGGTTGCAGGGGAGGGATTTGAACCCTCAACCTTTGGGTTATGAGAACAAAGACACCTTTTTTTACCTTAGTTTCTCTCATCTTCGAAAACAAGAACTTAAGACCCACTGAGTTCTTTACCTCATTTTCTCTCATCTTTACTGTTTTGGCTCATCTCATTAGATGGAGGGGTCTCGGGTTGACACCTTTTGTCAGGAACGAGCGATATAATATTCACCTAATTTACACCTGGGTGGGTTTCCTTAAGAATCCTCTCGGAAAATGGAAGTGCAAGGGGAGGAAAAAGGAGGGTTGATTCGTCCCAGTGGCAGCAGAATAGGCCAAGTGTCAATGCGATCGGGGAGAATTACCATGGCAAATCATCTAACTATTCCAGAGCCTGAGACGCCGGTTGAAAAAGTTCTTGAAAACTTCAGAGTTTCGCAAAAGAGCGGGGAGATAACCGCTTGGATTACGATGGATGCCCAACCTGGACAATGGGTCGATTTACCTACAAGACTTACCTCTCACCTCAAAGATGCGCTGGCCAAGCGAGGCGTTCGGCAACTTTTCTCGCATCAGTTCAAGGCTTACAAA
Source organism: Acidobacteriota bacterium (assembly GCA_965249865.1). GTDB lineage: Bacteria > Acidobacteriota > UBA6911 > RPQK01 > CBDFMZ01 > CBDFMZ01. The sequence continues at coordinate 1,129,542 of CBDFMZ010000001.1, read as the reverse complement.
CGGGTTGCGGAGGGAAAACATGTGGTCGTTGTTACCCCAACTGCCTCGGGCAAGACTTTGTGCTACAACCTCCCGGTTCTCGATGACCTCATTCAAAATCCAGAGTCAAGAGCACTTTACCTTTTTCCGACCAAGGCGTTGGCCCAGGATCAGATGGCTGAATTGAGGGAACTTATCGAAGAGACTAATCAGCGGATCGGGGTGCATACGTATGATGGGGACACTCCGGCCGACATGCGCAAGAAAATCCGAGAGAAAGCCAGAATCATCCTCACCAATCCGGACATGTTGCACGCTGGAGTTCTTCCCCACCATCCGAAATGGGTGCAACTCTTCCAGAATCTGAAATATGTAGTGGTGGACGAAATTCACACCTACCGAGGAGTCTTCGGCAGTCATGTTTGTAATGTTTTCCGGCGACTCAAACGCATTGCTCGTTTCTACGGTCAAGAGATCCAATTCATCTGCACCTCAGCAACCATTGCTAATCCAAGAGAACTGGCTACGAACCTACTGGAGGACAAGGTGGAGTTGCTTGATCGCAACGGTGCTCCTCGATCAGAGAAGGAGTTGATCTTTTACAACCCTCCCGTGACGAACCCCGAACTGGGGCTACGCAGGAGTGCGCTTTCTACCGCTCGCTACTTCGCTGAACAATTCTTGGAACAGGGCGTTCAAACTCTGGTCTTTGCCACAAGTCGCGTCAACGTGGAAGTCCTGCTTCGCTATCTGAAAAATGCAATCTACGGTGACCCAACCAAACGTGAACAAATCCGCGGTTATCGAGGTGGTTATCTTCCTAATACTCGACGAGAAATAGAAAAAAAACTTCGTAACAAGGAGATCTTGGGTGTGGTCAGTACGAACGCCTTAGAGCTAGGGATCGACATCGGTAGTCTCGATGCCTGTATTTTGGCAGGGTATCCAGGCTCTGTAGCCAGCACCTGGCAGCAAATCGGACGCTCTGGCCGGAGGACCGGACATGCGGTGGCCCTGTTAGTGGCTCGCAACCTGCCACTGGACCAGTTTATCGTGCGCAATCCAAGATATTTCTTGGAACAATCTCCTGAACACGGACTGATTCAACCTGACAATCTCCATATCCTGGTTAGCCACATCAAATGTGCCGCTTTCGAGTTACCTTTTCATGAAGGAGAAAGCTTCGGAGGTGAGAATCTCAGAGAAATCCTGGATTTCTTGGCTGAACAAGGCACACTTCAACGTAGCGGGGACGTTTGGAATTGGACAGATGAGTCCTACCCAGTCGACTCGGTCAGTTTACGAAACATTTCTGAAGGGAATTTCGTTGTCCTCGATAGGGAGCGCAATAATCGGGCAATTGCCGAAGTTGACTTCGATAGCGCGCCGGAACTGATCCACAACGATGCGATCTACATGTGTGAGGGACGACAATATTACGTGGAAGAACTCGATTACGTGGCCCGTAAAGCTCATGTGCGACAAGTCAAAGTCGATTATTACACCGAAGCGATTACCTGCTCGGGTCTTCGCATTCTTCGATCTGAAGATCAAAAAACCGCGCAATCGGTCCAAGCAGAACACGGGGACGTTCATCTCGCCAAAAAGTTTCCAGGGTTCAAGAAGATCAAGTTCTACACTTCTGAAAATCTGGGCTATGGCAAAATCCACCTGCCCGTTCATGAACTTCAGACCAATTCATATTGGATGACGGTTTCTGAGTTGGAATTAGCCGAACTTGCCCTAAGTCACAACGAGGTTATTCAAGGTTTTCTCGGTATCTCTTATGCTCTCCATCACATTGCAACGCTGTTCTTGATGTGTGACCTGCAAGATTTAGGACGGAGCGTAGGTGACCTTTCAACTCAATGGTTTGCCTTAAACACTCCAGATGGTCTTGGATTTTATTCAGCGGCAGGAGAGAGCGCAGAGCATCCAGACCGCTTTGACCGTTTCGATCCTACGATATTCCTCTACGACAATTATCCAGGAGGCATTGGTTTTTCGGAGAAGCTCTTTGAGCACCACGAATCTTTGATCAACGAGACATTGGGATTAATCCGAAGGTGTGGCTGCCAGCAAGGGTGCCCTTCCTGTGTCGGTCCAGTGGGTGAAGTGGGAAGAGAGACAAAGGAGATCAGTTTGATCCTTCTGGAAGGGCTGACCCAACAGACTGGGAAGACTACGGGGCCAGGTGAATAGTAGCATTCAGAAACTGCGCACCCGTCTTAATCGCACGAACGGCATCTCAAGCCGATCAAACAAATTACGACGACAGCTGGAGAGGCTGACCACTAGCGAACCACATCCCAAAAGCAGAGATTCAACCTTACAGGATGTGACCCTTATGGCTGACTTTCTAAAGGGCCAGTGGGAGCAGCGTCCTTCGGGACAGGTTCTGATAGTTGAAAGAGAATTTCCAGGACAGTATTTGCATGGTGGGCTGCGCCTGGAGGCACTCTATTCCATAGAACCCGAGCTAGTGAGCCTACTTGCGAGAGATCGATCCTTCGTCGACTGTCACCCAGAAAATACCCTTTTCATGGACACAGAAACCACAGGATTAGCCGGTGGGGCCGGCACCTATGTCTTCTTAGTCGGTGTAGGTTATTTTCAGCACGGGAAGTTCCGAGTTCATCAGTTGTTCCTTCCTGACTTGGAATCCGAGAAGGTATTCTTAGAAGAGCTAAGTGACATTTTGCAGGGAGGGCCTCAAGGCAACAGTTTCCGTTACTTAGTTTCCTTCAATGGCAAGAGCTACGATCTGAACCTGCTCAGTAATCGCTACATCCTCCAGCGTTTGGAACAGCCTTTCAGTTACCTTAACCATTTAGATCTGCTGTATCCCAGTCGAGTCCTCTGGAAGGGCTGCTTCAAAGACTGCTGCCTGCAAACATTGGAGGAAAGAATCCTGGGAGTACATCGCCAGGGTGATATTTCCTCCTCTCTTATCCCTCGCACCTACTTCAATTATCTGCGCACGGGGCAATACCGACCTTTCCGAGAAGTCTTTCAGCATAATCGGTTGGATTTGCTAAGCATGGTAACCCTGCTAGCGCAGGCGTGCCAACTAACACGAGAACCTAGTGAGCATCGTTGGGTCGATCCCGTTGTCGCGGCTCGCGTTTACATCCAAAACGGTGAGTTTGAGCAGGCGGCCGTACTCTTAAAGGACTCAAGTCGAAAAGAAAAATGGCAATCAAGAAAAAAGGACATTCTGTTCCATTTGGTCCAGGTGAAGAAGAAATTAGGTGCAAATGAGGAAGTTTTGTCTCTTTGCCACGAGGTAATGGACCATCATCCACTTCCGCCAAGTGATGTATTTGAAGAAGCTGCTAAGGTTTTGGAGCATCACAAAAAGGAGCTTGATTCCGCATTACAGATTGTTCATCGTGCCCTGGAACTTTATCCAAATTCCTCTTCGCTTTTACATCGCCGTTTCCGCCTGAAGTGTCGCATTGCTGGGAAAAGGTGGTACTGAAAGTCTAGACATTTTCGGAGATAAAAAACATCCGGGGATTTTCCTGAAATGGAGGTGTTAGCGGAGTGAGAAGTATGAGCAGCAGGGAAGTGGGGTGGATTTAGGAGGGGGTAGACCCGAGGTGAGTGATTGCAATACGCACATAATTTGGGGTCGGCCAGGAGTCGGGGTGTAGTCAGTATAGTCGCCGATTTAGGGGGTGAAAGGGGAAGTTCCGCCTCCCAGAAATAGCTGATTTGAAGGGATGGTTGCGTTGTTGGATGTAGTCAGTGTAGCCACGTTCAGAGGGGTAAGGGAAGCCCCTAATATGGGTCGGCAAAGTATTCGATCTCCGACGGCCCCATGCGGAGATTGATCGGCAGGAAACAGGCGAGGGTCACCGGTGCCCTCTTTCATCCTGCCTCCTCCAGCCGTCATCAGGCTAGTGGCACCGGCGAGCCCATTTGTGACAATTTCACGGCGAATACTTGCGAACTGCATCTGCTGGACCTAGGATCGATGAACGTTACTGTGAGTCACAAACAATTTGCAATCTCAAACGGAGGGTGCAATGTTGTCGCTACGAACACTGTTGGTTATCGGTCTCCTTAGCGCGATCCAAGCACCCGCGACGGTTGCAGCTGAGAAGAAGGTTGTCAAACACTGCAGATTCCGAGCTAGTAGGACGACGGCCTATGGAATTATCGAAGGGAACCGCGTACGTGAGCTGTCTGGAAACCTGTTCCGCAAGTGACAGAAGACCGACAGGACACATGCTTTAAAAGACGTTACACTTCTCGTTCCTTCCGCCCACCCCACAAAGGCCATGGCATTGGCCGGGAACTACAAAGACCATCTGGGCGACACACCGCTTCCCCCACATCCGGAGCCATTTTTCAAAGTCCCCTCATGCCTGCTGCGACACGAAGGTGAAATCGTCCAACCCCAATTGCATGCGCCGATACATTATGAGGCGGAACTCGTCATTGCCATCGGTCGGCGAGCGGAAAAGGTGCCGACGGCTAAGGCTCTTGACTATGTGTTGGGGGTGACGTGTGGCAACGACGTCAGCGCACGCGACTGGCAGCAAAACGACGTCCAATGGTGGCGAGCCAAGGGAGCGGACACCTTTGGTCCCTGTGGACCGTTCATCGTCTCGGATATCGATTACAATAATCTGAACATGGAGCTACGGATCAACGGCGAGGTCCGTCAGAAAACGAACACCAAGAACATGATCCACAACGTTGCCGAAACCGTCAGCTCTATCAGTCAGTACATCACGCTTGAGCCCGGTGACTTGGTCTTTACCGGAACAACGGGCAAAACGCAGCCTCTGAACCCCGGTGACGAAGTCGAAGTGGAAATCGAAGGTATCGGCATCCTGCGCAACACGGTCGTCGCCGAGCCGGGTAGAAAAGACGGTGACCACCTGGCCGAGCTCCACGGCCGGCGACTCTATCGTTCCGGAGGGGACAGTCAACAGATTCTGGAAAGCACCGGTGTAACTGCGGCAGGTGTAGTCGGATCGATGCGGGTGAAAAAGCAGGCAGTCGAGGCGCTGGAGACGGCCATCGACTCGACGATGGCTCTGGCTTAATGGAGCACGGGAACTAGGGGGTACCCCTAAATGATTGAAAAATCTGGAGCGGGAGACGGGAATCGAACCCGCGACGTCCAGCTTGGGAAGCTGGCATTCTACCGCTGAATTACTCCCGCTCTGAAACGCCCAAGTTACTAGCCGGTTGTTAATTTTCTTCGGAGTGTCGCGAGTATAACACAGAGCAAAAAAGGATGAGAATCTACAAGGACAAGCACCATCCCATGAACTCACCGAGAGCAAAGCTTCAAAACATCTCCGTTCTCCAAAGGTGGTGTAGATGAATCACACCGGTGATTTTCCCTGAAGGGTCAGTGACCATCAACGAAGTGATTTTTCGCTTCTCCATCAGATGAAGGGCACTGGTAACCCGATCCTCTTCAGAGACGGTGACCGGATCGTGCGTCATACACTCCAGGGCCGTCTGGGACAGGATTCTTTCCCGCTCGTCCTGCAATAATCGCCTCAAGTCTCCATCTGAGATCACTCCCACCAAACGATCGCCCTCTTCCACGACACTGGTGATTCCCAACCCTTTACGGGACATTTCGTAGATGACTTCTTCCATGTAAGCCGTGACTTTCACTTTGGGGATCCGGTCACCGGTCTGCATCAAGTCACTCACCCGCGAGAGCCTCTTTCCCAATTTTCCACCCGGATGCAGATGAGCGTAATCTTCTATCCGAAAACCCTTTTTCTCAGAAAGGGCCAAAGCTAACGCATCCCCCAGGGCCATGGCGGCGGTCGTCGACGCTGTCGGCGCCAGATCAAAGGGACAGGCTTCCTGGTTGACACTCACGTCAAGTAAGAGATCTGAACTTCTTGCCAGGGTGGAGTGACAATTCCCCACCATTGAAATCAACGGAATGTCTAGACGTTTGATGGTTTCCAAGAGCTTGATCAGCTCTTCGGTCTCGCCACTGTTCGACAAAGCCAAGACCACGTCCTCGGAGACTAGCATTCCCAAGTCCCCATGAATGGCCTCTGCAGGATGAAGAAAAAGAGCCGGGGTGCCCGTGCTGGCCAGTGTCGCAGCGATCTTTCTGCAAACGATACCCGATTTGCCCATACCCGTGGTCACCACACGGCCCCGGCAGCTTTCCAAAAGATCGACTGTTCGATCAAACGACTGGTCCAAACGGGAAATCAGGCTCGCAATCGCGTCAGCTTCAATTTGGAGCACTTTGCGCGCAGTTGTCTGGAACGTAGCAATGTGCTCTCGTTCATCCCTTTGGTGCTTTGGTACTTTCATGTTTTCGTAAGCCAGAAAGGCCTCAGAGATACAATCACAAAGTGACGACTTTACTTGTTTACCCTTCGCTTAACGAGCTCATCGATGGCTTTTAAATCCTTCAAAAGATCTTTCAGCTGCTCGATCGGCAAACTGTTCGGACCGTCACTCAAGGCCTGCTGCGGACGATCATGCACTTCCAAAAACACCCCATCGGTTCCCACGGCTGTGGCAGCCCTTGCCAAATAAGGTATCCACTCTGCCTGTCCGGAACTCACCGTACCGGCGCCACCGGGCAATTGGACACTATGGGTGGCATCGAAGACCACTGGAAATCCGAAGCCTCGCATGACGGGTATAGATTTAAAGTCAACCACCAAGTTATTGTACCCAAAACAGACACCCCGCTCGGTGACTAACAATTGAGAGGTTCCGGTTGATTGGACCTTTTCCAAAACGTTTTTCATGTCCCAGGGTGCCAAAAATTGACCTTTCTTGATGTTTACGATTTTTCCCGTCGAAGCGGCCGCTACAATTAAGTCCGTCTGTCGACAGAGAAAAGCAGGAATTTGCAGAACATCCAGTACTTCGGCGGCCTTTTTGACATCGGTCACGTTATGCACATCGGAAATAACGGGAAGCTCCATCTGTTTTCGTACCTGTTCCAGGATCTTCAGACCTTTCTCCAGTCCGGGGCCACGATAAGAATGAATCGAGGTTCGGTTAGCCTTGTCATAGGAAGCTTTGAAGATGAAGGGAATTTTCAGAGCAGATGTAATTTCTTTCAAGTGGCCCGCCATTTCCAGACAGTGTTGTTGGCTTTCAATCACACAGGGCCCGGCGATTAAAAAAAAAAGACTGTCACCTCCCAGAGAGGTCTGATGAAGGCGGATAGTGCGCACTGGCATGATTACATATTAGCCACGGATGTCACGGATTGACACTGATCCAGGCGCGATTTTTTGGCAATCAAGGGAGCCAAACGCCGTGACTTATATTCGATTGCGGCCTTGATAAAACTCACAAAGAGGGGATGGGGTGTGAGAGGCTTTGACTTAAATTCGGGGTGAAACTGACATGCGAAAAACCAGGGGTGATCGGGCAACTCCACAATCTCTACGAAACTGTGATCCGGTGAGTTGCCCGCGAACTTGAGCCCATAACTGGCGAGCAGCTCCTCATATTCACGATTGAATTCGTAACGGTGTCGATGGCGCTCCGAAATTTCCCTTTTTCCGTAAACCCGATAGGCCAACGTCCCCTCTTCCAAAACACAGGGGTAGGTTCCCAAGCGCATAGTTCCACCCATCTCTTCTACACCCAGCAGTTCGCGCAGTTTATAGATAACCCGGTGCGGAGTAGAAGGATCGAATTCCGAACTGTGCGCATCCAGAGAGCAGACGTTCCGCGCAAATTCAATCACGGCGCACTGCATCCCTAAACAAATCCCAAAGTAAGGGATCTTATCAACGCGGGCACATTGGCTGGCTCGAATCATTCCTTCGATACCTCGTGTTCCAAATCCGCCCGGGACCAACATGCAGTCCAAATCCTTCAGCTTCTTTTTCCAATCCTCTCCAACCAAGCCTTCCGATTCAACCCACCTCAGATTGACCTTGACTCGGTGCGGAAGTCCACCGTGCAGCAAAGACTCGCTCAGACTTTTATATGAATCTTCGTACTCAATATATTTTCCGACTATTCCTACCGTGACCTCGTCTCCGGGATTTTGAATCCCATCGACCAGCTGACGCCACTCGGAAAGATCGCAGCTGTCCTCTGGAAATTCGAGTATCTTCATGATGATTGAATCGAGGTTTTCCTCATGCAGGACAAGGGGCACTTCATAGATGCTTTTCACGTCTTTTGCAGTAATCACGGCTTCGGCGGGAAGATTACAGAACAGGGCAATCTTATCCTTGATCTCCCGCGGTAGCAGACGATCGGTTCGACAGAGTAAAATGTCGGGCTGAATACCGATCTCGCGTAATTCCTTCACGGAATGCTGGGTCGGTTTAGTTTTCAGCTCGCTGGAGGTTTCCATATAGGGTACCAGGGTTAAATGGACAAAAATGGAGTTTTTCCTGCCTACTTCATTACGCATTTGACGGATGGCTTCGAGAAAAGGAAGGCTTTCGATGTCTCCCACCGTCCCTCCAATCTCTACAATAATCACATCCGCTCGGTCGGACAGCTTCTTAACGGTGGCTTTGATCTCATTGGTGATGTGGGGGATGACTTGCACGGTCTTTCCGAGATAATCGCCACGGCGTTCTTTCTCAATCACACTTTGATAGATTTTCCCGGTCGTTGAGTTGTTATCGCGGGTCAAGCGAACCTGTGTGAAACGCTCATAGTGGCCTAGATCAAGATCGGTCTCAGCGCCATCATCCGTGACAAAAACCTCACCATGCTGAAAAGGACTCATGGTCCCAGGATCCACGTTGACATACGGATCAAGTTTTAGCAAAGTCACTTTCAAACCGCGAGCTTCTAAGAGACATCCTATGGAAGCCGACGCCAACCCCTTGCCTAACGAACTCAGAACCCCACCCGTGACAAAAACGAACTTCACCGCCATCGTCTTTTCTTTCCTCCCTCAGATATCTTCGGTGCTCTTGGCCATATTCTCCAACAGTGGTCTGACACGATCGACATCCTCAATAGTGTCTACCCCCCAACTGTCTTCCCTGACCTCAACCACTCTCACGGAAATGCCGTTTTCTAAAAACCGTAACTGCTCCAGGCCCTCAATATTTTCCAATGGAGAAGGTTTCAACTCAGACAAGGCCAGCAAGAAGTCACGACGATAAGCGTAGATTCCCAGATGCTTGTAAAACGAAGTAGGTCGCCGCGGATAAGGGATTCGAGAGCGAGAAAAATACAACGCCTGTCCCCGACCATTGACGACCACTTTGACCGCATGAGGACTCTCGACTTCCCTGGAATCGGTGATTTTAACACGAGCTGTGGTCACCTGGATCTCAGGATTATCCTCGAAAGGTGCACACACAGCCTCGATTGTGTCGGGCGCGATCAGTGGCTCGTCTCCCTGAATGTTGACGAAGATATCTCCTGGAAGACTTTCCGCTACTTCTGCTACCCGATCGGTCCCACTGATGTGGCCCGAGCGGGTCATCATCACTTTCCCCCCAAAAACCTCGACGACTTGCAAAATCCTCTCGTCATCTGTGGCCACCACAACATCGTCCAGGCAGCAGGCTTGACAGACCCGTTCGTAGACCCATTGAATGAGAGTCTTTCCCGCGATTTTAATAATGGCTTTTCCGGGGAAACGAGAAGAAGCGTAGCGAGCTGGGATCACTCCGATAAAACGCATAAATCAGCCTACAACAAACTGCTGACCTCTTACAACCGAAACCTTCACCGCACCAGGGATTGCGAGACATTCAAAATCACAGTACCATTGCCGATACCGTCGCTCCGTACTCAACACTTAATCAACAAGAGTGGTTTGTACATCATGTCAATCGATCGAACTGATTCAAACTGGTTTTCACCGTCATCACCAAGCGAGACACGGTTCTTGGCACATGGGCAGCCAGGTTACCTACTTTTTTTCTTGGCTACTTCGCTCTGGCTTGGGGTGATTTTTCTGACCCCTCACTGGCGCCATATCGGTTGGACCGGGACGTCTTTTGTGTACTTTTTCTTTGACGCTATCTGCCATCAGTTGTCGGAACGCACTTTCTTCCTGGCAGGTCACCCCTTACCCGTTTGTCATCGATGTTTGGGCGTATACGTGGGCTTCTGGATCGGACTTGCCATTCTTCCCTTGCTACCGAGTTTGGCCCGATCCTTGTTGCAGAAACCCCGGCTAATGGTCTTTTTTTTCCTTCCCTTGGCTATTGATTTGTCGCTTGAAAACAGCCCGATAACTCGCTTTGGAAGCGGTCTCATGGCCGCTTTCCCTACTGCTCTTTTTGCCTGTGTTGCTCTTCAAGAGCTTTTGAACCGAGTCGTCAACAACAGCGAGAAAAAGGTTTATGAATCAAAGTAAGCCAGACAAGACGGTGCCGGTACTAATCGGCGGAGTCTTTCTCGGGGTGACCTCGGCTTTGCCCATTTTGGAACGCTTCAACTGTGCCTGCTGTATGCTAGTCATCGGCGGAGGCCTGCTGACATCTTTCCTCTACCTCAGAGACTATCCACAACATTTTCCGCCTCTGACCTACGGACAAGGAGCCACGTTAGGTCTTTGGACCGGTATTGTGGGAGGGATCGTCTGGACTGGAGTGGGAATCTCTCTGGCCTACATTAAGATGCGCCTGGGTGTTGAAGTAGAAGAGGTGGAGAGGTTTCTCAGTGATCCCGGCATCCCTCCACCCATCAGGGATTTTTTGGAGACACTCATCACCCCTGGAGGACTGTCTCTTGGTCTGATCCTAATCAGCGTCTTTATGTACTTTTTAGTCTGCCTGATCTTTGCGTCTCTGGGTGGAATTCTAGGTGTCGCTTTGTTCCAAAAGAAACCGCCACAGGTGGAGACTCCCGTCAGAACGTCTTCTGAAACTCCAACGCCTCCCAGAGCCTGAAACCCATTCCTTCTCATCTACTTTCATGACTTCCAGTGACCGTAGGGCACCCTCAAAAACTCCACCACTATAAAGACACCCGTCATGGCCAACGCGATCAGAAAGCGCCGAGTTCATTCGTCCCAAACCAGAGCATCTCGAAAGTTTAATGAGTGGGTATCCGGAGGGTGCTTTTCCTCCCCTTCTCCCAAACGGTGAGGATAACTAACCATCAAGTTGTCTTTGACACCAACGGCGAAGCCAATTCGACCGTTTCTTCTCGGTGTGAAAAGTCGGAAACTTTCTCAAAATAGCGGATTGCCAGTTTCCCTAAAGTGAAAGTCCACACTCCGGCGACTGATACAGCAATCAACTTGTGCTGGACCGGAAAGCGATGTCGAAGTTGATGGCTTCCCTCCCGAACCAAAGTACCAGCACCCAACATGGGAATTAACTCGCGGGCCCGCGCACGATTGAGGGGATAGCCAAAGGCCTGCGCAATCTTCAAAAGCATGGAGGTTTGGATCGCGGTGATGGGCAACAGGTCACTCACAGGAATAGAAATAGCGCTGACAATTGATGCCGCAAAGGCGGTCTGGGTCACGATGCCGTTACAAATGGTGCGCCGAAATTTGGGGAAATTCTGGGTCAACGGATAAAGTGTCCTGGCATCTGAGGCCACAATGGCCTTGAGCAGTTTATCAATCGTTTCTTCCTGAAAAATAGATGCCAAAAAGACGCTGGTCTGGAGCTGCTTCGTGGCAGCTTTAACCACTTCTGCGGGATGTTCCACAAGATCCATTTTGTTGAGAACCACCAACAGGGTCTTGTTTAGTGCGCAAAAAAACTCATACATTCGTACCGTCGAATCGGAGAGAGTGTAGCGACCATCCAGAATCAACAAAATTATGTCAGCGCTGTCGATCTCCTCAAGCATCCCGTTCCTAGCCTTGAAACCCAAGTATTCTTCTAAACCTTGCGTATCCACAATTTTGAAAATCGGTTTAGAAGGTTCGAGCTGTTGGCGTAGAATCATCTTAAACAACGAGGACTTGCCAGCTCGAGCCGGACCCACCAAGGCGATCTGAACTCTCTGCTCGGACTGAATTCCTTCCCACTGACAGCGGACCAGTTCGAGCACCTTGTGCATATTGTCTCCCTCCGAGGGAAGCGTATCAATCACCTGTTTGACGCGGTATTTCAGCTCTTCTGGAAAAAACAAAAGAAGCTGATCAAGAAACTCAACCAGTTCTCGAGGAGCCCACTGTCGGATACGGGCAAAGACATCGACATTGCTCACTAAATAAACTCACTTTCTGGCCTAACACATCCAAACGGCATTTTACACGGAATTGGTGTTTTCGTGCATTGGCACCATCTCCTTCTTCTCAGACGGGGATGACACAGGTCCCAGCAAGAAGTATCCTGTGGTGGAAGTCCAGCGGGTCGTGCTCCCCACAAATGTGAGCGTATTTATGAAACCAAGTGCTTAGCATGAATCCAGAGCAGCTCCGTGCTCTCATTAGAGCAAGCTCACGGGATCGATATCAATGGAAATCTTCCTGAGACTGACTCTACTTTTTTGTAAATCCTGAACCGTAAGAGACAATACCTGGTGAAGTTCCTGCCGATTTGTGGTCTTAATCAGAATTTGAAAACGGTACAGTCCTTTGAGTCGTTCCAGAGCCGCTGAAGCGGGCCCCAAGACGCGCATTCGCCCTTCTCCCGAAACCCGATCCCGGTGGCTGACCAGCAAATGCACAACTCGCTCAGCTAGGCGTCGGCAGGACTCTTGTTTTTTTTCTTGTACCAACAGATTTGCCAAAGCGGTAAAGGGAGGATATCGAAACCTACGGCGGAATTGAATTTCTTCATTGAAAAAAGCCTGGTAGTCCTGGGCACACGCGGATTTCAAAGTGTAATGATTTGGATAATAGGTCTGGATAACGACTTTCCCGGGTTGATTCCCACGCCCGGCACGTCCTGCTGCTTGAGTAAGCAATTGGAAAGTCCTTTCCGCCGCCCGGAAATCAGCTAGACGCAGCGCCTGTTCAGCAGCCAGTACTCCCACCAAAGTCACCCCTGGGAAATCGTGCCCCTTAGCAATCATTTGCGTGCCGATCAGGATATCGGTGCGACCCGAGGCAAAGGCTCCCAGAATCCTCTCCAGGCTCCCTTTTTTCTGAACCCTATCTCGATCCAAACGATCGATGGCGGCCTCCGGGAAGAACCCTTCCAAAATTTCGTGGATTTTTTCCGTACCCTCTCCTACAAAATGGAGATACTTCTTTCCACACTGGCAACACTGTCTGGGAACCAGCCGAGAATATCCACAATAATGACAGGACAGACGGTTCAGACCCTGATGATAAGTAAGGCTGATACTGCAATGTTCACAGATCTGTGTAAACCCGCAGCTTCGACACAATAATACCGGGGAGTAGCCTCGCCGGTTTAAAAGAATCAGTATCTGTTCTTTTCGGTGTAAGTGCTTTTGGATCGACTGCTTGAGGAGATCCGAAATAATAGCCGCTCTACCCTGTCTCTGAAACTCCAGCCGCATGTCCACAACCTGCACCTCTGGCAAGGAACGCCGCATGATTCGATCCGGGAGTGAAAGGTATTCCATTCGCCCTTTCTTGACCGCCTGATAAAAGGTTTCCAGTTGGGGCGTGGCGCTCCCCACCACGACTACAGCCTTTTCGATCTGTCCCCGTTTCAGAGCGGTATCCCGCGCATGGTAGCGGGGCAACTCCTCCTGTTTATAAGAAGTGTCGTACTCTTCATCAACGATGATGATTCCCAACTCTTTCAAAGGCGCAAAGACTGCTGACCTCGTACCGACCACGACACGTGCCTGTCCCTGTTGGATTCGTCGCCACTGATCAAAGCGGGCTCCACGTGACAACGCGCTGTGTAATATTGCCACCTTTTCACCAAACCAGCTTCGGAAATAACGGGAAACTTGAGGGGTCAGACCAATCTCAGGCACCAACATTAAGGCCGATTTTCCGGATTCCAGTGCGGCGGCGATGGCATTAAGATAGATTTCCGTCTTGCCACTGCCAGTGACCCCGTGGATGAGCATCACCTTAAATCGATTCGTGGAAAGGTGCCCCTCAATCGTTTCGAAGATTTTGCGCTGATCCTTTGTCAATTGGTGTTTTTTAACTTGCGAGCCAGATTGGAGAAAGTCCATTCGGGACCACGGGGAACGTTCGACTTCGATGGGTTGGATGCGCACTGCACCTTTGCCAGCCAAGCGTCGGAGAATCGCTGGACTACAAGCAGCCCTATCGCAAAACTCCCGCAACAGCACGGGCAGCTTCTCCTGACAAAGTTTTGCGACCACTTCCTGTTGTTTGCCAGTCAGTCTGGTCGCACTAGGTGTCACCGCGACGAGCGCCAACTGGTTCCGGCTGGGCCAAAATCGGTGCTTGTCCTCCAGTCCTTTCACTGAGAAGGATTTTGTCAACAACCCAGGTGGCAGCATCACTCGGAACACTTCACCGGGTGGAGCGAAATAATAAGAAGCCACCCAAAAACCCAATTCGAGCTGTTGGGGGCTCAGCAAGGGCCGCGCATCGAGGAGAGCGTGGAGTGGCTTGGTCTCTCCTTCTCGAGGACTGCCATGTAGACAGACCGCAACACCCGTGAGATAGCTAGAACCAAAGGGAGCAACGACTCGACTGCCGCGCTGCAGCCGGCCCCGCAGCGAGTATGGGATAGCATAAGTGAAGGTTTGAAAGATGGGGAGTGGGACAGCCACGTCGACGTAAAGAGGGGCATCAGGTGCTACGAGTAAGAGAACCACCTAGTCAACTGCATCCACTGAGCGTTCGTTTCATAAAGACTGATAATGTTTGCACATGGGGCTGGCGAAGCGAGGTCAAGGAGCGAGGAGGAGACAATGGGAGACATCGACTCTTTTTCGCGCCTGGCCAACGGCTACAGATCTCTGGTACACGACTTCGCACAACTTTGACCACGGACTGCCTAATTCCTGAAGTCGCCACCGCCACACTCTTCCAGCCGCTTTTTCACCGCCTTCATGTCTTCCCATACTTCGCGTTTGGCAGAAGGATTTCGCAACAGGTAGGAAGGATGGAAGGTGGGGATCAGGAGGCTGCCCCGGTAGTGAAAAAACTGCCCCCGGATGCCCGAAATCGGAGCTTTAGTAGACAGCAGTGTCTGAGCCGCATATTTTCCCAGTGCCACAATAATCTTTGGCCGAATGACTTCAATCTGTTTAAACAAGAATCCCTGGCAGGTGGCTATTTCGTCCGGTTGCGGATCGCGGTTAGTGGGAGGCCGGCACTTTACAATATTGGTGATATAGACCTGATCCCGCTGGAGCTCGATAGCCTGAATAATCCGGGTCAAGAGCTGGCCCGCCCGTCCCACAAAGGGGATTCCCTGGACATCTTCATCGGCCCCAGGAGCCTCTCCCACAAACATCAGGTCGGCCTTTGGATTTCCCGCTCCAAAAACGATGTGGGTTCGACCCTCACACAGTTTACAGCGCATGCAATCACCGATCTCTTCCCGGATTTCCTCAAGAGAAATGGTTCGAGCCGAACTCTGCACATTCAAATGGGTCACACCCAGGTCAGAAAAGAACTTGAGCTGTTGAACAATTTCGCGCATGGGATGAATTGGTCCAGCTCCCGAAGCGCTCGCCACAAACATGAGCGTATCTATGGGACAAAGAGTTAGTGTATCTCCCCTACCTGACACCCAGCTCATCCAGCAGCCGCCCTAAATTCCTCCAGCCGGTAACTAACTTGACATTCAGGTCCAAATAGACCTTTCGCACGTCTAAAAACTGCTCAATTTCCCGTCGTGCTTCGCTCCCGATGGTTTTGATCATCTTGGCTCCACGGCCAATCACTATTTTCTTTTGGCCTTCCTTGTCCACGATGACGGAGGCAACAATACGGACAAACCCGGATTCTCTGTGGCTTTCATCCAAATCCTCAATCTGAACCGCCGTCGAATATGGAAGCTCCCGGTGGGTATGATGTAAGACCTTTTCTCGAATAATCTCGCAGACAATGAAACGCTCCTTCTGATCCGTAACAAATTCCGGAGGGTAGAGAAATTCCCCTTCCGACAGATTCTTTGCGATTTGCTCCAACAGCACTTCCATATTGTCCCCTTGGGTAGCAGAAATCGGAACAATTTCTCGATAGGGATACTGCTGCGCGTAAAACTCTATCCGGGGAAGGATCTTCCCTTTGTTGACCAAGTCCACCTTGTTTAGCGTCAAGATGGAAGGCTTTTCGGTTCTCTTGACTAGCGCAAGGACGTATTCTTCTCCTTTTCCGTAGCTTTCTGAAATGTCCACCAGATGGACCACTAAATCAACCTCTTTGAGCGCTTCATATACCATTCTCATCATTCGCTCGTTCAATCGATAGCCTGGACGATGAATACCGGGTGTATCGACAAAGATCATTTGGCAATCGCTGCTGGTGCGAATGCCCAAAATTCGAACGCGAGTGGTCTGGGGCTTATCGCTGACAATGGAAATTTTCTGGCCAATCAGCCGATTCAGGAGAGTTGATTTGCCTGAATTGGGCCGACCCACCAAGGCGATGAAACCGGATTTGGTCATACGGTCAAATGGGGTGGGGTTAGTCCCAGTGTCGAAGGCTCTGACTTCGAATTCCCCGAAGGCCGCAGGTGGTTTTCACGCAACCTGGCTCGGCCTGTTAAGATCTTGTCCAGACAGAAGATGTAGGGACTTCTCAATTCGATTCCAAAGGAGTTTGGCTACCTGTTTTTTGGGGAGTATAGGGTATTCTTTCTCATTCCCTTCAGAATCGATCAGGATGACCTGATTCATGTCCACCTGAAATCCCTGTTCCGTTCCAGAAATGTCGTTGGCTACGATCAGATCGAGTCCTTTCTCTTGAATTTTTTTCCGAGCATTCTCCCGAATATTCTCCGAGTCAGCGGAAAATCCCACCAAAATCTGCCTGTTTTTCTTCTCGCCCAGTTCTCGGAGAATATCAATGGTAGGCTCCAACTGAATGGATCGAGCTGACCCTTCTTTCTTTATTTTTTGCGAAGCGATTCTAGCTGGGGTGAAATCGGCAACCGCTGCGGCCATCACTAACACGTTTACTTGGGAAAAGTGGTCAAACACCACCTGAGCCATTTCGCTGCAGGAGCGAACCGAAATGACGACCACGCTTTGGGGAGGCTCCAGATGAGTCGGCCCCGAAACCAATACCACCGAGGCTCCTCTTTGTTGGGCTTCATCGGCGATTGCATAGCCCATCTTACCTCCAGAACGATTGGAGAAATAACGTACCGGATCAATATCCTCAATAGTCGGCCCAGCGGTAACAAGCACCTTGTTTCCCATCAAGCTTTTAGTCGGCTTTAGCGTCTTTAACACCACCTGAACAATCTTTTCTGGCTCGGCCAGACGGCCCTCCCCTTTTTCCCCACAGGCCTGATCTCCCACGCCAGGTTCAACAATCACCACACCGCGCCCCTGCAGAACTCGCACGTTCTCCTGAGTAGCGGGATGGTGCCACATCTCCACGTTCATGGCTGGAGCGACCACCACGGGCGTCGTGGTCGAAAGATAAAGTGTACTCAGAAAATCGTCGGCGACACCACGAGCCAACTTTCCCAAAAGGTTAGCCGTAGCCGGGGCCACCAGAAGCACATCGCTCTCACGAGCCAAAGCGATGTGATCGATCAGGAGGCTGTGGTCGCTGAAAAGATCAGAAATCACACGGTTTCCAGAAAGTTTTTCCAGCGTCAACGGAGTGATGAACTGCTGAGCATGCCGGGTCATGACCGGCAAGACTTCAAACCTTTGTTTTTGCAGCAGCCTTAGAAGAATCGCCGCCTTATAGGCCCCAATACAGCCGGTTACGCCCAATATGACTTTCATGGTTCTTCATTTTCTTCATTTTCTTCAAGAATCTCGTAGGGCACTCGGCTTTGTTCGACTTCCTTGATAGCAACGTAACTCGGTTTGCGAGACTTCACATCGATCGTCGGAGAAGCGCCATTTTGAATTTGCCGGGCTCGTTCTGCAGCCACCAGGATGAATCGAAATTTGCTGTCAAATTCTTCAGGTATCTTAACAATCACTTCTTCGCCTCCTCTTGCTCCCGAAAAGTTCTTAAGATTTCCTCGGCTTGCCCTTTCTGCTTTGTCAGTCGACAACGCGCAGCCAAAACGATCCGTTCTAGCTGAAGGGATGACTTTTCAATATCCTCATTAATGATAACGTATTCATAGTTTGGGTAGTAGTTGACTTCATCTTGGGCAATCCGAAGCCTTTCTTCGACACTGTTTTCATCGTCGAGACCTCTCGACTCCAGTCGAGTTCGCAGCACCTGAAGCGAAGGAGGAAGCAGGAAGACCATGAGCGCTTCCGGGACTCTCTCCTTCACCTTCAAGGCACCTTGAATGTCAATATCCAGAAGAACGTCATTGCCTGCCTCCAGCTCGGAGTGCACACAAGTCTGACTGGTCCCGTAGTAGTGGCCGTAAACGCTAGCGTACTCCAGAAAGGCATTTCGTTGGACCATTCCTTTAAACTGTTGCTTGGAAACAAAAAAGTAATCGACCCCGTGACGCTCTCCCCGTCGCGACTTCCGGGTAGTATGACTTACCGAAAACTTCAAACGGGGAACCTCCTTGACGACACGGCTAGCAAGGCTGGTTTTCCCCGAGCCGGAGGGAGCGCTGATTACGATCAGGTTTCCTTTACTCAACATTTTGAACCTGCTCACGGATCTTCTCGATTTCTGACTTCCCTTCGACCGAGATTTCTGAGATTTCTGCCAGAGGCGATTTCGAGAGGATGGTATTGATTTCCCGATTCATTTCCTGACAGAGAAATTCCAAGCTCTTTCCAACCTCGCGATGATCTGACTCTACCAGGTATTGTCGAAACCGCCCGATGTGACTGCGTAATCGGGTAACCTCCTCGGAGATGTCCGAACGCCCCGCATAGAAAAAAATCTCCTGTGTCAACCGGTTTTCCTCAAGTACTCGTGGAGCATTCAGCTCACTTAGCCGCTGTACCAACTTTTCTCGGTAATGCTCCCTGACTCGAACTACCTCCCCAGCAACTCGTTCCACGACCTTCTCCAGATTCTGGATTCGGTTCTCCAAATCAGTTTTTAAGTTGGCTCCTTCGGACCGTCGTGCCACCACTACCGCGTCCAGAGCTTCTCGAACTGTTTCCAAAAGCGAGTTCAGGATCGGTTCTGAGGAAGAATCTACTCGACGGGTGGTGATCACTCCAGGGCACTGGAACAAAGTCGACAGATCGAGTGCTCCGTCCATTCCCCAGGATCGCATTTTTTCGGCGATAGCAAGATAATTTCGCACTACAGGCTCGTTAAGTTCATATTGGTGAGTCGAGGTGTGGGTAAGACTGACACAGACTTCAATTCTGCCTCGTCTGAGACGACTCTGAACTTCCTTTCGAAGCTCTCCTTCAAAAAAGGCCAGTTCTTTGGGCA
The DNA here is from genome assembly GCA_965249865.1 of Acidobacteriota bacterium. Taxonomy (GTDB): domain Bacteria; phylum Acidobacteriota; class UBA6911; order RPQK01; family CBDFMZ01; genus CBDFMZ01. Next base: position 1,110,236 of record CBDFMZ010000001.1, on the reverse strand, counting down.
AACGGGCCCTAAAATCCAGGTATCGGCTATTGAACGTCCTGATGTCAACCGCAACATCCACTGCTTCAAAGAACTTCTCGACACAGCTAAAACCTGTCATGCTCTGCATGTTTTTCCCGGTACTTTCGCGTAATTTCGGAAAAATTCGTGTCGATCCTCGTCTACGATTTGTACCACAATCGCCTCCCTTTGCTCCTTGAAATCGTCTCGTTAGCGTTATCCACAAACATCATCTTATTTGTGAAACGGAACACCTATAGGCACGTCTGTAAACTGCAAATCATACAGTTTACGGTACATACCGGAGCGCTGCAGCAGGCTGTCATGACACCCCATCTCCACGATTTTTCCCGATTCCATCACTGCAATTCGATCCGCCATTCGAACCGTTGACAAGCGGTGTGCAATCACCAAGGTAGAGCGATTCTGCATTAGGTTGCAAAGAGCGCCCTGGACCAATCGCTCGGACTCACTATCCAGAGCAGAAGTGGCTTCATCTAGGATCAAGATCGGGGCGTTTTTCAAGATGGCCCTAGCAATGGCAACACGTTGACGCTGCCCGCCTGAAAAACGCTGGCCTCGCTCACCGATGACTGTCTCGTATCCCCGCGGCAGTGAATGGATAAAATCGTGAATAAAGGCTGCGCGGGCTGCCTCGATGATCTCCTCCAGGCTGGAGTATTCTCTCCCATAGGCAATGTTGTTTCGGACCGTGTCGTTAAATAGAAACGTCTCCTGTGTAACCATAGCGAACTGCCGGCGCAGAGACAGAAGCTGTGCCTCTCGAACGTCAATCCCATCGATGGTTATCCGTCCCTGGTCAACATCGTAAAAACGCGGAATCAAGCTCACCAGACTGGTTTTTCCCGAGCCGCTGCTTCCCACCAAGGCAACGATCTCGCCCGGCATAATCTCCAAATCGATATCTTCCAAAACCGGAACCCCTTCCTGGTGGTCATAGCTGAAAAACACTTTCTCGAAGACGATCTCACCCTGGATTCGGCCTAATTTCTTTGCCCCCGCTCGATTCTTGATCTCGACGTGAGTTTCCAGAAGCTCAAAGATTCGGTTGGCGGAAGCAAAGGCCTGCTGGAAATGCAGGTGCATCCGCGATAGTTTTCGGACCGGTTCGAAAAGGCGAAAGAGGGCGGCTACAAAAACAACGAAAGTACCCACGGTCAGACCCTGTGAAATCTGATAATTGGCATAAAGCAAAAAAGGGACGAAGGAAACGTACCCAATAAACTCGATTAGAGGTGAATTAAGGGCCGTAATCCGCGCGGCCTTCAGATTCACTCGAACCAACTGATCTGTGGAGTGCTTAAATCTTTTTTTCTCATACTTTTCCATTCCAAAAGCCTGAACGACTCGGTGGCCGGCGATGGTTTCCTGGAGGAGGTGGGATATTTCTGAGAGGTTTTCTTGGCTGCGCCAGCTGACTTGGCGAATTCTCCGTCCTAGTTTTAAACTGATCAACAAAACCAGTGGCGCGATTAGAAAGGACAGCAAGGCCAACCGCCAATTCGTATAGAAGACCAATCCCAGAAAACACAAGAGGAGGATAATCTGACGCAAAAAGTCGGTCAGGGTTTTACTCATTGTCTCCTGGAGCCGCTCGGTGTCCGTCACAATCCGAGCTATCAGTTTTCCGGTCGGGTTTCGAGCGTAAAAAGCCGGAGACTGATCGAGTAAATGTCCATAAAGCTGCTTACGTAAGGCCGCCACTATACGCTGGCCGCTGTAGCTCATGGAATACTCGGCGAAGTAAAGAAAAATTCCCTTGAATAGGGAGAACATCACCAGCACCAAAGCAATCCGATCCAGTCGATCCAAACCCCAATAGCGCTGCAACCAGTCAAATTTGCCGTCAGTCATGGCCTGCGCACCGAACCCCGTGTCAAAAATCGGCGCCAACAACATGATGATGACCGTCTCCAGCGCCCCGCTGGCCACAAGCAACACCAACGCTGATATCAGTAAATAAAGATTGGGCCGGATGTAGGGCAAAAGCTTCCGGATATCGTCCATCGTCCTCCTCAGCAATCCACCTTCAGTAGATTGCGTTTTTCATTCGCTGTAACCCCTCTCGCACTCCAGACGGTTGAAAGTGGAATTCTCTGATAAAGAGAGAAGAATCATAAAGAACAATCTTTGCCACGGACCGCCACCAGTCCTGCACTCTCTGAGGGGATTGGAATGATTAGCGATCGGTCCGCACCAAAAACGTCGGCATACAGTTCGCCAAACTCCATTCGGTTGAGTCGTTGCGGTCCTCCCAAATGATAAAGATTATAACAAGCTCCGTGGCTGACGAGCTTTTCTAAACCCCGAGCCACATCGCCAACGTAAATCGGTGTTCGGTACTCGTCTTTGAAAAGTGGAGCCTTCTCTTGGTTTTGCAAGCGGGTGCGCAGCCAGCAGACAAAACAGGTGTGATAGGGGTTTCTTTGGCTATAAATCTTAGCCATCCGGACTACCACGCCTCCCGCCCTCCGCAGTACACTCTTCTCGGCCTCCAGTTTGCTGCGCGCATAGGTGTTTAACGGATTTGCTTCGTCCCGCTCCGAGTAGTTTCCGTGAACCCCATCGAAGACGAGATCGGTGGAGATATAGATGAGAAGCACCCCCTCGGGTAAAGCTTCTTCCAACAGCTCCGTTCCCTTCACATTGACCGCATGGGTCGGCTCAGGCAACTGTTCACACTCGTCCGGATGAGACATCGCGGCGGCGTGAATAACCGCCCGATATTTGGAACTTCCCACAAAACGCTGGATCGAATCGACGTCCTCGAGAATCAATTGCCGCGGCAGGAACCCGGGCCACTCAGGTTTATTCTGCCGGTAGGTACCCTCTACTTGATAACCAAGGTTCGCAAAATAACGACACAGATTCCAGCCAAGAACGCCGGTTACACCAGTGATGAGTATACGATTATCAGGCATTCGTCAGCACAAAGCTTAGGAGTGGAATCGGACCACTGTCAAGTTGATCGGGATCGCTGATCACTCATCATGAGCATGATCTCTAGTGCACTTTAGTTTTTTATTTTTCCCTGTTGGCCAAAAGAAGCAGCCGATTGAAAGCGCACAGACACCAGAAAATGTTCAGTTGTCAGTTCTCATTTCTCGGTGTATAAAGAAACCATGATTCGAACCATTGAATGGAGTGACGAAGGCGTCAGAATGATTGATCAACGCGTGCTTCCCACCCAAGAAGTTTACAATACGTATCAGACCGTGGAAGAGGTGGCCGAGGCGATCAAGAGTATGGTCATTCGGGGCGCTCCGGCCATTGGAGTGGCCACAGCTATGGCAATCGCTCTGGGAGTGAGAAATCTTTCCTCCAAAAACCACCTCAGAGAAAACTTCGAAACCATTTGTCAGACCATTAACCGAACGCGGCCTACTGCTCGTAATCTCTTCTGGGCCATCGAACGAATGAAGCAAGTGTTCGAGGGCTGCCAGCAGGGTTCACTAGAACAAATCCAGCAAGCTCTGAAAGAAGAAGCTTTAAAGGTTCACCAGGAGGACATCGAGATTAACCGAGAAATCGGGAGATACGGCCAACAGCTACTCTCCGAGAATATGACCGTGTTGACCCATTGCAATGCCGGTGCCTTGGCCACGGCCGGTTATGGTACGGCTTTGGGGGTCATTCGTGCTGCAGTTGAGAATGGAAAGCGAATTGAAGTTTTCGCCGACGAGACCCGACCCATCCTTCAAGGTGCTCGACTCACCACCTGGGAACTGATGAAAGAGAATATTCCCTGTACCTTGATTACGGACAGCATGGCTGGATACTTTATGCAGTCAAAACGAGTCCAAGCTGTGATTGTGGGCGCTGACCGCATTGCACGCAATGGCGATACCGCCAACAAAATTGGAACCTATTCCTTGGCTGTACTGGCTAAGGAGCACAGTATTCCATTTTATGTGGCTGCACCCCGTTCCACCATCGACCTCGACACTCCGACAGGAGAACAGATCCCCATCGAAGAACGTGATACCAAAGAAGTTACGGAAATCAAAGGGGAGCATCTGGCCCCCTTGTCCACCTCCGTTATCAATCCGGCTTTTGATGTCACTCCCAACCGGCTGATCTCCGTCATCATTACCGAGGCGGGCCTAGCTCGACAGCCCTACGAGGAATCGATTTCCGCTCTCTTTAAGGCTGAAACGTCTGTCCCCTCATGATCGTGCTAGGGATTGAATCGAGTTGTGACGAGACGGCAGCAGCTTTGCTTAGTGAAGACCGGACTATCCTTTCCAGTGTGGTGGCCTCACAGATTGCAGTACACTCCGACTTTGGTGGAGTCGTTCCGGAGCTAGCCAGTCGCGAACATGTCGAGAACCTCTGTCCTGTGATTCAACGCTGTCTTGAAGAGGCCGGCGGGAAAGGCAACCCGCTCACCTGGCGTGATATCCAAGCCATTGCGGTCACTCGAGGACCTGGATTGGTCGGAGCCTTATTGGTGGGAATGGCCTATGCGAAGGGGCTGGCTTATGCATTAGGCATCCCTTTTCTCGGGATCAACCACCTGCAAGGTCACATTTGTTCAATCTTCTTGGACCATCCCGAGGCTGAGTTACCAGCGCTCTCCCTGGTCGCCTCGGGAGGACACACCAGCTTGTTTTATTTAGAGGACGTCACTAATCCCCAAGAAATCGCCCGGACGCGAGATGACGCCGCTGGGGAAGCGCTGGATAAATTGGCCAAGCTTTTGGGTTTTGGGTACCCTGGTGGACCGATTATTGACCAACTTGCGCCTCGCGGGAATCCCGAAGCGGTTCATTTTTCCCTCCCGAAGTTCAGTGACCACAGCATCGATTTCAGTTTTAGCGGTATCAAGGCAGCGGCTTTGCGCTATGTCCAAGGCCACGAAATCCCTCCAGTGGAGAAAAGTGGATCGCACCATCTAGCGGCCACGCCCTCGGTGATCCTGGATCTACTGGCCAGCTACCAGCGATCGATTGTGGATCAGCTGCTTGACCGCCTAGACCGTGCTCTAAAGGGCCGGAAAGTGTGTTCTATCCACATTTCCGGCGGAGTTTCCTGCAACCGTGAAGTCCGGCGCCGAAGCAAGGAGTTCTTCGCCAACCAAAACCTGCCGGTTTACTACCCCCGACCTTCTCTGACCACGGACAACGCTGCCATGGTTGCTGCAGCTGCTCTGCTCCGCATTAGACGTGGATCCTTTGATGGCTGGGATCTCTCCGCGGATCCAAACTTAACCCTATCCCGTCCGAAGACGGACTCCTGATTTAGATTTCAGACAAGTTCCGGATCACGGCTTTTCAGTGCCAAGAATTTAACCAGAAGGCAATGGTAAAGGGTTCAGGGCTCAGCGTTCAATACTCGTCACAATCTCGGGCTCTTGGCTGAAAGGAAAACCACCAGGCGATCTCCTCGGGAGAAACCTGACGAGAATCCTGAACCAGTTTCCTCTTTTGTTGAAACTTGCTCCTTAACCCCCAAACGGCCCAATAGGCAGGCAGCGAACTCCACTCTAAACAGAGCACATATCCGAAAACCACGATATCTCGAAGCCACAGATACGGAAAACATTTTCTTCGAACCGCGCTATCAAGGTTTTTCGTGCGCATCAGGTAACGGTTTTTGAGCGAATGGTAGTTGATGAGTGGTGAGAGTTGCCGCCGCCGCGACGATAGGGCATAGCGATGATGACGCGCTTTCGCACGGGGCTCGTAGACCGCCTTCCAACCTCTCAATTGAGCTCTCCAGGCCAAGTCAGCGTCCTCCCGATAAACAAAAAAATCCTCGTCCAAACATTCTCCTCTCACACTAACATCCTCCAACATGGCCTTTTTACAAAACAGGGCAGCCCCAGTAATCCCAAAGACCAGCTGCCGGCGATTGTATTGGCCGTGGTCTTCCCGACCACTGCCCCGATCAAAATGACGCTGGGACGGAGTGAAGAAAATTCCGGTGCTGTCCAGCACTGCAAATGAACGCCTCAAGATTAATTGCCCTCTCGAATCCATGCGGTAAAGCTTACCCCCTGCCATTCCAGCTCCTTCTACTTCCTCCAATGCAATCAGAAGCTGTTCCAGATAGTTCGGCGCTAAGATGACGTCTGCGTTCAGTAACAGCGCGGTTTCAAAATCCTCTTTCCAAAGATTACGGTTGTGACCGTAGCTGAAACCGAGATTTCTGTCCGATTGAAACAACTCGGCACCACACTTTTCAGCGATTTCACAGGTGTCATCACGAGAAGCGTTGTCAAAAATCTTCACCCGAACTGGCACTGTCTGCCCCTTGACCGATTGCAGACAACGCTCAAGAAAGTGGGCGTCGTCGCAAGTTACTAAGCTAACCAGAACCAATTTTGAAGGAATTTGAGTCATCTGCGGATAAAGTGCCGTCGAATCCAGGTACCGAACTTCACCGGAAACCACAACAGGAAATAGGAATGGAAGTGATGTTTTTTCCAATAGAAGAGCAGATTTCTATAATAGATCTCCACGAAGGCGGTATAACCAAGTCGCTTTAGAGCAAGCCCTCCCCGGTGGATAACCGGAAAATTCGGAAAATATAAAACCTGCCAATCGCCTTGGCGAAGCCGCTTACAAAAGTCGACATCCTCAAACCAAGCAGGATAAAACCGCGGATCGAATCCTCCAATGGCCTTCCATGCCTCTTTTCGAAGCAGCCAAAAGGCAGCAGCTGGCTGATCGATCTTCAAAGGTCCAGGTCGTCTGCTCTGGAGGGACAGCTCCCTCAGTCTGGTAATGGGGGGCTCTGTTCCCTTCCCCAACCACTCCACCACTTCGTCGAGAAACAACACATCCCTGAGCACACTTCTCCACGTTGGGAAAGAACGGATCCGGGAACTTTCTTGTGCGCTGCCATTCTTGTTAACCAGAGGTCCACAGACGATTGCCGCTTTCGGACTTTCTTGAATTCTGAGGTAAAGTTCGCGAATACTAGTTGGTTTGACTTCTACATCCGGATTCAGTAACAAAACCACTTTGGAAGTCGCTCTGGACATACCTTCATTGGCGGCGCCGGCAAAACCCTGGTTACGCTTGAGAAAGAGAACCTGCACCTTCGGGTGCAACCCCCGCAAGGGGAGACTCCAATCCTGGGATGCATTGTCGATGATCAGCACCTCCTTTAGCTCGTCTTGCAAAGGAGCCAGAGAATGAACCAGGCGAGCCAGAAGATCCCCACTGTTCCAGTTGACGATCACTACACCCAGATCCATGGACGATGTCAAAATTCGCGTCATTTCGCAGATGAGATTGTCGGCTAATCCGTTTTGTCGCTCGTCCTCGCCGAGTCGATATTATAGCCCCGTCGGCACATCTAGCACTCGGGCCTACAGCAACGCGTCCCGCGGGACTTTGACCACGGACTGCTATAGTATACTTTCACTTGTGCCATTTGCACGGAGCACAAAAGCACCGAGACACAGCAGCACCAGATGAACGTCAGGTTTCAGCCTTATGTGGGAAAACGGTTCAAGGGGTGGATTCATAAAGACTTTCAACCTCCTGTTGAACTTTTAGAATATCCGGAGAAGGTCTGTGAGTTTCCGGGAGCCGAGAGACTGCTAGACTGTCGGGGGCGCCAGATTTTTCGCTTACCTCTCCTTGTTCGAGGCCAATTCCAATCTTGTTTCACCTACTATTTCAGAAACGCCTCTTTGAGCCGCAGCTTGCGCCGGAACTACGCTTTTCAAAACCTTCGCATGTCTCGAAAGTTGCACCGTAATGGACTCGGCACGATTACGGTAGTGGCGGCTTTGAAACAGAGAGGAGAATGGTTGAACTGGCACAGCTTTTCAGTAGCACCAGAGATTCCTTCAGTCTGTGAGATACCCTCAACCGGAAACCACATTTTTCAGGTTCATCCTGTTATCGATTTTTCGCCGCAAATCGCGGTCGATCTGGCTCGGGAGCTAGTGTCCTTTCATACCAAAGGCTTTTTCCACGGTGATCTCAAGACTCGGCACATCCTGGTCGATATCCGACAAAATCCCCACACTCGATTCTATTTCGTAGACCTAGAAAAATGTCAACATTTCCCACACCTGAAGGGATATTTGAGAGATATCCTGGCAGCTCGCGACCTGGTGCAACTGTTCGCCTCCCTACCTGAAACATCTAAAGTCGCTAACTTCAAGGGCGTATTACTAGACCATTACCTTGGTGCCTCAGAACTCTCCCTGTCCCGACAGGAAAGACTTCGTAGGATCATCGATTTTTATAGACCGGGCGGGGTCTTACGCCAGGGACAGACACTGTTTTCCAGCTTATGGACGAATGTGGTTTCTCCACCGCGGGATTGAGATTACCGAAAAGATTATTTTTTTCAATATACGACCTACTTGTCGGTTTGAGGGAGATCTCCCACAATGTTGAAACTTGCCTGGACTGGCCACCGCATCACACCATACACCAAGCCCGTTTCGGCGACATCGACGATGTAGGCGTTGTCAACCCAGTCTTCGATGGTGTGCTCCAAAATGTTACCCTGAGCAATGGCGGGAGAGATGGAGTAGCTGCCTGGGCGCAACTCGGGCACACGAAAACGGAACCCCGCTGTGAACAAGTCACCCGTCTTGGCCGGCGGCAGGTTCAAACCTTCATAGGTGGTGTTGGAGGCCGTCATCTCAACCCCGAGGCGATCACGCACGGTGAAGCCAATAATGGGATGTTCAATATCACGGCGAAAGCGGACCGAAATGACAAGCTGTACTTGCTCTCCTGCTCGCACCTGATTGAGTACTCTCCCCTCAGCAGAATGGAGGATGATCCCCAGAACTTCAGCTCCACCCTTGCCGTAACGGTGATGTATACAAGGGATAGTATTGACAGCCCCAAGCGTCTTATCTTGCCCAGCTCCGGCCCAGATCTCCCCTTGTCCGGCTGTTTTTTGTTCGCGCTCTAAGATCAACGCTTGGTAACGCTGCACCACTTCATCGGGGGTACCATCTTCCAACTTTTTTCCATGGTCCATCAGGATAGCCCGCTCGCACAAGCGAGTCACCGCCTGCAAGTCATGAGTCACGAACAAAATAGTTTTTTTCTCTTCTCGCAATCGCCGAATACGGTTAATACAGCGATGCTGGAAAATTAGATCTCCTACTGCCAGCGCCTCATCCACCAGCAGAATATCTGGATCGGTATGAATGGCCACTGAGAAGGCCAGCCGGACGAACATTCCACTCGAATAGGTTTTGACAGGCTGGTCAATGAAGTCGCCGATTTCAGAAAAATCAAGGATCTGGTCGATCCGCTCCTCGATCTGTCGATGGGTCAATCCCAGGATGGCGCCGTTCATGAAAACATTCTCGCGACCGGTGAATTCAGGGTTAAAACCGGAACCTAACTCGAGTAAGGCCGAAACGTTTCCGCTGACCAAACATTCCCCCTTGGTCTGCCTCAAAATACCTGCCACAATCTGCAAAAGTGTGCTCTTTCCCGATCCGTTCTGCCCCACAATTCCTAGCGTGATTCCTTTTGAGACCTCCAGGTCCACGTCGCGTAAAGCCCAGAATTCATGGTGAAACTGTTTTCTGCGAAGTGTGAGTAATTCGAATAGCTTTTGGCTGGGACGATCGTAGATTGAGTATTTCTTGGAAAGATGCTTCAGATAGATTGCCAGTTCAGCGGTGGAGTGTTCAGAGGACATCTATAAATTCTCTTTTCGTGTTGCGAAATACCAATCCCCCCAAAATAAAAATGGAGAGAGCACAGGCCGAGAGGAACAACAGGGAAGTAGTCTCGGGCCACCGATCTTCCAGAAGCAGACGCCGATAGCCTTGCACCACATGACCAAGAGGATTCAACCGAATCCAGAAACGGAACGCTGCGGGAACCATTTCGATTTCGTAAAAAATAGGCGTGAACCAAAACCAGAAGACCATTACGACGGAGAGGATTTGTGCAGTATCACGAAGAAACACCTGAAGAGCTGCCACCAGCCAACCCAATCCCAAAGATAAGAGAGCAAGCAGAATAAAATAGACGGGAATCGCCAGGACAGACCATCCTAGGACATCGGAATAAAGCAGCACCACCAGCACAATCGCAAAACCAATGAGGTGGGTGACAAGGTTCGATAAGGCCACAGTGAGGGGCAGAAGTTCGGAAGGAAAAATGGTTTTGCGAATGAGATTACTGTGATCCAGAACCGAGTTGCAGGAGCGCACAACAGTGTCTTGGAAATATAGCCAGGGTAAAATCCCACAAAAGAGAAAGAGTGCAAAATTATTCGTCCTGTCCATACTCAACTTGATTTTGAAAATGACGACAAATACGAAGGTGTAACTTACGAGCAATACCAGAGGATGGATCAGAGACCAAAAAAAACCCATGAAGGAACCCACATAGCGCTGTTTTAAATCACGAACGACAAAGTTCCAGAGAAGGTGTCGCTGCACCAGAACTTTTCGGAGAAAGTTGGCCAAAACAATGACTGAGCTCTGGGCAATCGTTAAAAGTTTCATCGTCTCGATTCAGGAACTGGTGGTTTGATGGTCACGATATTCCGGAATCGAACCCGTTGAGTTCATCCAGCAATCCCTCGTATTGGCAAACCACATGCTCCCAATCATAAGCCTCCCGCACTCGCTGCTGAGCTTCTTGTCTGAGTCCTTCATAATCGTCAGGCCGGGAACTCACTTCATTCATCAGTTGTGCAAGCGCTTCCAGGTTATTAAAAGGATAGAAGAGACCCGTCTGACCAACAACCTCTCGATTTTCGGGCGTGTCGTTGACCAACATGATGCAGGCGCATCCCATGGCCTCAAGAAGTGCAGGATGAGTCCCCCCAACCTCGGTAGCGTGAATGCAGCAAAGGCTGTGGGAAAGGAGTTCCCGATATTCCTGCCCGTAGATCGCGCCAGGCAGCAGGACATTTTGTCCTGCTGCTAAACGATCTAGTTCCCTGATGTATCCCTGGGCATAGGGCGCATCGCCCACTATCACCAGGGGCTCTTTAACCTGGGAACGGAGGAAAGCCTGAATGACCAGATCGGCATTGTTTTCAGGTTCCAAGCGACTCACATAAAGAAGATAGTGGCGCGACTTGAGTCCGAGTTCGTCTAGAATGGCCTGACTTTCCAACATTTCTGCTGAGGCACCGTAGGGAATGAACCGGGTCTGAAATCCGTACTCCTCCCAGTAATAATGCTGAATCCTCCGTGCATCTGTGACAACCAAATCGGGGAAAACAGTGGCCAAGAACTCACTGAACCGATAAAAGGCCCTTCCGGTACGATTCCACTTTTTGCGCAAGCGATCGATTCCGTCCACATTGAGCACCACCTTTTGTCCGACCAGCTTGGGAATCCAACATAAAAAGGCGTTGGCTGCATTGCAGATGAATAGAACATCGTAGCGCCGAAACAGCGCACAGAAGACTGCCAGAGCCGTGTGAGTGACAGTCTCCAGGTATTTGTGCTTTACGCTGGGTAATACGCGGATATTCACTCCACGATAGAAACGAAGGTCCGACTCGATGAAATGAGAACGCCCGTAAACGGTGACATCGTGTCCGCGCCTAGCTAGACGGGTCGACAACTCTTCGGCGAAGGTCTCAAAGCCACCATAATTAGCGGGAATTCCGCGCGTTCCCAGAATTGCGATTTTAGGTAGCCTGGCGCTTCCGGCGCTTCGAGACATAAGGAGCCGTCATCAAGAACAAGAGTAGGACCAAAATTTCGGAATCCCCAAAATTATATTCGAAGAGACCCGCAAATAAAAACGCCACTAGCACCAGGATGCCATTGACGGCCAGATAGAATGGAAAATTGTCCCGCAGCCGAGTTTGCGCAAAACGAGTAAAATCGTACAACAAACGAAGCCACAACGCGATCCAAAGACCGAGAGCGACTAATCCCATTTCAGCCGCAACATGGATTGGGGTGCTGTGAAGGTGCTGATACATCCAATGTGGAAATCCACTCTCTCCCGCGTATTGATGATAAACGAACGGCACCATTCTGGGTCCTACCCCAGTCCAAGGATGAGTCCAAACCATGTTTTTACCCGTCTGAAGCAGCTCAAGTCGACCCCGCGTGGTGGTATCACGGGGGTCAAAACTCGAGTAAAGGCGTTGCTGAAAATGAGTGGGCAACAAGAAAAACAGTCCGATAAGACCTATTCCGGCGATGATGAGCCAGCGAAATCGATAAATGGCCAGCAACAAAGAAAGACCGACAACAGCACCTAACCAAGCACTCCGTGTGTTCGTCAGCACCAGGGCAAAAAGAAGAAGGACTAACACTCCGATCCAGAAGATCAGTCCCCAGTGATCAAAATTGAGCTTTACGGTTCGCGTCTTGAGCTTCGGGCTAGAAGAATTCTCTTCCTGTGTCCATCTTTCTCCCCATCTCTCACCTCCCTCTTCCCTTTCTCCGTTTGTCTCTCTAACGTCTTCTCCCGACAACCGGTACAACAAGATGTAACCTGCCAAGGCCACAGATCCCAGCATGAGTTGTCCTGAAAAGGTCATCCAATGACTCATGAAACCGTTAATCCGATTCAAAAGATTGACTTCCATCAACCAATAGTACTGGAGGATCCCGTACAGAGCACTCAATCCCAGGACGGCAAAGATCCCGTGCAGGGTCTGTTCGACCTGAACTCGGGTGAAGAAAGTGAAAATCAGGAAGACATAAAAGAACTTGATGAGCTTCTTGAGATAAATCGCACTGTCCAGGGGATTAGTGGAAAATAGGATAGAGACCAGAACAGCCGTACAGAATGCCAGGAGAAAAACAGTGAAGGGAGGCGTTTCGAGTCTCCACTGCCGGTTGCGCCAACCATTCCAGACCCAAAAAAATATTGCCGCTGCAAAGAACAGACCTGAAAAAAAGACTGACACCAAAGAGCTGACGACACCTGCCATCAGCGCATAAGAAATCAGTTTATCCCCCATAAAAGTGCCTGACGACCCGGGCTACCTCCACCGCCTGTCCTTCTGACATACCTGGATAGAGTGGAAAGCAAAGGACCTTCTGACATACTTTTTCAGCATTCGGAAAATCACCGCGACGATGATTCAGATGCCGATAGGCCTCCAGAAGGTGAATCGGTGTTGGATAAATGACTTGGGTCTCAATTCCCAGACCAACCAGGCACTGTACCAGTTTGGGCCGCTCTTCGACCAGGGCACCCAGAAGATGATAGCAATGTCGATAGTTGGGCAGTTCCTTCTGAAATTGGACTTCCCCTACATCGGCCAGCTCCTGACGGTACACCTTGGCGAGGCGACGTCGCCAGTCGTTCCACTCGCCCAGAAAGCGCAGCTTCAGGTCGAGAAGAGCACTCTGCAGAGAGTCCATCCGGGAATTGTATCCTTCCTCCTCATGCTGATATGGTGCTACCTGACCATGATTGCGAAGGCGCCTAATCCTCTCTGCAGTGGCTTCGTTGTTACAGGTCACCGCACCAGCATCCCCAAAGGCTCCCAGGTTTTTAGTGGGGTAAAAGCTAAAAGATGCTAGTTCTCCGAAACTCCCCACTCTCTGATTGAAGATGGCTGAGCCGTGTGCCTGACAGGCATCCTCGATGAGCTTAAGCCCATTGCGCTCGCTAAGAACTTGTAATTCCATCATCGGCGCAGGGAGGCCAAAGGTGTGTACGGGCAATAAAACCTTGGTCCGTTCGTTGATTTTTTCTTGCACCGCCGCTGGTGACAGGGTAAAGGTTTCAGAGTCAATATCTGCTAGAATCAGCTTTCCCACCTGATTGATAGCTTCGCTAGTGGCGACAAAGCTAAAAGGGGTTGTGATCACCTCGTCTCGAGATCGAATGCCGGCCGCCAAAAGCGCTAGACGAAGGCCGTCAGTGCCACTATTCAGTGCGACACAATGCTTTGTGCCGCAATATTGGGCAAAGGACCGTTCAAATTTTTCAACCGAATCACCCCCAATGAACTGATTGCAGTGTGCTAGTTCCTGAACACGACGCAGAAAATCCTTGAGTACAACCTCCGTCTGATAGGTGAGATCAAGGAACGGTATTCTCACAGGTTAATCGCTGATTGACGGACCGACTGACAGGACTTCCAGCGAGGAGTATCGGATCAACCGGCTAGACCCTTTCAGAGTTTCACGACGTTTTCAACGGTGCCCTTGAAAACATTACGACTGTCGAAAATGAGGCGGGCCGACTGGCGAATCATCTGGTAATCAAAGCACGTGTGGTCGGTGACGACCACCACCAGATCATACTGACTTATAGCCTTTGGAGTCAACTTTATCGATTTTCTAACGATCTCGTTCCATTTAAAGCGGGGAACATAGGGATCCGAAAAATCAAGCTTTGCTCCTTCCGAATCCAGCAACCGCAGGATGTCCAGTGCCGGCGATTCCCGCACATCACTAACATCAGGTTTATAAGTGACTCCTAAGACTAAGATCTTCGATCCGTTCACACACTTCCGGCGGCGATTTAACACCCATCCGATTTTCTGGACGCAGTATTCGGGCATGTGCGTATTCACTTCGCTGGCCAACTCAATAAAGCGTGCGTTATAGTTGAGCATCTTCAATTTCCAGGAAAGATAGATCGGATCAATGGGAATACAGTGCCCTCCCAAACCAGGACCTGGGAAAAATGGCATAAATCCAAAGGGTTTGGTTGCCGCAGCTTCGATCACTTCCCAAACCGATAGTCCCAGCTTATCGCAGATGATGGCGATCTCATTGACCAGTCCGATGTTGACAGCCCGAAAAGTGTTTTCGAGCAACTTGACCATTTCGGCGGCAGCTGCAGATGAAACGGGAACCACCTGATCGATGGCCTGTTCGTAAAGAACCTTCGCGACTTCAGTGCAGCGAGGAGTAGCTCCACCCACTATCTTAGGTGTATTTTGAATATTGAAGGTGGGATTTCCGGGATCGACACGTTCCGGAGAAAAAGCGACAAAAAGGTCTTTCCCAATCTTGAAATGATCACCCTGAAACTCGCTCAACAGCACCTCACTCGTCGTTCCCGGATAAGTCGTACTCTGCAGAATAATCAGCATCTGTTGGCGCAAATGTTTCCGAATATTCCGGGCAGCATCAATGATGTGACCAATGTCAGGGTCTTTCGTATGGCGCAAGGGAGTGGGAACACAAATGATCACACAGTCGAGACGCGACACTATCCGATAATTAGAGTGTACTTTAAACCGTCCACAATCCGTCGCCCACTGGAGGGTCTCATTCTTAACATCCAAAACCCGTGATTTGCCCTGCTCGATCTCCCCTACCCTTTCTTGATCGACGTCGATGCCGTGCACTAGGAAACCGCTTCGGACAAACTCCATGGCCAGTGGCAAACCAGTATATCCCAGCCCGATTACTCCAATTTCAGCCCTTTTAGATAGTATTTTCTGCTTCAGCTTCATTCGCGATATGCTCTCCGGCTAGTGGTGAAAGTGATGCCGGTCGCGCTGCGAGCGCCGTGGGTCTGGATGCCAAACGCACCGATCAAAGGCCATACCGGGTCATCGTCAAGGAAGCGCTACACCGCAGACAGACCAACATCATCGCAACCCAAATGGCACCAGTAGTTTGCGTCCAGTGGACGGTGTTACTTGTCATCGTTAATGTCCAGGCATCGACTTTTCTTCGCGCCTTGCCAGCAACCGAAGATTCCCGACGTACGACCCCACGTAACTTTTACCACGGGCTGCTAGTGTCCAATGTTTCCCTGGAACCACTTAACTGTTCGACGGAGTCCTTCCCGCAAGGAGATTGTCGGTTTAAACCCGATCGTCGTCTCAGCCAGCCGGATGTCGGCCTGAGAATGCCTCACATCCCCGAGACGCGCCGGCTGGTAGATCGGCAACAGCTTGGTACCCAGAATCTCATTAAGAATTTTCACGATCTGGTTCAGGGTGAAGCGGTGACCGCAGCCTATGTTCAGGCACAGGCCCTGGGCGTGTGACTCCGTCGCCAGTAGATTAGCAGAAACCACGTCATCAACGAAAATGAAGTCCCGATTCTGTTCCCCGTCGTCATAGATAATGGCTTGCTGGCCTCCAAGCATTCGAGAGATGAATCGAGGAATGACCGCGGCGTATTCAGAGTCTGGATTCTGAGATGGTCCGAAGACATTGAAATAGCGAAGTCCAAGGGTTGGTAACTGATAAACCTCGGAGAAAATCTTGCAATAGAGTTCACCGACGTACTTGGTGACCGCGTAAGGAGAGATCGGATTCGGCTTCATTTCTTCCCGTTTGGGAAGAGCATCTGAATCACCATAAACTGATGTACTTGTTGCAAATACAACCTTTCTAATGCCACGATCACGGGCTGCTAAGAGCACCTTTAAGGTACCGTCAACGTTGGTGCTATTGGTTTCTAAAGGATTCTGAAGAGATTTTTGAACCGATGTGAGCGCGGCCTGGTGATAAACAGTATCGGCCCCCTTGAACAGGTTCATGAGGCCTTCCAGATCACACACATCCTGTTCGAAAATCTCACACTTCGCACCGAATTTTTGCCGGATGTCGGCCACATTATCCAGCTTTCCACTCAAGAAATTATCAATAATTCGCACTCTCCGGCCCTGCCTCAAAAGCGCTCGGCAAATGTGGGAGCCGATGAAACCGGCTCCGCCGGTGACTACATCGAACCCTTCTTTCAAAGTCGAACCTCACCTTGCTACGAAGCTCCTCGAAGTTCAAGAATTGTACCAGATAGCCAACAGGAGAACTATTCGACCTAATTCTTGGCCCCTTCGGGAAAAGAAATCATTCCTGTCATCGAATCATCTCTATGGGTACAATGAGCACAGAGAGGAGCGGAAGAAGGAACACCTTATCCTTCTTTGGGCAATCGCGATTGAGTAGGAATGATCTATAGCCTGCTTGGCGAACTGGGGATCTATGAATTCAAATGATCGGGAGCAAACTACGGTGGCGCAGTTTTTTAGTTATCGTAATGGAGAGCTTTTCTGTGAAAATGTTTCCCTCACCGCCATTGCCCGCCAAATTGGAACGCCTTGTTATGTGTATAGCAAGAAGGTTCTCCTCCAAAACTACCATTATTTTCGCACTGCCTTTTTGCAGATTGACCCCCTCATCTGCTATGCCGTAAAGGCTAACTCTAATTTGGCCATCTTGAAGTTACTCAAGGAGGAGGGGAGCAGCTTTGATGTGGTCTCGACCGGCGAGTTGTATCGCTTGGAAACGATCGGGATTGATCCGATGCGGGTTGTCTTCAGTGGGGTGGGCAAAACGCTTCCAGAGTTGGAAACCGTGGCGCAAAAACCGATCTTCAGCGTCAACATTGAATCATTGGAAGAACTTGACATTCTCAATAGAATTGCTCAAGAAAAACAAACACACCCGAGAATTTCTTTTCGGCTTAATCCGAACGTCGATCCCAGGACTCATCCCTACATCGCTACCGGGCTAAGCCAGCACAAGTTCGGAATTGATGTGAAGCAGGTTGACAAAATTATCAAGGCTCTGCGAAAGACTCCTCAGGTGCAAGTCGTTGGGTTGGGTTTTCACATCGGTTCTCAGATTCTTGACGTGGAGCCTTTTCTAGAAGCGTTTCTGAGACTTAAGGAACTGGCGGGTGAATTTGCGTCTCAAGGTCTACCGATAGAGCATCTCAACTTGGGAGGTGGCCTGGGGATTCCTTATCAGGGAGAAAAACCTGCCGATGTAGAGCGTTACGCCGCCTTTCTTAGAAAACACCGGGACGATTATCGAATTATTTTTGAGCCGGGACGCTTTATTGTAGGAAATGCAGGGATCTTGCTTAATCAGGTTCTCTACCACAAATTGAACCGTGAAAAGCATTTTGTGGTGGTGGACGGCGCCATGAACGACTTGATACGACCCTCTCTTTACCAGGCTTATCACGAGGTGCTCCCCGTCGAACAGAAGCCGGGGCGAGTTAAAGCCGACGTGGTCGGTCCAATTTGTGAGACAGGGGATTTCTTTGCTCGCGACCGCTTTCTCCCGGACTTCAAGCAAGGTGACTATTTGGCTGTCATGAACGCGGGCGCCTACGGCTTTGTCGCTTCTTCCAACTACAACTCGCGTCCCCGAGCGGCTGAGGCTTTGGTGGATGGAGAACAGATAAGGATCATCCGTAGACGCGAAAGTTATCAAGATCTCATCCGCGGCGAAACATTGTAGGGAAAAATGGACTGGAGACAAGTCCAGGTAGTAGTGTCTGAAATCTAACAGCTCTATTTACATACAAAGGCCACAGCTAAGCGGCCTTTTGCGACGCCTGGCTTTGAGGAAAAACCTGTGAAAATGGTGTGCAGAAACTGTGTACCTAGGTGATCATAACTTATTGAAAAATAAAGTATTTTTTCGCTTGACATTTCTTCTGACCATTCTAAAATGGGAGAGTTCCCGAGAGACAGACGCGCACCCGGAATAAGTAGGAAGGAACTCTGGAGTCCGCCAGGTTTCTAGTACGTTTGTGAGGTGGTGTGAATGCCACTCGGGGACTTTTCCTTTCTGCGCTTCCCCCCCTTTTAACGGGGTCTAATCGAAGGCTGATTTTTACCACGGCCTTTTTAAAAGACTTTGCATCTATATACGAGTGGTGCTGCTAAACTGGTTCAGATACATATGAGACACTCTCAAATGGTAGATGAAGGGTTCTGGAAAGAGGGGGGTAATCCATGCACATGTTTGACAAGGCTTCTTGTTCTATTGTGAAACAGGGCATCAGTTGTGAGGAGGAGAACCAATGAGAAAGTGCTCTCCTTTAAATTTAACCTTCTTTATTCATTCCAGCGGTGTCGGTTCAAAACATGGGGGATTAATGCATAGCCCAAACAACCGATGCAAGGACTTATCTCAATTCTGATCTGGGCAACTACAAGCCACCATTAAAGCTTTTTGCTCAACAGCTGGATGGGGTAGCCCAGGTTGAAGGAACGCTGGCCATCGAATCGAATATGCCAATCGGTTATTACCGCTCTGTACACTCAAGGCGGGCTACAGGTGTCAAGCTATCCAGTGAGACAGGTTGTGAGGTAGGCAGAAGAAAACACAAGCCCAACACCGAAAGACTGCACTCGGTGAAAACCACGCCGGGCAAAGTAGGCATCAGTCCTGATGGATGATGTTGAGGGGCGTCACCTCGTCGTCACGCCTCGAATCAGAAACCTTTTCGCCCGGAACAAATGGTATGTTGTCTGTGAGACAGGATACTAACAGCCAGCGGTAAACCTCTCCAGGAAAAACCTCTCTCTCTTTCTGAACTCCATCACCTCATGCCTTTTTCTTTTCGACCTGACTCTCGTACCACTGGTAGTTGACTTCGATATAATCGTGCCACTGATCCGGTACCTCGTCTTCGGGAAAAATTGCTTCTACTGGGCACTCTGGGACACAGGCACCGCAGTCAATACATTCTTCAGGATCTATATAGAGTTGCTGTTCGCTCTCGAATTCCGCTTCGTCACCGCGAGGATGAATACAGTCGACCGGGCAAGCGTCCACACAAGCGGTATCTTTGGTTCCGATGCACGGTTCACAGATGATGAAAGTCATGGTCTAACTCCTAAATATTGAATACTAGCGTTCCTATTTTAGCTCAATAACCGCCTGGATTGGGACCAATTGTAACATGATTATAGAACCGCACCAGCTGATTGTTCATCGACCACCCTAGTTGTCCGTCGTCGATAGACCAAAGTCCCGGTCCACTCATTCGGTTGACCCCAGTGTATGGCTTTTCATAAACTAGACTTTAGTGAACCGCACCGAACGCCTTCTTGACTTGATCACGTATTTGCTGAATGTCCAGGATCCAGTTTCCTGGCGACAGATCAAAAACCATTTTCCCGAGGATTACGCAAGAGGAATCGAAGAATCGAACCAGCGAAAGTTTGAACGCGACAAGGCAGAGTTGATCTCACTCGGCATTCCCATAGAACACCAGAGTGGTTCGGCCGTAAGGAAGGGAGGTTATATTATCGAGAAAGAAAAGTTCTTTCTCCCCGAAATTGAATTTACTCCACAGGAATCCTCCCTGCTCATGCTTTCCTCTGGTGCTGTTTTGGAAAACGAGAGCTTCCCTTATCAAGGCCAGCTTGAATCAGCTCTTCACAAAATCACCAGTGTTAACCACCATATCCATCCCCCTCCGTCGGAAATTGCCATGACCTATTCGGCAGGAAAGGGATCGCCCTCACGGTTGAAATGGGTACACGAAATTCAAGATGCCCTCGATCGAAGAAAAACTGCTGAAATTGTTTATCATGCTTTTAGCACTGGCAAAATCACTCGCCGAGAGGTCAATCCCTATGGATTAATTTTTCGCAAAGGGAACTGGACCCTGGTGGGGTGGGATCATCTGAGAAATAATCTTCGTTCTTTTGTGCTGACCCGAATGAAGGCTTTAAAAATCAATCCAAAGCGACCCAGGACTCCCGATTATGAGATCCCTTCAAATTTTTCATTGAAACGTTACCAAAACCAACAGCAATGGGAACTTGATTTTCATGAGCCAATCTTGGTAACCCTTCAAGTGTCTCGTCATCGGTTACCTGAACTTCTTCCCCAATTGGTAACAGCAAATCGCACCGGAGAACAGACCTTTCAGTTGAAGGTGACAAACAAGTCGGGATTGATGCCTTGGATCCTCTCACAAAAAACTGACGTTCAAGTTTTGGAACCTCTACAGATCCAAAGCGAGATTCGGGAGGCGTTAGCTAGCCTATTGTGAACATCAACGAACGGATCCACCGAATACTGTTCATCCTGAGCTACGTCTCTCAGAACCCCGGCGTACGGGTGGAAGATCTGGCCAGACAAGTGGGGATACGACCCGCCCAATTGATCAAAGAACTAGAGTTTATGCTGCTTATCGGTAAGCCTCCTTTTCGTCCAGATGATTACGTGGATATTTACGTGGAAGAACAGAAAGTTTATGTTGAGTTTGACCAAATGCTCAACCGCCCTCTTCGGTTCACCCGACCTGAGGCCATGGCTCTTCTTCTTTCCCTGCAACTGCTCGATCCGGAGGTGGATCCCAAGGTTGTCCAGTCTCTTAAGGGCAAGATTGAGAAGGCCATTTCGAACTCCATTGACCCAACGGCACGCCTGGAAGACCAAATTGTGCTCGAACGTCCATCCCGCCCTGTCCTCCATCACTTTAGTCTGTTGCGCCAGGCCGTCGAGAACCATCGAAAAACGAAGATCAATTATTATTCTCTGACACGGGACGAGACCAGCACGCGGGTAATTCGTCCTTACTTCCTCATGAAATACCTGGGCTATTGGTATTTGACAGCCTATTGCGAGATGCGGAAAGATCCCAGGACTTTCAAGTTCGAACGCATCCTCTCTGTGGACCTTTTGAAAGAAAGGTTTGCAGCTCCGGAGGATCTCGATGTCGATAAATACAAACATAATTTTTTAAAACAGGTGGGAAGGAATCAGATCAAAATTTATTTTGATTCGGTAGTTGCGCCCTGGATCCATGAGCAGTGGGGTTCTTCCGCTCAAATGAAAGAAGATGGCGGGGTGGTTCTGACCCTTTTCAGCGAGACGTTAGAGTATCCTTCCCGTCTCGTTCTGAGTTTCGCACCTCACGCCCGTCCGCTCGATCCGATAGGGCTGATCGAGAAGGTTCGAAAGGATGCTCGCGAGGTGGTAGGATTGTACGAAGCTAAAGCGGTGCTGTAATGTTGAGCATGGTCAAAGGTGGTGCTTTACCTATTCTCATCTTCCTCTTCACCTTTACGATTGCATCCGCTCAGGAGCATTCCCGAAAGACCCTCCTTCCTCATCTTTGGGAGGATCAGAAACGGATCTGGACTTCCCCTGTCGCACCTCTTATCCTGCTAGGAATTTTTGCTGCTTCGTTCAGTCTGGATGGAGCTCCCTCTCGCGACCTCCGCAGGGATGGTCGTTTTCAAGACTTCAATGAATCATTTAATTCTACTCCTTCCCATCTAGTACTGGCAGGATTCCCCCTGCTTGTGTTAGCCACCGGCAAGACTGTCCGAAATCAAGATTTAATCGAAGGTGGATGGAAATTCTCTGAAGCGACCCTTAACGCTCTTGTGGTCTCCCACGTGCTGAAAGGCATCACTCAACGATCGCGACCACACACTGGAAAAGAATATGGATTTTGGAAAGGAGGCAACTCCTTCCCTTCCGGCCACGCTGCTGTGGCTTGGTCTTTAGCTGCCGCGACATCTCAGCACTTCAAGGAGGAGAAGTGGGTACAGTGGATCGTATATCCATTGGCTGGAGTAGTAAGCTTTTCACGAGTCTCTTCGGGCAACCATTTCGCCTCCGATGCCGTGATCGGTTCTGCTCTCGGATACCTGATCGGAAAATATGTTGCTCATTAGCAGTCCGCAGTGGAAGTTGCGTGGAGTTGTGCACCATCAATCTGTGGTTGCTGGCAAGCACGAGGAGGAGTTGATGTTCTCGCATAGGGGTAGAAGGAGCGACAGAGAAAGCAGCTCCGTCGCACTCGCCACAAAACGGCACGAATTTAGGAAACTTATCAGTCAATTTTTCCCGTCTATCTTAATTATCGGGAGAGGAGGCAGCATGATGAGAGTTGGATTTTTGGCGCTTTTTTCAGCAACGATTTTCTTTTTTGTGGCTTGCAGTGAAGGAGAACCTGAGGTAGGGGTTGGAGCGGGATTTCAGCCTGATATTTTGCCCTTGCCTGCTGATCCATCTGATTACGCACCACTGCCGAGATACGAAGCCATGAGTCTTCCTGAGGATAACCCCATGAACGAGGAAAAGGCGGCGCTGGGCAGACAGCTCTATTACGATAAACGCCTGAGCGGAGATGGTGAGCTTTCCTGCTATGCGTGTCACGTTTGTGAGTATGGCTTGACTGATGGTCGACCGACTGCGATCGGAGCTTTTGGTAAACAACTAAGTCGCAACACCCCCACTTTGTGGAACATCGGTTATCACCAGGCGTTTTACTGGGATGGACGAGCCAAAACGCTAGAAACACAAGCGCTGGCAGCCTGGAAGGGCGGCAATATGGGAGCGAATCCAGACGATATCGTGGCCGAACTAAACTCCATTCAGGAGTATCGGGACCAATTTCAAAAAATTTTCCACGAGGGTGCTACTCCGGAAAATGTTTCGAAAGCACTGGCCACTTACATGCGCACCATCGTCAGTCGTGATACTCGCTGGGATCGTTGGCAGAACGGCGATGAGTTAGCGATGAGCGAAGCAGCCAGAAACGGATACGAAGTTTTCAAAAAAGCGAAGTGCGACAATTGCCATTCTGGAGTGCTTTTCACCGACCTCCAATACCACAATATCGGGATCGGCATGAATACGTCAGAACCAGACCTTGGACGTTACAAGGCCAGTCAAATTGAAAAAGATAAAGGTGCATTTAAAACGCCCACCTTAAGGGATATTAGCAACTCGGCGCCTTACTTCCACAACGGCAGCGTGGCCACGCTGGAAGAAGCGGTGGATATTATTCTCGACGGAGGTAAGCCCAATGCCTATTTGGACCGAACCAACCTCAAACCCGTCAAACTAACCTCTGCCGAGAAACAGGATTTGCTAGAATTTCTCAAGTCGCTCGATCAGGAGTGTGATTTTACGGAACCACGGTTACCTTAGTACTCGGTTCCACAAATGCGCTGACGTTTGCTGAGAATGTGGCGAGGTGAGGTTACAAAGAGAAGAGGAGTCGATGCCAGTAGCATTGGCAACAACGAACGACCAAGAGATCACCCTTCATATCCTCAGCCCGGAGGGGACCGAACGGCTCTGATTTTGAGAAGCGGCGGTGGAGGTGATAGCTGGACCGGGTGGATCCTGGTCACACAAATGGGAAGGTAGACAAACTTATGAAATTTTCAGCGTTGATTATTCTGATTTATGCATTATTGGTGTGCGCCGGTGGTGTAATGGGCTATGCGCGGGCTCAAAGTGTACCCTCAATTATCTCCGGTCTCATTTTCGGAACCGCACTCCTTGTTTGCGGATGGTCGATGTGGCAAGGGAGTCTAGTTGCCCACTATATAGCGGGTGCTTTGGCACTTCTTCTAGCACTTTTCTTTGGCTATCGGTTTTTTAGCAGCGGTCAGTTCATGCCGGGAGGCCTGATGCTGACATTGAGTTTAGTGATCCTGTCCGTCCTCGGTCTAGTGTTGCGGGGAAAAGAGTAGGTGTTTGGTTTTATAACCGTCGTGCTCGTCACAGAATAACATGAATTTCTGACTTAGTAGTCCGTAAAGTCCTGCGGACTCCTAGCCTCAAATCAAAAACCGTTTCACCCACAACAAATGGCGTGTTATTTATGGAACGAGACACCTAGCTATTAACTAGCGCTTCATCAACTCGAGCACCGCCAAAGTCATCGCTTTTATGCCGATCTTGATACTTACTTCTGGAGAGGGAGCAAACTCACTTGAATGAAGAGAGGGAAGAGTTTTGCCGTTTTTGTGATGGCTCTCCAAAACCTGAGGGTCAACAGCGCCTAGCCAGAAAATAAAGATTGGCACTTGACGATTTTCCAGAGCATATCGGCCAAAATCCTCGCCCCCCATCACCGGGTTTGTCCGAACCAGGCGCTGCGAACCCATTGTGTTGAGCCAGGCGTTAACCACGCGCTCGGTGAGGATGGGATCATTGTATGTGGCGGGTGTAAATTGATCGTCATGGACTTTAACGATTGAAGGCTTTTCTGAGGGAAAGCCAGCTACCAAAGCCATTTCACTGCTGATTCGTTTGATGGATGCGAGAACTCGTTTACGAACCTCAGGTTTGTAGGATCGCACGGTCAATTGGAGATGAACCTCGTCGGGAATAATGTTGTGTTTTGTTCCAGCATGGATGGAGCCCACGGTCACAACAGCTGAGTCAAGGGGCGAGATCTCCCGGCTCACAATGGTTTGTAAAGCCAGCACCACCTGGCTGGCAAGAACAATCGGGTCTTTCGTGGTGTGGGGGTAAGCCCCGTGCCCTCCCCGACCCCGAAGGGTAATATCGACCGAATCAACATTGGCGAGTGCATAACCCGGGCAATAACCAATCTTCCCAGCCTTGAGGGAGGCATCCGTGTGGAGAGCAAGCGCAAAGTCAGGTCTGGAAAACCGGCTGTACAGGCCATCGTTCAGCATCGCTTTTGCACCATCACCCATTTCTTCCGCTGGCTGGCCAATAAAAACGACTGTTCCTTGCCAGTGGGCTTTCAGTCGACTGAGCGCTGTGGCGGTCCCCAGAAAGCACGTCATGTGAAGATCGTGACCACAGGCGTGCATCACGCCGACTTCCTTGCCTTCCTCGTTCTTCACCCTGACCCGGCTGGCATAGGCAAGATCGGTATTTTCTTCCACGGGGAGCGCATCAAGATCGGTACGGATCATAACGGTTGGCCCATCCCCATTTTTCAGTACTGCAACCAGGCCGTAAGACACTCTGCCCGGCTGGTCGTAGACGCCGACATTCTCCGTCACCCGGTAACCCAATGAGCGGAGTGTTCTGGCGAGGTAGGCAGCCGTTGTCTTTTCCTGATAGGAGAGTTCGGGATGAGCATGAAGATACTGATAGGTATTGAACAGTGAATCAAACTCCTGTCCTATGATATCGTCCAAGAAGTTTCCAGCCGGAACGGTAGCAGTGATTAGAAACAGCACCAAAGCAAAAACTAGCTTGTAACCCTGCCCACAATCCACTGCACACTCTATCGATTTTCCCATCCTGTCCGCTCTCGAATACGTTCGGGATCGGCTATTTTCGTACCAGACTCGGTGGCTTAGATCGAGGTATCGTCTTGATATTGCGAGCAGATAAGAACCGCAGATTACTCCTTGCTCATACATCTTTCAATTCTTCCTCCGTGAGGCCAAAATGATGGCCAATTTCATGGATCACTGTATCACGCACTTGCGTGCGGATTGCTTCCTCGCTGGAACAGATCCACTCGATGTTTCTCTTGTAAATGGAAATCTTATCAGGCATAGCTGGAGCCATAAAAGGACCGTCGTGGCAAAGGAGTACCCTGATAAAGACCCAGCATCAGTCCTGCGAAGCGGCTAGTAATGTCTAGGGGAGGCAGTTCTTCAACAACTACCTCGACATTACCCCAATGTTGGTGAAATCTTTCGGGAAGATCGTCCAGTGCTTCGGCCACTAATTCTCGGAAACGCGTCAGGGAAAGTTTCATGTCAAGAACGTGGAGACCTATTCAATTACACTGCTAGGGAACCGGTAATTGGGCCGAGTGTCCCGTCCCATGAATAAAATGCCATTTATTGCTGGCGAAACGGTTTCTGATTCGAGGCGTGACGGCAAGTCGATGCTAGTGCATTCGTAACGCTGAGCAACACCGTCCAGAATCCGTAAACAACTGTACAAATCAAGGTTGCTGCAGCGTTGGTCCGCCTGCGGTGTGGCGCCCAACGCGACCCGTGGGACTTTTCCAACGGGCTACTAATCCCGAAACTAATCTTTTCGGTTCTCGTCCCGGCATAAACCCACCCATCGGAAAAAATTAGCAATGAGAAGTCCATATTGTCTCAGCGACTCCAGCCTGATACCCGTTTATCGCCACCCCTCGACATGACAACTCATCTAATAGTAAAGTGGTTTTCATGAGAAAAACAATCCTGATCTTCTGTTTGGCGACCCCTCTTTTTTCCCAATCCTCTGTCGAAACCAATGTACTCAAAAAGGTCCGGGAAATGGTGCAGAGCGAAGACAAGATCATCTTTTCTGAACTTTACAACAGCCAGCGATTCAGCACCGCAGAAAAAACCTTTCTGGGGCGCTTGTACGAGGTCTTTTTTCAGATCCCCCATTTACTGAAGTCGGAGTACGAACAGACAGGCAAGGCTCCAACACAGCAAAAAATCGCTAGGAGCTTCGGCATTAGTCGTAATTCGGTTGATCTGTTGCTGGCGGTGATGGCGTCTGATCCTCGTGTTCCACCTTTGTTTGCAAGGAACCCGGAAAGCAAGGAAATCAAGTCAGTGAATCTGCAGAATATCGAAACCTTTATCCACAGCCATGGAGATCAAAGCCGAATGACCGATTGGGAAGGAAACCCGCTTCCGACCTTTGAATTGACCACATTTCAGGGAGACCGGCTCCACAGTGCTGACCTACAGGGTAAAAATGTTCTGCTTTATTTTTGGTTCACCGGTTGCCCGCCTTGTGAAAGAATCGCTCCATTACTGAGTCAGCTTGATCTCCAGTATGCATCTTCCAACTTCCAAGTCATCGGATTTAATGCCGACCGAGTCCTTGGTTTGCCGATCACGGATTTAGAACGACAGGAACATCTGATCCGCCACAAGGTGGGTTTTCTTAACACCCACTTGGACCACCCGACCCGTCAGGCTTTTAGCAACGTTAACATTTACCCAACCCTATTTTTTGTGAAGCCGGACGGTGTGATTGCGCGCCACTTGGTCAATTTCCAGAACCGGGACACCTTAGATCGAGTCATTGCGCAACTTACAAAAGGGGAATAGTGAAAGCCCAACATGAAACTCTTCCGACAGGTCAGTCTCGCCTCCTCTACCCTGTCTCGTGATTAGCAACATCACCGGAGTCGAATTTTCACCACCTACAGCGTGATCGGTTACTCCTTCAGCGCAAAAACAAAAATAGCACTTCCAGCAGCGATGGCCACGTGCTGTTCCTTTCCACTGAGGTAACTTATCGGAGAGGCGATAATCAACCCGCCGGTACTGGCACGCCAAAGTTCTTTGCCTGTTTCCGCGTCCAGGGCAAAAAAATGACCTTCATCCGTTCCACCGAATACAAGGTCACCACTGGTAGACAGCACACCCGCTTGAGGTGGAATATGCAACTTATACTCCCACTTTAAGTCCCCCGTCTCCGGGACCAGGGCTCGTATCGCGCCCCATCCTGGGTCCCCAGGAACGGCCTGGGCGAAACTACCAAGAAAGCGCTGCCCGGGAATATAAGTTACGTCTCCGCTATAGTAGATTTGAGCGGCTTCCCAAACCGGGACATAAAACAGTTCTGTTCTGGGACTGTACGAGGGGGACCACCAGTTAGTTCCACCTCCGGCCGACGGGTATAAGAGAGTCCCCTCGGGACTGGGCTTGGTGTTAGGCTTGACAATCGGTCGACCTTTTTCGTCAATCCCTTCGGCCCAAGTCTGTTTCGCAAAGGCTCGCGCCGACAGAAACTCACCGGTTTCACGATCTAGCAGGTAGAAAAAAACATTGCGGTTGGCCCATAACATCAGCCTGCGCTGTTGCCCCTTGAATTCCGCATTGACAAGAACCGGAATTTGAACCGCATCCCAATCCCACACATCATGCGGGGTAAATTGGAAGTACCATTTCAATTTCCCCGAGTCCGCATCCAGGGCAATCACACAGTCGGAGTAGAGATTGTCTCCTTCGCGCTCTTCGCCCGTCCACAGAGGACCGGGATTTCCAACACCCCAGAAAATCGTGTTCAATTCCGGATCGAACGACCCGGTCAACCAGGTCGGAGCTCCACCGGTCTTCCAGGAATCTCCCTCCCACGTCTCATGCCCGGGCTCTCCCGGCCCTGGGATCGTGTAGAATCGCCACAACCGTTGTCCGGTTTTTGCGTCGTAGGCGTCGAGAAATCCCCGGATGCCGTACTCTCCCCCGGCAATGCCAGTGATGATTTTGTCCTTCACCGCCAAAGGGGCCCCAGTGATGCTGTAACCGTTTTGGTAGTCGGCGACCTGAACATCCCACATCAGCGCACCCGTTTTGCTATCAAGCGCAACAAGATGAGCATCTACCGTTCCCATATAGAGCTTATCGCCGAGGATAGCTAATCCACGGTTCACCTCTCCGCAGCAAAGATCCATCCGCTCAGGGAGTTTATATTGATAGGACCAGAAGGTCCGCCCAGTCCGGGCGTCAAGAGCAACTACTCCATTGCCCGGCTGGGTAAGGTACATAACGCCATCAACTACTAGGGGAGTCGTCTGAACCTTTTCGAGGGTCTGCATCTGAAAAATCCACTTCAACTTGAGCTTGTGAACATTCTCCCGGTTGATCTGCTTGAGCTGACTATATCGGTGACTACTGTAAGTTCCCGAGTAGGTAAACCAGTTACCTGGTTCTCGATCAATCCCGATCAAGCGTTCATTACTAACCTGAGCGGTAACCGACATCGTAAAACCAATAAAAAACACCAGTGAACTGAGCAGCTTCATTGTGTCTTCAGATTTCTACGAAGAGAGTTCAAATAAGCAATCAGGTCATCGAGTTGATCAGCACTGAACTTGCCCTCATAGCCAGGCATCCAGGATGTCCTGCTGATCTGGATTTCCCGTTGATCTTCTTTCCAAAAAGAACGTAGGTTTTCCTGCATGTCCATGATTTGGATAGAGTAAGTGTCTTCGTTGAGTCGGATACCGTAGATTTTTTTCCCTTCTTTGTCGATGATCTGGACCGATTGGTAATGCGAGTCGACCTCCGCATTGGGTTCCAAGATGGAAGTTCTCAGAAAGTCAGGCGAACGAACGGATCCGATGTCACTCAGGTCCGGACCCAGACGACCGCCTTCTCCATTGACCATGTGGCATCTGAGACAGTCTCCGTTGTCTCGGAACAGTTCTTTTCCTTTCAGAGTATCACCTGAAAGGTTTGTCTCAGGCTGGTGACTCAGAGACCGGATGTAAGCTACCAACTGCCACACCTGGTTTCGAGCCAAGAAAGTACCCGGCATTTCGCTCCCCGAGATGCCATCGGAGATGTTACGAAATAAGGCGGCATCGCTAACCCCGTGGCGAAACTCCCCACGACTCAGATTGGGGCCCCTGCCACCAGCACCCGCCAACCCATGGCACACGGCGCAACGAGAACGAAAAGTTCTGGAACCAGTCGCGATGTCACTCACAGCGCTATGGGGACTCTGGACCGAGCTCTCTTGGGCGAAAAAAGTGTTACAACTCAAGAAGACGAGTCCAGCAATTCCGCCCGCCCGCCGACAGATACTCCCTCTCCAGACCATGGCAAAGAATCTATCGGGATTTAGGGATACAGTCAATGGTCAACTGCACCATCCACAGAACCAGCGGCCTACCAGGCCCTGAACTCTCGCCAGATCATTTCTCCCTGGGCCTGCATCCAGTTCCCTGAAGAGGACGGGAAGAGAACTGGTCACACATCATCGGCACTCAAAATGAGGTGAAATCAGGACCGTCGCGCTGGCCACAAACGTCAGCGTATTAATGAAACAGAGTATTTAGTACTCCGACGAGTATTAGTATAGACTGATCGCAATACTTGTGCCGGCTAATCTAACTCCCGAATATCTCCAGGCTGAACAGAAATTCAAGACTGCACCCACCGGTGCGCAGAAAATCGCAGCACTTGAAGAAATGCTGTCCACCATCCCCAAACATAAAGGGACGGAAAAGATACAGGCCGACATTAAACGCCGCCTCTCCCGGCTTCGCAAGGAATCCCAAAAGAAGAAATCCGTCAGCGCTCAAAGACCCGCTTATCATGTCGATCGAGAAGGCGCCGGTCAGGTTGTCCTGTGCGGTCCTGTCAACAGCGGAAAATCCCAGCTTCTGGCGAATCTGACCCACGCCGCTCCCGAAGTGGCCAATTACCCTTTTACCACTCGCTTACCCCAGTCGGGAATGATGCCCTACGAGGATATCCAAATTCAGCTGGTCGATATCCCTCCACTCTCTCCGCAATTCCTGGAACCGTGGCAACTGGCCGTGATCGAACAGGCTGACCTGGCAATGGTCATTTTCGACGTCAACGATTCCGATCTTCTCGAGCAAACCGAATTCGTTCTCAGGCGACTGGAGGAAAGAGGGATCCAACTCGAAGGCACAGAACCTCCACGCGTCATCATCTTGGGCAATAAGATCGACCGGCCTCGGGGAAAGGAAAACTTTGCAACGTGGCAAGAACTTTACCAGGGCCAGTTTAAGGCCGAACCCTTTTGCGCACTTTTAGCTCACGATCTAACCGTCATAAAAAAGCAAATTTTTGATCTCCTAGAGATCATTCGAGTCTACACAAAGGCACCCGGCAGAAAACCGGAGGAAAATCCCACTCCTTACGTGCTTAAGAAAGGAAGCACTGTTCTGGACGCCGCGGCGGCCATTCACAAGGATATGGTCGGTCACCTTAAGTTCGCTCGACTATGGGGCAAGACCAAGTTTGAGGGGCAGATGGTGGAACGGGGATATGTGTTACAGGACGGGGATCTCGTCGAAATTCACAGGTAAGCTACTTGCTCCTGTGCGCTTCAGTCCCGGCCCTGGAAAGGGTTTCATTCAGAATAAAAGACGGAAGGCTCGATCCCACGCGGGGCGAGTTCGCCAAAGCGCCCTCACGACAGCACAAACCCACCAAGGCATTGACTCCACTTCTTCTTGTGTCTAAGGTGAATAACCCATGCGCCTCTTTATAACAGCCGCCTTTGGCATCACCTTACCTTCCCTTTACATGAGCTGGACACATACTTCCAAGGGGGCTGTCGCCGATTCGCTAATTTTTGGGTTGGGAATTTTAGGGGCCGCCTTTATTCTCTCCTGGGCCGCCGAAGTTGCCCAAATCGAGATTTCCCGTGGGCTGGCGATAGCTATTTTGGCCTTGGTTGCCATCCTACCTGAATACGCTGTCGACTTGTATTTCGCCTGGGTGGCCGCGTACCAAGCGGAATACAGTGCCTACGCTATGGCCAATATGACAGGCGCCAACCGTCTCTTGGTAGGAGTCGGTTGGCCCTTTATCGTCTTCCTCTTCTGTGTGAAATTTAGCAAAAGACAACTCCACTTGGATCATTCAAATCGTGCCGAAATCTCTTATCTGACCCTGGCAACGCTCTATGCCTTCACCATTCCCCTCAAAGGTAACCTGAGCCTGATTGACTGCGCTTTGCTGGTAAGCCTATTCAGTTGCTATGCATGGAGAACCGCTGTTATGGAGGTCCACGAGCCGCACTTGATAGGACCAGCCCGACTGATCGGCGAGCTAACTAAGACAAAGCGTCGCCTGGTCAACGTGTTCTTGTTCCTCTTTGCAGGAATTACCATTCTTTCATCAGCAGCGCGATTTGCCGAGGCACTGGTGGCTTCAGGAGAGGTTCTGGGCATTGATGAGTACTTGCTAGTGCAGTGGGTGGCACCTCTGGCTTCGGAGGCACCCGAATTCATCATTGCAGCAATCTGGACCTTAAGAGGAGAAGGTATCTCTGCTATCGGAGCCCTGATCTCATCCAAAGTGAATCAATGGACTCTACTGGTCGGAACAATTCCCCTTGTTTACAGTATCAGCTTGGGGGAGATAGGACAGATGTCACTTGACTCTCGGCAAGACCAGGAGATCTTCCTAACGGCAGCCCAGTCCCTTTTTGCCGTTACGGTGCTGATGAATCTCCGCATCAGCGTGTGGGAAGCCTTCGCCCTTTTTGCGCCTTTCACCGCACAGCTTATCTACCCGGAAATCCGCATCGAAGTGACTATCTTCTATCTCGTCCTGACCTTCTTGCTCCTATTCAGACGAGGCAGCGACTTGCGCCCTCTGTTCCGAGAGGGACTGATACCAGGACAAACCCCAGGTCAGGAGCAAAAAGTCCCCAGTTGAGAGCTGGAATGAGATCTGCGAACGAAGACTAGCATATTTCCATTTTTGGCCCCCTCACTCCTGCTCATCAGTCCCGATGAGTCACGTACTCGCCGTAGCAGTTGTGGATCTGGTACTTTTGACGGGATCGTCCTCTCCGAATTACTGGCGGCATTTTTGGTCTAGCCCCTAGCGTCCTGTTCCAAAAATTGGCATCATATCGCTCAAGACTATGTGACCGTATGGACGGCGTTAGAGCGCGGCAATGGATACATGAGAACCGAATTGAAATGGAAAACGAACTCTTGAAACCGAAGGGTGCGCAATGAACACAGTCAATATTGCTTTGATCGGCTATGCCTTCATGGGGAAAGCTCACAGTAACGCTTATCGTCAGTTCAACGCCTTTTTTAACTCCCTCACTAAACCTCATATGAAGGTAATCTGCGGCCGCACTGAGAAAAAGGTTAAGGAGGCGGCAAAGAACTATGGCTGGGAAGAATACTCCACGAATTGGCGGAACGTCATCGAACGCAAGGATATCCACATCGTGGACATCTGCACACCAGGAAATTCGCACCATTCTATTGCTGTAGCTGCAGCTCGGGCTGGCAAGGTGGTCTTCTGCGAAAAGCCCCTGGCCAATACGGTCAAAGAAGCCCAGGAAATGCTCAAGGCGGTTCACAAAGCCCAGGTGATTCATATGATCTCCTACAACTATCGCAAGGTGCCCGCGGTGGCCTTGGCAAAACAGCTCATCGACGAAGGGCGGCTGGGAACTATTTATCACTTTCGTGGCAGCTTTCTCCAGGATTGGGTGGTGGATCCAAATTTTCCGCTGGTGTGGCGCTTTGAAAAGAACAAAGCTGGATCCGGCGCCTTAGGCGATCTAGCCGCTCATTCCCTGGATCTGGCCCGCTACTTGGTCGGGGAAATAACCGAAGTTTCGGGCGCTCTTCGAACCTTTGTCAAAGAACGCCCCCTTTTGTCCGACCGCAGGAAAAAAGGCAAGGTCAGCGTCGATGACGCTTGTGCTGCCCTGGTGCACTTCGCGAACGGCGCGCTGGGGACAATTGAGGCATCTCGCTTTGCCACGGGCCGCAAGAATTACAACCGGTTTGAAATCAATGGTAGTAGTGGCAGTGTGGCTTTCAATGTGGAGCGGCTCAATGAACTTGACGTTTACTTTCGGGATGATCCCCAGAATCTTCAGGGATTCCGAACCATCATGGTGACCGAACCCGACCATCCTTATATGAAGGCCTGGTGGCCTCCTGGTCACATCATCGGCTACGAGCACACCCTAACCCATACCGTTCACGATCTGATGGAGGCAGTTGCTACTGACAAGCTTCCAAGCCCGAACTTCACAGATGGATTGAAGAGCCAAACGTTGCTTGACGCGATTGAGCGTTCGGTTGAGAGCAAAAAGTGGGAAAAGGTCCAGTAGGCTTAAAAAGGGGGCTTTCACCCAGAGGTCGGGGGAAAAGATGCAGTGAAAAGTTTCGTAATCAATCCGGGCTAGCGGATTCCAAACCAAGGCTCGATCGCTAATTGATCTAGGCTCTCAGAGGTGTCCAGACGACAAATACTTTGACGGTTTTGTCGGTTAAGTGTTCCGAAAATCCATCATAGTCTGCCGATAGGCTTCTGGTGTCCCAATGTCGAAGCAACGGCCTCGAACAAGATAACCCAACAAACTGTTTTCCTGCCCCAATTTGTGCAGACAGGAAGTCAACTGAAATTCTCGGTTTTCACGAAGGTGCTGGGTGATGTGTTCTTTCAAATAGCTAAAGATCTTAAGGCATGAGTACGTACTGACCAAACACGGTCAGGAAAAGATCATTCTCCATCCCATCTACGTGAAGATGCTTGCGAGCATACTCGGCATCTGGCTTTTCGTAGAGCTCCCTGACCGATAGCACCGAGCCGGACTCAGACCAGGCGCCGACTGCGCAACCGAAACGATGAACCTGGTCAACCGGTGTGACTTTCAATCCGACTACGTTATCTCCCAGTCGATCATAGATATCGAGCAATTGCCGCGCACAGGGGATATCTCGATCAGAGGCGTAAAGATGATCTCCCAACAAAAGGAGAAAAGGCTCACTATTGACCCAGTCTTTCGCACAGTAGACTGCGTGACCAAAGCCTTCCTGAACATTCTGGGTCACCACAGTAATGCGTTCTCCCAATTTCATAAGATACTGGCAATATTCTTGGTCTTCCTTAGACAACTTGTTGAAATTCTCGATGGGCGGGCGCGCTTTAAAGAACTCCTTAAAGAGATCCCGATCCCTCCCCTGCACAATGAGGCAAACCTCCTCAATACCGGCACCAATTGCTTCTTTAACAATGGTCATAATAGCTGGTTTGGCACGGCCTTCTTGATCAATAATCGGGAAAAGCTCCTTTCTGAATCCTTTGGAAGCAGGGAAGAGACGACTACCAAAACCGGCAGCGGGGATCACGGCCTTGCTCACCCTGTGTGTACTCAACGTTCTTCCTCCTGATGACACGTATCTGTTGGCCTGACAGGGATGATAAGCCTGAGGCAGTCCTTCTTCAAATCCCGTTCGACGATTTCGATGACCATTTGCTGGTTCTGCGCATCTTTGACGATGAACTGCGCACAACCATCTCCCTGCGAGCCCACCCCTTTTCCACCCAGGATATAGGGCTGAATCCGTTCATAGCCTAGGACCTGATGCAGAACCGGAGCGGTCAACTGCGACGGGCAGACTGGCTGGAGGTAGCGATCAAATTCAGCTTGAGCCTGAATCATCAGTTTTCCAACTCCAACCGCATCGCCTTGCTGGAGTGCCTCAAACGCCTCACGGGTGATCTTCTTATTGATGGAACCTAGGTATTTTTGAACGTTTCTTCCTGACTTGTCCTGGGCAAGAGGATAACAAACATTCAATTGACCCAGAATGGCCTGGGTATCTTTGTCAGCACCGAGGTCGATGATGACAAAGTAGAGCTTTCTTGGCACTTTGAGCTCCTGGACATCGATGTGGTCACCATCGAAGATCATCATGATGGGACGGTTACCATAGACACAGCCTTGATCCATACGACCACAGCGAGAAGGAGTCGTGATTTCACCCAGATAAGCAAACTCCATCTCATCACGAACGCTCATCTTGAGGTTATAGGTGCGATCGAAGGCACGAGCGACCAAGACGCAGATGGCAGCACTAGGTGACAATCCCTTCTTCAGCGGGAGATCGCTGAGATAGTTGTCGACCTGTAAACCCTGTACATGAGAGTAGTGGGTAAGGATTTGATAGGCAACACCAGCGGCATAACTGAAAATCCACCTACTTCTGCCTCGGCCAACAGTGCCTCACGTTCCATCGGTAACTCGAAAGATCCCATGCTCGTGCCATCGGCATCGGTCGAATTAAGAATGAATTTCTTCGGATGAGGGCGCACTTCCGCGTAGATTCCTTGATTGGTGCCGGTGATGATCGTGTAGCCTTTTTCTAACTCCGGATTGGTTCGACGATAACCCCCAGCCCAATCGCTATGTTCTCCAAAGAGACAAATACGTCCTGGTACGAAGATTTTCATGGTTCGCGTTCACCAAATTCTGCGCACATGCTAATTATCACGTAGCAACCCCGTGATGAAAGTCCTCCAGATTGTATTGCGAACAGCATAGGGCCGAATGCAAGGTACGCCGATCAAGGCCCTACCGGGTCATCATCGAAGAGGCACTGACGGTCTGTAACGTCGACCAAAAAGAACCCGAGATTACTCCACCAGATTCGGTGACCATCTTCTACCATTCCAAAATCAAAGGTCAGCGCTAAGCGGCTACACTTCAGCAGGATATATTCTACCGCTTAACCAAGACGGCTTTTTTGCTTGACATTGGACTATATTGGACCAAAATAGACTTTAAAGGTTCCAATAGGATTATCTTTCGAACAAGGAAAGGTTTCCGGTCATGTTCCGGGGTAATTTCCGCGCAAAAATCGATGCTCAAGGGCGAGTTAAGATCCCGACCGCCCACCGCAAGCTTCTTGAGGAAAAATACGGGCCAGACCTGTATGTCACGAGCCTCACGGGTCAAAACGTTTTAATGTATCCCATGAGTGAGTGGGAACAAATAGAAGTCAAGTTGCTAGAACCTCCGAAAATGCGACCGGAAAAGGTTAAATTTTTGCGCAATACCAATTACTTTGGTCAGGTGTCAGCCATGGACAAACAGGGGAGAGTAGTTATCCAGCCCCACCTTCGAAAGGCTGCTCAAATTGATGGTGAAGTTGCGGTCATGGGTTATCTGAATTATCTCCAAGTTTGGAACAAAGACCGATTCCAGAAACTACTCCAATCGGATCCATACACCGACAACGACGCAGCCGAGTTGGCTGAATTGGGAATTTAGCCATGACTGCAATGGATACGGCAGTGGAACATCTTCCCGTTCTCACAAGCGAATCTATGGAATTGCTCCAAGTGAAACGTGAAGGTGTTTACGTCGACTGTACGGTGGGGCTAGGTGGTCACACGGAGAAGATTTTGTCCCAACTTCAAGGGACAGGTCGACTTATTGCATTGGACCGAGAC
This sequence comes from Acidobacteriota bacterium, assembly GCA_965249865.1. Classification (GTDB taxonomy): domain Bacteria; phylum Acidobacteriota; class UBA6911; order RPQK01; family CBDFMZ01; genus CBDFMZ01. Next base: position 1,073,148 of record CBDFMZ010000001.1, on the reverse strand, counting down.
CCCGAAGAGTTAGAGATTATACGCAACCGTTTGAGAGGCTTCAAAAACGCTGAATTTTATCACGAAAACTTTAAAAACTTGCCTTTGGTTCTTAGCCAACTGGGGATTGAAAAGATAGACGGTTGCTTGGTTGATTTGGGGGTTTCCTCCTATCAACTTGCCCTGCCCGAGAGAGGGTTCAGTTTTCGCCAAGAAGGTCCACTCGATATGCGCATGGATCGGCAACAAAAGTCCAGCGCCACCGACCTCGTGAACGAATTGTCGGAATCCAAACTAGCTGAGATCTTCCGGCAATACGGAGAAGAACCGGCAGCCAAGAAGATTGCTGTGGCTATTGTCCGGCGCAGAAAAACAGCTGAATTACGCACCACCTCACAACTGGCAGCACTGGTAGAGCAGGTGAAAGGAAACCGGGGCAGATCTCGTCTTCATGTCGCCACTCAGGTCTTCCAAGCCTTGCGAATTGAGGTGAATCAAGAACTCGCCGCTTTAGAGGAATTCCTAGCTGTGGCCGTCGTTCATCTATCTGAGGAGGCAAGACTGGTAGTCATTTCCTTCCACAGTCTAGAGGATCGCCTTGTGAAGACGGTCTTTAAGAAGGAAGCCGGGCGATGCGTGTGCTTTCGAGCGGCTGAACTATGCATCTGCCCTCGGAAAGAAAATGTTCAGATTTTGACTAAAAAGCCCGTGAAGCCGTCTCGGGAAGAAATCGAACAGAACCCGAGAGCGAGAAGTGCCAAGCTGCGGGCAGTGGAGAAATGTGCTGCCAGGTTACAAATCAGTCAGGACTGAAACCCTTAAAAAGATCGAAGCTATGGTGGATTTCTCTTTCCAACAATTGAAAAATCGACTTAATGCTAACGAGAAAACCACTTATTGGGAGGTTGGTCGGTGGATTTTTGCGGGAGGCCTGTTTGTGGGTCTCTTGCTGGCTTATGCCTGGCTGCACACAGAGATCCTTCACATCCATTATCACAAGGAACGATTCAAGAAAGAGAACAATCAGTTGAAGGAGATCACCACCGCTCTAAGAGCCGAACAATCCTCGCTCCAAAATCCAGAGAAGATTAATCGACAGGCCAAACAGATGGGATTTATCAGCTCCCATCGGAAGGAAGTCCGGATTTTTCAGGCCGACATTCTCTCCCGGGAACAGGCCAGGACTCTGCTAGCAGAATCACTGCCCTTAAAGAAAACCTTACGTGAATGAGCCCACCGAATGCGCCAAAGAGTCAAAAATACACCCTATCGTGTCGTCTTCTGGTCGTCTATCTGCTCATCTTTGGCTGGAGTTCAGCCGTTCTCAGTCGCCTTTTCTATCTGCAGCTTTTCAAGGGCGAAGAGTTTCGCTTATTGGCCCGGCAACAGCAGTTTGGATTTGTCGAACTAAGCCCCAAACGGGGCGATGTTCTGGATCGCCATCTTGAGGAATTGGCTATCAGCGTACGGATGGAGTCTGTCTTTGCCCATCCCAAAGAGGTAAGTAACTCGCTGAAAGCAGCACAACTGTTGGCTCCTATCCTTGAACAGAATGTACAGGAAGTCTATGAGAAACTGATTTCCGAGCGATCGTTCGTCTATATTGTCAGGAAGATCTCTCCTCGTCAGGCGGAACAGATCCGGGCTTTGAAGTTGACCGGCGTCTATTTTCACAAGGAAAGTAAGCGTGTTTATCCGGGACGGGAACTGGCCTCCCATGTTCTCGGGTTTGTCGGACTTGACAATGAAGGACTGAGTGGACTGGAGTACCTTTATAATGACCTACTTAAAGGGAAAAAAGGTCGGATTAATCTTCGTTTGGATGCCAAGCGACAGAGTTACGATCGCGACCCCCCCGCTCAGCAGACCGAGGGAAACACTATAATCTTGAACATCGATCGCTCGATCCAGTTCAGCGTGGAACAGATTCTCCAGAAGACTGTGGATTCCCACCAAGCCCTCAATGGGGTTGCTATTGTGATGAATCCCCACAATGGTGAAGTCCTCGCCATGGCCTCCTATCCCTCTTTCAACCCGAACCGTTTCAGCGACTATGAGGCAGAGGTGCGTCGCAACCGGGCTATCCTGGATACTTACGAGCCGGGGTCAACTTTCAAAATCGTGGCACTATCCGCCGTTCTAAATGAGCGTCTGGCCGAGCCGCTTGAATATGTTGATTGCCGTGTCGGCACGCTACGTCTCGGCAATAAGATCTATCGAGAAGGAGAACACGGCTACGACTCTCTCACTTTCAACGAAGTCTTGGCCCAATCGAGCAATGTGGGCACCATTAAACTGGCCCTTCGTCTGGGTGAGGAAAAGTTCTACCACTACATCAAGCGCTACGGCTTCGGAGAGAAGACTGGAATCCAGCTGCCGGGGGAGCAGACGGGATTACTCCGTCCACCATCACAGTGGTCCAAAATCTCCATCGGAGCGCTCGCCATCGGTCAAGAAGTGGGGGTCACACCGCTTCAAATGGTCCAGGCCATGGCTGTACTGGCCAATGGAGGCTATCGAATTTCTCCTCGTTTGGTCCGGAAGATTTTGACACCACAGGGAGACGTTATCTATGAGCCGGAACAGAAAAGAACCCGAATTCTTGGTCGGAAAACTGTCTTACAAATGAAGAAAGCTTTAGCCTTGGCAATTGAGCAGGGAACAGGGAAAAACGCGCGATTGGGCGGCTATTCATCAGCGGGAAAAACCGGAACTGCCCAGAAATTTATCGATGGAAGCTACTCGAACACGCAGTTTACCGCCTCTTTCGCGGGATTTGCACCCCTCGAAAATCCGGCTCTGGTGACCATCATCGTGATTGATGCACCCAACAAACAATATTATGGAGGGGTGGTGGCAGCACCGGTCTTCAAGTACATCATGGAACGCTCCTTGATTCACCTCCGAGTCCCTCAGGACCAACCCAGCCGGCTGAAACCATTGGGTCTGGCCCAGAGTTCCAGAGAATTGGTCGACTTCGAAGACTCCTCAATGACGCAGGAAGAACCTGACCTGGAAAGATTGGAACAGACGGTTCTCACTCTGAGAGGACAAGAAACGAGCGTTCAAGGGCCAAAACGGATAGTGGTTGCACACACGGGTCTGTTCATGCTTCCGGATTTCTCCGGTCTCAGTTTAAGAGAGGTCTCCCAACAAAGTGCTCGTCTGAGGCTCCGTTTGAAGATCTCAGGAAGCGGAGCAGTGGTGGGACAGCGACCTCCGGCCGGCACTCAGGTTTACGAGGATGCGGTTTGCGAGGTCTTTTTCTTGACCCATGGAAAGAAAGTCAATGCGTCTTCACAAGTTACTCTCAAAAATATCGATCGAACCGAAAATAGAATCTACCGGTAAGCAGAATAACCCGGAGATTGTTTCGCTCGAATATGATTCTCGACGAGTCAGCCGTAGTTCTCTCTTTTTTGCCATACAAGGCCAGGTGACTGACGGTCATCTTTACCTCAATCAGGCTCTGCTAAAGGGCGCAGTGGCAGTGATTTCTGAGCAGGCAGCACCAAGCGATTTTCCAGTCCCCTGGATTCAGGTACCAACCATCAGACCATTTATGGCTTCGGCTGCCGACCATTTTTACGGTCAACCTTCGAAACAACTTCAACTGGTGGGAATCACGGGAACTAATGGTAAAACCACCACTTCCCTCTTGGGTCACTCTGTCCTGAGCCAGCGATCACCTGCTCTACTCATGGGGACGATTAAAATGGTGATGGGAAACAAAGAAATAGAATCGGAACGCACGACGCCCGAAGCCATCGATATTCAGAGAACACTGCTCCAAGCGTTCCGCCAAGGATGCCGTCTGGGAGCTGTGGAGGTCTCGTCACACGCGCTGTTTCTACAGCGAGTTTACCAGAGCTGTTTTCCGGTCGCCGTCTTCACCAACCTGACGCAAGATCATTTGGATTTTCATAAAACACTAGAGCATTACTTTCAGGCCAAGACACTTCTATTTCAACCGGACTATAACCCTGGGATCAAGTATGCCGTTTTGAATGCCGACGACCCTTTCAGTGAGCGAATCAGCCTTTCTGCGATGGTGCGATCGGTGAACTTCGGTTCCTCTCCAGACTGTGATGTCTTCCCACTTTTTCACCACACTTCGGTCGAAGGAACGGTGATGGATCTGAGTTTCTTCGGACGTAAGCTTAACTTGCACAGTTCCTTGGCTGGCAAGCACAATATGTACAACATCATGGCAGCCACCACGGCGAGTAGTCTGCTGGGGATATCAGATCAACAAATCCAGGAAGGTGTAGCCGAGTTATCGGGAGTACCAGGCCGCTTTGAAAAAGTTGATATTCCTCAACCTTTTTCCGTCTTTGTCGACTATGCTCACACTCCACACGCTTTAAAAAGCGTCTTAGGGCTGTGTCGGAGTCTGACCGAGCACCGCGTCATCTGTGTTTTTGGCTGCGGAGGAGACCGAGACCCAAGTAAACGTCCCATCATGGGAAAATTGGCGATACGCCATTGCGATCTAGCTATCATTACAACCGATAACCCAAGATGGGAAGCTCCGGAGAAGATTATCGAGGAAATCAACGCTGGTATCCCGGCCAGCGCTACCCAGTATGAAACCATCGTCGACCGTAAAGAAGCCATTGTTCGGGCACTACATCTAGCTAGAGCAGATGATATCGTCTTGGTGGCGGGAAAAGGCCATGAAACTTACCAGGAAACACAGGGACGACGAATCCCCTTCGACGATCGTGCAGTGGTGAGGGAAAGCTTTTGATCAAACTGACCATTGCTGAAGTCGCCAATGTAATAGGAGTTCAGCTGCCCGACACTATTGGCCAGAATCCACTACCGCCATTCGCCTTCCCTTCCATCTCGATCGACAGCCGAACACTGTCTCGTGGAGAATGTTTCATTGCCATTCAGGGGGACCAACTTGACGGGCACAATTTCATCGAGGCAGCTTTGCAAAAAAGGGCTTCAGTGGTGATCCATTCAATGTCTTTGAGCAGTTGCCTGCATGCGAGCCAGTGGAGAGATGTGACACAACCTGCCCTTGTCAACAATCTCTCTAACGGATCTACCAGGAAACAACCACTCTTCCTACAGGTCACCGATACCACCGTGGCCCTTCAGACATTGGCCCACTACATTCGAAAGAAGTGGGGAAATCGCGTGTTGGCCATTAGCGGAAGTGTGGGGAAAACGACAGTGCGAGAATTCACGTTTACTCTACTTTCACAAAAGTTTGACGTCTTTCAGTCTTTCGGCAACTTTAATAACGAGATCGGACTACCTCTTTCTCTACTGGGTCTGAAAGAACACAATAAGATCGCGGTTCTGGAGTTGGGAATGAATCATGCTGGCGAGATCCGGACATTGGGAAGACTCTGTGCACCGGATGCAGCCCTGATAACCAACGTGGCACCAGTACATCTCAAGTTTTTCTCAAACCTTGATGAGATCAGCGCGGCCAAGGGGGAGATTTTGGAGTGTCTGCCGACGGCTGGACTCCTTTTTTTCAATGCCGATGATCCCCGGGTTTGTGAATTAGCTATGCGACATCCTGGGAAAAAAATCTCCTTTGGGCTGGAGAATAAGGCGAATGTCCGCATCTTGAACTTCGAGATCCAAACGCTTCATAACATGGAATTTGAAATTGCTGCATGGGGAAAACGATTTGCCGCGTCGGTGCCTTTTGCCGGTCAGCACTTCCTTTACAACCTCGCTGCGGCCGTAGCCGTAGCCTTTAGCTTTGGACTCTCACAACAACAGATCCTAGAAGGCATCTCACACCTCGAACCTCCTTTGATGCGGGGGCGAACATTCGAAGTGGCGAAGTCAGCAACAACGCCCATAACTATTTGGGATGATTCCTATAATTCCAACCCGAATGCTCTGAGAGCGATATTGGACACCATCAAACGCTTGAAGGGATTCCACCACAAGATCCTTGCTCTGGGCGAAATGCTTGAGTTGGGCTCTACCACACCCGAACTGCACCGGCAGGCAGGAGGAGAGGTTGCCCACAGCGACGTGGATTTGCTAGTAACAGTAGGTAAGACTGGCCTGTACATCCAGGAGGGGGCACAAGCAGAAGGGTTTCTACCGAACAAAACAGTGAATTGTGATTCGGTCGAACAGGCTGCTGACTTTCTCGACACTCGGATCGAGAGTGGAGATCTGCTTGTCGTGAAGGGTTCGCGAGGAGTACAAATGGAGAGAATAATCCAAAGAATCCAGGAGAAACAAACAATTTGATTTATCATATTCTTTATTCTTTTCACGAGGAATTTTCCGTTCTAAACGTGCTGCGCTACATCACGTTCCGAACGGCCTATGCCTCGCTCACCGCCCTCTTCATCAGCCTGATACTGGGTCCATGGCTGATCGCCCGGTTGAGAGAATTTCAGATCGGGCAATATATACGCAAGGAAGGCCCCCAGAATCACTATGAAAAAGCCGGAACACCGACCATGGGTGGAATTCTCGTGGTCATTAGTATTCTGATCCCCACGCTACTCTGGGCCGACCTCACCAATTTCTATGTGTGGATCGCCCTGGCATCGCTACTCCTGTTTGCAGCCGTGGGATTGATCGATGATTATTTAAAGGTGGTCAACAAACGCTCCCTGGGATTGAAGGGGCGCTATAAGATTTCTTTTCAGTTCCTGATCGCACTTGGAATTACCATCACTCTCATCATTTTAAGCCGTCAAGGTCTTTATATCACCAAGCTGAGTTTTCCCTTCTTCAAACGCTTTACACCGGAGATGGATTGGGTGATCTTAGGGTTCTCTAGTTTCTTGCCTTTGATTTTCTTTACGCTTCTGGTCATTATTGGAAGTAGCAATGCCGTCAACTTAACTGACGGGTTGGATGGTTTGGCGGCGGGATTGGTTTTGATCGCCGCCTCAGCTCTCACGGTTTTAACGTATGTCACCGGGCATGCCATTTTCGCCAACTACCTCGACCTGATCAAGAACACCTATGTGAGTGAACTCACAATCTTTTGTGGTGCTATGGTTGGAGCGACGCTCGGTTTTCTCTGGTACAACAGTTATCCCGCTGAAATTTTTATGGGAGATGTAGGCTCCATATCCCTGGGAGGCGCCATCGGAACTGTGGCCGTGTTGATCAAACAAGAACTTCTTCTCCCCTTCATCGGTGGTATTTTCGTGCTCGAAGCACTTTCGGTGATTTTGCAGGTTGGATCTTACAAATTGCTCGGCAAGCGGATTTTTCGAATGGCACCCCTCCATCACCACTTCGAACTTTTAGGTTGGAAGGAATCTAAAATCGTGACACGTTTCTGGATCCTTGGACTGATCTTCGCTCTTTTTAGTCTGAGCACCTTGAAGCTGAGGTAAGTGCATTCGGGGTCCGGCACTTGAAGAATGCAGGTCAAGAACAAAAACATTCTGGTGGTCGGTTTTGGAAAAAGCGGCTTGGCATCGGCCAATTTCCTGATTAATCGTGGAGCCGAAGTGACGGTGACGGACGTGACTACCGAACAACAGTTGAAAAAACAAATCGCCGAGCTGTGTGGACCGGTGCGTTTTTCTCTGGGAGATCACCATGATGAGGATTTTATCGGAGCTGACCTCATTATTCTAAGCCCGGGAGTTCCCACCCATCTACCAGAGCTGGGCAAAGCGGCCAGGGCTGGTGTGCCCATCTACAGTGAAATCGAGTTGGCCTACCGCTTTCTGCCAGGACGCATCATCGGGGTCACTGGTTCGAATGGGAAAACGACTACAACAACCCTCATTGGAAAGTTGTTTAATCACAGCGGTCGAAAACACGTGGTGGCTGGGAATATTGGATCTCCCCTGATCCAGTTTGCTGATGATCTTGACCACACTGCGGAGACGACTTTCATTGTGGAACTATCTTCTTTTCAACTCGAAACCGTCTCACAATTCAAGTGTGATATCGCCTTGCTGCTAAATATCACTCCCGATCACCTGGATCGCTACTCGCAATTCGGCCAATATGCGGAGGCTAAGGAGCAAATATTTTTGAATCAAACCGAGACCGATTATGCCGTACTCAACGCTGATAGTCCCTACACATCGGAGATGGCTAAAAGACGCCGTTCTCAAGTCCTACTTTTCAGCCGAAAACAGGTCCTGGTAGAAGGAATTTTTGTTAAAGAGAGTTCGATCTACATTCGTTGGAAGGGAAAACAGCACTATCTGATGCCAACCAGCGATATCGGAATGAAAGGGAACCATAACCTCGAAAACATATTGGCCGCCACTGCCGCTGGCTTTCTCTCCCATCTGGATCCGGCTCTCATGGCCGAGACTTTCCGTTCCTTTTCGGGCGTGGAACATCGATTGGAATGGGTCGACCAGCAGGACGGTGTGGACTTCTATAACGATTCGAAAGCCACCAACGTCGACTCTGCTAGCCAGGCTCTGCAGGCCTTCGACCGACCGCTGGTGGTTATTATGGGAGGGAAAGACAAAGGAGGAGACTTCACTCTGCTCCGCAAACTGGTGGCTAAAAAAGCACGGCTGCTGGTTTTACTGGGCGCTGCCAGCGACAAGATTTTCGCTGCCTTAGGTAATAGCGTGGCTACGGTGCGGGCACGTGACATGCGGGAGGCAGTTGAACTGGCTCGCCAAAATGCCCAGGCCGATGACGTGGTTTTGTTGGCGCCCGGCTGTGCCAGTTTTGACATGTTCGAAGATTTCGAACACCGGGGACGCGCCTTTAAAGAAGCTATACGCCGAATCCAGACCCGGAAAGAACCAGGAGTTGGCAGCCAGAAACCCGAAGCTAACAGCTAAACCCGGTTGGCTGCTCACTTCTTGTGAAAAATGGACCAAAAAATACACTGCGACAAAGGCCTTATCCTGATCGTATTCGCCTTGGTGGGTTTCGGTCTACTGATGGATTTCAGTGCTTCCACGGCAATCTCTCAAGAGATCTATGGCTCTCCCTCCCGGGTTTTCACTCGCCAACTGCTATCTGTATTCGTCGGTCTTTTGGTGCTCCTGGTTTCCCTGAAGATTGATTATCACTACTACAGTCGGAGAAAGTTCGTCTTTGGCTTCCTTGCGATCATATTCACCCTTTTGATCATCCCCCTGGCGACACCAATGACAAACGGCGCCCAGCGTTGGATTAACCTCGGTGTGACGAAGTTTCAACCCTCCGAGTCGGCCAAACTGTTCATCGTCATTCTCACTGCCTATTACCTCGTGGAGAATAAAGGGAAGCTGTATTCCTTTCGAAATGGCTTACTACCCTATCTGAGCATCGTGGGAGTACTGATGCTGTTAATCATAGTAGAACCGGACCTGGGAACAGCGGCAACCATTGCTGTGGTAGCCGGTTTTCTTCTGTACCTGGGAGGTCTACAATATCGTTACCTGATAGGCTTGGCTTTGATCACTCTATCACTTCTTTATTTCCTGATCTTCGATGTCCCTTACCGGCGCAATCGGATCTTGGCTTTTCTCGATCCTCTTGAGGACCCTTACGGAATTGGTTACCAGATCCGACAGAGCTTGATTGCGGTGGGAGCGGGAGGATGGATAGGATTGGGCCTTGCCGAAGGAAGGCAAAAGCTACTGTTTCTTCCTGAACCGCACACGGACTTCATTTTCTCGATTGTCGCTGAGGAACTTGGTTTTTTGGGTTGCCTCACCTTGGTGGTGTTATTCGGACTATTCTTCTGGAGAGGTGTGAGAATCTCGCTGCGCGCCGATTCTTTGTTTGGTACTTTTCTGGGACTGGGAATCACTTGCTGGATTGTTGTTCAGGCGTTAGTCAACATGAGCGTTGCCATCAGCCTTCTGCCCACGAAGGGAATTCCCATGCCTTTCATTTCGGTAGGAGGTTCTTCGATGCTCGCCACATTGGCAGCCATTGGAGTCTTACTGAATATCTCCCGCCATGGGCAAGTCTACGTAAGTCGGAAAGAGTGGCTCAGAAACTAAGTGTTTCGTTTCACAACAACGACAATGTTTACAGATGGGTTTGGTCTAACAAGTTCAAGAAGCGAAGAGGAAGCGATACCAGCGTGCATCGTCGATGACATACGACGGCCCCGAGATCCCAAAGCGAGAGGTCTGTCTCCCGATTGTCTCCTATCTCTGTTTTGGACAAACACATGATGGATCTTACACGAGTTCTTTTTGCGGGAGGAGGAACTGGAGGGCACATCTACATGGCCCTGGCATTGGCAGAAGAATTGCGGCAACGCAATCCACAAACCGCAATTCTTTTTGTCGGCACAGAGCGCGGTCTGGAAAACCAAATCCTTCCCGCGCTTGGATTTCAAGTCAAGACAATTGCGATCGGGGGATTGAAGAAGGTGGGTTTACAAAAAGCCATCACAACCCTGTGCCAGCTACCTCTCAGTTTTTTCCGTTCGAAACGAATCATCCAACAGTTTGGCGCTTCCATTCTAGTCGGTGTTGGCGGCTATTCCTCAGGCCCACTCGTTTTGGCCGGAAAGTTTTTGGGTTTACCGTGTCTGGTCCTCGAACCTAATGTCCATCCAGGTTTAACCAACCGCCTGCTGAAAAGGTGGGTAGACCAAGTGGCCGTATCTTCTGAAGAGACAGCCACTTGGTTTGGAAAAAAAGCTCGGGTAACTGGCATTCCCACCCGCAAACAGTTCCATCGCATCGAGGCCAGGACCTCAAACCAGGAACCTCTGAGCGTACTGATCTTGGGGGGCAGTCAGGGAAGTCGGTCTATAAACAGACTGGTCTGTGAATCGCTGCCATTTCTATCGCCACAGAGGGTGACGATCATACACCAGACGGGTCCAGTCGATTATTTTCAGGTGAAAAACCGATACCAAGAAATCGGATTCAGGGCAAAGGAGATCACCGCGTTCATTGACGATATGCCGGCCTACTTCTGCTGCGCCGATTTGATCGTCTCCCGAGCTGGAGCTTTGACGGTCGCGGAAATTGCCGCCGCAGGAAGGCCTGCTCTCTTGGTTCCTTTCCCCCATGCCCCGGATGATCATCAACGCAAAAATGCTCACGTCCTGACCAATCGAGGGGCAGCTCTCGTCTTGGAACAGGAGCGGACCTCCGGGCACGACCTAGCCCGAGTGTTGCTCGAACTCGCGAAAGACCGTGGTCGACTGCAACAAATGGGCCTGGCGAGTCGGACCCTGGCTCAGCCACACAGTACCAACCGGATTATCGAGATGATGGAAGAGTTGACTCACCAAGACAGACCACAAATTGGAGGGCGGAACACAAAAAATCGACCAGCTTCAGCTCTCCATCCTACTTCGAGTATTGACGAGTCTAGATGAAACCATTTGACTTCGGTGACATTAGCAGGATTCATTTCGTAGGCATCGGTGGCATCGGCATGAGTGGAATTGCCGAAATCTGCCTTTTATCCGGTTACGAGGTGTCCGGTTCAGACCTGTGCGACAGTCCCCTGCTGGAAAGATTAAGAAGTCTTGGAGCCCAGATTAATATTGGTCATAGAGTCTCCAACATCGGAGATGCTCAGGCAGTGGTCTATTCTCACGCAATTTCTCAAGAAAATATCGAATTGCAAACCGCGAGGACTCAGAAAATCCCGATCATTGCGCGCGGCGAAATGCTGGCGGAGCTGATGCGTTTCAAAAAAGGGATTACGGTGTCCGGGACGCACGGGAAAACGACGACGACTGCCATGCTGGCTTTTCTTCTTCAGAAGGCGGGACTAGATCCGACAATGGTTATTGGAGCCCGTTTCCGCACGATCGGAAGTAACGCTTATCTGGGACAAGGCGAGTTCGTCGTAGCGGAAACAGATGAAAGTGATCGCAGCTTTTTAAAACCATGGCCCGTGTACGCCGTGGTGACCAACATCGACCTTGACCACATGGACGAATACAAGGATTTACCCGACCTTCAACAAGCCTTTCTCGAACACATCAACCGCGTTCCTTTTTACGGAGCAGTGGTGGCTTGTTGGGACGATGAGAATCTGCGCTCACTGCTGAAAAAAGTTCACCGTCCGGTGATAACCTACGGATTAAGCGCGAAAGCGGAGATTTCGGGTCGAAATCTGAAGCTGGAAGGTTTGCGTTCGAGCTTTGGCCTGTTTTGGCGAAACGAGTTTTTGGGACGCATCACGTTAGAGGTCCCGGGACAACACAACGTGTTGAATTCGTTGGCTGCAGCAGCGATGGGCCTGCTCCTTAAAGTACCCTTCCCTGTCATTCAAGACGCGTTGAAGGCTTTTCCGGGGGCAGAAAGGCGACTGGAGTGGAAAGGAGACAAAAAAGGAGTTTGGGTGTTGGATGACTATGGCCATCATCCAACGGAAATCCGTGCCACCTTGAAGGCTTGTCGGGATACCGGACGAAGAATCGTGGTGGTTTTTCAACCCCACCGCTACTCTCGAACGCTGCATTTGATGAAGGAACTGAGCAACTGTTTTGAGAGCGCGGATCTCCTTTACCTACTTGATATTTACTCTGCGGGCGAAGAACCCATCACCGGGGTGACTTCTGAAGGGCTGGCTCAGGAAATCAGCCGCCAGCATCCGGTCATCTTGGTGTCAGACCGGGATCGACTGGTGCGACTTTTAGAGAACGCAACCAACGCCGGAGATCTGCTGCTGACTTTGGGTGCAGGGGACGTTTGGAAAATCGGAGATGCTTTTCTTGCAAGAAACAAGCAGTCGAACACGTAGAATTTCTTACCTGGCCACCATTTGCGGCAGTGTTCTGTCGGTGAGCTTCATTCTCTTTGTGTTGTTGTACAGTGTCTACTACGCCCGCAACTCTGCTACAGGTTCTTCACCCTTCCGGCTAAAACACATTCACTATCAGGGAACGACTCAAGTCAACTGTGCGAGCCTCGAAGAAATGATCCGAAGAGCTTTCCCCAAAAACACTTTGCTCATTGACCTGGAAAGGGTGCGCAATCTAGTCGAATCTGAATCCTGGGTGAAAAGTGTGCGGATTCGCCGCAAACTGCCTGATCAGCTTTTCATTGACATCACCGAGCGCGAACCTGTGGCTATAGCAGTGATCGACAATGAGCTCTACTTGGTTGATGCAAAGGGTAATATGCTGGACCGCTACGGGCCCGGCCACCAATCCATCGATGGCCCTATGGTAACCGGATTGAAGAATATTTCCCGGGAAAACGCGCGAGCAGAAAACACCACTCGAATGGAGACCTATTTGCGTGTATTGCAGGATTTAAGAGCTCCCCCCAAGGACTATACGCAGTTGATATCGGAGATCGACGTAGCAAATCCCCAACGGGTAACGATCATTCCGGCTGATGAGCCTGTCCCTATTTACCTGGGAAACGATCAGTTTTTGGAACGCTATGAGATCTTTCTCTCCAGAAGGGACCTGTACGAGCAGATTAAAGGACAGTATGGGGTGATTGAATCCATAGATGTAACCTATGACAATAAGATTATTTTTCACACACCTCGGGAACAAGAGCAAAGCATCACGACCGGTGGCGGTGACCAATCCTCCTAGTGGTTCGTTCCCAAAATATCGCGACAACCGTTGCGAGGGCGACGGTTCCGATTTCGCAAAACAGCGGGGAGATATTGCTGTCGCATTGTCGCGGAAGTGTGAAAAAGAAAGCGGGGATCGTCCCGCCACCACCCACAGGGCCGGTTGTTACATTGTTTCGAAAACAAATCACTCGTGCGCAATGGAGGAGTTTGCACGGTGAAAAAACATTCACTGGTCGCTGGAATTGACGTTGGCACTACGAAGATCTGTTCCACCATCGCCCAGATTGACAACGGTGAGATCCGAATTTTAGGCAACGGATGGAGTCCTTCAAGGGGTTTAAAGAAGGGTACTGTTGTCAACCTCTCGTGGACCATTGACAGCATCAAGGCTTCCTTGGAACAAGCCGAAAAACAGTCAGATACCGTTTTCGAGTCGGCGTTTGTGAGCATTGGTGGTGCCTATCTGCAGAGTATCAACTGTTCGGGAAAGGCTGATGTCCGTGGGAAAAATGGTGAGATCACCGTTGAAGACATTGAGCGTGCCATCACCAACGCCCAATCCTTTGAGCTGCCGGAGGATTACGAGATCATCCACGTGCTCACACAGAGCTTCAACCTGGACGGGCAAGAGGGAGTGGTCAACCCACTGGGAATGAACGGACGCTGGCTTTCGGTCAACCTGCACATAGTGCTAAATGCTTCTGCAATCGTGCAAAACATCGTCAACGCGGTCAACAAAGCAGGCGTAATCGTCAATGGCGTGGTCATGCAGCAGTTGGCCTCAGCAGAGGCGATCCTAAGTCCAGATGAGAAAGAATTGGGAACAATCGTCGTAGACATCGGCGGTGGGACAACCGACATTGTGGTTTACAGTCAAGGCGGCATCTGGCACTCAGAAGCACTACCGATGGGAGGCAATTTGATCACAAAGGATATAGCCATCGGGCTCAAGGCACCGCTTGATGAAGCGGAGCAGCTCAAGAAAGAAACAGGCAGTATGTTTCCCGAAAGTGCTGCCGAAGAAGAGTTGATCGAGGTCGAAGAGGTGGGTACAGGTCGCAGGCGGACTTTGCCGCGACGGCTGCTGTGTGGAATTGTGCAGGCCCGCTGTGATGAAATACTCCATGCCGTGGCAGAAGTCATTCGCAAGGTTGGAGTCCAGTCTGACCTGATCACCGGCATCGTTCTCACTGGAGGTGGTTCCCTCTTGGATGGCCTGCCAGAGCGGGCTGAACAGATCCTGAACATGCCAGTGCGGCTGGGCTACCCGATCAACTTGGTGTCGAACCGCGATGAAGTGTTTCACCCCGCCTACTGCACTGCACTGGGATTGCTGAAATACGGCAGGGAAATTCAAAGTGACGGGTTGAGTTATGACAAGCAAAAAAACAAAGGGATAAGGGAACAAAAGAAAACCGAATGGTTGAAGGACTGGATCTTTGAAAGGATCGGCTAAAACATGAGTCGTTTGCATCTTGATGGGAGGAGGAACATAAAACTTTCGTTTGAGGATCGGGCGGCAGCCGCGTCCATCAAGGTTATCGGCATCGGTGGAGGAGGGTGCAACGCCGTCAACTTCATGATTGAAACGGGCATCGAGGGAGTGCAATTTATTTCCGCGAATACTGACTTGCAGGCACTTCGCCAGTCCTACTCTCCGGTCAAACTGCAACTGGGTGGGAAGTTGACCAAAGGTCTAGGTGCGGGATCGAATCCCCAGGTAGGTCGTCAAGCGGCCTTGGAAGATACGGAAAAGATCATCGAACTGCTTGAAGGCGCGGAGATGGTTTTCATTACCGCCGGCCTGGGCGGCGGTACCGGTACGGGCGGCGCACCCATCGTGGGCGGCCTGGCAACCGAATTGGGTGCATTGACCGTCGCTGTGGTTACTCAGCCCTTCGCTTTTGAAGGTAAGAAGCGAATGCTGCAGGCTGAACAGGGTCTGGCGGAACTTCGGGATTCCGTGGACACCGTGATTGTGATTCCTAACGAAAGACTTTTGAGCACTGTGGCGTCAGCCACCTCGCTGGTTGACGCCTTCAAGTTCTCAGACGATGTCCTTCGTCAGGCAGTTCAAGGGATCAGCGATCTGATAACTGTCCCGGGCGTCATCAATCTTGACTTCGCCGATGTGAAAACCATTATGACCGGTATGGGAATAGCCTTGATGGGAACAGGGATTTCAGAAGGTAAGGAGCGCGCGTCCAATGCAGCCCGCAAGGCCATCAACAGTCCCCTCTTGGAAAACACCACTATCCAGGGAGCGCGCGGCGTGCTAATCAACATAACGGGCAGCCGCAACATGACTCTGCACGAGGTTGCTGAGGCTATCCGGATCGTCCAGGAATCGGCGGATCCAGAGAGTCACATTATTTTCGGATCTGTCTTTGACGATCAGTTGGACAACAAAATCAAAATCACGGTTATCGCCACTGGATTTGACCAAGAAGACGAAAATCTTCCGGCGTCTCAAAGTCCCGCGGAAGACAAGAGTTCCAAAGCTCAACAAAATTCATCTCTCCATCCAAATTACCTCGGTTCCGAGCACCACCTCGATTTCCCCGCCTTCCTGCGCCGCAAGGTCCAGAAATAGTGACATCTGATGGGGCGAACCGAGCAGAGAGAAATTGATCAGCATCGTTATCCCGACCTACAATCGCTGTGAAACCCTGGCACGAGCCATTGCTTCCGTCTGCAATCAGACCTTTCGGGATTGGGAACTCCTGGTCGTCGACGACGGTTCAACAGACGAGAGCTGCAAGATTGTTCAGCAGTTCCACGATCACTGCATCCGATACGTTTCCCAACAACATCAAGGAGTGAGCCGAGCCCGCAACACCGGCATCGAGCAGACTCGCTTCCCCTGGATCACCTTCCTCGACAGTGATGACTACTGGCACCCTACTAAACTACAGCGGCAACTGGAGGAACTCGAGACCTCTCCTCACTATCAGGTGATCTACACCGGTGAAATCTGGATCCGACATGGGAAATGGGCCAATCCGAAAAAGATCCATCGTAAATACAGCGGATGGATTTACCATCACTGTCTTCCTCGGTGTATCATCAGCCCCAGCTCAGTGCTGCTCCATCGGAAGGTAGTAGAAGAGGATGGTCTTTTCGATGAGGCTTTCTCAGTCTGCGAAGACTATGAGCTGTGGCTTCGCATCTCTTCCCATCGTCCCATCCTCTTTTTAGAGGAACCGCTGATCGTCAAGACAGGGGGACACACTGACCAGCTATCGCGTGGCACATGGGGAATGGATCGCTACCGGGTAAAGGCCTTGGTTAAGATTTACCATTCGGGGATCCTGACGTCCCAACAAAAACTTTGGACAGCCCGTGAAATCATCAGAAAAGCAGAAATCCTGGCCTGCGGTTTTGAACATCGCGGCAAGTCTGAACAAGCGGAGTATTATCGGACAATCATGAGAGATTGGGGAGGATCGGAAGAAAATGAAAGTTAATTCCGTCCCGTAAGCAGAGCGCTAATCAGCGGATGCTGGCGGTTCGTTCGAGCGGTGCATAGTACCCCTTGCGATGACGAACCCTGATGTCACCGCGACGCACTCGAACCTTTATCTTCCGGAAGGTGCCGTCCTTCTTTCCATTGGTAGGAATGTACGCCAGATTATACTGGCTACGTAACTCCTCGTTAATCTGACGAAACGCCGAGCCCAGCTGGTTGCTGTAATAAGGAAAGAAGACTCTTCCGCCTGTACTTTCAGCCAACTGTTCAAGAGCCCTATCTCCTTCACTATCAAAGTCGACTCCGAACCGAGCAGTGCTGACCGCATAAATGGTCGCTTCAGCCCTCAACGCCATTCGCAGGGCCTCCTCGAAGCTGTAGTGGCTGGTGAGATCAGCTCCGTCAGACAGGACCACCACCGTCTTGCGGCCCATCTCTCCCAACATCTTCTGTTCTGCGATCAGGTAAATGGCATCGTAAAGAGACGTTCCTCCTCCAGCTTTCATCGAGCGGATTTCCCGGGCCAGATCATTGGGATTTGAAGTGAAATCGTGCAGCAGCGTTACACCCGTATCGAATTCCAGTAGGAGCGTCTTATCGGTAGGGCGCATGACCTCGTATAGAAAATCCATGGCCACGTCCTTTTCAAACTTCAACTTCAGCTTCACGCTGGCGCTGGTATCCACACACAGAGCTATGGTTAAAGGGAGATTGACCTGTTGAGTAAAGTTTGCAATTCGTTGAAGGACTCCATTCTCGACAACTTCAAAATCCTCTACAGCCAGATCGGTGATAAATTCTCCTGTTTCTTTGTCATGTACGGTGACCAGTACGTTGACCGCTTCAACTTCAACACGAAAAGGTTCTTCCCGCTCGACATTCTCATCTGACAAATCCTGTGCACCTAGAGCAAAAGAAACACAGAGTAGAGAGGTCATCGATAGAACACTCAACGCTAGCAATCTCATATCAAAGAAGACACGCAGGCACAAAGTCCATACTCCCCGTATTATTTCAAAGTCAAAAGGAATCGTGCAAGCTCACTTGGCAGTGGTGATTTGAAGAAAACGCGGCGTTTAGTTTCAGGATGAACAAAAGAAAGGAACGTCGCGTGAAGAAAGGGTCTTTTCAGATCCCGAATTGCCTCCACACGGGTTGGATCTTTTAATCGTTCATGCGCCCTTTTTCCATAAGTGTTGTCCCCTACAATGGGATGTCCGAGGTACTGAAGGTGCACCCTGATCTGATGGGTTCTCCCGGTGTGGAGAACCACTCGAAGGTAGGAAAAGTCCTGCCAGAAACGAACCATCTGATATTCAGTCAAGGCATGGCGCCCCTTGCGACTGCGCGTCGAGATCTTGGTCCGGATCCAGGGATCACGTCCTAAAGGGACCTCAATGATCCCTTTTTTTTCTTTTACCCGGCCATAGACCAGTGCCAGATAGTGTTTTTCCACCTCGCGCCGCTTGAACTGGAGCGCCAGACAATTGTGTGCCTGCTCGTTCTTGGCCACTAACAAAAGACCCGAGGTATTCTTGTCCAGTCGATGAACAATACCCGGTCGAAGGGTGCTGTGGCGACTTATCTCCCTGAAATGATACAGGAGGGAGTTGGCCAGAGTGCCTCGGGGGTTCCCTGCTCCAGGATGGACAACCATGCCCGCGGGCTTGTTCACCACTACAAGAGTTTCGTCCTCATGGACAATAGAAAGAGGAAGAAATTCGGGCAGGAGATCTATTACTTCTGGAGGAGGAGGCATGACGCATATTTCATCATCTTCTTTAACCCGATGTCTGGACTTCTCCTCTCTCCCCTGCACGGTGACGTGACCTGACTCAATCCAACGTTGAATGGCCGTTCGACTTACTTCTTCAAGCTTGTGTGACAGGAACACATCCAACCGTTTTTGGGCCTCTTCGTTGTTCACTTTCAGCATAATGGGTTTCCTGATCCCTTCCATCAATGGATATTATACGATTAATAACGGACGAAATTCGGGAACAGACCAGAGTTTCTTCCAATAAGATCACGTCTTGGAGAAAGAATCTGCGGTACGTCCCCGAATTTGGTAAACGATTATGGCCAGGGGGATGGCGATCAGACTGATAAATTGCGAAGTGGAAAGCATTCCACCAAAAACAAAACCTCGGCCCACATCTCCCCGATAGAATTCTAACGCGAAGCGGATCACACCATAAAGGGCTAAATACACGCAGAACACCTGTCCTGAAAAGCGTCTTCTCGCGTAAAACCAGAGCAAGAACACCAACATGACAAAGGTGGCTAAAGACTCGTAAAGCTGGCTCGGATGCAAGGGAACGTGGAGGGGAACACCGACGTACTGATGGGCATATTCACTTGAGAAGGTCACCGCCCACGGAACATTGGCCGGCTTGCCATAGTCACATCCTGCCGCAAAGCAACCGATACGCCCGATTCCCTGACCTAGGGCAATCGCCGGAGAAGCTGCATCGGCTGATCTCCAGAATAGAAGATCTGGATTCTTCCTGATGTAGATTGCACTACCCATAACAGCACCAATCAGCCCACCATAATAGACACCACCTGCCTGCCAGAATTCCCTTGACAAAAAACGTGAGGGTTGACTCAGATAAAAATCCAGATCCGCTAAAACCAGTAGCAGCTTGGAGCCAATGATAGCCGAAATAACAATGACAAAGCCCAGGTCCCACGCACGATGCCTGGGAACCCCCCCCTTTTCAACCAAACTGGCAGCTAGGGAGATGGAGACCAGATAGGCCAGGGCTAGCAAAAATCCGTAGGTGTGAAGCGTCAGGGGTCCAAGTTCAGTCAGTTTAGGATACATGAACCTTCTGTGACGGGGTGCCTTGGGTTTCTCTTTAGGCAATCTGCACTAACGAGCTTCAGATTAGGAACGAGCCGGAAAAACCCGAAAACCCGGATCAAGGGCTCTCTTCTTCCTTTTCCCCGTGCGCCTCTGCAACAATACGCTCGACCAAATGTGCAGGAACTATATCGTAGTGGGACTGTTCCATATGAAAACTCCCTCTTCCCCCTGTCATGGAGGTGAGTACCGGTGAGTAATTGAGCATCTCTGCCAGAGGAACCTGGGCACGAATAACCTGTGAATTCCCACGGACATCCATTCCCATAATACGTCCACGCCTGCCGTTGAGATCTCCCATGATGTCACCAGCGTTCTCCTCAGGAGCGTAAACTTCGATGTTCATAGTTGGCTCCAACAGAACTGCATTGGCCGCTTCCATTGCCTTCTTGAAAGCCAGTGAACCCGCAATCTTGAAGGCCAGTTCCGATGAGTCGACATTGTGATAGCTCCCGTCGTGCAGAATGACCTTGAAATCCACCACCGGATATCCTCCCAGAAAGCCTTTTGCTGCCGCTTCCGCGATTCCTTTTTCAACGGCAGGAATATACTGGCGAGGGATGGCTCCACCGAAGATTTTATTAACAAACTCAAAACCTGTGTCCCGTGGTAACGCCTCCAGCTTGATCCAGCAATCTCCGTACTGACCGTGGCCTCCGGTCTGTTTCTTGTATTTTCCTTGCACATCCGCCGTACCAGTCACAGTCACACGATAAGGCACCTTGGGAGTTTTCAAGATCACTTCAACACCGAATTTATTTTTCAATTTGGCAACCGCTACTTCGAGGTGAAGCTGGCCGGTTCCGGAAAGAAGGAATTCCTTGGTCTGATGGTCACGCCTAAAGCGCAAGGAGGGGTCCTCTTCAATCAAGCGAGCTATCGCACTGCCGATCTTGTCTTCGTCGCCCCGCGACTTGGGCTCAATCGCAAAGCCGATGGCTGGCTCCGGAAACTCTACTTTTCCAAAAACAGCACCAAAAGACTGATCTGCCAAAGTGTCACCGGTGGTTGTAACTTTCAATTTGAGCAGGGCACATACATCGCCAGTTCGCACCTCAGAGATCGCCTGGTGATCATTCCCCTGTAGGATCTGCAAACTGCCAAGGCGCTCGTCTGTATCCTGGCTGAAGTTCCTCAAAGTGAAATCCGACTTTAAAGTTCCTGAAAACACCTTTACTAAGCTGATCCGGCCTGCGAAGGGATCTGCTAACGTCTTAAAAACATAAGCAGCGGTCGGTCCATCCTTCTTCATCTCAAGCTTATTCGTCTCCTTCGATCTCACGTCCACAACCGCGACTGGTCCGCGTTCTACTGGATTGGGAAACACCCGCACAATCCAATCTAGCAGCTGCTTCACGCCCACGTTTGCCGTTGCTGCACTGCAGAAAACTGGAAAAATTGCTTTACTTCGCATCGACTGGCGAAGACCGGAGAGTAATTCTTCATCCGCCAGGGTTCCCGTGTCGAAGAACTTCTCCATCAGCACATCATCACTTTCGGCGATCATTTCGATGAGCTCTTCGCGTCGCTGCTCCACCTCTGCACTCAGGTTTTCTGGAACGACCTCTTCTTTAAAATGACCACTCCCATCGGCCTGATAAACGTACGCTTTATTGCTAATCAAATCGATGATTCCCCCAAATTCTGCTTCTTCTCCGAGGGGAAGATGGACTGGAACCACAGCACGACCAAAAGTCTCCCGGAGTAATTTCAAACTACGACTGAAACTAGCTCGGTCGCGATCCAGTTTGTTCACAACCACCGCGCGAGGTAGGTCAAACTCTTCGGCAAAAGACCAGACCTTTTCCGTCTGCAGCTCCACTCCAGCGACAGCATCGATCACAACCAATGCTGTTTCAGCAGCGATCACGCAGGGCTTCGTCTCCATAATGAACGCGTGATATCCTGGCGTATCTAGAAGATTGATTTTCGTATCCTCCCACTCACAGCGGGCTTGAGCCGTGTTGATGGTGATCCTCCGCTCAATCTCATCCTCGTCATAATCTGTCACCGTATTTCCATCGTCTACTTGACCCAGGCGGTTGACGGCTCCAGCCGAATAGAGCAGCGCACTGACAAGCGAAGTTTTTCCTGAATCACCATGACCGACAACTGCAAGGTTTCGTATGTTTTCGCTCTCGAACACCTTCATACGTGCTCCTTTCTAGCGTATATTTGAGGGTGGAAAATGTAGCACAGCGAACAAACTTTTTCAATTTCCCATCTGCTTCGCAGCTGACCACGCAGTGCAACACCGTTTCGCGGATATGAGCATACACGACATCCCCACCAACACCCACCGCCTCAAACTCTTTCTGATGTTTCTCCTCACACTGTCCTCGGGTTGCTCTCGTGCCGACACATGGGCCGACATCGACACAGTCAACGGTGACAAGACCATGCACCACATCAAAAAGATCGTGAGCTATGGACCGCATCCACCCGGCAGCAAAGCCCAAAAAAAGGTCGGTACATACATTATCGATCAACTAAAATCCAGCAATCTAGAAGTTAAGACCCACACATTTGAACCGGTGACCCCTCACGGCCGTCTGCAAATGACTGACATTTGGGGAGTGGTAAACGGTAAACGCGACCAGGTGATTATCTTGGCCAGTCACTACGACAGCAAATATTTTGAAAACTTCCCCTTCGTCGGTGCCAATGACAGCGCATCCAGCAGCGGCCTGCTCTTAGAGCTGGCCCGGATTCTGGCCAAGTACAATCCCACCGATCACACACTTTGGTTTGTCTTTTTTGACGGGGAAGAAGCACTGTTCGAGTGGACCAGCGCAGACAGCCTCTACGGAAGCCGTGAGTTTGTCAAAATGCTCAAGAGGAACAATCAGTTGGGTGCCATTTCTGCACTGATCCTCCTGGATATGATCGGTGGAAAGGATCTGCTTTTTTACAAAGACGTCTTCTCAACCGTGTGGCTAAAAAACATTATCTGGATGAAAGCGGCTGAGTTGGGACACGATGATATCTTTGAATCCTGGGGCAGTGTAAGCATTCAGGACGACCATATTCCTTTTGCCAAAGAAGGAATTCCTGTTGTGAACATTATTGATCCAAACTATGCCTACTGGCACACCAGCAAGGACACACCGAATCGATTATCGGCGAGAAATATTGAGATTGTGGGTAACGTAGTGCTGGCCAGTCTGCCCGAAATCGCGAGATATATTGACGGGCGGAGATGAAAGACAAGATGATCGCTTCCGTCTCTTATACGAATCTAAGCAGGCCAGTAATGGAGTCAAGATGCCCCCGGAGATGACAGAGAGGCGGTGAGAAGTGCATCACAGACCAAATGCTCGAGCTTGAAAAATGAACAAAGGCCGCATAGCAATTGCCTTGGCGCTCATCATCCATGTCCTCTCCTTTTGTCTCATGCTGCACCAGGTGGAACCAGCCTACACCAACTTTTACACTCTGGCCTGGTGGACATACATTGTCTTCCTCGCCGGTATGAATCATCTGCGCGGTCGAAACTCGCTGCTCCTGGATAACCGTCGTGAATTTATCTGGGTCTTTTTCTATTCAATTCTGGTTTGGTTATTCTTCGAGATTTGCAACTTTCGCCTGAACAACTGGTTTTACTTTGGAGTACCGGCGGAAGCCTACCTGCGCTGGCCAGGATATCTCATCGCCTACGGGACGGTACTTCCCGGTCTTTTTGAGACGGAAACCCTACTCAAAAATTGGGGATTGTTCAAACAGATTCAGGGACCACGGATCACTGTTACGAACGGTTTGCTCACTCGTTTCTTAATACTCGGATTCTTGATGATGTTGGCGATGATAATCAGCCCCAGGATCTTTTTTCCCCTGGTCTGGATGGGATTAATTCTGATCTTGGACCCACTAGTCTACTGGTATGAAGAAAGCCGCGCTTCCTTCCTGAGCCAGATTGAGCAAGGTGATTATGCGTTGCTAGCAAGACTCTTAGTAACGGGGGCGATCTGCGGATTACTCTGGGAATTCTGGAATTATTGGGCTGGATCGAAGTGGTTTTACAACACCCCCTATCTGGAGTTCGCAAAAATCTTTGAGATGCCGATTCTGGGTTTTTTGGGATTTCCTCCCTTTGCTCTGGAGTGCTACTTGCTCTACCGAGCGTCTCTAATCTTTCGTAAACGCTTTATAAACAACCGAAAACTAGTCTCCACTATCGTGTTCATCCTGGCCATCATTTATTGCATTCTAGTTTTTCAGGGAATCGATCAGTTGACGATCGCGAACTACAAGGTCAGGGTCGATTAACTCCAGTGCTGATCAATCTCTTCGGGAAATACCTGCGACAACGAGGAAACGGGTTCCAGGTTCCAGGGGTGCAGATCTGCCTAGCCTTCCGAAAGGAAGCCAACACCGCAGCGCTTACCGCATTCATGATTAGCCGGAGCTGCATAGTGGGCTGCTCCGAAAAGGGCTGTCTTGGGATTAGGGATGATCTGGACTGGCGAGGATTTTCGGAAATTTCGAGCCCCTTGAAATTTGAGTTATGTGACTCACTACTTGCCCTTTTCCAGCTCAATTACTTTGTCTAGTCGGCGCCGATGACGCTCGGCTCCCGAAAACTTCGCCTCCAGGAAAGCCACGGCCAACACTTCCGCCAGTTTCTGACCAATGACTCCCGGACCCAAACACAGTACATTGGCATCATCGTCCTCACGACTTTGGCGAGCTGAAAAAGTGTCATGGCAGAGCGCAGCGCGAATGCCAGGTATTTTGTTGGCTGCGATGCTGGCCCCAACCCCGCTCCCACATAGTAAAATTCCAACGTCTGCCTTCCCCTTAAGGATAGCTTCACCAACTGCACGCGCGTAGTCAGGATAATCGACCGGTGCAGTACTGTCGGTCCCCAAGTCCAAAAGAGTATGCCCGGCTTTTCGAAGAATTCTAGTCAGCAGCCCCTTGAGTGGAAATCCAGCGTGATCAGCTCCCAGGGCGATTTTCATGTATTCTCCTCTGCAGAGCAGTTTCACTCTTCCTTGAGCACCGGAAGAACAATAAAAACTGAGTACTTAGCTCCCGTTCCTTTGAGTACTCAGTTTCATCAATACGCTCATGTTTGTGGCGAGCGCGACGGTCCTGATTTTGTGAATCGACGACGCCGGCGATGCCGTTGTGCATTGTCAAGAAAGAACGAAAAAGAAAGCAAGAATGGCCCAATCCCCACTCTACGTGCTGAGGTGTAGCAGGTGATCTCATTGCCGTTCGTCGTCGCCAATGCGACAGCATCGACTTCTTCTCTGTTCTTGACTTCACTTGCCACATCCTCAATAACCTTGACCGTATTGATGAACCCAGTACTACACAGAAACCAACTCCACGATTTCCTGATAGCGGCATTCGGAACTGTTGCAATAGTGGATGAGCCCTGACTTCTTGGTGGAGCGCTCCAGCAGATACCGTGCCCCACAGGTAGGACACGGCTGCGCGATGGGTCTGTACCAGAGTGCAAACTTGCAATCCGGATAAGTGCTGCATCCGTAAAAGACTTTCTTACGACGAGATTTTCGCTGCACGACTTCTCCCTGGCCACAGTCCGGGCAGATGACTCCAGTGCTCTCTTGGTGGACGTACCGACATTCTGGATAACTACTGCAAGCGACAAACTGTCCGTAACGGCCGTGCTTAATTACCAAAGTGGTGCCACATTTTGGACAGTTTCCATGCGCAGGTGTGTCCTGGTGAACCTGAATTTCCCCGCTGACTTTAACAACCTTTTTCGTGTTTTTGCACTCGGGATAAGCAGAACAGGCGAGAAATCTTCCGAAACGTCCCCAGCGAATGACCATCTCCTTTCCACATTTTTCACACTGCAGGCCTGCCAAAGTCTCCTCTTTCTTCAGATTCTTCATCTCTTGGCGCGCTTGTTGCAACTCCCTCGAGAACCCTTGGTAGAATTCACGTAGAATATGGACCCAGTCCTCTCTCCCGCTTTCAATCTCGTCCAGGTTTTCTTCGAGCTTGGCTGTATAGTCGTAGTTGAAAATTTCCTCAAAATGATCCATCAGTGAATCGATTACCACCTCACCAACCTCAGTAGGCACAAAATGTCCCTCCTCTTTCTCCACATATTCTCGATCTTGAATCACCGAAATAATTTGAGAATAGGTGGAAGGCCGCCCAATACCTTTTTCTTCTAGAGCCTTAACCAATGTTGCCTCCGTATAGCGGGGGAGTGGTTGGGTAAATTTTTGTTCTGGTCTGATCTCCTCCACCCGAAGCTTCTCGCCGACCTGAACTGGAGGGAGGACAGTGTCGCTGATTCCGCTTCTCGGTGGTACCAGCTGCGATGACTTGGATTCAATATTTACGGGATCTTTTTGGTGAAGTTTAAGAAAACCATCAAACTTCACGATCTTGCCAATGACATTGAAATTGGTACGACCGGCTTCGATATCGATTTCCGTCTGATCGAAAATGGCGGGATTCATCTGAGAGGCAACAAAGCGTTTCCAGACCAGTTCGTAGAGGCGATATTCGTCACGGCCCAGAAAATCGCGGATTCGTTCAGGTGTGCGTAGAACCGAGGTTGGACGGATTGCTTCGTGAGCACCCTGAGCGCCTTTTTTCCCCCGATATACCACGGCTTTACGGGGCAGATAATCTTTTCCGTGATTTTTCTCTATAAACTCTCTTACTTCCTGCAACGCCGTGTTGGCCACACGCAGAGAGTCCGTTCGTAGGTAAGTAATCAAACCGACTAAGCCCTCATTACCGATTTTTACACCTTCGTACAGGCGTTGGGCCACGCTCATGGTTTTCTTGACTGAAAACCGGAGCTTTTGGGAGGCCTCCTGTTGAAGCTTGCTGGTGATAAAGGGAGGAACCGGGCGGCGCTTCTTTTCTCTCTTTTGGATCCCCACCACTACAAAATCCGCAGAGCGCAGCTCTTCAAAAAGCCGATTAGCTTCCTTCTGGTTAGAGATCTTGAATTTTTTTCCGGCCTGTTTAACCGCTTTCGCCTCAAAGAGAGGGGGATTGTGAGCCCGGATACGGGCCGTAAAGTTCCAGTACTCCTCCGGAACAAAAACTCGGATTTTTTTCTCACGGTCAACAATCAGTCGCAGTGTCACCGACTGGACTCGACCCGCCGATAAACCACGTCGAATCTTTTGCCACAGCAAAGGGCTGACTTTATAACCGACTAGGCGATCTAAAATCCGGCGAGCTTGCTGAGCTTCTACCTTGTTCCGATTAATCGTGGAAGGATTCTTGAAAGCCTCGAGAATCGCATTCTCGGTGATCTCGTAAAGCAGGACTCGGTAAAAACGCCGTTTCTCGGTACCATTGAGTTCCTCGGCCAGATGCTGGCAGATAGCCTCTCCTTCACGATCA
Organism: Acidobacteriota bacterium; assembly: GCA_965249865.1. GTDB lineage: Bacteria > Acidobacteriota > UBA6911 > RPQK01 > CBDFMZ01 > CBDFMZ01. Next base: position 1,046,047 of record CBDFMZ010000001.1, on the reverse strand, counting down.
GGGTCAGCTGCCAAGAAAACATTTTCCGCATTTTGAACTGCTTCTCTAAGTTGTTGAACAATTTTTTCTTTTCCCGGGATGATGCGGTAAGTGGGATGGAAATCGCGCTTGATATTCACACTTAGAGCCGTCTTCGGCAAGTCCTTAATGTGCCCGGCAGAAGCCCGAACCACATAGTTCTTCCCTAGATACTTCTCAATTGTCTTGGCCTTCGCCGGCGATTCCACAATCACCATCGACCTAGGCATCTGTTATCTATCCTCCACCTGATGTCTGTACCATACTTTGCCAAGAACTTGCTTGGGTGGTCTCGCCGTTGCCCCAGGTTGACAACATCGACTCCTCCTCTCTTCACGACCTCGCCTTGGCACATCCTCAACAAACATCATCGCATTATGAAACGAAACACTTAGTCTAAACCAGCTTGCGGCTGAACCGCCGCCCCGGTGATTGGCAGATTCGCCCCTTCATCTCCAACTGCAGCAATCCTCCGTTCAACTGTGGCTGACTCATCTTCGAAACCTGCAGGAGCCAATTATAAAGTTTCGAAATCTTTTCCCGGCCTTCGCTAAGCGGCTCCTCTAACGCTTGCAACCCACCGCCGAATCCTTTAGCGCCAGCGAGTCTAAGATATATAGGGGCCACTCGTCTAGAATATTCTAGATATCAACACGATCTTAGCCCATTTTAAAATCCATTAGTTCAGAACGTAACTTCCCTAACTGGTGGTGTTTCCAGGAAGTGCGTATCATTCAGGACCCTGTTCCAGTGTCAGACACGCTGTAATGAGTGCACCTGAAAACTTCAAAGCTTCCATAATAATCGTACCGTAGCACAGACCACTGATAATTCGATTGCGGATGGAAAATCTTTGAGGCGCTGGGAAAGCACCAGACAGAAATTCGCTGACGACGCAAACGATATCTTGAATCTGCTCGTAAAACTGTCGGTTCTCTCTCGGGTAGATAACGCCCACAACATTGCCCAGCAATGCTACGGTCATGCCCTTACTCTCGATAGCGCCAATTATGCTCTTCAATACCCCGTGAGCCCAGACCGCTCATCACTATCAATCCCATAGAAGCCAGTTTTCGAGGCAATTGTTGAGTTGCCTGCTCACCGTAAACCGAACAAAAGTGCGAACCGAAGATAGCCAGATACGGTTGACGAAAAGCTTTGGGCTCTCCCAGGTAATAAACAACAACACACAGCTCAAAGATTCCCTTGAACAGATGGGGATACTCGCAATCAAACATCAAGCGAATCCCAATCTGTTTCTCCTGGGTCTCTTCCATTTTATTTTCGGCTTCTCGCAACGCAAATCCACTGGAAATAAAGGATAGGATTTCGTAAGACAACTGAATACACCCCAGTTCCACCCCTCAGACCTTGAATCTCAAAGGGTGAGCCACACTGTTTATTGATCTGGTGGAGCAGTAAAATGCCCAACCTAGACACCAAGGCGAGGGCCAACGAATAGAGGTTTCGTCGCACTTGTTGTTATTTATAACGATGAGCGGCGAAAATCTGCGAAAATAGCTGGCTGCAATTGAATTTAGTACTCTCATTCATGAATACGATGGCGTTTGCGAATAGGGCTGGCAATAAAAGGTCAAGGAGCGAGGAGAAGACAATGTTCGTACTCTGGGTTTTAGGATTATGAAATTCAAGGTCTCCTTTATCGACTTCCTCAACTCTGTACCTCTGGGATGGGGATTCCTACACGGATCCTATCAGGATGCTTTCGATTTGATGTTCGACGTCCCCTCGGAGTGTGCCCGACACCTGTCGAGGGGTGAAGCCGATGTCGGTCTCATCCCCGTGATCGAATACCAGAATATCCCAGGTCTCAGAATCCTACCCGACATTTCTATTGCCTCGAAACATCAAGTGAAAAGTGTTCTTTTTGTGAGTAAGCTGCCCCTGAAAGAAGTCTCACGAATCGCGGTTGATGCGTCCAGTCGAACCTCAGTGGCATTGCTGAAAATAATTCTGCAGGAGTTTTACGGTCGGAAATCGGTGAGCTATCAGCAGGAATCCGCCGACTGGCGCAGAATGCTGGAACTTTACGACGCAGTCTTGATCATCGGCAACGCCGCCCTGGGCGTCTCTAGTCCTTCGCTTCATGTCTATGATCTTGCCCGCGAATGGAACCACTTTACGGGCTTGCCCTTTGTCTTCGCCTTTTGGGCGGTACGAGAGGGCGTCCATTTGCAAGAGCTGGTTAAATTGTTCCCTCTCTCCCGCCAGGAGGGATTAAGGGAGATTGAATCTATCGCACGTCTTTACTCACAAAAACTGGGGCTATCGACCTCAGAGATTCGCCATTATCTCTTACAGAATCTTGATTACTCACTGGATCAATCCAATTTGCGCGGGCTGGAAACCTTCTTTGAGATTGCGGAGCGACTGGGCATTACCTCCTCCTCGAAATCGCTCGAGTTCTACAACCAGCCAAAGACCCCAACTTCACAAGGCTCGTCATGAAAGTAACAACCGGCCTCGAGGTCTTGCTCGAAGAAAATCTCGACCTGCTCAAGGGAAGAACCGTTGGGATCATTGCCAATCCAAGTTCAGTGAACTCTCGCCTAGAACACATCTTCGATCTTTTTTTCAACCACCCTAAGATCGAATTGACCACCGTTATGGGTCCTCAACACGGAGTCCGAGCTGAGACCCAGGACAATATGATTGAGTGGAAGGGCTACCAGGATCCCTCCACTGGCCTCCCGGTCTATAGTCTCTATGGCGAAACGAGATGTCCTACGGCGACAATGCTCGATCACGTGGACACGGTCGTTTTTGACACTCAAGACGTGGGTACCCGCTATTACACTTTTATTTCCACCATGGCCTTGGCCATGGTGGCGGCCAAAGAGTACGGCAAAAGCTTCATCGTTCTTGACCGTCCCAACCCAATTAATGGAATAGCAGTGGAGGGACCAGTTCTGAGGCCCCGTTTCCAATCGTTTGTGGGACTTTACCCTTTGCCCATACGCCACGGCATGACCGTTGGAGAACTGGCACTTTACTTCAACTCAGAGTTTAGGTTGAACTGCTCACTTGAAGTGGTGAAAATGCAAGGGTGGAAAAGAGAGATGTTTTTCGAGGACACCTGTTTGCCATGGGTGTTTCCCTCCCCTAACATGCCTACCATGGATACGGCCATTGTCTATCCCGGCATGGGCTTACTGGAAGGCACCAACGTTTCTGAAGGTCGAGGCACAACCCGGCCTTTCGAGCTCAGTGCTGCACCGTGGGTGGAGCCTTCTGAGATGGTTCGCCAGCTGAGAGTGATGGCTCTTTCTGGCGTCGTTTTTCGCCCCGTGTATTACACCCCGACTTTCCACCAATGGTCCGGCCAGGTTATCGGTGGAGTGCAGATCCATGTGCTAGACCGCAACCGGTTTCACCCTTTTCGAACTGGACTGGCTCTGGTCAAAACATACCGTAAAATGGGAGAGGACCAGTTCCAGTGGAAATCCCCTCCTTACGAGTATGAAGATGAACATTTGCCCTTTGACATCCTCTGCGGCACTGATCAGATCCGCAAGCAAATCGAAACCGGTACCCCGCTCGACGAAATCGAGGCCTCTTGGCAGGCGGACTTGGAAAGGTTTCTCCAAGTCCGGAAAAAATATCTACTGTATTAGATCAGTGGATCTCAACTATTGAGACACACGTGATGGGCATTGAGATTGGAGTCAAAATTAAGCTTAACGAAAGGAGCCTTGAAAAGGTTCGAACGCAGGTACTTGCCTTGGGCGCTCGTCAACTCTCGAAGCGGTGCAAAGAAGAAAATTTTCTCTTTGATTTTTCCGATCGCCACCTGCAAGAAACAGGCTGTGTCCTCCGGCTTCGCCGCTACGGGCAACTGCTGCTCCTCACTTACAAAGGTAGGGCGGGGGCGGATCCGTTATTGGAAAAAAGAGAAGAGTGGGAAACGACAATAGGTGATTTTAATTCAATGAGGAAGACACTCGAAAAATTGGGACTGAAAGTCCGTTTTGAGTATTCCAAATACCGCGAAGTCTTTGAACTTAAGTCCGAGGTAGGCTCGACGAAGGTATGTATCGATGAAACTCCCATGGGATGCTTCGTTGAAATCGAAGGGTCCGAAGCAACGATTAAAGAACTGGCCACCTGCCTCGGCTGGACATCAGACTGCTTCATCCGAAAAGACTATGTTGAACTATACGAAGACGATCCGTGTTAACGGGTGGAATCTATGGCTGAGACCCCGAATCCCGGCGTCCGCGGGTTGATCCTGGCTTCCGGCTTCGGAACACGCCTGCGCCCGTTGACACTCTTCTGCGCCAAACCTGCTACCCCTTTTCTCAATCGTCCTTTGGTAGATTATTCGATAGAACTACTTCAGCGAGTTACCGTCAAGGAGATCGTGATAAACCTTCATCACTTACCCGATTCTGTAGTGGAGGCGGTTGGCAAAAAACGGCCCGGTATTCACTTCTCTTATGAAGAAGAGATCCTGGGCACGGCCGGAGCCATTGGTAGAGCCCGTGATTTCTTGGCCGGTAAGACTTCCATCGTTTCCAACGGAAAGATTTATTTTGAGCAGGATCTATCCCACGCCCTTGCCTTTCACCAAGAAACCCGTTCGATGGTCACCCTAATCTTGGTCCATTATTCGCCTGAGGACCTCTTTTTTAATCCTGTTTTCATGGATGATCAACACCATATTGTTGGTTTCGGCCATAAAGAATCAGTCCAGACTCACTCTGAAACTCCCTTTGTTTTCACCGGCATCCACATCCTTGAACCGCGTGTTTTTGACTTCATACCTGATGCGCCTTCCGATATTGTCCGAGACATTTATCCGCGATTGATTCAAGCAGGTTATCCGATACGGGGCTTTGTCAGCCATGCCTACTGGTGCGAATGCAGCCTGCCTAGCCGCTATCTTTCAAACTCCATGGAGGTTTTACAAAGAAAAGGGCTCCAGAATTTATTGACCAGTGAAATCGAAGCCTCCTGTCGTCACGTGGTGGCGGGCCGGAGAATCAAGGTGGGGAAAAGCTCACTTTTGGAAAATTGCATTCTCTGGGATGACATTCAGATTGGACTCAATTCGTCTCTGCGCAATGTTATAATTACTGGCGCTGTGAAGTTGCCCGCACAAACCTACCTGGAGAACGTAATTGTAACTCCGCTGCCAGAGGAAAGCTCTCCCCCTACCCGAGGTTCACCCACCGAAAACTATCAAGTGTGGCCACTGAAATAACCGATTTCGGCTGCCGGTTTCCGGTCAGTCTAGAAGTCGGTTGATCGGATTGAAATCTATGACTGACGCGACGCTTCCTCCCATAGAGCAGCGGCTGAGGAACTTCATCGATAAGGAGTTGCACCCCGGATGCAATCGTTATCACCTGAGCCAACTCACCGGAGATGCCTCGACGCGGCAGTACTTTCGCTACATCAGCGAGGCTGGAGAATTCTTCATCTTGGCGGCTTATCCATGCCCCTTTGACCCAGATCACTTCCCATACCGACAGATATACGACCTTTTTCTTGAAATCGGCTTGCCGATACCACGCATGTTTGCCATAGATGGAAAACTTGCAATCATTCTGCAAGAAGACCTGGGAAATGAGTCCCTACAGCACAGACTCCTCACCCAAACCGTTACACCACAAGAACGAAAAAGACTGTTGTGTCAGGCCCTCGACCACATCGTGGCTATCCAAAAAAAAGGAACTCTCGCCTTAAAACCTGACCATGAGGCTTTCCGTCTGGCCTTTGATAAAGAGAAACTCGACTGGGAACTCCGTTTCTTTCTCCGCTTTTATCTGCAAAGATACCGGCACCTCAATCTGCAAGAGGAGAAACGCTTAATGACGGAGTTCTCCCGGCTAACCGTTGAGCTAGCTGCTTACCCCCGTGTTCTCTGCCATCGTGACTACCATGTGCGAAATCTGATCCTAAAGGATGATCTGGTGTATATCATTGACTTTCAAGATGCGCGCTGGGGCCCGCCTGCCTATGACCTGGTCTCGCTTCTGAAAGATTCTATCGAAGTCAATGAAGACGAAATCGATGAGTACCTTGGTTATTACCAGGAGGCGGTGCAATCGACGAAAGGCGGGCACTTCCAACGCCAGTTTCACCTCATGTCCATTCAGCGCCTCCTCAAAGCCCTGGGTACTTACGGCTATCAAGTCGAGGAAAAGGGCAACTTGATTTATCAGCAATACATGGAGGGCTCACTGTGCCGTACCCTTCTATCCTTGAAAGCCATTCCCGAATTCCCGTATATTCGGTCGGTTGTCGAAAAAGCGCTTTCGCCCTAATTCAGGTGATCTGTTGGCTTGACTATGCTCCACGTTTACATCGCAGACATTGACCAACACGTGGGTGAGCAGGTAACGATCAAAGGATGGCTCCACAACCAAACGGACAAGGGGAAACTTCGCTTTCTGTTGATTCGTGACGGTACCGGTCTCATCCAGGCCGTCGTCTTCCAGTCCAACGTCTCCCCGGAAGTCTTCGCAGCGACTGAAACACTCACCCAGGAAACCTCCTTGATCCTCACCGGCAAGGTCCGGCAAGATGACCGGGCCCCAGGCGGCTTCGAAGTGGACGCAACCGATATACAGCTCATGCACGTCGCTGAGCCCTACCCAATCACTCCCAAAGGGCACGGAACCACTTTCCTCATGGAAAACCGACATCTGTGGCTTCGCTCGATGCGCCAGCATACCATCCTACAAATACGTAACGAAATCCTCAAAGCTTGTCATAATTTTTACGATGAACGTGGTTTTGTGCTTGTAGACACTCCGATTATCACGCCAACAGCCTGTGAAGGAACTACCAATCTTTTCCAACTCGAATATTTTGACCAGAAAGGCTATCTCACCCAAAGTGGCCAGCTTTACAGTGAGGCCACCTGCATGGCCTTCGGCAAGGTATACTGCCTCGGTCCTACCTTTCGTGCCGAGAAATCAAAAACTCGCCGCCACTTGACGGAGTTCTGGATGGTGGAACCGGAAGTGGCATGGGCCGAATTGGACGACCTCATGAAGCTGGCCGAGGACTTTGTCTCTTACATTGTTCAACGAGTTCTCGCCAACAAAAAGGAAGAGCTGAAGCGGTTGGAGAGAGACATCACTTTACTGGCAAAGGTCACTCCTCCTTTCCCTCGCATAACGTATGACGAGGCCTTTGACATCCTGGAGAAAGAGTGCCCTGAAACACCCCGCGGCTCTGACTTCGGAGGCAGAGATGAGACCGTACTCTCCCAACACTTTGAAAAACCGGTGATGGTCCACCGCTTTCCGACTAACATCAAAGCTTTTTACATGCAACCGGATTCAGACAGGCCCGACCTCGCTTTGTGCGTGGACATGCTGGCTCCCGAAGGCTACGGCGAGATCATCGGCGGCAGCCAGCGCATCCACGATTATGACCTACTGGTAAAACGGATCAAGGAGCATAACCTTTCTATGGAAGTGTTTAGTTGGTATCTCGACCTTCGTCGCTACGGCAGTGTTCCTCACTCCGGATTCGGCATGGGTATCGAGCGGGTAGTTGCCTGGATCTGCGGCCTTGAGCATGTCCGCGAAACAATTCCTTTCCCGAGAATGCTCCATCGCCTCTACCCGTGACCGCTGAGAACGGATAAGCACAGAAAGGATCAGAATTCAAGTTCAGATCCCAGGCTGGTCCACCACAACTTATTGAATACTGCATAAGTAATATCCTCGTGTTAGAGGCCAAAAAGAGAGCAGCGAGCCAGAAAGGAACGCACCAAGGAGGGGTTACATTGGCTGCGCAGGCTGCGTCGAAGTGCCAACGGATCAATTGTACCAGCCACGGACAAGTCCACAGATCGCTGTGAAAACCAGCCCTTTGAGCTTCTTCGAGCAAAGCCACCTCCAGTTGGCTTTCCGTCTAGCTTAAAATTATCTCCGCCAATGATTTGGTTATTTATGGGACGGGACCTTAGTATAATGGAACCGTGTTATCGCTTTTCTTCCTGCTCATGGTCATTGCACCCCTTACCGAGACCCTGGATAAAATCCAATCCGCGCGCAGCCAACACCGCTTTTCCGAAGCGCTAGCACATCTTGACCAAATCAAAGCGGAGTATCCGGATCTATACCTGCTCAATAACTTACGTTACCTGGAATATGTCCTTCTCCAGCAAGCCGGGCGACTGCCACAGGCTGTGGACGGTTTCCGGCTTTTGCTCAACTCGGACTTTCCCCTTCAGGACTTCCTGCTGTTGCACCTGGTCGAAAGCACTGACGGATGCCCACTGGAGCAACGTCGCCCCTACTTTGAAGATTTTCTCTCCCGTTATGGCGATCACCCTCACTGGCCGTCGGTCGCGCTTAAATATGCGGAACAGTGGGAAAAGACTCGCCGATTGGAGAAAGCTTTGATTTGGTATGATCGGTTGAGTAAAAAACGGTATACCGCTCAGGCCCGGACGGCAGGATTGAGAAAGGCTTTCATCTTCCTCAAGACTGGCCGGAAAAGCATCGCGATTCGCACGCTGAAGCAGTTAATTGAAGAAAAGGGCAGTGACGATGTGGCTTATCGTGCTGCCCAGGAGCTACACCAGCTCCAGCCGATCCATATCCTGGACGAGCATGCTGTCCGACGGCGTGCCCACATTTTCCTCAACAATCGTCAGACCCTGATGGCACGAAAGTACTTACGTCATTTGATTAGGCGTTTTCCCGAGAGTCCCTCCCGGGACAAGTATACTTATTTGCAGGCCAGAAGCCGGGTGATTGATAATGATTTCCGAAAGTCAATCCAGGCGTATGAGGACGCCTATCAGAAATCACCTTACTCTCACTGGGGCATCTTCAGTAAGTATTTGACTGGCAACGTGTACCTGCGCCTAGAAGACTATCACCGTGCGGCTGCAGTCTATCGTTATATTATTGAAAGGCACTCGGATAGCGAATATGTAGACAATGCCTATTTCAATCTGGCGGATGCTCATCAGTGGTTGGGAAATCGCAAAAAGGCGGAACAGGTCCTGCAGAAGGCTCTCTCAGAGCTTCCCAAAAACGAGCGCGATCAGTTTCGCTATTCTCTGGCCAGACTGTACCTAGAGAAGAGACACTGGGTCGAGGCACTGGCGAGACTCACCCGTCTAGATCATTTAAGTTCCACTAACCTTCCCGCCGGAGTGACTCGAGAGGAAATCTACTTCTGGAAGGGTTTCTGCCTCGAGAAAATGGGCCAAAAGAAACAAGCGGTAGCTGCCTATCAAGAGGCTTCTAGGGGAAGCCCGAATTATTTTTTCTATATGGCTCGCTTCAGACTACCAGAGGACGAGTCGGTCACTCGCCTGGAAGGACAACAGAACCAGAGGAGTCTGAACTGGAATAATGCCCTCCTCAAACCCCGTCCGCTCTCCACGAGCATCTCGGATAAAAACCTTGACAAATCGACCAACTCCGCCACGGCCCGAGTCCGGGAACTGCTTTTCCTGCGGCTTTTCGACGAGGTTTACTGGGAGATGAAAAGACACCAGCCTTCCGCTTTTTCGATGAATATGACCAACTACTTCTTTAACCTTGCTTGTTTTGCTAACCGGGCCAATCTTCCGGGGGAATCGATTCAGGCAGCTGAGCGGCTTTCCCGCCTATCCTTTCCCCGAATGGCTCCCGAGTCTTACCCCGAAGTGATTCGCAGGCTTCTCTATCCGCGTCACTACTGGGATCTGGTTGAGCGATTCGCTGCTAAATATCACCTCGAGCCAGCCCTGCTGCTAGCCCTCATGCACCAGGAGAGCCGTTTTCAGAGTCAGGCCAAATCCCGCGCGTCCGCCCGAGGATTAATGCAGCTTTTGACCTCAACCGCTGGTCGCCTGGCCTCGGAACTCAAAGTCGGCAACATCCAAAACTCCGACCTTTACAAGCCGGAACTTTCTATTGAACTTGGGGCTTATTACCTCAGCCAGCTTCTTTCCACCTTCAACGGCTCTCTTGAAAAAGCTCTGGCCGCGTACAATGGTGGCTCGGAAAACACCCGCCGCTGGGCTAAAAAGTTGCCCACCACAGAGCCTGCGATCTTCGTCGCCAATATTGGTTTCCGAGAAACGAAACTCTATGTCCTGAAAGTCATGGGAAATTACTACGCCTACCGCACTATTTACACTGACCGTTAAATTATTCATAATCTGTGAGATCCGTGGGTAAAACTCGTATTCTGGACGGCAAACAGATCGCCAGGCAGATCAAGACCCAATTGGTCCCGCGCATCCAAGAACTCCGAGAGCAAGACATCACTCCTGGCCTAGCCGCCATTCTGGTTGGCTACAACCCGGCTTCCCAGCTCTACGTGCGTACCAAGACACAGACTTGTGCAGATCTGGGAATGTACTCGGAGAAAGTTGAGCTTCCGGAGAAAACGACCACGGAAGAGCTGCTAGAAGTCATTGATCGACTCAACAGAACCGACCAGATCGATGGGATTCTGGTGCAGCTCCCCTTACCCAAGCACATCGACGAAGAGGTGGTTTTGTCTACAATTGATCTGGAGAAAGACATAGACGGCTTTCACCCCATCAACGTGGGCAAACTCTGTGGGGGAAAGGCAGTTCTGGCCCCCTGCACTCCCATGGGCATTCTCGAGATGCTCCAGCGAGAGGGAGTTGTCCTTAAAGGCGCAGAAGCCGTGGTGGTGGGTCGAAGCACTATCGTGGGAAGGCCTATGGCGCTGCTGCTGCTCCATGAGCATGCCACTGTCACCATTTGTCATTCTCGTACACAGAACCTCCCCGCCGTCTGCCACCGTGCCGATGTCCTGATCGTGGCCGTAGGGCGTCCGGCAATAGTGACGCAAGAATATATTAAGGAAGGAGCCGTCGTGGTGGACGTTGGAATCAATAAAGTTGAAAATCGCCAAGAAGTAATCCGTCTATTTGGTGAAGGCTCCGAGAGGCTTGTCCAGTTTGAGAAGAGAGGTTATACCTTAGTGGGTGATGTACATCCCCGCGATCCCTTCAACGTAGCGGCAGCCATTACACCGGTACCGGGGGGCGTAGGTCCCTTGACTATTGCCCAGTTGATGAAGAATACCGTTTCGGCCTGCCGGCTACGGCGTGGTCAGAAAGAGGTTGCAGGTTCTAGCAACTCGTGGTAAAAATCGCCTGGTGGTCGCTCACCAGGCCAGAGGAAGAGTTGGTGCCCTCGCATCGGCGACGAAGAGCAACAGAGTCCAGCAGCTGGAAATCCCTGGCGCCCTTCGGGTGGTGGCGGCGTGAATCCGTCTGCGGTATGGCGCCTCCTCGACAATGGCTCAGATCGCCTTGATCAGCGTTTCTGGGATCCTAACCCACGGCGCTTGCCACGCGACCCACGGGACTTCACTCGGGCTGCTAGGTTTTAACCGGGAAACTGAAAGGTGGAACTCGACGACCGGTCGGAAACCGGCCTCGGTGCCGCCCTTTTTGGGCAGATCGCATGAAAAAGACCCTTTCCTTGTTAATACTGGCTTTGATGGCCGGACTGGCGTTTCGGATTACACCGGTACGTGACCTGAAAATAGGTAAAGCCCCTCATTTCGGAGCCCTCAGCACAAACGGCCGGTACCTTTTCGTGACCAACTTCGCCTCAGACCAGGTCCAGGTAATAGATTGCCAGACCAACCAACTAACAGATGACTTCTATGCCGGTTACGAACCTCTTGGTATCGCGGTGTCCCCCCTCGACAATAAGATCTTCGTCACAAACTACAGACCCGGCTTGGTCAAGGTTATCGACGCCAATACCTACGAGATTATCGATGACATTAAAGTCGGAGGGCTACCTAATAGCATCGCCATGTCTCCGAAAGGCTACCAAGTCTTCGTAACGAACTTTGGCCGGGGAAAAATTGGCCGCGTCGACTTCATCGACACTTCCACACACCGGATCTTAGGGGAGGTCGAAGTAGGTATTCGCCCTTTGGCAGTAGTGGTTTCTGCCTTCACCGACCGGCTGTACGTTGCATGTGGTGGCTCTAACGATCTCTACATCCTGGATATCCCTGATCGAGAAGTCGTCAAGAAAATCCCTGTCGGCATTGCTCCCAACGGCGTGGCTCTCTCCCCAGACGGTAACACCCTTTATGTTTCCAACAGTGGCACCAATGATCTCTCCGTGGTCGACCTGATCGAGCTGGAGGAAACCAAGCGCGTTCGCGTTGGCAATAGGCCTTTTTCCATCGCTGTCAGCCGAGATGGCCACCTCTTCGTGGTGGAGAGCGGAGACGACACCGTAACGGTCTTTGATCCCGAGCTTAAAAAGTTAACGAGCCTCAAGGTAGGGGACCAGCCTATTGACGTTCAGCTCTCGCTCAACAATCGCTTTGTTTACGTCACTGCTGAGAAAGAGAACCGACTTTTCATCTTTGAAATCCTTTCGCCCTAATCAATACCTTTACCCGATCACCGGTGCTCTAAATACCAGTTTACAAATCGTTGTATCCCCTCTTCGATCGTTGTCGTCGGCTCATACGCCAACTGTTTCTTCGCCCGTGAGATATCCGCATACGTAATCGGTGCATCTCCTGGCTGAGCCGGCATCAACTTGATCAGGGCTTTCTTTCCCATCGCCTTTTCGATCAACCGGATCAAATCCATTAACAGCACCGTACGCCCGTTACCGAGGTTAAAGATTTCAAAACCGCCGGGGCGAGTACAGACTGCCAACATTCCCTGGAGGATATCATCGATATAAGTGTAATCCCGCGCGGACTTCCCCTCATGGTAAATCGGGATTTCCTCGTCATGGTCAATCTTTCGCGTGAACTTGTGTATTGCCATTTCCGGCCGCTGTCGTGGCCCGTAAACGGTGAATAAGCGAAGACAGGTAACTGGGATTTTGTAGTTTTGATGGTAAACAAAGCAGAGCAGCTCTCCAGCTCGTTTGGTAGCTGCATAAGGAGAGATCGGCTGAGCAATGGGGTCGTCCTCATGAAAGGGAAACTTGCTGTTGATCCCATAAACCGAAGAAGAACTACCAAAGATAAAATGTCGGACGTCGTATTCTTTGACCATCTCTAAAAGATTGATAGTCCCCGTGATATTCACCTGGCTGTAAAGGGCTGGTTCTTGGAGTGACGCTCGAACTCCGGCGCGGGCTGCCAAGTGAATGACAGTTTCAGGTGGCTGTTTTTGAAAAAGGAGTTGGAGTCTGGGGCGATTCAGTAAGTCGTCTTCGAAAAGGATGAAGTTTCCTTTCTTTCTAATCCTTTCCAGATTTCTTACTTTTATACGAGGGTCGTAAAAGCTATTGAAATTGTCCAGGACGACGACATGATGTCCGCGCTCGATCAGCCGCTCTGCCAGGTGAGAGCCAATGAAACCTGCGCCACCGGTAAGAAGTATTTTCATAAGCCTCAGAGGGTACCTGCAGATCTATCGGTCTGCCCTGAAGCCTCAGCTTTCCTGAGCATTTCGTCAAAGTGCTCCTCTTTCTTGTAGAGTGAATAGACGATCGCACCGGGCAGAGAAGCGATAGCCACCACCAGAAAGTTCAAAAAAGAAAGGCTTATAGCACTCTCCACGGGGACACCGATCTGAGAAAAAAGTAGGTAGTAGGCGCTTTCCCTCAGCCCAATGCCATTAATGGTCAGCGGGATCATGATAGCGAGAGTGATCATGGGTATAAAGATCAAAAAGGCGTAAAAAGGTGCTTCGATAGCTATTGATCGTGCGGCGATCCACACGATCAATACAGACAAAAATTGGATGAGCAACGAAAGCAGCAATGAGGTGGAAATCGCCGTACCGTTCCTTCGCAAAGTATTGAGCCCTTGGTAGACTAATTCCATCTTCGCGTCGAGATCTGTGAGTTTTCGCCCTCGGAGAAAACTGGTGATCTTTCGATGGATCCAAGAATGAAACAGCGCCACATTAGCCAGGATGTAAATAACGATCAGAAAAAGAAAGCAATAGAGCAGCCAAACCCCCTGCACTTCGGTGCGCCACGCCCCGGCGAAAACGGTCCCAATTGCCAGCAGAGCACAAAGCCCGGCACTGCGTTCGAGCATGGTACTCGTCAGAGTGGTTGACATACTGCGCTGCTTTCGCTTGGAAAGATAGTAGGCGCGAAAAACATCTCCGCCAATAGCAGAGGGAAGAAACAAGTTGAAAAAGTTTCCAATGAAGCTAATCTTGGTCAACGATGAAAAATCGATTCTAATATTGAAATTGTCAAGAATGACTCTCCATCGAGTCACGGAAACAAAAATCGTACCAATATGAACCAGGGCCGCCAACAGTAGGAGAACTATGTCGGCCGACACGAGGATCCGTAAAAACTCCCGTAAGTCCATCCGGTAGACGAGGAAAGCCAGCAACAGAAAGGTAAATCCGCTTTTCACAAGAACCTTCCTTTTGGTCATTCGGTTTTCTTCGCCTCCCTTTCGCGCGGTATAATAGCATTCATGCCAGTTTATGAGTATCTCTGTCAGGACTGCGGTCGGCGCTTCTCCCGCTTTTTCTGGCGCTTTTCTCAGGCCGAGCAAACCCACTGCCGCTGCGGTAGCTACCAACTTGAACAGTTGGTTTCTCTGGTGTCAATGGGGCGCTCGAAGGAAAATCGCCTGGAAAGTCTAGCCGATCCTGCCAAATGGGGGGAGATGAATGAAAAGGATCCCCAGTCGATGGCCCGCATGATGAAGAAGCTGGGCGGCGAGATGGGGGAAGATTTGGGCCCCGAGTTTAATGAGGTGGTTGACCGCTTGGAAGCCGGTGAAGACCCCGAATCTATCGAAGGCGCTTTGGACTCCGGAGACAGCGGCAGGTCTCCCGATCACGACAATCTATTTTAGCTACGAATGACCCCAATCTTCACAGATTTTGGAAATTGATCCGAGTTAATCCGTGGCATCTGTAGCTAAGAATTTTCTCACACTTATCGCGTAACACACGGCCAGTACCAGTTCTGTAATCAACGTACTGATGGCTGCCCCTGCACTTTCCATTCGCGGTATCAAAAGCACATTTGTCCCGATATTCACGAGCATTCCCACGCCCGTAGCGACGGGTAGAAATCGCACCAAGGCCTTTTGACTCAGGATCACGTGACTGAAGGCCATCCCGACAAAAACAGGAATCACACTCCAGGTCAGGATTCTAAGATTGTCAATAGAAGGAAGGTATTCTTCTCCATAAATCAGTCGAATCAATGGCTCAGCAAAAACAAAAAATGCAAACGCGACCGGGACGGAAAAAAATAGAATGGAAACGAGCGACTTTGCAAACAGCCTTCTTACCCGGCGCCGATCTTCTCCATACGAAGCCATCACGGGCAGGACGGCACTAAAGATGCCCACGGGGACGTTACTCAAGGAGGAGGTGATCCGGTGAGCCGCCGAATAGATACCTGTCTGATAATCCCCAGCCAGCAGACTTACCAATGCCACGCCAATTCTTGTGGAAACCGTGTGAAACAGTGTGCCTGCACCAACCGGTACAGACTCAACGGCAAATTCCTTCCACTTTTCAGGTTGTTGGAAGCGAACAGCATGAATCTTCCTCACGAATATTTGATAGTTGATACCCAGAGCAAGAAATGTCGACAGCAGGTAAGCAAAACCTAAAGCGACGAGTCTTCCTCCCAATGCCAGTGACATCGTCCCAATCAGGAATTGGAAGAAAAAGATGAGAAACATATTTAGACTTCCCAGATAGAGCTTTTGATGCGCCTGAAAAGCGCTATTAAAACTGAGGCTGTTCAAGTGGAAAAACATCCCGATACCGAACAAAACTAGGGCGATGCGGGTATCCACTGTTTGGCGAATCGTCAAAGAAATCAAAACGACAAGGAAAAGAAGCAAGGTTGAGAGAAAGAGTTTCAAGCAGGCGAAAGTCGTGAACAGGTTGGGAGAATTCTGCCGATCCAAGGAAATTCGGCGAACCGCGGTGTTATGAAGCCCAACATCGCCACCGATCAACAGAATCTGGACCACGCTCCAGACAAATGCAAAGCGCCCAAATTGTTCGGGGCCGAGGACCCGGGCGACGACGATCACGTAGAGCGTCTGGAACAAGACAATTCCACCCAGAGCCGTCAATTGTGAGAGAGCATTAACCGCAATCATTGAACCTAAGAACCCATGCCTGAACCATTAGTGTCCTAGTCAGAAATTCGTGGCATTTTGTCGCGATGGGTGGCCCCGAAACGCCGGTAGACGTATGCAACAATCAGTTGCTTCCAAATGATAGAGTTCGACACCAGCCACATCATAAATTTTTCGGTAACATTCACTCAACAAGGATCGACATTGCTCGTAAATTGCGCCATCCTTTTCGTCCCAAACGAATGGATCCCTCGTTCTGTCCAACAAAACGTATTCTGCAACACCTAGTCCTTTTGGAAAGAACCACAGTTTTGAACGCTGGATGAAAGTGGAAAAATAAACGTTGGACTGAAAGCTTAGAGTGGAGTTTTTCGGAATCCTTTCAACAGCTTGGACCAATTGGTCGTAATTAGCTGGAAAAACATAGTCTTGATAGTTGAAAGGGCCATGACTTTTCCAAAACGTCGTTGAATAGGGTAAGGCTCCAATAGCCGCTGAAAAGTAGACACTTAAAAAAAGCATAGACAGAGACACGACCCGCATCCTTTCCAGACATGTTCTCGATAGCTTTTTCAAACCATACACGCTGGCCACGAACAGAAACGGGATCAGGCCGAGCGAATAGTGATTGTGGATATTAGCGTGCAAAGGCTGGGAGGAGAAAAGAGAGATCAGAATCAGAGGAAAAATAGGAACTAGTATTAGAGGCGTTCGTAGGCAAACGAAGGCAAGTGGGCTCACAAGTACGTAAAGATAGAACATTTTTGGAAGAGCAAATACCTGGGAAATCCATTTTGACGGATGGGTAACCAGGTTGACAACCATCTCTCCGGGTGAGTGGCCAAGATAGCCTAGAAGTGAGCTTGTGACCGTGACTGTGGACCATCCCAGGACCGCATGCAGAACAAAGATGAGGAACCCAAGCAAGGCTAGTATCAGTCCCACAATCCGTAGGTGTCTTCGAGAGGCCAGGCAAAACCCAAGCACACCGGTACTGAGGGTTAGCGTTTCCTTAATACCTGAAGCGAATACACCGGAAAGGAACACACCCCACTTCTTCTGCTTCTCAGAAAAGAGAAAGACGAGAAAGATCAACAAGGGATAGAAGGCATCAGGATGAAAGTCAAAAATCCATCCATAATGCACTGCCGGATGCAAGACAAAGCAGAGTAACACCAAACCGGGAATGCTGCCACTGACAAAAATACTCCTCGTAAAATAGAAAAGGACAATGCCAGCTGCGATCAACGCAGCGGACTGAATGAAAAGTAAGGATAGAGCGTCAGGATGGACAAAATAACCCAGAGCCCCCACCACAGACAAGGGAGAGAAGTGACCCTCCTTTGGAAAAAGATAATCACCTAGAGTGGCCGAGGCAATCCTCTGCTCGTAGGCTCCAAGATCGAGATAGCCTGCGTGAGAGGTGATGTATCGAAATAGCGAAAGGATAGTCAGGGTCGTGAACAAGCCGGCTGCCACCACCTTGCTCACGGAGCGAAACAAATGACTCTCGAGACCTATCCCTAGCGGGCGCCGCCACCAAGCCGTTAGACAGACGATCATAAGAGGGATCACAAAATATTTTCCAAGCAGATAAACCCAGTGCATAGGTATCTAATATCACATCTGAGGTGGAATAGCGGACAGGAGGAGACTGGCCTAGTCACTTATTTGTGTACGGAGAGAACCGACACCAAAAAAAATATGAAGAGATGACTCTGAGGCGGGATCAGCGGATCGAGTGGTGGGGAAAGTCTACTATAAACCTCTCAAACGCTGGGTCTCATCAAGCAGGTTTAGTCGAAGAACAACTGTTGTTAAAGGGGCAGAGAATCCCTATTATAAAGTTCCCCACTCCCCTAGGCTAGCAGCTCGTGGTGAAGGTCCTGAAGGTCGCTTTCCAACAACCCAAAGGATGTCAATGGTTTGCCGTCCGCTGGATGGTGTTACTCGTCATCGCTGCTGACTTAACTCGCTACTCATCAAGAAAGAAGTCCCACCAGCAAAAAAATCGCCCTGTTACCTTGGCCGCGGCTTCAGCTTTCTTTCTGAGATGTGAAAGGGCCATGACATTACTACCTCTTATCAGCTCTTCTCTGGATTGGTAAGAACTAGTAATCAAGATAACCTACGGCCAAGCGGCAGGTTATTTTGATCCCTTCCTTAAACGCGAAACAATTCCGAGGGAATCGGCGGGAGCACAGAGGCCTCGAGAACTCCCCGCCGTTTGAATTGGTCGGATGAACGAAGAGACGATCGACTACCCAGCCATCCCCTGTTGCTCGTTCTCATTGACTCTGTAAATGAAATCTCGGGAAGCCCTGGCAATTTTGCCGCGGCCAAAATCCCAAGCAAATTTCGGGTGTCGCCACAATATCTTCGCAACTTGGGAAGGACGATACCAGAACTCTCTGACCGCCCGATTGTAGAGTTCAATGACTCTCTCTTCCGAAATAGTATCAAGCTTCAGTGGCCTCTTACCCGCAACGCCGAACTGGTAGTCATCCCAATTATAGCTTTGGATCATGCCGTGTGCCTTAGCATAATCGAAAAGGGGTGTTCCCGGGAAGGGTGTACACAAACTGAACACTGCGTAGTCAAGGTCTAAGTCTTGTGAGAGCTTGATCGTTTCCAGAATATCCGCTTCTGTTTCGGTCGGATAACCAATCACAAAATAGCCCTTGACGCGTATCCCGGCCTTCCTAATCATATTAACTACTTCAAAAATCTTGGGAATCTTTATTCCCCTCTTGGTCATATCCTGAACTCTTTGGCTACCAAACTCGATGCCCATAGCCAACGATACGCATCCCGCCTCTCTCATACGTTGTAACAAGTCAAAATCAATATTCCCTACTCTCCCATTTGTCTCCCACTTAATATAATTCAACTTTCTATTGATGAATTCATCACATACGCCCATTGCCCAAGACTTGATGAGCGTAAACAGATCATCCTCGAAACGCATTGCTTTCAGCTTTAATATCTGGGCACATAATTCAATTTCGTCCCCAATATTTTTGGGAGAACGCCGCCGCTGTTTGCCCCAAAAGGAAGGAGTTACGCAGTAGGTGCACTTATAAGGACAGCCTCGACTGTTTAGGAAAATCGTGTACGGCGACTCTGAGCCAACTGCGTGAGGGGCGCGGTAAAGTTCTGTGTGAAGCTGATCCCATGCCGGAAAAGGCAATTTATCTAGCTCCATGATCAAATCCCGTCCCTCAGTGACAATAACCTCGTCACCGCGCCGATAGCAAAGTCCTTTAACCGAACGTAAGTCTCTTTTAGCATCGACTGCTTCGATCAATTCCAAAAAGAGGTACTCGCCTTCACCTGTACAAGCAAAATCGACCTGGGGAAAATCTTCCAGATATTCTTTGTGCATCATGTGAATGTGAGGCCCACCGACAGCGATCTTCACCGAGGGTAATTCTTTCTTAATGTCCGCGGCAAGTTCTGCAACCACATTCGCCATATGGGTGAAAACGGTAAAGCCAACAAAATTAGGATTGTGCTGTTTTACCCAGTCTACAACCATCGCTCGGGTATACCTCAAGGCATTGCAATCAAGGATCTCTGACTTTATGCCCTGCGCTCGCAAAGAACCTGCTAAGTAAGCCAAACCTAGAGGAGGATCAACTAGCAGTTTTTCCTCATCGGTGTACTGCATTAACCTGAGATCAGGTGGTGAGATCAACAAAACCGGTGTCTGTTCGCCACCGCCACTACCAGACATCAGCTGCTCAGTGCTACAACTACTCATCTACTTCCTCCATGTCCTTTTAGGCCCTAAAACCCCCGTGCCTAACACAAGATATGGCCTCAGAAAACCCAACTACACTTCCTATAGCTGACTTCCCCAACTTCCCGACTCTATAATCCTGCAAAAAACCTCCTGAATCCTTCGGCCCTCACCCTTACGAGAACCGCCTTTACGCTAGGCAAAACACTGCGCCCCAGGCGCATTCAAGAATAGATTCGTTTATTTGTCAAGTACTTTCCCACCCTTTCCTGCGTTTGGATTCTAAATCTTTTACCGAATAATAGAAACCCTTTCTACACAGCATGCCCTGTAAATAATGGCTCAGAAGGCCATCTTGCAAGGGATTATGGACTCTGAGCAGCCCGTCTTAAAAACCAGGAGGCTTCCAGCTCCGAGGGTCTGTGACCGCTGCCCAGGTGGGAGACAAAGCCGATACCTTCGCATCGGCGACGACAGGCAACGTCGCCCAGCGCATGCACAACAATCGATCCATTCGAATAGCAGCGGTGTGTCACCCCTCGACCATGACTTGACATCACATCAATAGATAGGCCGGGCCCACGGGACTTGCATCATGGGCTACTATACCTGAGACTGTAATCCCTTCTACTCCGTCGATCTCTCCCGAAAAAACACTACTAGCCGCATGATCAGTGCGGCAACTAGAAACAGGTAGGAAAAATTACCGATCACTTCTGCCACCATGCTGAGATATAAGGTCATAAAGAGACTTACCAAACCGAGGGACAGGACAAACAAAAAGATGCAAATCTTGGCTGGATCAGACCTCAAAATATCCATGAAGTTACTCACAATTTCCTCGGGAAAACGAGCTTTATAGACCAGAAAATGCTCTAACTTAAGCACCCTTAAGGAGATGCTTGACCTCAATGTCCAGCCCATTTTCATGATGAAACCACGGGGCATTTCCCCTTTACCTTGTATATCTTTGTAAAAAAACTCTCTAATCGAATCGAGGCGAGCAAGCCTGTGAATTGTTTGCTGGGTAACGTCGGTCTCCTCAGACTCTGTTTCGGTGTCGTCCATGAACTCTCGGCCAAGGCTGGCTTGAATCCGCTGTAACTCGAGTTTCTGCTCTAGCGCTTGCAGGTATCTAATGTCCCCTTCGCGTAATACCTCGACTCGATAAATTTGGTTCCCCAGCTGCATGCGACGGGACATTAGCTGGTTAGCCAGCACCGCCTTCTCCTTCCAGAAACTTTTTCGCAGTGCCCAAATCTCCCGGTCTTCTAACTTAGTCATCACCCCGTCTAATTTACTCAATCTTTCCCGAACCCTTCTGAGTCCAGGGTGAAGACGACCCATCTCTTGCACCACCGTTTCCAACTGGCTAATCCATCTGTCAATTTCGTCCCTGGGCTGGGTTTTGAGGTCTACTTCTTTTTCGGCCGGCTTTTGCCGCCGCTGAAAGGCTTTAACTACCAGCCAGAAAGCTAGCCGATAACTTAGGGTAGCACCGGTAAGAAGTATGGCAAAAACTGCGAAAACGGAACGAGGAAAGAATTCAGCGTTTCCAACTTGCAAGGTGTAATATTGGGCAAGGAAAGCCATCTGCAACAGTGCAGCTAAAGGGACATAAGACAGCAACCGGAAAAGGGACAGATTCTGCACACGGTACAACCCAAAAAGCAGGAAAGAAAAGAACAGACTGAAAACCACTACCCAATAATGGTGAGGAACATCTTGGAAGGTAAGGCTAGTCGGACTGGGAAAAAACAACCAGCCGGGCTCTCGGAGAACCCAGGCATATTGATACAGATAGACGGAAGCGGCTGCGTCCAGACTCATCAGGACGACGAATTCAAGCCCCAATCTCAACAAGGGAACTAATCTTTTCTGTGTCTTCTTCAAGGGGAGTCGCTCTCCTTAGCCACTGCACTGGTCCGGTGTGCTCGATGATTCGCAACACGGTAACTCAAAACAACCTGGAATAAGACAATGGTGGTGGAGACAAGAGAGACCAGGCCAAAGATCCAGAAAAATTTTTGCGGAAAATACTCAAGGATGACGATGGCCTGCGAAGCCTGGGGAAGGTACCAACCGTTTGCATAGCCGTTGACCACAAATTTAGTCCTAATTTTTCGTCCTGTAGGAAAAAGAGACCACTTCAGAGCTTGTGAGGGTGATCCAGTTTCGACATAGGCATTCCATCCCTTGTTAAACGAGTCGCTGAACACCAACCAGCAGGAACCTTCCGTGTCCAGTTGGGCTCGATACTGAGAAGGTGAAATCTTTTTAAAAGCTAGGTCCAGAAGACGCTCCGGTCGCTGGGAAAAGCTTTCTGATAATTCGACAACGTCTAGCACAAAAGATGGGTGTACTTGAATCTCGAAGCCTGGCTGGTGGAAACCTGCCGCCAAAACCATCGGTTCTGCTTCGATCCATACACCTCCTTTCTCCAGGACCCGGACTTCCTCCTCAGGCTTGAACTTGATTAGAGCGCCGCCAATCCTTAAGTTTAGCCTATCGTAAAACGGTTGCAATGTGATAGGGGAAAGATTTTTCTCGTTATAAGCGATTTTGTTGTAAAGGCCAATATCCCACACCTTGAAACCATACATGCCGGAAGACTTTTTAGAGATCTTAGCATCCTGGTTCCTGGCGAAACGGATTTGGACTTCCTTCAACTGGTCGGGACGCACCCCTGCTGCACGAAGATAATCAGGCACGTGAATTTCAAAGTCGCTGGACTTGGGATAGAAAAAGCTAGGCTCGAAAACAGGCCAAATAATGGCATAATCTTCGGGGACAACATCTGCGGGTGTACTGACCGTGATCGTTCCTGACTTGATTTGAAAGCGCTCCTCATCAAAACTCCAGCGCTCCCAAGTGGGTGCAACCGACTTCTCTTGGTGCAGTAAATAGGCCTTCTGGAGGCTTTTGGAAGGTTGGGTGGTGACGGATTTTGGGAAATCGGAGGGGAGCGTTACTCGGTACAGATCAATTTTTCCGTAAGACCCCACGAATTCCCATTCGTCCAATTTTCGACGCTGCCCGGTCACGATATAATGATCGGTGGTGCCGTCCCCGTCATCGTCGATTCCCAGATATACTGCCACGTTTTGAATCCGCTCATCTTCCAGTTCGTACGACATGCGTAGAAAAGGATTTTCTACGAAGTCCCTCGACTCCATGATTCTCGAAAAACGCACTAGCTCGGGCTCTATCTCGGGCACCAGAGTGTCTGCACCGAAGGTGTAGCTCACGTCCGATTTTTGGAGAGTCGCTCTGGCACCGCCGAGTTCCCGTACCTTGGCAAGAGTAATGCTTACTCCATCCTCGGAAACCATTTCCCCAGTCAATCTTTGGCCTGATTTCATGAAAAAAGTGAGCGTTGCGGCTGGCCGCCGAGCTTCCTCCTTGACACCCAGAAGGCGCCGATCGAAATGGGCATTGACTAAGAGAGTACCATCGTCGGTCACATGCCTTTCGAAAGTGCAATTTTCAGATTGTATCACCCAATCTCCAATAGGATCCCACTTCAAGGGATTGACAGCGATGGGCCACAATATGGCGGAGCGCGAAAAAAACTCGAAGTCCCCAAACTCGAATTTAAACCCCTGCTCGCCAAAAACATGTTGCCGCTCTGGTCCTAACAACGGGTGGACCACAAATACGAGCCGCAAAACGTGCGGCTCGAGCTGTTCCTCGAAGTATCGATCGCCCAGCTGCTTTCGCGCCTCCGCAAAAACATGGCCCTTCCAGGTGATCCATTCTTGGCTAAATTGCTCCAACTGGGGATCCTCTGGATGTTCCAGACACTGAGACAGGGTCAGGTACCGATCAATCTTGTTGTCGGCATTGTCGTCAATGCCGAAGAAAACTGTGACTTCTCCACCAAAACGATCTGCGACCCTGTACTGCAGGTTAAAATAAGGAAATTCTTTGAGGTTGATACCCTCAGTGTAATCCCGACCCATCACAACAAATCTCTGTTCGAACTTTCCAGTGCCGAATAAAACCGAAAGCTTCAATATGCCATCCGTCACTTCAACGGTGGATCTGGTCGGCAATACGAGAGGACGCCGGATCTTCTCTTCATCTAAAGGTCGAATAAGAATGAACTCAGGGACCTCTCGAAGTCGCAAGCTCCCCCGTCTGGAATCTCCGTTCATCAAAAGAGCTCCCAGCAGAGGAGCCCCCTGTGGCGTGAAAAGTTCAACTTCATTCTTCCCGGGGAGCAACCGGACCTTATCCAAGACCAACTCCATATCGTCTCCCTCGGTCTCATATTGTGGGATTAGAGGGCTACCCAACAATCGCAGAAAGAGATTAGCCCAGGAGCGGATGGTTCTCCGGTAGTGAGCTGGCACACGGAGATCATGGTGGAGAACCCCGTTCACTGTGATTTGCAAGTCTCTTTCCAGAATCGAACTCACTCGCATTCTAAGAATCCCTTCCCACGCCCTATTTCCCAGGTTGATGAGGATGAGCTTCATGTTGTTAGTCCCCCATCGCCCCGCTCCATAACGATCATGATCCCAACTATGCCAGTTGTCCCCAAAAACGACTAAAGGAGGGAGGGTAGTTGCCAGACTGGTAAATTCTGACTGAGAAGAAAATTCTTCACCGTAGAAAGACCATCGGTCTAATTCCTCTTGCCAGTCTCTCTTACCGGACTCCATTCTCACCTTCGATCCGACAACTCGAGGGTCAACATGCACTCGTAATGAGTAGCTATCTTCCCTGGGAAGGTAAAAGGGTAGTGGCCGGTTTCCATGTCCACCGATCTCGCTAAAGAGATAGGTTCTTTGCTGTGCCGATCTTAGGAGGTCAAGTATATAATTAGTAGTTGTTTCCAGTACTGAAAGCGGGACCACAGCAACTTCTGCAACGATGGGTTCGGGTCTAGACGGTTTCTTGTCTTCTTCCACAATAATTTCCTTTGGGCTCGTAAATCGCAACTCGTGGCGGCCTTCCTCTAACTGGATTTTTCCGAAATAGCGAAGCTCTGGATAGGAAAATATGGAGCTGAGGAAGCCAACGTTGCTCGGGGAAATCAATTCCGGGCCCGAGATAATCACTTTCAGCATTTGAAGGGCGCCATCCGGGTGTGCCTTGACAATGATTGCGTAGGGTCCCTCCTCGTTTATCGTTGCCTCTATCCTTTCCTCTTTGGCCATATAACGCCACTTTCTGTCAATGGCCTGAAAAATGGATTCACCGACTCCCTCACCGCCCAACACCACAGCACGACTAAACGACTGCTTACCCTTAAAAGCCTCTGTAAAAGAGCCCGGATCACCGGCACGCTTCTGATTCACGGTGAATATCTGAGGAAGGCCTCTATTACCTAAAAGTCCAGCCGTGTTCAAGATAGTCATGTCTTGGGATCTCCCAAAAACGATCTGGGCAGCATTGGTTGCGTAGAGCCGCGGCAATTGGGATTGTTCGCTGACTTCATAGACATCGACCTGCCCAAAGCTCCGGACCAATTGGATGCTTGGCTGATCACGTAGAAAATCACCCACTTCTAGAGGGGTTATCCCAAGGGACTTAGGGTCGATATCATTGTGGACTAGGAGATAACGTACTCCCAAGGAAGAAAGCAACGGTACCATGTCTTGATTAAAGTCCCGACCTACGTTCTGGTAGATATGATCGGCTGCGCGATAGATTTCCGTCCCGCGCGAAAGCTGAGAGTCGATCAACGGCTTCTCCAGTAGCGTGGTTAAGATGTTGACTCCCACGTACCCCCAGGAATAACTCGTCCAGGTGTTCTGCTGCGGCAGTGAAAGGACCTTAAAATCACCGGACTGCTGGTTAATCCACTCGGCGAGCTCGTAGTAATAAGTCGGTACTTGACGATGAAGAAAAGAAGGCATCTGATCATTGCCATTGACCAGCACATCGCCCGTCCAAAAGGGAAAAATATAGACGGCCCACGCCACCAAGAACACGCGAACTGACAGGCGGGAATAGCGTGCCAGCCTGGCCCGAGTGAGATACTCTCTCAATTCTTCCAGACCAATGGCGGCTAGCAGGGCGGAACAGAAAGCCATCACCAATCCAAATTTGATGTAGGCGCTGCTGAACATCATAAAGCCTGGTATGTTCTCGTAAAACCAGATGTTGATCTCGGCTAGCGGTGGACGAGATCCTCTGGCCAGAAACAGGACTCCACTCAATAAAACAAAAAGAAAGAGGGTCCTGGAAGAAATCCTTCTTCGGTAAAGCAGGGTGGATGCTGCCAGTAGAATCGGCAGAAAGGCGGTGAGAGCCATCAAAGGGTGATGGGTGAGGGTTTGGGCATAGGAAAAGGCGGCTCTTCCATCGGTCACCGCTTCCCAACCGGAATAGCCCCGCAGTCCCAACAGATGAACAAAGGTACTATAGGCGCTGAAGGTATCCACCCACTGCATTCCCCCACGTTCCTGAAAGTGCGCCAGTCTCTCCCAGGCGGAGACTGCCATCGGAACGATCCAGTAGGAATGTATCAGCAGAGAGGCGGTCACAACGGAGCAAAGGAATCGAAAAATTTTTGCTTTCTGGTCCTTCCAGGCTCCCTCGAAAAACAAATGCCAGAATAAGTACAAACCCATGGTCAGAACCAACAGCACGAGGAAAGGTATATTCAAATAACCGGTCGTGACCGCGAGCGATAGTAAGCTGAAAAGAAGCCCAGCTCTAACCGGTGAGCTAGATCCCAGACCCTTGACAAACGCGCCCAAGAGAAAGGGATACATCGCGTAGGCCATCAGGGTGATGGGATCTGGGTTGGACCAATTCAGCATCGAGTAAGGGTTGTACAAATAAACCAGCGCACTGACCAAACCGACGAATTGCCTGTTTTTACCTCTGTAGAAGTTCGAGGCGCAAAAAAACATCGCCAAACCAGTGCAGATATTCAAACCGGCCAGGAAAACCGCCTGAGTGGCGACTGGACCGATACCCACCCACTGGAGAACGTAAAGGATCGTGAAATAAGGCCATATCACCAGCAGGTTGATGGCGTTGGTAAAACCCACCCCACCCAACTGGCTCCAGACAAACAAGCTCTTGTAGAAACTTTTACCAATATCTAGTGGATAGGCAGTATCTCCTCCCAAAATAAGGGCTCCATCGACGAAATAACTCACAGGCAAGAGGCCCAAAACGACGAGCAAAGCCAGTAACCGTCCGCGTGTGTTCAGAATCCCCTTAGGCAAGTGTCTCTCCATTGGTTTGGGAAGGCCGGCAGAATGCCCTGAGAGCGATTCCATCAACTGCCATCCACGACAAAAAACGGAACGTTACAGCCAACACAACTACCGGCCCATACAGAACAAAGGCAAGTCGATTACCGCAATGGGCAAGATAGTTTCGAAAACTCTTCAGAGTACTCAAAGGAGTAGTACTGACAAATCCCTTCTGTAAACGGGTGATGGTAAACCCTTGTCCTGTTAGGAGCTGAGAAAGCGTTTCGGCAGTGAAATGGTACAAATGCCGTGGCGCATCTAGGTGCAACCAATAGGGGCCGAAAATTCGAGATTCCAGGCTTCCGAAATTGGGAACTTCCACCACCAACATACCGTCTGGTTTTAGCAAACGGTGAATTTCAGCTAGTACGGTCGGCGGATCCATGAGATGCTCAAACACGTGCCAGAACGTGATGATGTCAAAAAAGTGGTCCGGAAATCCAGAGTCGAATATCTCACGGTTGAGCACTCGCTCCCCATGGCTTGAAGCAGCAATGGCACAGGCCTTGGGAGAAGGATCTAGGCCATAGACCTGATAACCACACTTCCTCATTTCAGTCATGAACCGACCCGTCCCACAACCCACATCCAGAAGAGTGCCCAAAGGTTTCTGTTCGCGAATTGCCCTGATCGTGAAGACGTGGTTCGACTTCAGAAAGACTGTCTCCAAAGGGTTCATTTTATCCTGAAAAAACTGCTCCGGATAGAAACAAGCCATGGACTCGGCCAACGGCCGCGGGTTATTAAACACCAGTCCGCAATGCGTACATTGGACAATCGAAAAAGCCTCCTGTGATGTCCCTAAGCGGAGATCAGTGGCTTCGAAGAGTTTGACGTGTTCCCGACTAGAGCAAAGGGTACAGGAGATCTGTTCAAATTGAATCCCCATTGGGTTTGAGCATCGCCTCCAAAAGTTCATCCGCCCTTTGTTTCCAATCCCAGGAGTAAGCAAGCTTCAAAGCATCCTGTCGGACCTGCTCATACAAACTTCGATCCTCCAGCAGTTGGAGAATACATCGGGCAAATGACCTGAAATCCTGACTAGGTGCTTTCAGCATACCGATGGGATAATACTTCCTTAACCCCGGCAGATCAAAACTCACGCCGGGAAGTCCGCAGACCATGGCTTCGCACGCTGCCATTCCGCCCACATCGTACACCGCAGGATGCACCACCACACGGCTCGACTTGTAAACTTTCACTTTCTCCAGATCACTGAGCAAATGGACAAGGGTGATATTATCGTTAAGATCATAATGTTTGATTTTTGTTTCGATCTCCTCTTCTAATGGTCCATGATCTCCAATCATGATCAGGCGTGCCTCAGGTTTAGTTTTAACGACTTCACGCCAAATGTCGGTCAATTCCGAGCCCCCCTTTTGAAGATGTAATCTTCCGATAAACACCGCATCGTAGGTTTTAGTTGGAGGTTCGGCAACACTGGCCGATAAGTCGACGTCAACTCCTCCTCGAACAACCACGATCCTTTCGGTGGCTACACCGTCAGCCAGCAACCTTTGTCTGTCGAATTCTCCGATAGCAAAAATCTTATCTGCGAATCTTCGAACCAAACCATAAACAAGCTGCTGGGTCAACCAATAAAACCAACCCCTCAGGTATCTCTTCCCTTTGTAGGGAGACTCGGCTGCCCAGGGTTTGGGGGCAAAAAGATAGAAACCGGCAATCCATTTCGTTTCCCTGCGCCTCAGTTTTAGCACCAGCGCCGGCAACGCATCCGGCCAGAAATCCGAAGTGGAGTACACGTACAGGTTGGATTCATCTAGAGGAAGCCTGACCGCTCGGGACAGACTGTGAAACGTGCGCAGCCAAAAATTCGGGAATAATCCAAGGCGCGTCCACCAGCCTGGACTCCAAATTGTGTGATCGATTTTGTTCAACCCTTTTTTCTCACAGAATTCCCAGCCCTCTTCGGAGAGCAACAGATGAATGGTCAGACCAGCTTTGTCACTCCAGCGCCGTGCTAGCTCGATAAATATCCTGTCACCACCACTGAAACCGATACCCTGGGCCCAATTGGCAATAACCAAAAGCTTCATGGGAGAATCAGAGTTTGACAATTTCATTACTCCACCTACTGTATGCGAAGCTGGGGGATGGGCACAATAAACTTCCCACCCAGACTGCGATAATGAGCCTGCTGTTTGAAAATCTCTTCGGCAAAATTCCAGGCCAGCAACAGGAGATATTGAGGTGGATCTTCTAAAATTCGCTCCGGACCGACAACCGGAACGCGCAAACCGGGGGTAAATAGTCCTTGTTTTCGCTTGCTTTTGTCAGCAATGTATCGCAGCGCATCAGGCCCTATTCTGCAAAAATTCAGCAGGGTGTTCCCTTTGGCAGGAGCACCGTATCCTGCTAAAACTTCACCTGACTCCATCAGATCTTCGACCAGCTTGACCAGATGCAGGCGGTGAAGCCACACCCGCCGGGCAAAAGCAACATAAGTCTCAGAGTCGTCCAAGGCCTGGCGTCTCTCACGCTTCAGCAATCTGTCCACTGTTCGGCTCCTGGAAACCACACCTTCGGCATGTCCAACGAAGACACGGATCGAACCTCCGTGAACTCCCACTTCCTGAACATCGCAAACGCTAAGGTTGTGAAGTTCAAAGAGCCGTAGCAGCGGCCTGACACTGAAATAGGACATGTGTTCGTGATAAATCGTGTCGTATTCGAGGTTAGTAATAAGCTTGGCCAGGTACGGCACTTCAAAGATGAAGAGTCCCTTCTTGGTCAAAAGCGAGTGCACTCCTTCAACCATGTCGTGCAGCTGATCGATGTGCGCAACCACGTTATTGGCCACAATTACCCTGACCTTTCCTCTCTGGTTGACAATCTCCTCTGCTAGCTTCCGGTCGAAAAAAGCATTGACCGTCGGCACACCCGCTTCGACGGCTACCTTGGAAATATTTTCTGCCGCCTCAACACCGAGGACCTGGACACCAGACTCTTGAAAAGCTTTGAGCAGACAGCCATCGTTACTCCCGATTTCGACAACGCAATCTCTCTTCGAGAGTTTCAGACGGCTGCAGACCAACTGTGCCAATTGCGCGAAGTGAGACGGAATGGTATCCGAGGTAGAGGACTCGTAAATATAGTTACTGAACATGACGGCGGGTGAGACCACTTCGACCAGCTGAACCAGGCCGCATGTCGGGCAAAAGGCTACATCCAGAGGATAGCAGCTCTCTGGATAGTTGAGGTCCGTGGGGCGCAAGAAGCTATTGGCCAATGGCATTGGTCCTAAAGACAAAAACGGATCCAGTCGACGGCTGCCGCAGATGCGGCATTCCTTCCGGCTGACGAACTCAGGAGACCGATCCGCGATAGCGCTCATTCAACGTCCTTTCGAGAAGCCTAGTTTTCTTCAACCCGCATTTCTTCCAGGCCCCTCTCTGGCCCCCACAGTTCGATGCCTGCCATGGTGGCCACTTTCCCGCAATCGAGACCTGCGTGACGCGGTCTCGGGGCAGCCAAACCTAGAGACTGAGTCTCAATCGGAATGACGAGCTCCGGATCGAGCTCAAAGACCTTAGCAATGAGCCGAGCAAACTCGGAACGAAGCAAAACTTCTCCTCCAGCAACATGATAAATGCCTGCTGTCTCGGCTTTTGCCAGCTGGAGGACTGTACCGGCAAGCATCGGAGCAAAGGTGGGCGTGATATCCTGGTCCTTCGGAACCTTGATGGCATCGCCTCGACGAAACCGGCTGAGAAGGGTCATCACAAAATTCTTCCCCTCCGGTTGCCAACCGTAGACACCCGATGTCCGAATGATCAAAGCGTCTTCGAGTCGAGCTTGAATTAGCCTTTCACATAACAATTTCTGCCGCCCGTATTCATTGATCGGTCCAGGACTGTCAGTTTCTTTGTAGGGACCAGAGCTCCCATCAAACACATAATCAGAAGAGAAGAACACGAAACAAAGTTTGCGGTGCGCCAAAGCGGCCACTAGATTGTCAATTCCCTGAACGTTGACAGCCCGGGTCAGTTCAGGCTCACGCTCACACCTTTCAACGTAGGAAATAAAGGCCGGGCACAGAACGACCCCTGGGTCAACAACATCCAACAACCGCTCAATCTCGACTTTTTCAGCTAAATCGAGATGTCTTCTTCCGATAACCGACTGGCTGCTAAACGTTCCGACAACCCTACCCCAATTCGAAAAGGCCTCCATCAGCGACGCACCGACCAGGCCCGTGGATCCTATAATGAGAGTCGGCTTCCGCTTGGAGAAGTTCACAATCGCTTTAAAAGGGTTTACGAACCTGTTGAATATCGTCTAGCAGCCCGTGGTTAACACTGCCTGGAGTCGCACACCAAGGATCTACGGTCACTGGCCAGACACGAGGAGAAGTCGATGCCTGGAGATCGGCAACGATAAGTAACGCCCTCCAGCGGGCACAAACCTCCGGCTCCCTTCGGGTTGCGGGATCGTGACTCGAAGGAATCTCACCGGGAGCTACTAGTATCATTTCCAGACTCAACAAAGAACTCCCGGTACCATTCAATCGTCTCCTTTAACCCTTTGTCCAGTTGATAATGGGGCCTCCAATTCAACTGTTCTTTGGCCTTGCTAATGGAAAGATATTGCGACTTTATTTCACCAACGGCGCAGTCGAGAATAGTGGGCTCTACCTCTTTTCCCATAAGCCTGGAGATCCTGTCGAAGATCTGGCGCACGGTCACCCGGGATTCCGAACTGAAGTTAAAGGCTTGGCCCGCAAGTCCTTTGGATTGCAACTGTTCGACCAAAGACAAAAGAGCGGTTACGACGTCTTTGACGTAAATGTAGTCGCGAATGAAATTGCCGTCACTGCGCAGGACCGGTTGTTCCTCGAAAAGAAGGGACCGAATCGTTCCGGGCACGATTCGGCTCCAGTTCAAATCTCCTCCACCATAGGTATTGCCACACCGCACCACCGCAACCGGGAGTTGGTAACTACAAAAATAACTTCGTGCAATCAGATCAGCACAGCTTTTTGAAATCTCGTAAGGATGTTGTCCCTGGAGCGGCATTTCCTCGACATAGGGAAGATTGTCCTGGGTACCATAGGCCTTATCACTCGAAGCGACGACTATCCTCTTTACAAGACCCCGGTGAAGCCTACACGCTTCCAAGATATTCCAGGTCCCGCGGATGTTCGTTTCAAACGTTGAGAGGGGAAAACGATGAGCCACCCCCACAAGAGTCTGAGCGCCGAGGTGGAATACTGTGTCTATTTCGTGTTGGTTAACGGCTCTTTCCAGCGTCCAGAGATCCTCCAGGTTACCTGAGACAACCACTGTTTTCTGAACAAGACCACTCCGGTAGAGCTCTGATTGAGGGTCTGCATCCCTCACTAGAACGACGAGTACAGCCCCTAAATCCAGCAACTCTTTTACCAGCCAAAAGCCGATCATACCGGTGGCGCCTGTCACAAGAGTCCTTCGACCCGCCCAGAATGGAGAATTTCGATTGGTCACGAAGATCATTCTCCCAAACTATGCCAAGAGGCCGGCCTCTTCTCCCAATGCGACTCTAGCGGCCCGTGCCAAACATCGTGTGGGATTGCGCGATCTTTGCCACGGGCCTGAGAGGGCCTGGGATCGAAGCCCAAGCTTCCCTGGACTGCAATGGTTTTTCCCTTCGGAGCCAAAGCGCCTATAATAGACCGCTTATTTACTGACATAAACACTTCGGAGAGGAGTTTTCTGAAGAGAACGTCTTCGTAACCGATTAAGACGCCGCCCTGAGGATAAACGGACCTCCGGCAAGATCACAGTGACGACCACAGGCTTCCAACACATCTCCCAGTTGCCCAGAAAACTCGTTTCAAACCTTGAGAGAAAAAGTATTCTACCAGATTTTCCAGGGGGCCTGCCCCTTCTCCCAGAGTGACTCCAGGACCCGCAGGTCCCTTAAGGTATCCACACACTGCCAGAATCCTTCGTGGCGATAAGCCACCAGTTCTTCCGCCTCAGCCAGACGTTCCAGAGGTTCTCTCTCCCAAATGGTTTGGTCACCCTCGACATAATCAAAAACTTCAGGCTCCAGCACAAAAAATCCTCCGTTGATCCAGCCTTCTCCAATCTGAGGCTTTTCTT
This sequence comes from Acidobacteriota bacterium, assembly GCA_965249865.1. Taxonomy (GTDB): domain Bacteria; phylum Acidobacteriota; class UBA6911; order RPQK01; family CBDFMZ01; genus CBDFMZ01. The sequence continues at coordinate 1,012,928 of CBDFMZ010000001.1, read as the reverse complement.
CAAAATGGTGAACAAGATCACCCCTGAAATTGAGTCCTCCAAACCTAGCCGGAGGCCTTACTGCAGTTACAGTGGCCAGCTTTCCACGATCCCGATGAAAGGCCAGCAACTGTTTCAGATCAATGTCGGACACTCCATCGCCGTATGTCAGCATGAATGTTTCTTTCCCAACGAAGCGCTCCACTTGCTTGAGGCGCCCACCTGTCTGCGTGTTCAGACCCGTATCCAACAGGTGGATGATCCACTTTTCACGCTCACCATCATGGAGCTTCAGTTCCCCTGTTTCGAGCGATATCGTCATACTATTGTGCAGCAGGTTATAGTTCGCAAAGTAGTTCTTGACCATTTCGCCCTTGTAGCCCAGCGCCAGAATAAATTCGCTGAAACCTTGGGATGAATAAACGTTCATAATGTGCCAAATGAGAGGCTGACCCCCGACCTCCACCATGGGTTTGGGTTTCGTGATTGTTTCTTCCTGGAGGCGAGTTCCAAGACCTCCGGCAAACAGAACGGTCTTCATTCTTATCCTAACGGTGCTTTAACTCCCAATCATACGGTATCTGTTCGGAAAAGGGGTTCAACCGAACGATTTCGTCAGGATCGTGGGTCTCGGTCGCACAATTGGCAACGACCGCCGGCGTGACTCCGATACCCTTAAAGCCATTCCAAACCTGCGGGGGAATGGTCACCAGAGCGTAATGACTCTCACCGATAAAAATCTCCTGGAGCTCACCCCGGGTGGGCGAATCGGGACGATCGTCATAAAGGACAAGCTTGATGTTTCCTACCGCAACAGCGTAATTCAACCCCATGGTCCGGTGCCAATGCCATCCCTTGATGACGCCCGGAAAGACTACTGAAAAATAGATCTCGCCAAATTTCAAAAAATGGGGGGCGTCGGACCGAAGCATGTGCATGACTTTCCCTCGCTCATCGGAAATCTGTTTCAGTGGAGTGATCAACACACCCTGAATCTTGGATATCTGCTGGCCTTCGGCTATTGTTGCCATTGCTTTCGCAACATCATTTCTCTTCGGCAGAGTCCGGCGAGATACTCCCATCCATACACTCCTAGAGTAATCCAACAGGCGAAGGGGTGGAAAAGCCAGGCTCGATCTCTTTTTTTCAAATATCCTGAGGTGGTTTGCATCAGCAAAGGAATGACTGTAAGACAACAAAATACGAATTTCAATAGCTTCGCTTTGTTGGCCTTTTCCCACGGATATTTCCGCAGGTTCATCAAATTAAAGTAAAAATAGTCTTTTACCCGGCGTCTTTGTTTGCGCACAAAAGAAGGCCAATCTTCGCAAAAAATATGAACGATCCCGATCTTGACCTTAGCCACCGTGTTTTTCCCCTGACCCACCAGGTCCAACAGTATGTCGACATCGAAGAGATAATCACCTACCTGTGTGAGGAACTCCCGCCGTACCAGAAAACCGTTGGCTCCAATGGTAGGGATATGGGGTGGCTTTACAGTCAACCTAACGTAGCCGGGGCGATCCTCGGTCAAGAGGTCTAAATCCGACCATCGACCGCTCAAGGTGCAGTACCGATCATAATTACCCAGAAAAAAACAAAGGGGATCATTCATCCCCATTAAGGCGCAGTAACGGGTAATATAACCATCGCCAGGGCGGTAGGTGAATTCCAGCGGCTCTGCTGCAACGATCTCTGGGTCCGAGAAGGAGTGGACCATCTGCCGCAGCCAGTTTCGATCGGGGAGGACGTTATCTGAATCGATCAGTGCAACGATCTCGTTCCTCGCCTCTTTCACCCCAGCCGCCTTGCCAGCCTCCCCCGTCTGAAGCGGATTGAAAATGATACGGGCACCGTAAGACTGCGCTATCGCCTCCGTGTCGTCCACGGAACCCCCGTCCACGACAATAACCTCTTGTCTTTCCAGAGGATAATCCTGCAGTCGGATAGACTCGAGACATCGCTCGAGAACCAGGCCGGAATTGTAAGTGGGAATCACGATCGAAACCGCCGGCAGACTTTCTTGGTCTCGAGACTCGCTTAACATTTGAATACCTGGAGATGCCGAATGTCGATAAAAACTAGCTCTCTACCACACGAGACGGATAGAAGCAAAATGAGGAATACAAAAAAACCATCTTTCCAGGTTCAGTCAGCGCCCCGATCGCATATAGAAGGTCAGCATCTTAGCATTCACGCTGGTCTTTACTGTCTCCTTATGCTGAGTCCACTTTGTAGCCCGTAGGCGACCCTGTAAAAGGTTGGCACCATTGTCGTCAATCCGGAGTAGAAACTGGCCTGAGTTCACCTTGTAATGGAAGGATAATGTGTATTCGGTATCGGGACTTATTTCGATTTTTCCCTGATAAATTCCCTGATCGGCCGTAGCTTTTGTCTGAATCGTAACTGCGAATTTTCCGCTTTTTGCATCGTCACCTTGAGTAATCTGGGGAGAACCCGCCACAATCCAGGCGGTCGGCAAACCACCTGACCAGCTTTCAAAGTCTCCATTCTGGGCTATATTTACCGAGCTCCTCTCACCCGTTCCTTTCACCAAGCGGACCTCATCGAGCAAAAACTCGGAGACGGGCACCGACGTAAGAGGTGCCATTCGTGGGGCAGGTTCCTTCCCTTTTTCCAAAAATTCAACACCCTCAAAAAGTTCGTCGGCTGTCTTTTCGTCGCTGCCACAAGCAAAAAAGACACCTATCATAGATAAAATGAGGAGATTTTTCGCCTGATGTCTCAAACTCGGTAACACGATGTCTCCGCTTTGAAAGCCTTGTGGGTAGTTCACGAATTCAGTGAGCCGCCCAGCCGATTCGCTCGCCCAGCAACCGCATCCCCTTGCTGAAAACGGGCAGCAAGGCAGGCCTGGATGAAACAAGCTCGGGGATCTGTCTCATGAAGAATTTTGGACGAAGAAAGAATCGCCGTCTGGCCCGCCGGATGGCCCCGAGCACTATCTTTTCATTGAGACCGTGGCCTTTCAGCAGGTAATAAGAGTACTCCATCCTGGACCAATCTTCTTCCTTCAGCAAACCCTCTCTTACAACCTTGTTGTACAGTTCGGTTCCCGGATAGGGAACGGCGGGGTAGAAATTTGCGAAATCGGGGTCTAGCTCCAGAGCAAACTCTGTGGTTTTATCCATACTTTCTACAGTATCCCCCGGGTAACCATAAATAAAGAAAGCAAAAGATTTAATCCCTACTTGTCTCAGGTTCTTGAAAGCGATCTTGATCTTGCCCATCTCCAAACGTTTGACTATATCCTTACGAATCTCATCAGAATAGGACTCGATCCCCATCGACAGCATCCAACAACCCGACTTTTTCATAATGTTCACGTAGTCGAGGTTTACCAAGTTATCCGCTCGAGCATTGGCGAACCACCGAACCTGCAAGTCGCGCCGGATTAGTTCCTGACAGAACTCTTGAAATATCTTCGAATTCAAAGTGACCGTATCTCCCCACAGGTAAAAATACTCTAGTCCGTGGCGACCTTTTATGAATTCAATTTCGTCGACAAGCTTCTGCGGACTTCGATGCCGGAACTTGTTGCCATGGTGATAAGGAACCACACAAAAATCACACACATAAGGACAGCCGCGACTGGTCTCGACGAGAACGTAGCTTTTCCTGACCAGAGGAAGCGAGTACTTTTGCAAAGGAAGAAGGTCCCAAGCTGGACATGGAAGCTCATCCAGGTTATCGATCTGTCCCCGCTCAGAGTGGACAAATATCTGGTCACCGTTCCGGTAGCAAAGACTCCTTATCTCGCTCCACTGCTCTTTCGAGTTAGAGCGTACCAACTGGAGGACTGTTTCCTCCGGTTCACCCATGATCACCAGGTCCAGGGAAGAGTATTTCTTCAGTGTTTCCTGTGGAGCGCAAGATGTCTGAGGCCCAAATCCCGCCAATAGAGAGCCGAAGCGTTTCTTTAACTTCGTCATCTCTTTAACATCCCACGATATGGTCGGTGTCGTCGTAGGAAAAAGGATAAGACTGGGATGGAAGCTTTGTGACTCCAACCGCTCAATGACGTCCTGAGTGGTTAGATTCTCAGCGGTTGCGTCGAAGAGCTGAAATGCGATTTTCACTCTCACGCAAAAGGGCCGCTAGAAGAGCCAAGGAGAAGGGAGGCTTCACCGTACCCAAAACATCTTCCCGTTCCTGACATCTTCCTTCCCTGGTAAAGGGCATACCGTTCACTGCTGGTGGATTGATCAGTACAATTTTCTCTTCTATCATTGCAGGTCCTCATTTCCATTCGTTTACTGTTCTCAAAGCCAATACCACCCCTATGCTGCCATACTATGAGGTATACTAGCAAACTGGCTAAAAGGGAAGGTCTTAGTGCTCTGGTTCGTCAGATTTACCCTGATAGCTGCGGGTGATGACTTCGGCATTTTTTTCACTGAAGCGGTGCAACGCATAATCCCGAGCGTTGCGCGCCAAACGTTCTAGCTGCTGAGGATTCTGAAAGTAATTAGTGATCGCTTTGGCCAAATTTGCAGGTGTCGGATCAATGAGGTCTCCCACTGAACTCTGGATAATCTCTCGCAAACCTCCCTTATTGGTTGCGATCACAGGAAGGCTGCACGAGAGAGCTTCCAAGCTCACCCGGCCAACGACTTCTTCATATTGCGAAGGAACGACCAGCAAATCTGCGGCGTTCAAATAGAGGGGAAGCAGTTCATTACCCACCTTTCCAACGTAAACGGTGTTTTGGATTTTTCCGGTGGCCTGCTTAAGCTGCTTCTCAATCGGGCCTACCCCGATAAAAGCGACCAGAATTCCCTCAGGAAGGCTCTTGGTAGCTTCGAGTAACTCTTCGATTCCTTTAATCCTGATCAACCGCCCCACAAAGAGCACCACAAAACGGCCTTCCCATCCCAATTCTTCTTTGCACTGTCCTTTGTGCATAGGCCTGAAGCGCTGCTGGTCTACCCAATAACTCCACAGCATCATTTTGTGCTCCGGAACGCCGGATTCCTTCAGTTCTTCCATCGATCGTACAGCGACCGGTAAGACGCGATCATACGAGTTGAAGATCCAACTCAAAACGTTTCGGAAGATAGGCCGATTTTCAAGTCCATAGATCGTGTGGGTGCTGACAACCGATCTCAAATGAAAGATCTTGCTAAGAATCAGTCCCACAAATCCCGCCACAGTACCCTGAGCATGCACAACGTCAACACGCCTTTTCTTCCAACCGATCAGATAGAGGCAAAAGAGAAGTAGACCCGGCACCAGATAAAAGAATGCGCCCAGGGGTATCTTTTCCAGGACCGTAAACCAGTCATGGCCAAACCACGGGATACGGTAGATCTCGACGGTTCCGTCAACTTCGTGCCGGAGGCCTTTCACCCTGGTGGTTAAGGGCTGGTAGGTAACAACCAGTACCTTATAGTCCTCCTGCCGCAGATAAACAACCAGGTTATCCAAGTGTGTTTCTACTCCACCGACATTGGGACTATAGAAAGGGGAAACTAGGAGTACTCGAGGTTTTTCCGGAGACATCGAGTTCTTTTCAGTCTGTAATAGAGTCTGCACAGATCTTAACCATGGTCTAAGTCCAATTACTGGTGATTTCTGTTCCGGGCAGGATCGACGAAGAAATAATCCCACCACAGATCAGCGTGTACCTTGAAGCCAAGCTTCAAATTGATCTGTTCGAAAGTCGGGCACTGGAATCGAATCGGAAAGGTCTGATACTTCCCTTTCTGTTGAAAATCTCGGCCTCGGATCACCTTGTACCCGAGCCGTTCACCACCGGAATTTTCGGCGGTAAAGGTCGCCACGACCGCTTCGGACTTGAACTTGCTTGCCTTAAGCCTCACCCCCGCCACGTAATCTCCAGCTGCCAAGAATGTCTTTGGGGAAATGGACAACATACCTGGAACGCTTGCTTTGGCGTTGGCAAAAAGAGCTTTGTCTAACGATGCATTCTCGAAAATCGGAGTACCTCTACGAGTCTCCCAGTCGACAACGTCAAGTTCAGCACTGACCGACGTCACTTCGATATAGTCGGCCCACACATCAGAATCGGGGGTCACCACCATCCGATATTAGAGTACAGTTACCTCAGAATCGATCTGAAAGTCCACGTTGAGGGGTTGCCATTTATCTTTTTCCACAAAATCAGTTCCTCGGATCTCGCGGGTGACCACCGATTCTGCTCCGCCTCGACGGACAGCTACCTCTATTTGGCCCAACCTCGACTTATCCGTATTATCAGGAACTTTTAGCCAAAAACTGGCACGATATTTTCCGGGAGCCGGCACGGCATCACCTGTGACGATCAGGTGTCCTTGTACATGCCGGGCGGTGCTATTTCTGGAGAAACCATTGTGAGCGCTGGGATCCTTGACCTTGTTGATACCAATATCGACCGGTTGTGTATCCTCGGCTTCATGAATGATCGACCTTTTACTACTGAGAAAGACATTATTGATGTAGAGATCAGCTCTTCCCAAGTAGTCAACCTGAAACGAAGCCTGTTTCCTGGACTTCAGTCGCAGCATACCCTCGGTATAGAGCCACACCATGAGTTTGTCATCTACCTCTCGAACTTCCAAGCGATCGATATAAATGTCGGCGTCCGTGTAAGCTAGTACGCGATACTGCACAGACTGCTTCCTATCCTTTGAGGTCACAGAAAAACCAAGGAAAAAGTTTTGATAGGCGTTCGCCTTGTCGAATTCAAGAGGTAACACATCTCTACCAAGTGGCTCGGCACCCTCGGGATTGACGTCAATCCATACAGCAGGATTTTCACCCTTAATGTTTAATACTTTCATGCGGAGAGCGACCACATAAAAACCTGGGGAAAGATCAGGGTGGGTTACCACTACCAGATGTCCTTGCGGGTGATTTGGAGTACTTCTACGGGCAAAGCCATTAATCGCGGAAGTGTCAGCCAGCTTGTTTATTCCGATGTCGACAGGATGGCTGTCTTCGATCTCGAGGACCAGGATTGATTTTCCATGTTTATACAATTCATCGCTAATCCGTTCTTCCAAGGTGCGTGGGTCTGATAGACCGGTGAACACTTCGATACCAAATTTCTGGTAGGAGTTGAGGTTCCGAAACTGGCTGGCGTCAATTTCGGCTATTTTTTGACGACCGGTTGGAGAACGGACTTTTATCCGGGCTAAAGGTCCAACCGGACTATTATCACTCGTCTTGAGACTGACGTAGAGAGTATAGGACCGTTTCCAGGGTTCGACAAAATTCCCCTTAGCCAAAAGGCCAGGAGGTTGAACTGAGGATCGGGCCCACTTCACTTTGCCACTCAGCGAGGCGAGATCTTCAACTACATGACCAGTGGTCGTCGACAGGTTTTCCCTCTCCAGGAGTTTATAAACAGGAAGCACTTCAATACAGTCCAACCTGAGATCCGCTCTTTTCAGCCATACCAATCGTTGTGCTAACAAACCGCTGCCATCGCTTTCAAAATAGAGCGACAGCGAACAGTAACTGCCTGGAGTAGGGAAGTCGATCCCAAAAACCGAACGCTCTTCTACTACCCTTTCAACACCTCTAACCTGTTCGATGAGCTGTAATTTGGCCAAAGGTTGGCGAAACACCACAGCATCAGCTTTCAGCCTGAAGCTCGCCGAATGAATTCCTTTTGCTATTGCCGCAAAGGGCGTAGTAAGTGAAAAACCTACGGGATCGGTCAACAGGCGCGCCAGACGCGCCCGCCCCTTGGAGGCAGCCGTATCAGACACCGGATCATTACGACTCGAGGAAGAGAGGGTTTCACCCTCAAATACATGCGAAGCCTGAATCGGTGCTTCACCAGCAATGCTGATCCGCACAGAAGAGGGCAATAGATGGTTAGTAACTAAATAATTGACCCCTGGAGACAGCTCTATCTTAGGCAATTGCGAGCCGTCGAAATAGGCACGAAAAGTCATAGTATGGCCTGAATTTAGCTCTGATACCATCCGGACTTCTCCTGGATTTCCTTCCAATACAAAGGCAAGGAATACGGTACTCGATTGGGGTTCCACAACATGATACGTTTCCCGCTCGTAGAGTCCGGCCTTCTCCCCTTTTTGAAAATCCCGGTAGCGCGACCAGGCCTGAGAGCCGTCGCTGCGCACTTCATAGATTTTGTGAAAGGTGATATTGTCAGTCGAAAAGTAGGCGTTGACACAATTCGTTTTCTTGCCATTGTTGAAAACCCAAGGGTTGGTCTTAACCTCTAACCTGCTGATAGGGCGTGGAGCTTCAATCTTGTACTCAACCACGCCTTTCTTGCCTGTTAATTCGAACCAACTCAAGTTTTCACCCTGCTCAAAAGATATCCCTCCTAGCTCAAAACTCCTCACAAAATCCGGATCGTCAAAAACCGGCTTCATCTCAACGTAGCTAAAGCGGTCATAAGTCAGGCTCAGTCTAGCGTCAACAGGTAGTACTATCGGTATATGAACACGCTGGCTCCCCAGCTTCAGTTCAAATGCATTGGCGGGTCCTTCCAGAGAGAGGCTGCGGATTGTGCTCTTCTTCGTGGCATGAGTGGCAAACTCACGCCCGTTTAACCCATTCCAGGCCACAGACCAAGATCGTCCGGTATTGCGATCGATTTCGTAAATCTCCATTCTGGGGACTCCACTGGAAAAGTAAATACGGCGGGAAGGAGCCAAGGTCGGATGCGCTGACTTAAACAAATCCCAACTGACTGGCGAAGCAAGGTTCCAACCTGGCATTTCGTTATAGTAAGCACCCACCGGGAAAACGTAGAAGATTTTTTTCTTGCTACTCAAAATTTCTGCTTCCCAGGTAGTTAGTTTAGTCAAATTCTTCTCGTTAAGGTGATGACTACCGACCTCGTCCCGCAAGACTTGATCCCACCAACTATAGGAGACATAACCACGGTTACGGGTGTGAAAGAGAAAAGCATCGTAGGGGTTAAGCAGATTATCACCCAAGACAACGACCGCCTCTTGCGGATCGGCTCTCTCCTGGATGAAACGAGCCATTTCGGCCTGGCCGTACATTCTGTTGAGATTCCCATCCATTTGACCGTAGAGGGTGGTAAAGATATTTTGGTAGGTCGAAAGGCCTACCCACGTAAATACCACTACTGCAAATCCAACTAAAGCTTTCTTCGTAGTCCATTTCTCCACGGTAATCTTACGAGAAACAACCTCACAAAAGTGCGCCATCCCGACGGCTGCGATGAGGTGGATCACCGGAATAGCAAAGGTAAAATGGCGGTTGACGAAACCCGCCAGCAGCGTGACAGCCAGGAAAGATAGGATCAACCAACTCAAGCATAATTTATCCCCGAAGGAACGCCTCTTTAGTGCCCGGAACAGGCCCCAGAGGAAAACCATGAAAATGACAGGATGAACCATCGGCTTGCGCAGAAACACGGTGTCAATATGAACTCCCGCTAGACTGTATTCTACATCCATGGCCCAAAACATTTGTCGAAAAAAGGTCAGAACACTTTCCAATTTCGTCCAATAGGTCCGAACCCTGAAAAAACCCAACGTTGGTGGCTCTGGTCTCGTAAATCGCTTCCAGCGTCGTCCAACTCTCAACACCCAGAAACACGTCCCAAAATTCTGTGAGCACTACGAATCCACCCAGAGTGATCATGCCCATCCCGATATAGCTGAAAAGGTCAAAAATTCGGCGGTCTTTGGAACCTAAGATTAAGGTGTGCCAAAACCCACCCATTCCCTTGCGCGATTTTGATTGCCAGAGCCAAAACATAGCAACAATGGGTGCCACCATGAAAACCTGGGAATAGCCATTGAAAAATGCCAGCGACATCCAGGCTCCGGCAATCCACAAATAGACGCGTCGTTGCCTTAAGTGGGCCAGTACAAAGAAATAGAGCACCAAAAGAACACTTAACGTGGAGAGTTGCAGAATGCCGGTAACAGATCGGGTGATGGCGACAAAAAATAAGGAGGTTCCCAAACCCAGCGCAGCTATGAATCCAACAGTGCGAGAATAGAGGATCTTGCCGAGTAAATAAGTCATCCACACGGAAAGCGCTGAAATGAGGGAAGACAACAGAAAAGCACTCAGATGAGAAATACCTCCTAGAACAAAGGCAATGCAGAGCAAAAATTGCCAGAGAGGTGTACCAAAGCCCAGAAAAGAAAACACCCCGGCAGATAAATAGGGACCGGTCGCTTTCCGTTCGGTTTCTTCGAAAAGATCTTTGGCCGACCTGCCTTCACTAAGAGCTTGATTGATTAGCATACTGGTGATCCCAGCTGTGGTGGCGTAGTCTCCTGAATCTTGTGGAATGTGATGGAAAAAAGAAAAATACAACACCCCAAGAAGAATGAGAGCACAGTAAACTTTTGGGGGAACCTTACTAAAGTTCCTAATCATGAGCGTGGACTACCTCAGGTTTAGCACTTGAAAGATAAACATGACTGCTTCTCCTCTTCAACAAACTCAAGGCTATTAACTCGTGTGGATCTTGTCCCGTGGGTCGCGTTGCGAGCGCCATGGGTCCGGATTCGAAACGAGCAGATCGAGGCAATGGCGGGTCATCGTCGAGCTCTACCCCGCAGATGGATCCACACCACCGTAACCCGTAGAGCACCTATGGTTTGCGGAAGCTGGACCAATTTACTCGTCATGACCGATGTCCAAGCCTCGATTCTTTCTCGTGCCTTGCTAGCCACCGCAGATCCCTGGCACACGACTCCACGTAACTTTCACTACGGGCTGCTATACACGCCGGGTAATCTTGTCCCAATAGAGAAAGTAGAGCTGCCGCAAATACTGAATCACCTCGTTAAATCCCAGCTTGCTCTCCCCGGCTTTTCGGTCGGTAAAAGAATAGGGCATCTCCAGAAATGATTCGTAGTTCCCTCGAACAATGATCTCCAAGCAGATTTTGAAACCAAGAGGAGAAAGGGCTGTGCCCTCTATTACAGATCCCTTCATCATGAAAAAACCTGAAGTTGCATCCTTGATCGGAGTCAAGGGACGAGCCAGCAAACAGGCAATTCTCGACATTGCCTTTCTTTTGAGAGGCCAATGAACCATTTCTCCTCCTGGAACGTAACGGCTGGCTATCACAAGGTCATAACCCTTGGTTTGAACGGCTTCAACCGTCTGTGGAACCAAAGAGGGCGGATGGCTGAGGTCGGCATCCATCACGGCAATAAGATCATGACGAGCAGCGCTAATGCCCTCAAGTACTGCGGTCGCCAGACCCAGCTTACCACTGCGATGGATCACCCTAACCTGGTATGAACACTTGAGACTTTCGGCGATTTCCCCAGTGCCATCCGGGGAGTTATCGTCGACAATAATCAGTTCTGCAGAAATTTGATGACGCTGAACTTTGGCAAAGATCGCCTCCACTAAATCGGTTAATCTTTCCTTTTCGTCGTAGGTGGGGATGATTATTGAGAGAATATTGATCTCACTCAGCCGGTTACAGCGGAAAAGATTAAGCTTATTCTACTTTAGCTGTCGGCACAACTTGGACCCGATCGACCCAAAGGTCGTTTTTCCCTAGCCACAGCACTCGGTACTGCAGGGACTCTCTACCGTCTGTGCTGAAGGCGATGGCAAAATCCTGATACACATCGACCTTCTTGAACTCACGACCCCAAACGGGCAGTTCTTTATTGAAGGTGGTCTGTCCGTTGAGACTTGCCGTCACATCCGCCACAGCCATGACTTCTTTCAACTGATTGTTTTGAACCTTAAGCTGAAATTTCGCCACATATTCACCGGCCGGAAGAGGAGTCCCCGGTCCATACGTCAGCAATGATCTCACATCTCTCGTGGCCGAAGCATAACGCGACTTTGAACCGCTAGCCTGGGCATCTTCTACAATCCGGCCTGTGAAGGACAAAAGTTCCTCAGCCTCAAAGCTTCGGGTGAGTATTTTCTCGAGCAAGGCCGAGGGCAGAACACCTGGATCCATGGTCACAACCTGATCGACCCACAGATCGGCCTCCCGGGGCCACAAAACACGGTATTGGAAACTTTCGTCTCCCTCACTTGTGAAATGGATGTAGAACTTCTGGTACACATCCGGGGCCTCAAAGTCAATCGCCCTGACCCGAAGTTCGGTCACATACAGAAGCTGACCCTCTCTGGAAGCATACACGTCGAGAACTGCTATGCTTTCCGATCCCCGGTTGTCGTTGGTCTTCAAGCTAAACTCGGCCACATAATCGCCTCCCTTTATCGGTGTTCCCGGGCCATAAACCATGAGGCCCTCCACATGAGATTTAACACCGGCGAAGCGAGCAAGGCCGCGCGAAGCTTCAGGATCCTCCACGATCAGTCCGGTGAAACCCGGAGCATTTTCCGACTCGAAAACTTTTGAAGTTCTAAGCACCCCAGAAGTGCCTAAGATCAACTTTGCTCCGGCATCCTGTCCCCAAAGGTCAATGGTATTAAACCCCTTCTTATAGGTCAGAGCCGTCAATTCAGAAGAATCCAAGGTGGCGCTGATCAGCATGGGATGCCCCTGTGTGGCGTCACCCCAAAGTGCAACTTCTCCTGGATTTCCGCTGAGCTCAAAAGCAATAAAGACCGTTTCGGACCGCGGCTGTATTTCCTGAAAGGTTTCGATCCAATACTCGGTGCTTCTATACGGATAATAGGGTTCTTTGATTTGCCGACTCCATCTTCCGCTACCATCACTCCTTTCCACCCAGAATGGCGTATACCTCGACCCATCCACAGAGTAAGAAATCTTGAACTGATTCTTACGATTCACATCATGGTACAAATTAGGCATGGCGATTAGAGTAAGGCGGTCAATTTTGGCGGGCGCAACAATTTTGTAAACCAGGAGTCCTTCTTCGGCGTTTAAAACAAGACAAGGCTTTTCTGAATCTTGAACCAGATTTTCAATTTGATAAACATCTCTTTGAAACGCTTCCGATTCAAAAGAAATCGGAAGGTCCAGTCGACTGTTTGGACCAAAGGTCAGTGTCGCCATTTGGCCAGGGGTAAGAGTAAGCGGTAAGTCTGCTGGAGACTGACTGTTTGCCGTCCAACTGAGGGCATTTATCGGACCCGAAGTCTCCAGGTAATCGAAGTTGGACTCCTTATTCGCAGTGAATTCCAATTTGGCAGGTTGGCCAGACAACGGGAAGACCGCATAAGGAGGAGTAGAGGCGTCCACCATAAAAACTTTCAACGCTGGGATTCCACTACTGAAATAAACCGTCTCCACGGGATCTAATTTCGGGTGAAGTTGTCGGAATTCACTCCAGTCCGTTTGCTTGTAAAAATTCCATCCGGGCTGCTCGTAGTAGTAGGGTCCCACTCCGAACACATAAAAAATCTTCTTTTTCTCCTTGAGGATATTTTGCTCCCAAGTGCTGAGCCTTAACCAGGCATCTTCTCCCCGGCCTCCCAGCGTTCCGGAAAGAAGATCGTCCCACCAATACACAAAGGGATAATGCTGTCCACCGGTGTAAAAGAAAAGGGATTCGTAGCTGACCAGAACTCTCTCACCAAGAACGACCAGGGCTTCTTCAGGCTCAGCCAATTGAGAGATCAATCGGCCAACTTTAGCCTGCCCAAAGTGCTGCAACAGATATCCGTCCCACGAGGCAAAAGTTCCAAAGTAAGCATATCCGGTCGAGACAGCATTAAAAATCAGAACCGGCACAATGAAAATCCAGACATTGTCGCTGACCTGCTTGGAAAACTTTTTCAGCAGCGCTTCAACTCGTACGACTGTCGGAGGAACAGCTCTGGCTGCCAACAGGGCTATCGCGGGCAGGGTCACCATCATGTAACGCGGCTGAAACCAGGTGAGGAAAGCCGGCGCTGCTAGTCCGATCCCAATCCATACCAGGCACAGGCGGTCGCTCAGAGTCCACCTTTTTAACGCAATCAGCAAGCCCACCAAGAAAAAAACGGCCGTCACCGTTTCAATGATGGGCGCCCCAGGAAGAGATTGGTCGGTATGGGAGAGCCGTCCTTGTGTAAAGGGAATCACCCCAATGAACAAGCAGCGAAAAACAAAAGGAAGAAGTTCAAGACGTATCTGCAGGGCCGAAGCTGAGCTGAAAATCTGCTCACTCCGACCTATGGCCAGATCGTAAACGTATTTTAGGGTCACGAACAGAGGCAGATCAAAAAACCAGGAATACAGGTAACAACCTAAGAGAAAAATACCAAACGCCACCCAGAGTGCCGTGAAGTAAGTCTGCAATTCAAATCGAAACCGCTCGGGTTTTTCGCTACTTTTTCCAAGCCCAAGGAAGGAAAGAATCTTAGGACTGGCAAAAAACAAAACGGCAAAAAACAGAATGAGAGGTGGCACGGTAAATCCAATCCAACCATTCAACCAGATGAGACCGAGAACAACAGTAGCTCCTGACAAGAGCGCCCGGCTGCGATTCTTGTGGGCCAAGAAAAACAGCAAAAAACAGCACACTAACATCAAGGTGGTCACCAAACTAGGAGGATTCTGGCCAAATTTCGACAGGATGTTGAAGTACAAAGAAGTGCTCAGAAACAAGGCTGACAACAGTCCGACGAGATAGCCATACATTGCCCAACCCAGAAGAAAGACTACCCCAATGGTGAGTAGTTGAAGCGAACCTTGCAGAAGATTGTGAGTAATGACACTAGGCCCTGCAACCCGATACGCCCAATAAACAAGCCACGAGGAGAGAGGGGAGCTACCCGGATACAGGTCAAACGTGATCGCGGAGGAACCGTGCTCTACCCACTCTTTCTTTTGATTTCCCAGAAACTCCTGGGCGTCGTGGCCAACACGACGAGCCTGAGTCAAGAAAAGAACAGCATTGCTGGTTTGAATAACCTCTCCATCCAGATCAGATGGAAACCGCCAGATGTTCCAGAACGAAAACAACAAAGCGGAAGAAACGGTTAGCAAGACGATGATTTGAATAATTTTTGGAGAGACTTTGACCTTCTCTTCGGGTTGGACCAAAGCCCTGCCTAAACGGATCTCCCGTAGCAAAAATCTCAGGAAAAGTAGACCGGTTGGAATTGATTTTGCCGTGCTTTCACCGCCGATGCGATGACCTTCAATGGTGGGGATTTCTGCTACTGATTTCTGGAGCTTCATACATCGAATGGAGGCCTGGTATTCGATCACAAAACCGGGCGCATCGATGCAAAGTTCATCCCACGCGCTTCTGCGAAATCCTCGGTAACCATTGATGGTATCGCTGATTCCTCCCCCCCATAACCAGTTGGCGATCAGGCTGAAGGAACGATTCGCCCAGGCTCTCCACGGAAAGGCTAACTGATCTTCTTCATTGCGCGACCCCTCCAAAAAGCGCGAGGCGATCGCCATGTCACTTCCGGCCTCTAGGAGCTCGAACAGTCGTGGGATGTCGGTGGGATCCTCGTTCCCATCGGGGCTGAAAAAAACGACGAACTCGCCACTGGCTTCCTTCATCGCTAAGCGGAAGGCCGCGCCACGACCCCGAATCATTTGCCGAACGACCTTGATCCCCCGCGATTCAAAAAACTCAATAGTTCCGTCGACCGAGCCCCCATCGACCACAAAATACTCGTCCACCTGATCGAGAGGTATGCGATCAAAAAGTGCCTGCTCTCCCTCGATTTCATTGAGGGTCAGAATGACCAGTGACCGTTTTACCCTTGCCCCTTCAGGCACTCCCAAACTCATTTCCGACATAGGAAATCTCCAAGCAACCCGGGTTTCACCCTCAACTCCAGACGATCAGACTCATTCCATTGCAGGATGATAGGCCAACTTTGATCAAAAGCCCATCCCTTTCGGAAACTAACAGCCACCAAGAATGCCGGTTTCAACCTCGGAACTTCTACTTTATCTGGAGTTCCAAGAGATTGCGCGAAGCCAAATCGCTAACATTTTGCTTGATCACCATCTCGAGAGGATATTTCAGGGAATACTTTTTCTGCATTGACATGGAGATCAGATTCTTCATGCTCCCCGCCCGCAGAATTCCATAAGTG
Organism: Acidobacteriota bacterium; assembly: GCA_965249865.1. Lineage (GTDB taxonomy): Bacteria > Acidobacteriota > UBA6911 > RPQK01 > CBDFMZ01 > CBDFMZ01. The sequence goes on along the minus strand of CBDFMZ010000001.1, from coordinate 997,001 downwards.
GGATCCCGATCGTCGGCGACCTTGAACAGGACCTTGACCCTCACCACGACCGCCTCAGGATATTTGTCAAATCCCTGCGTATACAGCAGGGAAAGCGTGTCCTTCAGAAGACGCTCGCTACTTCGATAATCCTTGATCCCCACCTTTCGGAGATAATCGGTTACGTTCCACACAACGAAGGCAGTCTTGCTACTGCGATCCATATTTGAGAAGACACCGGTAGGCGAACCCTGTTGCTGTGCCGCGCTGGTGCCCGCGGCAAGAATCGCCAAACACATCCAGTGAAAAAAAGGAGACCGTATCATGATTGGGTCTCAAGACCCTGTTGCCGCAAAGAGGCAAAGATGGAGTCAGCCGCAACCCGATGACCGGCGGGATTCCAGTGAAAATCGTACGAATAGTATAAAGGGTAAGTTGTCACCGACGCCTCCCGGAAAGATTGGTAAAGCGACAGGAAGCGGATCCCATTTTGGGAGCAGTAGTTTTCCAAAACCTGGAACGGATGCGACGAATAAATTCGCCCCGCTTCAAATCCGGCCACCTTGCGGCCCTCCTTCCACTCTCTTCGGGAGATCTGATGACCATAAGGATAGGCAGTAAGCAAATACCCTATCCCCTGTTCCTTCAGAAAAGAATGAGTCAGTGAGAGAAAATGGAGGGTTCTCTTCCAATGTTCATCCCAGGTGACACCATCACGAGTAATCCCGAGGCGATCAGAGGTGACATCGCCCGGAACTACACGCGCGTCCTGAATCGCCTGCAGCCTTTCCGTAACTCAAGTCGTAAGCTGGAAAGCGCTCAGAAAAACACCAAAGGAAGTCTCAGGCGTCACCACCAATTCAGCCCCAAAATCAAAGAGGAGAGGAACTCCACTGCCATTCAGCATCGCTTCGCCGCAGTAGGTATAGTCTTCCTGAACGTCGGACATGTCAAAATTTTAAATCACGAGATCCGAATCCAACTTCGTCAAGCGCTTCGTCAAAAGCAAGTATTCCAATATGGTTGAATAACCGGCGATCCCTGCATTGATGACCTCGTATTTGCGGTTTGAGACAGAGGAGTTTAGTCGGCGCTCGAGTATCTTAGCCACGGTCTGCTCCAATTCCACCCCATAGCCTTCAGTAAAGGAATCGCCCAACATGAGAATGCGGTACACACTAGCCGGTTTATGGACCGAATGTTCTCGATCCCTTAGACCCTGCGAACTGATTTGGTACGAAACATCATACTCTCCTGAAGGGTGTTTCTGTCTCCCGGAAGCACCCGGTTTCAGAGAGTGATGTAACTCCAGATCAATCTGCCGATAAGCACCTTGCTCCGCCACAGCCGGCCTGGCTGCCGGAAGCCAATCCAGCCTGGCGGCTGTCTCAAGACCAGCCAGTGTCAACAACAAACTCAAAAGCAGTGCAGCCAAGTTCTTGATGAAGTCTCTCCTTACACCGACCATTTCAGCGATCTAACACACCCTCGCGTTTGAAGCACTACTACTGTCTTCCCAGGCGGCCAGCAATCGGGATGCGGCTCACCACTGCACTATCCAGATTCAGGGAATCCTCAGCCTGGAGGAGGCGGGACGACCCTGTTTTTCTTTGTCGCTCCTCCTGGACGATAAGCAGGGGGCATCGACAGCGGCGCTTTGCGAAATCAACACCGTCGCACTCGCCACAAACGCAAACGTATTGACATGAAACAGAGTACTAAGGATAAAACACCTAAAAAAGGGTGTAAATAAAAGGAGCAATTACACTTCCTGTAGACATGACAATTAGCAACCCAAACAGCAAGAGTACGACCATAATCGGTGTAATCCACCATTTTTTTCGCGTCCGGGCGAACTCCCAGACTTCCGCTAAGAGGGTAAGTTTCGACATTGCTGACTACTGGCTCGCCTCATGAATATCAGGGGCGTTTTGTTGTGTCAATCGCGATGATACGGTTTTCAAAGTGTGACAAGATAAATTTGTTCACTTCGACATGGTTTTGTCACAGCGGCCTGAGTGGAAACGCTAGCAAGCAGCACAAGGACGGTGGTGCTCACAAACACCCACCTGGATGTGCCTCAACTGGTCAACGGGGAGGCGCACGGAGCTCTCAAACTCTCCCTCACCTGGCCAGCCCACTCTAATTCCGTTTTTTATTGTTGTCTTACGTGTTCAGTTTTCTAAAATTGTTTGCGGTACCTGTTCACATCGGTCACTTTCTCATGCATTTTCCAATAACTTTTGACCTTGGGATCAAATCTCTGCTGCAAGAGGTCTTTACGCAACACCATTCGAAGAAAAAGGCCGAGAGGCATAAAGAAAAGGTAAAAGAGAACTGACAGAACCACCCTGGTCATCAACCACCCAAGCAGTAAACCGATCTGCATCCACACCAAATAGACCGGCCGCAGGAAGCGGGGGATGACCAGAGCCACGAGCAAGAAAAAAAAGGATATACCTATCCCCGGCATCCACACTTCTTCCGTACGCAAAAAACGGATTCCCCACAGTACAAGAACGCCAACCGAGAGGATGATACCGAAGGTCCGAAGATCCTTACGGCTGGGAGGATAATTGGTCGGCTCTTGGTTACGAAAATAATCCAAAATCTTCAATCCAGTTCGAATTGCTGGATCCAGCTTGGGTCCTTCTGGACCAGCTCCGGTGGTTGGGTTCTCTTGTCTAGGAGAAAGGAGCCGATGATCAGAAAATCCATATCGGTCCGGAGAAAACAGTTCAAGGCATCCTCCGGAGTGCAGACTATGGGTTCCCCGCGAACATTAAAGGAAGTATTGATCAGGATTGGACAACCCGTTTCCCTCTCGAACCGTTCGATCAGTTCGTAAAAGCTAGGGTGGTCTTCTCGGGCAACGGTCTGGATGCGGGCGAAATAGTCCACGTGTGTCACCGTTGGTATTTGGCTTCGGACCGCGTGAAGCTTCTCCAGGCCTACGGTCCTGGCGTCCTGCTCACTGGTGGGACAGCGTTTGTCCAAGACAACGTCTGTCACCAGGAACATGTAAGGGCTGGCAGCATTAAGTTCAAACCATTGTCCCACCTTTTCCAACAACACGGAGGGAGCAAAAGGGCGGAAGGACTCTCGGAATTTGATACGAAGGTTCATCAGTGACTGCATTTCGGAACGACGAGGATCGCCCAGGATACTTCTTGAACCCAGAGCTCGGGGACCGAATTCCATGCGGCCCTGGAACCATCCCAGGACGTTTTGACCGACCAGCAAGGAGGCCCCCACCTCTGACTTTTGGCCATCCTCCAACTGGGTGTAGACAACCTTTTTCTCCTTCAATTTTCTTTCGATCTGCTGGTCGGAAAAGGAAGGCCCGAGATAGGATCCTTGTTGAGCGTCCCAGTTCCGACTGACCTGGCGCGAGTTTCCCAGATACCGGTGCCAGACAAGCTGAGCTGCACCCAAAACCCCACCGGCATCTCCTGCAGCCGGCTGGATCCACAGATCCTCGAAAATTCCGGCACGTAGAATCTTGCCATTTCCCACACAGTTTAAAGCCACTCCGCCCGCCAGGCACAATTTGTTTTGACCAGTGACCTGGCGTACATGGTGACTCATGCGGATTATTATCTCCTCGGTGACCTTCTGTATTGACGCTGCCAGATCCATCTCCCTTTGCGTCAAGGGAGACTCCGGTTGGCGAGGAGGACCTCCAAAAAGCCGGGCAAATCGCTGGTTCGTCATGGTGAGACCCGCACAGTAGTTAAAATATTCCATGTTCAGACTGAAGGACCCATCTTCTTTCAGATCCAAAAGGTAATCATAAATAAGCGGCGCGTAGCGAGGGGTCCCATAGGGTGCCAAGCCCATCACCTTGTACTCTCCCGAGTTCACCTTGAAGCCTGTGAAATAGGTGAAGGCCGCGTACAAGAGACCCAAGGAGTGGGGAAAGTGCAGCTCGTGAAGAATTTCGATCGTGTTGCCCTTTCCCACACCAAAGCTGGTTGTGGCCCATTCCCCCACTCCGTCGATGGTCAGAAAGGCTGCTTCTTCAAAGGGAGAGGGATAAAAGGCCGATGCCGCGTGGGACTCGTGATGCTCCGCAAAGAGCATCACGCCGGAGAAACCCTCAAGTTCTTTGCGCATCAGCTCCGACATCCAGAGTTTTTCTTTGATCCACAAAGGCACTGCCATAATGAAGGGTCTAAAGCCTCGCGGTGCATAGGCCAGGTACGTTTCGATGATGCGCTCAAACTTCAAAAAAGGCTTTTCATAAAAAGCCACGTAATTGACCTCTTCGATCACCAGTCCAGCCTCCTTCAAACAGTAGGCTATGGCCTGGCGTGGAAAACTGGCATCATGCTTTTTGCGTGTAAAGCGCTCCTCTTGAGCAGCGGCGATTATCGTACCATCCCTGATCAGAGCTGCGGCACTGTCATGGTAGAAACAGGAGAGGCCCAGAATCCACTTCCCTTCTTTCCTCACGTTTTCCTTATCCATCTTCACTCTTGCAATCAGGCCCCTTCTCGACCGTTTTCTTTCTCTTCCAAAGTCCACATTCCGCCACCCAGTAGACGTTCGTAACCAGGCAAGAACCCGTCGAGATGCTATCCCTCACTGGAGCTGATAGAATTGGGATGAGCGTATCAGGTAACGAGTCTTCTCTCCCGATCGTGCATGGGATACGATCAGTCCGGAATTTCCCCTCTATCCCCCGAAATTGATGGTGCTATCACGTCGAAAAATCTCGACATAGTCGACCCAAAGTCCACATTCTCATAAACCACAGTTCTGAACTGGGCAAATGCAGCTGAACGATCCAAATCGAAATCAATGCTGAAAGATTGCCATTCTTCGGCCTTCCAGAACTCGGCTTCACAGATATCACGACCTGTCAATTCGTTAGCTCACATCAATCCGAGTCACGGGCAATTGCGAAGTGTTCATCTGCACTTCCAAGTGGGACACTGCCCAATAGGAACCCGCTTGCAACTTGTTCCGCAGAAGCGAATTTTCCAATCGTTTAAGGGGCTAGCCGACGTCCTGGAGCACGTCATACTGATTGCCATACAGGCAAGCCTCTACTGGAAGGGACTGGACGAAAAAGACAGGTGGTGGATTGGACTGGTTGCAAGCTAGCCTTACTCCTGAAAACAAGCGCTAGAAATAGAACTGTTGATACCACTGGATGGTTTTGGCCAGACCCTCTTCGAGAGAGACTTGAGACCTATAACCTAACAGGGTTTCCGCCTTGGTGGTTTTGGAATTCCTACGCGGATGACCTGATGGTTTACTGGTGTCGAAAACGACTCGAGCGTTACAACCGGTCAGGCGAATGACCATATCCACTAGGTCTCGGATCCTGATCTCTTCCCCTGGTCCAATGTTGATGGGGTCTGGAACTGGATATTTTTCTACGTTCAACATCAGACCCCGGGCGAAATCAGTCACGTAAAGGAAAGCGCGTGTCTGTTCCCCTGTTCCCCAAACTACTACAGGATCCTGCCTTTCCAAGACCTTACGGATCAAAGCAGGGATGACATGAGCAGTCTCCAGGTCAGAATCCTCACGCGGCCCATATGCGTTACTCGGACGCGCAATAGCCACGTTCATACTAAATTCTTCCGCGTAGCATCGGGCCTGTACCTCGGCAAACCGTTTGGCCCAGCCATATCCAAGGTTGGTCGGTTCGGGATCTTCTCTGAAACCTTCTTCCTCCGGGATGGGAATAGTGCAGTGGCGAGGGTAAACACAAGCGGAACTAACGCACAGGAATCGATCCACTTTTTCGGTTCGGGCTGCCTCCAGCATGTGCGAATTGATCATGACATTGGTGTAAAACATGGTGCCTGAATGGGTTGCATTGTAACCAATCCCGCCCACTTTGGCGGCCAGATTCATCACTACCTCCATTCCCCGACAAGCACGAACGCAATCCTGCAGGTCTATAGCGTTGCCCTTCACAAATTCGATCAAACTTCGAAATTCGTTCAGAAAATCCAACGTTCCTGTCTCCAGATTGTCCATGACACGGACTCGAGCACCTTCATTGACCAGCAACTCGACGAGGTGGGAACCGATAAAACCCGCTCCGCCCGTAACCAAAACTTTTTTGTCTTTCCAGAAACTCATCTCGTTATTTTATTCAGGGGTAACTCGCAAACAAGCGAAACAGGTTTGGATAATCAGCCCCTCTAAGAGGTCCTGGCTACCACTTTCAACTTCTTGGAGTTTTTAAGCCCTTTTCTTGAAAAGAAATCCCGAAATAGACTCAAAACATAATCCAGATCGTCTTTTCCCAGCTGCGGGTGACATCCAATGTAAAAACCATTCCGGTTGATGCGTGCAGCGATTGGGTATTGGGACTCCAGATTACCGAATAATTCAATATAAAGGGGTTGATTAATCAGCGGCATCATATCGCGGGTCTCCACTGAATTCTCTTCCAGAAAATTTACCAGATCATTTCTCGAAATCCGCGGGTCTTTCACCACGATGGGGTACATCATATAGGCATGCTCTCGGTCATCCGGGCAATGAGCAAGCTGGATAAAGTCCTCCAAGTGAGAAAGCCCTTTGGTCAGGTATGACGCGTTGCGTCGTCTCTTCCTCAGCATCTCCTCTCTCCGACTGAGTTGTCCCAGCCCAATGGCGGCCTCCATCTCCGTGGCGCGAAAGCTGTGGCCCAACCGAACAAAACGAAAGCGCCCAGCGACTATTTCGTGGAGCTTTTCGCGTGTAGTGTTTTGATCATCATTAATGTTCAAATAAATAGCGTCCCTCCCGTGGTTCATTAGACTCTTCAGAATGATCGCGAGTTGAGGATCCGAAGTGATGGCAAAACCGCCAACTCCCGTCACCAGGAGATGCGCTACATAAGTCGAAAAACACCCGATCTCCCCAAAAGAACCGATAGAGCGATCCCGGTACTTGACGAACATAGTCTCGCAGGAGTCTTCAATGATCTTCAACTGGTGTTTGCGAGCAATTTCCAGAACAGGGTCCATATCACAGGGCAACCCGAACAGGTGCACCGGAATAATAGCGCGGGTCCGAGAAGTTATCTTTTCTTCCAGCTTGGAAGGATCAATTCCAAAGTTGGTGGGATCTACATCCACAAAAACCGGTTTCATATAGTTATGCAGCACGACATTTGACGTCGCCACAAACGTGATAGCGGGGACCAGCACTTCATCTCCGTCCTTCCAGCCATGAATCTCTTTGAGTGCAGCTAAACTGATATGAAGAGCGCTGGTCCCGCTGTTGCAAAAAACGCCATACTCACAATCATGCAACCTGGAAAACTCGGCTTCCAGTTGTTCAGAAAAAGGCCCGTGCGAAAGCCGATTGGAATCAAGTGTTTTCATGACAAGGGCTTTATCTTCTGCCGTCAAAGTCAGGCCACCTATCCCGATTTGCTTTTTCATATTCTGCCTCGACAAGAGTTATTCCTTGGCAATTATTTTCTCCGAAAATTCAGCCAGTCTACTAGAGTATCTACCACATCTGATCTTAGAGAAAATACCGGCCATTGAAGACAAACCCTGACCTGTATTTTTTCACAATTCCTACTCCAGTAAAAACGAGAGTGGCCAATACACCAGGTTTCACAGATGGTTAGCGTGAGGGATCGTAGTTCAGGCGCGAGGAGGAGCCGATTCCTGAACATCGGCGATGACAAGTAGCGGCTTCCAGTATCCGCAAACTACATCCGCGCAGCGGGTTGTGGTGGCATATGCGCACCTCAAGTTCGATTGAAAAAGCCAGCCAACAAATTGCCCAAAGGAGGATTATCGTTGCAGGCAACTACTTGAGTCCACCGCACTGCCGGAACCAAACTTGAGGTTGTCAAAGGCGAAATCTTTGAGGTGTCCAACCACCTTCCAACCCGCCCGGAACAAGAACTTCAGATCGCCTACGCTTCTCACTGAGAAGACCTTGCGGACAATGTACTGTGGACTCATGAAAGATTTGTATAGCTGCTGAGAAAGCTCTAAAACATCTTCCGTAGTGAGCGCACTGACCATCACCTGCTCTCGCATATCATACCGATCCCAGTCCTCATGGAGTAACCAACCGTTTTCCTGACACTGCTTAAACAGCTGAGTGCCCGGATAGGGGATGGTGATGGTTGCCTGAAGTGTATCGATCCACCCACGACGGAAGAGGTCTTTACAAAGATCAATTGTCGTCTGAGCTTGTTCTCTAGTTTCCCAAGGATAGCCCACCATACAGGTAACATGGGGTTCCAACCCAGCCTGCTTGGCCATGAACATGGCATCGCGAATGTCCTGAACGGTATTGCCTTTATTCAACCTTTCGAGGGTGCTGTCATTACCGGACTCCACACCGTAAAGAATAAAGCGAAAGCCGGCCTTTCCCATCAGGTCGTACTGTTCTTGATTCAGGGCACCGGGTTTCATATTGCACCCGAATTTCAGCTTCTTATGGTATCCCCGATTGATCACTCCTTCACAAAACTTCTGGAGGAACGCCCCGCCCGGAAAGGTGCCGGTGTCATCAAAGATCTCCTTGACACCGTACTTGTGGATGAGCATGTCCACCTCCTCCAGGAGTTGCTCAGGGGCCATCACCTGAAATTTGGGAAAGATGGTTGTCCAAGAACAGAAAGTGCAACCCCCATCCTTACGCCACCAACAGTCACGCCCGGCCATCGTATACGTCCCCGGCAAATACTTATAATTCCCGTTGTGATAAGCGTAAAGCCACCACTTGGTAAGGTCACGATCCAACATGGAGATCTGACGAAGATTCCCTTTTTGCTCAAAGTGACCACTCGATTTAAAGGCACTACCCTCTCGATAATAAACACCGGGATCCAGTGGCTCGCCATCGCGGATGTGTTTAACAAGGTTCAGAAGCGCGAGGTCGTAGTTACCTCCTGTGATGACATAGTCGACATATGAGTTTTCCATGGATTCTTCCGGTAAACCGGTCACATGGTCACCCATAAGAACCGTCACCACATTGGGACGGACCTCCTTCAGACGATTGACAATTTTCCAGTGCGTTCTGACGACCGGCGTTTTCGACTCGATAGCAATCAAATCGATGTCCGAGTGCTTGAACTCTTCTAACCACTCATCAAAGCGCTTATTTTCTGCAATCGCATCATCCCATACCACTTCATATCCAGCCTGTTTCAGTGTCGTGGCAGCGTAAGCAGGGACCATTGGATAGATGTAAGTTGGCGAATTAAAATATTGAAACTGCCTATTCTGGGCCAATAAAGCGGTTCCCTTCGGGGAATTGATAGGCGGATAGGAAATGGCAATCTTCATAAATTACCCCTCCTCACAATGTCAGCAACACTGTCACTTTTTGGTTGAACAAGACAACCTTTTCGTTTCGGCCTTTCCACCGACATTGCCCGGGATCAGCTAACTAAGTGACGGGTCATCAAACCCCTTAGAAAATATACACCGTAATAACAATGGGTGACGAAGATACCTGAAGCAGTCAAAAGACTCAATGCGACATCTCGTTTTTCGATCAAGACCTGGATCCCCGAAACGACTAAGAGCATTGTATAAAAACAAATAATCGCCAGAATTGCCCTGAGAATCCAAAAGTCAGTCACGATCCCTAGAGGACTGAGAAACAACATCAGCGTGAACACCGAGGGAAGAAAATAACTGACTTTAAGCGAAGTTTCCGGATAAATCTTGGCAAAAAATCCTCGGTGGAGTGCATAATTACTCACCTGTCTCAAGTGCGGTGAAAACAACTCTCTCCGGTGGTGCCAGATCAAAACCCGGGGGTCGTAAATGATCTTCAGTGCCAATTTTTTACTCACCTCAAGACACAGTTTGGTGTCCTCTCCCGGCCAAAAAGTAGAATCAAATCCGCCCACCCTTTTGAAAACATCCCTACGGATCAAAAAGTTGACGGAAGGATAGTCGTCCACTTCGCGTTTTTTCTGTGGAACATAGCGATAACGATGCACCCCACCACCCAGCCAGTTGGATAAGATCGCACCTGAAGCTTTCTGCCAAATGGTGTCATCCTCAGGAGTCACTGCTGGTCCCCCTACAGCTCCCACGGAAGTATCCTCAAAGTAGGAAAGGGCATCGTCCAGCCAGTTGGGCGACGGATAGGCATCGTCGTCAATGAACGCCAAAACTTGAGCGTCCGAGAATTGGACCGCCAGGTCCCTCTTTTCTGCAGGCCCCATGGGTCCGGTGGGGATAACTCTCACCTGGTCATCATCCCACAAAGGTTCGACCGAGTCGGTCAAATCCGGAAATATCAAAACCTCGAAGTGACGATAGTTCAGCTTCTGAATATGGTGTACCGACTCCCTAACATAAGTGTTGATTCTTCTTATGGGGATGATAATTGCAACCTTAGGCGAGCGCAGAGGAACGAATTCCATTTTTTATTTTAATCAACAAAGCAAGGCAAGCTACCAAACCGGTCAACATAAGATAGACGGGAATATCTTGAATGTCTCTCACCCCAAAATAAAGAGTTGCCACCTGGAACAAAAAGACCACGGTCAGAACTTTGTAGATATCCTGTATGTCACGTGCTAAACAAAAGTTGATGAATAATCCCAGGACGGCGTAAGACAACATGGCAAGAGCATAAGGCGCTAGAAGGCTTGCGCCTCCCTGATACTTGTCTCCCAGGAAAAGCCGTAAAAGCGCTTCAGGATACAAGTAGAACAAGATTACACACACCGATGAAATCCCCACGGTCAACAGCGTTGAGGAAGTGAATAACTGAAAAGATTCCTCGGAGTTGGCTCTCGAAGCTTTGGGAAGCAAAACCTGGGTGACTGCTCCTGGCAAATAAAGTGCTGTTCTACCTAAAACGGCTACCCCTGCGTACATTCCAGCCTGTTCCGGGCGGAAAAGGTGTTTAACGAAAACCATGTCCATGAAAGTGATGGCGGTCAGAAAAAACAGAGTCGCGGATGTCGAAAATAACCTCAAAGGGATCGGTTCATCTTCTTCCTGCTTTTGGTAGGGACCGAGAAGCCTGAAAACAAGCAGGAGAGAAACAAAAAAGACCGCTGCAGGCGCTACAACCGCCGCCGATAAAGCCCCTGCCAACGCTGCACCCATCCACACTAGAACCAATGCACACAGAACCCTCAACAGTGCATTACTGAAACCCAGACCGACGTAGAATCCAAAACGTTCAAGTCCTTGGAAAAATCCAACATTCAACGCCATCAATAACGAGAAGAATATCAGCACGCCAAAAAGGATCACCGGCCAGGAGTGCTGTAACTTGAGAAAGTCTTGAATCAGCGATCGAAAGAATACCACAGTGATTACTGCACCTCCACCGAAAAGGGTCACCCTTTTGAGCAGATTGGAATAGAGGGTCCGGATCTGTTGCCACTGTTCATTTCTAATCAATCGAGCAATATACTTCGCATTCACCAAAGTAATCGTGGCCGCAGGAACAGACAGAATGGCGTTTAGAGCTAGGATAGCGTTTAAGGCGCCGAAATCCGAAAGATACAACAGTCTGCCCATCCCGAACTGGTAAAAGTAATTGGCCACATTTCCCAGCATTCCTACACTGACGATCAGTGCGCTAGACCGTACCAAATCCCGTGCATGAGCGTTAAACGAAGCATGTCCCAACCTGGGAAGGAGTGCGTTCATTCCATTAGCTCTCGGCCTCATCAGTACGGTAACGTTTGCTGACAATGTGGTGAGGTGAGGTCGTGAAAAAAGAAGAAGTCGACGCCCTGGCACAGGTGACAATAAACAACAAAGAGATCACCCGTCAGATTATCGGTGCATCCTCCACAGCCAACGTAACCCCTCCCTGCTGTACTCTTTCCTGGCCCACTACCTTCTTTTTGATCCCTAACCATTAGCATTTTACTTATGCAGTACTTAATAGTTCTTCACATCGAGTGCCGCAGACCTTGACCTAAACCCACGATTTTTGGATAACAAACCAACCAGGCATCCGATCCCATAGACGAAGTGAGTAGAAACGATGCCAAAAAAAATGGACAGGACCATTCGAGGGCGAATGCTTGAAAACGATTCTGCGGCCACTAAACCAAAATAGCCAGCCATGACCAAACTGAAACTTTTCAACCAAAGCGGACTAAGGAAAGAAAAGATTCCACCGACCACCACAAATAGAACCATCAGAGAAGGTAGCGTAAAAACCACTCCGGGCCAAGCTATGACTGAACTGGGATTGAGCCGGATGCTGTGCCCCCGAGCCAGTCCCCACTCGAGTATCATGGCTAGATGGGGTCTAAATAGGGGAGTCACACTATCGTAGACAATTACCTCCGGATCGTACACAATCCTTCTCTGTGTTTTTCGTGCGATGTACGGTCCCAACCATGCTTCAACATTCCCATCCATAGGGTTTCGTTCCAGCGCCAAAAAGAGGTTTTCTTTTTTGACGATCAAATTAGTAAGTGTGACGGTACTGATAAATCGGTGAAGAGATTGCACATAACGATAACGAAATCCACCCCACCCCATCAGAGAACTTAAAACCCTTTGTGCTGCCTCACACCAAAATCCACCTCCAGTCTGTGGCAAAATCGGCCCTGCAACAGCCACGATGTCTTCAGACCCGAGGTTTTTCAAGGCTTTCCCCAACCAATGCCGATCCGGAACAGCACCGGGCTTGACAAAAGCTATCACCTCTCCTTGCGAGGCTTCGATGATGTGTAGGAGACATTCCTGATATGGACGAGGCAACGCCACGTATTCGATCAGCTCTGAATCCAGTTTCGGTGGGGTTGTCCCGGCCGCCAGAATCTGCAAGTCGCCGTGGTCGATTCCCAGACAACCCTGCAAAGTTTCCTCCACTTCCGGAGAGTACTTTTCGTATTGAACAACCACCGAGACTTTTGGATAAGAATCAGCTTTTAAAAAGGTGATGTCATAGTACTTTAAAAAGTACATTCGATAATAGATAGCTAGAGTATCGATCAACGTACACCACAGGGTGCTGAATCTGACCCGTCCCCATCGGACTTCACGTCGAAATTCCAGTTCGATTGGAGCTTCCGCAATTTTGTACCCAAGGTGGTAAACATTAGCCAGTAATTCCACGTCCAGGGCAAAGCGTTTGCAAATGATTTTATGGAATACATTTTCAAGCACTTCGCGTTTAAAGAGCTTCAGTCCCACTTGTGTATCTCTCAAGGGCAACCCGAAAAGAATCAACAGAATCCAGTGGTACACGCTACTGATCACCTTTCTACGCAGTGGGTAGGTAATACGCGACTCGGGGTAACGCTTAGACCCGATCACTACATCCGCCTTCTGCTCTTGCAAAATCTCAAAAAACTTGCCGAGAAGACGAGGATGCAGGTCGAGGTCAGCATCCAGGAAGACAATGTAGTCACCATTTGCGACCTGGAAACCACTCCTTAAGGCATACCCTTTTCCCTGATTCTGGGGATAGTGTAAAACACGAATTCGCGGCCGATCTCGAGCCGCCGCCTGGAGCCTGTTCAGCGTCTGGTCTTGGCTTCCATCATCGATGCAAATTAACTCATGACTTTCGGCGAAATTTTTAAAAAAAGCATCGACCTCTCGGAGATTAGCCACAATCCACAAACTCTCATTAAAACAAGGGATAAGTATGCTGATCTTGCCTTTGATAGTAGGGGACATTGGAGAAATCAGTCCGATAGGGCCGTTAAGGACGCTTTGCGCCCGTCACTTACATCCGGCGAATCCGCGCAAGGGAATTGCAGAAAAACGCCGAATTATGGCGTATGTGACCCGGAGCCTCGGGCAGATCATGCACACATCCTCAAACTGACGGAAACTGAGCCTGATCAGTCCGGCAGTATATAGAAAACCTGTGACGAATCGATCTTCAGCCGCCACCCCAACGACTTTCCAATCACCATGAGTCGCAACCGCATAAGTCGCCTCGACCAAGTAGTCCACACAGTTTTAAAAAAACAATTCGCCTTCGACCCTGATTGAGATGGTTAAGACTAGCTAGAATTCGCTGTAAAACCTCGACATAACCCTGCAGTTTCTTTTGAAAATACAGTTCTACCAGGCGAAGTTTCTCCCTTCTGCCAGGTGAAGTGAGACAATAGAGCAACTTTCCGCCGTCCCTAAGGCGACACTCATCCTCACTACCAGCACCCGCTGAGACGAGTGAGCATCGGAACACACTGCGGCGAGAATCGCTAGAACCCTTGTCTGCTCTTGGTTCATTGTTCAAAAAACGAATAGATGCAAATTGTAGGTGAGCGTGGAGGGGTGTACAAGTAGTTTCTGGAATCCCGCTGCTCCGCAGCTACACCAAACAACATACCAACCGATTCATTCTGCCGACGTACAGGGGAAAAGGCCCAGGCCCATCGGCGAGTACAATCAACATAAGGCTTTATCGGTTTCCACAATCGCAATGCCCAGATCAGTGTTTCTGACATAAGGAGCTATATTGACCCGTTTATCAGGAAGGTTAACATATCCGGCGGGGTTAGGTAGACACTTTAAAGCTGCTGACCGGCACAGGCCATAGTACCTGCTTTGAAGCGAAAAACGGAAGAAAAAGCGAAACTCGAAGTTGGAGTTCAGCCTCTAAACAGAAACTCAATGACATCACCATCCTGAACCGCGTAGTCCTTCCCTTCGGTGCGCGCCAGACCCAGGCGTTGCAGTTCTTCGAAACTGCCGTGTTGGCGCACGGCTTCAGAGGAGACGACCTGAGCCCGGACGAAACCCTGCTCCATCTCCGAGTGAATTTTTCCAGCGGCCTGGGGGGCCCTCGTCCCCCTAAGAATTGCCCAGGCGTGCAATTTCTCATGGGCCACCGTGTAGAAGGTGATCAACTCCAAGAGCAAGTAAGCCTTCTGTAGCAGCCGCCGCAGACCTGTCTCGGCGATTCCCAGTTCGCGCATGAACTCGGTCCGTTCTTCCAGTTCTAGCTGCTGTAGTTCCCATTCAATTTTGGCAGAAACAGTTACGACTTCAGCGGAATGCATTGTCTGTTGCCCGACCAGGCTCTCTCTGAGCCCCTGTGCACAGGGATGATCTTCGCTTTGATCTTCCTCCTCCGATAGATTGGCCACAAACAGGACGGGTTTCCCGGTTAAAACCCCAACAGCTTTCAGTTCTTGTTGAGCTTTCTGTTCCAGGCGCAACGAGCGCAGCGGGATCCCCTCTTCGAGCTTCTCTTGGTAAAATGACCAGCGTTCCTGTTCGTCAGCATAATGGGATGGGTTAGTTTTCCAGATTCGTCGGCGTTTTTCAAGAGCACGAGTGAGAAGCTCTACATCGGCAAGCAGCAATTCAGCTTCAACGATCTCGACATCTCTTGCCGGATCTATTTCCCCAAAAACATGTGCCACCTCGGGTTCACTAAAGCAGCGAACAACGTGCGCAATGGCATCAACCTGGCGGATCTTTCCCAAAAACTGATTTCCTAATCCCTCCCCCCTACTGGCCCCTTCGACCAAACCGGCGATGTCGATTAATTGAATAAAACAATGGGTACATTCCTTGGGCTTCAAAATTCGTTTGAACTCGTCCAGTCTCGGATCAGGTACGGCCACCACTCCGATATTGCTGCCAATGGTCGTAAACGGGTAATTAGAAACGGCGGCCTTCTCGGCCGTCAGGGCATTAAAGAGTGTGGACTTACCCACATTCGGAAGACCAATTATTCCAAACGAAAGCATGGTTTGCCGGTGACAGACTTCACCGATTTACCTCACTCCTCTGTGAAACCCGCGGGATGAAGGCCAACAGACTGGCCACTAAGAGGACTGTCACAGCGCCCACCACATTGTAGTAAAGCCAGGAAATGTCGGTAGTGACGCTTACCCCGAAAACCGCTAGCATCCCGACTATCATGCCCACACAAGCGGCGGTGCCGTCAGCCCTTTTCATGAAAAAGGCCAGAAGAAAGACGCCCAACAGAGAGCCGTAGAAATAGGATCCCACCCGATTGACCGCTTCTATGAGAGATCCCAGTTGACCAGCGTACAGCGCCACACCTATCGCAAAAAGTCCCCAAAACAGGGTAGCCAGTCGGGAAATGAAAAGATAATGGCGCTCCGGTGCCTTCCGGACCCCGTAACGGCGATAAAAATCGATCACGGTGGTACTGGAGAGAGCCGTAATCTCGGAATCCAGCGACGACATGGCAGCCGCAAAAATGACGGCAATCATCAACCCCAGTATTCCCATTGGCACATAGTGGATCAGGTACGTGGGGAACACGTAATTGACATCATTGGAGACGGTTCCTCGTACCCTGCCGACCAAATCTTTGGCCTGCCTGCGCAAAGCCACCAGTTGCTCGTCGTAGAACTTGATCTGACGGTGCCAGATGCTCGGGTCCTCTTTACTATCCTTTGCCTTGAGAAGACCTAAAGTGACCTCCTTTCTTAAGCTGTGTAGCTGCCGATATTTCTCTTGCAGGAGACCTAAGGTGCTTCCATACGGGCTCGTTTCCACGCTTTTCACTTCCGCAGGGTTAAAGATGAGGGGGGGACGCTCGAAATGGAAAAAGACAAAAAGTAAGACCCCTATAGCGAGGACAAAAAACTGCATGGGAACTTTCAGGAAGGCATTGAAGATCAGGGCAAAACGGATATCTTTTAATGAACTCGCTGTGAGGTAGCGCTGTACTTGACTCTGATCACAGCCAAAATATGCCAACGCAAGAAAGAAACCACCGATAAGCCCTGACCAAAGAGTGTAGGTGTTGGTTGGATCCCAGGAGAGGTCGATGCTCTTCCACATTTGTTGAACACCGCCGAGGTAGACGACATCCCCCAGGTCTACCCCAGTGGGCAGCTCTTGAAAAAGCACTGAGAGGGCAACGCCAATACCGGCGAGCATCATCAACATTTGCAACACGTCCGTCCAGATAACGGCCGATATTCCACCGACAACTGTATACAAGATCGTTACACCGCCCATGATTAGGATGGTTACTGTCTCACTCCAGCCCATGATCACGGACAACACCACAGCCGGAGCGTACAGGGAGATCCCAGCAGCCATGCCACGTGAGAGCAAGAAGAGAAAACTAGTCAGAGAACGTGTTTTGGAGTCGAAACGCTGCTCCAGGTATTCGTAGGCGGTATACACACGGGCTCGGTAAAATAAAGGAACAAAGAGCGCGCAGAGAACAACCATGACCAGCGGCTGAGACAGGTAGACTTGGATAAACTCCATACCGTCGTCATACGCCTGCCCTGTTGTTCCAATGAAAGTGATCGCACCGGCTTGCGTGGCCATCACCGAGAGACCAATGGCCCATCCCGGAAGGCGGCGATTGCCCAGAAAGTAACCCTCCACACCGACACCTCGCCGGGTCATCCCCAAAAACACCACAGTGCCGAAATAGACCACAAAAACGAACCAATCCAACCAGGTCATCACAGGCTGCCATCAAAGGAAATGGTTAATAGGTACAGCAGCAGAATCAGGACCACACTATAGGCAACCACCGCAAAATACAGCCATTTCCAGTTGGCAAAAAAGTTGATTTGATCTTCTGGTCCATTCATGGCATCGGCGTCGGGAGGTGGGATATCAGTGGTCTCGTCAAATGGCCCCAAAGTAGTCATAGTCTAATTCAACCCACGAAATCAGTTCGCGACGATAAACGATCGGAGTGTGGGGGCCCATCAGTAGCTGAAAGAGGGAAACCAGCACCGATAGAACGATGGCTGCTCCTACGGTGATGGTCTTGAGTACCTAGCAGCCTCCTGAGATTTGAGGCCTCTACTTCCCAGTTGAAACGAGACAACAGTTCAGCAGGACCTGTCCAGGCCCTTAATCCTTGCATTCTCTTATTCCTGTGAAACCTTGGCTCCGATTTGACGGAGTCTCTGCTCCACGTCCTCGTAGCCTCGCATAATCACTTCCGCGTGCTCAATCGTGGTGACTTCTTCTGCACACAAGCCAGCCACCACAAGCGCCATACCAGCCCGAATGTCTGGAGATTCCAGTTGGGTCCCACGTAGCCGGGTGGGACCATCAACCAAAACACGATGTGGGTCACACACGGTAATGCGAGCCCCCATGCGGACCAGCTTGTCGACGAAAAACATGCGTGCTTCATACATCCAGTCATGGATCAAACAGAGCCCTTTTCCTTGCGTGGCCAGTACTATCACCAGACTGACCAGGTCGGTGGGGAACAAAGGCCAGAGGCCCGCCGTAATCTGAGAAGGATTGTCCAGAGACCCTGAACCGACCTTGAGTCCATCATGATCAGTCGAAGTAAAGTTCAGGCCGAACCGTTCCAGAGTATTTTGCACGCCAAAAAGGTCTTCGGGGTTGATCCCCTTCAGACAAATCATCCCTCCTGTCACCGCTGCCGCAATGGCGATAGTTCCGGCATCGACGTAGTCGGCAGGAACGCGAAATTCGACCTCTTCCTCCACCTCTCTTACTGCCCCTGTAATTCGGTAGTAGAGTGGATGTAAATCGATTTCGCAACCGAGGCAGCGGAGAAAATCAACCAGGCTCAAAACATGAGGCTCACGTGCCGGATTCTCGATAATCCCTCCACCCAAGGCCGCAAACAAGATCAGCGCATTCTCGGTGGCTGTCACCGAGCTTTCTTCAAGATACACGCGGGGCATCTCCACACGCTGCATCCTTTTCAGCTCGATTCCCGAGGCAGTTTCGACTACAGAGAATCCCGCAGCACGGAATACGCTCCAGTGGACGTCAAAAGAACGTTTACCAATGGGACATCCTCCAGGTAGAGCGCTCGACAATTGGTCCAGCTTGGGAGCAAGAGCTCCGAGTAGCAGGATCGCACCGCGCAGCTTCTCCACCTCTTTCTCTGGCAGTTTTCCACCGCTAAATCCCCGAGGGTCTAAATCAAGACGATCCTCGGTCCATTGAACTTTCCCGCCGACGGCTTCGACCAAACGGAGCAGATTCTCGACATCGGCGATTTTCGGAACGTTTTGTAAATAAACTCGAGAGTGTGCTAGCAGAGATGCCGAGATAAGCGCAAGAGCAGCATTTTTGTTTCCCTGGACACGATAATCACCGGAGAGCTTCCGCCGACCTGAGATGATCAGTTTCGTAGTCATGACTCCTGCGATCCAAAATTGGCTACCGACTCGTTATTGACGACCCGGATTTCAGGTTCGAGACGAATCTGAAAACGGTCCCACACTCGATCGGCATGTTCATAGGCTAGACTGAGAATATTTTCGCTGCTGGCCCGTCCGACATTGACCATTAGATTGGCGTGATAATCGGCAAACTGAGCGTCACCGCGCCGGGCCCCTTTGGCCCCGACCAGTTCCAGAAGCTTTCCGGCCGGAATCTTGCCAAATTGTATACAATCACGAGGAATTGCTTTGATGACTTCTGGGGAAAGATCCCTCACGAGAACGTTCTTGAAAAAACTTCCCGGACATTTCAAGCCCACAGCATACTTTTCCCGCCGCTTGGACAAAATAGCATCAGAAATTTCTTGCAGTTTCTTCCGACTTTGTCTCAACCTTAGCCTGCAACTCAGGATAAAACAATCACGGTGGTCTTTAAAGACGCTGTGGCGATAACGGAACTCAGCCTCTTCTGAGGTGAAAAGCCCAACCTGGTTTGCGGACCAGACACGCACGGTCATGACTAAATCGCTCATTTCCTGTCCGTAGGCTCCGGCGTTTCCTACCACCGCCCCAGCCACCGTTCCGGGAATGCCATACATGCACTCCATTCCCGCCAAGTTTTGTCGATTAAGCCAGCGAATCAACTGATTAAGGTTTTCTCCACCTCCCACTTCCACTTCGTTTTCGCTGCGCTTTATTCCTTTGATACAATTTTGCAAAACCAGGGCGTGAAAATTTTGATCGGGAAACAGTATATTGGTGCCTTCTCCGATGAAGAGAATCGGCACTCCCCTTCTCTTCGCCCAAACATCAGCTTGTTCGAGTTGTTGAATGTTGCAAACCTGTGCGAACCAGTCACCAACCCCACCCACCTGCAGGCTGGTCAGTTTCGCTAGGGATACGTCACACGTCATGCGGGGAGAGTGCACGCAGGGCTTTCGGGGACCGATCCAGCTTCTTGTGTTGTGAACGGACTCAGGACACTAGGCTAACCGTCATGCAGTGGCTGCCGGGTCATCGTCGAGGAAACGCTACACCACAGACGGTCCCACCGCTGCCCACTGGGTGGACAGCGGGTTGTGGCTGATCTCTTTGTCGGGTGTCTCCTCCTGGACGATGCACAGCGGCATCGCCGATACCGTCACTTCACAAAATCAGATCGCGCTCGCCACAAATGTGATCGTCTTGATGAAACCGAATACTTAGAGTTTCATCGCCGCTCGAATACCTGTTTGGGCTCAAGACAAATACCAACCAAGAAGTCCCCAAACTCACCGTAGACTGCGCTGACCTCATCAAAACGCATTTCGTAGATGATTTTCTTGAGGTAATAGGGGACCGTCGTCCCACTGGGTGGACGAAAAGCGTTACACCCCATTCCCAAGCGTCTAGTTTGGGCCAGCTGAACCCGTGATTAACTGTTTTTTCACTTTTCCCAAGCGTGCCCAGCTGAACTTTCGGCCGGTAACCAAATGTCCAGCCATCAGGCGCTTGCGGGCCTCGAAGTCAAGGGCGTACCAATTCTTGTGTTCACCGCGGGCTTTGTTCATAGGATAAAAACACATCAGCTTATGTTCTGGAATCTGGGGATAGAGGCGGTCATTGATGTAAAACTGTATACGCTCCTTGAAAGCTTCCATCTTCTTTTGGTATTCCGACGAATCGGGAGAAAGACCCTCTTTTTCACGCAGGGTCCGGTCATAATCATCGGTCTGCGTGACGTAGTCGGAGACCTCACTCATAGAAAAAAAAGAATGAACTGGCTGAAGCACATCATCGGGAAAGGAGTTGAGTATGTCATTTTCTGTCTGGTTCAGACGGTTGAGCTCGGGATCCACTATCAAAATGCCGAAGTCTGCCTTGTGACCTAGGACAGTATAGGTATGGATCTGGCAGTTTTCGAACTTACGGAAGTTCTCAATGACCTTCCTGAAGCATTCTCGCGCCCGCATTTGCTTCTCCTGTGTTTGTTTGTGCCATCGCTCGCGATTAATTCGATAGTAGCAGTGAAGCAGAAACCATCCTTGTTCGGCGTGAATTTGCTGCATGGCATTCTATTTTACCCTATTATGGTTATGCGCTTAGATCCTAAAGTAAAAAAAATAGCAGCCTGTTCGCCGATGACCAGAAATTGGGCTCGGATTCTGGTATATTCTCCGGCCCAAAGGGAGGAACCATTATGGCACGACCTGTCACCCTGTTGACCTCGCAGTGGGCTGACCTGAGTTTCGAGACAATCTGTCGGAAGGCAAAAGAATTCGGCTATGACGGAGTTGAACTGGCTTGTTTAGGAGACCATTTCGACGTGACCAAGGCTCTCCAAGAGGACGGATACTGTCAAAGTCGTTGGGACATTCTGAACAAGTACGGACTGAAGTGCTTTGCCATCGCTAACCATCTTGTGGGACAGGGCGTCTGCGACAACATTGACAGTCGCCACCAGGCCATCCTTCCACCTCATGTTTGGGGAGTAGGAGATCCGGAGGGGGTTCGCCAACGGGCCGCCGAAGAAATTAAAAACACAGCTCGGGCGGCTGCCAAGTTAGGAGTCAAGGTTGTCGTCGGTTTCACGGGCAGCAGCATCTGGCATTTGTTCTACTCCTTTCCTCCCGTCGATCCGAAGACCATTGATGCTGGATTCGAGGACTTCGCCCGGCGTTGGAACCCCATCCTGGATGTTTTTGATGAAGTCGGCGTACGCTTTGGTCTTGAGGTCCATCCCTCTGAGATCGCTTTCGACATTTCCACTACTGAGCGAGCCCTGGAGACACTCAAAGGCCGCAAGAGTTTCGGATTTAATTTCGATCCCAGCCATTTAGGTTATCAAGGTGTCGATTATGTGCGCTTCCTGTGGACCTTTGCGAATCGAATTTTCCATGTCCATATGAAAGACGTGTATTGGTCACCTACACTCACCCGCGCCGGGGTTTTCGGAGGCAATCTTCCCTTCGGTCATGCCGACCGTTTTTGGGACTTCCGCTCGATGGGTCGGGGGCGTATTCGTTTCGAAGAAGTGATTCGTACCCTGAACGCGATCGAGTACCACGGACCGCTTTCGGTAGAATGGGAGGATAGCGGTATGGATCGAGAGAAGGGAGCGGCTGAATCTGCCGCTTTTGTCCGCCACATCGATTTCGAGCCTTCACCTGTGGCCTTTGATGCGGCTTTTCAACACGAGTAGCGTTGGTCGATTTCAGCGTTGTCTACTCAATGGTGATTTACTGCAAATGAACCCACAGGTTGCGCCGGCGAGGACCGTCGAATTCGCAGAGGAAGACGCCCTGCCAACGACCTAATTTCAGAAGCGAGTCTTCAACCAACAAGTGCAACGACGATCCCGTAACGCAAGAAAGGTAATGTGCTGGTGAATTTCCTTCCACATGGTCGAAGCGGACTTCCGGCACCGCCTTTGCAAAGGCCCTCTCCAAATCGGAGCACACGTCGGGATCGGCATTCTCGTTGATGGCGAGACCAGCAGTGGTATGTGGACAATAGACTATGCAGACCCCCTGCTGAAACTTTTGTCTCTCAACGATCTCCTGGAGCTGCTGGGTGACCTCCTTCATCTGGACCTGGCGACTGGTGGCAATTTCGATCTGTTCCTTCATGAGATCTATGATAGTCGATCTAAGTGCCAAGCAAGAATAAACATTTGCGATTTGAAAACATTGATAGTTCCTCTCCAACTATATAAGGATGAACAAAGAGGAGAGTATTATTTCATGAAATTCAAATTCGCTTGTATCGTTTCGTTAGGAACCTTGGCCACTATTCTGGTGGTGGGGCAAGGAAACCTTTTTCTTGACGGCTTGAGGATAGCTGGGCGAGGCCGGCCTTCCTTTCCAAGATCTCACCTGAGAATTCCCCCGTTCATCCTGCACCCAAAGGGGCCGCTACCCTGTTCCTGATCGACCATTTTTTGTTCAGTGATCCCCAGCCGGCTCAACTCAACCGTGACCCTCACTTCTCTCCCATTTGGAGTGACTCGTCAACCCCTTTCCCTGACTACAGGTACGCTAACCCAGGAGATTCCAACTACCCAGCGGGAGCTTCATCAATCAATGGAAGGGACGAGATCCATCCATAACCGGATCCTCTGCCGATTTTATCCACCCTGCTCTCCGAAGGAATGAAGCCGGAAAACGTTATTAGGCGCCTAGGATCTCCCTTTTAACGGATTCAACTGAGGGAGCGAGAGGCCTGGAAATACTCCGGTTATACGCTTCTTTTTGAAGGAGGCGTGTTGAAGGAGATTCGCTAACACACGCCGCATTTGAACTATGTTACAGTCCACTGGGGCTGACACTTGCCGTCGGAAGGAAATATGACAAGATTTTTTCTGACATCATGTCTGACAGTTTTTGGTGCCATTTTGTTTGTGAACGTGGAGGAAAAGAAACGCATCGCTGTACTGGGTTTTGATTTTAGTACCGTGCAACGGTGGTGAACTGGGAACTGGGACGTTGGAAAGGGGATTGCCGATCTGATTGTCACCGAGTTGGTCAAGGATGGGAGCTTTCGGGTCATCGGACGAAAAGCGCTGGATGCCGTGTTAGCCGAACAGAGCTTTTCCAACAGTGATCGCTCTGACGCCACCACCGCAGCCAAGATCGGTAAGATTCTTGGGGTAAACACTATGGTGGTGGGAAGAATTACAAAATTCGGCACCGAGAAAAAGAGCTTCAAGATTGGAGTTTTGGGTGGCAAATTCGGAGGTTTTGGAGGGCCTTTTCGATTTGGCGCACTACCGCCTGATAGTTATCCTGGCCAAACTTGAGCGGGGATCCTATGCTAACCTGCACCTTACCTGGCTGTGGCCAGTCATCGTGGATAGAGTGCACCTTAAAGAGACCGTCCAAATAAATAGGCACGACGGGGATGCGCAGACGTAGTGCCATCAGTCCAATGCCGGGTTTAAAGGGTTGCAGTCTTCCGTCGGGCGAACGCGATCCCTCAGGATAAACCAGTGGACTGTAGCCCTGGTCAATCAGCTCACCAGTGTACTTGAGAGCCCTCCGTACCCCCCCCATTTTCTGAGGCAGAGGATAGGCACTAAAGATTGTACAGGCCAAATAGTACTGGAAACCCTTTGAGAGTCTCTCCTTCCAGGGGAAATCGCCCGCTTGCAAATAGGCTTGGAAATACTCCTGCGTCATAGCTGGAGCCACACGGTGCCGCCAAGCGAAGGGAAGTGAAGCGAGAATGGCGGGCGTGTCCAAATGACTAACATGGTTAGCTGCGAAAATGACAGGAGGTTTGACCTTTTTTAACTCTTCGACTCCCACCACTGACAAGTCTATGTAGTGACGAAACAGCGGTAGAACAAACGACTCAAGACTCATGAGACGAATCAAGCGGGTGGGGGGAAATCGAGCCCAGCGAGGAAGATTTATCGCCGCGTCGGCTTGCCAATCTTTTGAGTACTCCGGCTGTACTCTCTCTGCTCTTTGGTTCCCCCCCTTGGTCACAACTAAGGGCGAACGGATGACTGTTTCTGTTACCGATCTTCTTGGACCAACTGTTTGTTGGCTCTCTTGGACTTGGCAGAGCCATTGCTGGAGTTCCGTTATTGAGGAAAGCCTTGTGAAGACCTCCTCATCCAATTCCACTCCATATTCACTCTCCAACCGTGACAGCAAATCCACCTGCTCCAACGAAGACAATCCCAGGTCTTCGGATAAACGTAAATCACCTTCTAATTGCGAGGGCTGTTTTCCCGTCATCTGTGCCACAATTCCTTTCAGTCCCTTCATCTCTGTCTCTTCTTCTGCTTGTTGGTCGGACCCTCTGCGGCTGAACTGGGCCGCAAGACGACTCGCCACTTCACCTCGCTTCACCTTCAGGGTGGAAGCGGTCCGTGGGAAGTCTTCTTCCAGCCAAACTGACCAGCTTCTAATACGCTGGTAAGGCTCGAGATTTTCATTAGCTTTTTGAATCAGTTCTGGACAGGCTGTCCCATCTTTTCTGAGGATTAAAACGGCATGAACCACGTCTTGCTCATTTCTGGAAAACCCGATCACAGTGCTGTCGTTGATTTCAGGGAGCTGATTCAAGACAACCTCGACATCCTGGGGATAAACGTTTAAACCTTCGGGGGTCACGATCACGTCCTTCTTTCGGCCCCGGTAATAAAGACGTCCTTCTGGGTCAATTTCACCCAAATCACCAGTGTGAAGCCAACCGTCCTCTGCGATCGCACGAGTTTTCTGACCGGCCACCAGATATTCTGAAGTCACACTTTCTCCTCGAACCAAGATCTCCCCATCCGGAGCGATCTTCACATCCTGCCCGTCCAGTGCTTTACCGATCGAGCCCTGGCACGAATCGAAGGGATGGTTCACCGCCACCACCGGACCAGTCTCGGTCATTCCATACCCCTGAAGAACCAAAAAACCAAGTCTCGACCAAAAGGCCTCGATTTCGGAATCGACCCTGGCCCCTCCCACCACCAGTGCCCAAAATTTCCAACCCAGGGCTGCGTGCACCTGGCGAAATCTCCACCAACGCGCCAGGACACTCGGAAAACCCTTTCCAGTCGATCTTTTTTCCGGGAGATCAAAATTTCGCTCAATGTCTCTTTGTAGATTCGCAAGCAGGCGGGGGATTGAGACGAGAACTGAAACTCTGTGGCGGAGAATCGCCTCCTGAATCGCGCCTGGGTTTGTTTCCGACATGAAGACCACCGTCCCTTCCAGCAAAACCGGGATGAACAATCCCAGCGATTGTCCGAACATATGGCTCAGTGGCAACAGGTCCAGAATCCGGAGTGGTTTAAAAGGTCGTGCCCATTTCTTGTAGCGCTGTATCTCACGCTGAAAGGGCCGTAGATTTGCGCAAATATTCTTGTGACGATGGATGACGCCCTTCGGATCACTTGTTGTCCCGGAGGTATAGACAATTTCAACCACGTCGGTGGGAGAGACATCAACTATTTCCAATTGATCGGCTGGGGGAATTTCTTCAACTTGGTGAAAAGAAAGTCTGTCCATCTGGACTTCCCTGCCAGGAACGGTTTCACCATGGACTAAAAGACAGGCTCCCACTTCCGCCTGTATGCGCTTGACCAGTTGTGGAGAAGAACGATAATCGATTGGTACCACCTCCACTGCACGCGCTAGACACCCCCAAAAGACCTCCACCCACTCAGGCCGATTCTCGCCCCACAGCAGTAAACGGTCACCTTTTTGAAATCCCCGGCGATCCAGATCGCAGGCGAAACCGGCTGCGCGTACATACAGCTCCCAGTAGGAGACTCTCCACGTTCGAAAACCATTGTAGAAACGAATGGCTTCGCCATGATCGAGACGCCGAATCTCAGAAAACAGATCAAGCAGTGTTCTCATAGAAAATAGGTTTAGGTCAACCAACAACCCAACGTTCACCGGCCAGGGAGGTAGGCACTGGCCTTTGAACCACAGGAAGAGACAGGGAATTGGCGCTTATGACCTGTGCTCGATTACACCGAGAACTTTGCAAACTGTGTTTCGCTGGCATCAGTGCTGCATTTCCTCTACTTCATTGTTGACTATAGTTTTGCTGCTCCGGGGAATTTTAATACATAGCAGGCAATGATGTAGAATTCCAGTCATTGACACTCAACTATAGTTACTTGAGAATGAGTGTTTCGTTCCCGTCCGGAAAGTCGGTTCGTCGGTAGGAATCAGCCGATCCTCCTCGCCAAGCGGACGGCAGGGGTTTAAACGAAGTTCCGGTTGTTTGGATATTATCACCCACTGGTGTTCCACGATTTTGGAGGGTGGATCGATGAAAAAATTCCGCGTTTTTGCAACATGCAACATTGGCAAACAGGCCTTACAGCACCTGGAGAATCAAGGTTACGAAGTTGAAGTCTATGATCAGCTAGAGCCACCACCGAAGAGTCTGATCTTGGAGAAGGTGTCATCAGGGATTGATGCTCTCATCACGACTTTGCGCGATGAAATCGATGAAGAGATTTTTCGGGCGGGAAAAGGAAATCTGAAAGTTGTGGCACAAGATTCAGTGGGTTTTGACAATATTGACAGCGATGTAGCTAGTCGCTATGGTATCCCCTTTACCAACACGGCCCAAGTCTTGACGGACGCGACTGCCGAGTTCGCGTTCTTTATTCTCGGTTGTGTCTCGCGCAAACTCTACCCAAGTGAAAGACTTGTTCGGGAGAAGAAGTGGAAAACGTGGCATCCCTCCCTCCCTTTTCTGGGAAACGAGGTCACTGGCAAGACAGTTAGCGTGATTGGAACGGGCCGAATCGGTAAGGCTTTTTTGCTGAAGTGCGTGGGGATGAACGTCGATATTCTTGGTTATGATCCAATGCAAGACGAAGGTTTTGTCGGTTCCGTTCAACGTCTCCTGGACCTAAAATTCGAGTTGGGGTTGTCTGCTCAACACAATAGCGTTCGCTATGTCGCGTTAGAAGAGGCACTGCAAAACGGCGATTACGTGAGTTTACATGTGCCACTCGATCTCACCAGCCACCACTTGGTAAATGAAAGGACGCTCAAGTTAATGAAGTCTACTGCCTTTTTGATTAACACTTCTCGGGGACCGGTGGTGGACGAGAAGGCACTCTGTCAGGCGCTCAAGACCGGCCAGATTTCGGGTGCCGCCCTGGATGTCTACCAGCAGGAACCCCTGCCTGAAGACTCACCTCTTCGTGATCCGGAATTGGAGGACAGCCTGCGACTATTTCATCACTTTGCCAGTGGCACCACAGAAACCCGCCTGTCACCTGACCCCGCTGTCGGGATGGCGGGACGCTGTGTACAAGGGGTGATCGACGTCTTAGAAGGCAGCTACGGAGGTGATTTTACGAAAATGCCTTATATCGTCAACAAACAGGCGTTTTCAACAGACCACTAGCAGTCTGTGGAGAAAGCCGTGTATGGAGTCACGCGCCAGAAACCTGCAGTAGCTGACAAGACACCAGGAGGAGTCGATGACTGATTATCGGCGATAACGAGTAATGCAGTCCGGCAGCTGCAATCCACTGTCGTCCTTCCAGTTGCGTCGCTCCGACGCAACCTAGGACTTTCACCAAGGGCTGCTAGCTATCGATGTCGTGGAAAACGATCGTTTTGGTCTCGGTCATTTCTTGAATAGCGTAACGAGGTCCCTCTTTACCGATCCCACTGCGCTTCAATCCTCCATAGGGCATCAGATCAGCACGCCACAAAGGATTCCAATTAATCTGGATGTTTCCACTCGGCACTTCCCGAGCAAAGCGAAGGGCACTGTTCAGGTCGCGTGTGAAGATCCCGGCGGAAAGTCCATATTCACTGTTCACCGCCAAAGCGATTGCGTCATCGATCGTCTCGAAGGGAGTGACACCGACAGCCGGACCGAACAGTTCATCATAGAAAATCCGCATCTGAGGTTGAACGTCTGCGAGAACAGTCGGGGCGAAGACCGCCCCTTGTCGCTGACCACCCGTCACGAGACGAGCACCATCTTGGAGCGCCTCATCCACCCAGGCTCCCACTCGCTCAGCCTCCCTTTCGGTGACCATGGCGCCCAGCTTGGTATCGTCCGCCAGTGGATCTCCCACCTGGATTGCTTCGACGGATTCCTTGAACAGATCCAGAAAGTCGCCGTAGACCTGACGGTCCACTAACACACGCTGAGTCGATATGCAGACTTGCCCGGCGTTGGCATATCCTCCCACAGCAGTGGCCCGAGCTACCTTTTCCAGATCGGCATCCGGAAGTACCACTAATGGGCAGTTCGATCCAAGCTCAAGAGACATCTTCTTGATTCCGGCCACTTTCGTAATCATCTCTCCCACTTCTGCACTTCCCGTAAAAGTGATCTTGCGAACACGAGGATCCGCGCACAGCTCAGGTCCGATCCTGGAGCCAGAACCGGTAACGCATTGCAGTCCGTTCTCCGGCAGGCCTGCCTCCAACAATAACTGAGTGAACTTGAGAGCCGTTAAAGGCGTCTGACCAGCCGGTTTCAAGATAACCGCATTTCCAGAAGCCAGTGCCGGTCCGACCTTGTGACCGACCAGTAAAAGTGGAAAATTGAATGGCGTGATCGCCACCACCACCCCACAGGGCACTCGCAGGGTAAAACCTAACTTGGCGCGCACTCCGGCTTGGGCATCTAGTGGCAGTGTCTCACCGCGCAGCTGTGCCCCCTCGAACGCACACAGGCGCATCAATTCCGGCATGCGACCCACCTCGACTCTCGATTCGGCCAGCGGTTTACCTTCTTCTAAGGTGAGCGTCTGAGCAAAGTCTTCGATTTGATCCGCCAACTGATCGGCAGCCCGGTTGAGGATTTCGCTGCGCTCGTAAGCCGTCAGTTCGGCCATGGCAACTGCCCCTTTCTCGGCTGCACCGAGGCACTGTGCAATCTGCTCAGAAGTTGCGTCCGGCACCTCATCGACCACCTCACCGGAATATGAAGAGACAACGGGCGACATGCTCCCGGACTGAACCCATTGACCGTCAAGATACATTTCCATGACAGAAACCTCCCATTGGCAGGCTCAGAGGCACGTCCTCCAAAAACGAAACAGGGAAGATGCTAGGATTTGCTGAGCCATTGATCCGTTTACACAAAATAGGTTGAAAATAGTGAATCATTGTATAGAAGATCTTGATGCTGGCCAACGATTTCTCGTTGTAGCCGTCTGCTTGCCGTTCTTAGTGCTCGGTTGAAAATTCGGGTCATTTTGTGACGATGGCAACAACCCATCATGCCTGGCCAATCACCGTAGATTCCTAGCATGTAACTCCGCGCAACTTTTACCAAGGGCTGCTAGTTCTGTTCCACAAATAACAGGCCATTTATTGTGGGACAAAACGGTTATTGATTCGAGCCGTGAGCAAAAAAGAAGCAGGACCTTCGCCGCAGGGCGAAGATAACGTTGGCCGATCTCTGGGTTGCCATCTTGGCTCACATTTACCTGCGTAAATAACAGGTTCTTTAGGGGACAGAACACTAGAGTCTAGCCCAGGCTTCCCGCCAGAAGCGCTTGAGGTTTGGAATGATTGTCGCCGATGGCTCTCCCGGCTGTGGTTTTATCTCGAACCCTATCCCAGGACGTTTTCCTATGGGTGGATTTTCGTTCAAGTAACCCACTTCAAAAAGGGCACCGAGAAACTCCACTAGCTGCGCCAAACCGTTCTCACTACCGGGAAAGCCGAAGCGAGGATGCGCATCTCCGTAGGACAGACGTCCCGGCACTTTCACGCAGTTCCCCACATGGACGTGGTTGAGATGCTCTTTTAGCGTACTCAGAGCTGGCACGGGGACTCATTGAGCAGCACCATGTGCGCCATGTCGTAGAGCACACCAAAATCGGGGAAGTCTCTTTTCACTCTCTCTGCCACTACGGCTGCCTCGGCCGCCGGCCCGATGAGAGCTTTCTTCTCCACCGCGCGATCAAAAGTCTCCAGCGTTACGCTAATGTTACAATCGCAGGCATAGGCACAGAGCTGTTGGATGGAGTCGACCAATGCATCTGTGGCGGAGAATCGGTCTCCCTCCCCAGGATCAGGGCCGGACAGAATGACGAATTGCCGTGACCCAAGCTCTGCCGCCTGGTCCACGTAAGGTTTGAGGGTTTCCAGAGCCTTCACACGTTGTCCTGAGTCCGGACTGTTCAGATCGACTTTCTCCCCCAAGATTATGGGGTGCGCCCCAAAGTTCAACTGCAAATGCGTTTGTTCAGTCAGCTGCGCCACCTGCCGGCGAACGGAGGGTTGGTTGATCCGGCTGATTTCAATCGCAGCGAAAAAATCATCATCAGCAATCTTCCGGATACTCTCCAGAATAGGTCCCTCTCCTCCTTGACATTCGGGAAAAGCCAGAAAGTGAACAAGACTCAGTGCACAGTATGCGTCCCAATGTTGATCCATGACTCTAACTCCCAGGAAAAACAGTGAGCTTTTCCAAACAGCACTTCGGGCACCCGAGCTCAAGTGCCCAGCCAGACCAGAGGGTCGCTCAAATTCCTGTCGTTAGGAATCCGCCATCTACGGGAATTGTCGCGCCGGTGACAAAACTCGAAGCATCCGAGGCGAGGTAAAGGGCAGTACCTACTATCTCTCTCAATTCTCCAAACCGCTTCATCGGCAGGAGGCCCAAAACGTGCTCAATGCGCCCGGGTATCTGGCGAAGCTTTTCGTTCAGTGGTGTTTTAAACGGGCCGGGGGCGATCGCATTAACTCTGACATTATACGGAGCCCATTCACAGGCCAACGACTTCGTCAGCGCGACCACTCCCGCTTTACTGGCCGCGTAAGGCGCCATCTCCACCACGTTGCGGAAACCGGCTACGGAAGCGATGTTGATAATCGCTCCCTTTTTTTGCAAGATCATCTGACGACCAAAGATCTGGTTGGCTCGGAAGGTGCCGTTCAAGTTGGTATCGATTACGCGTTCCAGGTCCTCTTCGGGCATCTCGGCTGATGGACATTTACACAGTGCCCCTGAAGACACCACCAGGATATCCACCTTTCCCAGTTCTCTGAGCACAGTCTCGTATAGTGTGACGAGAGATTGGTAATCCTGGACGTCCGATGCCAACGCCACCGTTTTTGCCCCCAACGCTTCCAACTCCTTTGCTGACTCTTTAACCAGTGTTAGTCTTCGGCTGGATATCACCGCATTGGCTCCCGCCCTCGCGAACTCTAGCGCGATTGATTTGCCAATCCCGCTCGTTCCACCCAACACGACGGCCACTTTGTCTTTCAGGCTAAAAAGTTCTTCAATCAATATAGGATTCCTCTCCGTTTACAATTACGGCACAGCTTAGTGTTCCAGTATAGTGGTCACTTGCTGGCGTCACAAGCACAGCAAAGGTATCCCCACTGAGGCTGTTTTCTTCCGGCTTGGAAAATGGTACCAACCGCCGCGCCAAATCGTTCCCTCATGGAGAATTTTGATCAAATGTAGTCAGGGTTTGAAAATCGGCGTTAAAGTTTTTCTCGCAGATTTCCGTGATGGCGTCCTTGTCACCGCGAAGATGGTAAGTCCGACTGATATGGCAATATTGCTCATTCGGCTGCAAAAACAATGCCGGTGAGAGCGCCTCTAATTCGTAGATCGGCGGAAAGCCTAATCCTTTCTTTTCCACAAAGATACTGATTGCTGCCCCTTCAAACGGATTACCTTCGTAAGGTAACCAGTAAGAAGCGACATAGTCCATTCGGGGGTAGATTCGAAACTCAACGACAGTCATCGTGAAATTGGCAAGATTAATCGATGCTATCTTTCCCAGCGCCCGTTTTGGAGACATCTCAATTTTTGTTCGCACACTCCCGTTGGCTTTAATCAGAGCGAAATCGTCTTCCACCTTCCAGTAGTTATCGTACGGATACCCTTTAGGCGACTGGGTGATGTCAATCATGTCCGTCTTGAAATAGGTGGTATTGAGTGGTTCACCGAGCTCTGAATCAGGACCTGGGCGAAAGGGTAGAATCACCACCGAATGGTCCCGTGCCCAGAACTCGCCCAGGGTCCAAATGGCGACGGTTCCTGTTTGCTTCGTTAAAGGCTTTCGCCCGATATTCTTTGCGCAGGTCTTACTTTCAAACCCAACAAACTCGACTTTATCGGCGTACCCCAGGGTATAGGGGCAATCATCTACCACTTGGATCGTCCGTACCACTTCGAGATCGATCTGATTTCCACGGTAATTGACCAGATTGAGTGGAGTAGCAAAGGTGACGGACTTTCCATTTTGACCAATGAGGCGAAATAGGGCTGAGTTCAGTGACTCAGGCACCAGGTAATTCTTGAAAATCTGCGATTCTCCGTTCTTATAGAACAGACCGAATATCCCA
Source organism: Acidobacteriota bacterium (assembly GCA_965249865.1). GTDB lineage: Bacteria > Acidobacteriota > UBA6911 > RPQK01 > CBDFMZ01 > CBDFMZ01. Next base: position 964,181 of record CBDFMZ010000001.1, on the reverse strand, counting down.
CCTTCCGGAGCGAACCAGAGACGTTCTTCTCCTCCAAAAGCGGCCCATGTTCCTCCTCGGCGGGATTTAACCACACCCTTCCTGATTTCAACCGGGTAAAGACAGGACTCGGTCTCTCCTTCAATACCATCGAAACCACTGCACAGGACACGTCCCGCAAGATCAGGGGTGACGACCACAACTTTATTTTTGTCTTCCCCCCGTAACAAGACCGATGCAGTTCCAGCTTCCTGCAGCAAGTTAATCACCTCTTTAACCTTTCGGGGTGCCGTACTTGACTGCTCGATGTCTTGTTGGGCTAGCGCTGAAATAGGAGATAAGAGCAAGGAAAAGATCACGGTATGGGTGACTTGGAAAATCTTCATTCCTAGTTTTTTCCTTTCTGGGTTGGGCTCACAGTAACCATCCCCAAGTTAATACGGAATGATTAGCAACAACGACCTGCTGTGAGAGGCTTGGGGCCGGTATGCGTCGTCTGGACCCACCGTTTTTCAACGGCGTCGGAGATCCACCCCTAGCTTCTCCAGTTCCTGACGGGCCAGGGCAGCCTCCTGGGAGTCGGGGAAAATAGTGGCCAGTTTCTTAAACGTATCAATTGCCTCAGAGTTTTTCTGTAAGTTCTGTAAGGCCAGTGCCTTCTTGTAGTAGGCGACTACCGTCTTATCCGCCTTTGGATACAGGTTAATGGCCTGATCAAAAGTCTCAACCGCCTGTTCGTAGCGACCCTGGTTGTTATAACAGACCCCCAGGTAGTAGAGTGCATTGTCTGCGTATTCAGTGTTTGGATAGTTGGTTAGGAAATCCTGAAATCCGGCAACGGCGAGATCGTAGTCACCCATGAGGTAATCGTTGTAGACCGCGTTATAGACCTGATCCAGCTCAATGGTTGCGCCAGGTTCTTTTCTGGACGGCACCTGCCGGAAGGTCTGGACCTGTACCCGGTTCGCTTCCATGCTTCGCTGCAATGAGGCGATACGATTGTTCGTATCGTCCCATTGCACGCTCAGATTTTGAACTTCATGATGCATTTGTGCGATCGAATTTACAAAATCCGCCTTCTGGTTCTGTAACCTTCGAACTAAATTAGCCATCGCGACACTGTTTTTAGCGACTTGATCATTCAATTGTTCGAGAAGTGACTTCACAATTCCGTTATTCTCGTCGGCGTTTTTTTGGAGCAGACGAATCAGATTCTGAAGTTGAAGCACATCGCTTTGTAGGCGAATAATCTCTTCCTTGGTTCCGGCAAATCCCCAGGCGGGCGAGCACAAAAGAAGCAAGGATAAGCCAACGGTCCACTTTTTCATAACGGCCTCCATTGTGATTTTAGCGGGAAGGAGCAAAGGGATCAAATCAGAGTAAGACGAGCAAACAACTAACCAAGTAAACGCTTGGAATCGTGCTTCCGTGTCCTGGCCTTCTTGAGGACCTTGAGCATCGCGGAGACAGTCACGAATTTCTCCCGTACCTTACCCAGACGCTTGCCGGTCTCCACCTCGTGCAGATCCAAAAGTGTCCAGTCCTGAAAGGTGACTACTTGGAGATTTTTCTCGTCTAGCATCTTCTCGACCGCCTCGGGCGTCTTTTCCGGGATGAACGGTACTCTCTTCCCGTCGATATCCTGAAGCATTTTCTTGACCGTTGCTTCCGAGTCACTCTTGTTCGTCCCGATCAGTCCGGTCGGACCGCGCTTGATCCATCCTACCACATATTGGTTAGACACCACCTGGTTGCAAACGGGGTCGACTACGCGGCCCTCCCGATTGGAGATGATGCCACGCTTCTCATCGAATGGAACGCCGGGCAAAGGCAGTCCTCGATAGCCGACGGAGCGGAAGATCAGCCCGATCGGCAAGACCTCGTACTGACCCGTTCCTCGGGAACGGATTCGGCCTTTTTCATCCTTGTACAGCTCGTTCCGCTCGATCTTGACTGCTCTGACCTGGCCGTTCTCTCCCAGAATTTCCACCGGGGAGACGCAAAATCGGACACGAATCTTTCTGGGATAGGAACCCTCACCTTGCTGTGATTTTTTCGTCAAATAGTCCACGTTTGTCTTCTCCGCCCCCTGCAGAGAGGATTTCGTGTCCTCATCGAGATCCACATCCTTGGGGGCGACAACCAGATCGACGTCTTTCAGATCCGCAATCTCTTTGATTTCCTTGGGCGAGAAGGCTGCCTGCGCGGGACCGCGCCGGCCCAAAAGGACCACCTCTCGCACCTTGCTCTTTCGCAGTGCCTCGAGGGCATACTCCGCGATGTCCGTCTTCGCTAATTCCTCGGGGTCCCTGATCAGAACTCGAGTAATGTCCATCGCCACATTCCCTACCCCAACGACCACCACACGTTCATGAGACAGGTTGAAACGTCGCTGGTGGTAATCCGGGTGGCTGTTGTACCACCCGACAAAGGCCGTGGCGGTGTAGCTGCCTTCCAAATTCTCGCCGGGGATTCCGAGCCTTCTGTCGGTCTCTGAGCCTACTGCATAGATAATCTGGTCGTAGTGTTTTCGCAAGTCTTCCACGATGATGTCACGACCCAGTTGAACACCACCAAAAAAACGCACGTGCTCCCTTGACGCGACTTTTCTGTAAACACGGATGACGGCCTTGATATTCTGATGATCGGGGGCGACCCCAAAGCGTACCAAACCGTATGGGGTCGACAAACGATCGTATAGATCGATGTGGAGATTCAGATTCTTTCGCTTACAGAGAGCTTCAGCCGCGTAGAAGCCTGAGGGACCTGATCCGATGATCGCTACCCGAAGGGCCCGACTTCCACTGCCAAGGGGGTAGTCTATCTGACTCGCCATTGTTCACGTATCCTCACTCGGGATTCGTGCGCAAACATAACATCGCTTCCGATGCAGGGACAAGTCCGGTACGCAGCAGCTGTACAGACAACACAAAGGAAAGTTAATATCTCCCAAAGCAGCATCGCAGGAGGAAAAGATTACCATCCCAACATTCGGTCCAAGCGAGAGTGTGATATCGCTGCGCATCGTTAGGCCATTGCACTTGCCACAAACTTCATCGTATTTGTGAGATGAAACACTCAGCCTATAACGGGACTTAGGGGAGGCGGGAGCTCAGCACATGTGTTGCATGGTCAATGCAGACACAAAGCCCTCTGGACCTAGGATAGCATCTTGAGATAAAAGGGCAGGACGATCAAGGTAAATCTACTGCTAAACGGCGTTTCACATTGGCTGGACGTCGACAGTCACCTGCCCTCTGAAGGAAAAGCAGAGCTTCAGATCAACGAGGCAAGAAAGTTGTCAGTGCGGATTCCGGAGTGGACAGACTGTCAAAAGGTCTCCTGTCGGGTTAGTGGTCAAGTGCAGGTGTTGACCTGGTTGGGAAGTTATCTAGAAGTCTGAAATCTGAAGCGAGGAAACCCTATTCAGGATTATTAGCTAGCTTTCGTATAAACTCACCCCCAAGGATAATACGGTGGTGGACATTAACCCGAAAGGAAAAACCCACTCGCTCTATCAGAGGGATCGGTACAAACAAGATAAAGCACCCTTGAAGACGGTGACGCGATGCGTCTCCACAGAAACTATCCTCCGGTGATGGAGCGTTTTTCTACCAGTTGAATCTTGATCGGCACCGCGTCTGAATTCGAATACAGACACTGGTCGGCAATCACACAAAAGGATACAGATACAATGTCTGTAAGAAAGATTCGGATCCAGGAAGCGAAAATTAATACTATTTTCGATAGTCGCGGGAAGCCCACGGTTAAAATCAGAATGATCCTGAACGATGGCCACTGGGAGGGAGGTGCTGCCCCCAGTGGAGCAAGTGTTGGAGAGCACGAGGTGAAGTCCTACCCGGAAGGCGGCATCGACACCAGTGTGGAGATATTCAAGAAAGATATTGCCTTTCGACTCGAAGGAGCAGAACCAGACTTTAGTGCAGTTGATCGCATGCTTCGGGAAATAGATGGAACCGAAAACTTCTCGCGAATTGGCGGAAACCTTGCCGTCGCGATATCCATTGCCACAGCGCGTGCGGAAGCCTGGCAACATGATATCCCCCTTTGGCAGCTACTGAACAACGTATTAAGGGATCAATTCAGTATCGATCGACGAGTGGATCGTCTCCCTCGGCCCCTGGGCAATGTGATCGGTGGGGGAGTCCACGCTGTGGGTGGCACCCATATCCAAGAATTCCTCAGCGTTGGTTTTTCCTCCCACCCGTTCGACAACATCGAAACAAACGCCGCAGTCCATGCCCAGGTCAAAAATGAGACACTCGCCATCCTTCCCGGAGCAACCATCGGAAAAGGTGACGAGGGGGCATGGAACCTACCGTTTACCGACGAAGTTGCCTTTGAGATCGCCCATCGCGCCATCGAAAAGGTCAAAGAGGGTCGAGAGTACGATATCCGCTTGGGCGTGGATTTCGCAGCCAGTGAACTTTGGGACCAAGAAAGGGGACTTTATGTCTTCAAGAATGGTGAAACCCGGACACCGGCACAGCAAATCGATTACATTGAAGGGCTGATTCAAAAGCACCACCTCGTTTATGTCGAAGACCCCTTGGAGGAAAATGATTTTAAGGGGACAGGAGAGTTGGTGGTGAAAAAGGACCACAATTGGGAAAAAGCCAATTATAGTGCATGCGCTCGATTCTGTAGCGTAAGCCGTGCCCATATGTCGTTGATCATGAATGGACACCGAAGACCTTCCTTAAAGGTAGCTAGAAAGATATCCCGTTTTTTCAACATGACCCTAGATGATTTGTGCTCTGAACTGGAAATGAGAACCAAGTACGGACACAAGGTAAAAGGAACTACTGGGGAGACGGGACACGATGTCCTCATCTGTGGAGACGATTTGTTCGTGACCAATCCGAAACGACTGCAACAGGGGATCGATGTTGGTGCTGCCAACACAATCCTTTTGAAAGTAAACCAGATAGGGACGATTTCACAAACCATCGAGACCGCAGCTTTGGCGATCAAAAACCATTATTTCCTCGTCGTCTCCCACCGTTCAGGTGAAACCACCGATCCAGCCATTGCAGATCTGGCTGTAGGGTTGCGGGCCGACTTTATCAAGACGGGTGCCGTAGGTGGCGAGAGGACGCGAAAGCTCAATCGCTTAATCGAGATTGCAGAGGATCTTCGCGAACGAGGTCAGTACTCGGTTTTATAAAATACCCTCATGTTTGTGGAAAGTGCGACGATATAGACTCCTCCTCTCTCCGCGAACCCATCTCTCCATATCCTCAGTAAACGTGAACGTACTTGTGAAATCGACTACATTTAGCTGACTTTCAGAAGGAGTCTGCTGGCCACGATGAGGAGAATACCCGCCAGAAAAGTGGCAAAGTGCAGTAAGCTTTTTCGAAGACTCTGCTCGTACTTGACCTCAGGAATCAAATCTGATGCAGCAATATAAATGAAGTTTCCGGCTGCAAAGGTTAACAGGAATGTTGTGTCTACTCTTTCCGAGAAGACATAAGCCAGGATTCCACCGGGGACGATCGTCAGGGCCGAAAGAAAGTTATACAAAAGCGCTTTGGGCTTCTTCCACCCGCCGCGAAGAAGGATCCCGAAGTCGCCGAGTTCCTGGGGAATCTCGTGTATTGCAGCGGCTATCCAAGTCACAATTCCCACTTCCAAACTCACTAAAAAAGAACCTGATATGACCAGGCCTCCGATGAAATTGTGCAGGCCGTCGGCTAGCAAAATAAGGTAAGTGAATGGTTCTTGGTGCTCTGAGGGAATAGTATGGTGATGGTGCCATGCGAGGAACTGTTCCATCAAGAAAAAGAGAGAGAATCCAACCAACAACCAGAGAAACAGATCCAGCCGCGGACCTGCCCTAGTCACAGCCTCCGGGATTAAGTGCAAGAAAGAAACTGCGATTAAGGATCCCGCAGAGAATGCGACCAGAGGAAGTAATATCCTCTTGAGTGTTTTTTCTCTTAGGGCAAAAGTTAGAAGTCCAATCCAAGCGATTAGGCTCATCGCAATAGTGCTGCCAACGATCCACATCAAGATATGCATTTCTTTCTCCGCTGTTTTCGGCCGAAATCCGATAAACTAAAAAGGTAACCTAAGGAGTTTCCAGACCACAGGCTGCCTTTCCACCCGTCTTCTTGTCGATTGAGAATTGAGTCCATAGAATAGCAAAGATCAATCAAACCACGGGGGAAAAACACTATGACAGTCCAATACCAAGATTACTATAAAACTCTGGGAGTCGAGCGCAATGAAAACGCTGGCCAAATCAAAAAGTCCTATCGCAGTCTGGCACGCAAGCATCATCCCGATATTAATCCCGGGGACAAAGCGGCTGAGGAAAAGTTCAAAAAGATCCAAGAAGCCTATGCAGTCCTGTCCGATCCCGAGAAAAGGAAACGATACGACCAGCTCGGACCCAACTGGAAGACCGGTGCCAATTTCACTCCGCCACCGGGCTGGGAAAACGTTCACGTGCAGTTTAGAAGCCGGGACGACCTTGGCGATATTTTCAGCGGATTTGGTGGATTCAGTGATTTTTTTCAGACCGTCTTTCCAGGGCATGGCCCTCGTCCACACGGGACTCGATCGAGACGCTCCTCATCCCTGCGGGGGCAGAACATCGAGGCGAAAATCCAGCTCAGCTTGGAGGAGGCTCATCGAGGTACTCAACTAACCATTACGATCCCGACCGCACGCCTACCGAAAAGTCTGAAGATAAACATCAACCCCGGGACCCGCGACGGATCGGTGCTTCGACTGGCCGGTAAGGGACAACCCGGAATAGGAAAAGACTCGGCGGGAGATCTCTACCTTCGGATCCAAATTAAGCCTCATCCAGTCTTTTCAGTCATCGGAAGGGACAACGTTCAGATCGAACTTCCTGTGGCACCCTGGGAAGCTGCGCTAGGTACCAAAGCCCACATTCCAACCCTAGACGGCCCAGTTCAGATGACCATTCCCGCAAAAACGCAAAACGGGAACAGACTCAGGCTGCGTGGGCTGGGGTTAAAAAGAAGGAACGGTGAACGTGGACACCAGTATGTAAAAATCCAGATTGTCAACCCACCCAAGGTAAGCCCCGAGGAGAAGAAGTTGTTTAAGGAGCTCTCTCGAATATCGCGCTTTAATCCGCGCGCGGATTAACTCTGCCAGATAAACGCTAATCGAAGCATCGCCATTAGGAACCAAAATTTAATCCCCACCGGCTTCGGGAAGTCTCCACCCAGACTTTTCTGGAAACCACTCGGCCAATATTAGCGCAGTCGGGGCCCGGTGATGGCCGTATTTGAATACATGACCGAGGTGGTATTCCCAGCGGCTACAAAACACTTCAGTACATTCCATGAAAAAGCTCTGGTCGCTTTTGACACTGATATTTCCCTCGGTGATCGGTTTCCACAAGCTGGGCCAGGTGCTTCCCCCAGTCGGGATTCGTGCCGTGAACTGACGTTTGCCCAGAGGTGACCCATCTGATAGACCCCTGGGAGGGAATTTTGCAGTGTTTCCGCCTAGAGACCCTTTCAGTGCCTCGACATTGTTCTTCCAACTTGACCACTTGGGGGCACCGCTGCCGCCTCTCTCGAGCTTCCAGCAATGATTCCTAAGATTGGCACTCCCAACCCATAAAATCTTGAATAAAATCTCTATTCTTTACCAAGGACGATCTGCAATCCACCATAAGAGCAGACCTAACCAATTCCCCTCAACTACAATCTATTGAATAGAATCGATCAGTTTGTTTACAGTCTTAGTGATCCTTGGATCCTGACTGCGCAGGCGTTGAATTTTACGAATGGAGTGCAGCACGGTCGTGTGGTGTTTGCCGCCAAACTCGCTGCCAATTTGAGACAGGGAGTTATCGGTCAGCTCCTTTGATAACAACATCGCAATTTGACGCGGTTCGACAACCCGTCGCGAGTTATCCTTCGTTTTTAGGTCAGCCACTTTCAGAGAGTAGTGGTCGGCCACCACCCGCTGAATCCGATCGATGGAGATGACCCGAAAGTTGTTTTCTACGATTTTCTGCAAAACCTCTTGTGCCAAAGCAAAGGTAATCTTTTCGCCAGTCAAACTACTGTAAGCTACCAAACGCACCAACGAGCTCTCAAGTTCGCGAATATTTGACTTCACGTTGCTAGCAATGAAAAAAGATACATCGTCAGGTAACAGAACACCCTCGAACTCTGCTTTCTTATGTAAGATGGCTATCTTTGTCTCTAACTTTGGGGGTTTGAGATCGGCAGTCAGGCCCCATTCAAAACGGCTGTGGAGTCGCTCTTCCAAAGTAGGGATTTCTTTGGGGGGAGAATCGCTGGAGATAATGATTTGTTTTTGAGCATCATATAAAGCATTGAAGGTGTGAAAGAACTCTTCTTGGGTCCGCTCCTTCCCGGCTAAAAACTGGACGTCATCCATCAGAAGAACGTCAATGTTGCGGTACTCCTCTCGGAATTCGATGGTTCTATCATAGCGGATAGAGTTGATCAGCTCGTTCATAAAGCGTTCTGAAGACATATAGGTAAGACGAGTCCTTGGACTGGAAGTCTTGATATAGTGGCCAATCGCATGCATGAGATGGGTTTTACCCAAACCCACTCCTCCGTAGATGAAGAACGGGTTGTATGCTTTCGAGGGCTGCTCGGCAACGGCCAGTGCCGCCGCGTGAGCGAATTGATTACAAAAACCTACTACAAAGTTCCCAAAGATGTATTTCGGGTTGAGATTACAGGCCGATGCATCCTGATAGGGCTGTTTGATAGCTGATCTGATACGCTCCCCGTTGCTAGATTCAGTAGCATCCCCTTCATGATCTACTACGAGAAAGGAAACATCGAAATCCGGCAGATTTAACTCGTGAAGGGCCTCTTGGATAACATCGGTATAATTCTCCGCTAACCAGTATCGAAAATGGCGGTTGGGGACCGACACCAACAGCCTTTTCTCACCTAGATCTTGCTTGTGAAGTGAGGTCGGTTTGAACCAGATGTCAAAGTTCTGATGCGAAACCCGCTTCTCAACATAGGACAAAACACTACTCCAAATCTCCATAGCAGTCCTCTCCAACATGGCCCCAAATTGGTGATCGTAAAAAGGTTGGTCAAGCTCAGACCAAGACTGGAGTCCGCCTAAACTCCCACAACAACTTCGCAGTTGTGTAAGACCCCTTCAGATTGATCTTTGGGGGTACATTCAAAAACCGGGGGCTAGGCTATCATCAGGTCTTGGAGATTTTCAATTTCTTATTAGGAAAACTTGTACAAGAGCATTTCCAACCTCTAGTTTTGACCTTGGAAACCCTTGTTTTATAAGCTGTCTCACCACTATCGTTTAGGAATGCCTTTCAAATCCTGCTAACATTTGACGTATTTTCCTTTTGAGATAAGGCATTTGGAAACGATTTCAGCCGCTTGGGGAACAAAAATTCTGGTTTGCAGAAAACTCTTTTTAGGATTTTTACCGTTTTGGGTGATTAACTTAACTAGTTTTTATAGAAAGGTGATTCTCGAAACATTATTAAGCTACACTCATTCGATGCTTATCCCTTTAGAACTCCAGTTCAGTAATACGGAATCTCGGCTATGACTCTGGAGATTGAATTTCTTTTTTTCTTGCTGATATTTCTAGTTAATCTTTTTCTGACCGAGAAAATTCCAGTCGATTTCAGCGTTTTCTTGGGCTTGGTCATTCTTAATTCTAACGGGATATATAACTGCTGAAGAAGCCTTTACTGGTTTTTCTTCGGATCCGGTGATCACTATGCTCTCCAATTTTATTGTGGGTGCCACACTGCTCAAAACTGGCCTCGCCGATCTTATTGGCGAGCAGATTTATCGTCTGGTGGGAAGTCGTGAAGTTCCTTTGATGGTGACGATTATGTTGGTAGCAGGCACACTCTCGGCTTTCATAAACAATGTTGCGGCTACCGCGGTGCTGATATCAGTCGTGGCCAGTATAGCCCACTGTGCCGAACTCTCCCGCGCGCGCCTCTTCATGCCGCTTTCCTTCGGAGCGATTCTGGGCAAAACGACCACCCTGGTGGGAACGCCTTCCCATATCCTGGCGGCCGCCGTACTTCGCGAAGGTGGTTTCGAACCTTTCACTTTTTTTGATTTACCCCTCAGAGGTCATCCTCCTGGTAGTTGAAGTGATCTTTTATGGCCAGTATGGGAAGGATGTTTCTTCCCAGCCGGGAACTTGGCCCCGAAAACAAGTGCCCTTCTGAAAGGCGGAGACGTTTTTCTCGTGGAAGGCCGACTGACTGATTTGCAAGATTTTTTCCAAGTAAACATGGCGTGGAGGTCAAAAAAAAACGACTCAGAGACCTTCCTGGCCCACTAAAGGGGTAAGCTGGATCCGGGCGCGTCTCAGTAGTAAATCGTCCCTTGTGGGCAAGAACCTGCGTGAATTATGCTTTCGGGAACAATTTGGTGCAGTGGTGGTAGCTATCCAACGTAACGGCGAGACCTTACGGGAGCAACTGGCGCAGGAGATCCTGCGAGAGAGAGATGAAATTCTCGCCCTTGACACCCGTCCTCAACTAGAAAAGTTGGCCTCCTCTCCCGACTTCGTGGTGCGCGAGGTGGGGGTTATGGAAGCAGCGGTGGCGCCGCGCTCGGACGTGGCCGGGCGAACTTTGGGTGAGTTGGCCTTCCGGGGACGTTACGGCCTCCAGGTACTCGCCATCTGGCGGGAAGGAAACCCGATTCACACCAACCTGGCCCACCTGGTACTCCGTTTCGGCGATACTCTCTTACTCCAAGGTTCGTGGGAAAGGGTTCGGCGATTGTCTGCCGAGCCTGATTTCGTGGTTCTATCCCAAACGGCCTAGGCCCCGCGAAGAACTCATAAGGCGCCAGTTGCTCTAGCGGGCCTCCTGTGATGATTGGACTGGTTGTCTCCGGGGGATATACCAACCTATTCATACCGCTGCCTTCTCAGCAGCTACTCTGGTTGTTTTGGCAGGTGCCCTGACAATGGAGAAAAGCCTACCGTGTCATCGAATGGCGAACCATTTTCCTGGTAGCGGCCATACTATCGCGATGGAGCACACCGGAGCGACTCTCCTACTCGCCGCGGTGACTAGCCTTGCCGGACCTCTTGGACCCTACGCCATCCTGGCCGCACTTGTCCTCCTCTCCCGCTTGCTCAGTTAAGGTCTTGACGGAGCTCCGGCCATCGTCTTGTTGTCACCGGTGGCTACGAGCACCACCGAGCAACTCAGTCTCAGCCCATACCCGATCATGATGGCGATGAGCCTTGCCGCCTCGGCAGCCTTCATGACTCCCTTTAGTCACAAGGCTAACCTACTGGTGATGGGTGCCGGCGGATATAGAGCCTTTGACGATTATCCTGCTCATTCTCCTGGTGATCCTCGTACCTCTTTTCTTCCCGTTTTAAACATCACAACGATTTGTAGGAGTTGACCTTTGATCTGCTTCAATGACTGGTTCATCTTCAATAACTTTTCAAGGGTGAGGAAGACCGGCAAGAACAAAACCCGAGGATTAACGAAACACGGTTGGACGATCTATGTCCCAACCAGACTGGCCGATGGCCGACGTCTGCGCTAACCTTAGTACTCGGTGTTTCGTTTCACAAATACGCTGACGTTTGTGGCCTATTGATAAAACGAGAGATTGACAATCCTGATGGCTATTTTTCGGTTCGTTGCCGGCGCATTGGCGCCACTGACTGTCCTGAGCTCGCTTTTAGCCTTATTTCACCCCCCGTTTTTCCTGATCTTCAAGGACTGGTTCCTCTGGTTTTTCGCCACCACTATGTGTGCCCTGGGCATCGTCTTAGAACCACAGGAGTTTGTGGATGTCCTCAGAAGACCCCGAAACATTGCACTGGGAGTCCTGACCCAGTACACCGTCATGCCGCTATTGGGTTTCACGGTCGCTTATTCCATTAGCTTCGAGCCCGAACTTGCCTTGGGGTTCATTATTGTGAGCTGTGTCCCGGGGGCTATGGCAAGCAACATGATTGTTTACCTAGCTGGGGGGGCAACAGCTTACTCGGTGGCTCTCACGACGGTTTCTACCTTCTTGTCTCCCATTATCACTCCTTCTCTTGCGGAATTCTTGGGAGGGGTATTTCTACCCATTCCTTTCTGGCCAATGGTACAAACCATCCTTCTGACGGTGATTTTGCCCTTAGTCCTAGGTATGCTGGCGCGTCGAATATTAGGTTCGGGTCTTGAGATAGCCATTAACATCGCGCCGGCGGTGGCAGTTGTATCCATCGTGATCATTTGTGGTTACGCTGTGGCTGCGAACCAGGATCGAATCTCCGTCGTGGGACCTGCACTTTTTTTGCTGGTGGTGTTCATCAACGCCATCGGTTATCTGGCTGGTTGGTGTCTGGCGCGACTATATGGATTCAAACCACGCTATCAAGTAGCCCTGATGATTGAAATCGGCATGCAAAACGCAGGCTTAGGCGTGGCGCTCACGCTGAAGCACTTCTCCGCGGAAGCAGCACTGCCGGGTACCTTGTTTGCCATCTGGTGCATTCTTACCGCAGCTGGAGCGACCACTTATTTGCGGCGCAGACAGGCACGGACCCTCGATTCCTCTCTAGACAGACACGCAGGTTCGCCCCTACCACCTGCTTGCGACTGTGAGAAAGGCAGCGTGGAACGCAATGACTCCGGTACCCTGTAGAGACATGGTTTTCGCTGCTCCATACTGAACTGGATAAAAGCTGCATGGTTGCCCAGAACAGATATTCGATCCCACTACACTCGAACAAACTTCTTTAACTGTGCATCTGACCACACTTCGCTCACATAGAGAGCACCGTGGCTATCACCCCAAATACCGTGCGGAAAGCCCCGGAATTGATGCGGTTGCTCGCCTGACTCGCCCCACTGGAACAGAACTTTCCCATCGAGATTAAGCACACTGATACGATGGCCCAGCTCGGCCATAAAGATAGTCTCCTCTGGGTCGAACCACAATTTGTCCGGGCGCAAGAAACCAGTCCATTCGCGGATGAATTTACCCTCCCCGTCAAAAATCTGAATGCGATTATTCTCGCGATCGCAGATATACACATTGTAAGAAGAATCTACCCACACGCTGTGGACCAGGCTGAATTGTCCCGGTTCGGTCCCTTGTTCACCCCAGCTGAGCATCAACACGCCTTCCGGAGAATACTTGTGCACTTTGAAGTTTCCATACCCATCGCTGACAAAGAAGCAGTTATCCGGGGCTATGGCGAGATCAGTTGGTAAGTTGAAGGGAACTCCCGGGGGACGTGGAACTCCCGGCGAACCCAGTGTCCACTGTAGTTCCCCGTCACAGTTGAACTTGTGCACACAGTGAGTCTTCCGTTCCGTGCAATAAATGTTGTCATCTGCATCAAGGAAGATACCGTGCGCATCCTTCAAGACATCCTCTCCCCACGAAGTCAGGAACTTCCCGTCCTGGTCAAAGACCACCATCGGATGCTTACTTCGACTGTAAACGTACACGCGATCCCGACTATCAACGGCCACACTCGGTATCCAGCCAAATGACCATCCGGCTGGTAACTTTGCCCAATCGGCGATCACCTCATACTGATAGTCACACCGTAACCCAAGCGCATAGGACTCTCCTTGCCTTTTCAAAACTGCGCCCGCACTCTCCGTTGAGACTCCCGAGACAGCATCGACCTAATCCAGTCATCAGTCGTCGATCGTGTCGGCAGAAAACTGATTGCGGACATCTCCGTGATCAATTCCTAGTTCATTAGCTGCAAATTTGAATCAACTATTGTACCAACCATGATCAGGGAACCCACAACGATTCCGCGCTCAATAACCCGTAGTTGCAATCGCTGGGTTCGCAACTGCGGGATGAAGATCCTCATCAAGTGTTCACTCCTTTTTTCAAGTTTCTGATCATGAGCCGGATCTCAGCAAAACTCCTGAAGCCTACGTAGATAACCAAAAATCCATACCACAAGATACAAGCCCAGGTGAGAATGAACCAAAAAGGTTGGTCGGGCAAGTCAGTCTCCCCTTAAATGCCTCGTTTTACTCGAATATGAAGTAATCGGTTCACAAATACACTCGCTACAAAATAGCACCAAATTGAAGGACGGAGTACTGGCATCGACTTTTTCCCTTATTCGTGACCTCACCTTGCTACATCTTCAAGAAACGGGACCGTATTTGTGAAACCGAGTACTGAGCAAGGATCCTATGAGCATCCCAGTAATCGCCAGGGTAAAAGACGCCAGGCCTGCAATTTCTACGTGCTCTTCCAAGCCGGTCAGGAGAAAAATGATGGGACTAAGCGCCCCGCCAAGAATGGCAAAGAGGGCTCCAGTGGAATTGGCACGCTTCCAGTAACAACATGCCACCAGCAAGACAGAAACACTTGAGAGATAGATATTGGCAGTGATGGAAAGATAGTCCCAGGCTTTCACCGGCAATCTATACCACAAACCGTAAACGAGCAGAAAAACTCCGATGCATAAAATGATCACTCGGTTGAGCAAAAGACCAGCTTTTTCCGTCAGGGGCTGCTTGCGCAAAGGCATAATGATGTCATTGCAGAGAACACTTCCCCAGGTCAGCAGGTAACTGGAGTCGGTTGACATTTCGGCTGCAAGCATTGCCGCCACCAGTAGTCCCAGCAAACCGACCGGCAGCAACATGGCAAGATACGTCGGCATTGCGTGCAGGGGACTGGTCAGAACTGAATTGGCTTCTAAGGCTGTCACTGCTGCCATACCCCAAAAACCGGGAATTAGGAAGCGCCCAACGAAATAAAAACCCGTGCGCGTATAGATCTGCCGTGCTGTTTTCTCACTGCGTGCCGACAAGACACGCTGGATGATGGTCTGCCAGCTTAAAACCACGGCCAGCTGGTTAAGAGCCTGCCAGACCACATAAGTTACACCCATTCCTTCACTGACAAAGGGGTTAAAAGCGCCTGCTCCATGGTGTCTCTGAACCGTGGCGATGACATTGTGCCAGCCTAGGTCAAACATGACTAACACCGAGACCATCACCAGACCCGCCCCCATGATTAGAAACTGCAGATAATCGGTGACGAGAACGGACAGCATTCCTCCTGACGCGGTATAGATCATCACCATGACCAGCAAAGTTGTCATAACCACTTCCAAGTAGCCCACCGGAATACCGGTGACGATTATCAGAAACTCACCGCCAACCCGCAGGAAAATACCCATATTCAGCAACCCGCCCAGCACAATTACCATGCCGGCCAACCAGCGAACCCGTGCGCCAAACCTACGATTCAGCAATTCAGGAATGGTCAGCACATCAGCGTTGCGGAGGGGTTTGATGACAAAACCCGTAAAACCCACCAGCAGCATAGCCAAAGCCATCAGAATCCCCGGGGTGGCACCTGCGAAACCGTTCTTATGACCCAGTTCGGCGGTGTACATGGCAGTAATGATTCCGAACTCCGTCGCAGCCAACGAGGCGACACCGAGGTAAACGTCCATCTCCCGACCCGCCACGATGAAATGCTCCACCTTCTCCACATATCGCCGCATTGCAATACCGACGACCATGGTCACAGTCAGGTAGGCGAAAACAATAATCCAATCGAGTGTTCCAAATCCGGTCATAAAAAAAGCCGGCCCTGGCAAGGGCGAGAGATTGCAGGAAGTTTTTCCGCTGCACGCCTTTTCTGTCGTAAGTTCTATGTTAGTTGTACGATTCCCATGCCGTCAAATCTCTGCCATGCGAAATGCCGGAGAGCTAAAAGGGCTCCCATTGAGTTTGGTTAAGAATTGCTCTAGCATGCCTAGCAGCCCGTGGTGAAGTCGAGTCCTAACACTTTGATGACTAAAACGTGCGGAGTAGTTTGATGCCGAGAAAAAACCCGATGACAACCAGCGAGCGCTGGCTCAAAAATGAGGAAGCCTTTGAATTCGCATGCCGCTACTTGGTTGCAGGCCTTACCACACCAGGTCGGCGGCGCGAAGAATTAGAAAACCGACCATTTTTTGTCTCGCGAGGTGATGGAGCCCACCTTTGGGATCTGCAAGGCAACAGATACGTCGATCTCAACTGTGGACATGGTGCTCTGCTGCTTGGCCACAGTCACCCTGCTGTCAAGTCTGCACTCTACAGAGGAATCGAGATGGGTATCCTCTGTGGACAAGAGACTCTCCTGCCTAGTCAGGTAGCCAAACGCATAGTCGAGATGGTTCCCTGTGCGGAGTTGGTACGTCTCACCCTAACTGGCACGGAGGCCACAGCAGTCGCGGCTAGGGTTGTTCGAGCCTTCACAGGCAAACTCAAGATCGTGAAATTCGAAGGACACTATCATGGACACAATGATGTCCTACAATTCAACTCCTGGCCCGGGTTGGAGGAGGTAGGACCTCGTACTTCTCCTGTTGTTCAAGGGGAAAGCGCAGGTACGGTCTCAGAGGTGGGCAACTACATTTCTATCCTGCCTTGGAATGACCTGGAGCTTCTGGAAGATCTACTGAAACGAGAGGCTGAACAGATTGCCGCTGTCATCATGGAGCCAATTAATTACAACTCTGGAGGAATTCTGCCCCGCCCTGGCTATCTCGAAGGAGTGCGCGCCCTGACCCAGCAACATGGGATCCTGCTAATCTTTGACGAAATCCTTTCCGGCTTCAGAACAGGCCCAAGCTGTGCCCAGGGCTACCTGGGAGTCACACCGGACCTGGCCACCCTCGGTAAAGCTTTAGGGGGCGGATTACCGATTGCTGCACTGGTGGGTCGGAAAGACATTATGGAGACACTTGCTCCGGTGGGTCGGGTGATAAACCAGGGAACCTACTACGGTCAGGTTCTGGTTATGCACGGGGCTGAGGCCTTCCTCGAAATTGCCAAGGATCAGGCCATGTGGACACATCAGGAAAGACTGAGCAGGCGACTTCAGACTGGACTGAGCGAAATATTCCGGCGCCATGCCGTGGGCCACATCCAGACCATAGGCAACCGTTTTGGCATGTTCTTCGGCCTGAACGAACCGGTATGGGAGTGGAGAGAAGCGGTCAAGGTCGACCGTGAACTAGAGCTTAGGTTCTATCGTGCAGCCTTTAGACACGGTGTTTATTTGATGCACTCCTGGCACCATGGTTTTTCTTGGGTCCATACTGAGAACGATATCGATGACGCCCTGGAAGGCATTGAGTCATCAATTCAAGATGCGTTGAAAGGCTGATGTAGCTCGCTAGTGCCCTGAGATAGCAGGATGAGCGTCTCGTCACCAGCGCCAGTGGCACCACTGGCGGCTATGTGCTTCGGAAGTTGCTTCGCGCTGGCCATACTGTAGCAGACCTACAGCCGTCTGGCCCCCATTAAGAGTCGTTACAAAACCACAATCGGATCTTTCCCACGAAGCAAACCGGACTTGACCACTCGTGCACAGATGCCGCTGCGACCCATGAGTGCCTTAGTCAGGCCTCGTTCCGTAATGGACTGAACGTAGCCACAGGGTGGACGAGGTCGATCATATTCGAAAATCGCCTCGCCAACTTGAAACTGCTTGCCAACCAGGGTCTCCAAGCGGATATGGCGTGTAATCAAGTTCCTCCGGTGTTCACCGTTCCTCACTCTCAACACCGTCGTTGCTGCAATTTCCTCAATATATTCTTCCTCAATCAGGGTGACTTGACATTCGTCAATGCCGCTCCAGTGTCCCCTCCGCTCACAGTAGCGGTCACCTTGCAGACCACGATGAACTAGCGCCTGCACCTGTTCCAGGCGCTGCATGGCTGCACCCCCTTCGATGGCAATATAGATCTCTTCAATAACAGCCCTGATTGGTTGATCCACTTTGATCAATTCGTCCTCTTTCATTAGAAACAGCCACCAATCTTGAAGAACCCGAAAGCCGATGGGTTTTTCACTTCTCCTCTCCTACGTACCCGCGGCATCGCATCACCGCCTTTTCGTAGCCTCGACACCATTGCGCTCGCCATAAACGCCATCGTATTGATGGAGCGAAACGCTAGAAGTCCGTTGTAAAAGTCACGTGGTTTGCATGCCATGGATCTATCGTCACTAGGCAGGCACGAGAAGGAGTCGATGTCCTCACACCGACTACGAGCAACACCCACCAGAGTCCTCAAAACTTTGGCACCTCTCGGGTTGCTTGGCACGAGGAGTGGTGGATCAGAAAGAAACACTTAGCTTTTCGGACTACACAATAATCTTTTTGGACACCAAAATGCTATTATAAGTTAAGTAGTTTTTAGAATTTTGCAAGGTTAACGTATGTGCACAAGTAAAGCTTATTCCAGTCTGGTTGTTTTCGCACTAGTGGTGCTGGGACTGACACCTTTCCGAGGCTTGGCACAATCGGCACTCGACCAGTCGGCGCGAACCATACTGGATAACCGATGTCTATCATGCCATGGAGAAGTCCGAACGTCCGGCTTAGACATACGAACCAAGGAGTCGATTTTGAAGGGGGGCAAAAGGGGAGCGGCCGTGGTCCCCGGGCGAGCCGATGAAAGCTTGTTGTACCAGGCAGTCGCCCATTCCGGAGAATTTAAAATGCCGCCCGGCGAAGAGGCCCTCTCCGCGCAGGATCTCGACATTCTGCGAGAGTGGATTAGTCAAGCCCCCTTATGGATCCCCCCACTACCCCCATCGATCTTTACCGATGAGCAAAAGGCCTTCTGGTCGTTCCAACAGGTTCAGGATCCGCAGCCACCCGAAGTGAAGGCAAGCGATTGGGTGCAATCTCCGCTGGATCGGTTCATCCTGGCGAAGTTAGAAGAACAGGAGCTCTCACCGGGTCCGCCGGCCGACCGGCGGACCCTGATTCGGCGGGTGACATTCGATCTGCTCGGATTGCCACCGACTCCAGAGGAAATTGATGCGTTCCTGGCCGATGACGCTCCAGAGAAGAAATACCAGAAAAGCGCCTTTCCCTCCCTGGCTAAGCTAGTAGACCGGCTGCTGGACTCCCCGCACTACGGAGAACGGTGGAGCCGCCACTGGCTGGACGTGGTCCGATATGCGGATACTACCGCCCACGACGGGAACTTTATCATGCGTTATGCCTACCGCTATCGTGATTACGTGGTACGCTCCTTCAACGAAGACAAGCCATATGATCAGTTTATCATCGAGCAGTTAGCCGGCGACTTACTGCCGGCTACCCAAAACCTAGATCTCGCCCTTCAGCGCAAGATTGCCCTTGGTTTTCTGATGCTCGGACCGAAAGCACTAGCTGAACAAGACAAGGAAAAGATGGTGCTGGATATCGTCGATGAGCAGATCAACGTGATGGGTCGTGCTTTTCTGGGACTGACAGTGGGCTGTGCCCGCTGCCACGACCACAAGTTTGACCCCATTCCTACCCGGGACTATTACTCGATAGCGGGGATCTTCAAGAGTACGCAGGTGATGGAAGATTCCGAACACACTTCAATGTGGGTGGAACAGCCAGTTTTGGAGATTCCTGGAGGAGAGAAGGTGGTGGTGATGGCTCCCCGGGAAGGGACGCCAACCAACCTGCGGGTTCACATTCGTGGAAACCATCACAACCTGGGCGAGGAAGTTCCACGGGGTTTTCTACGCATTATCACCGGGGAAAACAACCCATCGAGGGTTGATGACCAGCAAAGCGGGCGGCTGGAACTGGCACGGTGGATTGCCAACACAAAAAATCCGCTCACCGCTCGCGTGTTGGTCAATCGAATCTGGCAGGGTCATTTCGGCACGGGCCTCGTGCCCACCAGTGACAATTTTGGGGCGCTGGGAGAGAGGCCTTCGCACCCGGAGCTGCTGGACTGGTTGGCCTCCCGGTTTATCGAGAGCGGCTGGTCGATTAAAGCGATGCACCGCCTCATCCTGCTCTCCAGCACTTACCAGATGCAAAGTCTTCCCAAGGCAGAGGAACTCCGAGTGGATCCCAATAACCGGCTGAGGTGGCGCATGACACGCCACCGCTTAGAGACCGAAGAGCTAAGGGATGCGATTTTGGCCATCAGCGGCCGGCTCGACCTCACCGTGGGCGGGACGATCTTCGACTGGGAGGACAAGATTACCCCCATTGAAGGAGACCGAGGGCTCTTCCCTGCAGCAGCGGGGAAACAAGATTTCGACAGTTACAACAGCCGGCGCCGCAGCATCTACCTTCCGGTGGTCCGCAATCAATTGATGGAGATGTTCCAAACATTTGACTTCGCCAATCCGAACGACGTGACCCCGAAACGCACCGATACCACCGTCGCCCCTCAGGCCTTGTTCTTGATGAACAGCCCGTTTGTGCGCGAGCAATCGCTACACTTTGCCAAACAGTTGCTGGAGAGGATTTCCGATCATCCCCTTTTCGAACGGATCTACCGGCTGGGCCTTGCTGAGGAAAGCGATGAGCACCGTCTGCGCCTGGCCCACCTCCAGGTTCTGGGACGAGCACCTGGTGCGGAAGAACTGGCACAAGCAGTGGGATTCTTAAGTGAATATACCCGGCGTCTTCGGTCAAGGGGACAAGCCGAGGAAAAGAGTCGACTCGCCGCCTGGCAGAGCTATTGTCAGAGCCTGTTCTGTCTGAATGAATTCCTCTACGTTAATTAGTGGAAAAGGACAAGAATATGACACACTCGCTTCCCAATTTCCGCGTGCAAAAGTTTTCTCGTCGTAACATGCTGCGCGATTTCGCCTGTGGATTTGGCTACATCGCCTTTCTGGGACTGGCCACCGAGACCGCTGCGCAAGATCTCCTCACCACGGGTTATGTCAATCCGATGGCACCCAAAGCACCCCACTTTACCCCCAAGGCCAAACAGATCATCTTCCTATTTATGCATGGTGGCGTCTCCCACGTGGATACCTTTGACCCCAAACCCAAACTGACCGAGCTGGACGGACAGCCCATGCCGGGAACCAAACCCAAGGTGACCTTCTCGGATACCGGCAACCTGCTGAAATCGCCCTGGGAATTCAGGAAATATGGCCAGAGTGGGATCGAGGTCAGCGACCTGTTTCCACATGTGGGAAGCTGTATCGATGATATTTGTGTTATCCGCTCAATGCACTGCGATTTGGTTTCGCATGGAGGTGCCGGCCTACAACTGCAAACCGGTGACGGGATCCTGATCCGGCCGAGTATGGGTTCCTGGCTGCTCTATGGTCTGGGGACTGAAAGCCAGAACCTTCCAGGGTTCATCACGATTTCGCCCACGTTTTACCACGGTGGAGCACAGAATTACAGTTCGGCGTTTCTGCCGGCTGTTTACCAGGGCACCCGGATTGGCGACGGAGCTAGCCCGGCAACTGAAGCGAAAATCAGCAACCTGGAAGCAGCGGATCCTGAGCAGAGGCTCCAACTTGATCTGCTGGAAGCGAGAAACCGCCAACATTTGCGCTCCAGCGGCTACGACGCCCGACTCGACGCCCGTATTGAATCATATGAGCTGGCGTTTCGCATGCAAATGGCTGTTCCCCAAGTCATGGACCTTTCTGCGGAAGCAAAAGAGACCTTAGCGCTTTATGGAATCGGGGAAAGACCCACCGATGAATTCGGCCGGCAGTGCTTATTGGCCAGGCGCTTTGCTGAAGAGGGAGTGCGCTTCGTTCAGGTCTCACATAGTTATCCGAGAAACTACTGGGACCAACACCGTCAGCTCTATAAAGGACACCAGGTGAATGCCCGGAAGGTGGACAAACCGATCGCCGGTCTGTTGAAGGACTTAAAGCAGCGGGGAATGCTCGAGGACACCCTGGTAATCTTCGGCACCGAGTTCGGCCGATCGCCGGCGGTCCAGGGCAAAGACGGCCGCGACCACAACTCTTACGGTTTTACCATGTGGATGGCCGGCGGAGGGATCAAAGGAGGGATGATTTACGGAGCCACCGACGAATTGGGCTGGTATGCGGTAGAAAACAAGGTTCACATCCGTGACTTCCATGCTACTATTTTGCACCTCATGGGCCTGGACCACACCAAGCTCACTTACCGGTACGGCGGCCGCGATTTCCGCCTGACCGACGTAGGAGGGGAAGTCCAGCAGGCGATTATCGGCTGAAGTACCCATATGGATAGTTTATGAAAATTCCTTTTGATGACGAGAAACTGAGCACTCTCATGCAAGAAGCGGGAATGGATCTCGTGCTGGCAACCTCCAAGGAGAATGTCCAATATCTTCTCGGTGGCTTCCGCTTCTTTTTCTTTGCCCACAAGGATGCCATCGGCGCGAGCCGTTACCTTCCGGTCCTGGGAATCCCCTGTAAGGATTTCCAGAAGTCTTTCTACATCGGCAACCCAGGCGAGTCTTGGCAACGAGCAGCAGAACCGATCTGGGTTCAAAATGTGAAAAACAATCAATGGTTCAGCGACCGGGCGGGCAAGGATGCAGCCAACTTCATCCGCCAGCTCGATCTGGCCAAAGGGACGGTAGCCGTGGAGAAATGCTTTATTCCTGCTGATACCCTCTGCGCTCTTCAGGAGGAGTTCCCACAGACCCGATTTGTCGACGCCCTTCCCATCCTGGAGGAACTGCGCGCGGTCAAGCGTCCGGATGAGCTGGTCACTATTAATGAAGCCACCGAACAGATCATCGAATCGATGTTGACCGTCATGAGGAGCACCAAGGTCGGCACCACCACCCGCGAGATCGCCCACAGACTACACTTGGAAGAGATTCGCCGGGGCCTCAACTTCGAGTACTGTCTGATCACCGCAGGTCCAAACTTCAATCGCGCTCCCTCTGATGCCCGTTGGGAAAAAGACGACATTCTTTCTCTCGACTCGGGAGGAAATAAGGACGGCTACGTCGGCGATTTGTGCCGAATGGCCGTCATGGGCGAACCGACCCCACTTATGCGGGACCTTCTGGCCGAGGTCCGGGCTGTTCAGGCAGCCGCACGCACAGGTGTGAAAGCAGGAATCCTGGGCGGGGAGATCTATGAAAAAGCCCTGGCCGAGCAAGCCAGGTGCCCGCACGGGGATCAGATGGCTTTCCTCGCCCATGGCATGGGCATCATCCAACACGAACTCCCACGCCTCACCAATTCAGGTCCGATCCCATACACCGCTACTCACGTGAATTCCCCTCTGGACGCCGGCATGGTCCTTTCCATTGAAACAGACCTAAAAAACAAAGAGGTCGGATTCGTGAAACTGGAAGACACTGTCGTTGTCACAAAGGATGGCTGGGAGGCTTACGGGGACAAGGGTCGCGATTGGGTGATTGTGGAAGAATGAGCAGTGAGTCAGCTCTCCTCATCAGCCAGGGGAGATTTTGAGTGAATCGGGCAAGAGCCAGCTATCGCAAAATCAGGAGCCGATTGGGTGGCAAGAAACCACAGGGGTCAACTTCCACCCCAATTGAGTCCACACCCAAAACAACCTCTTCACCTGTCCCTAAGCTGTGGATCCTGAGTTCCTGGAAGGACTTGCTTCTATTCGTCGCAACGCCTGTCTTGATCATCCCCTTAGTAACCTTAGCAAAACTTCGCTTCTCCGTTGAGGAGATCAGTCTGTACGTTGCGGCGTTTGGGGCCACGGGCCATCACCTGCCGGGAATGATGCGTGCTTACGGCGATCGTGATTTGTTTCAGCGCTACCGAATTCGATTCATCTTATCGCCGCTGTTCCTGTTGGCGGCATGCATGCTGTTTGCCCACTGGGATCTAGCAGGTCTGTCCGTCGTTGTTTTGCTGTGGGGGTTTTGGCACGGCTTGGCACAAGTATACGGCTTCCTTCGCATCTACGACGCCAAGGCCCTATTATTTACGCAACTGACGGCCCGACTGGACATGTTGATGTGCGTGGCTTGGTTTGGAGCGGGTTTGCTGTATTCTCCTGGCCGAATGGTCACTGTGCTGGAAACTTTTTACAAATCAGGCGGTCCCCTGTTGCCAGCTTCCGACGTCCATGCTTTTCAGACCGCCTGGAGTGTGGGCACCACAGCCGTCACCGTAGCGTTCCTGGCTCACTTATTGGGGCAATGGCGTCGTGGCCAGAAGCCCAACCCGATCAAGTTGGTGCTCATGATCAGCAGCTTCAGCTTCTGGTGGTACGCAATGGTTAGCATCAACAATGCTATCCTCGGGGTAGCTCTCTTTGAGGTTTTTCACGACGTGCAGTATCTGTCCATTGTCTGGGTTTACAACCACAGACGTGCTGAGAGTGTGCCTGGTGTGGGCAGTTTTACACAGTTTCTCTTCCGGCGAGGCGGGTTGATGATCGGACTGTACGTTGGCCTGGTCTTCGGATATGGATACATTGGTCTGGTGCCAGAACTAATCGACCAAAAGACCATAACCCACTCACTCTTTGGGCTACTGAGTGCTTCGAGCCTGCTCCATTTCTACTATGACGGTTTTATCTGGAAGGTGCGTGAGAAGTCGACGCGCCAGGGTCTTGGATTGACCGGTGGTCAAGACCTGAACGAAACCTCCAGTGGTATGCCTGGCTGGCAAGTGCATGGGCTCAGGTGGAATCTGTTCATCATCCCGCTATTCTTCTTGGGGCGAGCACAGTTTCAGGGGCAGGCCCCAACACTGGATCAGTACCGCAACCTCGTCGCATTGGCGCCCGGCAATACTGAGGCGCACGGCAATTTAGGCAGTGCACTATTAGCAGAGGGAAAACAGGAAGAAGCGATTGCCCACTATCGTCAAGCCATCCAGATTAGATCTGACGTAGCTGAAACGCATTACAATCTCGGGGTAGCGCTGGCATCCAAAGGCCAGTTTGAAGAATCCATCCGTCACTATCTTCAGGCCTTGGAGATCAAACCCGACTTTGTCGAAGCGCAGCGAAAGTTGGGTAACGCGCTTTCAGAACAAGGCAAGTCAAACGAGGCGATCGCCCACTATCGTCAAGCCCTGCGGGTAAAACCCGACTATGTCAAAGCGCACAGTGACCTGGGCGCCGAGTTGCGATCCCAAGGCAAACTGAAAGAGGCTATCCACTCTTATCGTCAAGTTCTCCAGATCGATCCCGACCTAGTTGAAACCCATTACAACCTCGGAGTAGCTCTGGGGTCCCAGGGCAAGCTGAAAGAGGCGATTGCCCACTATCGTCAAGCCCTGCGGGTAAAACCCGACTACGCCGAAGCGCACAGCAATCTAGGCGCGGAACTGCAATCAAAAGGCAAGCTGGAGGAGGCAGTCCACCACTATCGCCAGGCCTTGGAGATCAAACCCGACCTAGCCGAAGCACACAACAACCTGGCTATCACGTTACGCTCCCAGGGCAAGCTGAAAGAGGCGATCCGCTCTTATCGCGAGGCTCTGAAGATCAAGCCAGACTATGTGGAGGCGCACTATAACCTGGGCATTGCGCTGCGCTCCCAGGGCAAGCTGGAGGAGGCAATCCACCACTATCGCCAGGCCTTGGAAGGACGGCCTGAGCTGGTCGAAGCCCATTACAAACTGGGCACGGCACTGCGATCTCAGGGCAAGCTGGAGAAAGCCCACTACCACTTCGGTCGTGCACTGTCAGGACAGAGTAAAGCCCAGGCGGCGATCCATCACTATCGCCAAGCCCTAAAAGGCAAACCTTACTACGCTGAAGCACACCATCACCTCGGAACCGCCCTGACGATGACAGGTCGAATTGACGAGGCCCTTGGGCATCTTCGAGAGGCGGTGCGTTTGCAGCCCGACTGGACGGTGCCCTTGATTAACCTGGCGCACATCCTCGCGGCACGGCCGGATTCAGAAGCCCACGATGAGGCGATCCGCCTGGCCGAGCGCGCCGCCGAGTTAACCAAATATCAAGACACGGCGATCCTCGACACATTGGCCACAGCGCGTGCCGCCAAGCAGAATTACTCCCAAAAACCCTGACCTAGCAGACACATCAGTTTAATGAGTATTATTCCAATCGGCTTTCTGACTGGATAGCAACACACATTCACCTCTGGGAAAAGGAGATCTCTTCGCTGGTGATGAACTCTAGCAGTGCCGCTCGTCCCTCCTCATTCTCCCTCTTGGCGCGACCTATGGCCGAGGCAATCTCTCCGGGATGCTCCACGCGCTCACCATACCCACCCATTGCACGAGCCATGTCCGCATAGTGACCGCCAATAGACCTGGTCCGATAACGTTCATGCGAGAGGGGTAACATGTTAGTCTCGATGGCCATAGCCGAGTTGTTCAGGACGATGGTCAAAATGGGGATGCCGCAACGCACTGCTGTTTCGAAGTCCAACCCTGTCATTCCAAAGGCCGCATCTCCCATGAAGTTAACGCAAAATTTATCCGGTGCGGCCAGCTTGGCCCCCATGATCAGACCCAGCCCAGCCCCAAGAGCATGGGATTTCCCCCATCCCAGGTAACTTCGGGGTGCCGTGGCCCGATAAAAAGGGAGCAATTGGTCCCGGGGACTGCCCGAGTCATGGGTGAGGATGGCTTCCGCCGGGTCCACCCGGTGCATGAACTCCCAGATGACCCGGTAGGGATTTATGGGCACCTCATCGGAAGTAAGCTTGGGCATCCATTCCCGCAGCCATTTCTCCCTCACCTCTTTGACTTTGGCCGCCACAACACTGCCCTTCCCTTGGACTTCCCCTTTTCGACGATCCTCGACTGCTTCGATGAACTGGCGCAGCACCAATTTTGTATCGCCGAGGATGGGATACTCAACCGAGTAGTTTTTGTTGATGTCTCGCTCATCGTTGGTGGCGTGGATAATGACTTTTCCTTCGGGTATCTCTGTTGACATCAAGTGACGTGTGAAGCTGCAGCCGATACCGAAGACCACATCCGCTTCAGTGAGAAAATGATGGACCGGGCCGGTCACGACTGGCCCGGCGGTCCCCAGTGACAAGGAGTGGTCTTCCGGGAAGGCGCTCTTTCCTTCCAAAGTCGTCATCACCGGTACCTGTAATAACTCGGCCAATTCCCGCAGCTCCTCCCACGCCTCCCCATATAAAACCCCCTGGCCGGCGTGGATGACAACCCTGCGAGCCTCGAGCAGGGCTTGGGCCGCCTTGGCCACGTCCTGAGGATTACCGGCTGAACGGCAGGACTTTACCGCCTGGTACTGCAGCACCGACTCATCGACCTGCTCCAAGGCGACATCTTCCGGTATCTCGATCATGACTGGACCGGGGCGCCCCAACCTCAACAGATTAAAAGCGCGCCGCATGACCTCGCTCACTCTTCCGGGAACGTTAAGCTCTTCGACCCACTTTGTGACCGAAGCATAGGTGCGCACAGAGCTGAATAGGGGAAACACCCGCGCATTCTCTCTGGAATGCCCCAGGGGCAACAGAAGAATCGGAACCGAGTCTGAATAGGCTGTGGCGACACCGGCAAAGGCATTCTCAGAACCGGGACCATATTGCATGGCAAACACGCCGATTCGCCTGCCATTCGAGACACGACTAAAACCATCAGCGATGCCCACTCCAACCCTCTCCTGTCGGCAAACATAAGGCCGTATTCCAATCGCAGCCGCAGCTTCTATCAGTTGTGTCGAAGGATAACAGCTCAAGAACTCGACCCCTTCTCTCTTTAGGATCTCTGCAATGACATCAACTACTTTCATCTGTGTAACCTCCCCCTTTCTAAGGAAGTGCGTGTATGAGTAAAGGATCCTAATCGGAGGGATCTTCCTCAACAAAGTCGTAAACAACACTCGGGACGGTGGAAAGTGGTTTGGAAAAACAAAGCCTCTGCAAAAGCGACATTAGATTTAATCTTTTCAGTCGGCAGCGCTGGATCAAAGCTATGTGCATAACCAGCTTGTACTTCTATCCCCACGTGGAAGGGGCTGTCAAGCTCAAACTCTCCATCTGTAGCAACCCGGGGTTAAAGTCCCGTGGGTCGCATGCGACCCACGGGACACTGCTCAATGTGAGGTGTCGGCGACACAGATGATACGGGGTATCGTCGAGGTACCGCAACGAAAGAAATGAGGAGAGTGTAGCCAACCCACTGGGCGAATGAGGGTTGCGGGACTCAGATTCATTTCCGTATAATGACAGGTCAAGAACTCCAATGAGAAAGTTTGAAGACTGTAAACGAGAAACAAGAATCTTCGCTCTACTGGCCAGTGTCTGGTTTTTTGTGGTTTTTCAGGTGCCGGCCCAGACAAGTAATCTAATGCTTGCACTTCAGTATCTCGAGCAGGCTGATTATCTGAAAGCAGTCGAAGTTTTGGAGCAAGTAGTGCAGGTAAACCCTGACAATACAAAAGCACTCTATTTCTTGGGAGTAGCACTGATTGGAATCAATGAGCTGGACCGAGCCGACCGTCACTTCAAACAAGCACTAGGCCATGGATTCTATCCTGGTCTCCGGGGGCTAGCGATCAATGAGATGAGCCGCGGAAATCTTGACGCAGCCCAAGTGAAGTTTCAGGAGTTTTTAGAAAAAATACCAGGAGACGAGCGTTCGCACTTTTTTCTGGGGCGGATCGCGCTCACGCGGAAGGAGTACGCTGAGGCGATTGAACATTTTGACAGGGCCATGCACTTCATAGAACAACAACCCTTGTTGAAATTGTCTCTAGCGGAAGCTTTCGCTGGGCAGGGAGACAGTGAGAAAGCACTGTCCGTGCTGGCAAGTGTTCCCGCTGAGGATCCGAACGTGGCCTTTGAGGCTGGTGTTCTCTTGGTCGAACTCGGCGAATGGAAACGGTCGGCGAGGCGACTCGAACACGCACTCTTGAAAAAACCTGATTTTTCAGCGGCACGATACCAACTAGCTCTTTGTTATGCGCGCTTGGATCGAACAGCCGAGGCCAAGAAACTCTTGTTCAAAATAGTTGCAGACGGGCAGGCCGATCGAGATGTGTGGTTGCAATTGGTAGATTTTCAAGTCGATTTGGAGGAGTTTGACCAGGCTGCGGAGTCATTGAAACAAGCCATTCGAATAGCTCCAACCTGCGAAGAATGTTACGTTCTCTTAACGGATCTTTACATTAGGCAATCGAACTACCAGAATGCTCAGGAGACCATCGCCAGTGGACTGAGACAAGTCTCGGCTTCGCAGACACTAGTGGCCCGACGCGCTCAGCTGGCCTCTTCCTCAGGTCGCTATGTTGAGGCTGAGAAGGATTACCGGCAGCTACTCAGATCAAATCCAGAGGATGAATCTCTGTTATCAGGTTTAATATTCGCGCTAGTGAACAACGGACGGTCGAGAAAGGCAAGTGAGGAGCTGCGACGACGCATTCAGTTAGGATCACAAAACTTTTTCGCTTACTACCTGTTCGGTTTAACTCTGACTGCAGAAGGCAAAACCTCCCAGAGCGAAACCCTCGAAGTACTGGATAAAGCAGTGGATCTCAGCTTTCAGTACACTGCTGAGCTCCTGCAAAGGGCGCGTGTCAGCTTGGAAACAGGTACACCTAAAGAAGCCCTTGAGTACCTTATTCAGGCGGTCGACATCGATTCCAAAAATGGGGAAGCATTCGTCCTTTTATCCAAAGCCTTTGAGCAGTTGAATGATCCGGACAAAGCTCAAATGATGATCGAGAAAGCAGAGAGGCTCTTTCAACAAGAAGGCGAACAAAAGACAAAGGCCAGCTCGGTAAGATTGAAGTACATCCGACGGGCGATCCAGGGTTTATGGAAAGGAGCTAGGCCCCTGTAGTAAGTTAAAGACTGAGAGGTATTGATAGTATGAAAACACGGATCAGAACCACTTTTTTTCTACTGGTCGGCGCCATGTTCTTATTGGCTTACCAGAACAACCCTCCAGCCAGCCTATCCTGGCCTGTTCCCGAAACCTTTGTCCAGAACTATGGTCCTTTTGATCTTCGGGAAGATCAACTCCAACAGGTTCCTCCTATGGGTCGACTGAAATTGCCAGAAGATGCGTGGTTGGTTGGATACAAAGTAGAGGTGTTCGACAAGGAAGGGCAAGCGTTACCAAGAGATTTAGTGTGCCATACCTTTCTTGGAGACCGCATCCCGATGCCCACCGACCCTCACCACCAGGCTCTTAAAGGTACCTATTCGGACGGATTCACTGCGGAGATCAATTTCCACGAGGGTTTTGGAATTCCCTACAAGGCCGGTCAGGAGTTGATTTGGATGCCGATGTTCAACAATCGGGGGATGTCGCCCGTCTCCGCAGTAGCCCGCGTGACGTACCGCTTGATCTGGGACAAGAACCTCCCTCAACCGCTCCAGAAACTGAACGCGACCATGCATAGCGTTGAATTTCCAGCCCTGTACTACGTTTCTCCCGGAAAGGATGTCAGAGAAACCAAGTTTCATTTGCGATTCAAGGGTAAAATCCACATGATGGGCACTCACATCCATCCTTATGGGGTTTCCATGGAACTGATGAATCTCACCAGAAACGAAACGGTTTGGAAGGCCGAGGGTCGAGTTGATAGTGAAGGAGATCTAGTCTCGATGCCAGTCTACCAGAATCTGAAAGGATACGCGGTCGAACCGAATGACCAGTTCAAATTGGTTGCCACCTATCACAACACAACCGACGAGGACATCGACGCGATGGCCGGACTGTATATTTTTTATAACGCAGAGTAATTACGTATATGGCGCAGCGGGGCACAACCCCAAGTGAAAGAACATAGTGACCATACTTGAATTCACAGGTGCCGACATTCAGGATGAGGCTGGAATATCCCGTGCCATAAACACTGTGGGTAAGTCCTTGCAACAACCGCTGGTGGTGGTCACTGGAGCAATTGGCCAGACTGCAGAAAAACTGCAGGAAGCAGGCAAGAAGTCCGCTAAACAAGATCTAGTCTTCGCCTCCACCTTGGTCGAAGGACTAAGAACTTATCATATTCAGCTCGCCCAACAGGTAGCTTCGGATTTTCTCTGGAAAGAAACGAAAAAACTGCTTTCGGCCCTGTTTGAAGAACTGACCCATCTCTTGGAAGGATTGTACCTACTGGGCGAGCTAAGCCCGCAGGGGCAAAACATCATCGCTTCTTATGGTGACCGGGCGAGTGTCATTATCCTGTCTCAGGCGCTTAAAGGAAATGGAATTGCAGTCCAACCTTTCGCTCAACAAGAAACTTTCTTTGCGACTAACTCTTTACCAGCAGAAGTCGCGAAGGCGATTGAAGACGGTTCCATAGCCGTGGTCCCACTTTCGTTGCGAAGGATTATCTCACCCTAAGTAGTCGATTTCATAAATACAGTCACGTTCTAAGGATGTGACGAGGTAAGATGGTGAAGACAGGAGGAGTCGATGCCGTCGCATCGGGGGCGGCACTTCGCAAAATAAAAACCGTCGCACTCGCCACAAACGTGAGCGTGTTGATGGGACCGAGTACTAAATCCCAATTCAAAGCGATGATCCTCACGGTGGTCTCGGGCGGCCAGACCGGCGTAGACCGGGCAGCTCTGGATGTTGCCCTGAAACTGGGTATCCCTTGCGGTGGATGGTGTCCCAAAGGTCGAATTGCCGAGGACGGTGTCCTGCCCACCCATTATCCTCTCGTCGAAACACTTTCATCTGAGTACACCCAACGAACTGAATGGAATGTTCGGGATTCGGATGCAACTCTCATCCTGTACCGAGGGTACCTGTCAGGTGGGACAGCTTTCACCGTCGAACAGGCTCCTCACTACCAAAAACCACTCCTCCAGGTGAACCTAGTGAAACTAACCAATCCTTCGGCTGTCCGCGGTTGGATACAGGGCAACCAGGGACATGTCCTCAACGTGGCAGGACCACGGGAGAGTTCGACGCCCGGAATTTACCTTGAGGCGGCTCGATTTCTCAAAAAGGTTCTCTCGCCTACCGATGAGAAAGTCAAACAGAAGTAGAGGATTCGCCTGTCTAGTAGCCTATGGTAAAAGCCCAGCGGGTTGGTTTACCAGAGGCGTGGACCCGGACGCAAGGCGCGCTGCTCGAGTCGATACTGGGTCATCGTCAAGGAGGCGTAACACTGCAGAAGAGCCCACGCCTCCACCACCCGAAGGGCGCAGGAGGTTGCGACCGCTGGACCGCGCTTACTCATCATCGCCAATGTCCCGGCATCGAGCCTCCCTCGTGCCTCGCCAACCACCACAGATCCCTGACGTGAACCTCCACGCGACTTTTACCACGGCTCATTGAAAACCAGCTTGAAGAGTCTGCGCGGAATCGCGATTCCGATCGGCTATCCTGAGCCCATGACACCCGATTATGTCGGGGTGAAATTGTATATTTTCTGACAATATGAGCAAAAGATGATTAAGGCGTGTGCACCGTTAATCAGCTTTTCGTGTTCTACGCCATCTTAAGAGTAGGGAGGACATTCCAAGGAGTGTCCGAGTAAAGCTTTTGCCCGCTTGAACCAATTAGATCGCTAAACAAGAGAGAGACAATGGATAAGAAGGAGGGAACACGATCTTCAAGCGGCCGCACCAAAAAGCCGGTCGAGTGGAATCTGACAGAAGAGGATAAGATTTTTCTGCGCTCCTGTAACATTTCCCCTGATTAACAGGCCCCGAAAACTTGCTCTCTGCTGATCGGCCCGTTTCAAAAGCGACGGCGTTTGCAAATAGAGCTTACAAAGCAAGGCCAAGAAGCGAAAAGGAGGCGGTGCGAGACATCGTTACTTCACGAACTCGACACCGTCGCACTTGCCACAAACATCATCGTATTTAGGAAACGAAACACTTAACCTCAAACAATCTGTCAAAGTTTTTTTGAAAGATGTTCTCTTTCCAGGCTGTTTCCACATCTAAATACTCCAGCACGGCCGACTGTCTTTCCCAAATGGCCTTCTGCCAGCCCCGGGGGAAAAATGAAGAATCGGTTCCGAAAAGCAGGCGATCCGGCCCCACCACTTGTAGAGCTTGCTGAAATACCTCCTTCAGCGTCAGCCCAGGATGGTACTTGGTCCAGCTGTTGGTGCTGGACGTATCGAAGTAGATATTCGGGCACAGATCAGCCAATATCAGCGCCTCTCGGAAAAATCCAGCTCCAAAGTGAGGAATAATGATTGGCACTTGGGGATAGGCCGTGGCGACCGGATATAAATTGAGAGGACTGGAAAAACGCGTATCAAATGTACCACTCAACCCGAGTCTCTTCCTGACGCCGACGGTCAGGACTCCACAATGCACAAAAACCGCGGCTCCCTCGTGCTCGGCAACACACTCGAAGATGTTGGTTGTGGCTTCGTCATCCAGATGAACACGGTGCATGGCGGGAAACAGGCAAACACAAGAAAGGCCCAGCTCTCCAAGGGAAACGTTGACTCGCTGGACTGCTCCCTCCGCAGCCGGATCCACCATGAAAAACCCGACAAATCTTTGAGGATGGCGCTGAACTGCCACAGCAACTGATTTTTCGTCTCCCACAACACTAGCGATTAGAGCAGCTCTCCCGACCTCGTTTTGCTCGAGTTCTTCAGCCCAGCGATCAGCTAGTTCGGCAGGCGAGCCCGGGTTGGTCCAACCTAAAAGAGCTGTGATCGCAGCGACCGGATCGTCTAAAGAAACCTCTCCCTTGGCTTGCGCGAGCATCTTAAAGAACTGGGGGGAAAAAAAATGACAGTGAGCGTCATGAATTAGCACTATGTCCTTTTTTTAGACCTCTGGGACCTTTCCAAAACAGCCAGCAGCAGACTCGGACAGAGCGTGTCTGCAGCAAGTACTCCGGCTCTTTAATAGACGAATTTTGTGACAAGCGCGGCGGTGTCGAGTGCACAAAGCAAAATCGGGACCCGTCACGTTCGCCACAAACATCAGCGTATTCATGAATCACTAAGGTATGATGTTCCGTGCCGGGGCAAAACGGGTCCTTTTCTTCAGGAGGGCTTTCTTCTGGTGCATGTGTTCACGCTGATAAACGAGATAGTTTCCGAGGTTGGCCCCTAGCCAGCCTACCGGTGGTCCATTGGGGCTACTGAACTCGTCTTCAAAGATCACCCTGCCATCGAAACCGATCACACGGAAGTTATCGTACCTCTGGGGACTCGCCTCATTGTGGAGTAACCCCACTGCACCCGTAAGATTGCGTCGTCTTGACACCAAAGCGTCGACGGGATCGCCTTCCTCAGGCACCTGCAAATCTTCCACCAGTCCTGACCAGCGAACGTCATTAAGGGCTTGGCTCACGCTAAAAGTTTTAGCGCCATCGGACACCGTGAAGCTGGCTTGCGATCCCTCCACCCGGGCACTCAGATGGATATCTGAGCCAAGGTCATCGATTTCCCTCACTTTCGGTGGAGTACCTCGCAGACCTGCATACCATTCGTACAGACCGATCGTGTTCCGGCTTCGGTTATAGTATGCCTGCAGGAAATCCATTTTGTTGGTGAATCGAAGCAGAATGCTGGCATCCACATCGTTCTTCGCCTCCACGCTGACTTGTACATCCCGAGTCTCCACATTCGCTGCTATTAGTTTCAAGTTTCCGGCCACAACCAGCGTTCCATCAGAGACTTTTGCTGAAGCTGTCCCGGCCCGTGGAGAAATATCCATTACTGTGTTACCCCGCAGCCGAATCGTATAGGTAGTTCCCCAGGCTCCGTTTGTCCGCCGAAGGGTTTGCTCCACCATAGGAAACTCCACCACGATTTCCACTCCGGGATCCACCGACCCGAAAACTAGATAGTTGTTGAGCCATTCCGCCTTCACCTTCTGGGCAGCGACTCGGCAAATAACCTTCCCCTTGCTAACCCAATTTGGAATGCGGACGTAGATCCGGCGGGCGGTCTTGTTCCGAATGACTATCTTCCCCTGATAGGGCAAGTAGCTGTCCAGATCCAACTGCCGAGAGGCTCGATTGAGCAACAGGTTGATCTGAGCCATCCCGTTGCCCTTGTCCTGTACGATCCCCTGCCACACATGATAGAGCGCCTGAGCTCCATTGTGGTTACAGCAGTAATAGTTACTGGGAGCCGACACCTGGGTTACCATACCATTAACGACAAAGGTCCCCAAACTCCGCTCGATCGCCCGATCATCGGTCTCCATGGGGAAGTTGACCTGGTGCGGTGGAGCCGCCTCCGAAATCTTCTCCAGCTGTTCGCGATCGACAAACTGCGCCTCCACTAAAAAGTTGCGCACCGCCCGGTCCACATCCTCCCAGTAGTCCCCCACCCCGGCCTCCGACAGCCGCACCGCCAGCATGATTGGACGCACCGCAGAGCATGTTTCATACCATGGAACCCCAATTCCCGTCGGAAACCATCCGATCTCCGGGATCCCGAAGTTCCGCGTATATTCATAGCCTTGGCGCACGAACTGCTTTAGCTCCGTGTTGTTGGTCACCAGCGCGTACTCCAGCAGCCCCTGATGCGCAATCAAACGCGAGGTCAAGTGCGCGGAATAGTGTCCCCGTTCCTCGCTCACGATGCTAGGGTCCTCGATCTCCGGTACCCAAAACTCCTGGCTCCGCAGCGTATTGGCGAGCTGGTGGGCCAACTGAAGCGCCTCACGGTCTCCAGTCAATCTCACATAGGTGGCAATCGCCCGAAGATAACTGCCATGGGTGAAGGAATCGTCGACATCGTAGGTCAGTGGCGGCAGAGAGGCCGGATAGCCCGATTTGGGATAGTTACGACCAAACAAGGGAGGCAAATAAGCCCGGTCCGGACCATCGTAACGAACGAGCACATCACGAATAGTCCGGTAAATCTTGTCGGCCTGTTCGAGCCACAGGGGATTCCCGTCATATTGATACCAATAGAGCATACCCTGCAACATCCGAGGGGTCACAGGGAGATGGGCTACCTCAGCGAACTTGGGATCCATCCAAGGCCGGCTCATCGCCGGTGCCGCATAAATCTGACCGTCCTCCCAACTCATGGCCATAATCCGCAGCATCATCTTCTGCTCAATCTCTAAACCTTGCTTACTCCCACTCATCAAGCGCATTTGGGGCAACGCTTCGACCAGCTTCATCTGCTCCGCGTGTCCTCCTGCCCTACCGTGGCTAATGTAGGCCGGCTTAGTGGCAAAATTGGTACTCCGGTACATTTCATAACCTTGTGCCGGGTCGAGCATTCCGATCAGCATGTTAAGCGCTAACGCACCCCGATCCGCCAGATCCAACGTCTCCGGAACCAGGGATTCGTAGTAGTCCCCTTGCGGTGCCTTGATCACCATCTTCTCGGCAATCACCTGCTCGTTCGCTTGAATGTCCTGTTCCCAGGTGGCCAATCTGGCCTTTCCAGCGGCGTCTTCCTGGGAATCCTGGCTCCAAACCACCCAACTGCAGGTCAAAATGAAGACACTTGTTCCCTGGAGCAAACGCCTTAACCGTTTGTATCCTCCGACCCGATGGGTCATGTTTGTCATTTCATTTCCTCACTTTCCAGCACATTATATTAGAAAAGGCGGATAGAAGGATCAGTTTTGGCCTATCTTTTAGCCTTCCGGAAGGATAGGCTTTGGCTGATCTTTTGGGTCGCCATCTCAGCTCGCAAGCCCGACCCCCAAAACAACACCAATATCTGACTCAGCACATTATTTAGCCGAACCTGGAGGCGACTGGATCTGGATAACAATGGATTCATTTTCACTACCGTTGAACACCTCAAAACTTCCCCCTTCGGATGCAAAAAAAAGGTTCTTATCCTCAAGAAAGTAGGATTCCTTGGTACCGGTCACAGATACAGCCCCTTTCCAAATGAAAAGGATTCCTTCTCCTTCACTAGGGAAATCTGCCAGAAATCGAGCATTTGGTTTGAGCGTTCTGTAGGCCACTGCGACTTTTTCGGAGTTCAAACCAGGATGGAGGAAGAATCCATTTTGATTTTGAAATTCCAACAGTTTTAAGGCGCCCAGTGTAATCACACCTACCGGAGGTTTAGCCCCTGGTTTTGAGGAATCACGCTCACCAGTATAGAGGCGAAGATCCGGAGGCGCCTGGAAGCTGATAAGGGTTGCCCTCCTGCTCCCTGTGGTGATTGTGCCATGAATTTGTCCACTGGGTACAAAAGCTGCGTATCCGATGCCGAGATGCCGTCGAGACTCCCCCTGACGCACATCCACCTGCCCTTCCAAGACCAGAAAGGTGTCGTCCGAGTAATCATGCACATGTTGGGGAAATTCGTCACCCGGCAGCGACTGAATGTAATTAAATGTTAACTTCTCAGCCCCCATCCTTGGATGAATAATCCGACTGCCCTCGATTCTCCCCATCTGAAAAAGAACCCCGTCGGCCAGGGTGAAAACTTTGGCTTTTGCGGTGTTTTCTGATTCTGCCACAAGGCCAATCCCCAGTGAAGAAAAGATCATCAAACATAGCATCAAGCGCATATTTTTTTCCCCTCCCTTAGTTACCTTCCCTCTCCCTAGCAGCCCATGGTAAAAGTCCAGCAGATCCCTTTGCGAGCACCGTGGGCCCGGATGCCAGATGCACCGATCGAGACAATGCCGAGTCATCGTCGAGGAGACGCTACACGGCAGATGAGTCCACGCCATATAACTCGAAGAGGCCAGGGGGTTGTGGCTACTAAACGGCGTTGCTCGTCATCTCCGATACAAAAGAGAAAGAGGGGCATCTACTCCCCCTCCTGTATGGCCAGCAGCGACCACAGATCCCTGATGCGCGACTCCACACGACTCTTACCACAAGCTGCTAGGCACTTTTTCAAGACTGTCTTTTAATCTATCCCCCTATTCTTGATTTCTCAACCCGAATTTCAGTTTCATCAATGCGATGAGAGGGATCTGCTCATGCCTCGTACAATAAACTTTCCAGATAGCGACGAGACTGATTGATTTCAGCAGTAACTTCGGCTGTGGGCTCAAGAATCGGGACACCTCTGGGGTAGGGATGCATGAAGACCTCCGTCCAGCCTTGGTAATTGACTTCCTTGAGTGCCTGGACAATCGTCCTGAAATCCAAGACCCCGCGACCTGGCAGCTGTTGCAGCTCCTGTTCTTTGGCCATTTCGTGAGATCCTTGACCGTATTGCCAGACATAAAAATGGACCAGGCAAGTATCAAGCTCCTTAATGAGGTTCGCAAGCAATCTTGAATCCTGTGGTAAATGGTATGGTGCCAGGGCAATGCCGATGTTTTTCGAGGGTGCGAGCTCACCGAACCAGCGCAGGGAATCCGGAGAGCTAAGCATAGTGCCACCATGGTTCTCAATACCAAGAGTGATCCCGAGTTCTTCCGCGACAGCGATTTGAGGCTTCATCTTTTCAAAGAACTGCTTCACCACTGTCTTCAGTTCTATATCCTTTAACCCGCTGGGTCCACCACTTCCGCAGATCACCATTGTTCCTCCGAGCTTTTTGGCGTTTCTTAACCCATTCTCGACGCGAAAAGGACCAAGATCGTAGTGAGTGAGAATCCCGAGCTTCACCTGGTGCTGCTTAAGCAATTCGATAAACCGGGGGTGCCCCATGGCCTCGATCTGCTCTCTCTGGTTACCGTGCCTTTCTGGCCAAATATCGATGTGCTCAGCACCGATCTTATGCACCTCGGGCAGTATCTCAGCCAGGCCGGTCTTGCCGTACATACAGGAAGCCAGGATGTAGCGAAACTTGTAAGTGTGCTTGCTCGCTTTCAGAGCAGTGGCGTTCAACAGGCCGACGAGACTACTGCCCAGCAAGCCTTTCCAAAAACTCCGACGAGTTGTTGAACGCGCTTTCATAACCGTATGTCCTCTTGTTTAAAAAAAGCCGGTTTCCCTAAACGGCTCATTATACATACTTACTTGGCACGAGCGGGATTTGTCCGTTCAATGGGACATGATCGGGAGAAATTACGGAAGAACTGGTTTGGTTTCGGTTGCACCTGTCACTCGGTTGCAGCTGCGAAAGATTAGGCTGAAACAGCCATCTTAGTCGGAAGCACAGTGAATCGGGGCTCTGCTGTACAGGTCTAAATGATTAACAGAGTATCCGTGGAATTCTATCCGAATGAACGGTTGGTTGTCCTACGTACCTTCAGTAGTAACTCCTCCTTGGCCAAAACTGGGTTAGAGGTCGTTGTCGAAGCGGGTGCGGGTGAAAAAGACCGGTTTCGCTGACGATGACTACCAGGAGCAGACTCGTTCCTTCGTGCTGGTCAAACCCAGCCTCAGCCCTGGATTCATCACCTGAATTTCCAATCCTAAATCTTTGCGACAGAAAATATCCTGATACTCTTTGGCATTGCCAAAGAGATGAGGTGAATCTCATGGTCGCTCTCAAAAAGACCTCACAGTTCCTGGTAAAAGCCTAGTGTGTCACGTTGCAAGCAGGCCCACCGATCGAAGCGATCCGGTGGCATCGTCAACGACAAAACACAAACAGATCACCCGTTGACCTCCTTGTCTTTGCCACCCCCTCTTTGACGATGCGTAGCGACATTGCTGGGATCGCCGCGCTCGGCAGAAACGCAAGCGTGTTGGTGACACCGAGTACTAAGGATCAGTCGAAGTCTATTTCGCGCAGATAAGCCAGGCTGTCCTTGGCAATGGGTAATGGCTTATCGAAGGGAGCCGGATACATGTCCTGTTCGACAATAGCAAAACCGCTGTAATGTACTTCTCGAAGAACGTCACGCACCGCAGTATAATCCACCTTGCCTTCTGATGGACCACAGAAAACACCCAAACTCGACCCCTTGGCCAAGGGGATCTGCTCGGCCTCAACCTGTTTGAGTACCTGCTCATTCACGTTTTTGATGTGGATATGGGGGATACGATGGTGGTGGCGCCGTATGAAGGCGATCGGATCACCTCCCCGGTAGGCATGGTGGCCGATGTCCAGGCAAAATGACACTAAATCTGGGTCAGTCTGCTCCATTAACGCTTCTATCTGCTCTTCGTATTCAACGTGTGTCTCAGCGTTAGGGTGAAAGACGAGTTTAAGACCGAAACGATCACGTGCCATTTTCGCAATCCTATGGGTCGTTTCGACCAGTCGGCCCCAGGCCTGCTCATCTAAACGCGTTGGTCCCGTAGGTTCGCCTGTGGCAAGGTCCAAGTAACCGTCGTCGATCAGGACCAGGAACCGCGCATCCAAACCCGCGGCCAGTTCGCCACCTCCCAGAAGCTGCTGTTCAAGGCTGTCCCATGCCGAAGGTTCTTCGAGATTGCCCTCAACCATAGATGCGCACAACTTCAAGCCGCGCTTGTCAAGTTCGCTGTGTAGCGTCGACAGGTCAGCCGGCAGATACCCGTATGGCCCCAACTCGATCCACTCATAGCCAGCCTCAACAACCTCATCAAGGAATCGAGGCCACGGTATTTGTTGAGGATCACTGGGAAACCAGACACCCCATGAGTCGGGGGCAGTGCCAATGGTAACGCCCATTTGTTCCTTTTCAGACGTGTGCCTATTGGCCATTGTCAAGTGTATGTACCGCGTTGGCGATAGCCTGGGCCCCGTCGAAAATGTGCCCGAGATCCTCGCCGAGGGCGAACAACCGAACCCCTTTTCGATACCAGTCCTGAACCGTTGCGGCATCGTAGCCGATAGAGACACCCACAATCAGATCGCTAGCTTTCCCCTTGGCCAGAACAGTGTCAATCGCGTCGAGGACCTCCGGGTCGGAGTGCTGGCCTAGTTTTCCCATGGAGCCCGAAAGGTCGTTTCGCCCCAGAACAATCCCGTCGAGACTAGGAGTAGCTAGTATCCTGTCCAGGTCATGAACCGCGTCAATATGTTCGATTTGGACAAACACCAACATTTCGTCTTCGGCCCGTTCGAGGTATTCTGCCGTCGAGCTCATGCCGTACATGTTTCGGACAGGACCGAAGCCTCGGTTTCCTTTGGGCGGATACCGACAAGCCTGAACGGCCTGTAAGGCCTCCTCTGCCGAACGGATCAAAGGCACAATAACCCCAGCAGGAGCCAGATCCAGATACGGCTTGATGACATTGGGATTATTGTACGGAACTCGAACCAAAGGAGCTGTAGGTGTTCCACGAATTGCCATCAGGTGACCCAGCACTGCCGGCAGGTCCAGGTGGGAGTGCTCTACCTCGATCCAGATAAAATCGTTTCCTGCCTCCGCCGCCACCTCGCTAACCAATGGATCGGTCAATTGAACCGAAGTCCCCACACAAGTTTTACCTTCTCTCAGACGCTGCTTCAGCCGCTCTACGTTGTTGACAGAACTCATTGAAATCTCCTCAGTTAAGTTGTCCTCTACGGTTAACCCAGCCACTTTTCGGGCGATTCTACACCGGCCAGATGGCAACCGCAATCGTTTTTCGAAAAAGTCATATCCCGGCCATGTAGCTGGTTCTATATCTATTATTATCTTACCTTCGATTCGCCTTGTTGTCCGGATATTCTTCCCCACGGATAGTTCTCTTCACCCACTACAAACCCGATAAAAACTAAGGTGAGGAGACCGGCGGTTGAGTTGATGACAATATCCTGCAGACCGAAATGGCGGCTGGGTAATAGACTCTGGATGATCTCATCCACTAAGCCGATGAGCGCCAAAATTGCAAAAGTCCAGACATACAGATAGCGGTTGCCTGACCTGAAGCGCATAGCATCAAACACCAAAACAGTGAGGGGGCCGTATTGAAGAAAGTGAAACCGCTTCGCAGGAATCTCAATGTCGTTCAAACAATGAAACATGGCTAGACAGATAAGCAGAAAGGTCAGATAGGCACCTTCCCGCCTAGGCAAACAAAACACTACAAACATCAACAAGGCTAATCCGACCGGTACAAAAAGTCCGTTTATTACCTTGGATACAAAAGCTTCGCCCCATCGGTCAAGAGACCACACATAGATGTCAAAGGCCACCGCCAGGGTACCGTAAAGAAAGACGGTGTAGACGACAACCGCAATCCAGGCTTTTGTCGGTGACGAAAAAATCCCCCGATCGATCAACATTCTGCTCTAATCTATTCCATTATGTGGAGTT
The DNA here is from genome assembly GCA_965249865.1 of Acidobacteriota bacterium. Lineage (GTDB taxonomy): Bacteria > Acidobacteriota > UBA6911 > RPQK01 > CBDFMZ01 > CBDFMZ01. The sequence continues at coordinate 922,514 of CBDFMZ010000001.1, read as the reverse complement.
GTCAATTCACCCGATGGGTGGTGAAATCTGTGGCTAAAAAGAGAACCCAAATCATCCTGTTAGTGGTTCTGGTGATGTTTTCGCTAGGGATAGTACTCTTCTCTCGCCGATACTCGCTAATCTGAGTCATCTGATCGTCTTTGAAAAGGCTGATTTTGAAAAAGTGGATGCGGTGGTAGCACTGGCGGGGAACATCCCGGATCAAGGGTTTCAAACCTCGGATTTACTTTCACAGTTAAGAGCTACTCTGGCCTTACTCTTCCACGCAAAGTTCAGTCGGTAGAAAAGAATGCTGTGGAAGTCCAGTATCTCCTGGCCACAGACAGTGAAATCAACCGTCTGATCTTGTAAAAATCAGGTGTAGAACCCGATCGGATCCGAGACTTCCCAAGCAGGTCAGACAGTACCTAGGACGAAACCCAGTCTCTCAGATTTTATCTCCAACAGCATCCCTTGAAATCGATGGCAATCGCCATTTGGTCATCTGTAAGTACCCTAATCCTACCGCGCCTTTCTAAATTTTGAAAGAGATTTGCACGATACAGACGTCACCATGTTTCATATCCCCTCGGCCTACTGCGAATTCAATCCGGAAATCTGGTGGAAAGATCGAGACCAGATTTAGACCTTGTGTCTGGAAATCACGAACCTGATCGCCTTCTTTTTCGGCGTTGCCTGAGCTTTTGAAAGTCTGTCAAGTGCAATTACTTGGCGTTGCTCCAAGCTTGTTCGAATCGGGCCCGGTGTTCAGCACTAACCGGTGAAACGATGAGCGAGATGACAACAAAAAGGATGGCATTGACCAGCAGGCTAAAAACACCGGGGGCAGGGGGCCCGCCAACGTTGATGGGGGGCGGACTCGCCGAAAAGAAAGTGTAGTATATACCCAACACTACTCCTGTGATCCAACCTATTTCTGCCCCCAGTTTGGAGGCCTGTTTCCAGTAAAGGGCACCGATCAGAAGGGGGAGAAACTGCATATGGTACATGATCACCAGCTTGATTAGCGCCCAGACGTAAGGAGGACGAATAAGTGCGATCCACCCCGCCAGCAAACCAAAAGCTACCGTGGCATACTTCCCCACCAAAACAGACTGTCGCTGGGTGATATCCCGCTTGAGGTATCCTCGAATGATGTCCTTGGACAACATCGCATTCGCACCGATGAGACCCGAGTCGAGAGTGGACATCCCACACGCCCAGGAAACGATCACTAGCCAGGGCATCAGCCAGGGCGCCTGCTCTTGGACTGCGAGGAGAACGGCTTGATCCATTTCCTGGCCCGGGCCCACAAAGACGTAGCAGCTCAATCCCAGAAAGGCGAAGATCATAACCATCACCAGCAGCATGGCCGCGGTCAGAACAACATTGCGACGGAATTCTTCCAGGTTGCGGATGGTGTACATGCGCGTCATACGGTCCGACATGGTTAGAGGGTGAAAGCCCAGGAAAATGAACCAGCCAATAAACAAGCCCAGTGAGGTGGGATCGGCCGAAAATCGGGTCATCTGATCCGGAAGTGTGTCCATCATTTTGATGAAGCCCCCGGCCAGAGACACCAAGGTGAACACGGCCACGATGCCGAAGCCTAGCGAGAGCGCTCCCTGAAACACATCCGTGTGAATGACACCTCGCATGCCCCCGTACAGCGTGTAACCGACACCAACAACAAGCAGGGTGAGAACACCCCAGGCATAAGAAATGCCGGTAAATCGCTCCAGGATAATGCCCATTGCGACGGCGTTGGAGGCAAAATAGGGGATCAGAAATGTGATGCTTCCGATGGCTCCCAGCAACCGGAGGATGTGGCTCTGGTAGAAGTCTCCGTAGAAGTCTTGTGCAGTGCTGTAGTTGAAGGCCTTGCTCACCGGCCAGAGGCGCCGACCGACATACCAGAGGGGAAATACCATGAAGGCATAGGCAAAGCCGAATCCCAGGAAGCTCACTCCCTTGAGATAAAACCACCCAACCGTGCCCAGGTATATCCCTCCCGACATCAGAGTGGCAACGATGCTGAAGGAGTTGGGGATGTAGCCCACAGTCCGACCGGCTACGTAGTAGTCCTCCTCAGTGGCCTCTCGAGTATGCCACCGAGAGACGATCCAGATCGTAATAAGCAGATAGACGACGACACAGCCCAGAGTAAAGTATGGAGAGGACCAGAGCATCACGGTTCTCCCTTGCCATATAAAACTCGAATCAGCACCCAGATGCCGTAGAGAGCGACCAAGAAGTACCACCAGATGGTGAAGTAACGGTGGTTGATGAAAGGGTTAACCGGCGTAGTGAGGATGAGGAAGAGGAAGATCACAAACAACCACCCGTTGGTGGTGAGCTTCCAGTTCCGGATCATTGGTAATCCCTCTTTCCGGACACTGCCGGCAGATCCTCTCTCCTGACAAGCTTGTCGATCCACCACCCCGCGGCTCAGGAAGTAAAGACGACATTCCCCGATGATCCGTCTGCCCAACCTGCGAAGCCTGCGCTAAGGCTAAGTACCAAGGCTAGACAATCCAGTTCATCATACCACAGGATGATGATGGTACCCGCTGGAGCCGACCTCCTCTTGAAGTGGGACTTTACTCCTCATTAGTTCGGATAACGGTTGGAGTTGGCGCACTGTGTGAGAACAATCTGTCAATCCATTCACACCGCGTTTGAAACCGTTTACCGCCGTGCTAAACTAAGCCGCATACTCGCCTAACGGCTCTCAATGGCTGGGTATAATTTGCGAACAATCCAAGAGCTGGAAAGATGGAAAGAGCTAAAGATGGTAGAGTGCTACACCCACCTCAGTCCGAGTTACAAAGCGAAAGTTGCGGAGAAAATCCTGGGCAACTTCACTACGCTTTTCACTACATCGAAAATTCTTGACTCTGAATTATCCTTGCAACCCATTGAAAAAACACAGCGTGGGCCGCTAGCTCAATTGGTAGAGCAACTGACTCTTAATCAGTAGGTTCGGGGTTCGATTCCCTGGCGGCTCACCACTTTTCCAGCCGCGAACTTTTGTGGCTCCTTAGTTAACGCCAGACCCCGATGGGAGGCTTCCTCGGGGTCTTGTCGTATCTGGCGCTTTTTCAATCACTTGCACCGCCCGACACATTTCCCCCGATTCTCCGTTTCGTAAATTCATCCGGTGTACCGCTTGCAACCATGGGGGGTTGCGAACGCTCCACCGGAATTTCCGTTACGGATTCTCTCGTTCTCTATTTAACATCCCGCGTTGTTTAATAGCCCAGTTGCTAGTGGTCCACCGCCCGACACTTTCGAGCTCGCGCCGGTATGTATCCAGTAGAAGCCGGGCCATAGGGGTCCGGCGGACCACCAGACAGCGGCAGCGGCCGTAGGAAACGGAGCCCGTTGTGGGTGCCGACGGGGCTTGCAACGGCTCACGTTGACCGTTTCGTCCCGCCGGCATCCACAACACGACCTCTTCCGGGCCTCTCCGCGAAGGAGGATCGGATGCCACCGAGCACGCACGTCTCCAATACTGTCGATGAGGTAGTCGCGGAGATCGCCTCAATCCTGGCCGAAGGCTACCTGCGCCACCGCAAGAGTCGAGAAATCTCGTCCACATCCGAGAATGAATGCAAGAAAGTCACACATTCTCAGTTATTTACGGAGAATCCACTTGATCCTTCGGGCCACCGGAGCGTTCATTCATGAAACGAGTTAACGCCCCGAGACGGCGAGGTGAATGGAACGTCGGCCACAGGGCAAGTCCATGAGAAGGAGGAATTTGGATGGAAGCAAGTACGTATCAACAGATCCAGGAGCTCTCCCGAATGACCGTCGGCCAGCTGCGGGAGAAGTACCTGGACGTCTTCGGTGAGGAGAGCCGCTGCCACCATAAGGCAGCCTTGCGCAAGCGAATCGCCTGGCGCCTGCAGGCCCTGGCAGAAGGCGGCCTGTCGGAGCGGGCCCGCCGCCGTGCCGAGGAGTTGGCCAACGACGCCGATCTCCGAATGCGCGCTCCGCGTGATCCGATCCGGCCCGGCTCGGCGGAGGTGCGGGCGCGGACGACAAAAAGTCGAATTCCGCCCTCGTGTGATCCGAGGTTGCCGGTGCCCGGCACACTGCTGGCCCGCGAGTTTCGGGGCCGCGATGTCGTGGTCAAGGTCCTCGACGGGGGCTTTGAGTTCGAAGGACAGCGCTATCACTCCCTGTCGGCCATCGCCAACAAAGTCACGGGCACCAAATGGAACGGGTTCCTGTTCTTCGGCCTCGCCGGCAGTGGCTCACCCGCGAGCGGTCCTACGCACCAGAAGGTGAAGGAATGATCGGCAATCTCCAACCGGCATATTCGATGAGCCAAGCCGCTCGGTCGACTCACAACGCGGCCATCCGCTGCGCCATCTACACCCGCAAGTCGACCGATGAAGGGCTCGACCGGGAGTTCAACAGCCTCGATGCTCAGCGGGAATCGGCCGAGGCCTACATCGCCAGTCAGCGACACGAGGGCTGGAGCTGTCTTCCCGAACACTATGACGACGGCGGCTTCACCGGCGGCAACATGCAGCGGCCTGCTCTTGAGCGCCTCTGCGTTGACATCGAGGCGGGTCAGATCGACTGCGTGGTGGTCTACAAGGTTGATCGTCTCAGCCGCTCGCTTCTGGACTTCGCTCGCATCATGGAGCTTTTCGACCGCCGCGGGGTGAGCTTCGTGTCGGTCACGCAGCAGTTCAACACGACCAGCTCCATGGGCCGGCTCACCCTGAACATCCTGCTCTCCTTCGCCCAGTTCGAACGGGAGCTCATCTCCGAGCGCGTCAAGGACAAGATGTCGGCAGCACGGCGCAAGGGCAAGTGGACCGGCGGCCCGCCGTCCCTGGGCTACGACGTGGCTCCGGAAGGTGGCAAGCTGATCGTCAACGCAGATGAAGCCGCTCAGGTGCGGGCCATCTATGATCTGTATCTCGAACACCGGGCCGCCCTCCCGGTCGTCCAGGAGCTCAACCGCCGGGGATGGGTCACCAAACACTGGGTCACAAAGAAAGGCCGCCAATTCGGCGGCAAGGACTTCACCAAGAACGCACTGTACCGAATCCTCACCAACGTGCTCTACGTGGGCAAGGTACGGTACGAAGGAACGCTCTACGAGGGCGAACACGACGCCATCGTGGATGCCGAGCTGTGGCAACAGGTCCAGGAGAGGCTCCGTAGAAACGGTCTGTCGGGAGGACGGAAGGTGCGCAACAAGCACGGGGCGTTACTGAAGGGTCTGCTGTACTGCACGCCCTGCGAATCCAGCATGGTGCATGCCTATACCCGTAAGCGGGAAAAGCGCTACCGCTACTACGTCTGCCGGAACGCTCAGCAGCGGGGCTGGTCCTGCTGCCCGAGCAAGTCACTCAATGCTCACGACATCGAGACCGCCGTGGTGGAACACATTCGCGGCATCGGGAGCAACGGAGCCATCGTCGAAGGGACCGTCGAGAAGGTGCGCGAGCAGGGCGAACGGCGGCTGGTGGATTTGAACGTCGAACGGCTTGAGCAGGAACGCGAACTCAAGCAGCTCTACTCCAGTGTCGAGAAGCTGGTTCACGGGGCCAGCTCAGACAGCGCCAACGGCCGATCCACGACCGATCGGCTGGCTGACTTGCAGGACCAGATCCGCACCACGGAACAGCGCCTCACCGTCATGCGTGAAGAGATTATGGCTCTGCAGCGTGACCGCGTCGATAAAGGGGATTTGACCCGGGCCCTGGCGCACTTCGATCCGGTTTGGGAGTCGCTGTCGCCACGCGAGCAGTCCCGCATTATCAAGCTGCTGGTTGAGCGGGTCGGCTACGACGGCCGCGACGGCCGGGTGACGGTGGTCTTCCGCTCGGTGGGCATCAAGGCGCTCTGCAGCGAGAGCACCATCGCCGGTCAGGAGGTGACGACTTGAGAAATGATTCATCCGATGCCCCCCGCGCTGGGCCGAGCACGTTGGAAGTGTCCTTCACCTTCCAGTCCAGGAACGGCCAGAGAAACGGTCGCGAGGGTCCGGACAACGACCAAGTCGTCGAACCGGGAAATGTGCCCCGTGTATCGAAAATCATGGCCTTAGCCATCCGCTTCGACGGGTTGGTCCGGCCCGGCGAGATCCGTGACTATACAGACCTGGCGCGACTCGGCTATGTCACGCCGGCTCGAATGACCCAGCTCATGTGCCTGCTGCACTTGGCGCCCGATATTCAGGAAGAGTTGCTGTTCCTGCCACGCACCCTCGAGGGACGTGATCCCATCCGAGAGAAGGACCTGCGCCCCATCGCCGCTGTCCCGCATTGGAACCGTCAGCGCGGGATGTGGAAGAAGATGGTCTCGCGGCGGTCGTAGTCGCTGCATTTCTCCGGCTTCGAGATTCGGCTCGACTATTTTGATTTCATCCCTCCCATATTTTTCTATTTGACCCTTTTATATAATAGGTCATATACTATTCGCCTTGAAACAGGACCAGGGCGAGTCCAGGCCGGCGATAGGCCGAACCGGCTGACGGTGCTGATCTCCAGTCCCCTGGGCCTACCAACCGCAGTGTCCCATCAGAAAGGATTGGCCCAATGAGTAATGAGTCGAGAGGCAGACCACCGGTGGAGGAAATCACCGACCCGCAGCGGCGCACATTGGGCGAGCTGCGCCGTTTCATTGGCCAGCAGGGGTTTCCCCCGACCATTCAGGAACTGGCGGACATCCTCGGGATATCGGCCCCGAGCGCGCGCGATCAGGTGGGCCAGCTCGAGCGCAAAGGCTATGTGAAACGGGAGCCGAGGAAGGCCCGGGGCTTGACCGTCGTCGGGGAGCCCATGGCGGACGTGGCCGACCTGCTGGCGGTTCCCATCATCGGCAAAGTCGCCGCCGGCCAGCCGATCCTGGCTGCCGAGAATGTGGTCGGCGAGATCCTCATCGACAGCCGAGCCGTTCGCTCCGGTCGCTTCTTCGCCTTGGAAGTGGAGGGTGACAGCATGATCGATGCGGGCATCCAAGACCAGGACCTGGTCGTGGTCCGGGAGCAGCCCGTGGCGGAAAACGGCAATATCGTCGTCGCACTGCTCGATCAGGATGCCACGGTCAAGCGGCTCTTCATTCGAGACGAGCGCATCGAGCTGCGGCCCGAGAATCCGAAACTCCACCCAACGCTGATCGGGCCCGACCATAGGATGCGCATCCTGGGCAAGGTCGTCGCCGTTCGGCGGACCAGGGTCAACCACTCAAACCTGGAGGAGGCCCTGGAGGAATAGATCAGGAGAGTGTGACGAATGGCAACCTATAACCTTCGACGTTTCGCCCAACCCGCCGGCCTCAAGGCCATCACGCCGACCCGTCTCATGGAATTTTTGAAGCCGCATTTCCCCTACTTTCGGAGTCGAGGGGTGTCGTTGCAACCGCAGGGCCCATCGAACGAGTTGGATTACGACCGACTCGTCGCGGTGCTGATGAGCCCAAGCACGGATACGCCCAAGGAACTTCTCGACGCGCTTTTCTTCGTGCATGAAATGTCTACCCAGGAGTCGATGGACGTGCTGCTGGAAGAGGCTGAGAGCCATGGCATCGCACTAGATGGGCAGCCGGACTCCACGGCGGCGGATGTCGCCATCCAGGTTTTTCTCAAGGACCGGCGCCTGTTGGAGCGCAAGCACGCCGAGCGATATCTGACCCGGCCGCGGGCCTTCGATTACTTTCAAAGCGAAGTCAGGCCGATCCCCTCGTTCCGCCAGCCCTCACCACAAACACTGACGGCTCTGGAAACCAATCTCGACGACTGGTTCGAGAAAAAGAAGCGTGGCAGAGGTTCACGGGTGTTCGTCTATCCGAAGGGCGAATCGATCTGGTTTCTGGTGCGCCACGGCGATCCCTTTCGACGCGAAGACAGCTTTGACGGCGGCCGAGCCTCGAGCGTGTTCTACCGGCCGGAGAAGCATGACGTCCTGGTCTATCAATCGGCCGTCGGAGAGATCCGGATTCATCCTTGTCTCAAGGGAGAGATAGACATCTACCGCAGAGAGTTCGGCCGCCACCTGTTCGGCAACGAGGACTTCTTTCCCGGCACCGCCAAGTACACGCTCGAGCCGCTTCAGGCGGTGGGACCGGCGTCGATCGTCTGTACGGATGTCGATGGCATGGACTGGGTTCGGCTCAAGGAGGTCCAATATCAGTGGAGCGATGCGGAGTCGGCAGTTGAGATTCACAAAGCGAATGACGTTTTCGCGGCGCTCGAGGGACATGGCCTCGGGATGCCGTCCAAAGCACGCATCATGCGAGCGAGCTTTCAGGTGAAGTTTACGGATTCGAGAACGACTCGCACCGTGACCATCCGACCCTCGAACATCGCCCACTACACCAGGGACAGTGACGCCGACGTGATCGAGGACTGGCTCGGAAAACGTGGCTTCATCGAACAGGATCAAGATGAGGAGTAGCCCGAAGGGATTCTGGCACGCACTAGAGGCCGTTCCTGGCTTGTCGGCCGTGTCTGCGGAATGGCGAACACGGTTTGGGGATGAGTACGAGTCGGCCAAGACCTTTTTTCGACCTAACGGCAAGCGAGCAGCCTCCCATCCCTGTACGGTACCGGGCGGCTGTGGTTGCGCGCATGAGGTCGTTGAGCATGGCCCGGACGACATCGTGGCGGTCTGTCGATGCGGGAGCGGTTGCGGGACCTTCCCGTTGAAAGCGTCCTACATCACCGTCTACGAATTGGACCCCACGGCCTTCTACGGGGCGGTGGCCGGCGCCTTCAAGTTGATGGGAGAAACGGAGTCGGCGCCTGAGCTTCATCAAACGACGCGGATCGGTTTCTACTCGCCCTATGCCGGCATTTGTTTTCCCGTTTATCTGACGATCCAACTCGAACCGGGCGACTTTGACCACGTCGTCAACGGTCTCATGAGCCGCACCGACAAGCCGTTTGTCCTGCTCGCTCCCACGCGTGATCTCTGCACGGCACGGACCGAGCAGGTGTTGGCAAATCGGAAGTCGGCATTCATTCCACTGGCGGAAGACCTCGACCTGGCCGGACGCCGTAAACTTCGCCTCTGTCGGCCGCTCGCAGACATTCTGGCGTCGTTCCAAGCGGCCCACTTGCCGGCTCCCGAGGACAACGGCTCGATGATCTTTTTCCCGACGCCACCCGACGCCACTTGGCAGCATGTCTCGATTCGGTTTACCGACTCGCATACGGTCTCGGTTCGAGTGAAGTCGGTGAGCAGGAAGTGCCACTACGCCCAGATGGGCATGGCCAACAAGAAGAGCACTAAGCCGACCGTCCAGTGGGACCTGCTCTGGGATTTCGCTGAAGAACGAGGCGTTCTGGACTGGAGTAGCCATCGTGCACACCGGCTGAAGCAAAAGCGACGCGAGGTCCTTGCCAGGAATTTGCGGGACTTTTTTCGTATCGAGGGCGATCCCTTTCTCCTGACAGAGGATGGAAAAGGCTGGCAATCGCGCTTCCGCATCTCACCCGGCTGAACCAAACGCAGCGACCCATAAGGAACGTTGGAGTCATGCGCCAACCCGCCCAGCCGGAGCGTCTCTACATCGATTTTGATGGGTTTTTTGCGTCCTGCGAGGAACAAGCAGACCCCCGGCTGTACGGTTGTCCCATCGGAGTCATCCCCTTTGCAAAGGCGCGTAACAGCTGCGTGATCGCCGCCAACGCCAAGGCCAAGAGTTTCGGCGTCAAGACCGGGACGTCGATCACCGAGGCACGCCGGTTGTGCCCCCAGATCGCTCTCGTACCGCAGCGACCCGATCTCTATGTGCGCACGCAGCAGCGGATCGTTAGGGCGGTACTCTCCGTGTTGCCGATCGATGCGATTTGCTCCATCGACGAACTGGCTGCTGTTCTAGAGGACCGGGATCGTCCCGAAGAAATCGCGGAAAGGATCAAGCAGGCTGTGCAAGAAACCATTGGGAAACGCATCACTTGTTCTATCGGTTGTGCGCCTAATCGATGGCTCGCCAAAATCGCCGCGGATCTGGACAAGCCAAACGGATTGAAAGTGCTTCATCCCAGCGAGCTGCCGGGTCCCTTGCTAAGTATCGGGCTGGAAGCATTACCCGGCATCGGCAGCCGCATGCACTCCCGGCTTGCGCAAGCCGGGATAGCGACGGTCGAAGACTTGTGGAACAGCGAACCCGCTCGCCTGAGCTCGATCTGGGGCAATGTGATCGGCGCACGCTGCTGGTATGCGCTCCATGGCTACGCCGTGGAACTACCGCTGACCCAACGCAGTTCCATCGGCCACGGACGAGTCCTGCCTCCAGGAGAGCGCAGCGCTCAGTCTGCCCGGCCGATCGCCAGGCACCTGGTGGTGAAAGCGGCCCGGCGCCTACGACGGGAGGGGTTCCTCGCCCGGCGCCTCACCCTGTCGGCCGAATGCCTCGATGCCCGTCCTTGGGCCTCTTCGACGACCATCGCATCGGCGAATGATGATCTCACTTGCCTCCGAACGCTGTCGACGCTCTGGGATAGACTCGCTGCGGCAAGGACCCGGGCCACCCTTTTTCGGATTGCCGTGTCGTTTGATCGGTTGACGCCCTCCGGTGAACGGCAGCTCGAGCTGCCCTTTGCAGAGCTGGGTAATCGGTGTCGCCTTGAACGCTTGAGCGCAGCCGTCGATTCGATCAATAGACGCTATGCCCGCACCGTTGTTACCTACGGTCAGTGCTCTGTTCCGGGCGGCTACGCCGGAGCCAAAATCGCCTACGGCCGGATTCCCGATTTGGAGGATTTCCAGTAGTGACACTCGACTTGAGTGATTACGCAGAGGGGGACTGGTACTTCATCGTGGTCTGCGAAGCCTGCGACCGTGAGACCACCGTGGAGCCAAGCGAAATCTTGGCCCGGAGTGGGCTGGGAAAAGTGCATGGCGGAATGCGCCTGGAGGACCTGGAGGCCCTCCTGCGGTGCCGGGAATGCTGCAGCAGAAAGGCACGTCTTCAACCTGTTGCCAGAATTCGCAAGCAGGGCTTCGTCGGCGGAATGATCTAAGGTGACCCGGGCGAGGTCGGTGGCGTTACCAACTCGACAGACCAAGCGTGACAGACTTCGGTGTGGTTCATTCGTTTGAACCGCGATCCGCGGCTTATTCCAGAGTATGGATCTTTCGAATCCGGTAGTCGAAAGCCTTGAGGTGCGTATTGTATTCTCGCTCGATTTCGAAACCGGTTTCCACCAAGACTTCGAGGTCGTTGCTGATGCGCCGGGCCAGCTGCGCGGGCTTACTGTATTCAAATTCCAGGCGATACGCCGCTGCCACGCTTCGCAGTGCGGCCAATAGCTTGCCAGCCGAGAGGGGTTCGATGGTGTAGCGGTCTTCGAACCGCACAAGGTATCGCTCGATGAACCCGGCGACATGGTTGGCCCGGTCGTCTTGTCCGTCGCGGGCTTTTGTGTCCAGGTCCTCAGCATTCTGGTAGGCGTCGAACAGCGAATTCAAGGCCGTGGCGATGGGGTTGGATTCCCGGGCCGTCTGCTGACTGGCGTCGTTAATGGAGCGGATTTGCTCGACAAACTGCGGACTTAATACCTCGAGTCGTGTGGCGATTCCCTGCTCTGCGGAACCGGCGCGAATCATCAGATACATCAAGCTCAGATAGTCGTTACAGCGCTGTTTCCCGTGGGCCGGCAAGGTCCGGTCCATCAAGCGCATGACGTTCCTGAGCGCCCCTTTCCGGAACATGGCCAGCACGTGGCTGGTGCGCTTCAAGATGGCCGAAAGGATCAGGTCCCGGTTTTGCTGAATGGCCGAGATAACCTCGGATTCCAGAAAACAGTCGCTGGCATGGTTGGCCAGGTCGAACGTGATGACGAAGGAGCGCGACAGGATCTCGGAAAGCTCCCCGCCCAGCGGCTCGATGCCGGTGGTGTTGAGCAGACACTTGGTGCGCTCGATGACGGTCTCAGTGTCGGTGCCGCTCTTGCGTTTCTCCTTGGCGATCCCCGTGATGCTGGTCAGCATGAAGGTGATCAAGTCTTCAGTCATCTGGCGGGCTTCGATGTTGTCGAGCACGATGAGCGGGTTCTGTGAGCCGTCAGTGTAGTTGGCGGCGTCGGTGCTCTTCTTCTGCTGAGGCTCGCCGTAAATGAGCGCCGAGATGAGTTTGCTGGCGGTGGTCTTGCCCGAGCCCGCCGGCCCTTCGAAGCGGGTCATGGGCCGGGTGCCGGCGAAATCAATCAACAGGAAGCAGGACAACCACGACAGGATAAAGTCGCGCTCTGCAGGGGCGCAGGTCATGTTGTCGTAGATCAGGGTCGAAAGCATCCGATCGGCTTCTTCCAGATCGGCATCGGCTAGGAACCGGATGGGCTTCATCTTCCGGGAGCCGTCGAGGATGACGCAATCGTCGTTGCCTCCGTTCTTGAGAATCTCGATGCCATCGGGCGTGATCTTGACGATCTCGTGGGCGTCGTTGTTGAGGTTGAAGTAGACCGTTTGTTTGGCGACGTCGGTGTGCAGCCAGGAGAAATGGTCCCGCATCTGCCCGTGAATCAGGGCCAGGCTGGACAGCACCTCGAAGAAGATGCGCCCGCTGCCCGTAGTCGGCACCAGACCGGTTTGTTTGTAGAGCATGGCCGCGTACTGGCGCTTGCGGCCCCGGTCGGCCGAGTCCATCCAGTAGATGGTGTTGTCGAAGTAAACAAACGGCTCGCCGTGGCGGGTAAAGAAGAACTGAGCACCGTGATCGGTAAACCACTGGTAGGCGGCTTCGGCGACCTCGGTGTAGTCGGGGGGGCCCTCCCTGGCCTCCATCAACACCTCCGCGATGCGAGCCCGACAGGAGCCGGCTGGCGCGTTGGTGAGATGTTTCTTGCGGATATTCTGGCTATGTTTTTCTTGCCGGGCTTGTTCCTTGAGCTCCTTTTTCACGGCCCGCACCTGGGCGCGCAGCGTGGTGAGTGACAGGCTCGACTTGCCGAAACGCTCCTGGATGCGCTTCAGGTGACGGTTTTGCTCCAGGGGTGAGAGCGCCGCCACCTCGCCCAGGACCGGATCGAGCAGCCGATTTCGTTCTTCTTCGGTGGCATCGGTCGGCAGCCGGTCGATGCCGAATTCAAGCGGCGTGCTGGCCTTGCCGAGCAGCCCCTCGAAATCCTTCGCCGTGTGGCCGGAGGCGAAGTAGTCGTTGACATCGATCTTGGCCGCGGCGAGCAGGCGCTCGGCTTCCTCGACGTCTTCTTGTGGACGACCTTCAAGCAGCTTGGTGAGATCTCCCGCTCCGTCGGCCGCATCCAGATCGAAGCGTTCCCGTAGCTCTCGTCTAGCTTGTTGTTGTTTCTCATCCAGGGGCAGGACCACGAGTTTCGTCTCGATCTTGTGCCCGGTGAGGACGCTTGCGGTCTTGAGTGCGCCGTTCAGGCCCACCTCCGAGATCTCGTTGTCCTGGCAGATGTAAACCGTCTTGACGCCCTGGAGCTTGGGCAGCAGGCGACCCCAGTCTGATTCTCGGATGCGCACCGTGACCGGGGAGACAACCGGAAAGCCGCGCTCCATCAGAGCGATGCAGTCGGTCACGCCCTCGGTGATGATGACGCGATCGGGCCGGGTGAGCAGGCAGTCCTCGTTGTAGAGGTGGCTGTTGTTGATCGAGGGCGCGATGTAGTCGTTCTTACGGTCGTCCTTGTGGACCCGAAGCTTCTTATATTTGCGGCCACGCTCATACTTGTTGTCGGGAGTCCAGGGCGTCTGGCGTCCGATCATGAAGACCACCCGGCCCCGGCTCCAGTAGGGGAAGATGAGGCGCCGATCGAAGAAGGGGTACAAGCTGTCCTGGCTGGTTGGGTTAAAGGCGCCGGTGGCGCCGAGCTCGCGCAGCTCGAAGGGGTCCTTTCGTTTGGTCAGGGCGGAGAGGACGCCACGGTATTTTGTTCCGTTGTCTTGGCAGGCGCAGTTGGCGGCAAAGCCGATTTGGAGCGAATCGATGGTCTCGTCGGAGATCCCGTAGTGGGCATCTAACCACTCCAATACTTTCGGCGCTTCCTTGAGCCGCCGGTGATAAAACTCCGCCAGGGCGGTCAGCGCTTCCTGGACGCGCACCTCCAGCTTCCGCTCCGCCTCGATCTTCTTCAGTTGCTCGGGGGGAAGCCCGTACTGACCGAGCGGCGGCAAGGAGACCTTGGCGGCCAGAAAGTCGCGGGCCCGCTGGTGGGTCTCCGGCATGGCGCCGGATCGCCCGGAGGTGACGATCCTGGATTGGATGAACTCCACCAACTGCAACACGTCGCCACCCACGGTGCAGCCATGGCAGAAGAAGCCTTGCTTGTCGAGCCAGATGTGCAGCGACCGCTGACCAATGCTCTTGTGGTTGGGGCAGTCGCACTGCAGGAGGCGGCTGTTTTCCTCGACAATGCGGGGACCCAGCAGTTCGCGAGCCACGAGACCGATATCGACCTCGGTGATCTGCCGGTAGTATTCCTGGACGTTGCCCGTAGGTGTGTTGCTCATAAGGGGTGCTCCTTACCGGCCATCCGCGTTCCCTACCGCTCCTCCAACAAGCGGCGCGCGCTTGTGGACCGCCGTTTTCATAGGGCGCCCCCTGAGCTGAGCAGCAGCGAGAGAAAGGTCTTGCGCTTATCCAGATGGCGTTTGCGGGCGCAGTTGGCGATGCCCCAGCGGTCCCCCACGATCACGGTCGCCTCCTTGGCCCGGGTGACGCCGGTGTAGAAGAGATTGCGGTGATGCATGAAGGAGTGCGACTTGTGTACGACGACGATGGCGCAGGGGAACTCCGAGCCTTGCGCCTTGTGGATGGTCAGCGCGTAGGCGAGCTCGATATCGGCCCGATTCGGCGAGTCGGATTCGATCCCGACCGGCATGCCGTCAAAGGCGACCAGAAGCGAACCATCGCGGTCCACGTCGGTGACGGTACCCACCGCTCCGTTCATCACCCCGAGGGCATAGTTGTTGCGGGTCTGGATGACCTTGTCGTGAACCAGTAGCCGGGGCCGGCGTCCCGGTTTTGGAAGAGGCGCCTCGACGCCCCAGAGCTTGGCCTGGATCAGCCGTTGCAGCGCCAGGTTGAGCGCCCGGGTTCCGAGAGGACCCTTGTGGGTCGGGGTCAGCACCTGGATGTCGTCCCGCAGGTCGAACCCGAGGCGGTCCGAGAGCACGGTCTCGAACAGCTTGAGCAGGAAGTGCTGCGCGTCGTCTGGATCGGTGAACTGATCGACCAGGTACCAAGCCCGGCGCCCGGAAGCCTCGCGTTCACTGGTCTTGCGGACCTGGCCTTTGAGCACGGCGATGCTGTTTTCCTTGAGTACTCCGGCTTGCCGGACCACCTGGTCGAGCACCACCGTGGGCAGGGTCCGGGACTCGACCAAATCGCGCAGCAGGCTGCCCGGACCCACGGGCGGCAACTGGTTGTGATCCCCCACCAGCACGACGGCGGTCCGGTCGAGATCGATGGTCCGGAACAGCTGCCACGCCAATGGGACATCAACCATCGACACCTCGTCGACAATGACGACGTCGGCGTTGATGGGGTGCTCGGGTCCTCGGGCAAACGACTTGCCGTTGAATCCGAGCAGCCGGTGGATGGTGCCGGCCCGGTGTCCGGAGACTTCCTCGAGCCGCTGGGCCGCCTTGCCGGTGGGCGCGGCCAGGATCACTTTCAGGTCCTTCTCCTCGTAGATCCTGGTGAGCGCCGCCACCGTGTAGGACTTGCCGCTCCCGGCGCCGCCGCTGATCAAGGTGATGGCGTGGGAGAGCGCCGTCAGGACGGCCTCGTGTTGGCCCGGATGGAGCGTAGGCGCCAGCTCGTCGATGAGATCGGGCAGGTCCTCCGGCTCGGGGAAATGAGGGTTGTCTCGATCGCCCTGGCCGAGTGTTGCGGCCAGGTCTTCCTCCATCCGACGGATGTCCGGCCGAGCCACCAGGAAACGACTGCTATGGGACGCACAGGAGAGCGCGCCGCCGTCGATGAGGGATTTAAGCCACTGCTCGATGCGGTCACGGCTGTCCAGCGTGTCCATGACCAGCAGCGCGTTGGCCCGCTCGATCAGCTCCTCGAACTCGATCCAGCAATCCCCTTGGCCTAATGCCGAAGTGACGCAGTCGAGAATGCCGGCGCGGATGCGGGACGGATCGTCTTTGGCCGTCCCCATCCGGCGGGCGATCTTGTCGACCCGCTTGAAGCCGAAGCCTCGGATTTCCCGAACGATGAGATAGGGGTCGTCTTGGAGCAGGCCGAGGGCATCGTTGCCGAGTCTATCGACGAGACTCGTGACTTGATGATGCGTCAGGCCGTAGGCTGAGAGCTGAGTGAACGCCCGGTTGACCTCTCGGGTCTTCTGCCACGCCTCCCGCAGGCGCTCGACCGTGGCCAGAGGCAACTTTGCAGCTTCGACGACCGCTTCGGGCTCTTCGACGATGACCCGGTCGAAATCTTTGCTGAAGCGTTCGGCGATCCGCTTTGCCTTGACCGGGCCGATCCCCTTGATGTCCGGGTGGTGGGCCAGATAGTGGGCCAGACCGTCGGCGTCGAGTTCGAGGTCGTAGGCAAGCGTCTCGACCTCGAGCTGGCGCCCGTACTTGGGATGCGTGACCCAGCGGCCCTCGAGAACGACCTGATCCTGCTCGCGGGCGTAGAGTTTACCCGCGAAGGAAATTTCATTGCCGGCTAGAGTGATCAGTCGGCCCGCCGAGAATCGTGCGCCGGCGTAGTAGACGGCGTCGATCCGTCCGCGAATCTTGATTAATGCCGTGCTTAGAGTTGTGGTTCCCATTGTGTCGATGCGATTCGATGGACCCCGCGCAAGTAGCCCTCGACAAACGCCCGGGCACCCTGTCGGTCCGAGCAAAAAAAGACCGGGACACGGAAGTCGACGACGATGGACACGACCGAGCCGAGCACGGCGTTGGGGTGTGCTCCGGAGCGGTACCGTCGCGCGAGGATGTCGCTCAGGTTGGCCTCGACGACGATGCAGGCGGCCTTATACCCCGCCAGACGCTCGAGCTCGGTGCGGAACCGCTCTCGGGAACGAATGACAGTTGAGACCAGATCCTCGAGCGTCTTGCGCTCGACCGCCACCTGGTCCTCCCATCCATCCAGCGAGTAGTCCCCGGCAAGCAGGGCCCGGCGGGTGGCCGTCACGCCTTCCGAATCGAAGGGGTAGGGCTCCTGTTCCCGTGTGTCGACGACAACCGTGATTCGATCCGGCTCAGAACGGTGCGAGTTCATCTTGGGCTTCCGTTTCATTGGCCTCGTCGTTCTCGAGCACGAGGTGCCGGTTGAAGTAAACGTTTTCGAAGTCGCCATTCGTCCGCTTGCTCACTTCGAGCTTGACGCCGGTCAACTGGCCCAGGTGCTTGTACAGATCGGAGAGCTTCTCGAGATCCAGTCCACAGGTGTGCAGGTCGGTCTTGAGCCACTTGAGGTTCTCGCGGCTCTCGATCATGTTGTTGCGCCACAGCAGGCGCCCGCGGAACCGGGGAGCGAGGATGCGCAGGGTCCACTTGAGCATCGCCTTGCCCGAGCTCTTGGCCCGGACCAGCTCCACCCGGTCGACGTTGACTTGGTACTTGCCGTCCGGGACCGGCTCGAACTCGCGGTCTTCGACCTCGGTGTCGGAAAAGTCGTCCTCGAAGTCGGTCAGATCGATGTCCGAGCCTGATGGGTGATGTTGTCCGTAGTCTTCGTTTTGCATCGTCCTAGTCTCCTTTTTGGGATGTGTTGGGCTGGGGCTTCCGATCGCCAGCCTCGGCCGCGGCCGCCGCCTGGGTGGCCTGGGCGGCGGGCCGGTTGAACGCTTCGGTGAAGGTGGCGAAGTCGAGGTCGATGGTCTCGGGCAGGCGGCCCGTCCGATCCCCGGCTTCGTAGTGTGGGCTGGGCTTGGTGCGCATGACGCGGCCGTAGGAGGTCTTGCCCTCCTCGTCGGTCACCGCTTCGAGATCGCAGTAGAGGATGAGATCGACCATGCCGAGCACGATCTTGCGCGCCTTGTCGGGTAGGGTCGGAACGATCCGGGTGTACTTGGCGGTGCGGGTCTCGATCTCCCGCTCCACCGAATGGGAAACGAGAAAGAGGCCGTAGGGCAGGAAGGCCAGCTTGGTCAGGACGCGGTGGAACTCGTTGTTGATCAGCGCCCAACCCTTGCCGTAGCCGAGATCGGACTCGTGCTCGATCTTGAACTTGGCGCAGACGTGCTCGGCGCACATCCGGTAGGCGTTGTCGATGGTGTCGATGATGATGGTCTTGAACGAGTGCTTGCCTTCGGCGATCTCGCTGCCGGTGGCCAGCAACTGGTCCCAGGACTGGATGGGAACCTGGTGGACGGCGAGGGCGTTGAGCCCCGGCTCGGTGGCCAGGAACAGCGCGTTCTCGGCCTGGCTGCACCAGCTTGAGTTGTGGACGATGAAATCGTTCGCCACAAAGTTGTGGCTCTCGTCAATCGTCAGGTCGTAGACCGGCTCGACGACGGGCGGTTCGATGCCGACGACGCGGTCGAAGAGGATGGGGCCGACGCGGTCGAGCTGCGTCTCGGCGCCACGCACCTGGTAGAGCGCCTGGCGCACCGCCTCGGCCCGCACGGCTTTCTCGCCGATGAACCCGATCTGGTCGAGGTAGGCGAGCACATTGGCCTTGCTCGCGATGAGGATCTCGGCGCCGTAGGGCTCGCCGTGGAGCGGGCGCTCCCGCATCACCGACACGATCCCGAAGCGCAGCAGCAGGTGCTGGATCTCGCGCACCAAGCGTAGGGACGTCGAGCTGTAACTCACACGTCCGCTCGCCTCGACCGATCCGTCGCACGTGAAGAACCTGTTGAGGAAGAGCCGCAGTTTGCGCTTTTCCAGCCCGAAGACGAAGTCCGGGACGAACTTCTCCCCAGAGCGCAGACCGTGCAGTCCGACCTCCTTGAGGTGCGCGATCACGTTGTTGCGGCTGCCCGACTTACCGCGCACCCGCACGTGCGGGACGCCGGCCTCGTTGGTGTACTCCACGCACTCGTCGCCCTTGGCCTCGACCGCCGCCTCGAAATCCATGCGCACTTCGGGATCGGCCTTGGTGAAGACCGGCGACGAGTCCTTCGCGAGCGACCCGTCGGCTATCAGGTAGGCGAGGATCTTGACCAGCTCGTCGTCCGTACGGCCGTGGCCGAAGAGGTTCGGGTACTCGGCGACGACGGCCACGCGGTCGCTCACGGTCAGTTCCTCAAGCGGCTTCCATCCCTCACGGGTGAGAAACGGATGGCTCGCCGTCGCCTAGATGGTGCGACCGGTCTGGGTCGTGAGCCCGAAGAGCTGCTCGGGCTCGTTGGTGAGGTAGGCGCGGGGTTGCTCGGCGACGAGGAGGCCCGCCTCCCTCATGGTCAGGACGTCCCCCGTACCCTTGGCGACCAGATCCCGCAGTGAGACGGGGCGGCCGCTGTGCGCGTCGATGACCTCGGTATCGCCCCTGAGGCACTTGCCGATCTTCGATCGGCCGTATACGAGCACGGTCAAATCGGCCAGGTTTTCCTTTTTGGGTGTGGTCTTTTCTGGTAACACGATGTGTTCTCCTTTCATCTGGGTTCTCAAAATGGGAGGTCGTCGATGGATGAGGATTCGTCTCCGCCGACGGCCTCCCGTAGCTCTTCATGCGGGGGGACCTTCTGGTAGAGGTTCTCCGCAACGACTGGACTGCCGCCCGCCTGACACAACGGCAGGTAGGCGCAGGGGCGGCGGTAGTGAAAACAAAAGGCCGTGTTCTGGTAGAAGACGCCGCGCCGGTGCGCTTCGAGATACGCCTGGGTCAGCTCCCAGAGCTGGGCCTGCAGTTCCTCGAAGCGGTCGCGGGAGAGGTAGAGCCGCTCCCGGTGGAACATCTGCGGGTCGGCGTACTTGGCGGCCAGCCGCTTCTGGAAGGCGTCATCACTCTCCGGCAGCTTGCGCTTGGCCGAGGTCTTTCCGGTCTTCGACTTGGCGACGAGCATCGCTCGGCGCGCTTCATACTCGGCTTCGGTCTCGCCGCGCCTCTGCACCAGGCGCGCTTTGACGAGCACGTTGTAGAGGACGCCGGCGAGCCGGATGCCCAGGGTCTGCTCGATATAGCGGGAATAGAGGACGATCTGAAAGTCGGTCCACAGCCGCTCGAGATAGTCCCCGCCCAGCTGAGAAGCGGTCTTGTGTTCCAGCAGGTAGTGCTCGCCGCCGATGCGGACGACGCCATCGACCTTCCCGGCGAGCGTGAAGCTGCGGGATGAGGTGCCGGTCGCGGGATTGACGATCTTTCCTTCGAACGTCTTCTCGAGCGCAACAACCTCGAACTCCTCGTCGGCGTAGCGGGCCCCGTAGCCTCGCATCATGGCGGTAGCCAAGTGCCAGTCGCGCTTCTCGTCGGCTTCTTGGTCTCGGTTCGGATAAGCCCGGTCGATGGTGTCGAGGACCGCCTCCAGTTGCCGGGTGGAGTGCCAAACCTCGAGACTCTGGTGGATCACGGTCCCCAAGGCCAGGTTGCGATCCCGCTCCAGCGGAACCAGCTCGTGGAGATAACGCCACTCGAAAGCCTTGCGGCAGTTGCGGAACAGGCTCCACATCGAATAGGTCGAGATCGCCGGCTTGCCCATCACGCGGCTCCCTTGGCGTTCATGCCGGCAGTTATCGGGGGAACCCCCGCGATCCGTTCGACCTTGAAGGCTCTCTCGCCGAACTCGCGAGTGAGAAAGCCGGTGAAGATGCGGGCGATGGCGCGGCCGACCTCGGTGGCCGCATCCACCACGCAGGAGCGCTTGTCGTTGTCGAGACAAAAGGATGCGTCCAGCCGCACCAGGGACCGGCCGCGCAAGCATTCGGTGGCCAGCACGGCCAGGAGCAGTGACTGCTCGAAGTCCCCGAGCGGAACGGTGGCGGCGAAGTGGTAGCGATAGAGTTCTCGTTTCATTGCTTTGCCTCCTTCAGGTCTTGATCCGTTAGGAGGGCGTCCACAGTGGTTACTTACCGGAAGCGAACGAAAAGTGTCGGGGGGCGTCACAAATAGCCCTTCAAGCCGGCGTCCTCGAAGATCTCCCGCAGTCTCTTGATCCGCTCGTAGAGGCTTGCGCGCGGAACGCCCGTGTCGCGGGAGATCTCGGACACCGTTTCCTGCTTGAGGCGCTGGCACAGCTCGCCGAGCTCGGGCGGGAGGGCTTCGACGACGGCGGCCACGTCGAGGGCCAGCGCGCGCAGCTCCTCCGGCGCTCTCGGCTCGACACCGATTCGCAGCAGGTAGTCCTCCTGGTCGAGGGTCTCTGCCCGCTCGACCGAGCGGCCCTCCTCCTCTTCCTCGAAGCGCTCGTTCAGCGAACACGGGCAGCGCCGGTAATCCCGTTTGTGGGCCGTCTGCTTCTCGATGAGAGTGGCGATCTTGTGCTCGACGACGCGGGCGATAAAGGTGTTCCGCTTCGCGCGGCTGGGATCGTACTTGGGCAGCCGGCGCAGCAGATCGAGGATCAACTCCTGCTCCAGATCGTCACGATCCGCGACCGTAAAACCCGCCTGTCCCACCAGTTGCCGTGCTTTGTACCGGATGATCTCGACGGCATACGCATCGATGTCGTCGTAGTTGTTGCGCCCCATCGAGCCTCCTCGGGGCCGAGGAGGCTCGCGTGGGTGTCGACCTGTGCCGGACGGGCCGCTCTCAAACGAAAAGAGCGGAAAGTGCGTTGTGAGGACGCCGGTTTCGGCGACACCCACAACGACCTCCGCTCTACTGCCAGCCAACTGTCTGGTGTGTAAGACCGTGTTTACTTAATGGGCTCGGGCTCAGGCCCGGGGCGCGTCCGCCACCGTCATGCGGACGGGCAGCCCGTCGTTGATCACGAGTTCCTGGACCACGAACCACTGCGCTCGTTCGAAGAACTCGAACAGCTCCTCTACCTGCTTCTTGAGCCCGAAGCTGGTATGGGCACGGCAAGCGTTGGGTCGGTTGTTCTTTCCGAACACGACCTGGTGCACGACCTTGGGCCGTGGGTCGAACACGGGCTCTGCGTCCTGTACTTGGAGCCATTCGATCCGCCCGTAGTTGATCTCCTGCATCAGCTCGACAAGCCGGCGCCTGGCAGGACTCAGGGACGCCTTGGTCAAATCCATCATTTCCGAACCTCCTTTCGCGCCATCTGGCGCATGAACACGAAATCGCCCGCTGGGGGCGGGTCCGGCGTGGGCTCCTCCGGAGGGGCGTTACCCGGACCTGCCGGGCCGCCGCTATCGGGTGAAGCTCTCGCCGGAGCCTTCACCCTCTATTGGCGAAATTTCGATGAGGGACGAGGCCTCTCCCGGGCGGGTCGAAGCGAAGAGGAAGGTAAAGACTTATCAATCAGTGAGATACGAAGATCGTGGACGGGGGAACTTTTTTTGATTTTCTTTCCGCACCCCCAGCGAAATTTCGATGAAGGCGGTCGGGATTGACCGGAGATCGAGTTCAGAGACTTGCCAGGTGGAGAGAGAAACGCAGCGTCAGCCTGAGGCCCGCGACACCGGATATTCAAAGTTGATCTGCCAGCGAACGCCAAACGGGTCGACGCACATGCCGAAGTAGGAGCCCCAAAACGCGTCCGCCATCGGCATCACCGTTGTGCCTCCGTCCGATAGCCCGGCAAACAGCCGGTCGGCTTCCTCCTTGCTGCCGGGGATGACGGAAATCGAGAAGTTGCTGCCGATGACCGGCGGCGGGCCTTGTGTGGAGCTGGAATCGCTGCCCATCAGCACGCTCGACCCGATGGGTAACGATACGTGCATGATGAGATCACGCTCGTCTTCGGGAACACCCATCTCGGGCGGCCCCTCGCCAAAGGTGTGGATTTCCGCAAACTCCCCGCCAAATACCGAGCGGTAGAATTCGAATGCCTTGCGGCAATTCGTGTCGAAGGTCAGATAGGTGTTGAGTGTCATCGATGACTCCTTGGGGATCGAGTGGGCCTTGAATTGATGGGACCTATTGTTCCAGCTTTCACTCAATGGCACAAAGCGGCTTTGATCCGACGGGCTACCCAGCGCGAGAATCCTGAGCCGCGCCATGGTCTCCTGCGTCTCGTAGCTGTCGATATCGGGGGTGATGATCAAGGGTTCCTGCTGATCCGGAGCGTGCACACGATCTCGGCGGCGGCCTTGAGCTGAATGATCGGCTTGATCCGGCTGGACAGTTTCATGGGAGCCGCGCATACGACCCAAATTTAGGGAATTATCCATTTGACTTGACAAACGCCCAACCGTGAAACAACCTCTGGCGTCTCTTCATCAGACGAAAAAGCCCACGATGAGCAGCACTACTCCCACAACGAAGGTGACGAAGTTAATTTTAGTCAGCCAATCGGGTACAGTGGAGACCTCCTCATGAGTCAGATCGTAGAACTCGCCGGTATAATCGGACCGCTTCTTCGCTTCTTCGACTGCGTAGTTGTGCATGACTCCCCACGACCAGAATCCAACCACGGCTGTACATATTGCGCAGGTTGCCCAAAGACCTCCCGCATCCCACAGCAAGAAGGCGGCAATCGCATTGATTAATGGACCTAGCCATCCCATTCAAGTATTCCTCTGAAGCCCGTTTCTTGTACACCAACAGAGTTGACCATGGTACGATAGATCGCGTACACGTCGCACATGGGCCGCCCGCATGCCGAGTTGAGCATTGAGTGCGATGTTCGCATCGTTGTACCGTTGAGTTGATCTCAAGAAGGAAACACCCTTGTTTACGATAAGGAAACCCTAGAAGATGTTTACATACCTGGACACAGGCGAAACTCTCAAGTGCCGCAAGTGCGATACGGATGCATGGTGCATTGATACAGTGGAAGGGTTGAGGGTAGGTTGCTCAAAATGTGAGAATGTGATTACCGGTGATCGTGCTGAAGCTAAGTGCTTCGAGCAGAGGCTTTACGTCGAGGCGAGTCTATATCAGAATCGCGTCAAGAAGAACGGCGACTGTACAAAAAGGTATTCCGATTCCTGAGAGCGTGAAGACGTGGAGGGAAAAGCACGGCTTATCCGCTCCGAATTGGCCATTACCGAATTGGAGACTCGACCATCTAAACACAAATCAGTTCTATTACAAGTAAACTTGAGGAAACTCTTACTTTTTCCGCCCCTTTGTAAACCTACGTCTGTTGGCGGGGAGCGCTTCCCGCCCATCCCATGAGCGAGAGCCGCCATTTGCTGAATCGTATCCAGATCGCGAACGTTATGACGGCCGGCGAACTCGATTACGTAGCGCTGTAGGTGTTTGACACTCATCTTGTGGTACGTCCCGTAGAACCCCCGCTTGAGCATCGACCAAAACGACTCGATTCCGTTCGTGTGAGCCATACCTTTGACGTACTCACCAACACTATGTTGTACCGATTCGTGATTCACGCTGGAAAGACCGGAGTACGCTTGGTTGCCGTCTGTGTCGACGGTTGAACCCTCTTTGAAGCGTTCCCCTACGAAGTCACGCAACGTTTCCGCGTCCGTACTCTGAACTACGGTCGCTCCGACTTGGTTTGTCTCCCGATCTTTGGCCCCCACTACCGCCGCCTTACCGACCGATCCGCGACCGGCTCGCAGTTTCTTCGATTCGTGCTTGTTGGACTCTTTCCCGCCGATGTAGATCTCGTCTACCTCTACCGGACCGTTGAACAGTTGGAAACCCTGCCCCCACGACTTACGGATGCGGTGCGCCATGAACCACGCCGAGGATTGTCTGATCTTCAGATCACGATGAAGTTTCATGCTGGAGACGCCCTTGAGGTTCGTAGCCATCAGATAGAGACCGATCACCCACTTCTGTAACGGGATATGGCTCCGCTCCATGACGGTACCGGTGCGAACGCTGAAGTACTTGCGGCAGTCGCCGCAACGGTACGGCATAGGCTTCTCGGTTTGGTACTTGTTGAACACGGTCCATCGACCCGCAATGCGGGCAGTAACGCTCACCGTTGGGCCAACGCATCTCCTCGAACCATTGACGCGCCGCCTCTTCGTCGGGGAACATGTTGAACAGATCAACCAAGCTGATCCCTTCTCGGTGACTCTTTCCAGGTGCTTTTGCGGGTGTTGCGGGTGTATTTCCAGAGGTCTTACCCCCTAGAGCAAAAAAAATAGTCCCCCTCTCACGGACACCCTTTAAAAAAACGGCCCCACGTAGAGATATTTTTCTATTTTACACCCGCAGAACACCCGCAGGCTTGCCGAGGGTGACCCTCCCGTTGATAAGACCTCCCACACGGGAACGGCATCTACAGCACCTTGCTGCGCTTTCGGTGGCCTGACACTTCGGCGGGTTCTCCGGTAGGTATCTCCATAGGGAAACCTACGAACCGGAGAGACGCACGTGAGCCATCTGAAACGAATTGAGGACCACACGACCGAAGACGACTCGATCCCGATCAGGGAGCAGGATGTCCCCGGCAGGGAATCACGCAGGCGGGAGACCGCACTCTACGCATCCACCAATCTAACATTCTTTGAGACCAGCCGGCCGCACGACTACGGTCGAGACTTCGTCGGTGTCTATGGAACCTGTTTCCGCCGGCTCGACCCTGACTACTACGCCTGGCTGCGGCACAAAATGGACCTGGCCAAGAAGGCCTCGAGCATAGGACAACTTTCGGCTCCGGCCTTCGATAAGTTGCGCACCCGCTTCAACGCCATTCACGCCTGGGCCATCGAGCACCTGGGCGAAGAGGCACTCCGCTCGGCCGTCCACTCGCTCGACCCGAAAACCTACGCGCCGCCTCGGATCGATAGTCTCGATCGTCGACCTAACGCTGCACCACCTGTACCGAAGGCTTCGTCACCGGACGTCCCGCCGTATCTGTGCCCGGAAGACGGCGACTGGCGCTTCACCCAACGGGTTCGCTCCTCCGCCGTACCCAAGATCGATACCGTCCGGGACCAGGCGCTGTCCCTCGGATGGAGTGAAGCCGGGCTCTACCAGAACCGGGGACGATTCCGTTTTCCCTGCGGCGAGGACTATGGACTTGTGTGTTTCCTGGACGAGAACAAGCGCATCGGTGAGGTGACTCGGCAGTCCATCGAGATCGTCGGCCCGCCTCCCCAGGAGAACCGTCTGCGCTTTTATAACCCGGAGGTAGATCAACCATGGATCAAGAAAAAGACACCAAAAAGACACCCGAAGCGTGAAATGTCGATACGCCAACGCCAAGGATGTGCTGCCGCCGGAGCTGTTCAGCGAGGTCCAGCAACACTTCACGGGCCTGCTGTGGGTCCCGGCCAATACGCAATTCTATGAGACGCGTCGCAAGCTCGTGCTGGCCCTGACGGATCAAGGTGTCTCCACCCGCGAGATCGGCAAGCTGGCCGGTGTCACAACGCGCCGGGTACGTCAGATCCTGGCCAAGGACCGCGCATCGAAGCCGACACATTCCGACGCCTCCCGGTAAGTAACCAAAGACGGCTTTCTCGTTTGGGGGGCGAAATCTATCTTTCCCCCCGAACCCCGAGGTGGGGACGCTTGAGGCTTGCCGTTGAACACATCGTCGGAGCAGGTCGTGCCATTAAACAAGAAAGACCAGCAGAACCTGGACCGCTGGCACGGTGCAGAGGGGGTCGCCCAGCCACCCAAGCGCGCCGGCGCCCAGCCGAACAACCTGTACCCCATGACCCACGGCATCTGGGCCAATCAGTGCCTGGACGATGAGGAACGGAAACTCTTTCAGGAGATCATCGACCGCCTCTGGAACGACTTCGTGTTCAACAAGAGCTCGGACTTCCTCCAGGTCGAGCTGGTGGCGGTGTACTCGGTGAAGCTGGTGCGGGCTCAGATCAACGGGGACATCGACGCCTCGGAAAAACTCGACCGGATGATCCGCTGCCATCTCAAGGATCTGAAGGCCACCAAGATCGCCCGCGAGGGCGAGGTCCCCAGCGGTCCCGGAACCACACCGGCCGAGTGGGCCACGACCCTGCTGGAAAAGCTGGCCGAGTCGGAGAAGAAACCGGCCCGAAAGCGGGCCAAGAGGCGGAAAACGCGAAAATGATTGAGGATAACACCAGGCAGCGGGAGGGCCCGGCCCCGAAGAACCAAAGACTTACGGCGATCCGTTCTGGCGGAATCCAGCATAAGACGTGTTCGTTCGACTTCTGAAGTGGTCATATGCGCACAACTTTCGCCCAACGTCTTGAGTCCGCTTGTGGCGAGCCCGTCGGACGCTTGCTTAGAAGGCTGTATGGCGTCGAACAGAAAAGCGTTCCCGACATCCACCAGTGGATTAGGGGTCGTCTGGGACTAGTGATTACAGACGGGACTATCTACAAAATCATGACAGAGCACGGGATTCTACGTCGCGGTTATGCGGAGCGCAAGCGAATCTCATGGAAGCAAGGAAAGATGGACGCTTCCATGGCTAAGTCCCGGCAGACGCGGAAGCGGACCTATCTGCTCGGCTCTAAGGCGGAACAAACCATTCGGTACCTTCTCCGAGAGGCCTTGCTGGTGCTTGAGTTCAAATGGGACGTTGTGATCGGCGGCCACCTGCAACACATCCTCGGCCGATATGAAGTCGACATTCCTGTTGTGGTTGTGGATCGCGCCACAGGTGTGGCCTGCCGCTTCGCCGTGGAAGTGGATAACCGGTTCACCCACTCGACGCCGAAGCGCAGAAAACGCGATGCGGCAAAGGACCGTGCGCTCGGAGAAGCCGGCTGGAAGGTCTGCCGCGTGGATGGTGGCGCGAACAACCATGTCCTTGCCGAGCAAGTCGCGGATCTAGCCTTGGCCATGGAATCCCACGCGGCGGAAACTTTTGTCAACCAACCCTTCCGGTCCTCACCGGAAGGCTCCGGTGCCGTCCAGCTCACATTCGGCGATTGTGTTCAGGGAGGCTACTGTCGGCTCACTGTCTCCAGCTTCTGTGAGTGCCGGTCCCGTGGCGGGAATGAAAGAGCGGCCCTCGAGGACCGCTCTTTTCCAACGACGTTTGCGGACTCAGAGTCGTTCGAGGGCGTCCTCGAGGGCGTCGTCGACCAGGTGGGTGTAGATCTCCGTGGTCGAGAGGTCCCGGTGTCCGAGGGCCCGTTTGACCACCAGGATATCGCCGGTGCGGCTGTAGAGGTGGGTGGCGAAGGTGTGCCGCAGACCGTGGGGACTGATGCGCTTGCGGATGCGCGCCTTTCGCAGCCAGTGCTTGACGCGGTTGGCGACCTGCCCCGCAGACAGGCGCGAGCCGCGGTTGGAGAGGAACAGCGCCCGGCATTCGCCATTGCCCTGGCAGCGGCGCTCGTTCAAGTAGAAACGCAGGAGGGAGCGCAGCGTGGACTTTAGGAACTTCACCTGGGGCACGCCGCCCTTGGCACGGACCCGGAGATGTTTGGCGTCGAGGTCGACGTCGTCAATGTCGAGGTTGACCAGTTCTCGCAGGCGGATACCGGTGCCCAGGAACAGCTCGATGATGAGCCGGTCTCGGCGGGCGATCTTAGAGGACCGGCCCCTCAGTTCTTTCGACAGCCGCCGCTTCTCGGCCTCGGTCAGGAAGGTGGGGGTGGTGCGTGGCAGCCGCCGCAAGGTCACCGACCGGGCCGGGTTATCGGCGACCTGTCCGGTCTCCTCCGCCCAGGCGAAAAACGACCGGACGGCCGCCTTGAAGCGGTGCAGCGAGGCCGGGGACCGGGGCGTGCCGGCGGCCGAGTTGACGACCGCCGGCGAGGTCAGCGCCTCGTCGATCAAGGCGCTAGTGACGCGGCTCAAGGTCAGCCCTGGGTGGTGCTCCAGCAAGACGGATGTGAGTTGCCGCAGGTCCCGCAAGTACGCGCTGATGGTGTTCGGGGAGCGACCCTCGGCAGCCAGCCTTCTGGCGAAGGCTTCGACCGCTTGCTCGAAGGGCTTAGGCCTCGGCAGGAGCCGAAGCGCGCTCGTCGTCATGCTGCTGGTCTCCTTCCTTTTTCACGCTCCGGCCCATGGCTGTCCCCTTGGGCAGGGGCAGCTTGTCGATCCGGCCGGTCTCGTGGGCCCAGATCAGGAACATGCGAAGCACCCGCATGGTTTTCTTGACGGTGGGCTCGGCGCGCTGCTTGCCGCTCGCGAGTTTCAGCAGCGCGTCGGAGCGGAAAAATTTCCTCACGTGGGGAGCCAGGATGCCTTTGAGCTTCCGGTCGGCCCCGAAGAAGGCTTCGATCTGCTGCAGGTCTTTCCCGTAGGTATAGACCGTGCGCTCCTTCTTCCCCTGGCTTTTGAGGTGTTCGAGGTAGGCTCGGCCAGCCTCGTGCAGTGTGTCAGTCATGGCTCGATCTCCTTTCCGTTGATTCAAGTAATCGATCTACAAGCGCTGATGCGCTCGACACATGGACGCTTCGTGTCGGCCCGGAAGTCAAGGCGATTTGTCGACATCCGGTAAGAAGGATCAGGGGCTCAACTCGGGCCAGGAGGAAACTCATGAAAAAAGCGATTGAAACCCTGACCCGGATGGTGCTGGTCCTCGCCCTGGCGGCCTGCCAGCAGGAATGCGTGAGGAGGACTTGGGGACGAAGAGCGTCCCTCGTAATCCACTCCTGTTCGGGATGTTCTACCGCATGGGGTTGGTAGAGCAGATCGGCAGCGGAATACGCCGCATCCGCCAGTTGTGCCGCGACTACCAGGTCGCCGAGCCGCTAATCGATGTCTCCGAGAATTGGGTAACGACGACGTTCGCGCGACCGATTGAACATGCCGCAGACCGGGAAACCCGGCATGCCACCCCCCAAGCACCCCCCAAATACCCCTCAAGTGCCCCCCCAAGTTAGCGACCTCATCCGTTCCCTCGACGGTGAGCAAACGCAACAGGAGATCCTTATTGGCTTGGGGCTCAAGGATCGGAAGCACTTACGCACACAATACGTGCAACCGGCGCTTGCCGAAGGTCTCATCGAGATGACCATCCCGAACAAACCACGCAGCAGCAAGCAGAAATATCGCCTCACCGAAAGAGGCCGGGCGCTGCAGGATCAACTGAGGCCGACCGAATGAGCCCTTCGCCCTATACCGAAGACACCCTCGTCCAGCAGACCACCGTCGACTACCTCGAGCGGCGGCTGGGTTGGCAATCGGTCTATGCCTACAACACCGAGACCTTCGGACCGGAGGGGACACTCGGTCGGGCGAATGATGGCGAGGTTGTGTTGACCCGCTATCTCCGCCAGGCGCTCGAAGACCTCAATCCCGGCCTACCTGACGGAGCCTACGAGAACTCGATCCGCGAAATCGTGCAGGTGAGCGCGGCTCAATCCACGCTGCAGACCAACCTCGAAAAGTACGACCTCCTCCGCAACGGCGTGAAAGTGACGTACCGGGACCCGCGCGGGGGTATGGAAACCCGGACGTTGCGTGTGTTCGATTTCGACGATGCAGAGAACAACCACTTCCTGGCCGTTCGGGAGCTGTGGATCAAGGGGCCGCTGTACCGGCGCCGCGCCGACATCGTCGGTTTCGTGAACGGCGTCCCGTTGTTGTTCATGGAACTGAAGAACATCCACCGCAACGTCCGCCGTGCCTACGACGAGAATCTCGCCGACTACAAGGACACCGTTGCCCACATCTTTCATCACAACGCCTTCGTCGTCCTCGGCAACGGCGTTGATGCTCGACTCGGAAGCTACTCGGCCTCGTTCGAGTTCTTCCGCGAGTGGAAGCGTCTTGACGAGGACGAGCCCGGCGGCGTCGATATGGAGACGCTTCTTAAGGGCGTCTGCAGGAAATCGAACTTCCTCGATCTCTTCGAAAACTTCGTTCTCTTCGACGACAGCGGCGAAAGGCTGATCAAGGTCGTCGCCCAGAACCAGCAATACCTCGGCGTGAACCGGGCGATCCGGTCGGTCGAGGCGCGTCACGAAGCAGCAGGCAAGCTCGGCGTCTACTGGCACACGCAGGGGGCGGGCAAATCGTATTCCATGGTGTTCTTCAGCCGGAAAGTCCACCGCAAGCTCGGCGGCAACTTCACGTTTCTGGTGCTGTGCGACCGTGACGATCTCGACAATCAGATCTACCGGACCTACGCCGGGTGCGGCGGCGTCGGCGAACACGAAGACGTGCGGGCCGACAGCGGCAAGCACCTGAAGCGTCTACTCGGAGAGCACAAGGCCTATGTGTTCTCCCTCATTCAGAAATTCAACGAGGATGTCCTGCCGGACGAGCCGTACTCGGACCGGGACGACATCATCGTCGTCGTCGACGAGGCCCACCGGACGCAATACGGCCGCCTGGCGCTCAACCAGCGCAACGCCCTCCCGAACGCCCTCTATATCGCCTTCACCGGCACACCCTTGATGAAGGACGATGAGATCACCCGACGGGTGTTCGGCGACTATGTGTCCAGGTACGGGTTCCAGCGCGCGGTGGAGGACGGTGCGACGGTGCCACTCTTCTACGACGCCCGGGGCGAGAAGCTCGGTATAGCCACCGACGAACTCAACGAGCGGATCGCCGAGAAGCTCGAGGAGTTCGAGACGAGCGACATCGATGTCCAACAACGCCTGGAGCGCGAATTACGGCGCGACTACCACATCATCACGGCGCCGGAGCGGCTCGACACCATCGCCGAGGATTTCATCACGCACTACACGACCGGGTGGGAAAGCGGCAAGGCGATGTTCATCGCCATCGACAAGGTCACCGCCGTGAAGATGCACGGCCTGATCACGAAGCGCTGGAACGAGCACGCCGCCAAACTCGAGGGCGAGATCGCCAGCCTGACCGACAACGAAGAGCGCTTGGCGCTGGAGCGGCAGCTCACCTGGATGAAGGAAACGGAGATTGCGGTCGTTGTGAGCGAGGAACAGGGCGAGGTCGCGAAGTTCCGGAATTGGGACCTCGATATCAAGCCACACCGAAGGCTCATCAAGGAGGGCTTCGAGACCGCCGATGGAGAGCGGGTCGATGTCGAGAGCGCCTTCAAGAAGGACGGGCATCCATTCCGCGTCGCCATCGTTTGTGCGATGTGGCTCACGGGATTCGACGTGAAGAGCCTTGCCACGCTCTATCTCGACAAACCGCTCAAGGCGCACACGCTGATGCAGGCCATCGCCCGGGCCAACCGCGTTCATGAGGGCAAGAACAACGGCCTCATCGTCGACTACTGCGGCATCCTGAAAAACCTCCGCAGCGCGCTTGCGACATTCGCCGGGCACACCGGAGAAGAAGACGGTGGCACGGCCGACCCTCCTGCGAGGCCCCAGGAGGAGTTGCTCGAAGAACTCCTCGAAGCCATCGGTATGGTGCGCTCCTTTCTCGCCTCGAAGGACTTCCGGCTTGAAGACATCATCGAGAAGACCGGCTTCGAGCGGAACGCGGCCATCGTCTCTGCCAAGGAGATCATCAACGAGAACGACGGGACCCGGAAACGCTTCGAGCTCATGGCCCGCACCGTATTTCGGAAGTTCAAGGCGTGTCTAAACGTTACGGGCATTAACGATCACCGCCAAGCGTATGACTCAATCAACATCGTATACAAGAGTCTTCAGGACGACCGGGATCAAGCCGACATCTCGCAGATCATCAAGGAGCTGCAGCGGATCGTCGGTGAGAGCATCAACGTTGCGGATATGGGAAACGGTGGCGACGGTCGCCTCTATGACATCTCGGCCATCGACTTTGAAAGGCTGCGCCAGGAGTTCCCGAAAGGCCCGCAGAAGAACACGCAGGTGCAGAATCTCAAAGCCGTTATCGAGAAGCGCCTCGCCATGATGCTCGCGCAAAACCCTCTAAGGACGGATTTCCAGCAGCACTATGAGAACCTGGTCGCAGAATACAATCGGGAAAAGGACCGCGTGACGATTGAGCGAACATTCGAGGCGCTGCTCAAGTTCGTTGCTGATCTCGACGAAGAACAGGAGCGCGCGGTTAGGGAAGGCCTCGACGAGCCTACGCTCGCGTTGTTCGATCTACTCAAGAAGACCGAGCTCCGCCCGGCTGAGATCAAGCGAATCAAAACAGTTGCGATAGAGCTCCATGCGAAGCTCCAAGCGGAACTCGCGCGCATCAGAGACTGGCAGAAGAAGGAGGCGACTCGGGACCGCGTGAAGCAAATGATCTTTGATTTTCTCTACAGCGATGAGACAGGGCTACCCACTGTTTATTCCGAGGCCGAGATCACAGTAAAGTCGGACATGGTCTTTGGCCATTTCTTGAATCAGCAGCAACACGGGGTGGCGTTGGGTGCCTTGTAGATTGGTTGAAGGACGGGCGCTCGTTGGAACGGTTGGAATCTGCTCTGACGATGCAACAACGCCGCCCCAATAACGGATTACTTTTAGGAGAACGCACAATGACCTTCAAGCTTCCCAAACTCGGCTTAGTCTTCTGGCCCGTCGCAAACGGCGACAGCACGACCATCGTCATCGATTCGAAGACGCATTTGCAGGTCGACCTGAACCATCTTGAGAAGTCCGAGGACGATGACGATCCCACCTTGTCCATCGTCGACGAACTAGTTGAACGCCTGCCGAAGGTGGATGGGCGTCCCTACTTGGCCGCGTTCGCCCTTTCGCATCCTGATGAAGACCACTGCCGCGGCTTCGCCAAACTCCTCGACGAAGTGGACATCGGCGAACTTTGGTTTACACCGCGCGTGTTCGGTGAGTACACGAAGGATCTCTGCGACGACGCGGAGGTATTCAAAAAGGAGGCCGACCGCCGCGTGAAGAAGACGATCAACGCAACGGACGACCCAGGGGCGGGTCACCGTGTGCGGATCTTCGGCTACTCGGAACTACTAGACGAGGAGAAGCTTAAGGACTTTCCCCAGGACCGCCTGACCGCTCCCGGCAACGAGCTGACGACAATCGACGAGAGGAACGTCTCGAGCAAGTTCCGCGCCTTCGTGCACGCTCCCTTCAAGGACGACGACGCCGGCGATCGGAACGACACGAGCCTCGGCATGCAGGTGACCCTGTTCGACGGGGCCAAGGAGCTCCGGGCCCTGCTCCTCGGAGACCTCTCCTACCCGATCATCAAGCGAATCTTTGAGGTCAGCAAGGCCGACGATCTCGCCTGGAACGTGCTCCTCGCACCGCACCACTGTTCGAAAGCCGTGATGTACTGGAGGGACGAGGGCGACGACGAGGAGAAGCTCAAGAAGCACATCATCGACGAGATGGACGCCGCTTCCAAGAATCCGAACCGTATCGTGTCGAGCTCGAACACCGTGCCGTCCTCCAACAGGTCCGGGGACAATCCACCTCATGCCAAAGCCAAGACACAGTACGAGAGCATCACGACGTCCTTCCTCTGCACGATGGACAACGACGATCCGATCGTGGCCAAGCTGGAGGACGAGAAGATCTCGTTTGCCGCGGCTGCGACTGGTGCGTACTCCGCATCAGAGGCGGCCAGCAGGGCGCGCGGCTCGAATACGACTCCTGGAGACGCCGTTACCTATGGCCGGTGCTGATGCTGAGCGGTTACGAACTTGCTAGGGAGCAGCTGCTGGAGATCGCGGAGGCATCGGCCGGAACCCTTCAGATCGTCGAAGAGACGACCCCACCGAGCGACGACCATCAGTTTGACGTAAGCATTCGCTTCGACGGTTTGGAGCACGTCGAAGACGGTCTTCCCGTGCGCGCTCGCGAGCTGTTCCGGCTCGTTGTCCCACCTACGTTCCCTTACGAGCACCCGCGTGTCGAGACAACGCACCGGCGCTTCGCGGGCTTCCCGCACGTACAATGGGGGCGCCACCCCTGTTTGTACCAGAGCTCGGCAGAGTGGAAGCCAGAGGACGGGATATATGGCTTCATCACGCGGCTCGACAGCTGGATTCGCGACGCTGCCCGGAACAACCTCGACCCCGACGATGCGCCGCTCCACCCCCCGGTGGCATACGCCACCGTCGCTCGGCTCGTCGTCCCGAAGGCAGACACACCTCCGGTTGGGGCATCCACATGGATCGGATTCGCTGAGCTTTGCCAGCGGAGCCGCCGGACCGAGATCATCGGCTGGAAGTCGATCTCCGAGGCGCCCACAAAACACTTCGCCCCAGCGATTCTTCTCCATGAGCCCCTGCCCTTCGAGTACCCCAAGACGGTCAACACGCTGCTCAACGAACTGAAGTCGCACGGCATCCCGACCGGCCACTTCGTTGTCGCGCTCGGGTCGCTCGCGAGCCACACAGAATCAGGGACGCCGCTGACCATCGTCCTCGGCACTCCAATGCGCCGCATCGAGGGAGGGGGCCGCGCTCTTCAGCACCTTGCTGTCTGGGAGATTCCCGGGGACGACGCAGACAAGCTACGGAAGATGCACGTGGCCTGGGAAGGCGACGATGCGGGCGCGCGCAAGGAGACGATCGAGCAGGTTACCAAGTGGTCTGTCGATGCCAAGGTGGGCTGGTGCATCGTACGCGAAATGCGTCCTGAGGTGACCATGAGACGGGACCGGACGTCTCCGATGGCGTGGTTTCGCGGCAAGCGGGTAGCTATCTGGGGATGCGGGGCCATCGGAACGCACGTGGCAGAGTCAGTAACGCGGGCTGGTGCTACGCGTGTTGAACTCGTCGACAACCGGAGTGTCGCCCCCGGTCTGCTCGTTCGGCAGGGCTACGAGGATGCGGATGTTGGGCGGTGGAAAGCCGAATCGCTGGCCGATCGGCTCAAGCGAATTGAGCCGGACCTCGAGATTGAAGCACTGACTGACAACCTCATCCAGCGAATCGGCAAAACCGATCCCATACCGGACGTAGACCTTGTAATTGATTGCACGGCTTCGTCGGCCGTTAGGATGAAGCTCGAACAGACGCTTTGCGGCGTCGGTGTGCGTCCCCCAATTGCCTCAATGAGCGTTAGCCGCGACGCGTCATCGGCGATGGCGACCCTCTCGACTTCGAGGCACAGCGGCGGGTCGATGGACCTCATCAGGCGGCTCAAGCTGGAGGCCTGTCGCAGGACGAACCTCTCAAACCTGCTAAAGGCCTTCTGGCCAACTACGCCAGTGGGTGAGCGCTTTCAGCCAGAGCCGGGGTGCTCAGAACCGACTTTTGTTGGCTCCGATGCAGACCTAGCTGGGCTCTCGGCTCGAATGCTGAACGCGGTCGCTCGCGCGCTGTCGAAACCCAACGACGCGCAGACCGGAGCCGGGTGGATCTTCGAAGAGCAGGGCTCGGTCCATGCATTCTATTGGCCTCCGGACTATACCCTGGGAGAGAAGGGCAGGGGGTACTCGGTCCGGGTATCCCCCGAGGCCGTGCGCGAAATGCGAGCGTGGGCGAGACGCTCCGCTCGCATGGCCGGGCCAACGGTGGAGACAGGTGGCCTAGTTTTCGGCGAGCTGAACGAGGCAGTGGGCGTTCTATGGGTTACAGAGGTGGAGGGGGCACCGCCGGACAGCGATGCTGCCAAGGACCACTTCACGTGTGGCACCGAGGGAATGGAAGAGGCTGCCGACGAGAAGTCCCGGCGATTCCGCGGCTCCGTTGCTTGCGTTGGGAGCTGGCACACCCATCCGACCACAAGGCCCAGTCCAAGCAACGTCGACATCGGAGCGGTCGCTCAGCTTCTCGCGGCACCGGACTCGACCCGGCGAACCTTCGTCCTATTGATCCTCTCCGGAAGCCCCGATGACCCGACTCTCGGAGCACATGCGTTCCGAACAACGATCCGCAGGCAGGACTTCTTGTGTGTCGAACTCGGCACGGCTGCAGCGACCCGGATCGGGCCGGAGCCCGAGAAGCCGCGAGAGGTCGGCCTTGCTCTCTCCGGTGGGAGGGGCCGCGCTATCGCCTTCCACCTCGGATGCCTACGTGCCCTGCTCGACCTCGGGCTCCTAAGCCGCCTGCAGGTCATCTCGAGCGTCTCAGGGGGCTCCGTTATCTCAGCGATGTACGCCTACTCGAACGACTCGTTCTCGGAGTTCGATGCGCGCGTTGTCGATCTCCTTCGGCAGGGACTCACCGGAGATATCGTGAGGGCGGCACTCCAACCGAGCTCGATCGGAAAGACAGTCTGGAGCCTCGCAGCCGCTGGCGCGGTGTCCGGCCTCCGGATGCTCTCTCGCCTCGTTCCCTCGCTGCTAACACGCGATTGGCTTGGACCCGGTAAGCCACCGCCGATTTACACGTTTACTCGGAGTGAGGCGCTTCGCGATGCGATGGAGTCGCTGTTCGCGGACACGCTGATCCTGGACGTCGCCCGAGATTCACTCGATATCGTCGTTAACGCCACGGAGCTTCGCACGGGCTCAGCATTTCGGTTCGGAAGCAGGCAGAGTGGCTGCTGGCGATTCGGAACAATCGCTCCCGAAGACGCGTTTGTTGCGGACGCCGTTGCAGCTTCCGCAGCCTACCCAGCCCTGCTCCCCGCGCTAGACCGGACGTATCACTTCACGAAAAATGGGGTGACCTCGGGCCCCACGCGCGTTCTACTCACAGACGGTGGCGTCTTCGAGAATCTCGGTGTTGGTCCGATGGAGCCAGGTAGAGAACCGTCGATCAGCACGAACGTCTTCAACCCCGCCTTCATCATTTCCTGCGACGCCGGTACTGGCCTGTTCGACGGCGACAGCTACCCGATGTGGTGGGCCAGTCGCATGTACCGATCGTTCGAGACGGTCTTTCGAAAAGTGCAAGACGCCACCAGGAATCGGTTACACCGGCTCGCCGAGTCAGGGGAAATTTCCGGCTTCGCTTTGTCCTATCTCGGGCAAGACGATGATCGTTTGCCCTGGCTGCCGCCGGAACTCCCGACGCGCGCGAAGGTCCGGGAGTACCCGACGAACTTCTCGTCCATGGACATAGAGGATATTGATCGCCTAGCACTCCGCGGAGAGCTCCTCACTAGGTTCCTCGTCGCTTACTACCTTCCAAAGCTTTAGGCGTGAGGTAGCCGAGGACAAAGTTGACGCGCGGCGGCACTTCGCGCCAACCGTCGGTGATCGAGAAGCATGCGTGATGAGCATGCTTCACATCGCATACGAGGGGAAGTGTTTCGTTCTGCCGCACGGTCGGGAAGCACGTTGGAAGCCTTTGTAAGACTGCGGGGTTGGCTTATTTCGGCCCATTCTGGCTCATCCCGGCCCATTTCGAGAATGCGACTTGTCGTGTGGAACCGTTTCGACGACTGGCTCGATCCGACGTCGTCGGTCCCGTGGCTCCTCGAGCTGGTGCGTGAATCCCCTGCCGGTCCCTACGAGCGGCGAGCCGTCAGCACCAGGGTGAACAGCGTCCAGAACGACGACCCGGATATCCTCGTCTCGAAGTCGAAGAGGAGACTTTCGTGACCGAGCAGGCGGAAATGCTCTTAACAACGCTTCCGCCTCGAATTTGGCTGATCGGAAAAAGGGAAATCGGCGACAACCGCGCTTCCGCCTTTTCAGAGCGGCCAGGATTTCCTAAGTCTTTCAAATATCAGGGCTTATTCTCCAGCCCCTATCGGTGAGTGGTTATAAAGAGGGTTGCAAGCGGCTCACCAATCAATTCAATTACTTACGGGGAAGTGTCTCGTCAGCAGCTTCTGCTGTGTGAGAGTCTGTGTGTGGAATTTCGGTGGCAAGCTCGTAAATAGACATGGCTTCTCGCTCAGATTATCCGATGCTGTGAAGGTAAACTTCAGTGGTTTTTCTGTTCTCATGCCCCACAAGTCGCTGAATGTCTCCAATAGGAACATTGTGCTTCTCCATGACTGAGGCTCCAGAGTGCCTGAGAGCATGAAAATTGAAGTGCTTCACACCAGCTTTCTCACATAGCTGTTTCATGAGTTGCTTTCTGTACTGGTAGAAATCTTCTACCCACTTGCTGTCTTTTCGACTCCAGTACCGCTGCCAGAAGAGCCAAGGTGGTTTGCCATAGCCGGACGGTTACCTTCCAAATGGCGGAGGTCGCGGTAAGCGAGGAGATATGGGCCGAGCTGTTGTCTCGGATTGACCGCTTGAGATGGAGAACAGCCTAGAGCCCGTGTTTCTGAGTGAGCGGCTGATGTCTCCACTGATCAGGTTTTTGACGAAAAGCACCTGGAAAACCGAGGGAGCAGAGGCGCTTTTGATGGAGAGAGGACCAAGGACCACTTGAGGAAAGGTTGACGGACTGATAAGTTGTGGCCATTTACTGGAGAGACCGGTAAAAGGTTCTTCCGAGAATGATATGGGGAATGTCGGGGAAAAAGAGAAAAGCAGCTCGAAGTCCGGGTGTGGAGAGTGTATAGATGAAAAAAATAGAGAAGCTGGCTATTTTGGGTGGCGAGTCGGTGGTGTCGGAGTCAACGAAGTGCAGCCGCTGGCCTCGGTTCACCATCGGCGAGGCCGAACGGATCGGGGCTATTCTGTGCTCCGACACGATCATCGGCTCAGACGCTGAGCCGGTGGTGCAACTGGAGAATGAATGGTGCCGCTACCTTGATGCACCATTTTGCCGAGCGGTCAGTTCAGGTACAGCGGGACTTCATATGGCTCTGTGGAGCGCCGGCATTGGGCCGGGCGACGATGTGATCGTGCCTGCTTACACCTTTACGGCGGCCGCCCTAGCCGTCTTGCATGCCGGTGCCGCTCCGGTGTTTGTCGATGTAGACCTTGAATCGTACAACCTCGATCCTGCTCGAATCGAGGATCGAATCACTCCCCGCACCAAGGCACTGATGGTTGGGCACCTGGGGGGACTGCCTGCAGACATGGACCCGGTCATTGCGGTCGCCAAGCGGCACGGCATCGCGGTTATCGAGGATGCCGCTCACGCCCACGGGGCCACCTACAAAGGCCGGAAGGCGGGACTGTTCGTCACACCACACCAATCGTACTACGACCGCGCCCAGGGATTGTGGCTGAGCGTGACCCTGGCAGCACCCTGCGAGAGGGAGAAGTATCCGCTGGCCACAATTGGGTACAACTACCGCTGTTCGGTGCTGACCGCTGCCGTGGCCAGGGAGCAGCTCAAACGGCTAGACGAGCGACTTCGCGATATTCCAGGGGTGATCCCACCCACCGTGCCCGAGGACCGGACGCACGTGTACCATATGTTCCGGGTCCGCTTTGACCCGCGAGCGGCCGGAGTGGATGTCACTCCGCGCGAGTTCCGTGCAAAGGCCGTGGCGGCTCTGACAGCCGAAGGGGTCGTATGTCGATCCTGGATGAACTGGACGCTGCCGGAACTCCCAGTTTTTGCCCGCCCGGATGGGTTTGAGAGGTTGCATCCATGGCGGCGAACCTGGCCCTCCGATCGTACTTATGATCCGGCCGACGGCCCACAGGCGCGACGCCTGGTCGAGGAGACGGCGATCGTGCCCGATGTGCCCACTGCCGTCGGTCCGGAGATGATTGACCGGCTGGCAGAAGGTTTCGGCAAGGTCTTTTCCCAGATTGATACCGTCATGCAGTTGGAGCTGACTGAGAAGCTGGCCAGTGGTGAACTGGCCAGCCGTGAAGCCGTCTGCCGGGAACTGAAACTGCCTATTTAAGAAGGATAAAATCCGATTTAGAGGTTCTGGGTTGGAAATGGGGAGATTATGCAGCCAAGTTGTTTTGTTGCGCTGCACCCCCAAATTGTACGGATTTGCTGGGATCGGTATTTCCCTACCCTGCAGGATATAATCAGGGAGTTTCTCAGTTAACTGATCAGATTCCCGTTTAAAGGACTTCGGCTGATCCGGTGTGCTCTTGCGGGCTACCCAAAGGTAGCCATTTCAAGGACCGGCGGGGAACAGGTTAGCCATGCACTATGAGCTTCTACGGCTGTTCGAAGGTATAGAAGTGCCGCCCATGGTCATCATTCCTGCCCTCATCATTCTGGTTCGGCTGGCACTGCCCTGGCTGGAACGTTCGGAAGATCGACACTGGAAAAGCCGAAAGGTGGTGGTGATCTCCGTAACTACCCTATTTGCCCTCATGTACGCGGCTGTGCCTTACAGTGAGGTCTATCACCCACCGACCAACACAGAATCGGAGCTACTTGCAGTGACTCAGAAAGATCTCCCGCTACCCCCGACAGGCGACCGGGAGCTGGTGCTTCGAGGACGGCGAGTCTTTCAGATGATGAAGTGTGTAAGTTGCCACGAACTGGGTGGCATCGGTGACCCGATCGGTCCCAGCTTGGATGGCATAGGAAGCATGTATGCGCCCTGGCAAATACGAGCGCAAATCCTGCATTCGAAGAAGTTTTCCCCTCGCTCAACGATGCCATCTTTCGTGGAAAAAATAACCGAGGAGGACCTTCAGGCGCTGGTCGAGTACGTCAGTAATTTCAAGGCAACAGCTCCTGTGTTCGACCAGGTTGACGACCCGTTAAATTCGTCAAAGGTGCTGAAACTGACGACCTTCGCCACGTATTCTTCGGCCCCTTTGCCGGAAAGCGCGATCGATCTTACACATCCCAAGGATGGATCGGGACGAATCTTTGTCAGCACCAATCAAGGTAAGATCCATGCCTTCTCGTCCAGCGGAACCTCCCTGGGAACGTTCTTAGATTTCAACACAGCTGGAGTCCCGGACTTTGACAGTTCTCTCGGTTTCACAACAAGGGGGCTGTCTTACATAGCCTTCCATCCGAATTACGGCACAGCCGATGCTCCCGGCGAAGGTAAGCTTTACACCATCTATAAAACAAACATACCGGGAGTCCGCAGCCCCGACTATAGCGGATCTAAGCTTCCAACAAGACCAGGTGACGTGCTCACCCAGTATGCCATCGTGGAATGGGCCGTCGATGCAAAAAATCCCAACCGGATCGACACGACGTCGCGGCGCGAGGTGATTAGGTTTGAGGTAAGTGGTTCGGACGAGGACACACACTCGGTCGGTGAGATCAGCTTCAATCCGTTTGCCATGCCGGGTCAGGCCGACTACGGGAACCTTTATTTATCATTAGGCGATTCCTACGCCGGACCTGC
Source organism: Acidobacteriota bacterium (assembly GCA_965249865.1). Classification (GTDB taxonomy): domain Bacteria; phylum Acidobacteriota; class UBA6911; order RPQK01; family CBDFMZ01; genus CBDFMZ01. Next base: position 880,812 of record CBDFMZ010000001.1, on the reverse strand, counting down.
TCTAAAGAACTTTCAACACACTCAAGACTCGGACAATCCGTTCGGCAAGGTGTTGCGTATCAACCCGCTTCAAAATAGCAACGATCCCTATTCCGTCCCGGCGGACAACCCGTTTTATGATGGTGGTTCGCTACTCGATAATGACAACAATGTGGAAGAGATCGCGGCTTGGGGCTTTCGCTATCCCCAAAACTTCAGCTTCGCCAAGGGCACTTGCGGCAACTACCACATGATCGTGTTTGACATTGGCGCCGGCGACTTTGAAGAAGTGAATATCGTCGACCTTGGCGACAACCACGGCTGGTCACGCCATGAGGGTTCGGTAGATGGCAACATGAAGACGCTACTCAAACTGCCGCCCGGTTCCACACTCGAATTTCCTGCTACCGTGTATGACCACAACATTCCCAACCTTCCTGGTGCAACCCCCACAAAGGGTTCCACTGCGATCACTGGGGGCTTCGTGGTCTCCGATCCTGGCGATCCAAGTTTTCAGAACCAGGTGGTCTTTAGCGATCTAGCGCGCGGTGCTTTTTTTCACGCTGATTTTGACGATTTGCTGGCAGCCGATGCAGCCAATACTCAGGCGTCGATGTCGGTGATGGCGGTGAGTATCGACGGCAGCCCCGCGGGGCTGTTTCGTGACCTGATTGGTAAGAGCCGCGGCGATGCCCGTTTTGGCGTAGACGAAAGGGGCCGTCTTTTCATCATTAGTAGACTGACCAACGAAATCTATCTCACCGATCTGATCGCGGACCAGACTGCTGGCGATATAAATGGCAGAATGTGACTCAATACCAGCCACGCGGTAGAATAACCTTTAAAATGAGGAATGTCGGCTTGACCGACCAAAAAAGGAAGGGGAATCCGTCGGTGATGCAGGGCCTAGAGAATGATCCATTATATAGACTTCCCGGGTTTCTCCCGGACATTTGACCCGAATAACACCAGCACCCTGGAAAATCACCGCAGACTGGCTGAGAAAGGGAAGTGGAAGGAAAAAAAGGGATACTCTATTCTGAACCAGTGATTTGGACCTGGCCTGGAGATCCTAGAGTCGAGCAAACCATGAATTGACCCTTGCACTGGGATGTTCAGCAGCCTCAAATATGGCTCAGACTGTGTGAGAATCCGTGTGAGAAAATCTTTTCAAAATCGGCAAAAATTAGCTAAACGTAAGTCCTTCCGTTCTAAATCACCATCGAGAAATGCTCACCGCAAAATGTTCTGTGATTTTCCCTTCTGAATTGAAGCTAAGCATCTCAGAGACCAACCAGGGCGAACCCTCTTAAGTGGTAGAGATTGACTCACAACTGGAGGGCTGCTAGGTTTCCATCATTGGTTCGTTAAGAGAGCAGAGAAACTCACGTCTGAAGCTGATATTTTTTCCCCTCGTCAGCTCCCAATATCATGCGGACTGAAGTTTTTGATAACTGTTTTTTGATTGGCCTTCTGTTTCTTTCCCTCATCTTTGTAGGAACGTTCATTGTTCTTCCTCCTACCGGGAATGTGAATGACACGACCACAGACAATGTACTGGTTCACTACAAGCTCATTAAATATCTAAACAGCGAGTATTCGGGCACGTTCTCTCAATTTATCCGTGAAGATTACCAAGACTTTCATGGGAAACAGTTGAATTCAAATTTGCACCCGTCGGTATTCGGGGTTACCGAAACAGAAGACATTTATTTTCACAGGCTAGAGCAGGTCAAAGTCCTGCAGCGTCTTATTCAATACGTTGTTCGTCTTCTAACCTTCCAACTATTCGATCTAGAGATCCTATTTTCCGTTGTCATCAATGTCCTGACTACCGCACTTACTTTCACTTTTGCTTACTTATTTGGCCGCGAGCTTTCAGGAAAGACCTTTGGAATGGTACTTGCCGTTGCTGTTGGCGGAAATGTTTATTTTAGCCAGTTAATTTGTTCAGGCTCCCACCCTCAGATTTCTCTATATCCATTATTATTTTTCATGAGTTTCCTTTTTCTCTTCTCGCTGCACTCCAGACCATTGCAAAAAAGATTCGGCCCGCTCTTGGATTATCCTTTTCACTGGCGCTCTTCATACTCAACGGCTATCCAAACACCACAGCAGTGCTACTCTCCTTTATCATTTTAGCCGCCTGCGGATTTAGGCTTCTCAGCTCCTTCCACCTTCTCGACGATAAGAAGATACCTCTTCTTTTTTATCCACTTATCCTGATATCAGCTCTCTTCTTTTATCTTTTCTTCAGCACTATTTGGAGCCTTCTATTACACGAGCCTTATTTGTTCCATTTATCGCTCATTCCTGACAGGCTCAACGAGATTCTTTCGGGGCGTCAGACAACCGGCAGCCTGTTTGAAAGCTTTTCGCTCAACCGCCTCCACACTATGGTCTCAAGAATTTGTACCAACTTATTTCTCACATCACCAAGGCTTTGGGTGCCACATATGCCTGGAATGCTTGTGCACCAGAACTTCCTGAATCCGATTGAAGTTCTGTTTTTACTGACAGGACTGTTTGTCTTTATTAAACGTATCTTTTCTTTAAGAAAGAATTGAGAAATTACTTTTTCATTAGCATAGCCATGCTTTTTGCTGCCAGAGCAGCCACGGATGATAATTTATTGATCTCGAAGACAAATTCGATTATTATTTTTTGCTATTCTTTTTTGTTTCATATGGTTTGTCTTCTGCTATTCAGACAAGGATTACTACCGGATCCTTAATAAGAATCTCTAAGGCAATTACTAATAAGTTGACATTATTACTAAGTGGCTCCAACGATTCTCTCCCTTCTCAGCGAAAGGCGGCGATTGTGGAAGGGAAGGAGTCAACGTTCTTCGCAAAGCGCCTTCTGCTCGCTATTCTTATTGATTTCTCTGGTAATCAATTATTCGAACTTCAACCGTAATTTTGTTTATGCGTTTAATGAAAACCTGGGGTTGTTGAACGGAATGCGCCAGGTTCGGCAGTTGCTGGATCAGGAGGCGTCAAAAGGGAAGAATCTCGTGTTCTTCGATTACGAGCACGGTGACACTTTTAATCCCACTAGACTTACCTTGTTGAGAGGTTCCTTTGAGTATGACGTGTTTAAACATTTTAAAATGCACTTTCCAGAGGCGGAGACAATGTGGCAAAAGCTTGCCGATGGGACCTTTGACTCCATTTATCTTGTGATGGCCGGCCCTTTGGACCGCCGGGGGAAGCTTGCGTTATTCAGAGGATTCAGGTCCGGTTACAATCATAATGAATACTACAGCTTTCCAGATAATTATCTGGTTACAAAAGATCGTATGGGAATACCTCTATTTTTTGTCAATAAGCTGGAGTCTGAAAAAAGATATATTACCCAGGAGATATCGTCCGGCTCAAAAGCCGAAATAACAGTGTCTTTTTCGCTGGGTGAAAATGAGGGTCTTAGATTCATTGATATTCCAGGATCTGTAAAAGAGTTAGCCTTAAAGGGTACCTCGATCGCTCCTCTAATCATCGGATTACCAAAGATTGCTTACGATCAATTACATTTGACTTTCGATCACAGCAGTCTCATCGAGGTTTTCAATAACTATAAATCGGGAGTGGACAAGAATAATATCGTTGAGTTGGCGGTGGGTGTCGTTGATGCAATACAGGTCACTGGTCAAACAATCGATCCTAACAAAAAGATAGGACCCAATAGCGTTGCTTTTGTCCCGCAAGCCGATAAATCACAAATGAGCTATGTCGTATTTAACTATATTGTCGGATTTCCGGTTAAGGAGGTTTTTATAAACGTCCCGTTTTTTCTATTCAACGATAAGGCGAAGGAAAATAGTATCACGGTTCAGTGGCGCCATAAGGAAGGAGAGCCATGGAGGACTGTTTCTTGTGTAAGATCTAACGGGAATGAAAGATTTGGCACGTTTCTTTTCAAGGAAAATGACGCTTACTTTACTGATAACATGGTAGGTATTTTTAAACCGGGCGGAATGAGATCGTTCCAGATCCGCTACCTGTTAAAGAGGTCAAAGACTGATGATCAGGGTCAGGTCGGAATTTTTTCAACTTACGAGCCTAGTTCCGATATTCGTGCAAATTCGAGAAACTTATTGAGAATTACTATCGATACAGGTGAGCTTAAACCCTTCAAAAAGGATTACAAAGATAAGCTTGAGTTTACTGCAAAATTGAGAGAATCGAGACGTCATCCAAGAACCAGAAGTCTAATTGGTCTGGGAACAGAATTGCACTAATGAGGCGCAAGTGTTTGGTCTTGGGGGGGAGGCGCTTTACGATCTGTCAGTGGTCTGGAGAAAGCTCCTAGGATTTGAGCCAATCGATGAAGCCGAAAGAGAGTCAGAACCCGCGTCGTTACTGGCTCCCTTTCCCCTCAAATACTGTCCCCATCAATCACCTGTTTTCTCGGACGGCAAAACGCCCTTACTCTTCCAGCCCTCATTCGGGCAGCTCCTTGAAATCTTCTTTGACGAGGAATATCCTTCCCGCTAGATCGGTCCTGGAATAACTTGACAGGAATAGAGACAGTCGTAACATCTGCCGACCGAGAGGCAAGGTTGCCGGGGCAAAAATTGTCAAACAGAACAGCCACTTCTTGTCTGAAGCCAGTCTTCAAAACTTTGGGTGGACCCGGGACTTGTTGTAGAGAAAAGGCTCTCAAGACGTGCATGAGTGTGCCGATTCCGGTTAATAATTCTGACCTTCTCTTTTCCACAGTTGGTTAACAGTAATGTCAGGGCTGAGTTGTCCTCCTGAGGGAAACTGTAGCCAATTATGAAGATCTACTTCGCTCGTCTCAGTGCATCAGCTGCCTTTTTCCACACCTCGATCAGTATGTCGTCACCGCCGTCTGGTTCGTAGTTTTTCAGAAACGTAGGGTGAATAAGGATCTGGTAATCATCTGGCACGCTTGTCTGCCGTTATGGGCTATTTTATCAGAGTCTATGTGAGACTTTCTCCTGGCTTGCGCTATATGACCATGGTCTCGCGTTCTGCTTCACCAACGCCGGATAAATAGATCCCCATGGTGCTTAGGTTTCGTCCTGAAACCGAACATTAATTGATATCCCTTGTGCCAAACTCCACTAAGTGAGAGACTCTGCATTCTGATTTTTTCTACTTTTCCAAAACGACTAGTCTGTGTCTTCTCAGACTGGTCGGGTATTGGCGCAACTTGGGTGGAAGAATATGTCGGTGCGGAAAAGGATAACTTGTTTTCTTATCTTGATTTTGTTTATTTTCGCTCTTCATGCCGCTTATAAAGTCAACAAAGTGGTTGCAAATGAGAGGGAATTTCAGGGGGTAACGCGCAGGAGTCTGATCCCTGACTATCGAGTCTCAGTTCTGGCTGGGAGCGGCGATCAGGGTTTTCAGGACGGGGGTATAGGAGAGTCAAAATTAAACTCTCCCAGGGGGATCACGGTAAACAACCACGGGGTTATCATTTGTAGTCGATTCAGGCAATCACGCTATCAGAAAGATTACCCGGGATGGAAATGTCACTACCATTGCAGGTGACGGCACGTCAGGATTTATAGATGCTGATACGGGTCAAAAGGGCCGTCTCAGTTCCCCATCCGGAATCGCGATAGATCGAAAGGACAACTTGTATGTAGCGGATACGGGGAATCATGCCATAAGAAAAATAACGCCTGCAGGAAAACTCATCACCATCGCCGGCAACGGCACAGCAGGATTTATTGACGGGGAAGGAACACAAGCTCGTCTTCATTCTCCCTCTGCGATTGCACTCGATGTAAATGACCACTTGTACGTGGCTGACACAGGAAACAACGCGATCAGGAAGATCTTGCCCACCGGAAAGGTCGAGACTCTGGTCCAGAACAAGGGGATGATTTTCTTCCAGGAAGACTTTTCCTCCGCAAGTTGGTGGAGTCCATCGCCTGATTCGAAAACCAATTTTTCCAATGGCACCTTGAACTTTGATGAAACGGTAATTGGTGTGCCAATGCACACCAATTACCGTTTCATCGTCCCCTATACGATCGAAGTGGATTTTGGATAGGCCAAGGAAAACAAAAAGTTGCGTTCTTAACCAAGATATCTAGGGCGGGGGATCGAACTGCGATAGTTTTAGAGAAATCACAAATACAATTTCAACTCTACCGTGATGGGCGGTATCAAGACGCTAGAGTGATAGGCCAGTATAAAGGTGGGGGCAATAAATGGCACAGGCTCAAGCTTAAAGTTTATCAGGACAGCCAAGAGGTGATCATCGATCGCCAGTTCATTGGAAGCATCGAGACTCCTGAGAGGAACAGGAATGAGTTCAACATGTTCCAGATTGGTTTTGAAACCTTTAACACGGAACTGAGTGCTGACAATCTTAAGATATATCCGATCGAACCCCACGAAATCATCAGTCAGCCGGAAGGAGTGGCCATTGATTTCCGGGGAGATCTTTACCTCTCCAGTGCTGGTCAAAACACTCTGTTGATCTATGACCAAAGATGCAGCCCCTGTGCTTTGACTGGAACTGGCTCGAAGGATGTTTTTGGCTTCGATATTACTCCCGAACTGGCTGTAATAGACGCTGCGAGTTCAGGGCGCTATTCATCCGCGTTAAGTGATCAGCAGTTCTTAAATAAACCGACAACGCTATTTTACAGTTTTCCTTTTATTTATATTGCTGATACCGGGAATAACAGGATTAGAAAATACGACTTCTTACGCAGGAATCTGACCACCGTCCCTGTGTACAACAAATTTGATGAAGATATAGGAGGCGCCTACCTGGATAGTGAAGGAATAATATTCAGCAAACCTGCTGGGGTCGCTGCCATAAGTTACGAAAAAGATTTCCTAGCTGAGAAAGATGCTCATTTCAGCCATGTTTATGTCGCAGATACCGAGAACAATCGCGTACTAAGATTCATAGATTTCCGTGGAATTAAAGGTCCCTTTTCGCCTGACCCCATTTTGGGTTTTTATCCAGGAAAGTCAAGACTTGCTATCTTGCAGGGAGAAATGACTTATATTGCCACTATGAATTCAGCAGGATTAAGAGACTACGAATATCCATTGAACAAACCTGTTAATACGTATCGGATTGTCATGCTTGGCGATTCTTACACTTATGGTTGTTGTGTCCCCATTCAGGATACTTACCCAAAATTATTGGAAGACAGGTTAAATGAATATGGCCTCCGTCATCATCTAAAGACGAGGTTCGAAGTCATCAATGCAGGGGTCGGAGGTTACTCTACCCTTCATAGCTTTCTCATGCTTAAGACGACCGTACTAAAGTACCATCCCGATCTAGTGATCTACAATTTTGACAAGAGTGATTTTCATGAGAATCTCTATTTTTACCAAATAGCCAACTTCGATGAGAATGGAGAACCTCTGAACTTTTTCGATCAAAATGAAAAAGCGCAAACAGCTTCTCCTTTTGGGGCTAATTTCACTTGGGACCTAGCGATGGAAGTAACGAAGAAGTACACTCAACAAATAAGCGATCTGTGTAGAAGAAATGGCGTGGAGTTTGTTCTTCTGGCCTTTGCGAGAAGTTATGAAGTTAGCAAATCGGAAGCTTTTCTTCACTACCAGCATGATCCTGTGGGCGAGCCTCTGTATCAGTCCAAGCTTTTGGATGATCTCTCAAAAACACAGGGCATTTCGGTGATGGATCTGGTCAAGGATTTTAAAACGGAGGGGATCAGCTATTTTCCTGTCTTCATGAAGTGGGATACCCATTGGGGACCCAATGGTCACAAACTCATGGCCGATCTGGTGTTTGCGAATTTAATAAAAAAAGGCTACGTGCATTGACCTGATACCGGGCAGCCTGGGTTGTGTCACCTCATGCGATTTGAGACCCGAGACCCAGAGACCACTTCCTTTCCAGCCTAGTGATCTTACCAATCACTCAGCTACTCTCTGGCCCCGTCCGCACTTGAAAGAGTGAGGAGCCTCTGTAGCCCCCTTTGAAGTAACTCCAAGCAACTGACCTGAATAATGCCAACATCCTGAGCAATTACCGCAGAGCTGGCTGCGAAAGAAAAGTGGAAAGAAGAGAACACACTCGTTTCAGGAACACCTATCTGGACCTGGCTGGGCTGGCGGTTTTTGGAAAATATGCCCGGCCTTTTTTGCTTAGATATACTATTTGTAGGAATATCTATTTTCCACAGAGACTTATGGAAATGGTTGAATAAACCTTCTAAGTCCTTATCGCTACGACCGAAGATCTTTGAAGTCTTGTTCTTTTTTCCCTAATCTGGACAACAGGTGAGAATTACAGCTAGAAAGACGGCAATTCCCAAGGCTACAAAAATCACCGGAGATTTCCCAGCTTGCAACTGATCCTTGATTTTCTGGCTCTCGCTGACCAACTTACTCAGAGCGTCATCGTCCAAGGTAGGAAGGGCCTTTCCCACTCTCTCTAGATCAACCAGTCTTCCCATGTGTTTCTGAACCAAGTGGTGACTGAGCACCTTTTGAATCTCTTTAATATTCTGCTCTCGCCAGGTTGATTTGGTTGCCACTTCTGTGCGCACTTCCTCTGCAGATACGACATGAGGGCTGGCTTGCTGAGCTTGAACAATGTCGTGAGAGCAAATGAAAGCCACCAGTGGTATGACTATAGTTATCCTTAAAACTGTCATGAAACCTCCTGTTCTCAGTCGAGGGTTTACATCGCTCGGTAGTTTATCAGTCCCCATATTAACTCCGGATCGGATATTCCCCAAGCTTGGTAAAGGACCTCGGTCTCTTTAATACCTCCATCCACCGCCAAACATACGCCTGCGCCAAGGCCCGCGAGCAAAGGAACTTCCACTTTCCACCTCTCCTACTTCAGGATGGAACTCCACGACAAAACAAGCTAGTTCTGTCAGAACCGTTCCCATTGACGTTTTATTGACGGACTCCACCCGATTCATACCAAGCTGTACAAAGTATTTATACCCTTCTTCGGAAGTTTACAGTGCTGACACTGGTTCTTGGAAGAACTCTTAACCACTAGGTTCGGGGTTCGCCTCCCTACCGTCACAGATTAAGGATCACGATCGCACTGATGCCCAGGAAAAAGACTCCGCAGTAGAGCACTCCCATCTGCATAAACCAGTTTGGCCTTAGTTCTTGAGGCAAGAGTGTGCGATTGACATACAGGGTGTGAAGCGCGGAAAATCCGAGTCCCACGTTCATGATCCCAGTGGATATCTTGGCAATTTGCAGGGGGTCGAAAAGCGCCAGGGTAAACAGACTCCACACCCCATATACGCTCAGGATGGTGTAGTAGATATATTTGACTTGGTTCCCTTGAAGGCGATGCGCTCGCTTGCTAGCTATCCAGATGATGTCACTCCAGCGACGTGATATTTGATCACCGTCATGCATTTGGTTGGGGGCCATTACCAGGAAACCGCACAACAAGGTCAGCGACCAAAGAATGAGCCCATAGTCAGAAGAGCTCTGCGCGATTCCGTCTGCCGTTAGTGCGGCCACGCGATTTCCCGAGACGGCAGCGTTACGAATGAACTGTAAAGCAAGCATGCAAGGCAGCGCCATCCCCATAACGCAGGCCAGAACCCAGACCGCTTGATCCTTCAGAATGTGTCGGTACCACCCGCTCCAACGATTGCGACTCTCTTCGCTTAGGCGAAAAACATGGCCGAAGTGAGAAAGTGTGATCAATCGACCTCCGACCGCGCTGGGAATCGCCCCCACCCGGGCTCCCATACCCCAACCTTAATCCGGACGTAGTTGGAGAACAGAGTGTTAGCCATTCCCCCGACTCCAGCGATGGCCGCAAAGGATGCTAGTAATCCCCAGTCTAGAGCCGGGAACCGACCAAGCTCGAGCTTGTAGTCCAGGAGGCTTACACGTTCCAGTCCCCGGTTGGCAATTAGTGCTCGGAACCGAGCTCGCTCATCCTGGAGTATCTCCTCCAACCGTTTATAACTCCGCTTCTGCTCGGCTTCTCTGATCCAAAACCGCCCGGGTTTCCACCTCCCTTCAGAATCAATCTGACTCTCTGCGACCAATGTCCTGTTATCGTTACTCACCTCGACAAAGAACCCACCCCGCTTTACTAGTGGCTGAACGCGCCTCAGCAGCCTAGCGAGCTGATCTTGGAGATCAGGCGGCACCGTCTCGCCCATTCCAAATCTTCTGGTCCCCTCCGCCCGGTCAATCTCAAATTCGGTTACCAACAGTTTCCCCGATTCCCATGCTCCCCTTATAGTGTAACGCGTCGTTCCTTCCCTTTCCGACAAGGTAAAGTGTCGGCCATCGATGACCGTGTCGTCTCGCACCGGCGCCGTCCCAAACCGGAAAAGTCCACTGGTCACCTCCCAGGCATTTCCAGGTGACACCATGAAAGCGTCATGATACGCTCCAACATCCTATAGATGGTTCCACCAAAGATTAGGGGAATAAAACCGGCGAGGAAGATGACGTAGCCCAAAACCCAGACTAACTGGCCCTCCGATAGACTGACCCCCCACAGATGGAGAGTCGCAATCCCCGGGAGATGGCCTAGGACAGCAGCTGCCAATTGAAAGGCCAGATTACGGAGGTATCCAACAGCATGTAGCAAATGGTCCAGAGGGCTGGTCCCGGCCAGGTGCGAAAAAACCCCACCATGATCGACTCCTCGCAATACAGCGTATAGCGCATCATTTCTAGATTGCAGAACATTTGAGCAAATATGCTAAGTGTAGCCAACCAGAGCAACGTGCCGCCATATTGAGCAGTGACAGCTGGACCGAACAGCCATTCTCCTGAACCGATGGCGGCTCCCGCCATCAAGACCCCCGGCCCCAATAATTTCACCCACTGGTGTCCACCCACAGTCGGAGGGCGAGGCAAAGTATCCACTTTCCAATGGGAAAGCGTCCTGGCGGAAATCAACTCACATGCTTTGTTTTTTTTCATGATTCGGAACGGGTTTCCTCTTCAATTATCAGTTGAGGGCGCTCAACTAGCCATTTAGCTGGTGGATTCCAGGGTTGAAGGACAAACGGGAGAACCCCATTTTGCTGACAGGCCGTTTCAAACTGTTCAGCACACTACGAGCCTCTATCGACCTGGATAGCTCTGACTGGGAAACGTATGTCCTCTGAGAGCTGGGCTCTTTAGTACTCAGTTTCATAAATACACTCAAGTTTGCGGGAAGCGCGACGGTCCTGATTCAGCGAAGCAAGGACGTCGATGATGCCACTGTACATCATCCGAGAGAAGCGACAAATAAAGCAGGCTATCGCGCCACTACTCTACGGCCTGAGGACGTGGTCGGGAATTTTATGAAACCGAGTACTAGGTAAGCCGTAGTCTGCGTCTCAAGCCTTACGGTCTACCCAAAAACAAAGAGTATCGAATGGGTAAAGTATACTAAAGCCATGCAAAGGAACATGCTAAATGAAGAACCCGAGTAGCAGACTCCGTGAGATTACTGTACTAGCTGCGTTAAGTTCACAAACCAGCCACCTTCCAATAACGATCCTTGGTCCGATGGGTTCCAAAGATAAACACCCACGTTTTTTGGAATAAGGACTACTTGCAAAGCACGCGTCCTGGCTCGATAATGCTATCCCAACGAGGGTCCTTTTGGGAGTCATATTTTCCTAGGCGGTCCCAATCCTTCCTACTGATTCCTTTAAGACTCCCAAACCACCCTTCCATGCTTAAGTAATCATGACTTCACCCAAAAAACAACGGAGAGCAGCCCGGCCGACAAGGCCAGTCAACCCCCCGTTGTTTTTTTCCGATCTCCCCTGATCAGAGAGATCTCAAAGAGTACTCCTTACCACGAAAATCTGAGCGAGTACTCGATGATCCTTCCCCGGCCCGACCCGGAGACACGACCAAACGAACCGTCCCCGAAGGTCGTGCCAGGGCCGTTGAAGTTCGTGTGGTTGAACGTGTTGAACATGTCCACTCGAAATTCCGTATTAATGTCTTCCCAGATTTGAAATTTCTTGAACACTGACATGTCCAGTTGGTGCCAGAAAGGACGGGGAATAATGCGGGTCCCCGCGTCGCCATAGGTGTAGGGTGCCGTAAACTCGAAGGCCTCGGTGTTGAACCATAAATCCGATCCAGGATCAAAGCCACTCGTGCCATCCGCTGGGCGAAGGTTATTTGCTATTCGATCGACACCTTGGTTGGGTCCGAAGTTGTTAAGTGTATTGGTGGAAGATCCTATTGAGTCCGCGCCCTTGCTCTGGAGATTCGCGAACACCGAGAAACTCCATCCACCAAGAAGGGAAGAACCAGCACCTGCACCTGAGAACCTCTTCCCAGGACCCCATGGGAGCTCCCAGACTGAGGACCAGACAAAGCGGTGACGAATCTCCGTGCTCCTCGGACCCCAATACTCTGAAATATTGTAGGCACCGCGAATGCTCGAATCTCCCAAATCACGCGCGAAGGTGTAATTAGTCTGATAAGCCAGATCTCTATGGAACAACTTACCCCTCAGCAGGATCAATCCAGCATGGTATTTAGTACTGTACATTTGTGAACCGGTGGCTGTTACCCCGTTAAACTGCGGGTAGGCACGTAGGTGCCGGAGATCCCCTGGTCCATACTGATCCGGACGGATCTCGCTCAGGGCGATACTACCACCCAGGCGCCGGCCGACGTTGCCTAGATAACCGATCTCGACAACCGTCTCGCCAATCCTTTTCTGCAGACTCATGTTAAAGAGCATGCGGTAGGAAGCGGGACGAGTCGGCTCGAAATAGGCCACGGATAGCCGCGGCGATTCGTCGTCTTCCGTAAAACCACCCTCCGGTACAGGCACCGCTCCGAACCCCTCGTTCAACGTTTCTAGCGGTATCTCCGGAAATCCTTCGCTCAGCTGAAAGGCTGGAGTGAGGCCGTTGTCGCCCGTGATCCAGTCTCCACGTCGGTTGGTCCCCAATCGAGGAGTACCCCAGAAGCCATCGCCATGCGAGGGATCGATGTAAAAGACACCGAATCCAGCGCGAAGTACGAGGTCCTGGCGACCTCCCGGGGTCCAGGCCAGACCCATGCGAGGGGTCAGATTCATACCCATGAAGCGCCGGCCAAAACGTGGTGTGTGGTGCCCGGTAGCGTCAAAATACTGTTGACCGAACGTAATTACTCCGGGGCTATTGCTCACCGGATTGATTGCGTCGCGATCAAAACCACTATGACTTTCCGTGACATCAATAATAGGCTGGTCATACTCGTAACGAAGTCCTATATTGAGCGTCACATCCTGGGTAGCCCGCCAGTCGTCTTGGAAAAACATCCCGACCCAAAAAGCCCGAGCGTCGATGCGAGGACCAGCTTCGACCCTTGCACTGGCCACCTGACCGATCAGGAAGGATGCTCCTCCCTTTCCGGTTCCGCCAGGATCGGCGGGGTTCTGGGTGGCCCGACGATCGTAATCGGATCGACCGGAAGGCCAGAAACGCGAAGCCAACACAATGCGGGAATGCATATACTCCGACCCGAATTTAAAGGTGTGTTTTCCCCTTAGATAAACCATCGAGTCTTCAATCATAAGGGAACGCAAACCCTTAATGGTGGGCTCCTGAGCGTACCAACCCTGACCAATGTTGCGATACTCGTCGATGTAGAATTTCGGCATCGCATTCGCACTAAGGTTCTGTAGACCCAAACGCTTGGCCCAATCGAAGTTCCAGAAGAGCTGTCGACGCGGGGACCGATAAATCGCTACCGATATACGACTTTGGTTAGTAAGCGTCGGTGAGAAGGTATGGTTCCAGATACCGGCATGAACGTTCGCGTCCACCACGTTCACCTGCGACTTCTCGTCGATCTGCAGGCCAAAGGGTCCTTCCAGCGTGTTGTCGGAAAGATCTAAAGCCGTGCGCCAGTACATGTTGTCACTGTCGCTGAAGGTGTGGTCCAGTCGGTAGAAGTGCCAAAACCGCGAGAGCGTAATGTCCGGTGGATTGGCCGTGAAGTTCTCGCCCCCCGTGATATTTCCGGGTAGGTTCGGCTCCGGGTACATTGCAATCATCTGCGCGGCCACTGGATCAAAGCGGTCCGTGGGAATAACGTTGCCCGGAAACGCATCTCGAGTGTAACCATCTACCTCATTCCCTGCCAGCGTGGCCGGATCGTAAATCGTACGCAGGGTCCCATCGGAGTTGTACGACTCCGAGAAGTCTCCTACTCGCTCCAGCATGGTGGGCACGTTGACGATCCACTCCAGCCACTCCACCGTCGACTGTTTTTCTAGGGAGATGAAATAGTGGGTCTTATCCTGTTTAAGCGGTCCACCAATCAAACCCCCATATTGGTGATGCCGAAGCGGCGGCTTGCCAACGGCAAAGAAGGGACGGGCATCGACGCGATCGTTCCTACCAAAATAGTAAACGTTGCCGTGGATCTCATTGGTCCCTGTCTTGGTCTCCATAATCAGGAGCGCGCCGTCGCCTTGTCCGTATTCCGCTGAGTAGCTGTTTGACACCACGCGGACCTGCTTCATGACATCGGGTGGTGGAGTGAGAATATTTGGTGAATCACCGAAGCCGCGGGCTTGGTTGATACTTCCACCATCTAGCCGCCAAATGTGACTGGAACCGCCGCTACCGGCCACGGTGAACCAGGCAGTATGGCCATCGCGGGGGTTAATGCTGAACCATGCGACACCAGGGGAGACCTTGAAAATCTCCGTCACTTTGCGATGCTGAGAAGGGATGCGATCCACGTACTCTTCGCTGATCACAGTACTCAACTCATTGGTGTCCGTCTGCACCTCGGCTAATCCCGACTCCGCTAGGACCTCAACGCTCTCGGTGATCTCTCCAATCGCCAACTCGATAGGCAGACGCAGCACTTGACCGAGGTTACAGTCAAAATTGATGACATGGGTTTTAAATCCCGGCAACTGTGCTTCCAACCGGTACGAGCCCGGACGGATGTTATCAACGCGGTAGGCTCCCACATCGTTGGTCACCAGGTTGACACTAATACCCGTGTCAACGTTGACGATCTGGATTTCCACGCCCGGCAGGGCAGCTCCCGTCGTATCCAATACGTTACCGAGAACCGCCGCGCTCCTTGCCTGCGACCAGACCGGCTGTGAAACGACGCCGACCAGCACCGCACTAAGCAGCACCAGGAAGATTGGCTTAAATGTAAACCGACTCATTGTTGTCTCCTTTGCTAAATGAAATTATAGGTTGTTCTAACAAAGCACTCAAAAACAATCAGTGTTATTTGGATAATAATGTAATTCTCAATGTTCTATTATTCCAGTATGAAGCAGCATTGCTAGTGCAATAACCTGCAATTATCATGCCAAGCAAGTCAA
This sequence comes from Acidobacteriota bacterium, assembly GCA_965249865.1. Classification (GTDB taxonomy): domain Bacteria; phylum Acidobacteriota; class UBA6911; order RPQK01; family CBDFMZ01; genus CBDFMZ01. Next base: position 865,548 of record CBDFMZ010000001.1, on the reverse strand, counting down.
CAACGCCATTAGCGACGAACCAAGCCATTTCTTACCAACAAGTTAACTGTTTTCACAAAAAAAAACCGCCAATCCCACCCTCGCCTAACCATCCAAAAAATTGGACATGATATTCAGGTTATTGCGGGAAAGAGGAGTCTAAAGCGGGTCTAAGGCGAGGTCAAGCAAGTCAACAATTTTCTTCTTGACTCGTTGGGAAATCCCCATTTTCCACGATTTGTGTAAACCGGTCTTTCTGTAAAGTTTGAAAGAGTCGATTTAGACGATTAAATTTAGGGAAGGGGAGACTATCAGACACTACTCGGTTCAAAATGTTGGATGCCTCAGATGTCTTTTTTGGACTGCAGTAGCCCATCACAAAACGGGCTATGATCTCATCCCCGTGGGGAACCACACAAGAGTTCGCCTACTAGGAGCGGCTCCCGAGTGTGTGTATCCCGCGCCGGACCTAGGCAGCCTAGTGTATAATTTCGTGGCGTTATGGACAGGCTAACACTATGGGACCGCTTAGTAGCAAAATACCATTAAAAAGCGTCGAAACTCTTTAAGGAACACTTCGAGCGTGCTCTGAAGCTTCAGATCCGTGATGGAAGCTACAATATTAAGCTTTTTGAACTGTTCCCTTTCTATGACCAGTGGTGTTCAGGTTCAACAGTGGTCGACCTGGATGGAAATGAGTACATCGACTTCTGGCAAGGTCACTACACCAATATCCTTGGTCACAATCCTGGCATCATCCGTGAAGTTCTAGTGCGTGAGTTTCAACAAGGCGGGGGATTGCAAAACGGTTTTCCTGGGTCGCTGCAAGTCGAACTGGCTGCCGAACTATGCCAGAGGACAGGCGCCGAGCAAGTGCGCTTTACCACCAGCGGGACATTGGCCACACTGTATACCGTAATGCTGAGTCGAGCGTTTACCGACCGGAAGCTGGTTTTGAAAGTGGGTGGTGGATGGCATGGCGCCCAGCCCTATTTACTCGGAGGGGTCACCACCTACCGGAAGGACCTGAACTTACTGGAGTCGGCAGGCCTTCATCCACCCAGTGTCGATAAAATTGCTCTCACTCGCTTTAATGACACGGGCGACCTCGAGGAAGCCTTTCGAAAAATCGGAGGGCAGCTTGCCAGCTTCATCCTGGAACCGTTTGTGGGCGAAGGGGGCTTTCTTTTTCGTGGACCAGTCCTATTTGGAGAAACCCGAAAACTGACCCAAGACTACGGTGTGGTCTTGATTTTGGATGAAATAATTCCTGGGTTCCGCTTCTGTGCGAGTGGCATCAATCGTCTCTATGGAGTTCAACCGGACCTGGCTGTGTTCGGAAAAATCATTGGCGGAGGAATGCCCCTGATCGCCCTGCTGGGACACTCGGGCATTTTAGAGCTCTGTTATCCTAAGTATATAGGTGAGCGAAGTCCGGCGCGTCCGTGCGGAAGAAGGAACCTTCTCGACTCATCCGGCTTCGATTCTAGCCGGACTGACCATGATTTGCCATTTGACCCAGCATGAATTGGACATCTATCCCAAAATTCACCGCCTGGCCGGAAAGGCTATGGAGAAAATTCCTATAATCTTTCGGCGGGTCGGGATTCTATGTGTGTGCACAGGACAGGCCAACGGCACGATTCCGGGCAGCTCGATGCTAACTGTTCAGTTCCCGCTTCGAGGTCAGCTCGCTATAAGGAGTCCTCAGGAGGTTTGGAACCCCGAGGCATGTGACGTTGAGTTGCGTGAAAAGTTTCTTCGCCTGGCTCTGGTGACACGAGGCTTCCACGCTGTTCACGGCTTTGGGTCAGTCTGTGCTGCTCACACCGAAGCAGACATCAATCGGTTGGCTCTTGAAAACACCGCAAATTGGATACAATAGAGCTGTGGACATTCGAGCTGAATTAGAAGAAATCAGCACGGTCAAGAAAAAGTTGAAGGTCAAGATCCCGGTTGAGACGGTGCTGAAGGAGTTTAATCAGGTTGCCGACGAGTACAAGAAGCATGCTCGCTTACCCGGATTCCGTCCCGGCAAGGCTCCCGTCGAACTGGTCAAGCGACGCTTTCAGAAAAATATCCGCAGCGATGTGGTTCAAAAGCTTGTCCCTGCATCATATGATCAGGCTGTTCGGGAAAAGGGGGTTAAACCGTTGAGCGGGCCGAACTTGGAAAACATTACCTTCAAAGAAGGGGAGCCGTTGGTTTATGAGGCTTATTTTGAAATCCAACCGGACATCACCCTTTCAGACTACCAGGATCTAGAGGTCAAAACCGAAGTCAAAGTCATTACAGACGAAGCGATCCAAGAACGACTCAAGCAATTGCAAGATACTCAATCCAGATTGGTCTCAGTGGAAGACCGGGAACTCCAGGACGGTGACTATGCCGTCATTGACCTTCAGGGGGAATACGTTCCGGAAGAAAGGCATAAATCCCCTCAACATAAGCCGATCAAGGACGAGAATGTGGTAATAAGGGTGGGAGATGAGCATACCCATCAAGCCTTCAACGTGGCGCTGCGAGAAATGAATGTCGGGGAGGAGAAGAAATTTCAAGTGGACTATCCACCCGATTATCCGGAAAAGCATCTAGCAGGTCATCAGGTCAACTTTACGATTCAAGTCACCGACGTCAAAAAGAAAGTTTTACCCGAACTCACTGATGATTTTGCCAAGGACTTGGGAGAAGACGGCACTCTTGAGCAGCTTCGAGTAAAGATCAGAGAAGACCTGGAAAAAGAACGGGACAACAACCGAGTAAAAGAGTTAAAGGAGAAGCTTGCTGAGCAGTTGATCGAAAGAACAAGCTTTGAAGTCCCGGACGTTTTGGTGGAGGAGCGCATCGATGACAAAATCAGAGGTCTGGCCTATAATCTTACCGCTCAAGGCGTCGATCTCTCCAAAGCCTACATCGATTGGTCGAAAGTCAGAGGAGAGGTTCGACAGGAGGCGGAAAAGGAAGTTCGGACTAACATGATCCTCCTGGAGATCGCTCGTCGGGAAACAATCGAAGTTTCCAGCAAAGAACTCGATGATGAAATGCGGCGCCTGGCGGATTCAACAAATCAGCCGCAAGAGAAAGTCAGGCAATACTTCCAGGAAGAAAGTCGTATGGAGGGCCTTCGCGAACAAATCGTCCGACAGAAAGTGCTAGACGTTCTGGTCGAACGCGCCAGTCGCTAAAGACCCCGATACTCAGGTACATTACCATCAACGGCCCCTCTAGCAGCCCGTGGGAAAAGTCGTGTGGGTCGCGCGCCAGGGATCTGCGGTCGCTGGAAAGACACAAGAAAGAGTAGATACGTGGACATCGGTGATGACGAGTAAGTGTAGGACTTTCATCACGGGCTGCTAGAATGCACGCCAACTAATGATGTAAACGAAAATTTCCGATAGAAAGGAAGTGTGACTGTGACGCTAATACCAATGGTTGTCGAGCAGACCAATCGGGGGGAACGAGCCTACGATATCTATTCCAGGCTGCTTAAAGACAACATTATTTTCGTCGGAACGCCGATTGACGACAACGTAGCGAACCTGGTAACAGCTCAGCTCCTGTTCCTCGAAGCAGAGGATCCTGACAAAGATATTTCGCTGTATATCAACTCTCCAGGCGGATCGATCACGGCTGGTCTGGCTATCTACGACACCATGCAATTTGTGAAAAACGACGCGACCACCATTTGCATCGGTCAGGCCGCTTCCATGGCGGCCATGTTGCTGGCGGCGGGTGCCCCAAGCAAAAGGTTTGCTCTTCCGAACAGCCGCATTTTAATTCACCAACCGACCATCACTGGTCTTTCGGGCCAAGCGACCGATATCGACATTCACGCCAAGGAGATCCTTCGCATGCGAGAGATGACCAACCGAATTTTAGCGAAACACACCCGGCAAAAGTTCCAGAGAATCCAGACAGACGTGGAGCGTGACTATATCATGAACGCTGTCCAGGCTAAGGAGTATGGTATAATCGATACCATTATCGAAAAGCACCGGCGAGCCGTGACCAAAGCAAAAGAGTAGGGATTCAAGCAGTAGTTCTTCGTGCTTTTGTTCTCTTGCCCGGCTATTGAGGAGGGTTCACGTGAAAAAGGATGGAGATGGCGTCCTTAATTGTTCATTCTGTAACAAGGGCCAGAATGATGTTAAAAAACTGATCGCTGGACCCACCGTATTTATCTGTGATGAGTGTGTCGATGTTTGTAATGAAATTATATCCGACGATATAACTGTTGAAACTATTTCCGTCAAAGAAGCTCTTCCCAAACCAGCCGAGATTAAGGAATTCCTCGACCAGTATGTCATCGGCCAAGAGGCTAGCAAGAAGAAACTGGCGGTTGCTGTTTACAATCACTACAAACGCATCAAGATTGGGCGACGGCGCCAGGATGTCGAATTGGCGAAAAGCAACGTTGTTCTCATCGGACCGACCGGCACCGGGAAGACCTTGTTGGCACAGACTCTTGCCCGTATGCTTTCAGTGCCTTTCGCCATCGTCGATGCAACCACGTTGACCGAGGCTGGCTATGTGGGGGAGGATGTCGAGAATATCATTCTCAAACTGTTGCAGGCAGCTGGAGGTGACCGTGAACGCTGCATGCAGGGGATTATTTACATCGATGAGATCGACAAAATTTCGCGCAAGGACGAAAATCCCTCTATCACGCGTGACGTATCCGGGGAAGGCGTGCAGCAGGCTCTATTGAAGATCCTGGAAGGCACCGTCGCCAATGTCCCACCTCAGGGAGGCCGCAAACACCCTCACCAAGAATTTGTACAGATTGACACCGCCAACATCCTCTTTATCTGTGGCGGTGCCTTCGTTGGCTTGGACAAGATCATCCGTAAGCGGCTGGGGCGAAATACCATGGGTTTCTCTTCCGAGTTGGGCAACAACAGCTGGAGGAAAGAAACGGAATCGAACATTCTCAACCAGGTTTTACCCGAAGACCTGATTCGATACGGGCTAATCCCCGAATTTGTGGGCAGACTTCCGATCCTCTGTAGTCTGCATGAGTTGGACAAGGTAGCCTTAATAGAGATTCTCACCCGGCCCAAGAACTCCATCATCAAACAGTATCAGAAGATGTTTGAGTTCGAAAACGTCTCGCTCCAATTCACCAGCGAAGCACTTGCCACCATCGCCGAGATGGCGTTGGAACGAAAAATTGGAGCCCGAGGCTTGCGATTGATCACCGAGGATCTTATGTTAGACGTTATGTATGAGCTCCCTTCCACCAAACGGGTCAAAGAGTTTATCGTCACCCAGGAAATGGTGGAAAACAAAAAGGTTTTCTTCAAGCTGCTGGAAAAGGCTGGATAGGATGGCACTCGATCCACTGACCAACCGATGCGACGTGAGTCGGTTAGATTTCATCACATCCTTCCCGCTGCTAGTCGAATAGAGTGAGAGACGTCATTAGGTCAGTGGTTAGCGATGAGGTTTGGAGTAACCTCGAAACGATTTGAAACGAAGAGGCCAAGATCGCACCTTTGCTACAGAGGCGAGCGTTAGAGAGTCAAGATGACTGAAATCGAAGCAGGCGCTACTCAAACTTACCCGATGGTTCCCATCAGGGACGTGGTCGTTTTTCCCTACATGATGGTGCCTTTTGTCATTGGCCGACCTTCGTCAGTCCTAGCTTTGGAGAAGGCCCTGGAGCAAGACAAGCAGATCTACCTAGCGACACAGATCGATGCCTCCCAGAATGACCCACCGCCTGAAGAGATTTATAAGGTAGGCACGGTCGCCAGTATCGTTCAGAGTTTGAAGCTCCCTGACGGTAATATAAAGGTCTTGGTCGAAGGAGTCCGGCGGGCGCGCACGGCTAACATCCGCGAAATGAACGGCTATCTCCAGGTTGATGTATGGTTCGACCCCGTTCCCAAAGTCTCTCAGTCTAAGATGCGCTTGTTGACTAAACGGCTTAACGTGGCCTTTGAACAGTTTGTCAAGCTCAATCCAAATGTCAACTACGAAACCATTGTTCAGACCGCTCGTGGTGGCGATCCGGAACGATTGTCGGACACGATTGCGTCTAATCTTCCCATCTCGACTGAGGACAAACAGTTGCTGTTGGAGATCTTACATCCCGGGGAACGGATGGAGAAAATTTGCGAATTCGTCGAGGTCGAGGTTGACAATGCGAAGATGGACAAGTCAATCCAGGTGCGTGTACGCCGTCAGATGGAAAAAGCCCAGCGTGAATACTATCTGAACGAAAAGGTTAAGGCCATCCAGAAAGAGCTGGGACGTGGAGAGAAGGATGAGATCGCAGAACTGAAGAAAAAGGTGGAAGAGGCAAAGATGCTGCCTGATGCTTATGAGAAAGCAATGAACGAGATTCGGCGTCTGGAACAGATGCCTCCGATGAGTGCGGAAACGACAGTTAGTCGTGGCTACCTGGACTGGCTCATCGCGATGCCCTGGAACAAGCGGAGCCGGGAAATCAGGGATATTAACCGGGCCGAACAGATCTTGGATGAAGATCATTACGGTTTAGAGAAAGTCAAGGAGCGTATTCTGGAGTTTTTGGCGGTTCGCCAGCTGGCAAAGACGCAAAAACAGCAGGGCTCGATTCTCTGCTTTGTAGGGCCTCCCGGAGTGGGAAAAACCTCTTTGGGACGTTCCATTGCACGAGCCACGGGTCGTGTATTCGTTCGGCTGTCTCTCGGAGGAGTCCGCGATGAGGCGGAAATACGGGGCCACCGACGGACTTACATCGGCGCTCTGCCTGGCCAGATCGTCCAGAGGATGAAAAGAGCTGCCACCAAGAACCCTATCTTCTTGCTAGATGAAGTTGACAAAATGAGTATGGATTTTCGCGGAGATCCTTCGTCAGCGCTGATGGAGGTGCTGGATCCAGAACATAATAACACTTTTATCGACCACTACCTTGATACCGAGCTCGACCTGTCGAACGTGATGTTCATTTGTACGGCAAACGTTCTGTATACCATTCCCAGCGCACTTCAGGATCGCATGGAGGTCATCCAGATTTCGGGGTATACGGAGAGCGAAAAGCTCAAAATCGCCACGCAATTCCTGATTCACAAACAGTTAAAACAGAAAGGGCTTAAAACCTCGGGACTGGAATTCACGGATGAAGGTATCCTAGAAATGGTTCGTCATTACACACGTGAATCGGGCGTGCGTAACCTCGAGCGGGAAATTGCCAACATTTGTCGAAAAATTGCCCGAAAGTGGGTGGCCGATAAGAAAAAGAAATCTGCAGGACAGAAATTTGTCATAGATCCGAAAAAGGTCCGAGAACTGCTGGGTGTCGCCAGATTTCGCACTCTAATGGCCAACCCGACCAACGAAGTGGGCTTGGCTACTGGATTGGCGTGGACGGAGGCAGGCGGTGAGATTTTACTGACCGAAGCGACGACCATGGAAGGGAAAGGTGATATCGTGCTGACCGGAAAGCTGGGTGAAGTTATGCAGGAGTCCGCTAAGGCTGCCCTTTCTTATGTACGTTCCCGCAGTAATCAATACGGGCTGAGCAAAAACTTTCACAAGTTATTGGACATGCACGTCCATATTCCCGAGGGCTCCATTCCCAAAGATGGTCCTTCGGCCGGTATCACCCTGGCCACCACCATCGTTTCCGCATTGACGGCTGTCCCGGTTCGCCGAGATGTGGCTATGACGGGTGAAATCACTCTACGCGGAAAGGTCTTGCCCATTGGCGGGGTAAAGGAGAAAGTTCTGGCTGCTCACCGTGCTCGTATCAAAACGGTGATTTTACCAAAAGATAACGAAAAAGATCTGAAAGACATTCCTGAATCTGTTCGAGGAGACATTCAGGTCATCCTCGTTGAGACTATGGGTGAGGTTCTGGATGTCGCCTTAGAGAGACCCATCCACAGGAAGGTCCAGGAAAAATACACGAAGGAACAGCAAAGACTTCCTCGGGTCGGGGGAGCAGACCGTCCGGAAGTTCACTGAGGCAAGAAGCATCAAAGCTGACCAAGCGGACTGACTACTGGGTCAGGCAGTTGGAATTTTCAAACTTCCAGTAACCAAAATCGTCCCAAGGGCACATTTTGAAATGTGAAGCACAACCAGTAGACTGGTTGCCTAACGGCCCGTAGTCAAAGAGGGTCAGTGAAACCGCGGGACCCTCGAAAGGCCAACTTCTTCAGAACAAAAATCACTAAGAAGGTAGTTGACCAAATTCGCTGAAGAGGACTGAAACCATGGCTGAAGCAAGCACACCTTCCATCAAAGAAAATGGGGAACCACTGAACATTCAGGAACTGAAAGAGCTGAATATTCAGGCCTTAAACCACATCGCCAAGGATCTAAAAATTCCGGGAGCCACCGGTATGCGCAAGCAGGAACTGATCTTTCAGATCCTTAAGGCGCAGACCGAACGCAGCGGACTGATTTTTTCAGAAGGCGTTCTGGAAACCTTGCCAGACGGCTTCGGTTTTCTGCGAGCCCCCGAGTATAACTATCTCCCCGGTCCAGACGACATCTATGTTTCCCCTTCCCAAATCCGGAAGTTTGATCTGCATACCGGAGATACGGTCTCTGGACAGGTTCGCCCACCCAAAAATGGTGAACGCTATTTTGCTTTGATCAAGGTCGAGGCGATCAACTTCGAACACCCAGATGTGGTCCGCGACCGCACCTTTTTCGAAAACCTTACCCCGATCTATCCGGATGAAGCCCTTCGTCTGGAAACAACCCAAGAGAACCTGACCGGACGAGTCATGGACCTGCTGACTCCCATTGGGAAAGGGCAGCGGGGATTGATCGTGTCTCCGCCTCGAGCGGGGAAAACTATGATTCTGCAAAGTATCGCTAATTCAATTACCGCCAATCACCCAGAGACCGTTCTCATCGTCCTGCTCATCGATGAGCGTCCTGAGGAGGTAACCGACATGCGGCGTACGGTTCGCGGTGAAGTCATTAGCTCGACCTTTGATGAACCGGCAGTCCGCCACGTTCAGGTTGCTGAAATGGTCCTGGAAAAGGCCAAACGCCTGGTGGAACATAAGAAAGACGTGGTCATCTTACTCGATTCGATCACCCGGCTGGCTCGAGCTTACAATACTGTCGTTCCCCCTTCCGGAAAAGTTCTCTCCGGCGGTGTGGACTCCAACGCCTTGCAACGTCCGAAGCGATTTTTCGGAGCAGCCCGGAACATTGAAGAGGGAGGGAGCCTCACCATCATGGCCACCGCCCTCATCGACACCGGTAGTCGCATGGATGATGTAATCTTCGAAGAGTTCAAGGGTACCGGAAACATGGAGCTAGGCCTGGACCGCCGCTTGGTTGACAAGCGAATTTTCCCCTCCATTGATATCAACAAGTCTGGGACTAGAAAAGAGGAGCTGCTGCTGACCAAAGAGGAACTTAACCGGGTCTGGGTACTCCGCAAAGTGCTCAACCCCCTCTCGGTAACCGAATCTATGGAACTGCTTCTCGGAAAACTAGGCAAGGCTAAAAGCAATGATGACTTCCTCAAGGCGATGTCTGCCGGCACTAGGCAAGGCTAAAAGCAATGATGACTTCCTCAAGGCGATGTCTGCCGGCTAGTATCTTGTCCCAAAAATAACGTGGTTTACAGCTCCTATTAGACCATTGGCACGGGTTTTCCAAGAAAAACAGGAGTTTTCCCGAAAATCGGACTTTGTTCGATTAAAGTCGATATAAAAAAAGGGTAAAGTGAATCCGCAAATGGAATAGCTCAATATTCTGGAAAATGAGGAAACTCCAGTTTCAAAAAATCCTTGACTTCTCCGGGTAAAGTTTCCTACCCTATCGAGCGGGGAGAACAGATGAGGGTTTCTATTTTACTCTGGTGGCCCAGTTAACAAGAGCGAAGCCCTGGGAGACTGTCGATCTTCATCAGCCCAAGAGAGACCAAAGCAAGAAAGCCGTGGAGACAGCTCTCCACGGCTTTTTTTGTGGAGGATCGCGGAACTCACGAATTTCCGTGAACACTGATACGGAATATGCTCGAGCACAAGTCAATCCTGGCAGATCTACTGACCCCAGTATCGGTATTTTTACGCATCTCTCCAGGCGTCGAACATGCTTTTCTGTTCGAATCGGTCGAGGGAGGGGAAAAGATCGGACGCTACTCGTTTATGGGAGTCAATCCCTATCAAACCTTTCAGGGAAGTTTCGCCGACTTCCGGACTAGCTTTCCAGAAATACAAGCGCCTCATTCCGGATTGCCTCCTTTCACTGGCGGAGCCGTTGGTATCTTTTTCTACGATATGGTTCGGGAATTCGAATGTCTGCCGAACCGGCATGGTGGGACCTCGGCATCTGTCTTGATGAATTTCTACTCGACTGTCCTGGCGTTTGACCACATCAAACACCAGATCGTGATCATGTCACGTGAAGGGCGGGAAAAGATCGAGGAGCTGGAAAACAGGCTGCTGGGGACAGACCATAGGTCGAAGTCGGGAGACTGCGAAACAGAACAGTCCTACCTTCACCCCTTGATTTCGCGTCCTCGGTCATCCGCTCGGCAGTTCGCCCCAAAATCCAACTTCACCGGCCGCGATTTCCAGGCCGCTGTGAAAACGGCTCAAGAATATATCACCGCCGGCGATATATTCCAGGTTGTGCTCTCGCAGCGGTTTGAAACCGACTTTACAGCAGACCCCTTTAATGTCTACCGTGCCCTGCGCTACATTAATCCATCTCCTTACCTGTTCTTTTTGAAGTGTGGTGACCTCTGTGTCACCGGTTCCTCTCCAGAGATGCTGGTCCGCGTGCATGGATCTGATCTCGACTATCGCCCCATCGCCGGCACACGAAGGCGTGGAAGGGACACCGCCGAAGAAAAGAAACTGGAAGAAGAACTGATCAATGACGAAAAAGAACGCGCCGAACATCTCATGCTGGTTGACCTGGGGCGGAACGATCTCGGCCGTGTCTGCCGCTACGGGTCAGTGAAGGTGGAGAATTTCATGTCTCTTGAAAAATACTCCCATGTCATGCATTTAGTCAGTGCGTTGAAAGGCCTGTTACGCCCCGGTTTTAACCGGTTCGATGCACTGGCAGCCTGTTTCCCTGCAGGAACGGTGACGGGGGCACCCAAGGTTCGGGCAATGGAGATTATTGAAGAACTCGAACCATGCCGACGCGAGATTTACGCTGGGGCCATCGGTTACCTGGACTTTTCCGGCAACCTTGACACCTGCATCGCCATCCGCACCATCATCATGAGAGACGGCAAGGCTTATCTTCAGGCAGGCGCTGGCATTGTTGCCGACTCGGTTCCGGAACTTGAAAACAAGGAGTGTCACAACAAAGCTCTGGTTCTTTTCGAAGCACTGGAGCGGGAGTCCTCTTTCTAGTGTACTGAGTACTCGAGCTCATCAATACCTTTAGGTGTTTCGTCCCGTAAATACGATGGTGTTTGCAGATAGGGCTTACCAGTGAGATCATTGACGATGACGAGTGGCGCGGTCCATCGACCGCACACCCTTGGAGTCATTCTGGTTGCGGAGATGTGTGCCCAACTGCGCTCTAGCGTCTCCTCGACGATGACCTTCCATCGGCCTCGAGCGGCCCCCCTTTCCATTCGGGCCCACGGCGTTTGCAACTCGGCCCACGGGACCTTCCACGAACTATTGAAGTTTGCCAAGAAAGGAGTGATTCCATTTTGAGGAGATGAAGGTCGTCGTCATCGACAACTACGACAGCTTTACTTACAACCTCGTTCAGTATTTTGGCGAACTGGGTTGTGATCTTGACGTTTATCGTAATGACCGGATCACGATACATGAGTTGGAAAGCATCAACCCGGACCACCTCGTGATCTCCCCAGGGCCTGGCACCCCTGAGCGAGCAGGAATCTCGGTGAGCCTCATCCGGAAATTTGCTGGTCGAATCCCTATTCTAGGCGTTTGTCTCGGCCATCAGGCCATTGGCGAAGCATTCGGAGCGACGATTGTTCGTGCGCCGGAACTCAAACACGGGAAAACTTCCCCGATCTACCATGAGGGAGACTCGATCCTATCCGGTCTTCCCAGACCTTTTGAAGCCACCCGTTATCATTCGCTGATCGTACACCGAGATAGTCTTCCCTCCGACCTCGTGATCAATGCCTGGACGGAAGACGGTCTAATCATGGGCCTTAGGCACCATGATTATGATATCTTTGGGGTGCAATTTCATCCCGAGTCGATCCTGACCCGGGTTGGAAAGAATATTCTGCAAAAATTCTTATGCTACAGGAATTAACGCAAAAACTGATGGCGGGCCAAAACTTTACCGAGGCTGGAGCCGAACAGGCACTCCAGTTTATCCTGGCTGAAGAAACACCCGATGCCGCCATCGCCTCGTTCCTTACCGCGCAGACCATCAAGGGTGAAACCGCACAAGAGTTGGCCGGATTCGCTCGCATCATGCGAGGCCACGCAGTCAGTGTCAACAGCTCCCATCCTAAGATCATCGATACGTGTGGAACGGGCGGTGGTGCCAATACTTTCAATATCTCTACAGCCGCCGGATTCGTTATCGCGGGCGCAGGATTGCCGGTTGCTAAACACGGCAACCGAGCCATGACTTCCCACTGCGGCAGTGCCGACGTGCTGCAGGCACTGGGTGTGAGGATTGAGGCTCCCCCACAGCTGGCCGAGCAGTGCTTAAACGAGTTTGGTTTGGCCTTTATGTTTGCGCCGCTCTTTCATCCAAGCATGAAGAGGGTGGCACAGATCCGACGGCACCTCGGCCATCGGACGATTTTCAACCTCCTCGGTCCTTTGACGAATCCGGCCTCAGCCTCTTACCAAATTGTCGGCGTCTATTCCCCCAATCTGACCGATAAAGTTGCGCAAGCCTTGTCGATTCTTGGTTGCCACTCTGCCTGGGTGGTTCACAGCAACGATGGTCTGGACGAGTTGTCAATCGGGGCCTCGACCCAGGTTTCTGCAGTGACGGATTCAGGCATTGAAAATTTTCAGTTCAGTCCGCAGGAGGTTGGTTTTCCCAGAACGCAGGGCGTTGGATTCCTGCGTGGCGGAACTTCTAAGGAAAATGCCGAAATGATTCGCGGCATCCTGACAGGTCGTATCCGGGGACCGGTTCGGGATGTGGTTGTACTCAACACCGCCGCGGCGCTGTACGTGGCAGGAGAGGGTGACTTTTCCGAAACCATCAGCAAGGCTGAGAAGTCGATCGATTCCGGCGCCGCTCTGGACAAACTCACTCAGTTGATTCGTGCTTATTCGCGCTTTCCCACCTAATTTTGACAGGATGATTGGTTGATGCTAGAGCAAATAGTGCTGAGGAAAAAACAGGAACTTACGCACAGAAAAGCCAGTCTTTCCCTGAACCAAATCTTGCGGCGGATTTCGACTCCTCCCCCGCCCTCTTTCTGCCAAACCATCAGCCAACCTGGAATCAACATCATCTCTGAAATTAAATACCAAAGTCCCAGTCGAGGGAAGTTTTCCTGCCAGTTACCCCCTGAACAATTAGCAGAAGCGTATATCGAAAATGGGGCAGTTGCCCTCTCGGTCTTGACCGAGAAGAACTATTTCGCGGGTGATATCGAGTTTCTCCGAAAGCTCAGTGACTGGCTCAGTAAGGATTCTGGACAGCCCACTCCAATACTCAGGAAGGATTTTATTGTCGATCCCTACCAGATCCCCGAAACCCGCCTTTATGGCGCCTCAGCCTACTTGCTCATTGTTTCCTGTCTGACTGCCTCCGAACTTCACGATCTGATCTGTTATGGTAGAGAATTCCAACTCGAGGCTCTGGTCGAGGTTCACGATCCCTCTGAACTGGAAACAGCTGTTGAAAGCGGAGCACGAATCATCGGCGTCAACAACCGTAATTTAGGTACGTTTAAAGTAGACATCCATAACTCCTTTGACATTGCCAAACGGATGGAAAAGACCTCTGGCTACGTTCTGGTCTCCGAATCCGGAATCAACGAGCACCTGCAGATTTTGGAACTTCGCGAGGCCGGATTCAGCGCATTCTTAGTCGGTTCGACCCTAATGGATTCACCGGATCCAGGTCGAACCCTCCGAGGATTAATTCACCCTAATGGCTGAAACTTGTTGGTGATGATCATTAAAGTTTGCGGTATTACGAATCTGGAGGACGCGTTAAGATCGATAGAGTGCGGCGCCAATGCCCTCGGTTTTAATTTCTACCCCAAAAGTCCACGCTTTATTGACCCGGATCGAGCGGAAAGAATTATTGACAAACTCCCAAAGCATATTCTGATTGTCGGAGTCTTTGTGATCAATGCCCTGTCTTCGATTGCAGAGGGTCAGTGGTCAACGGTACAGCTGCATGGCCTCAGTTCCGAATCAGAGATCCCGCTGACTGACAAATGTATTCTCGTTGCCACCTCACCGTCTGATGTTGTGCGGTTTCCGAATCACAAGATCATTATTGACACATCTTGGGGAACGGGCAAGAAAGTACTGTGGGATACATTGCGCGCGGTAGAGCGACCTTTCATTTTGTCCGGTGGATTAACTCCCGACAACGTGGCCGAGGCGGTTACCCTGCTGGACCCGGCGGGAGTCGATGTTTGTTCGGGAGTTGAAATATCTCCACAAAAGAAGGATCCGACTAAGTTAAGAGCGTTTGTCGATGCTGCTGTAAGGACTCACAGCTGTGCACACGAACCTCACAAGGGAAGATGGCTGTAAGTACAGTATTAGGTTTCATCAATACGTTTACGTTTGTGGTGAACACGACGGTTCCGATTTCGCGAAACGACGGTGCTAGCGGTACCGCTGCGTATCATCCAGGAGAGCGACAAAGAACACAGGTCCTCCCAGCCGCGCCACCCTGCGAGCTGAGGATGTGGTGGGTGATCTCTTGGTCGTTCGTCGTCGTCAATGCGACGGTATCGACTCCTCCTCATATTCGCTACCTCACCTCGCTACATCTTGAGTGAACGTGACCGTATTGGGAAAACCGATGACTAGAAAGGATGCCAAGATGAATAACCCCACCCTCAAGCCTCAAGCTCCGGACCAACCTGACTCTGCCGGCCATTTTGGTATCTACGGAGGAAAGTTTGTCCCGGAGACTCTGATGTCTCCATTGGAGGAGCTCGAAGAAGCTTACCGCGAATCACGCCAGGATGTGGAATTCCAACGCGAGTTTCAAGAATTACTGCGAAATTATGCTGGGCGCCCGACACCCTTATTCCAGGCGCGTCACCTTTCCGAGCACGCAGGCGCCAAAATTTACCTCAAACGTGAAGATCTCTGCCACACTGGCGCTCACAAGATCAATAACGCCCTGGGCCAGTCGCTGTTGGCCCGCCGAATGGGAAAAACACGCATCATTGCCGAAACAGGCGCTGGACAGCACGGAGTAGCTACCGCCACGGTCTGCGCGCTTCTCGGCCTGGAGTGTGAAGTGTATATGGGAACGGAAGACATGCACCGCCAAGCTTTGAACGTCTTTCGGATGGAGCTTCTGGGTGCCAAAGTGACTCCGGTAGAGGCAGGGAGCCGCACACTGAAGGATGCCATCAGCGAGGCTATGCGCGATTGGGTTACCAATGTTGACCATACCCATTACCTTCTGGGATCCGTTCTCGGAGCCCATCCTTATCCCTGCATGGTGCGTGATTTCCAGTCTGTGATTGGCAGTGAGGCTCGTCGGCAGATCAGGGAAACAGAAGGTCGACTTCCCGACCTCTTAATCGCCTGTGTGGGTGGGGGAAGTAACTCGATTGGTCTATTTCACGAGTTCTTGAAGGATCAGTCAGTGACCATGCTAGGAGTGGAAGCCGGCGGACGGGGCAGCAACCTGGGCGATCACGCAGCCCGCTTCAGAGGTGGTGCGCAGGGAGTGCTCCACGGGACCTTCAGCTATCTCCTGCAAAATGAGAAGGGCCAGGTCGCCACGACACACAGCATTTCAGCGGGACTGGACTACCCCTCGGTGGGTCCAGAGCACGCCTACCTTCGGGACATCGGACGTGTGGAGTACACTTCGATCAGCGACCAAGATGCTCTGGAAGCTTTCCACCTTTTGAGCGAGTTAGAAGGGATCATTCCCGCTCTGGAATCAGCCCACGCCATCGCCCAGTGTTTGTCACGCGAATGTTCGCGAATGTTCGACCAGATTCGTAAACGTTCAGGGGATGACCCAGTGGTAATCATTAACCTCTCCGGCCGAGGAGACAAAGATGTCGAGATTGTCCGCCATTTTCACCAAGCATAAAAAATGTTTCATTCCTTTTGTCACAGCAGGTCATCCCGATCTGCAGACGACCCGGGAAATCATTCTTAACCTAGCGGCAGCCGGGTCTCATATCATCGAAATTGGCATCCCTTTTTCCGACCCCATTGCCGATGGACCCATTATTCAGCAATCTTCTTTTCAAGCCCTCCAGCACGATTACAGCCTTCCCGACTACATCGATTTGGTCCGCCAAGTTCGGACCAAGACCGACGTCGGACTGATCTTGATGACTTACACCAATCCAGTCCTCCGTTATGGTTTAGAAAAACTGGCAGAGAAAGGTTACGAAGCGGGTCTAGACGGACTCCTGATCTCTGACCTCACGCCAGAAGAGTATGGGCGCATGAAACCTCTGCAAGATCTCGATACGATTTTCTTGGCCGCCCCTACCTCCTCAAACGACCGCCTTCAAAAAATCGCTGCAGTCAGCCAAGGTTTTGTCTATCTGATGGCCCGCACGGGCGTGACTGGCAAACACTCCGACGTGGGTGCCTTAGTCCACAACACAGTTCGGCGTATTCGACAGTACACCCGCCTACCTGTTGCGGTAGGCTTTGGGATCACCTCCGCGGAGGATGTTGTCAAAGTCTGGCAGCACGCCGACGGGGCCGTGGTAGGTTCAGTAATTGTGCAGTTTATCGAGAAACACCGCTCAAAGGCCAATCTCCCACAAAGCGTCCGGGAGTATGTGAAAAATAACTTGATTCCAAAAGAAAAATTGAGTAGTCTTCAGCGGTGAGGTTTGATGGGCCGTGGGCAAGAAATTTGCTCACGGCTTTTTTTTACCGTGGAACAACCGGATTCTCGAAGACCTCGGAAAATACCGGGCACAATCAGCATGATTTGTGTAATGAAAAGTATTGACAATTGGCGAAATAAAATCGATGGGATCGACTCTGAAGTCGTAAGACTGCTGAATCAGCGTGGCAAGTGTGCCATTGAGATTGGGAAGATCAAGGAAAAGTTAGACATTGAGATTTATGATGCAAGACGCGAAAAAGAAGTAATCCAAAAGGTCCAGTCGACAAACAACGGACCTCTGAGTAAGAAAGCGGTGAAAAGATTGTTTGAGAGGATTATAGATGAATCACGAAGAGCTGAAAAGGAGTTTCGATCTCGAATAACAGCCTGTAAAAACACGACAAAGAAGGCCAAGAAATACAAGGAGTGAAAATCGATTGTGATTGCAATGAAACCGGATGTCTCTGAGAGACAGATCGAGGGAGCGATCAAAAAGCTCGTCTCGCAGGGCTTTGACGTACATCGCTCCTCCGGCATCGAGCACACCATTTTGGGAGCGGTAGGAGCTCGAGCCGTGGATACCCGCGACTACGAACTTCTGGACGCAAGAAGTCCATCGCATTACTGAACCTTACAAGCTAGCCTCCAGAGCCTTTCGTCCTCAGGGAAGTGTCATCAAGATTAAGGACGTAGAGATTGGAGGTGGTGAGGTGGTCATCATGACTGGCCCTGCACGATTGAAAACTTCGAACAGTGTGATCTCATCGGAGCACGAGTACAGGCAGCCGGATCCCAAATCATGTGCGGTGGCGCTTTCAAGCCCAGGACTTCCCCTATTCCTTCCAGGGTCACGGAGAAAAAGGCCTCAAAGGGATCCGCAAGACAGCTGACAAACATGGGTTGCTGGTCGTCTCTGAAGTCATGGAATCCGGACAGATTCTGGTTGCCGAAAAGTACGTTGACATCCTACAAATTGGTGCTCGCAAAATGCAAAACTATGGTTTACTGCGCGATGTAGGCCGATCCCGAAAACCGTACTACTGCAACGCGGCATAAGTGCCACCATCTCCGATTTGTTGTTGGCGGCGGAATACATTATGTCTGAAGGCAACTACCAGGTGGTTTTGTATGAACGGGGTGTTCGAACTTTCGAGATGAAAACTAGAAACACACTGGACATTTCGGCTGTGCCGGTGGTTCACAAACTGAGCCATTTTCCTATTATTGTAGATCCTCTCCACGCCATTAGCATTCGCGACAAGGTCTACCCCTGGCTCGAGCCAACATCGCCGCCGCGGCGCAGATGGTCTGATCATCGAACTGCATTACGATCCTGAGAGTGCCATCTGCGATGGTGCTCAGTCTCTCTATCCGGAACAATTCGATAGACTAAATGGAGGAACTCTAGATTATCGCGAGTGCGGTGGGAAAAAACCTTCAGAGATCACCAGCCAAACGAAAGAACAGACAACCCAAAAAAGAAATACCCGTGTAAGGGTGACTGAAACCGGGGGGTGGAATCTGGTAACCTCTCTTAGTACTCGGTATAAACACGCTAATGTTTATGGATAGCACAACGGACATGATTTCGCGAAGGACAACGCCCGAAGCCGTGCCATCGTCGAGTAGGCGCCACACTGCTGACACCCACAGGGCGTTTTACACGACTTTTATATTAGCGAGTGATCACGACTTGGTCAGAGGCAATCGTGATGTCTATGATTCCATAGGGCAAGTCAAAGGGCTCAGTAACGTCAACATAGGGCGGCTGCACTTTGCCTAGAAAGCTAATCACTGCATTCGCTATAATAGCCGGGACTGAGATGCCGTTCACCTGGGCACTCTGGAGCGTATAGATCCCTTTGCCGTTGGAGATGCTAAATTTTCCCATCGTCTCTAGTACCTGGGTGCCGCTCAGCAAGGCCTTGAACATCTGAAAAGTCAGGCCTGTTAACTGTACGTCATCCATGTCAATGACTGTCCAGGTCTGGAAACTCCCTTCCTCTTTAAGGTCAAACTTCATCTTCTTGACCCCCAACCTTCTCTTGCCTTTGATCGCTGCTTCCGCGAAGTCATTAATCTCTATTTCGGTGAGCACAAAGATTTCCTGGGCAATTTGCTTGGGTCCCTTGAGTCTGACCAGCACCTGGTTAACCTTGCTAGCACCGTCGCCGGCCAGGACAATGCCAAACAAGAAAGGAAAAAGCAGAAATTTTCTCATGTTTTCCTCCCCTGAGGAGGATGGGTTTACTCTTCCACTCGGTAATTAGGGGCCTCTTTGGTCACCACTACGTCATGCACGTGTGACTCGCGCAACCCATGGTGACTCACACGAATAAATTGCACCTTCGTCTGCAACTCTCGAAGGCTACGAACTCCACAATACCCCATGCCTGACCGAACACCACCGATCAGGATCGGAATCAAGTTCTCCACACTTCCCTTGTAGGGAACACGTCCTTCAATCCCCTCCGGCACCATCTTCCGCTCGCCAATCGAGCTTTCCTGAGCGTAGCGATCACTGCTCCCTTCACCCATAGCGCCGAGCGAACCCATACCGCGGTAGGTTTTATAGCTGCGATTCTGATAGAACACCAACTCTCCAGTTGACTCGTCCGTGCCCGCGAACAGATTACCAATCATGGCGCAGCTTGCGCCAGCCACGAGGCTCTTAGTGATATCTCCGGAGTACTTTATACCACCGTCGGCAATAATTGGCAGTTTGAGTCTGCCTGCTACTTTAGCGGTGTCCATGATGGCGGTAATTTGTGGGACGCCTGA
Organism: Acidobacteriota bacterium; assembly: GCA_965249865.1. GTDB lineage: Bacteria > Acidobacteriota > UBA6911 > RPQK01 > CBDFMZ01 > CBDFMZ01. The sequence continues at coordinate 845,841 of CBDFMZ010000001.1, read as the reverse complement.
GCCGGTAACCACCCGAGTGGTGCAGATGCTGCCCGGCCCCATGCCCACCTTAACACCATCCACTCCAGCAACATGCAGGTCACGAGCAGCTTCCCCAGTGGCGATATTTCCGGCAACCAGATCAGCATGTTTCAGTTTTCTTCTCAGTTCATGAACGGCTTTCATCACGCGCTCGGTATGCCCGTGAGCTGTATCGACAACAATAACGTCGGCGCCAACTTGCTCCAATTCTTGGGCTCGCTCTGCATAATCTGCGGTAGCCCCAATCGCCGCTCCCACTCGCAACCGTCCATAGGAGTCCTTGGTAGCATCCGGGTAGGTGATCATCTTCATGATGTCCTTGACGGTAATCAGACCCTTCAAGTGGTACTGATCATCCACCACCAAGAGCTTTTCGATGCGCTTTTCGTGGAGTTTCTTCTTGGCTTCCTCCATCGAAATCCCCTCTTTGACCGTCACCAGATTCTTGCGGGTCATAATATCAACCACCTTGAGGTCCAGGTTGATCTCAAAGCGCAAATCGCGGTTGGTCAGGATCCCTAGGAGCTTTCCTTTCTTAGTGGTGATGGGCACACCCGAAATCCGGTGCTGGTTCATGACATCGATCACATCACGGATACTGTCTTCAGGACTCATGGTAACCGGGTCGACAATCATACCCGATTCGGAACGCTTAACCTTATCCACTTCTCGAGCTTGAGCTTCAATGGTGAGGTTGCGGTGGATGATCCCGATTCCTCCCAGCCTGGCCAACGCGATGGCCAACCTGGCTTCAGTGACAGTATCCATGGCTGCTGAGGAAATGGGAATGTTTAAGGGGATGTTTCTCGAAAACACTGTACGAAGATCGGTTTCTGCCGGGAGCACATTGCTCTTGGCCGGCATGAGCAGCACATCATCAAACGTGAGCGCTGCGTTTATTTCCATGGATGGATTATAAATGATCTCGCAAAATCTCGCTGAAATTTTCATGGAAAACACTTCTACCCTTCTCAGATTGACCTCGCCAATAATTTCCTTCCGACTTTTGGTGAACGTTTTGCCTCACGTCTCAGGATGCTAAAATGGAAAAGTTTATGTTCAACGCCATTTTAACGAAAATCATTGGCTCTCAGAACGAGCGGGAGTTAAGAACAATCCAGCCTTTTGTCGAGCGAATTAACGCCTTAGAACCCTCAATTTCCAAACTCTCAGATACGGACTTAAAACAGAAAACCACCACCCTCAAATCCAGTCTGATGAACGGTGCTCTACTCGAAGATCTGCTCCCAGAAGCCTTTGCCTTCGTGCGCGAAGCAAGCCAGCGTGCGATCGGCATGCGCCACTACGATGTCCAACTGATTGGGGGTGTCGTCTTACACCAGGGCAAGATTGCTGAAATGAAGACGGGTGAAGGAAAGACGCTGGTTGCTACTCTCCCGATCTATCTCAATGCTCTCACCGGCAAAGGCGTTCATCTTGTGACCGTCAACGATTATCTGGCCCGGAGGGATGCCGAATGGATGGGCCCCATCTACAAGTTTTTTGGGCTGAAGGTCGGTGTCATCCAACATGACATGCCAGACAGCGATCGCAAGATAGCCTATGAAGCTGACATTACCTATGGGACTAACAACGAATTCGGTTTTGACTACCTACGCGACAACATGAAATACGCGATTAAGGATTGTGTCCAACGTTCTCACCACTACGCCATCGTGGACGAGGTGGACTCAATTCTAGTCGACGAAGCTCGGACCCCTTTGATCATCAGTGGTCCTTCTGAGGAATCCACCGATAAGTATTACAAGATTGACAAATTAATTCCTCGACTGGTTCATGAACAAGATTACAAGGTCGATGAAAAAGCGCGGACGGCGGTCCTTCAAGAGGCTGGGATTGAAAAGGCAGAAACCTTTCTGGATTTGGAAAATCTCTACGATCCGCTTCACATGGACCTGGTCCACCACATTCAGCAGGCACTCAAGGCCCACACGCTTTTCAAGCGGGACGTGGACTACATGATCAAAAAAGGACAGGTGGTGATTGTAGACGAGTTCACCGGCCGACTGATGCCTGGACGCCGTTACTCAGATGGTCTTCACCAGGCACTCGAGGCCAAGGAAGGCGTCAAGATCGAGCGCGAGAATCAGACACTGGCTACGGTTACCTTCCAGAACTACTTCCGCATGTACGAGAAGCTAGCTGGGATGACTGGTACGGCCGAGACCGAAGCTCCCGAGTTTGACAAGATCTACAAGCTGGAAGTGGCGGTGATTCCGACTAACAGAACCCTTATTCGTCACGAATACCCCGATCTCATCTATCGGACCGAGCGCGAAAAATTCAACTCTGTGGGTACAGAAATCAAACAGCTCAACGATGAGGGTCGTCCGGTGCTGGTGGGAACTACATCGATTGAAAAGTCAGAACGCCTGTCCGGTCTCCTCAAGCGCAAAGGGATCAAGCACGTGGTTCTCAACGCCAAGTATCACGAAAAAGAGGCTGAAATCGTTGCCCAAGCAGGCAAAAAAGGAGCCGTCACGATTGCTACCAATATGGCCGGTCGTGGGACGGACATTATCCTGGGTGGCAATTCAGAATTTATAGCTCGGGTGATTCTGCGCGATCGTGGTAATCAATGGGAAGAACATCCGGAAGAATACCGAAAGGAACTGGAGAAGCTGCTCCCCGCCTGGAAACGGGAACACGAAGAGGTCGTCAAACTGGGAGGTCTGCATATCATCGGGACGGAGCGACACGAAGCGCGACGCATCGACAATCAACTGCGCGGGCGTGCCGGCCGCCAGGGAGATCCTGGATCGGGCCGATTCTATCTCTCGCTTGAGGACAACCTCATGCGTATTTTTGGTTCGGATAACATTTCCGGAATCATGCAAAAACTAGGGATGGAAGAAGGAGTACCAATCGAATCGAACCTGATCACTCGACAAATTGAGCGAGCCCAAAAGCAAGTGGAAGCCCGTAACTTTGAAATCCGTAAACACCTCCTCGAGTACGACGATGTGATGAACAAGCAGCGCAAGGAGATTTATCGCTTTCGCCACGAACTTTTGGAAGGCAAGGAGCAGAAGGTCTACCTCCTCGGATTGGCTGAGGATATCGCTGTCGAGTTCCTGGACGCCTATGCAAATTTCGACAGTGATCCGGAGACCTGGGACCTGAAAAACCTAAAGATTAATCTGCGCCGCGTGTTTGGAATTGATCTGCCGTCTGAGGCCAGCGAGCTATCTCGTCCGGAAATAGAAAAACAGTTAATCGCCGACATCAAGTCCAAGTATGAAGAGAAAGAGAAGGAAATTGGCTTCGAGATGACCCGTTGGTACGAGTGCATCATCATGCTGCAGATCATCGATCAGCAATGGAAGGATCACCTTCTGGCACTTGATCATCTCAAGGAAGGTATCGGCCTGCGCGGATATGGGCAGCGTGATCCACTCGTGGAATACAAACGCGAGTCATTTTCCCTGTTCGAAGAGCTCTTGAACCGGGCGACTGAGGAAATGGTGCGGATGTTTTATCTGCTGCAGCCGGTGATTGATGCCGAAGAGAATGAGCTTCTAGCCGCCCATACGCAACGAACCCAGCAGCAGAATTTGTCCTATTCGCAGCCCCGGGCACAAACCGGCCAAAGCACAGCAACGTCCGTCAAGACCATGGTGCGCTCTGTGCCCAAGGTCGGTCGTAACGCCCCCTGTCCCTGCGGCTCCGGAACAAAATATAAGAAATGCTGCGGCGCTTAGTACCTAGATTCAGGCGTGTCTAACTTAGCTACTCGCAGTCAAACTACATCGACGAACATCTTTTCCATCCGTCGGAAGTGAAAGACGCCACTCACCATTAAGGTCAACAGAACTGGCGCAGAAATGGCCACTATACGGTCAAGCTGCTATGTCCGTGTCTAACAGTGCCCAACGAAAACTCTAGTACGACACTGCTCAGCTCGAAGTCAGCCGCGGCGCTAGTGACAGAACACTAGCAGCCCGTGGTGCCACTTCGAGTGATGGAAATCAGGATCGCATGTGAGCTACTTTATACCACTCAATTGTTTTCCGCAGCCCTTGCTCAAATGGGGTCATCGCTGTGAAACCGAATAGTTGCGTAGCCTTGCTGGTGTCAAGGCAACGTCTCGGCTCCCCATCCGGTTTACTGGGATCCCAGACGATCTTTCCTTGAAAACCCGTCAGTTGAGCAATCTTGTTGGCAAGATCACGGATGGCAATCTCTATTCCCGACCCCAAGTTGACCGGATTGCTCTCGTTGTATCGCTCCGCTGCCAATAGGATACCCAGAGCCGCGTCCTCAACGTAAAGGAATTCCCGGGTCGGTGAGCCACTACCCCATACCACGACGCGATCGTCTCCCCGCCGATGGGCTTCGACAAATTTGCGAATGAGGGCCGGAATCACGTGAGACGTCTCCCGGTCAAAATTGTCATGGGGACCATATAAGTTGACCGACAGCAGAGCGACAGAGTTAAATCCATACTGCTGACGATAGGCTTTAGACTGCACTAGCAAGATCTTCTTGGCCACTCCATAAGGTGCGTTGGTTTCCTCGGGGTAACCATTCCAAAGATTCTCCTCTTTGAAAGGCAACGGTGTATGTAGGGGGTAAGAACAGACGGTGCCAATGGTCACAAATTTCACTGCGTTTGCTCGCTTCGACTCGTGCAAAATCTGCGCTCCCATGATCAGATTGTCGTAGAAAAACTCCGCCGGACGGGCGCGATTCGCACCAATACCACCGACACGCGAAGCGAGGTGAATGACAATGAGAGAAGACCTTTTAGAGATGGGAGAGAGGGGATCAGGCGAAGCCGCTGCATCACCGAATAAATGGCGGACGGCCTGGAGATCCCGCAGATCATACTCTCTACTCCGAGGTATAATGATCTGAGCCGCACCGCGTTTTCTGAGCTTGTCTACAACGAAGGAGCCCAAGAAACCGGCGCCACCAGTTACTAGAACTCGTTTATCTCTCCAAAAGTCTTTACTGTCTGGCCAAGGTGGTTGGTTAGTCGAAAACTTACCGTGAGAAATTGTCAATTACCCCCAGAGATCTATATGACCCCAATAAGTCGATAAGCCGGCCTGGTAGCAACCAACGCGGTCAAATAGGGAACAAGTGGATGCAGGGTGAAGGAGCCCAGGAGGGCAAACCACACCTGAGGCAAGTCCCGATTCGCAACCAGCTTCTTGAGACCACGAGTCAGGGGGGCGATTTCATTCTGACTTGAGACTGCACTGGCCCGACGTAGTAACGATTGATATTGGTTAACCTCATCAAATCGACACGTTGATCCGTCTTTCCTGCTCATGGCGAGTACTCAAGTTTTCTTCTCATATTGCTTTAATATCATAAGGGGAATTTTGGACAATTGTTAAACTCCTCCCCTGGTACCTAATAGGCCCCTTATGACCTAGCCCCCTACTGGCGTCCTTTGTTACGACTACCAAACGTAAGTCATTATGGGAATCAGATCAGGAAGAAGTCAACACGGAGGTCCCAGGAGCCTGGCCACTCATGGCAGCCTCTCCTTCCCTCCTTGTATTAGGTGATTATATCTTCTCTACATCAGCCGAATCGATTTCACACGCCATGGCCTGCTGAATTAAGTCTACTGAGACGATAAATCGGTACATATTCTTCTTCTCGATGAGGATTCCCTTCAATCCTTATTAGCGGTCCGCGAATAATCTCAATCCGATCCCCTTTGACTATATATGGATAGGAGTCATAGGGCAGGGTACTGAAAACCAGTGTCTTTACCGCCTGGATCTGATCATCCGGTATCGGTTCTGGTACGGCGCTAAATCCGATAATCCTCACTACCGAAGTCACTTTGACAATGTCGAGTCTGCGCTCGCGGATAGGAACACGTACAAAGAGATAGCCTGGAAACAGTGGAAACTGTACCCGCTTGCGCCGATCCTTCCACTGTGAAACTACTTCTCTCAAGGGCAAAAAGCACTCAATCTTCCTGTTCCAGAGCTCTTCAGCCACCATCCTTTCATGCCTTGACCGAGTATGAACGGCATACCACCTGAGTACTTCACCCGCCATCAGCCAAATCGTACCACAGAAGGCTTTTACGTTAATCTGTACGATCGGTGAACAGGCATGCGACAAGATCCACGGTCATGCATCCCGACAATGATCTTGTATTCGCTTCGCGAACTCGATGCCTTCGCCCTATAATATACCGGTGACGAACCGGGTCGAGGATACCGCACCAAAGCCTCTCTTCTCTCACACCTTCCAGGCTTTTCGCCACCGTGATTTCCGTCTGATGTGGTTTGGAGCCTTCACTTCCACCACTGGCACCTGGATGCAACTGATTGCCCAATCGTGGCTGGTTCTCACCCTGACCGGTTCGGCTTTTTACCTGGGACTGACGGAGTTTTTAGGTCAACTTCCTATCCTTCTTTTCTCTCTGGTGGCAGGCGTGTTGGCGGACCGAGTGGAGCGACGAAAGTTGCTACTCGCCTCTCAGTACATCCAGATGACTTGTGCTTTCATTTTAACAATGCTGCTTTTGAGCGGATGGATCGCTATCTGGCATTTTCTACTCCTGGTCGTTGTGACGGGAACCGCACAATCATTCGGAGGGCCTGCCTATCAGGCTCTGATCCCTGGTCTAGTCAGGGGCAAAGAGGTTCCCAACGCCGTTGCACTCAACTCCATTCAATTCAACCTGGCACGGGTATTTGGCCCTCTATTGGCGGGAGCCGCCTTAGCTTCAGTAGGAGCCGCGTTTTGCTTTGCCATCAACGGTTTTTCCTTTATTGCCGTGATCATCAGCCTTTATCTGATCCAGGCTACCTTCAAACCTGAAAAGACGAGCAAATCGGTCTTGAAAGGGATTCGCGAAGGTTTAACTTTTGTGAAAAACCAGGAATCTTTGTGGCAACTAAGCGTTTTGGGGTTTATAAGCACTTTTTGTGGTTACCCTTTAATCACACTACTTCCCGTTTTTGCTCGGGATATCTTTGATATTGGCGTGACCGGTTATTCCACCATGATGGCTTGTTCGGGCGCCGGGGCCATTAGTGGAGCCCTTTTTTATGCAAGCCTTTCTCGCATGAGAAACCACGGCAGATTCTCCCTTTACGCACAGTTGATCTTTGCATTCCTACTCACTGCCTTTGCGCTGTCACGATACCTACTGCTCAGTTATGCCATGTTATATCTGAGCGGATTCTGCTTGCTGGCTTTGTATGCGTCGATCACGGGACTGGTCCAGCTCAACACCACGGAGGTCATGCGTGGAAGAGTTGTCAGTATCTTTATGCTTGCTTTTCGGGGAGGAATGCCTCTGGGGAACCTGCTAGGGGGATACCTAGCCTCTCGCTTTTCGCCTTCCTTGGCCCTGATGATGGGAAGTGCCGTCCTGGGCTCCGTTGCCCTGGGGTTCTTGATTTCGAGAAGCGGAGTGAAAAGGCTGTAGACCGACAATGCCAAAGCAGGCGCGACCAGCCAGCAGTTGATTGCATCGACCTCTAATGGCCCTTGTCTTAACCTCCGCCGCCTGGCCTTGGGAGATTTTTGGTTTGTGGCGTGACTGACGCGAAAACCACTTGCTCTAAGCTCGCGTTCTCGAGGTTGACCTCCTCGCAATTTGACTCAACATCGTGGATTTTGCTAGTTTTATAACTTCTCACTTTAAGAGGATGCTATATGCCTGAAAAAATCTCGATTTTTGACACAACTCTTAGAGATGGCGAGCAGTCACCGGGATGCTCGATGAATTTTGAAGAAAAACTTAAACTGGCGCGGCAGCTCGAACGACTGAATGTCGATGTCATCGAAGCGGGTTTTCCCATTGCCTCCGAGGGAGATTTTGACGCAGTCCAGGCGATCTCTTCCGAGGTTCGTAAACCGACGATTACTGCCTTGGCACGAGCCAATCGAATGGATATCGAGCGCGCCTGGGAAGCCATCAAAATTGCATGTAAACCACGGGTGCACACCTTTATCGCCACTTCAGACATCCACCTTCAATTCAAACTGCGCAAGTCACGCGCGGAGGTACTGGAGCAAGCAATCGAAGCAGTTAAGATTGCACGCCACTTGTGTGAAGAAGTGGAGTTTTCTGCAGAAGACGCCACCCGAAGCGATATCGACTATCTGGCGGAGGTCTTTGAAGCTGCCATTGAGCACGGTGCTAGCATTATCAATATTCCGGACACGGTCGGTTACAGCATACCCGAAGAATATGGACCCTTTGTCAAGTCGCTAATTTCTAAGATCTCCAACCATGACAAGGCGACCTTTAGCTGTCACTGTCACGATGACCTGGGTCTGGCCGTTGCCAACTCCCTAGCAGGAATTCAGAACGGCTGCCTGCAGATAGAGTGCACGGTCAACGGGATCGGCGAACGTGCCGGCAATGCCTCCATGGAAGAAATCGTCATGGCCCTCCATACACGTAAGGACTTGCTTCCCTACTATTCCCATATTGTGAGCGAAGAGATTTATCCCTCCAGTCGTCTCTTGACAAATCTGACAGGCATGTTTGTGCAGTCTAACAAAGCGATTGTTGGCAAGAACGCTTTCGCTCACGAAGCGGGAATCCATCAGGACGGAATGCTTAAGAACGCACTAACTTACGAGATTATGACGCCGCAATCCGTGGGCATCCGCAGCACCACGCTGGTCATGGGTAAACACAGCGGACGCCATGCCCTAAGCAAAAAATACCAGGAGCTGGGTTATGAACTCAGCAAGGAGGAACTCGAGCGAGCTTACTTTTTCTTTACCAAACTGGCCGACCAGAAAAAGGAGGTTTATGACGAGGATCTCATCACTATTATCCAGGATGGAATGAAGATTATACCCGATACTTACCGCCTGACACACGTCCAGTCAACCGGCGGTAATCAGGAACTGGCATCGGCGGTCGTTCAGGTGGAAAAAGGGAGTGCTATTTTTGCGGAATCGGCCTACGGCGACGGACCCATTGACGCTTGTTACAAGGCCATAGACACAATCACCGGTATACCAGGTCGCCTCCTTGATTATACGGTCAATTCCGTGACCAGAGGAAAGGATGCCTTGGGAGAGGTCTTTGTGCACGCTCATTTTGGCGGCAAGAGTTACACTGGTAAGGCAGCTAGCGTCGATATCATAGACGCCAGTGCTCGCGCTTACCTCAATGCCGTCAATAAAGCTCTCTATGAAAGGGAGCGACAAAAGGGAACGAAAACAGAGGCCGCCCCAGTGAAAGCGGCTAACCACTGACCGTTGACTTTGACCCGTCCACCTGGCAGCATAACCGTCAGCACCGACCGTGCTAACGGTTATGCCCAAAACGCTTTTCGAGAAAATCTGGGAAGATCACATCGTCCACCAGGAACCCGGCCAGCCCGCACTCCTGTATATTGACTGCCACCTGGTACATGAAGTAACCTCTGCACAGGCTTTTGACGGCTTGCGTGTGGCTAACCGCCAAGTGCGCAGGCCTGATCTCACTTATGCCACCATAGACCACAACGTCCCCACCTGGGACAGATCCTTGCCGATCACCGATCCTATTTCCAAAATACAAATCCAGACCCTGGAAAACAACTGCAGGGAGTTCCAGATCAAACTGTTTGGGCTTGACAATCCCGATCAAGGAATCGTTCACATCATTGGACCGGAGCTGGGAATTACCCAACCAGGAATGACGATCGTCTGTGGAGACAGCCATACTTCAACGCATGGTGCCTTCGGCTCTTTGGCTTTCGGCATTGGCACCAGTGAGGTTGGACACGTGCTGGCTACTCAGTGTTTGCTCCAATCCAAGCCAAAGAACTTTCGGATTCAGCTGCGGAGTAACCTGCCCAACGGTGTCACCGCCAAGGATGTCATTCTTTACATCATTCGAATGATCGGCACGGCTGGCGCCACAGGTTCCGTGGTCGAGTACGCTGGTGAAACGATTGGTGCTTTTTCCATGGAAGAGCGAATGACGGTTTGCAACATGTCAATCGAGGCAGGTGCACGAGCCGGGATGATTGCTCCCGATGAGACCACCATTACCTATATGGAAGAACGCCTCTTCGCTCCGCAGGGAAGGGCCTTTCAGGAGGCTGCTGACTACTGGAAGACTTTGCCAAGTGATCCCGAAGCCCATTTTGACCGCGAAATCGAACTGGATGTTGCGTCCCTGGCGCCCCAGGTCACTTGGGGAACCAATCCGGGTATGGTTATAGACGTAACCGGAAATGTTCCCGACCCCGACTCCTTTAGCGACGAAAATGCCCGAAAAGCCGCCCGGCGATCCCTTGAATACATGAACTTGAGACCTGGAATTCCCATTCAGGAGTTGCAACTAGATCGTGTTTTCATCGGATCTTGTACAAATTCGCGCATTGAAGATCTGCGCCTAGCTGCTCAGATCGTCAAGGGGAGAAAGGTAGCTCCAATGCTGTCTGCCATGGTGGTTCCTGGTTCACAGCGAGTTAAAAGACAGGCTGAAAGAGAAGGGCTCGATCGAATTTTTAAAGCGGCTGGATTCGACTGGAGAGAGTCCGGTTGTAGTATGTGCCTGGGGATGAATCCCGACATTCTGAAACCCGGCGAGCGGTGTGCTTCTACATCCAATCGTAACTTCGAAGGCCGTCAGGGACGCGGAGGTCGTACTCATCTGGTGAGTCCGGCAATGGCGGCGGCAGCGGCCACGACGGGTCACTTCGTGGACATCCGTGAGTGGAATTGATCTCACCAACATTCCAGTCACTTTCTAGAATTTTGTTGCGGATTGCGTTGAATCATGCAGCCCTTCACAAAACATACAGGCCTGGTAGCCACACTGGACCGTATTAACGTCGACACCGACCAGATCATTTCGAAGCAGTTTTTGAAACGAATTGAAAGGACAGGATTCGGAAAGTTCCTGTTTTACGACTGGCGGTTTCGCGAAGATGCTTCACTTGATCCCGACTTTGAATTAAATCAACCGCGTTTTCAAGGCGCCACGATCCTGCTAACCCGTGCCAATTTCGGCTGTGGATCCTCTCGCGAGCATGCTCCATGGGCTTTACTGGACTATGGTTTTCGCTCTCTTATCGCACCTTCGTTCGCCGATATTTTTCGTACCAACTGCTTTAAAAACGGGATTCTCCCGATACGTCTTTCCGAACAAGAAGTAGAGGAGCTTTTTCGACGCGTTGGGCATCATCCGGGTTACCAACTGACTATTGACTTGGAATCGGAAATCCTCAACGACGATGTTGGGTTTCAGCTGCCCTTTGAGGTTGATGCTTACCATCGTAACTCTCTTCTAAGGGGTCTGGATGACATCACTCTTACCTTGCAGTACGAAGGCGCGATCCGTGAGTATGAGCAGCAACAGAAGGTTTCTGACACTGAGCATTAATCGCGAACCAGAACTGTCACATTGACTTTCGGAATAAGCCATCGATCTCTCATGACAAATGATCTACTCCACCCCTGGAATCTCACTCCTAGAGAAGCCATTCAATTACAAAAACAACTTAAAAAACGGATCAAGACCGATCTCATCCTGAGAAAAGTTCAACGCGTTGCCGAGGTCGATGTGGCTTACATCAGAAAGTCCAAAGAGTCAGTGGCTACCGCAGTGGTCCTTTCCTATCCGCAACTGACCTGTGTCGAGTCAGCTGTCGTGAAGATGAAGACGCTATTTCCCTACGTCCCCGGTTTACTTAGTTTTCGCGAAGTCCCAGCGATTTCAGAAGCCCTTGAGAAGCTTTCGACACTGCCCGAATTGGTTTTCGTGGACGGTCACGGACAGGCTCATCTTCGACACTTTGGAATTGCTTGCCATCTGGGCCTCTGGTTTACCCTTCCCAGCGTTGGAATTGGGAAATCTCTGTTGTGCGGCCAGTTCCAAGAGCCGGCCTTGGAGCGAGGAGCATCCAGTGAATTGCTTCACCAAGACAAGGTGATCGGAAAAGCATTACGAACTCGCCCCGGCGTCAAACCGATTTTCGTCTCGGTGGGTTACGACCTGTCACTCCCGGAATGCGTGCGCTGGACTCTGGAATTGTCACCCCGTTTTCGTATTCCCGAACCCGTCCGCCAAGCTCATCGGTTGGCTTCTCATCACGTATACTAACAAGATGGCTAAAAGAGAGCACCCCACCAGCAAACACCCTCAGCCTATTGAACGCCCCGAAGAACTAGTCTATCGAAGTTGCTATGCTCCCGCCGATCTCCGTACAATGCTGGCCAATGCTCAAAGCCGATCCAAGATCCGAAGATTACCCGCCTCTCACTTGTTTTTTGGTCTGAAGGAGCTAGAACCAGACGAAATCAATCTGCTCTTGCCCCATGTCACTCAAGAACATTGGACCGGGATATTGGACCTGGACTTGTGGTTCAAGGACCGCATGAACGTAAACCGGTTCATTGATTGGCAAAAGCATATCTTAGAGGCTGACAATCCGGTGGCGCGCAAGCTCATCCGGGCTGCCGATCCAGAGATGTGGGAGTTAACCTTTAACCAGCGTTTAGAAGTTCATGATGGGACTCACGACGCACTTGAGAGTGAGCCCGAAGAGGGGAGGACCTGGTTTGAAACACCGGATGAAAGATATTCGGTGGTCCTGCCGCCAGATCCCAACGAAGCACACTGGCTTCGCCTCCTGCTCCTCCGACTCTATGAGCTGGAGCCGGAGTGGACATCACTCATGCTCAACTCATCTCGCTTTCGGACATCGACTGAGTTGGAGGAAGTTGCCTACCAAAACCGGACCCGGCGAATGGAAAACCTCGGCTTCCAGGATTACTTTGACGCCATTGAAATTTATACCTCTGCCTCACTACATCAATCCCTACCTAAAAAGAAATGGGAAGGTCCAATTGAGATGAGACTGCTCCCCGCTGAATTGCCCCGACGGCAAAACCGACCTCTTTTGATCTTTCAGGCATTCGCCCATGTGAGCCGCCCTCAGGAGATACAGGCCCTGGTGGAAGAACTCTTCTTTCTCTGTAACAAGGTGTTGAGTGCGGATCGAATATCACCGGTCGAAGCCAGGCGCATCAAGAAAGAGATCCGCAAAACGATTGACGGTATTAACCTGGGTCTAGATTGCTGGTCCGCTGGAAATCTCAACCGAGCTACTGAAGGCATTCGCAGACACTACTTGCAATCCTTTTTTAGAATCGGATACGGGCAGTTACAAGAGTTACGGACACAGGCCAAGAAAATAGCGGAAAGTTCACACTCACCCGAGCCTGGGTCATTTCTGGAGATTGCGCAGCAAAGTTTTTCTCAGAAATATCCCTTGTTTGCAGAACCGTCCAAAGGAAAAATCCGCGAACGCTTCTTCCAGACCCGCCAGGATCTAACAATGGCTTGGAAATATCTGGAAGAAATCAGTTTAGAAGGATCGCCGATCAGCCTGGTTGATGGGCATTCCTAGGCCTGGTCGCTCTCACGGTGGGAGGTGCTGTCTTCCACCTAACCATACTTCTGAGCTACCTGTTCGACAGTAGAACCCATCGCCGGAGATTCTCCAGGGGTGAATGCCAGAGTGACCTCGATCCTGGCATTGAAAGCAAGAAACCAGGGCTCCACTATCCCAGAAAGCTGCCACGCCGACTTGAGATTGAAAAAGATCAGCGCCGTACAGGTTCCGTTTTCTGCTAAGGAAGTAAACCACCTCCGATTTCTGGAACTAGATTTGATTGAATGATTTGGGCAAGCTTGCCTAGCCGGACAGCTTCATTACCCACTTCAACGGCAAAGGGAATCTTAAGTAAAATGCGCATAGAACCCTCCCTTCAGTGATCACAATGTTGATTGGAACACCTATTTTCCCCACCGTTTCCAGACCGTCCCGTCGCCACACAGTGGGCGATCTCTTTGTCGCTCGTCTTCGTGGCCTCGCGTCGCTACATCCTCAATAAACATCAGTATATTTATGAAACTGAGTACTTAAGTGTTTTGTTTCCTGAATACGAAACACTTAGTGCACATCCAGCAGCCTGCGGATTCTACGTTCCGATTGGGCATTCCAACCCGCAAAGATGTCAACAACCTGACTTTTTCGGTCAATCAAAATGGAAAGCGGGATGAAGACTCGGTCGCCAAATATCTCCCCAATACCTCCTTCGTCAATCCTGTAGAGAGGGTAAGAAATTCCGAGCTTATCAGCGAACTCCCTGATGGGATCCGCTTCTAGATCCTGATCCAAACTAATCCCCAGCAGCTGAATTCCCTTCGCCTTGAATTTAGGCAGCAGCTTCTGAAGTTCAGGCATTTCCTTTCGGCAGGGACCGCACCAAGTAGCCCAGAGATTGAGAAAATAGGAGGTGCCCGGTTTCAAAGAAGTGACTTTTTCACCTTCCTGCACAGAGTGCAATTCCAAATGGGGAAACTCGGCGCCCTTTCTAATCTTCAACTTATGCCATCTGGCTTGTTCATGGCTCAACGGATCGGTAAGGCGGATCGTCTTCTCTGCTACCCTATGAAGATGGTCGCTTCCTTCCACAATTTTCAAGGAAGTGTCGGCTTCGATCGGTCCCAGGCGCTGCCGCCGGCCCGAGGGCCACGCGATCTCGATCCACTCGGCCTTTTCTTCCTTACCTAAACCGAAGAGCAGACGCGGATCATGCTGGGCGAGAAATCCACTCCCACCTGACTTAACTCGGGTCAGCAACCCCTGGGCGGTCTTCAAACGCACGACGGCGCCAAAAGCATCTTTACCACTAGCGGTTCCCTCTAAGGTAATTCGAAGACTATTGTTGTCTTGCCCCACGTTATTACGAAATAGCAAATGACCCTCACCTTGGATGGTGGTCAAAAAAACGTCCAGGTCCCCATCATTGTCAAAGTCAGCCAGTACGGTGGCGCGTCCGTCCCGAACAGAGTCAATACCCGAAACCCCCGAAATGTCTTTGAATTTTTGACCCGTCAGGTTCAGCGCGAGATAATTACGCTCAAACCCGCTAAAGGAGAACCCTTCATTAAAGATCAAGCGCATATGGTCGTTCTGATACTGTTCATTACCTGCCATCTCTTCTCCGACTGTCGAAGCCACCACGTGGCGCCAAAAAAAGCTTCAGGTATCCTTCATCGACTTCCCACTGATGAAACCGTTAGAGGAGTAAAGATCCTCCCAGCCGTCGTTGTCAAAATCGACAAAGACACCACCCCAGGCCCAGCCTGCCACAAAGGGTCCCATTTCCTCGCTGACATCAATGAATGAACCGTCCGATCTCCCCCGCAATAGGTTATTGCCAGCCGCCAATTTCTGGAGCACGTTGGCGCGTGGATTCGATTCCGGAAAGAGCCGACCCAGAATACGTTTTCCTGCGGTAGAAGACATGTTGGTAACGTAAAGATCCAGGTGGCCGTCGTTATTGTAGTCGCCGAAAGAAACGCCCATGCCATTGCCCGGGTCCAGCGCTCCAGAAGAGGCTGCCCTATCCTCAAACTGATCACCCAGATTGATATAAAGGGCATTTTCACCAAAATCATTCGCGACATATAAATCCTGCCTACTGTCATTATTCAAGTCAGCAAACTGGGCTGCATAGCTCCAGCGCCTGTCTTGTACACCCCAGGCCTCAGCCGACTCCTTAAACGAGCCGTTCCTCTGATTGATGAAAAGGAGATTCGCCGTTCCATTGGTGGCTTGATGCCAGGAGTTTGGCATGACCCGACCATATCGGTTGTAGGAAGCGATATAGATATCCGGCCAGCCATCACTGTTGACGTCCCCCGCCGTCGCACTGAATCCGAACGCTGGCAGCGCCACCCCAACCTCCAGCGAAACATCCATCAAAAACAACTTCCCATCTGGAATTAGGCGATTCTCAAACAGCATCTGCTCGCCAACCCCTGCCAGGAAAAGGTCCTGGTCCCCATCGTTGTCGTAATCGATCAACAATGGCGCCGTGGTGTGTGAAGTCGGCGGCAACCCCACGTGACGGCCAACTTCTCGGAAGATGCCGTTGCCATCGTTGAGATACACGTAGTTGCTCGAAATCCCAGTTGCAACCACGTCGATAAAACCGTCTCCATTGATATCGCCCGCTGCGGCACCGTGATAGACAAAATTGTCATTCCCGGGGGATCCGTAGGCCGGAAGAGATATTGACACTCCCGCAGGCTGACTGACCTCAGAAAACAGGTCAACGTCTGCGGTCAATGTATCCATATGGTCAAATCGCCAAAGCGAAATCTCCCAGCTAGTTTCTCCTTTTTGGGAAGCTTCCAGGTAGCCAGTACCCTTGACCCACAAACGCTTTCCTGCATGATCACGCCCGAGCAGGAAAAACTTGATCTTGGTCTCCGCAAGGTTTCCACCAGCTCCCTTGACGAACTTTGCGTCCTTCACCTTAAAGCGAGCGTCTTCGATCTGTGAAAAGCGGCTGAGAAAAGCCGTCCAATTGCGAATCCATTGCTCGCGCTTCGTTAAAACCGGTTGGGAGTGAGAAAGGTCAACAGAACTGTGCCTGATCCATTTGATCCTCTCACTGGCAGGAGTTAGAAACGGAGGAAAAGCGATTGCCTTAACGTCGTTGGCAAAAAAAGTAGCCATCATTTTTAGGTCCTGATCACGCACCGCCACCGAAAAATCCAGCAAGGCGTTGGCAAGGGATTCCGAGAGATCCTCTACTTCGACCATTTTTCTCTTGTCAAGATTCGCCGCTTTCTTACTCAGAAGGTTTGAGCTCGAAAGAAGCGCAAACAGAATGACAGCTCCGTAAAGGCCTGTGCCCATTCCAGCCATCCATCTTGTTTGTTTCATCGTCGTGTCCTGCGGTGCTGCCCTTTTTACTCTTCGATGGCTACCTATCCACTAACCAGTTGGGGTCAACAACACGGGCAGCGTTTAATGCGCAGTCCCATTTTACCACCTTCAAGAGATCGGACCGATTGGTCTACTTCCCGCATCTTCTAGAAACTGTACCGGAGACCGAGCCGCAGGGCGGGGATCAGTCTCTTGTCTATTTTTTTCAGGGCAGAAATGTGAATCACCGTCGAAACCACATCGTTGCTGGATTGTCTCAGGTTCACATGGTCTTTGGGATGGATTTCCCTGCTGCCAATTTCTTCACCCTGAAGCTCAATCACTCCATTCGCAATCACCTCGTTGGTGTTCATATTGGTCGAAGTTCTCGAACCAGTTCGAAAAACACCCACCGCAAACTGGCCATAGAGTTTACCCGTGATCACCTCCTTGGCCACCTGTGTAATGGCTTTGGCAATCTCTTCTTTCAATAACTCTAGCTCCAAATTTGCTTCGGTGGCGATTTTCTTGATTAAACCCATGGCCCTCAGAAACGGACGAGGGAAGAACAAGTTGCTAATTGGGAAGTTGAGAATGGTTCGCTGTGTCTACGCGCCATAGTAACTGTTCGTCGGGACTTGCATCTCTCCCATGGAATCTTTCCCGATTCTGCATTCAGCTATCTTGTTACCTCCTTCAACGAATCCGAAGGTATCCGGAATCAGACCCCGAATCTAGCCTCGACTCTTTCTCGAGCACTTGGTACTTATCACGATCTTCTTTGGGCATCACAACCACCTCTGTACAACATGTTAAGGGATACATTTTGACAGTCATTGGACGTTGGTCTGAAGGGCATCCGAAAGGCGAATGTTGTGACGATCAAAGGTGCGGCCCACAGCTTTGTCCAACAAGGCGTGACTTTTGATGAGATCAACTTGGGCCCGCAGCGAAATGGACTCGGCCAGTAGAAGATCACGCTGAGTCTCGATCAACTCCCGAGTCGTCCCCACCCCGACGTCGAAGCGAGCCTCTTCACCCTCCAGTCGTTCTCGGGCTGAATGGACTGCCATACGCGTCGCTTCCAGGCGCGCGCCATTCATTTCGATTTGCGTTAGCGCGCTGCGAATCTCCAAAAATATCAACTGCGTGAGGCTTTCCTTGCGCAATTCCACCCGGTCAAGCGCGATCTGAGCTTGAGCGTTTTCAGCCCGAGCTTCCGTATTAAAGATGGGCAAGCGGAGATTCAAACCCAGGACATAGCCATAAAAATCCGCACTGAACAATTGCTCCAGGGAATTGCCGACTCCCCCTGAAATAATTTCAACAATGGGCGGATCAATGAAACCTTGTGAAAAGTCGCGAATGATCTTCGTCCCTCCCAGGCCAAACTGTTGATAACCGGCGACAAGATCAAGATTGGGACGCAGCCTATCGCGCGACAGGTCGAGGTTCGCCTTCTGATTGGCCATTTCCAAATCGGCCTGCTGGAGTTCCGGGCGCATTTCGGCGGCCATAGCTCTCAACCGATCAAAGGATTGCGAAACTGGGGGTGGAACGAAGACCGGGTCAGCTGGGACAATCTCTCCTGGGAACTCACGCGAGTCCCGGTAGCTGGTCATCAACTTGACCAATTGGTCCTGGGTTCGACGGTAATTAAACTGGGTACGGATGACTTCTTCGTGGCGGAGAGCCACTTCGGCCTCCGCTTGCACCACGTCTAAACGAGACACTGTGCCCACTTCCAAACGAACCCTGTTTTGATCCAAGATCGTCTGGGCAAGCTGCAAAGATTTCTCTTTAACCTGCACATCTTGAAGTGCGTGTACCAATTCCCAGTAGTGTTCCTGCACCCGGAAAACAACGTCTGTCGCACGGCGTCTGAACTCCTGCTCGCTGATGTCCAGGTTGTTGCGACTGATCTCAACTTGGTACTCGGCAGCGATCCGGCCGAATCCCTGCAGAAGACTTTGCCTGAACAGCACTTCCAAGCTAGTATCGATGGCAGGCATCAGGCTACTAAAAAAGTTTGTGGTCCGGTTTCTGGAGCCAGAAAATTTCACTTCAAAATCGCCACCATTCGAAAATTTCTTCTCAAACCCAAAGTCGTAACCAGTCACAATGTTGGTAAGACTCAGGCCTCCCTGGAGGATACTGGTTGCCGGGATGGTATCGCGATCCCAACGAAAATTGAAAGTGGCGATGGGATCATAGATTCCCCTTCGACGTTGAATCGCCCATCGGTGGAACAGTGACTCGTGCCGCTCCACGTTGATGTCTATATTGTGGCGTAGTGCCATCTCAACGGCTTGCTGTTCGGTCAGATTTACTTTCCCGTTGTGGATCGAGCCTAAAACTCGAGTCTCATCCAAGACCACCGTCTTTCTTTGCTGGTCCCGATGATACCTGGAGAAAGGACTCACCTGTGCTTGAAGCGGCAAAGAACAACACAGTAGAAGACCCAGAGAACAAATCCAATAATGTCTCCCAGGAGCTTTCAGGCAACGAGCAAAGGGCTCAAATCCAAAACAATCGGGCAATGGTGCCCAACTTGGCAGCCTCCAGTTTGCAAAGCAAACCCGAGCCCATTTGAACCGATCAGCGAACACAGATGATACAGAAAACATCGCCACCGGGCCCTCACCTCTCGGGATGATTGAGGGTTCGATCAAACTCTTTGTGCGTTCTTTTCGGCAATGCCTATTCTTCCACTTTATCTTGCCTGACGGTTTCAGCCTACAAGCCTCTTTCGCGATTTCCCTCGTGTTTCGTAATTGACCCACTAGCAACAATATCCTCATTTTGACCTCTCAAGATACCGACTGTATATAGTATTGGTTCTAAGAGCAGCCTCCTACCCCACTGGGTTGGCCTTTATATGTCTCACCCGATCCTTGAGTCAAGATGGTGGTAACCGGTTGACAAAATTCCCCACCCTAAAAAAACTAACCTGATTCTCGAAGAAAAGATCGGGGTTTAAGAGGAGGGGAAGAAGTGATCAAAATCAAAAGTTTGATTGGAAAAGACCATGAAGGTGTGCGATGTGACACGCCGGAATTAAGATGGACCGGAGGACAGTACACAAGTATCAGAATCTTCCGGTCGAACAGATCACCGAGTGTTTCGGCGAAGCAAAACGTCGTAGCCGGAAGTTTGACCGGGATCAACAATGGATCCAGTCTCAGCTCAAAACAATGGGCGAAGACGGAGCCATCAACGGTTAGGCGATATTTCCCGATTTGTGAGCCATGGATTATACCCAGTCAGTTCGAACACTGCGACTTTAGGCCAATGGTCTGCGAGAAAAGCATAGAAAGCAGGAACGGGTGTTTGAACCTTTTGAAACAACATCAGGCTAGCAAACCATGGTCGATCTGGTTTCGTCTCCTTAAGCCAGACTTATGAAAAATTCTCTCTCATCATCACCACGAACAAAGACTTCGACGAGTGAGTGGAAATTTTTGAGGACCAGGCTAAGATCACGGTCATGCTGGATCGCATTCTGAACCATTTGCTCATCTTTAACATTCTGGGAAACAACTTTCGAGTGAAATGTTGAAAGAAGGATCCCACTTGAAAAAAGTTATTGGCCAGTCAGAATGGATTGAGAAGTGGTCCTCTTGCATCGGCCACCCTCTGCTCTTTCAAAACAATATCGATTAAATCGACTAAATAAACTCTTGAAAAAGTCGCTTCTCAAGGAGTAGAAATTGCTATTCTCAGTCGTGTGGAAAAATATGTGGATAAGCTGTGACGTGGTTTCTTCATAGCACCATCAAACCAGCTCGCTACAACACAACTCTACTTTGCACAAGTACTGTGCAGTTTAAACTCCTTACTTTTTTCTTCTTTAGCGAGTCACTCCATAATATAGTTTCTCTCGTCCCAAGAGGTGGACGCAGGAAGTTGAAACCTTTGGGTAGCGGTCCTGGGACTGCTAGATTCGTTGCCGACTTCGGTTGGTTGGCGAGAAGGCGGGAGCGGGGCGGCATGGCCGAGCGCTTGCGTTTGTAGGTGCGGGGTTGTTCGTTTGAGCGTGGGCGGGGAGATTAGGCTCTTCGGAGTTCTAAGGTCCTTTTGTCATGGTCAGACGTTGCTGTCAGAGGTGCGACTCCCGAGTTGGATGATTCTCTTGGAGCTTCGGCGCCAGGAGAGGAACTAGGGCGGGAGAAAGGGAGATGCGGGTACCGGACTTTTGGCGACGTCCTTCGGGACGAGGTCAGGTGTTTGGGGGACGGGTCGCCCAACCTGGGAAAGAGAGAAACTAGTTCCCAGTGGACTAGAAGAGGTGCTTTTTCAGGACAGCTGCAACGCTGCTGACATCACTTGGGACATTTTTTTCTTACTAGCCAATCCCTTCGCGTATCTAAGACTGACAATCCCGGTTATCGCTCTCCTCAATGTGCTTGACCTAATTCAGTCAAAGTTATTCTACCGGCACCAAGCTAATTCCTGCCGGGAAGGGAGAGAATATCCAAAATGACCGGGACTACTCCTGCTCTTACCATATCCAACGCCTTGGCGGCACCATAGGAGAGGTCGATTATTCGACCTTTGCGCAGGGTGCGCAGGGGAAATCGATCGTTGACCCGCACCACGACTTTCCTGCCATTGTTCAGATTGTGCACCCGCACTCGAGTCCCAAAAGGAAGACCGTAGTGAGCCGCGGTCAACTTGTTTTTGTCGAAGCGATCGCCACTGGCAGTGATCCGGCCATGATACCCATCACCTTGCCCGTAGTAGCTCGCTAAACCCGTTTGACTCATGAGGGGGACCAGGGTATTCGGAGCCGGAAACTTCACCTTCTTTCCGCAGGCCACGGAAATGCTCACTAGGACGAAAATCAAAAGGGTGCGCTTGTTCACACACCTATTTTCACACTCACGTCTGACAGGGCTGGAGTATCCAGCACTCTTGGCAGTTCCACTCCCTAACGTACGTTAATTTGATATAGTCCGCACTTTAAAAGAGTCCTCCTTTCAATGATCAATGCGCCACTGGTTCAGATAAGGGACAGCGGCAGAGGGCATAGTGGTTTCTTCAGGGGGTTAAGGCAATGAAAAAGATACCAGTAGGAATTCTTGGCGCCACTGGGCTGGTTGGCCAAAAGTTCGTTTTACTCTTGGCCAATCATCCCTGGTTTGAAATCGTAGAACTGGCAGCTTCGGAGCGGTCAGCAGGTCGTCGTTACCAAGATACCGTCGTCTGGAAACAGACGACCGCAATCCCGGAAACACTTCTTTCCAAGATAGTCAAACCGTGCGAACCCGAACTAGATTGTCAGATTATCTTCTCCGGACTGGACTCCTCAGTGGCAGGAGAGGTCGAGCAGGCCTTTGCCAGAAAAGGATATTGGGTCTTCTCGAACGCCAAGAACCACCGTATGGAGCCGGACATCCCGCTGGTGATCGCCGAGTTGAACGCAGACCATCTGAACATCCTCCCTTTTCAGCGAAAAAACCGAGGCTGGCCTGGCGCGATCATTACCAACGCAAATTGTTCGGCCATCGTGCTGGCCCTTTCTATTGGACCTCTTCATCGGTCCTTTGGTCTGGAAGAGGTCCACGTGGTGACCTTTCAGGCCATTTCTGGAGCAGGCTATCCTGGTGTTCCTTCTCTCGATATTTTAGGAAACGTGATTCCTTTTATTGCGGGAGAGGAGGAAAAAATAGAAAACGAGGTCCAAAAGATTCTGGGCACCCTTCAGGACAACGCCATCCGTTCGGACGGTTTTCGGGTAAGCGCACACGCCAATCGCGTCCCAGTTGAAGAGGGACATCTGGAATGCATCTCCCTGCGATTACGAAAGAAAGCTTCAGTAAAGGAGGCAATCCGCTGCTGGCAGGAGTTTCGCGGACCGGCTCAGGACCTGCGATTACCTTCGGCGCCCTCACACCCGGTCGTTTTTTTTCCGGGCAAGGATCGACCTCAACCTCGTTTGGATGTGTGGAAGTACCACGGAATGAGTGCTCTGGTCGGCCGGGTACGTCCTTGTCCTCTCATGGACCTCAAGTATGTAGTCCTCGGTCACAATACGCTTCGCGGAGCTGCAGGAGCCTCGTTGCTCAATGCGGAACTGGCCGTTGCGAAAGGCATGTTGGATTGAGTGAAATTCAGGGACCCCGAAACCGAAACGGCACGAACCGATGATCGTAATGAAATTCGGCGGTACGTCAATACAGGACACAACCGCCATCCGCCGCGCCATTAAGGCTGTTTTCAAGCGCCTCAACCAGACTCCCATCGTCATCCTATCCGCCATGGGGAAAACCACCGACAAGCTTTTAGAAATTGCCCAGTATGCCTCCGAGGGTCACCTTGAAATGGCCGAACAAATTCACTCGGAGGTAAAAATTTATCACCTCGATCAAGCCCGCACTCTTCTCTCCAGAAGTCTTCGAAGCGAAACGGAGAAACAACTTTGTCAGCACTTCGATCAGATCTCCAACATCATGCAAGGTCTTTTCTCAATGGGAGAATGCACCGCTCGTAGTAAAGATGCCATTGTTTCCTTCGGAGAGCGTCTGAGCAGCTTAATTTTTGCTGGGGCCATGCGGGAAAAGGGATGTCCTGTTGCGCTGTTGGATGCCCGAGAAATGATCCGGACCGACCACCGTTTCACTGCTGCCAATGTTCTTCAAGAGATCTCTGTTGAGGCGATTCGCGAAAAGGTTACACCCGCCGTCAAGGAGGGAAAGGTGGTCATCCTCCAGGGATTTATCGGCTCTACCGACGAAGGGGCAACCACCACGATTGGACGGGGCGGCTCTGATTTTACCGCCTCACTGGTGGGCACAGCTCTGAAAGTCGAAGATATCCAGATCTGGACCGATGTGCCGGGAATTCTCACGGCTGATCCTCGAATCGTGTCACAACCCTTTAAAATCAAGTCCATCTCATTTGCAGAAGCTTCCGAACTGGCTTACTTTGGAGCCAAAGTCTTGCACCCCAGTACGTTGCTCCCCGCAATCACTTGCAACATCCCGATTCATGTGTGTAGTTCCTACACGATTGATCAGCCTGGCACCTTCATCGCCGCTCACTCCATTCCGTCCAAAACACTTGTTAAGTCCATTGCTTGCAAGAAAGGGATTACCATCCTTAACATCCACTCGACTCGTATGTTGCTGGCTTATGGTTTCCTGCGTCACATCTTTAAGGTTTTTGATCGACATCAGACTGTAGTCGATGTGGTCTCCACGTCTGAGGTGGATGTGTCCCTCACCATTGATTCCACTGCAAGCTTGGAGGCCATTGTTGCCGATCTCAAGGCATTTTGTGAAGTAGAGGTGGAGCCAGACATGGCGATTATCTGCACCGTGGGTGATAATTTGAGATATTGTCCCGGCGTAGTGGCGCGAATCTTCGGCGCCATAAAAACCATAAACATCCACATGATCTCACAGGGGGCGTCGGAGATAAACGTGACTTTTCTCGTGCATGAGAAGAACATGGAGAGGGCCGTTCGCCAGATTCACGACGAGTTTTTCCACGAGCCAGATCCGGAGTTGTTTGAGCCCTGTTGACCTGCTTTCCTGCCTTTTGTGCGATAGCGTTTTCATGCTATCGTGCTCCATCAGGGACAAACAGACAGAAACAAGAACACTGGAACAAGTAGCAAGATACCACCAAGCTATGCGAATCGTACTTATTGGGTACGGTAAAATGGGTAAAGCAGTGGAGCGAGTTTCTAACGAACAAGGGCATCAGATTGTTCAGCGCATTGACATCGAGGAAAATCCGATGCAAGCAGGTTTCTCCGGGGAATGGACCACCTCGAGCGATGTGATCATCGACTTTTCGCTTGCCCAGGCAGTCCCCTTCAACATCGAAAATGCAGTGGATGCCCAGATTCCTATCGTCGTCGGAACTACCGGCTGGAACGACCAACTGGATCAGCTCCGCCAGTTGGTAGAGAGCCGACAAGGAGCCTGCCTGTATTCCAGCAATTTCAGTCTGACGGTTCAGATGCTCTTTTACCTGACACGTCAGGCGGGGAGATTCCTGGCACGCTTTAAAGGCTATCATCCCTATCTTGTGGAAACTCACCACGCTGGAAAAGTTGACGCTCCCTCGGGAACCGCACTCACCCTGAGACAAATCCTCAGAGATTCCTATGGCCATGAGGTTCCTGTTTCAAGTGTTCGGGCCGGTTTTTTCCCGGGAACTCACGTGGTCGGTTTTGACTCTACTGCGGACACTTTGGTCCTGGAGCATACTGCTAGAAACAGGGAGGTTTTTGCCCAAGGGGCTCTTTTCGCTGCAGAATGGATTCAGGATCAAAAGGGTTTTTACAGTTTGGAAGAAGTCCTCTTTGGCGAGGAGACATGAAGGAGATTGAAGGTTGTGGTACGGCGCTTGTCACGCCATTTACCACCAGAAATACGATCGATCTGCAATCCTATCGCAAGCTGGTGAGGTGGCAGGTGGATGCCGGTGCTGACTTCCTTGTCCCTTGTGGGACCACCGGAGAAAGTGTAACCCTCACTGAAGAAGAATATGCAAAAATCATCCGGAGCTGTATCGAAACGGTCTCCCAAGCCGTTCCGGTCGTAGCGGGAGCAGGCAGCAACAACACCCGACACGCGATTCGCCTGGCCCGGATCGCTGAAGCGGAGGGCGTGGACGCCATCCTGTCGGTGAGCCCTTACTACAACAAACCAACTCAGGAAGGAATCTTTCAACATTTCCGCGAAATGGCGAGGAGTCTCAACATTCCCTTGGTCATTTATAATGTTCCTGGGCGCACCGGAAGTAATATTCTGCCCGAGACCATCCTCCGGCTGAGCCAGATCCACAACATCATCGGCGTCAAAGAAGCCAGCGGTAATTTGCTCCAAGTCATGGACATTTTGACCAACCGGTCAGCGAGTTTCCATGTTCTTTCCGGCGATGACAGCCTGGCTCTGCCAATTGTGGCTCTGGGTGGAGAAGGGGTGATCTCGGTAGCCAGTAATATTATTCCGGATGAAATGGCACAAATGACCTCGCTGGCTCGCCAGGGAAATCTCGCCGCGGCTCGAGAACTCCATTATCGGTATTTGGACCTCATGAATCTTAATTTCATCGAATCCAATCCCATACCGGTCAAATATGCACTTTTCCGCATGGGGTGGCTTGAAGAAGTCTACCGCCTGCCTCTTTGTCCCCTTTCCGAAAACAACAAGCGAAAGATGGGGAAAGAGCTGGAAAAGCTAAAACTGATCCCGGTCCATGTCTGAAAACATCGAACAACTCTTCGAGAAAAACGAGTTCACCGGGGGTGACCGCCAAATTTTCCAGGATTTTCTGCAGCAACTCGATTCGGGGAAAATTCGTGCTGCCGAAAACATGGACGGGCAGTGGAAAGTCAATTCCACGGTAAAAAAAGGGATCTTGATCGGGTTCCGGATGGGGGTCCTGACAGATTACTCCATTGACCAGCAATTCCGATATTTCGATAAAGATACCTATCCTTTGAAACCCCTTACGCTGCAGTCTGGCGTTCGCCTGACGCCCGGGGGTTCCGCCATCCGTCGCGGAGCTTACGTGGCCTCCAGCGTGACCTGCATGCCACCCATGTACATCAACGTTGGCGCCTATGTCGACGAGGGAACGATGGTGGACTCTCATGCTTTGGTTGGTTCTTGTGCCCAGGTCGGTAAACGCGTGCACGTGAGTGCCGCCGCCCAGATCGGAGGAGTGCTTGAACCTGTTGGGGCCCTGCCAGTGATCATTGAGGATGAGGCACTGATCGGAGGAAACTGCGGTATCTATGAAGGAACCATTGTCCGCCGGCGAGCAGTGCTGGCAGCCGGTGTGGTTCTCACACGTTCCACTCCGATTTACGATCTCGTCAAGGAAACTGTGTACCGGAGTGGGAATAAACACCCTCTGGAAATTCCGGAAGGCGCCGTGGTCATCCCCGGTTCGCGCCCTGTGGACCGCGGTTACGGCAAAGATCAGGGCCTGTCTATCTATGCCCCAATTATCGTTAAATACCGGGATTGGAAGACAGAAAAAACGGTGAAGTTGGAGGATTTTCTGAGGTGAAACCACTGGGTATGTCCCACATAAATTGCACAGAATAGAATATTAAGCTCCAGGCGAAGAAGGTGGAAAATCTAGCTTCCTGGCTCTATTGGAGAATAGGTGATAAGCCCTGTCCGTCTAGGAGTTTTTAATCCACCGCGGAAAAGGGCTCTGGATAGAGCGTCGGCTTATCACTGCAAGAACTCATAGCACCAGAAAGAAAGAAATCATTCAGATTCTGTGCCAGATTGAAAGAGCGGGAAACATTTGTGAGGTCTGTCGTCAACAAGGACTAACCGAGCAAACCTTTTATCGATAGCGCAAGAACTACGCCTACATGGAAGTCTCAGATCTGAAGCGGCTTGGAGAGTTGGAGCAAGAAAACGGTTGGCCAAGAGGCTGTTAGGGGAAAAGGTGCTGGTGCTGGATGCCATCAAGGATCTGCTGGAACAAAATGGTAACGGTCGTGGACAAAAGAACCGCAGCCAGGGAACTGATTAACAGGAAACTTTCAAAAAGTGAGGCCTGTCGCTGTGTCCAACTGTCTCGCTCTAGCTTGCATGATCGACCCTTTTTGCGACCATATGAGTATTGGCTGCCAAAAAAAACAGGAAACAGACCTTAAAGAAGCTAGCCTACGGATTTCTGCTTCGGGAACAAGGGCTCAATCACCGTTAAGTACTGCAATGCGATACCAATTCTCCTCTCGCCTAGAAAACGTCCGTATCTCCATGATCCGTCAGATCATGCTGCAGGCTGGAGGGTGTATCAACCTGGGGCTGGGTGAACCAGATTTTTTCTCGCCGAAGATCGTCAGGGATGAAGCCCATCGTGTTTTACGCGAGGAAAAGATCCATTATTCTTCCAACCCTGGCATCCCTGAACTGCGAGAAGCGATTCACCGCTACCACGGAAACTGTTCAAATCACTCCGTGTGCGTCACCAACGGCAGCCAGGAGGCGCTCTTTGATATACTGTTTGCTCTAGTGGATCAGGAGGATGAAGTCCTGGTACCCAACCCAGGGTTTTTGGCCTATCCGACCATCGTCCGTTTGGCCGGTGGTCGACCCATTCCCTACCCTCTCTCGCACCAGAAACACTTTCAGTTCGAAGAAGAGGTTCTGAAGGATCGCCTTTCCAATCGCACCCGCGTCATCATCTTGAATACGCCTTCCAATCCAACGGGTCAGTGTCTGGCGCACAATCAACTTGACTTCATCGCCCGCTGGGCTGAACAGAACAACGTTGTGATCGTCAGCGACGAGATTTACCGCGAGATTTATTATACGGATCAAAAACCCGCAACCATCGCCGCGGCGACCGATAGTGCGGTCATCCTGTCGGGAGTGTCAAAGATGGCCAGCATGACCGGCTGGCGCCTGGGCTGGGCCTGCGGACCCCGAGAGATTATGGAACGGGTCACGGTCATGCATCAGTACACTTCAACGTGCGCCCCAACCCTCTCCCAGAAGGCCGCCTTAAAGGTTCTGACGGAGGCTGGTGAAGCCGCCGTCGCATATCAACGCCAAATCCTGTCCGAAAGCTGCAATTTTACCTGTTCTTGGATTGAAGAGGAATTAGATCGATCCTACATCCGCCCCGAGGGAACCTTTTATCTGATGCTATCCGTAAAAGATATAGGGTTGGGCAGCTTCTCAATCTCTTCGGAGCTTCTTAACGATGGGGTCGCCACTATCCCCGGCGTCGCCTTCGGCTCGGAGGGCGAAGGTTTCCTTCGACTTTCCTTCGCCTGTGACCATTCTCAGATCGAGGCCGGTTTAGCTCGTCTCAAAAAAGGCCTCAAGCGGTTGATCAGGCAAAAACCCCGCTGAAATCCCATGGCAAAGAAAAATTAGCCACGGATTTCACGCATTATCGCCAATCCGTTGTATCATCTATGTGTCTCGTTTCATCAATAGGATGAAAGCGAGTACTAGTTTTTCGTGAAACACTTAGCTGTCATGGCCACCGACCCTATAATCACTTTCACTAGCGACTTCGGAAACCGGGAATATTATGTGGGCGCTGTGAAAGGAACCATTCTCAACATTTGTCCATCGGCGCGTATTGTGGACATTAGCCATGAGGTGGGCTCGCACGACTTGTTGGAAGGGGCCTTCACGTTATTGTGCACCTATGCTCACTATCCGGTCAATACAATCCACCTGGTGGTAATTGATCCAGGAGTCGGTTCAAAACGCCAGGGCATCATTATTTCCACGGACCATTACTATTTTGTTGGGCCTGACAATGGAGTCCTTTCGTTGCTTGACCGTCGGGAAAAAATCAACCATGTGATTTCAATCGAGGCAGAGCATTACTTTCGCCGGCCCATCTCCTCGACCTTTCATGCACGAGACATCTTTGGTCCGGTGGCTGGCTGGATCGCCCAAGGCACCGATATCACTAACTTTGGACCCGATGTAAAAAACTACTCTCGCCTGAAGTTGCCTCCGATTCAAAAGTTGTCAGAGAACCGGCTGGGCGGATTCGTCCTGCACATTGATAAGTTCGGCAATGTAATCACCAGCATCTCACCTCGGGAAGTGTCGACCTTGCTGGGCCCGGAGCGAACCCTTGTCAGGTTTCTGGTCAATGGTCAGAAGATCAGTGTACACTGCCGCTTTTACGCTGAAGCGCCAACCGGCAAGATCTTTTCACTAATCGGAAGCAGTGGTTACTACGAAATTGCGGCTTTCAAAAAATCGGCCGCAAAACTACTAAATCTCAAGTGCGGAGCAGAAGTGCAGCTGGAATTGACGCGAGCTGCTGATTAACTTGTGAAATCGCTTTTCCCCTCTCATGACTCGGATTGGCCCGGCAGGATGGAGCTACCAGGACTGGCAGGGAGTCGTTTACCCAGCCACACCGGGACTCGACCACCTCCGATATTTGTCCGGCCTTTTTACCACCATTGAAATCAACAATACCTTCTATCATACCGTTGCTCCCAGAATTGCTGAGAGCTGGGTCAGCCGCACGCAGCAGAACCCCGATTTCCGATTCACCGTCAAGCTTTGGCGAAACTTCACCCACCAGCGTGAAAAGCTGAATCCCGGTGAGATAAAGAAATGGAAGGAGGGGATACGTCCTCTCCAAGAGGCAGAACAATTAGGAACCGTCCTGGTGCAGTTCCCTTGGTCTTTCAAAAACAGTCACGAATCGTGCCAACAGCTCATAAAAAGGATCGAAGCCTTTTCCCAGTTTCCTCTCGTGGTCGAGTTTCGCCACTCGTCCTGGTACGAGGAAGAAGTTCGAAATCTTCTTTGCCGGGCCGGAGTTGGGATTTGCAACATCGATCAACCCTTGATCGGCAAAAGCATCCGACCTCAATCGGATGTCACTTCCCCCATTAGCTATTTCCGATGTCACGGACGGAACTATCGTAACTGGTTCCGTGAAGGCGCTGGACGAAATGCCCGCTACAACTATCTCTACAATGGACAAGAATTGAACGAACAGGTGGATCTCATTCAGGATCTCCAGAGAAAGGCCAGGGACGTATATGTTATTTACAACAACCACTTCCGGGGGCAGGCAGCGGTCAACGCTCTCCAAGTGCGAAAGCAACTAGAAGGCCGATTACAAGAAATACCCGAGCAGCTCCTTAGAACCTATCCTGAACTGCGCGGTTTTGAAACAAATGCTAAGGATAAACACTGATGGACAAACTAATACACACTACTTAGCGCTTTTTTTAATGCCTCTACCGCCATCTCCGCTCCATGTACCTTGTGGGGAGGCAATCCCTCCAGATACTCCAGAATTGACTGGGCGGTCAGTTCTAGACACTGCGCCCGACTCTTCTCCTTACACAGCAAAGTAATGGCTGCACCGGCAGCGATGGCACCAGGGCAGCCATACGTTTGGAAATGGCAGTCGCGCACAATGTCGTTTTCCACTCTGAGATAAAGGTGAGTGGTGTCTCCACAGACTATGTTTTCAACCTTTGAACAGTGTGTAGCCTGCGGCAGAGTCCCTCGATTGGGAAGGTTGTTGAT
Organism: Acidobacteriota bacterium; assembly: GCA_965249865.1. GTDB lineage: Bacteria > Acidobacteriota > UBA6911 > RPQK01 > CBDFMZ01 > CBDFMZ01. Next base: position 815,117 of record CBDFMZ010000001.1, on the reverse strand, counting down.
TAGCTCGCGTACTTTATCGCTATACACTTTATTCTATCCAGCTCGGTAAAGAGGAGACAACTCACGCATCCGTTCAACCATCTCCGGCAAGACCCGCTGAACGTAATCGATGTCCTCTTCACTGGTCATGCGGCTCAGGCTAAAACGGATAGCACTGTGGACTAACTCGGAATCTCGGCCGATAGCAGAAATGACATGTGATGGCTCAAGTGAACCCGATGAACAGGCAGAACCGGTGGAAACCGCAACCTCCTGAAAATCAAGAGCAATCAATAAGGATTCGCCCTCGATAAAGCGGAAACTGACGTTGCACATGTTGGGTAAACGATCGATTCGGCTGCCATTAGTCACCGTGTCCGGAATTCCGCTCAAGATAACCTCCTCGAGCCGGTCCCGCAGTCCCCGCACTCGCGTGCTGAAATCGTCTAAACCGTCTTGCGCCAGCTGACACGCCTTACCCAACCCAACGATGGCCGGCACATTTTCTGTCCCGGCTCGACGGTTCCGCTCGTGAGAGCCACCCAGCAACAAAGGGTTCATACGGACTCCACGACGAACATAGAGGGCGCCAATTCCTTTAGGTCCATGGATCTTGTGCCCAGAGAGAGAGAGTAAGTCAACTCCGATTAGCTCGACATCAACGAAAATCTTCCCGACTGACTGGACGGCATCGCTGTGGAAAATGATTTTTCTCTCTTGGGCAATGCGAGCGATCGCATCCAGGGGCTGGATGTTGCCAATCTCATTGTTAGCGTGCATCACCGAAATAAGGATCGTCTCTTCATCAACAGACTTTTCCAAAATATCTAGACGAATACGGCCCGCACTGTCCACGGGAACATAGCTCACTCGAAAACCTTCTTTTTCAAGCTGCTCACAAGTTTGAAGCACAGCAGGATGCTCGATAGTAGTTGTGATGATGTGGTTTCCCCGTGAGCGATAGGCAACGGCAACACCGCGAAGTGCCATATTGTCCGATTCCGTCCCACCGCTGGTAAAAACGATCTCCTTAGGCTGTGCACCGATTAGGTCAGCCACCTTTTGGCGGGATTCTTCGACCGCCGCCCGGGCCTTCTGACCATAAGTATGAATTGAGGAGGCGTTTCCGAAATCCTCTCCAAAAAAAGGGATCATCGCCTCGAGGACTTGAGGATCCACACGAGTGGTAGCGCTGTTGTCAAGATAGACCTTGGGCATAACTGATTCATCATACACTCCCAAGTCTCGTTCGGACAACGGGGAGGAATCTGCGGTCGACCAATGTCCGATTCCCCTTTCTCACCACACTTGACAGCAACCCATTCTCATCTTATGTTATGGATTGATGATCTGCATTAACCTATTGTTAATCAGTATGTTAAGGGCACTTCTCACTTGACAACCTTAGTCTCAGATCTTATTTAATAACTGTCAAGAAAATCAGAAACAAAAAGGAGGGATAAGACAATGAACTTGTTAAGGATAAATCCTTGGCGGGAAATATGGGACGTTCAATCGACAATCAATCAGCTTTTCGCTGATACTCACCATTACTCTTTAGAGAACGTGGAGAGGAGCACTGCCGAAGTTAGATGGATTCCTCTGGTGGACGTGTACGAAACCAAAAACGATTTGGTGTTCTCACTTGGATTACCGGGAGTGGAAAAAGATCAAGTTGATATTTCGGTTGATGGAGACCATCTGGTGATTAGCGGTGAGAGGAAGTTCATGAAACACGAAGACCGTCAGTATTACCAGGTGGGACACCAGTACGGTAATTTCCATCGGAACTTTCAACTCCCAACTTCAGTAGACTCTGATAAGATCTTTGCGAAACTGAAGAATGGGGTCTTGATGGTTACCCTTCCCAAGAAGGCAGAGGCCAAGCCGAAGCAGATTTCCGTTTCTCTCCAATAACTTCCTGCTTAAAATTCACAGCAGGGCTTGGAACTTCATAGACAAACCTGAGGTGGGAGGCAGGGCCTCCCACCTTTTTTTGTTTAGTTTCTTCCCTCCTGACGCTATTACAAATTTTGCTAAAATAGACCCCAGTACACACAATCTAGCTATTTTTATGATCTTATAAAGCTTTTTTTTTGGTAGAATACGCCTTTCTTCTCGACTGCCGGGGTAGCTCAGTCGGTAGAGCAGCGGACTGAAAATCCGCGTGTCGGCGGTTCAATTCCGTCCCCCGGCACCCCTATAATCAAGGACTTAAAGAAAACATATCTTGGTTGGATAGAATGTCTTCACCCACTTTTTAATTCAGGCGGCGTGCTCCTAGATGTAGTGCACATGCCTCATGGTCGTATTGATGTCACTGTGACCTAAAAGTGTTTTGACCATGTTCACATCCAAAGTTGATATGAGGAATATCGATTAAAAGTCCAGCCACATGCCCGTACCAAGCCATTCTTCGTGCTTGTCAAAGAACTCATATTGAAGCGCTGTGCCATTGAAGTACTGCACCCCATAGCGGAGAGCATGGCCGGATTCGATACCTCGCCACTGCCACCCCCCTACGATATTGATACTTCCGCCAAACTGAAAGTCCTGGCGTAGATGACCATTGACGGCAGCAAACGGCATCCCGCGCCAACCGTTGGTGTAAGGGGGATTATATTCAGCCCCAAACTGGAACTCCCAAGGTTTGGCGCCCCCTTGCCTGCTAATGGCGTAACCGACTTCACCATAGATCATGACATCGTCGGTCAAGTTCCGAATGACACCGGCGATCAGCGACTCACGAACATAGTCCCTTCGCTCAAAGTTTGGGTTGCGTTGCAGAAATTCATCGCCGATGTGAGAACTGATGTGGTAGAAGCCGAGCTTGAATCCCGTGAGACCGCGGTGCCGAGTCAACAAGAAACCGCCCCGGAAATCGAATGAGTCTACCTCAGTACCAGTACCCACGTCGATCCGGGTAAAGGCAGCCCCCTCCAAGTCCATCTGCCACCCTTCTCGCCTATTTGCGCCCTTAGTGCCATAACGCCATATTCCCAGGCGACCTCCGATAGCTGCTTCCCCAATCCAACCCGTTCCGCTCTCCCTAAGCCACAGAGCAGAGAAACGTGGCTCCTTTTCGCCAGCCAGATACGATCTGTATAAGAGGCCGTCGGGAAGTAACTGCCAAGAATCGGACTCGCGGTATTGGGGATCGGCAGAGTTGTGTTGGTGGTCGCAGCCGCCGGATTCCGCCTCGCAGTTGGCCGTATTATCTGGACAAACTTCCGACTCGGACGAATGGGCGATAATTCCAGGTACCGAGTGTTCAGAGTTCTGGATTATCTCATCGTCAGGTGTGTTCGGCTGGTGAACCGGGTGTTCGCCAACGAAAACCTGCCCTGACAGAGCTACAGCCATTTGCATCAGGCCAGTCACTAGTGTTGCAAGAACGAAACTGGCTGTCCGATTCATCGAGTGTTGGACACGTTTTTTCACTGGAAGTTATTCTAACAATTAGGAGACCATGAAGTGAGCGGGAGTGGGGCTACCCATCAACTCCATCCAGACTTCTAAGTTCGTCGGTTATCTGCCATCACTCCCGTATGAAACGACTGTTGCTCCTGATCTTCTTGGTTGGGAACCCTGCGTGCCCTGCTGATTTCGAGAAGGGATCAGAGACTTACGGGCGGAGAGACTATGAGACTGTGTCGAAGGAGTGGAAACCTCCTGCTAAACAGGGACATATCAATTTCATTGCCGCAATTAAAGCCCTGGCTGCAGTTGAGTACCAACATGACCAGTCAGAAAAGCAGCGAGAAAAGTGAGAAAACTACCTGAGATTAGAAAACAATAGAAAAATAATTCACAAGGCATCTGGCTAATCTCAGCGACTATACCGCACGCGAATTTCAAGCTTTTCGATCCGCAACTGGTCAGGGGTGTGACCGTCGCGTGGCTGGATGCGCAAACCTATGATATTTTCACCTCGTGCCAGCTGGCTTGGCTTAAGCGGGTATACTAGCCAGCCGGCTTGGATCTTAGGCGACGGCAAGACTACCCCATTGCTACGAACGCTCAGCCCGTTGGTGATCCCACGACGCAGTGGCCTGTTATAACTAGGACCCAGTTTTGTCTTCGGCTTGCGGACCAGCGCTTTTTCGAGTCGTTCCTCGTCAAGCGTGCTATCTGCTTCCAGACTGGACAATAATACCCAAAGTGTCAGGCTACTAACCCACTCCTTCTCTCCACGAACATCATCTGCCACGACGATAGGAACGATTGTTTCGACCCTGCCGCTACTTTCTATCGTCACAGGTAGTGGCGCAAACATGTTAGTATTAGCGTAGCCGTACTTGGGAGTGTACCAGTCATCGGGGCTCGGCCAAATGTCAGTTCTCGAGACGCCGCCACCCCGCCGTTCCACGACGAAGTCCTTGTCCTTGTAGCGAAGCACCTCTGGGCTGCCGATTTCCTTGTAGACTTGATGTTCCCAGTCATTCCAAGGCCATAGGCTCCATCCATACTTGATAAACGACTCGGAGGCCTCGCGGGTGACATTGCCGTAGTTGAATGTCTGGATGCCATCGGCTCCGCGGTACCACCAGTTGGCAGCAACACCCCGGACGACTTTCATCCGCGGGTACTGATATCCATCGGATGCGTGGTGGGTGTCGTGGCAGGGATAAATCTTAATATGAGTACCCTCAACAATACGGCGAAACCCTGCCAGGTCGTAATGGAACGAACGACTGCCCGGGACAAAGATGTCTACCAGACCCTGCTCGGCCCATGTTTCAAGATCGACTCCGTCGATCTTGGCCCCCATAACATCACCGGGGACGCGGGCTGCCAGCAGGAAGGGACGACCCCGTTTCTTCTCGACCTGGAGGGTCATCATCCGTACCGACCGTACAAACTCGGTCAAAGCGTTGCGCTTTTCCCATGCCTGCTCCAACGGCAGGGCAGGCAAAGTGCGACAGAAATCGAGCTCCAGTCCGTCCATATCGTAATTCGTCGCCAATTCCCGGAGTACCCTCAGCTGCAAATCACGCACACCTTCCTGGGTGAAGTTCAGCCCATAACTGTACCCGTCTGCCGTTTGAGATTCCTCCCACAAACGGAAGAACCACTCCGGATTTGCTTGCATCGCGGGATCTTTTTCTACCTGGCCGACGACCTCGTAATGGCACGCATCACGAGACAGGTGTTCCGCGGCACCATAAGCAATCGTTCCCACGCCAAGGCGACAGGAAATGAACGTTTCAAGGCCCCGGCGGCGCGACTCCTCTACGTACATACGCACCAGGTCGACACCCTGGTTGGTCCACTCGATGAATTTGCGAAATTTCAACCGAGGAAGCACTTCACTCGGGTAGATAACCTCACCATCGCCAAAGAACCACCAAACACTGTCGATCATGTCATAGCCCTGGTCGATGAGGCTAAACTTCCACTTCACCAATTCGTCAGCCTCCAGACCTTCACACATGAACGGTGGTGAAGTGCAGCCTATGTCGTAGTTGATCACGATCCGCCGTTGGCGATCGACAGCCTCCAAGTGCTCTTTCGTGAGCGAGATCTCAGCTGCCGATGATGGCTGAGGACCGAGAACACTCAGCAGCGGATAAAAGGCGCACGCTATGAGTGTCCTCTTCAACAGGAAGCGGCCACTATGTTGGTGGTTACTCGCCATTCCACACTCTCCATTTATCCGTAGTGCCGACCTCAGCACTGAACGGGCGTGAATCTGACCGCTAGCCCGAATTGTGTATAAGCTAAAGAAAAGTTTATTACTCCTCTGATGAAGACATACCCATTTTCTGAACGAGGCGAGTGATTTCGTCTGCTTCAAAACGGGGCCATTCTACCTGCCTGTCTTTTTGACTCGCCGGTTCAATTCCTACTCCACCTTCCAGGATCTCGCCGACACGGGTCACCTGGATTCCAGCCCCATAAAGATCACTTACCAGCTCCTCACAACCCTCGGGTTTGCAGACAATTAAAAGACTGCCCGAACCGATCAATCCCAGTGGAGAAAGGTCCAATAATCGGCACAGTTTGCTTGTTTCGGGGAAAACTGGAATTTGGTCTATGTACACTTTAAAGCGATGCCCACCTGCTGCACTCAATTCCTCCAGGGCGGTGGCTAGTCCTCCTTCAGTTACATCGTGCATGGCCGAGACGTTTCCAGTACTAGCAGCAATCTTGGCCTCTTTTAAGATGCTGATTCCCGGATCGAAAAGAAACTTCTGGCATCTTTCAATTTCAGGTTCAGAGATGCCCAAAGCTTTTAGTGCGCCAGGAAACTCACGGGCAATGATGGAGGTTCCCTCCACCGCGACTGCTTTGGTAAGCAGAATTTGATCGCCCTCTGCCATTTGACGCTTATCGATCAGGCGGTCTCTGGAAACTGTGCCCACCAGCTGGCCAACGATCACCGGTTTGTTAACGACATCGGTGATCTCCGTGTGACCACCGCAGAGACTCAGTCCAAATTCGCGCGAGACCTGTTGGAGATCTTGCATCAGCTGGTGAATCTGTGTGGCGTTCGATCCCACGGGGAACAGTAATGTGGTAAAGAACCAGCGAGGAACTGCGCCAGAGCTTGCGACGTCGTTTGCATTGATCAAGACGGTGTGGTAGCCGAGTCGATCCATCGTAAATGTGACAGGGTCCGACGTGAATACGATCACTTCTACATCTTCCTCCACTTGGACAGCAGCAACATCTTCTCCTAGTCCCGGCTGGACTAAGATTGAGGGGTCGTCCAGGAGATGCTCTGACAGAAATTGCGTCAAAAGGTCGCCGGGCAGTTTACCGATGGAAAGAGGGTGAAGGTATCGCACAATATCTTGCACTTCGCTCAACTGGCTTATGACGTAATCAGGGGAAACACCGGAGCGAGTAGAAGAAGCACCGTTGGTGAGAAAGACAGTAACAGCTCCGGCTCGTCGACCCGCCTCTATGTCAAAAAAGAAGTCTCCCACGATGAGCATCTCTTCGACCTGCACTCCCATTTTCCTGGCCGCCAGACAAATTCCCGCTGGATCTGGCTTAACTGGCACCTGGTCATCACGAGAGACGATCACCCTGAAGTCAGAGGCAGTCACAGATTTAAAATTTTCCAGCGCTCTCAAAATTGAACCTAACCGGTTACGGCTTATGATACCTATCGGCAAGTTTTTTGACTGGACGTACCGGACCAATTCTTCTGCACCCGGATTGGGCTGCGATGCTTTCGATGCATCGGATTCAAAATGATCCAAAACATGAAAAGCTTTCTCCTGTTCCTCCTGGGACGACAGATTTTGGATGAATTCTAGAACTGTCACATCGGTTGGGCAGCCCAGAGCCTTTTTGAGGGTCAAGAAGTCCAGAGATCCAGGCTGAGTTAAGGTGCCGTCGAAATCAAACAGGATGCCTCTGATCGTTGGTGTTTGTTTAATGACCATGAATGATCTAGCAGCCCTGCTCTCAATTGTGATCAGCGGGCTGCTCGATACCGGAAAGACTCTTAGAGTCCTCCATCCCAAGACTTATATAGGAACGGCGCATCAAGGATTCTTCTCGATATGTGATCTCTGATCCATTTGTCCAACACGATTCCGCCTGATAACTGGTTTACGGGAGTCGTTTTACAGTCGTTAAATGTGATTGGAGGTAGAGCTTGGTACCCACAATCTCTAACCGCTTTATAAAGCAGAACACATATGAGTGTAAAAAAGGCTGCCGTCATTCTATGCCTCTGCCTGGGCTGCCGATTTAAAGGAGCCTGGCAAACAGGATAGACAGGAATCCTGCTTTTTACCTCGTCAGGCTATTCGGGTCTTTCCGCTGGAAGTTATTCTAACAATTTCAGTACTGTGGGGTGGGTAATTTTATAAGGAAAGGGCTAAAGTTTACGCTCGCTTAAGGTCAGCGGACCATTGACGATAGAAACCTTGAGGGTTGGTGTCGATCCACTTAACCCAATCGCCTTCGTAGATTTCTTGGTTTTTTTTCGACGGGAGAGGGATCTTATATTCATTAGTCAGCCGCTCACAGACTTGTCGTCCTCTGATTCCCTGAGAATTCAGCAGTTTGATGACAGACCGTCTTAGAATACTTTGTTTTCTTGGCCCCTTTTGGCCGCCTCGACGTTTTTTAATCTTACTCGAAGATCGCTTGCTCCTATCTATAGTTTCCACGGCAGGATCACTAAGAACAGGAACTGTACTCTTCGTTTCGGCTATCTTCCGGATGAAAAGGAGAAGCTCATAAGTTGGTTCCCGCCCAGCTAAATCGACCAGGGCAGCAAAATCTTCAACCACCTCACATAGGTCCTTGTAAGCGTAGAAAAGGGCACTGGCATTCCGCTTTGTCTTATTCTGCCAACGATGCTGCAGTTCCCCCACAGGATTTTCGATCAGAAATGGGTAGAAATCTTCCTCCTCTTTGATGCCTTCTAAAACGTTGAGGTCGTCGTTCCAGCTTTCTGAATAAAGACTTTCGACGGTGAGCAGATTTTGGGATACATATCGCGTTACCCACTTTTCTGCCGTTCCGCCTGATAACTGGTTTACGGGAGTCATTTTCCAGTCGTCGAATGTGATTGGAGGTGGAGCTTTGTACCCGCAATCTCTAACCGCTTTATAAAGCAGAACACGGATGAGTGTAAAAAAGGCCGGCGTCATCCTAGCATAAGTAAGAGCATGTCTGAGGAATGGGAGTCGACTCATATATACCCCTGTCCAAGGTTGTCGAATCAGAAAGAACCCGACAGACAGGATCAGCAGGACTCCTGCTCTTTACCCCCACAAGCCTACCGGGTCGTCTCTTGCTGGGAATTATCCTACAATGGCAGTATCTTTCAAACCGATTAGTCAAAATTCCAAATTGACATTGAAGCCTGCATTACAATCTTGTGAAGAATCGGTGAATCAAGACAGAAAGGGAGAAGGTCTATGTTTGTAGCCAGTTATTCGAATCAAATGTACGCTATCTTGCGAATCGTAGCAGGCGGCCTATTAGCCTGTCATGGAGGGCAAAAGCTTTTTGGCCTGTTTGGAGGGTTTGGAGGCAATCCCGGGGCAACTGCTCCAGTGCCCTCACTGCTGGCACTGGCAGGATTTATTGAGTTTTTCGGAGGACTTCTCATCGCCCTGGGACTACTGACGAGCTATGCAGCCTTTATTGCCAGTGGCCAGATGGCGGTAGCCTGTTTCATGGTGCATGCCTCCGCAGGTTACGTGCCGATCCAGAACGGCGGCGAGCTAGCCGTCTTGTATTGTTTCCTGTTCCTGTTCATTGCTGCCAGAGGCAGGGACGCAGGGAAACTGTCAATGAACAGAAAAATGCGAACCCAAAAATATGGCATTGTCTTGATAATCATTGGCCTTTCGTTTCCAATCATCTTCTTCGGATTCGCATCAGGGTATGTGCCACAGCATGGCTTGCTGTGGAGCCTCAGTAATATGGAAGTGGTCCTGATTCCCTATCCCTGGTTCCTAGCCCTTGGAGTGATTCTTGTGGGTGTTGGGATAGCCTTGATACTCTTGAATCCTCAAGCTTCCGAAAGTCCTCCAAAAGCGACTCGGAGGCTGCGAGAAATGTCTCTATGACTAACCACCTCTTCCTGCGAACCCACCTCTCAAGGGTGGCTATACCTATCACAAATTGTAAACCAACCGACAGATTTGGGAGCTTATCTTCATGATAGACCACCTCGTTTGGAATAGTCCAAGAGCAGCGTTCCAGGAATATAATCGGCGTCGATGGTATTTACCGCCTCTTGCTGCCTTCGCCTTAGTTGTGCTACCAATTCCACTTCAGGCAAAGGTTTCTGCGACATTCACAAGCTGGATTTCCAGCACAATGAGCCGGCGCGGAATCTGCTAGAAGTAGACTTTGCCAATCATAGTTAGCACCCGTTCTGGGTTGGGACGGGATCAGAAAACACTCATTCAGTTAGGCTCGAGTGTAGTGATCCTCCATGACCGTTGAAACGATCTTCAACCTCTTTGCCCTCCTGATCACCCTTGCGACCGTGTTCGGTTACATCAATCACCGCTGGCTGGGACTCCCCCACACAATCGGCCTCGTGATCATCGCCCTGGCAGTGTCGGTGACGATCTTGTTGACCGATGTCGCCTTCCCGGCGCTGAGACTAGAGACGACTGTGCGTCAAATCCTCACCGAGATCGATTTCGAGGACACATTGATGAAGGGAATCCTCAGCTTCCTGCTGTTTGCCGGAGCCTTGCACGTCGACCTCGAAGCGCTCCTCAAACGGCGCTGGGCCATATCGCTACTCGCAACCGTCGGCGTCGTGACGTCCACATTGATCATCACTGGACTGATGTTCTACGGCTTCGGAATCTTGGGCTTCGAAGTCCCGCTAGTGTACTGCGTCGTGTTTGGCACGCTCATCTCACCGACCGATCCGGTAGCCGTCATGAGCATCCTCAAACAAGTGAGAGTGCCCGAGACTCTCGAGGCAAAGATTGCTGGCGAAAGCCTCTTCAATGACGGTGTGGGAGTGGTGCTCTTCACTGTCCTCGTTTCGGTGGCAACCGGCGGGGACGAGCACGGAAAAATGAGCCTCACTGGAGCAGCTGAGTTGCTGGCAATGGAAGCGCTTGGCGGTATCGCACTAGGACTTGTAGTCGGCTACTCCGCGTATCGCGCGATGAAGGTGATTAACGAGCACAACCTCGAGGTGTTAATCACGTTGTCGCTCGTGATGGCGACCTATTCCCTAGCATCCCAGCTGCATGTATCGGGGCCGCTCGCCGTGGTGGTCTCCGGACTGTTCATCGGCAATCACGGGAAGCGATTTGGCATGAGCGCCGAGACCCGTCTCCACATCGACACATTTTGGTCATTGGTTGACGAGATTCTGAACTCGCTGTTGTTCCTCGCGATCGGATTCGAGCTGGTAGCGATCACGATCACCGGTCAAATCGTGGGAGCTGCAGTCTTGGCGATTCCCGTGGTGTTACTGGCGCGGTGGGTGAGCGTGACCGGCCCGATCATGCTTCTGGGCATGCGGCGAGAATTTACGAAAGGTGCGATCCCTGTGCTGACATGGGGCGGCTTGCGGGGTGGAATTTCGGTCGCCCTCGCCCTATCTCTGCCGGTGAGTCCCGTCAAGCCGATGCTACTCGCGACAACCTACGGGGTCGTGATCTTCTCCATCATCATCCAGGGACTGACTCTGGAAAAGATCGTGCGGGCTGTAGTTCGGTAACGCGGCACTCAGACGACCAACTGCTCCAGGACGGCCACAACCATGAGCGGTATGTAAGTCCAGGTCAACTACTCGCATTCCTCAAGTAGACACTCAAGCGCTTCTTCCTTGTCGAGCATAAAATCGTCGATCCAGACCCCCAGTTCGACATTGGCGGTAATGTTAAAGATTCTCTTCCTCCCGTAGAAATTGAGCTTACCCACCAGACGACCGCCTTTATCGGGTCGCGCCGTACCACTTCATGAGAATGCAGCCGGTCCTCGACTCAGCGAGAAACTAGTCGCAGCTACAAACATGATAGGTGAGGTTGGATCGCTCTACAAGCACGAGCACGGCTGCGAGACAACGGGACGAACGCTAGAGAAACGAGCTTGCACAAGCTCTAGGCTTTTCTCCTACGAGCATCATTCCGCAGATCTCCCCTGTGGACAACCGTTGGACTACCCATCAGCTAATTGCCACTAGGCGGATTATCGCTGTTCCAGATGGCCCTGGCTCGCTTCCAGGAACCGTCCGGCTGCTTCTGCGAAATGATCACCCACTTACCATTATCGCTAGCGGGCTCACTCTTCTCTTTAGGCGTGTAGGTGACTGCATAGGCACCTCGTTCAAAGGCCCAGTCTCCCAGAATCTGAATCTCCTTCTGGGAGATTTCCAATTCAATAGTGGACTGCTCAAAAGTCTTCTGGTACCAGGACCCAATGCCCTCTTTGCCAATAATGGTGGGCTCGTTGGGGGGCATCCTCACCGAGTCACCCGAATGAATGGCCAAGACAGCGTTAACATCTCCACTCTCGACTGCAGTTTCATATTGATCCCATAGGGCCGTAATAGTATCTACGTCCGCCTGCGTTGACGCTATGATTGACTGGGCCTCCTTCGCCGCAACGGTGGGCTCGCTGGGGGCATCCTCGCCGCAGGGGTGCACCCAGGGGTCACAACAATGGCCAGTAAGGCTAGATACATACGCAGCGATCTCCTCCTTTTGAAGATGAGTCTTGCGAAACCGGAGAGAGGATATCAGTCTGCACGGGCTTTGTGTACTTCGTGTTTACGTGGTGGGTATTGTCAAGTTAACTTACAACCCAATCTGAGAGCCACGATATCAAGTGTTCGGAAGAAGGGACCATGCCAACATCTCGAGGGTCTTTGTCCCAGTGATTCATTAAATTGACAATTAGCCATAGTTGCTTCCTGCAGACACAAAAAACCCAGATTCCGCTGTCGAGTTCTTTCAAGTGTGAGCAAGGAAGGAAACAGGGATTTTGTCAGCACTAATTTTACCTGGGTAAAAGATTAGGCTACCTGTCAACAAGAATCAACTTGAGAACCATTCAATGGACATCACTGATTTTCACCTCATGCTGACTCCAATGAGCAGGGTCCAGAGTGGGATTAGGTACAGTAGACGGAACGGCACCAGAACACAGTAAGCAATGGTAAACCACACAAAATACTGCAGGAATCTGGAAAGACAAAATATAAGACAAACGCTCCTCCTCTTCAAATATCGAGGACAGGATCACTCCAAGAGCGAGAAGGTTTTATTTGGAAGGCGTTAGCCAATTTAGAACCTGAACAGTAGGCGGACACTAAACATAGCAAAGAACCCAGTAAGAAAAAGGTCTACTCCTTTATCTAAGTGCTTCATTGATCATGCCTAATGACTGCGGCGCGTTTGCGGCAGTATTTTTGAAGAGAGATCAACGCCAAAATTGGGCTGATTTGGTGCCCAAGGAGAAAATAGCCGGTGTCCGTGATCGCCTCCTTCGACTCGTGGTGCTCACGAAAACACTTCTTGACGGAACGAATCAACACACAGTGAGTCGCAAAACTGCCCCTTGCAACCTTACTGTGTCCTGCCGCCTAGACCTATTCCCCGTCGCGTCCCTCGCGGTATTCGTCACGCACCTTTTTCACGAAACGCTTGAGTCCGAGCTTAGCATTTTCGATTTTGGGTTGAGCCTCCCGCCACGCCCGCTCGGCGCTGGGCTTAACGTGTTCTTCCAGCACCTTTGAGGCCTTGGCGCGGGCTTCTGGGGAATGGGCCAGTTCCTGGGCGGCGCGAATCACGAATCGGCAAAAAATACTCATCTCAGGGTGCATTCAGTATAAGGGTGAATCCCAATCTTTTCAACTTCGTTGAGACTGTGGATCTTCTTCTTCGTCAACTATGCTAGACGAGGACTGCCGATTTTGAGTAAACCAGGCAGACAGGATCGGCAGAAATCCTACTCTTCAGCTCCGGAAACCTAGCGGGGTCATCTCTTGCTGAAAATTGTTCTACAATTCGATTGGTCCGAATTCCAAATTGACATTGGAGATTGTCAATGAAGAGAAAAGCGGACCAACTTTCGGTTTCCAATGCATGAACCCAATTCCAGCCTCGAGGAAAATCAGGATCTTATCAACTGAGATACGGCTTTCAAACAAAGACTTAGGGTAATTGCCATTCTCTTCTGGGTTTGGATAATCATAGAAATGTCTCTCGTCGTTATTTACTACCTAGGGTGAGTATACCCTGAAGCTACCCGTCAACAAGGATCAACTTGGGAATTTCTCTCTCCCACACGACTTTGTCCACGGGCTTTTAAACCACTTCGTTTGTGAGTGTTCCAATCTTTTCGATCGTCACCTCGACAACATCGCCAGGCTTGAGAAAAACCGGGGGCTTACGGAATACACCTACTCCGGCCGGAGTACCGGTAAAGATGATATCCCCAGTTTCTAAGGTTATGCTTTGGGAAACAAAAGAAACTAGAGTGTAGCAGTCAAAGATTAGGTGCCGAGTGTTGGAAGACTGCTGCACTTCGCCATTGACCCGAAGCTCAATGTCTAAATCGTGAGGATCACCCAACTCATCTTCTGTGACCAGAAAGGGACCACAAGGGGCGAAGGTATCGCATGACTTTCCCCGCACCCACTGCTTATCCGAGAATTGAATATCCCTTGCGCTGACGTCATTCCCCACCATATAGGCGATGCGGTGACCAACCTGCTCCTTGGAAAACCCTTTACCCGTCTCCAGCATCACAATACATAGCTCGGCCTCCGGATCCACCTGCCGGCTGATGGACGGCAACTTGATTGGTTGTCCGGAGGCAATAAGTGCCGTGGAGAATTTGGCAAAGACCAAGGGGCGATCAGGGAGCGGGCCATTCTGTTCTGCGGCATGCTCTTTATAGTTCAGGCCAATGGCAATAATCTTTCCGGGATTCGGAATAGGGGGAAGGAAATGGACCACTTTCTGGTTGTAAAGACCTGGTCTGTCTCCGGGTTCCGCAGCGGCAACCCATCCTCGAATTTTCTCGGCCAGCTCTATGGCCTTCTTTCCCTGCGACAACCAGGATTTAAGATCGACCGCATCCAGTGAGACCGCTTCGGACTCGGAAAGTTTCCCTTTGGCCTGCAGCGATTTCCCGCTCCCTAGTAGATCAACAAGCGTTCCATCTCGCAGTTGAAAACCGAAATGTTTCTGTCCGTCAAAAGTAAAGCTACAAAATCTCATTCCTCGGCACCCCTGCCGGCTGGATCGGAATTCCGATCACTGACTGCTCCACCGACCTTCTGATTTACCATCTCACTCTCCTTTTCTCAACACCCTTTGTAGCCTTTCTCTACACATTCACTGGCAAGTCGTTGTGCCTTTGCGATTTGTGAAGGAGTCATTTTCATCGCAACTTTCTCCCGGTTCTTCACCGCCTGGTTGGCGTCTAAGCTGATAGCCCAATTCCCTGCCGACGCACTAATGTTGAACCACATATGGGCATAGACATAATCCTGTTCCATTCCTTTTCCTTGGTCGTACATTTCGCCCAAAAGGAATTGGGCAATGGCTTCTCCCTGTTCAGCAGCACTTTCGTACCACTTGACCGCAGTCTTGAGGTTCTGTGGTATACCTTCTCCTCTGCGGTACATCCCGCCCAGAATGGTCTGGGCAAAAGCATGTCCCTCTTTAGCAGCAAGTTTGTACCACTTGACCGCAGTCTTCAGATTCTGTGGTATGCCTTCTCCTTGTGCATACATGTAACCCAGATCGTACTGAGCATCGGTAATTCCCTGTTCAGCAGCACTTTCGTACCACTGGATCGCAGTCTTATAGTTCTGTGGTACATCTCTTCCTTGGTAGTACATTTCACCCAAATCGTGCTGAGCATGGGCATCTCCCCCTTCAGCAGCATGTTTGATCCACTTGACCGCAGTCTTGTCGTGCTGTGGGACACCGTATCCGTAACGATACATCACATCCACAGCACGGGCATGTCCCTGTTCAGCAGCACGCTTGTACCACTTGACCGCAGTCTTGTGGTGCTGTGGGACAACTTCTCCCCTGTCGTACATCATACCCAGGTAGAACTGGGCACTGGCATCTCCCTGTTCAGCAAGAGGTTTCCACTCCCTCAACGCAATCGCATAGTCTCTCCGTTGGTAAGCATCTAACCCCTTCTGAAAATCAGCAGAGAACGCAGGGGTCCCAGCCAAGAGGGGCAGCAACAAAACGGGAGGTAGAAGTAGTCGTTTCATACGGGAATGATCGCAGACAACCGACGAATTTGGAAGTCTGGATGGAGTGATCAAAAACATTTCTCTATAATTACGTTACTGGGTGCTAAATGCTGGTACTCAACGATTTTACGTGCCAACTTTTGACTGAATGCCATTTAGCTGCTACTGGGAAATGTTCACGATGTACCACCTCCATTTGTCCCTCTCAACCCTACTGGTCAGCTTATTCACACTCAGTTTTTAAGCAACTTTCAGTTTTTGTAACAGCTCTGTTTCTTACACTGATATGCCCAATTGTGCATACAGCACAAGTTGAACGAAATATCTGCGATTAGAGTCTCTCATCTTGTGTGACCCCAGTAGGGTGGGGATACCCTGGGGTACGTGACTGTGCCCGAGTTTCCAGTTCCACAGGATGAAAACCCCATGGGTATCGTCGCTGCGACTTGTTTCAAGTCAGTACCGTGTTTCAGCCTACCATTGGCTCAGGCCGGATTCTTGGGATCCCAGAAACCAACCTGACTGATAACCAGTATCTGAGCTGTATGTAAGGCAAGAGATGTTAAAAAAATTACACCTATGTCAGTTCACCCTCGAAATAACCCGAAATAACAGGTAAAGCTGTTCTCCCAATATTTCAGGTTCATAATCTGGATTAATTATCCTCACCTCCAAGAGAATTTCCATAGCCTCAGCGTAGTTACCATTATTCCGATAAGCCATAGCCATATTGTAGCGCTTTTCACATACTAACGGGTCAGCGTTCGAATACCCCATAGAAAGGAAATAGTCAGTGAATTCCTTATATGCTGACATTGCTCCAAGCCAGTTCTCTTCGTAAAAAGCTGATCCAGCTTTCTTCTCAAGGCGTGAATACTCGGTGACTTTAGCGGCCTGACCCGATTCTGTGATGAATCCTCGGACATTTATCTGGCTCGAATACTTTGGAAGCTTTACCTGCAAATCCTTTAGACGGGCGGCCCTCCCTATGAAAGATATAGAGCCCTGAGGCGACCACTATCCCGGCTCCCAGAAGGGTCCACTGATCTGGGAAATCACCGAAAATCAGAAAGCCGAACAGTGTGCTCCAGAGTAACTCTGAATAACTCATTGGCGCCAGTACGGCTACCGGGGCCAACTGGTAAGCCTTGACCACCCCCCTATGAGAAACTGCATTCGAGACTCCGAGACCCAGCAGCAACACAACCTCAAGCAGGCTTGTGGGGTGTTCCCAATGAAAGAGAACGATCGGGCTTAGCGCCGCTGTTCCGATGAGTGCTGGGTAGAATAAGCTGGTCACGGAATCGTCAGTTGTGCTCAACATGCGAGTGGTAATGAAGAAAAGGGCGGAAGAGAAGGCTGCACCGAGGGCAAGAAATGCGGACCAATGCATCATCCCCATACCCGGGCGAATGATTATCACTGCTCCCGTAAAACCAACCCCTACAGCCACCCAGCGCCGGAGGCCAACCCTTTCCTTGAGTAGTGGCACGCTCAGAGCCGTAACAAGAATCGGGGACACGGAGATAATTGCCACGGCATCTGCTAGAGGCATGAAGTGAAGTGCGGTAAAAAAAAGAAGTATAGAAACGACTAGAAGAGCCCCACGGAAAATCTGCAGGCCAGTCCGGCTTGAGGATAGAATATTCCAGCGCCTCTTCGGCCAGAACATTAGAGTTACCAAAAGGAAATGACCAAAAAATAGCGCCCATGCGATCTGAAAAATGGGTAAGGTCTGACTCAGATACTTCGCCTGAACATCCGTTATCGAAAACAGAAGGACTACGAACAACATGAGTCTGAGTGCAGGTCTAGAATCATAACCGAACATAGATTTCTCCATTTCTTCAACCCATCACTTGTCAGTAGAATTGGTCATTGAAAGAGTGTGCCGATCTATTCGAGATGAGTTCAGGAGTTTCCTCAAGAATTGAACTAATCCGACATTCCTCATATCAACTCCGGACATGAGTTCACCTCGCCTACCGTGATGAATGATCAAAACCTATCAACCCTCCAACCTTGCGTCAACAATTCTTCGGCTGGAAAAGAGTTGTTCGGCTTCGATTCATAAGGAACAATCCCCGTCGATGCGACTTCAGTTCTATCAGACCTCGGTAGGGAAAAAGTTTAGGTGCTTCTCACTAAGTTGAAGTCGAACATCGACCGCCACTCGTAATCTAAGCTGGGTCGTGACCCACTTGCTTTTAACTTTTAACTGGTTACCCAGTTAGCTCAGGAAAAAGGTCACCTGCCTTTGGCAAAGAAAAGGTGGATACCAAGGAGGTGACCAATGTATCAGCAAATGTCGCTTTTGCGATTTCAACAGCGTTTTCAAAGCGACGCCGACTGCGCCCGGTATCTTTATCTGACCGATCAAGCTGATCGAAGTTACAATCAAGAGAATCGATAAGCTCAACCCACAACTTAATGCCGTCGTCACTGTGAGATGTACGATCTTGATCCACCTTATGTTCTGAGGTCTGCAGAAGGGACATCCACACCGCTTGCACAGCTGATTCGCAAAACCGTTTGCCTCGTTGCAGCGCGTGCAGGTTTTCGGTTTTATCCGTGTTTAACTCTCTTCTTCGTTTCTCTTAATCTCGTAAAGCTTCAACAAAAGTCAATTCACATCACGCCCTGACAGATGAACATAAACAGCGGCCATCTTAAGAATTTTGTACCGCTCTTGGAGAGAGCTATTCACCTTCGTTACCGCTGCGACCATCCTGTCCCATTCAGAGGTAAAAGCAGGTGCGGCGGTGCGCCCCTTCCTGGACATTCACATGAACCGAGCTAGGTAAGAGATACTTGGCTTTGGTCTTTCCCACCATCTTTCGCTAGGACCTTGCTGATCCTTCGATAGAGAACCCCACCAACGATCCCCGCGATCACAGTGGAGCGCCATTTCCACGGTAATGGTATTCACCCAGACGTAGAAAAAGGACAGCCTTGTGTCATACTTGACATGGTTATACAGATTGGTGAAAACAAGGAGGCCTGTTATGGATTATTTTGCCGAAATAGAAGAGCTGAGTGCCTATTTTGAGAACCCTTGGATCCAGTCCTTAGGGATCGTCATCCTTTCGCTGGTTCTGACCCTCTCCCTGCGCTGGACCCTGCGGTTTGCCCTGTTGCCATGGGTTCACAAAAGCAAAACTGAGGTGGATGATATTATGATAAGAGGGGTCAAGAGGATTGCGACTTATTTGATCCCCTTGATTGGCCTGATGATTGCCCTCACGCCTTTGTCTTTACAGACACCGATTCCTCAGCATGCTCTTTTTTCTTTGCTTACCGTACTGTTGATGCGCAGCACCATTGGGTTAGTTGAAGAGCTGTCCCAGTGGCTGAAAACAACATGGGTGAATCGTACCCAGTCTACTTTAGATGATGCTCTGCTGCCTCTTATGGGCAAAGCCATAAAGGTAGCTGTGGTGCTTCTTGGTGTTTTGCTAATCTTGCAGCGATTGGAAATGGAAATTGCTCCCATGTTGGGCGCCCTCGGTATCGGTGGTTTGGCCATTGGCTTGGCTTTGAACAGCAGCCTCTCCAATATCTTTGGCGGCATTCAGCTTATTTTGGATCGTTCTATCAATGTCGGTGACAAGGTTATGCTGGAAAGTGGTGAAGTGGGAGTGGTGCAGGACATTGGCCTTCGTAGCACCAAATTACGGACCTATGACAACGAGTTGATCTCTCTTCCCAATTCGCACCTGTCCAATGCGCGGGTCAAGAATTTCACTAGACCCGATATAAGTATTAGAGTAACAGTCAATTTTGGGGTGGCTTACGGCAGTGATGTAGCTCGAGTCAAAGAGCTTGTCTTGGGTGCAATTAGCAACTTGGACGATATTTTGCAAGAACCTGGACCCCAGGTACTGTTCTTGGATATGAGTAATTTTTCTCTAGATATGACTGCTCGAGTGTGGGTGGATAATTACGACAAGCAGTTTGCTAAAAAGCTTGAAATGACAGAGTTGGTCTACAATACTCTTAATAAAAATGACATCGAAATCCCTTTCCCCACACACACGGTATATATGAAGCAATAGACCGAACCCAAATATGTTCTGCCCTCACCCTGGTCCATGAAGGATTTGAAGGGGATACCTATCCCCCCCAATTTGACGAATCCAAGTGGCGACTCGGCTCCATAGACGATCAGGAACCTCATGATCAGAATCCATGCGCCTACAGCTTTTTGGTCTATGAGCGTTCGTGAATTGGGGATCAAGGCCAAGCCGCAGGATGAGGCTGCGGTCGCGAAATAGCAATCTCGGAATTGGAGACTTGAGCCTTTTGGATGCATTACCCGACAGTTGCAAAGACCTCGGTCTCGTTTTGGCCCTGGTAGTTTAGGCCGCTCTCCATTTTGCGTTCTGCTTCTTCGACAGCCCGTTGAAGCTGCGAGAGGTGGCAATAACCTTTGATTTTTCTTAAGGTGGTTCGATGTCCACCAAGGCGGTGGCCATCCAGCGTTGCTTTTAATTGCTGGTTTTCCAGTAGTCCGGCAGGAACTTAAGGGCAACTTTGCTGTCCAATGAAGTATCCTGAGCCAAGAAAAATTCTCCCATGCCTCTTGGCCAATTTTCTCTAGGATTTTGTAATGGCTAATGGTCGTCACGACCAAGAAGGTCCCCTCTCCCAATTTGTACACAGGGATCTCGCCTAAATGATCAGCCAACCGGGAGTTTGGAAGTAATCTTAACCGGATTTATGGGAAATTGGAAGAATAGCTGGCGGTATTCTGTCAACGATATGAATCGTAAGACTTTCGGAAACACATGCTCAGCATCCCGTCCGAGATTCATCGTGTAGCCCGCTGGATAGTCATCGGAAGGTGGATAAACGTCGAAGCTTATCGAGAAAAAACTCCTGACTTTTGACAACGCTCACCTACAAGGGGGGCATGGTCTGCTCTCGCTAGGTACAAGATTTTGACCCCCATTCCCCCTCCCTCGGGAAGGGCAGCTCCCTCAAGACAGACATCAGCATAGACACCGTTGAAGAAAGGTAAAATTAACGGCTGTCGCGCAACCAGTCGATTGAGTCAGATTGTGAAGCGAAGCCACGGGTGTTTTGACACACCTACTGGAGCAGCAAGACAGGTAAGAAATGTGAAGGCCCCTACAAGGACCGGAAGCAGATCATGAAAACGCTGTGTGAAAAGGCTGGGGTCAAGTATTTCCGGCTTCATGCGCTGCGCCACTCGGGAGCCTCAGTCAGGAACAACAACTTCTCACACAAAGTCTCACACGACGGTAAAACATCTCAGGCATATCCGGCGGTAAGCAATTGATAAGGCTGGAGCTGGCGGAGGGAATTGAACCCCCAACCTACTGATTACAAATCAGTTGCTCTACCGTTGAGCTACGCCAGCTTACTTCCTATTTTACATGATGTTGTGGAGATAGAAATCACTGGGTTGGACTAAATCTGAGGTGCGGGGTGCATTTGGAATTTCAATGCACTTTCCCGTGATGGAGTCGACAGAGTTTTCTACCGTGCACCCCGGGGATTGTCGTTGCAAGTGACATCGTCTGCTTGCTACGGTGCGTCAGCTGATCTCTCAGTCGTTCTATGAGCCTAGCAGCCCGTGGTAAAAGTCGCGTGGTGTCGCTTTTCTACTCGTCAGTTCGGTGGCCACGGCCACGCCCGCTTTCCGAACTGCACCTCAGACACCTTCACTTCCGCCTTACCTCGAGCGCGGAAACACCGTAGATGAGCGGTACCGTGCCTACACCAAACGTTTAGCTTCTTTGCACGAGGCACTACGCGCTCGGCTCCTCCAGGGGCTCGCAAATAAACTGCACAGTGAACCGCCACAACCGTTCGTGTATGGGTACCAGATCCTGCCAAAGTTTGTCCCAGAAAAGGATTCCCTCAAGACAACGTCAGGTCCAACTTCGATGGCTTACAGTTGGAGTCGTACCGAGAAGCTTCTGGATCAGGAAGTCACAAGGTTCTCGGCAGTTGAAGAAAGACTCCAGAAACTGCCGACTCGTGCGGTGGCTGAACATCGCACCGTCTATGAACAAACTGTCACCGACTTACCTCCAGCTTGAAACCAATCACCGGCTTGTCGATCGACATGTCCAGCACAATCGCTTCTGGCAGAAAGCAATCGCGAAGAATAGGGAGCGATTTGATCGGCAGACACGTCTTTATGACACCATGCGGGAACTCCACTCGATTCGGTTTCAGTTGAAGACGACTCTCCTGCCTGACGAAGCAGCGACGCTAAGGGCGCAGGAGCAACGGCTGACGGCCTACATCAATCACAATCGAAAGCTCTTCACACCGGTTCCATTCCTCGAAGTGGGCCATGCACAAGCCCATTTGTGGACGATTCGGGTACCACTGTACACCGACATTCAGAACGAGGGATTTGTCCGAATCTGCAAACAAACTATCGAGACAGCATGACAGGTCAAGCAAGGTGATTTAGAGTTTCGTCTGGAGGTCCTGGTGCGCACTTTGGACCCTCGCGACCTCTATCGACCAGGTACTCCTCCTGCGTCGGGCGCCCACATCGATGTCAACGAACATGTGGCTCGCTTTCCTACAGATGGGAGTGTACTCACGACGCCAACTCGACCTACGCCATCCCGGGTCGCTACGTGGTGCTAGGCCCGGAGGACATCACCGACAATGTGGTTGCACATGAGTTTGGGCACATTCTTGGCTTTACCGACGGCTACTTCCGTGGCTACCGAGATCTGGATGCAGAAGGCTATGAAGTGTTATAAACCGTCCCCGCTCCTTTCGATATCATGAGTTCCCCCGGAACCGGTCGGGTCCAGCACTCCCATTTTGAAGCACTTCTCGATGGACGGGAAAAGTCGTCCAGATAAAACCAGGAGTTTCCCCAAAAATGGATCCTCTCCCGCGTGACATCCGTTACCTCCCAAGGGAGGCTGCAGGAATTCCAGGATACTGACAACCGCTCCACCGTTGAATTGCGCCTCCACTTTCGGTTTCGAAATTCCTTGAAATAGGAACCTTTGCTGGGTACACTCTTCGGTAGACATAAAAGGCAGTTCCTTGGTCAATTTAAATCCTTTTTTCAAAAAGACTTATACAGAAAGGTCCTGTCCTTCATTAGTCCCTCTGATGAGAAATCCGGCTGCTAGGAGTGTTTGTCATCGGACGTGGGTGCCTCGGCGCAGCTCGAGGGTGCTGGGCCATGCCTACTCAACACGTCTCATTCTGGCGCTCTTCGTGCTCGGATTTCTTGTGTTGGCATCCCTGGAAATGCCGCTGCTCTCCGGAGGGCAGGCTGCCGTATCGCTCTCCCGGCCGGGACAAGAAGATCTGACCTTCTGGGTCAACAACCACGGTCTGGAGCAGGTGGATATAGAGGGCGAGGTTGGTTTTGGCGATATGGCACGCTTCCTCATGCGCCGCCGGGCGAATCGAGACAAGATCTGCTCGCTGCGCGACCGCTTCACGTTTCGCGTGCAAGAGATGGCTGCCATCGACACACCGGATGTCTTCCACGCCGAAGTCCAGGGCGGCGAGCTGATCTGGCGCAACCGGAGCCTTCAGTACGTTGTGGCAGCAGGGCGCATCTTCAACCTTCCACTGATCATCGAGAATCGGGACGACCGGAGCTTTGAGGTGCAGGCTCGATTCGGTACAAGCAGCGTGAGCGGTGTTCTGGCGGCGAAAAGTGCAGCCGGATATTTCCTGAAGGTCCAGGAAAATAAACCGGGGTCGGCCAAGGGCAAACTAGTGCTGCGCGCAGGTGAAAAGGAAGCGACAGCAGAGATCACCTTGGATGTCAGGCCTCTCGTGAAACTGCGTGTCTATCTGGTTGACGAGAACGGTAAACCGGTAGCCGCCCGTGTTTACCTGACAGCTTCTGACGGGTTGGGCTATGCACCGAGGGGCAGTATCAGTCGTTTTGCAGCCATGAGCGCCGAACAGTACTTCCACGCTCAAAACTTCTTCGAACTGGAATTACCGGCCGGTGAGACTCTAATTGAGGCCACTCGCGGGCAGGAGTATCACCTCACCGCGCGCAGGGTGGACCTCCAGCCGGGCAGGCCGGCAGAGGTCCGCCTGCAGCTGAAACGCTGGGAGAACATGGCGGCCAAAGGATGGTATTCCTGCGACGCTCACATTCACGCCAACTACAAGGGCGCAGGAGCAACTGCCCATCACCATCAGGTGGTCACACCGCAGGATGTGCGTCTGCAGACGCTGGCCGAAGATCTCAACAACGCCAACATGATGGTGGCGAACTCCTCCGACTCATTCATCCACGACGTAGCGTTCTTCGAGGGCAGGCCGCATGCCCTGAGCCGCCCCAATTACACCATCTATTGGAATGAAGAGATGCGAAACGCCAGCATGTACGGCCACATGTCGTTTTTTAATCTCAAGACCTTGGTTCATCCCATCTATACTGGTTTCCGGGACACGCCACACTGGGAGGACTACCCGGCCAACTACACGCAGGCGCAAGAGGCTCGGAAGCAGGGGGGAGCCGTGACCTATGTCCACCCCGGTTATCGGCCGACCTTTGACGGTGCCAGCGCAAGAGAGCTCCCGGTGGATCTCGCTCTCGGCCAGGTGGATGCCATGGATGTCCTCAGCAACAATCCGGAAGAGGTCGGCATGGAGCTCTGGTACCGCCTCCTGAATTGCGGATTTAAGCTGGCCATCTCGGCCGGGACCGACTCCTTTACCAATATCGCGGACCATTACACGCCAGGGGACGGGCGGGTCTATGTCCATCTCAACGGCAGGATGCACTACGATGACTGGATTCGCCACTACCGGGAAGGGCGTTCTTTTGCAAGCAACGGACCTGTTCTTTTCTTCACCGTGAACGGCAAAGAACCAGGAGACGAGCTCCGTTTCCCCGAAGGGTTACAACAAAAACTCCGCCTTAAGGCGCTTGTGCGTACTCTGGTGCCGCTCCACAGGGTGGAAGTTGTGGTCAACGGCAAGTCGGTGATCTCGCGGCTGGCCTCCGAGAAAAAAGAGATCTTTATCGACGAAACGATTTCTTTAGACCGCAGCTCTTGGATCGCACTAAGGGCGTCGGGTCCGTGGCATCGCCTGATTCTGAATGACACACACGCCTTCGCCCACACCAGCCCTGTTTACGTGCATTTCGGCAATCAAAGAGTCGCTTACATCGTTGATGCCCGCTTTTATATGGACTGGATCAAGCAGCTCATCCGAAGGGTTGAGCAGTACGGACACTTTGCGACGGTGGAACGGAAGAGGGAGGTTACTGAACTGTTTCGAACCGCTTTGGAGATATACCGTAAGATTGAACGCCGCGCCAGCGGCAACTAGCAGTCCTCCCACTTCTCGGGTGAACTCGAGTCCTGAGTCGATATGAGGAACGGTCATTAGTGTACAATGTCCGCTTTGAGTTTATTAACAAGTGTATTCACTTCCCCAGAGAAGAGACAAACATGAGTTTTAAAAAAAACCACGCCTTTGGTGCTGCCCTTGTGGCCGCTGTGTGTTTCGGAGTAGTGTCGTGCGGCAAGTTGAAAAAGGAGGAGACCCCGTTAGATCCAGTGATGAAAGAACCCTTCGGCAAGATGCCTGATGGTCAACAGATCGATCGTTACACCCTCCGCAACAAGAATGGTCTCGTGGCCAAGGTAACTACCTATGGAGCTCTTTTGACTGAGTTACACGCACCCGACCGAGACGATAACCTTGGAGACGTCGTCCTTGGCTTTGACGATCTGGAGGGCTATCTTACAGACAGCAGCTACTTTGGCTGTACCACCGGACGTGTCGCCAACCGAATCAAAGAGGCCAAATTCACGCTCGATGAAAAAGAGTACATCCTGGCCGCAAACTATGGCTCCAATCACCTGCACGGAGGAGAGACAGGACTGAATAAGCGTGTCTGGAAGGGTGAAGAGATCGAAAATCAGCTCGGCCAGACGGTGAAGTTTAGTTACGGTAGTCCGGATGGAGAAGAGGGCTACCCTGGTAACCTGGACATTGAAGTAACCTATACGTTGACCCAGGCTGACGAATTAAGAATCGACTACAAGGCAACCACCGACCAGCCTACTCCGGTCAACCTCACCAACCACTCCTATTTCAATTTGTCCGGTGCCGGTACTGGGACCATTCTTGATCACGAGATGATGATTACAGCCGACCACTATACGCCGGGCGACGACACCTCCACGCCCACCGGAGAGATCCGTTCCCTGGAGGGTACTATTTTGGACTTCAACGAGCCCATCGCCATCGGAGCAAGAATTGACCAGCTGGGTGGAGATCCTGGCGGCTATGACTACAATTACGTCCTCAGGAACCAGGATGGTTCACTCGCTCTGGCTGCGACGGTGTATGACCCAGAGTCGGGACGGGTGATGGAAATCTACACCACGGAACCCGGCGTCCAGTTCTACACCGGAAATTATCTCGATGGCACCGTTACCGGCAAAAGTGGCAAAGTCTATGACAAACACTACGGCTTCTGCCTGGAGACTCAACACTACCCGAACTCCGTCAACATCCCTGATTTCCCCTCCATCATCCTGCGGCCGGGTCAAACCTACAGGCAAACGACTGTACACAAGCTTTCCACCAAGAAAAAAGTGAGCTAATGCTAAACCCTTGCTAGCTCTTCGATCTCGAAAATCCGCGGTTGTTCGCTGCGGCGGCGTACGGCAACACCGGAGCTGACAGCACCCCCTGCCTGCTGTCAGCCATTTGTCCCAGGGAATGGTGATTGGGCCCACGCGCCCTCCTCCCATTTGATGAGATTGACATCAGTTCGAATCTGGGTGAGCTAATGAGCCTTGGCAAATCACTACATCAAGATAGCCCATTGCCTCGGGCAAGTAACTCACGTCCATAAAACACTTTGAGTATGTTGTTCTGACATACCTCTCAGTGTGGAAACTAGTTTGGTAGAAATTGGGAAAGAAGCCTCTAAGTTTACTTGAATAAGTTGTTAATACTCCTAGCCGACGAATCTCATCTTTTTGCCATACAGGCAGATTGGCCCAGACCACTTCGCCGTGGACGGCGGGAAAAAGTGTACCCTCTAGTTTCAGCAATCTCTGAAACTCCGTCAACCATCTAAGCTGCATGGGTTCGTCGAGATGTGTAAAAACTGAAATAGCATAAATCAAGTCAAACATTCGGCTTCGATAGGATGATGGTGGCAGGGGGTCGTTCACAGAGAATTTAGCAAAGCGAACATTCGTACGGCACCACGCAATCATCTCGACATCGACATCGGTACCATGGTACGTTTTTTCAGGGAACTGATCCTCTACTCAGCACATGGTTCGCACAGCCGCAACCAAAATCCAGAACGTTCGCCATGTCCGGTGATGATAATGGCCTCCCAGTTTTTTCCATCGACTCGACAAGACTCTGACAACACTTTTTTCCGGTATCTAGGAACTTGCTTAAAAAGGGAGTCTCTCCAAATCTGGAAACGCAAGAAAGGGTTAGGATAGGGGATATTGTGCGATGGGTTTGAGGCAATCTGGTCTAGAATCAAGTATACTCAACACCGAACTCTGACGAGAAGCCGGAAAATACGATAGTATATGGCACGTGCTACTTCTTCTGCGCATTTCGTCACAAGGAGGGCTGTGATAAAGCGGATCATAACACGCAGCGTGGGGCATTATAGGCGGCAAAGCCAAGGTCTACCCCACGAATTTGAGCTCACTCGGCTAGTCATTGTACATAACTTCTCCCTTCAAGCTGATAATCCGCACCAGCAGAGACAAAATAAGACAGTTTTCTTCACCCAAAACAATCTGATATAAGCTATTCCCGGCGATGTCCACAGACGCCAGCCGCTTTGGGCTTCCTGATCAACTGTGTGTTTTCCCTGTTCACCCACCGTGAAAGCCGCAGAGACAAAGAACTGGCCAGAAGTAAAAAAGAGACTCAAGGAGAAGAAAAAATTGTGTCCTAAACACGGACACTATGTCACAGACCCAGTCGATGAAGAACGGAGTAGCCCATCATGACGGTTATGATCACGGAAGTCACCCATAGGGCAAGCGTGATCCAGCCTTTCGGGAGGATCTGTTTTGGAGTGTGCCGGTAGCGCAGATAGATGGTTGCGAACGCGATTATTGGCAACATGAGCGCCTGCGCCACGCCACCGATTTTCACCATCACAACAGGATCCTCCACAAACATAAAAAACAACGAGGCTAACAACAGGACAGTCAGCACCAAGATGCGGATGGCTTTAAGTCGGGCCGCATAGTTGCGCCGGTCGAAGGCCCCCACCATACCTAGAAAGTCGGCAAATCCTCGGCTCACCGCTGCGGTTCCGGTGAACACGGTGGAATAGAGAACCGCGAAGGCCCCAACCAAGAACGGGTAAAGCCACTTCTCTCCTAAGATTCCCGTGTAGATGTTGGAGAGCATCCCCACCATCTCGGAACCTTGAGGCACAACTCCCATGCTGTGCAAGATGCCTGCGCCCAACAAGTAAAAAGCCACCGTGGGTAAAGTATAAAGAATCATCGAGCCAAGAACGTCTATTCCCATCACTCGAATCCAACCCAAGGCTCTTTTCCGCCAGGCCTCGCTCAATTCCAAAGGTCCCGTAAATCGCGCGTATCCTTTTTCGAGGCACCAATAGGGGTAACTGATTAGATCCATCGTGCCCACCCCGGTGATGCCAAAGACCGTCACCGCCGTCACGAAGGCCCCCTGAGGTAAATCGAACGACAGGCCGTCGAAGAAACTTCCCCAAGAAAAATACTCCGCTCTTCGGGAAAGCAAGAAGGCACAACTTACCGTCAACGCCGTAAAGGTCACAACCAGTACCATGGCGACCTTTTCAATGACAGCGTACCGACCCACCATTAGAAGACCGATGGTTACCAGGCTCGTCAACCATACCCAGCCGCTGATGGGTATTCCTGGGTTAATGCGGTTGAGGATTTCGGCAAGTCCCCCCAGCATAGCCCCGGAGCTAAACCTGCTTGTGATCACCATTAGAAAATACAGCCACACCAGCCACGAAACCTGAAGAAACCTTGGTCCCGGCACTCGGTCAAAACCCTCAAGTGTGGTTTCCCCTGTGCTAATGCAGTATCTTCCTAGCTCGTTTTGTACGACGACTTTGATCAAACAACTCACCAGAATGAGCCATAGTAGGCTATAGCCGTTCTCAGCACCCAAAATCGTCGTGGCGATGAGCTCGCCCGAACCGACGATTCCAGCGGTCAGGATCAACCCGGGCCCAATCCGGCGGAAGATGCCAGCTAGGGTTCGGGGCGGGGTTTGCACGTCTTCAGGACGAAGGCGATAGGGATCTCCGTTGACCCAGGTATTCATGCGTTATTATCCAGGGATGCCTTGTCAACACAGGCGGAAGATTCTATGGCAAGTACCGTCCCAAAACTCGCAAACAGAGTGGCTGGGAGGCCGCAAACAAATTCGTGGAATACGCTAGCCATCATATTAGCGAGAGCTCTTTCAGGCGCAACCAGTCGGATAGCTCTAGCGAACTTCCCCTGAATTTCTGATACACCGTAACATAAAGTGCGATTGTCGTGCCCACCCTCCCGTCAACGGAGTCTTAAGGCTGGGGCCACCAGGGTAAAGGGATGCTCTCTGTCCCTAAATCGTAAAAATGGAAGCTCCACTATCGAGCAGATCGGAAACCTCATCCAGATCATCATAGACGAAAAGCACTGCATCTGATACGACCTTAGCCCCATGATATTCAAGCCCCACCCACACTGCTATAAAATCTGACCTTCAAGCCTTCACCCTTTGGGGCACCACTTTCGTGCTTCCTTCTTGCGTAATACCCACGTTAATTATAGTGGCTTAGGGTTAATTCAGGAAAGCAACTTGGTGGCCCATATGAGTAAATGAGGCCAACGAGAGCTCTGGGAACAAGCGAGAATCAGATGCCAAGCTTGTGCGTTCACATTGGTCACGATGAAACCGACTCTTGGAAGAGAGGCCTGATTTATACAATTAAAGTTCCCTTGAAACCATTGGTATCGGTTTTTCTCCTACGAATTAAAGGTTCTCTATTTTTGCGTTTCTCGTTTCGTAGACGGTTCCAATCCAGAGGCTAAAGATACCTAAGGGCAGTCCCATCAGAATTGGATCCACAGCCCAGATCACGACCATCGTGCCGACGGCCTGGGTCGAACCCAGTTGTAACTGCCAAATCGCCACCGCGGAGGCACCGAGCAGCATGGAGACGAAAACCGCCCGAGGAGCTCGTCGGGTGCGAGGAAAGAGAACCAACGCCACTAGGGCGGGCGCCAGCGAAGCCCCCATTATTCGTCCCCCAAGCCAAAAAAGCTCCATCATCAAAGGGATCATGTAATATACTCCAGCCGCGAGTAGACCAACCAGAATAATATTGATCCTGAAAATCCAGAGCTGTTGTCTTGGCGACGCTTTTGGATTGATGTACCGACCGTACACATCAATGCTTAAATTGGAGGCGATGGTGTTGATGGTAGAGTCGAGTGTGGACATGCTTCCCGCTAGGATTGAGATCACAAGGACAGTTCCCAGGGGTCCACCCAGGTCAAAGGAAAGATGCAGGAAAACTTCGTCGGCGGGGATTTCGCTGCCATAGATTGCCCGGCCTGAGATTCCCAACAAGGTAGGGATCATGTACCAAAAAAACCCGATTATTCCTCCGTAAAGGAATCCTTTTCTGGCCACACGATGATCCGAGGCCGCCAGACCTCTCTGTATTATTGTCTGATAACCGAGAGTAATCGCCAGACCCAGTACTGCCCACCCAGCCACCTGGCCCGCACCCGCCGGACCAATGGGTCCAAGCAGATCAGCCGGCACATTGTCTTTGATCGCCGATAGACCGCCGGTCTTTGAGAAGGCCAATATCACGAGCCATAGTGAAGTGAACAGGACTATCACAAACTGGATCGCGTCGGTAACCAGCACTGCCCACATTCCACCGAGAAAGACATAGACTATCATCAGGATATAGGTGAGAAGGAGCGCCTCAACGACGGATATTTGAAATATGTTGGAGGTTACCAGAGCCAGAGCACCCATCACACCAGACGTCGCGCCCAAATCTCGCAGCATGCACAGTATCAGCGACAGTAAATGAGTCTTAGGTCCGAAGTAACGGCCGAAAAACTGAGGGACTGTGATAACACAGGTCTGGCGAAGTCTGGGGATGACATAGTAACCCAACCATATCGTCGCACCCAGGAAACTACCGCCCGTCCAGTAACTGCTCAGACCGAAGTCCTTGCCGACCCCTGTGATACCAATGAGAGTCACACCGTTGATCCAGGTGGCTGCCACTGAGAATGTCACCAGCCAAACGCCACCGCGCCGCCCGGCTACGGCCATGTCTTCCATGGTAGCAACCCTGGTTCGAGCGGCCCAGATGCCAATACCCAACATGCCTAGAAGGTAAAAAATGATCAGTGGCCAGTGAATCTGAACGGGATTCAATGATTATTCTCCGAGGAGCTTTACCCACAGCATGACGTATGCAAAGAGGGCTAGCACGACTAGCGATAATGCCACCCAGGGATGGAGCCTGGGGATCGGCACATCGTCAATTGGATCCTTCTCAGCGTCTCCGGAGAGGTTCTTAATTTCGTCGGACTTCATCAGTTGAACTTTCCGATCGTTTGCCTACAAGATGAGGCATCGCTCCTTGATTCGCCGGACGAATTGTAAGACAGAGTCTTCCAATGCTCACCAACGGGTGGTTTTAATGAGCTCTTGGTGGTGCACTCTCCTCAATCTCGATCAGTATATTTCCGTAGTCATCGACTTCTGCACTGCAGCCGGTGGGGATCAAGATTGTCGAGTCAATTTCCTCGACGATAGCCGGCCCGCAGACGCGGTTTCCGGATTTGAGTCTATAACGATCGTAAATATTCGTTGACTCAGGACACTCTTTCGGGACAATGCAAACCAGTCGTTGTGCCTTCAGAGCCGCTTCAGCCGATACCTTTCCTTGTGGAATCTGTCGGCGCTTAGGGCGCGGTACCGAACCCAAAGCGGACAGACAGATGTTCACAATCTCCGTCGGCTCGGTCATCACGGCGAATCCATAGTTACGCCGGTGAGCGGCAGAAAAGTCTTCGTTCAACTGCGAAGTGAGATCTTCGTCGAGACGGGCACTCCGCAGAGGGATGCGTAATTCGGAGGATTGTCCACGGTAGCGCATGTCGACCTCCCGAACAAAGCAGATTTGTGAGCGCGCCACTCCTTCCTGCAGAAGGAGAGCTACGGCTTTTTCTTCGAACTCACGGTAGGTGCTTTTCAACACCCCGATATCCATTTCGGCGGTTGGTGTGATGTAGGTGTGCACGTAATCATGGCGCAGATCGGTGGTAAGAAGTCCCAGGGCGGGAGTGACGCCAGGGCTAGGTGGAACCAAAACTGTCCGAATCTGTAGGGAACCAGCCAGAGCCACGGCAAACAAGGGTCCGGACCCGCCAAAAGTGACTAGGACAAAACCTCGCGGGTCAATTCCTTTCTGGACTGAAACGAGCTGCAGAGCTCCAGTCATACCTGCGTTGGCGATCTCAATCATTCCATTTGCCGCCTCGGTAATACTCATTTTTAGGGGATCGGCGATGTAGCGACGAATAGCCTTCTCGGCAAGTCGCCTGTCCAAGTGGAGTTCGCCTCCCAGGAAATAGTCCGGATTCAGCCGGCCCAGGACCAGATTAGCATCGGTGAGCGTCGGTTCGATCCCTCCCTTTCCATAGCAAGCAGGGCCGGGATTGGCTCCTGCACTTTGGGGACCTACCACCAGCGCTCCTCCGGGATCGACATGGCCGATGCTACCACCTCCGGCTCCAATTTCCACTAAGTCGATCACCGGCGTCTTCACGGGGTAGCCTTGTCCCTTGTTGCGGGTCGTAGTGACGACGGCTGCCTGACCCACTTCGAACTCACTGGCCAGGGTGGGCCGGCCGTTTTCGATCAGGGCCGCTTTGGCCGTGGTGCCGCCGATATCCAATGCGATCAGATTCTCGAACCCTGCCATTTCAGCGACAAAGACGGCAGCGATGACACCTGCAGCCGGACCGGACTCCACCAACTGAACCGGATTCTCTCTGGCCGTATCGGAGGCGATAATTCCTCCTCTCGAGGTCATCATGAAAAGGCCGGACAGCACGTGTGCAGCCTGAAGCTGTCCTTCCAGACGTTCGATGTAGCTGCCGACTTCAGGTAACACTGCCGCATTGACGACAGCCGTGCTGACGCGGCTATATTCACGGTATTCGGGACAGATGTCCGAGGAAGCGCACGCTAGAAATTGAAATTCCTCCCGTAGAATTTGGGCCGCACGCCGCTCGTGAGTCGCGTTGCGATAAGAATGGAGAAAACAGATGACGACCACTTCAACCTTCTCGCGCTTGAATCGCCGACCACAACTCCGGACCGCTTCTTCATCCAACGGAACGAGGACCGATCCCTCCGCGTCGACCCGTTCCGGGACGCCGGCGCACAGGTATCTCGGGACGAGAGGTATCGGCTTGTCGTAGAAGACATCGTAGATATCGGGACGAATTTGCCATGCGATTTCCAGAATGTCCCGAAACCCTTCGGATGTGATGAGCCCCACACGTGCCCCTTTGTTTTGGAGGATGATGTTGGTAGCTACCGTAGTCCCATGAACGGCGAAGGAGACCTGTTGGGGCTTAACCCCTAGATTGTCAAAAATCCGTGTTAGCGCGTGCATAAAACCGATGGAAACATCCTCAGGAGTAGATGAAACCTTGACTGGCCGGAAGTCGCCTGTCGATTCGTTGAGGACAACGGCATCGGTGAAAGTGCCACCGATGTCGATTCCAACTCGAAACCGAGCCGAATTGCTCATTTTTCCCGCTCTCCTTTGAAACGCCGTCGCAACTCAGATGTCTTCACATCGTCAACCGTCCAAGTCCGGCGCTTGAAAATCACTCCGTAGACTTCCCGTGCGGCGCGGGCCGAAACCTTTCCATTCCGCACGTCGCGGACGACAGAAACTGGATCTCGCTGCAAGGGAGAGCCATATCCTCCGCCACCCGGAGTCCGGACGCTAACGCGACCACTCTTGGACACCATCACGCTGCCCTTGGAGGGCAATTCACGGGGCTCTCCCTCGGGATCCAGTACAAAATGGGCTGGCTCGCCCGAGCCGCCACCCTCCAGACCCCAGGGCGGAAATCGGGTTCCGTCGGACAAAACTGTGAAGACTGTGTCACAATCCGGAAAACAAAAGTCGCGGCGAATGCCCAGACCGCCTCGAAAGCGGCCCGGACCCCCACTATCCTGGATCAACCCATAGTGCGCGAACCGGATGGGATAGTTCGTTTCGACTTCCTCGACCGGAGCGTTTTCGGTATTATGAATTGTCGTTTGAATACCGTCAGGTCCGTCTTTGACGGACCGAGCGCCGTTCCCTCCACCGACCGTTTCCATATAGCAATAGTATCCACCTCTCTTGGGGTCGTCGCCGGCAAATCCGAGGTTACAGATAATTGCCTTACCGCAGGCAGGAACCTGTCCAGGCAACATTTGATGCAGTGCAGTCATGGCGAGTTCGGCGGAAAGTTGGCCAACCTCCCACGCACCAACGACGGCAGCCGGCCAAAGAGCCGTTAGGACGGTGCGGTCTGGTCCGATCACCTCAAGCCGTCGATAGAAGCCATCGTTCACCAGAATGCGTGAGTCGATCAGATTTTTGATCACCAAGGCGATGGAGGCAAACGTGTTGGAGCGGGTGGCATTGAGTGGTCCGGACTGCTGGGGAGAGGAACCTGTTACATCGAGTTTGGCGTATCCATCTCGGATCTGCACGGACACTGCGAGCTTGACTGGCTCAGGGTCAAAACCGTTGCCATCCCGATAACCATCGGCTCGGTAAACTCCTTCGGGCAGTTGTTTGATCTCGCGACAGGTCCATCTCTCGGTGTAGTTTAGCAGTTCCTCGAAAAAGGCTTCGACAACCTCGAAGGAATGCTGCTTCACGAGTTCTTCGATCCGCTGGGCCCCGATCACGTTTGCCCCCATTTGTGCACGCAGATCTCCCCTGGTTTCGCGCGGGGCCCGAACGTTTTGGAGGATCAAGCCTAGAATTCCTTCATCGATCTCGCCGCTTCTCATGATCCTGGTCGGCGGGATGATGATCCCTTCTTGGTAAATCTCACGGTTAACCCCCAGACTGTTTGGGGTGCTGCCCCCAACGTCGACGTGATGGGCCATATTGGCCAAATAGCCTACGCAGGTGGAATCCACAAAGACAGGTGCGATCAACGCAATGTCGTTTAAGTGACTGCTGCCACGGTGAGGGTCGTTCAACACGAGGGCGTCTCCAGTTCGCAGACGCTGAGGGTCGTACTCACGAAGGGCGTTGGGAACGGCGTGCTTCATCGAAGAGAGGTGTGGGGGCTGAGAAAAGGATTGGGCTATAACTCTAAATTGCCTATCGAAAAATGCGCAGGAGAAGTCAGCGCGTGTCTTGATATTTGTGGAATAGGCGGTCCTCCGAATAGTAAAAGCCATCTCCTCAGTAGCGTTGAGAAAAGAGTTCTTAAGAACCTCGAATGTGATCGGATCCATGCCGAGGCTTTCTTCCTCTCGAGTCGGCTTCGCTTGTTCCATTCTGGACAATTCTACTATTGCACTCTTATCCATGGATCTATCATTAAAAAAATTGCTACATCCCGGTTGTGGTAGAAGGTATTGAAATAGGGGTAACCCCGCCTTGCGTTAAGCTCGATTCCCGCCGTAGGCTGCCGTAAATAGTCGACCCTTCTCGAAACGTTCCAAAGAAAAGTTTGCTAAATCTATCTCGGTCGTAGCCCCATCTACGATTTCTTCCGCCAACAACTCCCCAACGGCTGGCGCCAACTTGAAGCCGTGGCCGCTGAAGCCGGCGGCAAGGAAATAGCCATCAACCACTGTTCTGCCCAAAACCGGATGCCAGTCAGGCGTGATGTCGTAAAACCCCGAATAAGCCTGCTGGACAAGTGCAGGGCCATAGACAGGTATTCGTTCAACCAGACGCTGACAGGTTTCCTCAATAAAACCCAGATCGACCTCATCTTGAGAGTTGTCTGGATCAACGTACCGATACTCTTTGGGATACCCGCGGCCAACCAGTATGCGATAGCCGTCAGCCCGGTAATAGATGGCTTTTGCCATATCAGAAACTGTAATCCGAGGAGGATCCTCACCGGGTGGAGGAACCAGAAGTATATCTTTTTCGAGACTGACTTTGATTGGCAATCGGAGATCAACCATCTCCGCGAGCCGGTTCGCCCAGGGACCACCTGCGTTGACTACGGTTCTAGTTGAAATCGTTCTGTTCTTTGTTTTGACTGCGACAACACGGCCTTTTTTGACTACGAACGAGGTGACCGGGTCACCCTGAATGAATTCGCAGCCCCGAACGCGGGCAGCTTGAAGATAACTCATCGTCATCAAATAGGGATCAGCGTATCCCGACTCCGGCTCGTAGGCTATGTGTGCAACATCATCAAGGTTAAAACGAGACTCGATCTCCAACAACTCCTCTTTTGCGATTTCCCTGGTGTTGACTCCCAGCTGCTGTTGAAGAGCGAGGTTTTTCTCAAACCCAGTTGCTGCTTCAGGAGGTACCAGAAAAACCCAGCCTGTCTTGACGAATCCAGCGCTCCCGCCGACATAGTCCTTGAAATGGGAAAAAATCTCGATACAGCGCTTCATCATCCGAATCAAGAGCTCATTGGAGTAGTGCTGACGAATGATTGCAGCGGACTTCCCGGTTCCTCCTGAAGCAACTAAGTATCTTTCCAGGACAACGACTTTCTTAAGCCCTCTCTTCAAAAGGTTGAAAGCGATACTACTGCCGTTGGCACCGGCGCCGATGATCACCGCATCTGCCGTCTTTTCCATCCAAAAGACCTCCGAATTTAGTCATAACACCCGGGAATTCGAACAGCAAAATAAAGAAAAATACTCTTCGTAGGAAGCCAACGAAGAAAATTTGGCTATTGTCCTGTCTCATAGATAATACACTATTTGTTCCGGGCAAAACGGTTCCTGATTCGAGGCGTGACTACTAGTCAGTCGGCGGGGAGGAACAACAAAGAAACAGAGGTGTTCCACTGGTGACCCGCTGGGCAGAGGCAACTTTGAGCCTCCTGAATTCCTCGATTCGGACACGCTGGTGTGTGACAAATATACTCGCATCCTAACAAAGGACAAGTATTGGTTGTAGCATCTAGGTTGTGACTATCTCGAGTTGTGGTACCAGGTCAATAAATAGTTCACGGAGAACACAGTACTGGAATTGTACTTCCTCCTATCCGAAACTGTTGACTTGGACAAAGTAGGATGGAGTTTGAGAAAGAGGTTTTACTGGCCAGTGTTTATAAGGATTACAGGATTGTTGAACATGTTGTAACAGAAGGAATAGTGTAGGTTTTTTGCAACTGGTTCCGGCCAACCAATATCCTCATTTCATGATTCGGGAGTTCTACCCGTTCGCCAGGTAATTCTGGTCACCCGACCTTTCCGATCCGAGGGCAACAAGTTATATATCAACGCACGGTGTGGCGACGAAGGTTACGTAAAAGTTGTGATTACAGACGGTTTCGGGGAAGTAATTCCAGGTTTTGAAGCAGAGAATTGTCAGATCTTTGATGGTGATGGCGTCTCTTCCACCATACGATATGCCGGCTACGTCAGCAGCCATGCTCTCAGGAGCATCCGCGAGGCTCAAAAGGCCGAGGATGCCGGATTCGGGCAGGAGGCAGGCAGGGCAGCAGCAGTGGCAAGTTTCGTAAGTGGGTGTTAAGTTGTTGGATTAATTAGATGCGCCCGTAGCTCAGCCAGGATAGAGCAACGGACTTCTAATCCGTAGGTCGCAGGTTCGAATCCTGCCGGGTGCGCCATTTATTTTCAGTGTGTTACGGATATTTCCCCGACTCATTTTTGATCCTCTGTGACGTTTACTGACGTTTTACTGACGTTTTCGGGCTTTTCAGCCACGTGATCCAGGACATCCACACCCCGGCTTTCACTCCCACCCTCTTCGATCCAGTGGGCGTAGACGTTCATCGTCGTGCTCACCCGGGCGTGTCCTAGTTGTTTGACGACATAAAGCGGCGAAACTCCGGCCATGAGCAGCTGAGAAGCGAAGGTGTGCCGCAGGTTGTGCCAGTGCCGGTAGCGCACTTGGGCCGCTGAAAGAGCGCGCCGCCACACCCGGCGAATCAAGTTGCTGTGATGGATCGGGTAGTCCTCACTGGAAAGGAACACCCAATCAGGAATCTCCGGTTTTCCCAGCGACAGGTATTGGGCCTTCCGTCTCGACCGCAGCCTTTGTAGTGCCTGGCACAGCTCAGGGCTCATATCGACTTGGCGAATGCCGGAGCGCGTCTTGGGAGTCGTCAGATCTTGATTGACCGGCCAGTTGCGTCTCACATGAATGACCCGCTTTCGGAAGTCGATATCCTCCCACTTCAAGGCCCGCTGCTCTCCGAAGCGCAGTCCCGTCCTGACTGCGCATAAGACCCATTCGGAGTACTCGGGCCAACGTTCGCTGATCTTCTCAAGAATGTCAGAGATTTCAGATCGGGTGAACGGATCGGGTTGTTCTCGGCCTTCCGAACGGGTCCCGAAGAACTTACCGAGCGAGGTAACTGGATTGGCCGGGATCAAGCCTTCGCGGACCGCCTCTTTCAGAACGACTCGCAAGGCGGCTATCATCAGACGAACGCTGTGACGGCTTTTTTCCTTGGCCTTCTCCAAACAGAAATTCTTGAGAAGCGCGTAGTCGATGTCTTCCAGATGGAGTCTTCCAAAGAACGGAGTCAGGTGCACTTTCAGAGACGACGCATAGCGATCGATGGTCGAGGGCTTTAGGTTACTGGCCTGAATCTCCTTCAGCCATTTGTCGGCGTACTTTTGGAAGGTCCAGGCGTCCGGCTTCGGCTCCCGGCCCAACAATCGCAGTCCCTCTTCTCCGTGGATCTTCAGATAAGCGGTCAGGTGATCGGCAAAGGCTCGGGCCGAAGCTTCGTCCCGGAACTTCTTCACCTTCCGCCTGCCCTTCATATGAACGACGACGTACCAGCCGTCTTTCCATCGCCGGACCTTCACGCTCATCCTTCCAAAATCTCCTTGCCGAAAGCCCGGACCTTATCTGGGATGAGCCGGTTCTGCCTCTCTCTCGCCTCGGCCCACTCGTCGAACCAGGTGGTGTGAACCAGGATCTTCCCTCTTGCCTTGGCCCGGAAGTGACGCAACTCTCCCCGTCTGATCAGCGTCCGTAGATAGCCTTCCGACAGGCCACTGTACTCGCTCAGATCGTCTCCACGGCGGCTCTTGAGTGGAAGATATCGATGCATCACCTTCGCTCAACCTCCATCATGGCCCGTCCAATCCTCTCCACGACCTGAGGCGCCGGGGAATGCGTTTACAGGTGACCCGCATCCAACGTGTCTCAGTCACAGCGACAACTCCTTCAGCTGTCTTTGCACGCTGGGGCCATCTTTTTTCTGTGGCCAGTAATTTCCCCATGACCCTGCATAGCTGTCCCCCAAATTCAGCCAAAGCGTGCCATCGTTTCGAAGCACACGCCGCACCTCGCGGAACACCGTTACCAAACTGGTAATGTATTCCTCTAGAGTCGGTTCCAGCCCGATCTGTCCTTCCACCCCGTAATCCCTCAATCCCCAATAAGGCGGACTCGTCACCACGCACTGCACCGTCTCGTCACCGAGTGGAATGTGACGGGCGTTAGCTTTTAAGATCAATGTTCAGTCTCCTGTCCGCTCTCTATGGAATCCTTCTTAAATTGCGGACACCAGTTTGCAACTTTGCAGTAGCCCTGCTCACAACGTACCGACATCCCAGGCCGAGTTTCCACGATGAAGCTATACTGACTGCAATCGTTCATCATCTTGGCCCAACTATCGGCCGCTTCTTCATCGTGAAAGACCTTCTTAGCCCGCTTGTTCCCCTTTTTTTTCACGGCCCAGGTCGCGGGCCTTGCCCACCGGTCCTCGTCCGTGCAGTCGGGGTACTCCGCCCATTTCTCCGCCCGCTGATGCAGCGATACACGTTGCTTGATGTATTGGACCGCCTTCTCCTGCGACCATAGAGGAATATCCTTCATGAGAGCTGGAACGGCGGGGTAATCCGATTCGCTCAGTGCCCGCCGCTTGGTCCAGTCTCGGAGAATGGCCAGGATGCGAAGGCCCTTGACCTTATAGCCATGTGTCCTCCATAGAGCCGCGTAGCAGTTCAGCTGGGCCGTCCACTCCGGCTTCTCCCCCAGCAGAAAGGAATAGACAGACGTGACCTTGGCATCGATCAGTGTCCCGCTTTCCGGCTCATACCGGTCCGTGATGCCCGTCACTTCCCAGCCGTGCACCTTCACAGAGAGCCGCTTTTCATGGATAGCGTTGTCATCTCCGGCTCGGGACAGGATCTCGTGCACCGCACTCCCCAAGAGCAGGTAAATCTCATCGGAGACATCCACCGTGATCTCGTCTTGATGCTTTCTTTCCAGATAGCGAATCTGAGGAGCCTTGATTAGGTCCGTCACCGAGATGTTTCCTGCCCGGGTGTAGGGGTCCTTTTTGATGGCAGAGACTAAGGGTTCCGGCAGAGAGTATCGATTCGTGTACTGCATCAGACCAACTCCGGGGCTAATTGAGAGCCCTCCAATTCTTCCTTGTTGGGGACTCGATTCTCCTCAATGCAGCGGCAGATGAGGTCGTAGTGATCGCGCTGGATGTCTCTCGTGCTCTGATAGTCCCAATTGTCCTCGATGAACCGCTGGACTGAGTCATCGGACCATCCAGCTTTCTTCCAGATGGCATACAGCCGCCTCCGTTGCTTCTCGGTGATCACTCCGTCCTGATGTTCTTGTTGCTGCTTTCCGGATTCTTGCTGGAGAGCCGGGTCCGACCGAACGCTATGTTCTGAGCGATCCATCTCCTCCTCCGGAGTGGCTTCATAACCCGCTAGAGCCATGATCCAGGAGAAGGCCAAACGACAGGCTTTCCCCGTCGCCCGGGTCGCCGCCATGGATCGCCGGGCGTACTTGGGACGATTATTCCAGGTGGCTTCATCCATCCCGCAAAGGGCCGAAGCCCGACCGATGGACGCTCCGTCTTTCAAACGGATTAACTCCACCACCGCCTCGAAGCTGCCATCCTCGTGCTCGACGTTGGAGACTTCCCGAGGGATCACTCCCAACATGACCGCCAGCGTCGTCCAGCCTTCGCACCGGACGTACTTGCGGCCCTTAATGTTGTTGAATAACTTCCGGTCGTCGATCACCTGGGCCAGTTCGTTTGCAATCCCTGTCGCGGTCTTCACCAGGGCCTTAGCATCATTGGCCTGCAGCGTTCCCAGCTCCACCTGGGAGGGGGAAGCCAGTGTCACCGGCTCCGATTCATACTTTACAACTTCGTTGCTCATGGGCTATACTCCTTTTGTTTCTGACCTGGCAGCCACCCTGGTTGCCGGGCTCTTCTTCTTTCCAGCCTCTTGAACCGGTGGGACTCCGGGTCCGCCAGATAAGACAGATCAAAGAACTGTGCGCTCCCGCACGAGCACATCCGCGTGCTGACATGAACCAGTTCCTCGCAGTCTGGCTCCACGCAGAATTTCGACTCGGAGAGCTTCATCCCTTCTCTGCCCCCAACGCTTTCGCCGCAACGAGGGGCGAATGTGCTTTTTGATTCCTTTGATCCTCATCAGACCCGTTCAAAAAATGGGAAACTTTGACCGTCTGCAAGTCTTTGACCTCGCGGACATCAACGCTCACTCGGTCCGAGA
This sequence comes from Acidobacteriota bacterium, assembly GCA_965249865.1. GTDB lineage: Bacteria > Acidobacteriota > UBA6911 > RPQK01 > CBDFMZ01 > CBDFMZ01. The sequence continues at coordinate 773,680 of CBDFMZ010000001.1, read as the reverse complement.
CCACTTCCAACACCTGATAGGCTTCTCCCGGCTCGCCGTGCTCCGAAAGCCACCACCGAAAGGCAAACTCCGTAGACTGATTTCGTTTGCGTGGAAGCCGCTCAAGGGGTACGAATTGGGAGTCTTCGGACACCCGGAAAATAAACTGTTCATTCATGGAAACCCTCCCTTCCTTATGGCCCAGCAACTCCGTGGTAGGCATTCGGGTGATCCGCCCGGAACCGATCCTCGGCCTCCTCGCGCTCCAGCTCTTCCCACTCCTCTCGCATCCGCTCCTCAATGACCTTGTCCTGGTGCTTGTAGCACTGTTCGCAGCGGTCCAGGCGCCAGAGAAACATAATCATTCCCTCATCCTCTCTGATGGGGTACAGGTCCTTGACCTTTGAGCAAAAGCTTGTTGGATCAATGTCTTGCGGTCCGAAGTCCCGCCTCCGTAAACTCCCTGTCGCTTTACCAGTACTCATGCTCCACCTCCGATGAAAGCAGAAAGGGCCATCCCCAACCCCACACTCAGGAGATTGGAGAGGACCCACAACACCCAGAAAGGAATGAGGGAGACCCCGCTTGATGCCAGCTCGAATGGGGGTTTTCCAGCACCGCAGCGAGGGGCGTTAGCGGGGCCTCCTGGTTCCTGCCCCAATACCCCCCGAGCAAGAATCTTTCGATTCACGATTCTCTGGTGGGACAGATCCATCATGGCTGCCCCTCCAGACGGTCAAAGTCCGGCTTGCCCTTCATGCCCAGGAAAGCTCGGGAGCACTCCCCGTCGCTCTTCCAGCACTGCATCCAGTAGTGGGCCGATTCCAGGGACTTGCAATGCTCAGCGGAGAGAAACTCGGCCAGGGGAAAGGCGTTGTCCTCGGGCTTCAGATGCCCAGGACAGCGACCCAGAACTCGGGTCAGGGCCTTCCAGCAAGTGAGGATGCGTTGGGCGCGTTCCAGCGCCTCCAGGGTAGGCGGACGGGCAATGCACATGACGGCCTCCAGCGTGAAGGTTGGTCTTGCCGTCTCCCTCGGTACTAAACGAGTGGAGGCGGGTCCATACGGGTTAGTACACCGACCGCTGGAGCAACCGGCGACCCCGAAGGGTCCCCGCATGGCCCCGCCACAAGGACGGACGCCATGTGCCGGACACGAAAAAAGCGCCCTGGAGAGGCGCTGATCGTGTCTCCAGCGGATCTGCGGGGTACTAAACCCGGCTGCGGATTTTGCCGCAGCGAGGCCAGTGTAGCCCCGGGAAGGCGCGGTTGTCAAGGGAATTGCGGACTGCTGGCGGCTGGACAGCACCTTGCTCAGTTCTTTACTATGAGATTGGAGGTTGGACATGGCTGAATTCAATCTAGTAACCAAGGCTTTCAAAAGTCTCTTCGATGAAATTACTGGACTTGGCGCTCTCCGCACGGAGCAGGAGGTTGTAAAGATCCGCGCGGAGCTCCTTAGGGAAGTGGCTGCTGCCCAGCAGGCAGCTATGAATCTGCAGGAGGAAAATGCGGCGATGAGAAATCGTCTCTCTAAAGCGGAGAAGCGTATTGCTACTCTGCAACGAGAAAACGAACGCCTTCAGGATTGGAGCCACGAGCGCGATCAGTTTGAGGTCAGAGCGCTTGGAGAGGATACATGTGCTTACATGCCGAAGGAGACCACGACGGATCAGATCTATTCTGCGATTAAGCTTTGCGCAAACTGCTTCGACAGCTGCCAGCGCTCTTTCCTGCAATTTACAGAGCACGATGGCCGCGACCGGGTGCTGACCTGCTACCGCTGCAAGGCCCGAGTGCGCTACCCCGAACGGCCTGGCAAATTCCCCAAAGGTCCTGTCCGGCCCAAGCCCTATGGATCCCGATGCAATAACCTCCATCAGCTCCCGTTTTCGCTTCTCGAAAAGTTTCTGGTAGTACTGGCGCTGGAAGTCCGACATCGGTTGAGGGCGACGCCAGAATGCGGTCAATCTCCTCATGCCGCCTCCCCTGCCCTCTGACCTTCCATAGCGAGTATGTTAGGATTTGAAGTGTGCGGGACGGTCTCACCACAGACCGCCCCGCGACCCCCCTGAACACGGTTTAGAGACAGGAGGAAGCTAATGAACAGTTTTGAGAGAAGGGAACCGCTAGACGATCTGGAGGTAATGAAGATTTTGTATGAGGAACACCATAAGCACCTTTTTCCTTTTATAAGGCTTCTCATCGTCTTGTCTGTAGCCTTTATCACTTTGCTGGCCTCGCCGGGGAACAAGACTCCGTCTTCTTTTCTGAAAGCATCTGTGTTTTGTCACTTGATTTCGTTGTTTTGCGGCGTGGTTGTCCTGCACCAAGCAGTACAGGCTCCCCTGCGCCAGCTTCGTCGGTATGTCGAACGAAGGAAATCAGAAGGAACGGTACTATCTGGCCTTCGTCCTGGTTTTGGCGCACTTCATCGTTCTCTGACTCACGTTTCTCTGACTCAAGGGAATCCAAGTATTCTTTTAAGGCTCGATTCTCCGAGATGTCTTTAAGCGCGTAGACAATAACGCACGTCACGGCCACGCCAGACAGAATCAGGACAATGATCCACTGGGTGATCACGCCGCCTCCTTCTCTGTAGGCACTGGCCTGGGGATGTCCTGGGGCCATGGAAGGCCATCAGGCCAGTGGTCGGAGAACCACTGGATTGCACGGCAGTAGGTCTTGACCGTGCAACCGTAATTTGCCCGTAACCGCAAGAATAGATAGGGATTTGTTGCTACCAAATCAGCAACCCTCGCCTCACTTCGTCCGGTCTTGTCACAGTAGAGACGACACAAGGTCAGGAGGTTGACTGTGCTCGGAAGTGCTGTCATATGGCAATCATAATTGCTGCATGACAGCACTGTCAATGTCTATTTTGCAATCATTAAGGGGGTTTTTGAAGTTCCTGTCCTTATGCTGTAATCTGACAGCATGGCAACAGGATTTCCTGACTATCTAAAAACAATTTTGAAAGCAGCCGGCAAAGATGATCGGTCGGAGCGAGCAATCTCCCTGGTGGCCACTGGTCAACCTACAGCACTTGCTATGATCAGGGCTGGCAGGGTGCCATCTACAAAGCGAATGCGAGCACTCTGTGATGCTCTCGGTCTGGAGTTCTATGTTGGTCCGCCAAAAAACGAACAGACCGAGACAACCCAGATCGTGCCGTTTCCAGAGAAAGACCCGCCACCGTGGGCCGGCGATTTACGTACTGATCTACTCAATGAGGTCAAAACATTACGCGAGGAAATACAGCCGCTCACCCCCCCCTGGGAGAGCGAAACCGCAAGGTTCTTACAGAGCTGGGTCAAAATGATGACAGGCGAGGATATTCCTCCTTCAGACCCCGAGGCCCTGGCTGGCCTCAAAATGCCAACTAAGATCCTTGAGTTCCCGGCATCCCTGGTTCCCGATGTCCTCCCCGTGCCGCTCCGTGAAGAGGTTCGCGCCGCCGCCGGATCGGGGGCCATCATCGACACCGAGGCCATCATGGGCTACCTGCCCTTCCGCCGCGACTGGCTAGTCAAGCATGGGATTAACAATAACCAGTCCAGCGTCGTTGCAGTCATCGGAGATTCGATGGAGCCGAACCTGCAAAACAGGGCCTGGATCTTGGTGGATCACCAGCGGGTCCGCCGCCTCAGGGACCGCATTTTTGTGTTGGGAACCAAAGACGGAGTGATCGTCAAGCGGCTGGGCAAGGAAGGCGGAGGGTGGCAACTGGTCAGCGATAATAGAAACTACAAGCCCCTGCCTTGGCCGCAAACAGCCACGGTAATCGGCCAAGTGATGTGGACCGGGAGGACGTTGTGAATTAAAGACTGGCTACCCGGCTGGCGAAACGGTCAGTAAGAGCTGAGCCAAGCGTCGCCAGTAGAGTCTGTCACCCCAGCTTCGACTCTTGATCTTCAAAAGATTTCAAGCGCTCTCTTAGCTCTCTGCTCTTTGCACAAAGCCCTAAAATCCGTTCCCGGTCCAACCACTCCCACTCTACATTTGGGTAGGTCTCGGAGGTAATCAGACTTGGACTTTCCTCGAGTTGTCCCGCTATACACCTCAGAGCTTTGGCTGCATTGTTGGCCTGCAAGTGATGGGCAGCCAGATCGCGCCCGGTCTCCCGGATGCAGACCAGAAGCTCTCCTAGTTGCTGACGTTTTTCTTGATTCGTCATACTATTTCTCCTACTCAGGCGCGGTTCACCTCCACCGACTGCGCCGTAGAAGTAGTTGACTATCCCCGTGACACCCTTTCCCTAACCTGCAACACCCTGTACAAAAGCAGCTGGCCGTTTTTCACTTATGCTTGGTTCCCGGAGGCGACAGCGCTCGGTCCCCGAACCACCACAGTGCCGCTGTGGAGGCGGCAAACACGACCGAATAGACGATGTAGGACAGCAGATCCACCACGGCCTTCGGGGAGAGAAACGACAGGGCGTTGGATTCTCCCCGCAGCAAGGCTATCAGGCTGATCCACACCCAGAGCACTAGCAGAATCAGCAGCAGGGTCAGGGTAGGCCTCCAGAGGCTTCGAATCCCGATCACGGCTGGCGGCAGTTGCCCCGATAAAATCATCGTCTGCTCGCCTTTCATGGATTCTCTCTTGGCTTGCCAGGACCCTGCCTCACGCACAATCTTAAGTTCGGATTCCGTCTCGCTGGCGCGGGCTTTGGACTGCAATTCCAGCAGCTCTTTTTCATGATTCCAGACCTTTTCCTGCCACTCTTGCCGTTGCCGTTCCTGAAGGTATTTCGAGCCGACTCCGAGCAAGGCTCCGAAAAGACCGCCTCCCGCCAATCCTGTCACGGCCGACGCTACTGAGCCTAGCCACTCCATTGTTCTTTGCTCCTCTGACCCCCGTACCACAGGGCATGTCCGGGCCGCGTGTCGATGTGCAAAAACGTCTGATACTTGCCCATGCCGGTGAATCCCACCTCGGCGGCGGCATCGGCCAGCTCGAAGCGATTCAGATCCGCGAGCCGGATATCGAAGGCGTCTCCCACCTTATGTCGGGAGAGCGGCGCTCCTCCCACCCGGGCATTGTGGATCGGATCCCGATAGGCGGAAGTGATCGCCAGGGGCTTGCCAATCAGGCGGCGAAGCCGCTCCAAAAGATCTCCAGCCGTCAGGACGGCGCATACCGATCCGTCCCCACGACTGGCCAGTTCCCTGGGGCTGAAGTGCGCCCAAGGCCACTGGCGCAGATCGAGCTCCCGCCAATGCGGCGCCACAACCCGATCAATCCATTTGCGGGCCCGGAAATCTCTTGGCTCCAGAAGCAGCGACTTTTCATAGAATCGAGTTAAAGGCCTCATGGGTTCTTTCTCCTGTCTCGGTCAATCGCCGAAACCAACTGCAGGCGAATATCCTGCACGCAGCTTTGGAGCTTATCGAGCTTCTCCAGCTGTTTTTCCACGTTCTTCAATCGTTCATTGACCCGGCCCCTCCAGTCGGCCATCTTTCGCCCCTCGGCAGTCGTGCGTTGCCACAGCAGAACGCCAACGCCCAGCAGTGGGATCAGCACCACGAGAACCGCAAGTGCGTTGTTGTCGTCAATTCCGGTCATCGGACGCCTCCTTAATCTCAGCTATGATCTACGCCAAGCGCATCGGAAACAGGCGGTAGATTGCCCACGCGCTCACCCCCAGGCCCACAAACCAACTGAGCCAATCGCAAACCGACTCCACGGCGGATCCACCGGCGTTCACGTCGAAGATCTCCCTAAAAGAAAGGAACAGAAACGACACCACGACAAGCAAGACAAGCTTCCACCAGTCTTGAAGCTGGGGCCACCAGAGACATTTCCGCTCCAGCATCCAGAAACCCCAGAGCGCGATGAGGTAGAAGCCGGCTGAACTGAAAAAGTGAATGATTGAGCGTTCCAGGATGTGCATGAAGTCAGACATCGAAGATTTACTCCTAAATGGTGACTTCAGTGCGAGAGGGCGGGTTGAAAAACAGTTTACTCTTTGGCCATGACGCGATTCGATGGGTTTTGTTTTTTCTGTTTATTTCCTCTTCCCAACGCACGCCTAGCCAGCCTCCCTATTCTCAGCTGCAGGGAATCGATTCGCTTCCGTTTTTCTTCGGGGGGCAACTGGCGCGATCTGTAGATGGAACGAATTTGTCGATTCATCTGGCGGAGATGATCGCTGATTTTACGAAACCGCTCCAAGCGGAAGGATTCTCGCAGGGTCATCCGATCGGCTTGAGGAATCCGCTGCTTTCGCTTCCGCAGCGCATTGATGGTTCTCTTCTTTTGATCGAGCTTGCCTATATCGTCATAAAAATCCTGGACTGACCGGGTCGAGCCGCTTGGGAACCGAACGGCGAAGGCTCGCAGCAAAGGCACGTCCGCCATGGTTCGAGCGGGATCCCCCTTTTTCGCAATCTTGTTCGAGATATCACTCAGAAGCCGCCCCGCTCCGGCTGTATACCCATACAGGTAGTTGTCCAGATGGATGGGCGATATCGGAATCCCCATTCGGTCCAGTGCTTCAGAGGTCGTCTTGGACCACTCCGAGGTGTAGGGCCTGTCCTGGTACTTTGCTTTGATTCCCGACATGTACTCGGGAACGAGCACGCGGCCGGTGAAAAAACTCCGATTGGCCCAATGTTCCAGCGGTGGGATCGCAGCCGTTGGAACAATCCCAGGCATGGTGGCTTGCAGGAGATTCTCTGCTAAATCATCAAAAGCCGCCGGGTCCTTCCGATCTACCCAGCGGGCCGCACGCTCCATGGTGGACCCATAGAGCATCCCCCAAAGAAACGGCTTGGGGATCCGAATCCACTTCGTCTGGAGCCACTCAGGGAGTTGATCCATAACGCCAGCCAAAGGCGTATGCTTCACTGGGAAAAGCCAGAAAAAATCTTTTTGCCAGTCGGGAACTTCTTCCCAATCGGGATCGTCCCGATTCAGGGCATAGTTCATTAAGCTAATGCCCGTCATGACCGCACCCATGGCAGCCGCTCGTCTCGGGTTCTTTCGATGGACCTGAATGAATTTATTCGTACCCTGAACTCCGGCGTTCCAGAAGGCGACCACCATATTGATGTTCTTGCCGTATTGCCCCTTCTTGGCGAAATCTATCGTGGCCTCCCGGGACTCCAACCCTGCGGCCTCAAGACTCATCCCTTGGGCTTTCGCCTTGGCAAAGACGCCTACTCGGGTGGCCTCTTCGGAAGTCTCCGAGAAGAGGCGCAGAGCTTCGATTGGATGGCGCATGACCCAGCTCAGCTTTGAACCTGTCAGGTCCTTCAGATTGCTCTGGAGATTCTTGCGATCCAGACTCACCAAAGCGGCCATAGGGCCTCCGCTGCGCATCCACTCTTGGTACAGTCCATCCCGCTTGAGAACGTGGAACAGCCCACGGGCTGTATCGAGGAAGGGAATAAACCCCACATCGGATTGAAGCGCGGCCTGCAACGTGTCCCGGATCGGGTTTCTGACCGCGAACTCGGGGCCCAGGGCGGTGGCTCCCAGACGGAGCAAGCGGGCTGGAGCGGCCAGCACCCGTAAAACAAAGTTGGCCTGCTCCTCATTCAGAGCCATCAACGTGCGGTAGACATCCGGGTGGACTTGGTAAAAACTCGCCTGACCACCCTCCAAGACCCGAATGATGTTCTCGCGTGAGGAGGCATAGGCCGAGGGCCGGAAAATCACGGCCGCTTCCTGGAGCTGCTCGCTGGTCAACTCCACGCCCAGGTTTTTTAAATCTTTCTGGATCTCCAAGAGCCTGAATTTCGTGGGTTTTGTGTCCGGTGGAATCTGCTTGGCGATCCATTCGGCGCCTTCGGTGTTTCGGGCCTGTCTCACCAGCGCCTGAGCCACCGCATTGCGCTCCGCCAGATGGATGAAGGCATAGGTGTTTTTCACGATAGATTCCAGGGGATTTACGATGTCGCGGCGAGAACCTTTCATCGGTTTGATGGGATGCCAAAGGTTAGCCATCTCCTCTCCCCGCTGGCCCAAGGAGCCAGAGTCCTCCTGCATCACCCGATAGAAGGGCACATAGTCCTGATTCCATTTCTCGATCTTCCCCCGGAGGTCCGCCGAGAGAACTCCAGCCTGTTCCAGATACTTGAGCAGGTCCGATTGATAGCGGTACAGCTTCTTAGCCGCCTGCTCGAACTCGGGAGAGCTGAGTTCTGCGAGCGATTCTTGGGCCACCTGCCGCGAGATCCCCGTATCGATCCCCTGATGGCTCTTTTCAAGTGTCCGGCGAGCGATCAGGTATGCAGCAAAGTTGTCTAAGTTGTCCCGGAATGGTTCAAGAATCTGGACGAAAGCCTCCCCGGTGATCCCTTGCTCCCGGAAACCGAATGTGCCGTGCTTGAGAAAATGATCCGCCTTTCCAGACCAGCCGGCCAACAGACGGGCCAGCTCGTAGGCATTACGATTGGTCGGAACATCCCCCATTGACTCCACGGCTTTCCTGAGTGGGCTGAGATGGTCGAGCCATTTCGTTTCAGCCGATTCCAGACGGTTGCTGGGCTGCGGCGGATCTTCCTTGGAAATCATGGAAAGTATTTTTTGGGTTGCTGGCTGCTTGTCGTAACGCTGATAATCGCTTCTAAACTGGTAAATAATGTCCCGAATATCCGGGCTCTCATCCAACTTCGACTCCATCATGGCGTACATTTTTGGGGTCTTCGTTCGAGCCTTCTCTGGCTCCGTCAGATAGAGCCGAACGAACTCCGCCCACCCCTCTTTCGGGTACGCGCTAGGCTGATAAGCGCTCAGGTCGAGATGAGCGAGGAGGGGAGTATACTCATCCTCGAATGCTTTCAATGGCTTCAGATCCAGATGGGTTCTACCGGTCTTAGGGTCTGTGAAAGGCCACCAGAAAAGATTTAGGTGGTGACCCACCTCATGCGCGATGGTCGTCATATCAAAGTCCCGCCTGGTGCGAACGACCTTAGAGTCTGGCTTGTAAATTCCACTAAACTTCCCGATCCTCCCACGAATGGGGATATCAAGACTTTCCGAGAGTCGCTTCACGATCTGGCTACGGCTGACGGGACCGGGGGACTCCAGCGCCTTCTTGACCGTCCCAGGAGTCTGGGTAGAAGACAGTGGATCAATTTCGTGTTGGGTTAAGATATCCTCACTCTTCTGCAGTTTAACCCTATCGCTCTCGATTTGCGCGGAGACTCCTGCAGCCGTAGGTTTAGGCCCTCGGCCAATAGATCTCTTTAGGTCCTTGAGCTCTTTACTCAGTCTGGATACTTCGGCGCTGGTTTCTCCTAGGGCTGTCCTCCTCCAACCAGCGATCTTTTCTCCCGCTTTTTCTTTCCGGCGAATATAGCGGCGAATCTTGTTGGCATCCTTTCGCTCACTGGTAAGTTTGCGGATCTTAGCCACAATCTCCTTGAGAGGGTCCACGATGCCTTGATCGATCTTAAATCCCAGCCCCATAGTCAACTGTTTGGTCGCTTCCGGGGCTATCGTGTCGATCAAGGTTTCGAGCTCCATTTTGGTAAGATCCTGTTTCAGGATGACCTTATCGAAGATCTCTTCCTGAACAGCTGGAGGCAACCCGTGCTGGTGGGACTTGCGGCCGAGGACTTCAGCCAGTTTTAGATCAAATACTTCTTGTTGAACTAGGTCCTGCAAACGAGGCGAAAGCTGGTTGAGCGCCAAGCGGTCTTCAACCTTGGAAACCTTGATTCCGCCGTAGAGTTTAGCGATCTCCTCGGTGCTCTTGCCCTCCTGGGCTTCCTTGGCGAAAGCCCGGGATTCTTCAATCGTAGACAGGGGGACATTCTGAGAATTGGAACGACGCGCCTGGGCCGCCGCTTCCTCGTAACTGCCCGTGACGCGCTGTACGGGAACCTGATCCAATCCCGCTCCTTCAGCGGCCTCTAGCCGATGGTGCCCTTCCAACAGGACCTTTTGCCCAGTGGTGGGATCTTCCCATACCCGCAACGGAAACTCGGTCTTGAAGCCGGACGTTTGCATGCTGCGTTGAATCGACTCGACATGAGAGGGAATGGTGCGGTACTTGCCGCGCCCATGGCGGGGTTGCATGTCGTCGGGACGAACCTCGATCTGATTTGTGGAAACCCATTCCACTCGATTTTTCGGAGTCCCAGGTTGTTGGTCAACCGCCTTCAGCTGATCGAAACTTGCGAGCTGCTTTTCGAGTTTGGAGATTTTTTGCTGCAGCCCGAAAGCCCTTCCGCGCCGGGTAGTCAACCCAGCGGCGGTTAAGGCCATGTTGGTTGCCGCGCCCACGATGCCACCGGCTGCGGCACTCTCGCCGATACCTCCAGACCAGGACCGGCCCGGGTCGTAAATCTGTTGGGCAACAATATTGGATCCAACCTGCTGCACGGCTTCCTGAATGGCTTCTTCGGCCGTTCCTTTAAATCCAGAGGACAACACGGCTCGCAGTCCTCCGCCTGTCACCCGGTCGAATCGGCGCAAGGCCCGTCCAATCGGAACCGCCTCGATGGCTCCGATGGGATGGCCCCATAGCCAAGCATTCATGGCATCATCGTCAGAAGCCCCTGCAGCCTTCGCCTCTTCGTACTGGTTGCTGGATTCCATGGCGACCCCAGTCACCCCAGAGATTGCCGTGGCCCCAGCGGTGCCAAGCTTGAGAACCTTGCCAGCCACTCCTCCAGTCAGAAAGGCGGCCATGGACCCAAAAGCCCCTGGCAGCGTGTGCTTCCAGAACGATTTTCCGACCCGGGTGTCGCGAGGGAATGCCTCCTCACCGTACTCCTGGATCCAGGACCCTAGCCGATAGCTGGCTAACTCTTCCAGAGGACGATCTTCGCCGATGGCCTTGGCCGCGATGCCGACGTACTTGGGGATTGACCCCACTCCGTGAAGATAACTCCTCCCGAAGGAGCGGTAAGCCGATTCCAGGCTGCTGGGTCGCGGACGACTCCAGTCGAGGCGATGTTCCAAGGGGATGGGAGCTTGAGTCTCCTTTTTGTATTTCTCCTCCACCTCATCGAAAATATCCTTTTTACGTGTCTTCGATGAGGTGGGAAAAGAGTCCGCCAACCGGTCAAAAATATCTGGCATGACTACTCCCACCAATATCCAGCCGCACGAGCTAATCGCCGCGCCTCTTTTGGATTGGAATTAGCCAGTTTAAAAAACTTCTCAGCTTCCTTTGTCGTCAATTTTTTGCCTCCTAAGCCTGGATCTGGAGCATGGGATGGTCGCAGATTAGAGCCTCCTAAGCCTGACGCTGAAGCAGACTGTCGCGGATTAACGCCTACGGACCGATTTCGAAAGCGTGGCTTCGATGTCTTGGATACGACATGGGATGGTCGCAGATTAGAGCCTCCTAAGCCTGGCGGCAGATTAGAGTCTCTTAAGTCTGGATATGGAGCAACTGGAACTCGACCAGTATTTGACATCTCTAACAACCGGTCCTCGGGTATGACATCCCGGGGGTTATCGGACCCATTGGGATAGCCTGGCGCTGGATCATGGGATGATACCAGATTAAAGCCTTCTGAGCCTGGCGCTGGAGGAGGAAACCGGAGTCCACTAGATTCGAAGAGTTCTTTCAACTCTTGCAACTCCTTATCCATCTGCCGTTTTAGTTCCAGCCCCTCCTCATCACTGGACAAAGACATCCATTTCGCATAACGATCCCGGATCTCTCCTTGCGCTCTGGTGTAGTCCCGTGCCATATCCGCCCTTTGACTTGGACTTAGGCTCTTTCCAGCTTCAGTCTTGGCCTTCATCTCCAGGAGCAGAGCGTTGGTTCGCAATTCCTCCAACTCAAGTCGCTTTTCCTGCTGGTCGGACATAGCTTGCCAATACGACTTCTGGTTTTCGGTTTGCGATTCCTGCAACTTCATTTCCTCGTTCCACCGGTCGGACGTAGCTTGCCGCTTCAACCTAGCATCCTCACGACGGGAGCTAAAGAGTGCAAGGTCTATCTCGGAGTCGTATTGTGCTAGCCTTTCGTCCTTTTTTGAGTTTCTCCTCCGCCATTCATCCTCATACGCCCGCTGAATGACGCCCATCTTGTCATAATGTTTGCCCAGAGCCCGCTGATGCTGCTGGAGCGCCCTCTGACGGGGAGCCTCAAAGACGTTGTGCGCTACTTGCTGGGCCCCGCCGGGACGGCCCGCCTCCGCAGCCGATCCCAAACCTATGGCCAGCAATGACTTCCACAATCCCGGTTGCACAGGAGGCTCGTACTGTGGCCTATCGCCGTAATCCGGGGGCTTCGGAGCTGGGGGCATGACCGGAGGATCGGGAAACCCACCCGATGGATCCTGCCGGCGGCGCCTCATCTTCAGCGCGTGTAAAAAGGGGTTCCGTTCTTCTTCATATCCTGGAACCGGAGCTCTAAAGGGGTTCCGCTCTTTTTCATATCCTGGAACCGGAGCTCTAACCAGAGGTCTGTGCATTTTGTATTCCTCCCAGTCCTACCGCGCCCACCTGGGCGGCCCCGCTGATCACATCTCCCCAGATGCTTCCCCGGCTGATCCCCTGGGCATGGCCATACAGAGACCGGCTCGACAATCCGGCCGTCGAGGCCAGCAGCCGCGTGTCGATCCCATACAAGCTGGCCAGAGCATCCAGCCGGGCCAGGGTCCGCCTCCACTTCTCATCCGCAAACTGGCTCTCGATAGAGCGTCGGGATCCCGCCTTTTGGCCGGCTTCCTGGCGCGTCAGCTCGCCCACGGCCTCCGAGTACCCAGCCGTCTGGCGGGTGCGTCCCCGGTGCCGCGAGGCCCGCGCCCGGGCCACGTCATACACTCCCCCAGTGGCGTCCAGGGCGGATTGCATGATCGATTGCTTCTCTTCGGGCGCGTACTCGGTCGGAATTCCCATGATCTCGGGCATGAGAGTGGATCGCATTTCTTGACGTTCCCGCCGTTGATCGGCACGCCACTGCTGGTCCATTCTCAGCTGTTCTCTGGATAGATCTCTTTGCTCTTCGCTGCCTTTATTTCTGCCCATCGGTCAAATCCTTTCTCATGGAAATCCAAGTCTGCGCCCTCCACCCCAGCTGCCCGATCCTCTCGGCAAACCGCCTGTAGGTCCTCGGAATGAAGGCCACCAGGGAATCCAGGCCCTTTTGTTTCAGGTCCTCGCACAGGATCCGCTCTAGCTGAGCACCTAAGAGAAACCGTTCTTTGGGCGTCCTCCAGTTGGGATCTCCGAAGACCGCAACTTCCGCCGTCAGACGCGCCACCATCGCCAAGCGGGGCCGCCCCTCCTCGTCGCAACAGACGAACTTGCTCACCAGGCCATCCCCCAGAAAGCCGGCTTCGAAGCCATCCAAGGTCTCTTCGGGGGCATGCTGTTGCTCGAACATCCGCTCCAGATGGGGCGCGTCCTCGGACCGCAGAACTCGAATCATCCCTGTTCTTCCTCCTGGTCGTCTTGTTTTAGTTCCTGGAGTGCCTGCTGGAGCTGATCGTTGGCCGCCCGCTCAATCAGGAGCTGCTTTTTGAGCAGAAGAATCTCCGTGTAGAGTTCCCCGAATCCCTTCTTGATGTCCTGGTCGTCCAGTTGAATGGGTTGCATGGTCGATCTCCTTTCCGCCCGTTTTAGATTAGACATAGGTTGCCACTGTGACAGTGTTCCCTGAGTCAAATTTAACGACCAGGTCGCCGCTATTAGAATCCGTGTAGAGCCAGGCATGAGTGCTGGATGGTGTTGCGGGCGCTCCCCGTTCGTCAAACAAAACGCGGTGCACCGAAACCCGGTTGAATGGGATGGCCGTCGTCCCCAAGAAAGGATCCGTATCCCCGCTGCCAGAAGGAACGATGGCGTCGTTCAAGAGGATGTTGCCGGTCCCATCCTTGGTCAACGAGTCGCATTCCACGTCGCCCACGTTGAGGATATCGTTGCCCGAGAGGTCCAGATTGTCATTGACCGCAATGTTGCCGGTCCCATCCTTGGTCAACGAGTCCAGCTCCACGTCGCCCACGTTGAGGATATCGTTGCCCGAGAGGTCCAGATTGTCATTAACCGAAATGTCCCCGGTTCCATCCTTGGTCAACGAGTCCAGCTCCACATCGCCTACGTTGAGGAGATCGTTGCCCGAGAGGTTCAGATCGTCATTAACCGAAATGTTGCCGTTTCCATCCTTGGTCAACGAGTCCAGCTCCACGTCGCCCACGCTACCAATATCGTTGCCCGATAAGTCGATGTCGGAATTTGTGCCGACCATCGTGAGAGCGCCGTCGACCCGGAGCTCGCCGCAGTTGATATAGATTTGATTGCTGGCCTGTATGCTGATCCGACACCATTCCGATATGGAACTTCCCAGAAAGAAATTGTTTGTTTGAGGGAAAACGGGACGAAGGAACATCGATCCCACGCCGAGACCGGTGTTCGGGTCAATAAGTATGTCCCCTGTAATCCGGCCGTAACCGGAGAATTCCACCAGATCTCCGCTAGTGGGAATCTTCACCCGGACGTCCCCCGAGCTATCGATGGCCCGGAATCCATTGGTGGAATCCAACTCGATGCGAGAGCCGCTGGAGCTCGTTTTAATCTGCAGCCCCGTGATCTTGCCCGCCGTGATTTCTCCCAGGTCGGCGCTCAGTGCGGAGAGCTTTCCCACGGTGAGATTGCGGGCCGAGAGCACGGAGCCTTTGTTGTTGGCGACCAGGGTAACGACGGAGGCAAACTCGCCCGTGTCCGAGGTAGTGCGCACGATGGCGACCGGGAACCGGTCCAAGCCGGTCGCGTTTGCAATGGAGCTGCTCACTTGAAGATTCACATTGCCCCGGACCTTGTAAACCCAGCGAGTCACGTTGGTGGGCAAATTGCCAGTACTCCCGCTATTGATAGATTCGGTTCCTCCATCGGGGTAGTAGACGCTGCCGGAGGTCCAGGAGACGCGCCGGTAAGAGGTGGGGGTAAAGCTGGTCCCGATGACGGGCTGAATGCCCCGGGAGGACGCCAACGCCCGGCTTCCGGTAGTGACGGCGATGGTCGAGGACCAGTCCGAGTATCCATAGACGCTGATGGCGGTGGCCGCCAGGTAGACCGTCTTTCCGTCGAAGGGCAGGTGGAAGGCGAACGACTCGTGATCCGGAGACTGGGTGGCCTGGGGTCCCTGAACGAAGATGTCCCAGCGGTTCACGTACTGGGAGTCCTTCCACCAGGGTGTGCCGATTCTGCCCGTCACGCTCGCCTGAGTGAAGGGTAAGTTGACATGCAGGCGCACCTGGGAGCCGCTGACGACCTCCTTGATGATGTAAAGATGCCGCTGCCCGGTGACCAGATTGAACTCGACCCCGGTGAGTTCCACCAGTTTCCCTACGTCCCCGGAGGCGAACACGATGGTGGTGGAATTCAAGAGACTGCTTCCCTTGATGGTGCTCCCGGTAAAGGAGGTGGGGCTGTACAGAAAATCGAAGGTGGAGTTTTCCCGCGCCACGATCAGGTAGAGTCCGATCTGGTTGAAGCCGGTGGAGGGCCGGGTGAGACGAAACTGGGCCTGATCGCCTCCCATCACTTTCTGAACCAGGGAGACCGAGGGTACTCCCGGCACCCCGTCTTTCGGGGCGGGCGAGACGCCGTCAACGAAAGCCTTCCCGGTCGCGGGAGCCCCCTCTCCCACTGCGTTGATCGCCGTCACGGACCAGTAATAGACGCCTGGAGTCATCACCGTTAGGGATGTTGCCCACTCGACCTGAGAGCCCTTGTGCGTCCTTTCCAATTTTCTGCGCTCCCGGTCCGTATAGAGGGAGATCGTATAGTGCTTGAAGCTCTGGTAATTCTTCGCGCCCTGGGGCGGCACGATATTGAAGGTAATTCCCAGGCCGATGGCATCCGCGAAGACGAACGGGGCCTCCGGGTGGTCGATCGATCCGGGGGTTCCGGGCAGCGATTGCGGCTTGAGGCTCCCCGGAGCGGGAGGCTCGGTTCCGGTCTCGAACTCGACGTTTTGGACCCTCTTGAGGATCTCCGACAGCACTTCGTACAGGTGCGGGTCCCTGTGCTTGATCTCGTTGAGCTGATGCAGCGCGAGTCCCATAAGGCTTATCCTCGAACCGGCATCATGGGGTGGGGCGCTCCCCACAGGACACATTTGCTCAGAGCAAACCAATTTCCAGAGGAGTTCGTGCGAAACTGGACACTAGCCCGTTCCGCTTCAAGCTCCAGAAACCGTTCCAGGTCTTCGTCGGCGGGATTGGACAGGGAATGGCTCGTCACGGATTCATGCGAGTTGTCAGGCTGGTACAGATGGATCGAGAGTGTTCCCGATCCCCACACGTAGGCGCTCAGATATCCGTAAAGATCCAGCACCGCCGCGCTCGCCTTGACCGGGCCCGTCCGGTAGTAGGAATCGATGGCCGAACCGTCGTCATGAAAAGCCGCCGGGTCGAGCTCGTAGATTTTCCCGTTGCCCACGTTGTTGCCAAAGAGCATGGCGCGGGCGGCTCGATTCTCCCGCCGAAGAAAACGCCCCGCATTGGCCGGGATGGTCCAGGTTGTCCATTTGCGTCCCCGGCCTGTGACAGCCTGTCCTTCCTGGACCGCCTTGAAGCCCTCCAGCGCGAACCCTTCCGTGTAGTCGAGCATCAAGACCCGGTCCGGCTCGGTGGCCGTGCCCGTGGGGATGCCGATATAGACCCGCTTGGCGACGAGATCGACTTCCACCCAGCTCTTATGCGCCTCGGGCCAGTTGATACGCTGCCAGTTCGGGCGGATCTCATCGGAGATGGGCTTCGGTTGGCTCCCATCGAACAGATACACCCCGTCAAAGGACAGGATGATGGCCCAATCCTCCCCCACAGCCACGCCGCGCGGAGAGAAGGTCCCCACCGAAGGGGAGACCAGGCGCAGGGTCCATCCATCGGCCTCGGTGACGCCGTTGTCCTCAGTGACCCAGATGGAGCGTTCCTTGATCAGATAGATCAGGTTGTTCAGGGAGAACATGGCCCGCAGCGCATGGCCGTCATCACGGGCCACCTGGAGTAGCCCCTCGATGGCATCGAGCGCTTCCGGCTGAAAAGGCTTGGAGACGAAAACCGTGGAGGCATGCCAGGGCTCGGCCGCCTCGAAAATCTCAATCTCATCCACATAGAACGACTCGCCATCGGTCGGGGTCTCATCGGTAAACACCCGCAGGACCAGGCCCGTCGAAATCGAGTTGAGTCCCGCCGTAAGATTCCCTTCATACTCCGCGAAATCGGTAGTGGCGTCAGAGGCGCTCACTTGAAGACCCGACGTATTAAAGCTGTCGAAGGACAGATCGATGTTCAGACGGCCGGAGTCGAGACCTGAACTCTTGCGAACCCGGGCCCGGACCTTGTAGCGGGTGTTGGCGCGAATCTGACGGGCTCCTCCCCAGGCGTCTCGGAACGCCGCCTGAGTGATTTCTCCCCTGATGCTGGCGGTCCCATTTCCCTGAATCCGCCACGCATGACCAAAAACTATGTCAGTAGTTTCCTGAGAACCTCCAGCGAAGTTTGTCCCTTGGCTCCATCCCAACGGCTCGCCTCCCGAGGCGAACCCGCCATCGAAGGCTAGGTTCCGCCAGCTGCTCATCAAAGCCCGGGGCGACCACCACAGCAGCCGGTTCACGGTAGCGAACACGCCCAGGGGTTTGGAGACCTGCCGGATGCGAAAGAGATAATCGACCAGCTCCCCCGCCGTCAGCTCTTCAAGGGAAAAGTCGAGCGTCACCGCAGTGGTGGTGTTGTTATCGATAACCATCGTGGTCGGGACATGGTAGTAGCTCTCCCCACCGGCCGTGGTGAAGGCCAGGAACCGCTTTTTCACCCAGCCGGGTCCGGTGGGAATATCGGTGATATTGACCCGCTTGGCCCCTTCTGCGGACCACTGGACTGGAGGCGAGCACTTGGTCCAGTACCCAGTCGCGGTCTCGAACCAGCAGACCGCCTTGTGCAAGCCTGCCGGGATCCGACCCGTCGTGAGAGATGAATCGTCGATCAGGGAAGGACCAGCGCCGGGTCCTTCAGGAGACACCCGGTACACGGAGTCATCGTCGAACGAGAGGGGGATATCCCCACCCACCCGACCGTTGTAGAAGGCGCAGTACAGGCGCCCGAACAAGGTATCCGTGATCATGTAGGAATCCGCAACCAGGCCCGAGCGAACCACGGCCAAGGTTCCCGCCGGACTCTCCTTGTAGAGCGTACCATTGGATCCGAACGCCATGATCCGTTTCACGAATCCTGGGGTGGCGTACCTGGCGATGGAGTGGAATTTCACGCTCCCCACGGCGGTAAACGGCACGCTCAGTCCCTCGCGCGTCCTCACCTGGCCCGGCGGAAAGATAACGTTCTGACAGTCGGGACTCATCCCCCGGGCCAGATCGGACAGCGCCGGTAGCGTCACGAGGCCTCCGAAATTCTCCACCGGGATCGGCGTCAAGCCTTCGATCACAAAGACCTCCCTCAGACGATGCCCTTAAAGAGCGCGTGGTACCGGATATCGTCGCCGGTCACGGCACTGGGGTAGTCGGCCTCGCCGAGCTCATCCAATGCGGACCCGTCCGCTCCCGATTCGTGCACGAACAGAGCGCCGTCGTCCCGGTTATTGCCTTCCTTGTAGCTGTACACGTAACCGGCCAAGCCGCGAACCGTGACTTCCAGGGGCGGATTCACCTGTTGCGCCTTAACCTCGGGGAGGTTGGCAAACGAGAAGGCGTCCCCTCCCGTCGAATAGCTCCCGGATGGGGTGACATCGCCTATCGCATGCAAGATCTTCCCATCCCACCAGTGTTTCTTGACTGTAACGGCTAAAGGCATTGTTTCTTGTCTCCTTTCTCTTTCGTTACCCGCGCAGCGCACGGCGCAGATAGTCCCGGTATCCGTAGGGCTGGCGCCGGCGCGAGACTCGTTGCTCGTTTCGGATGTAATCGGCAATCAGGTCATTGAGGTGAGACCTGAAAAGGGGTGTAAACTCCTTGCGCTTCCCCGGAGCCAGCATGGCCGTCCCGGCCGCAATCGCGTCTCCCCCATCCCGGACCTCGATGAAGTTATCGGGGGACCGGTAGCCCAGAAGAGGCAGGCGTTTTTCGTAGCGGATTCGCACCGTCTTAGCCTGGTTTGACCCCAGAAACCGGAGCTGGTTTCCGGCCCATTCCCAGACCCCGAGCCGGGGTACTGAATCCACATCGGGCAAGCCGCCTGAGACTCGTTTCATAGGCACGTACCTACCGGTGGTCCTCTGGTCCTTCTCCCAAAGCCGGTGCGGAAACACAAGATCGTCCGGGAGGTTCGCCCCGGAGAACGTCTTGGCGAATGCCGCCAGATCCTCTTCCGCATAGTCGATCAGAACCGGAATCCCGTTCATGGCCAATTGCCGTTGCACGTGGCGATAGGACGAATTCACCAAAGGCAGCAACACGTCATCCGGCCAGGTCCGGCCTGGGAGATCCCCCAACAGGACCCGGACTAGTTCACACACTTCCTGAAGAATCACGCGGAATCCTCCTCAGCCTCGAACTCCAGGAGCTTGGCGAATTCCGAAAGAGAATCCCGTCCAAAGATCTTTTTGGCCTCATTTTCGTACTGAGCGTTGTAGTCGAGGGCAGCGGCGCGAACGCCCCTGGCGCGGGCGATGAGCGCGGCGGTCCCGAAAATCAACGCTTCCCGGACTTCCGTGAGCGGGATGCCTTGGCCGCTGACCAGATCATCGAAGTATTGCGTGTGCCGGATCCGGAAGTCGTTGGCAACGACGCCCGCATTCATCTCGATCCGGTTGTTCTCCCAGGTCCAAACGTCCCGGGTGGCGGCTGCGGGAAGGACCGGCATGTGGTACTTGCAATAGCTCATGAGAGCCCACTCCCCTCCGGTGCTCGGCCGTTCCTCCATTCGATGCGCCCGGATGGCCCGATCCGGTAATTCCGAGTTTCCTCCGTTGGCCAAACTCGTCTTGATGGCGGGAACGTTGTAGATCTCCGTGGTCGCCACCACGTCGAGAAATCCCGTCTCCTCCATGGCCCGCTGCAGTTTCCTCCAGACGATATTCTGGTAGACGAGCTGGTAGCTGTCGGTGAGAATGCTGCCTGCTCTGTCCAGCAACAAGTGCTGGACGGCTTGGGTCACATCGGCCAGCGCGGGCATCTTTTATACGGCTTGAGCCTCCTGGGCGGCATGAGGAGCCACCGCGTGAAATTTGAGCCTGTTGTAGGCCGCCTCATCGATGACGCAGCTGCAGTGACGGCACCAAGCGGCCGATCCGCGAATGTCCTCCCCGCAGGCCGGGCATTCGATCATCCGCAGCAGCTTGGTCCCCCACTCGCGCTTCACGCCCATCTCGGAGCAGGCGCGGCGCATGGCGTCCGAGATATGCTCGTGACGGTGGGTGCGCTCCCACAGGTAATCCCCCTGTTGGATCAAACCGGCGTTCCACTGCTGGCGGCGAGCCACGGCCGCCTCGATCTCTTCCTTGAGCGGCCTCTTGCCATTGCAGGCGAACAGGCCTTCCTTGAGCTCGTCGTCCCGCGCCCAGTCGGCCACCAGATCTTGAACCGGGATCGGCTGGGGATAGTAATGGTCATCCCCCGCATCGATCTGGTCTGTCTCGTCCTTCATGGTCACGGTGGCCGGGACAATGGACGAGGCGCCCAGCAGCGGCCGTTTCCACTCGGCGGCCTGGATCTCATAGCGGCAGAACCGGCGTTGAAACCGCAGCGGATAGGGACAAATACTTGCGACAACGATAGTGTTCATTGCGATTCTCCAATCTCGGGCACTCGGACTTGCGGCTGGCCCAGGAAGGCGGGCCGCGCATCTTCCATAAGAGCCATACCTTCTTCTTCGAAATCTTTTTTCTTGCGTTCCTCTCTTCGATCAATAGCCGCTTTGCGGTCGGACCGGACGAGATGCCGGGAGAACTCCACGGCCCGCACAACCGTCTCGCACATCGAGACATCCAAGGGGGCGAACTCTCCGGCTGGGGTTTGAATCGTCCAGCAGTGCTCGTATTCTCCCCGGCTGGGGTAAGGACCGCTGGCTGAGATCGTCCTTCCGCCCACCACCTCCTGAGTCATCTCGTACCACTGCCGGGGAGTCCCGAAGGTCTCCGGGGGCATCCACTTTTCCATGTGAAACCGATCGAGGCCCAAAAAGTACTTGGGTTCCTTCCGAAACTCGATCGCGCGCCGCAACAGGGACCCATTCTGGTCATAGTCCTCCCATTCCCCTCCAATCAAGGTCAGGCGGGACCAACCCCAGACCACCCTAAAATAGGGTTCCCCGAAGAAGTTGAACCCCCCCGCGCGAGCTACACGGGACTGCAGCTCTCGCGGGACGTCTTGTTGCTCACAACCGATCCGGATCTGCATGCCACGATTAGTTGTAACCGGAGGGCCGGATCAAATTGTCGATGTAAGCGCCGCACCGCGGATTGTCCGTGAACACCTGGAAGGTGGTCACGTAGTAGTAAACGAACGCGGCTTCGACCCCTCCCGACGTGGTGTTGTAGAGCGGAAAAATCTTAGTGCCATCCACCTCGTAAAAATCGACCTCCTTGGAAACGGCCCTTCCCCAGTGCTCCAGGGCCAAAAAATCAATCCGCAGCGGATCGGCATGCACGTTCGGGTACATGGGCACGCTGGCCATCGTCTTGGGGCCGTTAAAGAACAGATCCATGCCCTGGCGGGCCGAACTCTCCTTAATGATCTCGCTGATGACAATCCCCAGCTGCTCGTAGGCGTCTTCCTGCTCGACGTTCAAACAGGCGATTAGCCGCTTTTGCTGCAGGACGTTCGCACCCAGCGCCTTGCGCAGCTTGTTGAGCGCCAAGCGGATGGGGCCTGTCGTCAGGGACGACGAGTTAGCGTTGACACGGGGTGTGCGGATCTCCGGGTAGGTGGCCCGGTTCAAGTTAAGCCACATGCCAGTGGTGCCATTGTTCTGATGGTACTTGATTCCATAAAGTCCGACTGGGTTGGCCCCAAGGACGCCCGAGACCAGCACCTTGTCGCCCGCAAGGGTCCCCGAGGGCGCCGTCGCAAGCGTGATCTCTCCAGCCTCGTAGTCGATGGCCGTGATGTCGGACTCTCCGCGCTTGGTGTCCAAACCGGAGTTGTAAATCGAGACATCCTGGTTGAAGTACATCAGATCGGCCCGGTGCGGGTCTTTGAGCGTCAAGGTATTGCCGTTGACGCCGCCCGTGTCGATCTCTCCGATGACAGCGTCCCCGGCCGTGTGCAGATAACGTTCCAGGACGTTACGGAATTGGGCCATGGATTGCACGATCTCCCGGTCCACCGCGTTTCGGATCGCCTTCTCATCGCTATTGGTGCTGTACTCGATCAGCTTGGAGATCTCCGTGGCGAAGCGGAACGAAATAGGGGATACCTGGGCAGGCTGATACTTGGTCCCGCTGCCGCGCCCCAGGTCTCCTCCATCCATATTGACCTGCCCGAACTTGCCGCCGGGCCGGATCTGAATGGGGATCCTCATGTTGCGACTGGAGACCGGCTCCACGTCGCCCCGCTCCTGGATCATGGTGAGTAGCGTATCGTCTCGCTCATAGAGCTGGGGAAGCTTCTCACGTACCTTCTCCAGCTGAAGAGCGACAACATCGGTGTTTCTTTGTTGCAATGCTCTTTCCTCCGATTAGGGGGAAGAGAGGCTAGAGGCCCAGTTGGGTTTGGACTTTCCGTCCATCCTTGAGAACGTACTCGCCGCGCAGAATCATGTCGTTGGTGGTCTTGTGGTAGTCAATCTCCTTTGCGCCGGGAGACTGACCGCCGGTGACCCCTTGGGCTCCGGGGGAGCCGCCACCGCCAAGATCTACTCGTTCCGCCTGGGTTTCTCTCTCTCTCACCCTTGTTTTGTTTTGGTTAAGAACCGTGTCGCTCCAGTCCTTGACGACTTTGGCAGCCACGCCGGGCACGAGTTGCCGATAGCGCCTCACCAGCGTCTCCACGAGACCGGAAGCATGTTTTTGGCCGAGATCTCCAGACTTCACCGATTGCTTTACGAATCGCCGGATCTGAGCATTGCCGTTGATTCGCTCGTTGACCCCATCGGAAATTTCACTCGCCATCCGGTTTAAAGCCCCCTCGCTCAGTGCGGTGCGTTTTCCGATCGTGACCTTCAAATGAGAGCGAATGGCCTCGTCCGCCTGAGAGTCGATATCGTCTTGAACCCGATTGGCAAAGGCGGCTTGAGACTGTTGCTGATGCTCCAGTTCCTGATCGCGCAGCTGTCTTTCTCTCACCTCCAGATTCCGAAGGCGCTGGTCGGACTGCGGTCCAGATCCCATCGGTCGATCCTGGCCGAGAAACGAGCTGTTCTGAGTAGCAGGGGACCGGTTCCACAGGACCTGAATAGCCTCAGTCCACTCCTGATCGTCGCGGGAGTGCGCCTGTTGCAGGTGCCAAGTCAGATGGTTCCGGAAATTGGCATTCGAGACGACCGAATAGGCGGACTCGTCTTTTTCATGCAGGGCAGAGAGGAACCGGTCGGGTCCGTCCTCCTCGCGGGAGGAGAATAGATCTTCCAGGCCGGATAACTCGTCTAGGCTTTCCTGCATCTCGGTAAGGCTGCCCATCCCTTCTGGAAGCGCATCGCGCAGGGCCTGCGCTTCCTTGACGGTCCCGAAGACCTCCCGATACGCCTCCGCGGCATACCAGGCGTCTCGTAACTTCGGATGGCTTTTGAAGACTGGTTTGAAATCGTCCGGTTCGGTGACTTCACCCAGAGGGCGTTCCTCCGGCAAGGCGTCAAGATCCGTCTCGACTCCTTCCTCAGAGGCGTCTGCCGTGCCCGTTTCCCCTTCGGGCGCCCCGGGCTCTGGCGGCGGAGGGCTTTCGCCCCCGGCAGGATCTACCGACTCCTCCGTTGGCGGTGGCGAAGGATCGGCATGCGTTTCGGGTGGTTTAGCGGCCCCCGCGCTCAGGGCCTCCTCGATTGGACTCAGACTGTCTCCCATGGCGTTTCTCCCGATTTCCCTGTCTTGCAGGCGGGGTGTTCGGATCCCCGAGAGAAAATCGGAAGCCACCATGACAGCCTCGTTGAAGTCACCAAACTCGCCCTCGGCTAATCCTGGTGACTTCAACGACCTTGCAAATATTATAGACCAGGTCTGACAGGGTGTGTCAAGTGAGGGACTGCATTTAGGTGAGAAGCCGTCCTGGCCTTACCTAGTGCCCCTCTGAACGCAACCCTCACACCCCAATCCGAACGATGCTGCTGGTCCCGCCGGTAAAGGTCTTGACCTTGAGCCGGTACAGGCCCGAACGCGCCAGATCGAGGCTAATCACGGGATCCGAGAAGGCGTCCCATTCCTGAAGCTCATCGAACGTCGTTCCGCCGTCCAGGCTCAGCTCGATCCCAAATTTCAGGACCGTAAAGGTCCCTTCGGGAACGTGCTGAAGATGAATTTTGTGGGCCGAGGGGGAATCCTTGACCGGAAGTTGGAACACCTGGCTGCGGGCCACCCCCGTTTCGGTAGCGGCATCGACGACAATGGCAATGAGTTGGGTTAACAGTATCGGCGTGTCAAAAGACATGGGTTACTCTCCCTTGGGTTTGCTCTGGGCTGGCTCAGCAGGCGAGTTCGCCTCCGCCTCCTCGGCCGCTGTCATGACGGTTTGCGCGGCCTGTCGTTGCTGAACAATCAATTCGTGCATCATCAGATGCGCCCGCACGTTGAGCCACCCTTCCGGGTTCTTCTCAGCCGCCGCCAACCCTTCCGGCGAGCTGAGCCAGGACCGCGCCGCCTGGGCTTCGACCTCATGGTTGTCCACCAATTCATCCGGAAGGATGGTCGCGTACACCCGTCCGTCCGGAAGCTCGATGGGACGCTCCTCCAGCAGCTGTGCGATCTCGCGCATTTGCTTGTCCCGCTCGTTCTCGAACGGCGCCTTGAAGTTCTCCAATCCGATTAACCTCTGGAGCTCTTTGAAGTTGTCTGGGTCCTGGAACAGCAGCGCCATCACGCTCTCATTGCCCCGGTCGAGAAGCTGGAGCATGATCGCCCGCTGCTGGGTCCACAGCCTGGGGAACTGCTCACTGGTGTCTTCGTAGACTTGCACGTTTCCCTTCAGGTCGGCGATACGGATGAAAGCTCCCATCCACTGCCCGCCTTCCCCCAGGATGGAGTTCTCGATATCCTCCAGGCGGTGCGTGCGGGCCACATTCACCCCTTTGAGCATCAGCCGCCCCCAGAATGACTTGATCCCCCGGTACATGATCCCGGTCCGCCCCAGGGCCTGATCGCGGGCCATGGCGTAGCCCGATGCCGTATCGACGTTTTGCATCGAGCCACCGAAAAGGGCCGGGAAACCGCCCGTCACGAACTGCCCATGAGGGCCTAGAAGATCGTTCATAAGCCGGTAGGCGTCCTGATGAATCTGCGCGGGACGCGGCTGGAAAAAACCCTCCTGAATGGATTTCCCGACACCCCTCTGAACCGGATAGATGGCTCCGGGCTGGGCCGTCGTGTCCTGCAGCTGGTCGAAGTCGAGCATGGCGGCATCCGCATAGATCGGAGGAACCCCGTACTCGATGTTCTCGATGATGAGATTCGAGAGCGTGTTGAATCGTTCCTGCATGGAGATGAAGCTGGTCCCGATGGCGGGCCGGTTCTGCCCGTCCCCCGGCAGGGCCTGCATGACGGACCAGTGGTCGTCCATGTTCTCGGGCCGGGCCTCGCAAAACACGTCTCCCGCAAAGGCGCAATAGACCCCATCGGGAAACATTTCGAGCAATTCCTTCCGAATCTCCTCGTCCCCGATCTTGTAGAGCGCCCAGGGCCTCAGCCACACGCGATCATAGGTCGCCATCGAGCCATAGGGCTGCGTGCCCTCGCCTTCAGCCGCCCCCCCGTACTGGATTCTCAGCCGGGCGACCTTCTCATAGCTATCGCCGCCGCTGAAGGACTGAGATCCGATCTTGTCGGCCACATGCGGGTAGGCCGCTTTCAAACGGGACTCGTGCATCTCAACCGACCACATCAGGTAAGGGAACTCCTCCTGTTTGTTGGCCCACATCGGCGTGCGTAGCTCCAGCGCCCCCACCACGTCCATCACTTCCTGGCCTCGGGGGAAACGCCGGGTCCCGGCTTGTTCGGGATAAGGCATCGAATAGGCCGGTTGAGCGTACAGGTCCTCCGGGATGGGGGCCCCGCAGTTGGGACACTCCCCGGAGTTCACCAAGGGAATCTCCGCCAGGCACACGGGACAGGTTGAAGAGGGGGCGAGGTTGATCTGATTGGGCTCCAAAATCGGAACCTCGTCATACCCGAAACGGCCTCCATCGACGACATAGCGGATATAGCCTCCGGCCTTGCCGTCCGTCCACAAGTAGTAGGACAGATCGGTGAGAAGAGCTTGCGCGTCGTTGTTGCGCTCAATCAGCTTAATCACTTCGTTTCCGGCCTTGGCCGTGGCCACGTCTCCTTGCTGATTCACGCTCTGGGGCTGCAGGCGAGTGGCGGGCACGCTTTGGGAAAGCACGGCGATCAGCGACAGTCCGAAGGCCTGGTAGATATTCGTGACGAAGTCGAATTTCGGCTGATCCTGCTCGCCAACTTCAATCTGGTAGGGGTTCTCGGTGGGCAGATGCCAGGCTTGCTGAGTCTCGGACCAGTAGATATTCTGATGTCCCCGCCAGAACTCCCGCGCCTTTCGGACCTTGCGAACCTCCTCCCGGCGCGAGTTGATATCCTCAAACTTGTAATCGTCCTTGAGCCGCTTGAGCGCAGACTTCAGCCGCTCATCCATCCGTTCGTAGTAGACCCCGACCGATTGCCCCTCATCGGGAACCACCGTGCCGGCCGTGCCTGCGACTGGATCGCCTTGAAGACCGGAGGCCGCCATCGCGTCAACCATGCGTTCGCCTCCTCATGCGGCTCCGCTTCTTTTTCTCCGGTAGCCGGGACAGCCGCCGCCCGTGCATCTCGCGAACGATCTCACGAGCGATGCCCCGGGACATGGAAGCATCCCGGGCTTGCCCCGAGAGCACCGCATGAGCCAGGCGAACCTGAGACTTGGACTCAGGCATCGGCAGCCTCCCCTCTAGGATCCGTATGGGTTTTAACCTTTCCCTGGCGTAGCCGCTCATCCCGGGCCAGCCGAAGGTTTTTCTCCACCGTCTCAATCATATCCCGTTCTTTCGCTTGGATTTTTTGAACCAACCGCTGGACATTGGGACGAAACCATGGCTTGCGCGGGGATTGTTCCGCCTGCGCCTGGCTCTCCTCTCCAGTCTGATCGGAGGCAACCGGTAACGCCACCCCTCGCATCTGAGCGATCGTTTGCCACAGCAACCACCGCTCCCGCTTTAACTCCTCCACGTCCAGCTCCAGGCGCCGGACGTAAGCGGATAACCGCCCCAGCCAGCTTCTCACGACGTTTTCCGAACCTTGGCACGGCGCTTCTGGGCGGCTTTCTGATCCGCTTTCTGTCGCGTCTGGACGGCCTTATCGAATCGATCGCGGAGCTTCTCAGCCGTCTCCGCGTCTTTGGCGAAACAGCCGCGCCGCCAGTTCTCTGTGATGGGGGGCACACCGGCCAGCTCGCAGCGGTTCAGGCCATGCGCGTCTTCGCCATCGAGGATGTCCACGTAAACCAGATTGATGGTTCTGTCGCCATTGACCCGGCACACGATGGCCTCATGAACGCCACCGGCGGGACCGATGTAGGCAACGGTTTTTGCGGGAACGGGCGTGAAGTCCGACATCGAAAGCTTCCTCCTTTGGCGGTGACTTCACACAAGGGCGCGGCGCCTCACAGGATACTTCTATCGGCTGACGAAGTTCAAGTGGAACGTGGTTACCAGGTTCTTCTTCGCCGCCGCCGGTACCGGAGCCTTCTGGGCTGAACCTTCTTTTCCTCTTCGGCCAGGGCCCGGCGGATCTGCATCGCCTGCGCGTTCTTGTCCTCGGCCGTGATCTCGGCGCGAATCCGCTGCATCACCGGCGTGCGCTTGGGCGAAAGACGGCTCTTTAACCCATATCTGGCTCCCTCATACGGATCGTCCCCGTCCATCTTGGCCACGTCCTCGACGTTCCTCTCATCCCGCTGCATCATCGGCAAACACTCGATCAGCTTCGTGCAGTTGGTCCCGATCTTCCACAGGCCATCGCTCAAGAGGCTATACATGAGCATCGCGCCCCCTACCCGGTCATTGTCCGCCTGAGCCACCGTCGGAAATCCTTTTGCCCGAAACGCCTCGTGCATCTGGTCCGCAATCGTGCCGCCTCCGCTCCGGTCCCAGAAGGCATCCGGCGAAAGATAGACCGCCTCCACCTTCTCCTGCTCCCCGTGCCTCGCCAGGGACCGCTTGCAGATCATTTCCGCCAAGTCCCCCGGCTTCGTCTTCCTGGCAATCAGCTCCCGGTAGGTGTACGTCACATGCCCGTCCCGCGTGTGCCAGTACACGGCCGCCGGATGATTGAACCCCCAGTCGATCGAGATCCACTTCGGCCACCAGGGCTGAATCTCCCATAGCTCGGGCCGACCGCACATCGTGGCCGGATCAAAAATATCGAAGTAACTCCCGGCCCGCACGTCCCAACGCCCCGCCATCAAGGCTTCTTTCAGGTGTGTCGGCAGGGCCTCCAGCGCCGCAATGTAGCTCTTGTCCTTGGCGTAAATCGGATTGTCCGTGTAGTTGGCCGGGATGTAGTGGTGGTCCGCAGGCTGATACCGGCGCTTTTCGTTCTCATCCATCCCATCGGCAGGCTCCCGGTCGATCCACAGCTGCTTGACCCACTTCCAGCCCACTCCCACCGGGTTGGTCGCCCCCGCCATCTTCCCCGGCCCATACGGCGAGCGGTTCCACCCCTTCATCGTCTGCCACTGCGAAAGCGTGAACTGCGTCAGCTCATCCCATAACACCAAAATGTACTCGTGTCCCTGGTACTGCCAGATGTCGTTCTCATGCTTGCAATATCCGAACTTCAGAATCGATCCATTGTGAAACTCCACCCGGTGCTTCTGGGTGCTGTAGCTCTTATACAACTCCCGGGGGACTTGACGGTGAAAGTTCAAAATGATCGATCCTTCCAACTCCTCGAACGTCCGCCGTAAAATCAGCACGCTTACCTTGTCGTACATCTCCCCAGCAAACTTCACCCCCTCCATGATCAGCGCAATACTCTTTCCCGGACCCGCCGCTCCCCCAAACAAGCGATACCGTGCCCCAGACTTGTGAAACGCCACCTGTTTCGGGAAAGGCGTGTAGCCCTGATACTCTAGCCTAAGACGCTCCAGGCCGGATTGCGTGTGGGTGGAAGCCACCTATCCTCCAATCTAATTCATCAGGCGACTCCAACGGGGCTCTCGCAATGATACACTACCGCGCCATAGGTCAGGCGATAGTCACGAGACCCCCTATGCCACTGCACCAACCTTCGCGCTCCCCCTTCACAACCCCAGTTTTCCCTCTCTCTATTTTTCCGAGGCGCCCTTTCCATTCCTCCGTTTTTCCGTTTTCACCCAGACGGGCGCATATAGAGATGCGAAGGGGGGGTAGCAGGACGGTGGGGGGGGGTCTACGGAAGGTCATCCCCAGGAGAGGCCGCCAGATCCTGTTGTTGCCTGTTCGTTGCCTGCTCCGGCAGTTCCTCACAGTGTGGAATGCCCGTTGTCAGCCGTGGTCCCAGCCCCTCTTCCACCTCGCCCAGCTTGAGCCATCTGCCCAGGGTGTACAGCGCCTTCACCTTGTCATGCAGCTGGATGGCCAGGCTCTTGCCGTACTTGGTGTGCTTCTCGGCAATGGTGCGCACGGATGCGGCAGCACTGGGGTCGAGGCTGGCGGAATCTTTCAGTTTTAGACCATCCGGACCCCATTCGGCCACTTCCGAGAGGTCTGAGAACGCCACCTTGCACATTTCCGCAATGACCCGCTCTGCCGAGATGTCCAGCTTGCCTAGGAGCACCGCCATGCGCCGCTGGATCTCAAACACGACGACAGGCATGGACAAAAGCTGCACGGCCTGTCTATTTGCTGCCTTGAGGCTGTATCCGGCTTGTCTTACGGCCTCTGCGCCGTTGAAGCACTGGAGGTAGTAGCGGATGAAGAGGGATTGCTGGCGGGTGAGTTTTTTGGTGGGTGTGGGGGCGGAAATCTTAGCATTGCTCATGGGTTAAGTTGATCAGGGTTACTCATCTGGTGGGTAGGGGTAGGATAGAGTTGCTCTAGTCTTAGGATGCGGTAGGTTAGGGTTACTCATAGTCACAGTACTCATTGAGTTAGTTACTTAGTAGGGGTTAGAGCTTTAGACCTCAGCCCGCCCACCTCCCTGGTAGGTTAGCAGATAGGGGGTGACGCTCACAGTGTGGGTTTTACTCCGGCACTGGCTGGAGTGATCTCCTTCCCCTGGGCACTATGCTATATAATGCCCCTAGAATAGGAGAGGGATTATATACGAAAGTAGCGAAAATACTTGACGCCACCGCTACTCTCGTGTAAGATATTGAGTATGGAAAAGAAGAGAAGAAAGAAGGCACCTGGAAAGGCATTCCGCAAGGGCATCTCCCTCAAGCAGATCATGCGGATGTTCCCCGATGACGAAACGGCGGAGAAGTGGTTTATTGAGCAACGCTGGCCTAATGGCGTGTGTTGCCCTAAGTGTGGGTCGCTGAATGTTCAGACTGGAGCGAAGCATCCCACCATGCCATTCCGCTGCCGTGAGAAGGAATGCGGAAAGCTGTTCAGCGCAAAGGTTGGGACGGTGATGGAAGGCTCGAAGATCGGTTATCAGGATTGGATCATCGCAACGTTCGAGATTATGACCAACCTGAAGAGTGTGTCGAGCATGAAGTTGAGCCGCGATCTTGAAATAACTCAAAAGTCTGCATGGTTTCTTGCCCAGAGGTTGCGTTCCGCCTTGTCACAGGATGACAATACGCTGTTTAGTGGCCCGGTCGAGGTAGACGAGAGCTATTTTGGGGGTCGTCGCCGGAATATGAGCACAGCAAAGCGCAAGGCCCTGGCGGACACTGGACGAGGGCCGGTAGGCAAGACCGCCGTCGTCGGAGCCAAGGATAGGGCTACCAAGCAGGTCGCTGCTAAGGTTGTTCGGTTTGCCGACAAGGAAACGCTGCAAGGTTTCGTCAAGGATCACGCCACACCAGGAGCTACGGTTTACACCGATGATGCAGCCGCCTATGAGTCGCTTCCATTCGATCATGCAGTCATCAAGCACTCGCTCTCCGAGTATGTCAAGGGAGATGTCCATACCAACGGCATAGAATCACTGTGGTCCATGCTCAAACGGGCGCACAAGGGCACGTTCCACAAGCTCTCCCCGAAGCACCTGAACCGCTACGTCCAGGAGTTCGCTGGCCGTCACAACGTCCGCGAACAGGACACCATCGAGCAGATGCAGACTGTCAGCGACGGCATGAACGGCAAGAGACTGCGTTACCGAGAGCTGGTTGCTGACAATGGGCTCGACTCGGGAGCGCGGAGCTACTAGGGCATCGACATGTTGAATTTGTTCTGCAAGCTCAAGAATCTTCGGAACGAGAGCGATGTCGAACAGTTTCTGGTTGCGCCCCTACTGGCACATCTTGGGTACGGGGCAGACTATCTTGAAACCAAAGCCTCTATCGATGCGGTATCAATAGGCAAGGGAAGGAAGAAGAATAGAGGATACGTTCCTGATTACCTTGCCTATACAGTGCGCGCCAGGGTCAAGCCTGTTCTGATTATTGACGCCAAACACCCCAATGAAAGCGCTGAAGCTGGAGTCCACGATGCGCAGCTCTACGCCTCAGTGATTCGCCGACGAATGTCGGAGCCGAAGCCCGAGCAGTATTGCATGGGCATCAACGGGCATCGGTTGGTCGTCAAGCACTACGATAGCGACAAAGTGATGCATTCACTGGCGTTCGCTGAACTTGTTGATGGGCATCCCGTGTTTGAGGCCCTTTGTTCAGCTATAGCCCGCGATTCGTTGACTGAGATCCCTACAGGTCAAGGCACGAAGGGGAACACCTTCGATTTTCGCTCTGTTGCACCTGTGGAGCTTCCGGCTATCTTCGAGTCTTGCCATCGGAGGATCTGGAAAGCCGAAAAGCGAAGCCCCGCCTCTGCGTTTTACGAGTTCGCCAAGGTCATGTTTGTGAAGATCGACGAAGACCGTCGCCTCCGTGAGTATTTGATTGAAAACAAGATCGAAGCCGGGGCGGAGGCCGTGCCAGCCGATGCGGTTCGCTTTTCTGTTGATTGGATTGAGCAGATGGAAAGTACGACGGACAACCCCATCGATACGATCCTTTTCGCTCAACTCGCAAAGCAACTTGAGGCTCAGATCGCAAAAGGTGAAAAGAAGCGGATATTTGAGCCCGGTGAGGGCATTCAACTAGCGCCTCTGACTGTGAAGGCTGCGGTTTTATTCCTTGAGCACCTTGACCTCTACACTGTCGATGAGGATTTGAACGGCCGCTTGTTCGAAACGTTTCTCACCGCAACAATGCGTGGTAAGGCATTAGGGCAGTTTTTTACACCCCGCGCGGTTGTTAAGTTCATGGTGCAACTTGCGAAATTGCGGGCCTCAAAGGCCAAGATGGATTTGGTTTTGGACGGCTGCTGCGGCAGCGGCGGTTTCCTCATCGAAGCCATGGCCGAAATGACAGGGAAGGTGCTCAGAAGCAAATCGATTACCAAGGCAGAGAAGGCAAAGCTACTCCGGCGACTGCGGCAAGGAATGTTGTGGGGCATTGATGCCGGCAAGGATCCGAAAATGGCGCGTATAGCTCGCCTGAATATGTTGCTGCACAAGGACGGTGGAAGTCGCATCTACTTTGCTGACGCCCTAGATAAGCGCCTCCTCACCGAGGACGGACTGCCGCTTCCAATGCAACTTGAAATCGACGAACTGCGATCTGAGATCACGACCGGGAAGACAACTTTTTCCTGCGTTCTCAGCAATCCACCGTTCTCTATGACGTACGAACGGAAGGAGCCAAGCGAACTCTCGGTACTTAGTGACTATGCGCTAGCAACAGACGAGGATGGAAAGCCACGGGCATCTCTGCGTTCATCGGTGATGTTCCTCGAACGCTACCATGATCTACTAACAGGTGGAGATTCTGACCTGGGCGCGGGTCGCTTAGTCACCATAATGGACGAAAGCGTCCTCAACACACTAACGTCAAGACCGTTTCGTGAATATATTCTGGCGAAGTTTGTTCTGCGTGCAGTCATCTCGCTTCCGCGTAACACGTTCGTCAAGGCACAAGGCTCAGTCAGGACGTCAGTGATCTACTTACGGAAGAAGACAGATCCATCGGAACCCCAGGCTGATGTTTTCATGGCCATTTGCAAGAACGTTGGGCATAGCGATTCAGGAAAGGAGCGTCCACACCTCAATGAGTTGCCGCAGATCCTGGAGGAGTTCGAGAATTTCGATTCTACTGGAAAGTTGCGCGGGAAGGACCGGGCGTTTCTCGTGCCAGACCTTCGCTCACACAATCCAACGCTTCGACTTGACGCGCACTTCTTCGATCCGCGCTACTTCGACACAATGGATACGCTGGACGAAGTGGCATCCAAGCGTGCATGGTTCATCAAGCCACTCGGGGAATTGCTTCGTAAGAGCAGCAAGACCGCTCTGGCTGGTGGAGCAACTCCGCGCGGCGCATCGTATCCTGACGACGGCCCAAAGTTTGTGCGGGTCCAGAACGTAAAGCCGATGAGACTGGAATGGAGCCCAGAAGACGATCCGTGTATTGGAACAAGGACACATGACGCGCTGCGCAGGTCGCAGTTGTGCGAATCAGACGTCGTGTTGACGATTACAGGAACCTACGGAATCGCGGCAGTGGTCCAGAAAGGATTCCCGCCTGCGAACATCAATCAACACTCTGTAAAGATAGAAGTTAACAATGAGATCATGCCGGAGTATCTGTGCCTGTTTCTTAATTCCGACTTATGCCGGTCACAATTCAATCGAGCGGTTACAGGATCGTCTCGGTTGGCATTGGACTATCCGGCCATTAAAGCACTCAGAATTTTGTATCCACCCGACAAGCATGAACAGAAGGCGTCCGTTGACGTTGCGTTAGAGCAATTGGATAGATCGACGTCATTGAGGCAGGAAGCTGATGCAGTGTCGGACTCGCTCGCTCATGTACTGTCGTCAGTATGATGATCGAACTCTGAGGAGGATGTGATGACAAAGAAGCAAGACAAGACTCCAACGGTCGAGATCGTCTCTCACGACTACCAACCGAGCCGTGCGGAACTGCGCGAAGACTTGCGGATCAAGGGCACCTTCAAGGAAGCGATTCAGGCACTGGTAAAACCTGTGAGGATTCGCAAGGTCATGCCTGAGAAGGAGTCAAAGTGAGTCAGGTGCTTCGCTACTTTAGTATATAATCCCCTAAACGAAGGGGATTACATACCTAACTAGCCAACCCTCCTAATTTCTCCGGTTTGTTCCTGACTCGAATTGACGGGTCCGGGGGCTTGGCGTTTTCAAAGATTCTCCTGGCTATTTCCTCCGGCGTAGCATCCAGCTTAGGGATAGGCTTGGAGGGACGGCCAGGCTTGCGTTTGGGCTTCGTTCGGTCTTTCATGGAGCCTTCCCGAGATTAGTTCTCATTTTTGGCAAAGCGGGTCCAGCCCCGTCATGCCGGAACGCAACTATCTGAACTGCCATTTCCCCGTCTATGTGCCTCAATGCTGTTCTGAGATTGGGTGTCCGGTCGGTTAGGAATCTTGACAAGGTATCGTCAGGTACTACAATCAAACCGACATCAACAGTTCCCCCGGTAAGAACCCGCCCAAGGTGCAAGACATCCACCGCAAGCAGGTCACTTCTCCCGGAGACTTGAACCTCAACGGCGACTGTACTCCCGCGAGAGTTTGACTTCTTCCAATCCACCCCACCCACAACGGTGTTTTCCCAGCCTCCCACTCGTTCAAAGTGGGTGTCGATTTGCTGACGAATCCACCGAGTCCCGTTTGCGTGTATCCGCTCATCAACTCGAAGCTCGAAAGACTCTACCGCTTCGTATACTTCGGCGATCACTTCTTCCAGGTTAAGCCGCTGGATCTTTACTTCAAACCCGTTGAAACTTTGGCGTTCAGTTATGACTGGCAAAACTCCACCACATCATCATTGGAGTGGTTATAAACCCCTCCGTTCAGGCGCTCCAAGATGGAACTAAGGTCTTCTATTTCTATCCCGATCCACTTGCGGGACTTCTGTTCGCATACAGCGTAAGTCGTTCCGCTTCCTCCAAACGGATCAAGCACAACGTCCCCCGGCTCCGTGCTGATTTCAATAACACGTTCTAGGAGCTTGGTACTCAGAGAATTGCAGTTCCGAGTGGTCGGCTTGAACTTCCAATGACGAACAGGAGGGATGTCGGTCCACACGTCTTTGAGATTCACTCCGTCCGGGTGCATCGCTTTCCGGTGGCCCCCATAGTCTTTGAGTTCCTTCCCGCAATGTCGGCACGTGGTTATTGGGGTACGGATATGGTGAAATGTTTTAGGGCTTCCCTTCGAGTAGTAGATCAGAGAGTAGTGCGAAGGGTACAGCCGCCCACGGATCGGGAGGCGGTTATTCTGCTCTACGGCTATCCAATGACGAAACTCCATCCCCATGCCTTCAAGTGCACCGGCAATCTGCACGTTCCATTTCGGCAGATTGTAGACAAATACCGACCCCCCGGGCCGCAAGATGCGAACGCACTCCTCCAACCATGCGAGACACCACCCGAGATAGTCTCTCCTATCGTCTTTCACGTGACCGCCATAGTTTTTCCGAAGATTAAAGGGAGGATCGGCAAACACAGCATCGACCGAATCACTGCGTATCCCCGGCAAGACTTCCAAGCAATCGGCTTGGTAGAGCTTCCCTAAATCCGTGGAAACAACGGGGTCTATCGACGGCACCTTTGGCACGTGGAGAATATACGCAGCTTGGCTCATTCCGTCAACACAAATCGTCCGTAAACAGTTGATTCACAAGAAGTTAACACCTTATCAACAAGACTTTCACAAAGTTTTCCTCAGTCCGCAATCAGATCACGGTAGTGGAGGAGCTTTCCGTCCAGTCCCTTAGCGAGGAGGCCCATCTGCGTCAGGGTGTCGAACTCCCGAAGGTTCTGCCGACCGGCGAACTCTCTAACGTACCGATGGACGTGCTTCGCGCTCATCTGGTGATAGGTTCCTACATATCCGCGCTTGAGCATGGACCATAGAGACTCAATGCCATTGGTGTGAACATCGCCTCTGACGTACTCTTTAACGGTCTTGGGTTTCTTTATCGCAACCTCGCCCTGCTTTGGCTTAGGTGTCGTAGTCATGCGTTGTCTTTCAACGGGAGTGTCAGTTCATTCACGAGGGTTTCCTCTCTCGCATTTGCCCGCTTAATCTTCTGTTCATAGGCCCTAATCTGGACTTCTTGCCCGTCCATTTCCTTAATAAGTTTTTTCTGAACGCGGAGTGAAGGAAGCGGAACAAGCACTTCGGCTAAACGTGCCTTGCTAGACGTTATGCCCTTCGCGGCCTTCCGAGTTCCAAGACCATCGAGCCTTGGGAGCAAATAATAGAGATACTTCGGGAGTATGCGTTTGTCTTTAGGGATCAGCGCGGCAATCGCTTCATTGGTATACAGGTCAGAACCGGCAATCGCTACCTTGCCGACAGATAGCTTAAAACTCAACAACACCGTGCCTTTTGGAACCAGCTTCACGTTCGATTTATCGACGCCTTCATCTGTAATCGTTTCATTCGTCTCGGTGATAGGCAGGCCGTTTGCGTTCGATATGTCCCCTATCTTGACCCATAGATGCGGACCGCCAAAATACTGAAGCTTCTTTCGAGACGGTGTGCCACCGATCACGAGATCGCACAGGCCACGATTCCCTCCGAGTGGCACCCACCCGTCTTTTCCGTGTGTCTCGCGATACTCATCGGCTGTAAGCTTATAACCATGTGTGCGTATTGAATCAACCCCAACGGAAAATGACCTGTCAGAATCGGACTTTTCGTACCACAATTGCCGCAGTAGTGGAATGTCGTTCTCCTTGATGGTAGGTCTACCTGTGAGCCTAAGTGTTTTGGCAAATCCATCTTCCTGAATGTCGAAAAACCAGACCTTGCGAGTAGGACTCCCTTTATGGAATACGAGTATGCTAGTCGGCTGGCCAGTATACGGGCGAAACGCGTACTGATGGAGGCTGATGACCGATTCGAGGCCGCACGTCTCCAGAAGGATTCTGCGAACCTTCTCGCACTGAGACCCTTCATCGAACAGTAAACCCTCCGGCACCACGACAGCGGCGCGTCCTCCGTTTTTGAGCGCATCAATCACATGCTTCAAAAACACCGGGTTTGCGCTCTCGGTCGTGAGCCCGTAGTAGTTGGAAAACTCGGTGTCCTGGGAAAACGGATAGTTCGTGAGCACCACATCATAGGCTTGTCTCACCGGATGCTTCAGGCTGTCCTTCTGCTCAACGTTTGTGTGCCCATCGCCAATAATTATCATGTTCATCTTGGCGATCTTAGCGGTGCCTGTCAGCTCACGCCCGTATACAGTTCGCTCTCTCAGTCGCCGGAGATTCGGCTTTGTCTGCCGCACCTTGTTCTTGATATGTCGAAACGCCTGAATCAGAAAACCACCTGTTCCACACGCCGGATCGTAGATGAGCTCACCAAAGCGCGGGTCCACAAGATCAACCATGAGCCTAACGATATGGCGTGGCGTAAAGTATTCGCCCAGATCATTGCCTACAGAAATCGAGTTCTTCAGGAAATACTCAAAGGCGTCTCCCTTAATGTCTGAATCAGTGTCAACCAACGTGAGTGCCGAGAGCTTATCGACAATTCGCTTGAGCGTGTTCGGGGAAGAAATTAGGAGCCTCGGCTGGAACACGTCGCCACTATGGTTATACCGATTGACCAGTCGGGGTAAAATCGTGTCGTTGATATAGTCGAGCATATCTTCACCCGTCCGTTGATAGAAGGCATCCCAACAGTATTTCTTCTCCAAGATTCTCTGATCGCCTCGACTCTCGCGCTCCTGCTCAATCTCATTGATGAGTTTCAGGAACAGAAGGTTGGAGAACTCCGTGAAGCGTTCGATCCCCTCTCGCAGGCCCTCACGCCGGAGCAAATCGTTCGCTTCCTTAAATACTGCGATCAATTCCTGCTTCGTATGCTGGACAACTGGAGGGGTTTGGATTTCAGGTCCTTCTTCCACAAAGCGGAGCAATTGCTTCTCTGAGAGCAATGACGTGATCGGCTCACCATCGTCGAGCAGCGCTCGTCCGCTTCGTCGGTCGAAGGTTTCGATGAGTGACCCATCGGCCAGGAAGACGATCTGCACCTTCAAGGGCGTGGAATAATATAGGATGGCCTTTTTGCGTGCCTTTTCGAGGCTCTGACCGGAGCGTTTCGCCTCAATGACTGCAATCGGCGTGTCGGTCCCGGACCGATAGAGAACATAGTCTGGGTGCCGTCCTCGGAGTGCGCGGTGCTGCTCAGAAGTTTTGGCCCGCTCCGTGAAGACGTTGCAATGTGGGGACGACTCATTAGTATTCCATTTGAGGTTGTTGAGGATAATATCGATCCTCTTCCGCGTCGCGGATTCCTTTGGGTCCGTTTGGCGCTTTTTGTCCGTCATTTCTTAGTCCTGGAAGGGTGTTGTCGCCACAACTATGCCACCAAATCCTTGTAGCGAAGCTGGGTATTCTCCATGCGCTGCGCGATAGCCGCCATAAAAATCAGCGGCTAGAGAAGAAATTGCGGGCGAATGATGCCTATCGGCGTCGTAGACCACACAAGCCCCTTTTCGGTCTTCAGAATGGTCACAATCACGGGCAAGTCAGACTCTATTACGAGCGTCCCCTGTTCAAAGCCCTCAAGGAATTCCCCAAAGAAATCCTCATTCAAAAATTCGGCTACGTGCTCTCTAGACCCAATCT
Organism: Acidobacteriota bacterium; assembly: GCA_965249865.1. GTDB lineage: Bacteria > Acidobacteriota > UBA6911 > RPQK01 > CBDFMZ01 > CBDFMZ01. Next base: position 734,869 of record CBDFMZ010000001.1, on the reverse strand, counting down.
CTAGAAGTTTAGATTTCACTTCGCCCAGAATTGTATCGCTAATCGTTAGCCTTACCGTTGCTACTTGCTCTCCCGGATTGGCGATGGCAGCGACTGTTTGTTCCAACCGATTAAAGTAGGTCACAAATCCTGTGGCACTGGGCGATTCGAAGATGGCTACCTCCCGGTCTACCTTTCCAGACATGCTTTCAACGACCTGGAAGAGTACCAAACCGGTCAATTCCACAGCGGACTTCACACAAGCCCAACCTTCTTGAAGAGTATCTCCTCGAAGCTCCAGCCGCGCAAAGGAGAGAGAATTGATTTCAAACGGAGCATTCTCCCAAGCTTGCTCATTAACCGTCGTTTCCAAAGGCACACCCGTCCAGTCGGTGAACTCAACCAAAACGTTCTCCGCCAACTGGTCTGTGTTGTTCACCAACAACAAAACTGTCCGAAACTCGTACTCAGTATCCACAGGACCCACTCCGACTTGAGCAAAATAGAAAGGTGCGATTACCACTCGAATCTCCACCAACTCCGGCTCGGAGCTGATCTCCCCATCATGCACCGTAAGCTGTAACTTAAGAATTCCCTCCTCACCATTCGCATCCGGTGCGATGAATCGTGCCTGGTCCTGATCGAGCCCAATCAGATTCACGGGTGTTCCTCCAACTTGCTGCCAGTCGAAGGTCAAATTGGGCTTACTTCCATTCGGATAAGAACTGTCAGAACCATCCAAGACCACCAACACACCTTCTGCGACTTCGATTGGCGAAGGGACGTCTTCAGGGACTTCCCGACCCTGTACGAAAACCTGAACCTGGGCTAAAGGCTGTTGAGTGGAAGCACTAACGTTAAAAGTTATTGATTTGCTCGAAGTGGAACTACCTTGCGTCACCGTGATTATGACTGTGATTGTCCCCTCAGTACCTCCTGAAAGCACCAGCGTGGCAGTCATGCCATTTTTGACAAGGACGACTCCTCCCTGTTCACTGGTGATATTTTCCTGCTTTGTCCACTCGAAGTTCGCGTCACTCAAGTTGTCCCCAATGCTACCACTCGCTTCAAGAATGATTTCAACTGCAGAATACACCTCGACTAGCTGCTCCGGGGCATCGATCAAGCCGCCATCGGCTCCCACCCCGTATTGCAGCCTGGCATCCACTTGGCTTGGCGCGTCCTTGTTCAGAGTCACCAGAATCAAATCCTCGCAGGGACAACTGTTGACTATGCAGCTGAACCGAATCTCAATAGGTGGCTTATCCTCATCCACCGAAGGCGTCACCAGGAAAGCATTTTGTTCGTCCGCACTGTCAATTTTCAACCCCGAGCTCGTCAATCCCTGGTCATTGATGATCTCCCACAGGAAGGTTCGAGAGACAGGTGAGACCGCCCCCCCATATGAATTACGGTCAATACAGCTACCATTCAGGGCGAGCACCTGTCCCCCCTGAATAGTTTCACTGATAGAACCAGCATCCACCTGGGGAGAATTACCCGTGGCGCAGTCGTTGCACGTTTTCGGCGTACTCGAATCACTCTCCTCACGGGTCTCAACCTTGACCTGAAGGCTAGGAGTGGTCCCTAAGCTGTTGGAAGCCTCCAGGGTGAAGTAAAGGTTGGTACTATACTGAGGTGCCGGATAGGAAGCATTCTGCGTCGTTCTAACGACAAGCCCTTTGTCTGTCGAAGTGTTGCTCACCAGCCAAGCCCATTGGTCCACTGTCCCGCTAGCTGAACCCGTCAAGGAAAAGATACCGCCTAAACTCGCTATTTCTGGGCTGACCTGCGCTACTACGTTGGAGGGGAGTGTCAACTCACCTCCTCCATCACCGGATTCCTCCTTTGCCCAAAAGGATTGCGTGTGGATCGTCGTCCTCGAGGTAGTGACCAATTCAAGAACAATTGTGAATTCGGTGAGCGTTTCCCAACCCTCTGGGAGAAGAAACCGGGCACAGCACGTATCCGTACCAAGAAAAACCATGGGCGGTTCGGATCTCCAGCGAAAAGTATATCCGCCCAAAAGCTCCCCATCCGTCCCATTGATCCTGGCCCTTGGACTAAACCAGGCGTTCGATTTGGCAGGATCTTGATTCGTGCCTTTCCCGTTTCGGGTGTAGATCTCCACGCTCGGTGCAGCAGCAGTGACAAGGTCCGCCGCTACAACCGACAGTAGACCTAAGACAGAAACGAACAGGCCCTTTTTAAACACAAAATACCTCTTCAACCTTGGGATGCAGTTCCACTTTTTACGGTTCACATTGTAGTCGGCGTGGCCGACAGATTCCATGCTTCGCCTTCTTCCTCCGGTGGCCCTTCCACCGGGCCTTTTGCGCCTTGGCGATGTTGCGCATGGCGGAGGCGACCTTCTTGGGAGATTTGGAAGCGGACCCGGGAGCGCCAAGGTACCTGGCGACCAGGGAAGACGAGATGGCGCCCTGGCAGTGGGGGCAGATCAGGGGGCGGCGGTCTTGGTTGATTGTCCTTCCTCCACATTCCCTCGGGCCTCAAAACACTCGAACAGATCCGAGATGTCCCGCTCCGTCAGTTTCTTGAATGCCCAAACTTGCGCCAGATCGCCATCAACCATCGCAATTCCTCCCGATGCCCCTGGATCAACCCCGAGATAGGCGCCCATATGCGGGCTCAAACCGGCACCTCCTCTTCGTCGATCAAGGCAGCAGCAGGTGGCATCGGCTTCGCTTTCCGAGAGGCCGTCTCCCCGCCTTCCGGCTTCTCCTTTTGCTTCACGAGTTCTCCGAGTTTGGAGAGCACCTCGCGGGTCCGATCCGGCTCTGGCAATGCCACTGGGCCCTCCCCGATCACGACCGGTTCTGGGATGTGATCGTGGTATCCCTTCAGGCGGTTGTGTTGCTCCACCAGCCCCTGAAGTGGCGTTGAGTAGTTCACTTTGTGTTGATGGTACTCGCCATAGCGACGCTCGAACTCCTTTTGCATCCAGGGTTCATCCAGGTTCTGCTGGCACAGCCAGGGCCATCCGCCAAGATCGCGGATCACAGCGTTAGTCACCAGGTCTGTAAATTGAACTGTGACATAACCTCCATGCCGAACTATTGCTGTTTCAACTTCCACCCAGGCCAGCAGAGGTGAACCTCCTTTCTCGGGCTCTAAAAGGCTAATTATTTCTGACGGTGACGGGAAAAACCGACCTTTTTCGGTATAATCGGAAAAAGCCTTAGCGATAGAAAATAGGTCGAACCTTGAGAGCTTGCGCCACCAGATTTCGATGGCATCTGCGGAAATGTCGTGCCTCAAGGTGTTGGCGTAGGCCGCGATAATTTTGCTGAAAGTGGCTTGCTCATTGGCGTTCATGTTGCTTTCTCCTCTTGACCCAATCTTCGGCATTTTTCACGTTTTGCTGACTCCGCTTTGTGTGTCCAGGTTGCGGCGAACTGTTCGTTTGGATTCCTTTGTATTCCGGGTTCAGCATCCGGTCAATCCAACCCCCTTCATCACGTGTCATGAGCTGATATAGACCCCACTGATTGTGGCCTGGTGCTCTTTGCTTCTGGCACATCTCAGCATACCGACTAATTGCTTGGCAGAGATCGTCTTCGCGATAGCCAGCCTCTAGTCGCGCAGTAACTCCAGATCTCATCTTGCTGGTCAGGTTTCGGTGACGAGTCAAGGCATCACAGGAATTCCAGTGGTTAAAAACCCGTTCACACGTCGTGTCTGGTGGTTTGCCTTGCGCGCGCGCGTGGTGCACCGTAGGTGCACACTCCCCATTCCCCATTCCCTTCCCCATTCCCTTCCCCATTCCCTTCCCCATTCCCTTCCCCATTAAGGGCGGATTTTCTCCGTTATCTAACGGTGAGTTAACGGTGAGTTCACGGTTATCTAACGGTGAGTTAACGGTGAGTTCACGGTTATCTAACGGTGAGTTAACGGTGAGTTCACGGTTATCTAACGGTGAGTTAACGGTCTTTTCTTTAACTTGTTGAATAATAGGGGGTTCTGGGATCTCAGACTTTCTCTCCGTATCGTGCGGTCTCTGGTGCTTAGTCCAGTTCACAATTGCAATGTACGCCTCACCATCCACTTCATATCTACGCAAAAATCCATCTTTCACTAGATTGTCTAGATGTATTTCGATTTGGGTATTGTCATGCGGGAAGAGTTGGGCCTTAATACGCCTCGGGCGATCTTCCAGACGGCCCTCCCGATCTGCCAGCATGGGCAGCATGGCGAACAACAGCATGGCCGTGTGACCCAGATCCGCCAGATCTTCGTTCATGGGTAATTCGGGCTTGATGTATCTTATTCGTGCCAAAATCCTAGATCCCCCTCTCCATTGTCACCTCGTAATCGGTCCAAACCGGCGCCCCCCGTTCCTCATTTACTGACGTTTTACTGACGTTTTCCGGGGAATTTGAAACTAACTGGCCCAGAGAATGACAATCGTAAGGTATTGAGAAATTAGGAAAATATTGACCCGCTAGGAGATCGGTGAAGGGCTGAAACGATCTTCTAATCCGTAGGTCGCAGGTTCGAATCCTGCCGGGTGCGCCAGCCTCTCGTTAGTATTTTCAGTAGGTTACTGTCTTTACGCTGCCGCATCCAAACCACTCAAATTGGCAGATGTTTCCAAAATGTTCCCATTTGTCTGTCATTTTGGGGCATTTCGAGGGTGAACTAACACAGGGTAACTTTTCTTTACACTCCCCCCCCTCTTTTTTCCTCATTTTTCGGCTGAAAAGGGCTTGTGATCCCTGGGTTACCAAAGTGATTTTGGATGTGGAGTCGATGGAGGAGTTGAAGGCTGGGCTTTTGGGATCGCGACGTTGGTAAAGCTTAGCACCAAGTGATTCTGATCGAGTGGGTGGAGAATTGTATCCACCGAGCAAATTTTGACAAAAGCATCTTGATAACAAAGGGATCAGAGGTGCTGTTCAGGGAAAACGTTTGCTCCAATGTTGGGATGATGATAGGTTTCGATCATTCGTCACGGAGAGATCAGAGGAACTCATGTCCAAAGTGGATATGAGGAATATCAGGTTAAACCATTGCGACAAAAGTAACCTATGACTGCCAGTGAGTTGTATGGCTATTGTGAGGCTGTTTCAAGAGGCCTACAATCCAAACGTCAAACTCCAGAGACCAGAAAAACCCATGAACTCACCGACGCGACCGTGCAGCACATACACACGACGGGGCTGGTTGCAAACCGGGATACTCGGCGTTATGGGCATCAGCCAAGCTGGGTTTTTGCAGGATCGGGCCGATTCCCGGAACACGACTAAGCTGACAATAGGACCTCAAACTAGGGGTACGCAAGTTCTCGAAACAGGCAAACCGGCCGACGTCGGGATGTCAGCCGAACGACTCGCGCGAATTACCGATCACCTTGAAGCCGAAACTCAGAACAGTGATGTCACTTCTGCATCAGTCTTGGTGGCCCGCCACGGCAAAGTGATCCTCCATCGTGGATTTGGCAAGCTTAATCCACATCCTGATTCCCCGGCCACCCAACCGGACACCATTTATCTGCTTGCTTCCATTTCCAAGCCGGTCAGCGTTTGCGGGTTGATGTTGCTGGTCGAAGGCGGCAAGGTGGTACTATCGGACCCTGTACAGCGTTACTTGCCAGAATTCCAGGGCGATCATAAGGATCAGGTGAAGGTTTGGCATCTATTATCTCATACTTCAGGAATGCCCGACATGCTGCCAGCAAACGTCGAGTTGCGCCGGGCTCATGCCCCGCTAAGCGAATTCGTCGCCGGAGCGCTGCAGACGTCATTGTTGTATGCACCAGGCACCCAGTTTGCTTATCAGAGCATGGGAACACTGCTGGCCGCGGAAATCACTGAGCGTGTCTCGGGAAACCGTTTGCGCGACTTTTTGCGCCAGGAGATATTCGAGCCGCTGAACATGAAGAGCTCGGTTCTCGGCCTAGACGGATTGAGTATCAAAGACACCGCTATCGTCCAGGAGAACCACGGTGATTCGGAGAACTCGCGGAGGTGGGGCCCCAATTCGCCCTACTGGCGCGACATGGGTCATCATCCCTGGGGCGGCCTGCACAGTACCGCTGGCGACCTTGCCATACTGCTCCAAACATTCCTCAACAGCGGGGAGTACGGCCAGTTTCGACTGTTTTCACCAATGACCACGGCCGCCATGACCCGAAATCACAATAGCACCATTGGGGCTCCCTGGGGACTAGGTTGGGCACTGAGAGACTCGCCTGTGTGGAATTACTTTGGAAACCTGGCATCGGCCGGCACCTTTGGCCACGTGGGAGCCACCGGTACCGTGGCTTGGGCTGATCCGGCACGTCAACTGATTGTCGTGCTACTGACCACTCGGTCTCATCGGCGAGAAGTCTTGTTGAACAGCATCTCCAACATAGCTCAGGCTGCGGTCGTCGACGTGTGAAAGAAGTCTGTGGTATCTGGTCTTTGGTCGGTGGCAAGGAGACCCAACTTCAGAACTCCTGATCTCCTGTGCCTCTCTCGCAAGCCTTTTATCCTTGTTTGAGAAGTAGTTTTAATAGTCAGGATGACATATTCTTGTTACTACTTCAGAGGCCGACAGCAGATCGACAGGCGCGTCTCCGGTCGGTTGTTTTGCACTCTTGCGACTCAGACGACCTATGGTTTCCCCTGAGCTGTATGGTGATTCTGACGCGGGACCAACGACCACTGACTACGGATCTGCAATGGATCGAAGAAGCTTTCTCAAAACGACGACAGCGGGAATAATTGGAGCCACGGGGTCGTGGGCGTTGGCTTCAGGACGCAAGAAGATTGCGGCGCTGTCGACAACCTATCATGTCCGCTCGCACAGCGACAATTTCATAACGCGTTTCCTCGAGGGCTACTGGATCAACGATCAGTACTACGAGCCCACTTGCGACGTGGGGTCGTTGTTCGTCGAACAGGAGCACGACGCCGACATCAGTAGGCGGCTCGCGACGAGCTGGGGCATCTCGACGTACCCAACGATCCAGGAGACGCTCACCTTGGGCGGCAGAGAGTTAGCCGTGGATGGGGTCCTGCTCATCGCTGAGCACGGTGACTATCCGACGAATGTCAAGAACCAAAAACTCTACCCACGCTATCGATTCATGGAGGAGGTCGTGAGCGTCTTCAGGCGATCGGGTCGCTCTGTACCGGTCTTCAATGATAAGCACATCTCCTTCGACTGGAAAGAGTCGAAGCAGATGTACGACTGGTCGAAAGAATTAGAATTTCTCTTGATGTCGGGTTCGTCGGTTTCGGTGACGTTTCGCCGCCCAGAACTCGATTTTCCTCTCGAGACGAAGCTGGAGGAAGTTCTCGCCGTCGGCGGCGGTTGGGGGTCCGATGGAGAGCTGTTTCAACTGCTCGAGATGCTACAGTGCTTCGCCGAGCGCCGGGCGGGTGGAGAGACCGGAGTCAAGATCGTGCATTTACTTACTGACGATGCCGTCTGGAAAGCTGCGGACGACGCTCGCTGGAGCCGTAGCCTTCTAGATGCCGCGCTCGCAAGAGGAGAAAAGGTCACGCCGGGTCCCGTCGAAGAGACAGCTGAAAGGCCCGTCGCCTGTTTGATTGAATACAATGACGGTTTTCGTGGTACAGCCCTCGATCTAGGCGGCAAGGTGGCTGAGTACCTGGTCGCGATCAAGATCAAAGGAGAGTGTGAGCCGAAGGCAACGCTTTGTTACATCCCGATCGAAAACTCCAATAACTTCAGCCCACTGGTTGATTCCATTGGCCGCATGTTCACACAGGGCACACTCGACTATCCGGTCGAACGGACGCTACTGACCAGTGGAGTGCTCTCGTTCCTGATGGACTCGTGGCATCGCGGGCAGGGACGGATCGAGACACCGATGCTTGACATCCGCTACCGAGGAACTGCGGAATCCTATTACGCTCACGGAGTAGGATCCTGAGATGCGAGCACCGGGAATCTACGCCCAGCATCCCGATTTGTTTGATCTGGTGCAGCGACGTGCCCAGGTCGTCAAAGTGACCGACGGTTTCCTGTTGACTACAGGTCCCGTATTCAACCGCACCGGGTTCCTCCTATTCAGCGACCTGGGCGACAAAAAGATCTACAAATGGACGATTCTCGTTTGGGAAAACGAGCCAAGCGGAGGCAAGCTAACGGTCTTTCGCGAAAAGTCCCAAGGTGCTTGTGGACTGACCTTCGATCATCAGGGAAGGTTGCTCACATGTGAACAGGGCACTGGCCAGGTGACGCGAACCGAGAAGAACGGCTCGATCACCGTCCTGGCGGACCGTTACGGAGGCAAGCGTCTGAACGGGCCCAGTAATCTAGTTTACAACATCGACGGCTCTGTTTACTTCAGTGACTCGCCACGGAGGAGCCGGATAGACCCCCAGCGAACCAACGTGTCGGCTGTCTACCGCATCGCGCGCACACAGCTACCTGGAGCAAACAGGCTGGAACGAGTTTCTCAAGAATACGCGCGTCCTAGCGGCGTTGCACTAGGCCCGCAGCAAAACCTGCTCTACGTGGCCGATAACGACCAAAAGAACATCCGTGTCCAGTCGCTCCACGACGACGGAACTCTGGGCCAGGGCCGCGTGTTTGCCGAGTTTGTGTCCGATGAGCCAGGCGGCCGGTTCGGCCTCAAGACCGACGAGTTGGGCAACGTTTACTCGTCTGGCCCCGGCGGACTGTGGATCTTCAGCTCGACGGGGAAGCACCTGGGTACGATTGTCACTCCAGAGCAGCCGACGAATTGCTGCTGGGGCCGAGGGATTCTCGGACTCTACATCACCACACAGACATCCGTGTACTACGTCGCGACCAAGGTGCCGGGGACGAGAACGTTTTAGTAGGAAAATGCCGTAACTGATAACGTTTCCCACCACGATGACCAGTCCCATGGGAAGCCCCAGGATACGCTTCCGAGTGGACGTCTTCGCAGGATCGAATTCGGTGGATAGGACGGTATACTCACCAGACATAAGTCCTCACCCGACATTCCTCATTTTAAAGGTTATTCTACCGCGTGGCTGGTATTGAGTCACATTCTGCCATTTATATCGCCAGCAGTCTGGTCCGCGATCAGATCGGTGAGATAGATTTCGTTGGTCAGTCTACTAATGATGAAAAGACGGCCCCTTTCGTCTACGCCAAAACGGGCATCGCCGCGGCTCTTACCAATCAGGTCACGAAACAGCCCCGCGGGGCTGCCGTCGATACTCACCGCCATCACCGACATCGACGCCTGAGTATTGGCTGCATCGGCTGCCAGCAAATCGTCAAAATCAGCGTGAAAAAAAGCACCGCGCGCTAGATCGCTAAAGACCACCTGGTTCTGAAAACTTGGATCGCCAGGATCGGAGACCACGAAGCCCCCAGTGATCGCAGTGGAACTTTTTGTGGGGGTCGCACCAGGAAGGTTGGGAATGTTGTGGTCATACACGGTAGCAGGAAATTCGAGTGTGGAACCGGGCGGCAGTTTGAGTAACGTCTTCATGTTGCCATCTACCGAACCCTCATGGCGTGACCAGCCGTGGTTGTCGCCAAGGTCGACGATATTCACTTCTTCAAAGTCGCCGGCGCCAATGTCAAACACGATCATGCGGTAGTTGCCGCAAGTGCTCTTGGCGAAGCTGAAGTTTTGGGGATAGCGAAAGCCCCAAGCCGCGATCTCTTCCACATTGTTGTCATTATCGAGTAGCGAACCACCATCATAAAACGGGTTGTCCGCCGGGACGGAATAGGGATCGTTGCTATTTTGAAGCGGATTGATACGCAACACCATGGCCTGGGAACCACGCAAGAGGGGTGGACGCTATTACACTCGCTCGAAAAAGATCGGCGGTCGCGTAGTCCGAGAATACGTGGGTGGTGGGCTAGAACACGGGCCCGGTTTGAAACAGGCCGCTGAGACGATAACCCATGGGATTGACATCCTGCGGAACTGGGATCTCGGACAGCTACTCCTGGACGGCACCCAGGGTATCCCCACCCCCTGGCCCCCTTGGCGCCAAGTGGGGACCCATCTCGCGGATTCGCTCTGGGATCAGCAGGGCGCGCGTGTAAGGCAAGCGCCATGGGTCGGAAGCCCATTCCTGAAGAAGTTATCCGGGAAGTCCGAAGGCTACGGAAGTAAAAGAAATCACTTGGCCAGATCCGCCAAGCAGCTGGAAATCTCTCGAAGAACGGTCGCGAATTACTCCTGAAATTACCGCCTCCCCCAGAGGCAGTTTTCTTATCTGGACAGGACACATTGGGACAGTGTGCCGATTGTCCTTATAGCCCTTTAACAACACCTTTGCAGGAGCAAGGATTGGTGCTTCGAGGTGCGCAACCTTCCCCCCTTCTATTCTCCTGTTTCCTCGCCTTTGGGCTTCCACTCACGTGCTAGCCTCTGGGCCTCGACTATCTCTTCCCGACTCATCTTTTTGGCAAGACTATCACGTTGCTCCCCGACATTGTCTCGATCCTCGCCTGAAAGTTTCGATGCTGCCAGGTTTAACCACATGTGGGCCCGAACATCATCTTGGGGCACGCCACGCCCATCCATATACGTCGTTCCCAGAAAATATTGACCGTAGGCATATCCCTGCTCGGCCGCTTTTCGATACCACTTAACCGCCTCCTGATAGTCCTCCGGTACACCTCTTCCTAAGTAATACATGTCACCCAAAATGTACTGTGCACTCACGACTCCCTGCTCGGCGTTTTCGCGAATCCGTTTGACCTTCTCTGGAAGATTGCTCTGCGCAACCGCTGACGAGAAGAATAAGACTGCAAGAGGAGCGACCAACGTGATTTTTCTAGTCATGGCGTGCGAATTTCTGCTAGTCTATCACCCCTTGGCGCCAAGTGAGGACCCATCTCGTGGAGATTTTTTCAACTTTGCCAGTGATCTGGATTAGGGTTTGTTTTAAGGTCGACAAAGATGGGCCGTAGTGAGGCGGACTGCCTACACTGCGATTTTCACATTGGAGTTTTTCCGCCTCTGCAGGCAAGGCAGTAAAGGTGGCCAGATGAGAAGACTGGAAGACTTGGATGGTCAGGAACTGCGGGTTCTGGGGTGCCTGCTGGAGAAAGAGCTGGCCACCCCTCAGAACTATCCCCTGACCCTCAAGGGCCTGGTGGCGGCTTGCAACCAGAAAACCAACCGGCAGCCCGTGATGGAGCTGGCGGAAATTAAGGTTCTCAATGTCCTCAGAGTCCTACTGCAGGACGGCCTGGTGGAACGAGTCAGTGGAGCCCGGGCAGACCGCTGGAACCACCGCGTCGACCGCTGGATTGGGTTCGACCCGACCCGCAAGGCCCCGTTCGCCCTGCTGCTGTTGCGCGGGCCCCAGACTCCGGGAGAACTTCGGGCCCGTTCAGAACGATTACATCCTTTTGATTCTGCGGCGGAACTGGAGGCCGTACTGCAAGAGCTGACCGCCGGAGAAGAACCTCTGGTTCGGTTGCTGCCCCGTCTCCCCGGGCAAAAAGAGGCGCGCTGGAGCCTTGCCACTGCTGCCCAAGAGGAAGCCCCCTCCCTGCCGCCTTCTTCCTCGGCCGCCGGGAGCAACCACCCCAGCCCTCGATTTACGCTCGCCTCGAACTGCTGGAGCAAGAGGTAAAAGAGCTACGCGAGCGGATCGATGCCTGGCCTCCCCCGCAGCCTTCAGATCCGGATTGAGACCACAGAGAGGGGATGTTCTCTAAATGGTCGGGAAGTTTTTGAGGAAACTCTACAATCGGACTGGGGATGAGATCACACTCGACGAAGTGGAGCGCATCGCCATCTGAGGCGCCGCACGCTGGGCCCTTAGAGGAACATTCGTTTTTAATCCAGGAGAAGCAGATATGGGTGATAAGGGAAGTAAAGATAAAGGCAAAAGGGAACAACAGAAAAAGGCCCAGCTTAGTCCAAAGGAAAAGCGAAAATTGAAAAAAGAAAAGAAGAATAAATAGATACGCACCGTCAAGTTCCAATTGGGGTAGCGGGAGCAACCGTGCGAAAACCTACGGTAAGAAACGCCCAATAGTCGGAGTTGATGTCGAAGCCGAGGTAGTTTCTGCCGAGCTTATAGGCGACCAGGAGAGATTGTGACGGCTCCACAGAAGGGGTCGAGGACGATCCTGCAAGAAGGCGGTGTGCTTCGGCACTACTGAAGTCAGCGAGCAGAAAAAGGAAAGCCCCTCCTTCCTCATGGATCAGCTGACGGGTTGATCCCACCAGATTGATCCAGTCGCCACCTTCATAAAGAAAAAACAAGATGTTCCTCTCCACTTCTGTGAATCTCGGCGAAGCGATGAACAAGACTTCCGGGCTCCCCACCGCGAAGGTGGGCTGGCCATGATGATTGAACGCTTCCAGAAATGCTTGCAAGGTTTCAACGTCTTGGGAGCGAGGGTCAGGTCCCTCCCGCTCAAGACAAAGAGTTTCTTGATCAGCCACTGCTCTTGGTTTCTATATCAGCGGTCGGATCGCCGGACGTTGAGAACCCCATTCCAGGGGGCGATAGCGATGGAAACGTCTCCGAAGCATCGGGCCTGGCAGGAGAGACGAATGGGGGGATGAGTTTCTTGGTCGAAGCTACCAAAGTCGTAGCCGAAGTATTTCAAACGTGCCCTTTCGAATTCACTGATCGGAGACAACTTTTCTTTCCCGCTTAGAACACCAATCCAGCAGGTTCCACAGGTTCCCGTACGGCATTGGAAGGGAATCGGTCCCTGAATACGTCGCGGATCGATCGATTGATAGTCTCTGTGATCCTTCCCAGCAGCCATTGAAATATTCTGGCCGTGGACGGCCTCGAAACGAGACGCTTTGTCGTGTTCGTCAAAGATGACCGTGTATTTGGAGTCAACAGTGTGCAGAAAGCCAAAAAACCAGCCCCTTTTTCTGGAGCGGGCTCTCAAGACCTGATTGGGAGAGGCTTTTCTTTTAGCGACCTTGATGGAAGTTGCAGAAAAAACGGCCGGGCCGATCTGTCGTAAGGCCATCAAGGCGACGGTTGTGATTCCGATGAGATGAGACTCAGGAACCTGAAGAGTAGACGCTAGTTTTTTCGCGATGGCACGGATCTGATTGGCCAGGCCGCCATCAGTGGATGTGGAGCTCTCCGCGTGGGAGCAGACAGCTTCTTTAACCTCAGGCCAGTATTGAGAGCCCACAAGAAAACCGAGTGAGGAGTCGAGCTGTTGCTCAAGCAAGTAGTGTCCCTCCATTTCCAGCTTCTGCTCCGTTTGGTTGAGGTTGTCGGACTGTTGGATGACCCGGTAGAGATGTAGAGGCCAAAAAGCAAACCAAACACGAGTGGCATCCTGGTCGACCGGGTGGATCAGCGGCAGAAGGCTATCCAGCGCCTCGCACCAGGACCTTTCATTGTGCTGAGCAAGAAATGAAGGGAAGTAGATTGAGTGTCCCATATGGTGAACGGGGGTCTAATAGTGGTATCGCTCCTTGGGCAGGGTAGCAGCCTCTTCCAAAGATGGGAAATCGGACGTCCTTTCGACTTCGCCCAGATTTGCACTTTCAGCCCGCTGGTCATTCGCTACGTCGTTCCCTGGTTTTTGGTCTCGGACTGAGCCGTCAACAGGGCTTAAACGTGAGATGCTTTCTTCAGAAAAATTCACTGGGTTGAGAGACACAAACTTAGGCGTTACAGTTGGTAGGTACTCAATATCCTCTCCAGACTTCACTATTCCGGTTCGTGCTTCAATAGCCTTTACGTCTAGGGTCTTCGTAAACTTCTCCAGATCTGCCGAACTCTTGGGGTATTCACCGAATTTGGCTATCTTGAATATGATCTCGGCAGCTCTGTGTATTGCGTTCCAGTCTGGCCCCACCACCACTGATTTACCTTTCTCGCGTGTGTGTTTGTTGGCTTTAAGCATATCTATGATGGCTTGGAGAGCTTCAGGTACTGCGTTGGAGTGATCCATGTGGTGATTCTATATACGCACGACAGTTTTTGTCCGGAGCTGTAACCCCTAGTGGCAGCCTCACGCCGGTTATTCTGAAGGTCATAAGCCTCTACTGCCGCCTCAGTTTGGCTCTTGCCTTCGAGGATCTTGTCGCACCAGCCCCGCTGCATGGGGGTGATCCGAAGCATCTTGGGCTCTGCCTTTCCTTTTTTGGGCATAAAATAGTCTATCATCCTACGAATTATAATACTTAGCATCGAGCAAGTGACACCCTTGGTGGTGCAACACTCGACTTGGCCGTTCTCGGGAATCCCCACGGACAAACCTGGAACTGGACTCCTAAGGCGGGGGGTTTTGGAATGGGAATATTGGTATACGGAGGCGAGTGGGTATCGGGGAGCTTAGCATACATGTTTTACGTAACACTGTACCCTTAATGTAACAGTCCGCACTAGGCCAGAAACACCCCCGCTAGGGGAGAGGAGAAAGCAGGGTGTAGGAGGCGCTAAGAAGGACCCAAATACCGGGCAGCCTCCCTTCGCTGAAAGGAACATCTCAGACTTGGATCGCCCAAACCCGCCTGAACATAAGCATCTTCAATTTATTAGATTCCCGCCCCCGTAGCCCCGAATGAGAAGTGGGAAAGGGAGGGGCCGCAAGATATGGTGGTGGTGCACGGAATGGCCTGGTTATTGCTCCTAGTTATACCTTTTTTCGCTATTGACAAAGCGAGACCACTAAGCGTCATCACTGATGTAGGTAATCGACACAAAGATGACGATGGCAGCAACCGCAGCAAAGACGATCCACAACCAGGCCCCGCCGAAATCACCTGCTTGGAGCTGGTCGTTGACTTTCCGGCTCTCCTCGGCAAGCTGATTCAATGTCTCATCACTCAGGGTGGGGAGTGTCTCTACGATCCTCTCCAGGTTGACAAGTCTTCCCACCTGTTTCTGGATTTCCTCGTGGCGGAGCATCGTTGCAACTACCTGGATATCCAACTCGCGCTGGAGGAATGTGGCCGCCATAGTCCTCCGCAACTCCTCTGTCGGTACCACGTGAAGTGAAATCTGCTCGGCTCGAGCGACCGGCTGAAGAGCGGGGAAAATCACTAAAAGGACGGTCAGAACCATCCGCATGGACTCCTCCTTTAGCTGGAAGGGTTAATCCCTAGTTTCATCCTCCCAAAAAGCTCTTTCCTTATATGGCGATCCTAGCAGTTCAATGCACAAATAGTCAACGTTAAAAGTCGTCGCGCGTGGCCCTGTTTTTACAACTTCAGCAGTCGTTATTTTGAAGAAGAATGTGCCCCTTGGGCTACTTCAGAAACGAGTCCAGCGTTCGGACTTCACTTCAAACCGGGGCAAATGTCCTGGAGGGACGATGAAAACGGGGATTCTTAAAGCAAAAGCTGTGCGTAATGCTGACTTCAGTCGCTTAGCCAAGCCTATTGTATCCTGGCAATCTGGTGACAGTTCAACCTGAATGGTCAATTAATGCGCTTTTTTTCGCAAAGCACCCTACACAGGTCCTCTGACTTTTAGCACCTCGCTCCTTGAAGGTATTTTTTTCATAATCTTTATCCGTGAAGGTCGAGGTGGGTCCTTCTCATTGTCGGTCCTGTGTGGAACAGTTGTTGGACATCATGGCAGCTTCAGGGGCATTGCCGTTGGTTTGGATATAGTAGAGGATGAAGTTTCGTTGTTTGGAGGTGAGAACTTACCTCCTCAACAACACTCATGCAGTCCAGTGTAGCCTATAAGATTGCCTCCTGTGCAGGATGTGAGAGAGTGGTAATCAAGTGACTTCCTTCAACGGCGAAGAATCCGGAAAGCCCTTTATTTATTAGCAAATGTAAGTTAAGTGCTTTGCTTCAGTTGGGATTAGAAGTCCGTTGCTCTATCCAGGCTGAGGCTACGGGCGCGCGTTGATAACAAAGAGCTTATCGATTGCGATAATTTCTGTAAAGTTCGAATGTGCCTGAAATTTTGCCCTAGAATTGATCGAGATATTGCGCAGCATCGTCATAGTCTCCCTCGCTCACGCAGGTGGGGAGCCTAGAGTGGTTTGAATCGATCCACAATCCCGAGTAGTCTGGATAACGGATTCGAGACAAAAGTAAACAATATCGACAAACCTAACGAGTGTGTCTTCAATCAAAATCGACTTAAAAGCTTTCGTTTCCGGTTTTTCCTTTTTTTATTTGGCCATTGGACTCCCTTTCAACAGGAGAAAAAATGTGTCGAAACCCCTCCTAGCCCTCTTTATGATCGTATGCCTATTCCCTCCAGTGTCCTTTCCCAGAAATCTGACTTTCACCAAAATCAAGTACATGCAACCAGTTGGCGATAAGGCAACAGAAATAAAGGCTAAGTTGACGCTGACAAATCAGTCCATCGGAGCCTACAATGCCAAGACCGGAGAGACCCTCAACAAAGTACTCTGGGGGGACCTGAAACTTCTGACCTACTCGAAATCCAAGCATCCTAGATGGAAGACTGGTGTCGGTTTGTTTCCGTGGCTATCGGCCATGGCGATTCCTTTTTTCTTTCTGAAGAGAAATAAGCACTGGCTCACCGTTCAAACTACAAAGAATTCTAGCAGGGGACGGAGATTATATGATCTTGCGCCTGGACAAAAACAACTATCGGCAGGTGCTGGCCGCGATTCAAAACCACACCGATGTTGAGATAGGGCGATTGGAGGAGTAATCCCCTGGCTTGCGCCCAGTCGCGGCAAAAACCTCATCAGACACATTCTATCTCCGCCTCATGGCCCACTCTCTAACCTCGATACAAAGCAATTTATCCTCGATCAAAGAAGGAATATGCTTCAATTCCACAATATGCAATTAGGGACTTAAGTGGTCCCTGCCGCGTGAAGACACCTCAAAAATTGGTGTGGACCTGAATCTCACCTTGCGAGATTCTCTCCTGTACTTTGCTTTTCAGCCACCTTTTGAAGGCTTGTCTGGTCCACGGCATCAGCAGCACGAAACCCAAGCAATCCGTTAGCAAGCCAGGTGTGACCAGCACCACTCCAGCAATCAGAATCAGCAGGCCATCAAAGAGCGTGCTTGTCGGTAGCCTGCCTTCCTGGACTTCTCGCTGAACCTTTCGCAGGACAACTAGCCCCTGATTTCTAGCCAATAGGCCTCCTAGTATGCCCGTCACAACGACGATTCCAACCGTAGACAGGGCACCGATGTAGTTTCCAACTTGAATTAGTAGATATAACTCCACCAGAGGGACGACGGTAAAGAGCAGCAGAAGACGCAAAAGCATGTAACCATCGTACCAGAAGTTCAGACACGACAGTCGCGCAGCGGGTGGTCAACGGCAGTCCCCATAAGCGTGTTAGGTCCGACCGCCGCAGGCGACCACGGTCTGGCCGGTTACGAAACTAGAGTCGTCGGAGAGGAGGAATTTGACCACCGAGGCCATTTCCTGTGGATCGGCTATGCGACCCATGGGGGTGGCGCCGATGATGTCGTCTACCAGGCCAGGGTTGGCCGTACGAGCCATTTCGGTGTCGGTGAGGCCGGGGGCCAGGCAGTTGACACGGACGTTGTAGGGGGCAAAGGCTTCGGCGCAGTGTCGGGTGAAGGAGATGAGGGCTGCCTTGGTGGTGGCATAGTGGATATTGCGCTTTTTGAGGACGACGCCGGCCAGGGAAGAGATGTTGACGATGCGGCCATAGCGTTGCTCGATCATTTCGTCTTTGACGGCCCAGGTGGTAAGGAAGGGGCCATCCACGTTGACATCGAACATGCGCTTCCACTGGGCAAAGCCGAATTGGTCGTGGTCTTCGGTGGAGGCGATTCCGGCGTTGTTGACCAGGAGTTGGATGGGGCCGAAGTGGTGGCGGATTTTGGCGATGATGTACTCCACTTCTTCTTGTTGGGAAACGTCCGCCTGGACGGCGATGGCTTGGCCGCCGTCGGCTTCGATTTGGGCACAGACTTCCTGGGCGGCGGCTTCGTTTTGCTGGTAGTTGACGGCGACTTTGGAGCCGTGTTGGGCCAGCATCAAGCTTATGGCTCGGCCGATGCCTCGGGAGCCGCCGGTTACCAAAGCGGTGCACCTGGCGAATAGGGGGTCACACATAGTTTTCCTTCTTTCTTAACTCAAATGTCAGGGTCAAGTGGAGCCGCGTTTTTCTTGGGGAGTCCCTGGGGAGTGCTCGTCCACATGGTCAGATTATCGAGACTCTTGGCTGGGCGGCGAGGCAGCAAGAAGCTCATGAAATACCCGACGACAACAAAAAAAAGATGAGGGAGGACCCCGACCCAAAACTCGTTCGGCAGACGGTCAACCAGGTAGGGGAAATTTTTCTCACCCCATCCTGTGGTCAAAAAGACCCAAACCGCGACCAGTAGTACCGTGCTTAGAGTAGCAATCAAAGCGGCCCGGGTATCGACACGAACAGTCGTGAATCCCAAGACAAAAAGACTCAACAGACCCGCGCTCACAACCGGGTAGACCACCGTCTGGATGTCCATCAGAGTCTCGGTTCGCATGAAGTGAATCACCAACGCCACACCGATCATGATCAGGGAGAACAGGAGCGAGAACCAGCGCCCCACCCGAAGATAGTGTTTTTCGCCTCGCGCGGATGGTCGGAACCGGCGGTAAAAATCGGTCGTCACGATTGCGGCAGAGGCGTTGATACTAGAGTCGAGCGTCGACATGGCAGAAGCCAGTAGGCCCGCTATGACGAAGCCAGCCACACCCGCGGGGACTTGTGTAAGAATGAAATACGGAAAGACCACTTCGGGTTCTGCGTTGTCCAGTGCCAAAGTAGGGAAGTTCTTATAAAAGACGTAGAGTGCCGTTCCAACGAAGGCGAAATAGAGCCAAACCGCAATCGTCAGGGCTGTCCCCAAGGCGAATCCTCGACGTGCCTCCTTGTCGGTCTTTATGGCCAGATAGCGCTGTACCATGGTCTGGTCGGTGCATACCATTTGAAGGAACTGGAACTGGTAGGCGAGAATGATGACCCACACAGTCTTTTCATCCAGATTCAGTCCGGTACTGCCGACCGAGAATTTGCCGTCCACATAGGCCTCGGTGAAGATCTGGCTGAAACCACCGGGCAGGTGCTGCGCGATGATCGGCATACAGATGGCTCCTCCGGCGATGAGAGCCAGTCCCTGAAGAAAATCGGTATATATTACCGCCTGCAGCCCTCCGGCGATGGTGTATACAGCCACTAGAATCCCGAGGACGCAGATGACATAGGGCAGATCCACACCGCTCATCCGTTGAAAAGGGAGGCTTACGGCATAGAGAATGATCCCGATTCGAAACATGTGATAGGAGAGAAACGCCACCGCGCCATAGACTAGAGCCCAGGTGCCAAAACGCCTTTCCAGGTATTCGTAAGCTGAGCGGACATGTCCGCGGCGAAAGAAGGGCATGAAGACAAAACACCCAATGGCTGCGGGAACGAAGTAGAGAGCATGCGCCAGCATAAACCTCCAGTCGTCGTTAAAGGTAGAGCCCGGGAGTCCCAGAAAAGTCATCGAGCTGACGATGGTTGCCATCATGGAGAAGGCGACTACCCACCCCGGCATGCTACGGTTGGCTAGAAAGTAAGCGTCTGAGGAACGCGTCCTGCGCGCGCAGTAAACCCCGATGGCCACCATGACGCCTAGATTGAGAGCGATGACCACCAGATCCTGCCACCGCGCCAGATTTCCGTCAGCCATTTAGAATGATCTCCTGAAGCAAATAAGAAGCTACTTTCTTGAGGCTAGTCGATCCCGGGCTTTTTACTGCTCTTTACCGTAGGAGCTTGTACAGGCGCCACGGATTGCAACCGCTCTCCCACAGCCTTGATCAAGTGTTGGTGCTTCAAAGATCCGGGTAGCCATGGTTAAGAGGAGTTCTTTTTCCGCCAGCTGCTCTTCAAGCAAGGATCTCTCAGTTTCAACTTGTTAATTTCCTGAAGAGCTATCTGTTGCTCAGGGGTCAGAAACCTCTCAAACGCCTTTCCGGCCTTTTCCCACCAAATGAAACTTCCCTTCGCTGTCAAGATATCGGACGGCAGAGCCTGCCTGATCTAGAATATCCGGCGGTAGATTTCGCGGATCTGATCTGTTAGCCTGCAAACCTCTTTTGACAGTTCATCGAAGGATTCACCGGATTTCTCTGAGCCACCCGAGGACATCTACCCTCCTGTCAGGGCTGTCGATTTAAGCAACCCGACAGGCTGGATCGATAGGACGCCAGCTTTTCGCCTCGTCAGACTATCCGGGCTTTTTCAATGAGAAACCATTCTAACAATTCGGGGACCAAGGAGCGAAGGAAGGTGGGTCGTGATCTCGTCTCCAGTGCAGTCGTGCAACTTGCTCGACCAGGACGACCGAGCTTAATGAACAGATAGAGTCAGCGACTGTGCCAGCGTTCGATAGGGCGAGGGTGGTAATGTGGCTGGTTAAGGAAGCTTACTGTTCGCTGCTTGAACAACCCTACCAGGAGTAAACCAGCTAAAAATCCTCCGATGTGAGCGAACCAGGCGACTCCTCCGCTATTCTGTCCCAAACTCAGGGTTCCCTGAAAGAGCTGCAGTATAAAGTAAAATCCCAGAACAAACCCAGCTGGAATGTACATTATGCGCATGAAGTAGCCCAACGGAATCAAAACCAGAACTCTTGCCCGAGGATACAGCAAGATATAGGCGCCCAAGATACCCGAGATCGCACCACTCGCACCGATTGTGGGAATTTCTGACGTTACGTCCATTAGAAAATGGGTCATAGAGGCGATAACACCGGTAATCAGGTAGAAAACGATGAATCGTCCATGATTCATGGAGTCCTCTATGTTATTGCCAAAAATCCACAGATAGAGCATGTTACCGATCAGATGCATGAACCCACCGTGCAGAAAGATGCTCGTGAAGATGCTGAAGGACGCGGGAATGGCTACCAGCTCGGACGGAAGAGCTTGGGAACCGAAGATGACAGCAGGAATAGCCCCATATTGGTATACAAACAGTCCACCTGTTCTTGGGCCCAGTGAAATCTGGTACAAGAAGACCAAGACGTTGAGTGCGATCAGGCCCACCGTCACAATTGGCCTGATTGTGGTGGGATTGTCATCACGCAGTGGGATCATTTAATCCTATCTATCTTCCTTTCATTCCACACTCGCTACAAGCACGCCAAGCCACCATGCCCATGACCAAAGCCTTGGGACAGGACTTGGATGGTAACTTCCTGGTTCACATACTTCAATCCTTCATAGACACTTTTCATCAGCTCTGGAGCTTTCAGGCGGCGAAACTTTTTCTCAGCCACCAAGAGCATCTTCCAGATGACCGTCTGGGCCTTGGTCACCTTCTTGAACCGCTTGGTCGCATCCGTTCACAAAAGCTCCGGTCTGCCACTCAGCTCTCGACTTCAATCAAAACGACCTAAACGTCCGCTTCTGCCTTTTTTTGTAACGATCACACACCCGTTCTCGCTTAGACTCGCAGGAGTACTCCTTCCATGAAGTTGATCCTGCTCTCTCTACCTTTTTTCATTCTACTGAGTACTTATAACTTATTTTTAGGTACAAATGGTGTGGGTCTAACCTCCCTGGATGATTCAAACCTTTGTCCTAATCACTCGACCTCTAAACGCTGGCCACTTCCTACTGAAGCGAACCAAAGATCCCTGCAAATTCAAATTAAAGAACGAAAGAATTGAAGCCCGCACGGATACACAGATAAGCAGATCGGCCTACGGTGTTAAGTCTACTCTGAGCTGATCCGGCGACCACTCTGGAAATTGGGAAGGGAAATCCAGGAAGGATCTGAGGTGTTGTCAAGAAGTCCGAACCCAACTTGCAATGTGTTATCCAGTCGGACATCTGACGTTTCGTGCGAAGTTAAATTGTAACCAATGCTCAGTAGAGCTGAAACCGATTTGAAGTGTCCTGTACGCTTCCCCTGGGCGATGATTAGAGATTGTGGGACACGCAAAAGAGTTTCATCCAGAATGACGCAGTATGGAAACTGTCAATCTTTCAGCCCTCTCTCGCTGATGCCCGTCTTCGAAAAGAGGGTTTGAGGAAACAGCTCCCGTCCTTCCCTGATGGGTAATGGGGTCAAAATATGCGCTTCAGGGGAGCAGACCGTCAACCTGTTCGTTGCTGGGCTTGAATATATATGTAGCAGGCCTTTTCCCAAAGATCCAAAACCCCAAGCCCAAACACTCGAATGCTCCTGTCCGTTTCTGAGCAGGAACCGACCACCAGGGTATTGAACCCCATGGCTTGGAAGACAACAGCCAGTGAGGTATGTAAAAATGGCTCGGATCCACCTATCCGATATTCGACAGGTGTTCCAGCTTACCGGTTGAGTCACCCAGGGTTTCGGTTGGTATCCCCATGCGATCGAGCATTGAAAGAAACAGATTATTCAGAGGTGCTTCCTCCGAGTATACCAGGTGTCGCCCAGACTTCAGCGTGTTGCCTCCTCTGCCCGCAAGTAGCAGTGGAAGGTCTCCATGCGTGTGCAGGTTGCCGTCTGACAGGCCAGAACCGCAGACGATCATCGAGCTATCGAGCAATGTTCCTTCGCCATCGCTGACCGATTTCATTTTCCTGAGAAAGTAAGCAAACTGCTCGATGTGGAATCGGTTGATCTTGCTGATCTTCTGGATCTTCTCCTGATCCCTTCGGTGGTGACTCAAGCCGTGGTGCGCATCCGAGACCCCGATTTCAGGATAGCTACGATTGCTGCCCTCCGGCCCGATTATGAAAGTCAGGATGCGAGTCGAGTCCGTCTGGAAAGCGATCGTTGCTAAATCGAACAGGACCTTCGCGTGCTCGCTAAACTCAACCGGAACGCCGTGCGGTTTTTCCAGATCCGCTGGCAAGTTTATCTTTTCCTTCTCTGCGGAGGAAATCCGTCGCTCGATTTCCCGAATCCCATCAAGGTATTCCTGAAGCTTACGGCGATCCGTCGGTCCCAGTGAGACCTGCAGTCGCCTAGCGTCTTCCTGCACGAAATCCAGAATTGATCGCTCCTGCCGAAGGCGCTGTGCTCGAGCGTCCAGGGTTTCGCCTGTTCGGACACCTCCAAACAGCCTTTCAAATACCAGCCGTGGATTAATCTCTGGGGGATTCGGCGTAGTAGACGATCGCCAAGATATGCTATTCGAGTAAGCACAACTATACCCGGAGTCGCAGTTGCCAGCCAAACGCCCCGGCTCGGTCCCCAACTCAACCGAAGCAAAACGAGTTTTGCGGCCCACCTTTTGGGCCGCCACCTGGTCGACTGAGATGCCAACCTGGATGTCGGCACCCATTGTTTTCTTGGGGTGAACTCCTGTTAGGAAGGTCGCCCCCGCCCGGGCATGGTCACCCGGTCCGTCCCCGAGGGAATTCCCTTCGTATTGCGCCAACCCGGTGAGTACAAGCAAGTCCTCCCGGAAAGGCTCCAGCGGCTTGAGAATCGGTGTAAGGTCGTAGCCAGTTCCGGACTTCGTGGGCGTCCAATCCTCCATGATCGCACCATTGGGGATATAGACGAACGCCATTCGCCGCGGCGTGCTTGTTTTTAGAAGAGGCGATGCAAAAGCGGGTATCATCGAATCGAGAAACGGCAGAGCGATTGCCGCGCCTAAGCCCCGTAGTACAGTCCGTCTCGGAACGTATTTCCCTCTCATAGGTCAGTCGCTCCTTTCCTCAAATCGCATTTGAAAAGGTATACTCTCGATAGTTGCCAGAACCAGGTTCGAGAACCGGTATCCGTTTCGGGCGATGTCCTTACGGATCTCTTCAATCACCGGCTCATCGTAACTCTCAAGGCCACGTCCTAAAGCGTAGGTTAACACCTTCTCACTCAAATTGCGAGCGAATTGGTCCCTTTGCGCATAGAGCACAGCCCTTAGGCCAGCTGGACCATCAAAGCGTGTTCCGCCCGGCAGCTCACCCGAGGCGTCGATGGGGAAGTTCCCGTCGCTCGTTCTCCAGGCTCCAATGGCGTTGTAGTTTTCGAGGCCAAACCCGATAGGATCCATACGGTCATGGCACACCGCACAGCTTGGGTCAACCCGGTGTCTCTCCAGCATTTTCCTCAAGGAGGCCTCTGTAGCCACCGTCTGCTCATCCAGTGCGGGAACGTCTTCCGGAGGGTCAGGTGGTCGGTCCCCAAGCAGGTTCTCCAGTACCCAAAGACCACGCAGAACCGGTGAGGTGCGTGTGGGATAGGAAGATACTGTCAACACGCTCGCCTGCATCAGCACTCCGCCACGCTGTTCGCCTGGGAGCCGTACCCGACGGAATCCCTGCCCTTTCACCCCTTCGATACCGTAGTGTTTCGCTAACCGTTCGTTTAGGAAGGTGTAATCAGCTTTCAAAAGTTCGAGGATGCTGCGGTCTCCGCGCATGATGTGATCAAAGAAAAGCTCGCTTTCCCGCACCATCGCCTGACGAAGCTCCTCGTCAAACTCAGGAAAGATGTCCGGATCAGGTTTTACGAGCGAGACGTTCCGCAGCTGCAGCCACTGCCCAGCGAAATTGCTGACAAACGCTTGGGATTTTTTGTTTTGGATCATCCTCATGACCTGCGCCCGGCGTCCGTCCTTTGTTCGTAAATCACCACATGTCGCGGCCTTCAACAGCTCCTCGTCAGGCATGCTGCTCCAAAGGAAATAAGAGAGCCGGGAGGCCAATTCGAAGTCGTCGATATGACGAGTGGGGCTTGATCTTGCTGGGTCAGGGTCGCGCTCGATCCGGAAAAGAAACTGTGGTGACACCAGGATGGCTTTCAAGGCCAGTTGGATGCCTTGTTCAAAGCTTGCACCCTGATTTACAGCGTTCTGGGCAAAGCGAACATAGCTGTGAACTTCTTTCTCTGCCACCGGCCGGCGGAAAGCAAACCTAACCAGACGTCCTAAGATTGTTTCTGCACAGATTCGGTCAAAGCTGTTGTCCGCCGGCTCACACACCATGATCTCGCGGTGACTCTGGGGCAGTGGTGCCGGTTCAGGATTGAACGGGCCCTTGATCTCGATGTAGTCGGCGAACACCATCCTCGCCGCGTTTTTGTCGTTCTCAATTCGGTACTCGGTCCAATCAAGCAAGTTTGGATTCCAGCGTTCGCCTTCAGGGCTCAAGACTTCCGCATGTAATTCCCGCTCACCGGCTTCGACGCGTACACGGACGGGGTGGGGCTCTTCGTAATCGGGCTTATACTCAGCACGATAACTCGCCAGTTTCTCGCCGTCCAATGTGAAAAGAACTGGCAGTGGTGGTGGAGGTGGAAGCGCGGGCGGCTCAGGGTTTTCTTCGAGCCAATCCCGATATTCGACCAGCTTTAACAGTAGCGTCTCGTGTTCGATAACAAAAGTCCCGGCGCGTTTTGGAGCATCGAATTTCTCCATGAACTGGATAGCGTGATCCGGACTCAGGTAGAATTCTTTCGCCAACAGATCGAGGTCGATCGTCTCCACCTTGAGATCCAACACCCGCTCAATGAGTTCCGGCACTCGACGCGTCCATTCCGGCCGTCGCGGGGGAACTCTGCGGCGGTCAACAAATTGCAACCGTAGGTCGTACTCTCCCGTTGCAGGGAAAAGATGTCGTACGGTAAGCCTGCCTTTCGGCGAGTAAGGAACTTTCCCCGCGGCTCCAATCTGACGTTCCTCACCCTCTGCTCGCGGAGCGCTGTAACGGAGCACTTTGGGTTTGACACTACGGTCCATCAAGATCGCGCGCCGAACGATCTTGTCGGCGGCAGCCACGTACTTTTCCATAAGCATTGGAGAAATCGACAAAACATCACCAATGTTGTCGAATCCGTATCCACTGTCATCGACGGGAAAATCGTCGGCGGGTCGGAAGCCGATTCCCAGCAGGTCTCGCACAGTATTGTTGTATTCGGAACGGTTCAGTCGCCGGGTGGTCACACGGCCGGGATTGAGTTGGATACCTTCGGGCGCGAGATTGCTGTCAATCCAGCAGAGAACTGCGGCAACTTCTTCGGGGGCTGGGCGCGGCCGGAACGACGGTGGCATTATCTTGCGATCCAGCATCTGCTTGACACGCCGCCAAACTTTTCCGTCCTGGAGTGCTGACCTCTCATCCTGGTAGTGGTCGAACGACAGATCCGCCGTTTTCAGCTCGTCGTTGTGGCAAAAGGTACAGTGATTCTTGAGAAAGGGCTGAACGGAATCTTTGAAGGTGGGCGTAGCTACAATACCACCAGGCATCAGCAACACACAGAAACCGCTGAACCACAGTCGGATACGCAGCAAAATCCCTTCCTTGACCTACCTAGCACCAGGATGACATCTACGCCGGGATTCCCGTCCGGGCGCGGCCATAGTATATATCAGCGCTGCAGCGCATACAGCATTTTTTCACGTGAACCTTGCAACTCCTCATTCGTTTTATGGTGAGATTTTCACTAGAATCGGAGACCGAGAGTAATAATATCAACGTCAAACGAGAGAATCTAACAGAAATTCGGTTCCTAATCATCCATTTTTTTACCTCGACGAATCTAGTATCCTGGCCCACAAAGAACATGCCATGTTGTTGCAGCTGAAAACGGTTCCTGATTTGAGGCGTGACGGCGAGTCAGCGCTACGACATCAACTCCTCCCGTAGATGGCCAGCAACCGCAGATGCATGGCAGACAAACACACTCTACTTTTACCACGGGACTGCTAGCTGCTAGACAGGTTCCACTTTCCTGAATACAATGTGGGCCTGGGCTTTGACCGAAGAAAAAGGGAACTCATCATGTTCTTCGACCCTATTTACCTGCTTTTCATGATACCCGCCCTAGCGCTGTCTATGTGGGCTAGCTGGAGGGTCAAAGCCAACTTCAACAAATACTCCACCGTCCGATCTATACGAGGTTTAACCGGACGAGAGACGGCAGCGGAATTGCTCAAAAGAGCGGGCATTAGCGACGTCAAGATTGTTTCCACTCACGGCCTGCTTTCTGATCATTACAATCCCGTGACCAAGACCTTAGCTCTATAAAAAAACGTTTACGACTCGTCCTCGATTGCCGCCATTGGCGCAGCCAGCCACGAAGCCGGCCACGCCCTGCAGCATTCCCAAAACTATGGACCGTTGTGGGTTCGCTCTTTACTGGTCCCGACGGCCAACATCGGCTCCAGTATTGGTTATATCGTCATGTTGGTCGGGCTGATGATGGGCTCGAACAATCTAGTTGGAATCGGGGCCGTGCTGTTTTCGGCAGTGCTCCTTTTCCAAATAATAACCTTGCCTGTGGAATTTAATGCCTCAAGTCGTGCAAAGTCGCTGGTGGTCGAAAAGGGTATCATCCTGCCACAGGAACGAGCCGGGATGGATCGCGTCTTAAATGCAGCCGCTCTGACCTACGTTGCAGCAGCTATCTCTACTCTTCTAACCTTGCTTTACTTCCTGATGCGGGCCGACCTTCTTGGGGGACGAGACGACTAGAATGAGTCAGGGTTTGACCTCTTTAAGTCTCAGGCAGATCACGGAGGGGCGGGCCGTCATAACTGATCTCCTCTTGGCGGGGGGCCTTAAACGGTGGTTCCCGCATCACCTGCTCGAGATAATGGGCGGAGAGACCAGCCGCCCTTGAAATCAGAAAGAGAGCCTTGCCCAGCCGCCAGTCCAGACCCATTTCAAGCAGAAGTGCGGCAATAGCTCCATCCACGTTGATGGGCAATGGCCGACCGACCTGCTCTCGGAGAGCTCGCTCTATCTCCCGGGCAAACTGAACCCAACGTCCCGTCAAGCCCAATTCCCTGGCAACCTGGAATAAAGGATGAACCCTAGGATCTTCTGGATGAATGGGGTGCCCATAGCCCAGGAAGCGCTCACCTCGAGCCAGCACCGCGGCAACAACTCGGTTGGCAGAGACAGTCAAGTCGGCATCCTCTGAGGACAGTGCCGACTCCAAGATGCGGGCACAACCTTCGATGGCTCCCCCGTGGTAATCGCCAATGGCCAGAATTCCTGCGGCCACTGCCGATGGCAAAGGAACCCCGCAAGAGGCTACTAGCCGAGTAGCATCAGCTGAAGGGGCAAGCAGACTGTGCTCGCAGCTAGAGACCAAGATAGCCTCCACCAGACGGCCCTCACCCTGCTGCGGCCACTCACCTTTGAAGAGGAGGTAGACTACATCACCAAAGGTTGCTTGCCTAATCAAAAGGGCAAGATCATAGCCGCGCACTTGAATCTTTCCAGGCTCAACCTTGGAAATGTTCGTATGCCAGAATTCCTTACTCAACTCTTCCCTCCAAAGGGCTAGCCGCATCTAACCCGACAGGTTTTACGATAACGAGAGCATGGCAACCAACATTACAACAGTGTAGTCGCCCTCGAGCTCCAACCGAACGATCGGACGCTCTCGAAAAACTCAAAGGCCGAGCAAAGATGTCCGAATCCATGCTCCGCTCTCATCCCGACCCAAAAGACTCAGGTCTTATGACAAAATGAAAGGATCCTCGACCTTGTTGGAAAGCTCAATCCACACGCTTTTAACGAGTGTGTATTCACGAACAGCTTCCAAACCATTTTCCCGGCCATAGCCACTTGCTTTGTAACCCCCGAAGGGAGACGCGAAAGAAATCACCCGGTAATTGTTGACCCAGACGGTGCCTGCTCGAATCACTTTCACCATGCGGTGGACTCGTTGTACGTCACGCGTCCAAATACCGGCACCAAGACCAAAAGCGACATCGTTAGCTATACTGACGGCCTCTTCCTCTGTACTGAAAGGGATGGCACAGAGAACCGGACCAAAAATTTCCTCCTGAGCAATCTTCATCTGGTTCTTGACGTTACGGAAGATGGTGGGCTCGAAAAAATAACCTTGGGTCAATTCCTTGTTCTCCGGCTGTTGGCCTCCAATGACGAGTTTTGCGCCCTCTTTAATACCTTCCTGACAGTAGTGTTTGATTGTGTCGAGTTGCTCCTTGAAGGCGACTGGACCCATTTCGGTGTTCACGTCTTGCGGATCGCCAAGTTTGATCTTACCGGCTCGTTTAGCCAGCCGGTCAAGCAATTCTTCAAAAATGCTCTGCTGGGCCAGCAATCGTGACCCGGCAATGCATGTCTGTCCTGTTGCCGCAAAGATCCCCTTAATAATGCCGTTAACGGCGTTATCGATGTCGGCGTCTTCAAAAACGATATTGGGTGATTTTCCTCCAAGTTCGAGAGAGAGACGCGTGTGGTTTTCCGCTGCGTTTTTTGCAACGATTTTCCCGGTTTCGGAGGAACCGGTAAAGGCCAGCTTATCGATTCCAGGATGCCTGGCTAGCGCAGCCCCGACAGATTCTCCAGAGCCGGTCACGACGTTGAAAACGCCCGCAGGCAAGTCAGTCTCCTGGAGCACCAGACGTGCAAACTCCAGAACTGACGCGGACGTTTGCCTAGCGGGTTTCGCCACTACCGTGCACCCCGCCGCCAGGGCGGGTGCCACTTTCCAACTCAAGAGAAGCAAGGGTGAATTCCAGGGGGCAATAGCACCGACGACGCCCACCGGCTCGCGTAGTGTGTAGTTAAACATGGTGGGTTTATCAACGGGGATAACCTCTCCCTGAATTTTGTCGGCCGCTCCGGCAAAGTAATGGTAGTAGTTCACCAAATAGTGCACCTGAGCGGACATCTCACGGATGAGCTTCCCGTTATCTTGCGTTTCAATTCGCCCCAGGTAATCAGCGTGCTTGGCAATCGCATCGGCAATTTGCCGTATGATCCGAGCACGATCTGAGGGTAGCGTTTTACCCCACTCGCCCTCAAAGGCCTTTCGCGCAGCACTAACGGCACGATCAACATCCTCCTGAGTGCCCGCCGGGTACTCTGCCCAGATCTGGCCCGTATAGGGATTGATTGACGTGAACGAGTCTCCTGAGGTGGAATTTACCCACTCGCCGCCGATGTACATTTGAAATCTCTGAACCGTCATTGTTCTAACCTCAAATACTGAATCTCATATCTATCGCTCCGCCAAATTCTTCAGCATGAATAATTGTCCATAGAGTTGCGCTTTCACAATCTTGTGTTTCTCGCACTGGTCGACAAAACTTCCCTTACCAGCCACGAGCACCTCAATCCCCAGCGCATACTGAGTGAACAGATAGCGATGGGTTCCTTGCTAAAATCGTTTTAAACCTGGCGTGCGAGCGGAGAAAGCAGTCCGTCTTCGGAGACCCCACGAATATGCCTGAGGATATCGGAGACCAGCCAGTGAATCCAATCCTCGCACGGGGCATCGGGATTAATGACCGTCAAAGCGAAACTCTCCCTCCCATGACGCACCTCACCGCAGCTCAAGGCGAGGACACGTCCGATCCATCAGACGTGTATTTGACGGGAATACAGCTGTCATTTTCGAAGGCAACACTATTAAGTCGCACAAACGGATTATAGCAAAGCGCCAAGGAAAGTCTACGAAGGCTTTGGCACTTAGAAATTGGACGACGTGTCAAGGATCCTCCACACAAAATTAAGAAAGGCCAAGTTGCTTGGGTTGAAAACTATTCACTCGCTTGTTACAGTAGAACCTCTATGCCAGTGTCTCGTTCCATTTAATACGCGGTTGTGGACAGGGCTGACGAGACAAGGTAGGACACGACGGTAACACCGTGGCCCTCGCCACGAACGGTGGTATCTTATGAAGCAGAGCACTAAGCAACTCCTCGGGGAAGTATTCTGATAATGAGTGTGATTAAAGTTGCCCAAGTGCCGCCTCCCTCTGTCCCGAACTCCGCAACAGTCCTCGAGGCGGTACAGCTAATGAAAACAGAGCGTTGTGGTGCCACAGCGGTGCTAGACGACAATCGGCTAGTCGGTATTTTTTCGGAACGGGACGTGATGCTCCGTGTCGTGGCCCCCGGCCGGGACCCTAGAACAACGTTAGTCAGCGAGGTCATGACTTCCCCTCCTAAAACCGTCTTGACCAATACCAGTAAGGCCGAGGCCCTGGAACTCATGGTTTCAATGCATAAACGACATCTTCCCGTTGTAGACCAAGACGGAAACATCAGGGGCCTTTTATCCATCCGCAATCTTTTACGACACCAGGTGGAAGAGCTCGTGGACCAGCTGAACTCCCTGGAGGCCTATATCTCTGCTGACGGCCCTGGTGGGTAACGTGGAGTAATTCTGATCATGAACACCCAAGTCACAAGCGAAAGGCATGAAATGGCGACTGAAAAACAAATTGTTTTGACTGCGCCGTTGACAGAAATGGTCGACCATGCCGGTTACTTCATTCAGATGGCCATGGCTTCACTACCGACCTGGATGGAGGGAGTCATCGACCGAAAATATCCGGAATGGAAAGACGTCAAGCGCTTCACTGACGGTTCGGCCAAGCGTGCCCCTGCCGGACTAAGAGTTCTAGAGGCAGTCATGGAAAGGGAGTTTGGGGCAGACAATGTGGCGGTTTGCTATCCCGATGACCTCGACGGTTTTATTGGGCCCAAGACCAAAATCGTAGCGGTGTCCACCCACAACCCTCTGGGAGTAACTTTTGCCGCCGGGGTGTATGCCTCCATCTTTGGAAGCTCCAAACGGCCTATTAATGCCCATTATGCTGAAGTTCTTTTTGAACGCCTGAAACGTAACCCCTGCCGCAAGAATTTCAAGGTCATTGTAGGGGGTTCGGGGGGATGGCAAATCAACCAGACCCAATCTGCTGAAGAACTAGGTGTCGACTGCGTGGTGGATGGGCGCAGCGAATCCACGGGCACGATTGAGCTCTTCCGCAAGGCCCTTCAGGAGGAACCCATCCCGAGTCAAGTGGCGGCTACGCACCCACCCGATTCCTCGTCCATTGTTTTTCCTGAAAAACCCACCACCTTTGGGGTGGTAGAAATGACCACGGGATGTGGAAGACGCTGCCAATTCTGTATGCCCGATCTCAACCCACAGATTGCCTTGCCCAAGCACCGGATTATGGATGCCGTTTATGCCAATATAAATAACGGAAATTCGCAAATCTCACTGGCAACCGAGGACATGTTCATTTGGGGACAGGTTCGCTCGGATACTCCATTCTTCTTTCCCAACCGGGAAGCGATCCTGGACCTTTATTCTGGAATCGCCGACCATGCCGGCGTCAAACATGTCGTGTTGAGCCATTGCACGATGGCTCCCGTTGTGGTGGATCCCGGGCTAATCCGGAAACTATCGGAGACGCTGTTACCCAAAAGCCCCATCATTCTTAGCTCGTTGAGTTCTCATCCTGAGAAAAAAGCTCTGGTACCCCTGATCGGGCTTGAAACCGGGTCGGTGCGCATGGCTAAGCAGGTCATGCCTAGCAAAGGAGTGCCGTTCAAGATCGAGGACTGGCCCAGCGTGATGTTGCGAGGCTTGGAGATTCTAAACCAAAATTGCTGGTTCCCGATGCTCACCTTGATGGTCGGGAATCCAGGAGAAACCGACGAGGATGTGAAAGCCACACTAGATTTAATTTTCGAGATGGAACGCCGGCAACTATTCGGATTTTTAGTTCCCTCGATTTTCACACCACTAGAAGGCACCCGGATGCAGCACGATCAAGGGGTCACGCAGACCCGAGACCTTACCTCGCTACAATGGCAATTGATCATGAAATGCTGGAAAATGAATTTGAGGCCGGGTTTGCATAGTTGGTGGGGTCCAACTGCATTCCGACTGGGAGGACTATTGGTGTGGCTGGCTCGTCTACGCAAAACTAATGGTCCCAATTTCACCTGGCCCATGATGATGTTCTGTGGCGCAATCCCCGATAATCTGGTGTATAAGATGGGGAACCTCTACCGCGGCCGGCCATTTAATGTTAAGACACGAGCTGAGCTTCTCGCCTCTGTCAGACCTACTTATTGGAGATTTTTTCGTACTGATAACGGTGACCTTCCCAAAGAGGCGATGCCGACAAGCGATTTGGGATCTCGAGGTCAGGACGACGTGGATACGGTCGGCGCGGTCTTGCATCCGTAATTTGCGGCGTGATCTCCCGCACCCCCTTCCGTAAACAGCATCGTACTGAAAAAACGAAACACATAGCCACTCGATCCAATGTCACTCAAACCCAGCATTTCGTCGTCCCAGCGGCTTCTAATGGGGCCTGGCCCTTCGAACGTGTCACCACGGGTTCTTGAAGCCATGAGCCGTCCCTTAGTGGGTCACCTTGACCCTGAATTCGTTTGTATTATGAACGAGATTCAGGACCTTTTGCGCCAAGTTTTCCAGACCTCCCATCCACTGACAATCCCTATCTCCGGGACGGGCAGCGCTGGAATGGAGGCCTCGGTGGTCAATTTTGTTGAAGAAGGAGACTCGGTGCTGGTGGGAGTTAACGGAGTCTTCGGCCAGCGCCTTGCCGAGAGCGTACGCCGCTGCGGCGGTGACTGCACTTTGATCTTCGCCAAGTTCGGAGAGCCCCTGAACGAAACAGACATGGCTCAAGCGGCAGAGAAATGCAGGCCCAAAATTATTGCCTTGGTCCATGCCGAAACTTCTACCGGTGTTCTTCAACCTGTGCAACCTGTGCGTGAGATTTGCAATCGATTTGGCTCCTTGCTCCTAGTGGACACCGTAACCTCATTGGGAGGGCATCCGGTGGCCGTAGATTCATGGGGAATCGATATCTGTTACAGTGGGACACAGAAGTGCCTAAGCTGTCCCCCGGGCCTTTCACCCTTTACCATGTCCTCCCGGGCTGCTGAAAGATTGAAAAGACGCACCAGCAAATGCCGCAGCTGGTATCTTGATCTCGATCTGGTACAGGCCTACTGGGGAAAGGAACGAACCTATCACCACACTGCTCCGATCTCGATGAATTATGCTTTGAAGGAGTCCCTGCTCATCGTTCTCGAGGAAGGGCTTGAGTCACGTTGGGAACGACACGAGCGAAATCACCGCGCCCTGGTGTCGGGAACTGAAGCCATGGGCCTGAGCATGCATGTCTCTCCCGAGTATCGGTTATGGTCTCTCAACACGCTGAAAGTTCCCAACTCCATCGACGATATTAAAGTTCGCAACCAGCTCCTCTCGGAATTCAATCTTGAGATTGGCGGAGGATTGGGAGAGCTCAAAGGGAGAGTTTGGCGGGTTGGATTGATGGGTGAGACCAGCCGGTCACAAAATGTCCTCTATTTTCTCGATGCTTTGGAAAAGTGTCTGCATTCTCAGGGTTTCCGTGCGGCAGAGGGCGCGGGAGTTCGGGCCGCTTCCGAGTACTTGGGAAGCACCGGCTAACCCAAGAAACCAGTGTTTTGTTCCGCAAATAAAGTAGCAATTGCTGATGGGCCTGTGAGGTGAGATCGAGGAGAGACGAGGACGCGATGCTGCATAGTCGTTGACAACATATCGCCATGGAAAGAAAGACGTTGGGGAAAACCAATTTGCAGATCTCACCCATCGGATTCGGTGGAGCGCCCATCGGGTACCTGAATGAGGACACCAGACGCACCGCCCAGATTTTAAATGTTCTTCTTGACGCGGGCATCAACCTCATCGACACAGCCGCGTGCTACCCTGGCTCTGAGCAGCTTATCGGCAAGAGTGTCGGCCACCGACGAGATGATTACACTCTGGTTACCAAGTGTGGCCATCACGTCGATGGCGTCACTGGCGAAGAATGGTCGACCGGTCTGATCAGTCAGACGGTGGAGCGCGCGCTACAGCGCCTTAGAACCGACCATATCGACATCGTACTTCTGCACTCGTGCTCTCTCACGGTGCTACAGCGCGGCGAGGCCATAAGCGCCCTCGTCAGAGCACGCGACGCCGGCAAGATTGGTTTTGTCGGCTATTCCGGAGACAACGAAGCAGCCGCCTACGCCGCCACACTTGACGATGTGGCGGTCATCGAAACATCCGTCAACATCTGTGACCAGGCCAACATCGACACTGTCCTACAAAAGACCGAGGAAAACAACATCGGCGTCCTCGCCAAAAGACCGATAGCTAATGCTGCCTGGAAAGATTTATCCCAGCAGCGTGGTGTCTACCAAAGCTATGCCAAACCGTACCGAGAACGACTATTAGCCATGGGCCTCACTCCCATTGCACTCGGCTTCCAGGGCGAGACAACACAGCTGTGGCCCCGCATCGCCCTGCGTTTCGCCCTGGCACAACCCGGCGTTCATTGCGCCATCGTCGGTACCACCAGACCGCAGAACGCCCAAACCAACATCAACTCCGTCGAACAAGGTCCCCTGCCCAAGCACCTGGTCCAACAGATCCGCCACGCCTTCCAGTCGGCACAATTAAACGCCGGCGAAGACTGGCCGGGGTTGACCTGAAAGCTTTATTAGCGTGGTTCGATCATCATCGTCCCCGGATGGAGCATCGCACCCGGTGGTCTTGAGCTGGTCTCAACCCAGCAGGATTGGCTCGACTCAATTGGGGACATCTGATTGGTATAATCTACCAGATGACCTAACTTGATCGGCAGCAAATATGCATGGAAAACCTCAAATCGGACTGCCGGTACCTGGGGTCGCTGTCGAATTTCGGCCCGAGTTTATCGATTTTAAGCGCGGGATTCGCGTCGGAAATCTCAACGACAACGAACGCATTACGCAAATTCTTAAGCCCGCCCTACAATCACGATACAATCAGCCATTCGTCACCAGGCGCTGGGGACGGGGCACTTTCTGGCGGTGGATTGGCTACCTGCCGCGTGCCAATCGCACGGCTAAACCCATTTCCGGACACGTCAGCTTTGGCTGTTCAAAGTTTTTCCTCATGGTGGACACCGAAGAGCAGCTCTTCAAGTGCGGTCTGCAAGTCGAGCGTGGATACCTGAAAGCCCCCCGCAATTATCCTCAGTGCAAGTTGCGTTCAGACTGGGATTGGCATCGCTTGCTCAAGATACTGAAACCAAAAGGCCTAATCGAGCCTGAGTTGAAAAGGCTGGTGTTGCGCGAAGGCTTCTCCGTCCACGCTGGTAGTCTAGGAGGCAAAGCAACCCGTTTCACCAAGACTAACTTTCCAGATATGGGTAAGCTTCGTAGAGTGCTTCGAAGTGGGCCAGAAGACCGCTGGGCCGGTTTTCAAATTTATTACGCGATGCGAGAGAAAGAAGTACGCAGCATGACGGGAATCGAAGTTGTGGAATCAATTTTGGCCATATTCCACGAAGTGAGGCTGATCATGAACTCATGTATGCAGATCCAGCTGTATGAAGTTTAATTTTTTTAGAATTTCGTTTTCTAAATGCGAAACACTTAAGTACTCAAGTCCTCAGAACTCAGTTCCACTTGCTTGCCAGCCAGGCTGAGATTCTCCGTTCGCCATTTTCTCGTTCCACGATCTCGGAAATGACGGCGCTCAGATCTGGATTCTGTAGAGCCCACAGATAAGCTTTCCTGGGAACCTTCATGTCTCCCGGAACGATCCGGTGGAGTTCCTCCACATGGTGCGGATGGCAAAGTTGATTCGTTTTTTTCCGGGTCCGGCAACTCATCGTAGATGGCCTTGAAGAGCTCGTTCTTAATGGTAACGGAACAAACTTACTTTCTAGGTAAGAAAAACCCGCCCACGTTTGAAACCCTTGATTACCTTAGCCCCCGCTCGCTGGCTCCATTGCCATACATTGGAGCGGTGTCGAGATAGTTTAGACCCCGTTCCATCGAGTATTCGACGGACTGGTAATGATCTGGAGCAACCGAGTTATCGCCGTGCACAAATTCAGAAATCATCAAACCGGTCCGACCCAACTGCCGGTAAGCCATCTACGGTTGTCGATTGCGTCATTCCTGTTGAACGCCTGCCACAGCCGTTAAGGGAAAGGCAGGCAGGCTCCTAAATTTCGTGCTCAGTGCGGGTGGCCACACTCACTCGCATAAAATCGCGCCTTGAGAAACCTCCTGGGGTTTTGTTCTTCATGGATTACTCCCTCCTGGTGATGAGTGATTAACATCCACCAAAACTCCAACCTTGAATCAATAGCTCTTCAGGTCATCTTTGGGCTGAAAGAAAGGATCTTCAACCCGCTCGCCCAGATGTAATAGAACTTGTGAATGCGGTGAAAGAAGTGTTAAGTTCATTGGACCAAAACTATCAGCTTGTTCCATTAGCGGAGTTGGCACTAGCAAAACCATTTATAAAATGGGGGCTCAGGGAGTTTTAACCAGAAAGGAGATTAGTCGTGGCTGACGTCGACAAGCTCAGAGAGGCCAAAGATTATGCCCCCAATGTGCAACCGCAAAACCAGCCTTTCTTTCTAAAAGGCTCCAACGCACTAGGCTGGGGAATGCAAAATCGTTTTTCGAGGATCTTCAATCCCCAATCAGGGCGCACGGTGATGCTGGCGATCGATCATGGCTATTTTCTGGGTCCTACCAGTGGTCTAGAGCGCGTCGATCTAAATATTGTTCCTCTCCTCCCCCACTGCAGTGCACTGATGCTAACTCGCGGCATGCTTCGTTCCACTGTTCCCTCCACTTTCACCAACGGCATCGTTCTCAGAGCAAGTGGCGGACCCAGCATTTTAAAGGAACTCTCCAATGAACGGATTGCTGTGGATATCGAAGATGCCGTTCGATTAGGTGTCTCAGCTGTAGCCGTTCAGGTCTTTATTGGGGGAGAGTTCGAAACACAGTCTATTTCTAATATGACTAAACTGGTGGATCTCGGAAACCGATACGACATTCCTGTTCTCGCCGTTACGGCTGTCGGCAAGGAAATGACTCGAGATGCACGATATCTCCGTCTGGCCTGCCGTATTTGTAGCGAGCTAGGGGCACACTTCGTCAAAACCTACTACGTTGACGACGGCTTTGAAACTATCACAGCCGCCTGTCCGGTCCCCATCATCATGGCCGGCGGGAAAAAACTCCCAGAACTGGACGCACTGAACATGGCTTACCAGGCTATCGATCAGGGAGCTGCAGGGGTGGATATGGGAAGAAACATCTTCCAATCAGATTCCCCAGCAGCCATGATTCAAGCCGTCTGCCAAGTGGTGCACGAGAAGATGAATCCGCAGGGAGCCCATGACCTTTACCAGACCCTGAAAAATGAAACTGAGGACTTGGTTTCATAAATACGCTCACGCTTGTGGCCAATGTCTAACTTTGAGACGCTCTGCCAGCTTTCGCCTACCATTAGTGTTGGAATCCTCTCTGCCAATCTAATGTCTTTAGCCTCCGAGCTGTCTTTGCTCGAACAGGCCGGCGCTGGCTTGGTCCACGTAGACGTCATGGATGGGCACTTTACACCGACTATGACCATCGGTCCGCCCTTCATAAAGGCTCTCCAGACTCCTTTACTCAAAGATGTTCATCTGATGATCAGAGAACCTTTGGAGAAGCTAGACGGCTACGTGGCGGCGGGAGCGGATGTGATTACAGTTCATGTGGAATCCTCTTCGCAAATCCACGCCA
Organism: Acidobacteriota bacterium; assembly: GCA_965249865.1. Classification (GTDB taxonomy): domain Bacteria; phylum Acidobacteriota; class UBA6911; order RPQK01; family CBDFMZ01; genus CBDFMZ01. The sequence goes on along the minus strand of CBDFMZ010000001.1, from coordinate 696,687 downwards.
CACTGCAAAAACTGAACCAGATGAACCACCCAGTTGATGCCTCGAGAGGATTGGTTCGGGGTGTAGCTCTGAACCCCGGAACGTCTCTGGCTCTTCTGGAACCTTTACTTGATGAGGTGGATTTGATCATGCTCCTGGCTATCAATCCCAGTTGGAAAGGAAGCTTCTTGCCTTCCACTTTTTCCCGAATCAGTGCGGTGAAAGAGATGATTTCCAAACGCAACCAGCCTATCTTGATCGCTGTTGATGGAGGTATTCAGCAAGACCATGTAATCGATTTAGCCGACGCGGGTGTGGATATTGTGGTCACCGGAAGTGCCGTGTTTGATGGCAACGACCCCGTGAAGAATGCCAGGTCTATGCTTAATCTTCTGCAAGCGCAGCGAGCGTAGGGTTTTATCGTGCAGAGCATCTTCTTAGGCCACACAACGGTTGCTTTCAGGACTCCAGGCGTCCTTTTCCGGGATGGCTTTGGAGAGTAATAGTAAAGTCCTTCAGCACAACAACACCAAGTGATCTAGATGAAAAACAGATGGAAAGACAAAGATGCGAACGAATTCTTGGCCAAATATGTTGATCAGTGGGGAGTGGATCTCGCTTTACGGACCTACACAGCCCGACTACTCGGTGCTGAGAAGAGCCTTGTGTTGCATGGGGGCGGCAACACCTCGGTGAAGAGTTCCTACACGAATGTTCTAGGTGATCAGATCACGGCCATCTTTGTGAAGGCTTCCGGTCAGGATCTGTCGACAATCGGACCGGAAGGACACCCCGGCCTCGATCTGCAATACCTGAGTCGCCTGCAAACCCTGCAGGACATGTCTGACGAAGCGATGTTGCTGGAAGTCCGAACCCGCCTCCTTGATTTTCGGTCCCCGACGCCATCCATCGAAACCCTGCTGCACGTCTTTCTTCCCCAGAAATTCATTGACCACACGCATGCTGACGCCATTTTAGCTCTCACCAACCAGACCAAGGGAGAAACGGTCGTTAGAGAGGCACTCGGAGACGAGGTCATTGTCCTAGACTACATGAAACCGGGATTCAAATTGGCCAAGGTTTCCCTGGAGGGTTTTCGGGCACATCCGGGACAACGAGCGATGGTGTGGATGCGACATGGCTTGGTCACGTGGGGAGAAACGGCTCGTGAATCATACGAGATAATGATCGAACTGGTAAGCCGAGCGGAGTCGTATCTGAACGAGAAAGTGTCCTTCCCTCTGCGGGTTGCTATGGGCACTTCGCTTGAGTCTGCTCAAGAAAGATGGGTTAGATTGGCACCACTGTTGCGCGGTTTTTTGGCCGAGCCCACAAGCGATAAGGATCAACCTTATCTTCGCAAAATCCTCACACCTCTGATCAACCGCGATGTACTCAACTTTGTCGATTCGGATCATGCCAAAGGAGTGGCCCTGACCCCCCCCTTGACCACCGATCATTTGATCCGCACCAAAACATTCCCGTTGTGGATTGACGATCCCTCCCATCATGACACGTCCAGGCTGCGGGAGCAGATCAAGCTTGCAGTCGACAACTACCGGTCCGCTTATCAAGCTTACTTGAATCGACACTCGTCAGAGATGGATTCCAGTTTGACCTACTTTGATCCTGCTCCGTGCGTTGTCCTCATCCCCGGGATGGGAGTAGCCTGTTCGGGCCAGGACATGCTTGCCGCTAACATCTGTCGGGACATCACGGCTCAGACAATCCAGGTGAAGACCAAAATTAGGGCCATGGGTGCCTACCAAGGGCTAAGCGAAAACAACCTGTTCGCCATGGAATATCACCGCCTCCAACACGCTAAGCTAGGCCTCAGCAGGCAAACCTTCCATAGTTACGTAGCCCTGGTCACAGGGGCGGCCGGTGCCATTGGTTCTGGAATCAGCCGGGTGCTTCTCGAGCATGGCTGTCATGTGGCCGTGACAGATCTGCCCGGTGAGCGGTTGGAGAAACTGGTCGAAGAATTGCGAGCCGACTTCCCTGAACGAGTGATCGGACTTCCTATTGACGTGGGAGATCTCCGCTCGGTGAGCCACGGGTTCGCCGAGATCATTTCTACCTGGGGCGGCGTGGATCTTGTGATCCCCAATGCGGGAGTCGCTTTGGTTTCCCCCCTCAAGAAGATGGCGCTTGAGGGGTTTCGCCAGCTGCAACGGGTAAATGTGGAAGGTACTTTGAATATTCTCTCGGAGGCGGCGCGGCATTTTGAAGTCCAGGGCACAGGCGGAGACGTGGTGTTGATTTCCAGTAAGAATGTTTTCTCTCCGAGCGCCCAATTCGGTGCCTACAGCGCCACCAAAGCTGCTGCTCACCAACTAGCCCGGATCGCCAGTCTGGAAATGTCCGCACTCGGGGTACGAGTCAACATGGTAGCACCTGATGCAGTCTTTGCAGAAGGAAAACGAAAATCTGGATTGTGGTCCGACGTGGGACCGGAACGCATGCGAGCCAGAGGGCTAGATGAACAATCTTTGGAGGAGTACTACCGAAAACGAAGTTTGTTGACAGCTAAGGTGACAGCAACTCATGTGGCCAATGCAGTCGTCTTTTTTGCCAGCCGGAAGACGCCCACTACCGGGGCCACCCTTCCGGTGGACGGCGGACTACCCGATGCCACCCCTCGGTAAAGAGCCTTTTTGGATCGACGTCACTAGGCCCGACATGGTTCATCAATCAGTACTCACCGAATGGGCAAAATCATACGCACCAATATAAGACAAGTGTCCTAGCTCAGGAATCCCTTTCAACGAGGTAATCGAACGGTGACGCCTAATCCAACAAACCAGTCATTGTAATCTCCCGACAGTCCACACCCAACAGCGACATCAAACTGCAGGTTGGGTTTCGACAGATAAGTTAGCCCACCATCAAAGGAATTACCGGAGTCACCGGCGGCATTTAAGGGAATATCCCCAAACACCTCGATGAATACTCCAGCTCGATCGGTTAGTCCTATCCCCATGACCGCTGTATAGTTTAAGAAGACATGCGTATCCCGGTCAGCGTTTTCTTCTAACTGTGATTCCCAGAATGCTCCAACATTATAGCCGAAGGAAACACGATCGGAGAGGCTGTGCGATAAGGATAGACGTAAGGCAGGATCGACCCGTCGGCTGGACAGCTCTTCGTCACCAACGGGCAAAGATAATCCAAGTAACAAAGCAGTTTCTGGAACCCAACCCTTTTCCTCCCTAAGGTAAAATTTGGAACCGACCTCTGCATCTCCGTGCCCGGCTAGATTCCTCTGCTGCCCAGCCTCACGAGTGTTTTCCCAAAGCCTACCCCTCCAGCCCAAACGAAATTCCATTCGATTGATCACACCAATGCGCAGTAGAGTTCCTGGAATCTCGTGGGTCGAGGTGCGGACATCATCTCCGCTGTCACCAGTCAGGGTCCAGCCTGTTTCCACCTGGAAATATCCCGGAGGGACGACACTACTGGATTCTGTCTGGTCGGGGCGATCGGTGACCAGTTCGGGGGCCTTCTTGGAACCAGAGGTTCCTCGCTGGCCAGCAAGACCGGTGGTGAGCATTAGAAATAGCAGTAAAAGTATACTCAAATTCCTGACCCTGACTCCTAGTGAGACTGAGGACGAACTGAACGGTATTACTCACGGGCTATATTGGTAAACGATCTTTGGGGAGTTCGAACAGTCTGCCCAGCTAGGTCACAAGCAGCAAACCGGTGCTGTACATGATCCCCAAGCCCAGCAAGAAGCCCGACAGGTTGTAGGGGGTTAAGATGCTCATCTCTTCCCCGTCGGCCAAAAGCTGTACGATCTCATAAATGACCTGCAGGATGGCTCCTACCCCTACTCCGAGAAAAAGGGTCGTCCAGACTGGAGAATAGCTGAACCCACCCATCCAAGTCCCCAAAATGGTGGGGAATCCGGCGATGATCCCCAACCCGGCAAGCCGGACCAGCGAAGGCCGGTCATGGGCGATCGGAGTTACGATTCCCAAACCCTCAGTTAGGTTGTGCAAGATAAACCCGACCACCAGAAAAGTGCCCAGACTAATTTCTCCTACTGAATAGGCTGAGCCAATGGCCAGGCCTTCTCCCAGGTTGTGAAGGCCGATTCCAATGGCAATCATGAAGGCTGTCCATAAACGACCCTCAACCGTTGTTTTGTCCGAACGGGAGGGCTTGCGCCGGGAAAGGTAAAGCAAGAGCAACAACATTCCCACGATGCCCATCGTCACCAAAGCAACTCCTTGAAAGGCACCTGGAACGCTTTGGGCTATCTCAAGTGCTTCCTCAAAAGTATCGACCACCAGAAAAAACAGCAATCCCACCGTCAGACTCAGGAAAAAATAGAGCCAGGAAAGGGACAAATCGCGCAAAAAAGGGTACCAGAGAAGACCCAGAAAGACCGGAATGACCCCCACATAAATGCCAAGCATAGAAAACGTCCAGAAGTAAGCCCAGTTGGTCTGAGGTGACTGCGTAGCCACCTCGATCTCTTTAGTAAAAGTTAAACCAGTCGACGTCAGGATTCCTACCTCGTGCATTTCCCCTTCCACCCAGGGATAGGGAACGTAGATCTTCATGTGCCCCAGGCGGGAAACTATTTTTTCTTCCGGCTCGGTCCGAAACTTCCATAAGGCGTCGTCGACAAGAATCTGGGCCACTGTCACTGGATCGGGCCCGCCATTGACTACATGGAGAATCATACTGTTGGGCTCCGGCAGCTCAATACGCTCGATCGTCAATTCCTCTATGGGCGGAAAGGCGGACCAGAACACTCCCAAGGGCCCAAATGCAAAAAAAATCCCGAGCAACCCTGCCAACAATACAACGGGAAGCAGACCTCGCATCCATTGCTTCATGGAGTTATCCTTTCACATCGAAAAATCCCATCCAGCCGAGTTCGGCGAATTCGCTTTGATGGGCATGAAACATGAACTTACCAGTATGCCGAAAAGTCAGTTCCAGGATATGTCGCTCGCCCTGGCACAGCATAACGGTATCGGTGAAATCATCCGGGCTGAGCTTGGTACCGGTGCGATAGACATGAAAAAAGTGGCCGTGAATGTGAAGTGAATTCACCAGGTCAAACTCCAACGCATTGACCAGGTAAATGCGCACCAGCTCGTGTAGCTTCACTTGGACCGGATGGCTCTGGTAATGGAAGGCCACCGTATTAGCCGCATAGATTTCATTTTCGGCGTCAAAATTAGTGTCGAATCCGTTCATCACCATCACCATCTCCCGAGCCCGCGGCCGAGCCTCCTTGGGATCGATGATAAAGGTTCCGTAAAGCCCCTTGTGGATGTGCCGTTTCAAGGGCACAGCGTGGCAATGGTACAGGTGCAAACCAAAAGGGTCGGCATCGAACTCGTAAACAAACGATTCGCCCGGCTGAATGAGTTCAAATACCCCATCCATCTCTGCTGGGTGAAAACCATGAAAGTGCATGGTATGAGGATGACTGCCTCCGTTGGCAAAGTGAATGCGCAGTCGATCCCCTTCCGTGCAGCGCAAGGTGGGACCAGGCACCTGCCCGTTGAAAGTCCAAGCTGGGAAATAGACCCCCGGAGCAATCTCAATTTCCTGGTCCACCGCGCGAATCTCCCATTCCCGTAAAGTGCGACCATCCGGTAGCTCGCTAACTTTTCCGTAGTCAAACCCATACATGAAGACGGACGGATCGAACTTGCTCAGGTCCACCTCGCCCACCACCGACAGCATCTCCACATGGCCGGCGTGCACGGACCTATCCAACGCAGCCGCGCGCCCACCCAGCAGAGTCTTGCTCCCAGTTAAACCGACAGTACCCAGTGTTCCTCCCAACAATGTTCGCCTGCTTACACTCTTCATTGGACCTCATCCTTTCATCTTTTAGCTTTGACTAAATATTTTATTAATACAACTTTAAAAAAGCAAGAGGCTAAGATAAAAATCTGGTGCAGCTCTTGGTAGACGTGGTGTTTTGGATCGAAGTGCTGGTGAGCTGAATTTTCCTGTGTTAACCTAGCCACCCGACTAGCCGAGAGAACATAAAAGTGGTTTCCTGCCGACACCTGGGACGAAAAGGAGTGCTTCGCGTGAAACCCGGGCTACATCAATATCAAAACTCCGAAAAAGAACACCGAAGAACCGTGGACCGTCTCGTTGCACTACTGCGGTGCGGGAAATGCTCCACAACACAAGATTGTAGATCCGAATGGCCCCGTCGGCCAACACGACCAGCTCTTTACACTAGGAGATTCGCGTGATCGAGCTTTCACCACGCCGAACATATCTTCACCAAACCGTTCATCGGTTGGAGATTCGGAAGGGATAGAACGCTTGCAAGAGATTGAGGATCAATGTTTGGAGCAGAGGGATCTAAACCTCAAATTTCCCGTTCCCAGGAGGATAGAGTGAACTGTACCCTTCATAACTTTAGTCTGCTGGAGGAGAACAATGTCTATCTATCTAGCTGAGATGATTGGAACCATGATTTTAGTCGTACTGGGGGATGGTGTTGTGGCCGGTGTTCTGCTGAACAAATCCAAGGGGAAGAACTCCGGATGGCTTGCCATCACCACCGGATGGGGACTCGCCGTAACCCTGGCTGTCTACGCGGTGGGACGAGTCAGCGGCGCCCACATCAACCCGGCTGTGACCCTAGGGCTGGCATCTATCGGAGCCTTTCCGTGGTCTCAAGTCCCCGGATATCTTCTAGCTCAACTGATGGGTGGCATTGTCGGCGGAGTCATCGTTTGGCTAGCTTACCTTCCCCATTGGGCTGAAACAAACGACGCATCACTCAAATTGGCTGTTTTCTGCACTGCTCCATCTGTCCGCAAACCTGGCGCCAATTTCCTTACGGAGCTGATCGGAACGGCGATGCTTCTCTTTGGGATTCTGGCTATTACTGCTAATGCTCAAGAGTTAGCCCAGCCGGGAGACATTGATCTCTCCGTCGTTTTCAGTTTCGGGATCCAGCCGCTCCTGGTAGGATTATTAGTATGGAGCATTGGCCTGTCTCTGGGAGGCCCGACGGGTTTCGCAATCAACCCGGCGCGAGACCTTGGACCTCGCATTGCCCATTCACTTCTTCCCATCGCTGGAAAAGGAAAGGCAGACTGGGGCTATAGCTGGATTCCTGTCCTTGCTCCTATTGCGGGAGGTGTGTTAAGTTCTCTGCTCTTTTTGTATTGGACGACAGTATTGTAAAAAGGGGGCAGGGTTTCCCTTGGATTAGAGCAAACCTTTAGCTCGATTTTCTTGCCAAGAGGTGTTTACCAATGGCTCAGTTTCGATACCAAAAAATTTTCGAACATGGCGAGGATACTACGGAGTATCGCAAGCTCACTTCCGACTACGTGTCCACGGCTGAGTTTGAAGGACGGAAAATTCTCCAGGTGAAGTACGACGCGCTGACGCTCATCGCTCGCGAGGCAATGGACGACATAGCTCACTTACTACGGTCCGACCACCTGAAACAGCTAGCCAAGATCCTAGAGGATCCCGAGGCATCAGACAACGATCGTTTCGTCGCGTTAGAGCTCCTGAAGAATGCCAACATCGCAGCAAGTAGGATCCTCCCAGGCTGCCAGGACACCGGAACAGCTATCGCCATCGGCTACAAGGGCGAAAACGTCTTTACCTTCTGCGATGATGCAGAAGCGGTTTCATATGGGATTCATCAGGCTTATGATCACCGAAATCTGCGTTACTCGCAGCTGGCGCCGCTGGACCTGTGGAACGAAAAGAATACGGGTACCAACCTGCCAGCTCAAATTGAAATCTACGCCGAACCAGGCCACGAATACCGTTTTCTCTTCATCGCTAAGGGTGGCGGCTCAGCCAACATGACCTTCCTGTACCAGGAGACAAAGGCTCTGCTTAATCCCGAGTCACTCCTCAAGTTCGTAGCGGAAAAGATCCGGACTATCGGGACCGCGGCCTGCCCACCCTATCACTTAGCTCTGGTCATCGGCGGCATGTCAGCTGAGTTCACACTGAAAACGGTAAAACTCGCCACTTGTCGCTATCTGGACGATTTGCCCACAACAGGTAGCGAGCAGGGACGGGCCTTTCGTGACAATGACCTTGAAAACAGGATATTGAGACTCTGCTCGAATACGGGTATCGGAGCACAGTTCGGGGGCAAGTACTTTGTTCACGACATCCGCGTCATTCGCCTGCCCCGGCACGCAGCCTCGTGCCCGGTTGGTCTGGGCGTCTCCTGTTCGGCTGACCGTCAAATTCTGGGCAAGATCACCACAGACGGGATCTTTTTGGAGCAACTGGAAACGAACCCGGCACGGTACCTGCCCGATGTCACCGAGGAGGAACTCGGAAGCAAAGCTGTGGAGATTGACCTCAACCGCCCCATGCGTGAGATCCTGGCGGAGCTTCGGCAACAACCGGTTGCCACGCGGCTAGTGCTGAACGGACCGATGGTGGTGGCCAGGGACATCGCCCACGCCCGGCTTAAAGAACGGTTAGATCACGGTGATGGTCTGCCGCAGTATATCAAGGATCACGTGATTTACTACGCCGGTCCGGCTAAGAAGCCAAAAGGCTATCCTTCCGGATCCTTCGGACCGACCACCGCCGGACGCATGGACTCTTACGTGGATCTGTTCCAGAGCCACGGGGGCAGCATGGTGATGCTGGCCAAAGGCAACCGCTCGAGGCAGGTGAGCGATGCTTGCGCCAAACACGGCGGATTCTACCTGGGCTCCATCGGCGGCCCAGGTGCCCGTCTGGCCGCGTACAGCATCAAGAAGGTGGAGGTGCTGGAATACCAGGATCTCGACATGGAAGCCATTTGGCGAATCGAGGTCGAGGATTTCCCAGCCTTCATCGTCATCAACCATGAAGGTAGAGACTTTTACGCCGAGCTCGCGGCAAAACAACCCGACCCGCTCGTACAACTCAGCGACGAGCCCTGAACTGGACAGATCAGAATATGATGATGGCCCGAGGTATTCTTCAGACAAGTCCAACTGAGCTTTCAGTGTATTATGGAGAGCACTACCGACATCAGCTGTGCCGTGCTCGCAGAGCCACACTGCGGGTCGATGGTTTTGTCTCGGTCAACGCTCCTTACTCCGGGGGAGAGTTTCTAACCAGGCCGTTGGTCTTTTCCGGTGAGGAACTGGTGATCAATTACTCTACCTCGGCCGTGGGCAGCATACGAGTCGAGATACAAGATGTGAATGGAAAGCCTTTGAACGGATATAGGCTCTCTGAAGCGAGTGAGATCTTTGGAGAGGAAATTGAGCGCACGGTGGTCTGGAAACAAAAGACCAGGCTAGGCGACTTGGCGGTTTGGCCGGTCGGGATTCAGTTTGTTATGAAGGATTTTGACCTGTACTCAATCCGTTTCCGAGCGGCTGAGTGACACATTACACGTCGCGCGTCAGAAATGCGTGCTGCGGGCATTCCGTGCTCTTTTTATGGTTTCTAAAATGAATTTAATTTTGCTTTTCATTTATTTCCCAAGATCATTTACGTGCCGCATGACTAATTTTTTCTGATTTCAGCATATTTTGGCGCGTTTTAGATACGAGCGAAGATAATCGAAAAAAAAGATCATTATTCCAACGTCCTGGGGAGATACTTGTTAATCTTATGTTCGATTACACTAACCTTGCATTCCTGCTACAGCACTTGAACGCCAGTAGCATATGAAAGCAGAAGGTTTTGAAATTGGAAACTATCAAAGCGCCAAACTTTTCCAAACTGGTCAACTACTCGTCCGAAACTGTTAAATCGCCTATTTTTTGCTTGAGCCTGCGAGGAATGCTGGCCAGAAACACCTCGTAGGTCCCCGATGTATTTAAGGCGATTGAAGCTAGGCCCGGTTTCAGGATGGCTGTAATGAGGTTTGCCCCTATCTCGGTGGGGAGCTCGGTGTTACCCAGAAAAAGTGTGACATCTTTTGGACCAGGCGTCGTCCTAATCCAAAACCTCAGGCTTTGGTCCGATTCGAGTTTGAGGACTTGACCTTTCCGAACGGATTGTGGTCCCCAGTCTACAATTTCTCGTAGTCGTACACTGGGAAGGGAACTGACCCGAACATAGTCCAGGACCCGGAACTGGCCCAATTCCTGTTTGATACGCTCTGTGAGACTCACTAAGAAGACACCGTAGTAGCCCGGTCGCGCGATGATGCCGTTCACTTCTTTCGGTCCCAAAGAAGCTGTAATCACATCAGATTCCACCCGGGTTGAAAGCGGCATTTCGCTCAGAAACACAGTAAGCTGCTGTGCCTTGTCTTTTGTCTCGATCCGAAACAGGCAGGTGCCATTCGATTGCACGTTAAAGGGCTGACCGGAGCGTGTCAATTGCGGACCCCATCGTTTAACTTTCTGCAGCACGCCCGGAGTGAACTCACTCACCCGGGCAAGCGGTGGGAGATTCTGGTCTTCTTGGTGGAGAATGTACTTGGCAGCGGCGAGGCGACATTCCGTAACAGACAAATACCAATTTTGTAGGAGAGAGATGTTGCCTTCTGAGAAATCCTGCTTGATTGCTTTTGCCAGCATTTCGATCAGCTGGGCTCGATGCGGATGAAGCATGACCCAGGACCACCCTAGGGCCTGCGGTGCAGGTGATCCAACCCGTTTGTGGATCAACTGGGCAAGAGTCCTAAAGTTTGCCTCACGAGCCCGACTGACGGCGCTGTTGAGATAGATCTCTCCAACCTCAGGATTTAAATCGAGTGCTCGAACCACTTCTCTGAAGAGTTCAAGAAACGATTCTTCAGCGTCTGAGTCGACATGTTTGGTCAGAAAAGTGGAAGTAAGATCGCGTAAGACGAGGTAACCTAACAGTGCAAAGGTTGCTCCAATGAGGCCCCGCCTGGTCCACTTCATGGGCGACACATCTTTTCTCTGTAAGCTCTGTGCTTCACTTGAACCTCTCCTGGCTGTAAGATTTTGCGATCAATCCGCTTTTCAGTTGTGTTCTCAGGTGATCCGCAAGTCGAATCGCGAGTGCAACAATTGTCAGCGTCGGATTTGCAAAACCAAAAGTCGGGAACACGGAAGCTCCCGCAATGAAAAGGTTCTGAATAGAATGGACTCGGCAGTCAGCATTGACTACGCCAAAGGAGGAATCCTCTGACATTCGGGTAGTTCCGAGCTGGTGATACTGAAAACTGTAATATTCCTCCGAAGACTTAGCGCCGCTGTAAAAGGTTCTTTTCAACCGACCGATGTTATTACACCCCACTTTTCTTGCGATCAGATCCATGGCTTTGTCGATACTTTCTAATTCCGTGCTGTTCAAACGCCAATCCAAGCATACCCGACGCACCCCGTTTGCATCCTTTTGGTTGGACAAAGTAATCCGGCTTTCCGGATTCGGCGTAGGTTCCACTCGGGCAATGATGTTAAGCACAGCTTTGGTTTGACTTCCCTTCCAACCCGAAAAAAGCCTCCTGTCGGAACCATAGTCAGCAGTTAGAAACTCATCGCCCAGACTCGATGAAAAGATGATGCCAAGGTTTACCAACTTGTTCTTCAAAAGGAACTCCTCCTGAAAGGACAGGTGTGGTAGCAATTGAATACCACTTTCGCGATAGGTCATATAAGGGACTTGCCGAGAAGTCAAAATAGCGCCTACAGTCTTTCCGATATGATCAGCAAAACAGCGACCTACAAAATCACTCTCGTTGCCCAGGCCTGGCTGGTCGTAGTGATCCGACTCCAGCAAGAGTCGGGCGTTTTCGATGGCACCCAGAGCAAGAACGTAAGCTCGAGCTCGCACAAAGAACTTCTTTCCATCCGCTCTCACTCGCAGTCGTGTCACCTGCTTTCCAGGTTTCACAATCTCGACAACAGTAGAGTTAAGGTAACAAGTGACGGAGTCAGACCGCTCCAACTGGAGCCGATAGCGTTGCCCGAAGCGGGTGGGCGGACTAAAACGAAAGTTCTTTACCGCAAAATCGGGGTCATATCGGTGGAAGAATTCCTCCTCACGCCGGCGGCGGGCCCCTCCAAAGATCCTACTAATTAGTGAAATAGGGAGTTCATTCAATTCAAAAACCGGAGGGTCAATTTCACAAATCCTGGCGGCACGACGGTAGTAGGAATCGAGATGGACTCGCTGCAGAGGCCAACCGCTCAATGGCACAAAAGATCTCTTGCGAAAGTCGATTGGATCGAGAGGACGACACCACCCGCCCCAATGATTGGTGGTCCCTCCAAAATAGCGGAGCCGAGACCCAAGCAGTGGGTAGGGGCGACCGATGCTCTCACCCGCGTAAGGGTGAGAATTGTCGATCTTTGGAGGTTTGAATCCTCCTGCTTCCAACAGGCACACCCGGAGACCACTATTGCATAGCTCAAGAGCCAATGTAATGCTAGCGGCGCCAGCACCTGCAATACAAAGATCAAACTCGAGCGTTGCGCTGTCTGGTACAGAATCAGGAGACTCGAACATGGGAAGCCTCAGGTATATCCCGAGGTGGATCTGATTACAAAACCGGAACCCGGGACGCAAAGCCGCCCAATAAGGCCAACATTCCTCATATCAACTTCGGATCCGAGTTCTTTTGACCTCTGCGTGATGAACAGTTGAAATCTATCAGCCTTTCAGCCTTGCGTCAATCATTCTCTCGTCATATTTTCGCTGAAAAAAGCTTCTGATTCCTATGTTATCCCGGTTTTTTTGTCAAAAATCTAAAAAATGGGCAAACCCAACGATGGGCTCTCCGGGTGGACGACCCACAGGCTTGGTGAAGGCGGTATCAGCAAGAAACTATTTGCGAACCGTCTTTTTCTCGTACTGAGCAAGGATTGGTTTTAGCATCTTATTTCAACCACCCGCCCTGTGAGCGTTTCCGGGCCGAACCATTGAACCTCCACAATACCCTAACTCATTTAAAAAAAGGAGGATGGAGACAGATGCATCCGAATAAGTTCATTGCACGCAGAGACGCCTTGCTCGCCTTGAACAGTCTCCAGCTTCGTAGATCAAATTGGTTTTAGGCTGGACCTACCCTTTGATTTATCTCGTCCTCGTCGAAGTAATCTACCTTGTGCAGGGGCATCACAACGCTTGAAATCACGTTGAGGAGGTGGCCTCCAATGCGCTTATAGTATCGCGCGCCGAGGACTAGAGCGGTGGTGGTAGCAGAATCGTATCTTGCCCGAGCGATTCGCTCGATCAGCGCGTCACTTCGATGGGCAATTTCGTGCCCATGTCGGATCAACCTAAGCGCCCGATCCTTTTCCAACGAAACAAAAACCTCCTCTGCCGCCGTGAATGCGTCCGTGATCCCTTGATGGATCAAACGCAACTCTTCGCCGATCTCGTCATCAGGCAATTTCTCGGGACAGAACTCTATCAATTTCAAGAGGTTCTTTGCGTAGTCACCTAAACGCTCGACGTCCTTGACTAGGCTCATCAACAGTAGGCAATATGGGATGTCTGGAGTGCTTCCCTGGATTGAAAGACGCGCGATTATCTGTTTGCGAATAGTTCGCTGGAGTTGATTAACCTTGATGTCTCGCTCATAGATGAGCTTTCGACCATCCGGTGGGCACCGTCCCTCAAAAAAGATGTCTCCGGCACTAAGCGTCATCTCATGGGTCAAGTTAAGCATCAGAGCAAAGTTCTGGCTCATTGCCGCCAGCGGGCTCGTTGAACGGAAAATACTAAGCAGTTCACGAAACATCAGCGCGCTCCTTTGCTACTCGAACAGTTGGTACAAGACTACGAGTACTGCGGGGAGCCCATAAAAGAAACCTGCCACATAAAAGATCGCCCATCTGGGGGACTTCACCGCTATCCGAGCCAGACGCCGCGCAGCTTCCAAAGGCAGGTTCCGGATGAACTGCACGGGGTATACAAGCACTATTCCGGACAGGTTGAAAAACAAATGGATCAATGCGATCTCTACGCCAGCGCGAGCATTCACTCCGGAAACGGCCAAGGTGGCCAACAGAGCCGTTACGGTAGTACCAATGTTCGCTCCCAGGGTAACCGGGAACGCCCGCTCAAGAGTGACCACACCTGCGCCTGCTAATGGTACCAGAAGAGAAGTAGTGATGCTACTCGATTGCACCATCACGGTCACGACCATCCCGGTCAGGATCGACAGGATCGAGCTTCGACCAAGAAAGCGAGTGATGAAAACCTCCATGCGCGACTGGGTCCTTGATCGCATCACCCTTACGAGTAGTAGTAGAGATCCGAAGATAAAAATGGCACTGACAAGGATAAGAAGAACCCCTTGACCTTCCTTGCTGTCAAAGAACATTCCGCCAAGGTTCTTTATGGGCCTGATGCTAGTCTTTAGCACATACTTGAACGGGCTTTCATATTGGACGCCACCGATGCTACCGTAAGTCGACGCCAAGGCCACAGCTGTCCGATGGAGGTAGCCCGTAGCCATCTCCAGTGGAAACAGCACAATAACAGTCATAAAATTGAAGAAGTCGTGACAGGTGGCCACAGAGAATGCGCGCAGGAACTCGTCCCGACGACCTATGTGAGCCAAGGAAACCGCAGTGTTTGTCACCGTTGTGCCGATGTTGGCACCCATGACCATCATCACGGCATTGGCCACAGGTAACGGGTTCTCTGACGCCGCGACTAAACCCACTATCATGGCCGTCGTTACGGATGAACTTTGAACCAAGGTCGTCGCCAAAATTCCCACCATCAGAGCTATAAAGGGGTTTTCGGTCGCGCTAAAAAACGCACCGAGCAAGTCCCTACCTAGAAGCTTGAAACCGCCACCGAGGCCATCGACTCCGAGGAGAAATATAAACAGTAAGACGAGCACCGTCCCGACTTTCTTCATGGTAGTAAACCCGCCCGTGAACATTATCTACTTCCCTAGTGGTGAGATAGGTACGTTATCCTATATGATGGACCCAGGCCCTTGTCTTAAACAGCTTCACTGTTCTCCACAAGAGACCATAAACAGTCCTCTATCAAGGTCCAACACAGAGATGATGCGGATGCCAACTCACTGGCAGCTCTGGTTACTTCTGCTCGTGACAGTCAATGTAGTGCGCCTTATTCTTCTTGGGCTGACTCGAAGCCCAGATGGCTCTCGACACCATGATTGTCAACGTAATCTTGATGACGCTACTAATCGGCCCTACAGCCTTTAGTCACCTGTTGGATTTGGGTCACTTTCTCTGGTTCTTGCTGCTGTACTTTCTGTGGACTCAACCGAAACAGATGTCGACCGGAGACTTCTTCGGAATCTAGATCAGGATTCTGATGGTTGCTGTACAGCCTTCCACTGGTTATTGACGGAGTGGACTCTCTCCACTATCTGGCTGGCCAACGGGAAGAGACCCGCTTCCCGTGTTTCAAGGGGTTGCTCCCTAAGGTCGATCCAACACTTCCCAAAGTTTCTCTAAGGCCTCCTGTAGCGCAGCTTTGACACTCTTCAAATCACTCTTCAAATCTTGTGATCTAAGGAGTGCTGAATCCACCGTTTCCGCTCTTTTACGGGTAATGGTTGTCTTGGGAAGCTCTCCAATCAGAGCTCGGACACTATTGTCGAGTGTATCGTGCATGACCACTTTGGTAGCATCGGCGAGAATGATGCGGCGCAACTCGGGAAACTCCAGTGTCTCTGGTCTTAGAAAAACCGGCTCGGCATAAAGTATGGAATCTCCCAGCGGGATGACGAGTAGGATACCGCGCGACACCTCAGATCCCACCTGTCCCCACAGCGTGAACTGTTCTGAAATAATGGCATCATTGTCGATCCGGGCTTCTACCTGGTTTGGACCATCCACATGTCGACCCGGGGGAAACTGAAAGAGGACAAGTTCTCCATAGTGACCAGGATCGTTGCGAGCAGCAATCCAGGCAACCAAGTTGTGGCGATCAACCGGGGTAAAAGGCTGGATAAGGAGAAACTCTTCTTTATCTTCACCAGGAAGACGAGCCACGATGTAGTACGGCTTCAAGGTTGAAGAACGACCGAACGAAGTTTGCACTGGAGAATCCCACTGATCCTCTTTGTTATAGAACACCCCAGTGTCTCGCATGTGATACTGACGAAGCATTTCGACCTGGACTGTAAAGTAGTCTGTTGGATAACGGAGGTGGGGCACCAGATATTCAGGCATCTCTTCCAACGGCTTGAAAAGCTCTGGAAATATGTGCTGATAAGTCCGAACCAAGGGATCTGTGGGATCGGCAATGTAGAAGTCTACCATGCCCGTATAGGCGTCGATCACTGCTTTGACACTGTTGCGCATATAGTTGAATTCACCCCGCCAAGTCGCGGAATAAGGATACTTACTGGTCACCGTATAAGCGTCTTGAATCCAGAACAGACGTCCATTGGCAACCACAACATAAGGGTTTTGGTCGCGCAGGAGAAAGGGTGTGAGCGTCGAAAACCGCTGGGGAACAGTTCGCTGATATTGGATTCGACTGCCTGGCTGGATTTCACCTGAAACCAGTATGTTGATATCCCGAAACTGCCAGGCATACAATAGACGCCGAAACAAGGAGTGGATAGGTACTCCTCCTGGCCCCTCGTAGCGGTTGTAGACAGGGCCATCCGGCCCGGGAAAGTCAAACTCCAACATTCTCGTCCTGACAATGATGGGGTCCAGACTCGTTAGACCGTAGTAGACCTCGGGGCGTTCAAGTGAAACCTCGCCCTGAGGAGGGACGTCCTTCAAAAAAAAGGCGGGGCGGCCGCCCGGGCTGATCTCCGTGACCGGACTCATCGCAACTCCATAGCCGTGAGTAAACTGCAGGTGGCGATTCACCCAGCGTTGAGCCTGCTGAGGTAGTTTATCGGCAGAAATCTCTCGCGTGGAAAGCATCACCTGCCTCAACTGACCATCGATGATATAGCGGTCGGTCGTAACGGACACAAAGTCGTAGTAGAGACGGAAGAACTGAATCTGGTTATAACTCTCGAGAAGAGGACCTTCATCCCACAGCCGTACGTTTTGAACCGTGCCCTGATTTTGGACAACCGTCTGGGGATCAATGGTTCGTCCTGCCGGGTGGCTTTGTGACCTCAGTTGGTCTAAACCGTAAGCCTGGCGGGTCAGTTGTAGATGGTTTGCTAAGTAGGATTTTTCTCTCGCAAATTCACTTGGTTCGACATACAATCGCTGGACCAATGCAGGAAACACTGAACCAGCGACGATGTTCAGCCCAAACCACATACCTATGGACCAATAGGTCAGACGGCGGCTGGAGAAAAAAGCCGCAGCGGCCAAAAAGATGCCGCTCAAAATAGCTACCACGGTCATCAGATAGTGGACCGGGAGGCCGGCGTTAGCCTCCGTATATCCAACCCCTATAACAGCACCCGAAGTGGAGTAAAGGAGATCGTAGCGTCCCAGCCAGTGTCCCAGCGCTAGCATGAGAAAGACGGTAGTTCCCAAGCTAGCCAGGTGGACTTGGACTCTACCGGAAAAAGCAAAGGCCTCTCCTTGCAAACGACGAAAAAGATAATACATACCGGCTACTATGAGCGTTACCGAAAGCAAGACGCTCAGTAGCCACCTCTGGACGAAGTGGAGTACTGGGAGAGTAAAGATGAAAAACCCCAGATCCTTTTGGAAGATAGGGTCCAGTTGTTCAAAGGGTACTGCCGAGAAAAAACGAAGAACACTGTCCCACTGTCTAGCCACCCCGGCCGCAAGGGACCAGCCAATCAACGCTACACCCACAACAGCAAGCCAGGTTAAGATCTTTTTCCACGCTGCATAGCGCTGTGGGGAGACCCCTGCCAAGGGCGAAGGTTCCTGTCCTCGGATGCCACGGAACACGATGTAGAGATTAGCTCCAGCGATGGCTGCAAATAGGAACCCACCAACCAAAAAGAGCCAGATTTTTGTCGTAACCGTCTTCAGAAGTATCTGTTGGTAGCCTAGATTGCTAAACCAAAGCCAATCAGTGTAGAAAGAACGTGCCCAGTTAAGACCAATCAAGAGAACGAAAATTGCCAAAACCAACAGGATCCACTTCAGACGGCGAGGCCATCCGGACACGTCCACTTCTCGCAGCATATCCTGCAGGGTTACAGGGCTTTCGCCACTTTGCGGCGGATCACTACCCATCGTGCCGTTAATAACGCACCTCCTCGCCTCCAGACCACGTGAGAGTCTCGGTGAAGATCATGGGATAACAACTACTTCTGAGAAAAACGGACTGGTAAGGCACAACTTGCCAAGACCAACGTTGCTCAATATTCATCCTTAGCAGTATCTCACATTAACTAAGGAACTGGCAACCAAACAATCAGTGCTGTGTTCTGGGAATAGCGTAACAATAACGTTACGCGCGCGAAGCCACTCACTTTGAGGCGTCAACTACGCTTTTACGTGCCCGACCGTCTCTGGGCGTCATTCACCAAAAAAACGCGCCGCCACTCGCGTCAAAACTCTGGCCCACTGTGTAATTGGCATCGCTTGACGCCAGAAACACGACTATGTTGGCTACGTCTTCCGGCTGCTGGAGACGACCCAGCAAAATCCTTTTCTTGAAGCGTTCGCGTTGTGCCTCACACGACTCACCCGTAAGTTCAGCCACGCGACGCATCTGATTGTGCAGCATGGGCGTATCGACGATGCCTGGGAACACCGCGTTCATGAGAATGCCATGTGGAGCCATCTCCTGGCTCATTTGTTGAATGAGTCCCAGTGCTGCGTGTTTGCTAGCCACGTAGGCACCTATAGCCGTGGTTGGTCCGCCAGGAAGGCGAGCAGCGGTGGAAAGAATAGTGATGATTCGCCCACCATGACCTTGCTTGATCATTTCGCGAGCAGCGGCTTGAGAGCAGAACAGGACGCCCTTGGCGTTCACGGCCATGTGTTCATCCCAATCGGCTTCTTCGACCTCCAGGGCAGGCTTGACCCTGGCGATGCCGGCATTGTTCACCAGGATGTCAAGCCGGCCAAATACAGCAATGGTCTCAGCCACGACACGCTCAGCATCTGCTTTCTTGGTGACATCCATCTTGACGGCAATCGCCTTGCCGCCGACCGATTGAATCTCCTTCGATACCTCTTCCGCAGAGGGAAGATCCACGTCAGCCACTGCCACCGACGCTCCTTCACGCCCGAGTCGCAATGCGATCCCCCGGCCAATACTTCTCCCGCTACCGGTGACAATGGAGCTTTGGCCATCAAGCTCATAGTTAGGCATAGCTCTTTCTCCTATTTAACAACACCCCTGGTCGGTTTTCCGTAATTCACCCACAGGCTTATCTGCCATCAATAACCATACTAGTGCTGATCATGACCTCCTCCATACCTGGATCACTATGTTCTTGTAAGATCGTACGGACGCCTTTACCAGCATCCGTTATGAAAACAGACATCGGTAACAAGATTCTGGCCGAATACCTCCGGGATCAAGAACTAGGGAGAACCCAAATAGCAGTAATCGCATCGTGGTGTTTCTCTTGGCTTTCGAGCTAGGCATATCGCCTCGAGATCCTCCCTCCATTGGAGCATACGGCTTCCTGGGCTGCAACAGTCCGCGACACACAACCCCGGGTGCGATTCAAAACTTGTTCCGAGTAGGCCGTCACCACCTCAAGGTGATCCATCATCGGATGCTCCGATACTGAGCCTTTGCCAAGTGTGAGACAGGTCGCTTGTACCTGCTCATTAAGGCGTTCTATTGGGAGATTTCTCAGTCCAACCGCGCTACGTTGTCAAAGCCACTGTGAGGCTTTGACCAGCTACAAAAACAACTAGAGTGCCTTTCTTAACGGATCGCCAGAGTCTCTGTAACTTATTAAAAAATGGTCGGGGCAGAGGGATTTGAACCCCCGACTTCCTGCTCCCAAAGCAGGCGCGCTACCAGGCTGCGCCATGCCCCGACCCAAGTCTTCGGTAACCTTCAAGGAGAGGAGAAGAGTATACCAAAATCTCCATTCCTTACAGAACCCTCTGTTCTCGATGATGGTGGGGTCATAACAGTCGATCTGACCAGGAAAGCGACGTCACTCTCTTGACCCTGTCTGAGGCCAGCGTCAATTCAGGACTCTTAGCGTACTATAGATCATGAATTAAAATCGAAGTTACCCTTGAGTTGTATCAGTGCGAAAGTGGCGGAACTGGCAGACGCGCCAGATTTAGGATCTGCTCTAGCACGACAACGAATTGTTAGGAAACATAACTAGTTACCAGATTTTCCGCTGACTCAAGAACCGAATGATTAGGAAAGATTATGAACCCGAGTGGGAGACATATAGGAGACACTTTTGGGGCCTAGACTAGGTAACGGTCCTTCTTCCCACCCTCGCTAATGTAGAATCCTGTTCCGTCTCTAGCCCAAGAGATGAACTCGAATACTTGCCACTCTGTGAGGCGAAGCACGCGCTCTTCCCCGTTCGCCAAGGTGACAATGTGAATGCTGTCGTCATCGTTGTGCACCACTGCGACCTGTGTTCCATCTGGCGAAAGGGCCCAGTTGAGAAATGGTGGTCGGTCCTCAATCCGTACAAGCTCCGGGCCTTTGTCTTGAACAGGATCTAACGAAGAGAAGACATATTGCCCTGCTTCGGTGTCTCTTTCACCCATCACACAAACTGCGCTGGGCGGAGAAGCGCAGTGCTCTTGCAAGGAACGAATTAACCTCATTGTCTGGGAGACGCCCGGGGAACTGGAGCGCAAAATGGGAGTCTTCATCGACTACTACAACTCCCGGCGCTACCACGAGGCCCTGGGCAACGTGACTCCCGATGATGTGTACTTTGCAAGACGAGGTTCCATCCACACAAGAAGGAGGAGATTGAAAGGAGTGACGCTTGCCCGATCAGCATCGGCTTTGACTGTCTCTGTAAGTTGGAAGCCAAAATGTCCCACTTTCGCTGAAGACATACACCGCCGTACTCCTTCCTCCACCGGTAGTAGGTCTGCTCGGTCACCCCGATCTGTCTGCACACCTGAACCAGGGTCTTTCCCTGGGCCAGAGCCACCTCCGCCTCACGCAGCTTGATGATGATCTACTCGGCCATAAATCGCTTCCTTGCCATCCTTTGCCTCCTTCTTGAATCCAGAAAAACTCATTTATAAACTGGACTCGTTTGAAGGGTCAGGCCACATTGACCTGTTTTGTGCCCATTGATAAACTTGGTTCGGAGGGCAAATTTCTATTCAGCGATTTATGAGGTCGAGTTGACATTATTCGGGGAATGTACGGCGTGGGCATCATCACTTGCCGAGAATTCATGATTCTGATATACAAAACAGGTTGGGAAAATACAGAACACGATTGGAGAGAATATGGAGAGCGAAAGCAAGTGCCCGGCGTTGGGCGGGCCTCACAGACACACGGCGGTTGGGAAGATATCGAACCAACACTGGTGGCCGAATCAGTTGAACCTGAAGATTCTCCACCAGAACTCTCCCCTGTCAAATCCTATGGGCGAAAATTTCAACTACGCTGAAAAGTTCAAGACACTTGACCTGGATGCACTGAAGAAGGAAATCGATGAGTTGATGACGACGTCGCAAGACTGGTGGCCGGCCGACTACGGCCACTATGGGCCACTCTTCATTCGGATGGCGTGGCACAGCGCAGGCACGTACCGCATCGGCGACGGCCGCGGCGGCGCATCCTCCGGCACACTGCGCTTTGCGCCCCTCAACAGTTGGCCTGACAACGTGAACCTCGACAAGGCCCGCTTGTTGCTCTGGCCGATTAAGCAGAAGTACGGCCGGAAAATCTCGTGGGCCGACCTGATGATATTTGCTGGTAACTGTGCCCTGGAGTCGATGGGACTCAAAACGCTCGGTTTCGCTGGCGGGCGCGAGGACGTCTGGGAGCCCGAAGAGGACATTTACTGGGGGCCTGAAGACACGTGGCTTGCAGACGAGCGCTACAGCGGCGACAGGGAACTCGAGGAGCCTCTCGGCGCCGTTCAAATGGGTCTGATCTACGTGAATCCGGAGGGGCCGAACGGTAACCCAGATCCGCTCGCTGGAGCAAGGGACATTCGAGAAACGTTCGGCCGCATGGCGATGAATGACGAGGAGACGGTTGCGCTCATTGCTGGCGGACACACGTTTGGAAAAACACATGGTGCTGCCGATGCGGACCAGTACGTCGGTCCCGAACCAGAGGGTGCCAGCCTAGAGGAGCAGGGCCTAGGCTGGAAGAACAGCTTTGGCAGCGGCAACGCCGGCGATACGATCTCCAGCGGCTTGGAGGGCGCATGGACAACCAACCCGGTGAAGTGGGACAACAATTACTTCGACAACCTGTTCGGCTACGAGTGGGAGCAGGTTAAGAGCCCTGCCGGTGCGACACAGTGGACTCCCACGAGTGCATCTGCAGAGGGCACCGTGCCGGATGCTCACGATCCCTCGAAGAAGCACGCCCCCATGATGTTCACAACGGACCTCTCACTGAAAATGGACCCGATTTATGCGTCGATTTCGAAGGGCTTCCACGAGAACCCGGAGGAGTTTGCAGACGCTTTTGCCAAGGCGTGGTACAAGCTGACGCACCGCGACATGGGGCCCCGCACGCGGTGTCTCGGCCCGTTGGTTCCTGCGGAGCCGCAGTTGTGGCAAGACCCCGTCCCCGACGTCACTCATGAATTGATTGGAGAGCAAGATGTCGCTGACCTCAAGGGCAAGATACTCGCATCAGGACTGTCCATTTCGCAACTGGTCTCGACCGCCTGGGCGTCGGCGGCAACCTTCCGTGGCACCGACAAACGCGGTGGGGCGAATGGGGCACGCATTCGCCTCGCGCCGCAGAAGGATTGGGAAGTGAACAACCCGGCCGAACTGGAGAAGGTGCTGCAGACACTGGAGGAGATTCAAACGGAATTCAACAGCTCGCAGTCCAACGGGAAGATGGTCTCGCTCGCTGATATGATCGTTCTAGGCGGGTGCGCAGCCGTCGAGGAAGCTGCGAAGAACGCCGGGCACGACGTGCAGGTTCCCTTCTCACCGGGGCGCACGGACGCGTCGCTGGAGCAAACCGACGTGGATTCATTTGCCGTGCTCAAACCCACCGCAGACGGGTTTCGCAACTACCTCGGAGTTGGACACCGAGGATCGGCGGAGGAGCTGCTGGTGGATCGGGCGCACATGCTGACGCTGACCGCCCCTGAGATGACGGTGCTCGTCGGTGGCATGCGCGTCCTTAATGCAAACGTCGGGCAGTCCGAACTCGGCGTCTTCACCAAGCGGCCTGAGATGTTGACCAATGATTTCTTTGTGAACCTGCTCGACATGAACACTAAGTGGCAGAAGTCCTCCACATCCGAGCACGTGTTCGAGGGACGCGATCACGGGACAGGCGAGCCCAAGTGGACCGGCACCGCCGTCGACCTCGTCTTCGGTTCGAACTCCCAGCTCCGAGCCATCGCGGAAGTCTATGCATGTGACAACTCGCAGCAGGCGTTTTTGCGGGACTTTGTGGCTGCGTGGGACAAGGTGATGAATGTTGATCGCTTCGACCTTGCCTGATCTCAGCGAGGTGATCACTCCGCAACATACGTCGTGACTACGTGCATGAACTGTCGGTAGATGTCGAAGAGGATGAGGGCGACTTTTCTGTCCAGGCGGCTGTCTTCAGCCAGGTAGACTTCTCCCCTGCCGCCTTGGCCTTGCCTAGAGATGATTTTGGGGAGATGGTGTTGCCGATCATGGCACGGGCACCCTTGCCTTTAGTTCCTCGAACCAGTTGAAGATGACATTGATTTGGGGACGGGCGGCTTCGCCGGTATCGGGTTGGTCCGCTGGGAAAACCATGAGCAATCGTTCGCCGTCCGGACTCATGTCGTAGTCTCTGTAGCTTAGAACCACGTTGAACCCTTCGACTGAAAGCGTCTGTTCGTTACTGAATGAAAAGGCCGGTTCACCGACAATATCGACCGACCTCAGTGTATTTCTTCCAGAGGCGCGCGGTCGGTAGAAGAGTTCGTTCCCTTCAGGTGACCACAAAGGGAAATAACCCCCGTCTTGTGAAATCCTGCGCCTAGCTCCTGTCGGCGGGAACGGCTCGACGTAGATGTCGGCTTCCCCAGCAGTCGGACCCGCTCCGTAAGCCAACCACTCAACATTGAGAGAGAGGTCTACGCCTATATGTACGGTTCCAGGCGCGTCATAAAGGCTTTGAGTGCGAACCTACCGAATCTGCCCAACCAATTGAGGGAAATTGTTCAATGAGCCTCCTGTGGGTGCCTAGAATGATTTTAAGCTATACTGCTGTCTCAAGCGAAAGTGGCGGAATTTGGCAGACGCGCCAGATTTAGGATCTGGTGGGATGATACCCATGGGGGTTCGAGTCCCCCCTTTCGCACCATGTGTGTTCAACAACTTAGTTCGATTTGAGTCTTTGCCCAGTGGTGGCAAAAGAAGCGATTTTATCCTAAATGTAACTGAATAGTCCCCATCTTGGAGTGATCACTCTGTTCGAACCGAAGACCACTAGTGTTTCAGAGGGAAGCTGTGGCCTGCTTGCTTTTGTTCTCTTTGATACAGCCTGCAAGGGGTCAGTGATTGGAGTCAATTGTCTACTGAACTCCAGATCGCGACTTCTGTGTTCAAATGATCAACACTGATTCTTGTTTTGGACTACAGGATTGAATACCTATGTCTGTCATCCCAGTGTGGGTAATGGAATGACTGATTCTCAATGTCCACAGTTTCAATCTGGACCTGACTGCTGAAGTGAATATTACCAGATCGAACCCTACTTCCAGCAGTAAGATAAGGATCTGAGTCTTGAGGTCGGAACAGCATGTTTTAGGGGCGAAGTAGCAACTCCATAAGACGTCCGCAAGGGCTTTTCCGGGCGTGCTCCTTGTGCTGCTTACCATGCTGTTTCAGTATGGTGCCAGCCGCCCGGAACGGAACGTAGGTGAGTGTCGTGCTGTTCTGCTCGGCTAGGTCCTGTTTAAAGTACCCAAGGAAGATATTAATTTGGGCTTCGAGGTCCTTCGAGGCATTTGCAGGCATTTTATTTCCAAAAACTTTAGCAAGCACCGTGGCCATTTTTTCGTGGAAAGGTCTCGTAAGGTGTCAATCCGGATGTACTTGATCTCGTCGGCGGTGATCATGGCCCGGACATCGCAGGCGCCGCTCTCAGAGTATGCGCCCATGGTGTAGATGTCTAAGAGCCCCTTCTCCCTAAGCCCAACTCCGATCAGCGTGAGAGTCGTTCCCGCCACTTGGACTGTGCTTGGGTACTCGTTTCCTCTCACGATCTTGGCCGACGCCAAAGCAAAAGTCGTGTTGAAGAGAACAAGAATGATTAATCAAAATAGGGTGAAGTGAGTTGCTCTCATGGTGTTGGCAGGCTGGGTGCGTTTGGCCCAGACCCAGGGAAGAAGAAGATGGTTCCAACAATCCAAGGATGCAGAGAAAACCCGGTTAATCGGTCGTTTCACAACACTAATCTTCGAGTGCTTATCCACTCCGATCTGCTTTTTCAGCGTCTGTAACGGTGGGTTTCTACTCCCTAGCTAGCCGCTGAGCCTCAACAATCTGTTCCCGTGTCATCTGTTTTTCTAAAGCGTTACGACTCGAGACAGCTAGTTCTCCAACTTTTCCAGAGGAATTGGCAGCTGCTAAGTTGAATAACATGTAAGCCCGTACGTAGTCCCTAGGAATCCGTTCCGTTAATGGGTGATTAACTAGTGTGTTTTCAAAAAAACGGACGCCCACAGAAGCCGTTTCATCCATGCTTGTACATTGGCTAACTCGGAGTCGCCGGCCAGGTTGTTCAGCTCCCTAGGATCTTCGGATTCATCGTATAGCTCGACACCGAGTTTGCCCTCGTCCCATTCGGTGTAACGCCACCCTTCGGTGCGAATCGATCGGCCCAGCACGAACCGCTCTGGACCTGTGTGTTCCCGGAGTTGAAGCTCAAAACGGCTAAAACCGGTCGCTCGCCTGCCTTTGATATGGCGCCTCACCACAGAGAAAGCACCGGGCTTCGGCGCCTGCCCCTCCGGGTCAACCAACAGGAATCGGAGACTTTTACCATCCAGCCCGGACGGCGCAGGCAGGCCACTCAAATCGGTCAAGGTTGGGAAAATATCTATTAACTCCACCGGACGAGTTGAGACTTGACCCGCACTGTTAAAGCCTGTTGCAGCGACCAGGAGCGGCACCCGGGTGGATTCTTCGAACAATGTGTCCTTGTTACACAACCCACCATGTTCACCTAGGTGCAGACCGTGATCCGAAAACAGCACTACTATTGTCTTGTCCCACAGCTTCAGACGGTCAAGCGTCTCGAGCAGGACACCAACTTGCGCGTCCACAAAGGAGACGTTGGCATGATAGGCACGCCAGTAGCGCTGCCGGTCGTCTCTATTGATGCGATAAGAAAGCTCCTTCGGGTGGGTCAGGGCAAGAGGTGGAAGCTTGTCCAAATGTTCATGTGACTCCGGTGGTGGTCTTGGAACGCTAGCCAGCGGATATCGCCCAAAGTACTTCTGTGGCGCAGCCAGAATCTGATGGGGACGTTGAATGCCCGCAGCCACTAGGAACGGCTTGCCTTGGCGCGTCGCCTCCTCCATAGCCTTTGCGGCGCGACGAACGACGATGCCGTCACTCGTCTCTTCGTCCGAGAGCTTTGTCTCGACCCATTCCATCCAGTACCATCCGCCCTTGAGGCCCTTAGGACTTAGGCTCCCCCTCGCGGTGACGTTCTTTGCTACGTGGGGATCTATCTGCCTAATGACAGTGCCATAGGAATACCCGTAGCCATCTGGGTCGTCCGCTGTTGCACACAAATCGGAGACATCCCAACAACCCGGAGGGTTCAACGTGCGGAACACTGGCTGGTAGGACTTACCGGTGCGCTTTTCGTATGCCTCACGTTCGTGGTCAAAAAGGAGTCTGTCAACGTGAAAGACCTTGCCGAACTCTGCTGTGAAGTATCCGTGCCGTTTGAACCAGGCCGGCAGGTATGTAAACCCGGTTGGGGCTCCCCAGCCGTAATAGCCGGTTGTCTCCGGACGGAGTCCGGTTAAGAACGAAAAGCGCGACGGACCGCAGATTGGATACTGGCAATAGGCACGGTCGAACCGCACACCGCGTTCTGCCAGACTGTCTATGGACGGTGTCTTAGCTACCTGATCCCCGTAGCAACCAAGCGCCGGTCGCAAATCATCCACCACGATCAACAAAACGTTAGGCCGGGAACGATGACCTGGTGCGCCTTGGATCTGGTGAACGAAGAATGTTACCGATAGCAACAATGTCAAAAAACAGGAGAGGTAGATGCCCATTCGGTGACTCATTCTGGGCTGAGTTCCCCAGATTGGGAGTTGAGTTTCTTTCGGCCAAGAGAAGCTGGCTACGGAAATATTTAATCCAACATCCCTCATTATGTCAACTTAGAATCCGAGTTCTCTGACCTCGCTGTGATGAATGATCGAAATCTATCACTATTCCAACTTTGGAACAAAGGGGATCCACGTAGCAGCAACCCAAAGTGGATCAAGGATCTGTGGCACGAGACTCAGCCTGACTTTTACCACCGACTTCTAATACCACCCTGCACGCATCAAATCCCAATCCGCTCTACTCATCCAGGGTGATCTCGTAGAGTTTTCTCAGATATCCTACGTGCCTCCGTTTGAGGATCGGGGTTAAAAAAACTGCTGAGGCGAACCTTGAGAATGATACTTGTGTATAATTCAACTATGCCGATCTTTGAATACCGATGCACGCGCTGTGAGGCTAAATTTGAAAAAATTGTCTTTGGCACTTCAAACAAGATCGTATGTCCTACCTGTAGCGGGAAACAAGTAGAAAAGCTGTGTTCCACTTTTGCCGTAAGTGGAACACCTACTCAGGCCAGCTCAGATCAGCGTGTAGGTACCTGTGGTCCCGGAAAATTCACCTGAGCGACTTAGATCCTCTGGAGCCGGAGGCTTCGAAAGTAGTTCAGTAATTTTCAGTGAAACAATCCCTCCCTTGTAAAAAATGGCCTGTCGAAGTTCGCCGGCGTCCCATGATCGAGATTGCCACGGCGGCCACTAAACTCGGGCTAAAAGCTCCCGGCAATTGGGCTTTGCCGTCCTCTTCTTCTAGTCGATGCACAACGGGCATGGCTATCGTCACTTGGCCCACTGTTTCCGGTGTGCAATGTGGGGAGTCCGGCTCCGATCCTGGAGTCCGGCCAACCCAACGAACATCCTCGGGTTTCCCAAGGGCTGGGGACGCTACGCCAACGCCTCCACCACGGTAGTCACCCCTTTAGCCAGTCGCTACCAACGTCCCGTACAGCTCGGCCCTATCATGGCTAATGACAGCCTTTGCACACAAAAGTAGTGCCGTGACAGGGCAAACAGGTCAACTTAACCAACTCCACCCGACCCGTCGAGTGCAGATCAACAAAGTCAAGAGTGTGATCGTCCGGCCTTAACTCGGCTCCTTCGATATGGCATGTCTGGCAGCTGAAAGGATTGTCGATCTCTGAGTGGCAGACTAGACAGTCCGACATTTGCGGCAAGTTAGCCCGGGTAGCAAAATCTACTTCCTCCAATCCACGATGACAGGCCTGACATGCATTGTCAGTCTCGAGATGCCGCCGGATATCCCCGACTTTGCCAAGGTAGTTCCCACCATCAATAGCAGCGGCCAAAACGGAAGCTATGTTGCCTAGTTTCAGATGCAAGGCATGGTCAAAACGAAAAGTGCGCGGTTTGATTCGCCAATGTGAAAGAGGGCTGACCTCTACCTCCAAGGCTTTCTTGCCATCATGGCAAAGAAGGCAGTCTTTCCGTTTCGGCAAGTTGAAGTCCGTTGCCGCCTTACTGGTCCGCACGGTCGCGTGACAATCCATACACTTGGCGCCGACTTTTCCCAGGTGAGTTCGGTGAGAAAAATCAAGCTTGACGGCTGCTGGTGCCACCGTCAGCAAGGACCCTGTTAGAACAATTGCAAATCCGTGAATCCGTTTTTTCAAGCCGTGTGTTGCCTGTCCTTTCGGACCAAGACCAGAAGAAATCGCGGAAGCAGCCACTGGGATTCGTCCAAGCTCCAATTCTTCACGAATTTCTACCTCGGGTAAGAAATGTGCCACAGAGTTCCATTGCCGTCTTCAGATACCAACAAGGACCCATCGGACAACTGCAACAACCCCACAGGACGCCCCCAAACCTCTCGTTTGTTTTCACCCATCATCCAGCCGGTCATGAAATCTTCAGGTCCCGAGATCGGCCTCCCGTCCTTAAAAGGGATGAAGACAATGCTGTAGCCGACTCGCTTTGAACGGTTCCAGGAGCCGTGAAAAGCGAGAAAGCAGCCACCGTGATACCTCTCCGGAAATTGCTGACCAGTGTAGAATAGAATATCAAGAACGGCCACGTGAGCACCCAGGATCACGTCCGGGTAAAGTGTTTTCTGGACCATTTCTCGATTGACGGCTTCATGACGCGGCTCTTCATGGGGCCCGATATAAGCGTAGGGCCAACCGTAAAAGCCTACTTCCTGAACATTGGCCAGGTAATCCGGGACCAGATCGTCGCCCAGACCGTCCCTTTCCTGCACCGACGCCCACAGATCGTCGCTGCCCGGATACCAGCGAAGGCCGATGACATTGCGCAGCCCAGATGCAAAAATCTCCCGACCAGTACCATCAGGGTTAAATCGGGTCACCGTCGCCCTTAAAGAAGGCTCGCCGATAGAGACGTTCGATTCGGATCCTATCGCCACGTACAGTTTCTTCTGTGAACAATTGAACAAGAGAGTGCGCGTAACATGGCCTCGGCCAAATCCGGCTAGCGAGATAATTTCTTCACCTGAACCTACCGACATCGCCCGAGGATCATATTTGTAGCGTTTCACCGACGTCGGCTCACTCACGTAGAGCCAATCCCTGTCGAGAGCCATCCCGTAGGGACGATCCAGATCCTTCAGGATCTTCTTTTTTTTGCGATCCTTCAGAATATAGACGGAGCCGTTGGCACTGCGCCAGTCACCAATGTCAGAGAGGATTATTTCGTTATTGGGACCCAGTAGCATAAATCGAGGCCGATGAAAGCCCGACATATACTTTTCTGCCCGAAATCCGGCATGAAGCTTTACCTGCGCACCCTCGGGACGAGCGATGATCCGAGGCCCATTGTTAACTGACGGGGTATGATATGGTTTGGGAAGCTCCTTCCAATTCACCGGATAGCTCACCGGTTGTGAACCTGTACCTACAACAGCCACTGTTGCCCATGCAACGACCAGTGTGACAATCCCTGCTCTTCTTCTCATAACCGAAAACCATAGGGACAAATTCCTCATGGATCAGTTACCTCGATTCCCATCTTTCCACGGTTGGCCTCACATCACCCACCGTACTGGATTTACTGTGCCGATTATCTACTTCAAGGGAAAACACCTTTCCCATCCCTCCCGCTTCGTACAGAAAATTGTATCCTGGATAGTGGGGATAAGAAAGGGCACAGCTGGTCCAGTCCAGTTGGGTCTTACTTGTGCTTGTTCACCCAGGCTGAAGCTAGAGACCACAAGCGTCTAAGTCAGAAGACATGTCTTAGGCAAACAGGCCTGCCGCACAACACACCTCTCCTCGTAAAGAAAAGAAATGGTGAGACACAGACAAGGGGTTGTCGATCGAATCCAGCACCGGACTTATTTACAAAAAGAACCGCCATGCTAAAATCGTCGTGCTGCCGAGAAACCTCATCCAAAGTGGCTAGCGATTGCTCATCAGACCCTGGAAAATAGGTCCCTGCCTTTTTGTTATAATGCGAAATCATGCCAGCCAAAGAAGCTAAATACACCAATCGTTTGAGCAGAGAGAGTAGTCCTTATCTCTCGCAGCACGCCCACAATCCAGTGGATTGGTATGCCTGGGGCGGGGAGGCGCTGCAAGCCGCCCGCGGACAGAACAAGCCGATTTTGCTTAGTATCGGTTATTCAGCCTGTCACTGGTGCCACGTGATGGAACAGGAATCCTTTGAGCGTGAAGAAATCGCTGCCCTGATGAATGAGCATTTCATCAACATTAAAGTGGATCGGGAAGAACGCCCAGATCTGGACGCCATCTACATGAATTTCGTACAAATGACCACTGGCAGTGGTGGATGGCCCCTCACGGTGTTCCTCACTCCCGACCAGACCCCGTTTTTTGGTGGGACTTATTTTCCTCCAGAAGACTCCTATGGCCGGCCCGGCTTTAAACGCGTACTCAAGAATATGGCCGACTACTATCATTCGCATAGCGAAGAGTTGGGGAAAAACCAAGCGGAGGTTGTCGCAAAGCTTCAACAGTCGTCCCGGCTGGAGACCTTTGAAGTTCCTCTCCAAGAAGCTCTCTTGGATGAGGCTTTTCATAAGCTCAGAAGGCAGTTCGACCCGCGCCACGGAGGCTTTGGAGATGCTCCGAAATTCCCCAGCGCCATGACGTTAGCGTTTCTTCTCCGTTACTACAAGCGAAACAAATCCGAATCAGCCCTGGAGACGGTTAACCTAACTCTGCAGGAGATGGCACGAGGTGGGATTTACGACCAAGTGGGAGGCGGTTTTCATCGGTATTCCGTAGACGATCGCTGGCTGGTCCCGCACTTCGAGAAAATGCTTTACGACAATGCGTTGCTCGCTCGCCTATACCTAGAAGCCTACCAGGTCACGACAGACTCCTTCTATCGGGAGATTGCCAAAGAAACATTGACTTACGTACAACGTGAGATGCGGGACCCCTGTGGGGGATTTTATTCCTCGCAGGATGCTGACACCGAGGGGGAGGAAGGCAAATTTTACGTATGGTCGCCCCGAGAGGTCGAGTCTGTCCTGGGAAAGGCAGACGCAAAAAGGTTCAACGAGTACTTCGATGTTACCGCTTTAGGAAATTTCGAAGGTCAAAACATTTTGCACCACCGGATTGGCCTCAACTCCTACGCTAAAAACCTCGGCATTTCTCCCGAAGAGTTAAAGCGATCCCTCGACAGTTGCCGCCAAAAATTGTGGGAAACTCGTGAAAAACGGATCAAACCCGGGCGAGACGAAAAGGTGCTGGCCGCCTGGAATGGCATGATGCTATCCACTTTTGCGGAAGCCGCCTGGGTGCTGAACAAAACAGAGTACCTAGAAACCGCTCTTCAGAGCGCCGAGTTCTTGGCCTCACAAATGCTAGTGAAAGGACGGTTATGCCGGTCCTGGAAAGAAGGCGGGGCCAGACTAAACGCCTATCTGGAAGATTATGCCCTGGTCATCGAGGGATGGCTTACCACCTACCAGGCAAGCGGTGAAACCGTCTGGTTGGAACGAGCCCAAGAGCTAATGGGGCTGCAATTCGAACTTTTCTGGGACGCCGAAAAGGGTTATTTTTATTTTACGTCCTCCGATCATGAACCGCTGGTCGTAAGGCAAAAAGAGTACTTCGACAACGCAACTCCAAGCGGTAACTCGGTGAGTTGTATGAACTTGCTACGTTTGTCAAAGTTCTTGGGCGAAAGCAAATATCGCAAAACAGCAGAGCAAATGCTGCGTCAAATGAGTACCCCCTTATCCACCCATCCGACTGCTTTCAGCTACTGGCTTCAGGCTTTGGACTTCCTGCTTGGCCCAGTCCACGAAATTGCGGTGGTGGGTCCAGCAGCAGAGTGCAATCAGTTGCTCCAGCCCGTGCGTGAGAAGTTCCTCCCCAATCGAATCGTGGCTGTGGCCGAAGTTGTGGGGGAGGATTTGGGTAAAACAATTCCCCTTCTATTTGCAAAGACCGCGCTGAATGGAAAGGCAACCGCTTACGTGTGCCAGGACTATGCTTGCCAAAGACCGGTTACCTCGGTGCCCGAGTTGAAGGAACTCTTGGCGGCTGACTGACGGAACCCTAACTCTCCGACATTGCAGTCTATCGAGTTACAGAGAATATGGGCTAAATACCTGGTGTTTTAGCGACAAAGCGGTTTTTTCGCCGCCTGGCCTGACCGGCGCGCCGTCTTTTTGGTGGTCAATGCTCAACAACCAGTTCATCTCGGAGTTTCTGAAGGGCAACTGCTCGGTGCGAAACTTGGTTTTTTTCCGCAGCAGTCAGCTCACCAAAGGTTCTATCTAAAGCAGGGTAATAGAAGATCGGATCATACCCGAAGCCCTCGTTTCCTCTGGGTGCCTGGGTAATCTCGCCAAATACTTCTCCCTTGACTTCAATGACCCGCTGGGGACGGTAGAGGCAGATTGCACATACGAAGCGTGCCCTGCGTCCGTATCGACGAGCTGTTGGCGGATTCAGATGTCGAAGCCACTCAAGCAATTTCTCGATCCGCTCTTGATCGGTTGTGGCAAAGCGGGCGGAATAGACTCCCGGAGCACCTTGCAGGGCATCGACCATCAGTCCCGAGTCGTCCGCTAAAGTGGGAATCCCAGTCAGGCGGTAATAGTATTCGGACTTCAAGCGAGCATTTTCGGCGAAGCTGGCGGCAGATTCTTCAACTGCAGGAAGGCCACTCCACTTCGCAAGGAATTCGAACTGAAGGTTTAACTCTGCCAAAGCAGCTCTTATTTCCTTCAGCTTACCGCTATTGGTCGTTGCCAGAAGAAGTCGCAATTCTTTCCATAGGCGCTGTCTGGAACAGATCCACGATTTCTCCCAGGTGTTCTTCGAGCACTGTTCTTTGGATCTGGAGCAATTGACAAATGCCATCACGCGCCAATTTGAGAAGAAGATCGAGCGCTTCCTGGGAGAAGGGTTTCCCTTCTGCGGTGCCCTGAACTTCCACATAAGCCTCTAGTCCGGTCATCACCACATTCATATCAACTTGAGCTGCTGCGTCTTCTTCATAGTTCAAATCCAGCCGAGGTTCACCGTCTACAATTCCAACGCTGACAGCGGCTAAATAGTCCAGTAGAACGGGCGTCTTGATGATTTTGTTCTCTCGCAGCTTTGAAAGAGCCAGTGTGAGGGCTACAAAAGATCCGGTAATAGCCAGGGTACGCGTCCCTCCATCGGCCTGAATCACGTCACAATCCAACCAAACGGTCCGTTCTCCTAGTGCCTGCATGTCTACAACGGAGCGCAGCGATCGCCCAATCAAGCGTTGAATCTCTTGAGTCCGGCCGGAAATCCTTCCTCGGGAAGACTCTCGAATCATCCGCTCTCGGGTGGAACGAGGGATCATTCCATACTCTGAGGTAATCCACCCTTGTCCCATCCCTCGCAAAAAGGGAGGGATCCTCTCCTCCACGCTGGCTGTGCAAATAACTCGAGTGTCTCCACAGGAGATCAATGTCGAACCCTCAGCATGCTTGTTATAGTCAGGAAAGATGTTGACCGGGCGCAGCTGATGGAGCTGACGGCCATCATTTCGAGGCGACATTTTCACATTTTACATGAAGGGTTCACGAATGGAAACATGTCCAGAAAAGGTGGGCTGATCCTGACCTTCAACCAGGAACTTCACACGCTTGATATCAGTAATATTTTCAATCAGTGAGCGGGTAATCGAATATAAAACAGCCAGCTCGGAGGTCATACCCCCAGGCAGTTGATCGGAGCTCTCTTTGGATAGGTCTACCACTGCGGTACCATCATTTAAAAGGTAGATCTGCCTTAATCTGGCTTGGGCGGAAAGGACTTGAGTAGACTTGTCTCGAGGTCCTTTGATGATTTCGTTGACGATCTGACGAGCGTTGAGAATGACGTCTCCGGTCTCAAAGATCGAGCGCTCTTCGGCCAGCAGGAGACCAGAACTGACAGCAATCGCTCCCGGCCGATAAAAATAGAGCTTAACCTTTACATCACCAGTACTACGCTTCTCCAGGACACTGGATTCAACATCTAAATCACTCCGATCTGCCTCTCTGACCTCCAATTGATGGCGACGCTCCAGGCTATACAAGTAATAGATCGTACCTAGAGCCACAAGGAGCAGCCCAAATCCGATAAGCATGCCGCGGTGTTCTTTCATGGTAGCCATTAGGAGAACTTAAAACACTCTCTACCGCAAGAAACTGAGTACCGCACGCACGACCGCAGCCGCCAGCTCGTCTTGAAAACTTGAGGACCCAAGCTTTTCACGGTCTTCGGAGTTCGTCAAAAAACCAATCTCCACCAGCACCGCAGGGGCAGTCACGGGAGCCAGGACCGCCAAGGGAATTTCCACAACCTGATTCTTAATCCTATAAAGCTTGTTAAGCTGCTCTTGGATCAACTCGGCCAGTTTTCGGCTTCCAGGCAAATGAGTTCTCTGTCCCTCCTGCCAGAGGGTGAGCTGTCTATTCTGACCCACGCTGGGGGCCTCGGAAACGGTGTCCATAACGTCAAGGCGTGGTCGAGCATCGCTACCGCCATCCTCCTCCTGTGGCTCTGTCGAGTCCATGTAACGATGAACATAAACGACCGAACCCTGGCAAGTCGGCGAATAAGATCCACCGGCATGGACGCTGATATAAATTTTCGACCGGTAACGGTTTCCGATAGCGCTTCGGTGCTCAACAGGGAGGTTAACGTCCCTATGACGCGTGAGTATGCCTTGATAAGCCTCTCCCTGGAGCCGTTGACCAATACGCTTGGCTATCTCCAGGGTGAGGTTCTTTTCCCAAACCTCCTCCGAGGAACCGACTCCATAGTTCTCACCCCCGTGACCGGGATCAATCGTGACGACATTTTCTATTTGTGTGTCGAAAACGGGCGCAGAGCGCTCAGCAGAAGCCGTTCGGGCGGGCTGAGACAACCAGCCGGCGGCAGACGAATCGGGGAGAGCCGGCTCCTTTATCACCAGAGGTGAACTTGGAACTGCCGGAGGTGCGTAAACATGAACCTCCTTTCTCTCCGGATCACTCCGATTATATTGTCGGAAGTTATAATAATCTTTTCCTTTGTAGACTTGAAATGCCCCAAACACGTCTTTGGAATTGAATTCCAACGCTGAAACAAGGCGAGGGTCAGGTTGGGTGGACGAAAGCTCGGGTTTAATCAGATATTCCTCGAATTTCACCTCGATATAGTCTTGAAATTCTCGCACCCTAACCGGAGCTTTTTTACTCGAGACAAATACAATCTTAACGTGATCAAGGTAGTTATCTACTTTGACGTAAACACGATTCTCCTCTAAAGCATGTACCCGATAGCGCCCATCTCCCAGTTTCTCGAGGTTTTGTTTCAAGATTAGGGGAAGGGATTTGGTAAAGAAATCCTCCGGGACGTACCAATCCCTTTTTTTCCTCTGCCAAGGGGGAGTGGCAAGTAGAATGTACTCGTCCTCAAACTTTACCAGAGAGCGACCGTCCACCAATTCCAGTGCTCCACGCGGTCCGAAGAGGCTGAGTTGATTCTCCTTTTCTGTAAATGACAAACTGAAAATGGCGACGATATCTTTAAGCTGGTAGTATAGGCGTCCTCCTTGCTGGCGGGCATCCACTTCAGTTTTCTTATCACCAATGAAGAGCTGGATATCTTGGGATGTGGGGTGAGCTCCTGACCAATCAGCAGTTCCTAGCCAGCAGAGCCAACCCACCAAGAACAAGGTTAAGGACGGATAACGTAGCATTCGGACCTATTATAACTGACTATCCCGGGCTTGAGTGGGGTCTAGGTGCGTCTCCTAATATGTACCAGACGATGCCTCGGTGGCTAAACAGGGTCACACGCCTCGTATCCATAGTGCCCCACACAACCGCTTTCTGAAGGAGTGTGGGAAAAGGACAGACTAGTGAGATCGGGCACTAGAAATTGACTGCCGAAGATAGAGTACCCAGTTCTGACTCTTTGACTTTTCGACATGAATAGGGATTTCTAACCAGTTCCGTGGCGAGGTTGGTGTGAAGGGCATGCCCAGCTTTGTAGGCAGTGATGCTGCCGATAATCGGATAGCCACACAGAGAGATATCACCAATGAAGTCCAGAACCTTATGACGAACGAACTCGTCCGAAGCTCTCAATTCCCCATTCACAATCCCAGTGTCACCAACAACCACAGCGTTCTCAAGGGATCCGCCGCGAATTAAACCTTTTTTCAAAAGCTCTTCCACCTCGACGTAAAAACCAAATGTGCGAGCAAAGGCAATCTCGCGAGCATACCGAGCAGGAGTGATTTCTAAATCGATCGTTTGATGGCCGATTGCAGGATGCTGGAAATCGATTTCGTATGAGATTCGGAAACAAGAAGCAGGTTTGACGGAGATGAACTTATCCCCATCGGTCACCCGGACTGGTTTCTCGACCTTCAAAAAAGTCCGTTCCCTTCGCTGTTCTTGAACTCCAGCCTCCCGGACCATCTCCACAAAGGGGAGCGCAGACCCGTCCAGAATGGCAACCTCCAGAGAATCGATCTCGACATACACGTTGTCTAGACCCAACCCGTAAAGGGCCGATAAAAGATGTTCCACGGTAGAAAGCATCACTCCTCTTTTCATCAAGGTAGTCGCTAACATTACTCGGGACACCCACTTGCGCAAGGCTTCGATTTCGAAGTTCTGAAGATCAACACGCCGGAAAATGACGCCGGTGTCTTCCGGGGCTGGATGCAACTCCAGAGACACCCGACATCCCGTATGCAAGCCGATTCCAGAGATCTTAACGGGCTTTTTGATAGTGGTCTGCATTGTCGACACTAAATTGTGCAGCAAGAATCGCTCCAAAGATTATAAAGGTCTATTATTAAACAGTTTAAACTTTTTTTTACACCAACCTCTGTGGTTTAAAAGCAACGAGGATGTTGTATCAACGATACAGTGCAAGAAAACGGGGGACTTGTAAGGATTGAGAAAAGGACAGCAATCCAGTATAGGAATAACCCACCATGAAGAGGAGTAAGAAAGGAATGGTAAAGTAGATTTTGGTTTCGATCGCATAGTGCACCATGAAGGCAAAGTAAACGCCGAGCGAGATCTCGATCAGGGGCAGTAATCCTATTCGGGCACGATAGCGTTTTTCCTTCCAGCTGTCTTTCCAACTTAGGACACAGAACTTAGGCGTCCGTATGAAGCAGGATTGAACACCCAGTAAACCTTCCAAGACGGCTTTAGAGTTACTGATCGACAAACCAATTCCAACGCTCATCAAGAAGGGAAGGTACTTAATCCGAGACTTCCAGTCCGGAGAAACCGCACGCTGCGAGACAACATAAAAGGAACTTACCGAAAACGTTGCCGCCATAAAAAGAGGGAGATCCAGCAATAACAACTCGAACCATCCCTGGTGGAAGCGAATAATCAACGCCGGGAACAGCAGTAGAGCGAGGCAAACCATCAATGGATAGGCGATATTGTCTGTCAGGTGAAAAAAAGCTTCGATCTTGATACGCAGGGGGAACTCACCGAAAAGAATTTTTGGCAAAATCTTTTTCGCCGTCTGGATAGAACCCTTGGCCCAACGATATTGCTGTGATTTGAACGAATTTATGTCCACGGGGATTTCTGCTGGAGCGGTGAAATCCGGGATAAAAATGAACTTCCAACCCTTCATTTGGGCACGGTAACTCAAATCTAAATCTTCGGTTAAAGTGTCGTGCTGCCAGCCTCCTGCTTGCTGAATGGCCTTTCGGCGCCAAATACCCGCTGTGCCGTTGAAATTGAAGAATCGTCCAGAACGGTTACGCGTTGCACTCTCCAAGATGAAGTGTCCATCCAGAAGAATCGACTGGACCTTGGTAAGCAGAGAATAATCGCGATTGAGATGTTCCCAGCGAATCTGCACCATTCCAACCTTTGGATCCGAGAAACAGTCGACGGTCTCCATTAGGGTATCTGGGTGAGGAGTGAAATCAGCGTCGAAGATCGCTATGAATTCCCCGGTGGCCGATTCCAACCCGTACTCCAGAGCTCCCGCTTTAAATCCCTCCCGGTTGGGACGACGAATGTGATGAATGTCATAACCGAGGTTCGCGTATTTTCGAACCTTACTCTCGGCAATTTGTCTCGTCTCATCAATAGAATCGTCTAGAACTTGCACCTGGAGCAGGTGACGAGGGTAGTCCAATCGACAGACTGAGTCGATCAATCGTTCAACCACATACATTTCATTGAAAATCGGCAATTGGACCGTTACCGAGGGTAATCTGTCTAATTTGGAAAGCGGTTTTGGGCACCTGTCGCGATACTTGAAGTAGAGATAAACCAAGTGATACCGGTGCAGCCCGTAGATGGAAAGGATCGATAGAATCCCAAAATAGGCGATCAATATGAACCAGTCAAAGGACGTATTCTGGTAGAGATAGGATAGATTGTTGGTTTCCAGAAACTTCTCGTAAGGAGTTCTCTGGGGTCCGAATACGTCCATATTTTATACCAGTTAGCTCTACATTAGGATACGCTCGCCGCAACCACAACTATCATCATGGATAACTGCGGTATTATACTGCGCTACTCGTACTTGTCAAAGCGTCATGTTTAAGGTTCCAGGTTTCAAGTTGTCGGAAACTTGAAACCTGGAACTGGAGACTTGACAAATGTTTACTTCTTTTTCTTCTTAACCTGCGGTTCCAGAAAATACTCTTGGGGGATCTTTGGATTGAAAGAGATGCTTTCCAGGAAACGTTGCAGCCTGATCTTCCCGTCCACATAGAGATCAAAGCGCAAAGGCGTGTGAATACCCTGGATGGTATGCCAGTTAGAGAACTCGTTTGATTGCTTGTGACGAATGCCGAGGTCATCGGTAAATTCAGTCTCAAATCGGGAAGGCAAATGACTGTGCCGATCGAAGTAGACCACCACTGAATCATTGGTAGAGTCCAGAAACTCGACCGCTTCAAACTCACCGGAACCCGCAATATCCTCAGGACCATAGTAGAAAAGACTCATGTCCTCTTCACCCAAGCGTGTGCGCAGCAGAATATCCATGTCCTTTTTAGCTCTTTTCTTAAAATCCTCGATTTCCTTCTCGGTAAGCCTCTCGACGGAATCTTTCCCTTCCAACTTCCAGGCCTGACCCAGTTCCAAATTGTGGATCCAAACCTCCTGTCCTTTCCCCTTGCCATACTGGGCGCGCGACTTGATTGGCTCAAAAACCGACCAATCCCAAAAATAAGCAAACGCTTTTCGGCCCTGTCGATCAAAGACGAAATGACGGCCGTAACTGTGTACAGTTTTAGCGTTTTTATATCTCTCTCCACCCATGGCTCCAATGGCGGCTGAAATCACCTCTCGAGCCTTCACCGCCCCTACGTCTTTGCTACCTTCTAAAGCTGCTGATGCGCTGGCAGCAAAAAACCCAAGGAGTGAGAAAAGTAGCAGAAAAGCCTTGACCCGTTCCGACTTGACGAAAAAGTTTGAATTCACGACGTGCTAATCCAATAGGTCCCCAGTGTGACACTTGAAGCGCTCAAGAGCAGTGTGATCCATGACTGGCACGGACAGCGACCAAGAGCCGAGCCGGCCATCCATCCATAAAGGCTCATCGACGTCACCACGCCTGCACCGAAAAGAAGAACATAAATGAGAGCCCAAAAAACGGAGTGACTCTGTAGGACGGGCACGGCACTGAGAAGCAGAGATCGCAGTCCGCTCAATGCAAAGAGTGCCCCCAACAAGATCGAGAAATGCGGGTGAACATGGCGGTGAGGATGGCGGGCTTTAAAATGGAAATGAAGATGTTCGTGCTCCTGACCGCTGTGCTGGTGTGGATGAGAATGGATATAACCGGCCTCTTTAAGCCATTCAGTAAAAGTCCACGCTCCTAGTAAAATCAGCAATCCGCCAGCGAAAATATTGGCCTTCGATTCCCACCAAACTGTCACTCCAAAATTTCCTAACAGTGCTGACGTTCCCAGAACCAGCAGCAGGCCCACATGCCCGATACCAAATTGTAATCCAAGCCGTGCGCTCTCCCGCAACTTCCCGCCACGACCTACCAAGGTTGTAATGGCGATCAAATGATCGTTTCCCAGGCCGTGTTGGACACCGTTGAGAAAGCAGAAAAATAGGATCACAAGTCTGGGCCTAACTCAGTACTCTGGTTTTAAGATACTCGAAGGTGTGAGGCGATCGCGATGTTCCTGATTTCCCGAAACGATGACGAAGGCGATGCAGCCAGGCATCATCAACTAAAAAGCGAGCCGACAAAACAGGATCGTCCGCCTGCCATCTCCGGGCGAGTCGGGCAATCTCCATATCGCTCCTCGTTAACGATGTTCATCACCATTGTCCCCTCTTTCCGGACCTCGCTTCGCAAGCCCCCTCTCCCCGACGCCATGATATAAAGGAAAGCAGAGACTCGTTGTAAAACCCGTCACGGCACCAATACAGGCCCCAAGTTTAAAGTTCCCCATTTGAACTTTCAAGTTGTCGTAAACTAGAAGCCTAAAAGCACCAGCAGTTGTTAGTTTCCGATGTACTTGGCATAAATAGCCCGGGCCTGCGAGAGGTCATCTGTCCCTTTGATGATCGATCGCCCGTCACGAAACAGAGTGATCTCGTAACCGTCAATTTGAATCCTCATCAAATATTTATTGAAGTCTATTTCGCCGCTGTCTTTAAGACGCCTGAAAATCTTCTGAAAGTTCAAGCGGATTTGGCGGCCGGGACAGACCTGCACTGCACCTCGCCCACATAATCGTGTCAAACGGTCTTGCTGCTTACCCTCAAGAAATCGAAAAACCCGCGAGCCACAACAAGCACACGGTTCGTCTTGCGCCTTGAGCACTGGAAGTAGACGCCATTGATTCTCCCAAACATCAACCCGGAGCATCTCTCCAGCTGGATAGTGACCCACTAGCAGCTTCAAGGCCTGAGCCGTCTGATAAGCAGCCACGGCGTGAACCACGGGAGCCAAAATCCCAGCGGTTTCACAAGTCTCCAGAGTGCCGATCCCGGGAGGCTCCTCCAGCAGGCACTGAAGGCAAGGGGTAGCCGGAGGCTGAAAAGCAACAGAAATTCCGTAGCTGCCCAAGCAAGCACCATAGATCCAAGATACTCCGTACTTGACAGAAAAATCGTTGATTAGATACCGCGTTTCAAAATTGTCGGTTCCATCCAGGAGAATCTGGCTATCTTGGCAAAGCTCCTCCATGTTCCGAAACGTGACGTCTTCAACAATTCCCTTCACCTCGATCTCCGAATTGATGGCACGAAGCGCTCTTTCAGCAGCAACCGCCTTCGGAATCGCCTGCCGTGCATCTTCTTCCGTAAACAGTGTTTGACGTTGGAGATTGCTCTCCTCTACAAAATCGCGATCGATCAACCTCAACCTTCCTACTCCGGCACGAACCAACATCTCAGCACCGACGGTTCCCAGCGCGCCACAGCCGATGACAACCATCCGAGAACTTTGGATTCGCTGCTGACCCGTTTCTCCAATCCCAGCGTAGAGAATCTGGCGGGAATACCGATTCGTCATGGCCCCATTGTAACACTACCCAGTTTCCAAGATGCGGTACCAATGGAACCTAAAATACCGTCGCATTCGCCACAAACTTAGGAGTATTTATGAACCCAATTCCCTAAAGGACAGGCCATTTGTTGCAGGCGAAACGGTTTCTGATTCGAGGCGTGGCTATGAGTCAATACCTGGACATCGGCGATGACGAGTAACACCGTCCAGATGGTGAGAACCACTGAATAAATTTGATGTGTGGATAAATTAGACTTTCACCAGAGGCTGCTAGGGACTAGCTGTAACTTGTGCCCCATTAGTGTCTAAATCCAGAATCTTGTAAATGGCTGGAGTACCCTCGGCTGACAGGGTTTGCACCATCCACTCCCCAATCATGTGATAGTGACCGTCAGCTAGAG
The DNA here is from genome assembly GCA_965249865.1 of Acidobacteriota bacterium. Lineage (GTDB taxonomy): Bacteria > Acidobacteriota > UBA6911 > RPQK01 > CBDFMZ01 > CBDFMZ01. The sequence goes on along the minus strand of CBDFMZ010000001.1, from coordinate 654,130 downwards.
CCGTCACGGCTGAACCCGAGCCACTGATAGAGATTCCCAGCAGCGACCTCGAAAGCTCTTCTCTCAAGCCTTCGCTGCTGAGTAGTTTCTGCAGTCCTGGAACCAGGCGCGACCGGTAGGACTGATGAAGCCTGTCCTCGGTAGCTTCGCGCAAAAGCTCCTTACGCCCTGAAGTCAGGGCGTGAACCAACAGGGCGCAGCGCTGCAAGTTGTGAGTGGCATCTTCAAGAGGATAACGGTCCGGAAGAATGGATCGTGCTTCGCGTGTAGAAATGGTCACTTCGGGAATAGCCAGAACAAATCGACACGACAGAAGAGAGGGAAGTCTTTCCGCTCGCATTTTTCCACGGCTGATCCTTGACAACACCCAGCCTCCTAGCAAACTGGCGGAGAGATTATCAGGGTGTCCTTCCAACGGATAAGCGACTTCGAACACCTGGTCTGGGCTCAGAACAACCTGGCAAAGCTGTTCGGCGATCTTGATCCCGGCAATGATTGCTGCTCCGCTACTCCCTAAACCACGTTTCAATGGAATCGGGTTGTCCATCACGACTCGAATGCCGGCAGGCTTGCCGCCCAGAGTCGCCAGTGCGGTGCGAAGCGAGCGGTCCAGAATATTGTCTCTCGCTGGGAGATCCCAACCTTCCACCCAGTCAATTTTATCTCCCGAGGTGAGCTCGACATCGACGGTCAGAGAAAGGCTCAGGGCAGCGGAAATGGTGTCGAATCCCGAACCTAAGTTACTGGTACTCGCAGGCACCGTAACCCGGAAGAAAGTACTACTCATAACGCCTAATGCGTGAACCGTAGACTTGAAGGTTCCGGCATCTTACCTTCGAGGTTCTTAGTTTCAACTTTCTTAAGTTCGATTCGCCTGTCGTATCATGTCTCTTATCAACTCCCGGTCAGGGTCAATCTGTGTCCAGGCGGCAAACTGCAGGGCAGCCTGCTCAATAAACATCTCCATTCCCGAGATTGTTCTCAGGCCCTTCTGCTCTGCCATCCGCAGCAACTGAGTCTTCTCGGGCCGATAAACCAGATCATACACCACCTCAAAGTCTAATTGATTCTCAGTCAAGGGAGAATCCCCAACCTCAGGAAATTGACCTACCGGCGTGGTATTGATGCAAAGGTCAGTCCGAAGGGAGAGATCGGAAAACAGGGCGTGACGGCATCCGTATTCTGCTGCAAATCGGGAAACTTTGTTAGAATTTCGCCCCACCACAGTCACCTGAACACCTGCGTTTTGAAGAACTGTCATTACGGTGTGAGCCACCCCTCCGTTTCCAAGCACAACAGCTGTCTTTCCCTTCAAGGAAAACTTAGATTGCAGTGGTTTCAAAAAGCCGGGGTAATCGGTGTTAAAGCCTTCCCATCCAGATCCTTCCTTCCTCAACGTGTTGACCGCTTTGACAGAGGATTCTACCTGTTGCAGGTGCTTTACCACCGCAGCCTTAAACGGGCGTGTGACGCTGAAACCTTGGAAGGAGCAATGGCTTCGATTGACATAGCCGAACCAGGCATCCAAATCATCAACTTGACAGGGCATGTACATCTTTTTCAACCCATGGTGTTGAAAAAGCCGATTATGAAGCGTCGGGGACAGGGAGTGACCGAGAGGATTACCCAGCACCCCATAAAAGGATGGAAAGCCTTCCCATGATGGCATTCGATAAGACTCCAGGGCCTGCTTCAAAGTAAACTGGCCTGGCGCGACTGTTACTTCCTTACTCTCGGCCACATAGGTCCAACAGTTGCCGAAAAAAGCCCCTAGGAACCGTGAAGGTTGACCGAACTCTCCCATCCCAAGGATCAGACGGGGGATCTCGGGGGGAATTGATTCCATCCACTCCAACAAGGCGACTAGTTCTCGGGTCGAACTCACGAAAACAGCAAGTTTAGTGACATCACCACCCAGCTTTCTCAAGTCTCGAAAGCAGGAGGACAAATCAGCAGGAAATTGTTCAAAACAATGAGAGGATCGTATGATCCGCGTGGAAGGCGAACAACGGAAACTGGTAGCAACATCGTGCTCTAAATCCACCCAGTCGAATCCCGATCGGGCTGCCTGCTGTAACAGTTCAAGGCGATCCCTTTCCGGACCCACATATCGCCCCCCTTCGCGCCTGGGTCGGCACGTAGCCACAAATTGCGTGGCTTTTTCAATCGGCAGTGCCGGGATTACGGGTTTGGAAAGATAATCCAACCTCACCTCGATGAAAGCAACTTTCCCCTTATAGTGGGCGATTTTTCGAACGAGAGTGTTTGAGGATTGCTCAGCAAGCGTCAGGCAAAGATTCAACATTCACCAATTGTGAAACCGTAAACGACAGGAGTACAGATCTGAACTTTGCGGCTGGTTGGGTCAGTTTGAATGAGCTGGCCTGGTTCTCCCCAACCTTTAGGCATTGATGACTGCATTTGGGCTTTGTCGGTGTCTTTTCAAAAATCTGACCCGGCGGCGATCTTCGCACCGGCTTCGCTATTTGACACACTCATCGATCTGATTCCAAAACCGACGAAAATACTGGATCATGGAGAGTATAGCCAAGATTACTACCAACCAGAGAAGCAACATCCCCGCCGGGTAGATCAAGGTTTCTGAAAAACGACTTCCCAAGATCAAACAACTTACGCAGGCCACCTGCGAACACATTTTATATTTACCCAAGGTTGAGGCACCGATCGTAAAGCCTTCCGCAGCGGCAATACTCCGCAAGCCACTCACCGCAAACTCGCGACCAATAATGATCACCACCATCCAAGCTGAAGCCAGTTGCATTTGGACCAACGAAACGAATGCAGCGGAGATCAGCAGCTTGTCGGCGATAGGATCGAGAAGTATACCCAATGTTGTTACCTGAGAGCGCTTGCGCGCAAAATAACCGTCGAGATAGTCGGTCAGGGCAGCTGTGACAAAAACGATGCCTCCCCAGATCTGCCAGTTCAGAAAACGCCCCTCAAGTAAGACCACTAATAAAAGAGGGACCAAAAAGATTCGCGTTACAGTTAATCCATTCGCCAGATTCATCGGCTTCTCACTTATACCACAACCGATAGACGGCGAACCAGCCAACCACTAATCCGGCGACGAGACCGGATTCGACCTGGAGCTCTCTTGTCAACTGTTCGGCGTACAGCTAATGTGCTAGTATATAGGGGAGTGATAAAGGCGCTTATTCTAGCTGGAGGGTTCGGCAGAGAGCTGCTCCCACTGACAATCAATCTGCCCAAACCTCTGCTCCCTGTCGGCAACTTTCCGCTCCTACTTTTCCAAATCTACCAACTGAAAAAAGCAGGCATTACGGAAGTCGTCCTGAGTTTGCCTTACCAACCTCGCAAAATTCGCCAGGTTTTTCAGGATGGTACCAACTTTGGAGTCATACTCCGATACCATGTTGAAAGCACTCCAGTAGGGACTGCTGGAGCCTTAAAAGTCGCAAGAAACCTCATCGAAAACACCACCGTTGTGATCAACGGCGATATTCTGGCAGAAATCCCTTTAAAGCGACTTTTGACCTCACACAGAACAAACGATGCAGTTGTAACCATCGGTACGTCAAGTGTGGGCAATCCGCAGGCTTACGGCACGGTGGAAGTGGATGCCCAGGGGAGAGTGACCCGATTTATAGAACGTCCCCGCGGAAAACAGGTACGGACCAATACTATCAATGCCGGCGTTTACATTCTGGAGCCGGAAGTGCTCGATTGGATTCCTTCAGGACAGCCTTCGTTTTTCGAGCGTGATCTGTTCCCGGTACTGATTGACCAAAAAGCTCCTTTTTTCGCCTCTGATTTGAAAAGCTATTGGACAGAGATCACTCGCCCTGATAACTATCTCCAATCTAATATGGATTTCCTGGACTCCAAGATCTCTCTCCCCCACTTCGCTGCCTTTCCGAAGCAACATCACTCTCCGGATGGTTCCCTGGTCAAGGTCGATACAACGTCCTTTATTGACAAGCAGTGCGTCATCAAGTCCGGAACACAAATCAAACACTCAGTGATTGGAAACAATTGCCGAATTGAAGAAGAAACCACCATTCGAAATTCAGTCCTCTGGCCAGGATGCCGTATTCAGAGAGGAGCTATTGTGTCGGGGAGCATCGTGGGGCGCGGCTGTATTATTGGCGAGAAGAGCCATGTCTATGCGGGGAATATCCTGGGTGATAAGTCCTTGCTGACAAGCTACAGCAAGACCTGAAAGCTCCAGGTTGCAGAAACTTCGTGGGGCGGGCAGAAAAGCTGGGAGAGTGTAGAATCTTTGCCACTAGTGGCTTATCATTTGTGGCACAAGGCACTAGTGTTTAAGCTGTTTTCGCAATTCGGTCTTCAGCACCTTCCCATAGCTGTTCTTCGGCAGGTGATCTACGAAATAGTAGGCGCGCGGGCGCTTGAAGCGTGCGATATGGTCAATACATAATGCATCAAGCTCGTCTTCGGTAACTGCCCAGCCTGCTTTTCTTACCACAAAAGCGACGACTTCTTCCCCCCACTCTGGATGGGAGCGACCGATCACCGAAGCCTCTTGGGCCCCTTCATGGAGCAACAAGATCTCCTCAACTTCTCGCGGATAGATATTGGCCCCTCCGCTGATGATCAGATCCTTGGACCGGTCCTTGAGGGTCAGAAACCCATCCGTGTCGAACGCACCCAGATCGCCGGTGTGCAGCCACCCGCCGCGTAAGACTTCTTCTGTGGCCTGCCGATTATTCCAATAACCGGTCATGACCACCTCACCCCTGACCAGCACTTCCCCGATCTGGCCTGGGGGCAGCGGGAAATCCTCTAGGTCGGCAACACGAACCTCAACAACTGTTTGCGCGATCCCCACTGAGTTGAGACGCTCTTCGTAACGAGGATGATCGGTAGTGGCATGGTGTGCCTTTGACAACGCCGTGATAGTCATGGGACTCTCGCCCTGGCCATAGATCTGGACCAGTTTGGAGCCAAAGCGCTTGAGGGCCCGTTTTAGATCAGCCACATACATGGGACCGCCCCCATACACGATGGTCTTGAGGTTCTCCATATCGCCCCCTTGACTTTCAAGATAATCGACCAAACGTCTCACCATGGTTGGTGCGGCGAAGAGGGTGACTCCCTTATGAACGGCAATGAGATCGACAATCTCCCCCGGGTCAAACTGACCACTGGACGGAATAACCTGCTTGGCCGCCCTGGCAACATGGGAAGTGTTATACAACCCGGAGCCATGCGACATGGGTGCCGCATGGATGATGCAGTCCTCGGATAAGATACGATCCACGTCAACGAAGTAGCTGAGCGTCATCGCCAAAAGGTTGCGGTGGCTCAGCATGGCGCCCTTGGGGCGTCCAGTGGTTCCGCTGGTGTAGAAAAGCCAGGCGGTGTCATCCGGCGCACACTCCCACATCGACGCCCGATCTCCTTCAAAAAGAGCCTGGTAATCAGCGGTCGAAACATCGATTACGCGCTCAATGCTGTGCAATTCATCACGCAGTGAGGCAATTGTCTCCTGGAGGTCCGGCGTTACGAAACAAAGCCGGGTACCAGAGTTTTCAAGAATGTACTGAAATTCACGGGCATGCAGTTTAGCATTGATGGGGACAACACACAGCCCGGCATACCAAGCTGCGTAGAGGACTTCGAGGAACTGTGCGCAGTTCTTCATTAAGAGGGCGATGCGGTCGCCAGGTTTTAGGTGTAGCTGGTCGCGCAACCAGCTTGCCAGGATCGCGACACGGCAGGCAAGTTGACCGTAGGTGGCGCACACCTCCGTTCCCACTGCGATGGCAGGCTTTTCGCTGAAAGCACGTCCTGCCCTGACCAGGAGATTTGCTATGTTCATGGCATCCGACCCTTTTCCTGCTCCTATCTGTTATACCGTTCCCAGTCTGTCAAGGGAAGAGAACAGGATCCCATTGATCTTCTTTTTCATTTCGTCCCGACCGTTTACCTCCCAGTTGATATAATCTAAAAACATGCAGCCCGAGACGGTTGAAGCCAAACTCGAAACCTTGCCCGAAAGGCCAGGGGTTTATCTTTTCAAGGATTCCCATCGAAAAGTAATTTACATAGGTAAAGCTAAGAATCTCAAGAATCGCGTCCGCTCTTATTTCCAGACTAGTAGAGGTCTTGATCACAAAACAGAAATCCTTACAGCACGCATCTGCGATTTAGAATACATCGTAACCGACAATGAGGTGGAAGCCCTTCTGTTGGAAAGCACTCTCGTTAAGAGACATAAACCTAAATTCAATATCAATCTAAAGGACGATAAATCTTTTCTGCACGTTAAGTTAACGGTCAATGATCCATATCCTCGCGTTTTCCTTACCAGGAGAGTATTAGAGGATGGGGCATTATATTTTGGGCCCTATTGGCCCGCCGCCCTGGCCCGAAACACGATCAAAATCGTTAACCGCCACTTCTTATTACGAACCTGTGATTTAAAGATCGATGGCACTTTAGACCGACCTTGTCTGGAGTATCACATTAAACGGTGCCTGGGCCCTTGTGTCCGAGGGCTCTGTAACCAAGAAAAATACTCTCGGGCGGTAAAGGAGGTCATTTACCTACTGGAAGGCAAAAACGAGGAACTGATTCGGATCCTCACTCAAAGGATGACGGAGGCTTCTCAGAAAGAGCATTATGAGGCAGCCGCCTTTTACCGCGACCGCATCATCGTGGTGCAGGATTTGGCGAAAAAGCAAAAAATGATTCTTACCGGTGTTGATAATGTTGATCTTTTCGCTTACTACCGCGAAGGTTCTCGTTTGGCGCTACAACTCTTTACGCTGCGCAACGGAAAGGTTCTTGGTAAACGGGAGTTTTATTGGGAAGATCTGAAGTTTTTCCATCCTGCCCAATTCCTCCGCGATGCCCTCCAACAATACTACCTGAACGCCGGATTCATACCCCATCAAATCTATCTTCCTGTAAAGATTAAAGATCAGGAACTGATCAGCGATTGGCTGAGCCAAAAAAGTGCAGGCACCCGCAAAAAGCGCAAGGTACGGATCAAGATACCTCAAAAAGGAGATAAACACGACCTTCTGCTGCTGGTTGAAAAAAACGCCAAGATTGCCTTTGAAACTCGTTACAAGACCCCGAAGTTGCAAAAACAAAAACTGCTCGAAGCCTTGCAAAGAGAATTAGATTTAACCGCAATTCCTCGGTGGATTGAAGCCTTTGATGTTTCCAACATTCAAGGCAGTGATAGTGTGGCCTCTTTAGTGGTGTGTCGGGACGGAGTGATGAATAACCATGAGTATCGAAAGTTCAAGATGAAGATGGTGTCGGGCGCACACGACTTTGCCAATATTTATGAGGCCGTTCGTCGCCGCTATCGCCGATTGCTGGAGGAAAGACAACCATTTCCCGATCTCATCTTGATCGATGGAGGCAAAGGTCAATTACACTTCGCCTACCAAGCCCTTTCCGAGCTGGGGATCGAGGAGATTCCCGTGGCCAGCATCGCTAAAAAGGAAGAACACATCTTTCTACAAGGTCAGGAAGACCCTTTGATTCTCCGAAAGACATCTCCTCAGCTTCATCTGATTCAGGAAATTCGTGATGAAGCACACCGTTTTGCACTCAGTTATCACCAAAAGCGCCGCTCACTTCGCGACTTCAGTTCAGAACTGGATCACATTTCCGGCATCGGAGCGAAACGCAAGAAACGGCTACTTAGAAACTTTGGTAGTGTCAGGGGGATTGGCCGGGCCACTGTCGAAGAGCTGACACCTTTTGTTGGTGAGAAGGTGGCGCGAGCAATTAAGGAAAAGTTGTGAGCGGCATTTTCCCTGTTCCCTGATCCGCTCTGCAATGTGAGAATGGAGGGCTACTGGTAAGCTCGGGTATTGTAGAATGGAGCAAAAGCGGCTATTAAGGCGGTCACGAAGAAACTCTTGCGCGTGAGAAGGTCACCAGTAAGAACTCCCCAAGCTCCCAGTTTGCTCTGGATATCGTTTTCGCGATTGAAACGATCAATCACAATTTCTAGCTCGATCCCACGATCAATCACCGGACTGGCGATTCGAGGCGGCACATAGATGCCTCCGCTATGTCCAAAATATCCCTGGTGCCCATCTGAAACATACGCCCAGCTCTCCAAAAATACCTGCCGGTGTAAACCGTTTTTTTTAACAATGTTAAACCCATCCTCGAGTCCGACGTAAAAGTCCGATTCTGTTTTCTCTCGCTTCAGTTGCAGGTTCAAACTCTCGACGCGATCAAGTGCCGACTCCATGAGCTGGGCAGCACTCAAAGGCATCTGAACCGTGGTCGCTTTTGAAACGTCATAGCTCACAAATTCAACCGACTCATCAGGGTCACCGAGGAGTTTGGAGGCAAAGACTGGCCAAACCTTCTTGACAGCTTGTACTTTGAGATCGCGAGTACTTCCAATGGCAACTCTCATTTTAAGGATTGTAGCGATGGTGCCTGACGCTTTCTCATCCGTCTCTTTGGTCTGTACTGTTCTGAGGTTGTTCTTATCCTTTCGGGACTTTTCTGAAGGATTATTCCCGAGCGAAAGAGAAAAAACACTCCTTCACGACTGTTTCAGCAGTTGAAGCAGGGCGCCATGGACATGACCATTTGTAGCCACAATTTCTCGGTCATAAATCGTGCAAGGGGATCCATCAAAACAGCTCACAAACCCGCCGGCCTCCTCGACCACCAGTTTCCCTGCGGCAACATCCCATGGATTTAGGTTCAGTTCCCAGAATCCCTCAAACCGGCCACATGCAACGTAACAAAGGTCTAACGCAGCTGAACCATCGCGACGTATGCCCCTAACCTTCATGATGAGTCGATTGAACAGGTTCACATTTTGCTTAATCTCCTCCTGACCGTAGGAGAATCCTGTGGAGAGCAGACTATCGATCAAAACACCTTCTTGGGATACCCGAATTGCCTGATCGTTTAGAAAGGAACCCTTCCCTCGCTCAGCAGTAAACAGTTCTTTAGTAACCGGGTCGTAGACTACTCCAAGAATCATTTTTCCGTTTGCTTCCATCCCGATCGACGTACAAAAAAAACGGTAGCCGTGAGCATAATTGGTTGTTCCGTCCAACGGATCGATGATCCACTTAAAAATAGAGTCCCCTTCCGAGCCGCCTTCCTCTTCAGCCAGGATCTGATGATTCGGGAAATCACGTCGAATACGCTCGACGATAATCCTTTGAGCCTTCAGGTCCATCTCCGTGACTAGATTGATGGGTCCTTTTTTGGATACCTTAAAATCACTTCTCAGGTTGTCGAGTAGAACTTCACCCGCTTCGATGGCCGCTTCTCGTGCAACCGTCAACATGTGAGAAACTGAGCTCTCCGTCATCATACTGCTCGGATCCCTGTGTGCTTCCCCGCTGTCGTTTGGTTCCATTTTAGCACTCGGTTTCATCAATACAGTCACGTTTGCAGTGAGCGCAACGGTCCTGATTTCACGAAGAGTCCTCACCGGCGATGTCACGGTGCATCGTCAGGGAGGAGCGACCAAGAGAACAGTTCTGTCCCACCAGCCGTAGGACTATTCCCCCATCAGCAGTATAATCGCTTGCACTGCCAAACCCTCGCCTTGCCCTATAGCTCCTTTCCCTTCCATGGTCGTCGCCTTAATCCCGATCTCATTCCCTTCGAGATACAACACACGTTGCAAGTTAGCTTTCATGGCTTCAACATGTGGCCGGATTTTCGGCTCTTCCGTTATAACGGTGATGTCCAGATTAGCAAGTGTGAACCCTTTTTCCCGCACCAATCGATAGACTTTTTCCAGGATCAAAAGACTCGACATCCCGCTATATTGAGGATTACTGTCGGGGAAATAGCTTCCGATGTCGTTTAATCCGGCGGCACCCAAAATAGCATCCGCCACAGCGTGCAGCAGGGCATCACCATCGGAATGCCCTTTCAATCCCCATCGGTGAGGGATTTCCACACCTCCTAAGATCAGCTTCCCACGCTCCTCGAAGGAATGAAAATCATAGCCCAAACCAATACGGTATTGCATTTCAGAAATCTCTGGCTACTTCCCGTCGCGCCGCCCTGCTCTGCTCCATATGTTCGGTCTCGGGTTTCAAGCTTGGGTTTAAATTGAGTGATGTTTAACGCCTAAAAACGGCTCCGAGCGCATGAGAGGACGAGAGCACGTACACCACCTTACTCAGAGATCTCCTTTCCAAGTCACCTTAATATTCCCCGATTCACCAGTCACCACGTAGACGGTTTCACCGAGACGCTCCACGATAGTGGCCTCATCGTTGGCATAAAAACCCTCTTTGAGAGCCTGTTCAAAAGCTCGTTTGAGAAGATTTATTTCAAAACCCTGAGGAGTCTGTACAAACCGGAGACACTCGCGATCAAGGGTACGAATCACTCGTCCCGATTTCACCTCTTTAATGGTCTCACCAACCGGAAGGACAGGGGCGCAGGCATGGTGTCGAACCGTCTTTTCAATCACTCGCGCAATGAGCTGGCTGGACACAAAAGGACGAGCCGCGTCATGGATCAACACCATTTTGACGTCCTGTGAGAGTCGCTGAAGTCCCCGGTAGACTGAATCCTGACGTTGAGGCCCACCGCTTTGCAACACTAATTTATCCCTATAAGTCAAGTCACGGATCTGGCTTTCAATCCTATTCTCCCAGTCATGCGGAACCACAACAACAACTTGCGAAAAGAACTCAGCCAGCTGATCTAGAGCATGTAAATAAACTGGTTTGCCCTGAAGCGGAGTAAATTGTTTAGGGATAGCTGAGCCAAATCGGATCCCAGAGCCAGCTGCGGCCAAGATAAGACTTATCAAAGGCGTGTCAATCACTCACGTTCGTATTCTTTTCTCTGATGGGCTTACCCGTTGCCCGGATATTTCCCGAAAATCATTTTTCCAGCAGTCGTCTGTAGAACACTAGTAACCAAAATATCAATGGTTTTTCCAAGCATTCTCCGGGCGTTATCCACCACCACCATAGTGCCGTCGTCTAGGTAGGCCACACCTTGATTGTGCTCTTTGCCTTCCTTAAGGATGAAGACCCGCATCGTTTCACCGGGCAACACCACAGGTTTGAGAGCGTTGGCCAGCTCATTGATGTTGAGAACTTCCACCCCGCGCAGCTGCGCAACCTTGTTCAGATTGAAATCGTTGGTCACTATTTTAGCACCGCTTTCCCTGGCCAACTCGATCAGTTTTAAATCAACTGTTGGTATCTCCGGATAGTCCTGTTCGACGATCTGAACTTTGATATTGGATTTCTTCTGAATTCTCTGCAGGATATCCAAGCCTCGGCGACCACGGTTTCTCTTGACGGAATCCGCGGCATCAGCCACCATATGAAGTTCTCTCAGCACAAACTCTGGAAGTATGAGCTGACCCTCGAGAAAACCAGTTTCCGCAATGTCCGCCACTCGACCATCAATAATCACACTGGTGTCTAACACTTTGGCCCACTTCTTGACACCTCGCTCGGTAGAAAGTTCTCCAAAACTAATATTGAGCAGCTCACCCTTGGTGATGCCCACAACTAAACCCACGTAGGTCATGACGGCCAGAACGAGCAATTGGAAAAACGTCTGCGTGTTGGCGGGAAGGAATGTCATGTTTTCGATGATCAAACTGATTAGGGTGGCCCCTAGGATCCCCAGAATGGACCCGAGCGTAGCTCCAATGAGTGTTTTAAGGGACCTATGTCGAGCATTGATCTCAAGAATGATGATGGCTACGGAGAAAAGCAGACCGCCGCCGAGGGACGTTTGGAAGGTCAGATCAAATGGTTTCAGAAACGAGGTGGCTGAAGTGACACCGGCTAAGAATACCAAACGAATCACCCACAACCCCATAATTGTCAACTCGTTAAAAAGAACAACAGAACGACTCCTGTCTCTTTAAGTCCCCTCCTGTTCTACCCTTAAGTCATTGACAACCATGATTTTATTCTAGCCTGTTTGAAGTCCGGGTGTCCAGTAGTTCTGTTTCGAAGGCAACATCACAATCGTTCGGGCCGAGAGGATGTTACGGTGGATCGCTGCACCGGTGGCGGGTCCGGGAAGCTAAGTACTCGGTTGCATCAATACAGTCACGTTTTGCTGAGAATGTGGCAAGGTGAGGTCTCGAAGAATAAGAAGGAGTCGATGCCGTCGCATCGGCATCGACGAACAACAAAGAGACCACCCGCCACACCCTCAGTCACGTAGCGTTACAGCCGAAAACCTGAGTGTATTGATGAAACCGAGTACTAAGTGCGAACTGCTGGGTTTGATGGATTAAGAGCGGTGTAGAAACGATCGACGCGGGGACCGATGCGAGTCAACACCTCATAGGAGATAGTCCCTAAGGTCTTAGCCAAAGCGGCAGCGGAGATGGGGGAATGAGCCTTGTCTTCCAAGAGAACGACTTCGTCCCCTACCTGGGCTGGTGGTATTTCGGTGAGATCGACGGTGGTAAGATCCATACTGATCCGACCCACAATGGGAGCCAAATGACCGCGGACCAACACCTGACCGCGATTGGAGAATAGCCGGTTGTAGCCATCTGCATAGCCCACGGCCAACACACCAATCCGACTTTTTTGGTAGGTCACAAAACTACGCCCATAGCCAATCGATCGGTTCTTGGGAACGTCTCGGATGGTTAGGAGGCGAGCTTTCCAGGAGAGTACGGGCTCAACATAGTCCACTTCGCGACAGGGGGTCACTCCATAGAGAGCAAGTCCAATGCGCACAGCGTCCAGGTGGGCCTCAGGGAATCGGAGTCCTGCGCTGGCACTGATGTGGCGAGGACAGTCCAATCCAGCTGTAGCTCGCAGAAACCGTTTTAACTGCATGCGGGTGAAAGCAGGGTCGTCCTCTGGGTCGGCAAAATGGGAATAGACACCAGTTACCTGCGCAGCCAAACTGCCAATGAAACCTGCTGCTTCCTCCTGGGAAATCCCCAATCGAGTAAGCCCGGTGTCGATTTTCACCTCCACTTTCAAGTCCTGAGGGAGGCTTTGCCGGTTAAAGACACTGGCTGTGAGGTCATACTTCCTGAAAAGCTCTTCTTCTCCTTTTGCGCACCCTTCCAAAACCAAGATCTTGTCCTCAGACACCAGTTGCCTCAGTTCTAATGCTTCTTCCAGCGTGGCCACTGCAAAATCGCGAATTCCTAAGTCATGAAGGGCGGAGGACACTTGCCGCAGACCATGGCCATAGGCATTGGCTTTTACCACCGCGATGATGCGTGTTAGGCGAGGGATGTGTGCCCGAATAGAATCGAGATTCTGAGCCAGACGAGGCAAAGACACTTCAACCCAGGAGGGGTTCATTCGGTCTCTCGAGCTAGGTTTTCAAACTTGGTCCATTGGTCAATGAAGGCCAGCTTGATGGTCCCGATGGGTCCATTACGCTGTTTTCCGATGATGATCTGAGCGACCCCGGACTCCGAGTCCAGGTCGTCTGTTGTTTTGTACAAATCTTCACGATAAATAAAGAGAACCACGTCGGCATCCTGTTCAATAGACCCTGATTCGCGCAAATCCGAAAGCTGCGGTTTGCGAAATTCGCCCCGGCGCTGCTCGGATGCACGACTGAGTTGGGAAATGGCGATGACGGGGATGTCGAATTCCTTAGCCAGAGCTTTTAAAGAACGGCTGATAGCGGAAATCTCTTGCTGGCGATTTTCGTAACCGGTGCGAGCGGATGACGAAGCGCCGGATATGAGTTGCAAATAGTCGACGACGAGCAAATCTAGGCCGTGTTCGGCTTTCACCCGGCGTGCTTTTGAGCGGATTTCCATGATAGAAGGGCCGGCGCTATCATCGATGAAGATTCGCGCTCGGGAAAGCGTGCTCATGGCCTTGGCCAGACGTTTCCAGTCTTCTTTACTCAAATAGCCAGACCGCACCTTGTGCCCGTCAACACGACCCTCTGTACACAAAAGCCTCGTGACAAGCTGCTGTGCAGCCATTTCCAAACTAAAAACAGCCACCACTTTTTCATGTCGGATGGCTGCTTGCTGGGCAATATTCAAAGCAAAGCTGGTTTTTCCCAAACCGGGTCGAGCCGCTACGATAATAAGCTCGGCAGGTTGTAGTCCGGACATCATGTGATCTAGATCAACGAGTCCCGTGGGGATGCCTGAAATTAATTCCTTGCGCTGGTAAAGCGTTTCAATCTGTTTGTAGGCGGCTGGCAATAAATCTTCAAGACCTACGAAATTATTCCTGATTTTCTCTTCACCGATTTCGAAGATCGCTTTCTCTGCAAATTCCAGAAGATCCACCGGGCGCTCTTCGTCGGAAAAGCCACGCACCAGAATTTCATTGGCGGAATGAATCAGTTTTCGTAGAAGAGACTTTTCTTTGACAATGTGCGCATAATGCTCGATATTCGAGATGTGAGGCACACCGTCCAGCAGAGAGGCGATATAGGCCACACCCCCAGCGGCTTCTAACTCACTGTCCTTCTGCAGTTCTTCTCGGAGCGTCAGTGAATCGATCGCTTGGGAGCTCGCCGAGAGTACTTCCATTTTGGAGTAAATCTTGCGATGACCTTCCAAGTAAAAGTCGTCTCGCACCAAAATTCCCCCTGCCTGGTCCAATAACTGGTTGTCGAGCAGGATAGCTCCTAGCACGGCTCGTTCAGCATCAATGCTGTGGGGAAGACTCTTCTCCAAGGTGACATCAGTTTGCATTTGGAACCACGTCCATTATATCGACAGCAGACGACCAAAAGAACAAAAGAGAGCTCCCGAGAGCTGAACCGTCCATGGGAGATCAATCGTAAACCAAAAACAGGCGGGCTGGCAGACTATACCCTAAGGATGAGAGACGAACACAAAGAGCGGTTAATGGCTACTACTAACTGCGCGGCGACACATAAGGTCGAATGGCAATATATGGTCGCTTTCGTCGATCTTATTCAAACTGCTTTTCCGTCTCTTCCTCTTTGGCTGTTTTCGGCTCACCTTCCTGTTGCTGTGATCGACTGGTGGTCAGTGAGTGTGCTTTGGGGGGATCCGACGCTGAAATCTCTGTTTCTTTTGTCTTTTGGACACTTTTGAGCTGCTCAATTTCCTTCACCTTTGTCTCGAGATCCGCAATAATTTGCTCACTTTCCTTGTCTTTTTTCCTGATCTGAGCAACGATTTCGTCACTCTCGATTAGCACAGAGAGCAAGAGTTCAGCTGCAACCTCACTATGGAGACGAACCTTAATCGTGTGATTGCCAATGCTTTTAATCGGATGATCGAGGATAATCTTGCGGCGATCCACGTGAATTCCCTGCTGCTCGAGCAGGCCAGTGATATCTTTGGAAGTGACTGAACCAAACAAGACGCCGGTGTCACTAGCCTTGCGGCTCAGCATTAGGTGCAACTGGTTTAATGCTTCAGTAAGGATTTGAGCGCCTTCTCTGTCCTTAGCTTCCTTCTTGGCCATGGCCACTCGCTGTTGCTCGATCATCTTCAGATTACCCGTAGTGGCACGGATAGCGAATCCTTTCGGGATCAAGTAGTTGCGACCATAGCCATCGGCTACCTTTACTACCTCACCTTGCCTCCCCAACTTAAAGACGTCGTCGATCAGAATCACTTGCATAATGCTCCCTCATGCCTTCGGGGGTTCGTGTTCAATTGACACTGCGATCGGCCCTCAAGCGGGAATCCTCGAAGGCATTTCCGACTAAGATAATGTTTATCATGAGCACTAATCCGCTGATCTTGCAACTCAAAAACAGATCTTGCCGATGCGGTTAGACTTTTCCTTCCCCTTCCAGGCATTCACACCTGAATCTTCTGCAATGCCCGAGCGGAAACCTGGAAAACACGAAGCTCAATCAGCATAGTACGGAATTAGCGCCAAGTGTCGAGCACGCTTGATAGCAGTTGCCAATTTCCGCTGGTGTGGCTGGCAGACTCCCGAAATCCGGCGAGCTAAGATTTTCCCGCGTTCGGGTACAAACTGTTCTAGTATTTTGACGTCTTTGTAGTCAATGTAGTCGACCTTTTCAACGCAGAATTTGCAGAATCTTCTTCGCCTCACCATGCCTTAGCTCTCTTCCTTCATAACCGTTTCTGCATCCTGCTGTGAGTCTTTTGGAGGGGCAACTTCTGCTCTGAGTTGCCTGCGCATATCACGGCGAACCCTAAATTTCTCGGCTCGCTTATCGTCTAGGTCTGTACGAACAGAGAGGAACCGTATAACGGAGTCGGTGACCTTAAAGCGCCGCTCCAACTCGGCCACAGCCACCACCGAGAGTTCTTCCAAAGTAAGGATCACGTAAAGACCCTCATGATATCTCTTCACGGGAAAGGCCAGACGTCGCTTGCCCCAATGCTCAACCTTTAAAATTTTAGCTCCTTTTTCCGTGGCTATTTTGGTAAAGCCATCGACCGTTTGCTCCGCCTCCTCCTCAGTCAGCGTAGGAGTGAGGACAAACACAATCTCATACCGTCTCATGGGATATGTTCTCCTGCTTGCTGAATAAGAATGCTCAGTTTAACACAGCCCACGTTCAACGAAAGCGCCAGCACCAACACTCGGACTTGAACGGGGGATGTTTTAGTGTTTCGTTTCCCAAATAACCTATGTTTGTGACAAGTGTGACACTACTAAATCTGCTGAAGCGACGACGACCGTGATAGGGCTGCGCATCGTTAAAAGGGAGCTCCCCAGAAAGCAGGGTCGCCCCAACGCCCTGAGGACTGAGGATCTGGCCGGGCGATCTCTTTGCCGTTCGCCCTCGCCAATGCGAAAACATCAACTCCTCCTCACTCCTTGACCTCGTCTCTCGCCACATCCTCAACACACGTCAGTGCTTCGATGAAACCGAGTACTCAAGCCGAACGAAGTAGCTCACTCTATCAAGACAGTGTCCTCTACCGATGCCTATCTCATCTCAAGAGGGGTGCGATAACCAGTGCCACTATTGACATTAGTTTGATCAGAATGTTCATCGAAGGACCACTCGTGTCTTTGAAAGGATCACCCACGGTATCTCCCACGACGGCGGCTTTGTGGGCCTCCGACCCTTTACCACCCAGAAAACCTGCCTCAATCAACTTCTTAGCGTTGTCCCAGGCTCCCCCAGCATTGGCCATAAAGAGGGCCAGTAGAACACCGGTTAGGGTGGAACCCGCTAGCATCCCTCCCAGGGCTTCTCTACCCAAGATCAGACCCATGACCACGGGTGAGCTAACCGCAACTGCACCTGGCAAGATCATTTCCCGTAGAGCAGCCCGGGTGGATATGTCTACACAACGACCCGTATCGGGTTTGGCGTTACCTTCCATCAAACCAGGAATCTCCCGAAATTGGCGACGCACTTCCTCGACCATTTTGAAAGCCGCCCGACCCACTGAGGACATGGTGAGATCTGCTATGAAAAAAGGCAGCATTCCGCCGATAAAAAACCCGACGACCACCTTGGGTTCGATCAAATCTAAACTTTCCAAGCCAACTGTTCTCGCATAGGCTGAAAACAAGGCCAAAGCCGTTAAAGCGGCCGATCCAATAGCAAAACCTTTACCCATTGCAGCTGTGGTATTCCCAAGGGAATCAAGGCTATCGGTAATCTTTCGGGTTTCCGGACCGAGATGGCTCATTTCCGAAATGCCTCCGGCGTTGTCGGCGATGGGACCGTAGGCGTCGACCGACATCGTGATTCCAACCGTGGATAACATCCCCACTGCCGCCATGCCGATACCGTATAGACCAGCGTAGTTATAGGCGATCAATATCGCACCACAAATCGTGAGGACCGGTAAAACGGTAGATCTCATTCCCACAGCGATGCCTGAGATAATGTTGGTGGCCACGCCCGTTTTGCAGGCTTCCGCGATTCGGTAAATCGGACTGCCGGATGTATACCATTCGGATAACAGTCCAATCACCACTCCTGCCAGGGTCCCCAGTAAGACGGAATAAAAGATACCAATCTCGAGCTCTAGGGCATTAATCACCACAAACGTCCCGACCAGGAGTAAAACAGCACTCACATAAGTGGAACAGCGAAGAGCGGCTGCCGGACCGAGATTTCGCAAAACTCGGATTGAACTGATTCCAATGAGAGATGCAATCAGCCCCATGGCAATAACAAACAGGGGCAAAGACATATAATACTCTCGGCTTTCCAGGGTGATGTTAAGAACCCTTGAAGCCCCAGTGGCAGCGATAGCAACGGTGGCTACCACCGAACCCACATAACTTTCGAAGATATCCGCGCCCATGCCAGCCGTATCTCCGACGCAATCACCCACATTATCGGCAATCGTGGCAGGGTTCCGAGGGTCGTCTTCCGGTATTCCAGCCTCTACTTTCCCGACTAAGTCAGCACCCACGTCAGCTGACTTCGTAAAAATCCCTCCACCAACGCGGGCAAACAGGGCAATCGAACTAGCCCCCATAGCAAAGCCATTAACATCACTAGCCTGAATCATTCCATTGAGATAGAGAAGGTAGGCAACTGCCAGCCCAATCAGACCGAGACTCGCCACCGACAAGCCCATTACCGCACCTCCTGAAAAAGCCATGTTTAATGCCTGGGCGATTCCGGATTGGTGAGCGGCTTGGGTGGTGCGAACATTAGCGCGGGTGGCAGCTTTCATTCCGAAGAAACCAGCTAACATCGAGCTGATCGCACCAAACAGAAAAGCCGCAGCGGTCCACGGAGAAATAACCCAGAAAAGAATGACAAAGACCAACAGTATGAAGACGAAAAGGATGTTGTATTCCCGGCGGATAAAGACCATGGCACCGGCGTGGATGGCATCAGAAATCTCGGACATCCGGTTGTCGCTTACCGGGATTCTCTTAATCAAAACATAAATTGTCCCGGCAGTGACCAGTCCAACAACTCCGATGAATGGAAACAAATTTACGTAGTTCGTCACGAGTTGCTAATCTCCACTCCTTACCTTGCCTCGCACCTTAACAGCTGCATTAATTGTACAGAGTCATCGCCCGATCAATCCCATCGAACAGAATAGTATCGATCGCTTGGACGGAACGGTCAAAAACCCCCGTCAAAATCTTTTTTTCCTGTTGGCTAAAATCGGCGAGCACATACTCCGTGTAGTCTTGCGGCAGATGCCCTTGGCAAACCCCAATGCGTAAACGATTTATATTCTCTCCACCCACAGTATCAATAATCGATTGTATTCCTTTTTGACCTCCCGAGCTCCCCGAACGGCGAATCCGCATCTTACCCAGAGGAAGAGTGATGTCGTCGTAAACAATCAATAGGCGCGAAAGGTCCACCCGATAGTGTTGGAGAAGTTCCCCGATGGCCTCTCCACTTAAGTTCATAAAAGTCCTGGGCTTGGCTAAAATGACGGTGCATCCGCTCCGTTCAACACGACAGACCCAAGATCGATTCAAGATGGGCTTGAACCTTGCGCCTGTTTCTGCGGCAATCCGGTCTACCAGCATAAAACCCACATTGTGTCTGTTAAAAAGGTAACGAGGACCGGGGTTCCCCAAACCGGCGATCAGATACACCGCGTCGTCAGCACCTCATTTCGCAAATACACTAACTACTGGCAGTGATCTCGCCGCCGTTAGTTGTCAAAGATGTCTAGTGCCCTGATTCAGAAACCGGCGCCGTTCTGTGGCAACCTCGTCTCGCCAAATCCTTAAACAAACGTTAGCGCTACTGATGAAACTGAGTGCGTAGCCTGCTTATCATCTAGCGCCCCTGCCGACTGTGACGCCAACCCAGGCCACAATACACTAAACCTACTTCTTTTCGCCAGCTCCCACCTCTTTCTCTTTTCCTTCCTCCTCTCCTTCCCTAGCCAATTCGGATTCGCCTACTTCTTTCTCCTCGAGCAGGACCTCGGGCTCCTTTTCCACATGAGGAGGAGTGACAGTGAGCACGACTAAGTCTGGATTGGAGAGCAAGGTGATTTTCGAGGCATCCACCTGCAAATTCTTCACGCGGATCGTGTTTCCGATTTCGAGAGCGTGGACCTCGACCGGAATATTGTCGGGGACATCTCCTGGTAGACACTTCAATTGAATCTCTCGAAGAACGACATCCAACATTCCTCCTTCAGACTGCACCCCCTTCGCGACGCCAACCACTTCCACCGGGACCTCGAAAATCAATGCTTCATCCATGGCAATTGCGTGAAAATCGGCGTGCAGAAGGTTTCCTTTGACGGGATCGAGTTGATAGTCCTTAATCAACACGTCTCTACTGTTACCACCAATTGTTAGTTTGAAAATTGTGTTATGTCCTGTTTCCGAGTGAAGGATACGATACAAATCCCCTGGATCGACACTGACCGCGATCGGGGAGATTCCCTGCCCGTAGACCACCGCAGGAATTCGTCCCTGGGTTCGTAAACGCCGGTTGTTATTCTTTCCAAACTCTTCACGTGTTTCCGCTCGGACAGCTAAGTCGTCCATGGTAAATTCTGCCTCTTCTTCCCAGAGCTAATTAGTGCTCTGATGCTTAGATGAAAAGTTTGCTGACTGACGTTTCTTGGTGAATCGATTTAATTGCCTCACCCAGAAGACCTGCCACATTCAGCACCTTGATCTTCGGAATACACTTTTCTTCGTTCACCAGAACGGTATTGGTAACAATAATGCTCTCAAAATCTGACTCCGCAATCCTTTTGATCGCGGGTCCAGACAAAACCGGATGAGTGGCAGCAGCAAAGAGCCGTCGGGCACCTTGGTCACGCAGCGCTTCGGTGGCCCGAACAATGGTTCCGGCGGTGTCGATCATATCGTCCACAATAATGACGTCGCGGTTCTTGACATCGCCCACAATACGCATGACCACAGTTTCGTTGTCAGCAACTCGTCGTTTGTCAATAATGGCCAGATTAGCGCCGAAGCGTTTGGCATAGGACCGAGCTCTTTCCACTCCGCCGGCGTCAGGAGAAACAATCGTCACCAGTTCGGCGCCCAGTTGCATCAAGTAATCTAAAATGACGGGCATGGCGAAAAGGTGATCGACAGGCATGTCGAGAAAACCCTGGATCTGCCCTACATGCAGATCCACTGTCAACAACCGGTGGGTACCCGCCGCTGACAGTAAATCAGCCACCAGCTTGGCCGTTATCGGAACTCTTGGTTTATCCTTTCGATCCTGGCGAGCGTACCCGTAATAAGGGGTCACAGCGGTAATTCGGTGGGCCGAGGACCTCTTGAAAGCATCGATCATGACCAGCAACTCCATGAGGCTATCGTTGACCGGAGGAGAAGTCGGCTGAATGATAAACACATCCATGCCACGAACGTTTTCGAGAATCTGAAAATTCACCTCGCCGTCACTAAAGCGCTCAAGCTTGACTTTACCCAGAGAAACGCCCAAGCACTCACAGACGGCTTCGGCCAAAGGAAGATTAGCAGTGCCGGAAAATATTTTTAATTTTGACATCAGGTCTCATCTGAAGGGTTTGCGAGCTAAAGATAACCCCGACTGTTTGAGAATCTGCCGATATCGTTTTCGTGAAAGTGTCTCACACAGAAAAACCTCTCCCATCCTTTTCTTCGACATTACCTCGGCGGCTTTCTCGGCTCGCTCCGCCCGAATCAGACCCCACAGAGCCGATCCACTGCCGCACAGCATCACCCGTTCACAGCCGATCTCCTGTAGAGTTCTCTTCACCTCTGCCAGGAATGGATAGCGCCGAAACACCGGCTCCTCGAAATCGTTCTTAAGCAAATCACAACCCTCATGTCCACGCTTCCGGCTCAGGCAGAAACGCTGAATTGTAGTATCGAGGTCCTTCTTTGTCAACAGGTTCGGCCCTGTCTGGATCCCCCAGCTCCCCAATTCATAAGCCTCTTTCGTGGGCATCGCCAAACCCGGATACAGCACTATCAAAAATTCATCCGAGAGGTCGGGCAGAGGGATGACTTTCTCGCCCCTACCCACGCCCAGAGCTGTTCCTCCCACCAAAAAGAAGGGGACGTCCGAACCCAGTTGGCTAGCCAGTCGGACTAGATCTTCCCCCGTCAAACCACATTTCCAAAGCTGATTGAGGGCCAAAAGGCCCATTGCGGCGTTACTCGATCCCCCTCCCAAACCTGCCGCGACCGGTATGCGTTTTTTCAAGAAAATAACCGCTCCCCTGCGGGACCCGGCAACTGTGCGTAACAAGTCAGCTGCACGATATAAAAGGTTACCTTTCCCCTCGGGGAGCTTCTTCCCCTCAACTTTGACTTCGATGCCAGAATCGTCGA
Source organism: Acidobacteriota bacterium (assembly GCA_965249865.1). Lineage (GTDB taxonomy): Bacteria > Acidobacteriota > UBA6911 > RPQK01 > CBDFMZ01 > CBDFMZ01. The sequence goes on along the minus strand of CBDFMZ010000001.1, from coordinate 631,976 downwards.
GAGTCTCGAAAACGATCTGCTCACACAAATCGACCGTTTGGAAAACTGTTCTCAACTCGTGGTATCCGTCCCGCCGCTTGCCGAGTATGTTCAAGCTCCAGTTGAATTTGGCAAACGATGGAACAACGAGACGGGTTCCAGTTTTCAAGTTTCAAATTCTAACAACCAGCAGCCCGCGGTCGAAGTCCCGTAGGTCGCGTTGTGAATACTGTGGGCCGGCAGGATTCAAGACGCGACGAATCAGAAAACGCTTCGCCCGCAACAAACGGCCTGTTACTTATAGGACAAGACACTAGGAATGCTCTCCGGATGAGATGGTCAATCGATCAGGGAGTAGCGACTTTCTTGGTAAGTAATTTTCCCAGATGTGCCAGTTTTCCCCGAACCCGTTCTTTTGCTTCTTTCTTCCTGGCAAAATGCATCGACTTCGTGTAAGACTCCCCGGCTTTATCGTAGTCACCCAGCTCGCGGTAAAGGTCGCCCAGATGTTCATAAATGGTGGAATCCGCATCATCGATGTGAGCCGCGCGTTTCAGATTGATTTCCGCCAGTGCTAACTGGTTAAGTTTGAAGTACACCCAACCCAAACTATCGAGATACGCACCATTATACGGTTCCATTCCAACCGCCTTCTTAATGTACCCAAGAGCTTCCTGCAGACGCAAACCGCGGTCTGCCAACATGTAACCGAGATAATTGAGAACAGCCGCGTGTTCAGGATTTGTCCCTAGAATCTTCTTGAAGCCGGCTTCCGCTTTTTCAAATTCCTTTTGCCGCTCATAGATTGCCGCCGCCTGAAATTGCATCCTTGCGCTTTCCGGCCGATAAGAAAGTCCATGCCGGATCATTTTTTCGGCATCCTGGTATTTCTCATGCTCCACATACAGCTGACCCGCCACCGAGTAAAAGGGCTCAGCATCCGAAGCCTCCTTGATCTGTTCTTTAAGCAGCTCTATGGCTTCCGGCAACCGACCCGAAGCCGACAACACCTCGGCCCGACGGATAAAAGTATAGGGTTCCTCGGGGTGGTTCTTAACCAAATGATCGGTCAAGGAAAGCGCTTCTTCCAGCCGACCAGATTCTTTCAGGACATCTGCCAATTGCAGCTTTCTTTCAAGATCATCAGGATTCTTTTCAATTACGTCTCTAAAAGTCTCAATCGCTCGATTGAACTGCCCTGTCCCCTGGTAGAGCATACCGAGATGAGATTGGACCGCAGAGCGATTTTCTCGAAACTTTGTGATTTTTAGTAAACGCTCGAATTTCGCGATGGCTTTGTGGTACTCTCCCATCTCAGCGAGAGTCAGACCTAGTTCGAATTGGGCTTCAGCATGATCTGAGTCCATCTTTAAAACCGCCTCAAAGGCTTCCACAGCTTCCGAATGCCGTTTCTCTTCATTCAAAGCTTTTCCCAAATCAAGACGAATCTCGGGATCCTGCGGTGTTTGGGCCGCGGCTTGGAACAGGGCAGGGATGGCCTCCTTGAAGCGCCTTTGAATAAGAAGCAAACGTCCCAAGTTCCGCTGAGTCGTCGAGTCGGAAGTGGCTTGCAGTGCCCGGTCGTAAACTTGAACGGCTTTTTCGTACTGTCTCTCCTGCTCGTACAAGTGACCCAGAAGCTTCAAATTGTTCGGATCTGCACGGAAGGTCAAGGACTCCTCCAGAGTCTTTATCGCAGACTCTGCTTCGTTCAGTTTAGTGTGGGCGACAGCCTTGTAGTAGTAAGCTTTGGGATAATCCGGCCGAAGCTGTACGTATCGGCCGAAAAGATCAGTGGCTCTCTGGTAGTCATTCCTTTGAAAGTACATGAGGCCTAAGAAAAACAGTACTTCAAGATTATCAGGCTCTAGTTCGATCCCTCGTTCGAATTCAGCGATCGCTTTCTCCCATATGTGTTCCGATCCTCCTTTTCGGTTACCGAAATAGGCTCGACCCAAAAGGAAGTGCGCGGCACTGTTGTTCGCATCCAGTTCGATGGCGTACTTGCATTCCTCAATCGCGCGTCGGATCTCGCTCGCATCCAAGAGCGTTTCTGCAAACTCAACTCGCAGCTGAGAACTTTCCAGGTTTAGGGCAATAGCTTTTTCAAACTCACCAACTGCCTCTGTGTATTCCTTAAGGAAATGGTGCATTTTAGCCAGGCTGAAATGGTAGTAAGATCGCCCTAAGTCACTCCTCTGGGTTTGCAACTCATCCGGGCTACTGCCCAAGAATGTTGACAAGATCAGCAAGGGAAAAACTTTCATTGAACGTTATTATGACATAGGTTGTTTACTTGCGTAAGTTCCTGCCAGATCGCAGTAGCCAGTGGTGGAAGCCACGTGTGGAACCGCGCACCAGACATCTGTGCTACTGGCAAGGCACGAGGAGAAGGCAATGCTCTTGTACTAGCTATCCTGAGCGACAAAGAGGCATTGCTTCACCCATTCCAGCAAACTGAGAGTATCCATATTCACAGGGTTTAACTGATACGAACGGTTATGAATTGCTAAGGGAACGGCGACGTGTGAACGGGCGACCAGTCTCATCCCGTGTTCAACACACACACGAGTTCGCCCCAACAATCGGCTCGCCCACTGTGAAAACGTCCGATCTGTAATTAGGGGATTTCGATGACTTGTCCCGCTACTGCCGACATCAATTCCAAGTTATTTGAAAATAGAAGTTCAAGTCCGAGAATAGCTTGGTCCGAGGACACGACAAGGTAACCAGCCAATAGTTCGGGCAAATCAGCAAAGAACTCGCTCAACAACTTGACTTCTCGCTCGCCCGGAGACACCGAGATCACCCGGGTGGCCACCAACTCGCCATTTGGTTTCCATACTTCAAGACGGACAGTTGCGACTTGAATACCCGGATTCAGTAAAGCGATACCCGTCGACCACCCCGAGCTATGGGCAATATAGGGGAAAAAGAAATTCCTGAGCAGAGTTCCGTGGACCGGAATAGTTGTCATTGCTTTACCGGAAAAAGCCTGAATCTCAGCATCACCAACGATTCCTGATTGGTCCGCTTCAATGCTGATCCAGCCCGATAGTGTGGTACCTGAATCGCTCAAGTTAAACAAGTTAGCTATACTGTCCCGGACTGCTCTTCCAGGCTCCAGTGCCAGTGTCACTGGTGCAGCTAAGTCTCCTCCCTCACTATCCTTGAGCGTCAGCCTAACGGTGGATTCCTCCTCTGATCCGCTATGGATCAAGTTGAGGAAAGTTTCCATTCCGCCAAAGGTTGCCACCTGACCCACATACAGTGAGGTTGCCCCATTTACAATCTGATCCGAAACCGAAAAAGCGCTGAGGACCGCCAACCGTTCACTGTCAAAATAACGTTCACAGGCCACAATGGAGGTGTCACTCGTGATCACCACATAACCATTCACAAAATCTGTGAACGCGTCTTCGCTAAAGACTCCCTCGTCTATTTCATCCTCTGGATCGGGATCACGCAGTAGGCGTGAAAAAATTCCACGAGACACGATGCGATGATCAGGAGTCATCTTCTCGAGTTTTTCACCAAGGTGGTTAAAAAGAGTGATAGTGACAAGGTTAGAATTGAGGTTTGGGTTCAACACGTTGATCTCGGTATTGAAGCCGTCGGTCACCCGCACTTCCGGCAAGATCACCCGTGAGGATTTTTCAAAAACCGCCGGTGCCCCGTCCAGACGCTTGAGCCCCACGTCACCGGTCAAAAACACACCACCTATTTGAAATTGGCTGCTGTCGAGCTCAAGCCATCCGCCGATAGTTTTAGTGGGGGCTGGTTTCAGCAATTCAGCAGCTGTAAAAACACTCTGTTGCCTTGCCTCTAGCCAGATGGGTTCAGGACTTATAAACTCCACAATATCTTCAGTGATCTGATCATCCTGGAACTGGATCCCCGCCCGATTAAAACTATCAAGAATGATTTCAGCTTCACCAGGAGCATTATTGGTAATAGCCACTCCCGTAAACCATTCTGGTGTCGAGAGAAGCAGTGGGATGAAAAACCGCTGGGTTTCGTTGAGAAGATCAATCGTTCCGGCGTTGAAATTGAGCGCCGTCAAGACCTCTCCGTCTGGAGACATGGCTAGGTCTAGAGGAGCAGACGACAGGGTGACTTCCGTTCCTTGGAGATCTCGCTTGAGTTCCCCTCCCACCTCCACAAAGTGGCTGACTTCTCCGGTTTCCAAATTGAGCGCGTTTAACACATCCCAAGTCGGTGATGCGATAAACATTAGACTCCCGTCCTGGGAGAAAGCAGGACGGCTGAAGGGATGAAAGTCCGACCGAGAGGGCCTAAAGCTCGAAACACTAACCTGCAGCGGATCTTCACACTCAGGACATTCTTCATTGGTTTGCAGCTGGATCAAGGATACTGCCAACTCGCTGACCACCACGAAGGAGTCGCCCTGGGGAGTCAAAACGGAAACACCTGGCACCCCAGCCACATCAGCGAGTTGTATGTCGCCCTTTTCTACGTCAATGACCAGGAGATGGTCGAGGAACGTTCCAGGTTGAGGCGATGCGGAGCTGTGTTCATTGTCCGCAATCAGAGCGAACTTGTCATCTTGGGAAAACGCTACGGTGTTTGCCGCTCGGAAGTCATGCGGAGTCTCCCCTGGATCAACCTCAGTAGGAATTCTATTGTTCACCACAAAAGATTCGGTATCGATGAACGCGATGGAGTCCGGAATCTGCCTGGTTTCTAAATTGCTGGAGCCAACCAACACAACCGCGAAAAAGTTGCGATTGTGGGCCATGGTGATAGAAGACGGACGGGTTCCACCCGGCATCTTCAAACGCGGTGTGATTTCCGTACCATTTTCTATGTCAAAACGCAGAATCTCGTCTGTTCCCGAAGAAGCGACAAAACCTATCTTGCCATCCTCCGAAAAAACCACATTATTGGGAAAGGAAAAGATCACTTTCGTGAAAGGGATCCTTTCGATCTCCAAGGTTTCAATGTCGATGATGAAGACTTCTCCCAGCTGTTTGCCGAGAAAATCTCCTCCTTGAGGAGAGTTATCCTCCAGGAGCAGAGAAACCACTGCCAGACTCCTTTCATCAGGAGTCAAGGTTATCAGGCATGGATTTGCTCCCACCTCGATGAAGTCCAAGATCTCTCCCGTCTTCGGACTGAAGACCATCACCTTGTTCGAAGCCGAGTAGCTAACAAAGGCTTTGCTAGAATCAGAGGCAAAGACTATGTTCGGTGGGAAATTAATATCTTCCTGCCCCGTACTGAATAAAGGGACAAGGTTAACGTCGAACTTCAGATTTTCGTCGATCGAAGTGGGATCCACAGTCAAAAATACACGTTGGGCCAAGGTTGAGGAAATGCCGAAAACAAGGAACCAAGGAATCAGAACCGAGTAAAACAAAAGCGATGAGCGAACCACAGCCCGACTGGCAAACGAAACTTCCGTGTTTTCGAGTGTTTGAGTTTTCATTTTCTGGCAAGTAGAACTACTTTATCTTCTAGACGGACTTTGAAGTCGATTTTCTCAACCAGGGGGGCTTTCCAGAAATCATTGATCGATCTGATAAACATCTTTCTCAGTATCTCGAGCTGCTTTTTCCAGATCACATTAGGAACTTCAAGGATCAAATTTTTCTTGTGAAAAGCTGATGGCCGAGTCTTTTGAGCCAATTCGTCACCAGCGATTCGGGGCCATAACTCCTGGAGAAAAACCAAAGTGATTTCTTCGTTCCCTGAGACACTGCGCAAAAAAGCCGGCAAGAAGGATTCAAAGTTTTCCATTGCAAACCGAATTTACGTTTAACTTACCGTTTAAGGCAACCGAGAGACCACCTGTGCCTGGCGCGACTGCCACAGCGCAAATTCCGGTATGCCTTGCTTTAACTCGATCCTATCAGACTTAGACGCGAAGACCTGACCTGAGCGGTCTAACTGCAGTTCGAGCTGCCCGAGATAGCGCCCCCTCTCCACACTAGAAAGGATGATCGCCTTATTCACCTGTTCAGGAGCAGGAAAAACAAAATGTTTTTCAGCTACCAAGATAGCTGAGATCTCGGGATGGGCCGCCGCTAGACGAACCGCCGTTGTTTTCGAGAGATCCGCCAGTATGATGAGAAAATCTGCCTGCTTCAACACCTCAGCTTTCACTCTGGAAACCGCTTGCATAGGGTCTAGAGCTGAAAATCCCGAGTTTGGCTTTACTTGATCAGGTCTGCTCAGTCCCAAAAACCCGATGCATACGCTTTTCTTGAGATCCAATTTCTGGGCAGGAATTTCGACAAGCGCGTAGCGGGAAGGGACCGGTATAGACGGACTGCGTGGTGTCAGATTAGTCGAAATAATCTGGGTGAAAGGCAGGTTGGCTAAAGATAGTGTTTTCCAGAAAAACAGATCTTGCGGACCCAAATTCAAGACTCGAACAGGCAGTTTGCTCAAGCTTTCCAACATGAGTTCATTAACAATTCCTGAATCAGGACCCAGAGGTTTAAAATAGTTTCCCACATCTACCTGCAAAGCGTAGCCGTTGTTTTTCCCCTGATACTGCTGAATATAACCGGCTCTCCGAGCCAGCCCCCCGGTAGGACTGGCAGTTCAACCACAAGGTTCAAAAGCCCCTTGAACAAACCCCGTAAAAAAGAGGGTCACCGTCCTAGGAGGATCGTTCGCGGCTAACATTAAAACTGCCATCATCAGGACAAGCACAAACACACCAATACTCGATGTCATAGGCATCATTTTAAAACAAAAGACTTGGAAAGAACAGAAAACGGGGCCGTCGGCCAACGTCCCACCTCCAAAGAACATTAAAACTGTCGCGTTTGCCCTCCTCCTAATTCAGATCAGCTTGGTAAAAATAAGTACTCAGATCAATACGATGACGTTTGTGGCGAGCGCAACGGTCCTGATGCCCAAAGCCACGGCGGTGGCGATGCCGCTAAACATTGTCGAAAAATAGTGACAAAGAAGCAGAACCATCGCACCGTTACTCTCCGACACAGTATTTGATGAAACAAGACATTAAAAGCCATTCGCTTGACAAAAAGAGCGTAGATATCCTTAGATGTGAGGTGAAGCATGAAGCAGTCCAGAGTATGCAGACCCTGGTTTTGAACGCAACTTACGAACCTTTGCAAATTGTTTCCTGGAAGCGAGCGGTGCGCATGCTCTTTCAGGAAAAGGCCGAAGTAGTAGCAGAATATGATCGAGAAGTTCGAAGTGTCTCGGTCAGCATTAAGCTTCCCTCGGTTCTCAGGCTGCTTCACTATGTAAAGGTGAAACGCTACTACAACCGAGTCAAATTTACACGCACCAACCTTTACGCTCGCGACCAGCATTGCTGCCAGTACTGCGGTCATCGGTTTTCTCCAAATCTACTCACCTATGATCACGTCGTTCCGGTGGCCCGAGAAGGACGGAAAACTTGGGAGAACATTGTTACCTGCTGCATCGGTTGCAACCGACGAAAGGGCAATCAGACACCTGAGGAGGCTGGCTTACGACTGATAAGATACCCTAAAGTTCCGTCCGGTTTTCCTCACAAGGTCCGCTTTTATCTCTACCAGTCCAAAGCCCCGGAAAGCTGGAAAGACTACATTTTCTGGAACGTGGAAATATCCTTTGACTAACGCTCTCGTCATTTTTGCTCGTTATCCTCGGCTCGGACATGTAAAAACTCGACTTGCTTCTCTGCTCAACGCGGAAGGATGCCTTGCTCTGCACCGAGCTTTCCTGTTAGATACACTCGACCGAACCGCCGATTTAAAGGCTCGACGCTATCTGTACTTATCGGGGTGCACCGACCAGGAACAAACTGAATTTGCCAGGCGCTACTCCCTGCATGATACCTTAATCGATATTCGTCCCCAGAAGGGGACAGATCTGGGCGATCACCTGTGGAATGCTTATCTGGAAGTTTCCCAGGAAATCCCTCGGGTAGTGTTCATTGGAACCGACAGCCCTTCCTTACCCACAAGGTACATTAACGACGCCCTGACCAAACTCGCCAATTATCCAGTAGTCGTTGGTCCCTGCCAGGATGGAGGATACTACCTGATCGGACTCTCTCAAGCCAGGCCGGAGCTTTTCCGCGATATCCAATGGGGAACGCCGTCTGTTTTAGAACAAACCCTTAGCAGCTTGAAGCTCGACGAATATGCCTTGCTCTCCTCTTGGTATGATGTTGATCATGGCACCGATTTGGTTCGATTACGCAATGATCTCAAAACTCCCTTTGAAGGATTTCCTCGTCGGACGGCTGAGTATTTTAGAGCGATCAATATCTAACATCCGTATTCATCCCGGCTTCGAGATTTACACACACTGGCGATCTGAGAAGAAGAGTGACTCCCGTGAAATCTGCGTCTGAATTGGAAAGTCCAACCCCTTTCGCAATGATACTTTTCGGCGAAGCGGCATCTAAAGTAGCAAGTAGCAACCAAAGCTAGTACTCGGTTTCATCAATACACTGACATTTGCTGAGGATGTGACGAGGCAAGATCGCAAAGAAAGGAGAACTCAGGAGACTAGTCCGGATTCAGGGAAACGCCTCGGTTGACTCGAGCCTAGAGCTTTTTTAACATATCTATTGGGGAAATTCCGTACGTACTAGTGGCCGCACAAGCAATGTCAACACAAGAGGGGATCGGATTGAGTATCAAGGACTTCGTCGAGAAACTTCTCGCCTTAAGGATCACGGAAAAAGAACGACTTAGGTACGTAGGCCACTCCTACAACATTTTCCTGGACGACACTTCGGGTAAAAAACCTCTCAGGGTAGCCGTAACCCTAGCAATTCTGTTTCACGTTCTTCTCATGCTGATCGTCTTCCCCTCCTTCGGCGATCAAGTTTTTGATATGTCCAAGAATGTGATGGTACTGAGTAACCTAGCCAGACCATCGGCACTGTCGGGTGGTGGAGAGAAACCGAAAGCAGCTCCTCCTAAACTTCAACCTACGGTGCCTAAACCTAAACCAGTCACGGTACCGATACCCGATCCTACTCCCCAGGCTCCAGAACCCCTCCTCAAACAGGAGATAGACACTCCACGGGTTGTGGCAGAAATCTCAGACGATTTCAACATCGGCCAGATTTCCGCGCCCCCCGGTCGACCAGGCAGGGGTGGAGTTGGGCAAGGTGGAACGGGTACCGATAGCGGACCTTTGGCCGGCTCAGGCGTGGCAGCGGGAGATGGGACTGGAATTTATAAGATGAGTGGGAGCATTACCGACCCAAGGCTTATCGCCAAAACCACCCCTAGTTATACAGACGAGGCGATTAAGGCAAAAGTCCAAGGAGTGGTTATTCTCCGGGCTATCATTCGGAAAAATGGGCAAATCGATAGCTTCCAGGTCTTGAGAGGCCTTGGGTACGGCCTGGAAGAAAGGGCCATCCAAGAAATCGCCACTAAATGGAGGTTCCGTCCCGGTACTCTTAACGGAAGACCCATCGACGTACTGGCCACCATCGAAGTCCAATTCAATCTTCGCTAGCAGCAGATTGCCATGGGTCAGCGGCAACAGTGCCCAGGAATGTCCGGAATTTCATACAATACTCGACATTCCCAGTGAAAGGATTAAAAATTGCAGAACCCACCAGACTACAAAGATGGTCAACTTCGGGGAAATCAGTTTCTCTATGATAAGACAGACTGCAGTAGATGTACACGGAGAGCTGGAAGCCGAAACTGCTTCTAGCTCCCCAGTCATTTGACACCTGAAGTTTGCAACCTGGAGGCTACAGCTTATCATCACTGCCTAACCCATGGTCTCTTTCCCACAAAACATGCGCACGACTGCAATCATTCTGGGCATAATCGTATTCGTTCTCGATCTAACAACCAAATGGTGGGTCAGGAATACGGATGGGCTAGGCTACTACCCAGTGATTGAGGGGGTCTTTGCAATTCACTACGTCCAAAACAAAGGAATAGCCTTTGGCCTATTCCACACACTTCAGTCGGAATGGAAACCGGTAATCCTTTCCATGATGGCTGCGATCGCCAGCGTTGTTGTTTTGTACTACATTCGGACTACTCACCCCGAGCAAAAGCTTTCGCTCCTAGCTCTGGGTCTGCTGCTGGGAGGAATATTAGGAAATTTCGTTGACCGTCTGCTCAATCAGTATGTGGTAGATTTTCTAGAACTGCACTGGAAAAACCACTTTGTCTGGCCCACTTTCAACCTGGCCGATGCTGCCATTACGGGTGGAGTTCTGATCATTCTTTACCAAACGTTTGCCAAAGAATCTCCCAGAAAATAGTGAGGATAAAGGAAAGTCGTGACTAAAACAATGAAGCGAATAGACTGCTCATCCGTGATCATGTTTTCTTACTTCTGCCTTTTAACGCCAACTCTCTTCGGTTCTCGGGCCACTCAAGTACCTGACCGAATCGTGCAGAACCTGCAAGCAAAATATAAGCACATCCAAAGTTTTTCAGCCAACTTCAAACAGGTTTTTCAAAGCCGTGGGGTTCAACTGGAACAATCAGGAATTTTGATGATGAAAAAACCTGGCAAGATGTACTGGGAATACCAACATCCTGATCCCAAGTTTTTCGTCCTTAACGGAGACAAAACACTTTTTTACATCCCAAAGGACAAACAATTGATGGTTTTTGAAGGGAAACAGGACCAAATACCATTGCTTTTCCTTCTGGGAAGGGGAAACATCCAGGCTGATTTCCACGCTCAGTTTGAGAAGGAAGACCAGTCTATCGAAGAGGGAAATCTACTGATCCGCTTGACCCCTAAACGACCCCAGAGCAACTTTTCTTACCTCATCCTAGAAATCATTCCTTCCACCTATCTCATCAAGCGGCTTTCAGTCATCGAGCCTATCGGCAGTCGAAACGACTACATCCTGTTTGGTTTACAGGAAAATGTGAGGATTTCCGATGGCCAGTTCAGACTCGATGTACCCTCAAATGTCGAGGTGATAAGACCATAGCTGTGATATAAGATCCAGGGGCCCGACCAGGAGAGAAATAAATTGGGAAAAAATCGAGCCAAAATTAGCGCAGTGGGGATGTACACTCCTCCGAAACGCATTACCAATACCGATCTAGAAAAATTGGTGGACACATCGGACGAATGGATTCAGGAGCGCACAGGAATTCTCGAGCGTAGAATTGTGTCAAATGGTCAAACCAACAGCGACCTTTCGGTACAAGCCATTGAAAATGCCCTTAGCAGCACCCATTTGCAGCCGGAAGACATCGACCTAATTATTGTTGCCACTGTCACACCCGACACTATGTTTCCTTCGACAGCCTGTGTAATTCAGGAAAAACTGGGTGCCCGAAATGCGTGGGGCTTTGACCTGTCTGGAGCTTGTTCAGGATTCCTTTACGCCCTGGTAACCGGGGTGCAATATGTTGAGAACGGCGTTTACCAGAAAGTGTTGGTGGTAGGAACGGATGTGATGAGCAGTATCATCGATTTCGAGGATCGCGCCACCTCTGTTCTCTTCGGGGACGGCTCCGGAGCGGTCGTGCTGGAACCAACGCAGGAAGAAGATTCCGGTATCCTTGATTTCATCCTGCACAGCGACGGCTCCGGGGGAAGATACTTATGTATGCCTGCCGGAGGCAGTCGGTATCCCGCTAGTCATGAAACGGTCGACAAGAAAATGCATTATGTTCACCAGGATGGCAGAAATGTATTTCGATTCGCGGTCAAGCTAATGACCAGCGTTTCCGCGGAGATTTTAGAGCGCAACGGTTACACAGCGGAAGACCTGGCCTTGTATGTACCTCACCAGGCTAATCTCAGAATCATCAATGCGTCAGCGAAGCGACTGAAGCTGAGAAAGGAGCAGGTGGCAATCAACATCGACCGTTACGCCAACACCACAGCAGCTACCATTCCTATGTGCCTGGCCGAGGCTCACGAGTGCGGGCGCATCAAAAAGCATGATCTGCTGCTTCTGGCTAGTTTTGGAGCCGGCTTCACCTGGGGTAGCGTTCTACTGCGCTGGAACATCGATCCGGCCACGAAGGAGCCAGGCTCGAGCTAAACCTTGAGAATTACCTAAATTAACTAAAACGGTTCTTATTCCGAAGAACTATCCAGCGGTTGCTTCGACTTCTTGCCAAGCAGATAATCTAAGCCCATTTTAATCCCTTTAAGGAAAGAGGATATTTCTACCGCCGGGCGAAGAACGTCCCCTTGGATCGCCTCGGTGGTCTGCTCAAATTTCTGAACCGTGTCCGTGACAACATAATCAATTTTTGAAGCCTGCTCCCGACCGATCTGCATTAGCTCTTCCACAAACTGATCGAGATCTCCAACCCGCTTTGTGGCCATTTCACAGATAAGTTGAACATCATTGTCGACGCGTTCGCTCAGACGACTGAAAGATTTCAGACCACCCATAACTTTTTGCACTCTCAGCATGAGCTGCTCCGTTTCTTTCTTCAAATCTTCGGACTGCTTGCTAATCCTCTCAACCGTTTGTCGCATGAGACGAAAAGTGCGGTAGGTGGCGATGTTCTGGACAACCACCGCTACTGCACTGATACTTACCACCAGGATGAGCAAAGTTTCAAGACTCACGGCGGCTCCATTTTATGAGAAAGGATTTCCTCTTAACGATCGTCAAGAAACAGATCCCTCTGTTTTTTCCTCGGATTCACTCAACTTTTGTTTCTCCTGCTGAAAGGTCTGTTTCCCGGCTTCAATAGCAGCAGAAAGCCGATCCTTTTGCTGAGCTAAGGTTTCCTTGCCTTTTTCTATGCTTTGGCCGACTTTATCGGCAGTTTCACGAGATTTTTTAGTGATGATATCTTTTCCTTGACGTGCTGTTTGGGCTAATCGATCATTACCTTCTCGATATCGATTCTCCAGTAAATTGCGCATCTCTTCTCCCGATTTGGGAGCGAATAGGAGACCAATTGCGGCACCTACAAACCCGCCGATGAGAAAATAGACGAACTTTCCGCCATCAGACGCCATGATTCCTTCTCCTTAGTCTTTACTCGTAGTCCTGTTCTTCCGACGCTCGCTATAAGGTTACCACAAGAATATCAGAGGAAGGAAGGAGAGGTGGTCGGAGACCGTTTGGATCTGACTCTTGGGTGTATAATTGTCGGAATGAAATCCATTCCTCGAGCCTTGACCGTTGCCAGTTCCGACAGCGGCGGCTGTGCCGGAATCCAGGCCGATCTGAAAACTTTTGCAGCCTTACACGTACACGGAATGAGTGTCATCACCTCCGTGACGGCGCAAGACACAATGCGGGTTCACATGGCTTCCGACGTTCCTCTCGACAACATCGAGCGGCAGATTGAAGCGGTGATTGAAGACATCGGAGTCGATGCTGTAAAAACCGGCATGCTCTCTTCAGCACAGACGATTTCCCTTGTCGCTCATCAAATGAAGCGCCACCAAATTAGACGACTGGTGGTTGATCCAGTGATGGTGAGCCACGGCGGCGATCCGCTGATTCAAGAAGATACAGTTGAAGTTCTCAAAACACAACTGATTCCCGCAGCGTTGACCGTTACCCCAAACTTGCACGAAGCTGAGCATCTGATTGGTCACCCGATCACAAGCCAGAAAGAGCTGAAGGAAGCAGCCCGTGAGATTTTCGAACTGGGTCCTCGGTCGGTCCTTGTCAAGGGAGGGCATTTTGAGGATCCAGACCAATCTACGGACTACTTCTTCGATGGTCGGGAAATCACGGCATTTGGCGAAGCACGATTGCATACCAAAAATCTTCATGGGAGCGGGTGCACGCTGGCCTCCGCTATCACAGCTTATCTCGCCTATGGCCTGGAGCTGAAGGAAGCGGTTGGTCGGGCCAAGGAGTATGTGACTTCGGCCATTCGCCACGGCTTCCCTCTGGGTCACGGCGCCGGACCACTGGGACATTTTTACCGTTACTGGGGCCGGGACGGAACAAAACAAAAGTCAGACTGAAAACTGTCTATCGAGCAGGAAGCCTGTTAAGTTTGGGCCTGTTGAGATTCGTAATAGTAGGGACAAAGATCAACGAGAACACACTGTTTACACTTTGGCTTTCGGGACTGGCAGATCTTACGACCATGATGAATCAAGCGGTGCCCAAAGTCGATCCAGCCTTCCTGCGCAATCACTTTCATTAACCTTTTTTCGATCTTAACGGGATCTCTTTCCTCCGTCAGACCCAGGCGTTTGCTGAGCCGGCTGACATGAGTATCGACAACCACACCACTGGGGATCCCATAGGCTGTGCCGAGAACCACATTGGCGGTCTTGCGCGCCACTCCGGGTAGCGTGATAAGATCCGTCATATTGTCAGGTACCTCCTCGTCAAACTGTTCAACCAACTTTTTCGTGGCGCCCATTAAGCTCTTTGCCTTATTTCGGAAGAAACCGGTACTTCGAATCAACTCTTCGAGCTCCTCCTGATCAGCCTGAGCGAGTTCTTTGGGAATTGGATATCGCTCAAACAAAGCAGGGGTCACCATATTTACACGCACATCTGTGCACTGAGCCGAAAGTATAGTTGCCACCAGCAGCTGGTAAGGGTTCTTATGGTAAAGTGCACAATTGGCCTCAGGGTATTCTTCGGCTAGACGCCCTACAATCTCCGCGATTCGACTTACTTCCTTTTCCTGTTTCCGTGAAGGGCCGCTCCTGTGACGTGAAGAAGCTATTCTACGAACCATTTATTTTCATCTTATCATCCTAACCTCGCCAACTTTAGATTGGAGTCACCATCCAAGTTAAAATTTCTAGTCTGCTAGCCCATGGCAGAAGTTGCACAGGACTTTTACCACAGATTGTTATGCCTCGGGTTCGTCAATACAATCCTGTTTGCAGGTGATTTCCGGCTGCTAAATGTTGATTTCTGAGTGTAGTGAAAACCGAGAACAGTGACTATCTGCAATTCAGATCAAACATGGTCATTTGACAAGACCAAGATATGAGCAAACTAAAACTGCCTGTGCTTGTCCTAAACCTGGGCTGCTTTCGGTCACATTGTGCGATTTCACCGCGGGAGAGAATTTGAGATACAAACGGGAAACTGGTAAGAAGTGTGTTGTTTGCCACACCGGCATACTAAAACAAGGGAATGAGAATCCACAGCTCAATCACGATGGGAAGAAGTTACAGGAGAACGGCTACGAGCTTACCGAAGAGCACAAGAAAAAACCGGATCCCGACTAAGTACTCGGTCTTATCAATTACACGCACTTTTTCGGCAAAGCGATGGCAATGTCGACACGTATCGTCGACCGAAATTCCCCTATAGTTTCTTTTGAATGACATAACCCTTGCTACCTTCTTTGGCGTCTTCTATTGTCGACTGTTCTCGCTGCTTTAAACCTGCGTGGGTTGTACCACGACCACGCCGAGAGTCTCGTTTATTAGAGCGACGCCGTAACTCCAGAGCAACTCCAAGAACCGCAAACCCGACTAGAACTCCGGCCAGCAAAGAGAGGGGAGAGAAAGACTGTTGCAGCCGGGCCTGGATGTTGTCTGGGTAAACCCAAAACTCCTGGTTGGGCAAGAGAATTTCCTGCTGGTCTTCATTGAGAAAATGTATGAGCAAAGCGACCTGTTCAGGCTGGGATAGATCTTCTCCTCGCAGCTCCCAGATCCACTCCACACTCTCGCGGGGACCAACCGTCTGAACAGGCTCCTTGCTTAACAAGACCGGCTTCAAGCTCTCAGCACTAGACTGCCAGGCTGTATTGACTTTCCAGGTCTGTCCCAATGTCTTATAAAGCTTTCTCTCTTGCTCCGTAAATCTCACAGAATCAGGGGAAACCACGGAGAAGCGAACTGAGCAGACTGTACCAGGATAGTCTGGAACCTGCACTTCAATGGCCCCAATTCTCTGGGTTTGCAGGTATAGATCGGCAACTTGAAAAGTCCCTTCCTCCCTTTTTTCGAGCCTTTTCTCCAAATGCAAGGCTTTGACAAGCTTCTTGGCGGTCTGAAGGTTGTCTCGTTCCTCCCGAGTTTTCAGATAGCGTGCTGACAAACTGTCCTTGTTCGAGGTGAGCGCTCTCAAATCTGACCGCAGTCTAGCGTTCTTCGCCCGAGCGACTTTCAAGTCTGTGGAAACCTTCTGATTGATCTTCCGCTGGTTTTCGAGTTGCTTGCTGACCTCTTTGAGCCCCTCACTCAGACTGGTCCTCTCGACTTTCAAGGAATTGATACTACTGCTCAGAGCCTGGAGTTGCTTACCAAGATTCTCAGCTGATGTCGCCTGAAGGTCCAGGCTTTCAACCAACTTGTTGACCTGCTCTTCATACTCCTGGTTTTTTTCCTTGAATTCTCTTAATTCCCTTTGCAGGAAATTGCGCTGAGCAACCAGACGGTCTTGCTCTTGGTTCAATGAAGACAGTGTTGACTTAACTTGGTTTGACTCTGTTCGAAGTTGCCGGAGTTCCGATTCGGTTTCTTTTCGAGATTCCACTTCATAGTTCAATTCCTGCTCGGTCTTTCGCAATCTTTTTCGAGCCTCAGCAGCCTCTTTTTTCGCCGCGAGGTGAAGGGGGTTTTTCTCGGAGATTGCCTCAATCACAAACTCATTCGAAGTGCTAGTCACATTGGCAAGCTGACCGATCAGTTGGTCGAATTGGCCCTTGACGAAGTCCTCCTTTACCGAATCGATTTCCGAGTAGGTTAATCCCTCCGTAAATGAAGAACCGAGGGCCGCATCAAAGGCACTCTGCTGGGGAAAATTGTGACTTAACAAAGCGGGAAACTGAAAAGCGATTTTGCTTCCGCGTCTGAGATCGATTGACGCAATTTTAAAGTAGGCAGAGTCCCGTCCAAAACTTACATCGGTTATTCTGACTTGATCCCCCACCCTAAAGGCCAGGACCAGGCTCACGTCACTCCGATCCAAGATTATTCCCCCCTCAGTAACAAAAACTGTCTGCTGCGAGCCTCTAACGGGGATTTTTAAAAACATCGCTTTGTTCTCGTAACTTTGGGTATAGAGTTCTGCGATCTCCTTCCGAACACCAGCGCCTAGCCACGAGGTTGTCCCCAAAAACACTATCCAAAAACCCAAGAACCCACCCCTTGTTATGTTCACACTGTCTAACTCCTGATGTTGCAATCCGTGTTGTGATTTTAGCATACTGCGATTACAGAGACCGAGTAGCGAATCCGCCATCCGTATGGGTTGGTCTGCTCTTCCAACTGTATGCGATATAATGATCTTTTCCGACAAGATGAAAAATGACCTTCTGGTTGTAAACGAAATCTTTTTCAGTATTCAAGGAGAATCCACTCACGCCGGAAGACCCTGTGCTTTTGTCCGCCTCACCCACTGCAACTTGCGCTGCAGCTACTGTGACACGGGATATGCTTTCTACGGAGGGGAGGAAATCCCTCTGAGTGAAATTATCCACAAAATCGAGAGTTATCCCACGAATCTGGTAGAAATCACCGGTGGTGAGCCGCTGCTTCAGAAGGGAGTACACCTGCTCATTAAGCAACTTCTCGATGGCGGAAAAACCGTTTTGATTGAGACCGGTGGGACCCTGGACATCCGTTCCGTCGATCCACGAGCCGTCCTGATTTACGACATCAAATGTCCTGGCAGTGGAATGGTGAAAGAGAACCTTTGGGCTAACATTAGTCATTTGAAAAGCCAAGACGAAATCAAGTTCGTGATGGGTTCCCGCCGAGATTATAAGTGGGCTAAAACCAAGATCCGAGAACTCGGACTTACCCAAAAGCACACCGTCCTGCTCTCTCCGGTCTGGGGCACTCTTGAGCCCCGAAAGTTAGCCGAATGGATTCTCGAGGACGGTTTGCCAGTTCGACTACAGGTTCAATTCCACAAAATCCTGTGGGGATCTGAAACGCGGGGTGTGTAAGGCTTGTGATTAACCGTCACCAGAAGTGGGAAAAAGGAGGGTAAAACGACCAGTGGAGGAGAAGATGCTGAAACAACGCAGAGTCAAAACTGACATCCACAACTCGGCTCGCGATTCCACTTCAGCCAGTCTTCTGTTCGTTTTGTCTCGTCGTTTCCCTGAACCAACGATATAGAAACCAGCTCCTCACAAACACTATCACAATGCATGTTGTCCTCGTCGAGCCTCAGATTCCACCCAACACCGGTAACGTGGCACGATTGTGTGCGGCCACCCGAATCCCGCTCCATCTAGTGGGAAAATTGGGGTTTCAGATAACCAATCGTTATCTGAAAAGAGCCGGCCTAGACTATTGGGATTATACTACAGCTTTACCGCCACGATTCTCTTGAGAACTTCATCGCTGACCGGGCGAAATTACGACTCTTCTTCTTTTCTAAGAACGGCCAGAAACCTTACATTGACACCCCTTTTCACCAGGATGCTTTCCTAGTTTTCGGTAGCGAGACCCGAGAGCTTCCTCAGTGACTGTTGGAACGATATCCTAAACAGGTTTGGACTATTCCTATGTTCCATCCCCACGTTCGAAGCCTGAATCTTGCTACCGCCGTAGCAATCGTCTTGTATGAAGCCCTGCGTCAGACTAGGGAAGTTACAGAGCCTCGCCTGTGAGCAAGTGGCTTCCCGACTCACGCCGCGACCCTGCTTTCATCGGCGTCTTGGAAAAAGCAAAAGGGCGAAGAAAATGAACCGGAGAGCGTAAAAGCGAACTATCCCTTTTGTCTTGCTCGCTATCCGAGCACTTCACCAATCCGTTTCTCTAGAATCCGACTGGGGGAAAAGTTCTCCAGCTTGAGGCTGCTGAGATCGGTTCTATCCATCGCCTCCTGAGGAACGAGCCCAATGATTTCAGTTGCTAAGACATCAAGATTCAAGCGATGGGCCTCTTCGGAAACCCGCTCGTAAACCTTGTTCAAGGAATTCCGTCGATAATCCAACAAATTCACAGAAACCTGAGCCTGATTTCTGCGGGAAATATAAAAACCCAGGGATCTCACCGCCGGGAGCCCTCCTCTTGTTTCGCGAATTCGAGCGGCGATGTTCCGAGCCACACCGACATCCGGCGTGTTGAGATAGAGGTTAAAGGCAATTAGCGGTCGGCGAGCTCCGATCACTGTGGCGCCAGCTGTCGGGTGCAGACGAGCTGACCCAAAATCGGGCTTTCTTAAGAGATCGGTTCCAATCTCCCGGCTCACAGCTTCGAACCCTCTCCTGCGGATGTCCGGCAGAGTCTTGCGCTCCGAGCAAATGGCAGCCTCCTCGTAAAGGTAAACCGGTACCCCTAACTGTTTGGCAACTTTCGCTCCCAACCGATGGGCAATTTCAGCGCAATCCTTTAGACCAACTCCCTGAATGGGCACAAAAGGAACTACGTCCACAGCTCCGAGACGCGGATGAACTCCTCGGTGAATCCTTAAATCGATCAGGGTAACTACTCTCTCAATGGCTGCAAAGGCGGCCTCAAAAATGGATTCGCATGTGCCCGTAAAGGTAAAAACAGAACGGTGGTGATCAAAGTCCGCGCTGTACTCGAGCAGATAGGCATCGGGGACCGCCTGGATCTCGGCTGCGATGGCCTGCAGCTTGATGCGATCTCGTCCCTCGCTCACGTTCATAACACATTCAAAAATCTGCTTCGCGGCAAACTGACTAATCATCAGCATCGGGCGGCATATTGGTCAGACTTTTCAAACCCCAGATCCGTGATTTGCAACCCCTTCATCCCCACCACCTGAACTCGCCACAGACTAGCGACTATGACTCCATCACCTACCTTGGCAGTGCGTCCCAATTGCATCATGACGTGCCCACCGATGGTGTCATTCTCTACGTCGTCAATCGTTATCTCCAGCTCATCTTCCAGCTCTTTCAGTAAGGTGCGGCCCTGGACAACATAGTGTCGATCGTCTTTCTTCTGAATCATGCGAGGAGGGACTTCTATGTCGAACTCATCCTGGATCTCACCCACCAGCTCCTCGAGGATGTCTTCCAGGGTGATGATTCCCACAGTTGAGCCGTATTCATCGACAACAACGGCCAAATGGGTTTGGGTATGACGAAATTCCGTCAGCAAGACTTTGATCTGTTTTCTCTCGAGGACGAACTCCACCGAGCGCTTAATCTCTAGAAGGTCAAAGCCGGTGCCAACTGCCTCGTATTTCCAGAACAAGTCTTTGACGTTGGTGATACCCAATACCCTATCCAAACTTCCATCGCACAAAGGATATCGAGTATGCTTATGCTCCCGAGCAACCCCTAGATTTTCCTCCAGCCCTTTTTGTACGTCTAGAAAAACAACCTCTACGGAGGGGACCATGACCTGCCTAACGGAACGGTCTGCGAAATCGAACAAACGTTCCAGGATCCTTGTCTCGTCACGACCCAACACTCCCTTCTCGTACGAATCGGCGAAGATCAATCGCAGTTCTTCTTCGGAGGGTGCCAAATCCGCGTCAGACATCAAGGTCGTTCCGCAAAGACGCAAAAAAAGGTTGGCCATTCCATTGAGAGTCCAAATAAACGGATAAGAAAGTTTGTGAAACCAGATCAGTGGACTTGTAATCCAAAGCATCACCGATTCCGGTCTTCGAATAGCCAGCGACTTGGGGGCTAGCTCCCCCAGCACAATGTGTAGAAAAGTGATCAGAAGAAAAGCTGAGATGACGGCAAGAGTGTGAGAAAGTGTGGATGTAATTCCCATCCCTAGAGCTGCGAAAAAGGGTCTAAAGAGGGCGGCAAAAGCGGGCTCACCAATCCAGCCCAATCCCAAGCTGGCTAATGTAATGCCCAATTGAGTGGCCGAGAGATATTCGTCCATTTTACGAATCACGTTCCGTGCTCTTCGGGCAGTGTGGTTTCCTTGTTGGACTAACTCTTGAATCCGGGTCTCTCTGACCTTGACTATTGAGAATTCGGATGCCACGAAGTATCCATTTAGAAAAACCAGAAACAACCCGAACAAAACAAGGATCACTTGATAGCTAATGTCCATAAGTGCAGGTTATAGCACATTTTTTAATCGCCATTATTCTGGGAGGCCGACCCTTGCAAACACCGTTGCCAAGTCAACGGACCGACCATGAAGTTGGCCAGAAAGCAGGAGGCTTGAGCTTTCAAGATCCAGATGCCCCAAACAGGCCTGGATCTCAACCCTAAATTCGGTCTCCTATTTTGCATCTATAAAACGATGGATTCAGGTTATAGTTGCCCAACTGTTGCGATCAGCAGTCCTAGAGGTCGGCCGTACAAGATCTCAGGGTTATTTTTGAGATAGTGGTCATCGAGTCTACGGAGCTGTTCGATACCAATTTTGGAGATCAGAACCAGTTTCGCTACAGTATCATGCGAGCCTCACTCTAGAGTTTTTCCCTAACACCCCTTATTTTCCAAGGCGGGATCAACCCGATCCGTATCAGCACGATACTGACGCCGCAGGCATTCACCTGAAGCTTTCCATTCTGCTCTAGTATGAACTGTCTATTTTCTCTTGGTTTTCAGGTGTGGGGACATCCAGAAAAGATGGTCTTTGAAAAATGATGGCGTGAACATCGCGAATGGATGGTTGACCTTTTTTTACGATCCAAACCCATGGTGCTCACTACCATTCCTTTTCCGTCTGTGGGTCACTCCTCAACAATCTATTAAATTAAAAATAATACAGGACTTATAAACACAGTTTGAGTACTATTTGTCTTTTTCGCTGGGGATGCGAGGGGACTGGTGAACCGTCTTGGCAAAACTCACATTGCCTGTAACGTCTCAGTCCTGAAAACTACGAAGATGCGTAAGCGCATTGTCTTCATTGCCGCTCCGCAAAATCAGGACTGTATGCACTCGCCACAAACATGACGTATTTAGGATTAGATTCTGGTGCTGCCGAATGTCTGAGAAATGGGGTCTTTCTTGTCCAGAGCGGGAAAACTTGATTATCCCCGCTCCTGCAGTTCCTGACAATGCAGACAGAGATGCGCCCAAGGCACGGCATCTAGTCTTTTGCGCTCCATCTGCTCAGCACAGTTAAGACATTCGCCGTAAGTCCGGTCCTCGATCCGCTCCAGCGCTTCACCGACCATTTGGAGAAACTGTCGGTCACTATTACTTTTACTGAACATAAACTCCTTGGTATATGAACTGGAGGCCTTGTCCGCAATATCCATCGCTTCATCCGGGCTATTGGTGTCGCGTCCGTAGTCTTCTGTCTTGTGAACAATATCAATGAGTTCAGTTTTCTTTTCCAGAAGTTTTTGTTTGAATTTTTTGAGTTCCCTGGCTCGCATGAAAACCCTCCATCATTTATGGTACGGCAACCCTTTGATTATGGTGACAGATCGGTACACTTGCTCAAGAAGGACGACTCGAGCAAGTTCATGCGGAAGCGTTAGCTGGCTCAACGAGAATTTGAGACTGGCTAATCTCTTGATCCTTTGGGGAATTCCAAGGTGCCCTCCAACGAGGAAGCTCACCTCAAGGGTTCTCCTACTTATCAACTCTTCCAAAAAAGAAGCGAGTTTCGAGCTCGTGCACTGCCATCCTTCTTCATCCAAAACCATCAAGTAACTCTTCAACGACAGTTTTCTTTCTATCAATTGAGCTTCTCGCTCCGACACTATCGCCTGTTGGTGCCGATCGGTTTTCTTAAGTTCTGGCACGGTCATTCTATCGGTCGGAACAAATTTCCGCAGCCGCTCCACATACCTTGCCTCCATCTGTGAGAGCAGTTGATCTTTGGTTTTACCGATCCATATGAACCTGAACCGCACTGTAAAAAAGGTTACCTTATACTAAATTTCTTACCTTGGAACAAGGAAAACAGGCAAGAGAGCAAGACTTTCACCTTTCAGAGCTCATGTAACCTCAGGCAATGAAGCTGAGCATCGAAAAAAGCTCTTCTCGCAGTGTCCTGAGCCAGAGGATCACGTTATTTTGCGGATGGGATCGGCGAGGCAAGGTCAAGAAGCGACCAATAGATCAACCGCAACCTCCACGGCTCAGCGGGTGGCACGAATTTCTGATTTAGGACGCGGGCTTGTTTTAAGCACTTAGGGCTTTCCCCTCGACCTCGACACCGTCGCTCCAGAGTTTTTCGAGTTTATAAAATCTGCGGGCCCGAAGGGAAAAAATGTGCACGACGAATTCCAGATAATCCATCAAAATCCACTCCGCCTCCACGTACCCTTCCACATGGCTGGGCAGCAGCCGTAACTCGCGCTTGAACCTTTCCTGGATCTCATCACTGATCGCTTGATTCTGTTTTTGATTGTAGCCGTGACAAATTACGAAAAAATCGGTGAAAGAAGCAATGTTCGAAACATCCAAGATCACAATTTCGTCTCCCTTTTTCCCGTCAATCGCCTGATAAGCTTTTTTCAGAAAGTTTTTCATTTTCCTCATATAGTCGGTTCTTTTGGATGTATTGAAGGACAGCAGACGAGACTAGACTGCACGATGGGGATTTCCCGGATGCAATCAATTTGCGGACGGATGTCGAGCTGACGGAAGGAGCATTCAGGCTTATCAGAAAGGATCGGCCTGGTTGAATAGCGAGTTCCTCTCCCTCGCAAACGACTTCAATGACTTCCCGCAGCGACTTGGGAACTGATAGGCCCTTCGGGTCAACCTCAATACCGGGGCGCTGCACAAAAATGAAGCAATGCTCCGTTAGTAGTGTAACATAATCCTTCCACAAATGAATCTCCTTGAGGGCATCGGTTCCTGCGATAAAGCAGTGGCTGTGTTGAGGATGATGGGTGGCGAAGTAATCAAGAGTATCAATGGTAAATGGTGGTTCTCGTCGCTCGAGCTCCCACGGCGAGGGGCATAGCCGTGTGTCATTCTGGATTTCGAGAACCACCATGGCGTAACGGTGTAAGGCGCTAGTAATTATTTGCTTTTCCTTGTGGGGTGGAACATTGGAAACCATAAAGAGGACTCGTTCCAGGTCAAAGATCTCTAGGATTCTACGCGCCACATAGCCGTGCCCCCGGTGAACGGGGTCAAACGTCCCTCCCAGAATCCCAATCTTCAATCTCTCTGAACCCCTAAATGACGTGCTAGCATGTCCTTTAATCCCTGAAGACCCTCACCGGTCACCGCCGAGACTTGCCGAAAAGGCAATCTTTTTTTCTGACAGTATGTACGTAACCGTCCCAACTTTTGGGGATGAGCCACATCAAGCTTGGATGCCGCAATTATTTGTGGTTTTCTCCTCAGATCTGCATCATAAAGCTTTAACTCGTTGTTCACGGTCTTGAGGGCATGAAGTGGATCTTCATCTCCCGATTCGGACACATCGACCAAATGCACCAAGAGTCGAGTACGTTCGACATGTCGCAAGAACTCGTCACCAAGTCCACTTCCGCCATGAGCTCCTTTGATGAGGCCAGGAATGTCAGCAACCACAAAGCTGTCATAATTTCCACAGTGGACCACCCCGAGATTAGGGGTCAGGGTGGTAAAAGGGTAATCGGCGATTCTGGGTTTAGCAGCGGAAATTACGGAAATTAAGGTGGACTTACCGACGTTGGGATACCCGATCAGCCCAACGTCGGCCAAAATTTTCAGTTCCAAGAGAAAGACTTTCTCTTCCCCTAGACCACCTTCTTCGAATCGGCGGGGGGCTTGGTTAGTAGAAGTGGCAAAGGCGGCGTTACCTCTCCCGCCTCTTCCTCCTCTGACTGCCAGTTCTGTCTGACGCGGGACATCCAAATCGTAGAGCCGTTCGACAACGGCGTCGTCGTAGACTTGCGTCCCCACCGGGACCTCGACGACCAGATCTTCCCCGTCTGCACCGCGACGCTTGTCGCCCGATCCTTGGCCACCCCGTCTGGCCTTAAAATGTTGATTGTATTTAAAAGGAAGGAGACTATTCAGATGGATGGTACTGCGAAAATAAATACTACCTCCGTTGCCCCCGTTGCCCCCACTCGGTCCTCCGCGAGGCACAAACTTCTCACGCCGGAAGGCAAGGCAACCATTTCCTCCATCACCGGCCTTTACCTGGATACGCGCATGGTCGACGAACATAAAGAAGAGCAAAAGAGCAACGATTTGAAAAGACCAAAAGTGGAAGGAGTACGCCGTCTTGTGACAAACGTCATTCCTTTTCTTATTTGGCTCCTTTGTTCTAGGAATGGTCAGCGATAATGTGCACGAAATGCCCCCTCCGCCCACGATTCTGGAATTTGACCTTGCCGTTGATCCGGGCAAAGAGTGTGTCGTCTCCTCCACGACCCACATTGAGACCCGGTTTAATAGGCGTTCCACGCTGACGGACCAGAATTGAACCGCCAGTCACCCGCTGTCCATCAAAGCGTTTGACCCCCAATCGTTTAGATTGACTATCGCGACCATTTTTACTGCTGCCTAACCCTTTCTTATGTGCCATAGTGCTTATTCCTTGTTACTCTTTTTCCGGGCGACGGAGGGTTTTTTCTCCGCATCTTTTTTCTTGGCAGTGGTTTTCTTCTGAGCAGGTTTCGCTTTCGCCTCGGCTTTCTTGAGGGTGGGCTTTTTGATTTGTGCTTTGGTTTCCAGCTTGGTTCCTTGTTTCGCTTGCCGGGGTGCTTTTTTTACTTTTTGCTTTGCTTCTTCACCCTTCTCTTGGGCGCCTGGAGCTATCTTGATCTCCTCAATTTGCACTCGTGTAAAGAGCTGGCGATGTCCCCGCTTCTTTCGGTACATTTTGCGGCGTTTAAACTTGAACACTACGATCTTTTCACCTTTTCCTTGTTCCCGTATGGTCCCCACAACACGAGTGTTAATTAGCGTCGGTGAACCGATCCACTGCTGATTTTCGTCTCCCAGGAACAAAACTTCATCGAAGCTAACCTTGTGGCCCACTTCCCCGTCCAATCGTTCCACTTGAACAAAGTCCCCGGGACTCACCCGGTATTGCTTGCCTCCACTTCGAATAATTGCGTACACAACGATGGGCCCCCTGGCCATTACTCACTAGCGATTCACTTAAAACGATCAGCTAATCAGTCGAAACCGAAGAATTATACCTACTATTTCGCTACCTTGTCAAAATGAGTTTCCACTTACTCTTTTTGACGATGGTGCGGGGTGTCAAGGAAGGTTAGAATTCGTGAAACTGTTAGTACTTGAAATTATTAGCGGTCCCCGCCTGCTTATTTCCTCCAAAAGGCACCGGTGAGAATTACTAATAAAGTGTAGAACTCAAGCCGTCCGGCCAACATGCAAAAACTCAATGCCCATTTGGCTATCGGGGGCATCCAGCCGTAATTTGACATCGGCCCCACCTGACCCAATCCGGGACCAACATTGAACATCGCCGCGGCGACTGCCGAAATTGCAGTAAGCATGTCCACGCCTACGGCTGTCAGTAACAGACAGGCGGAAAAATTAATCAAGAAGGAAAGATACACAAGGCTGAGAAGGCCCTGAAGTGCGTTTTCACTAACGGGATGAGTCGAGAATCGAACTGTGAAGACACCATGCCGCTCCACCCTACGGCGAAATTCTCGAGCCACTACACCCATCAACAAAACCAACCGGGCAACCTTAAGTCCTCCAGTTGTTGACCCGGTGCATCCACCGACGAACATTAATGCCAACAGCAACAATTGAGCAAAAGAGCTCCACTGAATTAAATCGCCTGACGAGAAACCAGTGCCTGTCATGATTGAGATCACCTGAAAAAACCCCAGGCGAATGGCCTCGGCCAACGGAATACCACAGTATTGAAATACGCTAATGGTCAAACCTAGAGCGGCTGTTCCCAGAAATGCTAAATAGTAGCGAAACTCAGGATCACTCAACAATGCGAGCGGACGACGCTCCACAAAAAGACGATAGTGCTGGGTGAAATTGACTCCCGCGATGACCATGAACACCCCCACGATCATCTCGGTGGTTGGATCAGCGAAAGAGGCGATGCTCAAATTCCGGGTCGAAAATCCTCCTGTGGCCATGGTCGAGAAGGCGTGGCAAATAGCGTCGAATTTTCCCATTCCAGCCCAACGAAGAGCCACGTACTCGCCCAAGCTGAAGGCCACATAAATTTTCCACAGGGCGCTGGCGGTTTCGGCGATTCGAGGTTTCAACTTCTCGGAACGCGACCCGGAAAATTCCGCTCGGTAAAGTTCTATTCCACCAACCCCGAGCAAAGGTAGGATAGCAATGCCGAGTAAGATTATTCCCATCCCACCGATCCACTGCGTTAGTGCGCGCCAGAAAAGTAAGCTATCGGGAAGGGCCTCAACGTTTCCCAACACGGTCGCACCGGTGGTTGTGAACCCCGAAACGGATTCAAAGAAGGCATCGGTCCAGCCTGCAAAGTGGCCAGAAAAATAGAAGGGTAAACTTCCCAGAACGCTGGCGGTAACCCAAGCAGCCACCACCAAGAGGATTCCTTCACGATGCGTAAATTCGTGTGGAGGGGGCCTAACCCCCAACAGCAAAGTAATCCCCGCAGTAGCGGCGATTACAGTAGCTGTGACGAGAGGGCCGAGGCCAGCGTCTTGCTGAATCAGGGCAAACAGTAAGGCAGCGCCCAAACTGACCGTCAGAGCCAGAATGAACAACCCCAAGACCTGGAGAAGATTGGGCCAGCGAATCACAATTATATTTCTTCAAGGATTGGCAATGAAAGCCGACTCAAGTTGTGGCACAAGATTCTCCAGACAAAAAAAGATGACCCGGTCACCGGATTTAATGATTACGTCTCCTCGCGGGACAATCACCTCACCGGTGGGCCGAACAATGGCTCCCACAATGGCACCATGGGGTAAGTGCACGTCTCTTAGTTTTCTTCCCAGATATTTCGAACCGGCTGTGGCGACCAATTCAATGGCCTCGGCCTCTTCTTCCCGGAAAGTTGTCACGGAACGTACGTCTCCTTTTCTGACAAACTGCAGAATACGATCGACCACCACAAGCCGTGTGCTGAAAGTTGAATTGATACCGAGCAACTGAGCCATGGGAAGAAAGTCCAGCCGATTGATAAGAGCCACTGCCTTGCGAGCACCGAGGCGCTTTGAGAGCAGTGAGGCAATGATGTTATCTTCATCGTCCCCTGTCAAAGCCAGATAGGCATCAACCCCTTCAATGTTCTCTTCGACCAGAGTGCGCTGATCGGTTCCATCGGCGTGCACGACAACCGTAGTCTTCACCAGAGAGGAAATCTTTTCACACCGGTCTAAGTCCTGTTCAAAAAGCTTAACCTGTACCCCTTTTTCCCCCAACTGAAGCGCAGCCTCAATTCCAATCTGTTTTCCCCCTAAGATAAAAACTCGCTGCACTCGTTCTGACTTCTTGACCCCCATGAAGGTAAAGCACTGTGCCAGTTCAGTAGTGGGGACGATAACGTAGACATGATCTCCCGAGCACAGCCGATCTTGGCCTCGAGGAATGATCACCCGATGGCCACGAAATAACATTGGCATGAGAGAGTTACTGGGTGGACCGCTTTTGTCCAGCTCGGCTAGAGTCTTACCCACCAACCAACTTCTATCCTCAATGTTCATGCCAAACAGTTTCACTCTGCCCTCGCAAAACTCCAAGATGTCAGACACTCCCGGCAGGGGTAAGACCTGCAAAATTCGCTCTGCGGCTTCCCGATCCGGATGGATGACGAGGTCAATATTCAAGAACTGCCTTCCGCAGATTGCGCGCCAACGATCCACTTCATGGGTGCGTAGACGAGCAACTTTAATCTTCACGTCGGAATGGGCCTGGGCGATAAGGCACCCCAAGATGTTGGACTCGTCGGTGTTGGTCACCGCAATGAGCATCTCGGCATTTTGCACAGCCGCCTTTTCAAGTGCTTCTAGACTACTAGCGTTTCCCTGCACGATTTTGGCGTCCAGCAATTCTTCTAGCTGGGAACAGCGTTCTTCGCTGGCTTCTACAATTACGACTTCATTTTTTTCGCGGACCAGGCGACGCGCAATCAATGTTCCAACCTCACCACCACCCAAAATTAGAATACGCATTGAAAAGTCACAGCACACACATATAAGACAAGGGATTGTCCTGACGTTTCTACCGACGGTATTATACCCGAAAATTTAGCGGTGGATTTCCTCGATCTGGACGGCACAATTGAGGTCGGTTGACCAACCTTCCAGCTCAGTGATTAGAAAGAACAACCGGTTTCCGTCGAACGTGAAGCGTTTTGTCTGCGTGAATGGGAGCAAAGAACATCAGCACAAGCAGGAGCCCTACCTTTTTTCACATCAGGTAAAGTCTAACACGTGATTGAGTTTCAACGTATAGTCGGCTACCCTAGTGCTTGGAACGACTAGAGTCCTGGGGTTGTCCGTTCTTAATAGCGTTTTGGGACCGAGCATTACAGCTCGAGACTACAAGGTAGATCCATGTGTCCGCAGACTTTGTCTGTTATTGATAACCGCACAGGTAAAGAATACGAGATACCGATTGAAGACGGCACGGTCAGGGCCATGGATCTGCGTCAAATCAAAGTTTCCGATGACGACTTTGGGTTGATGACCTATGATCCCGCCTTCACCAACACCGCCTGCTGCCGCAGCAAGATCACTTTCATCGACGGTACCCGAGGGATTCTTCGTTACCGGGGCTATCCGATAGATCAGTTGGCCGAGACGTACAGCTATTTGCAAATCGCTCATCTTATCCTGTTCGGCGAGCTTCCTAACAAAGAACAGCATGACAAGTTTAGTTCCACGATTACTCGCCATACTTTTCTGAATGAGAACATCCAAAGACTCATCAGTACGTTTCAGTCAAATGCCTCCCCTATATCAATGGTGATGAGTGCCGTGGCAGCCCAGTCGAGCCTTTATCCCGAGGCGATAGATCTGGGCGACGATGAGATGCGCCTATTGCAGTGCTATCGGCTGATTGCCACGATGCCCACCATCGCAGCCTATATACACCGGCACAAGTCAGGCTTACCGTTTGTCGCTCCCCAGAAGGAGCTTTCTTACCCGGCAAACTTCTTGAACATGACCTTCAAGATGACCGAGCAGGACTATGAGATCAACCCGGTGCTGGAGAAAGCCTTGGATGTCCTTTTCATCCTACACGCAGATCACGAGCAGAATTGCAGCGCTAACGCTATGCGCAGCGTGGGTAGTTCACGACCGGATCTCTATGCTGCAGCGACGGCGGCAATTGGAGCTTTATCGGGGCCGCTCCACGGAGGCGCCAATGAAGCCGTACTCACCCAGCTTCAGCAAATCGCGTCAAAGGACCGGGTCCCTGGTTATATCCAAAGAGTCAAAACAGGCGAGCTCCGCTTGATTGGATTTGGGCACCGTGTTTACAAGAACTACGATCCTCGAGCAAAGATTATTAAACGGATGGCTAACGAAGTCTTTGAGATTACCGGTTCTAACCCCTTGCTCGATGTAGCGCTAGAACTGGAACGTATTGCTTTGCAAGATGATTACTTTGTCAGCCGGAAACTCTATCCCAACGTCGATTTTTATTCAGGATTGATTTACCAAGCGATGGGATTTCCAACCCCGATGTTTCCCGTTTTGTTCGCCATCGGCCGAACCTCAGGCTGGGTAACACAGTGGAACGAAATGCTGCTCGACAAAGAGCAAAAGATTGCACGACCCCGTCAGATCTACGAAGGCCCCCGCCGCCGGGATTTACCGACAGAAAAACCCGCATCTGCTCCCTGATAGGGTCAGCCAGATACTACCGTGCATGTCCTCCCGTGATCCTTTCTCCAGCTTCTACTTCAAATAGAAACCCCCACTTTTCATCTCCAACAGAATCTCCTCTCCGGTGCGCGGATTGATCCAGTCAACTTCTGTGTCTTCAAGCGCCCAAAAAACAGTCTTTTTCCCCATGGCAATAAAACAAATGGCGGGTTTCTGAAACGCCTTCCCGTCGCTCAAAAGCTGTGAGATGGGAAAACCCATTTCCCGATGCAACAGGTTTCCGTTCAGCAAAAACCGACTGGAGATCTGGGGATGACGGTAAATGAGGGGAGTTGAAGTCGAATCAGCCATGATCAAGTGAGGAAGTTTAGGCTCGAAGTGTACCCGACCTGTGGGAACGTTGCCCTGATAAAGATCAATCCCTTTGAAAGCAACTTCTCGTCGTCGAAAAAGCCCACTGTCGGAAAGAATGCCTTGCCGCCATTGGCCTTTCTCAATCCCCAGGAAATTCATCACCCGCGAGGAAAGCTCCTCGGAGATTTCGCCACCGAGTTGAACGAGCACCAGTTTTTCCTCAACCCCGGTAAAAAAATTTTCCAACTTGGTCCAATCTCGTACTTCGGGACCAGCCAGGTAAAGATAGTAAGCTGCGGCATTACGCAGCGGAGCTTCACTGATCAAGATCCTGAGTCCGGCCGCCTGAACTCCCAATAGAATCGGCTCTAGATTGGCTACCAGATGCAACCAACCCACATGGCCGGGATCGAGCCTGCTTTCAACTTTTCCCGACACGACTAGATTTAGTAAAGGGGCTGAGGAATCATGCAGGTTCAGAAATTGCTGCGCACGCACCAGTAAGTCGTAGGATAGGAAAGATAACTCATCGGGCTCCACCAAAAGAGTAATCTCTTCGGCAGCCGTCTGCAGAAGGCGAAACAAAATCAAGTTTTCCATAAAACGTTTACCCGACGACAAGGGGCCGGTTTCTATCAAGCGTCGATGCTGTGGAAAGATGAGTGGGAATGAGCCATTGACCACTCCATTTTCTTGACCTAAGGCAACCAAGGGGAAATAATCCCGGCTGCTGAGCGTTCTCAGCCCGGAATAGGCATCCAAAGGGGTCGTGCGCTGGCCTAGACCAGTGAGAGAGACAATATCATCGGTATTAGCCCTGTGAACATAGCGAAAACCGTATTGCTGGGCCAATCCTTGCAGAAGGACAAACCAGGAGGCTGGAAACTCTTCCTCCGAGACTGTACGCAGCGGGTAACGCTCCATCAGTTCACGAAACAGCGGCTCGATATCTTGGGTAGTTAGTTTTCTGACCGTGTCCAGTCCGAACTCCCCTTCGTACAATCCTCGCGCCTGAACTCCTAATTCGGTCAGGCTAATCCCTACCTGTATTTCTCTTTCTGCTGACTTCAGACACAGCAATTCGAGCACGTCGTAGAGCGGCTTCCAGCCAAGGCTCTCAAGCCGTTCCGACTGGAAATAAATTCCTTTTAGCTCCGGTTGGATCCCGTCGACGATAATCTCAGAAACAGCCTTCTGAACGCAAAGATCGAGGAATTGTTCAAGCTTCTGGGTAAAATCCGATTCTTTTAAACGCTCCACGACAGTCAGGGGGCTAGCAGTGCCCGACGTTAAGTCTTGTCGCTTGAGGCCTACCAATAATCCCGGATGGATGCGCAGGGACCAGCGAGGCCTCTGAAGTACAGCAGGGGAAACCGCGCTTGCACAAAAAAGCAAGAAAACAACAGAGCAGACTATCCTATGCATCCGGCAAAGCGAGTTGGGGGTCTGTCTCCCAATCCGCCCTCGATCTGAGTCGGTGGTGGACATTGCGAAACTTGAGAATAAAGCTCTGATGCTCTGGGTTTTTCCAGTCATAGAGCTCAAATGACCACCACCAAATGCCATCGGCTCCTTCCTTCCGAGCAATCTCCGCCATTTCCCACAACACTTCAACAGAGGGACGTGGGCCATCTTCCATCCCGATGTTCCAGTTCAGCAGCTTTGTGGCGTAGTTGTACCAGTCAGTCCTCCCGTGACCTTGAAGGACCATCCAAAGGGGGCGCTCATCAGCCAATAGTGCAGCTTGGTGGGTGGCCCACTGCACGCGCTCTCGCCAATCGACACCTCGCTTATACGGGTAAATATCGAAACCAAAAGCGGTGCAGTAAGGTAAGAATTGGCGAATCCATTTCTCTTGGGCTGAAGCCGCGTCGACCTGTAACAATACCCCTCGACCACAACTTTTCATCTTCCGGTAGGCCCACTTGAACTGCTTTAGCGAGGGCCGTCGTAATGGTTCTTCGAGAGGGAATCGATAGCCAGGTTCATCCGGAGCATAGACTCCACTGAAAGCCGGGTGAAGACAGGCTGTCTGCAAAACCGCCTGCAACCACTCTTGAGGGACAGCGGCAGGCTGCCAACTGTCGAAAACCAGAGAGAGACCTAGATGGTGAGCACGATCCAGGTCCCGCTTCCATTGTTCGACGTTAATTTCAGGACTCTTCCAATACAAGGTGTGGGTAAATCCCAGATCAACTAACAATCTAAAATAGTCAAAATCCAGATTGCGAGGCGCGCTCCAAGAACCAAGGACTAAGGGAGTTGTTTGCTCTGAGGTCTTTTCTTCAACCTCAACCCCACCGAAAGTGAAGAAAAGCAGGGAGAGAAAGGCCATTATCCAAACAGACTGGGAACCCCACAACCTCATGAAGTGACCATTATAAGTGTCGTAGTCAAGGCCTAGACGCTTCCACCTCTCGTCTGGGTAATTGATAGCCTCTTTTGCCCACTTTGATCCGATAGAGGCCGCGCCCTGCCGTTATATAAAGGATGTTCGCCTCCTCACCACGGCCAAACCCCACATTAGTGGGAAGTGGAGTGGGGATGTATGCTTTTTCAACTCCATCGGGGTTGTAAGCGTAAATCCCAGGCCGCGATGCGTCCCGAACCGCCACCCACAGATTGCCCTCGATGTCCACTACCAGGCCATCCGCTCCGTCCTCTGGATAGTAGTCCACCAACACGCTTCGGAACTTTGCAGTTCCATCTGCCAAGAGATCGTAGGCCAGCAAGGCCATTCGGCCCTTATGAGTGCTCTCTCCCTCGCCCAGTCTTTGCAGATCAAGTGCGCCGTTGTTGTGGCTAGCAAGATAAAGGGTTTTCTGATCCGATGAGATAGCGACACCGTTTGGTTTTCCTGCGTCGGTAACGATGCGGTGCAGCGAACCATCCGGATCTATACGGTAGACCGCCATAGAGGCAAGCATGACGGGCTCATGGCCAAGATAACGGGGATCGCTGAAGTATATCCGTCCTTTTTCGTCAATGGCAAGATCGTTTGGGGCGTTGAAGGGTTTGCCCTCGTACAAGCCAGCCAGGATTATGGCCTTACCAGTGTTCATATCGGTTTTAGTGATACGCCGCCCCCCAAAATCCGCCCCTTCCGCAGCAATCAGGTTGCACTCGGCGTCAAACTTCAAGCCGTTGGACATCCCACTGGGAGAGCGAAAAATCGTGGTCTCTGCAGTCTGGGGATCGTGCACCCAGATGTGCCCAGCCTCGATCACACCTTTTTGCTGAAAGGAAAAAGCGGAGAATGTGATGTCGCTGAAATAGACTCTGTGATCACAACCCACGGCTGGCTCTTCTGTCAGGACCAAGCCCCCATCGAACAACAACTCTAACCTGGATGCAGACGGAACAAAGTTAGGATCTCCCGTCGGCTTCTCCTGCACGGCAGCGACCATGACTACCTCCAAAAACCCCACTGTACTAACGAGAGCCAGCAACCACCCAAACTGACGGCATCGGCTGAATACCTTACTCATCTCGCCTCCTTTCTCCTCAAGAATTTCTGCAATGTACTCACCTTCCCGCTGGGCAGACCCTCATAGCACCCTACGCCAGCCCAGCCTCGACAAACAGGCGGATAAACCCCAATCTTCACTGCTCGTTTTGGCCTGGACAACTCACCCTCTCGTCGCCACAAATCGCGATCAGGCAAAAGAGTCTTCTGTGATTGTCAATCCGTATCTTGCCGCTACGCTCACTAATTGTTTCCACGTTTTGTCGTCTACAAAAATACCCTCTTGAGATCGCTTCTCTTCTGTCCGAATTTCTGGTTCCCCCGGATAGAGAATCTCGTCAAAAGCGGGCCGCAAGGCGGAACTTTTCAAATAATCGATGTAGCGACTCACTTCCTGGAAAAATTCAGTTTTTTTTCTGAATCGCCCGGGATCCATGATAATAGTGAGCATAGCATTAGCAACTCGATCCGTGTCCGGACTGCTACACGAAGCGTCACACAATGCTCCGGCGAGGATATCGCAGAGCAAACCCAGAGCGTACCCTTTGTGCCCACCAAAGTGCAATAATGCTCCTTTCCCATTCACGAAATCGGTTGGATCCCCCGTCATTTCACCCATGCAATCCAGCAAGCACCCTTCCGGAACTGAGTCTCCTCGGTTGTGGGCGACATGCACTTTGCCACCCGCGATAGCCGAGGTAGACATATCAATGATGATGGGAGTTCTCCCGGGCAGTGGGATACCTGCCGCAAAGGGATTAGCAGACATTCTACGTTCCGATCCTCCATAAGGAGCGACCAATTTTCCGCCTCCGTGGGTATTAATGAAGTGCAGAGAAACAAACCCTTCCTCCACCGCCATGGCTGGGTAATCACCCATTCGTCCCAGGTGTCCCGAATGATTAAGGGCCATAAAGACGAATCCGGTTTTCTTGGCCTTCGCCAAAGCAATGTCCATTGCCCAGCGGCCGAGAACCTGGCCAAAACCGTAGTTTCCCGTGATCATCATGAGGACATCGGTGTCTTGGACTACTTTCAGTTCGGCTTTGGGCTGCAGGTCACCCCGATCCAGCCACTCTATATACTGGGCCACTCGAATAATCCCGTGTGAATCATGGCCTGCCAGATTGGCGCGGGCCAGAGCTTCTCCTACAATACCCGCCTGATCCCTAGGAACTCCATAAGCCACAAAGATCGAGCCAGCAATCCGTGCTAGTTGAGTAAAACTAAGTTCTGGCATCTCTCTGCTCCTCTATTCCTTACAATCATTTTCAGTGCCATGGTGCTGGTAACAGAACACTAGTGTATTGAGAAACCCAAGTACCAAGTCAAGAATTTTTTGGTACTCTCCTGGCACGGTGACCATCGACACCTCAACATATTAAATTATTTGATGACCTATTTTCTTGTTCCGAACGGATTTCCGGGAAGGTCCTTATGATAAAATCCCTCCTTCGGAAAAGAGTCAAGGACTTTTCCCCTTTTGCCGCTGGGCATTGAGGAGTAAGGACGGAAAGACTGGTGCCTTCAGAGCAAAAAAGACAGATACCTGCTGAGCAGCGCCGCCGGTTCAACGCCTTGGTGGATGTCTTCGATATTCCCCAGCCGCAAGACGTGATGGACCGTTTGGCGCAAATCGTCTCTGCCGGCAAGTTGCGTCGTGGAGAAATTGTCCTGGATGTGGGAACCGGCGTCGGGGTCTTGATCCCCTTGATAAGGTCCTACCAACCAGCATTGGTTTTGGCTTGCGATCTGGCGGAAAAGATGCTGCAGCGCGTTCAAAAGAAGTATCCGGGAGTGCACACCTATCGGAGTGACATCGCTTTACTGGCGCTCGACTCCGCCAGCCTCGACGTGATCTTCATGAACGCTATGTACGGCAACATTGCGGACAAACCACGCACCTGTCGAAACGCCGCACGAATGCTTCGTCCCAACGGGCGACTGGTGGTTAGCCATCCAGAGGGAAGAACCTTCGTTGAGCAGCTTCGGCTTGCGAGCAACCTGTTTATTGAATCACTCCCCACTCTGAAAGAATCTCGAGGTCTTCTGGGGCCTCTTGGGCTGGAGATAGTGACGTACCGGGATGAACCCACGCTCTATCTCATGGTGGCCAAAAAGAGACCTAAGAGGGGAGAATTCGAATTTTGAAGCACAAGATTTACTGGTCCTAAGCAGTCCATGGGCAAAGTCCAGCGGGCGCTTTTCGAGCACCACGGGATCAGATGTAAGGCGCACCGATCGAGGCGATGCTGGATCATCGTCAAGGAGGCGCTACACCACAGACGGGCCCCATGCGCAACCCGAGGGGTACCAAGTGACTTTGCCCACGAGCTGTTGGCGGTGAACCATAATGAAGATTTCTTTGTTTGTTACGTGTCTGGTAGATCAACTTTTTCCTCAAGTGGGTTTGAGCACAGTCCGAATTTTCGAGAAGTTGGGGGTTGACGTCGAGTTTAATCCTCGGCAAACCTGCTGCTCACAACCGGCCTTTAACAGCGGGTACAGGGAGGAGGCTACTCAAGTCGCACGGCACCTACTCGAAGTTTACCAGGACTCGGAACGAATTGTGGTCCCTTCCGGCTCTTGTTGCACAATGATCAAGGTGTTTTTACCTACCCTGTTTGAGGAGGGATCATGGGAACGGAGAGTGGCTAAGGAGATTACCGAACGGACCTATGAACTATCCGACTTTCTGTTTTCCATCATGGGTGTGGAGCGAACAGGAGCCCGATTTCCTTATGCGGTAACCTATCACGATTCCTGCCACCTGCTGCGGGAATTGGGCATCCGTGAGCAACCGCGCAGACTCATTCGTGGAGTCGAACAGATCGACTTTCGCGAAATGGAAAACTCGAGTCGCTGCTGCGGTTTTGGAGGTAGTTTTTCAGTGAAATTTGACGATGTATCAGCGGCAATTGGTGAAGACAAGTTAAATTGGATTTCTCATTCCGGGGCACGCTATGTCATTGCCACCGACGTGAGCTGCCTGATGCATCTTGAAGGCTTGCTCAAACGCAGTCACATTCCTG
Organism: Acidobacteriota bacterium; assembly: GCA_965249865.1. Classification (GTDB taxonomy): domain Bacteria; phylum Acidobacteriota; class UBA6911; order RPQK01; family CBDFMZ01; genus CBDFMZ01. Next base: position 594,664 of record CBDFMZ010000001.1, on the reverse strand, counting down.
TTGAGACTATGCACCTGGCAGAATTATTGGCAAAGTTTGACAGCTAACCTGCTCTGGAGACAACAAGAAAGTCCGTTTTTATTTCCTTTCAGTATCTTGGCGGCCAGGGGCGTTGATGATACGCAGAACCCCCTACCCTTCTGAGGCGTGGACCTCCGGAGTCCTTGTAGGTACGCTGCACTAGGTCGGTCAATGATATTCCGGGAAAACGCTTTCATGCAATTCTCTCTCGTGTTTCAAGGTGTCGGTGGCATGGTTCTTAAAAGGATCGCCCATTTTTCCAGGGGTGTTCTGAAAACGGTGACGCTCACCATGGATCAGACTGGCTGAACTGTCCATATCTAGAATGATTCTTCGATGGGGAGTTTTCTACAACGCTCTTTCTACCCATCGGCCATTGACGTCCGAAAGGGCTTTGAGGTTGTCCTTAACGGACCAGTATCTGGGTCTCAAAGCGACCCATGGTGTTGGCGCTGGCGGCCTTCTTGTCCTCGTTCTTTTTTCCAGTTATCCTTCGCATAGTCGGATCCACCGATAGACTATGGGCATCGTTGACATCTTCACAACCCGCCAGGCGACTGTAACCTATTGGCGCAGCAAAACCGTGAGATCGTGCTGGATGTTACGCCCGGTCCTCCAAAATCGTGAACAATGAAAGGTACACTATCAAATAAACCTACAGGCTTCATCCAGATCCCGATAGGCGAGAAGCCCGGCATCCGAAGTGACCTTAGCGCCATAAAATTCAAGCCTTAAACCTTCACCTTGGGGTCGGCAATGTCTTGCTCCCTTCATGCGTCACATCTCCTTTAACTATAGCGTCTTATGTCGATTTAAGGAACCAATTGTCGGGTTCCATCTGGTGAATGCGGGTTAATTGGAATCGGAAGGATCCAGAAGAAACTCCAGCCGTGTCCGCACAAAATAAACCATGACACTAGCTCTTTTTCTCTTTCTGACTAGAGTATAGTAGTTATTATGCCGATTTTCGAATATCGCTGTAGTTGCTGTGGTACTCAGTTCGAAAAGATTGAACTCCACAATGTAGAAAGAACTGAGTGTCCCAACTGCAAGAGCGCCCAAACGGAGAGGCTCTTTTCCGCTTTTGCCGTTGCTGACGCCTCCTCGAGAAACCTTCCTCAAGAGAGTGGTCCTTGCCCATGTGGTGCGCCACGGCGAGGAATGTGCGCAGAATAGACAGTAAGTACTGGGCACTTTAATTAGGTACTTAGTCTAATGTAATGCCCTCGTCTTGGTGGCGAGTGAACGGTTTTGATTTCGCGAAGTGACAACACAGTTGATACTGCCGTAGATCGTCAAGAAGGGGTGACCAAGAAAACAAAGTCGTTCCACCACTACCCTGCGGGCTGAGTGTATTTAAGAAACCGGTTATTTAGTGCGTGATCAGTCTCTTCTCGATTTCTTCCCTTGTGAGTTCTCCGTGTTTCTCATCGAAAGAATACCCATTAGTCGCTGCAACGCGATCAATGAAGGACAAACCAAAAGAACCCGCATAGTTTTCTTCCGTCTGGAAAGCCGGATCGGATAGGGCTTCCGTAAAGGAGATAAACTCATAGCCACGCCTCTTTAACATTTCAATCAGATCATCCAAGAAATGGGCTGTTGCGAGCCCACAATGCAGCTGCAGGATGTGGCTGATATTGCAGCTGAAGATCTTGACCGATTGATTCTCAGCATATTCGAGCGACTTCCCTACGTGTTCCAGGTAAATCGCTTTCAACCTACGGATTCCCCCGTCGGCCCGTTCGTTTGCAAGGTAGGGCTCGTTAAAAAGGTGATCTGAAGTTTTGACGGTTACTGGAGCAACCGTATAACCGTTATTGTAAAGAATTTTTGCCACTTCCCTTTTTTTTCGTTGTGTGTCTCCTTCATGAAGATAAGGAAAGCGCAGATACCGGAAACTGAAGCGATGTACTCTGGATACGCGCCGCAAATACTTTTGACCGTCGACAACGTGGTGCAGAAAATCCTCTGTATTCAACTGATTCAGGTCCACATTGCTATAGGTCTGATTCCCCAGGATGTGGCCACGCAGAGCCCAGTCTTCAAGAACGATGTAGGTGGAGGGGTCGTCGTCGATCTTCTCCTCAACCACAAAACCGGCCGCCTTAATGTCGTGGCTTTCCAGTACACGTAGAATGGTACTGCTTACTTCTCGCGGCCGCCAATAACCGAAAGGGGCCACGGCGGGAAGATGATCGAAAGTGAGCGAGATTTTTTTCTCCTGCCCTGACCAAAGAGGGAAATTGGCAATCCCCGAGCAAAACAGCAGAAGAAAAACACCATGAAACCGAGAAATCCTTCTGGTTCTGTTTCTCAAGCGCGAAAAAAGAACAAGATTCATTCGCTCACCCTGCAGTCAACGGAGTTTTTAACGAGTCAAAAAGCCGAGATATGTTCATCTGTAATATGCGTCAAAGGCCTTTTGGCCACACCAATTCAAGAAATAGACTAAAGACCGGAGCAGATACAAAATGCCCCGAAATCAAGAGAAGCTCAGATACCATTGATCTCTTGAGGGAGTTTCAGGGAATCAGCAAGACTTTACCGGTGGTCTGTCGCCCCTGCAACGCTTGGTGCGCAAGGGCCGCCTCGGACAGAGAAAAAGTTTTCCCGATTCGAATTTTTAGCTTTCCGCTATTGATCCAACCTAGAACATCATTAGCTCGGCTCAACAACTCCTGTCGAGTAGCCGCATAATGTACCAGGCTGGGCCGAGTCAGGAAAAGAGATCCCTTGTCATTTAACACTTGGGGATCCAAAGGTAGCCCAGGCCCGCTGGACTGGCCAAAAAGTACCAGATAACCTCGCGGTCTCAGGCAATCCAAGCTTTTTTCAAGCGTGGTCTTCCCTACCGAGTCGTAGACAACTTCAAGACCTTTGCCACCGGTCCAACGTTTTACCTCTTCCCGGAAGTCTGTCTCAGTATAAATGATAACTGAGTCGGCACCGGCCTGGCGGACCAGCTCTGCCTTAGCCTGATTGGAAACGGTTCCGATTACATGCGCTCCCAGCATTTTGGCAATTTGTACCAGTAGTAGTCCCACCCCTCCAGCAGCGGCATGAATCAGAGCCGTCTGCCCCGCCCCGAGCGGATAACTGCCGTGGGTGAGATAATGCGCGGTCATGCCCTGCACCATGGCCGCTACACCCGTCTGAAAGTTGACTGTAGAAGGCAAAGGGACAAGCTTCCAACTCGGCACAACTGCAGCTGTGGCATACGACCCAACCGATAGGGCATAGGCCACACGATCTCCTGGCTTCACTTCCTCAACACTAGGACCCACACTGCGCACCGTTCCGGCAGCTTCGACCCCAATCGTGAAAGGGAGGTCTAACTTGTAAAGCCCTTCCCGATGGTAGGTGTCGATAAAGTTCACACCCGAAACTTCGATTTCAACCAGCGCCTCTCCCGGACCTGGATTGGGCGTCTCCACCTCCTCATATTTCAGTACCTCCGGGCCACCTGGCTGGTAAACACGAATGGCTTTCATAGTCAGTCCATTGTAATCGGAAATTACAATTTTTTACACCGATGAAGGGCTAAAGGACAAACCGCTACCTTCATGCCCGGTATCGCTGTCCGTGAGCGGGCGGTTAATCGTTGGGACGTTACAGTTCAAAAGAGTGAAAGAACTTATCCTTACATGGTTGGAGGTTAAAGATGGAGATGGTCAGTTGACAGGACGGTTTATGGGAAAACTGGGAAGGGCACGACCAATCCAGACACTGGAGTTCACCGAGAGTAAATTCAATTTCAGCATTCCATTGCTATCGAAGGTTTCAGTTGTGTAACTATTATTGAGGTTTCGAATGTACCTTTTAGAAGCAACATGTTATGATGACCCCAGTTTTTTGGTGAGGGATAAGATGAGACGGATTGTGACAGTAGTACCGTTTTCCTTAGTTCTTTCCTTTTACCTGCAGGCACAAGATCAGGCCTCAATGACAGCACCCCTTGTAATGAAAACCCTTGAAACGGTGAGCGTTTCAGCGCGATTTTCTGGCTTTGTTTCTGGGAATGACTATCGTCTCGGAGTTGGCACCGATCAAGGGCAAATCAGTAACGCTACCATTGAGCTTGTCAAGAACGACACTGTAGTGCAAAAAAAAATGCTCGACTTCGAACAGCACTATTGTAGTCATTGGTGGGATATTGACCAGATCTCCATGCAGGGTTTCGTGTTCTCGTCGGCCGAGACCCCAGGAAAGGACGAAAGTCTAACGATGAGAGTTACCATTCCGAAAGCTGCGATAGGCAAGATCAATAATCTCTACATCCTAATAGCAAAAAAGTATGGGGAAGACCGCTGGTATATAGAGGATGGCGGGGAGTTAAGCAGCTCGAATTGGTAATTCTTTGAACGGTTCACCAACGGAACCGCATCACTCTGGGTACACCGTCGGTTGGCGCGAAGAGAATTGGGAGAGAAGCTAAAGGATCACCCGGGTTCTCACATACCATATCTTCAGCGAAACTGAACGGTCAATGATACTGGGCCAAACCAAGGTAGGCATAACCTAACAAAATCAGAGTCTCGACATCTTCAGGTCCCAGATCGTAGGTTTTTCTCGTCAACCCCAGAGCTTTTCCGTGTCTCCAGTCCGTGAGATAAATGTTGCCAAGGTTGAAATGAGAGGCTGGATTCTAGTCATTCAGGTTAAGTGGTCTTTCAGCGCTTTCTTTGCTCAGTCGAGTTCAAGTTTGATATTGCCGTTGGTATCCAGACCAACGGCAATGACCAAGAACAAGTTCATTCGTTGGGCAAAGTTGGGGATTTCCTAGAGATCCTTTTCCTCAAAAATGGAGGTACCCTCCAGTTTATAGGTCAGAAATGAATTTTCCGGTTTTCTTGTGTTACACGGCAACAAGCACATTTACGCATCAAACCTCGACACGGAAAAAACCATAGTTCCGCGAGAGCGAACAAGCCCATTTTCCCGAAGGGTCATTTCACTCTGAGAAACATTCAGCAAACTCAATCTGAAAACATAACCTTTAACGAAATCTCCCGCTTCATGGAGCTGGATCCTCACTGTCGCCTGAAAAATAGGGAAAGATACTCGCTCACTATAAGGCAATCAAGATCTGATTCTAGATCAGCCCGACGGTTTCAGATTTTCACCCTTGCGGTACACACCGATCCAGTGATTACGTAATTTCCGGTTCGCCTTTTCAGTCATTTTCATGGTCACCTGGGGCATGTGACAGGTGATGCAGTGGTCTACCAACTTTCCTCTGGAAACGCTTTTCGCGGGATGGGTTTCAGCATTGTGACACGCGAGACAGCGCTGGTTGTAGTAGCTAGAATCATTCTTACGAACCGGCTCATGCGGATCGTGGCAACTAACACATGAGAAGGTGCCACTTTCCTTTTGAAAGCATTTGCTCCGTAAAAAGTAGGCCACTTGGTGGCGGACGTTGACCACATAATTCCAACTTTCGGCGCTCCAATCGTGCCCGGTGCGATGGCAAGGGGCACAAGTCTGAATCAACGATTTCGCGGAGAGCCGGTCGGGTAAACCGATTAGCTCTCGTGCCCGTTCCACATCTCCTCGGCCGAGCGCCTCCACGTGGGCACTTCCTGGCCCGTGACAGGCTTCGCAGCGTACTCCCAATTCAGTTGGTTGAAACTCCTGATTTGGTCCGCGCTGTACCGGGCCCGTCGAATGGCATCGAAAACATTTCACCACTCCCTTAACGGCATCATCGCTCCCCTGGTAGAAGTCACCCATCGCCTCTAAGAGTGTTTCTGGTTGAAAGGCTTGATGACCCAGTGTCACGTCCATAGATTGGATTTCACTATAGTAGCTCAAGCTGTGTTCGATATAGATCTCATTATTTCGAATCTGATTGAATCGATGAATATGTTTACCTTTCAAATGACGTGCCACCGTCTCTTTGAAATCTTCGCCTAATCGACTTACAAAAGTCACTCCGTCTTCAGCTCCAAAAGCCCATTCCACGGGAAGTTTCAACACACGCTGTTCCACCAAGCAGCTGTCGACAGCTTGGACCCTGAGCTCTTTCTCGGTGCGAACGAATTTAATCCAGCTGGGGGATCCACAAACTGGATTGGCACGGGAACCCTCCCTCACTAGGAACTGCTCATCAAAAACAAATGACTCGATGAGTGGATGTTCAAGCGGCCGATGGAGTGCTCGCGCATGACGGGTGGTTGACTGTCGAGCATAGTGATCCGTATGACACTTCCCGCAAGTCTTAGCTCCAACGTATGTGTTTTGCTGAGCGCTCCCAGATAGAACACAAGCCAATACCACAACCCCATTGACTCCCATCTGAATCAGAGTCGGAATTAATTTCAAGGTTCCTCCTCGTGAATCCGTACGTATCTGTTTGGATCTATGTTCCCGACCTTCTGCACTCGGCCAGAAGGCCAGATGATTTCCACATGGGCTATGCTTCGGCCAGCAAGGCCGAAAAGCACTCGCGGATCGCTGCTTGAAAGGTAACTTGAGCTTCGAGTTACAATCGATTGCTGTTTTCTTCCGAGGCAGTCAATCAGTTGTACCGTAGCTCCTATGGCGTCGCGGGTGCTTTTCCGACCAATAAGTTCAAATCCCACCCAACTATTGCTATCACCCCAGAGATTTTCCAGTAGAAGGGGCCTCCTCCCCAGAACCATCACCAGAATATCCACATCGCCATCATTGTCATAGTCACCAAAAGCGGCCCCGCGTGCGGGCCATTGCTGAGTGAAGGATGGCCCCATGGCATTGGTCACGTCCTGAAATTGACCGTTCTCGTTTTTGAGCATTAACAGGGGCTGTGCATAATTAACGGTTCGGAAGAGATCTTCAACGTGCTGTAGTGGGTGACCGTTGGCCACAAAAAGATCCTTCCAACCATCGTTATCGAAATCAACCAGTTTTGTTCCCCAACCCGAAAGGTAAAAGCTTGCTCTCTTAATCCCCGAGAATTCCGTCACATCCGAAAAGGTTCCATCTTTGTTGTTGGCAAACAACACAAAACTCTCAAGAGGAAGTGCAGTGACAAAAATATCCGGCCAGCCGTCGTTGTTGTAATCCGCAATGTCAACTCCCATGCCGGCAAAAGTGTTCCCATCTCCGTCCAGCGCCGCCGCTGAAAAAAGACCAATCTCATCAAATACCTTCCCTTCCTTGTTTCGGAACAGAAAACAGGGAACCCCATCGTTGGCGACGTAGACATCAAGCCAACCGTCTCGGTCAACATCACCAATTGCGACACCCAATCCCTTGCCCGCATCAAGCGCAATCCCCATCACTGACGAAACATCGGTAAACGTCCCATCACCGTTGTTGTGAAACAAAAAGTCCGCAACCCCATTGAAGTGTTCAGGATCGCAATAATCCCTCCGACCACCAAATCCGCAAAACTTGTGGTTGTCAAAAGACCAGTCAACGTCACGACAAACATATAAGTCCAGAAATCCGTCTCGGTCGTAATCAAAAAAAGCAGCACTACTCGACAGACCTCCACCGTTGACTCCTGCCATAGCAGTCACGTCTTTGAAGGTACCATCTCCCTGGTTGCGATAAAGCTCATTTCGTTCCCAATTCGTCACGTACAGATCCGGCCAACCGTCGTTGTCATAGTCTCCGACAGCAACCCCCATGCCATAACCTTTTCCTCGAAGTCCTGCCTGTTCGGTCACGTCTTCAAAGCGATCACTGCCCCGGTTTCGATAAAGCCGGTTCCAATACCGAGAGTCTGACTTATCAATCTGATGTTTTCCTTGCTGGACCGTGACAGCCGCGCCATTGACCAGAAATACATCCAGTAGGTTGTCGCCGTTATAATCAACAAAAGCACACCCTCCCATCATCGTCTCCATGAAGTACTTTTCACTGCTCGCAAAGTTATCGAGCCGAAAAGTTATCCCAGAAACCTCTGCTCGATCCTGAAATAAAAAGTCGCCCTTGGCCGCTGCGGGGAAAAACGGTAGGAGAAAGAACAGGCTAGCGCCTGCGCTGAATCGGGTTGAATGAATCATTCTCTAGACTCAAGACACTACCACATTCCGTTCCGCCTAGGAAGTCTGGCCCCGAACATCAAGTGCCTACTCCTTGACACCCATTTCCCCTGGGTGATAGTTTTTTTGGGCAAGAAAAACCGGTGCAGACACAAGGAGAGATTCTGCGAGGATGAAAAGGAGTTCCTGGATGATCCGATCAGTGCGGAGAGGTTATACGCTAAGCCTCGCTAGTCTACTTGGCGTCGTGACTATCCTAGCTTTCCAGACTCCTCCCGAGAAAGACCTTCATCCATGCCGCTGCAAAGCTAAACAATCTCCTGTATACCAGGCAGCCAGCACACAACGAATGGCGAAGCGGCTGAAAAGATTGTATCAGGACCTCGGCATCTACAGGAATTTTTTCATGGCCACGCCGGAGACAGCAGATTTGGAGCCGATGCGTGGACGAGACGGGGAGATCGATCCTGTCCGGCGGGAGTGGGAACTCGCGAATGTCTTTCTGCGGGCGGGGCAGACTGAAGAAGCAATTCAGCGGTTCGACAAGTTCAAGGATTTTGTCGCTCGCAGTAGGCCTCTACTGCACCAAGATTTTGTCGCTCTGGTTCATCGTAGACTAGCGATTTCCTATCTGCGCTTAGGTGAACAGAACAATTGTATTTCCCGGCATACGGCGGAGTCCTGCTTGCTACCCATCAGCCAGGGAGGAGTGCATACCGTCCAGCATGGTTCGCGTGCTGCCATCAAGGAGTATCTGGCGTATCTGGCGGAAAACCCTGATGACCTGGGAGCGCGTTGGCTACTAAACATCGCCTATATGACAGTGGGTGAATATCCAGATCAAGTTCCGGAAAAGTGGAGAATCGATCCTTCCGTCTTTGAGTCGGACTACGACATTAAACACTTCCGTAACGTGGCTCCGCCATTGGGGTTGGATGTTGCCGAGCTTTCCGGTGGAAGCATTGTGGAAGATTTTGACGGTGATGGCTATCTCGACATCATGGCATCTTCATGGGGTCTGACCGATCAGCTCCGCTATTTTCGCAACAATGGGGACAATACTTTCACTGATTGCACGGAGCCGGCGGGGTTAAAGGAGGTTTTCAGCGGATTAAACCTCCTTCATGCTGACTACAACAATGATAGTCATCCCGACGTACTGGTGCTTCGAGGAGCCTGGTGGGGGAGCACTGGTCGCGTGCCAAACTCACTGCTACGCAACAACGGCGACGGAACTTTTGATGACGTGACCGAGGAAGCCGGCCTTCTCAGTTTTCATCCGTCTCAAACTGCCTCCTGGGGTGATTACAACAACGACGGCTGGGTCGACTTGTTCGTTGGAAACGAATCTCTCGCAATGTCCTCGGATGTTCAGTACAAAAAGGATGGCGAGTATCCTTGTGAGTTGTTCCACAACAACGGGGACGGTACCTTTACAGAGGTTGCGGCCAAAAGCGGAGTGGCCTTCATTGGCACCATGCTTAAAGCAGCGGTATGGGGAGACTACGACAATGATGGCTTGCTGGACCTATACCTCTCCTGCTTAATAGGTCACAACGTGTTGTACCGGAATGACGGACCATCCCCGGAGGGAGGATGGAGATTTACCGACGTCACCCAACAAGCAGGTGTAGCCGAGCCCTATAATAGTTTCTCCGCCTGGTTTTGGGACTATGACAACGACGGTTGGCTGGATATTTTTGTCTCTGGTTATTTGGGAGACGTAAGCACGGTGGCTGCGGATTATCTCGGATTGGAACATAAAGGCGAGCCTCCCCGTTTGTACCGTAACAACCACCAGGGCAGCTTTACCGACGTCGCCAAGGAAGTGGGATTAAACAAAGTTTTGTGGACAATGGGATGCAACTTTGGCGATCTCGACAACGACGGTTATCTCGACTTCTACGTTGGTACAGGAGATCCTAGTATGGAGTCACTGGTCCCTAACAGGATGTTTCGCAACGCCGCGGGAAAGTTTTTTCAAGATGTCACAACATCCGGGGGATTTGGCCATTTACAAAAAGGACATGGTGTTTCCTTCGGAGACATCGACAACGACGGGGACCAAGACATCTATTCGGTTATTGGCGGAGCCTTCAGGGGTGACATCGCCAATAACGTTTTGTTCGAAAACCCAGGTCACGGCAACCATTGGATTACGCTCAAATTGGAAGGTGTGCGATCGAATCGGGCTGCCATCGGCACCCGCATCAAAGTAAGTGTTGATTTAAAGGAGGGGCGGCGTGACATTTACACGACTGTTTCCACCGGTGGCAGTTTTGGTGCATCGAGCCTCCAACAAGAGATCGGCCTCAGCCAGGCCACATCGATTCACGCCATCGAAATCACCTGGCCTGCCTCCAGGAAAACTCAGGTATTCAAGGATGTCGGGATGGACCAGATACTCAGGGTTATCGAGGATCAACCTGATCTCATCCCTGTCAAAGCCAACCCAGTTAGTCTCTCTGTGCAAACCGTCCTACCAAAACATTCGGAAAAGACCGATAGGCACCATCATCACTAGTGACCCATTCCATCAATGAACAGGTCATTTGCGGAGGCAACCTTGAGGTGGGCCGACGAATCAGAAAACCGTTTCGGTGACAATAAGTGGTGTGTTCTTTACGACAGAACACTAGCAACCCGATCATTCGTTTGAATCCTTGCAAAAACCTGCTCGCTTTTGGTAAAATCTTAAACGCGTATGTATTTGTCGGAGAGAGCAAGGAGAAAGGAAAAGGAATGGCTTGGCGTTTAGTGGTTTTTTTGTTCTTTTTTTGTTCAACCGTCCAGGCGATCCCACCTCGGAAGGACGCTAAATCAACAAAGGATCTTCAGCGGGAAGAAAGCACCGACTACTATAAGAAGTGGTTAAAGGAAGATGTCGTTTACATTATCTCAGATGAAGAGTTAGCAGTTTTTGGAAAGTTAACCGCGGATGAGGAAAGAGATGCCTTTATCGAACAGTTCTGGGTGCGACGAGACACAGACCAAAGTACGGGAATCAATGAGTTCCGAGAAGAACACTATCGGCGAATTGCTTATGCCAACGAACGTTTCACATCCGGACTCAAAGGTTGGGTGACGGATCGCGGGCGAGTTTATATCACCTTTGGAAAGCCGGACGGGATGGAAGCCAAACCCTCCGGCGGCCGCTACCAACGGGAAATGCACGAAGGGGGTGGATCGACCAATGTTTATCCGTTCGAAAGGTGGTGGTACCGCGACATTCCGGGAGTGGGTTCGGACATTGAGCTGGAGTTCGTCGATACCTGCTTTTGCGGAGATTACCATCTCGCCATGGATATGTGGGAAAAAGATGCTGAAATGGTGGGAGGCGGGGAAAGGACTGGTTTGACCTTTCGAGAGATGGCGGGTTTGACCAGCAAACTCGACCGGCCTTATTTCAATCCTGAAAGTCGTAATCGAGTGGGAATGATGGGAATGATGGGGATAAGGCAAAAAGATCGCCTCTTTCAGCGAATCGATCGGTACTTTAAGATCCTTTCTCCACCTGAAATCAAGTTTAAGGATTTAAAATCAGACGTGGACAGCAAGGTTTTCTATCGTAACCTGCCGTCGCTTCGTTACACCTACGATTTTGTTCAGCTCAACAGCATTGAATATCTGGTGCCCATAACCGTGCAGATCGACAACAAAGAATTCCAATTTACAAAGGTCCCCAATCAGGATCTTTACAGGGCTCACCTTAGCCTGTACGGTCGCCTCAGCACGCTCACAGGGCGAACTCAAACAGAGTTTGACGATGAGGTCGTTATCGATTACAAGCCGGAAGAGTTACAAAAGGGACGCCTGCAGAAAGCCGCCTACCAAAAAATCGTCGTGTTGCCTCCCGGTCTTTTTAAGCTGAATCTGATTGCACGTGGGCGAAAAAGCGGAAAACTAGGCTCGCTGGAAGGGGGCATTACTATTCCACGGATTGACCCGGAGAAACTCCAAGGGAGCAGCTTGTTCCTTGCCCACGGGATTTCCACCCTGGACCGGATCCCGGACGGACCGGAAATGTTTGTCCTTGGCGATTTAAAGGTCTTTCCCAGCGCTGACGGCAAGTTTCTTACTGATCACACTATGAATGTGTATTTCAATCTCTACAATATCGGCATTGATCAGGCATCCGGTGCTCCTTCGCTTGAGATTTCCTACGAGGTGGTGCGAGGCGGTAAAGTCGTGAACCAGCTCCAGGAACGAGAAGGGAGCTTGTACGCTTTTTCAAAAGCGCGCACGGTGGTACTAAATTCGATTCCACTGGAGGAACTGCAACCTGGCGCCTATAAACTTAGAGTGACGGCAGTCGATAAGGTCAAGAACGAACGAGTTCAGATTGAAGAGACTTTTACTGTTACTTCCTGATTCCCCTCCTGTGAAGAAACCTTTCCATAGGTCCTCCTCGGCAGAGGGTGTTCCGATGAAACTGCCCGCCTTTCTGGTCCTGTGTCTAACACTTTCTCCCCTCACGTGTTGGTCCCAAGATTATTCCGCCCTTCAAGAGGCTAGCCAATCCATCGAAAAGGGGGATTTTGTAAAAGCAGAGGCTATTCTGCGGAGATTCCTGCAACAAAATGATCCTGACGCCTCCGCTTATTTTCTCCTGGGGGTTACACTGGGTGGACTCGACAGAAGAGAAGAATCCGATCAGTATCTTCGCCGAACCCTGGATCTCGACCAGAATCTAACTTCGGCTTTACGGTATTTGGGTATCAACGCGTTCCACCGGGGAGACTTAGGGGAAGCGGAAACGTACTTGAAACAGTCTCTAGAAAAGATTCCAGGAGACGGCGTAGCTCATCTCTTTCTGGCCCAGATAGCCTTCTCACGAAATGATTTTTTGGAGGCACTCAAGCACTTCCATCAATCGCCAGAACTGGTCGCGTCGGACCCTCGCCTGCAGGTCTTGCTGAGTCATACTCTTTTGGGTGCACATGAAATCGAAGAAGGGAAGAAAACTTTACTGGCGATCCGATCCAGCGACAGCAGCGTCCTATTTGAGGTGGGCCTACTTTTAGCCCAAGTAGGCTTGTATACGGAAGCCATCCAGAAATTTCTCATAGCCCAGCCAGATTATCCCGATGCGACAGCGCTGAGTTTTAACCTGGCTCTGACCTATTTTCGAATGGGTGAGCTTGCGGCTGCCATTTCGCTCTTGGAAGAGATCGCCAGAGAAGAACAGACCGATGCCGATGTTTTCAATCTACTCGGAGATGCTTATCGCCAAGTGGGACGCGTGCGGGAGGCCTATGATGCCCTGCATAAAGCAGTCTTTCTAGCTCCCGAGGACACAGGCCATTATTCGGACCTCCTAGGGCTCTGCCTCCAATTGGAAGCAGTCGAGGCAGGACTAAAGATTGCCAACCTCGCCCTGAGACAACACCCGAATAGTTACGAACTGTATTCGCAAAGAGCCATGCTGCATTTGATCAAGAACCAATATCGAGCAGCCGAGATGGATTTCCGAAAAGCGCTAGAGTGGTCTCCGGAAAACGAACGGCTGTATTGGGGTCTTGCCTTGGTTTTGATGCTGGACAACCGGCCGGAAGAGGCTAGAACTTTTCTGGAAAACCATCAGAAAGAATTCACAAGTTATTTATCCTACTATCTTTACGCAGATGTCCTCATACGTCTCGGCTTGGATCGCCCCGGTTCGCTGCAGACAAAGATACAGAAAATTCTTGAGAAGTCCGTTCAGTTGAATCCCAACTTTGCGGCCGGACGGGCCAACCTGGGCCGTCTTTACGCCACGCAGCAAGACTGGCCCAGGGCCATTGCTGAACTCCAAGCGGCGATTGGTTTTGACCCCGATCACCGAGCTGCTTATTACCAGCTGTCTCAGATTTACCTACGTACCGGGGAAAGGGAAAAGGCTCAAGAAATGTTGGCCATAGTGCGTAAATTAAATGAACAGGAAGCGGGCAGAAAACCGCGGGAACAAGAGACTATCATCCAGGCCCTCCAAACAGGCCTGCGCAACAGCAACAGGGAGTGACGTGAAACCGGAGTATGTGAGCGTCGGACCAATCACCTTGTTCTTCCTTGTGTGCCTTTCTTTTACTTTCGCTTCGGGGTCCGATGCTCCCCCTGCATTATTCCAGGAAGTCGGGAAAGAATGGGGGTTAACTCGACCGATTGTCTACGGCGGCCAGGGAGAGCAAAGATACATCCTGGAAGGCCACGGAGCCGGAGTCGCGGTGATGGATTACGATGGTGACGGTCTCCCTGATCTGTTTTTTACCAACGGATCGCGCTTGGAAGGCTTTGGCGACGAGCCGGCCCCGGTGAGTCTACTCTACCGAAACTTTGGAAATCGGTTTGTGGATGTGACGGAGACCTCCGGAGTAGGCCGGACAGGATGGGGCCAGGGTGTCTGCGTGGGAGATTACGACAACGACGGCTGGACAGATCTGTACGTCACTTATTATGGCCACAATCTTCTTTATCGAAATCGGGGAGATGGGACCTTCGAGGAACGGGCCAAGCAGAGTAAGGTGGCTGGAGAAAATCCCCGGTGGGGTGCCGGATGCACGTTCGTGGATTACGATCGGGATGGCGATCTGGACCTTTTCGTGGCCAACTATGTGGGCTACCAACACGCTGCGGCGTTTGAACCAGGCAGCAAGCCAGAATGTGTCTGGTTGGGAGCTCCGGTTCCGTGTGGCCCGCGCGGCCTGGAGCGGGACTTTAACCTACTCTACCAGAATAATGGCGACGGGACCTTTCGAGATGTCTCTGATGTCAGCAAAATCACTTCAACCGAAGGTTACTACAGCTTTCAGCCGGTGACCGCGGATTTTGACGATGACGGATGGTCTGACATCTATGTCAGCTGTGACTCCACTCCAAACATTCTCTACCGCAACAATCGGAACGGGACATTCACGGACATCGGGTTCATTTCCGGATCGGCCCTCAGCGGGGGAGGTCATGAACAGGCCGGCATGGGTGTGGCAGTCACCGATTATGATCGAGACGGACGAACAGACATCTTGGTCACAAACTTTGCGGGAGACACTCCTACCCTCTATCAAAACCTGGGGGGGAATTTTTTCTCCGACGTCACCTTGCAGTCTGGATTAGGGCGCTATCTTCAGTATCTGGGCTGGGGAGCCTTGTTCTTCGACTGGGATAACAATGGCTGGCAGGACCTGCTGATGGTCAACGGACACGTTTACAAGGAGGTCGATAAGTACGAGGTGGGAAGCTACCTGCAGAGCAAGCTGCTTTACCGAAACCACGGGGACGGGACTTTTGAAGACGTCTCTCGAGAAGGAGGGCCAGCTATCCTGGAGAAGAGCGCCTCCCGAGGAGCGGCCTGTGAGGATTTTGACGCAGATGGCGACCTGGATCTCGTGGTGACCTGCATGAAGGGGTTGCCTTCCCTGCTACTGAACCAGACCAAAGGAGGTAACTGGATCATGATCAGGCTAGTGGGAGAAGCCAGCAATCAGAGCGCCATCGGCGCCCGGGTGATCCTGGAAGTCAAAGGCCAATGCCAAAGCCGTGAAGTGCGCAGTGCCTCGAGTTTTTTCTCCAGCAACGGGTTAAGACTGCACTTCGGGCTCGCAAAAGCTAAGCAGATTGACCGTTTGACCGTTCACTGGCCAAGCGGTAAGGTCAGCACTTTGACTGATCTGGCTGCAAATCGTGTCCTGGTGATCCGAGAAAAGGACGATTCATCGGACACCGTTGGTCTCCTCCGGAAAAATGTGAATGAGAATTAAAACCTTCTTACTCATCCTCAGTTTAAGTTCTCTGTCAGGGTTACCCATTGAGGATGCTTATGAGCGCGCTACCACGGCCTTTTGGGAGGGGCGCTTTCAGAAGGTTCTCTCTTTACTGGCCGACCTCCCGGAGAAACAGGCCAATCGCCCCTCCGTTCACAACCTGAGGTCACTGGCACTTGCAGAGCTTAATCGTTACGACGAAGCATTGAAGGCTAACCGTCGCGCCCGAACACTTGATCCGACCAATCTCAACTATTTTTACAACGCGGGAATGTTCTATGTGGAAAAGGGTAACTTACCATTAGCCGAACAGAATTTCCTTGATGGCATCAAGCGTTTTCCCGAATCATCCATACCATACGAGGGTCTCGGAGATGTTATGTTTCAGCAGAAGCGACTCAAGGAGGCTGAAAAGTGGCTGCGAAAAGCGGTTAAATTGGACCCGGCCGCCGCCACGGCGTATGTTCTGCTTGCCAAGCTCTTCTATGCGGTGGGGGACCAAGAAAATCTCCGTTGGGCTGCTTCAAAAGCAATCGAGTTAGCACCCGAGTACTACCTTGCCTGTTATTACTACGGAAAATTGCTTATTGACTACCAGGGGAAAACAACGGAGGGACGCCAATACATCCGGAAGGTTACAGAGTTATCGCCAAGATTTCTGGACGGTTTAAAGACTTGGGCAAACATTCTTTCCCGCGAAGAACGGTGGGATGAAGCAGCCGAAACTTACGAAAAAGCCCTGACCGTCAATCGGCAGGACAGCCAGCTGTATTATCTTCTAGCCATCGCCTATCGGAAGTTAGGCCACAAAGAAAAAGCGGACCGGGCTCTTAGTGAATACAAAAAAACAGATCGGGCGATAAGGGCGCAAAAAGAGAACTTCCCATTGACATTTAACAAATCCAGTGAGTAATTTTGTCCCGATGTCAAATCGGAAGCTTGAGAAACGCGTCGCCTTGGTCACCGGGGCAAGCCGAGGTATTGGCCGCGCCATTGCTCTCGGTTTTGCAGAGCAAGGTGCTCTGGTTGCGGCTACAGCTCGAACCGAAAATGAGCTGAGTTCCCTGGTGGAACAGATTCGTCAAATGGGGAACAAGGCCGTCGCGCTTCCAGCGGATCTTTGCGACCCAGTTATCCCCGCACAACTCATTCGCCAAGTTGAAGAAGCTTTCGGGACCATTGACATCCTTGTCAATAACGCGGGGGTCGGAAGCAGTGTGGATCTGCGCCCCCTGGTAGAATTTGATGACAAAATCTGGCATCTAACTTTGGCCTTGAATCTCACGGCTCCCTACCTTTTGTGCAAAGCAGTGCTTCCGATTTTCCTCGAAAGAAAGAGAGGACGGATCATAAACATAGCTTCGATTGCTGGAAAGATAAGTCTTTTGCACGGAACTGCTTATTCGGCATCCAAACACGGACTGCTAGGACTAACCCGGAGCCTGGCCACCGAGGTGGCAAGTGAAGGGATTACGGTCAATGCTATTTGCCCGGGACCGGTTAACACCAGGATGAATGACAAGCGTATCGTCCATGATGCCAACCGTCTCGGTGTGAAGTTGGAGGATTTTAAAAAGAGTTTGACGCCGATAGGCCGGCGACTGGAACCTCAAGAAATGGTTCCGATGGCGATCTTATTGGCCAGCGACGAATCAGCCGCCATCACAGGACAGGCTTTTAACATCTGCGGTGGCGTCGCAATTTTTTGATCTGGCAGCGACTGCGGTATAGGTCTCGGAAGAAGTCAACCGATAGGAGAGATCCGATTCTGATGGCTACAGTGCGAATCATGTACTGGAAGGAGATTCCCGCTCAGATTCAGGCAAGCGACAAAAAGACGACCCTTTCCAGGCCACTGCCGGAAAGGTTTCAAGAAGGTATCGATGCCCTTGCTATGCTCGACGGCAGTCAGGGAACGGACAAATATCTCATGGCGTGGGAGTGGGGCGATGAGATCGAAGTCCGTGGAACGGCCGAGGAGGCTGCCCTCGTTTGGGCCGAACGAATAGACGCTCATTTTCCCCAAGATTTTGTTCCGCGTGTTCGACGGCTCGACGAATTGGGAAAGCGAGATCCTCGCCCGGGGGCGTTAGACGACTGGATGGCGGGGGAGAGCTAAATACTCGGTTTCCACCAAGCCGTCACACCGTATCCAGGGTTGCGTTCCGATAGGCTGCCAGGTAGTTTACGCAGTATTCGTCGTGGCCCAACAGCATGTCTCGCGTGATACGGTACGCTTCGATGTCCCAATCGATGCTAAACACCTCATCCAGTCGGCTGCTTACGGGATCGACAATCCCTCCGTCGGCCCCGAACTCTACGACCAGGTTGATAAAAACGTCATTGATAATTTTGCGCTTGGGTAGGCCGAAGGAGACGTTGCTCAGCCCCCCGGTGATATGAATCTCCGAGCCGTACTTTTGTCTGATGGCCTGGACGGCGTTGAGATAGTGCATACCGAAATCCGCGCTGACGGAAATAGGGAAGACCAAGGCATCGACGTGGATCCTCGACGGTGGGAGCCCTTTCGCGAGAGCCGCCTCAATCACACGTGACGCGAAGGTGACCCGCTCCTCGGACCCATCAGGCATCCCCTCCTGACCGGACGCTGTGACAACCACTTCGGTGTCGTAAGTGATCACCAGATCTAATGCATCTATGCGTTCGAGCGATGCTGAGTTAAGCAGTGCTCGGCCGGATTTCCTCTGGTAGACTTTCAGGCCTGCCTCAATGTTATCTGCATTGGATGAGTCAATCGACAGGGGTCTCGACGACATCTCTTGCACGGCTCTTACCAGCCAGTCCATGGCCTCCATCTGCTTTTCCGGATAGAGTGAAACCTCGTCGACGTTCAGGTCGAGAAAATCCACTCCGGCCGTTTCCTGCCGTTCTATCACCCAGCGGAGGTAACTGATCCCCTCCTCCCGCTCGCTGAGATCATCACTCATTCCTTTGTCAATCGCGATCTTGATCTGTTTAACCCGCCCTTCTTCGTAATCTCTTGTCTTCTTGGCACTTTCCGGGATAACCAAGTAGCGATCCTCGCCCTCCGTTGGGGTGTATCGGATCACCTCGGATCCATCGATGTGAGCAACTACCCACTTTCCGCTGCGTAGCCGCACCCGGGTGGCATGCAGATTTTCTCCCACCACGACGAACTCTCGAGGCAAATTCTTGACCTTCATTTCTCTCCCCTCACTGACTACTTCTGCAGGCTGTGGTAATCGCGTCCCAGGAAGGCAATGGCCCAGGCACTCGTTCCCTGTAGAGACCCGTCTTTGAAAACGACCGGCCCTTTGAGCATGGTTTCTTCTTCACCATAAGCCTTCAGGCGGTCGTAAGCCCGAGTCCAGATACAGTCCTTGTCTCCCACCTCGAATTTACCTTGACGCATTACCACTCGGGGCATAAATAGGCGATGCCGGGAAGTGAGCAGTCACCACAGTCCCGGCAATCGAAGCCGATGATCTTCACTGTCTGCTCAACGGCGTGTGCTGCCTTGGCCCTGGTTTCGATAATGAGCCCGCGCGAGGCGACCAGCTCCACACAGACAAGGAAGCGTTCACTTTCCAGCAACAGCTGGCGCAGTGTGGATCTGATCCCAGCGCTCACCCTGGAGGGTGGCTGGCGGCTTGATGTGACCACAATTCTTCTTATTTCCCAACCTAAATCGGAAAAATATTTGCGTTTGATTTAGCTTACTTCATCCGGGGAAAATCGCTGACAAATAACAATATTCTCATCGCATCAGCCACTTAAATTCTTGAATCGATCGCCCCCGCATGCTATTTTCGTTCATGGTTGACTCAGATGTCAATTTCAGCGTTAGCTTATGAAAATGACCGATACCGACACTGGAGTTCGTGTTGCTGAGGTCATCGAACGATATGGGCAGTGTCTGGAGTTGGTCTCGGTGGATCCTCATTTTCACGACATCAGTGTGGGGCTATATGTCAAAGGTGCCATCACCACCGTGTGGACGTTCAGCCGCGAACCAGGGGTGGAGCGGCGAGTGCGGAGAATCCGCGATCAGCTGGTCTCCCTAGGCGGGTTGGCTCCGGTCGAGGGAACACAGCACCAAGTGGTGTTCCCCTGCGACCACTTTCATGTACGGGCCATGAAGTTTCTCTTGGCGCAGGCAGTGGAAAAGGACCCAAGCTACAGGCTGCCGGAGGGCGCGATTTCGCTGAAGGACACGAAGAGTGCACTGGTCTTGAGCGTCACGGGCAGGGAAGTCGACAAAGGCTGGATATACACGGTGACAGGTGAAGGTGAGGCTCCCAACGTTCCACTCCGACTGGCTGCGGTGGTTCGGGGATTTCTGCGCTATGGGGAGATGCGGAAGGTGAGTGACACGGAGGTCACGTTTCCCTGTAGTCACCGTCACGATGAGCTCATTCGTCTGCTTCTGCCTTACGCTCGAAACATTAGTGCGGTTGAGGACTCGTTGCAGGCGACAGCCCTGCGTGGCCAGCTGACCACGGGGACTGCAGGCTTCACGCCACTGTAGCGTGGAAGAACTGGGAGCCGCGGGTGAGTTCCGGGAGTCGATCCTCAGCCCAGGGTGGAACGAGACAATGCCAAGACCTTTTTTGGGGGCAATAAAATGACGTTCGTCGAATATATGAAACCAAGAGAGCGAGTACTCAATGCTCTAGCACTAAAGCCCGTGGATCGGCCGCCTGTTTCGAATCCGACCTCGATAGCAACGGTGGAACTGATGGACCTGGTGAGGGCCCCTTTCCCGGATGCCTGCCGACAACCAGAGCTGAACGCCCGGCTGGCTGCCACTGGCTACACCGAGCTAGGCTTCGACAGCATCATGCCTATTTTTACCATCATCCAGGAATCCTCCGCCTTGGGCTGCGAAATGCAGTGGGAAGTGAAAGATAACTGGCCCACGGTGCGGATGTACCGCCCCATCTGGAAAGAACCTGAGGACATCCACATCCCCAAAGATTTTCTCAAGCATCCCGACAACTCCTGCGCACTTCGATCGTTAGAAATCCTTCAGAAGACCCATGGTGACGAGGTCGCCATCATCGGGAAGGCGATGGGTCCTTGGACACTTGCCTACCACGTCTTTGGCGTGGAAGATTTTCTGCTCATGTCCATCGATGATCCGGACAAGACCAAGCGATGCCTTGATCGGCTGAAGGAAATTTCCGTGGTGTTCGCAAATGCGCAGATCGAGGCAGGCGCTGACGCATTGACGTTTCCCGATCATGCCACGGGAGATCTTGTGAGTGGAGAATATTATCGCAAGTTCCTGCTTGATCTCCACAAGGAGATGCGGGAACGGATCTCCTGCCCGCTCATCTTGCACATTTGCGGCAACACGCTGGACCGGATGGATTACATTGCTCAAAACGGGATGGCCTGTTTTCACTTCGACTCCAAGAATGATCCGAAGCTGGCCATGGAGATTATGGCGGGACGCATTGCCCTGGCGGGAAACATCAACAATCCAGAGACGCTTTACGCTCGGGGACCGGAAGAGGTGCGACAGGAGGTCTACCGGGCCCTGGATGCCGGAGTGAACCTGATCGCCCCTGAGTGCGCCATCCCGCTGCAGACCAAGCTGCAAAACCTCTGCGAGATTCCCAAAGCGGTGAAGGACTGGAGCAAAGAGAACCTCTCCTCAAACTGAACAGTCCGGTGGCCTCTGCTTTGGGATTTGGCTATATTGATGTGGAGATGAATTATGCCAATCGTGAACGAAGGATTAGAGAAGGAACTGGCCTATGTGACCCAACCGGAGGAGAATCGCCGGATCCGCCGGACCCTCGAAAGAGGCGATCCCCTCATGCAGGAAATCGCCCATGCTCTAATCCTTGGTAAAAATCATGACGTCGACCGGTTAACCAAACAGGCACTAGAACAAGGGTTTTCAGCCAATACCATTCTTGACGACGGGTTAGTGGCCAGCATGGCAGTCGTGGGTGTCAAGTTCAGGGACAATATCATTTTCGTCCCCGAGGTGTTAATCGCTGCCCGAGCCATGAAGGCGGGCATGGCGCACGTGGAACCGATTCTCTCGGCCTCGGGAGTTCCACCCGCTGGCATCGTGGTAATGGGAACGGTCAAGGGTGATCTGCACGACATCGGCAAGAATCTCTGCATCATGATGCTTCGGGGAGCAGGATTTGTGGTGCAGGACCTGGGGGTGGACACCAAAGCGGAGGAGTTTATCGACGCGGTCCTCGAACACAAGGCGCAGGTAGTGGGGATGTCGGCTCTCCTGACTACGACGATGCCCAATATGGGCAGAACGATCCAAGCCTTCGAGGAAGCCGGACTGCGGGAGAACGTGAAAGTGATGGTCGGAGGAGCGCCGGTCACCCTGGAGTTCGCTGAGGACATGGGCGCGGACGGTTATGGTAAAGACGCGATTGCCTGCGTGGAAAAGGCCAAAGAATTGTTGGGCATCAAAGAAGTCACTGAAACCTCAGTAGAGACGAGGACCGCTGCACCGGAGGATGCAGACTTCACATCATGATCCCAGAGGACAAGGCAAAACTTCAGGCTAGTCTTAAGAACTTGTTCAATATCTACAAACAGATGGCGATCGTGGCTGATCACGTCTCCACCTATCGTTGTCCTTACAAGAACCAGAACAACCGCTGTACCGCCAATTTTGGATGCCGTAACCAGCAACGCAGCAAAGTGTCGTCCGCAAAACCAATATGTGTCGGCGATGACCGTTTGGACTATCGAAACGCCTGGGAAGTGCAGTGATCGGTCTGCACAGGTTTGGCTAATGTCCTTTCAGTAAACCGCGGTCGGTTTCCACGCTCCCTTTCCTCCCTCTCCCGATGGGTCACGGGTAGGTCGAGATCATCTACTGAATACTTCGCTATGATGTATTTGAACAGGGAACTAGCCCACCCTCCTCTCGCCGATATTGCAGCGGAACTCGAGCAAATGATAGGATTAACTGGACGTGTCTTTTCTCTTTTTTGAAGGCAAGAAGCGACCTCTGACTGCTGAGAATACACTCTTCGACTATGCTGATGAGCTACAGGTTAGAGTGCCCACCTCCTGTGGCCGCAGTGGGGAATGCCATGAGTGTATCGTGGAAGTCACTCAGGGACTGGAGGCCTTATCTCCCTGTACCGAAGCAGAGAGCTTTGTACGTGACAACTACCGGTTAGCCTGTCAGGCTCGCGCAATCGATTTGACCACGGATGTCACAGTCAAACTACTCAGAAGACGTCCTCAAGTTTTGACCCACAGCCCGCCTGTGGATATACCGTTGGATCCCCTGACTCGCAGAGTCGGCACATCAATCTACTTCTGCGATCAACGACTCGATCATTATGGAGGTCGGATCTATGGACTGGCTATCGATGTTGGCACCACCACGGTCGTTCTCAATCTTCTGGATCTTGAAAATGGGCTTTGCCTTTACACAAGTTCTTTTGAAAATCCTCAACGCTTTGGGGGAAGTGATGTCATGCACCGGATCTCCTACGATAGCAGTCCTAATCATGGAGAGCTTCAAAAAGCGATCATTGGAGCCATCAACTATGAAATTCGCGACTTGTGCAAGAGCATTGGCTTTCGTCGAAGAGATATTTACGAGATGGTCATGGTGGGAAACTCGACCATGCGTGATATTTTTTTCGGTTTGAACGTAGAGAGCATTGGCGAGAGACCTTATCGGTCTCTGACAGAGCACGACTTTCGTCAGGGAAAGAGAACGACCACATCTCTGAACGCCAAAGCCAAGGACTTGGGGCTGCAGGTTCACCCCCAGGCGAATGTTTACGCTGCTCCCTTGGTCGGTTCCCATGTCGGAGCCGATGTGGCAGCCGACCTAATCGCCATCGGAATGGATGAACAACGTGAAGTAGTGATGCTAGTGGATATTGGGACCAACACCGAAGTAGTGGTGGGAAACAAAGACCGTCTGTTAGCTGCCTCCTGTCCAGCCGGACCGGCGTTTGAAGGCGGACAGGTTACCTATGGTATGCCAGGGTACGAAGGAGCGATCGAGTCAATTGTATGGGAAAATGGGAAACTTAGTTTCCAGACTATTGGGAACGTTACCCCTCAAGGCATTTGTGGCTCTGGCTTGGTCGATCTGCTGGCAGAGTTACTGCGCACCGGTCGAATGAATGAGCTTGGAGTATTTGAGGCTGGTTCCAACGAGTTCATAGTTGTTCCGGAGAGAAGCATCACATTATCCAGAGCGGACACCAGTCTACTGGCTCAGGCAAAAGCTGCTACTTTTTGTGGCCAGTGGATCGTACTCTGCAACTATGGCCTTGTCACGAATCAAGTCACTCAGCTGTATCTCGCAGGTGGTTTCGCCAACTATTTAAATATTCAAAACGCTGCCTCAATCGGGTTCATTGCAAACATTCAGGCGGCTAAAGTGGTTAAGGTCGGCAATGCCGCACTCCAGGGAGCCACCATGATGCTTTTATCCCATCGGAAGCGAGAGAGTGCTGAGAAACTAATCCGGCGGATCGAACATGTTGAACTGGAGACCACGCCTGATTTCTTCGACATTTTTGTGGAAGGTTGCATGTTTAAACCGATGGGTGAGCTGCCCGGTCCTAATCGCTAAATGAACACACTCACCGTAGACCCGCAGTCTAACCATTCGAACTCAACCGACAACGGTTTGGGCCTCGGCACCTCTAACAACCCGTAATAAGAGAGAGTTGGCTAACGCTGGGGCTTTGGGGGTCGTCTATTTTTCCATCTCCGTGAGGTGTGTCTTCACTCGTTGAACCCCCTGATCCGCAGCCTGAGTGAGAAATGAGCAGTCAGAACCTATGGTGACGAATTGCGCGCCTCTCTCAAGCCATTTTATAGCTTCCTCTGTTCCCCCCACGGCAACTCCTGCCGCTACCAAAGTTCGACTGGCCTTTTTGATGACTTGGTCGGCCAGTTCCAGCACTGCGGGAGCTGAGGGTTGACCAAGAAGTCCTATGGACGCCGACAAATCATTGAAGCCAATAAGTAACCCATCGACACCAGATACGGCCAAAATACCCTCCAAATTGCGGACTGCATCAATGTGCTCTATTTGAATCAAAACTAGAATCGATTCATTGGCACTCTCGATATATTCACCAAAAACTCGCCCGTATCGACTGGGTCGACGCGGCCCGAAACCACGGATTCCCTGAGGCGGATATCGTGTGGCTTCTACCGCTCTCTTCGACCTCAGCCGCCGTGGTGCACAAAGGCACTAGGATCCCGTTTGATCCTAAATCTAGCACCTTTTTAATAAAAACCGGGTCATTCCAAGGTATCCGCACAACAATGGGTGTACCCATCAAATTTGCCACCTGGATCAGCTGTTCCATCGGTCTGAAATCGATCGGACCATGCTCGGCATCGATGATTAGAAAGTCAAACCCCGCTTGGCACATGATCTCTGCAATTGTAGAATCAGGAAATGTGAGCCAACCTGCCAAGAGTTTTTCTCTGGAACGCATTTTCGACCGAATTTTCAGGATATCGTCATTCATCATGGAGAAAAGAATAAACTGTAACGTCTAAACTACTTCAAGACCTTAATATTCCGCTCCCTATTAATGCGATGACATTTGCGGGGGGCACGTTCCAAAAACCCTATGCGGTTTTGGCAGGTTACTGAGATTTCTGTTGGGGGTTTTCGACTTATTTGACCAGTCGGGTTTCTGATTCCTTTTTTTGGCGCTCCAAAAACTTCACGTACTTGGCCAAATAGCCGATCTCTGCCTCAGAGAAGACATCCTTTTGCGGTATCATAATAGTGTCAGCAACACCTTCAGTAATTGTTTTCTGAATATCTTCCAGCTCACCACCGTGGTTCCATGCCCCGTCGAAAAGATCCATTCTCTCGTTGGGAGCTTCTTCGTCTTTAGGATGGCAGAGAGCGCATTTTTCCTGAAACGCACTTTCTGCGAATTTCAAGGCTTCCTCATCAAGCAGAAAAGGATCTTCGGGCGATTCCACCACCGCCTCGACCGTGGGAGAGACCGAGTGGCTACCCACAAACGCGACACCCATGCTCAGAGCCAAAAGAACGAAAAACCGAAAACCCACAAAAACCTTTACCAACTTCTTCCCCCTCTCCTCAGCAAATGCCTCACCTTACTCCTGACCGACTTTATTATCTTCCCCTACGTCAACTTCTGTCAATAACCCCACAAGGCATTGATCAGATGTTCCTACCATTGATCCAGAACATAACCCACTTCCAATTTTTTCCATTTTGCCTGCAAACACGTTGCAGACATTCGACAACAGCGGTATGTTCTGGATCATGTAATCGGATACCCCTCGTCCTCAACACAAGAAGCAACACCTCGAACTGCACCTCATTGCTCGAATTGCAGTTTTCCTGACGCGTTTTACACAAGACTACGTCCCGAGTTCCTTCAGTATAGCCTGCATTTTGACGCTCATCACCTTTGCTGCTGGAACTCTGCTGACTGACCAGAGCCTGCACAGTTGCCTGCGTCACTGGGGAGCTGGTTTTTGGCTGCTGCTTAACTTTGCGATGCAAATGTGCCTGATGCTGGTGACCGGATACATGGTTGCGGTCTCCCCCTGGGTCAATAAGGCCTTGACCCGTCTTGCCCAGGTACCGCAGACTTCACGACAGGCAATCGTCACCATGGCGACTTCGTCGATGATTTTTGCCTGGATCCACTGGGGGTTAGGACTGGTTGTCAGCTCCCTATTCTTGCAACATCTAGTCCGCCGACACCCGAGGGTGGATTACCGCGTGTTGGTGACCGTTGCCTATTTTGGGCTGGGAACAACATGGCACGCTGGGCTTTCGGCATCCGCACCGTTGCTTTCGGCCACGCCAGGACACTTTCTAGAACACCGCCTCGGTATCGTACGTCTTACCGAGACGATCTTCACCACATTCAATTTGTCGCTCACTATTGTGGTTGTGGTGGCTCTAGCCAGCCTATCCGCACTGCTTCAACCAACCCGAAAAGAAGATCGTTTTTTGATACCGGAAGGATTGTTAAGCGACACAGATTGTTTTCAAGTTTGCCAGGCTCCGCGGAGAAAGTCATTGGCGACCTGGATTGACTATGGCTATGGCGTCAACCTAATCTTTGGACTTACTGGTACAGCTTGGCTGCTAAGCCATTTTGTAACCGGTTCATTTCACGAAATCTCCATCAATACCATTAATTTCTCCTTCTTTATGGCCGCCGTCTTGCTGCATCCCAATCCTGCCTCCCTAGGAAAAGCAGCCGAGGGAGGGGTTCGCTTTATTCACGGCATCATCATTCAGTTTCCTCTATATGCGGGGATTTACGGGATCATTCAGGGCACTCAACTCTCCGAAATTATCGGCCAGTGGTTTGTCTCCGTTGCCAACCAAGAAACCTTTCCGGTCATCGTTTATTGGTACTCCGGCCTGATCAACTATTTTATTCCTTCAGGGGGAAGTAAGTGGATCATGGAAGCGCCGTACCTGATTTCGGCGGCTGAGGCACTCCACGTCCCGGCAGCCATAGTGCTGATCTCCTATTCCTGGGGTGACATGATGACCAATTTACTCCAACCATTTTGGTGCATGCCTCTCCTAGCTGCAGCCAAACTCGAGTTCAGGGAGATTCTGGGTTATGCAATACTTGCGTTTGTTCTTTATAGCACCATCTGCACGCTAGCCTTTTTATTTTTCTCCGTGCTACCGATGCGGTACTAATCGGCCCGTACTCACCTGGAGATTAGGAAAAGATGTTGAAAAACAGGGCGGGACATGATCCTCTTGGTTCGGCTGGGTAAACCGCAAAAGTTCTCTCACTGTGAATTCATCACCACCTGCTTAACCGAAGACCCTTTTCGAGGTTCCTGCTTGACAGCATGGTTTCTCTTTGTGATTGCAGTCAATCTGTGCGTACGTTATATTTCATCCGAACCGGAGATAGAGTGGCTATCAAAAAAGTGATCTCCAGCGCGAAGGCCGCTATTGTAAAAGCGGGCATTACAAACGGCTCGACGATAATGATGGGCGGTTTTGGACTGTGTGGTATTCCGGAAAATCTCATTGCCGCGTTGCGAGATCTGGGCTACGAAAACCTCACAGTGATTTCTAATAACGCCGGCGTCGACGATTTCGGCCTGGGAACGCTTTTACAAACTCGGCAGATCGACAAAATGATTTCCACTTATGTCGGCGAAAATGCCATCTTTGAAAAACAGTTTTTGGAGGGAATACTAGAGTTGGAACTTGTACCTCAAGGGACTTTCGCCGAAAGAATCAGAGCCGGCGGAGCTGGGATCGAGGGTTTTTATACCCCCGCCGGCGTAGGGACTATCGTCGCTGAAGGTAAGGAAACTCGAATGATTGACGGGAGGGAATATGTCTTGGAGAAACCTCTCAAAGCCGAGTTTGCCTTTGTGAAAGCGTACCAGGGTGATCGGCTGGGAAATTTGGTTTACCACATGAGCGCCAGAAATTTCAATCCACTAATGGCGACAGCCGCCAAAATTACTATTGCTGAAGTGGAACATCTCTTGCAGCCAGGAGAACTGAGTCCGGACACCGTCCACACCCCGGGAATATATGTAAGATACATCCTCGAAGGTAATCGCTATGAAAAGCGTATCGAGCAGAGAACTAGTCGTCCTAAGGGCCGCTAAGGAATTAAAAAACGGTTACTATGTGAATCTAGGGATTGGGATGCCCACTCTGGTTTCAAACCACATCCCTCCCGGCATGGAAGTTATTTTCCAGTCCGAAAATGGGATTCTGGGAATGGGACCTTTTCCCTACGAAGGCGAGGAGAATGCTGATTTGATCAACGCTGGCAAACAAACGGTAACAGTACTGCCGGGAGCCTCGTTTTTTTCCTCGGCAGACTCTTTTGCCATGATCCGAGGAGGGCATATCGACTTAACCATTCTGGGAGCCATGGAGGTTGACCAGGAGGGCAATCTAGCTAACTGGATGATACCAAAAAAAATGGTTAAAGGGATGGGAGGAGCGATGGATCTAGTGGCCGGCGCTAGGAAAGTGGTGGTGATGATGCAACACGTTACGAAAGATGGCAGGCCGAAGGTGCTGAGAAAGTGCACTCTTCCGCTTACGGGAAGAAAGGTGGTGCAACGCATCATCACTGATTTGGCCGTATTCGATGTGGACAATTCCAGAGACAAGTTAGTTCTATGCGAGACCGCACCCGGTATCTCAGTTGAGCAGATTAGAAAAGCCACCGAAGCTGAGATGTTTGTCTCTCCCGATCTCAAAGAAATCCAGGTATAAAATCCACATCCGTCCAGGAAGGCCCATCTCAGCACTCTCCGCGGGCTTAATTGTTGGGTTTCTGGTATTTGTCATCCGTGAAACTCGATCGAAGCGCTCGCACGTCGGTGTCAATAGATAAAAAATCATCATGATCTTGAAAATTGGTGGCGAGAATTGGTGACCATCCCTGATTTATCCCATCGGCTATGCTGAGCTTTGGTACTTGATTTCATGAATACGCTCATGTTTGTGGCAAGCGTGACGGTCCTAAATTCGCAAAACGCAGACACCGGCGGCGGCGCTGTGCATCGTCAAGAAAAAGCAACAAATAAAACAGGGTCATCACGCCGTCACCCTGCGGGCTGAGGATCTTATGGGTGGTCTCTTTGTCGGTCATTGTCACCGATACAACAACATCGACTACTCCTCTCTTCGAGGTACCACCTCGCCAGATCCTCAGCGGACCTCGAGCGTATTGCTGGAACCGAGCGTTTTAAATACATAACCAGATATAAGAATTTGATTAGAGAGCTAAATTGAGGAGGTCGGCATGTTGGAATTGAGAGACGTTGTAATTGCCTCCGCTTGTCGTACAGCGATTGGAAATATTACGGGAGTACTATCTTCTTTCACCGCTACCCGCCTTGGGTCAATTGTCATCAAGGAGGCGATCAGACAGGCCGGGATCGAACCTGAGGAAGTAGATGAGGTAATTTTGGGACAAGTTATCCAGGCGGGAAGTGGTCAGGCTCCTGCCCGTCAGGCGGCGATCCATGCCGGAATCCCACCCGAAAAGGGGGCTTTGACTGTCAACAAAGTCTGTGGGTCCGGGCTAAAGGCGGTAATATTGGCGGCTCAGGCTATCCGCTGCGGAGACGCCAGCATCGCTGTCGCCGGTGGAATGGAATCCATGTCTAACACCCCTTATATCCTGCATGGCGCGAAAGCGGGCTTTAAGTTCGGGCATCAGACGCTTTTGGATTCAATGATACTCGACGGACTTTGGGACTCTTTCAACAACTTTCATATGGGAAATGCTGCCGAGTTGACTGCCAGGAAGTCATCTATTTCTAGAGAAGAACAAGATGAATATGCCTACCACTCTCACCGCAAGGCAATCGAAGCACAAAAAGGGGGAAAATTCAAGACTGAGATTGTGCCGGTCTCAGTTCCTCAGAAAAAAGCTGACCCGATAATCTTTGACACTGATGAAGGTCCCCGGCCTGGAAGCTCAATTGAGAAGTTAGCCAAACTCAAACCAGTTTTCCAGAAGAACGGCACAGTTACGGCCGGCAATGCCGCCGGTCTCAATGATGGTGCTTCTGCACTGGTTGTCATGTCAGCAGAGAAAGCCGACGAAAAAGGGATCAAACCTATGGCTAAAATTCTGGCCTATGCAACCGCTGGAACATCTCCTGAGCTTGTCTTCTACGCACCTATTTACGCTGTCCAAAAACTCATGGACAAACTCTGTAACAAAGACATCAATCAGTTCGATCTCATTGAAGCCAATGAAGCCTTCTCAGTCCAAAGTTTGGCGGATGGAAACGAATTGGGTTGGGATTGGGACCGCGTCAATGTCAATGGTGGGGCAGTGGCTTTAGGACATCCGATTGGAGCTACTGGTGCTCGAATCCTTACTACTTTGCTTTACGCCCTAAAAGACCGTGGAAGCAAAAGAGGCTTGGCAACACTGTGTCTGGGGGGCGGTAATGCTGTGGCCCTAGCTGTGGAGATGCTCTGATCAAAGCGTACCATTTCGTTGCGAGATTTATTTCTCCTTGTCCGGGAAAGGAGCCACTTCGAGGCTCAGGCGCCACACGAGAAAAACTCATTCCTTCACTTTGGCTCGAAGATTGCTTCGACTGAGCACCTGGGGATTTACGATGAATTGAGGCGTTTTCCCAGACAGAACGTCTGCCATCTGACGAGCCGTGGTGGTCCGCAGCTCTTCGAGAGACTCCTCTGAATAAAAGGCAACGTGTGGGGTAACGATTAGTCCGGGCTGCTGCAGCAGGGGATAATCCTGGGCACTCGGGGGTTCTTTAGGTAGAACGTCCAGCGCAGCTCCGGCAATCTCTCGTTCCTCAAGGGCTTTTCCAAGGGCAGCAATGTCGACGAGAGCGCCCCTAGAGGTGTTTATCAAAAACGCTGTCCTCTTCATGCGCTCGAAGGCAGGCCCATCAAACATATTCCTGGTTTCGACAGTCAAGGGACTGTGAATGGAAATAAAATCGCTTAGTTCCAACAGGTGATCAAATGGGACCCATTTCACAGCTTTCTCGCCACTACCCTGAGAAGATATGTAAGGATCGAAGGCAATCACCTGCAATCCAAATCCTTGTGCTTTTCGGGAAAGAGCTCTTCCGATTTTTCCCAAACCTACAATCCCCATGGTCTTTCCTCGCAGCCGGAAAATTGGGACGCCCAGAGAAAGATCATAACGGCCTTGCTTGATGTTTCGGTCATATGAACACACCTGACGGGCGCACGCTAGCAACAAGGCCATGGCATGATCCGAAACTTCTTCGATGCAGTAGGTCGGTACGTTAGTAACCAAAATTCCAGCGTCTGTGGCAGAGACGATATCTATGTTGTCGATTCCAATGCCATATCGCCCTATTAAACAACACCGTTCTGCTCGCTCAATCATTTCACCCGTCACGGGTGCCCAACAGGTAAGAATACCTTCCACATCAGAAACCAGGCTCAGGAGTTCCTCCTCATCTTCGCTTTTTGCCTCAATGAGTTCCGCGCCCGCTTCGCCAAGAATCTGGCGCTCCGCGTCAAGGTCCTCCCATGCGTAATCGGTCACCATAACTCGATGGGAGGGGGGTCTAGCTGATGACATCTTTTCCATGGCTGTTCTCCTTGAAAAATTAGGCCCGCGATAACTCCGGGACGACACCGACCAAGGGTTCTTCTCGAGCAAAACGATCGATGTTGGCTGCCACTATTTGAAACCGCCGAAGCATAGTCTCTTGGGTCCACGCTGCTTGGTGTGACGTGATAATCACGTTCTGCAGGGAGTGGAATGGGAATCGAGAGGGACTGACCCGTTCAGTGGAATTAGGTTCTACGTACCAAACATCCAGACCGGCTCCGGCAATCTTCCGATCGTGTAGAGCCTCAAACAGAGCCCTCTCGTCAACTACCTGAGCACGGGCCGGGTTTAAAATGTAGGCACTTGACTTCATCAGATCAAGCTCCCGGCCACTGATCAGACCCTGGGTAGAGGGCAATAAAGGGACGGCAATTGTAAGGAAGTCGGACTCTCGCAAAATTCGATCCGAATCCTGAGGTCCTCCGGAAAAATTGAGACCTGATTCCCTGATTTGTTCTGCGGGGAGAGGCACCACATCTATCCCCATGCAGCGCATGCCAAAAGCATTCGCCAGACGGCTTACAGCTCGACCGACCCGGCCGAGGCCAATGACACCCATGATTTTCCCTCCCAGTTCATGGAACGGACCCCAAGGGCCTGCAACTGGGCTCATGCTCCAATCTCCCTGGCGAAGCTGGGCATCCGATTCAATCAGTTTTCGAGAAAGAGCTAAACACATCATCATCGTCCACTCTGCGATGCCCTGCTCATGCTCGTGTACATTCGCAAAGATCGTGCCGGGAGGAATACTATCTGGATGGATCTGGTCATAACCAGCACCGGGCATTTGGATAAGCCTCACTCGTTTTGCAGCTTGCCCCATGCCAGGAGTAAAGACCCCGGTAACAACCACGTCTACATCACCCACTGCCTGAACGACGGCCTTCTCGTCATAACTATCTACGCAACAAATCTCGATTGGCGTGTTCATCTGTTCCTGCAAAAACTTGCTCCAGATGCCTATGTTGTACCCGATAAACAAAACTTTTAGCATATTATCCTCGTCACAGATTCTTTTAGGACCCGCCGACGGGTTCCCTACGTACCATTGTCTAATCGCATGCTTTTTCCTCGACCCAGCTTTTTTTGCAGCTAACCCTTTTGCCCACTTGCTGTTGTTTCCTCCGTGATCAGACCAATTTAGAAGAAGAATTCCGATTTTACAACCCCAGCGTTTCGGATTGAATTGATCCCCTTTGGACAGCACACAGTGTCTGAGTGTAGAATTCTCCCTGTAAAAAACGCTGGCTCGAACTAAAAGGAGAGAAATGGAAAAGTCGCTGCTAGCAACCGCTCTTTTGATCACAGATGTCCAGCGATTTCCGCCAGGAGGTTATGAACTCATTGGCACCAGGACACCGCAGTGGAACGTCTCTCACTGGATCAATTTCGATCCCTTGCAGGTTGAAGAATTGCGCGGCAAGGTGATCCTAGTCCGTTGGTGGACAGCCCCTGACTGTCCTTTCTGTGCTGCCACCGTACCTGCGCTGCGTGAGTTTCACAGAACATATGGTGGACGTGGGCTTGTCACCATCGGTTTCTGCCACCACAAAGCTTCCACGTTTCTGAATCCCCCACAGGTTAAGCGGTATGCAGATCAACTTGGGTTTGAGTTTCCCATCGCCATAGATCCGGAGTGGCAGACTCTTCGCCGATGGTGGCTCAATGGTCAAGATCACCATTGGACGAGCGCCAGCTTCCTAATCGATGGTGAGGGTATGATTCGTTATATCCATCCAGGTAATCGATATACTCGAGACGATCCCCACTACCTGGCTCTCAAAAATAAGATTGAGGAGCTTCTCGAGGAACAGAGATCGTTCGATACGGAGAAGTGACGTGTGCTGAAAAAACCGTCCTCCTCATTCCTCAAAAGGGTTTTTGTTATGCTAAGCAAGATGCTCCTAACTCCTCGTGACATTCCCCTTGAAGTTGAAAGGTTGCGGGTTCTTTTTTTTGCAGAAAGGCTAACTTGCCTACCGGGCAGACCAAGAGCATGAACACCCGGCCTCGCCTGGAGATCCAATACTGTACGCAGTGCCGCTGGCTGTTGCGCGCGGCATGGATAGCGCAGGAACTTTTGACCACCTTTGAGTCGGAACTTGGAGAAGTGGCACTCATACCCGGAAAGGGAGAAATTTTTGAAGTGCGCCTGCAGGGAAAAATAATCTTCTCACGCGCGCAAAAACAGCATTTTCCCGAATCCGAAAGAACTGAAGCAACTGGTGCGAGATCGTATTGCCCCGGATAAGGCCCTCGGGCACAGTGACGGGTAGATACTACAAACAACAACCAGAAGGTTGGCACACGGTCTAATCCTTTTTAGCCCTCCACTGAATTTGAAAGCCTAATGTCTGTAATCCGAATCCTTACCCTTTTGCTAGTACTCTTGACTCTCAGAGGCCTCTTTGCCGGCAACCTACAGCTACGAACAGATCTTGAGCAAAGACGACAGGCAGTCATGGAAAAGATCAACAATAGAGGAGTGCTCATCCTTTTCAGTGCTGATCCACAACCCCATTCCGGAGCTGCTAACTACGAATTTAGACAAGAAAACAATTTTTATTACCTGACAGGTATTAAACAGCCCCATGCGAAGCTAATCCTAATTCCTCAGAATTCTTCCTTCCGAGAAATCCTTTTCCTTCCTAACCCAGATCCAATGAGCGAGTTATGGAGCGGTAAAATGCTCAGTCCAGACGAAGCGATACAGATCAGTGGCATTCAAAAGATCTGGAGCTCGGCCAAATTCGAAACTTTTGTTAATGCGATGTTAAACGGGCAGCCGACTCCAACCACTCATTACTATGAAGTTAAGTCCCAAGAGTTTTCTAGCGATTTGGAAAAAGGCGAAGCTAATGTCTTCTTCCTCTTGGAGCACAGGCCTGGCCTGCAGACCATTCTATCCAGAGAATTTGAATGGGCAAATCGCCTCCGGGAACGATTCATCGGGATTCGTATTCGGGATGCAACCAGTATTTTTCAGGAGCTCCGGCTCATCAAGTCTGCTTACGAAATCAGACAACTGCGAGAAGCCATTCGAATCACCGTTCAAGCACATCTTGAGGCGATCAAAACCGTGCAGCCCGGGGTCTGGGAGTATGAAGTTGAAGCAGTCACTGAATACATTTTTAAGAAGAACAAAGCTCTCAACCGGGCATTCCCGTCTATTGTGGCTTCCGGCCCTAATGCCAATGTCCTCCATTACGGAAAGAGTCAGAGACAAACCAGAGACGGCGACCTGATCGTTATCGATATCGGTGCTGAATACAATTATTACGCCGGTGACATCACCCGAACTTTTCCCGTCAATGGCAAGTTTAGTCCACAACAGGCCGCCATCTACCAGATTGTTCTGGACGCCCAAAAGGCCGCAATGGCTCTGGTCAAGCCAGGTTCTTCTCTTCCAGAACTCAATCACACGGCAACTGAAGTCCTCAAGGAGGGACTTCTGCGCATCG
This sequence comes from Acidobacteriota bacterium, assembly GCA_965249865.1. GTDB lineage: Bacteria > Acidobacteriota > UBA6911 > RPQK01 > CBDFMZ01 > CBDFMZ01. Next base: position 559,367 of record CBDFMZ010000001.1, on the reverse strand, counting down.
GCTTAATCGAAGACAAGTTTGGGGATCAATATCGAGCTTTCTTCCCTCACGGTATAGGTCACTGGTTGGGTTTAAGCGTTCACGACGTGGGATCCCCTTCGGCCAGATTTCGTCCCGGCATGGTGTTAACAATCGAACCTGGGATTTATGTACGTGAAGACACTCTTCAGCGGCTTTCCCGGTTGGGAGTGAATCAGGCGACACTTAAAAAGATTCGCCCTGTATTGGAGAAATATCAGAACATCGGTGTGCGAATAGAAGACAACTTTCTCGTCACCGAAGAAAGTTACGAGTTACTCTCAAAGGGAGTTCCGCGGGAAATTCACGAAATTGAGGCCTTGATGAAAGAAGACTGAAAAGAAACCATGACCACTATCAACGAGACGACCTATTCCCCAAATGCCGTCACCCTGGGGGGAGTTTAAAAAACAAACCCTAAGCAATTGCTTGTATGAATAGATCATCGTGGCTATAATTCGGCGATAATGCCCAAGGGAATCGTAAGGATTTTGCGTCCAGACGGGCGGGTCAGACAGGGGCAAAAAGTACCTCCCCTCAGCGTAGAAGACCTCATTCACCTCTATGGGATCATGCTTCTAAACCGTCGTATCGATGAGCGGATGATTACGCTCCACCGACAGGGAAGAATTGGTTTTTACATTGGCTCCATGGGGGAGGAAGCTGCTATCATCGGCAGCGCCTTTGCGCTCGAGAAAACGGATTGGCTTTTTTCCTGCTATCGTGAATTGGGGGCCGTGTTGCTTCGCGGTTTTTCCTTGTTCGAATTCTTCTGCCAGTTGTTCGGCAACGATCAGGATGCTATCCGGGGGAGACAAATGCCCAATCACTACGCGAGTCGCAAACTACGATTTGCCTCGATCTCGAGCCCGGTGGGCAATCAGATTCCTCATGCCGTCGGGGCGGCCCTGGCGGCCCGAATCCGAAAAACTGGAGAAATCGCTTTAACTTATTTTGGTGATGGCGCCACCTCCGAGGGTGACTTTCACGTGGCACTCAACTTTGCCGGTGTTTACAAGACTCCGACCGTGTTCTTCTGCCGGAACAACCAGTGGGCTATCTCGGTTCCGGTCAACCACCAGACTGCCTCGAAGAACATCGCGGTCAAGGCGAAAGCTTATGGAATCGAGGGAATTCGAGTCGATGGTAACGATCTCTTTGGCGTCTATTCAGTGACCCGACAGGCTGCCGATCGAGCCCGCTCAGGAGAAGGTCCAACTCTTATCGAAGCTGTCACCTACCGGCAGGGAGCACATTCAACCTCAGACGATCCGCGAGCTTATCGACGGGAGAAGGAAGTAGCAACATGGCAGAAAAAAGATCCACTCTACCGAGTAAAGGCGTATCTCATGGCTGAAGGTCATTGGGACAATGCAAAAGAATCGGCATTGGAAGACAAGATTCGATGTCAGATCCAGGAGAGCCTGAAAAAAGCTGAAAAGATCGGTCCGCCTCCTGTGGAGAGCATGTTTGAAGATCTTCTAGACGAAATTCCTTGGCATCTAAAGGAACAGTTGGAGCAAGCACAAGAAGACCCGGAACCGGTGAAACAGCGGTCGCTAGCTCAACAGGAAGTGTTGGTCAGGAATTAGGTTATAGTGGCTCCGCCCACAAGCCGTCGGGGTTGAAACTCCAAATGCTCCAGCTCGAACTTACTGCAACATTCTAAGAGACCTTGCTTCGGTCCAGGAGTTCTTATGCCTCAAATGAATATTATCCAGGCTGTAAATGACGCGCTGCGCGTTGAGATGCGACGTGACGATCGTGTCGTTCTTTTGGGCGAAGACATCGGCCCGTTTGGAGGCGTCTTCCGAGCTACTAAAGAACTGTTCGATGAATTTGGCCCCGACCGTGTTATTGACACGCCCCTAGCAGAGTCCGGAATTATCGGGACGGCCATTGGAATGGCCCTGCACGGGCTACGTCCTGTCCCTGAAATCCAATTCGCCGACTTCATCTACCCCGCCTTTGACCAAATCGTCAATGAAGCAGCCAAGATGCGCTATCGTTCGGGTGGACAGTATACCTGTCCTTTGGTCATTCGCACTCCCTATGGGGGTGGAATCAAAGGCGGTCATTACCATTCACAAAGTCCTGAAGCCTACTTTATTCATACCGCCGGTCTCAAAGTTACCATCCCTTCCAACCCCTATGATGCAAAGGGTCTGCTTATTTCCGCTATTCGTGACAATAACCCCGTGATTTTTATGGAGCCAAAACGTATGTATAGAGCTGCCAGAGGGGAAGTTCCGACAGGAGAATACACCGTTGAATTGGGCAAAGCGAACATCGTTCGCGAGGGTTCGGATGTCACAATATTGACTTACGGAGCCTCGCTACACGCAGTGATAGATGCAGTGGAAACCGCCCAAACGAAAGACAATACCTCAGTTGAGATCATTGACCTTCGCACCTTGATGCCCTACGACATTGATACCATTCTGAGTTCGGTGAAAAGAACCGGACGCGCTATCATTGTGCATGAGGCGCCACGAACTTGCGGTTTTGGAGCCGAACTGTCAGCCACCCTTAGCGAAAAAGCGCTACTTCACTTACACGCGCCCATCCTGAGAGTTACGGGGTTTGACACTCCTTTTCCGTATATCTTCGAAAAGGAATACCTCCCCAACGAAAAACGTATTCGAAAAGCTCTTCAAAAGACCATGAGTTTCTAGACCAAAGGATCACCTATGCCCTTTAAATTCAAGTTCCCCGATATAGGAGAGGGTACGGTAGACGGAGAGATCGTCCGCTGGCTTATTCAAAAAGGGGAAAAGATCCAAGAAGATCAGCCCTTGTTGGAAGTGATGACCGACAAAGTCACCGTGGAAATCTCCTCTCCAGTCGCCGGGAGGATCCTTGAACGAATCGGAGAAGAGGGTGAACTTATAGAAGTCGGTGCCATATTGGTGGTCATTGAAACCCCTGAGGACGTCGGCAGAAAACCGAGTCCAGCCAAGCCGACCCTAGTAAAAGAGGAAGCCAAGGTTGAGCCATTGACAACCCCAAAAGCAGCTGAAACCTCGAACGGTCGATCCGTCTTGGCCACGCCAGCGATTCGAAAACTGGCGAAAGACAGTGGAATTGACATCCGTGAGGTCGAAGGCAGCGGACCAGGTGGTAGAGTTATTCGAGAGGATCTAGAGCACTTGAAGTCCAAAACGCCGGCCGGCAAGTCTGAACTCACTACCTTACCCGCCTCACCTGGTGAAATAGAGACTATCCCTTATCGCGGAGTGCGCCGAAAAGTTGGTAACCACATGGTTACTTCTAAAAACACTGCTGCCCACTACACCTATGTAGAGGAGGTGGACGCCACCAAACTGGTGCATCTGCGCCAGAAATTCTTGGCCTCACCCATAGGGATGAAATCTCGTCTTACCTATCTTCCTTTCCTTATGAAAGCCGTGGTCGAAGGACTGAAAAAGTATCCTCTGGTGAATTCAACGTTGGACGAAGAGAACGGTGTTATTCAGGTCAGGAAGTATTACAACCTGGGGATTGCCGTAGCTACTTCTGAGGGTCTCGTTATTCCCGTGGTCAGGAAAGTGGACCAGAAATCTATTTTGGAACTCGCTCAGGAAATTGAGAATCTTTCCGCGACGGCGCGAGAAGGCAGGCTCAAACTCGAGGACCTTAAAAACAGCACCTTTACCATTACCAGCCTGGGAGTCCTAGGGGGCGTCTTTGCCACTCCGATTATCAACTATCCAGAAGTAGCCATTTTAGGTGTACACAAGATTTCGCAAAAACCTGTTGTCCGAGAGGACCGGATCGTGATCCGTGACATGATGCATCTCAGTCTTTCACTGGACCACCGTGTGCTGGACGGTGAGGTTGGGGCCAGATTCCTACACCATTCCATCGCTCACATTGAGAGTCCGGAATTACTAAGTGTGGCGGAGGGTCCGACAAGATAAGGGTATAAACACTATAGTATTTGGTCCTGAGGGCCTAAAATCACTCGTTTACCCTAATTTTTAACTGAGGGATCTCGATCATTACTCGGGTATTGGGAGGTACACTGTTAACGATCCACACATTACCGCCAATGACGGAATCTCGCCCAATCACGGTTTTTCCACCCAGTATGGTAGCACCTGAGTAAATCACCACATTGTCTTGGATAGTGGGGTGTCTTTTCTCTCCTCGCATGGTTCCTGCTCCTTCCTTGGGGAAGCTCAATGCCCCTAGGGTGACTCCCTGGTAAATCTTAACGCTATCGCCAATCTCGGCGGTCTCACCGATCACTACACCGGTGCCATGATCAATGAAAAAGCGGCGGCCGATCCGGGCCGCCGGGTGAATGTCGATCCCGGTCTTGCGATGGGCATACTCGGTCATGATTCGGGGAATCAAAGGTACATTCAAACCATGCAATTCATACGCAATTCTATGCACGGTCACCGCTGCTATCCCAGGGTAACTGAAGATGATCTCATTATAATTTGTGGCAGCAGGATCCCCATCCATGGCCGCTTCGACATCTAAAGTCAAACTTTTTCTCAAGACAGGAATTGTACGCATGAATTTCAGGCAAGTTCTCTCTGACTTGTTCTGACAGGTCTCACATATCCCCTCCACACCGTGGTCACAACCCTGGCGGAAAGCCTTATAGATCTCCTCAGTGAGCGATTCGTAAACTTCGTAGAGGAGTTCACCCACATAGAAATCAACACTGGTCCGATTAACGTACTTTCTTCCAAAGTAACCCGGGAACAACACCATTCGTAAGTTGCCCAGGATTTCCACAATTACATCCTCACTGGGCAGGGGTGCCTCCCCCAAGTGGTGCAGCCGCAACGTTCTGTCGTCGTAAGTTTCGATGATCGTACGGATGACTTCGGGCAGCTTTTCCGTCTCTTTCAACATTTTTAACATACCTCAATCTTCGCCGGGGATTATCATAGCAGATTGCAAACCGCCGGGGTGGGGACTTGCCTTCGCTTTTTGGAATTCAGCTTGAGGATCAGTTTAAATCCAAGACCTGGTGCTCTGTTCTGGAAATAACGCAGCAATTTTTGCGAGCGCGACACCGCTCAGTTTGAGGTGGAGGCCCAGGTGATACGAGCATCGTCGAGATACCGTAACAAAGAAACTAGGAAGGGAAAACGTTCCACCGCAACTTATAGTTCTACAATTGGTTACGGCCGCTGGGCAGTGTTGCTCCTCGTGCCAGGCAAGCGACCGCAGGCCGCTGGCAATGACCCGACGAGACTTTTACCATGCACTGCTAGTGTTATGATAACCATGTTGTGAAGCTCTGAAGGAATTGTGACCATGAAAGCTGGACCAGAATTTCGACTTCCTCTTACCGACTTAACCGATGAGGAAAAGCTGTTTCAAGATAGTGTAGCCAGTTTTGCTCAAGAACAAATACGGCCTCACGTGGAGGCAATGGATCGTGAGGCCGTATTCCGGGATGATTTGATTAAGAGTTTTTTTGAGCTGGGTTTGATGGGAATCGAAATTCCCGAATCATTAGGAGGAACGGGTTCAAGTTTTTTCATGGTAATCCTGGCTGTTGAAGAGCTCAGTCGAGTCGATGCGTCTGCGGGGGTCATCGTGGATGTCCAAAACACCTTGGTCAACAATGCACTTCTTCGATGGGGCACTGAGGAACAGAAAAAGCGTTATCTTCCTCTTTTGTCCTCTCAGTGGGTTGGAGCCTACGCTTTGTCGGAGCCCGGATCGGGAAGCGACGCCTTTTCTCTGCGAGCACAGGCCAAGAACCAGGATGACCACTATGTTTTGAATGGCCAAAAATTGTGGACAACAAACGGGTCCGAAGCATCCCTATTTATTGTGTTTGCCAACGCCGTTCCCGAAAAAGGATACAAAGGAATCACAGCCTTTTTAGTTGAACGTGATTTCCCGGGATTTCGGGTGGGCAAAAAAGAGGACAAGCTTGGTATTCGCGCTTCCTCGACCTGTGAACTCGTTTTGGAGAACTGCAAGGTTCCCCTTTCAAACGTGTTGGGTGAGGTAGGTAAGGGCTATAAACTGGCTATCCATACGCTGAACGAGGGAAGGATCGGTATCGGAGCCCAGATGATTGGGCTATCACGAGGCGCGCTGGAATACGGAGTCAGCTACGCACAGGAACGTGAGGCTTTTGGCCAGCCGATTGCCAATTTTCAGGGAATCCAGTTTCCCGTGGCGGAGATGGCTACCGAATTGGAAGCTGCTCGGTTATTGGTCTATAACGCTGCTAGGCTTAAAGATGCCGGTAGGAACTTCGTGAAAAAGGCTGCCATGGCCAAGTACTTCAGCTCTGTCGTGGCAGAACGTGTTACCTCGCAGGTGATTGATATTTACGGCGGCTACGGTTACACAAGAGATTACCCTGTCGAGAAATACTTTCGAGACGCAAAGATCGGCAAGATCTATGAGGGTACTTCTAACATGCAACTGGCTACCATCGCCAAGCTGATTCTGAACAACTGATCACTGTTGAAAGTTTCTGAAGGTATCCAGCACCTTTTTTATTTGGAGTAAAATGACCGTGCAAAGTGCGAGTAGAGCCTAGGAGTGTCAAGATCCTGAAATACTTGATCTCTAGTATCACGAGAAACATCCAAGCAGTCGACCATTTGTTCCCCGGATTGACGGTAGAAAACCCCAATGCCTGACAATCTACACCAGCTCCCGATTTCCACTAAGGCATTTTCCTCCCAGCTCCTCCGCTGGTACCGTCAACATAAAAGAGAGCTCCCCTGGCGCAACAATTCTAACCCCTACCAGATCTGGCTCTCAGAGATAATGCTGCAACAGACCCAGGTTAGGACAGTTCTTCCCTACTATAAAAAGTTCTTGCAAAAGTATCCGACTTTGGAGGATCTGGCTCGCGCCGGAGAGGATGAGGTGCTCTCCACGTGGTCAGGCTTGGGCTATTACAACCGGGCCCGCAACCTCCTCCGAACCGCCCAGATTGTGTGTCAAAAATACAATGGGGAGTTTCCACGAGAATATAAACAGGTGGTTGCACTTCCCGGCATCGGTCGTTACACCGCGGGGGCGATTCTCTCGATGGCTTATAATCAGGTCTTGCCTATAGTGGATGGAAACGTCAAGCGTGTTTTGACTCGCTATCTAAAGATTGAAAAAGAGCTAGACGGTCCAAGCACAGAAGGGCTTTGGAGCCTGCTTGGGAAAATTGTGCAAGATCCCTATGTGAGCAGAAACATCAACGATTTCAATCAAGCACTCATGGAAATTGGCGCACTGGTCTGCAAACCTCGCCATCCAAAGTGTTTACTCTGCCCACTCGCCCAAAGTTGTGTGGCCCGAAAAGAAGGACTACAGGGAAGTCTCCCTCGGGCTGGGCGCCGACCTGTGCTACAAGAGGCTCACTATGTGGTTGCAGTGATTCGCCACCGCGGAAGATATCTGCTTCAACAAAATCGCAGCGACCGGTTTCTGAAGGGTTTTTGGGAGTTTCCACGAATCGAAACCGAACCTGTGGCCAACGAACAAAGAACACTGTTTAGCAACGTCATTGAGGCTTTTCGTGAGCTCCGTGGTCTGGAATTGGAGATTAAGCGAACCTTCTCGCCAATAGTCCATTACATTACCTTTCGAAAACTGAATTTTCATCCCTGGACGGCCTCGTTACGGCGCCGACCATCACGAAAGATTTTCGTGTGGAGTACTCCTGGAGAACCCAAATTTCCCGTGGCTTCTTACACCAGGAAAATTGAGCGGTGCTGCCTACAAGCCCAGATCACCGCTAAAGTGAATTGAGGTGAAAAGAAAGAGTAGCTCCAAGCTCTGCATCCCTGGGACCGTGCGCAATGAGAACCAATAATCGCTTTATGAACGTGCTGAAGATAAGCCTCTTGACGATGGGATTGACAGGGCTTGTGCTCCTTGCTCAGCGCGGTGGGCCTGCCCGCCGGCTCGAAAACCCTCAAACGATTCAGCTGCCGGGTGGATCGCGGGTAGAATTTAAAAAATTCTACACCGCAGCGCTGGGCAAAGAGACTGACTACAGTATTTTCTTGCCCTTTTCCTATGACGAGCAGCCCAGCCGGAAATTTCCCGTGATCTACTTCCTCCATGGCATCAACAATAACCATACAAGCTGGACGGTCGCTCGTTACGGTAACATCCCTGAAAGGATAGAAAGGCTCACCCTCGATGAAAAGGTAGTGCCCTTCCTGATGGTTCACCCCAACGGGGAAAACAGCTTCTACACCAACCACCTCGACAAAACCCAAATGTACGAAGAGTATATTTGGAAAGACATGGTGAACGAAATAGAAAAAAGTTTTCGGGCTAAGACAGATCGCCAGAACCGCTCAATTGCTGGAACTTCGATGGGAGGTTACGGAGCGTTAAAAATCGCTATAAAGCATTCTGAGTTGTATGCTTGCGCAGCGGCCGGCTCTCCAATCGTCCTTTTGGGTGAGGACCCATCCAAGCTGTTTGTCAATTCCCCCTACCGGTGGACTCAGTCGTTCGCACATCGTTTTTCTTCTATCTTCGGACAACCTCTGGATCGCGAACACTGGAAAAGAAATAGTCTGGAAGTGCTGGCCCAAACCGCAGACTTCAAAGATTTGGACATCTATTTCGCCTATGGGACTGCTGACCGTTACAATCGGGCCTTTCCCATGGAAGCCGGAGTTCGGAGATTTGATCGCATCCTAACCGAACGCGGAATTCCCCACCTGTTTCGGGTCTTCGATGGGGAACCTCACGGCTGGGGGCTGGTGGCGCCCCACCTGGAAGAAACTCTCGCATTCCTTTGTCACAGGTTTAAGTAGCCCATTGATGAACCCGAGTACTGAGCGTTATTCGATTGCCAGCACAACCTTCCCAAACTGCGTCTGGTTGTTCAGATATTCCAGGGCTTTTTTTCCCTCTGATAGGGGGAACACTTTGTCGATGATAGATTTTAACTGCCCTCGGCGGAGCAGCGAGAGCAACTCATGATATTCGCGGCGGTTACTCATCGTTGAGCCAAGGATGTCAATTTGCTTCCAGAAAATCAGCCGGATTTCTGTGGTCGGATTCGAACCAGTGGTGACTCCACAAGTTACGATCCGGCCACCTTTTCGCACCATTTTGATGCTCTGCAACCAGGTCGCCGCTCCCGCAGTGTCAAACACAATATCCATACCGCGTCTAACGGTTTGGGCCAACACTTCTTTCACCACATTCGCCGTCCCATAGTTATAACCAAAATCCGCTCCCAGTTCTTTCGCGCGCTGGAGCTTCTCGTCACTGGAGGAACTGACAAAAGCACGACCGCCGCAGAAGTTGACAATTTGAAGGGCTGCGGAGGAAACTCCTCCTCCGATTCCGTGGATAAAAACGTCTTCGCCGGGTCGAATCCGTGCTCGGGTTTTCAACATGCGCCAAGCCGTCTGAAAAACCAGCGAAAAGGCAGCTGCTTCCTGAAACGAGACCCGTTCCGGGATCTTCTCTAAATTACCCTCTGGAACCAGAAAATACTCGGCAAAGGTTCCGTGGCAATGCTCACCCACCAAACGCAGGTCAATACACATGCTGTCTTCACCCTGAACACAGAACTCGCACTGCCCACAGGAAAGAACCGCGTTTAACATGACCCTGTCCCCTGCTTTCAAGCGAGTCGTCCCCTCTGCCACCGTCTCCACTATGCCGGTTCCGTCTGAGCCCAAAATATGCGGCATCTCCAGGTCCAATCCAGGTAACCCTCCGACAACAAACAGATCGAGAGCATTCAGTGCCGCCGCCCGTGTCCTCACCAGGACGTGTCCGGGTCTAACCTTGGGAGTATCGAGCTCTTCAAAGCACACTTGGTCCAAGCCACCATGCCGACGAATAAAAATAGCTTTCATGCTTCCATTGTACTCAAAACCCTCTCTGCACGGATGCCTAAACGACTACTGCTACTAGAATGACTCTCCTATTTTATGAAGAACCTGACCCGTAGGTCTTATCGGCGTCGTGCTGACTCGCACTGGCTTTGAGAAAAAGGCTCCCTTTGCACAGCTGCTCTAGTGATAACAGTCAATTCACCTGACATTGACAGGATAGCTTATTTTTGGGGTGCTCAGTACCTGTGTCGGATCAGGGATGGCCAAGTTTACACGCTACGAATTTTTCAGGGTCCTGCACCGACCTGAAGGTCGAGTGGTAATTCTGTGCGATGGGCGCTACACCTGAGAGAGAACCGTTGGATTCGGTGTGTTGCAAATCCCGATAAACCAGAACTTACTTTACGATTTGGCGGAATATTCTTGCCCGGAAAATAAAATTTAGCTAAAGATAGAGTGAGGACACAAAGAGAGATCCGAGGCTCTCAGGCTTCGTATTTTACATCTTCTTGCTTTCTTTAAGCTTCTTAGTCAAGGCCGGAACAATGTCAAGGAGATCCCCGACAATCCCATAGGTAGCGATATTGAAGATAGGTGCGTTGGGATCCAGATTAACGGCAACAATGCAATCCGAGTTCCTGATTCCCACGATGTGCTGGATAGCACCGGAAATCCCGCAAGCGATGTACAAACGGGGAGAAATCGATTGACCCGAGCTTCCAACTTGGTGCTCTCGTCCCAACCACTCGCAATCGACCACCGGGCGACTGGCTCCAATTTCGGCGCCCAGAACGTCGGCTAAGGCTTCGATGATTTTCAAGTTCTCCGCCTTTCTGATGCCGCGACCAACTCCCACGATGATTTCCGCTTTAGTCAGATCGGCCTTCCCCTTTACGGCCTGAATAGTCTCTAAAGAAAGGCGGCGGAGCTCAACACCAGAAAGATCAATCGTACGTTCGACCACTTGGGAACTTCCACTCTCTGCACTATCCGCACTGAAGGCGCCGGATTGCAAGGTAACGATCCAAGGATGCTTGGACCTTATCCGAATGTCCGCGTTCATTTTGTTGCGAAACATTCGGCGAACGAAGATCAGACCGTCACCCTCTTTTCGATAACCAATACAATCGGTAACCAACCCTTTCTTTAGCTTCGCCGCCAACTTGGGCGCCAGGTCAAGATTCTGATAGATATGCCCCATCAGCAACAAATGGGACCGGTCTTCAACCAAAATCTGGCACAACGCCTCGCAGTGGGCATCAGGATCGTACTCCGCCAACTTTCCGTCCTGCACTAGCAGAACCGAGTCTACCCGATGCTTAGCAACACTCTGGGCCAGGGTCGACACTCCCTGCCCTAAAAGCACAGCGCGCAGGCTGTAGCCCATTTCCCCGGCGATCCTCTGACCCAGTGCTAAACTTTCCCAGGAAGTCGTTCGAACTTGACCGTCCGCATAATCCATGAGAACGTGAATTGTTTCAGGCATCTTGGACTTCTTCACGGCAACACTCGCACCTCCGGTTGGTGTGTTAAAAAGAATCTGAACACAAACACCCGAACGACGAAGGAACCAAAGCAGAGGCAAAAAAGTGCCCTCGCACTAGTGCTCTGTTATTTCCAGAACTAAGCACTAAAGCACCTTCGCTTCCTTTTTCAATCGTTCTACCAGAGTTGCAACAACACTCTCAGTGTCTCCTTGCAGGATTTCGGCCTTCTTTACCACTCGCGGGAAATACAGTCGCAAAACGTCTAAACGTGGAATTGACTCGAGATTAACGCTCAGTCTGTTCAAGTCTATTTTCCGAATTTCCTTATTTCTAGCCTGCATGATGCCTTTCAGCGAAGCATAGCGCACATGTGAAATTCCCGCTTGAATGGTCAGTAAGGCAGGGAAAGGTATTTCTACCCATTGAAACCAGCCACTTTCCATCTCTCGCAGCGCCTTAACCTTCTTTCCCTCTGGTCTAACTTCTATCTCCATCACGATGGTGACATGGGGTAAGTCCAGCAATTCGGCCAGAATTACGGCAGTCTGCGCATAGCTGTAATGATCTGACTGAGTCCCAGCTAGAACCAGGTCATATTCTTCCTGTTTTAGCACTTCAGCCATGGTCGCCGCTAAGGCATGAGGACTGGAGAGCTTTCTATCCTCATCCTTAACTAAAATACCCCGGTTCGCCCCCATGGCCAGTGCTTTACGCATGGATTTCTCAGCCTGCTCTCGCCCCAAGGTCAAAATAATGACCTCTCCGCCGTGTTTTTCCTGCAACCTGAGGGCTTCTTCTAAGGCGTACTCATCACATTCATTGATCTGGTAAGTAAGATCGGCCTCCTCTATCCAGGTACACTCGGAGTTGATCTCATAACGTGTCTCGTGCGCCGGCACTTCTGCAAGACAGCAGACTATTTTCATTTCTTAAACAGGCTTTCAAAGGCTGCATGCGGGTCTTGATGCCGTTCTGATTCTGAGCTTGTCTTTTTCTCGACCGTCGTCCTGGCCTCGAAATAGTCGCAATTGTTCCTAGCTTCCTTTCGAGCAATGCGTTCGCGAACAGGTTGGGCACATTCCAACCGGCTCGCAGGGTCAAAAAAGACGCAGTTTTTGCAGCTATGCAGGTCAGCACTGCATTCAGGGCACTGGCTGGAAGCGTTGATCTGGGTAAAACTGCGGGGAAGAGCAACCCCACACATGGCACAGCGCCTCACTTCATGAAAACCGGGCATGCGGGGAGACCGCGGTCCCATGCGGGAGACGGTCGAATCCGAACGTCTTCGTTCTTTTCTCTCCTGCCCTGCATCCTGATAGCCTAGCTGCCGATATTTCCTGGCCATGGTAAGAATCCCTCAACATTTTCTCTCGTTACAGCGCCTCTTTTCAGCTAACCTCGGGGCCAGCGAGATGAAGGGGGCACTAAAGTTGGTCGAACACTCGGTCCCATAAATATGGTCACGTTTACTGAAGATGTGGCGAGGTGAAGTAGCAAAGAGAGGAGGAGCCAATACCGTCGCATCGGCGACAACAGACGACAAACAGATCACCCTTCCCCTCCCACATCCTCAGCCCATAGAGTGGTGAACATATTTATACAATCGAGCACCAAGTAATATCTTCAAAAAAATCCTTGGGGGGGGCGCACCGAAAGAAAACGAAAAACTACACGACCCCAACCGCGGAAATTTTTCCTCAGCTGTTAACATCAATTCCAAATCGGCACACTTACCTCGCCGACAGAGCGAGAACACAGACTACGACCGTCGGGGAATGGGTCGGTTCAGCTGAAATAGGCTCGGATCATGCGAACCGCTAAAACGGCTATTTAAATTGTGCGCAGGTTTCCTTCACTCCTGTGATATCCAAGGCGTCGCGACCTGAATCGATGCGACGAATGATGCCTTCCTTGTCTATCACGAAAGTGACCCGAAACGAAAAGTTCCGCTCCTCGTTCAGTACACCGTAAAGCCGGCTCACCTGTCTGTGGAAGTCACTGAGTAAAGGAAAATCAACACCTAGCCGCTCAGCATACACCTTCTGCGACGGAGCAGAATCGACGCTGATCCCCAAAATCTGAGTGGCGTTTTCTTGAAAATAATCGATATCAGACTGATACCGCTGTAACTCGGTGGTTCAACCACCGGTGAAAGCGAGAACGTAAAAAGCGAGAACCACGTTTTCCTTGCCACGGAAATCACTGAGCCGAACCTTGTCGTTGTTCTGATCCGGGAGTTCAAAATCGGGCGCGGTGTCGCCAACTTTCAAAGTGCCTGCCTCGGAAAACGTGGACCCAAAAACCAAGAGAATCATCACGACCGCACTTGAGATCTTCATTCGCTGATTTTAGTTCACTCTGCCAGGCTATTCAAATAAATTGTGCGGCCCGTTTCTATTTTCGGTCTCTCGGATTTTTTACCCTTTCATGTTATGGTGTTGCTATCCGGGGTTGCTCTGGTACGAATTAGTCGTTGAGGCGACCCTTAACAACCACACTGATAAGAACGCGCACCCACATGAAGATTTATACTCGTCGGGGAGATAGTGGTCAAACTGCACTGTGGAGTGGAGAGAAAGTAGATAAGGACTCATTACGGGTAGAAGCCTACGGGACCCTCGATGAACTGAGCTGTGTGTTGGGTTTAGCCCTGTCTTTTAGCCAAAATGCAACGGTTAAACACGCACTCATCCCACTCCAAGACACGCTCTTCAGTGCTGGTTCAGATCTGGCAACCAGGATGAGCAGCCGTAGAGAGGTAGAGCGAATTCTGCAGCAAGACTGGCAAAAATTGGAAGTTCTGATCGACCAGCTGCAAACAGAACTCCCTTCGCTCAGAAATTTTATTTTGCCCGGGGGGTCTCCCGCAGCTTCGTTTATTCATTTTGGAAGGACCGTTTGTCGAAGAGCCGAACGCTTACTGGTGAAGTTGATACGAGAGGAGGGGGATGTCAATCCGGAACTTCTTATCTACCTCAATCGGTTATCAGATCTGTTGTTTGTAATGGCTCGCACTGAAAACATCATGGGGGGATTCAAAGAAATAGTTTGGAAAGGCAAAAAATGAAGGTAGGCGCTTCAGAGTCCTGTGCCACCTGTCGGGATTCGGGATGGCTAGTCAACAGCAAAGAATCAATTGAGACGGTTGTTCGGTGTCCAGACTGCCGCTCAAAGCTCCGGCTCCAAAAACTCCTCGAACGTGCACAGATTCCTCCCCGATACTTAGATCGAGGCTTTGATGTGTTTTCGGTTCACCCCGATTACAGACACCAACGCATAGCTCTCACACGATCAATCGAATACGTGGAGGCCTTCCCCGATGTCCCTCGCGGTTTTCTTTTTGTTGGTCCCTGCGGGGTTGGAAAAACCCATCTCTCCGTCGCGATTCTCGAGGCTTTGATCCAGGAAAAGATGATCTCAGCCAAATTTGTCGATGAGACAGAGCTACTAAGACGCCTTCAATACTCTTACGGCCCTGACTCACTAGAGACAGAACGAGAGGTTTTACTACCACTTTTTGGGGTTGATCTCCTGGTGTGGGACGACCTAGGAACCGGGCGGCCAACCGAGTGGGTTGCAGAGACAATTCGAACTGTGATCAATCATCGTTACACTTACAACAAACAAACTATTCTTTCCACCAATTGGCCGCTGAATTTAGAAACCCAACCAGGATTTACGGCGGATCGTCTAACCAATCGAACACTTCCTGAGCGAATCGGTCGCCGACTTTTCTCTCGAATTCAGGAAATGTGCGAGATCATCGAAATGGATGGCCCCGATGCTCGTGATGTAATCCACAAAGCTGGTCTGGACTTTCAAAACGCCAAAACTCGCTGAGAAATACCCAGCATTCCGAATGGCGTGCTGCAGTATCTGAACTTTAGGCCCCAGAAAATCGAGATCCAAGACTACTCAAAACATTCAGAAACAGGCCGTTTTATCAAGGTCTCATGTCTTCGCCAGGAGCGCGGCGCTCATTTCGGCTCCCGTTTGTTTCCCGAGCCCCGCTCCTATTGAGTATCCTTCTTACTTTGTAGTGTTTCAGTAAAACCTCGTGAAAACTACACTGTCGGTTTACTGTTCCTCTCTTTTTCCCAGAACTTGTTTCGCTTTCAGTTCAACGCTTGACGTTTCGAAAATTGAGGACAACTAACTTCTCCATGGCCTGGGAGAGGGTTTGGTTGAATGTATTTTCAGCTTAACTCATGAAGAGCTCAACCCGCCTTCTACGGACAAGCCAAGAAATTACTTACTGTGAGTTTAATTATATCCCGAGGAGAAGGCACAGGCGATCGCTCCAGTTCAAAGAGCTAGCGGGAGGTAGATCTGTTGCCATGGTCACAATTTTCCTGCGAAGATAGGCGTTTCGGGAAAGTGACCGAACGGCCTGTCGGACTAGAAAAGAGTGTCGAAAGGAAGACAGTAGGAACTCAGCCAGATCATAAGAGGGGTCAAAATAGAGATTCCGCTGGTGAGTATATGCTGCCAACTTAGTTTCTGAGAGCTCATCATGAGGGAGTTGCTGTTCGAGAGTTAGACACGCCAGCTGAGCGTCCCGCAGAGCCACTGTCATTCCCTGGCCAGTAACCGGGTCGACTGCTCCGGCCGCATCACCCACCAAAATCAACCGCTGCGCATGGGATTGGGAGAGTCTCAGGGCGATGGGAGCGGTCGACTCAACCGTTTCTGGATGGGAATCTACAACTCTCTCCCACAATGTGGTGAATTGTCTTAAGCGCTCAAGGTAAAAGTTCTGCAAAGAGCCCGTCTGACAACAGGTGAGTGGAGCGTAAAGAAGAAGCGTTACTCCGGCTCGGGACTCACCCAAAGGAGCAACGTAAGCTTCTCCTGCCTTAGAAGTGTGTACCTCCACAACATTTCGGCATCCGGAGAGATGGTGAAAATAAGCCCGCAGGGCGAACCTTCGAAAACGAGGACGCTGACGGCGCACACCGAAGGAGTAGTGAAACCTGGAATGAATGCCGTCCGCGCCGATTAGGACCTTAGCATTGTACCTTTCCCAATGATCGCCATAAAGACCAGCAACCTCTACTTCTGTGGGGTGCAAACGGACATTCTGGGCGTTAAAGTCTTCTCGTAACATAACATCTGGCTGTTTTGCGGCATGGGTTGCAAGCAGGTGGTCGAGTGTGATGCGAGGGGCAACCCAACCGCAAAGGCGACTGGATACCTCACTGAAATCAAGTTCGAGGTGTCGGTTTCCAGGAAGATAGAATTCAATACCGAAGAAAGGGTGAACACTCTGGCATTGGAAATGGGACAGAATTCCCAAACTTTGAAGGATGCCAACACCTGCCGGCATCAGCCCTTCCCCACAAATTTTCGTGCGGGGAAAAACCTTTTTTTCCAACACAAGCACGCGAAAGCCTTGTTGACCAAGGAGTGATGCGGTGGTGGACCCGGCCACCCCGGCTCCTACTATGATTACGTCAAAGTCAAACATAACCTTGGAATCCGTACATTTGGTAAAGTATATTCGTTTTTGTTCCAAACGGTGACTGTCTAAGCCTCACCGTTCAAACTCCTGATTCGCACTTGGAGGGGACTACTTCTACTAGGAACAGAAAACGGAAAGACTGGACCGAGAGGCGTAAAAAATTTTGGTAAAGTCAGGCGGCATCCTATCGGGTGTGTAATCAAAGGTTAAAATAAGGATATACCGCTTAGAGGTTTTACGGAGGAGTGGCCGAGTGGTTGAAGGCGGCGGTCTTGAAAACCGTTGTACCCGAGAGGGTACCGTGGGTTCGAATCCTACCTCCTCCGCCATAACTTGTTGATGTTAAAATACTTAGTAAGTTCATGACTCAGGCTCAGCAAGTCTTGTTTTGATGCTTTCCTCCGATTGTGCCCACTTTTACTCTGGACTTGGTGATGGCTTCCGCTTGCGCGCTGATGATTGCCCATTCCGACAGCAGAGTGGCTCACTTCCTTCCTAGGGGCAATCGTAAATATCTGCACCGCCCATAAGGGCGCACCAAAGAGAAGCCAATTACGAAGATGAAGTCGAATTCACCCCGGCCTTTTTTCTATGCAATCTCTGACGGCTGCTGCTACCATGAGGATCACGCTAACTGACCGAGATCTTTGACCCATGAAGTCCGCTTGTTGTTTCACTGACGGGGGTGCTGGGACGTCGTGTTTGAGCTGCGCAAGCGCCTCATCGACGACTACGCTTCGTACATCACCAGATCCAGATCCGGGACCCACGTATCCGCAAGTATATCGACGAACAGTTGAAGCAAGGCCTTCTCTGGCCGGATCCCATGATCCAGCTCAATCCGGCGTTTGAGCCAGGCCGTAGCGTGGACGAGCTGGTAGCGGAGGGAGTCCTCCACAACGAATGCGACCGCATTTTTCGGGTCGGTAAAGACAAGGCTTCAACCGGAAAACCTCTTCGCCTTCACAGGCACCAGGTGGCCGCCATCCGGGTGGCACGCACCGGGAACAACTACGTCCTCACGACCGGAACCGGCTCCGGAAAAAGCCTGGCGTACATCATTCCTATCGTGGATCACATCCTCCGCCACCGCAGCCGCAAGAGCATCCAGGGGATTATCGTCTATCCCATGAACGCATTGGCCAACATCCAGCTGGGGGAGTTGGAGAAGTTTATCAACTTAGGGTACCCGAACCAGAGGGGACTGGTCAGCTTCCGCCGCTACACGGGCCAGGAATCCGACGACGAGAAGAACGAGATCATTGCCAATCCGCCCGACATCCTCCTCATCAACTACGTGATGCTGGAGCTGATCCTAACCCGGGTCCGAGACCGCAAGCTGGTTCAGTCCGCCCAAGGGCTGCGCTACCTGGTCCTGGACGAACTCCACACCTTCCGGGGTCGGCAAGGGGCCGACGGGTCCCTTCTGGTGCGAAGAACACGGGAAGCCACCTCGGCAGAACATCTCCAGTGCGTTGGAAACTCGGCCACCGTAGCAGGAACGGGCACCTTCGAGGAGCAACAGAAGCAGGTGGCCGCCATCGCCGGCACCATCTTCGGTTCTCCGGTGAAACCGGAGCATGTCATTGGCGAGACGCTCAGCCGTTCGACACAAGAGGTAGATCTGGACAACCCGGATTTCATTCGGACCCTGACACGCCGAGTCTCGCATGACAGCTACACCCCTACCCGCCAACTACCCGGACTTCGTGGGGGATCCGTTGTCGGTGTGGATTGAAAGCACTTTCGGTGTGACGCGGACGCCCGAAGGACACACCTCGTACGCAGTCATCCCTGGACCCTTCTGGAAGAGCAAGGCGCGGCCGCGGCGACACGGTCTACGCCTCACTGGAGCCGGAGGCGAGACGCTACATCACTGTGCACGGCCAGCAGTACGTGCCTGGTGACCGGGAACGGATCCTTCTTCCCCTGGTCTTTTGCCGGGAATGCGGGCAGAAATACTACTGCGTGCGCAGGGTTAAAGTTAAAGATGGACGATCCTCCTATGAGCCCAGGGAACTCTCCGACCGGGAGCGGGATGAGAACAGCGAGGTAGGATTTCTTTACTCGAGCAATGATCTTCCCTGACCGGCATCTAACTAGCAGGAGGTTGGACTTTATATGAAAAAGACCCATGGACACGTTGCACCATAGGCCCTTGTGTATCAACTGTCGGGCATGGAAAAAACGCCTTCGTCCACCTTCCCATTGGCCTCAATCTTTTCAAAGATATGGACCTGGGTGAACAAGCCTTCCTCTATCTCGACCTTGTGGGGCATCATCACCCCCTTGACGGAACGGTAATCGGAAAAAAACCAGGACTGGGGGTTGAACATGTCCTGCTCGGGCACGGATTTCTTGATGGGCAGGAAGGTTTGGGTATCCAGGTACCAGTCCTGGGTCCCTCCGCTGGCAAGGGTGACCTGAAGATGAAAGACCGGTTGCCTTTCCAGGTCTTCCCTGCCGATAAGTCTCAAGGTGCGGTCCTTGTGGCGGGGATCGACCAGGGGGCTGACCAGATCGGCCTCACCGACGATGTTGCCGGCCCGCCCCTCAGGGTAGGGTCCAACCTTGCCGTCCCTCGGGTTGATGCGCCAGGCCAGCTTGCCGTCATAGGCGCGGGTGACGATTTTCCCAGGTTTCATGTTGGTGCCGTGTTGCTGCAGACCGTCGATATCCATGCGCACCCGGTTACCCTGGTGCAAAACGGTGAGTGGGTGTTCCAAGCCGTTGTAGATATAGATGCCGGTCTTTTCCAAGGTGATGATCTTGCGGATTTTCTTCTCACCGCCCAGCGCCTTGAGGTAGCCCTTCATCACGGTGTCCAGATCGGGTTCCCCGGCCAGGCAAAGGGAGCCGAGCAAAGCGAAGACGAATACTAACGTGCTCCAACGCATGATGTTTCTCCTTCCTCAACGGTCTTGCAGGTCTAAGCAGACCATTTCCTTCTGGTTGCGCACATAGAGACGACCAGCGGCCAGCGAGGGCTGGGTCCAGCAACGTCCGGTCAACACCTGGTGGGAGGCCAACTCCTTGTAGGCGGTGAGATCCGCCTCAACCAGATGTAGCTTGCCCCGTTCGCTGAGAACGATCAACATGCCGTCCGCACCGATAAGCGAGCCCTTCCCCAGACCACGCTGAACCCATTGCTGCTCACCATTGCGGGCGTCGATGCATTTGAACATGGCCTTGTCGAAACCGAAGACATAGTGGTCTTGGGCCACGGAGGTATTGAAGTGGTTGCGCATCACCCGACGATTCTCCCAAACGGTTTCCACGGCCACGGATTGACCCTCCCGCTTCATGCGCACCACCTTGGCACCCCCGTTGTAGGATGCCGAGATGAAGATGAGGTCCGGGGCCACAAACAGGGGCATGGCGGGTGAGGTGTGCACTGGGGGCACGAAGGAGGGTGTGGACCACAGTTCCTTGCCTTGGATGTCGAGAGCAAACAGTTGGCTCCTGGTGAGAAAAACCAGTTGGCGCACCCCGTTAAAGTCCATGGTCTGGGGCGAAGAGTAGGCGAGCTTATCTTCCTTGGAACTCCAATTCAGTTTGCCGGTGTTTTTATCGAAACTGGAAACGGCGCGGGCGTCGCTGCCAGCCGTTTCTACGATGAGCTGGTTATCCAGCACCAGCGGGGAGGTACAGAAGGCGTGCCCGGGTAACGCGCTCTCTAATTCTTTTCGGAAATCCACTTCCCAGATCTTGTCACCGGCGGCGGTTTGCAGGGCCATCAAGCGACCCATGGAGCCCAGCACATACACCAGGTCACCGTGGATGGCGGGCGTCGAACGGGGACCGTCCCCGAAGTTGTCCTTGAAAAGATCGCCCACGGGAACCCGCCAGACTTCCTTGCCGGTTTGGGCATCCAGCGCAAAGGCGTATTCGGACGTGTCGTCGGAGCCCATGTTGTAGACCCTATTTCCCACCACGGAAATGCCGGAAAAGGCGGGGCCGACGGGCACGCGCCACACTTCCTTGGGGCCGGCTTCTCCCCAGCCGCGCACCAGACCTGTCTCCCTGGATATGCCGTCCCGGTTAGGGCCCCGGTACTGATACCAGTCCCCACCGGCCGCACTTAGGATGCAGAGCGATCCCAGCAACATCAGGAAAAACACGGCACCCCTTTTCAATTCGAATCCCAACTGAATCTCTATCGATGGTCGAACTCTAATGACGTTGATTCCTACGATTGGCAACTGTACCATATCCAGATTGTCCCCCTGAAGACATCTACTTCATTCAACATCTAACTGAATTGGGACCCTCGGCATTGATTTTATCAGCCTTTTGGAATCGATAGATACGTCAACGCCGATGGGGAAGATGGTTTTCACAGTGATCGGCGCTGGGGCGGAGTTGGAATGCTCTTTGGTCCGGAAGCTTGTTATGATGGGGTTGAATCAGAAACGCCCGACCCTCAGGTCCTGCATCAACTCTTTTAATCGACATTTCCCATATCAACTTCGGAAGGATCTTTTTCCGGTCTCCCCAGTGAATGACCACAACTTATCAGACCGCCAACCTTGCCTCAAGTGGTCTTTGGTCCTCTGTCCATCAAAAGTGCCTCTGATCCCTCGGGTTTCTAGGTGGCTTTTGGTCAAAAACCTGATCAATAGAGACACCTCTCCCGCGGTTCAATCAGAAACCCTCGGCGCTAGGCTGTCATCCATCTCAATCGATCAATCCGAGACAACAGCTCGGCAAATATCTCCTTGCTTACCGCTACCTCCGTCAATTAGTAGCCACTGTACTCGCTTTGATCGCCATTTTGGTCGCGTTCGTCCTCGCCAGAAAATAGTCCCTTAGATACCGGACGTATTACGCCCTTCCGGAAAGTGACAGGTCCCCGGTTAGCTGTCGATAACTGCTCCTGTAACCATCGACCCTCTCAGACCTTCGTGCAACGAACGAGGCTGCTCTCCTGTCGAAAACTGTGCGAGCGTCTTTGATGAGTCGCGGGACCAAAATGGCGGGCCTTTTTTCTAACATTTTCTAACAAGACGAGCCAAAATGAGCGGAATGAGAGAAAATGAGATGAAAGACTAGGGCTGGACTAAGTGGTGATATTTCAAGTTGATAAGTACCCAGTTCGCTTCCATGTCAGTACTCTTGAACACCCCTTCCTTGCGCGTGCCGGCATAAAGGATAGGAGGTGTTGGTGGGGTCGACGACCAGGTCTAGCACGCTCAGGCTCCTTCCTATGCGGGGTTTGAGTCCACTGTCCGAACCCAAGGGCGTTACTTGTTGCTAGCAATCCCAATATTGGTACAAGAGGAACTCTCAACTTCCAGTTCATGATAGTCCTCCCCAGGTGTGGTGTTCACTGCCGCTACCGAACGGAGCGCACTTACGCGTCTATGGACGCACGCTCTAAGTAGGCCGACATTCCTCATATCAACTTCGGATGTGAGTTCACCTGACGTCCTCGTAGTGAACGATTGAGATGGATCACCATTCCAACATTGGAGCAAGTCTAAATCGGCACGTCATGCGAGGCGCTCTCTGACATAGAGTGCCGGCGGATTGTCATAGATCTTGGTTGTGGTGAAGAAGTCCCCTCAAATCCAAATCCGCTCCACCTCATTAAGAATCTCATCACAGGAATCGTAGAGCTCAGTCGTCTGCGGCCACTCATCCACCCCATCTTCCTCGACTTTAAAGTAGGCCCTAATCCCGGTCACTGGCAAGATTGAAAAAATCTCCGCGAGATGGGTCCCCACTTGCCGCGAAGGGGGCCAGGGGGTGGGGATACCCTGGGGTGCGTGACTGTGCCCAAACTGTGCCCGCGACAACCCAAAAATCACCCTACTCCACCCAACTCACACTCAAAACAAAGCCATCTTCAGGTTCCTTGTTTTCAATGTATTTCCATTTTTTCAACAAGATAGTGCAATGCTGACGGTCGATCTTGAAAACCGTTGTACCCAAGAAGGTACCGTGGGTTAGAATCCTACCTCCTCCGCCATATATATTATATAAATAATTTATAATACAGAGTTTAATAAATCTACTTAAACCAAATCCCACTAACAGAGCCCACAGTTTGCGCTGCTAGTCGGTGTCCATGGGCCCGGCCAGTGACGCAGCCGACCATGGATTAAAACGCTCCCCCCCCCGATAGGTCGGACGCGAATAGCCTTCTAGCCAAGGGAACATAGGAGAATAAGCCATGCAGTCTAAGCGCGGCGAGTTGGTTCCCGTTGCCGAAGCCTTGGCTGATCTGCCCGGGCCGGTGACGGCGGGGACCGCCGCTTTGCTCCAGGCTCGCCACCACTTCACCCAAGCCGATCAGGCGCACCAGCTTGTTTCGGCGAGTGTCATCGATGAATCGTGACCTTATCTCCGCTTAGCAGTGTCGTTTCGCCCTTTGCGATTTCAATATCTCGCCACTCTATGTTGACCGTGACTGCTTTGGATTTACTCAACCATCAGGGCCGACTCGTGGATGGGAGGATATGGAAAGTCGACTCTGACGCTATCACCGCTGCCCTCCAGTCACTCGAACCTAGATCAGATCCACCCTTGGAGAGGTTGAAGCGGACTGGGCCTGCCTTGAACGCTTTGCGAAGAAAAGTCCCCACGATTAGTCCCTCTAAGCTAATAATCGGAAGCCCGCCGGATTTCCTGTTTAGGAAATCCGAACCAACCGTTCTGAGACAGCGTCTTCTCTACCATTGTGACGATGCGACCTACGTCCTCCGGTGTTGTGTCGAATTGTTCGGCAATGCGGCGGTACGCTTCCTCGTCCGATACTGACATCGGCGTGTCTATTACTCCGCGATACATCTGATATTCTCGAACGGTAAACGACCCAATCGGTGCAGCAGTGCTCTCTGCGGCGGGGGGTGTCATTGGCTCGCCTCGAAAGACATATCCAACCACTTCTGAGGTGTCGGGGTAATCGAGGAGACCGGCGCGCGCCGGAAACTCCAGTCCAGGAGTCACCATTTTGCTTGGGGAATTCAATGGGTACGCGGCGTCTCGCTCAGGAACCCACCAGACTAAGAGTCTCGTAACCCCAAAATACTTAACGCGAGGATCGTAGATAAACGCCCCTCGGCCTATTGGATTGCGTTTAACACGGAACTCTGCGCCGCCGACACCTAGTTTGTTCGGCTCCACATGTCGGATCACCGTCGCTTTGGCCTCGGCATGAAAGTAGACCTCTTCGAGAGTCGCGGCGTCATCTGATCGGGCACGTTCGAGCGCGTCCGTTAGCGACCGATCTTTATTTGGTGTTACTTCGCTCGTTGGTCGTTCAACCTGCTGTTCAGAGCCACATCCCAACAAGAAAAGCAAGCAGATGGCCAGCATCAGAACGATTACCGCACGATCATTACGCGCTGATTTGAGCATAACTGATTCGGCCCTTGGTTGCTGGAAAGTTTCGATTCGGTAAGTGTGTTGTCCTTCTATTCGCGTTTGAGCATTCGTTGCCAGCTTATCGGCGGTTCCCATTGTTGTAAAGCTCCTGTGCGGGTCCAGTACATGTGGGACTTTCAGGCAGCGGAGGAAAGGGTGGCAAGGAAAGTCTGAGGTGTCAAGAGGCCGAGGGAACGATGGGGACGCCGATGGTGATAGAAGTGCAGATGCTCCTGAAGGGCTTGGTTGATGTTGGCCACCTTCAGTTCCCCGGAGTAGAAGTTCCAGAACTCACAGCGGGTGGTGGCGTGAGCGCTTCCGGCCAGTCCTACTTTCTAGGTTGCAAACGACGAAAATCCATTCTGCTCTTTGACACGGTCTGTGCCGCCAGGACGTCATCGAGTACCAGAAATGCGTGATCGCGGCTTCTTGAGCTGGTGCGCGAGCCCCACGCCGGCCCCTATGTGACGCGCCCTGTGAGCACCAGGGTGAATCGTGTCCAGAACGACGACCCGGATATCCTGGTCTCGATGTCGGAGAGGAGGTTTTCGTGACCGAGAGAGCGGAAATGTCCTTAACAACGCTTCCGCCCCGCAATTTGAGTGCTTGGGAAAAGGGAAATCGGCCTCAACCGCGCTTCCGCTTCTCGCGAGCCGAAAGAATTTCGTAAGTACTTGAAGAAGAAGGAGTAATTCTCCAGGGCCTAACGGTGAGTGGTTATGAAGAGGGTTGCGCAAGGGGAGCCAAAATCATAACCGCGAACTTTTGCGGTCTGTTAGTTAACGCGAGACCCCGACGGACGGCCCCGTCGGGGTCTTGTCGTATCTGGCGCTTTTCCAATCCCTTGCGCCGACCTACACATTCTTTCCGATTCTCCGGTTCGTAAACTGACGCACGGGGTAGCGCGTGCAACCATGGGGGTTGCGCACGCCCCCCCAAGATATCGTTTACGGATTCTCCCATTCTCCATTTAACATCCCGCTTTATTTAACGGCCCGGTTGCACGCGGACCACCGAAAGTGACACTTTTTGACTCGCTCCGGTAAGTATCTGTATAGAAGCCGGGCCAAGAGGGTCCGGCGGATCACCAGACAGCGGCAGCGGCCGTGAGAACGGAGCCCGGGGTGCCGGCGATATCGCCTGGTGCGGTGTCGAGCGGACTCCAACGGCTCCTGACGACCGTTTCCGTCCCACGCGGCATCCACAGCACCTCCTCTTCCGCGGCCTCCCGCCAAGGAGGACCGGATGCCGACCAACGCAAACATCCCACCCACCCGCGATGAAGTGATCGCGGAGATCGCCTCGATCCTGGCCCAAGGCTGCCTGCGCCTCCGGAAGAGCCGAGGAATCTCGCCCGAGATTGGGAACGAGGCCGGGAAAGGGCGTTGGTGCATGAATCGGAACTGGCCCGCAACGAACCCGACTCACAGGTCCATCACCTACCAAGAGCGTACGACGATGGCCTACCGAGCTCGGCCATCCGGTTGAGGATGTGACACCCGATCGCGGCTTCTCTGCGTTGCGCCTTGCTGTGCCTCGCCTTCAGGTCGCCTCCGAACACGGACTTGTATCGGAAGAAGCTGTTCTCAACGCGCGCCTGCTGTCGGTAGCCCGACTCCTTCTGCCACTCCCGTCGCCCGACCTTGCGAATCCTCTGAAGAGACGCTTCACGCTGCGCCCAGGGGCCGTCGGTGGGTCCCGCCGACAGCGCAGAGCGACGAGGGGGGATCACAATCACGACGTTCTCTGTACCGGCCGCGCTGGCCCGATCGTAGACCGATCTGTGGTCGTAGGCCCCGCCCGCCGTGAAACGCCGGATGGGAACTTCGAGCGGGGCGAGAAGATCAGGGAGTGTGGAGGCGTCGTCCCGGCTGTTCGCTGTGAGTTCGGCCGCCACAATGAACCCCTCCGCATCCACTCCGATGTGCAGCTTCCGCCAATCCCGGCTTTTCTTTGATGTCTTGTGCGCGTTCCATTCGCCGCGACCCAGAATCTTGAGCCCTGTGGAATCAACGATCAGGTCGATCGGGCCGTCGTGGGCTCGGGTCAGGGGCGGCACCACAACAATTTGGTTCCGGCGCGAGAGGGCGGTGTGGTCCGGGGCCTTGAGGTCGCGGCTCATCAAGCTGAGCAGCGAGTCCAGGAACCTCTCCGTCTGGCGAAGCGGTAGGCCGAAGACGACCCGCAGCGTCAACGCGATCCGGATCGCGAGGTTCGAGTATCGACGCTGCCCTCCGCGGAGACCGTTCTTCGGTGGGATCCACGCGACAATCGCATCCTCGCTCAGCCAGATCGTGACGTCTCCGCGGCTCCTGAGGCCACACTCGTACTCCCTCCAGTTCCGGATTCTGTACTTCGTCTTGTACTGGCGGTTGATTCGGCTCGACTTCCCTGCGGCCATGACGTTGCCCCCTTGATCTCCATGATGGACCGGAACTCTCCGCCGATGCTAGCGTGCCCGCTTACCCCAATTCATGCACCAATGCCACGCAGAGCGCGTATCCGCCGATCCAACCTTCCGTCTGATCGGCTCCAAGAAGCTCTGGGATCGCGGTGCGGCGCTAACCTCCAGCTTGCACAACTTAGAGACGGAACTGCTGGCAAGCGAAGAGAAGCTGCTCGGGTTGATGGCGGTGAACCGGGAACTGCTGTCGCAAGCAGAAGGTTCCGACAACTCTGATCGCGTCGTTCTCGACATGGACTCCACCGAGAGCCCCGTCCATGGTCAACAAGAAGGCAGCGCCTATAACGGCCATTTCGAGTCCATCTGCTACCACCCACTGTTGCTGTTCAACCAGCACGGCGATTGTCTGGCGGCGAAGCTGCGACCGGGTAACGTGTCCAGCGCCGAGGACTGGGACGAACTGCTGGTGCCCGAGATCGAGCGCCAACAGGGAAAAGGCAAGCGACTGACGTTCCGCGCCGACGCCGCCTTCGCCAAGCCGCAGATCTACGAGGCGTTGGAGGATCGCGGAGTGGACTACGTCATTCGCATCCCGGCCAACAAGAAGCTGGAGTGGGAGATCGCCGACATCTTGTTTCGTCCGCCGGGGAGGCCCAGCGCAAAGCCCCTGGTGCGCTACAAGAGCTTTCGCTATCAGGCGGAGAGTTGGTCCAAGCCGCGACGCATTGTCGCCAAGGTCGAGCATCATCTTGGTGAGCTGTTCGCGCGCGTCGGATTCATCGTGACGAACATGAGCTTGCCAAGCCGCTCGGTGGTACGTTTCTACAACAAGCGCGGCACCGCCGAGCAGTGGATCAAAGAAGGCAAACAGGCGACGCACTGGACACGGCTGTCGTGCCATCGCTTCCGGGCGAACGAAGTCCGCCTGCAACTCAGCGTGCTGGCCTACAACCTGGGTAATCTCTGGCGGCGGCTGTGGTTGCCGCAGCGAATCAAAAGCTGGTCGCTGACGAGCTTGCAGCATCGGCTGATGAAGACGGGCGGACGGCTCGTGAAGCACGCGCGATATTATTGGTTACTGCTTGCGGAGGGGCATCTGAGCCGGAAGTTGTTCGGCGACATGCTGCGGCGGATTTGGGCGCTACCTGTGCCCGGAGGGTAACGTCGACGGCCCGGAACAGCCAGCGTACGCGGGTTGCCGAGGGTCGGCGCGGGAGAGGTGTTGCTAAAGGGCCCTCTGGCTTCGCTGGAACGCCATGATCGGCCAGCATTCGAAGGCCGGAGCGGCAGCGAAAGGAATACCGAACCTGGCAGCAGTGCCAAAACCGTTGCATCGCAGCCGGTAGTCGGCTAACGTATACGTTCCAGGACGGCCAAAAAGGAAATTCTGGTATAAGGGCCATTTCGAGTCCATCTGCTACCACCCACTGTTGCTGTTCAACCAGCACGGCGATTGTCTGGCGGCGAAGCTGCGACCGGGTAACGTGTCCAGCGCCGAGGACTGGGACGAACTGCTGATGCCCGAGATCGAGTGCCAACAGGGAGAAGGCAAGCGACTGACGTTCCGCGCCGACGCCGCCTTCGCCAAGCCGGAGATCTACGTTGAACGAAAGGTCGGTGGTGGGGGCCGTCGCACGTCTTTGTCGTTTGCCAGGAGCCTAGCGACTCTCTGCATCCTCTCGTCCGCGGCGCTGACCGCGCAAAACCGCGGCGCCGTCGAGGGCACCGTGACGATGGCCGAGACGGTCGATCCCTTGCACGGCGCGGTGGTTCTGATCGTCGATCTGGGCCGGTCGACCAACACCGACGAAAACGGGCGCTACCGTTTCGACCAGGTGCCGGTGGGTTCATACGATCTAATCACCCACCTCGACAGCATCTTCACCGAGGCTACGAAACGGGTTGCGGTGGATGCGGGCAAGACGAAGACCGTGGACTTCGCTCTGGAGTTGATGGTCTTCAAGCACCAAATCATCGTGACGGCGAGCGGCAAAAAGGAGACGGCTTTCAGTTCATTTCAAAGCGTCGAGTCGCTCGATTCGTTTGACCTCGCTGAGAACGCGACCAGCTCCTTAGGGGAAGCGCTCGACCATCGCGTCGGGACGGGCATCGCCAAGCGCAGTTTTGGCCCGGGCAGCTCGCGGCCGATCATCCGTGGCTTCGACGGCGATCGCGTCTTGGTGATGGAAGACGGCATTCGCACCGGCACACTGTCGTCGCAATCGGGAGACCATGGCGAAGTGCTCAATACCGGGCAGCTCGACCGGCTCGAGATCGTGAAGGGACCGGCGACGTTGCTTTATGGCAGCAACGCCATGGGTGGAACGGTCAACGCCGTCAATCGGCATCACGCTTTCCATCAGCACCCACACCAGGGGCTGCGGGGCTTCGTGTCCGGCTCAGCCGGCAGTGCCAATTCCTTCGGCGGCGGCAATACCGGTTTCGAGTACGGCGTCGGCAACTGGATGATCTGGGGCAGCGGAGGCGGCTCCCGAAGCGGCGACTACGACTCGCCTGCGGGGCCCGTCTTCAACTCCCGGACGCGCAGCGCGAACGGCCGGGGCGGGTTCGGGCACTACGGTGACCGGATGTTCTTTAGCTTCAATGTGCAGCGTGACGATGGCTTTTACGGCGTTCCCTTCGCGCACCAGTTTGAAGGAGCCGGAGAGGGGAAGGAAGCCGAGCGCAACGGTCGGGCTGATTTCGCAGTCGTGCGGGATCTTCTGAACCCCTCCACGGCGAAGAGCGAAGAGGGGGACGAGATCGAGCGAATCTCCATCGACGCTCGCCGTGCGACTTACCGCTTCGACTGGGGGCTTCTCAACTTCGGCCGGGGGCTGGACAACTTCACCCTCAAACTGAACTTTACTGACTGGCAACACGAAGAAGTCGAGTTCTTCGAGGACGGCGAGCGTGAGGTCGGGACGCGGTTTGACAATAGACAGTTTGTCTACCGCGGTGAGTTCGAGCAGCGGCCCAAGGGGTCATTGACGGGCCGCTTCGGCTTCTGGGGCCTCCAGCGTGACTACGACCTCGCGGGCGAAGAGGCCCTGTCGCCTCCGATCGATCAGACGGGCCTCGCGGCCTTCGCTCTCGAGGAACTTGACTTCGAGCAGATCAAGTTTCAGTTCGGCGGCCGTCTCGAAACCAATCGCTACACCCCGGCCTTCGCGCAACGTGGCCCGGAGAACGTTGTCGAACCAGCGCGCAAACGAACGTTCACCGGGGCGTCCGCGGCCGCAGGCCTACATGCCGGCTTGTGGCAAGGGGGCGCGTTTGTGGCGAACTACGCGCACTCCCACCGCGCTCCGGCCCTCGAAGAGCTGTACAACTTCGGCCCGCACCTTGGGAATCTTGCGTTCGAGATCGGCGATCCGAACCTCGAGGCCGAAACCGGCAACGGCCTCGATCTTTCGTTGCGCCACGACGCCGGCCAGACGCGCGCCCAAGCCAACTTCTTCTACTACAGCTTCGACAACTTCGTCTTCCCGTTCGCGACGGGTGACGTGGCGGACGGCCTACGCGTGGTGGAGTTCACGCAACTTCATGCGCGGTTCGTGGGAGCCGAGGTCGGCGTCGATGTCGGCCTTCTCGACAACCTGTGGTTGAACCTTGGCGCCGACTATGTGAGTGCCAAGGAGACCGTGCTCAATACGCCGCTCCCGCGTATTCCCCCACTGCGGGCTAAAGTGGGACTCGATTTCCACCTCGGCAATCTCAGCGTCAAGCCCGAGTTGATCCTGGCCAACCAGCAACACCTTACCTTCAGCGGTGAGACCCGTACGCCGGGATACGCCGTGGTCAATCTCAAGGCCTCCTACACGATTCCGCAGCAGCACTTCGCGCAGCAGCTCTCGGTGAACGTGTTCAATATCGGCGACCGGCTCTACCGCAACCATTCCTCGTTTATTAAAGACCTCGCACCGGAGATCGGGCGGGGAGTGCAGCTCAGCTACACGGTGCGGTTTTTCTAATGAGAGGTCGCGGCGTGAGCGGCCACGTTTTGCCATGACGCCAGGTGTTGCAATTTGTGGGGGAAGGCGACAGCTTGCTGGGTGCGTGGACGGTCAGGAGTGTCAAGGGGCCTTTTCGACAAAAGAGTACCGGCCAGCGCGGAGCCAGCCAGTACTCTGGTTGGCGAGGGGACCCACTTAAACCAGCGGGACACCAACACCGGCCGCTTGAAGGGTAGTCCCGTAGCGCAGGTCTAGGCGCGCTTTTCGCCAAACCTGCGGCCTTTTCTCCCCGATCCTGCAAAACTGTACGGTGTCCCCCAGAGCGTCGCCGCAGTAACGCCCCAAGCTTGAGAGCGATCTAGGCGGGGCCTGGGGTGGCGCCAAACGGCCCAACGGCCGATCCCCCTCTTCCCGGACCCGTCACCCGCGCTCCTAGCACCACTCCCCAGGGCGTCTTCCTTGCGCTACGGCACGATTTTGGCACCGCGAATCTGGCCTCGCCGGCCCTTTTCACCACCTCCTCCAACCCCGGTGAGGATGTCCGGAAGATCGTACAAAGGAGCGACTCTCCCGGGAGCCGTGCTAGGCTCCGAGAAACCCAATCCCATTCCACACCAAGCCGTCATTCGGCGCCAAGTTCCGCTCACGTCGGTGCCTGGTATCGGCCAACGGGTGGTTCGAGTGGCAGCGGACCGGGCATGGCAAACAGCCCTATTTCCTGGCCCTTGCGGACGGATCACCGCTATCGTTCGCCGCGCCGTGGGACCGCTGGGACAAGGGCAGCGAAACCCACGAGTCCTTTACCATCATCACGACGCCGGCCTCCCCGGGGCTCGCAGACATTCACCATCGACAGCCGGCGATCATCGAGCGCGACCGATTTGACGACTGGCTCGATCCGACGTCGTCGGGCCCGTGGCTCCTCGAACTCGTGCGTGAACCCTACGGCGGCCCTTACGAGAGGCGCACCGTCAGCACGAGGGCGAACAGCGTCGGGAATGAGGACCCTGGCATTCTGATCCCCACGTCGCAGAAGCGGCTGTCTTGACGTGGAGGGCGGAAATGCGGTCGACAGCGTTTCCGCCTCTAGCATCTTGACAAGAAAAACGGAAATCTACATAAACACAACTTCCGCCTTTACAGAACAGCCAGAATGTAACCATTCGGTAAACCCATCCCTGCTCCGACCCCCTCAGATTTTGCTGGACACAGGATTTTCAGTCGTGTACATAAGGGGTCATGGGAGTCGCCCGAGGTCAAGCGGAGCAAGCCGGAGAGAATCGGGAGTCCTCACACCCGGTGTCGCCAGCCGGGGTTCAGATCCGAGTGGATAAGGAGGAGTACATCGATTTGCGCTGGGCGGCGGCGTACTGGAAGGCCCAGCACCGGGAAGCGGATCTCAAGAGCGACAATGAAGAGTTGCGGGCTCGGATTCGTGAGTTGGAAGGCCGTCTGTACGGCCGTCGAAGCGAGCGTAGGGTTGGCGAGGGCAAGAATCCGTCGCGGGGCCAGGTCAGAGCGCGGCCTCGGGGACAGCAGCCGGGGAGTCGGGGACATGGGCGAAGCCGCCTGGAGGGGCTGGAAGCCCGGGAGGAAGTGGCGGATCTGCCCGAAGCGCAGCAGAAGTGTCCCCGCTGCGGCCGGGAGGCGGTATGAAACGCTACTGCGGCCGCCGCTTCAGCGGCGAGGAGATCGGGCAACTGTGCGCCTTGATTGCCGACCACCCGGGCCGCACGCGCGCCCAGCTGTCTCGATTGGCGTGTCGACTGCTCCAGTGGCGCAAAGCCGACGGCGGTCTCAAGGAGATGAGCTGCCGAGTGGCCATGCTGCGCCTGCATCGTGAGGGGCTCCTGCAGCTGCCGCCCCCTCGCAACCGCAAAGGAGGCTCGAGCCGAATCGAGCACACCTTTTGGAGCGCCCCGCAGCCGCTGCTGTCCCGACCGGTGCATGAGCTGCCCGGCGTGC
This sequence comes from Acidobacteriota bacterium, assembly GCA_965249865.1. Taxonomy (GTDB): domain Bacteria; phylum Acidobacteriota; class UBA6911; order RPQK01; family CBDFMZ01; genus CBDFMZ01. Next base: position 526,902 of record CBDFMZ010000001.1, on the reverse strand, counting down.
ATCTGGAGCCGGTCCTGAGCCGCCCCGACTCCGCTTTGTGGAATGAATACATCGACCGCTATCACTATCTGGGATACACGCCTCTGTCGGGGGCTCAGCTGCGCTACTTCGCTCGTTGGGAGAACCGCCTCCTGGCCCTGCTTGGCTTTGGCGCCCCCGCCTGGAAAACCGCCCCTCGCGACCGCTTCATCGGCTGGTGTCCTTCGGAACGGGAGAGGAACCTCCAACTGATCGTCAACAACGCCCGTTTTTTGATCCTTCCCTGGGTCCAGTCCCAGAACCTGGCCTCCAAGCTGCTGGCCTTGGCCGCGCGTCTACTCCCCCAAGACTGGCACGACCGCTACGCCTACCGGCCCGTTCTGCTGGAAACCTTCATCGACACCCAACGCTTCACCGGCGCCTGCTACAAGGCGGCCAACTGGATCCATGTCGGACAGACCCAAGGGCGCGGCAAACTGGACCGGGACCACAAGGCCGATCTGCCCACCAAAAGCATCTGGCTCTACCCCCTGAGCAAATTCTTCCGAAGAGCGCTTCGCTCAACTTGAGTCCTCAAGCGTATCTTCCGTTCGTCATTGCTCGATTATGGGTTTACCGAATATTTACGCCAGAATTCCACTAAGTCATTCAAATAAAATGGCTTATTCTCTAGCTCCTGACGGGTGAGTGGTTATGAAGAGGGTTGCACGCGGTGAGCCATTTTTTCGGGCGCGAACTACTGCGCCTCGCTAGTTAACGCGAAGCCCCGGATCGTCACCCCTCCGGGGCTCGTTCGTGCCGACCTGCATAGACGGGAAACCCGACCGGACAAGGGGAAGGGTCGGTAAAAGAGGCCGCGCATCAGTCCGGCAGGGATATAGCCTGGCGCTTACCATTTGATCCCTCTCAGGCTGGCGATTCCAGGGGGTTGTCGGTTGCCATACAAGCGGCGACCCTCCCGGAGCCAAGATGCTCACTTCGACTCCGTGGGCGAAACCCGCTTAGCATTTTTCTCTGTTTGTTCCTTGACCCAATCTTCTGGGGAAATCCTTGCAGGTGCAATCATGATTCCAGCCTGGTGGCGCATGTCGATGGATTGGCGAACAGGCGTATCTAGTCCGAGCAGCTTAGCCTCACGGTCGAGCAGTCGTATTACGCGGTCCAGTGCATCCGTATCCTTCATGGCGAGGCTCCACCACTTCTGCAGTAGGCGGTTGATACGCTGGCGCTGCAACTCCCTGTATTTTCTAGTGTTTTCGTCCGTGCTTGAGGACTCTAACCGAGCTTTGATGTCGGTCGCCACCGTCGAATGGTGGACCCCGACTTGTCTCGCGATCTCGCGGGTAGTAGCACCAGCGAGTGCGAGTTCCATGACGATGTCACGGCGCTCCTCGCGCTGGACAACCTTTGCGACTGGTTCGCCCATGTCAGACCTCTGCTTCCTTTATGATGTTCTCGTCTATCAGTTCATTATCCTGTCCTCGTTTAACCCAAACTGAAGGCCCAGTAATTTTCGTCTCGCATCTGACGCAGTTCCCGCACCTCGGTGGCTCCCAGGCTGCCGTATTTCTTCTTCCACAGGTAGAACGTCGCCTCGGCAATGCCCATTTGACGGCAGACATCGGCGACCGGCGTGCCGACTCCGCCAGGCGCAGGGTGTAGGCGACTTGCTCTTCGGTATAGCGGGACTTCTTCATCGCTTCTCCTTCCCACTCAGGGGGCACCGGAAGCGACCGTATTCTACTTTCAGCTGTCTCGAATTCCGGGGACAACATCACCAAGTTGCTGTGACTGCTATGACCAAAAACACTCTTGGTCATAGCAGTCATAGCAAGAGTCCAATGTCATCCCACTACACCGACCGCAACTCGATGCCTTCGTAGGCGTGAGTCCGGCTACCGCCTTCGATGGGCCGTATCTTCCTGACGATTGGCACCGCCGCATGTAGATCGCGTCCGAAGACAGCTTTGGTGCCAGGGTTGCGGTTGTCGTTTTCGCACCACGTCTTCCAGGCCGACCACAGTGCATTTACCTTTACTCGGTGCTCGCTTCCCACAACGCAAGCATCGCGCACGAATGCCGAGATCGGCGACGACAGGTCTTCGAGGTCCTGGATGGCGGCTTTCCCCGATTCGGGGCAGACGGAGAATCCGCGCGCGTTGAGGCGGTCAAGACCTTCCAGCGCCCAATTAAAGATCGCGGGTGCTTCGGACAGCAACTCCTTTGTCAGTTCACAGTTCTCCCGGCCGTAGAACGATTTGGTGAGCACGAAGACGATGAACCGCGAGGCCAGCGCGCCAGATGAATCGGTCAGCCGGGGCAATTCGTTTGTCATCACGACAAACCGTGTCGGCAGCCGGCCGGTCCACGGTTCCCGATACTTGCGGTCGATGGTAAGGCTGTCTTCGCCCGACACCGACAACAACCGCTCAACGACGATGTTGCTATCCGATCTCCCGGACAGCCGCGCGTCCGAAATCAACCCAAGCGACTTCCCGATCAAGGGCGACAAGCCGAAATTCGTGGAGAGGCTCGCCAGCGTCGGAGCCGCTACGTTGTGGGCGCCGAGAAGGCCGGTGAGCACACGAGCGATGGTGCCCTTGCCGGCGCGCTTGGGACCGACAACGAGAAACATCTTCTGCTGGCGGGTATCGCCCCCCAGGATGTAGCCCATCGTCTCCTGTAACGCGTCGATGGACGATGCGTCGCTCCATAGCTCGTGTAGGAACACGAGCCAGCGCACCGGCGGATCGCACTCGGGCTCGTAGGCGAACACCAGCGAGTGATGGCAGAAGAAATCCGGCGTGTGGGGCCGCATCGTGCGCGTAGGGACGTGCAACAGCCCGTTTGTCATCGATACCATCTCGGTAGCGGGCGCACCGACTGTTTCGCTCATCCAACAGGGCGCGCTGGCGTCGCTATCGAGCAACACGACCGCCTTGAGAGCATCGATCACGTCGTCGATCTTTCGCTTCGTCGGATTGAAGGGTCGTAGCTCATCCTTGTCGGGGTGGTTGAAATACGCGTGTTCCAACCACCGATAGACAGCCCCTCGAATATCGCGGACGTCGATCTCTGGCCAGTGCCGCCTGTTCCATTCGTAGAAGTCGCCCCAGTGTACGCGCAGCGTCCAGGTTTGAGCGGGAGTCGTGTAAAGCGCCGTTGCTAGATCACGAGCAACGGTCATTGGACTCGACGGTGGCGGAACAATGTTGGGTGCTTGCTCGGTTCCCGCTCGCACCGCGCTGGCCAACGTGGCCTCAATTTCGTGGGCCGATATACCGTTTAGGAGTGCAGCATCACGATAGGGGCTTATGTCCTCCCCACGCTTTGCGGCCAAGAACGCCTCACGGTTCAGTGTTTCGTTGCGCGCGCCGTTCGGGGCGGTTCGCACCGCTTCCGGGCCGTGTGCCCTGTTCACGCGCGGGCGCAGCAGCTTGCTCGGATCGGCGGGTACGGCGTCGTCGAAGTAGAGGCTCAGCCCCTCGGCCAATTTGCCCGGGTCCCACAAGACGGCAAAACCTGTTGAGCCTCGAATGTCCCCGCACGCGCCATTGAGTCGCCATTGGCGGTTGCCAACCTTGCCATCCGGCGCTCGATACCAGGCGTGATATCCACTCTCGCGGCGTGTCCCCGTCACCGTGATCGGGACGCCCAAGGTGTCTTGCAGCGCCTCAACGCCGTGAGCACCGCCGTCGTCCACGTCTACGACGAAGCAACCAACACTGGCGGGAATGACGCCGACCAGCCCGCCCGCTTCCGCATGTGCGCTCACAGCCACGAAATCTGGCGGCGTCTTCTGCCACTCACGGGCGAGGGGGCGCTTGTCGGTACCGGCGAGAACGAAATGCGCGCCACACGCATGAAGCGCCGCAAGTGCGCGGGTCGCTCCATCGGTCATGCCGCCGACCTGTCACCACCGAGGGCGGTGGGGCGGCTCGCCAACCAAGCATCGATGTCGGCCAATCGCCAGCCAACGGCGCGGGGTCCCAGGCGGATCGGCGGCGGCATACCGCCCGTGGCGATCTGCCTGTAAATCGACGCCTTCGACAGGCCCGTTCGCTGTTTCACTTCGGGCAGGCGAAGGATTCGTGGTTCGGACATACGACCCTCCCTTAAATCAGGTTAAAACCGTATGATCCGCTAAGAGTCAGCGAGAGTGTTTGAAGGCTATGGGCGACAGCCTTCAAATGCCGCTATCGGGAAGGCCAGCACTTCCACGGCGGCGGAAATTTGCCGTCGAATTTCGCGGCCGCTTTTATCGCGCTCATTACGGTACGTTCATCGACATCGAAGTAACTTTCCAGCACGCTATAGCGAACCATCTTTCGGTCCAACTCCAAGGACCCGAGTAGACCAAATACGTCTGCAATCATGTTGTCCCTGTTGAGATTCGCATACCTAGGGTTTCCTCTATGATGTTTCGGGGGCGGAGACGCTCCCTTGTGAAGTTCGATGGCCCAATCGGCCAAATCGTCGGGAAACGGATCGCCGTTCGCGAGCAGACGCACGGAAATGAGGTTCAGCGCATCCCAATAGTCGGGATCGACAGTGCTCGCCTCTATCATATTCCGCAGCTTCTCGGCTTGGCGTTCCTCGCCCCATATTTCGCGCATGGCGAACCAGTTGTCCGCTTCTGCCGCCCCGCGCGGCGGGATGGGTGACCAATCCATCCCATGCAGCCAATAGCGCGTGACGTTGGCAGCCTCCGCTGTCGCTTCGACGTCATTCAGTCCCTCGAACAGGCCGGTCCGGACCAAGGCGTAGTGCTCCGCCGACGAAATCGACTCGCCGTTGGCGATCTTCGCGAAAGCGGCGTCCCAGGCCGCGCGGCGGTTCCTATCCACGGCGCACCATCGCGACGACCTTGCCGCCCTTTTGGTTCAAGTAAACGGCCCAATCGTCCATGAGCCGGCGGCGCCGCTCGATCAGGTCCGAGCGAGCATAGGCGCATTCGTGCATTCCGCCGCCCAATCCCGGAAGCTCGAACGGAAACCGTGTGGAACCGCGTTGATACCGAGCTCGCGAAGTAGCTTAGACAAGGTGTTATCGGAAATCGTCCGGCCCGTCGGCGAAGGAAACACCAGGCCCGTTTCGTCCGACAACCGTTGTGCTTCCCGCAGGACTTCCACCGCCCGATTCGAGAGCGGCACCCGGTGGTCGCGCTTGGCCTTCATGCGCTCAGGCGGGATCGTCCATTCGGCCGAGCCCAGGTCGATTTCATCCCACGTCGCAAGCCGGATCTCGCCCGAGCGGCACGCAGTCAGAACCAAAAACTCGAAGGCGAGCTTGCTCCCCGCATAGGCGCTCGATCCCCGTACCGCCTCAATCGCGCCGGCGACCTCCGCATGGGGCAGCGCACGGTGATGGCGTTTGATGATGTGGTTGTGCTTGGGCAGCGCCGCGCCGATGGCCTCGCCCGCCGGGTTGTCGGGCCGGTAGCCTTGCGCGACGGCCCATTTCATCACCGCGCCGATGCGCTGGCGCACCCGCCGTGCGGTCTCGGGCTTGTCGTTCCAGAGCGCCAGCAAAACGGCCATCACGTCGGCCGGGGTCACCTGGTCAACGCGTTTGTCGCCGATGCGGGGAAACACGTAGTCGCGAAGCGACGCTTCCCATTGCGCCGCGCTCTTGCCGCCGGGCTTCCAGGACGGCCGGTGTATTCCGATCACCATGACGGCGGCCTTCTCGAACGTCGGCACGTCGGGCCGTCGCATGAGCGCCAGCGGATCGCCGCCGGCTCGCGCCAGCTTGCGGTTGGTGAACGCCTGCTCCCGCGCCTCGGCCAGCGACACCAGCGGATAGGTTCGCAAGCCAAGGTCCCGGCGCTTGCCGCCGATCACGAGCCGTTGAATCCATTGCTTGCCGCCGCTCGGCAGCACCCGTAGAATCAAGCCATGCTGGTCGTAGTACTTGCCGGGTTCCGTGACGGTCTTGACGAACGCCGCCGACAGTCGCTTGCTTCGCCTAGGCATCGAACAGTCCCACTTCCATATACCCCTATGAAAGCGAGACTACACGAAACACTGTGAAGCGTCAAGGAGCCATATCGAACTGTATAACAATATGTTAGGCGTTCCTTGTGGGACTTCCAGAAATCCCTATAAACTCTATTCCTGCGGATACCTCCTCCGCCACATCTTATTGTTTATAGCACTTGATCCTATTATGCCTGGAAGCTAATTCCTAACTAATCTGCGCATCTTATGTGATTGCGACCACGATTGCACCAGTCAAAAGCAGGTTATTACCCAAATAAAACCCACTAATAGACTAAATCTGCGACTCAACGACTACCAACCAGCAACAGATGATAAAATGGAAGCATCATTCTCGCTTTGGAAGCTCTCGGGCAAGATAGTGAACTGGGACAGTCTCTTTACACCACCGAACACGGCATTGGACTTCCCTGGTCTGAATCCTTGTGAGAAAATCTATCCCGGGTTTGCCAAGGGGGAGAGCTAACGTGTCAATTTGGGGGTTTTTTGGCCTGAAGAAAAAAGACTCGGGAAGAGACAGTGCTTCGGAGACTAAGACAGTCCGTAAGATCGTCAACGCGCTCGAACTCTTGGAACCTAAGCGTGCCCGCTACCTAGCAGCCTTTGCTTACATTCTAAGCCGAGTGGCCCATGCCGATCTGGACATCAGCACAGAAGAGACACGTAAAATGGAAGGGATCGTCACGGAGTTGGGCTCTCTACCCGCCAAACAAGCTATTGTCGTGGTGCAAATGGCAAAGACTCAAAGTTCGCTATTCGGTGAAACAGAGAACTTTCTGGTCACCCGGGAGTTCAATGAGCTTGCAACCCAAGAGCAAAAGATACGTCTTTTGCATTGTCTTTTTGCTGTTTCCTCTTCTGACGAATTGATTTCAACAAGGGAAAACAGTGAAATTCGGCTGATCGCCCGCGAACTCATGTTGGATCGCAAGGACTTAAATAAGGTGCGTTCCTCTTACCGAGAGCACCTCGCTGTCTTGAAAAAGCCAAAAAGTTTATCTCTCTAGCCAAAAGCTGAGTTAGGCGTGCCTACCCAAAGTCTTCAACTACCCCAATCAGGCGCAAAGGGTAAAAGTTTCAATAGCCCAGTCAAATAGCGAAGAGTGTTTGATTGCCGTCTCTTGAAATAGAAAGTCTTACCATTTTTATTCTCACTCACGTAATAGCAATCCCAGCGTTGTTTTCCCAACTCGTTGAGCTTTCCATCCAGTGTCTCTAGGTCGGGGCCTGTCACCTGAATTGTCGTGTATTCTATCGCCCAGAGCTTTCCAATCTCTGCCTCAGACAATTCTCGCAGTTCTTCTCCTTTTCTCTCGGCATTCTTGATCGTCTCATGCGCCTCCCTTCCCAGGTCGTCTAATGAATCCATGGGAACTTGATTGCAGGCCGATGAAAACCCTATCATGAGAAAAGTGAACATCGCTGTTTGAGCAATCTGTCCTTTTGCCATCTTGGATTTTCTCGTCGGGCGTTTTCTTGCTCAATCCTACACTAAAAACCGAGCACTGGCCCGAATTTTTCAACTCTCTTCCAGTAAACTGGGTGATGAAGTGAGGAGAAATCGATACGGCTGAACCGGCGGATTTCCTTGTTGGTTAGAACCTGGCGCGTAGGCCAGCCCACGCACCAAACGGCGCACCAGGGCCAAGAAAGCGGGGATCGCCCGCTTTGGGTACCTCTACTAGATCCACTTCAACTTCAGCGAGGGCACCAAAAGTTTCGTACTGGTGGTTAAACAGATTGTTCATGATCGCAAAGACCTCAAAGTTATCGTTAATCTGGTGACTTAATCTCAGATTCACAATGCCGTAACCACTGACATTGGCTTGGTCGTTGCCTTCGTCACCAATAAAAATTTGGCTGGAAGCAATAATTGACTCGACTGCAGCCTTCCACCCGGGCCGAATCTGGCAGGCAACCCCGATCTTTGCAGTGTGAAGTGGAACACCGGGAAGACGGTCGCCGGGTTCAACAGCGAGTTCACCTTGCTCGTTAGCCGCAGAGTTCACTTTGTGGTCATTCGAAAAGATCAGGTTGGATTCAAATGTGGCTTGAATAAAAGAATAATTAGCATACCAGTTGACCTGATTATAGCTCCCGTTCATCGCAAGCTCGACACCCAGTCGCTCCGTGGTGCCGGCGTTCTGGAAAAAACCCATTCCGATCAGTTTTGGGGAAGCGACAAAAATGATGTCGTCAAAATTCCGCAAGTGAAATGTGGCTACCGACCAGTTGACCAGTGCCCGATCTTCGAAAGCCTGGAAGTAACCCCGCGCCCCGATCTCAAGGGAGCGCGAGACGACCTGATCGAGGGATGGGTCGGCAATAAAAGCATTCGGTACCCGACAGGGTTTTTCCGGATCTGCACAGCTTAGCTCTGCTGCTGTCGGTGATCGACTAGACCGGCCAAGGCTTGCATAAGCGGTACAATTGTCACTGAATTTATAAGTCGCACCTACGGCCGGATTGAATCGTTTGAAAACGTGATTCCCACCAAGATCACCTCCAAAGTTGTCGAATATCTTAATCCGGGTATGGTTGAAGCGACCAGCTACTGTCAGGTGAAATTGCTGGTTCAGCGAGAGAGTATTCGTGGCATAGATTCCATAAAAACGATTTTGCGAGAAAAGACTAGTGTTCAACTCGTCGTTAGGAGCTTTTTCGAAGTCACCGATAAAAATGCCGGTAGGGGTAACGGTGCGATTGGGTGTCAGACTGCCGATTTCGGTGTTGCTGGCAAAGTCCACACCGGCAAAATCGATGCTTGTGCCGAGGAGGAAGAAATTCTTGAGGCCAAACAGCCTGTCCTCGTGAGTTCCTTGAAACGAACCACCGTAACCTTCAGTTGCGGTAGACGTTCGGTTGAACACACCGTTACCTTTGGCATCAACTGCCGTAACAAACGCTCCTGTTGAAATATCGATGATGGCGAGACCTTCACCTCCTTCACAGAGTACATTTGCTGGTGCGCCTGGCGGTCTCGCACTAGATTCACAGGGATTGAACTCCCCTTCGTCTCCGTTAAGCGTTTCTCGGTCGACTTTTCGGTAATACGCGTTGCCCTGAAGCGAGAAATGGTCAGTGAAGAGGTAATTCCCTCGCGACTGGAAGAAGGCTAGTCCGTTCTGGGTATTGTCGGGAAAGGTGAAAACTGCTTCACGATCCACCGCCAGAAGCTCAATGGGTGCTAGACCGTTGCCATTCAGATTGGTGTCAGCATAGACGAGGCTGGCTCCGGCTTCCAAGCGATGGTCACGGTAACTGAGGTCCCCAAAGATCTGAACCAGATCGGAGTGGGATTCCTCACGCCAACCCGCCTCTTCCATCCCCTTCGCTCCTACATAGAGGCCAATCCTACCAAGCTGTGTGCCATACTCACCCGTCACGTTGTAGCGACCGAAGGCACCACCATAGACCTCGGCTTGGGCTCCCTGAAAGTTAAACCCATTTTTCATCTGGAGTCCAATCGCACCACCCAGTGCATTCAGGCCATAAACTGGATTTGATCCAGGGATGATCTGGATGGTTTCAATGGCGAAGTCGGGAATGAGATCGAACTGAACTGTATCCCCGAACGGTTCGTTGATTCGCACTCCGTTCTGGTGAACAGCAATTCCCTGTGGCAGTCCGAGCAACGGCGAGGCAGTGAACCCCCGAAAACGGAGATTCTGTTGAAATGGGTTGGTCGTGCTGTCATTGACCGTTATACTGCCCAGCTTCTGGTTGAACAGGTCGCTAAGCGATAACGCTCTTCTCTCTTCGATCTCTTCGTGTGTAATGGTCTGCACGTTCGCCGGCACGCGGTCTTTTTGGATTCCGGTTCCCAGAACAGGTGAGACACCTACTACCTCGATAGTAAAAGTCGGCTGTTCTGGCTCACAAGCCTGCAGTGGCCCTGCGGCTGCCAAGGCAACTATAGCCGCCGATGAGACCAGACCTCTTTTTGTTCTCATGAAAATTCGCCAAACTTGTTGGCAAAACGTAGGCTAGAAGCTGGCTCTGCTTTTCATTGAATTTGTGACCGTCATAGGATGCGTTTGGTCGGGGGCAATGACCACCCTGCAGACGCTCTCCGTTGCTAGCTGTTCTGGCCCGAGCTGGAGCTACGTAAGGCTAGTCGATATATCCCCACACTGTCCCCCTGGGAAAAAACGAATTTCTCCGACTATGCATAAATCTTCGCATCTTTCCGTCGGAATTCCTCGGCCTTTTCTCTCATTCCCTCTTCACGGCCCTTCTCTTGAGTGAGCCCCTTTTGCACTGCATATTCGCGAAGCTGCTGGGTGATTTCCATCGAGCAAAAACGAGGTCCGCACATCGAGCAAAAGTGAGCGCTCTTGGCCCCTGCAGCCGGTAAAGTCTCATCGTGGAGAACACGGGCGGTTTCAGGGTCAAGTGAAAGGTTGAATTGATCTTCCCAACGGAATTCAAAGCGCGCCCGTGATAAAGCATTGTCTCTGGCTTGAGCGCCGGGGTGTCCTTTGGCCAGATCTGCGGCATGGGCTGCTATTTTATAGGCAATAATCCCCTCTTTGACATCTTCTTTATCGGGCAACCCAAGGTGCTCCTTAGGTGTCACATAACAGAGCATGGCGCAGCCGTACCAACCAATCATAGCGGCGCCGATGGCGGAGGTAATGTGATCGTATCCGGGAGCAATATCAGTGGTTAATGGACCCAAGGTATAAAAAGGGGCTTCAAAACACTGCTCGAGCTGTTTTTCCATATTCACCTTTATGAGATGCATGGGAACGTGGCCTGGACCTTCGATCATCACCTGAACGTCGTTCTTCCATGCTATTTGAGTCAGCTCACCCAGCGTCGACAACTCAGCAAACTGAGCGGCATCGTTGGCATCGGCAATCGAGCCGGGTCGAAGACCATCACCCAGGCTAAAAGACACATCGTAGGTCTTCATGATTTCGCAGATCTCTCCAAAATGTGTATACAGAAAGCTCTCCTGATGATGTGCGAGACACCACCTCGCCATGATCGCGCCGCCCCGAGAGACAATTCCCGTCACTCGATTGGCAGTGAGGGGAATATAGCGCAGCAATACACCAGCGTGGATGGTGAAATAATCGACACCCTGCTCAGCCTGCTCAATCAGTGTGTCGCGAAATATTTCCCAGGAAAGCTCTTCGGGTTTGCCCTCCACCTTTTCCATAGCTTGGTAAATGGGTACCGTCCCAATCGGTACAGGTGAGTTACGAATGATCCACTCCCTGGTTTCATGAATGTGTTGACCCGTGGAGAGATCCATAACCGTATCTGCTCCCCAGCGGGTGGCCCAGATCATCTTTGCCACTTCTTCCTCAATCGAGGAGGTAACCGCAGAGTTTCCTATGTTCGCGTTAATCTTAACCAAGAAATTTCGCCCGATGATCATGGGTTCCAGCTCGCGGTGATTGATGTTCGCGGGGATTATGGCACGGCCTCTGGCGACTTCACCGCGCACAAACTCAGGCGTAATTCGTGCTGGAACCGCCATCCCCCACGAGTGCCCGGGATGTTGATCTGGATGCTCCGCCGCAACTTCCATAAGCTGATTTTCCCGGATCGCTATATATTCCATCTCCGGTGTGATTTCGCCCTGGCGAGCGTAGTGCATCTGAGTCACATTCCGTCCCGATTTGGCCCGAAGAGACTTGTGGGGACTGGGAAATCGAATGTCCTGCAGACTGCCATCCGAGGCTCGCTGGTGGCTATATGCCGAAGAGAAACTGGCACACTCCTCGGCGTCACTTCGTGACCGAATCCAGGCCGACCGGATTTCTAACAATCCGCCTCGCATGTCGATCTCTGCCTGCGAATCGGTGTAAGGACCCGACGTATCATAGACAAAACAGATGGGGTTGCTTTCATTGGAGTCGCCATTTTTCGAAGATCCCGCCTCGAGGGTAATCTCGCGCAAGGGAACGCGTACACCGGGGCAATCGCCTTCGGTATAAACTTTTCGTGACCCCGGGAAGGGTTCTCGAAGGAGGGCGGAGTTCCCGTTGATTTTACTTTTAGGACTACTTTTTCTCATAGAAATCTCCTCTTCAATGTCGGTCAGAACCGACTGATAAGACAGATCTCAATCGAGATCCCAGAGGCGTTGTGGTTCCTCTAATTCGTCCTTAGATTCAAGAGCCGAACGGAACTTTTCCTCCAGACTGTCGTGGCGGCGCTTTTCATCCAAAAATGCCTGGTTGAACAATTCGTCCGCTTTTTCCTTCCGCGCCTTGACCTCTTGTACAGCCCGCTCAAATGTGAAACCTGATTTCTTTTCGTGACCGTGCAAAACCAAGCCCGTCTTCGCATCCACCACCAGTGTCGCCTGACAACAAGGACAGATCACTTCAATTTTCCTGGGCGATTTTGACATAGATTCATTCTAACAGCACCCATCACCTCGTTCCATGTAATTGAACTCCCTCACCAACAATCTATTCAAAAGCAAGTCGAGGCTGCCGGCGTTTAGAAGCAAGAATGATCGTCCAGCCACTCCTTATCGACGAGTGTTACAGCAACGGCAAGCATCGCCCTAGAAAAACCGCCAGTTGCAGAAGGGACTTGAGAACGAGGTCGCTACCTCCTCTTCTAGCAATGTCAATATTCGATCTTCACAAAAGTGCTCAGTATGGATTTTTACTAATACAGTTTGATTTTTTTCTCAGGTTTATACCCGAGCAACTTATACCCGGAGTTAGTGTACTATTAGCCTATGTTCGTAGGAGCAGACCCATGGGGAGCCCTCTACGATAAACCTATTTAAATAAGACAACACCCCACCACGTTCACACACTCCCCCGGCTGCTAAAAGGGAAATGCTGGAAAAGAGAACTACACACTCACTAAGGGAAAATACCCAGTTCTCGATAAGCAGAGGCAATCTTGTTGATAGCCAGAACATAAGCAGCGATACGAAGACCGGGGAGTTTTCGTTTGCGTTTGAAAATGGTTCGGACTGATTCGTAGGCACTGACCATCGTATCTTCCAATCCAGAGTTGACAAGGTCGATTTCTTCGGCGCCATGGATCAGGATCCTCCGGGCCGGTTTAGAAAGCTTTTGCGGAGTGATGCTTTCTAATGATGCCACCAGAGTCTCCCCGCGTAGTTCCTCCAGGTGATGCTGTAAACGGCCGAACCGGATGTGAGCTATATTCTTGCTCCACTCAAAATAGGAGACAGTGACGCCTCCAGCATTGAGATAAATATCGGGGATGATGAGAACGCCCCGTTTCAACAAGACTCTTTCGGCCTCCGGTGTAGTCGGCCCATTAGCAGCTTCTGCCACAACCCTGGCCCGGATCTGACTCACATTTTTGAGGGTGATCTGGTTCTCCAGGGCAGCAGGAATTAAGATGTCGCACTCGATCTCCAATACGCTTTGGGGATTATCAAAACTCTGTGTCCCAGGAAAACCTCGAACGGTACCCCTATTTCTGACATGACGTCTCAATGCTTCAATGTCCAGCCCGCGGGGATCGTATACGCCGCCACCATAGTCGCTTACGGCGATGATCCTGCAGTCATCTTCTTCCCTTAGAAATCGGGCACAATGATAGCCGACGTTTCCAAAACCCTGAAGAGCTATGCGTTTACCCGCCAACCCCGGTTTAAGCCCCAGTGCCAGAATGTCTTGGTCGTGCCGAAAGGCCTGTCGGATTCCAAGTTGAACTCCTCGGCCAGTAGCTTCCTTACGCCCCTGGATGCCGCCTTGAGTGATAGGCTTGCCAGTCACACAGGCCATGTTGTCAATTCCTCCGGTGTAAAAGGCATCGTAGGTGTCAAAAATCCAAGCCATCTCTCTCTCCCCAGTTCCCATATCGGGAGCCGGGACGTTGATGCCTGGACCGATGAAATTTTTGCGTATCAACTCCGCAGTGTAGCGACGTGTGATTTTTTCCAACTGGTGGACCTTATATTTCCGAGGATCGATCGTTATGCCGCCTTTGGATCCACCGAAAGGTACATCCACGATGGCGCATTTATAGGTCATGAGAGCAGCCAGAGCGATGATTTCATCCTGGTCCACCAGAGGGCTGAACCGTATACCGCCCTTTAAAGGTTTACGGTGGTGAGAGTGCTCGGCACGCCAGCCGTAAAAATACTCGTAACGGTTTCCGAACCTGACCGGGAAGGCCACCATAAAAACATTGTTACAACGCTTGATCTGATCGAGTAATCCCCTGGGGTATTTGAGGAAGGTGCTGGCCTCATCAAATTGCGCCGAAACAGCGTTGTTCAGATTAAGCACTTCTTCTAACTGAGAGGACCTTCGCGGCATAAACCAAATCTTAGGACCTTTAAAGCCAAGGGGCAAGAAAAAAGAGAAGCTTGTAACCCGTCACCGTGAATTCATCGTCGCAGTGTGATCCAAGCGGATTATCTAGGTGGTGGGCATTTTACAACCTGGCCAGTCGCTTCTGAATCTTGGCTTCGTTGAGTAAATCCGAGGCAGTCAGAAGGGGAAAGAAAGGGTAGCTGTGAAGACGTTTTTTTGCACCCTGCTCCCGATCAACGAGACAAATAACTGCGACAACGTGATAACCAGCTTGTTCAGCATGCTTGATAGCCTTTGCGGCAGAATTTCCCGTCGTACACACGTCATCGATGATAATGACTGGGGCTTCGGGAAACCCATCAAACCCCTCGATGTAACGCTGGGTTCCGTGTCTCTTCGGACGCTTTCTCACGATGAAAGCCGAAAGAGGTCGATATCGGGTCCGCTTGGCGTAGCTCACAGCTGCAACAGCGGCCACGATCGGATCCGCACCAAGGGTGAGCCCACCGATGGCTTCCGCCTTGATTCCGCGGCGTTTGAGTTCTTCCAGAATCAAACAAGCTGAAAGATAAGCACCCTCCGGGGCGAGCGTTGTTCTCTTACCGTCAAGGTAATAATTGCTGGTCACCCCCGAGGTCAAGGTAAAATGGCCAATTTGCAGGGACTTCGTCCGGAACAATTCGATCAGGCGGTTTTTGATTTCTTGCATTACCTACGAGGTGCGATAGTTGGTGAACTCCATGTGAATGGCAAACTCCCGCTCTCGCAACAGCGTGATCACCTTTTGGAGAGTGTCGCGATCACGACTGGACACCCGAACAAGTCCTCCTTGGATGGAAGCTTGCACTTTCAGCTTCGTGCTGCGAATAAACCGAACAATGTCCTTGGTCTTGTCGCTCGGGATGCCCCGCTGCAATACCGCACGCTGACGTATGGTCCCTCCTATAGCTCTCTCGATTTTCCCATACTGAACAGCTTTCAATGAGACTTTGCGTTTAACCAGTTTCTGCTCGAGGATATCGGTAAGACTCCTGAGGCGGTATTCATCGTCGGCGACCAATACAAGTTCGTCTCCTTCGAGTTGGACGTTACTCTTCGTCCCTTTGAAGTCAAAGCGCTGTTCGACCTCTTTCATAGCTTGTCGAACAGCATTATGAACTTCATTGAGGTCCGTCTGCGAGACGATATCAAAAGAGTTCCCTTTAGCCATAAGTTCTCTTTATCGAAGGGAGAGGCACTTTGTTTTGAGACAACCCCGACTGCCAATCCTGTTACTTTCGGCGCCATATACCTGATGCGCTCCACCATCATAACAAACTTGATTGAACGCTTTCGGTTTTGTAAGGAATGATGGCTTTTTTCTGTTTCAGATCACCGAAACAAGCCACTAGCTTGATGATCAGTCGCTCAGGCTCTTGAAGGTTGACGGGCCGATTGAGGATGACGATGTCCACGCATCGGTTACGAGTTCGACCTGCGGCAGTTTCATTTGAAGCCGCAGGGGAATATTCCGCAGACCAAGCTGCGAAAAGTCGACAGGGTATTAGCCTAATCGCTATCGACAGTACTGTTTTCTCCCCCACCCACAAATGCGCCCAACGGAACACGGAGTTGGCAATTCGTATTCGAGCAGCACCGCCGGCATCTGGATTCGTGGGGGCGTTGTCACCGGTAGACTTTAAAGAACGAGCGGAGACCAAACACACAAAGTAGGGGATTCAAATCCGATTCTCCACCCGGAGGTGGCTACCTCAGACAGCCAAATTCCTAAGGCAGAAGATCTTAGGATTGCGAGCACGACGACTCCGCTTGGGCTTCACTTTGCATAATTGCCCTCTTTTTTCTCCGACACGGCCACTCCTTCCTGCTCTCTCATGTAGCCGATCGACTTCTCAAGAAGTGCTTCGCGCAGTTTGGGCAAGTTGAGTCTGGATGGGAGAAAACCCATGGATATGTAACCTTCGTACTCAACCTTAGCCAGGGCTTTAATTGCGGCAATGAAATCGATATGACCTGTACCAGGGGCATCGCGATTGCTGTCTGATAAATGTATGTTCATCAGCCTACTTCCCGCCATTCTGATCGCACCGGGGATGGAGGCATCTTCAATGTTAGCGTGAAAAAAATCGAGCAGAACACCCAAGTTGTCAGAGGCGATCTCATCAATCACGATCATGGCGTCATCTACCGAGTTTAGAAACCCCGGATAGCCCTCAAAACGATTGATGGGCTCAATGGCGATGGCAACATTGTGATCGGCAGCATATTGACACAACCCGCTCACCGCTTGGATAAAGTTCTGTTTGCTCGTTTCGAGAGGAACGCTCGAAAAGGGGTATTCCTGGAAGAAAGGAGCGGCGCAGATCTCGAAAATAGGCGCCTTGAGGTCGGCGGCCAGATTGATACACTTCTCCGCATAGCCTAAAGCATGCCTTCTGACCGCATCTTCGCTGGACCCCAGATCCCTTTCTTCTCCGGCATCCCACGCACCCCAAGCTCCACCGACTGCTGATACCTTCACACCGCGGGAAATCGCGACATCGGCGATCTCTCCAGCTAGTCTCGAATCAATCCGATCCGGCTCGCCCTTGATTTCGATGCCATCGTATCCTGCACCTACAAGCACTCCGAGCACTTGCTGCGGTTCTTCCAACACGTTCAGCCCTATTCGTTCCAACCCATTGTTTTTGACCGAATACTTCAAAGTCATCGCTGCCCCTCTCTCTGAAATTCCCATCGATTATGCAGGATTAGTGAGAGCGGCTCAATGGCGAAACGGCCTATTTATAGATAATTCGCCACAAAGTTACCAGCCGATAACAATTGCAACTCGGACTTTTGTACATTTCTTTAAAGAGATTTGCGCTTCGCCGCGCTAGAATAGAACCTCGAACATGAGGTGGCCACGCAGACCGTGCTATGTCGCTTCGAAACCATTGCACAAATCGAGGTGAAGTCAATGACTGTTCGCCGTGAGAAAGGAGGTCTGGAGAAAATGAACAAGATACTTTCACCCAAAGTTCTAGAGGTCTTGCAGGAGGTCGACAGTCCCACTGTCTCGAATGCTATCGAGGCGCTCCACGTGCGCGACCTCATCACCGGTTTTGCCGGATACGGCATCCGCTGCATGTTTCCCGAACTTGGTGTAACTGTTGGCTATGCTATAACCGCTGAGGTAGATACCACAAGCTCAGGTCCCGCAGCCATCGGAAGAGGACTCAGGGAATTCACTAAACGGGTTGAGGCATCTCCAAAACCAGTCGTGCTAGTTTACCAAGATGTCGGACCTCGACCCGGCGGTGCTGCCTGTATCGGCTCCTATTCAGCTACCCTAATGAAGCGACTGGGGGCGGTAGCACTCGTGTGCAACGGCGCAATCCGCGACGTCAACGAACTTAGAGCGTTGGGTTTCCAGTGCTTTGCTCTGGGTAGTGCTGCATCGCACGGAAACCCGCGGCGCGTTCGGTGGGGTGGACCGGTCGTCGTCGATGGATTGCGTGTCGAGTCCGGCGATCTGATCCACGGTGACAGAAACGGGGTGATCTCTGTGCCATCGAACATCGCCCAAAAGTTGCCAGCCGAGATCGACAAGATACGCGCCGTAGAAGGGGCAGCAGTAGATCTCATCAAAAGTCCGGACTTTACCTTGGATGCGGCCCTCAAACGGATGGGTCACTAAACTAGCTAGCCCTTCCAAAACGCCCCCATCCCCCTCTACTATTTGAACCACTTTTCCTCTTGATCTACCCTTTAGCTAAGAGCAATCGTCTAAATCGATCTCGCACTCACTTGTTGAAACAAGCGATCGAGAAGAGCGAGAAGAGGTTGATGAACAGTGGCCTCACCAAGGGTCAAGAACAACATCCTCTTTATAGAAAAACGTGAGGAATGCGTTGCGTAAACCGTTTGCTGCGTGGTACAATTGGGATCAAGATCTTGCTCCTCCGGAGAGGTGGAGACCAGTAGGATCGGGAAAAGACAAAGTTGGAAAGAGTGGGGGATCCGAGAAGCTTGCTGGAGAACGCTCTTGTCTCGAAGGCCTCACCGCAGGCCGTTTCTTTTTTTCGCCAAGGGAAAGGATATCCGGAAACGCTAGTGCGGAGTGTTCCCGAGGTGAACCACACTGACCACCAAAACAGCGGAACGCTCCCAACTGTTCAGCTACGTTAGCATATTTACGAACCCGGATCATTGGTAAAGAGGTGGCGACTATTCTGAGGGAAGTCGGTGAATCGTGCAGTGCCTTTTTGCCTTGATATGCACTCAACTAAGAAGTGAATACGCCCGCTCCCAAAAGGCTTCGAGCTGATTTCGAGCTCCGCGCGGATGAACAGTAGCTGGCACCTTCACGTGATACGGAGAAGCAGGCGCTGATGGCGACCAAACCGAGCAGTCGCGAGGAACGGCGACGAGCACAACTGGCCAGACGACGAGACCAGCGGCGGTCCCCCTCGCAGCTGGGGTGGGTAGCAGGAGTCTTGGTGGTGGTCTTCTTGCTATCGGGAAGTGCTGGGCTTATCCACGAGGTGGTATGGGTACGGCTCATGGGACATCTCTTTGGCGCCACCTCCCTCGCGGTCGCCACCGTCCTTGCCGCCTACATGGGTGGTTTGGCACTAGGTAGTTACGGGATCGGCCGAAGAATGAATCGGTTAGGAGACCGGCGTCGTGTCTATGCTCTACTGGAGATCGGCATCGGTCTATTTGCCCTGCTCATCCCCCTGCTGCTCCAGGTAATCGAGCCGCTCTATGGCTGGATGTGGCAGCGTTTCCAGCTTTCTTTCTCCACGCTCAGTGTGCTGCGCTTCGTGATTGCCGGTGGATTATTACTCGGACCCACAGCGATGATGGGAGCCACACTGCCGGTGATGGCAGATTATTTTTCAGGATTGCGGCGAGGTCGACTGGCTCCCCAATGGCTCTACACCGTCAACCTGGCCGGGGCAGTATTCGGAGTCGCTATTGGTGGTTTCTTTCTCATGCCGGGACTGGGGTTGTGGCGCACCATCATTTTTGGAGCGGCAGTGAACATCATGGTCGGACTCGTGGCCTTGCGGCTGCCTCGCCTGCCGGAGCGGGAAAAATTACGCCCCACCGACGAGCACTTGGAGACCCGACCGAGCACACTGCTGCTTGTAGCTGTCCTGCTTTCCGGAGTAATTTCCTTTGCGAGTCAAGTGGCCTGGACACGAGTACTCGTACTGATCGTAGGTTCTACTATCTACGCCTTCAGCACGGTCTTGCTGGTTTACCTGGTGGCGCTAACCATCGGAGCGTGGTGCGCAGCGCGATGGGGCACCAGGGCCGCTCGCGTTGAACCTTATCTGGCGGGAACGTATTTACTGATGGCGCTCTTCCTAGTGGGGGCGGTTTATGCCGTGAATCACCTCCCCTTCTGGTACTTCAAGATGTTCGGAGCGTGGAGTCCATCATCCCTCGGCAGCGTGGTGGCGCTCAACGCTGTGATCGTTTTTGTTACCCTGATCTTACCGGTGCTGTTTGCTGGCACTATCCTTCCGCTCGTGATAATTGCAAGTTTGTCGAAAGGAGCCCGGAACACCGGCTCCGCAATCGGTACCCTCTATGCGATCAACACCGTTGGAGGCATCTTAGGTGCAGTTTTGGGAGGCTTTCTCTTTATTCCTTCGTTTGGGTCACAGGACACGCTGCTTGGAATTGCGGTGACTGGAGCTGTCATGGGACTGATCTTTGCCACACGGGCAGAACCTAGCCGGTGGCTTATCGGTGGGTCGCTGGCGTCGGTCCTTATCGTCACTGTGAGTGCTCTAACACGACCGAGCTGGGATCTAAAGCCACTTAACGCTGCGGTTTTCGAACGTCGCCTCACTTACCGTATCGACACTCTCACACGTCCGACTGCCAAGGTCCTCTATCATCGAGAGGGACCAACAGCGACCGTGATGGTCCTGGAGGACAAAAACCTGCGATCGCTGCGCATCAATGGTCGCCCGAATGCCAGCGATGGCCCAAATGACATGTCCACTCACACGCTACTGGCTCAGATCCCGCTCTTGCTGGCGAAAACCGCAGACAAGGTGCTCGTAGTGGGATATGGGAGCGGGGTCAGCGTCGGTTCCGCACTGCAGGGATCAGTTGAGCAGGTGACAGCGGTCGAGCTTGAACCAGCCGTGATCGAGAGCTCCCGTTTTTTCACGCATGTGAACCACGACCCCTTTTCCCACCCTCGCTTCCAGCTGCATCAAGACGACGTCCGACACATCTTGCGAGCCTCCAAGGATCCCTATCAAGTGATCATTTCCGGACCCTCTCATCCATGGGTAACTGGAGTCGCCAGTCTTTTCACGCAGGACTTCTTTGAACTGGCAGCACAACGTTTGGCTACCGATGGGCTGTTCGCCCAGTGGTTACAAGCCTATGAGATCTCTCCGGATACCTACCGGACGATTTTGGCTACCTTTCAGTCCGTGTTTCCCGAGGTGATGGTCTTCCGGAGCACGCCGGGGGACTCCATCCTTTTGGGGTCTAGTCAGCCCATCCTAATCAACCTGGCTGACCTTGAGAATCGCTGGGCCAATGCTTCTACACGGATCGAGAACGCTCGCATCGGAATTGAGCGGCCAGAGGATCTCCTGGCCCTGCTGTACGCTGGCCCAAAGGCAGTGCGCGTCTTTGTCGAGGGTGCGCCTATTAACACCGATGACAACATGCATGTGGAGTTTCGGGCCCCACAAGAGATGGCCTTGCCACCCGTGGGAGCCATCGAGCGAATCTTCAGCTCGCTCGAGCAACATCCAACCCCTTTCGAGACGGTACTCACTGATCCGTCACAACTCTTGCGCAACCGTGACCGACTGGAGGCCCTGGTTGGTGCTCTGGCGAAGGGGAAAAGGTCAGTCGACCCTTACCGGAAACACCTGGAGCAGTTGACCGCTGTGAGTAAGAAAACTGCACAACGGCTCGCCGCACGCACCATACCGCAGTTGCACGAGGACTGTCAGGGGTGCGAATCGGATTTGGTCTTTTTCGTTGGTCAGGAGGGTGCCTCCCGTCTAGCCTATCGGGTTTTTGCCCCGGTTAACCTGAGCGAAGCGTGGGCTGTGATGGTGGATGCCGACACGGGCGTGATTCTTGACAAGGCTGTTATCCACCCACAAGATCGATGAATAGACGACGAATTCGACACAGGGGCGACTCAGATGTCTCCTTCTTTAGGTTAGGCGAACAGAAGTCACGCTCACCCGATCAGACCAAAAGTGAGATTACAGTTCCGCCATGAACCTTTTAGAAACTAGGCCAGAGGTCTGGAGAAGCTCTACTACTTTCGGATTTTCATGCCTATGCGGCGCTTTTCCGTTGGCAGTCATCCTTCGTGGGTGCAAAACGAGGTGGAAATATACCATCGAACAACATGTTCATCTGATCGAACCTTACCTGGAATGCTTTAGAAAACTCGATATTGAGTTATAAGAGTTGAGAGAATCTCTCTATGAAGGGTTCCCAGTTATATTAGTTGTGAGGGCATGGAAGAAGCAGAACCGGCTAGCAAGAACAGAAAAGGGATTGGAAAGAGCCCGACGCAATCGGTTCAGCACTACCCCTTCTTTTCCTGCTGGATCGCAGTGGATCTGGCAGGTGAGGAGAGGCCGTTGCATGTAAGATCACAGGTGTCGGTTAAGGAGCAGGCGACGTTACTTTGGGCCATGAACACTTGGTGAAACGAATGCCAATGGTTCATCTTCATATGGTAGGAATGGGTCCGCTTCGAGACGCCCTGCATTGTTTGGCTTCTTCGTTAAACTTGACCGGGCACGTCACCTTTCACGGACAAATATCCATCATTCTCTACCTGCCTATTACCGTGCAATAGACCTGTGCTGAGCTCCCGCCACGAAGGCCAAGAAACTAGTAACCCTGGAGAGAGACGGGGGCCTCTGCTCGCACCACAGTGGGAACTGCCGTGGGGCTGTTGCTAGAACTGGTGCCTGCGGATGTCCGGTTGTCGCCTACGGTGAAGGTGGAGCAACCGAAACAGTGATCCAAGGAGAGACTGGATTGTTTTTTCCAGAGGCGACGCCTGAGTCGCTCGGCAAAACTCTCCGTGTCTTTGAGCGCAACCGCTTCGCCGACGAAAAGGCAGTGAAAAATGCACAGCGTTTTGGCCGAGCACGCTTTCGCTCCGAGTGGCGGCATTACTTCAAAAAACTGGGAGTGTAGGTCAAGATATAGGGTAATACTGACTCCCTTGCATCCACAACGGCGTCACTAGTGATCATCACTATTCACCACAACCAAACGCCTTTGGCGGTGAATAGTGATCTGCACCAGAATCGATGGATTGTGAGGCTGCCTCACTGAAAGAAGATTCGCTGAATCATCCAGTATGCCCCTATCACCGCAATGGTGATGGACCCAGGAAGGACCATGAACTTCCGGTAGTGTTCCGAGCCTCGTAGCCACATCGTGGCGATGAAAGCCAGTACGATCACCATCAACTGCCCCACTTCAACTCCCACATTGAAACCCAGCAGACTGGCCACCAGAGATGATCCGGGCAATCCCAGCCTGCTCAGTGCACCGGCAAAACCAAGACCGTGAACGAGCCCGAAAACAAATACCACCAACAACCTCCACAACGAATATTTCGGATAAAAGATATTTTCAAGGGCAATCACCACAATGCTGCCAGCAATAACTGGTTCGACCACGGAGCTTGAAACATGGACGATACCCGTCGTGGCCAAACCTAAGGTGATAGTGTGCGCGATGGTGAAGGTGGTGACCTGCCACAACAATGGCCTCCACTTTAAAGTGAGCAGAAAGAGACCGAGCACGAAGAGAATGTGATCTGTTCCCAAGGGCACGACATGCACAAAGCCCGCGCGAATGAAGCTGAAAAAAGTCGACCAATATTCAGGCAAATAAACACCTTCGATCAACTCCCTGTCCGGGTCCCCAATTTCCGCATCTACAAGACCGGTAAGATTGAGCACGCGGCTGGATTCACCAGGAAAGAGTACCTGAATGCCACTCAGGCCCTCCCCCTGATAGTAATTCAGAAACAGAACGCTGAATTCGCCCTCAGGCAATGCGCGAACTTGATAGCCTGTTCGACCGGCAAGGTCTTTCAGCTGCCAGGAACCGGTCAACATGACCGGATCGTCGGGCCGGGTGAGTGGACCGGATCGAAAAGTGGTGAACTCGAAGGTCCAATCTGGTTGGAGCTCCTCCCCGGGTTCGAAGGAAATCTCGACCGTTCGTTTTACATAATCCTGTGCCTGTAACCGCAATCGATTCCGTGTTGGATCAGACATGCGTATATACCGGCTTAGGCGCAGATACGGCTCCGCTTCAGGGTCCCTGCTTAAACACCGAGGGTCAACCTCGATTTTGATGACTGCGGTGCCATCCGGTTCGAAAAAAGTCCGCAGGGGCACATCGGGCACAGGATGCGCGATGCCAAGGGAAACCAGGGAAAAGAACAGCAAAGCTGGCAAAGCCATGCGGGGTTTTGCGAACGAAAACAAGGTTACCGTAACCTCCATTTTTTACACGGTTGATCTTGCATAATAAACAGATTTGTGTTTCACTGAGTGCTGATGTTATCAAATGCGTGTACTCAGCGCTTAACTACTATTCCCGCAAAGGAGAAGCCATGAAACTTATTCTCTCCATGATCCTCGCTATCACCGTCACAGCCGGAATCGCCTTCGCTGGATGCGGCATGAAGGTGAGCAACGAGGGAACCTTCAAAACGCTCGATGCTGACAAGAAGATAATTATCGTTGCAAGCGCGGATGGCGAAGAAGCCAAACTCACGCTGACCATGAACACCAAGGCCGTGGGCGCGGATGGCGCAGAAGCTAAACTGGCCGACTTGGTTGGCAAGCAAGTCACCGTGATTAGCGAGCACAGTAAAGTAGATTCAGTGACCCTGGCCAAAAAGTAAAAAGCGGTTAACTACAAGTTGAACCAGGAACGGATTCAGCTTCGGGGTTTCTTACGAAACTCTATCTTTTAGCATTGCGGGCCGTATTTCACGTAGCCCGTCGTTGATTAGACGAGTTGGCGGAGTTTTCGGCGGGCCTACTTGTGGCTGTTGTTTTAAGGTTGAAGACCTAATTACAGCAGCCTCTGAGACCGAGCGTGCTCTACAAGAATGATTGTGTGACTCAGCAAAGGAGCTGAGAACGCGGGCTACTCCCCTGAGACCAGCACTCCAGATTTACTTAGTGCTGGTAAGCGTGACTTGTCGCCCCAATGATCGGGATCCAAGCGGTTGACAAAGTTTGGGATCGTCAAAAACTTCCCTGGCTCTCTTTCTGGGTAGTGGCCGCGTGCTACTAAGAGGCCTAGGCTACCGTTTCCGACGTTGGGACTTGCTCGTCCCTATTCATTTATAACCAGTTGAAACTTATTAGGACGAGATGAAGCTACCGTGGCGTCTTAAAAAAGGGACACCACCGGAGCTTGACTGAACCGTACCAATCGGGTAGTAAAGGTGCTTGTCGGTGAAAACGGTAAAACAACACCAATTGCTTGCAGGGTATCTCTGGTTTTTCCTACCGATTCTGTGTGGTGCCACACTGAATGCACGGCCTCCGGAAGATCGTAATCCTCATACCTCACCGGCAGATCTGGCGGTAGGAGCTGGGATCTTTCGGGGCCAGTGCGCGATTTGTCACGCACCTGACGGAACGGGCGAAGCAGGACCGGATCTGACTAGGGGTCGATTCCGACACGGTGAGGGCGACGACTCCACTCTTTTCCGCATCATTTCCTCAGGCATTCCCGGCACCGAGATGAGGATGACTCTCCTTTCCGAAAGGCAAGTCTGGCAAGTACTTGGTTTTATCCGGACCTTAAGTCAACCATCGACCAAGACCCCGCTTCGGGGAGATCCAGCCGAGGGAAAACGTTTGTTCCAAGGCAAGGGGCAATGCTCCAGATGTCACATCGTCAATGGCCAAGGCGGACGCTTAGGTCCAGATCTTAGCAAGGTCAGTTGGAAACGCTCGCCCCAGTATTTGAGAAACTTCATCGTGAAACCGAATGTGAAACAAGCTTCTACTTCACAAGTCTTCGTTCAGGGGTCTCGTCGCTACTGGCCGGTAACAATCACCCATGAGAACGGAAAGACGATTGACGGGATTCTCCTAAACGAGGACACCTACTCCATCCAGCTCATGGATGAAAAAGAAAACTTACATTCGTACTGGAAAGAAGATTTGAAAGAAATTCAGCTGGGAAAGTCTCCCGCGATGCCAAGCTACCAGGGAATACTCAGTAAGGGCGAACTCGACGACCTGGTAGTCTACCTGTATTCCCTGCGAGGAGAATAGTGTGATCATACAGCTACCGGCTTTCAGCGCGATTTTGGCTCTGACTTACTGCTGTGGAGAATTGGCAGCGAATTCAGCTCGCCACAATGCTCTCTCGCCACCAAGCACGGAGCAGCCCGCAGCATCCGCAACCCACGCGGTCGGCTACCAAGACCTCCTGCAGACCGAGCAGAATCCAGGGAACTGGCTTATGTACTCGGGCGGCTACAAAAGTCACCGTTTCAGCCGCCTTGCGCAGGTTCATCGAAATAACGTGCATAAGCTTGAATTGAAGTGGGTCTTTCAAAAGGCAACTCTCGAAAAGTTTGAAACGACCCCACTCGTGGTAGACGAAATCATGTACTTGACCCATCCGCCTAGTAACGTTTTTGCACTCGACCTCCGGACCGGGCGCACGTTTTGGTCCTATCAGCACAAGCTACCTGAGCGCATACACGTTTGTTGTGGGTTTGTGAATCGAGGGTTGGCGATCCTGGGCGAACGCCTCTACTTGGGAACCCTGGATGCCCATCTTGTAGCACTCGATGCGAAAACTGGCAGCGTTCTTTGGGACGTCGAAGTCGCTGACTACCGAACGGGATACAGCATCACGGTGGCACCCATGGCACTGGAGGATAAGATCATAGTAGGCATTTCCGGAGGGGAGTATGGAATCCGAGGTTTTTTGGACGCTTACGACGCCGCAACCGGGAAGCGGATTTGGCGTTTTTATACGATTCCTGGCCCGGGGGAACCGGGCCATGAGACCTGGAAAGGAGATTCCTGGAAGACAGGAGGTGCTCCCACTTGGGTAACCGGCTCGTTTGACCCAGACCTCAATCTGATCTATTGGGGTACGGGAAACCCTTCCCCCGACTTTAACGGTGAAGTCCGAAAAGGGGACAATCTTTTTTCCAGTTCGGTCATTGCTCTTGATGCAGACACTGGAACCCTGAAATGGCACTTTCAGTTTACACCGCACGACGTTCATGATTGGGATGCCTGCCAGATTCCAGTGCTGGTAGATATAGAGTTCAAACGTCGCCAACGTAAGCTCCTGTTCTGGGCAAACCGCAACGCTTTTTTCTACGTGCTGGACCGGGAAACTGGTGAGTTCTTGTTGGCACGGGAATTTGCCAAGCAAACTTGGGCCGAACGGATTGACTCGAAAGGTCGCCCCATCAGGAAGCCAGGCATGATTCCCAGTCCGGAAGGAACCCTCGTGTACCCGGGGATACAGGGAGGGACCAACTGGTACTCCCCGTCGTATAGCCCGCAAACCGGCCTCTTTTACCTGTCGGTCTGGGAGCTCCCCAACATCTTCTTTATGGGCGACTCGATCTACGATCCGGGTAACTTCTTTTACGGAAGCCTCATGCAGGGTGCTAGCGAAGAGGAGCCAGGCTGGGGAGCGGTGCGCGCCCTAGCTCCCAAAACTGGTGAGATCAAGTGGGAATACCGATTACACACCGTGCCTTGGTCAGGAATTTTGTCAACTGCCGGCGATCTGATCTTCAGTGGAACCGCCGATGGGCAATTCTTTGCACTGGATGCCGATACGGGCAAAGAGCTGTGGGTTGCCTCCCTTGGAGGGATGATTTCCGCCAGTCCGATCAGCTACCTGAGCGATGGCAAACAACAGATTAGCATCGCGGCCGGCAGTGCCCTCTTTACATTTGAACTAGAGTAACAACCACGCCTGCCTGCTAATGGGTCGAAGACAAAACCGACCAGCTAGGAATAGTCCTACTTAGGCGTTCTGCAATCGTCTGTGCAACCTTGAAAACACCATCAGTCACAATGCGACAATCAATGATCCAGATTTTTTCGGATTTTGACGGCACCATCACCAATCGAGACTCGATCGTCTTCCTCACAGAGACATTTGGTGGGGGTCGTGAGTTTCGCCACAACGTTTTGGCGGAGCTGGAAAAAGAAAAACTTGACGTTTTTGAGACCATTCAGACAGAATTAGCTTCGGTGAAAGCCTCCTGGGCCAAAGCTTCCTGTTCTCTACTGCAAAACATCTCTGTCGATCCAGCATTTTTTGATTTCGTCGATTGGTGCCATGAGCATAGTCATCCCATTGTTGTGGTCAGCTCAGGAATCAGACAAGTTCTTTCCCTTTTTATTGGTGAGCTAGATGTCCCTTTCTATGCTCATCCGGTCGAGATCACGAAAAACGGCTGGCTGTACCAGAAGGATGAGCAGTCCGATAAAGCCTGCGTTCTGCGCGAAGCTCAATCCAACGGACGGATTGTCTACATAGGTGATGGGATTTCGGATCTCTCCGTGGTCAACTATGTAGACTTCCTGTTTGCAAAGCACCGCCTTGCGAAATATTGTGTTGAGTTCTCCATTCCTTTCTTTCCTTTTGAGTCGTTTTGCGATGTCCAGAGACAACTGGAAAAACTATTGGAAAATAGAGTCCACCCGATCACTGATTCTCCTCACACTTAGCGTTTTGTTCATCACTGCGCTGACGTTTACTCTTCACAAGCCAGCTCGCGAAGTAACTTGGGGGTAACGTCTTGCTTCGCCCGGGATGGACGACTTATCATTCAGCGCAGTGATGAACAAACAGGAACAACAACTTTTCCGCTTTCTGAGGCGAAGGGTGGACGCTTTCGATCAAATCATCGACAAATACCAGAGCCTTGTGGACGATGCCGGTTTTTACAGCAAGAATTGGGTCGAGTTAGCCGAAGTAATCGAGGCAGAATTAAGAAAAATCGAGGCAACCCGGGATGGATGAGAAAAAACCATACCACGACAGGTTCTTTATAACACTCACTGTGCTGATGATCCTCTTCGGTGCAATCCCTTTTGCGCTTTTTCTCATCTTGTCCCTGTTGGTTGTGATTTTTTAGTGTGAGCGTTTCGGTGAATACGATGACGTTTATGGCATACACGGCGACAGGTTCCATTTCGCTGCTACTCTTTGGACAAAAGAGAAATGTTTACCTGTCCGAGAATCGAAGTGAGCCGTTTTTCAGAGCGACTCACGCAACCAAGTGTATTGAAATATGAGCACTCGTCAGGATAGCGCTTTTCATCTTACTCTCAGCAACATTTCCGTGATTCTGGTCGGCACTCTCCAGGGGGGCAACATCGGTTCGGTCGCGCGTGCCATGCACAACATGGGGCTACGCAACCTTAAGCTCGTGAACCCGGAGCGATTCCTGAATCCCGAGTGTCAGAGGATGGCTGGAAAAGCCATGAACATCGTCAGGGAAGCCAAGGTCTATTCGAGCCTGGAGAAGGCTATAGCTAAGGAACATGTGCTGGTGGGGACAACCTCTGCTCGAGACCGAAAACCCAAACAACGTTTTTGTACACCACGTGAGATTGCGTCCATCGTCTACAAGTATGCCCAATCGCAACGCTTAGGACTCGTTTTTGGCCCGGAGAGAGGCGGGCTGACCGATGACCAGCTAGCTCACTGTCAGTACCTCGCCCACGTACCTGCCAATTCCGACTACCCTGTGCTGAACCTGGCTCAAGCAGTGATGATCCTAGCCTACGAAATCTTTCAACTTAAAGGAAGCCAGCTTCAGGAACATAGTCCACTGGCATCCGCCAAACAGCGGGCGCGAATGTTCACACACGTTGAGCAGACATTGATCGCAATTGGATTCTTGAGTTCTGGTCACCCAGCTCCAACTATGCGCACAATCCGGCGATTGTTTGGACGGGCTGAATTAGCGCCACGTGATGTTCAGATTATTCGGGGGATCATGAGCCACATGGAGTGGTACGTTCGAAGAGGTTGCCAACTTCCCGCTCAGAAAGTGAGAAAGCCGTAAAGATGAACAGTGAAACGATCCAAGTATGCAAGGTTCGATCCTGGCTTGGATGGGCTGCAATTACGAGAACCAGGAGAATCGCTACTTAGGCGATTGGAGAAAGCCACTCTGCAACGTATCGCGGGTTGCTATTTTATCGGTTTGCATCTTCATTAAGACGAGTCCGGTCAACAGTTTGGGATAAAAATCAGTCGACTTTTGGGGCATCTTTTCGCCCTTCTCCGAGATCTGTTGCACTTGTTCGACAGTGGTCGGATTTAGGAGAAAACCAACCTGGCACTCTCGCTTACGTAGACGAGCGACCAATTCTTGGTGCCCTCGATAGTAATCAACGTGCTTTTGAGCAGCCACTTCTTCCGGTCCAATTCCCAGAAGTGGCTCGAGGATACCATCATGCAAGATGTTGACGTCCAACTGTCTGGCAGTTTCGCTAACTCCCTGCATAAAAGAAAAGTCGTTCTCCACTGTTTTGTGCAAACATACAAGATAGGTCTTATCTTCAACGAGGAGGCCAATACGGTGCCCCGGTTCTGACATTAACTCCTCCAGTTCTGAGAGCAACCCCACCTGCTTGACTTCAAAATAGGACTTCAGCTTAGAAAGGAACCTGTTCAAATCAAAACTCGAAAGATTACGAATTCCCCGATGTGTTGGCAAAATCTTCAGTCCAGAACCTTCCATATTAAACAAAGCGATCATACGCTTATCGAAGCTCTCAAGAGCCGACGTTCTAAATCCCTTCTTGCGGCATTCTCTAAAGTAAAGGACTGAGGTCTCAAAGCGGTGATGTCCATCGGCAATGTAAAAAGGTGCTCTTTTTAAAGCTTCGATGATTTGCTCTTGTGTTTGCCGGTCTGATAGTTGACTTAGCCGGTGCAATACACCGTATTCATCCTCCACTTCCACAGTCGGTTTTTTCTTCCCCTGTAGGGCATCAAGTATCCGATCCACTTGCTTAGCCGGATCAGAGTAGAGCATGAAAATAAGACCTTCGTTCGATTCCGTCGCCCGGATCAGGTTCAATCGGTCCTCCAGTGGGGCTTTTAGAATCTTCTCGTGCCCTTTTACGGCGAGTGTGGCATCTTGTAATGAGACCAGTCCGATGAAACCCTGGCGGGAAAATCTTTGAGCGTCAAACTCAAAGACTTGCTCGTAAAGATACAGGGAAGGAGAGGAGTCCTGCTTCAGGACGCCCTCCTCGATCCAACGCTCAAGGTATTGACCAGCCTCTTGATAATTAGAGTTTTTAATCACTCGACTGATGTTATATGGATTCTGTTGGAAATACTTTTGCAACATCTCCGGGGAGATCTTGTCATAAGGTTGAGTGACCACCGTGTCGAGTCGACCCACTTTTTCCGGGTCGTACCGATAGCCTCGAAACGGGAATAGTTGTGCCATAAACCTAAATTCTACCTTATCGGAGGGGATTCCTTAACGGCAAAAATGAGAAAAGGGCAACTGTAAAGCCTGAAAAGGAAAAACCAGCAACGAACATTATCGAACAGATCTCGGCACTTTTCTTGTCTCGTTTTGCGTCTTGAGCTCCCCTGAATTCTCCTGACAAAAATGGTTAGGATAAATGAACATCATCTGTTAAATTTCTTCCGTCTTAAAACTTCAGGTGCAATGGTGAGCGATTATCTTGCTGCAACAAAGATCAATCCTATTCCCATCCGCAATGGCACAAAGATAACGGATCTCGTGGATTCTGTATTTGAGGCGTACAACGCCGCCCGGTTGCGTGAAGCCTGTCATTTGTTCGTACAAAAGATGCTCGAGCCGGATGTCACCGTCGGCGTCAGCCTAGCAGGCGCTCTGACACCTGCAGGGTTGGGAATGTCTTGTCTGATTCCCCTCATTGAGTACGGGTTCATCGACTGGATCGTCTCCACTGGAGCTAATCTATACCACGACACGCAGTTCGCGATCGGCTTATCGATGCACCGGGGTAATGTGAAGAGCAACGATCTTCGCCTTTACGAGGAAGGGGTGGTTCGAATCTACGATATTTTCTTCGACTACGCCGCACTGTCATCAACTGATTCTTTCTATAGCCAAATCATTACTTTACCCGAGTTTCAGGAGGAGATGAGCACGGCCAAGTTTCATTATCAAGTGGGGAAATACGTAGCCGAAAAAGAACGAATTCTGGAAACAGAGGGAAAATCTCTGATCGCTGCTGCCTACCGCTATAAGGTGCCTATTTATACTTCTTCACCAGGGGACAGCTCGATTGGCATGAACATCGCGGCCAAGACTCTGGAGGGGAACAAGCTACGCCTGGATGCGTCGCGCGATGTCAATGAGACTGCCAGCATCGTGCTGACAAGCCACAACTCGGGAGGCAAAAGCGCTGTCTTCATTCTGGGAGGGGGTTCTCCAAAGAATTTCCTCTTGCAGACAAAACCCCAGATTCAGGAAGTGCTTGGAATTCCTAGCAAAGGACACGATTACTATCTTCAGGTTACCGACGCTCGACCCGATACGGGCGGACTCTCAGGAGCAACGCCTGGGGAGGCCGTCAGCTGGGGGAAGGTTGACCCGGAAGGGCTGCCGGATGCTGTGGTCTGTTACCTGGACTCCACCGTAGCGCTTCCCATTATCACCGCTTATGCCCTATCCCGTCACCCTCCGCGTCAACCAAAACGGCTTTACGACCGGCTGCCGGAAATGATGAAATCTTTGAAGCAAGCTTTTCACAAAACGCAGCAAAGTCCTTAGTGGTCTGAGCCCATCTACGGCTGTCTCTCCTCAAAACTTCTAGGCTAGACGGCGAATTAGACCAATTATTGCTGTGTGCTTCCCACGGGCAAACTGGAAAGGGCCAATCCGTTCATGGTGCGAAGAATAACCAAAACGACCGGCTGGTCGCTAGTCACCAGGATGCTTCCTACAAAATCCCCGGGGAGCCCTGAAAACAGTTGGTTCAAAAATCTTGCCAGATGTTCTCCAGGGCCAAGCAGATCTTCTCCTGTTAGCCTGCTTGAATCGACCAGTACTCCAGACTCGTCATACAAGTGAATGTTGACTAAGGCGTTTTTATCGGAAATATTCACCACGGCTACGCCGCTGTTGAAATTCCCAAGCGAAAACTTCTGTACAACACCGATGGCCGTCACTCTCCCCGAGCTCGCTCCTACACCTGCTTCATGAACCACGTTTCCTTGGGTGTCAAGTACTCGAAACACTGCCGTTCCTTCTACCGGTACGTTCGACTCGATACTAGCATAGCCTCCCTGGGCTGGCGTTGTATTGCCATCACTGGTAAAACTCTTGGAGCTGAAGGCAGGGATGGAAAGATCAAAAGTGCTCGCAGGTAAACCATCGAATTCAAAAGACAGTGGCTCACCACTAGAGTTAAACATACGCACTTCAACTGTCGCCGTCGAGTTGGTCAGATTGGAGACGACAATAGTGGTCTGGAAGGCGCCGGCGAGCAAGGGTCCATCGGCGATCTGGGGGAGATAAGTGCTGAAGGTCGGTCTTGATTGATACTCGATCATAAAGTTGTCGATTTGCTCAGCGTTGTCTACGCTACCGTAGTCAATCGTCAACTTGGAGATACCAGAAGCAGGTGTGGCTTCGACGCCCGCAAAGGTGTCCTCGGCTAAACCTTCTTGCTCGACGATTCCCAGGGTGTTCCCCAAGGCATCGAAGGATTTGATGGTAGCATTGATGCTTTGATCACCATTTCCCAAACGAAATCCGACGCGTTTGACTGGAAATTTGAAATTGACGATCAGAAGATCGTTGGCAAAAGAGCCTGCGGTTGCTTCATTTCGGAGAACGTTCGCAGGGGCACCGGGGACCGGCATCCCCGATGGCGCAAATCGGATGACCGGAACCGTCTCGCCGCTCCCTAAGAAAACAATGCCCCAGTGTGCAAAGAGATCTCCAGCCTCAGCTCCATCGGCGTGATTTTCAAAATTTATCAAAATAGATGCAGAGGAAAAAGAACTGGTGTCAGTAAGTTTGTTGATCTCGCCGGAGACAGCCGAAAAAAAACCGGCGAGGGTGGCAGCAAACACGGTAAACCGATACAGTTTCGACATCTGAATCCCTCCCTGAGCTTATATACAACCGTTCCTGAAAATTGACCTCGGACTGAATTATACTGGGTTCTGCTGTCGAAAAGGACTTGATATTTCCAGACAGGAAAAAGACGAGGTTTCCAAGAGAGAGGACACCATGGATCTCAAAGGCCAATGCGCTGTTGTAACTGGCAGCACCAGAGGAATCGGTTTTGCCATCGCTAAGGCGCTGTTAAAGGCAAATGTAAACGTTACGATCAGTTCACTCCATCCCAAGAATGTCAAAAGGACTGTTACTTCGCTCGCCAAGACAAGTGTGACGAAAGTGGTGGGGAAAGCCTGCGATGTGAGAGAACCTGATCAGGTTCGACAACTGATTCATTTTTGCGTCAAGGAACTCGGGGGAATCGATATTCTTATCAACAACGCGGGCATTGGAATTTTTGAAACAGTGGAGGAGTTTGATATGCAACAGTGGCGGTCGGTCATCGAAACAAACCTCAATGGCGTCTTTTATGGTTGCCACTTTGCGATCCCGGAGATGAAAAAGAGAGGCGGAGGTTTTATCATCAATATCAGCAGCTTGGCAGCTAAAAACGCCTTCGCGAAGGGCGCCGCGTACAACGCTTCCAAGTTCGCGGTGACCGGGCTTAGTGAAGCGTTGATGCAAGAAGTAAGACACGACAATATCCGGGTTGCTTATATCATGCCGGGAAGTGTTGACACTCGCTTCAATAGAAGTCCTCCGGCTCGCAAGCAAACCTGGAAAATCTCCCCCAAAGATGTCGCTGAAGTTGTGATCGAGACTCTAAAACGACACCCCCGCTCTCTGACCAGCCGGATCGAAATGCGGCCGTCCCGGCCGCCGCGAAAGTGATGACTCAAACCAAGGTTTCACATCCCTGGCTTGAGTGTCGGGCTCCGGGCCAGGCCTGAGGAGGACCCTAAAAGATCGAAGGCTTGGCCTCGTCGATCACACACACCGGAATTGCCTTTTCTTTGGCAGCCCTATCCCGGCAAATATTATTGTGTTTTACAATTCTTGTTCACAATCAACAGTTTTCTAGAAAAGTGTTGAAATGCGTCGAATTTTGTCTTGGAATTGCTGCATTAAGTTCATCTTTTCAGCATAAGGAAGGAACGACCCGCCGACGCCTTGCAACACAAGCCGTTGGATGTCGTCTCGGCTCAACCCAAAAAATTGCACAGCCTTAAGGTATTCTTCAACTAAGGAAATCTGGAAAAGCCCCGGATCGTCTGTATTCAAGGTCACCAAAACCCCTCGCTTGTAGAGCCGCCCAAAGGGATTTTCTGAGATACTCACCCAGGCCCGGGTTTTCTGATTGCTGGTAAGACACACATCAAGGGGAACCGCATGGTCACGCAAGTAATCGATCAATCTTGAATCACGGACCGCTTGAATGCCGTGACCGATCCGGTTGGCACCTAACAACTGCATTGCTTGCCAAATCTGGTCCGCATTACCGATTTCACCAGCGTGAACATGCAGGTAAAGTTGATGCGCTCTTGCCCAACTAAAGACCTCCGCATATTCCCCCATGGCCAGAGAGTCTTCATCTCCTCCGAGACCTAGCCCGACTACTCCATCCTCCCGAAATTGATTCGCCAACTCAGCACTTCGTTCAGCTGCTTCTCGACCAAACTGACGAACACAGTCAACAATCCAACGAATCACGATATTTTGACTCGACTCTATTTCGCGACTTCGTTTCAGGAGAATTGCCAGAATTTCCTCGGCATTTCGCTCGAATTTCCAGGGGATGGAAGGGGTAAAGGTGACCTCTGCGTAGCACACGTTCTGAACGACCAAGTCCTGCGTCAAGCAATTCAGAATCGCCACGTAGTCAGTGGGCTCGCGCAGGTGTTGGCAAACAATTTTGTAAGTCTGGAGAAAATGATTGAAGTTCTTGTAGTTAAAAAGACGTTGGGCGACCGCTCGCTCGCTCAAAGCTTGGTATCCTGTCTGGTATTTTCGGCTTAGCTCAAGAAAGGCGGCTGGAGTGATGGCCCCTTCAAGGTGCAGATGTAGTTCTGCCTTGGGAAGACTTTTGATGTATTCAGCCGAAACTGCTTGCATTTGAAAATTGGCATCAAACCGGCGATGGCAGGAAGGTGAAGGTCCTCCCGATGTCACTCAACAGACGCCTGCAACCAATTCCTATCTATCCAAGCAACTGGAGCTCCTTTAAGTAAGTAACCGTTTCTTCCGAAATGAAATTCTCATAAGTTTTCAGTTCTTTGTTTGCCGGCGTACGTTTCCTCATCTCGTCCCAACACATTGGGGAAACAAAGATCAGATCTGCTTCTTGGATAATTTTATTGACCAGCTCTTCCCGATTAATCGGCGCTATCCAAAATTGTTTTTGGGTCGACGGATAGTAGATATTCATAAAGACCTCCCAGGAAGCATGCATGGTCCTTTCATCTTGGATAACAATGGCAACGTTTTGGTGACGGACAGCGTTTAAGATCTCAGTGTAAATTTCGTGACTCGGCTTGATTTCTACTAGCCTCTTTCTGTAACTCTCCGCCACTGGTCCCACCTCTTCCAGATGCCAACTTGTGGTCAGCAGATAATCGCTCTCTTCCAATGACTTATTCCTCCCATTGCCTTGGATCTCGGAAAGAGAGACCGGCGTCACCTTAACGCGCAAACGCATTTCTAACTCACGCGAAAAGATAAAGGCCTCTTCTTCATCGTCGACAACAGCCAGAGTCATTTTCTTTAAATTGGTTCCCGTCGAGTAATTACCCAACAACCGCACCAATTTTTCAGGAGAAAGTCCCAGATTATTAGCCCTTTCCGAGATCTCTCCCAATAACTTGAAGATGGCACGGTGGCGCATTTGTTCATAAGTATTCTCGCCGGTTCTTTTCTGAAGAAAAGCTCCGCTCCCTTTCACAAGTTCAATATAGTTCTCCTCAGCCAAGCGCAAGTAAACTTTCCGAATTGTCTTATAGTTCACGCCGAAATCTTCGGCAATTTCTCGAATCGAGGGGAGGCGTTCATTCTCTTTGATCTTTCCACAATAAATCGCAGAAAGCAGCTGCCCTTTGATCTGATCGTAAAAACTTAGCTTAACCTCCTTATCTAAATTAAACTTGATCATCTTTAGTTTTCAGCTTCCCAAGATTCATGATTTGGCATTTAAAAAAACGTGAAAAACATAAATTGTTGGGCCAACGTCTCAAGAATTGATTCCTGCTGTTCAAAAGAATCCCGATTCGTTCCGCTCGATTTTTTCCATCTCCTGCATGTACGGCCGGAGTGCTTTGGGGATTGTAACGGAGCCATCCGCTTGCTGAAAGTTTTCGACGATGGCCACCCAGGTGCGTCCCACTGCTAAAGCCGAACCGTTAAGCGTGTGAACAAAACGAGCCTTCTTACCATTCTTTGGCTTGTAACGAATATCAGCCCGACGTGCCTGAAAGTCTTCGAAGTTACTGCAAGACGAGATCTCTCTATACCTCTGCTGACTGGGAATCCAGACTTCTAAATCGTACGTCTTGGTTGCGCTGAATCCCATATCCCCACTACACAAAGTAACCACCTGATAAGGAAGTCCCAGGCGGCACAAAATTTCCTCCGCGTGGACCGTTAGCAACTCGAGTTGGTGGTAGGAATCCTCCGGTTTCGTAAACTTCACCAGCTCCACTTTGTTGAACTGGTGTTGACGAATCAATCCTCGGGTATCCTTTCCATAAGAACCTGCTTCGCTGCGAAAACAAGGGGTGTTCGCTACAAAACTAATGGGTAAATCCTCCTCGGCTACAACTTCTTGGGCGAGAAGATTCGTTACAGGAACTTCCGCCGTCGGTACCAGAAAATAGTCAGTTCCATCTACATGAAAAAGGTCCGACGCGAATTTCGGAAGATTGCCTGTTCCGAAAAAACTGCGGCGGTTGGCCATAAAAGGAGGCAGGACTTCTCGGTAGCCGTGAAGACGCGTATGAATATCCAGCATAAAATTGATCAGAGCTCTTTCCAGCAATGCGCCCTGGCCATAGTAGTTGCTGAAGCGAGCGCCAGCAATTTTACTAGCACGCTCCAGATCCAAAATTCCGAGCTCGACACCGAGCTCGACGTGGTCCTTCACCGGAAAGTCTGGTTTCTGCCAGTGACCCACGGTTCTGACGACCGCATTGGCAGAGATATCTCTACCAATGGGTACGCTTTCATGGGGAAGGTTGGGGATGCCGGAGAGAAAAGCGTGAATCCGTTGCTCCAGTTCAGTCAGCTGATCATCCAACTGCTTGATGTCCGCCGACACTTGTTGCATCTTCTTGATTTTTTCGGTTGCGGACAGCTCTTGTTTCCTCAGCAACGCAATCTCAGCACTGGTTCGGTTGCGCAATGCCCGCAGCTTCTCGTATTTTGCCCGTACCGAGCGCTCCCGCTTATCAAGCTTCTGAAATTCGTGACGGTCAAAAAGGAATCCTTTCGCCTTGAGGCGTTTTTCAACTCCAGCGAGACTTTCTCGGATAAATAACCTATCCAGCATTTAACGAACCACTAGATCTCGTAAAAATCAGATAAGATCCGCAGAATCAGAGCTCTAGCTTCTTCAAGTAAGCCCGAAGCCCTTCCCCCACATCCTCACGTCGCAAGGCGTAATCCACAGTGGCGATCAAATACTCCAGTTTGTTGCCCACATCATACCGCAAACCTTGCAATCGATAGGCATAAACCACCTCGTGGTCCATTAGACGGCGAACTCCATCGGTCAGTTGGATTTCTCCCGTGCCATCACAATCGGTTTCCTTGAGACTCTCAAAAATCCGGGGAGTCAGAATGTACCGTCCAATAATAGCCAAATTCGAAGGCGCGGCATCCCGAGTCGGTTTTTCAACGATGTCTTTAATCCTGAAAAGTCTGCCTTCTCCATCTTCTTCCACCGGCTCCACTACAGTAATTCCATACCGAGACACGCTTTCCCATGGTACCTCTTGAACAGCAATCACACTGGCCTCTCGTTCTTCATAGATTGCCGTCAGCTGCTTCATGGCGGGGATGTCGTGGCGAATGATGTCATCTGCTAAGAACACTCCCACGGGCTCGTGACCAACAAATGACTCCGTCTGAAGAACAGCATGCCCTAACCCAAGCGGCTGTTTTTGTCGAACCGAGGAAATAGAAATTCTCGTTGAGATTTCTCCGATCATCTTCAAAAGATCATCTTTTCCGCGGGCCTTGAGGAAGCCTTCCAGCTCATAATCATGATTGAAGTGTTCTTCAACAGCTTTTTTGCGATGGCTGGTCACGAAAATGACGTCTTCAAAACCCGACGCCAGTGCTTCTTCCACTACATAGTGGATGATTGGCCTATCGACAATCGGCAACATTTCTTTCGGAATAGCCTTAGTCGCGGGCAAAAAACGGGTACCCATCCCTGCTACCGGAATTACTCCTTTACGAACGCCACTCATAGCCCCTCAACTATTTAAGTCAGACTCGAAGTCGCTTCTTGAGAACAGGGATGATAGCACACCTGTGGCTTCAAGACGTTTAGACATATGTCCTGAAATTCAGTGAAACGGAGGGAACGCTAACACATTTGTACCCGACCAAAACATTCTTAAAAGGGTTAAAGGGGCACTTGACAAGTCCGCTCTTAGAATCCTACTATTTGGTTGCTCGCTTCGCGAAAATAGGAACACTAATGCCACTTTACGAGTACCAGTGTGAGGATTGCAGAGAGACCGTGGAAGTCCTGCAAAAAGTCGCCGATGTTGCCCTTTCGGAATGCGCGGCTTGTGGTGGAGAGTTGAGGCGATTGGTTTCTGCTCCCGGCATTCGGTTCAAAGGCGCTGGCTGGTACATCACTGACTACCAGGCCAAAAACGGTCAAGACTCTACCAAGGACAGCTCTTCAACAAAAGAAACAAAAACCACGAGCACTGCGGATTCTCAGACCCCTTCTGAGGTTGCCCCAGCCAAGAAAAAAGAAAAAACAAACAAGGATTAGAAAAATTCAGATTAAACCCGCTCTTCTACCAAAAACGTGAAGGTATTCGTTGTCGGCTCGGGCGGGAGAGAGCATGCTCTTGTCTGGAAGCTCAGCCGGAGCCCTCAGATAAAACAGCTTTGGTGTGCTCCTGGTAATGCGGGCACAGCGCAGCTAGCGCAAAATGTTGCCATTGCCCCGGAAGCCATCGAGGATCTTTTCCAATTCGCCAGTTTCAATCAGATCGATCTGACTCTGGTGGGCCCGGAAGCTCCTCTGGTGGCAGGTATCGTGGACCGCTTCGAGGAAGCACACCAACCCATCGTTGGTCCTTCACGCCAAGCGGCTCTACTGGAGGGAAGTAAGGTTTTCGCAAAGAATTTCATGAAACGCCGAGGTATTCCCACGGCTGCCTACGAGGTTTTTGATCAGCCGGAGCAGGCCGAGACGGCTCTCCGCAATAATACATTTGGATATCCTGTTGTGCTGAAAGCTGATGGATTAGCAGCAGGGAAAGGAGTCGTTATCTGCCAGGATCTGGAAGAGAGCCTACAGGCTATCCACGCCATCATGCGCCAGCGACAATTTGGAGCTTCGGGAGACCGGTTAGTTGCAGAAGAATTCCTCGAAGGCAAGGAAGCTTCATTTATGGTTTTCTCTGACGGAAAGAACGTCATTCCTATGATTCCCTCTCGGGACTACAAAGCGATTTACGAGGGAGACCGCGGGCCGAATACTGGTGGAATGGGTGCCTACTCCGTTGATGAAATCCTCTCGGAGTCCCTCTACCGCGAAATTTTTGAAAGAATCATTTATCCCACCGTCGAAGGCATGTCCACCGAGGGCAGGCCATTTCGTGGCGTGCTGTATGCAGGACTGATGCTGACTCAACAAGGACCTCAGGTGCTTGAGTTCAATGTCCGATTCGGAGACCCGGAAACACAAGTTGTCCTGCCACACATGGAAAGCGACCTCTTGGATCCTCTTCTAGGGATAGCTCATGGGAATCTACTCGATATAACCGTCGACTGGAACAGAAACGCGACAGTGTGTGTCGTGATCGCTTCTGGTGGTTATCCCGCCATTTACAAAAAGGGAGGAGAAATTACTGGACTGGACATGGCTAGCGAAGTAAAGGACACTGTCGTTTTTCACGCTGGTACAATACTGCGGGACGGAAAGGTCCTTACCAGCGGTGGTCGGGTGTTGGGAGTGACTTCACGGGCCCCTTCGCTGAAAGACGCGATCATTCAAGCTTATGAGGGGGTCAATAAAATTCACTTCGAAGGGATGTATTATCGAAGAGACATTGCTTCCAAAGGATTAGAAGGGAGATGAAAATGGGAACTCCAAAAGTTGCGATTCTGATGGGTAGCAAGTCCGATGCTCAGGTGATGCAGGAGGCAGCCAAAATTCTCGATCACTTCGAGGTGCCTTACGAAATGAAGGTTATGTCCGCACACCGCACACCGAATTTCACACGCGACTACTCCCTGTCTGCAGAGACTCGTGGTATCGAGGTTTTGA
Source organism: Acidobacteriota bacterium (assembly GCA_965249865.1). Taxonomy (GTDB): domain Bacteria; phylum Acidobacteriota; class UBA6911; order RPQK01; family CBDFMZ01; genus CBDFMZ01. The sequence goes on along the minus strand of CBDFMZ010000001.1, from coordinate 486,018 downwards.
TCGCGGGAGCAGGTGCTGCAGCCCACTTAGCGGGTTTCCTCGCTGCTCATACTATCCTTCCAATCATCGGTGTTCCACTGGCTTCCTCTTCCCTCAAGGGATTAGACTCGCTCTTGTCCACAGTGCAGATGCCGGGTGGCGTCCCAGTCGCTTCGATGGCCATCGGTAAGGCCGGAGCAGTGAATGCGGCGCTCTTTGCTGTGCAGATTCTGAGCCGAAGCAACCCGAAGTTGCTTGCGACCTTGAAGAATTACCGGCAAAAAATGCGCGAGAAAATCGAGGGGACCAAGCTAGAGTGAACGACCTCACACAGTGTTGTCTAGCGTCTAAACCCCGCCAGCGCCCACATTCGACCAGTCTTCCCTTCTCGCCGACAAGAATAGAAAGATTCCGGCTGGCAAAACGTGCACGCTTGTGAATCCAAGACGTGCCTTACGCCCATCTCTTTGAGCTGAACTAGATTCGCTTCGACCAGATCCAACCGGCGCCCAGTAAAGATACGTTCCACATCATGGCCTTTTTTTTCAAATTGGTTCCGGATTTTCACTCCCACCTCGTAACAGCAGCTGCGAATACAAGGACCCAAGACTCCAATCATCTCTTGCGGGTGCACGCCCGTTAGTTCCCAAAACTTGCTAACCCCTTTGGCCGCGATACGCTCCCTCGTTCCTCGCCAACCGGCATGAAGAGAGCAGACTTTTTTCTGCTCCGCAACAACGAGAAGGATAGGAAGACAATCAGCACTTCGGATAACCGAAAAATATCCGGCACTGAGTAAGATCACACCGTCCCCCGCTGGAAATTTCCCTGATTGGCCGTGGAATTTTTCATTAATCACAACAATCTTGTCCGAATGGGTTTGGTGCAATTGAACTATTTGCTCGGTCCGCAGTCCGAGAGTCGCCAACAATAAGTCATTTTTGGACACACCCTCTTCTGCATCTTTGGCATCATTAATTTCCGTATCGATCTGGCGTGAAGTAAAGACATGGATGAACCCCGAAATGGCCTCCAGTTCTTTGAAAACAAAATAGGAAGACTTCCCGGCGCGTTTTTGATAAAACATCAGAGCCTACTTACTTCTTGCCCACATGCGGACCTCCGGCACTGATCAGAACACAAGAGCCGCCTTCAGCATTTCAAAGGTGACTCGATCCTAGGAGAGGAGGCACCAAGCAGTTCATCGGCCGATCCTTCTCGCACAATTCATGCCACACTCAACACCAGACAGTCTCCATCTTCCTTAACCGCTACACCCTCGAGAATTCGATTCGCCGGAATCGAAACATCTACCTTGGCATGTAGATAATTGCCGGAAAGTGCAGTGCGCTTTCCGGCGGTTTCTTCGTTCAAGGTCAACACAGAGAGCTTTCTCCCCAGATAACTGCGGCGAAAGGCCCGATTCTTTTCCTCTGAAATACGACGCAGCTGGGAGCTGCGTCGTTTCTTCGTCTGAGGAGAAACTTTGTCAACCATATCCGAAGCTGCTGTGCCCCTTCGGTCACTGTAAGGAAACACGTGAAGGTAGGTGAATGGCATCTGCTCGATAAACTCCACCGTTCGGTGGTGGTCCTCTTCGGTTTCTCCCGGAAAACCAACGATCACATCAGTGCCTATCCCCGCATCTGGAAGACGGTCGCGAATTCTCTCCACGATGCGACCAAACCTGGCGCTGTTGTAAGGCCGGTGCATCATCTTTAGAACACGGTCGCTTCCCGTTTGCAAACAAATGTGAAAGTGCTGGCAGATTTTTTCACTCTGGCGCGCCAAATCAATGATCCGATCCGACAGCTCCATCGGCTCAATGGAACTAAGACGAACACGCTCCAGGCCCTGAATCTTGATGATGTTCGCCATCAAACGATCCAGTGGGTAGCGTGGCTGCAAGTACATGCCGTAAGTGCCGATATGGATGCCCGTCAGAACAACTTCCCTGAACCCTCGGGACACCAAATCAAGGACCTGCTTCAGGACACCCTCGGGAGGCGCGCTGCGGCTGGGGCCCCGTACAACCGGTATGATGCAATAGGTGCACTTGGCATCACATCCATCCTGGATTTTTACGAAAGGGCGCGTCTTCCCTTCGAGCGGGACAACTGGACCTGGCGGAATGGTGCGTGTTTTCCGAAAATCATCTCGGTAGACTGCGGCAATCTCTCGGCGATTGGGAAGAGACGTTTTAGACTGAAGAGCTTCGTGGGCAATTTTGAAAATATCTGTTTTTTGGGTGTTACCGACCACCGCATCAACTCCACTAATCTGAGCGAGCGCTTGCGGGTCACGCTGAGCATAGCATCCGGTCACAATAATTCTAGCATCGGCGTTTCCCCGGCGTAACTTACGGATCAACTGACGAACCTGCTGGTCGGAACGATGTGTCACCGTGCAGGAATTCACGACGATCGCATCCGCGATGGTACATTGATCCGTCTCTTCGTACTGGCCAGATAAGAAATCGTCTCGGATGGCAGCGCTATCGGCTTGGTTGGTTCTGCACCCAAAACTGACCAGATAAAACTTTTTGGACATGGCCTTAGACCCTCAAACCTCTGCTCCTTTTCACCCCTGGCTGCTACATTCTATCCTAACCGTGCGTTTGTCTGTGTTAGGAAGTGGAAGTAGTGGAAATTGCACCTATGTAGCCACCGAGCGAAGTTGCGTTCTGGTGGATCTCGGTTTCGGACAAAGAGATCTCCGGCGGCGCTTTCAGCAGTCAAAGCTTCCCTTCGAAAAGATCAATGGAATCCTCCTGACTCATGGCCACTCTGACCATGTAAGTGGCGTTTTGCCCTTTGCCACCGAGCAGAGGATCCCGGTATTCATGAACGAGGGAACGCGGGCGGAGAGGGCAACCCTTCGGTCAATTGACCGTTGGGAAAGGTTTGAAGCGGGGACTTCTTTTGCCGTTGGAGATCTTTGGGTGGAAGCCTTTTCAGTGCCACACGACGCTAATCAACCCGTTGGGTTTCGTTTCTCGGCAGGAGGTGTGTATGGAGCCCTGATAACCGATCTGGGTGTGTTGAATGAATCCGTGGTCCAGAAGTTGTCCGGCTGTGATTGGTTGATTCTGGAATCCAACCATGACGAGGCCATGGTCAAGATCAGTCCGTACCCCTGGGTTGTCAAACAGCGCTTACTAGGCAATCTCGGCCACCTTTCAAATCGCGCCGTTTGCCATTTTCTCTCTCATGATTTTGACGGGCGCGCTGTGGATATTTTCCTGGCCCACCTCAGTCGTCAAAACAATGATCCTGCGATCGCTCGACACTGCGCCTTGGGTGCGCTGGCCCAACGTCTTGCACAAATGGAGGGATCGAAACACTCCTGCAGGCTCCACTTGACTCACCAGCACAAACCTTCCATAGTCGTAACGCTATGATTTCCCGATACACCAGCCCGGAGATGAGTCGAATATGGTCCGAGGAGAACAGATACCGCAAATGGCTTCAGGTGGAGATTGCGGTCTGCGAAGTGCTGACTGAGTTGGGAGATATTCCCCAGAAGGCGATGAATAAAATCAGAGAGAAAGCCGATTTTACGGTCGAGAGAATCACAGAGATCGAGAAGGTGACAGGCCACGACCTGATCGCCTTTACCACCGCAGTGGCTGAGAAGGTGGGCCCAGAGTCACGCTTTATTCATTTCGGGTTGACCTCAACCGATATTGTGGACACCGCCCAGGCACTCCAGATTAAAGAGGCTTCTGATTTGATCGAAGCGGAACTCTTAAACTTTCTAGGCACACTAAAAGAACAAGCCTTTACCTACAAAAAAACCCCTATGGTTGGTCGCACTCATGGAATTCACGCCGAGCCGATTACTCTTGGAATCAAACTTGCCGTCTGGTACTCGGAAATGGAAAGAAACCTCGAGCGTTTCCGTCGAGCGCGACACAACCTGGAGATCGGAAAAATCAGTGGACCAGTGGGAACTTTTTCTCACCTCTCCCCTGAGGTCGAAGAAAAGGTTTGCAGGATACTCGGGATCGGCTTCGCCCGAGCCTCTACGCAGACTCTTCAGCGTGATCGCCACGCCGAATACCTATGCGCTTTGGCCATCATGGGAGCCAGTTACGACAAAATGGCGACAGAAATTCGCCATCTCCAGCAGACCGAAGTCCGGGAAGTCCGGGAACCCTTCGGCAAAGGGCAAAAGGGGAGTTCGTCCATGCCCCACAAGCGGAATCCGATTAGTTGCGAACAGATCAGCGGGCTGGCCCGCGTGCTACGTGCCAACACTGTGGCGGGATTCGAAAATGTCGTTTTGTGGCATGAACGCGATATTTCTCATTCCTCTGTGGAGCGTATAATTTTCCCCGACAGTACCACTCTTAGTCATTATTTGACCATCCAACTGAACAGAGTTTTGAAAAATCTGGTTGTCGACAAGACCCAGATGGAGGCAAATCTGAAGCTCACCAGCGGACTGCTTTACTCGGGAAGTCTCTTGCTGGCTTTGACCCGGAAAGAGGTACTGCGCGAAACGGCTTATGAATGGGTGCAACGCAATGCTCTGCGCGTTTGGGACGAAGGCGCCGACTTCAAAACTCTCGTATTAAACGATCCCGATATTGCAACTCATCTTTCCCCACAAGAAACCGAGGAGATCTTTGACCTTCGAGATAAACTCAAGCACGTCGACATCGTTTTCCAACGAGTATTTACATGGCCACGAGGCTAAAAGCTCTTTTCCCAACGAAGCGGACGTTAGGCCTCAACACTGATCTGTACGAGCTCGCCATGGCGGCAGCTTATTTCCAGGCAGATTGTGTCGAAGATTGGGCCACATTCGAACTCTTCACGCGAAAACTCCCGAAATCACGTGGTTTCCTGGTTGCTGCTGGCCTCGAACAAGCCCTTCACTATATTCAAACTGTCGGGTTCCCGGAGAAGATTCTAGATTATCTGCGCAACCGAGAGGATTTCCGAAATGTGAACAACGCTTTTTTTGACTACATGAGGAACTTCCGGTTCAGTGGGGATGTCTATGCCCTCCCAGAAGGCACCATCTTCTTTGGAAACGAGCCTGTGCTCCAAGTCCACGCTCCCATCATAGAAGCCCAAATTCTCGAAACTTATCTTATTAACACCATCAATTTCCAAACCATGGTGGCCTCTAAGGCCGCTCGTATTTGCTTGGCCGCCAAAGATAAGAAAGTGATCGACTTTGGAGGTCGCCGAGCCCACAGCCCTCAAGCGGCCCTGTGGGCAGCTCGAGCCGCCTTCATCGGCGGCTGCCACGCAACCAGCAACGCGTTGGCAAACTACGAAATTGGCATTCCCGCCAAGGGTACTATGGCACATTCTTTTGTTCAGTTTTTCCGAGATGAAATCGAGGCTTTTCGCCAGTTTCAGCACACCTTCCGTGAAAAAAGCGTTTTGTTAGTTGATACTTACAACAGCCTAACCGGAGTCGAAAAAGCACTGCAAATGGGAGAAAAAATCGACGGAGTGCGACTTGACAGTGGAAACGTAGTCGAACTGGCCATTAAAACACGGGAGTTGCTGGATCGGCACGACGCGAAAGAGGTGCAGATTATCGTCAGTGGGGACCTTGACGAAGAAAAGATTGATTCTCTTGCGCAGCGCAATCCTCCCATTGATGCTTATGGAGTTGGGACCAACCTGGTGGTATCAGAAGATGCACCCAGCTGTGATATGGTCTACAAACTGGCGGAAATAGTCCACAATGGAGTGTCCCGGCCCTGTATTAAAACCAGTGAGGGAAAAGCCACCGTGCCCTACCGCAAGCAGATTTTTCGTCGAGTACACAAAGGGGAATTTGCAGGAGACCTGATCAGTAAGTGGGATGAAAAACCCGCAAAAAATTCCTATCGACCACTTCTACGCAAGTGTATTCAGAAGGGAAAGCTAGTTGCAAAACTTCCCGATGTCTTTCGAGCTAAAACATGCGTTCGAGAACAGCTTTCCCGTCTACCGACGGCTTTTAAGCGGTTGCACAACGCTGAAGAATATCCGGTGAAGTATACTGAAAAACTACTCGAGAGCCAGAAAGAACTGAAAAAACAATATGCCTAGAATGTACCACTATAGCCACTGACAACACAGAAACTATCCTTGTCGTCTTTTTACGGAGGCAGCGATGAAGGATATTATCGCATATATTGAGCAAAATCACGAGCGCTACCTTGAGGAATTGAAAGAATTCCTGAGAATTCCGAGTATCAGTACTGATCCGACCAGAAGGCCGCAGGTCAAAGAAGCTGCTGAGTTTGTGATTGATCAACTCAAGAAAGCAGCCATCAACAAGGTGGAGTCAGTTCTCACCGGTGGCCACCCCATCGTTTACGGCGAACATTTTGAGAGCGAAAGCAAACCTACGGTTCTGGTATACGGCCACTACGACGTCCAGCCTGTCGATCCAGTAGAGTTGTGGGAATCTGGCCCCTTTGAGCCCGCTATTCGTGACGGCGAACTCTATGCCCGTGGCGCCGCTGACGACAAGGGACAACTATTCATTCACTTCAAAAGTGCAGAGGCCTTTCTGAAAACCCACGGGCGGCTCCCAGTGAACATCAAATACCTGATCGAAGGCGAGGAAGAAGTTGGGAGTCCTCACCTTGATTCTTTTATCGAATCACACCGGGAACTCCTGAAGGCTGACGCCGTCATGATCTCGGATACCGCCATGTTTGGTCGAGGCATCCCTTCGATCTGCTGTGGATTGCGCGGATTGGTTTATTGCCAGATCGATGTCAACGGTCCAAAGCAGGATCTGCACTCTGGATGTTTCGGCGGGCCCGTGGCGAATCCGGCTTTTGTCCTTTCTCGGATACTGGCTGCTATGAAAAACAGGCAAGGCCGTGTGACCATCCCTCGCTTTTATGATGACGTGCGCGTTTTGACACAACGAGAGCAACAGGAATTTGCTTCACTTCCCTTTGACGAAGCGAACTACAGGAAACAGCTTGGGGTTCAGCAGCTCTCCGGTGAGGAGGGTTACACGACTCTGGAGCAGCTGTGGGCAAGGCCAACCTTCGAAATTAACGGGCTCCTCGGCGGTTTTACCAGCGAAGGCGCCAAGACCGTCTTGCCCGCAAAAGCCATGGCCAAAGTCAGCATGCGGTTGGTGCCTGACCAAGAGCCCCAGAAGATCGAGGAGCTCTTTGCAGACTACGTTCACTCGCTCGCACCTGGATCGGTTGAAGTCAAGATCACCCGGATGCAGAGCGGGAAGCCATGGTTAGCAGCGCTGGATCATCCCGCTTTGCTAGCTGCTGCCAAGGCAATCGAAAAAGGATTTGGCCGGCGACCAGTCTTTCAGAGAGAGGGGGGATCTATCCCGGTCGTCGCCACTTTCTCAGAACTCTTGGGCCTTCCAAGTGTTTTGATGGGCATAGGGCTTCCCGACGAAAACGCCCACGCTCCCAACGAGAAACTGGACCTGGATAACTTCTACCAGGGTATCAAAAGTGCCGCCTATTTCTTGGACGAGTTCTCTCAGATAACCCCGGGGGAAGACGCGTGGGCCATCCGGGAAGAAAAGTGACCCTATTCCTTACTCAAGCCACGCTAGTCCAGATACTGTGTCGATAGCTCAAAAACGATCACCGATACTACCAATGAGGAAGTGATCAGAAGGGAAAGCTCGGAAAAATAACCCCGCGATAACCTCATCATCAAAACTCCGAGAAAACCCAGAAAGTAGCACAGCCGGATCCCCCACATGCGAACCTCTGAACCATGCGAGTACTTCAACATAAAGAGAACAAACCCTGCTGAAGCCATGGTGAAAAAAAACAATGAAGCAAGACTGAGCATAAGCTGCCCTCTCGACTACTCCACCTTCTGCCGGCGGCAAATGACACCCGCTCCCTGAAGTAGTTTAAAAGATGTTTCGTTAAGAGGATAGTCTGAGTTGTAAACCACCTCCTGAATACCGGCGTTAACGATCATCTTCGTACACATCAGACAAGGAGCCACGGTTGTGTAAAGGGTTGCGTCTTTGACGCTTACCCCGTGGTAGGCCGCCTGGGTAATCGCGTTTTCCTCACCATGAGAGCAGAAGCACTCTTCCAGCTGGGTTCCACTGTCAGCGAAACTGTTACAACGGGGACATCCTCCTTCATAACAGTTCTTGGTGCCACGGGGAGTGCCGTTGTAGCCAGTTGAAACAACTCGTTTTTCGCGAACAATGACGGCGGCCACCTTTCGCTTGACACAGTTGCTGCGTAAGGATGCCACTTTGGCTAGTTTCATGAAATACTCATCCCAGCCAGGGCGATTAAGCTTCCGCATCAGCTGTTGTAGCAACTTGCGAATCTTGTTTTGGAACTGTTCAATCGTTCCTTCGTTGATCATCCGGAAATCAGCCAGCTGTTGGCAAGCAAGAAGCTGCTGGCCGTGAGATATCGCATTGGAGAGCTCTGCTTCCTCTAGGATTTTGAACTCTTCTAATGTTGCCGGATCGTTTTCGCGGCCACGCTTCTTGATGCGAGCAAAACGCACTGGTGCATCCGCTTCAATGACCAAAAGGTGGAAATCTGGCCGTCGTCGAAAGACCTCGACCTCGTCCGGATGGCGGAACGAATCAATTACATAGTTCTTGTCTTCCTGAATGCTATCTAAGGTGCGGCCGGCTAAATACCCGGACCCATGTTTCGCGCGTAGTTCGTTCCCGACGTCGATGAGCTGTTCCCGTGTGACCTCCAACTGGCGCCCTCGAACCTCCCCCCGAATCACATCGGAAAGGGAGTAACTGTAAAACCCTTTGGACTTCAGATAGTCCACCATAATTCCCTTTCCGGCAGCATTGCGCCCTGTCAAACCTATAATCACTACTCTTTTATAGCACATTGTAAAGAACCTCGGAGGGTACCTTGTGCTATATTTCCCAGCATGATCTTTCGAGGTTTGGATTCCATGGAATTCAGGGATCTTTTTACCGACGAAGAAAACATAGTGCGTCAAGGCGGGCGCTCCTTTGTAGAAGACCAGGTCATTCCGATCATCGAGCGACAATGCTGCGAGGGAGTCTTTCCCATACAACTGCTAAAGCCCATGGCGAAACTGGGCTATTTAGGAACTACTCTTCAGGGTGATGGATGTGCCAATCTTAAAAGCAGTACCTACGAACTGCTCATGCAGGAACTAGAGCGCGGCGACACTGACCCGCGCAGCTTTGTCTCCGTCCAAAGCGCCCTGGTTGTGTACCCAATCTACCGCTATGGCTGCTACGAGACAGCCAGGGACTGAGCTCTGGAGCGGAGGTAGTTTGCAGACAAACCGATCGTTTCCCATCAGTTGGTCCAACAAAAGCTGGTTTACATGCTTACCGAGATCACCAAGGCCCAGTCACTTGCCTACCGACTGGGGGTGCCTTCAAGACAAGGGTCCGGCGCGCTTTGGCCAGGTGTCACTGACCAAACGCAACAACGTTTCCATCGCTTTACAAATGGCTTGCGGTGCTCGTGACATTCACACTTTGATCCTGGTACAAAGCATCCCCGGAATCTCGGATTTTGAATGAACGTTTCGCTTTTTGTACTCGTCGCTTAAAATGAATTGCCAAGGGGACTGAACATGGCATGAAAGGCTAACCACTCGGGCTCGTCAAAACGCCTGCGCTTGCGTTCTCAAGACCCGTCGTGCTTGTTGCGGCAGCTTCGCGCCAAACCTGGACACTAACTCTCGCGCTTTTCGTATTGCTGTTTGATAGATTCCAACACAGCGGGGTCCATCAACGTAGTGGTGTCACCTACCACCCTGCCCTCAGCGACATCACGCAAAAGACGGCGCATAATCTTGCCGCTACGCGTCTTCGGCAACTCGACCGATACGAAAATCTGAGCGGGACGAGCAATTGCACCGATTTTTTCAACAACATGTCGGCGTAATCCCTTTAAAAGGCTTGCGTCTGAATGTTGCCCGTGGCGCAAAGTAACAAAGGCGACGATGGCCTGACCTTTGATCTCGTGACTGACGCCAATTACCGCAGCTTCAGCGACGGCCGGATGACTAACCAGAGCACTTTCCACCTCCATGGTGCCAATGCGGTGACCAGAAACGTTCAACACGTCATCTACCCTGCCAAGTAGCCAGTAATAACCCTCTTCGTCTCTTTTGGCGCCATCACCGGTAAAGTACATTCCCTCGAAGCGGCTCCAATACTGTTGATACCAGCGATCAGGGGCCCGCCAAATGGTTCTGGCCATGGCCGGCCAAGGTCGTTTTAAAACCAAATAACCTCCACTGCCAAGCGGTACGGGCCTTCCCTGCTCGTCCACTACATCGGCCTCGATTCCAGGAAACGGAAGAGTTGCTGAACCCGGCTTGAGCACAGTAATCCCGGGCAACGGGGCGATCAAGATCATCCCCGTCTCAGTCTGCCACCAAGTATCCACCACCGGAACCCGATCTGACCCGATATGCTTACGATACCAAACCCAAGGTTCCGGGTTAATGGGCTCGCCTACCGTACCGAGAAGCCGCACAGAGCTCAGATCGTGCCGTTCGGGGTACTCCCTACCCCAGCGCATAAATGCCCGGATGGCTGTGGGCGCCGTATAAAAAATGTTGACCTGATATTTCTCAACAATGGCCCACAAACGATCCTTGTCTGGATAATCGGGGGCGCCCTCGTAAATCACTGTGGTTGTACCGTTGGAAAGCGGCCCATACACAATATAGCTATGCCCGGTCACCCAACCAATATCTGCTGCACACCAATAGGTGTCCGCATCTTTCAGATCAAAAACGTATTTGAAGGTGGCATGCGTCCCCACCAGGTATCCACCGGTGGTGTGAAGAAGACCCTTTGGTTTACCTGTTGTGCCAGAGGTATACAGAATATACAAAGGATGCTCACTATCTAGGGGCTCCGGGGCAATTTTTTCGGCACCGCTGGCTTTCATCTCACAATGCCACCACCGATCTCGACCCTCTACCATGGGTACGCGTGTTGGGTCCCCAGTCCGGTTCACCACCAGCACCGTTTCGATCAAAGGGCAATCTTTCACAGCTTGGTCCGCATTTTCTTTCAGCGGCACCTCGTTGCCACGGCGCCAAGCTCCATCAGCCGTGATTAACAGCTTAGCTTGCGAATCATTGATGCGATCACGCAGCGAATCGGGACTAAAGCCCCCGAAAACAATCGTATGAGGTGCACCCAATCGCGCGCATGCCAGCATGGCGATCGGCAATTCCGGGATCATTCCCAGGTAAATCGCTACGCGATCGCCCCGTTGAATTCCTAAGCGCCTGAGAGCAACAGCGCAGCGATTTATCTCCCAGTAAAGATCCTGGTACGTCAAAACTTTTTTGTCTCCGGGTTCACCCTCCCAAATGATGGCCGCCTTGTTTTTGCGCCAGGTTTTAAGATGTCGATCCACACAGTTGTAAGAAACGTTCAATTGGGCACCAGTAAACCATTTTGCCGATGGAAGATTCCATTCCAAGACCTTCTTCCAAGGTTTAAACCACTCGATCTGCTGAGCCATTTCGGCCCAAAATGCATCCGGGTGGTTGCGGGCGTGATCATAGATGGCGGGGTCGCTCCAGTTAGATTGCACCTTAAAGGAATTGCTAGGCCGATAAAGGCGCCCTTCCGTCAACAGGGCTTCAAATCCTCCTGAATGACTCGTCTTTGCCATCATGTCTCCTCCGTATTAAGGACCGGCAGCCAATCCCAATTTCTCTCCAACTTCGGCCATCGCCTGGATCACAAAAGTGATGTGTTCATCCAAAGCCACTCCCAGCTCGGCTTGGCCTTGACGAATCCCCTCGCGTTTGACTGCGCGGGCGAAGGCTTTGTCCTTTAGCTTTTTCCTGACCGACCTAACGGGAACAGCAGCCACTTGCTTACCTGGACGCACCAAAGTCACAGCCACAATAAACCCACACAACTCATCAACAGCAAAAAGGGTTCTGTCCATCAAGCTTTTTCTGGGCAGGTTTAAATACTCGGCATGTGACTTGATCGCATAAATAACGTCCTCAGGATAACCTCGCTTCCGGAGAATGTGCGATCCTACCAAAGGGTGATTTTCTGGCTTAGGAAACTGATCATAATCAAAATCATGGAGAAGCCCGACAATGCCCCATTTTTCTTCATCCTCACCAAACTTGCGAGCGTAGGCGCGCATAGCTGCCTCCACAGCCAGGGCGTGTTTGATTAAACCTTTACTCCGAGTATACTCGTTCAACAGCTCCCATGCTTTTCGCCGCTTCGGAACCATGTTATGCCCTCCACCGATTAACAGGCCCCCCCATAATAATTTAAAGGTCATCCTAATGAGAAGAACTAAAATCGTCGCTACTATTGGTCCTGCCACAAGGTCTCGCAACATGCTGCGGGGATTAATCGAGGCTGGAATGGATGTGGCGCGACTTAACTTTTCACACGGCAGCCGCGATTCTCATCTCGAGGTCATTCGTAATTTACGGCAGCTCTCAAAAGAACTAGGCAAATCGATCGGTGTTCTTCAGGATTTACAGGGGATAAAGGTTCGTACTGGCCTCCTGGAAAAGGCGCGGCCCGTGGAATTGACGGTTGGAAATCCTTTCGTCATCACTACGCAGTCCATCACCGGCAATGAGGAAAGAGTTTCCACCTCTTGTGAAACATTGCCTCAAGACCTCACCTGCAACGATCGAATTTTTATTTCAGACGGCTCAATCGAGTTGCAGGTGCTTTCCACCACCGATACCAGCATTAACTGTAAGATCATCACCGGGGGCCTCCTCGCGCAACACCAGGGTATCAATATTCCTGGGTCTGTTATTTCTGCCCCTCCTTTGACTACCAAGGATCTCAGCGATTTGCGATTCGGCATCAAACACGGCATAGACTTCGTTGCCCTTTCTTTTGTTCGCACGGCCAAAGATGTGCTGGAGCTCAAAGACAGGCTGAGTGCCTTAAACTCCGATCTTCCAGTGATAGCGAAACTGGAAAGGCCAATCGCAATTAAAAATCTGGATCAAATCATCAACGCCTGCGAAGGCGTCATGGTGGCCCGCGGAGATCTCGGAGTGGAAATGCCGCCGGAGAAGGTCCCCGTCATCCAAAAGCGCGTCATCGAAGAAGCCAACAATGAGGGAAAGCTCGTTATTACCGCAACACAAATGCTCGAATCTATGACTTTTTCCTCGCGTCCCACACGGGCAGAGGCTTCGGATGTGGCAAACGCAGTTTTCGATGGAACCGACGCCCTGATGCTCTCCGGGGAAACGGCCAATGGGAACTTTCCCATCGAGTCGGTTGAAATGATGGCGAAAATAATCGTGGAAGCTGAGCAGCTCAACAAGCCATATCTGCCTCACCGGCCTCCACAGGGTAGCGTTCTTCTCTTTCCGGAGGCCGTTTGTGATGCTGCTTATCACGCATCGCTATCAATCAACGCCCGGGCTATCATCGCCTTCACCCAGAGTGGCTACACCGCCAAAATGATCTCCAAGTATCGCCCGCGGGCTCCGATTTTTGGCTTTACTCCACACAATAACATCGCCAGGCGACTGGCTTTGTATTGGGGAGTAAAAGCCATGCACCTGGAGCCGATTTCAAATGTCGACGAACTCATTCAGGCACTCGAAGATGTCCTTTTAGAAAGCAGGCTTGTCCAGGAAGGTGACCACCTAATTATTTTGACTGGCGCCCCCATCATCGAAAGGGGCCACACCAGTTTGATGAAACTACACAGCGTGGGTCCGCCGGCGACTCTTGGCCGGTAGTTTACTCGGTGACTCCAACAGACGGGATCCTCGGAGTAGGCCTCATGATAGAACGGATCGAGGGTTTTGCAAAACCCGCAGGGGAAAGTCTCTTGGTCCACTGCCAGGTATGTGCCTTGAGACACAAATGCCCCCTCCTTCCCATGATGAATTGTCAAAGTCCAGTAAACCTTCAAGCCGAAATCGATGGTTTTGCTCACATAACAACATAGCGTTTGATTTCGGAACAAGACCCTCCAAATCATAAGCCGGGGGCGAAAAAACAAACCGCCGGCGAGTCGAGGGAATCGAGGTTGTTCGGCTTGACAAAACTTAGTTGGCACGATATAAGGGGCCCGTAAGAGATAGAAGCGACAGAAGGAATACTGGGCGTTGTCTCATTGGAAACTGCTGAGCAAGGTTCCCTGCCTCCAAGCTTTGAGTTAAACGAATCCCTCGCTATGGTCAGATGCTACCGGGCCTAATAGCGAAGGGGTTTTTGGTCTTAAATTCGGCTTCACTTCTTGCGGAGGTGGAGTGAGCTCAAAATTGCTCAGTAACTAATTGGGAGGTTTCACCGTATGGCTTTGATGGCTGACGAGGGTAAGCTTCGAGAGGCTCAGGAAAAAGGCGGGGGGGAAAACTCGCCCAACAAAACAGCGCCGGTCGGGCCCGTCATTGAGGTCTCTGGCCAGATAGACTACAACACAATGCTTGAATCCTACAATCGCACCTTCAAAAACCTTTCTGAGGGGCACGTCGTTGCGGGAATCGTGTTAAAAGTTACCGATTCGAATGCCGTCATTGATGTGGGTTTCAAGTCAGAAGGGTCAATTCCCCTTGAGGAATTCCGCAACGAACAGGGCAAAATCGATCTCAACCCGGGCGATAAAGTTGATGTCCTGTTGGAAAGTGCCGAAGATCGACATGGCCACATCGTTCTTTCCCGTGAAAAGGCAGAACGAATGAAAATTTGGGATACAATCGAGGAAGCCGGGAGGGAACAAACCGTCATCACCGGACGCGTTATCGAAAGAATTAAAGGGGGCCTAGCCGTCGATGTTGGAATTCGGGCCTTTCTCCCTGGCTCTCAAGTCGATGTGCGCCCCACCAGAAATCTGGATAGCTGGCGAGGTCAGGAGCTCCGGGTACGTGTCATTAAGGTGAACAGGCGCCGTGGGAACATCGTTCTTTCCCGTAAGGCGGTTCTCGAAGAAGAGTATTTCAAGCAAAAAGAGGGCACCCTCCGAAATCTCCAAGAAGGCGCCGAAGTCTCAGGAGTCGTAAAAAATTTGACCGACTATGGCGCCTTCGTTGATCTGGGTGGCATCGACGGTCTCCTGCACATTACGGACATGTCTTGGGGTCGAGTGAATCATCCTTCGGATATCTTCCGGGTCGGTGATCAAATACGTGTCCTAGTGCTCAAATTTGACCGACTAGAAGAAAAGGTCTCCCTCGGCTATAAACAGCTCACTGAGGATCCTTGGCTATCGGCCCCCCGGCGCTACCCGGTGGGAGCCCGGCTAAAGGCCAACGTGGTCAGCCTGGCCGACTATGGCGCCTTCGTCGAGCTCGAGAAAGGAATAGAAGGGCTGATTCACGTTTCTGAGATGACTTGGAAGAAACGCGTCCATCCTTCCAAGCTCTTAACTGTTGGCGAGGAAGTAGAAGCAGTGGTGCTAGAAATCGACGCAGAGGGGCGCAGGATTTCATTGGGCACGAAGCAAATCGAACCCAATCCTTGGCAACTAATTGAGGAAAAGTACGCCATTAACACGATTGTCACAGGAACGGTTCGGAACCTCACTGACTTTGGGGCCTTCGTTGAAGTCGAAGAAGGGGTTGATGGACTCGTGCACATCTCAGACTTAAGTTGGACAAAAAAAGTAAACCATCCTTCCGAAATCCTAAAAAAGGGTGAAGAGGTTAACGTTGTCGTGCTTAATGTGGACGCGGCGAACCAAAGGCTATCTCTCGGAATCAAGCAGCTTGGGCCCGACAGATGGGAGGAGTTTTTCTCTCAACACCAAATTGGAGATGTGGTCCAAGGTAAAATAATCCGCCTGATCGGCTTTGGGGCCTTTGTTGAACTCTCAGAGGGAGTCGAAGGCCTTTGCCATGTGTCCGAGCTAGATGAAAAGCACGTCGGAAGCCTTGAGGACGCCTTCACAATCGGCCAAGAGCTAACCTTTAAAGTTATCAAACTCAACCTACTAGAGCGCAAAATTGGCCTTTCCATCAGAGCACTTAGGGAACAGGTTAATGCGAAAGATGAGACCTGGTCTTATGCGCCCGAGGTGGGCACGGCATCTCTGGGCGAGATTGCCCGAGAACAACTCGACGAACTCAAACAAAAAGCCCAAGTTGCAGAAGGAAATGAAAACGAAGAAAGCTGACCTCGTCAAAAGGCACCATTAAATCTCTTTGCTCTGGGGATATTAAACTCTACAGCTCTAACAGCTTCTGATTGCGAAAGCGTGTTTCCTGCTAAGGGTACAACCCTAGAGCAGGAAACAGTGTCAACGTTTCAGCAAAAAGAGTACTTTATTTTAGGCCTAGATTAAGAAGTTAAAATAACTCATCGACCCATAGATGGATCATCTTTGGACACCATGGCGTTTTTCCTACGTTGCGGGGAGCGCAAATACTAACGCCTGTCCCTTCTGTCAGTTGCAAACTGAAGAAGTCGGTCGTCAAAATCTTATTCTCCGCCACGAGAACCATAATTACATTCTTCTGAATAAATTTCCGTATACTACAGGACACTTAATGGTTGTGCCGCACCGTCATGTCGCCAGTCTTAGGGATGCCGCAACAGAGGAACTTCAGGAGCTTGTTGTGCTTTCCCGCAGCTGCGAAAGTATCCTACACAGGGTGTATCAACCAGATGGTTTTAATATTGGCCTTAATGTTGGTAAAAGTTCCGGCGCAGGTGTAGCAGGCCATATCCATCTCCATGTTGTTCCGCGATGGCACGGCGACTCCAATTTTATTTCAGTAATCAGCGAAACTCGTATTTTACCCGAAGACCTACAGGGTGTTTATGAAAAGCTTCTTCCCTACTTTCAAAAGCAGTTTGGAGTGTAGTTTATCCAAAAAGCTATCCGAGTAACCTTAATCTTACTGGTGTGTTCTTCAGCTAGAGATCAAAGATTATTACTGGTGGGGTTTTTATCGTAAATCACAGCTGAAAGTTGGTTTTCCATACTTTATTAGACAACTTAACCTATTTATTATAAACTACTTATTCCATATCCAAACATATTCACTTGTGCATATATAAAACGTCCACTTCTTCCGCTTGTGTTTCCTCACTCTGTTCTTATATTTGCCGACTTAACAACACTTTCTTGTTTAGTGTAAAGTGATAAAAAATAATTTCTTAACCATCTTATTAACAAAATTCACAAACCCTACTACTACTCCTATAATAAAATATATTATAGGTGTTTAAATAAGAAAGAGAGTGGTCTTAATATGGACTTTACCGTTAAAAAAGAGGACTTATTCGCAGAACTGCAGAACATTCAGAGTATTGTTGAAAGAAGAGCAACGATACCTATTCTTTCAACAATACTCCTAGAAACAAGAGGAAACTCGCTAGCGATAACAGCAACAGATTTAGATGTTACATTGGAGTGTATCTGTTCAGCTGCTGTTAAGGTCAGTGGCGCCCGAACCGTATCGGCGCGAAAACTCTTTCAGATCGTTCGATTTCTTCCCGAATCAGAAGTTCATTTCAAGGTGAGTCCAGCGGAAAACTGGATCTATATTGTTTGTGAGCGGGCACGTTTCAAAATAGCCAGTCTTTCCAAGGAAGACTTCCCGGATGTGCCTGCTATAGAAGGAAATAATATCACTTTGCCGGCTGAATCACTCAACTATATGATTAGCCGATGTATTTTTGCTATCACTGAAGAAGAGTCAAGATACACCTTGAGTGGCGCCCTAATGATTATTAGTGCGGAGAGCGTAACTTTTGTCACTACCGACGGCCATCGCTTAGCCTTGATTAGCCAGGACATTAAAATTCCGGAAATCAAAGAAGAGATACGGGTGTTAATCCCAAAAAAGGTGCTAGCTGAACTCAGTAAGTTGACGGCAGAGGATGTAAATGTAGAGTTTGCGTTTAGCGAAAACCATCTTGCTTTCAGGGCAGGAAAAAGATTTCTTGTTAGCCGAACCCTCTCCGGCCAGTTTCCGAACTATGAAATGGTTATTCCAAGAGAAAACGATGAAGAGGTGGTTTTAAGTACTCTCGATCTAACTAATGCGTTAAAGCGGGTTATGGTTATGGCGGATGAGCAGTCTCGCGCAGTTCGTTTTTTAGTACGAAAAGGTCAGTTAGATCTTTCTTCTGAAAGTTCCGAGTTTGGCGAGGGAAAAGAAACAGTACCAGCTCAATACGACGGCGAAGAAATATCAATAGGGTTTAATGCAGAATACCTTCTTCACTTCCTCGGTGTTCTTGATAGTGAAAGCGTGATACTACAACTGCGCGATGACGATACGCAGGGCCTGTTAAAACCAAAGCCGCAAGGCGATTACGCTTACCAGTACGTCGTTATGCCAATGAAATTGTAGTTTTCCCTCTGTGCGGCCTACCTAGTTTCAACATACTGTGCCCAGCCGGAGCTAGAACACTATATAGTGGGTCTGAAGCGGTAACAGGCAGGGTATGGTGGTAGGATAAAGCCCTCTGAGAGTAGAGGGCGTTGCGACCTGCCGGAGAGGGTAAATAATTTGGAAACACAAGATGCGAGGGAGGTCGCGAGACAGGCGAGCAGCTACACCGCAGCGAAAATAAAGATTTTAGAGGGACTAGAAGCGGTCCGAAAGCGGCCCGCGATGTATATTGGTTCGACAGCTCTGTCTGGTCTTCATCATCTAGTGTACGAAGTGGTTGACAACTCGGTGGATGAAGCGCTAGCTGGCTACTGCTCAAGTATTGAGCTTGTGATTCATGGCGATAATTCAGTCACGGTCACTGACGATGGACGCGGCATCCCAGTTGACACTCATTCCCTAAAAGGTATTCCAGCGGCGCAAGTTGTGTTGACCACTCTTCACGCGGGCGGAAAGTTTGACGATGACACGTACAAGATTTCCGGCGGGTTACACGGAGTAGGAATTTCCGTTGTGAATGCGCTTTCCGAACGATTAGACCTGGAAGTGTGGCGGGATGGCCACATCTACAAGCAAACCTATGAAAGGGGCACCCCAATAACTGCCTTTGAGCAAGCCGGGAAGACAAATCGCCACGGCACAAAAATTACCTTTAAACCGGACCAACAAATTTTTGAAACCATAGAATTCAACTATGAAACCCTAGGACAACGAATGAGAGAGCTAGCCTTTCTCAGTCAAGGTACTGATATTACCATTCAAGACGTGCGGTTCGAAAAGAAACAACGGTTTCAATACCACGGTGGCATTATTGATTTTGTAGAGCACCTAAACAAAAACAAAAACGTTCTTCATTCGAAGCCGATCTATATACAGGACGAGCGAGAAGGCGTCCAGGTTGAGGCTGCCATCCAGTACAGCACTGGCTACAATGAAACCCTTTTTTCCTTTGTAAACACGATCAATACAGTGGATGGCGGCACCCATCTCGTTGGTTTCAAGTCGGCGCTAACTCGGACCCTTAATGCTTACGCAGCCCACCATAACCTGATGCGAGATTTAAAACAGAATCTCACAGGCGAAGATGTACGTGAGGGCGTTACTGTTGTTTTAAGCGTTAAGCTGACCGATCCACAGTTTGAAGGTCAGACGAAAACGAAACTGGGAAATAGTGAAGCGAAGGGGTTGGTCGAGACGATTTGTAATGACAAGCTCGGGATCTTTTTAGAAGAAAACCCGGCGGCGGCCAAGCGCATTGTGGAGAAAGCCATCGAAGCAACGCGTGCCCGCGAGGCCGCACGGCAGGCTCGTGAGTTGACCCGACGGAAGGGCGCCCTGGAAAACCTTTCGTTGCCGGGAAAGCTGGCGGACTGTCAGGAAAAGGACCCTCAATTCTCCGAGATTTTTATTGTCGAGGGAGATTCGGCTGGAGGGTCAGCCAAACAGGGACGAGATCGTAAGTATCAGGCCATTCTGCCAATTAAAGGGAAGATCTTAAATGTGGAGAAGGCGCGTTTTGACAAGATGTTGAGCAACGAAGAGATTAGAACGATGATCTCGGCCATTGGGACAGGAATTGGGCTAGATGATTTTGACCTGTCTCGACTTCGTTACCACAAGATCATCATCATGACCGATGCGGATGTGGATGGAAGCCACATCCGCACGTTGCTGCTCACCTTCTTTTATCGCCAGATGACGCAGTTAATCCACGGCGGGCACATTTTTATCGCCCAACCTCCTTTATACCGAATCAAGAGAGGAAAGGAAGAAAAGTACTTGCACCACGAGAAGGAGTTTACTGAACACTTGATGGCGGCTGTAACGAAAGATGTAGTTGTTCGCCTTCGCGAGACAGGCAAAGAATACAAGGGAAAAGAACTAATTGATAAAATAGATGATTTGATGGAGTTTAGAAAGGTTTACGATAAATTCGGTCGAAAGCTGGGAAACAATAAAATCCTCGAAGAGACGCTGAAGCACCTGTTCAACCACGTTCATCCGGAAAGTCTGAAAGAGAGCCTTCGCAGCTTTTTTGTCAATCAAAAGCGCGTTCAGATGTTAGAAAAGGCAGTTGAGAAGTTTGGTTTTGAGGCAAGTACTCGTTACGATGAGGAGCACAGCCTCTATGAGCTGGAGGCGAAAAACGAAGTTGTTGCTCGAAGCGTTTTGAACTACGCGCTCTTGGCATCACCGGAATTTCACCGATTAATTTCTCTGCACCAACGAGTAGCGGAATTTCACCTGGCACCTCTAATCGTCAGGCAAAATGGTGAGGAAAAGCCAGCGGACAACGAAATAGAGCTGGTCAACCGCATCATGACTGTCGGCAAAAAGAACCTAGCCATTCAGCGTTATAAGGGTTTAGGCGAGATGAACCCCCAACAGCTTTGGGAAACAACAATGAATCCGAACACCCGCACATTGTTGCAGGTGAAAATCGATGACGCGATTGAGACAGATCAGATTTTCACTATTCTCATGGGCGATAAAGTAGATCCTCGCCGAAAATTCATCGAGGATAACGCCCTCAATGTGAAGAACCTCGATATTTAACTAGGGCCGTTTTCCCACAAAGGGACAATCAAAAGGCATCTTCGCTGCAACATTGCCTTTCTGTGGGTCAAGGAAAGGATTCCAAAAGAGGGATATGCGCGAGTACGGTGGTCAGGAAATCGCTGTAAACATCGACGAAGAAATAAAGACGTCCTATTTGGATTACGCAATGTCAGTCATTGTTGGAAGGGCGCTACCAGACGTCAGAGATGGATTCAAGCCTGTCCATCGTCGCATTCTCTATGCGATGCACGAGTTAGGCAACAACTTCGGCCGCCCCCACAAGAAGTCTGCGCGGATTGTGGGTGAGGTAATTGGAAAGTATCACCCTCACGGCGATGTTGCTGTGTACGACACTATCGTTCGGATGGCGCAAGATTTTTCGATGCGCGAACCTCTAGTCGATGGACAGGGAAATTTTGGGTCGATCGACGGCGATTCTCCTGCAGCCATGCGGTATACCGAGATCCGCATGTCGAAAATCGCACAGATCATGTTAGCAGAAATCGATCAACAAACTGTCGATTTTCAGCCGAACTATGACGACTCACTCGTCGAACCAGTTTTACTGCCGGCTAAGTTTCCCAATTTGTTAGTCAATGGAGCTTCGGGAATCGCGGTCGGGATGGCAACCAACGTTCCTCCTCATAATCTCAGTGAAACGATCAATGCGCTTCTTTTGTTGATTGATCACCCGAGAGCTTCTTTAGCTGAGATTATGGAGTTGGTCCCCGGTCCTGATTTTCCTACCGGTGCCTTCATCTACGGGCGCCGAGGAATCCAAGATGCCTACCGATCGGGTCGTGGAATTATGCAAATGCGCGCTCGAGTATCGATTGAAAAAATCGCCGGGGAACGCGAAGCAATTATCATTGATGAGATCCCTTATCAGGTCAATAAGGCCAGACTGATTGAAAAAATTGCGGCGCTTGTTCATGAAAAAAGGATCGAAGGGATTAGCGACCTTCGCGACGAATCAGATCGCCAAGGAATGCGAGTCGTTATTGAGCTAAAAAAAGGGGAAATCTCCGCTATTGTTCTGAACCAGCTCTACAAGTTAACGCCGATGCAGTCTTCGTTTGGGGTGATCTTGCTGGCCATTGTGGACGGTCAGCCGAAGGTGTTAACGCTCACCGAGGCGCTCGGCCATTTCATCGAGCACCGGAAAGAGGTGGTTGGCCGGCGGACGGCTTTTGAGCTGCACAAATCAGAGGACCGGGCACACATTCTCGAGGGGCTCCGGAAGGGTCTCGACCACTTAGACCTTGTGATTAATCTGATTCGAAATTCAAAAACTCCGGGCGAAGCGAAAACCCAATTGATCGACCAGTTTCAATTCAGCGAAGTTCAGTCGAAAGCAATCCTTGAGATGAGATTGCAACGTCTCACAGGGTTGGAGCGCGACAAAATACTGGAGGAGTACGAAGGAGCGATTAAAAGGATTGCTGAGCTCAAGGAAATCTTGGCCAGCGATAGTGCCTTGAAGCGCGTTATCAAAACAGAATTAATCGATATTCAACAGGTGTACGTGAATCCGCGCAAAACGGTAATTCTGGATGAAGAAGCGGAGCTGAGGATAGAGGATTTAATTGCTCAAGAGCAGGTCGTTATCACCGTTACTCACAATGGGTATATCAAGAGAACTGCTCTACATATTTACAAAAACCAGCAGCGGGGAGGCAAGGGGCGCATCGGGATGTCCACCCGAACAAAAGAGGACGTCATCGACTATTTATTTGTCGCTTCGACCCACAGTTACATTCTCATCTTTACGGATACAGGCAAGGTGTATTGGTTGAAGGTCTACAAGATTCCGGAGGTCGGCGCTGCTGGAAAAGGGAAGGCGATTGTCAACCTAATTGATCTCGCTCGCGGCGAAAAGGTTTCTGACATGATTGCTGTTCAGAGCTTTAGTGATCCAGGTTACGTCGTGATGGTTTCCCGTCAAGGTTATATCAAGAAAACACAGCTCAAGGCTTTTTCCCACCCACGGACAGCAGGAATCATCGCTTGTTCAGTGAAAGACGGAGACGACCTGATATCAGTAGATTCCACCGCGGGAGGCAACGAAATATTGCTCTTTTCTCGGAAAGGTAAGGCTATACGTTTTTCAGAAGAGGACGTTCGTGACATGGGCCGCCAGGCTCGCGGTGTGAAGGGAATGAGGTTGAAAAAAGGAGACAAGACAGTCAGTATGGATATCGTGCGTGGGGAACCGGACGATATTCTGGCAGTTACTGAGAAGGGTTACGGGAAGCGCACACCACTCAGCGAATATAAATGTCAGGCTCGCGGCGGCCAGGGCTTAATTAACATCAGAACGACTAAGCGAAACGGTGGTGTCGTCAGTGCTTGTCATGTTGAGAAGGATGCCGAGGTGATCATTATCACCGAAAAGGGGAAAATCATTCGGTTGCATGTTAAGCGTATACGCCGGACGAAGGCACGAAGTACTTTGGGCGTCAAGTTGATCGAGCTTGGGCCAGAGGACAGGGTGGCTGATGTGACGCTTGTTCGGCGGCAAGAAGAAGGCATTGATGCCGAAAGCGAAGCTTAAGTTTGTTCTCCCCGTTTTGCTTCTTGTTTCCGGTCTTGGCGCCTGGCTGCACCTTCGAACGGAGAATGAAGCAAAGGTGCAGATGACGCTCGCCAGGGAAAAGTGCCGTCAAGAAGACTACGCTGAATGCGTCGATTTATACCAATCCCTTTTGCAGCAATACCCCAAGAGCCATTTTGCTGATGAAGCTCTGTGGGAAATCGGAACTATCTATTACGTCAATTTCGACGATATCAAGCAGGCGTTAGTTTATTTTGAGAGGCTGGTACACGAGTATCCCGACCAACCGCTCGCTAAAAAAGCCTACCTGAGACTGGCGGAAATTCACGAAGTCGACCTGCAGGACCTGCCACAGGCCGTCGAGTACTGGAAACGAGCTCTCGGGACTGATTCCTCTGGTCGGTTTCAGGCGCCCGTCCTTTTTAAAATCGGGGCCGCATATCTGAAAATGAGTAATTTTGAGGAGGCCCTTGACATTTTTCGGAGACTCATTGAGGAGCGCCCGGACAAACACCTGGCGGAGCAATCTTTGATTCGGGCAGGGATGATTCTGCAGATTCAAGGCAACCATGATGCTGCAATTGATTCGTTTCACCAGGTACCTAAGCAAACCGGTTGTAGAGATTGCCGGCTGCAATCGCTACTAGAATTGATTGAAAGCTATGAGTTTGTAGGCGATTTGCCGAAAGCGATTATGGTAGCGCGAGCTATTAGTGCTACTGACTATCCCGAGGAGGCAAAACGAGATCTAGTGGGGCGCTTAGAAGGCAAGAAAAGATACTACCAAGTGAGGTCTTGGGGCAACCGCTGATGTTGTGCGTCGTTAATCCCAGTTGTCATTCGAGGAATTCCATGAAGTGGTTGGACGCGTCTAGGCTGTCCCCGAACTCAAGCCCCGACCCCAAGGCTAAGACCGCGTCCAGAATGCCAGGTGTGACCATCAGGCCATCGACCCTATCTTGCCCCATTGCAGCTTCTTTAGCAATTGAGCATGCTACCAAAACAGAACCCTCCGTTTCATACGTAGTGAGCTAGTGCGAGACAACATTGACAAAACTGAAGGTTGGTAGCTATAGTACTTCAGCGAGGATCTAACTCTTTAAGATGGGAAAGGGGTAAGTTGCTGTGGCGTCAGTCATTGTGCAAAGTGGGGAGTCATTTGAAAGTGCTTTGCGCAGGTTTAAGAGGAAAGTTCAGCAAGAGGAAATTATTAGAGACGCCAGAAAGCACAGCTTTTACTTGAAGCCGGGTGAAAAACGCCGATTAAAGCAAGCGCTGGCCAAGAAGCGTGGTCGCAAAAGAACAAGATACTTCAGGTAGGTGTCGCTGACCCTTGAGAGTTGGTAGCAGGATCAGCCCAATCCTAGAGTCTTCCTTCTGCTGGATCAATCGCTAATACAACGTACTGCTTTCCAGTGCCCCAAAAAATCGATGTTGTCGACAGACTCGATCTCAAGGTTTGCCTGGCCCATTAGTTGATAAAGGTCAAGATTGGTACGGAACCCGATTCGATAACAAAGTGGGGAGATCAAATTCTCGAGCAGCGAAATCGCACGATTTTCATAGCGGAAGTGATTCACGAAAACAAGATACCCTCCCGGCTTACAAACGCGTTTCATTTCCAAAACGACCTCCACGGGGTTGGGTACCGTGGAGACAAAATATGCTGCCAGTACCCTGTCGAAACTGTTGTCGGGGAACTCCAGCTGAGTGGCATCCATTTTGAAAAGCTCAACACTGTTCAACCTAAGCGATTTCACGCGTTGTCGTGCATGGTGCAACATCTTTTCGGACAGATCGACGCCGGTGATCCGAATGTTTTTGGGCATCAGGGGGAAGGATAGGCCTGTTCCCACTCCGACCTCCAAAACCCTGGCTCCGGGGAAGAGATTGAGGAGATCTGGCGCCAGCTCTCTGCCGCTGTGAAAAATCTTTCCAAAAAGCAAGTCGTAAACACTGGAATAACGATTGTAAATTTTCTCGACGTATCCCATGCTCACGAGGAGAATTGTAGCATTATTCTACCAAAATTGCCCCGGAAAGGCCTTTAACTCGAGAACCATATTACTGGCACCAGTTTCGAGTAGTGGGGTGTAGGTATTGGGAGCGCAGTGCCTCCCCCTGATGCTCTCGAAATGTTATCTTATCGATGAAGCAAAACATCAAGCGAAACTGGGCTCGGCTAATCACTGCCAGCTTTTCTCGAGTTGAGGTTCGACGTACCCAGAGAGTTTTTGATAGACTACAGGTACCAGAAAATAGGCGAGAAGACACTATCAAGAAAACTTTTTTCCAAAGCGCTAGCTTATGGCGAGCGAGTAAAAGTGCTGTAAGTGAGCTTAACCGAAATGTTATCAGTGTGTCATCCTGGAGTAGAAGGAAGTTCCAAGTAGGGGTTAAAAAATGAAAAGTGGTCTTCATCCGCCATATGAAGTGATCAAAGTGCATTGTGCTTGCGGAAGCGAGTGGGAAACCCGATCAACCCGAGCCGGTGAAGCCCGACTAGAAGTTTGTTCGAATTGTCATCCCTTTTACACGGGAAAACAAAAATTACTCGATACGGCGGGGCGAGTAGAGCGGTTTCAGAAGAAGTATGGTCCCTGGAAAAAGTGAACAGTGTTGATTTGTAATGTTTGAAACACTCGAAGCGCTAGAGGGCAAGTACGAGGACCTATCCGAAACGTTGGGAGAGGCGAGTGTGATCGCTGTTCCGGAAAAATATCAAGAGATCGCGAAGGCGCATGCCGAACTACGGAGTGTTGTCGAAAAATATCGTGAGCACAAGTCTATATATCAACAAGCTCTTCACACGAAGAAGATCCTGCAAGAAGATTCTGACGAAGAAATTTTACAAATGGCCCGCGAAGAACTTAACCATCTCGAGAAACGACGAGCGAGGTGCGAAGAGGAATTGAAGGTTCTTTTGGTGCCGAGGGATCCCAATGATAAAAAGAACATTATTCTAGAAATCCGGGCTGGGACGGGTGGAGATGAAGCGACCCTTTTCGCTCAAGACATATTTCGCATGTATGTTCGGTACGCAGAAATCCAAGGATGGAACGTCGAAATTCTTTCGGTTCACCACTCGTCCGTGAGTGGAATCAAAGAAATCATCGCCACAATTGAAGGGAAAAATGTTTATAGCCGGTTGAAATTCGAAAGTGGGGTTCATCGGGTGCAGAGAGTTCCCGAGACTGAGACACAGGGACGGATTCACACCTCGGCGATCACGGTCGCGGTATTGCCAGAAGCGGACGAAGTGGAGGTAGAAATTGATCCGAAAGAGATCCGAGTGGACACATTCTGTTCTTCGGGTCCGGGCGGACAGTCGGTAAACACCACCTATTCCGCGGTTCGGATCACCCACATTCCGAGTGGTGAAGTAGTGAGTTGTCAAGATGAGAAATCTCAGATAAAGAACAAGTCCAAAGCGATGAAGGTTCTTCGTTCTCGGCTTTACGAGAAGGCGCTGTGGGAACAACGTAATAAAATCGCTGAGAATCGGCGTAATATCGTTGGCACAGGTGATCGCAGCGAGAAAATCCGAACTTACAATTTCCCACAGAATCGCTTGGTCGATCACCGAATCAAACTGATCTCACATCGACTGGGCGTGATTTTGGAAGGCAATCTGGACGAGACGATTGATGCTTTGGTGACGTCAAACCAGGCGGAAACACTGAAAAACCAGGCGATCGTGTGAAAAAACACTTGCAGGTTTAAAGTCTTCTTAGCCAAGTGAAACTGGTAGCTCGGCAGTGACTATCCAAGAGGCAGTTCGGTTCGCCACCAAATATCTTGCAAACCGTCGCCTAAGGTTTCCCCGAGAAGATGCCGAACTAATCACAGCTTCAATCTTGAAACGCGGGCGAGCTTTTCTTTTCGCTCACCCGCACCAGAAGCTGTCTCCTTCTGAAGAACAACTTTTCCAACAGTGGCTGTCAAAGCGTGGAGGACATTATCCTTTGCAGTACCTTAGGGGAACGCAAGACTTCTACGGTCGCGAATTTGTGGTGAACCCGTCCGTTTTCATTCCCCGCCCGGAAACAGAACTTGCAGTTGAGGTCAGCTTAAGTTTCCTCCGTCAGACCCTTGATAACAGAATTTTTGTGCTGGACGTAGGTTCGGGCTCCGGTTGCATAGGAATCAGTCTAGCCTGTGAGGACCCCCGTGTTTTTGTCACAGCGGTAGACTTATCTTCGTCAGCTTTGAAGGTAGCTAAAATCAATGCGAAGCGTCACAATTGCCTGGATCGAGTCGAGTTCCTACAGGGGGACGCCTTGCAACCTGTTAAGGAGCGAAAGTTTTTCTATCATCTGGTGGTGTCGAATCCACCCTACGTAGGCGAGGACAAGTGGATCGAAGTGGAGGAATCGGTCATCAAATTTGAACCTACCAGGGCAGTCTTTGCGGGCAAAGCGGGTCTTGAGCTTTACGCAAAGCTTTTTCAGGGCGCACAAGCCATTCTGCAACCTCAGGGCAGCCTGATCGTGGAACTAGGCTATGATCTAACGGAAAAAGTTTGCCACTTGGCGGAAAAACGCAGATGGACGCTAGTCGCTTTAAACCAGGACTTGTCAGGAGTGAATCGTTATGCGGTTTTTCAGAACAGAGGTCACGAGGAAATAGCCAGGAAACACGACCTGAGCCAGATAAGCGGCTGCCTTTGTCTTTGACTGGTGGCTTTCCCCTTTCATCGGAAGGGTTATATTTATGCCCGCGTGCATTTTTTGTAAGATCGTGCGCCAGGAGCTGGAGGCGGAGATTCTTCACCAGGATGATTGGACAATAGCGATCCGGGACATCCGACCACAATCGCCAACGCATATTCTAGTCATTCCGAGAAAACACATACCGTCACTTGAGGACGCCTCGGCTGAGGACCGCGAGTTGCTTGGGCACCTTCTACTCAGGGCTCAGAAAATAGCCCGAGAGGAAAAGATCGCTTCCGGGTACCGACTGGTTATCAATAATGGCCGGAGTGCTGGTCAGAGCGTTTTTCACATCCACCTTCATGTGCTAGGTGGCCGGGGTTTTGGCTGGCCTCCGGGTTGAAGTCGGTGCTGGAAACACGCATGGCACCCATCCGGATTGCGGATGGCGACTATTTTCTAAACAGGGTAAGTCCTATGCAAAAACTCATCCAAAGCCTTCTGAAAGAAATAGGCGAAAACCCAGATAGAGAAGGTCTAGTCAATACTCCCCGTCGAGTCGAAGAGACGTTGCGTTTTCTGACGAAAGGCTATCAGGATAGAGTAGAGACGCTTCTCAATGGAGCTCTCTTTACCGTCAACTACGATGAGATGGTCATCATCAAAGATATTGAAGTTTACAGTCTTTGCGAGCACCACTTGCTGCCTTTTTTTGGGAAATGCCACGTCGGTTATATGCCCTCTGACCGGGTGATCGGTTTGAGCAAGATCCCGAGACTGGTGGAAATGTTTGCTCGGCGGCTTCAGGTTCAAGAGCGACTCACCCAACAGATCGCAAGCACCATAAAAGAGCAAATCAATCCCAAGGGAGTTGCGGTGGTGATCGAGGCGCAGCATCTTTGTATGATGATGCGTGGCGTCGAAAAGCAGGGAACTCGAATGATCACATCAGCCATGCTTGGCAGATTCCGAAAGGACCAACGGTCACGGATGGAGTTTCTTGGGCTGGTGAAAGCGAGCAGATGATGAAACTGGAGGCACGTCCTTCGATTCTGGGCTTTTGGTGGGTCTTCGTTGCTTTGGTCTAGGCCCAGACAGGTGGCTTGATCCAGGACAAGCGGATACATGTCGAGGTCAATGTCATCACCTTGCGTTTCGCGGTGAAAGACAAGGCAGGCAGGTCATCGACGACCTCAAGAAAGAAACGTTTCAGATCGTTGAGGATGACATTCCTCGGAAGACGACGTTTTTTTGAGTCGCCGCGAAGCAGCGCTGGCCAAGCAAGCCGCCTGTGACCCGCTTTTCTGTTGGATGTTAGTGGCAGCACCTTCGCGACTCGCTCTGAGGAAATTATCATCGCTCGAACTTTCTTTGATAATGTGGACGAATTCACTCAGCTAGGAATCTTTGGGTTTAGCGATAAATTGATTATCTTACAGTAAGTTACGGTTAATCTGGATCCGGCGCTGTGGGCATTTAGCTGGACACGTCAACATTTAGGCCGAACAACTATCTATGACTCTATAAAGATAGTAGTCTCCAGTTTGAACAGTCGAGCAATGCGAAACGATCGAAAAGTGATTGTCATCATTTCAGACGGGATGGATGATGCGTATACGAAAGCTCCTGGAACAGTTGTTTTCGCGCGCAAGCAGAACGGTGCCCTTTACACCATTTTGGTGCCATCGGGTGCCCAGCTTTACGTTGCTCCATCCTCGGGGGGGTTGAACTCGGAGCTTTTCTCTGTTCAGTAGGCTCAGGAACAATCTGCTAAAGAGTTGGCTTCCGCTCGGTTATCAGAGCACTCCTGAGGAAAACACTTTAGCGGATTCGAGGCCACTGTGGACTTCGATGACGACCCCGCTCAAATTAATGATGATATTTTCGGAAATGTATACGAACTTGGTTACTACACAGACAACCCTCATCAAGACAGGCAAGATTAAGGATAAGAGAAAATTCATTGCTGCTCTTTTTGATGATTAAGCACCTGGGCAACAGCCTCGCAATCTGTGCCGACGGCTACGCAAAATCAGTGGCGAAATAGACATTTTGCCCACTCGCCGCGAAGGAGGCGGGATCGGGCTTCCCTTTCGGATCAAAATGAGCCCTTTCGCTCTGTGCGACCCCGATCAAGGAGGTATTCGAACACAGCTGGTGCCATTAGCCTTCTAAGGGACCGCCAAGGGAACGAAGTGGTTCGTTTGAGGGAGCTCTTTCCCGTCAAGCTGGGAACCAAGGAAATTCGTGGAGTGCACGAGCTGAAGATTGCGTTGCTGGAGTTGGCCACCTGGAAAACGATAGATTTTGAGCGCATCGTAAGCGTCGAAAGTCATTGAAGGCACGTTTGGTACTGAGAAGAAGCGACAACACTAGCTTGACGGATGCGTTGTTGAGCTGTTGGGTAATTCGCAGCTTTCTAGCCCCGCGGCTCGCCTTCCCGCTTGTGGACTATCCCAATAAGCTTCGCAGTAGTTCTTGAGTCGATCCATTTCTTCTTGATAGATATGCATCCAGCTTTCCTTGGGACCTTTCGAGGGAACGATGAGCGGCCGGCCAATCTTGACCAGAAGCGGCGAAAAAGGCTTGGGGATTCGGAACCGATCCCAGCTTTTCAGTCTCCAGAATCGCTTGGGTTCAATATGAAAAGGTACAATGGGAGCACTTGTTTGGCGAGATAGCCACAAGGGGCCTGCCTTGACCTGGTAGACGGGCCCCTTTGGACCATCAACAGTAAAAGCAACGTCGGTTCCGGCACCGAGATGCCTCTTCAATTCTATTAGCGCCCTAAGGCCTCCCCTCCCACTTGAACCTCGTGCTGTGCCGTAGCCAAAGCTTTCGATGACTCTCGCAATATTTTCTCCATCAAAGTGCCGGCTCGTCATCACCACAATACTGCGAAACCGCCAGAAGTGAGTCGCGTAGAGAATCTGGTTGTGCCAGAAGGAGTAGATAATCGGCTTTTTCTGATTCTCGAATTGTTGAAAATTGTCCCAGTCTTCGACCCGATAGCGCAGGGTAGAACCAATTATACCGAGTAGTAGAGAAGCCGCGTGACTGATGAGGAATACTTGGAGTTTTTGCCAGCAGGTCAAGTACTCTCGCTTTGTCGCTTCGTTTTTCACGGAGACTAACTGTCGGACAAATTGCGGTTCAAATCGACCAGTTCCTGGATGAATCTTTCTCGACAGGCAGCAGCATGGGGATTTTGCTGTTCGAGATCCAGAAAAAGTTGATCGGCGTCATGTTGAACGGTTCGAACCAAGCGATAGAACACTTCCGGACCTGGAGTGGAGATCGCCTGGCCCTCCCAATGCAGTCGTTTAACAGCTTGAGCAATGAGATGGAAAATCGCTTGGCTTTTGGCAATTTGGCGATCATGTTCCTCGGGGCGAGTCTCGATAAGGACTAGTTGTAGCGATCGTAAATATTCACGAATTTGGCGATAGACCTCGTCGCTGATGCGGACAGGGCAAAGAGCGATTTTAAGACCTGCCACGCTTTCCTTTCCACTATCCGGGCCGAAAAGAGGGTGGGTACCCAAAATTTGGACCGACTCGGGCAGATGAGCTAGCATCCATTCAATCGGGCGTACTTTGACGCTGCAGGTGTCAACCACAATCTGCCCCTCGTGCAAAAGTGGCGCCACTTTTCGCAACGTTTCCTCCATCGCGGAAATAGGCATACATAGGAGGATTAGTTGAGAAGATACGGTTTGGTCAAAACTTGCTCGTTCTGCCAGAGCATTCAATTTACAGCTGTCCGGGTCGTAAACTCTTAGTTTTTTATGGCGCCGCAGGTAGCGGTAAGCCATTTTGCCAAAGCGTCCCAATCCTAAAAGACCTACAGTTTTGATTTCCACTGAGGCTAATTATAATGGAAAAGCAGTGCCTTGTTGCGAAAATAGGTAGACGTTTGGTGAGGCTTGGGAAGGGGTACCGCGGAGCGAGAGGGAGGTAGTAGCGTGGTATCCTCGATGAAAAAGACAAAGAGGCCGCTTATAATTCCCTTTCGCTCAACGAGTTGCGGCAGGGATTCGCCCATTCCTTCGTTCTGGTTTCTCGGCAATCCTGACGTTGATTCGTTGTCGACAGCTTGAACTAACGGAGGCATGCTCGTAACGAGAATACACCTATTTTGTCGGTTTTGTACATGCGCTAACTCTTGCTGAGGACTAGGGGAGGGGAGGTCACAAAGATGAACTATGAAGGGATCATCCACTAGATGCTCAGACCGCCGGCCAGTAACGGGATAATCTTGCTTTCCTTGGTCGCTGCGCATCGCGAAATCAAAACTACCGCGCCAGCCAAAAATGTTAGAATACGCATGAAGCCGAGTACTAGAATGCCTTTGAACACGCTATTTACGTATTGGATCCAAGATGGCGAGGGAGAGCCATTTGATGCCGAAAGCCGGCCCTAGGAGAAAAGGGCCATAATTGGAACAATCTAACCCAAGTCGCTTCGCTTTGGAACAAAAATGCTATCTTTTTCTACTTTGAGTGTTGGTTTGATCGACTGAATCTTAATCCAGAATGCCCTATGTTGTTAGCAACCCCGAGGCCGTGGGAGTCAGATGTGGTGGAAGTGTTCTTGAGACCAGAATCCTGCGATGACTACTTCGAAATTGGGGTTGGTCCGCTGGGCCAATATTTGGACGCACATGTGATCAAGCCACGTGTCGACGTGGATTTTCAGTGGACCTCAGGGTTGAGAGCCACGGCGAAGATTAATGAGGAGAAACGGATTTGGCAGGCTTTTTGTGCGGTGCCTTTTCAACCGATCATCGAGGCGAGTTTTCTGGCAAAACTTCCCGAGGTGGGAGCCGCAAGGCGATTAAATCTGTGTCGCATCACCGGCGAAGAAGGCAAGCGAGAATACTTGGTCTGGCGCCCCACTTTCAGCAAGCAACCGAACTTTCATGTGGTGTCTGCTTTTGGCAACCTTATTTTCCTGGGGGGCTAGCAACGTTTCGATGGTATGTGATCTGTCTAATTATTCTGTCGAAGAAGTTCGCGAACGGTTTATTAAGCATGGTCAAGCGGCCTCCGTTCATCTTTTGGTCAAAATGCAACGAGATCCAAGACGGAGAGTGCGACAGCTTTGCGAAATCCTGAAGAAGAAAAAGGCTAAACGGAAGAAAGAACAACAGCGTATTAATGGTATGTTGAATTTTGAGCGGCTTCTGTGGAAATCTGGTGTGCAGCATGTGGCTGGTGTGGACGAGGTGGGGGTGGGATCACTGGCGGGCCCGGTGGTGGCGGCGGCGGTTGTATTTCCAGCTCATACGGAGTTCTCAGGGGTCGACGACTCGAAACGATTAGATGCGACGACTCGAAAACGGGTGGGAAAACAAATTCACTCCAAAGCGGCAAGTGTTGGAGTGGGTTTGGCCAGTGTGCCCGAAATCGACCAGCTCAATATCTATCAGGCCGGAATTCTTGCTATGAGACGAGCGATTCAAAACCTTCTCGTATGTCCCGACCATGTTTTAATCGATTCCAGAGAAATTCCCGGACTGGAAATCCCACAGAGCTCTTTTGATAAGGGAGATGGCATGAATTTTTCAATTGCGGCGGCTTCGATTGTTGCCAAACTTCACCGGGACGACCTAATGAAAGAACTTGCTTGCCAGTATCCGGAATACGGGTTTGCACAACACAAAGGGTACGGCACGCCTGAACATCAAAGAGCGATTCAAAAATATGGCCCTTCGGCCGTACACCGCAAATCCTTCTTGTTTATCCAAGAGCTGTGCGGACAATACTCGGCAACTTTTTATGCACTGAGAACGAGGTTGAGCCAGGCCGGTTCTGGGGAAGACATTGGTCGATTTGAGCAAGAATTAAGAGCTTCCCGTCGTGGTTTACCCAAAAACGAATATCGAAAACTATCATTGCTTCTGACCCGAGTTTGGAGGCGCTTGGAAAGGGGAAGATTTTCCTCTTCGGAACTCAAAAATGAGCGATCCTTACGAAATTGAGCGCGAGGGAATGGTCAAAGATCAATTGAAGCGCCGCGGTCTCAGAAATCTGCGTTTGCTGGCGGTTTTTCGAAAAGTTCCCCGCCATGAGTTTGTGCCGGCGAATCTCCGCAGTCGGGCTTATCAAGACGGCCCTTTGCCGATCGGTCAGGAGCAGACGATCAGCCAACCTTATATGGTTGCGTTGATGACCCAGGCAGTGGAAGCTAAGGCAGGTGATCGGGTGCTAGAAATCGGGACGGGGAGTGGGTACCAGACAGCTGTTTTGGCGGAGCTAGGAGCGACCGTGTTCACTGTCGAGAGGATCCCGGAGTTGGTGGGATTGGCAGAGGAAAGACTCGAACGACTGGATTACAGAGATATTCACACGCGTGTGGCTGATGGCACTCTCGGTTGGGAGGAAGAAGCCCCTTTTGACGCTATTATTGTGACTGCGGGCGCTCCAGAAATTCCTCAGCCCTTGTTGGCTCAATTAGTCGATGGGGGACGCCTGGCGATTCCCTTGGAAGAAGGAGTGTCACAGGTGCTTTAT
The DNA here is from genome assembly GCA_965249865.1 of Acidobacteriota bacterium. Classification (GTDB taxonomy): domain Bacteria; phylum Acidobacteriota; class UBA6911; order RPQK01; family CBDFMZ01; genus CBDFMZ01. The sequence goes on along the minus strand of CBDFMZ010000001.1, from coordinate 451,443 downwards.
GTGGTGAGAAGAAGCAACACTGGCTTTAAAAAAAAACGCGGCGAACCCTGCAGCTTTGTGCCACTCATCGGGGAATACGGCTGGAAAAGAGACCCGCGGGTACACTAACTTAATACTTGGGTCTATAAATATTTCTGCATTGTTGAAAAACGCGACTGCTTGATTTCACAAAAGGTCGCAGCCGATACCCTGGCATCAATTTTTACTTTTTTCACAATCTTGTCTCGCTAAATCCTCAGCAAACGAAGAAGTACTTAGTTAGAATCACCCAAGACAACGCCGGCGTCACCTTTTGTGTAGAACCGCCGGTGGGAAAAAGGGCTCAATCTTATCTGGCGGTGGCGGAGAGCTAAGCAGGGACACTACAACCAACGCCAGGATCGAAGCGGCGCTGGCTGGAACCACAGCGCCGCTGGAAAGATTTCCATAGGCGTCCCAGAAGATCGCAAGTGCAGTGCCGGAGAGGATTGAGACCAGTGCTCCAGAAGTAGTGGCGCGTTTCCAAAAAAAGCAGCCAGCAGAGCTGGAGTAATGCCGGCACCATGTATGGTGTAAGCGAGGAGGGCCACCGAAAGGAATTCTGCGGAGAGCGTGGAAAGATAGTAGGCTGCTACTCCCAGAAGTACAACGATCACCCGGAGCAAAATCAGCAAAGAAAGCTGCGTTGCATCGGGCTTGAAAAATCGCTGATAAACATCACGAACCAAACAGGTAGCGGGTGCAAGTAAATAACTGGCCGCTGTAGAGAGGACAATGGCCATGATCGCGGTCAGCATTAATGTTCGCAGCATGAGAGGGAGGTGATTGCGCGAGGCATGGGCGATTACGAGCCCGTGAATCTCCAAACTCGGCTCCAAAGAGGAGGCTACCCAAGCCGTCAGGATGATCACCCATTCCATGAATGCAACACCTAACAAAGTCCACAGGACAGCTTTTCGAGCAACCCCTTCGTTGCGAGCGGAGAAAAATCGCTGGTACATGTTGGCATCACCGAGGACCAAGAGAAAGGCCGGCAGAATCAAACCGACGGCTTCCAGGGGAGCGATGGGCCCAAAGAGTTAGAAATGGGACCGTGGGAGGACGTTATGCATTCGTTCGAGTCCCCCTGAGCTGGACCAGAAAGAGGGAAGCGTTACAGAAAACCCAAGGATCATGGTAAGCCCTGTACTAGGCCAATATATGCGATGGAGACCATTCCAGCCATGGCGGTGTAGAGTACAATGAAAGTGGCGATCAGAATAACGGCCTTTTCCATGGACAAGGCAGGGAGGGCCAAGTTGAGGATAGCTCCAGCAGCTCGGTACTGGTAGGAAACAATTGTGGTGTAGGCAATGACCAGCGTGAAAACCCCAAGAACACGGGCAGCAGCATGATAGCGTGTCTCCAGAAGATCTTGAATGGTGATTTGCTGGAGAGCGCGGGCCTTACCAGCTACCAGGTACAATACAGCAATGCCCAGGAGAGAACCGGCGGGAAGAATCAGGGTGGCAATTCCGACACGGTAAGTCTTTTCGGCGTTTCCAAAAACGCTGCCAGAGCCGATCCAGGTGGCCAGCATGGTGCCAAATAGGACAAAAGCATTGAGCTTGCGCCCGGCTACTGAGAAGTCTTCCTGAGTCGAGACGCTTCGACTTCCCTTCAGGCCTATTCCAACCAATGCTAGCAGATAAAGCAAAATGGCCCAGAAAGAAAGAGTAGTCGTCAAGGAATCAGTTTAAATGTTCGCTCATGAACCCCAAAATTCGTGGCCTCTGACTGTGAAGCGGTGACCTTCACCCGCGCCACCTCGTAATCCTCTTGCACTTCAGGAACGGCCCAATGTCCTTCGAAGATGTTTGTTCGACCGGCGTAGTGCAGTTCTAAATCTCGAACGAGTTGATCGTTTTGAGAAAAAACGGCGTGGACTATCAGCTTGTCTGCGTCCCAGAGCCCACCTGGCTCTATCGGACAGCCTCAAAGCAATCGCACCGAGACCTGCAGATGAACGGTGTCTCGAGAATGAAGGACATCAACACTTTGCGGAGTCATGATGTCGACAATAAAACCATGCAGCTCAAGAAGAAAACCTTCCTCTGCCACGTCCTGGCTCGGAATCAACCAAGTGGTCAGGACGGCCCGCTGCAAAGCCTGAGGGAAGGCTAGGGGGCCTTCAGCGATGATCTCTACCGGTGTCGGTTCGGTCAGTGTCAGTTCTGCAGTGTAGGCGGCGCTGCCTTCGGCACTGAAGGTGGCATCTCCTCGGGTGCGAGGTTGTTGCATAATTGTTTCTGTATTGCCAGATCCGCCGAGCTGAAGACCCTGAGCCAGTATCTCGTGGGTGATCTGGTGCTTAACGGTAATGCGACAGCCTCCAACTAGCGATCCAATCACCTTGGCATCGCAAGAGGTGGCGCGGATCACAACACATGTATCGGCGGATGACATCTAGTGAGATTAGCAAAAAGTTGGGTAGATCAAAATGAGAAATCTCTTGACACTAGTTTTTTTTGGAGCGTCAGCAGTGAAATGTGAGGTTGAAGAAAGAAAAAGGCTAACCGGATTGATAGGCAGCTTTCTCTTTCAAAAGATTTAAGAGGATCTCCGGGAAAGCATTTTTCTGGATCCACAGCCTACTCCTATTTGGTCGAAAACAAAACGTCTGAGCCGAAATCAAAATAGATAGACATCAAACCGCGGACTGTAAAGGAATAAAATCGTTGGCGGAGAGGGGGGGATTCGAACCCCCGGCCCGGATTAACCGAGCAACTGCTTAGCAGGCAGCCCTGTTCGTCCACTCCAGCACCTCTCCGGCTTGTCGTTGGAGATCCCCGGCGATAGGTGAAGCGAAGGCATTGTAGAAAAAAGTGACCTCCCGGTCAATATTATGATTACTCCAGGACAATGGTTGGAACAGCTTTCCGAGATGAAAAATATTGTGGAACCGAGTAGTGGTTGAGGATTAATCAGTGGAATAGTCTTTACGGCGAAGACCGCAAAATCCACAGGTCAGACACGAGGAGTCCTGACGATCTCGAATGGTTTGACGGTCACTCCGCCGACGATTTCACTTTTCGCCCATGCAGAAATATGTCGACCGGATCGCGGTCAAGGCGAAATGCATTCTGGAGGAAGAGAAACTGGCAGTATAACCTGGCGGTAGAAACCGTGTTGGTTTTGAGTGGTGGCAATGTGAGGGTTAAGCTGCTGCACCAGGCTGTCCGTGAAAATCGGGGCTACGTGAAACCTGAATCGTTCAGGGCTGTCACGGATGAACGCTCAAATACATAAAGGGTGGGATGTTCAAGGCCACCACGTCCTGGCCACCCGTCGCTTCCCGTGCCCACCCTAACGCGTGGTTTAGACTGGGGGACCAAGATACCCCGAGTCTTTTGGCTGTGCTGTCGTTCTCCGGACCCACCAGGATAACCCGGGAAAGGTATTTCAACGGGTAGGTCGCCCAATACCAGACAGTGAAAGGATGAAAACCGTGATGAGCGAACCGATGGCGATAACAGTCGATGAGGTGAGGGTCAGAGGCAAGCTTTTCCTGAAAGTGGGCTTGCATCTGGAAGGGATCCGTAGTTTCCGGCAATACCGTATCCCAAAACTGCTTGTAAGCGGCATGGTACTCTTCGTGAAATGATTCGAAGACAGGATTTAAGATGATGACCACTCCGCCTTTTTTTAAAAAAGGTTGATTGTAAAACCAGTTGAAGACATAGCCCAAAACGTCACTGACTACCAGAACTGGATTGATCCTTGTTCCGATAGAATAGGGACTGAGGTCAGGTAACCCGAAAACCAGCGTGTCAAATTGTTTTGGAACGGTCACCTCTAGTTGATCCTTGAGAACCCTTAGGGAGCGAAGGTGTACCGCATCAATCGCTCCTGCGTTCATTTCAATTGGCTCGTTGTGACTTCGGATGCTTCTGAAGAGTTGATAACGCGCAGGTTCTGGAAGAAGCTTCATGGATAGTGGTGTCAACCGCTTCAGTGATTTTTCGAGAATGTTGCATCTCTCGCCAGGTTTGCTTAAAAAGCTCAAGTAGGGAGGATAGGTGCAACTGTTCATGGTGGCTTCGAAAACCATTATCTTGCTGTGCTCTTGAATCACTCGACTGATCCGCTCGATGGAGGCATGCATATTAGAATTGTGGGGTTGCATGACGTGAGGGTTTTGTGCGGTCATCTGAGGAGAGTGGTGCGGAGCAATGCTTTTATAGGTTCCAAAGCCTACGGCCACAGACTTATGTCCACCGTTGAGAGGTATTTGAATGGTGTCTAGGTATAGAACTAAATCGTTTTCGACCACCGCTCTACTGGTTTCCACCGCTTCTCCTTCACTGGTCTGTCCCAGGTTGACAATATCTTCCCTGTTTTCGGCGTCGAAATTCTTCAATTGATGGGGGTAAAATTCCTTCATGATGTCGTTGCCTAACATGTAAGCGAGCTCGTGCCTTTTCATTTTGCGGTGTAGAGATACGGCGCACATCAGCTGAATATTCTTTTTCTCGACTCCGTAGGAGTAAAGCAGCGACAAAACTGTCTCCAGGATGATTTGTCGGATGTCCGGCTTTTTCAGGCGAGGAAACGGTTGGCAATTGTCGTCGAAGGCAATCAACACTTTGGAGTCACCGTCAACTAATTTTCTTAGAGGCGGCATCCCCAACGGGTTATCGAAAGCCTTTCTGACCTCCTCTGGGATAGCGCTTCTTTTTCTTCCCGGGAGAGGCGCCCGGGGATAATAGATAGCGGCTGTGTCAGGTAGACCAGCATGAATTAGATTATTTCCGGAATAGGTTAAGTGTTTCATGGATCATCCTCCGGCAGGCAGCACTTTTGCCCAGGGATTGCCGATTCACCGGGGTAGGGGCACTGCTCGCGATTAACGTCCATATATTTGTGAAAGCAAATGCTAGGACGATTCGAAAACCGTCTTAGTTACTCCTGACCTCCCGGTGTCAAATGCGCACAGCAGGGCGTCCTTGTAGTGCGTTAAAGGGAATTTGGCTCCCACGATGCCCTTTAATCGACCCTTCATCTCAGCGAGGAGCGTAATCGCCCTACTGAAGGTTGGAGAGTCGCTGGTGTAGCTACCGAGTATGGACAACTCGCGATGCCACATGCCGGTCCAGTCCACGCTTCTGGGAATTCCTGGCATCCCAACAAGGATGACCGTGCCTGCGGCGGCGGTAAAGCGAACGGCATCGTCAATGCTGCGGTCGGATCCGATGCAATCGAAACAGAATTGCGCTCCCCCGACTAGAACCGGCGGACCTAGCTCAGGTTGATAGAGATCAGCACTGAGAATACTGGCCATCCGTCGGTAGAGGTTCCCCGTTCCGATAACCACGTCTGCACCCAGATTCCATGCTGTGCGTTGTTGGTGGGGGTATTTTGCCACAACTACTAGGCGACACTTGCTGCCGATTCCCCGGATGGCGGCGACAGTAAGTGCGCCCATGGTTCCACCCCCGAGGGTAACCACGGTGTGATGGTTGCGAAGGCGAGCTTTCAATACCGCATGAAGGCAACAACTGAAGGGTTCGACTAACACGGCTTCCTCGTTGGACAATTCTGGGGGAAGCCGATGTAACTGTTTTTGATGGGCGACAAAGTTATTGCTCCAGCCCCCACCAGTGTCTTTACAATACCCTGTTTGAATCCCTGGAGAAATGATGCCATGGGTAACGTTTTCGCAGTGCGACTCGCGTCCCTCGCGACAGGGAGGGCATCGCTCTAGAATGCCACGTACTGCACAGTGTAGAGGTGGTTGCAGAACGACGCGATCGCCGTTTTTGAAATCGATCACGTGGTCACCTGTTTCGATAATTTCACCTACTACTTCGTGTCCCAGGACAAACGGACAGGAAGTAAACGGGGAAAAATAGGTACTGCCCTTAGCGGCGATGGTGGCCAGGTCGGAGCCGCAGATCCCACTCAGAATAGGGTGGATTCGAACCCAATCTTCACGAGGTAGTCGGGAAGGCGCGATGTTGGCTAGGCGTATGCAGGCAAAGGGAGAGGTATAGAGCCAGTTCCAGTGCGGTCCGAGCAGCCGAACGGTCACGTAACGAGGGATGCTCTTAACGTATTGGATGGCCAGCATGGTCTAGCTTTTCGGTTTTAGCTCGCAAGTTCCAGATTTAAGAGTGAGAAATTACCTCTGAAGGTTTCATGAACCTGTAAGCTCATTCAAGTTTCCACTCAACAATCTCCCAGCCCTTCTGACGAGCCGATCTTCTCAAACGCAGACCTGGATTAACTGCTGTCGGACGTCCTACTGCCTGCAACATGGGCAGATCGTCCAGGCCGTCAGCGTAGGCGTAGCAACGTGACAAATCTAACCCGTTTTGGTCTGCGAACAGGTGCAAGGCTTTGGCCTTGCACTCGTCGGTCATCGGTCCCCCTTGGAGCTCGCCCGTGAAGACACCGTTTTGTTGGGAAAGTCGGGCAGCGATCAATGCGGAAACCCCAAGTTGTGTAGCAAGTGGCCGGATGATTGGCTCAAGCGAGCCCGTGACCAGTACGACCTGGTGCTTTTGTCTATGATGTGCCTCAATTTGTTGATAGGCTTGCGGATAAATCCTTGGCTCCAAGAACACTTGGAAATGAGCTTTAGCCTTTTGTTCCAGCTCCGCCGGGGAGAACGTGGTGTAGTTTCGGTAGAAGACGAGATTGAAAGAACGGCGACTCACTTTGTCGAGTAGAAAATAGCCGGGAATTCTGGGTAGGAATGTTGCTATCCACCACAGCCGCCTTGGCCTTGATAGCCTGGCCATATGAAGGTTGGCGTAATAACGAACCACGTTGCCATGAACAATGGTACCGTCGACGTCAAAAAAAGCTGCTATATTCTTGGTCATACCGATCTATTCGCTAGTAGCTCGACGGCCGAGCGTACATCGAAGGCGATCTTTCGGTAGAGTTCATCCCTGCGAACACCCAGATTGTCGGAACGATACTTTTGCATGGCAATCGGTTGACCGAAGAGCACTTTAATTTGTTTGGGCCGAGGAAGTAGTTTGCCGACCGGCATGCACTCATGAGTTCCGCCAATGTAAACGGGGACGATGGGAACATCCAGCTCGAATGCGACCAAACCGAAACCCGGTCGGAATTCTTGGATCTCGCCAGTTCGAGATCGGGTGCCCTCCGGAAAAAAGAGGACGGACTCCCCGCCCGACAAAATGGTCTTTACGGTACGAAGACCGGATAGGGAAGTTTCCCGCCTTTCAATGGGAACGAGGTTTAAAAAGGTGCTGAAGAACCAACTTTTGAAGGAGGTGTTGAAGAAGTAGTCTCGGGCTCCAAGCACATGAAGTGTTTGTGCTTCCCGGACTCCCAAGGCGAAGCTCACCGCCGAGACGACGGCCGGTGCATCGAGGTGACTAGCGTGGTTGGCAGCGAGGATATAGGGCTCCCCCCGAGGGAGAAATTGGGAATTGTGGAACTTCAAACTGAAGTAGTTCCCGTAAAACGTTTTGAAACCAAAAAAGGAAACCCCCAATAAAAAGTGGTCAATGGCAGAACGCTGGGAATAAGATAAAATAGAGTGCATTCGTCGGCCGATGGGGACTTCCTGAGGCGCTACCGGGCGAAGAGAAGGACGAGAACGGAGCTCCTGGAGGATATCGGCGACAGTTTGAAATTGCGTCGCCTTCTCGTCGGTAATAGAAATATCGAAACGGTGCTCTAGAAGCAGGAGCAACTCGATTGCCATGAGGGAGTCCAAGCCCAGATCAGCATACAAATGGCTTTCACTGGTAATTTCTTCCACCGGCACACGGAAAAAATGGCTGAATTCCTCAAGCAGCGCTTGATGTAGATCGACTTTTTTGTCCGGTTGTAGCTGCTGCCTGGAGGATGTTGTCGAATAACGCTTTTCTTGCAGCTGGTCGAGCAGCTTTTGGCGCACGGCTTCTCTGGATACACCACCGGAGGCTTTTTGAGGAAGAGATCCAGGCCAGATATGAATGGATTGTAAGCGTTGGTAGCTAGGTAGCTCACTGGCAAGTTTTTGAATCTCTCGCTGAATGGTTTTCCTGACTTGGCTGGGGTCTAACCCATCTAGGCATGCTGGCTGAGGGACGATAACCGCATGCACATTCTCAGTCAGCCCACTTTTGATCCCAAGCACGCAGACCTCCTGGATTTGAGGGATAGTCTTGTAGATGGCTTCCAGGTCCTCGGGATAAACATTCTTGCCCGCTCCCGTAACAATGACCTGCTTGATTCTTCCCGTAATGTAAAGATAACCGTCCTCGTCCACCCAACCGAGATCCCCCGTGTAAAACCAACCATTGCGAATAGCTTTTTGAGTGGCCTTCGGGTTGTTAAAGTAACCTAACATGAGACTGGAACTGCGTACCATAATTTCGCCAATGCCTTCCCTGTCAGGATGGAAGATACTCAATTCAACACCGGGAATGGGCCTTCCGGCCGAACCTTTGCGACTTCGGTACAACGGGTTGACAGTGAGAACAGGAGCGGTTTCGGTCAACCCATAACCCTCGTAAATAGGCATTCCGAGGGTTTTGAAATCGTCATATAGCTTCTCACCCAGGGAAGACCCACCACTTACAAAAACCCGGATTTTTCCTCCAAATTCCTGGTGAACACGGGAAAATAATTGCCGTCCAATATTTTTATGGAAGGTCCGCTCCACGGATTGGCTAAGTTGCTTGGAGGTCGTCACCAGGTTGGATTTGAATGTTGACCTGGATTTTCCCAAAACACGCCGCTCGATATCTTCTCGAATCAAGGCGTACAGTGTCGGGACCCCCAGCATACAGCTTGTCCCTGTCTCACGCATGATTTCGAGGATGTTTTTGGGTTTCAAAGAGCGCAGGTAGGTGATGGTAGCGCCGCCATAAAGGGCCATCAAGAAGCCACAGGTAAACTCAAGAACATGGGAGAGCGGGAGCACCGAGAGCAGGTTGTCCGTTTTCTGTACAGGCAGATAGCGGTTCACTCCCAGGAGATTGTTCAAAAAGTTCCGATGCGTGTGCATGGCACCCTTGGGATCCACTGCCGTTCCCGTGGTAAAGATGATTGAGGCTAAATCATCCGGTTTAACCGACGCGATTTCACTGGTATCCTGGGGGAATTTGAGCAGCTTTTTATCAAGAGCGCCCGAAGACTTGTCCGTGGGGAAAAAGGGAGCGCAGCCCCGGTTTACATTTAGCAGCCGAACCGGCATTTGTTGGTTATCGTTATCTTTTAACTCTTTGGAGCTCAATCGTCTAAAGCAGTGTTCGGAGGCCAGGACGGCTCGTGCCTGTGTAAAACGAGCCACCGACCAAACCTCTCTTCGCCAGGTTTGAGCATCGAGGGGGATCATGATTAGCCCCATCGAAACGGCTCCGAGGTAGGCCACACCCCAGTCAGGGTGATTTTCTGAATAGAGGATGACTCGGTCTCCTTTGGATAGACCTTCTTGGCGAAGCCTGTATCCGATCTGGTCGGTCGCCTGCTTCAGCTCTGAGTAAGTAATACGTTCCCAGCGACCTTCCCGTTTTACTTGAAGGGCAGTCTTTTCAGCAAACTGCTTGGCGCTGTAGCACAGTAATTCATATATGGTCGATACAGGGAAACCTTGAGAGGGAGAATCATCATCGACTTCTAGGGTCCCCTCCCCCTCTACTTTGAGGATATGCTTCTTCACTCCCGAGATGTGCACGTTCTGCACGTAGTGGCGCCAGTTAAGACGCGTTATGTCAAAGCCGAAGAGCTCCTTGTCTTCTTTACTAAGGGAATTGAATAAACTAATGGCATTATCCACCTCAAAACGGCAGTTGAGATTGAGGTAGGGTTCATAAATCTGGCCATAATAATAGAGTTTTTGGAGCGCTACTTTGGTTGCGGATATTCGTCGCTTGAATTTGTGAGTAGCATCGAAGCTCGACAACCTTTCCAAGGTGCGTTCCGCCGTGTCCAGAGGGACAGATCTCAAACGGTGCTGAAGACGAAAGGTAGCCGGATTAGGGAATTTTAGTCGCTTCAAACGAATGGGACTTCCGGTCTTGTCGAGCATCGGGTTGGCCACGAAGTAGCGGTAAACGAGGTCGTAGAGCTCCCCCAGTGTTATTGGATTCTGAGAGCCGGTTGCTATTTGGTAGATATGAAGGCTCCCGTTCCCGACTTTGGGAATCGAAGCAAGCAACGAATTAACGACCATGTCAACCGGAACCAGATCGATGATCACATTAGGATTTAAGGGGAGAGATCGAAGGCGCCCTTTACCGATGGCCACAATTAGAGGATCAGCCATGCGTAAGCCGTCCAGCCAGCCGGAACTGGGTTCGGAGAGACTGCTCTCGATGACAGAAGGTCGAATGATCACAGTGGGAATATTTTGCCTGTAGCGCAGGACCATCTGTTCGCCAAGGGCTTTGGTGTAGGTATAGGTGTCATTCCAACCGCGTTGCCGGGCCCATTTCATCCCCTCTTGGGTGAGCCGGTTTCGAACCCACCGCTTGCGCAGACCTTCAATTTTTTCCCGGTGGGTGGCATTCTCCCCCCGCTGTGGTTTTCGAGATCGCTTGTTAAGTGATCGTTTAAATTCTCTTTCCAATTCCGGGGAACAGGATTGTTCTCTAACTTCGGCAAAAAGCTTTTTGATATGTGCGATATCTTGATTGATGTCGCGAAACTGGCGTTCTGGAAAAGGATCGGATCCTCCCTCGCGAGCGGTGTGATAAATCGTTTCCGGGACCGATTCATTGACCGCGCCGCTGACGTAGGCGGTGGAGACGTGGACCAGAGTGACTTTTCTACACGATGTTGCAAATTCGGTCACGTGTCGAGTGCCCTGGACATTGAGGTCGAAAGCGTCATCCAGCGGCGGATCAAAGGACACAACGGCAGCACTGTTAATCACCACATCAACGTCCTGATGCAGCGCAGCGCGCACCTTTAGATTGAGACCCAAGTCCCCCTTGGAAATATCCCCGGCGACGGCCACCATTTTTTCTTGCAAGAAGTTGAGCAGCTGGTCTCCATGCAGTGCGCGTAAGCGATCAAAAACGCTGGACTGAAAAACCTCTTTCTCCAGGCGCTCCTGCGCAGTCATCACCCGTCCGCCCAACTGCTGTTGGGGGCGGATAAGAAGGTAAAGTCGGTTTATCTGGGGAATCGACCAGAGAATCTTTTCCAGCAGTGGCTGGCCTAAAAAACCAGTTGCTCCGGTGATAAAGATGTTCTTACCTTGCAGGAACTGACGGATACTATTCACAGTTGTTCTAGAATCTGCGTCGATTTAACGGAACAGTAATTTTCACACGCTGAGGTAATACTTTGGCGTGTACAGGTGGGGTTCCGCAAATATCTCCATCAAACATTTTCTTGAGTGAAACTGGAGAGTCAATCTTGATCGAACGAGTACGGTAGACTGAAAAACTAGGATGTTCAAGATGATTCCCAGTGTATACCTTAGGGAAATTCAGCATGAAGTCGAGCTTGCTAATGCCCTGCACCACCACAACGTCAAAATAACCATCGTCCATTTTTGCTTGCGGTGCCATGTGAAGGCCTCCCCCGGTATAAGGAGTGTTTTGCACCAACACCGAAGTGCACTCCAACTCGAATGCTTCTTCATCTAGGGTCAAGTGCATTGGGATCGATTGCATGTGGTAGAGGGCCTTATAGACCGCTGCGAAAAAAGCAGCTGGTCCTTTGAGCCACTTCATTTTGTTACTTTCACTAGCGACCATCGCTGGAAAACCCAAACCCAAACAGGAGATAAAGTGACGATCACGCTCCCAACCGACGTCAATAGCTCTTGGCGTGCCCGACAAGACCACGGCAAGAGCTTGCTCCAAGTTGTTATAAGGAAGCCCCAGACTCCGCGCCAGGTCATTGCCCGTACCCACTGATAGTACACCTAATCCCGTTTCGGATTGAACGATACCATCAATGACTTCCCCAATGGTGCCGTCTCCACCCATGACCACCACTTGAAGGGCTCCAGAATCAGCAAACTGGCGCGCCAGTTCGGTGGCGTGCCCGGGGTGTTGGGTTTCGACAAGTTCATAGTCAATTCTGCGGTGTTTGAGCAGAGTGTGCAACCTGGCGAGGCTTTTCAATCCCCGACCATGTCCAGCTTTTGGATTGGCTATAATTTTCATTCAGAGAATGAAGTATAGCGAGCTGGAGGGGAATTCGACTAGTGGAAAGATGAAAGGTTAGGACAATAGTCACAACCGGGACGTGATTACCCTATCCAAGAAAAGTGTGATGGGTATACTTAGAACTCGGATTGACAAGTGCACTAACGTTTGCTCAGGGAGAGACCATGAGCTGCATTGGAGGCACTTCTCGTCTGGTGACGGGCCTGGTCTTCAAAACCAGTCGGGCGGCGGCGAGAGTCGTCGCTGGTGGGTTCGATTCCCATGTGCCTCCGCCTTAGAACGAGGCTGATTAAGTTTAGGAGCGTGTCGGTTGCGATGCCACTCTAAGAACTCGAGTATTTTGTTTTGGGGCAAGAGTTTAGATAAGAGTTGCTATCAATCAACCTTTGACCCGACTTACCGACTTATACTAGGAGGAGAAGCAAAGGACACCAGGATGGAAACCCGATGAAACGATGGCTGAAGGCAGAGCTACATACCCACACTGCAGAAGATCCTGCGGATGGGCAGCGCATTGTCTTTCATTCTCCTGATCAGCTGATCGACACTGCGGCTGAACGAGGTTTCGAAGTGCTGGCTATTACCAATCACGATCAGATGCTCTTTGATGATCGATGGGAGGAGTATGCTCGTGTTCGAGGAATCTTGTTGATACCGGGTGTCGAGGCCACGCTTCGAGGAAAACACGTACTTCTCTACAATTTTTCAAATTATGATGCTTCTTGGAAAACCCCCGAAATCGTGTCGGAAAATAAAGGCCCCGGACGGTTGGTCATGGCTCCTCATCCCTTCTTTCCTATTCCCACTGCATTAAGGCGAGACTTCTTTTGTTGGATCCGACTGTTTGATGCTGTGGAGTATAATCACTTTTATCTGTCTTGGGTCAATTTCAATCATCGCGCCAAAGCTGTAGCGCGGCAATTTGACCTGCCACTGGTTGGAACTTCCGATGCACACCAGCTCTATCACTTGGATCACACCTACACGTTGATTTATGCGGAAAAACAAGTGGCCTCGGTAATTGAGGCCATCAAACAGCGTGAGGTACAGATCAAGACTCAACCCGTGGACCCTTTTCTTGTGGCGCGTTGGTTTGTGGGCAACGTGATGTCACAGTCCAGCTACAGTATACGTAGCTTACTAGGACAAGGATTTCCTGGGCTTACCAAGATTTCAGAAAGCAGAAGAAGGCACTCTGTCAAATCTGTTAGTAAGAACCTTGGTTGGCGATTTTCGGCACGGATCGGGTGGAAGAAAAACTGATAGTTGCTATTCAGGGGGAGCGGGGCTCGTTTAGTGAGGAAGCTGCGTCGAGGTTACTAGGTCGGAACATCGACATTCTCTGCTGCGACCATTTTGAAAGAGTTTTTCAGCTTACTGTTGAAAAGAAGGCCGAATATTGTGTTATTCCCATTGAGAATTCTCTAGCGGGATCCATTTATAAAAACTACGACCTGCTGTTGCGCCACCGGCTCAAGATCATTCGCGAAGTCAACCTCCGGGTTCAACATCACTTGATTGTTTTGAAGGAAGTGTCTTTTGAGCAAATCCGGACGGTAATTTCTCATCCGATGGCCCTGGATCAATGCGAAAAGTTTTTCGATCGGTTTGGTCATTTGACCAAACAAAGCGCCTACGATACTTCGGGCAGTGTAAAGCGAGTTGTGGAAGATAGGCTCACCGATGTTGCCGTAATTGCTGGAAGACGGGCCGCGCAATTTTATAAGGGCCATATCCTCATGACCGGTATCGAGGATAACAAGCAAAACTTCACCCGTTTTTTTCTGCTGTCACGGGATTCGTCCGCACCTGCGGGCGCGGACAAGACTTCCGTCGTCTTCAGTTTTAAAAACGCTCCGGGTGTGCTTTTTAAGTGTCTGAGTGCCTTTGCCTTACGTGACATCGATCTCACGAAGATTGAATCCCGCCCTATCCATGGTCGCCCTTGGGAATATCTTTTTTACCTTGACTTTTTGGGAAACATTGAAGAGGACAAAACCCAACACGCGCTGGATCACTTGCAGGAGATCACGGAGTTTCTGGAGATCCTGGGCTGTTATCCTCGGGACGCCACCTTGGGCAAGAGGGGCATGTAAAACGAGGGATCTCGACTTCGAATCGCTTTTCACGCGTCGGTGCCCTTTATTCTGACTAGAGGGCTAAGTGCTCGGTTTTACCGCTCATAAACCGGCGTAGATTTGGGGATAGCATAGACTCTTCCTCTTTTGCGGCCTCTTCTCGCTACATCCTTAGCAAGCGTCAGTGTGTTCACAAATCAAGTATCAAGATTAGGATAATCACAGATGTCAGCTACCTGTGGAGCGACGCTCGGTGTCAGCACTACTGTGGGAGAACTGTATCAAACTTTGTCCAAGGTCAGAATCCCGTGTTTTTCTCGCGTTGTGCGCGGCGCACATCTGCGATCTAGAACTAACCCCCAAAATGAGACCAGTCAAGAGCGCTCATGGATCATAGAAAAAAATAAAGCAAAAGATTAGCGTCAAGGGAGGCGTGTCAGGAATTGGGAATCCACCTGGGGCGGGGTTGATCCGGGGTGGCAAAGTTGATAACATCGGGAACTTCTAGAAGGGCAAGAAGCCCCTTCGTTATGAAACGAACTTTTCAACCCAACAATCGGCGGCGGTGCAAGAAACACGGATTTCGAGAGCGAATGAAGAGCCGCTCAGGTCGCCTGATCTTGAAACGAAGACGGACAAAAGGGCGCAAGAGGTTAGCCGTGAGTGGGTGAGAGAGTCTGTGGTTTTTCCAGGCAGGAGCGTCTTCGTAAACGGAGGGAGTATCAGCAAGCTTACCAACGAGCAGAGAAATTCCAAACCGCTCACCTTTTCTTATATATTTTGGAGAATAGCCTCCCGCATAACCGTTTGGGCATCACAGCTTCCAGAAAAATTGGCAAGTCAGTAGTACGCAATCGTGTCAAGCGGCGGTTGCGCGAGATCTTTAGAACAAACAAAGCTCGTGTCTTGCC
The DNA here is from genome assembly GCA_965249865.1 of Acidobacteriota bacterium. Taxonomy (GTDB): domain Bacteria; phylum Acidobacteriota; class UBA6911; order RPQK01; family CBDFMZ01; genus CBDFMZ01. The sequence goes on along the minus strand of CBDFMZ010000001.1, from coordinate 436,344 downwards.
ATGCGCCGACCTGGTTATTAATGTAAAACGATCGGCCAAGGATGCTTCGTCTCAGCAGTTGAAGAAGGACTTTATGAGTGCCCTGGAGCGATGGGAGCAGAGGCGATTGAAGCCATGAGTGTGGTTTTTGATAATATTCTCCGATTTTACCAAATACTTCTCTCTCCTTTCCTGCCGCCTTTCTGTCGATTTGAGCCATCCTGTTCGGCGTATATGCGTCAGGCAGTCCGAAAATGGGGAGTCTGTCGAGGAGCTTACTTGGGATTAAGGAGGCTTTCGCGTTGCCATCCTTTGAACTTCGGAGGGATCGATCCGGTGCCTTGAAGTCGTTGTTTAGAAAATGAACTATCAGGATCCATCTCAAATCGATGCGGAAAAACGCTTACTGCTAGCTCTCGTTTTGTCGATGGCTGTGCTTTTCACAGCACCTTATGTGTACCAAAAGTTCTTCCCGGTCCATCCCGGGGCCGAGGAGGCTCAACAAGCCAGCCAAAGGTCAATACCTACGGAAGAAACAGGAGAAGAGTACTCGGAATACGTCGATGAGATAGAACCGGTCGACGGCCCTTCGACTCGCGCCCTCGAGCGGAGTGTTGCAGTCGAAAACGAGGATATAATCTTGCGTTGGAGCAATGTCGGCGCAGTCCTGCAGAGTGTTCGGCTCAAGAACTACGCTTCGCAGAACGATCAGGCCCTGGAGGTAATTACACAGGGATTGCCGAAGGGATTTCCGCAACTGATGGAAGTTCGTCCAGACGATGAAGAGTTAGCTCGATCTCTTTCCCAGGCTGTTTACGAAGTGGCCGGCACGACGGGGAAAAGGACCCTCGCTCCTGCCGAGATTAATTTTCGTTATCGCGATGCGGAGGTCGAGGTATCAAAAACGATTTGGATTCCGGCTAGAGGTTATGTGTTAGAGGTGGAAACGGAAGTCCGCGCCGGCGGGCGCAGTATTCCCTTTGCAGTTTTTCTGGGTAGTGGAATTGGCGAAACGGGTTTTTCTTCCCAGGGTGACTTCAGCTATCCCCAGATTGTTTTTTCCCAGAGGGACTCCGTAGGACGCTACTCTGGTGAGGACTTGGAAGACGGTCCGCTGCAAATTGACGGCAAACTGCACTGGGTGGGTCTGGACAGTAAGTACTTTAGCTATCTCATGCTGGCCCCGAACGAAATTGACGGAGCTAGATTGTTGAGAGAGGAATGGAAACGCCAGAATGCAGAGGGTCAGGAAGAGATAGTGCCCTTGTTGGCTGCGGAGGTGAGAGCCCACAATAGGTTCAAACTTTTGTTTTTTGCGGGCCCAAAGGACCACGAAATCCTTAATGAGGTCGATTCCGGCCTGAGTGCGCTAATCGATTACGGTTGGTTTTCTATTTTGGTCTGGCCTCTGCTCTTTTGTCTGAAACTGATTTATGGGTATATTCACAACTACGGCTTAGCCATCATTGTTTTGACTTTCCTCATCAATCTGGTGCTGTTTCCGATTCGTTACAAGCAGATGCTTTCGATGAAGAAAATGTCAACACTCCAACCCCAGTTGAAGTCCATTCAGGACACATATAAAAAGATGAAACGGACCGATCCGCGTCGTCAGCGGATGAACAGTGAAGTGATGGCGCTTTATTCGAAGCACGGCGTGAATCCGCTGGGAGGTTGCTTGCCCTTAGTTCTTCAGATGCCTTTTTTGTTTGCTTTTTATCGGATGCTGGACGGCTCCATTGAATTGCGGGGAGCGCCGTTTATGTTCTGGATCCAAGACCTCTCCAGACATGACCCCTATTATATTACCCCGGTGGTGATGGGAGTGACCATGCTAGCCCAGCAAGCCATGACCCCGGCAACGGGCGACCCGACTCAGCGTCGAATGATGATGCTCCTTCCTATCATTTTTACATTTTTCTTTCTCAATCTTTCCAGTGGCCTAGTTCTTTATTTTCTATTCAGTAATTCCTTTGCTATGACATTCCAGTTTTTGGTTCAGAAGTGGAATGCGGAGCCGTCTCTGTCCAAACCATCCAAGAAAATCGAGAAAAACTGATGGTAACCACCATAAAGATGAACAAGGACGAGTTGCTGGAGAAGGCCTGTCAGTTTGTGGAAGAAGTGATAAAAGCGATCCATCTGGAGCTGAGTTTTCACTATGAGGTGCGAGACGCTGTAATTGAAGTGTTTCTGGAGGGTGAGGACGAAGGCATCGTTTTGAGCCATAACGGACGCATTCTTTATGCGATCAACCATCTTCTCAACCAGGTTTTCTTCAAACAGTCACTGGACGGATATAACTTCGTAGTTGATTGTGACGATTATCGAGTGGGACGTACCGCAGAGTTGCAGCTCCTCGCTCGAAAAGCTGCGGAGAAAGTATGCTTATCCCAGACTCCTTTTCGCTTGCAGCCGATACCGGCTAATGAGCGACGGATCGTGCATCTGGCATTGGCGGAAGAACCCGGGATTCGAACGGAGAGTGAAGGCCAGGGTTTGCAACGGTGCGTGGTCATTCTGCCTAGTCATTAGCGGCCTAGACGTAGACGTGCTTTGGTGACGACGGTTTTCAGCGACGCCCTTCAGAGAAGAATCCAAATCAGTGTTAACTAATGGAAACGTCAAAATCCGTGGTGGATTCCAGCATTGGAACTCAAGAGGAAACGATTGTTGCTGTGGCTACCCCGCCCGGAAAAGGGGCAATCTCCATTGTGCGTTTGAGTGGCCCGAAAACGAAAACCCTGATCAGCCGAAGGTTTCATCATCGCAGGGGGCGGCGGTGGCGCGCCCGGCAGTCGGCCGTGGGGAGTTTTCTCGATCTTGACGGAAACCCGTTGGATCGCGTTCTTGTCACCTTTTACCCCGAACCGAACTCGTATACCGGAGAGGATGTGGCTGAAATCTCTTGTCACGGCAGTCCTCCAGTCACTCGACGAGTTGTGGAGACACTTTTACACGAGGGCGCCCGTTTGGCCCAGCCCGGCGAGTTTACCCTGCGGGCCTTTCTCAATGGCAAAATAGATTTGGCACAAGCTGAAGCCGTTCGAGATTTGATCGAGAGCCAAACCGCCTTTCAGGCTCAACTGGCCACCCAACAATTAGAAGGAAAACTCTCCCGAACGCTTGAGCCTCTGAAGCGAGATCTGGTGTGCATTATTAGTCACATGGAGACGGCGGTGGAATTTGTGGAAGATAACGTGGAGCCAGAAACACGACAAAGGTTGATCAGTTCCCTTGAGAGGATTGGGGATGCGCTGGAGAACTTGGAGGAGAGTTTTCGTGTCGGTAGAATCATTTGCGACGGCTTGTGGGTGACAATCGTTGGTAAGCCTAATTCCGGTAAGTCAAGTTTATTCAATGGTTTACTGATGGATGACCGGGCTATCGTAACGGATATTCCTGGAACAACACGGGATGCCTTAACCGAAACGCTCAATCTGGAGGGGATACCCACTCGGCTGGTGGACACGGCCGGGATCCGGGAGGCTAGTGACCTGGTTGAACAACTTGGGATTCAGAAATCCCTCCAGTCGATCCAAGAATCTGACGTCGTGCTGTTAGTGTTAGATGCCAGTACTCCGTTTGAAACAGAAGATCAGCGAATTTGGGAAGCGGTGAAATCAGTGCCCTGCATTCTGGTGTTGAATAAAGTAGATTTGCCGACTCGAGTCCAGCTGCCAGACGAGGTCAAAAAGTCATGCGCCGCCATGCTTGCTGTTTCCGCCTTGTACGGCACTCATTTGCCGGAACTAAAATCAACCCTTTTGAACGTAGTAACCCGAGAGCAAAATTTTGAGCCGGAGCGGGTTATGGTCACCAACATTCGGCACCAGGGTTGTCTTGAGCGGGCTCACGCTCACCTGCAGTCGGGTCTAGAATCGTATCGAGCGGGCCTCAGTGAAGAATTCCCCTTGTATGATTTTCGTAAAACACTGGGCTCCTTGGGAGAAATAACGGGAGAAACCACCGTAGAAGACATCCTCGATCAGATTTTTTCTACTTTCTGTATTGGTAAGTAAGTCTTTAATCTTCGGTGTCTATCGGGTTTAGGGCCAGTGAGTTCGTTGGGGTGCTTTGCCTTGCCAAAGCGTGTTGGCGACTAAGAGGTGAGTACAAAAGGTTCGCTGAGGCAAGCGGAAAAGGTCGTCCTTATTCTCTGGATAGAAGGCTGGCGTAGAGGCGACCCAATCCCTCTTCAGAATGAAAATGGAAGAGTATCTGTCCGCCCCTACCTCGGTGGCGAATTTCGACCCGCGTTCTCCAGTGTTCCTCCAATTTACGCTCAGCTGCTAGAACGTTAGCGTCCTTCGGCACTCGGGAGGCTGAGGGGGGACTGAGAAATTGTTGCACACGCCGTTCCGTCTCACGTACGGAGAGGCCGAGACGGACGATCTGTTGGGCCAAAGCCAGTTGTTCTTTCTGAGGCAGAGGGATTAGGGTTCGGGCGTGCCCCATGGAGAGGTGACCATCCATGATGGCCTGCTGAATAGGCTGAGGCAGGCGAAGGAGACGAAGGGCGTTTGTCACCGCTGTACGGCTGCGTCCCACACGGGTGGCAACTTCTTCCTGAGTGAGGTCGAAGTCGCTGATCAGAACCTGATAGGCGTTGGCTTCTTCTAGGCAGTTGAGCTCATCCCGCTGGATATTTTCTACCAGCGCCATTCCTAATGCTTTTTCATCGGAAACATCCTGGATTAAAGCCGGTATGCGCTTCAAGCCTGCCTGCTGGGCGGCCCGCCAACGGCGCTCTCCGACTACAAGTTGGTAACCTTTAGCCGTTTGACGCACGACCACGGGTTGAAGTATCCCACTTTCCGCAATGGACGCCGCCAGTTCTTTGAGCTTTTCGCTTTTAAACTGCTGTCGAGGCTGCAGAGGATTGGGCTGAATTTGCACTAATTCCAATTGGACCAAGGTCGGCGCGGTGGGGATCTGGGGCAATAAAGCATCCAAACCTTTTCCCAGGGCTAGTCGTTTCATGAAGGGACTCCTAAGGAATGGGAAAAGGTTGAAGAAGGGAATACCGTCTTCCCCAGGATTTCCCGTGCCAAGCGTAGGTAGCTGTTTGCACCCTTGGAGCGGACATCATAAAGCAAGATCGGCTTGCCAAAGCTCGGTGATTCTGCTAGGCGCACGTTGCGGGGAATGACCGTGCGAAAAACTTCATCATCCAGGTGCTGGAACAGATTTTCACGAATTTGTTGAGAAAGCGTGAGTCGTTCGTCAAACATTGTCAAAAGAACCCCTTCGATCGTCAAGTGGGGATTGAGAGTCTGCTGCACACGCACTAAGGTGCCTAATAGCTCGGAAAGACCCTCTAGAGCAAAATACTCACATTGTAGGGGGATAAGCAGCGAATCGGCAGCGACGAGGGCATTAACGGTGAGGATTCCCAGGGAAGGCGGGCAATCAATGAGCAGAAAATCGTAGTGTTGCTGCAGAGGTTGAAGAGCCTCACGGAGGTGATATTCCCGTGGTGAGAGCGCCAACAACTCCACCGTAGCTCCAATTAATTCCCGGTGGGCGGGTAGAAGATGGAGCCCCTCCAGCTCGGTTTCGCAAATGGCTAGCGAGGGATCAATTTTCTGTGTGAGAATTTCGTAAATAGAGTGCTCGAGCTGATTTTTGTCAATTCCCAGACCGGAGGTACAATTTCCCTGAGGGTCGAGGTCCACCAACAAGACTCGGCAGTCGGCTGCCACCAGAGAGGCTCCCAGGTTGATGGCAGTGGTGGTCTTGCCTACACCTCCTTTTTGATTGACGATGCCGATCGTTTTGGTCATTGCCTAGAAGGGTAGCATAGCTTGGCGACACTGTTTCACGTGAAACCTCCCCTGTGCTGTCCCCTTCCTTCACTGCTGGCACCAGGCACGGCGGCTCCGCTTGGGAACCTACGGTGGGGTTGCCGGTAGGTGGAAAAGGGTGATGTAACGGTGTTTAGACTCTGGCACCCGTTCCTGCTGAAGCACCTCTAAGGTCAGAACCGAGCGATCAAGCTCTTTGCCGTGAAAGAACAGCAAATTGGTTGCACAATCGCTCAACCGCTCCAGGAGCCGATGAGAAGGTTTGAGGGCGCGAAGCGTGGCTACTTCAATAGATTTCCATCGCGGGAAAGCTTCGGCAGCGCCGGGGAAAACCTCCACTTGAAGGCTCAAACGATCACTGATTGTATTGAGAAACACCGCCTTCTTGTAATTCTTCTCGATCAGAGTTAGTTCAAGGGAGGGACGATACAGCTTGATGGCCAAGCCTGGAAAACCAGCTCCGCTGCCCACATCGGCCACTCTTGCCTTGGTGGGCAGGAACCGCTTGGCTGCCCAGAAAGGTTCAAAAAAATGGATGCGCAGTTGCTCTTCGGTTTGATCCACAGTTGTGAGATTGAGCCGCCGGTTCCACTTAGCTAACAGGGCGAGATAAAGACTAATTTGGCGTTTTTGATGTGCCCTGAGTGTAATTCCGTAGATGGCTTCCAGTTCACGCAGGTGGTTGGTGGTGTTTATCAAAGTCCCAAGCTCACTTGGTGCTCTTGCGGTGTTGTTGCGGTGCCACGCGGCACGCTCTGGGGAAGTCCTGTCGGGGGACACCCTTGCCGGTCAAGGCGGATTAGAAGTCGTTCGGTGGTGCAACTCCAGATAGATATTTAGGATTGAGATAGCGACCGGAGTTATCCCGGGGATGCGTGAAGCTTGGCCCAAACTTTGGGGGAGAACGGAGCTCAACCTTTCCACCATTTCGCGGGAAAGTCCATCGACGCGCGCATAGTTGAAGTTAGAGGGTATGTGGCGTCCTTCCAGTGACTGCAATCGCTCGACATCGCGAAGCTGTTGCAGAATGTACCCTTCGTACTTGATCTGTGTTTGTACCACTGAGCGCTCTTCCTGCTTCAGATCTAAACCCTTCTCCTTAAGCACCCCTGCCAGGTCATCAATTTTGCATTCGGGACGCTTCAGGAGCTGCGCTAGTCGAGCACCTGCCTCCAGCGCAAATTTCTCCTTCAACCGCGAGGAAAATACTGAATCTCTGTCGAGACAGTTGCTGCGTAGATAGTCGATAGCCTGGTCAATACGCTCCCACTTGTCTTGGAAGGTGCGATAGAGTTTCTCGGGAAGTAATCCCAGCCGATGACCGTGGGGCATGAGTCGCCGGTCAGCGTTGTCGATTCGCAGCAACAATCGGTACTCGGCGCGCGAAGTGAACATCCGATAAGGTTCGTCTACACCGTGGGTGATTAGGTCGTCGATAAGGATCCCAATATAACTTTCATTACGTCTCAACACAAAGGGCTGCTTTTGCAACACCTGAAGACCGGCATTGATGCCGGCGAGAAGACCTTGTGCGGCGGCCTCCTCGTAGCCGGTCGTGCCATTGATCTGCCCAGCGTGAAAGAGACCTTTTAGGGGTTTGGTCTCCAGGGTGGGATGCAGCTGAGCCGGTTGAACAAAATCATACTCCACGGCGTAACCGGGTCGGATCATTACAGCTTTCTCCAGGCCTTCAATCGCGGTCAGCATGGCCTGCTGTATCTCCACCGGCATACTGGTTGAAAGCCCGTTAACGTAAATCGTACTAGTGTCCAGACTTTCCGGTTCCAAAAACAGTTGATGTTGTGGCCGCTCGGCAAACTTCACAATCTTATCTTCGATGGAGGGGCAGTAGCGGGGTCCAATGCCGACAATTTCCCCGCTGTAAAGGGGACTGCGATGCCAATTTTCTCGAATGATCTGGTGAACCCGCTCGTTGGTGAAGGCTTTCCAGCAATGGACCTGGGGCAGACAAACCGTTTTGCTGCGGAAAGAAAAAAAGGTCGGACGATCGTCTCCGGTCTGACGCTCGAAGGCAGAAAAATCGATGCTGGTTCGCTCCAGACGAGGAGGGGTACCGGTTTTCAAGCGTCCCATCTGAAAGCCGACGCTACGAATGGACTGAGCGAGTTTAAGGGAGGCCCTCTCCCCGGAGCGTCCCGCTCGAAATTTTTCTTCTCCTACGTGACAAAGCCCGTTGAGAAAAGTTCCTGTGGTGAGTACGATGGCGTGGCAGCCCGTTCGCCCTCCGTCAGCTGTCTCGACACCGACAACGTGACCCTTCTCAAGCAGGATGTTGGTGATCTCTGACCCTTCCAACGTCAGGTTTTTCTGCTTGAGAAGCAAACGTTGCATCTCCTTGCGATAAAGCTTTTTGTCACACTGTGCGCGGGGCGCTTGTACGGCCGGTCCCCGGCTGCGGTTCAGAAGTCGAAACTGGATTCCAGTGTGATCGGCCAACTCTCCCATGACACCACCCAGAGCATCTATTTCCCGTACCAAGTGCCCTTTGGCGATTCCACCCACGGAAGGATTACAGGACATCTGGGCGATCATATTCAGGTTCAGTGTAAAAAGCGCCGTCTTGAGGCCCATCCGGGCTGGTGCCACAGCCGCTTCGCATCCTGCGTGGCCACCCCCAATGACAATGACGTCGTAGTGCCTGTCAAACATTCCACCATTATATCCCAGCTGTAGCTTTGTTGAGACGGCGTTCTAAAGAGCAAATCAAGAACAAGGGAATGTAGCGTGAAAGAAGCCCTTCCGATATTTGGTGTAGTACGAACTCAGTAGGTATAATGAGCTGCTATGCTTTTTAGTAAAAAAAGGCGGCTCACGGAAATGGCGACTTGCGCCGGCTGAGCGTCTAAGTTGGCACCGGAGGTGCTGCACAGAGCATTGGCGGGAATTCGAGGTTTTGCTGATCCCAACGTTGTGGTGGGTTACGGGAAAGCCGACGACGGTGGTGTTTATCGTTTGGATGAGCAGACGGCCCTGGTGCAGACGGTGGACTTTTTTACACCCATCGTGGACGACCCTTTTGTTTATGGACAAATTGCCGCCGCTAATGCCTTGAGTGATGTCTATGCAATGGGAGGGGTACCGCGATTTGCGCTTTCCATCGTTGGTTTTCCTGAGGGAAAATTGGATGAAGCGATTTTACATGAGGTATTGCAGGGTGGTACCGAAAAAATGAAGCAAGCCCGAGTAGCGGTAATTGGAGGTCATTCAGTTAAGGACTCTGAGCTGAAATTTGGATACTGTGTGAGCGGAGTGGTCGATCCACAGAAAATCTACACTAACAGTGGGGCCCGACCGGGAGATGCACTCTTGTTGACGAAGCCTTTAGGTACGGGGATCATCACCACGGGGATCAAGTTTGGAAGGACTTCTCCTCGGGTGGCTCGAGATGCAATTGAATGGATGTTGCGACTGAATGCTCCTGTCCGAGACGAGTTGCAAAACTACTCCGTTCATGCTGTCACCGATATCACCGGTTACGGTTTAGTAGGCCATGCTTTCGAAATGGCTCGTGGGAGCGAGGTTACTCTGGACTTGACAATGAAGCGGATACCGGTGATGGAAGGGGTAAAGCAATTGGCGTTGCAGGGGATGCTCTCCCGGGGGATCGAATCAAATCGCAGCTACCTCGGCGAGGCTATATCTTGGAACGGAATTTCTTCCATTCAGCAGCAGATTCTGCTCGACCCTCAAACTTCAGGTGGGCTATTAATCAGCCTTCCGGCCGAGGACGCGGCCCGCCTGGTGGATGGACTGGAGACCAAAGGCCACCTGTGTCGCCTAATTGGAAAAGTGGTCGAACGGCAGTCGGTTTACCTTCAGGTGGAATAGTGTCGATGTTCTTCGCGGAGGGTCATCTTTTGATCACACTGTTGGCACCCGGCAGGGCTCTTCCTAAAGAGGTGTTCACATTCACCCGCTGTTTGCTCTTTCCATTTTGCTGGATTCCCTCTTGTCCCTCCGGTCCGGCATCGAGGATAACTTGAGCTGAGATTGCTTCGGGGTCGGTCGAAAGTACGGACTTCACGCATCCGCGGCGAAAAGAATCCTTTAATTGACCGAGTGAGATCCGTCACCATTTTCACTTCGAAACCATCGTCCCTCTCGAAGAGGCTGGGGCCTACTGGGGGTCTTTTTTCACGTTGGACCATCTCGTCACTTATGTCGATGCCCTAAATTATTTTGAGGAGGACCAGCTCACGGTTGACAAGTTGCCGTTTCATTACTTAGTTCACCCCATGTTGGCGATAGATGTCCAAAAGGTATGCCAGAAGGCTGCCGGTTATCGGTTTTTATTGCCTCAGGACTTCCAAAGGTAGGAAAAGCAACCTGGCTATACTCCTCTCGGGGTCGTGTTGCTTGGGTTGACTGGTTAGGGAGCCTATTTCGTCTGACCATGCTTGCCACAAGAATCAAAACCTTTTGAGCCGATTACAATTTTCTTGATTCTTGCGGGTTGCAGCGAGAAAGGCGCCCAGGGTATTTTCTACTCGGGGTTGATTTTGAGGGAGCGAAGAAACTTCTCGTCCTGGATAGTCAGTTCCAGCCGCACGGGGGGGAGGCACTTGGGTTCAGCCCAGCTTTCCTCCTCCTTGTTTAGACCGATCGTGGCTTCGATGATTAGAAAAACGTCGTACCCGGTTTCGCGGATGTTCTCAATGGCACCGTTGATTTGAGGAGACTCGGTCAGAGCCTCATTGATGGCGACTTCCAGTTTTTCTTTGTACTTTTTCAGTTTCTCATCCGACATTGCAAATCCGACCGTGCCTCTGCTATATTTGTCTCGCGTACTGCAAAAGGACCGCGCCTCTCACCGCGCAACATGATATCAAACTCGAACCTAATGTAAAGTGAAAGTCAGTAGAAGCAAACAGCCGATTGAACAGGGTGCCCCAAGCGCCCGCCGGCAAGTTGTCTATCGACCCCAAGACACTGATTGTTTGAGCTATGAGAGAGATGTGGCGGATCCCGGACAATTTCCCTTTACCCGGGGTATTGATTCGGAAATGTACCGAGGACGCCTTTGGACTATCCGGCAATACGCAGGGTATGCTTCGGTAGAGGAATCCAACCGGCGTTATCGTTATCTGCTCTCGCAGGGAACAACGGGCCTGTCGCTCGCCTTTGATCTGCCCACTCAGATTGGGCTCGACTCCGATCATGCAATGGCATGCGGTGAGGTAGGAAGGGTGGGCGTTGCCATCGACAGCCGTCTGGACATGGAGCGGCTTTTTGAGAAAATTCCAGTTGATGAAGTGTCTACCTCGATGACGATCAACGCCACTGCCTCTATTCTTTTAGCGCTCTATTTGGTGGTCGCGCAAAAACAGGGAGTTGTTTGGCACCAGCTGCGTGGCACCATTCAAAATGACATTTTGAAAGAATACATTGCTCGGGGCACTTACATTTATCCTCCGGAGCAGTCGTTGCGGATCATCACGGATATCTTTGCCTTTTGCCATCAGCATGTGTCGCGATGGAACGTGATCTCGATTAGCGGATATCATATTCGCGAGGCAGGATCGACGGCAGCACAGGAACTCGCGTTCACCCTGGCGACGGGAGAAGCCTACGTACGGGCAGCGCTGTCGGCTGGATTAGATATCGATGATTTTGCGCCGCGCCTCTCCTTTTTTTTCAGTTCGCACAACGACCTGTTTGAAGAGGTGGCTAAGTTTCGGAGCGCTCGTCGTCTCTGGGCCCGGCTGATGCGTGAGCGTCTGCAAGCACGCAACGAAAAGTCATGGCTGCTACGCTTTCACACACAGACCGCTGGGAGCACTCTCACTGCGTCACAGCCGGACAATAATGTAGTGCGGGTCACCCTCCAAGCGTTGACGGCAGTGCTCGGCGGAACCCAATCGCTGCATACCAACGCCAAGGATGAAGCATTGGCTTTGCCCACTGAAGAGGCGACCCGCCTCGCCGTGCGTACCCAACAGATTCTGTCCTGTGAGAGCGGAGTGGCAGAGGTGGCTGATCCCTTAGGAGGTAGTTGGTATGTTGAAAAACTCACCGCTCAGCTGGAAGAGGAGGCCACCGTCTATATCGATAAGATTCGAGACATGGGCGGTATGCTTCGAGCCATCGAGAGCGGCTATGTCCAGCAGGAGATTCAACAGGCGGCTTACGAATACCAAAAGCGCATGGAGTCAGGCCAGGAGGTCGTTGTGGGTGTAAATCGCTTTTCGGGTGAGACAGATGAGCCCATTGAAATCCTTGAAATTAGTTCAGAGGTCGAAAAACGGCAAGTCGAAAAACTCGAACGGCTTCGTGAAAGCCGGGATTTAGGTGAGTTGACCCGGGCACTAGATCGGGTTCATCAGGTAGCAGCAGGCAAGGGAAATTTGATGCCAGCGATTATTTCTGCTGTCGAATGTTACGCGACCGTTGGTGAAGTCGCTGACGCCATGAGGGAAGTGTTTGGAGAGCATCAGGAAAAGGTGATGATTTGATTTCAATCTTCAGGGTTTCTCCTCTGGCTCATTGGATTAACATGGTGGTTTTCTTTCGCTCGATTCCGCGGTCACGGAGGTGGAGGATGGGTAAGCGTGGTGGACAATGTCGGTGTCGTGAGTTACCAGCACGGTAGTATTCGGTTGTTGACGTGGGTGGAAAAGGCAATCGGGTAGGGGGCCCCAGGCCGAGGCCAGGTCTCGCTTTACTTCTGTCTTCATTCCAATAAAAATATCCGAGTTCTCCGAGTGACCGGTTTCTATCTCAGTTGCTTACTCATTTAGGGAATCCACTGATTGTGGTTTTGGATCGTCCGCCCAGTCATCGTGTCCAAGTGCTGCCCCCTGGTTATAGAACCAACCCTGCTTTGGATTAGAGTTTTTGCTGTGCTGTGCTGCCGAGCTCAACTTTGCGGGCTCACCTGAAAACCAACCCCCTGGCTAATAGCGCTGCTTTCGAACTGGATCTACTGATTCGCACAGATCATCGGCGCAGCCTTCGCAACCAACTTAACTTCTCCCTGCTATGCTCTTTCCTGGCCCACTACCCTTTTTTTGACCTCTAACAATTGGAATTTTACTTAATGCAGTATTTAAATGGGTGCTTTGCTTTCCAAACACGATGATGTTTGTAGAGTAATCAGAAAACCCGCACCGATTTGTTTGCTACCTCTCAGTGGTGTCAACGCAAAAAGAGTGGTATTAAGGTAATGATTGGCCCGGGATAGAAGCGAGGGGACATGGAAAACTTGCTGACCTATGATGAAGCTCTTACAAGATTGTTGATGCAGGTTCCCCGACCTAAAACGGTGTCGCTAGCCCTAGAAGCAAGTCTGGGGCGAGTACTAGCTAGTCGAATTCATGCCGACCTCGATTTGCCTCCTTTCAGAAAATCCTTCATGGATGGCTATGCGTTGCGGAGTCAAGATGTGTCAACGGCACCGGTCAGGTTGCAAGTCATTAGCAGTGTTAGTGCCGGCAGTACTGCACAGCCTCAAGTAGAAGCTAACCAGGCTGTTCAGGTGATGACGGGTGCCATGGTCCCCCCGGGAGCGGACGCGGTTCAGCGGGTGGAAAAGACCCGAAGGCCAACCTCGACTGCCGTAGAGATACTAGAGCCTGTAGAAGCGGGAGAGAATGTGGCTGATCAGGCCAGCGAAGTGAAAGAGGGACAGGTGGTCCTCGAGCGAGGAACATTGGTCGGTCCCGCACAGATCGGAGTGCTTGCCACCTTTGGACAAAAGGAGGTGCGTGTCTATGCTTCCCCTACTGTGGCGGTAATTTCCACCGGTAATGAGATTATCGCCACCGAAGCAAAACCTGGGTTGGGTCAGATCCGCAACTCCAATAGTCCCATGCTTTGGGCGCAATGCCGGCGATTAGGCTTGATCGTTGAAACCCTCCCGGTCGTGCCGGACGAACCTACAAAAGTGCGCAAAGCGCTTGCAAAAGGCCTGAGGCAAGATATTGTCGTGTTTTCTGGAGGGGTCTCCATGGGTGAGTACGACTATGTGCACAAGATCCTGGCTGAGGGAGAGTTTCAGATTATTTTTCACAAAGCAGCCATCAAGCCAGGGAAGCCGATTCTGGTTGGAAGAAAAGATCGAGGTATGGTTTTTGCCTTGCCTGGCAATCCGGTTTCTTGCTTTGTCACCTTTGAACTTTTTGTGCGGCCAGCTGTACGGAAATGGATGGGTTTTGAAGATTACTACCTGTCGAAGGTTCCCGCGGAGCTTTTGAAGGAGGTGGTGCATAAACCCGGCCGGATGTTTTTTAAGCCGGCGGTTACCCGTTTTTCGTCGGAGGGCTTCAAGGTTGAACCGATCAGCACGAAGGGATCCGCAGATTTGGTTGCTTTTGCTCGCGCCAACTCTTTATTGATTGTGGGGGAGGAAGTCACACGATTAAAGGTAGGCCAAAGCGTCGGCGTACTACTTCTTTCCTCTTTGGATCCGGTTGGTGGCTAGCATCGGATCACTAACCTTTCTCGGGAGAGCTTGATCTGTGAAGCTAACGCATCTCGATAAGTTGGGCCGGGCTCGAATGGTGGACATCAGCAAAAAGGAGTTGGTCAAGAGAGTGGCGGTTGCGGAGGGCAGAGTTTTTGTATCATCACAAGCACGCAAGCTTGTCATTAATTCCGGAATGCCCAAAGGAAATCCCTTCGAGGTAGCCAGGCTTGCCGGGATCCAGGCAGCTAAACAAACCAGTCAATGGATTCCCCTGTGCCACAATCTATCCCTCGATTTTGTCGACGTTGAGATCGAGCTCCAGGAACAGTATTTCCTGATCCGCAGCCGAGTCTGTTGTCGTTGGGCCACTGGCGTAGAGATGGAAGCACTCGTAGCCGTATCAGCTGCTGCACTCACCCTCTATGATATGTGTAAGGCGACCGACAAAGAGATGACGATCGGAGAGATCCGACTGGTGGATAAGCGAAAAGGCTAACCTTTCCAGGGCTTTGTTTTAGACAGAGGCCCCTTAGTCTCGATAGTTGTTAGCCGGCATCAAGGTGGGGGATCGGTTAACGTGAACACTAACGGATCAGCAACTCCTCCTGCATCAAGACCAGAAGCTGATTTGCAGGGAAGGTCTCAAGTAGCGGAAACGAGAGAACGTCTCTCAAGCTGAATCGCTTGGAGTAGCGGACAATTCTGATCTTTTTGTTCTCGGGGATCCCTGCTTCCAGCCGAGCCATTTCGATTGCCTGGCTAACACCTCCAATGGAGTCCAGCAAGCCTTGTTCGGCCGCCTGAGCCCCTGTCCAGACCCGACCCTCTGCCAGTCCTCGGATTGCCTCAATCGGTTGCTGGCGGCTTTCTGCCACCTTTTTAAGAAAAAGTTCTTCGTAGAACTCCCGCATTTGACCCTTGACGATGTCTATTTCTTCATTGGAAAAAGGTTGGAGCGTGGAGAAGAAACCGGATCGTTTCCCTTTGTCAACAGAGTCAATGGTGATTCCCACCTTCGAGAGAAATCCTTGAAGATTGACTTTTCCTTGTATAACACCAATGGATCCCGTCAGGGTGCTTGGCAGCGAGACGACTTTTCTAGCCGCCATCGCAATGTAGTATCCTCCGCTGGCGGCTACATTTCCAAAAGAAACAATCACGGGCTTTTTCCTATTGGTTATCTTAATCTCCCGCCAGATAAGATCCGCAGCCAGCGCTGAGCCTCCGGGGCTATTGATGCGCAGTACCACGGCCTTAACACGCTTGCGTTTGCGAGCATCACGCAGAAGGCTAACCAAGGTGTCTGAACCTAATAAGGTGCGCTTATCCCGGACCCGTCGTGATTGACCAAGTGTGATAAGGCCTTCAGCAACTATGTAAGCAATTTGAGGACGATAAAAGGTGAGTGTCCGTTTCAGACGACCATCACGAAACGGCAACTTGGAAGCCGGGTACTCCATAAGGTAGGAGGCATCTCGTTGAAGAATCTGTTCCAACTCATCCTCATAACAGATGCCATCAACTAACCCTTTTTTCACAGCCTGACTGGCCGTATAAGGACCCGAGTCGATCCACTTTTGCACCTGCTCATGACTCACTGAGCGGTGCTCCGCAATTTTCTGCTTGAAACGTTCTTGCAGATCCGTGAGGATCCAATCGGTCATGCGGCGATTTGCTTCTGACATTTCTCTCCGAGTAAACATTTCAGTAGCAGATTTAAACTCTCCCAGACCAAATAACTGTCCCTCAATGCCGAGATAATTGAGCAGGTTTTTCAAAAACAGAACTTCAGCCCGTAATCCGACCAATTCCAGATGGGTGGCGGGAGAAAGATAGATTTCTTGGGTTCCACAAGCCAGATAATAACTTTGGTTGGTGGCTGTCTCGAGAAAGGCCAGAGAGCGCTTTCCGCTCTCGTCAAAGCGCCTGAGTTCGTGATGCAACTCCTCAACTTGCCCCCAGCCAATGGACACGTTCTTCAAGATGAGGATCAAGGATCGTATCCGTTGATTAGTGCGAGCAGATTCGATGGTTTTTAAGACCGATTGAAGATCGGTTTGTTCTTTGCCCTTAAAAAACGGGAACTCCCTTTGATCCTCCACCATCTCATCCTGCAATATCATCTTCAGGTAGAATTGCTTTCTGGGCATATCGCGCTACATGATACGCGTAAGCGTTCCGTATCAAAAGCAGATAAAAGAGAAGTGAAAACCAAACAGAGAACTCAGACATGCCTTCCTGGAGAGTGTCAAACAGTTAGGAAGTACAATTGGAAGGTGTCAGCGGGACAATCTCTGCTTTCTTGGTTGCGCCTCCTCGACAATGCCACAGTATCGTCTCCTCACTGCTTCGCGAAAGCACCGCTCGCCGCCAGTAGGTGCGTATTTATAAACCGAATAGCGAAGGTTGCTATAATGCGAGTCATGATGCTTGCGCTTTTGTTAACGGTGAATCTTTTATTTGCGCCCCAGCAGCCGTCAGACAGGAAATCTGGTGAAGCTCAAAGTTTCAAAATCGACGTTGCCGTCGAACAAGTATTTCTGTCGGTAAACGCTCGTTCTGTTGACGGAGGGTTTGTTCGGGGTTTGTCAAAAGAAGACTTTGGCGTTTTTGAGGACGGCGTGAAACAGGAAATCGTAAACTTCTACAGCGAAGCGGTTCCGGTTCACGTCGTTCTGTTGATCGATGTCAGTGGCAGTACACGCCGCAACCAAGGGGCGATTCGCCGCGCCGCTCTGCGCTTTGCGGAAAGTCTAGAGCCCGAAGACAAGGTGGCCATCATTATTTTCAATGATCAACCGCGCCTGATCCTGAATTGGACAAACGAGTTGAAAAAAATTCAGTATGCCCTGGGGAGTGTCTACGCCAAGGGACGAACGGTTCTCAACGATGCCCTATATGTGACCTTCGATGATCTGCTGAACGGGGTCGATGGCCGCAAGGCGGTGATTTTGCTGACGGATGGGGTGGACACCGAGAGTATGGTAAGTTCTGAAGAAGTAATGGGTTTGGCAGTTCGGTCTGAAGCGATGGTCTATATTGTTTCAAAAATTGACGAATATTGGGCTATGGCGATCGCCGAGCGGATGCGGCTTCAAGCTCACGCTCAGTTGATCCCCAGAGAATTAACTGATGATTTCATCATTGAGATTAAGCGCAAACTGCGGATACTTGCCCAGCAAACGGGAGGAAAGGTGTTGGATGCCAAAGCCTTTACTAGTTTAACTGATGTCTATGCTCTTGTCGCTGAGGAGCTTAAGAATCAATATTATGTTTCCTATACCCCCTCGAACGTGTTGAAGGATGGTCGGTGGCGCCAGATTGAAATACGCGTGATTGAGCCAAGTGTGATCGTAAGCACTCGACCGGGCTATCATGCTCAGTTTGAGGGAAACCGGTCCGGGGGCAGTTAGGCTTTTCTTTTTTCTCGCAATCCCCTTCCAGTAGACCGATAGCCCATAGTTTTAACAGATGGTTCGGAGTTCCAGACTACAGGGGTCAACGACCTGTGGTTTCTCACCAAACAGTTGACCAATGTTGCTCCGGCGGGCAGACAGCTATCGCTTCGACAGAATGGCTTGACAAGGTCACGAGAAGCTTGTTACCCTACTAAACAGTACCAATATAGTCCTGTTTAGTTTTGCATAGGAAATTCCACGATGATACGAATCACAAAGCAAACGGATTACGGGATTCTACTGCTGACATACTTTGTCCAGGGGCCAAAGGGATGGATATGGAGTGCGCGCGAGCTAGCTGTAGAAAGCCATTTGTCATTGCCCATGGTGAGTAAGATTCTAAAGCTGTTAACGCGAAACGGCTTGTTGGCTTCACACCGCGGCGTAACGGGTGGATATAGCTTAGCGCAGCAGCCGGAGATGATTTCTGTGGCAGCGATCATCAGCGCCATGGAAGGGCCTATTGCCATGGCAGAGTGCATTGGTACTCCGGGTGACTGTCGACAGGAGCCGATCTGCGCGACACGTCACAACTGGCATACCATTAACCAAGCAGTTCGGATGGCGCTTGAGGGCATCACTCTTTGGGACATGAGCCATCCGCTGTCTGACGATCTCGTACCGTTGGGAGGTGCGCAGATCGAGCAACCCATCACTTTGTAAAATGACACGCGACATCTCAAGGGATTCGGTCAACATAACCTGATTTAGTGAGAGGTAGAAAGACAACTATGGCCACTACAGAAACCACTAGGATTAAAGAGATTGCAGATCAGGAATACCAGTATGGCTTTTACACAGACGTAGAAGCGGATGCCATCCCTGCGGGCTTGAATGAAGAGGTCATCCGCTTGATCTCGGCTAAGAAGAATGAGCCAGATTTTATGCTGGAGTGGCGGTTGAAGTCTTACCGGCATTGGCTGAGCATGGAAGAGCCGAAATGGCAAAACATACATCATGCGCCCATTGACTATCAGGAGATTGTTTATTACTCGGCTCCGAAAGCGAAGAAAGAGGGTCCGGGGAGCCTCGATGAAGTAGACCCCGAACTTCTTGAGACTTATAAAAAGCTGGGCATACCGCTTGAGGAGCAAGAGTTGTTGGCAGGTGTCGCGGTGGACGCGGTTTTTGACAGCGTTTCGGTGGCGACCACCTTTCAAGAAAAGCTATCCGAACTGGGAATTATTTTCTGTCCTTTCAGTGAGGCGGTGCAAGAACATCCAGAGCTCGTTCGGAAGTATCTCGGTTCGGTGGTGCCATACACCGACAACTTCTTTGCATCGCTAAACTCGGCAGTTTTCAGCGATGGCTCTTTTTGCTACATCCCTCCTGGAGTGCGCTGTCCGATGGAACTGTCGACTTATTTCCGGATCAACGCGAAGAACACGGGGCAATTTGAGCGAACACTAATCATTGCGGATGAGGGAAGTTACGTGAGTTATCTGGAAGGCTGTACTGCCCCGATGCGTGATGAAAACCAATTACATGCGGCAGTAGTAGAGCTGATTGGTCACGACAATGCACAGATTAAGTACTCGACTATACAGAATTGGTACCCGGGGGACAAGAAAGGCAAAGGGGGAATTTACAATTTCGTGACCAAGCGCGGCAAGTGCCTAGGGATAAACTCGAAGATCTCCTGGACGCAGGTAGAAACTGGTTCCGCGATCACGTGGAAATACCCAAGCTGTATTCTGTTGGGAGACAACTCTATTGGTGAGTTTTACTCGGTCGCCCTGACCAAGAACCACCAACAGGCCGACACTGGAACCAAGATGATCCACATTGGTAAAAACACGCGTAGCAACATTGTTTCAAAGGGAATTTCCGGAGGGTATGGTCAAAACACTTACCGAGGTTTGGTACGGATTGGAACAGGTGCTACAGGTGCGCGTAACTACACACAGTGTGATTCAATGCTCTTAGGGGACCAATGTGGCGCTCATACTTTTCCGTATATCGAGATCAAGAACAGTACGGCGCAGATGGAACATGAAGCCTCCACCTCTAAAATCGGCGAAGATCAGATCTTCTATTGTCAACAGCGCGGCCTTTCAGCGGAGGACGCAGTTTCCATGATCGTCAATGGTTTTTGTAAGGAGGTCTTTCGAGAACTACCCATGGAGTTTGCCGTGGAAGCACAGAAACTACTGAATGTGAGCCTGGAGGGAAGTGTCGGGTAGATCTGAAGGGTACCCCGGAGAACAGAAACAGATAAGGAATCCTTTCAAGATGTTGGAAATCAAAAATCTTAGGGTAAAAGTAGATGGCAAGGAGATTCTGCGGGGAATCAATCTTGAGGTCAATCGCGGTGAAGTCCACTCCATCATGGGTCCAAATGGCTCCGGAAAGAGTACGTTGGCTCAGGTGATAGTGGGTCGAGAGTCCTATGAAGTGACGGCTGGGGAAGTGGTCTACGAAGGCAAGAACTTGCTGGAGATGACTCCGGAGGATCGAGCTCGCGAAGGAATTTTCATGGCCTTTCAATATCCTGTGGAGATCCCAGGAGTGAGCAACACCTACTTTTTGAAAGCGGCACTTAACGCCATTCGTCAGCACCGTGGCTTAGAAGAACTTGACGCCATAGATTTCCTGGCCCTGTTCAAGGAGAAGGCAGGGCTTCTCAAGGTCGAAGAAAACCTGATGAATCGCCCGGTCAACGCCGGTTTCTCAGGTGGGGAAAAAAAGCGAAACGAAATCCTTCAGATGGCCGTGTTGGAGCCAAAATTAGCGATTATGGATGAGACTGATTCGGGGTTAGATATTGATGCGATGAAGATTGTTGCCGATGGGGTGAATTCTTTGCGCAATCAAGACCGTGCCATAGTGGTAATTACCCACTATCAACGCCTACTCAATTACATTGTTCCTGATTACGTGCACGTGCTTTTCGACGGACGCATCGTCAAGTCTGGTGATAGGAAGCTGGCCCTCGAACTGGAAGAGAAAGGCTACGCTTGGATCGGCGAAGAGTCTAAACGCACTTCGGTGGCTTAGCCTGAAGTGCTTAACGTGTCGTTTCATACTTGCCACAAAGGCGATCGTCTTTGGGTAGAAAATACTGAGCTATCTTTAAGTCGGCACTTTCAGAAGAGATAAGAAACCGTGATTAAAGCAGTACACCAAGGCAAGGACAGCTACCGTTTGGACTTCGCAAGTCTAGAGAAAAACCGCAGCGGGAAGATTCCCTCCTGGATTCAACGCATGCGCAAGGCGGCGATCCTGCATTTTGACGAAATAGGATTCCCTTCGGTCAAGAATGAGGAATGGAAATATACGAACACTGCTCCTCTGGCCCGGATTCCGTTTAAACTGGCGGGCGGTGGTCCGGATTCTTTGACACTAGAAGCGATTAAGCGATTAAGCTTTACTGATCTTAAGTGTGATCGTGTGGTGTTTGTTAATGGTCATTACCAGAAGGAGTTGTCCTCACAGAGCGGTTTCCCAGAGGGAATCCAGGTCGTCAGTTTGGCGGCGATTTTGAGAGATGATCCGAAGTTGGTCGAACCCCATCTGGGACAATATGCGCTTTGTCAGGAACACGCGTTCAACGCATTGAACACGGCTTTTATACGCGATGGAGCCGTTGTTATTGTCGAGGAGGGAAAGGTTGCTGAAGAACCAATCCATCTAGTATATGTCTCGACGAGCACTGAGGAGGCGACGGTATCTCATCCCCGCAATCTCGTCCTTGCAGGCCGCAGTAGTCAGGTAACCATTGTGGAGAGCTATATTGGGTTTGGAAGTGGCGTTTATTTCACCAATCCGGTTACTGAACTGATCGCTGGGGAAAACGCCATCGTAGACCATTATAAGCTACAAGATGAAAGCAAGAACGCTTTTCACGTGGCCACCATGCAGTTTCACTTGAATCGTGACAGTAGCGTCAGGACTTTTTCCATTACCTTGGGGGGTTCCTTGGTCCGAAACCATATCACTGCCGTGTTGGATGGAGAAGGCAGTGAGTGTGCTTTAAATGGAATATTTCTTGTATCGGGTCAGCAACACATCGACAACCACACGCGCATTGAACATGCGAAGCCACACTGTAGTAGTCGTGAACTCTACAAGGGAATTCTGGACGGCAGATCGAGAGGAGTGTTCCATGGTCGTATCCTGGTTCATCCCGGCGCGCAGAAGACCGACTCCAAGCAGACGAGCAGCAACTTGTTACTCTCCGATCGGGCCCTTATCAATACGCAGCCACAGCTTGAGATTTACGCCGACGACGTCAAGTGTACCCATGGCGCAACCATCGGACAGCTCGACAGTGATGCTGTTTTTTATCTGCGCTCACGGGGAATTGGTGAACAGGCGGCGCGCAGCCTGTTGATTTATGCTTTCGCGAGTGAAATCGTCGAGAAAATAAGGCTGAAACCTCTCCGCGACCAGTTGGACAGTTTTCTTTTCACCTGGCTTCCTGAAGGCGAATTGATCAAGGAGGCTTTCTAGGATGAAAACCGCTCGGGATCTTGCAGTTGAAGGAACCCAATCGCCAGCCACATTACGGTTTGACGCGAGAGCGATTCGGGAAGACTTTCCAATCTTGAGGCAGAAGATTCATGGAAAGCCTCTTGTTTACCTGGATAATGCGGCTACCGCCCAGAAACCGCAGGTGGTGATTGATGCGGTGCAGCAATTCTACTGTATGAACAATTCTAACATTCACCGGGGCGTTCATATATTAAGCCAACGAGCAACTGAAGCCTACGAGGCAACCCGTCTCAAAGTCCGACACTTTCTCAATGCCTCCAAGGAGAGTGAGATCATCTTTGTGCGCAGCACTACCGAGGCGATCAACCTGGTCGTCCATAGCTACGGGCGAAAGCACCTTCGTGCCGGTGACGAGGTCATCATTTCTGCCATGGAGCACCATTCCAACATCGTTCCCTGGCAGATGCTGTGCCTGGAAAAAAACGTCATCCTCCGTGTAGCGCCCATGAATGACAACGGAGAGTTGTTAGTGGAGGAGTATGAAAAACTGTTTAACCCACGAACTCGGTTTGTCTCGATGGTGCATTTGTCCAATGCCCTGGGTACGTTGAATCCGGCACGAGAAATCGTCAGGATCGCACACAGTCGGGGTGTACCAGTACTGATTGATGGGGCTCAGGCCGCAGCGCATATGAAAGTGAACGTCCAGGAGTTAGGTTGCGATTTCTATGCCTTCTCCGGTCATAAGATCTACGGGCCCACGGGAATTGGTATCCTCTATGGTAAGGCTGAGCAACTTGAAATGATGCCTCCTTATCAAGGGGGCGGGGACATGATTAGTTCAGTTACCTTTGAGGAAACGATCTACAATTCAGTGCCTTATAAGTTTGAAGCGGGAACACCAAATGTGGCAGGAGGCATTGGGCTTGGTGCGGCTATCGACTACCTGAACGAGGTTGGCCTCGACAGGGTGGAAAGATACGAGCACGAGTTGCTCGTCTACGCAACCGATGTATTAAGTGATATTCCGGGATTGAAGATTATTGGTCGGGCCAAGAAAAAGGCTAGCGTTCTCTCGTTTGTTCTGGAGGGTGTGCACCCGCATGATATTGGCACGGTGTTGGATCAGCAGGGAATTGCGATCCGCACGGGTCATCATTGTGCGCAACCAGTGATGGATCGCTTTGGGGTACCAGCCACCGCTCGGGCTTCGGTGGCTCTCTACAATACGCGAGCTGAAATTGACGCTCTAGTGAAGGGAATCTACAGGGTAATTGAGGTGTTTAACTGATGCTAGAGGTTAATGAACTTTACCAGGAGGTCATCCTAGACCACAATAAGACGCCTCGAAATTTTGGGCAGCTCAGTCAAGCCGATGGCAAAGCGACTGGACACAATCCCTTGTGTGGGGATAAAGTGACTGTCTATTTGAGGTTCGATCAGGACACAATCAGTGATATTAAATTTGAAGGGTCCGGTTGTGCTATTTCCACGGCCTCCGCGTCGTTAATG
Organism: Acidobacteriota bacterium; assembly: GCA_965249865.1. Classification (GTDB taxonomy): domain Bacteria; phylum Acidobacteriota; class UBA6911; order RPQK01; family CBDFMZ01; genus CBDFMZ01. The sequence continues at coordinate 412,729 of CBDFMZ010000001.1, read as the reverse complement.
ACGGAGATCTTAAAAGGAAAATGTCGAGCTGAGGTGAAAGCGTTGTTTCGGCAGTTTCACAATCTAGTGACGGGCAAGCTGGGCGCAGCAAGGGGAGGACCGAAACTGGGGAAGCTCGTTGTTTTTCACGGCGTAAGTGACTATCCTATACGAGTCAAATGTGCGACTTTGGCCTGGCACGCCCTTCAGGCTGCACTGGAAAGCAAACAGAAAATGATTTCGACTGAGTAGGCGGCTAAGCAAACCATGGAAAACAAAACTGATGTCAATCTAACCGGTGAGGTCGAAGAGATCAGAGAACGGGTCATTGAAATGTTGCGAACAGTTTATGACCCTGAAATCCCGGTGAATATTTACGAACTGGGATTAGTTTATGACCTCGAGGTTGATCCTTCAGGGGCGGTCGACATCCAGATGACCTTGACTTCACCTATGTGTCCGGTGGCGGAATCACTTCCACCTGAGGTGCAAGAGAAGGTAGGAAGTGTTCCCGGAGTGAGCACGGCCAAGGTAGAAGTTGTCTGGGATCCACCCTGGAGTATGGAAAGGATGTCCGAAGCAGCCAAGCTTGAGCTGGGGATGTCCTAATTTGTCACGTCACTTTTCCTTTTTGAAGCGGGTCAGTGTGCCTGCTTGGTACACTGTTTCTAGTAGGCATGCTTTTGCGGGGAGGCTATACATTTTATCGCCAACCCTCCATTCAGGGTTTGCTCAAGCCCGTTTCTAGGACAGGCAATCCTCACGAATTCCTGGAACGGAAAGCTCCCATTAGTTCCCTCGGTAAACGCGAAGAGTCAAGTGTATCTAAAGCTACGGAATGGCCGCAAGGCGCACAGAATAATCCCGACGAGCGCGCACGGCGCCAGGATGCCGACCCAATTTCAGGTGCGAGCAACCGAGAAATTTCCAATGTGCTGCCGGGGGCTCTCCGAGCCAAGGGCTTGGGGAGAGAGAGCAGCATCGCGATCACGAACACGGAAGTCATCATCGGTGGATTAGCTGATTCACTGGAAGACCGAGAGTAAATGATTCGCATTATTGAGAAATGCAGGGACCTTCGAAGTATTGATACGTCGTCGCTTAAGGTGCGCCCAGGGCCCCAGCCGTGACAGTGAGCTGACGGTTTGACCTTCTTCTGGACTTCGCTGCAAACGTAGATTGGTGTTAGCAGTTTGCTTGCTGCGGGAACTCCGTGACATCTTGGCGAATTGTCCCAAGTGACAAATCCGCGTCGTTGTAACCTTGATTCTCCTCCACCCATCATGGACTGGACCATCAGTCTCGGGATCGTGAGATGTTGATGCTTGGTCTGCAGTCAGTCAGATTTAGAAGATGGTAGAATACTTATCAAAATGTGTGGAATCATTTGTTATCTAGGTAGGCGTCCGGCCATGCCGATTTTGCTTGAAGGGCTAAAGAGACTCGAATATCGAGGCTATGACTCGAGCGGATTGGCGGTATTCGACGGTGACCGGATCCGATTTCACAAGGCAGTGGGGAAAATCCGAGAACTTGAGTCACAGTTGGTTCTTTCGGAGTGGCAAGCCCGCGGTGGAATCGGCCACACGCGTTGGGCTACCCACGGAGAGGCTTCCGTCGAAAATGCTCACCCGCACAGTGATTGTGGAAATCAAGTTTTTGTTATCCATAATGGCATCATAGAGAATTATCAGTCCCTAAAGGAGGAACTTCTCTGCAGAGGACATCGCTTCCACTCGGAAACCGATACCGAGGTGCTCGCTCACCTGATCGAGGAGCACTTGGTAGAGGATCTAGAAGAGGCTGTTACTCAGGCCCTGCAAAAGGTTCGAGGTACGTTTGGAATTGGGGTGATCTCTGCCGCACATCCCAACCGGATCATTACAGCCCGGCGGGGCAGTCCCCTGATTTTGGGTGTGGGAGACGGAGAATTTTTCGCCGCCTCAGACGTTGCGGCGCTGGTGAGTCATACCAAGGAAGTGATCTATCTGGAGGATGATGACATTGCGATTCTCACCCCGGAGGGTTACCACATCACAAGTCTTACTGCCCGTCCCATCCAGCGCCCTAAGCAGACTGTGGACTGGGACATCATGGCCGCAGAAAAGCAAGGCTTTCCGCACTTCATGCTCAAGGAGATTTTTGAGCAACCAGAAGCTGTGCGTAACGCTCTGCGCGGGCGACTGTTCGAGGCGGAAGGCATCGCTAAACTAGGGGGATTAGATTCGGTACGCCAACAGCTGCTCAAGATGGACCATCTGATCATTATCTCCTGTGGAACCTCCTATTATGCAGGGCTGTTAGGTCGCTACATCATCGAGTCGTCTACGGATATCAGTGTGGAGGTCGACCTGGCTTCGGAGTTTCGTTATCGGCGTCTCAACCTGAGAAAAGGAACCGTTGTGTTGGCGATCAGTCAATCGGGCGAGACGGCGGACACTCTGGCAGCGGTCCGCGAAGTCAAGCGCAAGGGCGTGCTTATCTTAAGTGTGGTCAACGTGGTAGGTAGTAACATTGCCCGAGAAACAGCGGCTGGAGTCTATAATCACGCCGGTCCAGAGGTCGGCGTCGCTTCCACAAAATCCTTTATCTCTCAGTTGACGATTCTGTACCTGATTACACTCTTTCTGGCCCGTCATCAACAGATGTCAGTCAGTGAGGGACAGGCCTTTATCGAAGAGCTCAGAGCCATCCCAGAGAAGATCGAGAGGATTCTTAAAGGGGCAGCACACCTTGAGGAAATTACCCATAACTATGCAGGATATGAAAACTTTTTGTATCTAGGACGCAACTTCAACTATCCGATTGCACTGGAAGGAGCGCTGAAGTTAAAAGAGATCTCCTACTTGCATGCCGAAGCCTATCCGGCGGGAGAGATGAAGCATGGACCAATTGCTCTGATCAATGAGCAGTTTCCGTCGGTCTGCGTGGCGCCGCAGGGTAATACCTATGAAAAGATGCTTTCAAACATCCAGGAGATCAAGGCACGAAAGGGTCCGGTCATTGCAGTCGGAACCGAGGGAGATAGCCGGCTGGCCGAACTGTGTGACCACCTTATTGAGGTTCCTGCCTGTCAGGAGATCTTTACTCCGCTTTTGACGGTGGTACCCTTGCAGTTGCTGGCTTACTATGTCGCTCAACGAAACGATTGCGAGATCGATCAGCCGCGTAACCTGGCCAAGTCGGTAACCGTGGAGTAAGTTTGATCGGTGGTAAGTCAATCCACCAACCTAACACAACAGACGTCTTTTTTACCTTCACTGTTACTTGTCGTTTCTCCAATCTCTGGGTTGCACCCTATTCCTCGTATCAACAGTTTCTTGATAAGTCATTGATATATAACACACTTTTTGGGGGTTTTGGGGAGTCTGGGAGTTCAAACTACGACACGATTACTGATCTTCGTGTCCGTTTCTGAACTACAATTTTGGACCTGATGACGAATATTTATTCCAGGGTTGAACTACCAGGCAGTTATTGAATCTGAACAGAGCAACGATTACCGCACACCAAGAAATTTTTGCCGTTGAATACGACTCCAACGATTACACGGCAATCGTCAGGCAGATGGTGGCGGTCAGGTTTCTCATACGGTAAGACAGAAATTTGAGGGATGGGTAGGTCAGACTTGGTCTCGATTAGTGCTCATGTCACCGTATTCCGAAATTCGTTATAGTCAGACAGTCCTTGATATCTTCTGATCAGGAAGAGGTTGAATCGAGAGCACGATGAGAACCGAAGGTCTTCCCTCAAGTGTATCCATTGTCGAACCATTTTGCGATTTGCTTAAATGTCCAACCTTTGTCACGAAAGTTGAGACTATCGTAAAGAAATTGCTGGTTTATGAGGACTAGAGTTGTTTCTGCCAGATCGTCTGGGTTGCACCCTACCCTATTCCTCGTATCAACAGTTTCTATACGACACGATTACTGATCTTCGTGAGAAGGGTTTGAACTACAGGCAGATCGCAGATTGGTTGAACGAGAACGATTACCGCACACCAAGAAACAAGAAGTTTCTCGGTGCTCATGCATATTCAATTGTTAAGAAGAAGAGAATCAGAGAGGAAAGGTTGAATAAGAGATATAAACCGAAGTTGTCAAACTTCGACCTATATTTTGTTGACAAGACTTTAGTCAACAAATACTAAGTCTTTTTAAGTGTTACAGTTGACTTTGTATTGCATAATTCACAGTATGAAACGAAAGATTCCCATCCTTCCTATCCTATTTCTAACTCTTTTTGTGGGCAATACTGCGTTCTCTGATGGGAAGAAGGTTGCTGCGGGTGGAGAGTACGGTTCCTACGTACACAGCAGACGATAAGTGGATGAATCTAAAATGACCTATCTTGCTACCGAAGGAAACGGTTCCGTCACCGTGGAATAGTTTCCAAAGGATGGGTTCCAGAGGTGGAAGTTTATCTCTGTTTTACCGTCAGACTAAGAGCTCCGACCCTCTGGGTTCCCTTGTATGCAGTTTTGTCAAGGGCAACCTCCGAGGTAAGATTGCTCTTTAGTTTTCGTTAACAATTTTGTTTTTTCTTTCGGATCAGGCCGTGATCTGTTCATGGGGATCGATCACAAACTTTTTCGCGGCGCCTCGATCAAAATCCGTATATCCTTGCGGTGCTTGATCAAGAGAAATAACCTTTACGTTTACCGCTTGGGCGATTTGGATCTTGTCATAGAGGATGCAATGCATTAATTGGCGATGATACTTCATTACCGGGCACTGTCCGGTTGTAAAATAATGGGACTTGGCCCAGCCTAGCCCAATTCGAATACCAAGCATCCCAATCTTGGCGTTTTCGTCAGCAGCTCCGGGGTCGCCAGTCACATACAGACCGGGGATGCCGATGCCACCTCCAGCGCGGGTGACTTCCATGGTCGAGTTTAGGACTGTTGCCGGATGCTCCTGGCTGGCTTGGTGACCGTGGCCGCGTGCTTCAAATCCTACGCAGTCCACAGCTTGGTCAACTTCTGGTGTCCCGACAATTTGTTCGATTTGCTCCACCAGTGTAGCATCTTTGGTCAGATCAACCGTTTCACAGCCAAAGCTGCGTGCCTGTTCCAAACGTTCCGAGATCATATCGCCAACGATTACGCAGGCTGCTCCCAGCAGGTGGCAAGAAGCCGCACAGGCCAACCCAACCGGGCCGCCGCCCGCCACATAGACCTTCGATCCGGGCCCCACTCCCGCGCTCACCGCACCATGGTAGCCCGTTGGGAAGATGTCCGAAAGTAAGGTTAAATCCTGGATCTTGGCCATCGTTATCTCTTTTTCGGGCAGTTTCAATAGGTTGAAGTCCGCATAAGGACACAGGATGTATTCTGCCTGGCCTCCGACCCATCCGCCCATGTCGACATAGCCATAGGCGGCGCCGGGCCGGGCCGGATTCACATTCAAACAGATGCCTGTCTTTCCTTCTTTGCAATTGCGGCATCGACCACAAGCAATATTGAAGGGTACAGAAACCAGGTCACCCACTTGGATAAACTCAACGTCTCGACCGGCTTCAATCACCTCTCCGGTGATTTCATGACCCAAAATCAAGCCGGAGGGTGCGGTTGTCCTGCCTCGAACCATATGCTGGTCACTACCACAAATATTCGTGGTCAAAATCTTTAAAATAACCCCGTGATCACACTTACGATCGCCCAAAGCTAATTTGGGATAATCAATGTTCTGAACTTCCACTACTCCAGGGCTTATGTAGGCTATGCCTCTGTTAGTTGACATGATAGATCCTCCTTCACGTGACAAGACTGTAAACTCACCATCTCCAGTGCTCCTTCAGTTGGTCATTAATGACCTGACCCTCCGGCCACTGCCCTCGATGGAGTTGGATAATGCTCTGGGTTGATTCGAAACCCATATCTTCTGCAGACCATTCGTCGACTCCAGCCACGTGAGGGCTGAGGACGACATTATCCAGTTCAAACAGCGGGTTGTTTTGGTTGGGTGGTTCCTGTTCGAACACGTCAAGACCTGCTGCACTCAGGTTGCCAGTTTGAAGTGTTTTGAACAGGTCGGACTCGACGACCAGTTGACCTCTTGCCGTATTGATTAGCACACTGCCCGGTTTCATTTTTGCAAATGCTTTCCAGTTGAACATGCCACGAGTTTCGTCTGTCAGTGGGCAGTGAAGGGAGAGATAGTCCGAGCGGGCCAAAAGTTCATCGAAATCCACCAAGTCGATGTTGTGGGCATGGACAAATTGCTCGTCTGGGTACTTTTCTGTAGCGATAAGCTTCATGCCCAGTGCGATGGCGCGAAGTGCCACGCTGCGCCCGATTCGACCGAGTCCCAGAATCCCCAGTGTCTTCCGGCGCATGGGTTGCAGCAACGTTCTCTTCCATTGTCCTGTACGTATCTGCTTGTCGCTTTGGACGATGGATCGGGTAGTGGCGAATAGCAGAGCCAGTGAGTGTTCTGCGACCGCTTCATGATTGGCTGTTGGGGTGACGGTGACAGGGATTCGCTGTGCTGTAGCAGCAGCAATATCCACATTATCGAAGCCGACCCCCGCACGCGCAATGACCCGTAAGTCAGGCAAAGTTGACAAGACCCGGCTACTGTAAATCTCACCTCCGGCGATGACCCCCGCGCAGCCACGTAGTTCCTCGATGGTCTGCTCCTCGTTCCACAAAGATCGAGCCAGCCCGTTGTTTTGAGGATAGCGAATCTCAAAGCCAGCCTCGCGGAATAGCTCCGGACAACGAGCCGGTTTCTGAACGACAGGTTCGGCACTAATCAAAACAGTTGGCATATTTTCACTCCTTCATCAAATACAAATGGGACAAGGGAACCATTACTGCTCACTGGCGAATCTCCCTGATTCGGGGCACTCAAGAGAGAAACCACCCTCTGCCGCCACCTGATTTCATGTCCTCTACACCAGCCGGTTCGAAAAAAAATCTTATTGCCAAAGTAATGTCCGTGTCAAATCGACTATCGGCTGGCATCTTGATCTGCTTTCTCCTTGGTGCCGCAGAGGGCATCCTCCAAAGCTGAAATATAGGCCTCATACGTTTTATCGTTGAACAATACAAAGCGCACCAGCTCCAGGCTGGAAGTCTTTTTTAGGTATTCGATAACCGTACCCAGAGCGGTCCAGGCAGCCAAACTTACCGGGTAGTGGTAGGCGCCGGTTGACAAGGAAGGGAAGGATATGCTGCGACATTGGTTCTCAACGGACACATCGAGGCTGTAGCGGTAAGCGCTAGCCAGCTTCTCCTTTTCGCTGTGTTGACCGCCGCTCCAGACAGGACCCACAGCATGGACGACGTATTTTGCAGGCAGATTGCCAGCCCCGGTGATGACAGCGTTACCGGTGGAGCAGCCTTGCGGATATTTCTCTTGTAGCTCTTCCATAATAGTCGGCCCACCGTTCCGATGGATGGCCCCGTCTACTCCTCTGCCACCGGCGAGTCGAGAGTTGGCAGCGTTGACAATGGCATCGGTATCTTGGTTTGTGATGTCTCCCTTTACTAGTTCTAGCGTGCACGATCCGATTTGAGAACGCATAGTCTAATTGTCTTGTGAGGTGATGACTGTCACCACATCAAACACAGCGAAAGTGTAGGTTGCCCACGTAATTTCTGTAGCATTATTTCACATAAGAACTACGGGAACGAAACCAATTCTCTCCGGTGAGGTGTTTTCATAACAAACCACCGATTAGCTTGAAAGTCCGGATGAAGTCGACTGAGCAACCTTCGCCTGCTGCAGGGTGGGGATTACAGCCACCCGGGAATTTATCCTTGTGATGTACCACCTCCTTTTACTCCCCTCATCCCTCCTTACTAACTGCCTATATTTTGGTGTTTATTAGGCTTTCATGGCTTTGGCAACAGCTCTCCGGAGAGCTGTTTTTGAAGGGTACTTTTTGTGTCTGGTAGTTTTGCTGCTCCAGAAATCTGTCTCCAGAGGTTCTGAGGGGTCGTGGGACTTCGAGGTTTATGAGGGTGTGGGAATTTTTGAATAGTTTGCAACCGGAGGAAATGTTTAATTCTGTAGCTTTCCTAGCAAGCGTTCCCTCGAGTATTATGATACGTATAGACGTATAGACGTCTTTTATCTAAATGGTAACACAGAGTTAATATAGGTCACTTATTATTAATTAATAGGTTGTGGATACTCTTATATTAGCGATAAATAGGGACGATTAGGTTTAAAAGTAGCCATTTAGAGTAAATTAATAGATCTGACCTTTGTAATATTAGGGCGTTAAGATATACTAGCATCGCTGTCAGGGCACGACTGTTCAGCTGCATCTTACCGGACATTAGGGACTTATCAACTTGAAACGACTTAATTTAGAGAAAATAGCTCATGTCTGTTGAAGGATATTCGCAGGTTGATGCTCATGGTGTCGAGGTGGACCGCTATGTGGATTGCCCGCATTTGTGGAAAGATTGATGACTCAAGAAAGATGTGTATTCATCCTGAGCGATATTTTGTTGTGACGGGTGTTAGAGTTCACAATTAGTAGTTGACTGTAAGAGGGAACGCAAGATTGTTTTTAGGCTTATCGGCAGCAATGCGGGTCGAGGGAGATTCTCTGTCCGGTAGCAGGCTGTCCTGATGAGATCGATGGGAATAACGAGATAGGCCTGGTCATACACACTCGGCAGGAAGCACCCCGGATGGTATGAAAAACACCGCAAGACCATTTCAGAAGCGGATTCGATGAAGGAGTTACAGGTTGGGCTTTTGAGGATCGTGGTGTGATGTGGCTATCCCGTCAAGAATGGGAAGCGTTGTCCGTAGTTAACAAATTAAATGAGAGGTGCAATTACGGGGCGAATTATAATTTTTACTGTTCTATGTCTATTCGTGGTGCTAACCCTGGTGATTGGGTTAAAACTGATTGGGTTGTTCAGTAGTTAAACCTTGTTCCCGCCTCTCTTCCCATAACTCCGCTGGGTTTTTAAGTACGCCTTGCTAACCGTTTTAACAGTTGTACATCGCTGCGAGGAGGTCCGTTTTTCCCAACTCATTGCTGAACCGGTCCCCCGAAGAGCTTCGATAACAAGTTACGAAGCTGTTTTCCTCCGCAAAGAAGCTCTTCGTACATTAGTTACCTTTATTACCTGTCCCGATTTCCCTCTAGACCTAACCCTGTCACATGTGCGGCATCCACGCTTACACGAGGAAAACGTTAAAACAATCTTTCTGACCAGGACCTCTTATCGTCGTGTATCCCCGCCCCCGTGAGAGTAGATATCCTGGGGTACTGAGATAGTCGCGTAACTAGTGGGAAAAACTAGTCGAATACTGGCTAATACTAGGCAAGAAGAAGCATTTAAATGCTTGAGCCGCAAAGACAAGCTACTACCAAGTTAGTTTAAAGAAGTATGTTGCCAAAAGTCTATTTCCTCTTAATTATTGTAATTGTTTTCAGAGCCACGAATTGCTCTCGATCTTTCCCCGGATCACTAAGCGAAATCTTCGGGATTTGCTTTCTTGTGCCTGATCTATTCCACGCGAGGCTGGCGAGGGTCAGACTGGACCATTGATTATCCCATGGCAGAGATCTAGTTTCTATAGGCACTTTAGGAGCTCAACGATTTCTCATTTGTTGCTTCTGAACACAAGTATCTTCGTCTGATCGGTCCGCAAATTTTCGAGTACTCTTTTATCTACGTGGTTGAGACAGACTATGTGCATCTTTCGGACCAGAAATCTTTTCAACTGAGAGAGTACCTGTTAAGAGCCGGATTTTTAGCAGTGGACTTGCCGTAGCTCACCCGATTTCTCACTATTAGTATGACATTAACAAGCTCATCCAGATTTAGGGACTTCAATATCTGTACGTGGGAAAGACTTGAGAGAAAAATGGGTATACGCTCTACTACATAGAGATCCGGGATGAAAGCCGCCGTCTCCTTTGTCATGTTTACCATAACATTGATTTTGGAGAGATCTAGGAATGGCCAGAGGTGGAGGCCTATCCGCGAAAGTACGCAAAGCTCGCTTTCCAATGCGACGATATGGTGTCTTTAGATAAGCGCGTGCTTGCTTATGGGAATGTTGGAAGTTTTTAAAGTTGAGCACCCGCTCGTAGTGAGTTACAGCTTCGCTTCTTTTTCCCAACAAGTCCAAAACCTGCCCTGCTCCAAGATGTGAAAATGCTTTTTCTTGCTCAGGAGTCTCCGAATTATTGATAGATTTTTGAAACTGTTCTATGGCCAGTTCAGGATGGTGGAGTTCCAGAAATTTTTCCCCAAAATAATAATGTGCGGTATTCAGCGGAAGTTTATGGTAATTGGGCTGCTTCGCTTCAGCTAGCTGCAAAACTTTCTGATATTTTTGCACCGCCTGGTCTTTTTCTCCCATTCTTTCCAAAACTTGAGCCTGGTTGAGGTGCAGAATATAATTGCGTGGATATTTTTGGTGAAGCACGCGAGTGTTCTCTAGAGCTGCTTGATAGTTACCTTCCCGGAGAAACAAGACCATCTGGAATACTCGAGCATCATCGGCGACGCAATCACCTTTTTGGACGGTGAGATCCAGGTATTTCAAACCTCTTTCTTTACTCCCTCGATGGCCGAGGAGTTGAGCAAGCCACTTGATATACCATGGCAAACTGCCGACAATATACTCATACAAGCCAGCGATCATATAGGAATCGTAATAGTGAGGGTTTTCTTCAAGTAGCTCGCTATGATATTGGTGGGCTTTTTTGCCGTAGTTGAGTGCCCGTTTCTTGTTCCGATCAATAGTAATGGCAAAGGCTCCGAGAATCCCATAGGAACTCCCCAGAAAATAACGGGCATCCTGGTTTTGTGGATTCTTCTGAAGGATAGCCTGGGAAAGCTCTTGGCTTTTTTGGATGTAGTCAAGAAAAATCTGCCGTTGCTGAGGGGACATTGATTGTGTTGTTGGTTTGCTGAAATGACCGGGAGCAGTGAAATGGTCTAGATCAAGTTCTCGCCAGTCAAAGAGGGTTTTGAGCCAAATACTGACTCCCAGGTAAAGGGGTGGTGCTGGGTGGAAGAGATAGGCTTCTTCGAGGCCTGAAAAAACATGAGAAGCCTGAGGGTAGTCAAGATTGTGCAGCAAGCCAAAACCCTTTCGTGCCTGGGTCATAAACTGGGGGGTTCGCAGGTCTTGAGCTGGTAGGAGCGAGACGAAGAAAAGACACAAGACGCTCGTGCCCAGAAGATCAAAGCGCAACAGGCTGGGTGGAGGATCTTCGCGTTTTTTGCAATATTCTTTGCTCACAGAATTCAGCGCACCTCGAAGGCATACATTAAACCAAGACTAAATTGCCAATTGTGCAGCACGCCGTCAGGGCGAATTCGTGTTTCCGCAGGCCCATTTGAAGGAATGCCGTAATTGGGAACACCTGTAAGCTGATCACGGATGTCGAGACGGAAACCCCAGTTTCGATTCTTTTGGTATTTGATGCCACCTCCATAATAAAAAGCCAGTTTCCAGCGATCCTTTACTTCGACATTCTTGTCTAAAGCCTGGTTCTTTGAGTCGCTCGGGGTTTGAAAAAGAGAAGTCCCTATGCCGGCGGAAAGAAAGGGACGAATCGGGATTTGGCGATCATATGGATAGAAGAGAATAGTGTAGGCGAATTGGTGAACTTTATTGGCTAGTCGCAAGGAGGGGAGGACAAGTGCAAGGTTAGTAAATTCTAAGGGGTGGTTGGCGAGACTGTATTCCAACTCTGCTCCAAAGTGCTTCGCGAAGTTTTCGGTAATCCGAACTCCTACGAGATACCCGGACGCAAAATTCTGGCCCACCGGGGTAGAAGTATTTTCTTCTTGGGGTGCCAAGAAGGTTGTATCGCCCCGATGGCTCGACCCGAAAAAGGCCGAGAATTCCCACTTGTTCGCGAATGGTTGCGAGGAGGGAACCTGCGCAGTCAGCCAGGACGACAACAACAAAAAAACGGGGCAAGCTAACCCCCACTGGTTTAGCATCAATTCCTTCCGTTGCGTAAAAACTTCATTCTACTACCTTATGTGACTTTTGGTAAAAGTCGAACAAGAGCAGCGACCCATCTGCCAACGAGTTGGCACAGATCAGGCGCATGTTTATGAAGGTTTTTGGGGTGTGCTGGAATAGGTCTTCTTATGATGAATGTGCTCGAAAATCTGATCGCTCAGTTCTTCTTACAAGAAATTAATATGACGACTTACAGCAGACTGGTGAAGATAGAATTTCTGGCCAGCTCGAGTGAAACTGTCCGTGTCAACAATCGGTTGAAACGCTGCGAGCTGCCTAAAACCCATCGTCTTTTTAGGACTACTGGTTTTCAGATAAAGAAGGTAAAAGAACCCTTTTTCCTTGTCGACCTATCGTCGGGGAGAGGTCAAAGCTTTTCAAGTAGCGGTTTGCACTCTAGTCACTCTATTAGCCCGAGTTTGTATACGCCGACGCTGAGACCACTGCGACTATTTTTTGGAATAACCCTATACGGTAAACCCCGAACGCAAGACTCATTGTGTGTTATTCTCCTCCTAATGCAAGCACAACAGGCCGGGCGCATTTTCTTATTGATTACTTCTCTGATCGTGCTTTACTTTGTCTTTCAGATTTTCCAACCTTTCCTTGTCCCCATCTGCCTTGCTGCGATTTTGGCGAGTCTATGTTATCCGGTGTTTTATTGGACGTGTACCAAACTAAAAGGGAGACGCAACTGGGCAGCCCTGATTACTTCCCTAGGGGTAACAGTCATTATTGTCATTCCTTTTGTTGTACTTTTGATCCTGGTAGCAGGACAGGTCTGGCAGTTCCAAGCCGGTCTGGAAAAAGGAGAGTTCGAAAACTCTTTAGATTTCCGAGGGCACCCTTATTTCGGTCCGGTGGTGATCTGGATCAATCAGTATGTTGACCTTGAGAAATTGAATCTGATGGGTAGCCTGACTAGCGCGTTGCAGCAAGGTAGCCTCTTTTTACTGCGCCACGCCACGGCCATCCTATCGGGACTGGTACAGTTCTTCACGAGCTTTTTTGTGATGCTGGTCACCATGTTTTTTCTATTTCGAGATGGGGCACTTCTGACAGAAGAACTCAAAAGCTGGATACCCTTTTCTGAGCGTTACGAGCAGCTGATCGTGAGGAAGTTCCAAGAAGTGGCAAGTGCAACGATTGTGGGAAATTTATTGACTTCTGTCGCTCAGGGTGCCGCTAGTGGAGTAGTCTTCTGGATCGTGGGAATTCCCAATGTCATGCTGTGGGGAACTTTAACGGCTTTGTTCTCCTTGGTGCCCGTCTTCGGGACAGCGCTGATATGGTTTCCTTGGGCCGTTTATTTGTTTCTGACCGGAGCCTGGCTAAAAGGGATGTTCTTGGTTGTCTTGGAGGTTTTATTCGTGGGAATGATCGACAATGTGCTCCGACCGATCTTGATTGAGGGAAAAACCAAGATACACACCTTATTGGTTTTTTTCGCGATCATGGGAGGGATCGGTTACTTTGGGATTGTGGGTATAATCTTTGGGCCCATTCTCCTGGCTTTGGGGCTGACATTTATCGAACTTTATAAGATCGAATTTTCAGGCGAGCTCGCAAAGCCCTCAGAGGAATGAAGCTTTATCAACAGTGGATTTATCGGAGAGAGCGCGGGCTGACTTTACGCGACCAAAATCGCCGTATTCTTCCTTTTCAGTGGGGGCTACAGTGGTTGCAAAATGGTGTCTTGTCCGAGGACCCTCTGAGTTATCTGGAAGCCTACGCTAAGCAAGCATTGAGCGATAGTGAATCTTTCTACCGTCCGCCTCCTCTGGGAAATTATACTCTGCGAAATGATTTGTTGACGTTCCCGACCCCTGCATCGAGTGCGTATTCTGTCAACAACACGACCTATAGTCGAGTCTTTTCGGCGCGCGATTCTGACCGGGCTGTTATTGTCGTCCCTCAATGGAATGCGAACTCGGCCAGTCACGTGGGGCTTTGTCGGGTACTCCAGAAATTAGGTATTACCGCTGTTCGCCTTACCTTACCTTATCACGAGCAAAGGCTTCCGCAGAAGATGGATCGTGCGGAGTATATGGTCAGTCCCAATCTCGGACGAACGTTACATGCCACTCAGCAAGCAGTGCTTGAGGTCCGACAGTTGGTTCAGTGGTTGAGGTTGCGAGGTTACCGACGAATCGGAGTGATGGGTACGAGTATCGGATCTTGCGTCTGCTACCTAGCTTTTGTCCACGAGCCGATGATCAACACCGGAGTCTTTAACCACGTCGCTGCTTTTTTTGCTGACGTTGTTTGGGTAGGTCTTGCAACCCGTTATGTGCGCTGGGGATTAGAAGGGCACATAACCATCGAGGAGCTGCGACGTTGTTGGGCCCCGATCAGCCCGTGGCATTTCGTTCACCGCTTGAAGGTCGAACCGAGGCCCCACCTGATGATCACGGCCAAGTATGACTTGACCTTTCCTTGCGAGCTTTCTTCGGAAGTCTTTCGACAATATGATCACTACGATGTTGAGGTCGATCGGGTTAATTTGCCGTGTGGTCACTACACGATGGCTACCTTCCCTTTCAAATATCTCGACGGGTGGCACATCTGTCGATACCTGCTTCGCCGGTTTTCTCGGAGGAGCGACTGAAATGGATGATCGCCTAATACCCAGTGTTTCTAACTCAAGTGGCTGGAGAGGCGCCCCCGCTTGTCGGATTTCGGCAAAGGCACGTGGATATCGTAGGGGTCAGAGGCCGTTTCCAGCGGAAAAATGACGAGGAAATCGTTGACGCAATGGTGGGTAACTGATAGGTTTTGATTATTCACCACAGGGAGGTCGGCGGACCTCATGTCCGAACTTAATATGAGGAATGTCGGCTTAGATGGTTTCGGACACCAGCAGAGAATTAGGGGTAGCAGATCGTCCATACTTGCGCGCCCTAAATTGCCTGATGACCACAGCCTTCCCTTAGGCTTTTCCAATCAGTTATCATTAGTGGGGGCGTGAAGGAGAATGCATTTTTCTTGGTCACCTTTGTTTCGATAAGACGGGTCGGATGCTGAACGCAAAATGAGACCCAATCAGCCCGCGGTGGTACGCTAGTATGCGGTGCGTAGGCTGCTGAAAGCGAAGCCAAAAGTTTGGGGTTGTTTTACACTAGGAAATGACATGAAGATGGAACTATGGATGTGTTGCTTGTGGTTGAGAACAACAATGATGTTGCCATTTGGTTAAGTGACAAGGACGGTTCTATGGTAGGTAGCGGCGGAACCAATCACTCGTCCACCCCTGTTATCGAGGCGTTTCTGCGTATCAGCTTGAAAAGGCCTCCTTCATCGTATGCCACCAAGCGGGAAATCCTCAACCTCACTGACGGCGAGGAGCTGATGTTTTCCAAATGTGAACTGAGAAGAACGGAGAAAGGGCTCTTCATTTGAAAGATCAATGGGCTCTTATATTGGGAGCCTCGAGTGGTTTTGGTGAAGCGACCTCCTTAGAACTGGCCCGTGCTGGAATGCACATTTTCGGTGTGCATTTGGACCGTAAAGCAACCATGCCTAACGTGGTGCGGATCCGCACCAATATTCACTCCTTGAAAAGAAAAAGCCATTTTTTCAACATCAATGCTGCGGACCCGAGAAAAAGAAAGTTAGCTTTGGATGAGATGCAAAACATCCTGCAACGGCAAGACGAGAACACGTCTATCCAAGTACTATTACACTCGTTGGCCTTCGGAAGCCTGGGTCGGTTTTTCCCGGACGACTCTGCGAAGCCTATCGGACCGGACCAGATGAACATGACCGTGGATGTCATGGCGCACTCCTTGGTTTATTGGGTGCAAGAATTGGTTTCCCGCAAGCTATTGCGTGAAGGAGGCAGAATCTTGGCCATGACTAGCTCGGGAAGCCATCGAGTCTGGTCGTCCTATGGACCTGTTTCGGCTGCGAAGGCTGCTTTAGAGTCCCATATCCGCCAGATTGCCCTGGAGCTGGCGCCGCGAGGAATCACTGCCAACTCGCTGCAGGCTGGAGTAACCGATACCCCTGCCCTACGAAGAATACCCGGGTATGAACAAATGGTGGTTAGTGCTCGGCAGTGCAATCCGGGTGGTCGCTTGACCACCCCTCAAGATGTCGCCCGCACTATTGTGGCCCTCTGTCATCCCTTCACCCAGTGGATGACCGGAAACGTGATCCGAGTCGACGGAGGCGAAGACATTACAGGATAGGGTCAACAACTCATCAGGTTTGAAGATCACCAGTTAAAAATCGGATCTTTTGGTTATGGTCACTGTTCCTCAAATCCAGTTTCAGGAACACCGCTTGGAAAACGGACTTCAGGTGATGCTCTATCGGAACAACCGAGTGCCTCTGGTTCACCTGAGTCTTCACTTTCGCGTTGGGTCCAGTTATGAAAGGCCAGGTTTTTCTGGTTTTGCCCATCTGTTCGAGCACATGATGTTCCAAGGGTCCCACAATGTCGCCAAAAACGAGCATGGAAAGTACGTTGACGCGGCTGGAGGGAGCTGGAACGCCAGCACGAGCAAGGACCGAACAAATTATTACGAAACCTTGCCTGCGCATTTTCTGGAAAGAGCCCTCTGGCTTGAGGCCGATCGTATGGGTTCTTTGAAAGTGACTGTCGAAAATTTTGAAAACCAACGGCAAACAGTGATCGAAGAAAAAAAACAGAGTTATGACAATCGTCCTTATGGACTGGCATATTTGAGATTTGATGAACTAGCCTATGACAATTGGGCCTACGCTCATCCCATCATCGGCTGCGTGGAGGACCTGGAGAAAGTCACCTTAGAGGATGCCAGGAATTTCCATCAGACCTATTATGGGCCGGGCAATGCTGTTCTGATTGTAGCCGGTGATATTCACGAGAGGGAGGTCCTCGAAAAGATCCAGGATCGCTTTGGTTCCATTTCAAATCGTACCCAACCGAAAACTCCAGACTTACATGAACCGGAGCAAAAAGCAGAGAAGGTGGAAACGCTCAAAGATTCCTTGGCAGTCTTGTCGGGTGTTTCTTTGGGTTACCACATGCCTGAATTGGGTTCGTCCGAATATTATGTGTTGTCGACCCTCGCGTTGATTCTCTCCCATGGAGAATCTTCGCGGCTTTACCGCAAACTGGTTTCTGATAATAATTGGATATCGAGTCTGTCGGTGGGTCCCAACCAGTATAAAGGCCCAGAACTCTTCACCATCATGTTTCAGGTGCAAGATCGTGTCAAAGTCGATGAAGTCTTGAAAGCTCTGGAGGGCGAGTTGGAAGCCGTGCAGGAAAATCCAGTTTCCGAACAAGAATTGGAAAAGGCGAAAAATCAGATCATGTTTCAATTTGTAGCCCAGCAGACAAAAGTGTCGCGTGTGGGCGAGTGTTTAGCCCATTATGCGGTTTACTTTAATGACCCTCAATTAGTCAATTCGGAGTTGGATCGGTTTCTCTCTGTCACTGGCGAGGATATATTGCGAGTGGCTCGCCAGACTTTTTATTGTAACAACCGAACCTTAATTTCGGTTGAACCTGGGGTAAGTCAAGCAGTGGCTTTTTTGTCGGCAAAGGACCGAAAAGCCAGACGTCGAAAGAAGCTCAAACATTGAAGTCGTTTACCCGTCACAGTGAAGAAGCCTTAATGAGAGTGCCAGCCCCGCTACCCGGGATGGTCAAGGACATTGTCTATCCACAGATTCCACAAGGCGTGCTTCCCAACGGACTCCGTGTGTTGGTGGTTCCGGATGATCACCTCCCCAGAATCTCGGTAAAGCTGGTCTTTCCAGGAGGCCGGGTTTGCAATCCAGATCAGAATCTTTCCTTGGTGCAATTGGCGGTCGAACTACTCGATAAAGGAACAGCAACTCGTTCAGCAAGTGAAATCTCGAGTTTTCTAGATCAGTGGGCGATGGAATTGGATAAGGAGGTCGTGATGGAGCACAGCCTTCTTGTCTTGACCGTACTGGAGAATTATCTGGAGCCTGCTCTGGAACTTCTCTCGGATCTTGTCCTCAACCCAACCTTTCCTGAGGAAGAGTTAGATAAGCTGAAGACTCGATGGAAAAGCGACCTAATTGCCGAGCGCTCTCAGCCGGGATTTTTAGCCGAGGAACGGGTCTTTCAAGCACTCTATCCTGGCCATCCGTACTCGAAAGTTAGTATTCCTATAGAGCATTTGGAAAAAACGGAACGGAGGGCGGTCCGAGCCATTCATGCCCTACTTTTTGTTCCTGGCAGTGCTCTACTTCTCTTTGCGGGTCCCATCGATCTTAGCCGGGCAACTCACCTGGCCTCTCGTTTTTTTGGGACGTGGAGGGCTAAGCTGACCACCCCGGTTGAGTATCCACAACTGCCTTCAATCGAGAAGCGTTTGGTTTGTCTGGTTCATCGTCCCAATTCGGTCCAGTCAGAGGTCTTGGTTGCGGTACGAACCCTGTCCAAGACCCACCCACTGGCCATACCTTTGAAAGTGATGAACCAGGTGCTGGGAGGCGGGGCTAGTGCACGCCTCTTTCTGAACCTGCGGGAAGAGAAAGGATATACTTATGGAGCTTACAGTTTCTTGAAAACCTATCTTCATGATGGAGTCTTGTTGGCTGATGCGAGCGTAAGGACAGAAGCTACCTTGGATTCGATTCAGGAAATCTTCAAGGAAATTGAGGGATTGCGTCAGACTTCTCCGGGGCAAGAGGAACTAACTCGTTGTCAGGCCGAGTTGACTGGCGCGTTGATACGCCAGATGGAAACACCTGCTTCTGTGGGAGGACTGGAACTTTTTCGCCGACTATACCGGCTTCCGGCAGATTATCACCAGAAGTTTATCCCAGCGGTGCGCTCAGTGACCGACAAGACGATTCTGGATACAGCCAGGCGTTTTTTAGATCCAAACCACTTCGTGGTTAGTGTGGTTGCTGATCGAAATCAGGTGGAAAATGCTCTTCAGCAGCTGGGCGAGTTGAGGGTTTACGATACGTGGGGAAATCCCCTATAGATGATGGCTTGGATCTCCATGAATAACAACCATTACCGCAATTTATAGAGTTAAGGAGGGAGAAACGGCCCCACGATGTACAGTCAACTCCATCCAAGACTTTCAAGTTCGTAGGTGGCTTGTCACCATTCCCGTATGAAACGACTGCGCGTTTTTCCAGTTCTACTCCTGACCCTCTTGAGGCGTTGGACTCTTTCTTGCTGCCGGAACTCTCGTGGAAACCCTGCGTTCTCTGCTGATTTCCAGAAGGGATTAAAGGCTTACCAACAGGGAGACTATGCGACTGCGTTGAAGGAGTGGGAGTCTCTTGCTGAACAGGGACATGACGAATCCCAGTACTATGTGAAACAAATTAGAAAGCTTACCCAGTCAGAAAAGCAGCGATAAAAGCGAGGAAACTAAATATTAGGGATTAACTTGGGAGACTCTCTGTCTGGGTGTGGACGAAGAAAGAACTGATTTTCGGAGGGAACTTCGAACATCTGTTTCCCATCCACGCCTACCCAGTCAACTTCCAACCCGTTTGTTTAGATGGGGACAAGGATTTCGTTGCTGATGGTAGCCGACAGATCTCACTAAGATGAAAGCAGCCCCGAATAACAGAGAATCGACTAGTCGGTGAGTCCTACGGTTACGGGGCTGGCTTGCACCTGTCTTTTCTTTTTCCTGGACTGTCAGAACATTGAAGAACCCATGATCGGAAACCTCCGAGAGGTCAGAAAACTGACTATCAGCTAATATCCTTGACAGGTAGAAGAGACGGTTATCTTCTGCCCGTTCGAGTCGTCTTCGAAGCCTCGTCGGCGGATCTACTTATGAACTTGCACTTTCGCATTGGTGTTCCGACCCGTCTCGAGTCGGATCAATATGATTGGAAACAAGACGATGAGATTCTGGGGGGGGGACGCGTTCGAGTCCACTCTGTAACCTTCCTGGGAGGTCAGTCTGACCATCCTAATCTGGGCGGCGTCTTCGAACTTCTCTCAACCGGCGGTGGTGCCATCTACAAGGTCACGCTCCCAACCAGTGAGGTGATTCCGTCCGATCCCGAGACTTTTTGGGTAGTACCATCGCACTCTGGTGTTGAGTAGTATCTTTTCCTCTGTGTGATTTACCCTTCATTTTGTCTTCCCACCTCTCCTCTCCAAGTGTCTACAAGTTCGGGCTTACGGTAGTTTCAGAGCTTTGGTAAGCGCACTATAAAAAGCCTGTTGTTGAGCAGACTTTTCTACAAGGCCGTATTCGAGGTACAGAAATCCCTATCTAGCAGCTCTGAGGGGTCGTTGGATTTCCATGTTTATGGGGGTTACAGGATTATTGGTTCCCCAACTTGTGCTGAGAAACCTACGTACGTCAGGTAGACCACGAGCGCAACGTGACTGGCAAACATGATGGTAACCTTAACAATGTCTACCAGGGAGGGGATGACCCTGGGTGCCGTCCTGGAGTAGCTGCTCCAAATCTCAACTCCGCTGGCCACATGAGCTAGTTGAATCGTTCTCTCTCCAGTACTGTACTCTTTCCCCTCTTACGTAGTTATAAACGTGGTTACCACTTTGAGTCAACTGTTCTTTGGTCCTGCGAAATGTGTGTAGCATAAAGGAAACGATATATAAGTAATGTAATATCAGGGTGTTAAGACATGTTAATATCGCTGTCAGAGTATGATGGTTCGGTAGATACCCCCTACCCCACTTTGGGGACTTATCAACCTGATTGGAGCACACATCTCATGTCTGTTGAAGGATATGTGTTGGCTGATGTTGATAGCGTCAAAGTGGAACGCTACGTTCATTGTCCCCATTGCGGCAGGCTGTCCCGATGGAATCGATGGGAATAACAAGATAGGCCTGGTCGTGGACACTCGCTGGAAACATACCCAGTGGCATGAAACCGCAAGACCATTTCAGAGGCGGAGTCGATGAAGGAGTCATAGGTTGAGCTTTTCGGGATTGTGATGTGATGTGGTTATTCCGTAGAATGACAGACAAATGGAAACATTTTGGTAACATCTGTCAAATTGACGCGGGTCAGATTCAGTAGCTTATTTTGTAAAGTGGGTGGAATGAATTAGTTACCAAGAGCGCCCGACTGGATTCGAACCAGCGGTCCTCTCCTATAGAGGGAGGAAGCGAGGATACCGATGTCACGAGAAAAGCACTATGAGAAAGGAATGGAGCACTTTACCCGGGACGAAATAGACCTGGCCATCCGGGAACTGAGCAAGGCGCTGGAATTGGATTCCAACTACGCCGATACTTTGCATGCACTGGCCATGTGTTACTACCATCAGGGAGACTTTGATAAGGCAATTCGCTTCGGAGAGCGTCTGACAGAAGTCGATCCCTCGGAGATTCTTGCCTACACGAGTTTATCGATGTTTTATAACGCCAAGGGAATGATTGTAAAAGCTGAAGAAATGGGTGCCAAGGCGCAGGCGTTGGGTGTCAGTAAGGCCTTGGGGGAGAAAAGTCAGGAAAAGGACGAGTGAAGTCTCCCGTCAATTCCGCAAAATAGATTGTTCCCTTCCCTCCGAGCTCGCTATAATCCTTTCTTCCACAAAGCACTCGTTTTAATGAATACTTGCGTGTTTGCTGAGAATGTGACTAGGTGAGATTCGCAAATAGAGGCGGAGTCGATGCTATCTTATCGGCGAGGGCGAACGACGAAAAGATCATCCGCCAGCGGCGGCGGGGTGCCCTTGTTTTTTTGGTAAATCCTTCTTAACGGTGTCAGGTAGAATCGTCGTCGCGTCGCGAAATGAGGACTGGCGCGGCCGCTCACGTGTTAGTGTGTTTGTGAACCAAAATAAGAAGCCGGCGTAGCTCAATGGTAGAGCGGCGCATTCGTAATGCGTAGGTTGGAGGTTCAATTCCTCTCGCCGGCTCCAATGTTTTCTTCTGTGTTTCCGAGTGGTTATGCTGTTCAAGCTAGTTTCTTTGAACTACCCATTCGCGCCCAATGTTTCCAAAATGTTTCCATTTGCCCGTCATTTCGGGCCATTTTGAGAGTGAAGTTACACACCCTGACTTTTCTTAACACCCCCCCTGAGTTACACAGGTGCAATTTTCTTTACACCCCCGCATAACTGACACAGTGCCCCCAGGGTATCCCCAACCCCTGGCCCCCTCCGGGGCAAGTAGGGACCCATCTTGCAAAGATTTTTTCAACTTTGTCAGTAGGCGGCCGAAACTCTGGCAGGGGTAATTCTGAGATTTTGCCCACCTGTTGCCCACTCGGGCGATCTGAAAGGGGAGAAAATCCAATGAGGACGGCGTGTAACTCTAATAGTAACAGTAGGATAAAGATCGCGCCCGACTGGATTCGAACCAGCGACCTTTGGTTTCGTAGATTAACATCGTAATAGCTCGTCTTTGCTGCTCAAGCGTTTACGTCCTTCTTGTTAGCTGGTTTTACTTTGAGTCTGGCCTGAGGGGGATCCGAATCTATACAAATTTGGGTAAAACTCGAGCGTGATTTCAGTTAAGCGGCGATGCCACTGTGCATTGTCAAGGAGAAGTGACAAAGAAAGCAGGGCCGTCCCGCCACCACACTCACCCTACAGGCTGAGGATGTGGCGGGAGGGTTCTTGTCTTGGATTTCCTGACCTTGTTCAAGAAGCTCGTTGCGCGGTTTCCTCCCGAGCAGGGCCGTCGACGATCCCCGGAACACCGCTCTCGATCAGCATCTGACGAGCTTTATCCCGAAACTGGCCGCGAACGTCGCGCGTCGGTGGACGGCAGCGGCTGGAGGGCAGGCCAACCAGTTCCATGCACAGCTTGTCCAGGTAGCCATCACCCCCGGTGTACTGCATCATCTCCTTCCAAAGAAAGTAGAACGGCATGGCGACACGAACGAGCTCCTTCTGCGCCTTGACGTACTCATGGCTCTCCAGAAGATTCCAGAGCCGCACCCCCCACTGAGGCCAGTAATTGCAGATGTGAACCTCGATGCTCCGAGCGCCGAGGATGTGGCTGGTGACGAACCGAAGCTGATTGTCGATGATACACAACCGCTCTGCGAAACGCGAAATAACCTGTTCTGATTCCATGAAATGTGCGGTGGAAACGGCCCATTTGAGGCCGACGAGGTTGGGCAGACCGCAAAGTCGTTCAACCATCTGCAGCGAGATGTCGTGACTTGTCCAGAAGGTGTTGTAGATCACAATTCCTATGTCTGCGGCCTCTGCTGCCACCACTGCGTATTCGTAAAAATCCTCCTCCGTGTGCATGTGGTAGTACGGTGGCGAAACCTGCACATACTCGGCGCCGAGTCGTTCGGCAGCGCGGACCAGTTGGACCAGTTCCCGGGTATTGGTCGTCTGCGCACCCATCACAACGGGAATCCTGCCGTCTGTTTCCTCGATAATCGCCTCGGCCACCCGCAAGCGCTCATCGAAACTCATCGCGGGAAAATCGCCCGCCGCACCGGCAGCCAGTATGACGCCGGTACTTTCGTTGATGCCACCCTCAATCAGAAACCGCACGTGCTGCCGGGTAGCCTCCAGGTCCACCTCCAGATTTTGGTCGCGGAACATGGTCGGAACCGTCACATAGCACCCGGAAAGGCGACTTCGAGCTCTCTCTCGATCCATAAGAGGTCCTCCTTAGTGACTCTACCGTATTGCCAAAATTTTCCTTCGGATTACGGTAACTTCTTGGAAAGACTCGATATCGTTTTCACAACGTCCTTTTTCCGACATTCCTCATATCAACTTCGGATATGACTTCTTCTGGGCTCCCCGTGATGAATGATCAAAACCCATCAAGCCTCTAACCAAGAAGCAAGTGTTTTCCCCTGTATTTCCGCTGAATAAGGCCCTCTCCTTTGGGGCTATCCAGGTACTTTCGTCAAAAATCTGATCCGTGGAGACACCTCTCCAGCCGCTCGGTCAGAAACACTTGGCGCTAGGCTGTCATCCATCTCAAGCGGTGAATCCGAGACAATATCTCGGCCCATATCTCCTCGCTTACGGCGACCTCCGCCATCTGAAACGTCACCATCCGACTATGGTGAACCACCTTGGCTCCGATCTTGATCAACTTGGTCAATAGGCTGCGAAGGGACCAAGGATGGCAGGGCTAACCGCAACCCACCTGGGAGTAATAGCGTCGTCTTTCCTGACTGGACAAGCGTTTTCGACCTCCAGCTGGCATAAAATATAATGCGCAAAGCGTGGTGGCGGCCGGCCGGCCGTCACGGCCTTGGATGACCCCGCCTGGACCTGGCTGGAAGACTCGTACACAGCACTTCGGCAACCAGATTGACATCATCCTCCCTGCCTTTTAGACTGACCAAACCAACCTTTGTACTCTGGCGATTGCTGGGCAGTTAAGGACATGCAAGGCGAGCAGACCACTAATCTTCGTTTCTGTCGTGTGGTTGGCGTCTTGTGCGGGGCGCTGCTATGGACACAGATACTCGCCCAGGACACACAATGGGAAAAGTCCATAGCCGCCGGTACGGAAGCATACGAACAAGGCCACTACACCGAGGCGGAGCAGTTTTTATTGGCGGCTCTCAAGCAGGCCAAAGACTTCAGTGAGCAAGACCCTCGACTCGCCACGACCCTCAACAACTTGGCCGAGCTCTACCACGCCCAGGGCAAATACACTCAGGCGGAGTGAGCTTGAATTGGGGATTGGGAGAGAATACAATATCGATGTCACTAGTCGCTAATTCCCTCCCGAATTAGTGCGGCACCTTTATTTTGGGCAGAACCAAATGGCTGATTACGATGATACGTCTTACGTTTACAACCTACGGAGGACCTTGAGGACAAGTTGGCGCACACGAACGAGGATATACAAGACCTAAGTCGACATTCCTCATATCAACTTCCGATATGAATTGTCTGACCTCTCCGCGATGAATGGTCAAAAGCTATTAAGGCTTACCGGTGTCTTCGAACATCCTCACAAGCCCTGAGCTGTCGTCATTGACCGTAAGATTCCAGACCTGGAAAGGAACCTTCCTGAGATAGGGCTGGTAAGCCCCCACCAAGTCAATCAGCCAGTAAGCACCTGCATTCTCAGCAAGGTATTTAATCCCGTCCGTGTAAACAAGCCCGGTAAAGTGTCTGTACCATTTCTCAGTTCCGTGAAACTGCTCAAGTTCATCCTCGAGAGCCATGATCGGCTCCGAAGGGTGAAGGGCTTTAAAGCGCACTCCCCACGTGTTCGACTCGTGTCGAGTCTCCTAATCTTCTGGCCGCCGCTTCGCCCGACGCCAGCTCCTTGACGAGCGCCGCTCGGCTGCTAGGTGACGTGGTCGTTAGTCGACGAAACCGCGGTTCTTCATCAGCGCCTCGATCTTTGGATCACGGCCGCGGAACAAACGGTATGCCTCATTGCGATCGATGGCATCGCCCGTCGACAGGATGAGCTTGATGAATTTCTTGGACGTTTCGGGGTGCCAGGGATCCTTGGCTTCCTCGAACGCCATCCACGCGTCGGCGGCCATCACGTCCGACCACAGATACGAGTAGTAGCCGGCGGAGTAAGCGTCCGAACTGAACAGGTGGTTGAACTGTGGAAGGCGGTGCCGCAGAACGATCTCCTTGGGCATGCCAAGCTCCTTGGTCGCTGCCTTCTCGAACGCGTCCGCGTCGATCTTGCCGTTGGGATCCATGTGCAGCTTCATATCGACCAACGCCGCCGCGAGATACTCGACCGTAGCGAAGCCCTGGTTGAAGGTGCGCGCCTTCAGTACTTTGTCGATGAGCGCCTTCGGCATGCGCTCCTTGGTCTTGTAGTGCCGCGCGTACTTGTCGAGGACCTCCTCGGTGAGCACCCAATTCTCGTGCACCTGGCTCGGGAACTCGACGAAGTCGCGCGGCGTCTGGCCCAACGAGGGGTACGTCACGTTCATCGCCAGGTAGTGGAGGGCGTGGCCGAACTCGTGGAACAACGTCTCGGCGTCATCGATGCTGATGAGGACCGGCTCGCCCGCAGCGCTTTTGGTGAAGTTGTTGTTGTTCGAGACGATGGGCCGACTGCCGCCATCGAGCTTGTGCTGCACCCGATAGCTCGACATCCAGGCACCCGAGCGCTTGTACTGCCGCGCAAAGTCGTCGCGATAGAGCAAGCCGACGTGGCTCCCATCGGCCTTCTTGACCACCTCGAAGACGCGCTGGTCGGGGTGGAACGTGGGCACCTTCCCGGTGATCTCCTTGAACCCGTAATCGTACAGGCGCTCCGCCATGTAGTAGGAGGCCTGCACGATGTTGTTCAGCTCGAAGTAAGCCTTCAGCTCTCTCTGATCGAGGGCGAAGCGCTGCCTGCGTACCTTCTCCATGTAGTAGCGGTAGTCCCACGGCTCGATGGTGATGTTGGCCCCCTCCTTCTTGGCCCGCGCCTGCATGTCGGCGACCTCTTCACGCACCCGCTTCACCGCGACGGGCCATACCTTGTTCATCAGCTCCAGTGCGCGCGACGGCTCTTTGGCCATGGTGTCCGACATGCGCCAATGCGCGTGACTCTTGTATGCGAGCAGCTTGGCACGCTCGGCCCGCAGCGCGATGATCTCCGCGATGAGTGCGTTCGTGTCGTTCTTGTTGCCGTTGTCACCGCGGTTGACGAACGCACGCCACACCTTTTCGCGCAGCGGACGCTTGTCCGAAAACGTCAGGAACGGATTGACCGCCGAGCGCGTGTTGACCACGGCGTACCCCTCGAGCTTGCGCTTCTTCGCAGCCGCCTCGTAAACGCCGGTCTGCGCCTTTGTCAATCCGGCGAGGTCGTCCTTGCCCAGCAGCACCCAGGTGTCCTCGTCGTCCTGCACCTGGTTGCCAAAATCAGTGAACAGCTTCGCGAGCCGCTCGTTGATCTCGCCCATGCGCGCCTGCTTGTCCGCAGCGAGATTCGCGCCTCGACGAACGAATTCCTCGTAGGACTTCTCGACCAAACGTTTCTGCTCGGCATCGAGCCCATCCCGCGCCGCGTACACGGCGGCAACGCGTTCGTACAGCTTCTTGTTGAAGTAAACCTCGTCTTGCGCCTTGCTCAGCTTGGGTCGCACCACGCCCGTAAGCTTCTGCACCTCGGGTGTGTTTCGACTGCCCGCCAGATTGAAGAACAGCTTCGCGACGCGATCGAGCGGCTTGCCGCTGCGCTCGAGCGCACCGAGGGTGTTGTCGAACGTGGGTGGCGACGCGTCCTTCGCAATCGCATCCACCTCCGCAAGCCAAAGCGCAATCCCCTCATCAAAGGCCGGACCGAACGCTCCCGTGTCCTCGGTTTGGTCCCACGGCGGCACGCCGTCATACGGCCCCTTCCATGACTGCAGCAGTGGGTGCTGAGCAGCAGCGGGTGCGGCCGCGCTCGTCTCAGGCGTGGGTGGCGGCACTGGCGGTGGGGGATTGCAGGCAAAGATGGCGGGCACGCCGATCGCGACGATCCAACTCGTGCGTTTCATAGCCTCTCCCTCTTCCAGTCCGCGGTTCGTGTGACGATACAATAGTGTACCAGCAGTTACCTTTGGCATCACCGCTCCCTGTTTCAATTCGTGAATCCCGAACTGACCTACCCCCACGAGTGGTACCACCCTTTAAGTTAGAGCTGGGATCGTTTGAAGTCCAGCGCATGGCCGCGGAACAATTGCCTGAGACCACCCTTCTTGTTCCTTGCGCCGAATTGGAGAGACCCCGGGCTGGCCCCTTGCTGACAAGGCGTCGCGACCGAGGCCCCCGCGAGCTCATGTCAAGAGGTGTGTAAAAACATTAGGCAGCTTTCTCCTCCGAGGCTTGACTAGCCGGAATGCCATTTACCCGACATTCCTCATATCAATTTCGGATAGGGGGTCCGCCGACCTCCCTGTGACGAACAATCAAAACCTATCCGCTCCCCACCCTTGCGTCAACCATTCTCTCGTCATCTTTCCGCTGTTACGAAAGGTTGGAGGAACCCCACAGTTGGGGCGATATCCGTCCGGGGTTCAAAAGCAACGGATGGATTAGTGGTCGATGGACCGAAGCCAAAGGCGATATCTCTAAGCCATCAAGACCCTGGTCCAGGTACGAAGGCTGTTAGGTCCAATGGTCCAAGTGAACATTGCGGAAAAGCAAGTAAACATCGCTCAGCTAACCGCTAGCAAATGAGTGTCCGAATCCCAAATAGGGAGAATTAAGCTCGGCTTCATCGCTCGGACGGAACGGACCACCTCCACGAGTCATCGAGCGTAACAGGTTGGATAGCCCCCTGGTACCTATCAGTTGCAACAGCGAATCTACCTGATCCCCACTGAGCACAGCTAGAATCGAAATCCGGAGTTCTGCCTGGTTCTGTAAATGAGCATTGGTGGCGCTGGCTATCTGGTCAGCCATAACGTCTGCTTGTTCCTGAGCTGTTTCCAGGTCACCGGCTAGAATGGCATCCTCGTATGCACGGCGGGCCGATTGCAGTATTGTGTTTGGCCGCTCCGGTTGACGGACCTCCCGAAAATCCATAATCACCGAAATGAGCTGTTCTCCTTGTTGATCGGTGAGATCCGGGCCACCGGCGGCACTCAGTGCTCGCTTAAATTTCGCTAATGGGTTTGGTCTCTTTGGACCTCCGAAACGAGCACCTCTACGGACTTGGGAACCACCTGCCCGTCCCCCTTTGGGAGGCCGTTGGAATCTTGTGTCTTGGGCGCTTGCGCTACCCGGTATCGTGATACCCACCCCGACAAACAGGGCAACAGTGACTAAGATTATAGTGATTTTTTTCATCCGGTTTCCTTTCAATTGCAATCGACTAACTCTACACCTCGCGGTCGCCATGGGATTTCCTTTCACCTACTTCTATCCATTTGAGATGCAAATCCGGTTGAAATTGTTCGAATAATTAAAGTCGTGTAAGAAACCGTAGCGCTTCATCAAGGAAGCAGACCCCACCCTTGTCCTGTGTTGACAGAAAACCGGAATGAAAGCTCTCACTTCTTCTGTTGGCCTCAGGACTGAAATAGGGATATGTTTATGTACAGCCGCCTAGCCTTCGCGGGACGACAAGCCGGGAACCCTGCCCGGTTGGCGGCAATCCCTTTCAGGGAATCGTTGAGGGAGTGATGGCCGGCTACGCCGACTGGTATGAACTTAGAAAAGAGTTTCAGGAACTGCACAAACGAGCATCTGAGATGCGCGCCCAATCGATCGCCTTCTTCGATGCGGGCGACCTGAAGAATCACTGGCAGTTGCGCGGCAATCGTGGAAATGAATGTCGAGTTTTAAGCGCCCTGGCGGAAGACGCTGCAGTGTATGCAGGGCAGGGCGAGCTCAAAGGGAAAGAAGCACGCGACTGGTGGCTCGATCGTTTGAAAAGCTACCTCCTAAAGAATCCGAACGACCTGAAACACCTCCCCGAGCCCGAGAACGAGGATGTTCGCGTCCAGAACGTTACGTTGTGGCCTGGCCACGCCCCAGGGGAACAGAAACCGCCGCCAGGGGGCTACCAGGGACAGAACGTCACCATCTACCACGTCTGTCAGTTATCAGCGGACTACTGCCTACAATGGGCGAAGGAGTCTCGCAAAAAGACTGCACGGAAGCCAGGGCAAAAGGCCGATGAAAAGATCCAAGAACGAAAGGAAATCGTCAAAGACAAGATAAGAAAACACAGCGATTTCCATAACCCACAGAAATTTAGAGCTCTTCTCGAAGCACTCGATCAGGCAGACATCCCCTATCCAAGGCATAGGGGTCAGGAGGTATTTAATCATCCTTGGAAGAATGTTCAAGATAACTGGAATTTTGAAGACCAAGTCATAGAGCTATTAAACCGAGATCGTTGGGAAAAATAACGACTGACTAGCGACCAATTAATGCGTCGTCCTTTCTGAACCTCAACTCCCACAAACCCTACCAACCAAGGCTCACAGTAATTTCTGTGCCTAGAGCAGATTAACCCCTCTAATCGATCGTTCAGGCGTTTTCAGGGTCACTTCCTAGTCTAGACCCGCGCACAGATAGTGCAGCAGAAAGGATTTTAACTATGAAAAGCACTGAAGTTTCGCGAGAGGAATTGTTCAGTCCGCAAGAAGTAGCAGATCGCTTTTCCATCAGCAGATGGACCATCTATGCATGGATCGCGGAGGGACGAATTAAGTCGGTGAAAATCGGTCGGTTGGTGCGGATTCCTGAAAGTGAGGTCAACAGGATCATTCGTCAGGGAACGCAAGAGGTTGTCGGGGCATGAACACAACCGAAACCGAACTCATGAAGCAGCTTATTGAAGAAGTCAGAGAACTGCGTGAAGAGCAGAAAAGTTTCAAAGGCTCACTGAGGGGACTGTCAAGACGCTTTTTGCTCATCCTTCAAAGGTTTGAGACTGAGATCGACCTTTTGAAGGACCGAATGGATTGGTTTGTAAAGCTTCTAGGGATCTTCGAGAAGCTCACTCGCAAAATCCGCACCGCTTTCATGGAGAGCCGAATTTGGGAAGAAGTCGAGGAGTATCGAAAAAATGAGGGTAAAAAGAAGCGCGAGCGAAAAACAGAAACAGGATTCGACGTCCAGAGAAAACCTGGCAAGTCTGATTGATGAGGTAAGAGCGGTCTATCCTACTCTAGTCGAGCCTCTGACCGTCAACCTGGCCACGGTCGGCATACTTTGCTTCCAGGATTACACCCAGCCCGTTTCACTGATCAATGTCGGCAATTCTGGCTGTGGTAAGATAACAGTGCTTGACTTGATCTTGCCTGGTCGAGAAAGCACCCAGGAGGTTATTTTCCGCTGCGACAACTTCACACCGGCATCTTTCGTCAGTCACTCCACCAGCGTAAAAAGGAAAAACCTCAAAGACGTTGATCTGCTGCCCAAGATTGAGGACAAGGCCCTTATAACGAAGGAATTAGCTCCAGTCTTTCGTGGAAACAAAGAGGACCTGCTTAAGACCTTTGCGATCTTGACGGCGGTGCTGGATGGCAAGGGCTATGTGTCTCAATCAGGTGTCCACGGAACCAGAGGTTATGATTACCCCCTCGTTTTTTCATGGCTGGGAGCCACCACACCTTTGTCTCACGCTGTTCATGCGATGATGGCGCAATTGGGTGGACGGCTGCTTTTCTGGAACATGGATTCCAAGCCACTGAGTCATGAAGAATTGGCGGACTTTGTTCATGACGACCAGTTTTTCATCTCACACGAGTATCTGAGAGGTAAGGTTAACGACTTTCTGGAGTGTCACTTCGAGAAATGTCAGCCTCGATCTGTCAACTCGTCTGAAATCGACATCGGCCACGATGAAGCCTGGCTGCTGGCAGGTTACGCTCGTGTGCTGGCGAGAATGAGAGCCGCTTTCCGCATCACCGAAGCCAAGGATGAGAAGAAACACACCGAACCCGTCCAGGAATCAGAGCGTCGCATCATTATCATGTTCAAATACCTTGCCCGTTCCCTGGCCCTAATGAATGGTAGAAAAAGAGTATCTGAGGATGATCTTCGGTTCTTCATCCGCCACATCGCCCTAAGTTCGATGCCAGAGCAACGACGAAAAGACCTCAAAGCCCTCCTGGAAATCGGCACTGAGGCCAGCGTGACGGACTTACAGGAGCGAGTAAAGATGAGCAAGCCGACACTGTTGGAGTATATGGAGGAGATTGGGCATTTGGGCGTTTGCTCATTCCACCTAGGCAGCTATGAGGCGGTCAGTTATCTCTCTTTGAATAAGGAGTTCCACTTTCTTCTCCCCAACTTCGACATGGAGCATGAGCTAACAGATCTCCCGTTTTGAAAGGCGTGGATCAAGGTTCCAATTCACAGTGGCGAGGGAAACTCATAAGCCCATCCTATCCAATATCACTTCAACCCAAAAGTGTTAAGAAAAGTTACCTCGTGCATGTTGGGAATCTTGGCAACCAAACCAACAGGAAGTCCTCCCACCTCCTCCAACTCACGACTAAAAGGTGTAAAGAAAACTGGGGGTGTGTAACTGATTGGGCTGGACGTTTGATTATAACTGTATATAGTTATAATAATGGTCAAGGCAATAGGCATCAAGAATCCACGGTGCAAGCATCATTGGAAGGTCTACATGGTTCGCAGAGGTAAGGAACCAGGCGTCATCAAGTATCGGTACTACCGCTGCTTCAAGTGCGGTTCCACCATGAAGACGATGGAGCAACCTACGGATTTCAAACACAAAGGTTGAGGAGGTCAATATGTCTAAGGTAAGGAAAATCAAGGGTCGAGAGGGTTATTTCCTGGACTATCGCCTGAGAGACGGCACTCGGATCATCAAGAAGGCCGTGAGGGATAATCGCAGGGGGGCAGAGAGAGAGTTGGCTCTCATTGTCTCGGAAATGGAAAGAAGGCCCGGTCTGCGTCGCCTCAAGAAGATAACATTCGGGAAGATGTGCGACGAGTACATGGAAACCTACGCCAAAGTGAACCATCGAAGCTGGCGGACTCAGGCCTACACTCTTGACTACTGCAGACGCTTCTTTGGTGTGGACACCTGGCTCCTGACATCACTGCCCAACAGATCGAACGCTTCAAGGATCAGCGAGTAAAAGAGGTTAAAGCAGCCACAGTGACGAGAAATCTTGCTGTCTTGAAGCACGTGTTCAACACTGCAATTGAGTGGGGTTACCTCTACGAAAACCCCGCGAAGAGCGTGAAAACGCTCAGGATCAACAATCGTCGCTTACGATATTTGACCGCTGAGGAGATTGACAGGTTGACCAATGCTGCCGGCGTTCACCTGAAGCCGATCATCATACTTGCGGTCAACACTGGGATGCGTAGAGGCGAAATCTTCGATCTGGAGTGGGTGCACGTGGACTTGAAGAACCGCGTCATTGAGGTGATCGACTCGAAGAACGGAGACAAACGGACGATTGCTATCAACGGGACATTGCTGGAGACGCTTCACCGGCTGCCTCGCCGGATCGACACGCCAAATATGTTTCCAGGGAAAAACGGGGGAAGGCTCACCGACATCAAGACAGCCTTCCTGAAGGCAAGAAAGAAAGCTGGGCTCAATGACGTACGCTTTCATGACCTGCGCCACACTTTCGCCAGCCACCTGGTGATGGCCGGTGTGGACTTGATGACGGTCAAGGAGTTGCTGGGGCACAAAACCCTGAAGATGACGGAACGCTACTCCCATCTCTCACCGGACCACAAAGCGAACGCCGTAAAGGTGCTGGATGATCTCTCAGTTGGCAAAAAGAAAGAAGCAGACGGCGAGAGATAACGCTGAGTGCGCTGCGCCGAAATTCGCATGTTTCCAAATTGTTTCCAGAAGTCGTGCAAATTGCGGTCAATTCCGCTAAATAGAAACCGGCTGCCTCATGGGCCGGAACACTCGAAATTCCTATCTTTGACAAACATTGCTAAATCAGGCCAAATGGGCGTGGAATCCATTCGTAATGCGTAGGTTGGAGGTTCAATTCCTCTCGCCGGCTCCAGTTTTTCCAATAGGTTATAGAGGCTTCAAACTATCGCTGCTGACCTTTGTGAGTGTCTGCCTCCCATTTGTCTCCCATTTGTCTCCCATTGATTTGCCATCGTAGTTTCTCCTGCTCGAACCTCATGCACCTTCTCCAGATCGGTTTCAGGTCCTGTACGTAGAGCGGAGTCGTTTCGATGTCCAGTGGCTGTAAAAACCGTAGGCTGATGAGAGCTCGAATTATGTCTGTGTGATGTTTAATCGAGGGGTTTAGCTGACACCGGCATGGTGGCAAATTGTCCCGGGCGAGTCTGGATCACTATAGCTGAGCCGCGGCGAGTATTCTTCACTCTGAGCAAGTCTTCAAAGAGGTCTAGGTCGATCAAGTCGTTCCAAATCGAACTCGTCCAGATAGATGGACTGATGACCCAATGGAGCCAGACTCATCTGGACTGAGTCGAGCAGACTTCCATCGGAGAGAGGCAGATCGGCTGTCAGAGAAAGGTGTTCCGTCTCCAGGTTCATCATGGTCGCTCCGTTCGGATGGCCCTCAAGTCCTATACCTTTGAAAACTCAACCAGAAGACTAATAGCTAATCCACCTACAAAAAGTAAAACGTTACCGTAACAAATCGATCCAGTCTGCATGAATAACCATTACCGCCCCAGGTTTTTAGTTGATGAAGCTAAGAAAATTTCTAGGAAGAACGCCGATCCAGAAATGATTGATCTATCGAATCAAGGTGAATCAGTGCGCAACAACGTCTAAAAGTGTCGCGGCAAAGGCGGCGAATTCATTGCGGAGCAATTTTGATGCTTTTGGCTTTAGAATCATCACAGCAATTAACAATCCTTGGAACACTTTGATTGCTGACAAGCTCCCTTTCCAACCCAAATTGTGAAATCATGAAAGCTCTCATGATGAACAAAAAATCTGACAAACCTCCCTTAGCAACCGTTCGATATGCTTTTAGGACAATTGTCTGGCCCAGAAAAAAACTGCTTTTGTTGGGACTCGCTCTCATTGTGATCAATCGACTCGCCGGCTTGGCTCTACCCGGGTCGAGTAAGTTTGTTATTGACAATGCCATCTCCAAGGGTGATTTATCGTTGTTGAAGCTCATTCTTCTCGGAGTTGCGCTGGCCATTCTCGTCCAGGCTTCGACATCTTTTTTCTTAACCCGGATTCTAAGTGTAGAGGCACAACACCTAGTTTCTTTCCTGCGAATGAGGGTTCAAAGACACATCATCTACCTGCCAATTGGTTATTTTGACAACACGAAATCGGGTGAGTTGGTCTCTCGCATTATGACCGATGTGGAAGGAGTTCGTAACCTGGTGGGAACTGGCTTGGTCCAGCTCGTGGGAGGGACGTTCACTGCAGTAGTGGCCCTTGCTCTCTTGATCAGTATTAATGCCTCAATGACCCTGTATGTGCTATTGCCACTTGCGGCTTTCGGAGTGATCTCACTGAAGGCATTCGGCTCTATCCGGCCTATTTTTCGCGAGCGGGGACGGATTAGCGCAGAGGTCATCGGAAGACTCACGGAGTCTTTAGGTGGAATTCGAGTTATCAAAGGTTTCAACGCAGAGACATACGAAGTTCGAGTCTTCGAAAGGGGAGTCGATCGGCTCTTCCAGAACGTGAAGAAGTCCCTTACAGCTACTAGTTTGGTGACCAGCACAGCTACTCTCTTGTTGGGTCTGGCTACCGTTCTCATTATAGGTGTTGGCGGCTCAAAGATTATGGACGGAGAAATAACTCTGGGAGACTTTTTTGCATTCACTCTCTATCTAGGGTTCTTGATTGCGCCCATTGTTCAAATGAGCCATATCGGTAGCCAGATTACTGAGGCCTTTGCTGGACTAGACAGGACTGAAGAGATATTGAATACGGGTAGGGAAACTGACAACAGCGAGAGAACGATCCCTCTCGGAGATTTCAAAGGAGATATCTCATTCGAGAATGTGACCTTTTCCTATGAGAAAGGTGGCCGAGTTCTCAAAAACATCACCTTCGGAGCTCCAGCAGGCACCGTCAGTGCATTGGTCGGAAGTTCCGGTTCTGGAAAAAGCACGATAGCGGGGCTGGCAGCTTCCTTTCTTGAACCGAACCAGGGAGTAGTCAGAGTTGACGGTCATGATCTGTCCCAGGTGACCCTTGCTAGCTATCGCAGTCGCCTGGGCGTCGTCCTTCAGGAGAATTTCCTTTTCGATGGAACCATTCGAGAAAACATCCTCTTCGGAAAGCCGGATGCTGGCGATGCAGAAGTAGAAGAAGCGGCCCAAGCTGCACACGTCAAGGAGTTTACGGATCGTTTCGAATTAGGTCTTGAATCACTGATTGGCGAGCGTGGGGTCAAACTGTCCGGTGGACAGCGGCAGCGTGTCGCTATTGCTCGCGCTCTATTAGCGAACCCAAAAGTTCTCATCCTGGACGAGGCGACATCTAATCTAGATGCGGAGAGTGAACGGTACATACAGGAGAGTCTGAAGACCTTAATGAAGGGTCGGACAACACTGGTAATCGCTCACCGGTTAAGCACCATCCGGCAGGCTCATCAAATCCTGGTAGTGGAAGAGGGTCAGATCGTGGAACGGGGAACCCACCATGAACTGATCAAAAGAGAAGGCCGTTATCACCAGCTATACAGGTACCAGGCCAGAATCTGACCCAAGTCCATTCTTACGTTTACCCTTCTCATGGTCCATCAGCACAATAGAAAAATACCTGCGATACGGGTTCCCTATAATCGAGTGGTCTCCGGTGGGGTGAGGATACCCTGGCGCACAAACTTTTCTACCTTTTTTTCACTTTACTTCTTTTGTAGTTTAAAATGTCTTTGTCATACTGCCGAGGGTAGTCTGCAACGTCTTTGTCATACTGCTGGGGGATACGTGCGTCCTTATTCCATCCAACTTCATCGCTCGGACGGAACGGACCACCTCCACGAGTCATCGAGCGTAACAGGTTGGATAGCCCCCTGGTACCTATCAGTTGCAACAGCGAATCTACCTGATCCCCACTGAGCACAGCTAGAATCGAAATCCGGAGTTCTGCCTGGTTCTGTAAATGAGCATTGGTGGCGCTGGCTATCTGGTCAGCCATAACGTCTGCTTGTTCCTGAGCTGTTTCCAGGTCACCGGCTAGAATGGCATCCTCGTATGCACGGCGGGCCGATTGCAGTATTGTGTTTGGCCGCTCCGGTTGACGGACCTCCCGAAAATCCATAATCACCGAAATGAGCTGTTCTCCTTGTTGATCGGTGAGATCCGGGCCACCGGCGGCACTCAGTGCTCGCTTAAATTTCGCTAATGGGTTTGGTCTCTTTGGACCTCCGAAACGAGCACCTCTACGGACTTGGGAACCACCTGCCCGTCCCCCTTTGGGAGGCCGTTGGAATCTTGTGTCTTGGGCGCTTGCGCTACCCGGTATCGTGATACCCACCCCGACAAACAGGGCAACAGTGACTAAGATTATAGTGATTTTTTTCATCCGGTTTCCTTTCAATTGCAATCGACTAACTCTACACCTCGCGGTCGCCATGGGATTTCCTTTCACCTACTTCTATCCATTTGAGATGCAAATCCGGTTGAAATTGTTCGAATAATTAAAGTCGTGTAAGAAACCGTAGCGCTTCATCAAGGAAGCAGACCCCACCCTTGTCCTGTGTTGACAGAAAACCGGAATGAAAGCTCTCAAGGTTGAGTATACTTAAAGAAATGGTCCATGTCCTACTTGTCATTCTTTTTCTCGTGTCCTGCACCAGCCTGAGGGCTCAGATCGATTCCGTCACGGCTTACAGGGACAAGAAAATCACAGCGGTCTACATCGAAGAGAAATTGATTGTCATCGATGGTGAGCTGGATGAGCCACAGTGGAAACGAGCCGGGCTCGCCAAGGATTTTATCCAGAACGAACCCTATTCTGGAAAACCGGCGAGTGAACCGACGGAAGTGCGGATTCTCTATGATCGTCAGAACCTGTACGTTGGAGTCTATTGTTTTGACTCAGAGGGTAAGAAGGGAATTATCGTCCAGGACATGGCCCGTGATTTTTCCGGCTCGAGTGGCGACTCGTTCCAGGTTGTCTTCGATACTTTCGATGACAATCGGAACGGTTTTGTCTTCGGGACCAATCCCAAAGGAGCCAAGCGTGATATGCAAGTAGGGGGAGATGGTCTCAGCTTCAATCAGGATTGGAACGGCGTTTGGCATGTCAAGGCCAAGATCACCGACCGGGGTTGGCAGACGGAATTTGCCATACCCTTCAAGACGCTACGTTTCCCCCGTGGGGAACCCCAAGTGTGGGGCGTCAATTTTTACCGTGGTATTCGCCGCAAAAACGAACGCTCCTATTGGGCACCCATCCCGCGTCCCAACTATCTATCCCGCGTCTCCATGGCAGGATTGCTAGAAGGGATCAACGGTATCCAGCGGGGCCAGAACCTTTACATTAAGCCGTATGTGTCTCTTCCCGTCCTGCTCCGGGAAGAGGACGATGTGGACTTCATGCCCGACGCAGGATTAGACGTTAAATACGGAGTGACGTCAGGTATGACACTGGATTTGACGGTTAACACGGACTTTTCCCAGGTTGAAGTCGACGACGTCCAGATCAACTTCACCCGCTTCAGTCTCTTCTTTCCGGAGAAGCGCGAATTCTTTCTGGAGAACCGGGAGATCTTTGAATTTGGTAACTCTGGGTTTCGAGGATTTTCCGGAAGGCGCCGCACAGGCCTTTTCAGCCTTTTTCGGCCCCGTAATGACCTGATTCCTTTCTTCAGCCGCCGCATCGGAGTTTCCGAGGACGGCGAACTGATTCCGACCCTGGGTGGCACCCGCCTGACTGGCCGGGCGGGCCGGTATCGCCTGGGTATCATTTCCATGCAAACGGACCAATTCCAGGACACACCATCAACGAACTTCACCGTGGCTCGCCTGCGCCGTGATGTTTTTCGAGGCTCGGATATCGGTGTGCTGTTTGTCAACAAGTACCAGGGTGCCGGCCAGTTTAACCGTACTTACGGTGTGGACGCGAATTTCAGGTTCTTTAACTACCTGGATCTGTCCTCCTACGTTCTTAACACGGACACGCCAGGAATCGCGGACAAAGATATGGCCGGATTTTTCCGGGTCGCCTGGAGAGATCGTTTATTTGATGTCGAGGCTTCGCACATTTCTATTGAGGAAAACTTCAATGCCGAAGTGGGTTTTGTGCAGCGCGGCGGCTTTGATTTGAAGAAGGGTGTAGGTAGAGCTATGCGGAAAAACAGCGGGGAGTTCAGCTTGACACCCCGCCCCGAGGGTCGCATCCCCTGGGTGCGAGAGTTCAGACCAAGTGTTGACGTGAACTACATCACGGATGATCACAATAGGCTTGAGACCCGGGAGGTGAGCGGTCGTTTCTCAATTAGGTTCAACGACACGAGTTTTTTCTCTGTGGGACGCCGATCCACTTTCGAGCGCCTGGTCGAAGAGGATGAGATCCTCGACGAGACTCTCGATCTGGGTGATTATCAGTTCGAGGAGACCACGGCATATTTCTCCAGTGATCGCAGACGGATGCTTAGCGGGTCGATCTTTTGGAGCGACGGGGAGTTTTACAATGGTGAAAAAACTTTTTACGGTGTGGGACTTGGGATTTCACCCAGTTCTCAATTTGGACTAGATATATTCTGGGATCACGCTGACTTCAATTTTCCTACGCGGGACTTCAGTACCGAACTGGTGAGCACGCGTGTGGCTTACTCCTTTACCACAAATATGTTCCTTAACGCGTTAATTCAGTACAGCGGCCGTGAAGGTCTAATTGCCAGCAACATCCGTTTCAACTTAATTCATAAGCCGCTGAGCGATTTTTTCCTGGTTTACAACGAGCGGCGGTCTCCGGAAGGAGGCATCCTCGATCGGGCCCTGATCCTCAAGTTGACCTATCTCTTCAGTTTTTGACCGGAATGCCGCCGGCCACGCTGAAAGGTGGGCAAAACCACACGCGGGACCAATACCCGGAGAGGGATATACTGGAGTGCGTGGTTGACTTGTTTAGTGCCAAATCCTAATTCTATTCAATCTAAGCTGTATCCTGATACCATAAATTCGGAAATGTATATGCGCGATAGTTAAAGAAAGATCATTAAAATCCAGTGGTTGGCCCGAATCACACGAAAAAATATTTGTAATGTGTAGGTTATAGATTCGATTTCTATGATCGGCTCCAGTGTTTTCAATAAGTTGCCCCCCCTTGTTTTCATTTCAAAGAACACTCAATGGGACATATGTGTGGATTTGCTACCGTTTCCCAGACATCGACTACTCCTCGTGTCTTGCCAATCCAGATCTTTGGCACGCCCGCATCCGCAGGACTTTAAGACGAACTACTAGGGCATTGGTTGGTCCATACGCCGCGATGAAAAGCTTTCTTCGCCTAAACTCTTCGCCATCTCCTGGCCGATAAGTTGGGGGAAGTCCCTGCTTTTGGAACTGCTATACTGATGAACCAGTACTCAGGATCCCAGGGGGAGAATGAAATGAGCCGCAGTCAAGAAAAGTCGAGTGCGAACCGGAATCACCGCAGCAGTCGGATGTCACGACGCGGCTTTATGGCGGTGGGTGCTGGAGCTGCCGCCGGTCCGTTAACCTACTCGTGTTATGGGACAACAGAAGTCATGATGAAAAGTGACGAGACGATCGGGGTGTCTGAGCGCACATCCTGTGAGGGAATGGTGAGCAGGGATGTGTCAACTCCTGCAATGTCCGCTTGCCAAGCGATTGAAAAGGCTCTCAAGGCGGGTCAGATTGGTGAGCCCGTCGCGGTACGGATCGTGGCACACATAACCGCGGAGCGGGACATGATCGAGGGGCTAACTTCGTTTTGGCTGCAGGCGGCGGCAAAGTGGTTTGGGAGCGGGCCCAAACGGCTGATGTCGAGTGGGAGCTTGGACTCAGGTCAGATCAGCACTTTGACGCGGTTTATTAAGGGACAATCGGCCTTAGTATCGGTTGGAACCAGTGGACTTGACTCTCCAGCCTTGGCGGTCTTGGTTTTTGGGAGTCGCGGCACTCTTTTCTGGGAGGTAACTCACCGTTCCATATGGCTCCTAGAGCAGGATAAACGAAAGGGGTTCGTCTCTGGGCCTCGAGAACTGTTAGAGGCTATTCGGGAGTCCTTGAGAACGCGCCAGGTCGCTAAGTGTGGACTTCGCAAATCTGAAAACCAAGGGGAATTGAAATCTACACTGCCATCCGGAAGGGTAC
This sequence comes from Acidobacteriota bacterium, assembly GCA_965249865.1. Lineage (GTDB taxonomy): Bacteria > Acidobacteriota > UBA6911 > RPQK01 > CBDFMZ01 > CBDFMZ01. The sequence continues at coordinate 372,206 of CBDFMZ010000001.1, read as the reverse complement.
CGATTCTCGCCCCTGAACGGTGGGGAACGACAGCTCCACGAAAGGCACAAAACCCTCCTTATGGAGTGCTGCTTGTTTCTGGAGACCATACCCACCAGCCTGCTTATGCACGTTCGCTGGCCGCGGACAAACGCTGTAGATTGATTGGCTTAACAGACGAAACAGGAGTGCTGCTCGAGCGAAAACGGCTCAATGGTCAACTGGCTCGCCGGCTAGGCATCCCGTTGCTGCCCAGCCTCCAGGATGCACTTGGGCGGGAGGATGTCCACATCGTCAGCATCTGTGCCGAGCCAAGGAGACGAGGCCGGATTATTCTTCAGGCCGCCAAGGCTGGAAAACATCTGTATCTGGACAAACCACTGGCGGGATCGCTCAAGGATGCCGATGCCATTGCCGTTGAGACCGGAAAGATGGGCGTAGTCAGCCACATGTTTAGCGGAGTGCGAGAGGCAACTGCACTTCGTGTGCGGGAGCTGATCGAATCCGGCAGCCTAGGTGATCTGACGGCGGTTCATTTCGATCTCTCTTTCGCCAAAGGTCCTGCTGGGACAGCGACACTAGGCATGCAACGGCAAGAAGCTGTCCGCCCTGAACGCTTTGAATCACGAGAGTCCAAACGGGAACTTTCTAATGTCGGTGTGTATCCGGTTGTGATGTTAATGTGGTTGCTGGGCCAAAAGGTGCGTAGTGTGTATGCGGCAACGGGTAACTATTTCTTCGCCGAACACCAGAAGAACGACATGGAAGACTTCGGTCAGATGCTTTTGGAACTCGAAAGCGGCGTGATTGCCACGCTTGCGGTTGGACGCACTGGCTGGAGGTCTCACCCCGGATCCGGTCTGAACCGTACCTATCTGATTGGTTCCAAGGGCACGGCGGTCGTTGACGCCCATCGCCCGCGTGTCGAAATCTAGGCGGATGCAGAACCTTGGAAGCCTCCGGAGGGAAATCCAGAAGACCCCATGGGTATGTGGGAAGCACCTTCGGACGGACCTTACTCGCGATGCCCCAAACAAGCCTGGATAACACCCGAGAGCTCTGTCGGCAGCCCAGACACGGCCTACTTTTTAGACTGCATCGAGCTGGGACGTGAAAGTGATATTTCTGCTTCCGTCGCCGCGCTTTCCATGGAAGTCCTCCTGGCCGCGTATCGGTCCGCGGCCACGGGAGAAGTGGTTCAGTTACCATTGCCTCGGCAAACGTATTGAGAGGAAGAAGCAGCAACTCCTCGATTACGGTTCAAAGCTGGAACCTGTGAAGAATTGATCGCTGATCCTTTCTGGTATTAAAGACATTGTTCTCGGTGCTGACGACTCTCGTCCTCAGCACCGAGAAACTTATAAAAACCTTCGGCGAAAAGTATCCTGTAACCATCACGATCAGAAAAGGTAGAGTAAACTACACTGTCATCTTCGACTGGAAAGCGAAAAATATTCTCAGGAAAGACAGCAAGATTGCGGTTTTCAACAGGGAGGGGATCTCATTCACAATGGTTCAACGCGTTCGGTCGGCAACGTGGTCAAAAACTCTTATAAATCCGGCTGAGCAGACACAAAGGGTCTCGTTAAGTGCCCGTGGGGAAGACGTGTTTGCCGATCCCGGCTTTCGCTCGGTTCCCACTGAACTGAAGGGCTCTTAGATAGAATAAACTTCCAGTCGCCTGCATACTTAGGTGAATGTGAGGCAACTACTCGGTGTCAACAGCCAATTTGTCGAGAAGTTGAATCGCGGCCTCGACCATCATTTCACCGCTACCTGGTTGCACTCGTGAATTCACGGTTTCATAGCTTCCTTCAGAGAATGCTTTTTTGGTCGGGATGTAACCGGGGCCGTCATTCGTTAGTTCGATGACCAATGTCGTCTTGAACGGAGAGGCCTGCTTGATTGCCAGACCTAACTCGACAAAAACCTCACCCGGGAGAGTCACAATCGCTACGTCTGAATTGAGTCGAAACACCTGGACCTCGATGGGTAGTATCTCGCCGTCGCGTAATTCAATCGCCAGAATCTTGTAGGCTTCCACCCTCTCCAGAAACGGCAGTTTATCTGAATCCACCAGTTCTATTCTCTCGCGGGCCTGAGTGATTTGCCTGCTATTGAAGGTCTGGAGTGGGACGCAGACTCGACGGCTACTGACGGCTAAAGAAACTTCAGCCAGTGGAGTTAGGGATGGCATCTTCTTCACAACTGTTTCGGTTAGCATCGTACCGATTTCCTGGGTTGTATATCGATCTCGGGTTTTCACGTCAACATGGTTGATGTCGCCGCACGTTCCAGCACCGAACAGGGAGATGAATTCAGGACCGTGTGTCCGACGTAACTGGTCCTGTACAACTTTTGGAAAGTCTGTCGAGTATTTGGTGCCACCAACTGTGTCCAGGTGTAGGGCGAAGGAAACGATGGCACCGATGGGCTTTTCACCTTCAGCAGCTTTCAGCAAAACGATCCCGACTTCGGGATCGATTGGGCCGGCGGGTCGCACAATATCTGGATTCAGCTGCCCTGGGTTGAAACGCACGGGACCGGTCTTCATGTGAAAATGGCGATTGAACGAGATCCGATCCTCATAGGAAAATCCTGCTTCGAGTTGCACGGGCACCATCGAAGATGCAGCCTGTCCGATTACCTTGACCAGCTTGCCCAACAGCTCTGTAACATAATCTACCTTTTCGTAGATATCCGTGTGATAGCGCTTTGTAGTCCGGTTGTGGAAATGTTTTCGCAGCGCCCCGAAATACAAGGATCCGGTGTGCGAATGGGTGGCGGCGATTGCAATGTTAGCGGCCGGAATTCCTGTTTGATTTGCGGTTTGCAAACGCGCCCTTGTTGAGAGGTCTAGCGAGATCTGGGCAATGGCGCAGAACACAAGTGCGGCCCTACGGTCACCTTGCTCCAAGACGGTTGCCTTCGCTAGCAGGGGATCTTTAATGCCTGTGCTTAATTCCTCAGAAAAACTCCCACACATCCGGAACGGGATCGGTGGAGTGATATCGATTGTTGCGATTCCGGCGTACAGTTGCTCGGCCTGAACCGTACTGATGTCACAAAAAATAGAGATAACTAGGAGTAGAATAATGGTAAATTGTGTCATCATTTGTTCCTTGGATTCAGGGTACCGGTTGCTTCAATTTGGAAAATCCGACATTCCTCCAATCAAAGGTGGATCCTCTGATCTCCCCGCAAGGAAGGCTCAGGAGGGCCACAACAATTGGACCCCACTGTTTTGAATGAAAAGACCCTCGGATCTTAAGACCAATTGCCAACCCATAAATTGTGTGCCACAGGTGTTCAGCCATGAGTTCCGTAGTTCATTTGTAAAAATATAGGGAGTAACCTCATGCTCTCAAATCCGCTGTTCACTTCTCTTTGAAGGGCATCTCATGAGGAAAGTAGTGCTTCAATTTTGGAATCGATGGTCAATGTGACTGGCCCAACAGTGATCATCAGATTCGCTTTATCCTACCTTCCGTTCACCAAAGAAGAGCTTCAGTAGAGAAAGATAACGGCGATCCCGTTCTGCGAGGGTTCCCTCCCGGGATTCCGCCGGATACTCGTAGACGCCCTTCCCCGTTTTGAAACCGAAATTTCCGCCCTCAATGATCTTCTTTACCCCGCTTGGTAACTTTCTGTCGGAACGCACGTCGGTGGCCAGGTGCTCGTAGACCCGAGCGCAGACGTCCAGACCCGCGAAATCCCACACTTGCAGCGGACCAAAGGCGGCAAGCCGCAGTCCCATGCTGCCGCGGATCGCGCGGTCGATGTCCTCAGGCGATGCGACTCCGCGTTCCATCAGGTCCAGTACCTCCCGCATCATCGCCATTTGGACCCGATTGACGAGGAATCCTGCGAGCTCCAGGTTCAGGAGGATGGGCAGTTTTCCGATTCGGTCGAGGAGCGCCATTGTCGTCTGGATCGTCTCTTGTGACGTTTTTTCTCCGGGTACCACTTCTACAACGGGAACTATGTGCGGCGGATTGAACCAGTGTGTATTTACTGCACGCTCGGGTTGTATCAGGCGAGTAGCAATCTGCGTCATCGGGAAGGTGGATGTGTTGCTTACCAGGATACACTGTCGAGACACGGAGGACTCTACCCGGGCAAAGAGCTCCTGCTTGAGGGTTAAGTCTTCCCGGACAACCTCGGCAACAAACTGAGCGTCGCGGATGGCTTCCACTTCGCTTCCCAGTACGGTGAGACGTTCCAAGGTTGGGTCGATGGCGCCGTTGTCGATGAGACCGGCCTGATTCAGTTGCTGTAGATTTCCCCGTACGCGATGAGAGAGAGTTGTTCGAGCCGAGGGTAGTTCGTCAAAACAGCGAACTGTGCATCCGGCGATGGCGAACGACTGAGCGATACCGTGACCCATTATCCCGAGACCGAGGACTGTCACCCTGTCGATGTTATGTGCCGTCATGAGCTCCTTCCGGACGGGTTTCCTTTCCGGTTGCCGATGCAGAATACCAGATCCAATTCCGACACGACTTGGTCCGTGTAACCGCAGGCCATGTACGCTGCTATCCTGTCGCTATGTGTCATGACGCCGTAGACTTCCATGAACTGGCTGAATACTGAGAACCACTCATGATCGGCTTGGTGACCATTCTCGTCTTTCTCTCTGCCTGGGGAACCTATTCTGTCAAAAAATCATAGATGAATTCCTTCCAGCTCGTTGCCTAGAACAACTCTTTATCTGATCGCGAGCGGGGAACCGATGGAGCCGGTGGCCCCGGCGATGGGCACGGGGCTATAGATGTAGGCAAAGATGTACACGTCATCGTCGGCCAGTTGCTTTAGTGCCAGGTTTTCCTGGTTAACTATGCCGTGTCTGGTCTGTAAATAGTTGTGTATGCAGAAGTTACACGCCGGCTCGTTCGGATACGGCACTGGATCGGTGCCTGGCCAGGTGTCTCCTCCGGTAAGGCCTGCTTTTACTTCTTCAGCCACCCATCTTGCCACGTCCATGGCCACCCCGGGACAGCCACTGTTGAACTTGACAGGGTCGCTCCAGTGTTGCTCCCAGCCGTAGCGGAACAGGATGGCGTCACCTTCGTGAAACTGGAAGTTTTCCATACCCTGGAGTTTCAGAGCGGCGCGGACGGCGTCCATGGTCGCGGCTTGGCCCTTCTCCATGTCACCGTGCACACTGGTGAGATCAATCAAAACACCGCGCGCGACAATCGGAAGCAACTTTTCGGTGCCTAGCTTCTTCAGCCCATAGGCAGCACCCACTTCCACGTTGGTAAAGCCGTTGTACCAACGCATGTTAGATCGGTCACCGTCGGCGCCGATTTGCACACCGCTGTGGCCGAGTCCGTCAAACTGCGTACCCACCTGACCGATCTCGGTGGCCAGAAACTCGTCATGGTAAACGAGCTTGTTAGCACCGAAGGGACCACCCGTAGGGGTGCCTGGGATGTGCAGCGAGAACTTACGTTGGCCGTAGATAGGCATATTAGCTGTGTAGGGGTGTCCAAGACGGTAAACATTACCCTTTTCTATTTGCGCTAGGGCGCGCAACACGACTTCCGGCTTGCTGTACCAGTTAGTGGAACCAGCCTCATCGCCTGTTCCCCACAGGCGATGAGGCCACCACTTGCTGCCGAGTGGGGTTTCCATGACGTTACCGTCCACCCAGGGCTTGCCGGTGCAATCCTTCCAGTTATTGGCCGAGCACTCTGCCCAGACTGGGTTGGTAACGGTAAGCCACCCACCTATAACAACAAGAGCGATAAAAATGGATACTCTTTTCATAATTTCCTCCTTGGTTGAGTTGTTGCAGCGAGACAGACCTCATACAGCCTACTTGTGGTTTCCGCGAGCGACACTTCCACGGCAAGACTCACCAGATTCTTCATAGTGTCTCCTCTCTTTCATAATAATTCATTATGATTTGGATTTTACTTCTAGGGATTGGCCGTCTGCACTTTTCCCGCCCAGCACAACGATCAATTCGTGCATGATGCTCTAGTCTACTGCCGTTGGTAAAGAACAATTTCACAGAGGAGATACGGTGGAGATGGCTGCATAAGGTGTCAAGTCTTTTTATACATGCGATGACGACTGCACCACATTTTGCACCAAAAGTGGCATTGATATTCAAGCTAGGACAGGCAGTTTAGCTTGGATTTTGTACCTATTGGAAGGTCAAGATGTACTTTGTCGGTGTCAAGATCAACGGTCGCAAGAATACGAGAGCAGGGGTAATCCTTCCGGCGCAAAGACAAGATCCGCCAGATCCTGTTCGTCGACGGCACACTTTAAAAGTGGCCGGGTTCAAATCTCCATCTCGGTCGTGTACCATACCTCCAGATTGGAGACAATGGCGGTACACAATAGACTGAGGTGTGCAATTCTTCCTATCTTATTACTGATCCCGCTAGGGGCGCCAGCGTTTGGGCAGGGCGAAGCGAAGAGCATGGTTTTGATGGCCTCAGTTCATCAGCGTGTGCATCCGGTGCTAATCCGCAACGACCACAATCCGCTGTTTCACTTGGTAGTTCACGCCCAGTCACCGTTAGTGATGGTTCGCTCGATCACCATCTCACTTGTTGGTACCGACGACCCTGACGACATCGATTCGTTGCAGATGTTCTTCACCAGTGAACACGCTCAGTTCTCCGGGCAGACCCCTTTCGGAGGCGCGGTGGGACCCGAAGGAACTATCGTTTTCCACGGAAATGCCCGATTGCAGGTCGGAGCAAACCATTTCTGGCTGTCGTGCCGGTTAGGACCAGATGCCGATCTAGGCCACAAGGTAGATGCCACGTGTACCCGAATTGAAACCTCGGACGGAGCGATCAAGCCGGTTGACCAGACCGGTGGTACCCGCAAGCGGATCGGGATCGCCTTGCGTAAACACTATGACGACGGCGTGCACACCTATCGTATTCCCGCTCTAGCCACGACGCCGCGTGGGACGCTGCTGTGTGTCTATGACATACGCCGCCGCAAGTCCCGCGATTTGCAAGAGGACATCGACATTGGACTGCTGCGTAGCACGGACAAGGGACGCCACTGGGAAGCTCAACGAGTGATTATGGATATGGGCACCTACGGTGATTTACCGCAGGAACAGAATGGGTGCAGTGACCCGGGAATCATCGTCGATCCAGCCACTGGCGAGATTTTCTGTTTCGGCGTCTGGATGATGGGCAAGCCGGGCAAGCACCAGTGGATCGAAGACGGTTCCGAGCCAGGTTTCGAAATCGGCAAGAGTGCCCAGTTTCTGATGGTTCGTAGCCAAGACGACGGGCGGACCTGGACAAAGCCTAAAAACATGACCCGGACGTGGAAGAAACCGGAGTGGATTCTCTATGCCCCTTCTCCTCAGCAGGGAATTGCGCTGGCCAACGGCACCCTCATGATGCCAACACAGGGCCGCGATGCGGAGGGCCTATACTTTTCGAACATGTTGATTAGCCGCGACCACGGCGCCACCTGGGCGGTTGGTCCGGCAGCATCTTTTGGCAACACCGAATGTCAGGCTGTCGAACTGGGCGATGGAACGATCATGATGAACATGCGAACCGAGTCCCCGACTAAGTTTCGCACGGTGGCAATTAGTCGCGATGGAGGGCAAACTTGGCAACCTCATCTTACCAACCGCAGAGCTCTGATCGAGCCGAACTGCAACGGTAGCCTGTACCGATTCGATTACCGCGAGGGTGTTCGAAAGAAGTACGTTCTACTGTTCGCAAACCCGCACTCACAGACGGGCCGTGATCACCACTCAATCCAGGTCAGCTTTGATGACGGACAGACCTGGCCTAAGCAGTACAGACTGTTGCTCGATGAAGGCCGTGGCCGTGGCTATCCTAGCCTCAGTCGCGTCGACGACAATCACGTGGGATTGGTGTACGAAGGAAGCCAAGCGGATTTGGTGTTTGAGAAGTTCACGCTCGATGAACTTCTGCAGCGGTGAGAACCACCCGCGTCCCCCATCGACCCAGCCAGTTGCGGAGGGATGGTTGCCGCTTCGCCAGATCGGAGTCGTCGCGGTGGTAACGATTGCCACACTGTTTTGAAAACGAATTACGAGTTGTCGCTATTCTTGTGCTATTAATGTTTTTACCTTGGTTTCCGGCGTATTCCACCTTTAGCCGGAGGGCATAAGGAGAGTCACTCATGTGGGATAAGGTTCAGATTACCGCGCAACACTGGGATGAACATGTGGCCGGGTTTTCGTGTAGGAATATGGGTTTGTTCGGGTGAATGTTTTCGAATATCGAAGATATGCTGCTGAAATGTGGCGAGTTCGACAGTGATTTTGTTTTACGTAGTGCCCCGTCCAGGCGAAGAGTGCTCCTGATCGAAGGCAGTACCATTTTCATCTGTTGTTCGTTCGAACGCATTGCGGGCTATACCGGAGAGAAAATCAATTGAGGATGGATTCACAGGTAAAATCGAGAATATGAAGCCGATTGATTCTAGGCGAAAGCTCGATTTTATTCGGAGCATTATAGCGGAGAATGTGGAAACCAACAAAAATGTGGGGCGAGTGCATACGCGATTTCCCCCCGAACCAAATGGCTACTTACATATTGGGCACGCTAAGTCAATTTGTCTCAATTTCGGCCTCGCCGCTGAGTTTGCGGGCCTGTGCAATCTACGCTTCGATGATACAAACCCTACTAAGGAGGAAGCGGAGTATGTCGAGTCGATTAAAGAGGATATTCGCTGGCTGGGTTTCGATTGGGGTGATCGGTTGTACTACGCATCCGACCATTTCGAGTCGCTCTACCAGTACGCGCTCCAGTTGATCAAAAATGGGAAGGCCTATGTGGATAGCCTGAGCGTGAAAAAGATAAGGGAATATCGTGGCACCTTAAATGAGGTCGGCAAGCAGAGCCCTTATCGGAGGCGCTCGGTTGAAGAAAATATTGCCTTGTTTGAGCGGATGCGTGCCGGAGAATTTGCCAACGGCACGCATGTCCTGCGGGCTAGAATCGACATGGCGTCTGGAAACTTGAATATGCGAGATCCAGTCATGTACCGTATTTTGCATGCAACCCATCATCGGACTGGCGATCGATGGTGTATTTATCCCACCTACGATTTTGCCCATGGACAGTCGGATTCCATCGAAGGGGTAACTCATTCGATTTGCACACTCGAATTTGAAGATCATCGCCCCTTGTACGACTGGTTTCTCCACCAGCTCAAGATCTTTCACCCCCAGCAGATCGAGTTCGCTCGGCTCAATCTCACCTGTACCGTGTTAAGCAAGCGAAAGCTTGTACGATTAGTGGAGGAAGGACATGTGGCGGGATGGAATGATCCCCGGATGCCAACTCTTTCGGGATTGCGCCAACGTGGCTACACCCCGGAGTCAATTCGAGAGTTTTGCCGACGTATTGGAGTGTCCAAGAAAGACAGTGTTGTCGAGTTTCAACTTCTTGAGCACTGTGTTCGAGAAGATCTGAACAGACGCGCTCCGCGTGTGATGGCTGTACTCCGTCCCATTCGTGTGGTGATAGAGAACTATCCGGAGAACCAAGTCGAGGAGTTAGAGGCGGCAAACAATCCGGAGGATCCCAAGGCGGGGACACGAAAGGTTCCTTTCGGGCGGGTGCTCTACATCGAAGCGGAGGACTTTCAGGAAAATCCCCCGAAGAAGTTCTATCGTCTGGCCCCCGGGCGTGAGATACGGCTTCGGTACGCATACTTTTTGACCTGTATTGGTGTCGTCAAGGATCAGCAGAGTGGCGAAGTTGTAGAACTGCGATGCACATATGATCCTGCGACACGAGGTGGTAACGCTCCGGACGGACGCAAAGTGAAGGCTACCTTGCATTGGGTTTCAGCTCCCCATGCCCTGGGTGCCGAGGTGCGATTGTACGAGCATTTGTTTAGGGAAGAATGCCCAACAGAGACTGAGGACGGGACCGACTTCCTCTCGAACTTAAACCCAAATTCACTCAAGAGGTTGCACTCTTGTAAGGTAGAGCCAAGTTTGGCGGACGCAGCCCCAGGCTCTCGATATCAGTTTGAGAGGCTGGGGTATTTCTGTGTCGATTCCGCAGACAACTCCGATCAGGTCCTGGTTTTTAATCGGACAGTGCCGCTGCGGGATAGCTGGGCCAAGATCATAAAAGGACAGAACCAAAAGCGCTAACTTAACGTTCCTGCGACTTCATGGCAGTCCACTGACCGGGTGAGGATGATCTCGGTGGTCAAGAATTTCAATAGCTACAGTGTGGGATGATGTGCCGTTTGAGGAAGGATAACAACCCATCTTGTGGTGCTATGATCGGCATTGGTGAGAAGATGGAATGCTCCGGGTTTAGGTAAGCCAAAATGTCACCTGGATCCTGATCGAGAATTGATAGAATCTTCTCCACCGCAAACCAGACAGAGTCTAGCGCACCGGAGATTGTTGAGTCATAAAGATAGTCGCTCACAAAGAGCAATCCTAGACATTGAGGAGCTGGGCAGCGCCGCTGATCGAGCTGTCGACCTGGGACGATGATAGTTGTTCGAGGAGGTGAACTGACACAGCCTGAGAACCTCTAGATGAGCTTTTTGGTGGTGATGTGAAGGCTTGTCAGGTTGATAGGATGGCCAGATCTAGGCCTTCGAGTACTAGTTTTGAACGGACCTCACCAGCAGCGTTGCGAACTGGCGGGGCTGAGAACCGAGTTCCACGGCGGTGACGGCGACCTCTACCGCCGATCACTCGCAGCAGCAATATTTAACACTGCTCTCGCCCACACTTCACGAAGTAGCAACTGCCCTGTCAAGCGCGCGAACCTGGTAGCTTCACCGCAGGCTGCCGGTCGGGCGACCTTGCTTTCCTTGGTTGCTTCCCGAAATCGGGGCCATCGTGGTCGCCACAAAGGTGAGTGTTTTTATGAAGTCGATTATTTAGTCCGAGAACCAAAGCCTTCGCGCATTTTCCCCCGCTATCATGGGAATCGCCTCATCGGGAACCGGTAGTTTGCCGTCGAGCAAAAGCCGTAAATCTTTGACATAATTATTTTCATCACCGACAACCGGGTAGTTTGAGCCCCAGTACAGTCGTAAAATGCCAAACTGCTCGACTGCTTCTGCGATCAGGCCGTAGAAGGGCTTGTGCGGATAAGGACAAGCCATCTTCATTCCCGACACTTGATAGTACACTCCCGGGAATTTCGCCAAAAGGAAGATCTGTCGATACCTTGTGTAATCGGGCCCCTCCGAAGCATCAGGGTTTCCCAGGTGTGTGAGCACCAAACGCGTGTTGGGTCGACCCTCAAGAAAGTCAAGGAGCGGTTTGATGAAATCGGTGATGCTGGTAGGGGCATATAATACGATGATTAACCCCAATTCCGCAGCTGTGTGGAGTATGTGCGGTGCAGTGCTGAGCGCCTTCGTGGGGACTCGTACCCCTTTGAAATGGCCAGATCGCGCCAGTCGAGACAGCAGATCGACGCAATCTACATCATTATAGTTCAGCAGACAGACACCGGTGAAATGTTCCGGGTTGCGCGCCACGATCCCGCCAATATAGGAATTATCAAACTCACCAAGGTGCTGCACTAGCACCGCCCGCTGCACGCTTGGCGCACGCATTACTTGTAGGACCTTTTCGATTGGCTCATACTTACTCAGGCCGCAGTGTATATACCCATCGATTAATTCCATCGGAATTCCTGGCCAGCTAGCGGGCGATGGTGAAGATCACATAAAGTAGCGCACCAGCGGCTGAAAAGCTCTGGTCCTCCTCGGGTGCTAACGATGTGGTGCCTTCTCGATGATGACACGGTATCGCCTTGGCGCCATTGGGCGGAGCTACCTGAAGGCCACCAAGTATGACACAAATTGTTGAAACGCATCGTACACCTTCATTAAAATTTGCAACGAGTCGAAGCTATCAATTAGATCTTATCACGAAGATAATTCCAAAAAATTTTCAATAATTGAGATCCTTCAGAGAGGAGTTGAGATGAAGAGCTGCTTTTGGCTCTGTACGCGAATGATTTTAGCAATACTTTTTGTGGCTGAAATGTACTTGGCCTTCACGGCAAACACTGGTGGGAATGATTGGCCGAAATGGCGCGGTAATAACCAGGATGGAAAATCTTTGGAAAAGATGGTTTTCAATTTCGAAGATGAGTATGGTCTTAGGATTGCTTGGAAAAAAACTTTAGGGTCGGGGTATTCCAGCGTTTCAATCGCCGGTGATCGGGCTTTTACGATGTTTTCTGATGGCAGATTCGATTGCCTGATTGCCCTGGATGCTGGAACGGGAGACGAGCTGTGGAGATATAGAATCGACGACACTTATCAAGGTCATGACAACTCTCATGATGGGCCTCTAGCCACTCCAGTCATCGATGGTGATCTCGTTTTTAGCGTCGGCCGTAAGGGTCAACTCTTTGCACTGAGTATCGAAAATGGTCAAAGAATTTGGTCTAAAAATTTAAAAAGCGAGTTTCATGCCTTGCAACCGGAACTTGGTTTTGCAACTTCACCCTTGGTATACAGAGGATTATTGGTCCTGCAGACAGGAGGGGGAGATGGCCAATCGGTTGTGGGTTTAAAGAAAAAAACGGGCGAAATCCTCTGGGCAACGGAAACCGAGATCATCAGTTATGAATCACCAGTCGCGCTTAAACTGGCCGATGAAAATCAGATTGTGGGTGTCGGGCAGGATAACATTTTCGGACTCGAACCAGAATCAGGAAAGTTGTTGTGGAAACAGCATCATAATGGTCGTGGTGGTAGTACTTATCAGGTACTTGTTGACGACGACAAACTCTTTCTCAGTAGTCAAGCACATGAATCTATGCTCATTCAAGTTGGCAGCGAAAATGGCTTGTACCGGGTGGAAGAGCTATGGAAAACAAGGAATATCAGACAATCCCTGAACTTATCTGTTTATTATGAGGATCATATTTATGGTTATAGCAACCGATTTCTAACCTGTATTGATTCGAAAATGGGGCAAACAGTTTGGAAATCGAGGTCTCCTGGGCCTGGTTTCTTGATTTTGGTCGACGGTCATTTAGTGATCCTCACTCGCGACGGAACGATGCATATTTCGGAGGCATCGGAACAAGGGTATGTCGAAAAGGCCAGCTTAAAAGTCTTCAAACCTTTTTCCTGGACTCCACCCAGTTTTGCTAATGGGAAAATATATGCGCGGAGTCTTAAGGAGATCGCCTGTATCGAAATTGCCAAGGTTGGTCAGTTAACAGGTGATACAAAACCCACGCCGGAGACCGAGCCGGTCAAATCAAAGTTTGCTGAGTTCATCAAGAAATTAGAGGCTGCTTCAGATAAAAGTGGTTTGATCACTAAATTTCTATCGACTCAAAAACAGTTTCCCGTTGTTGAAAACGATACCCTCGTGCACGTTGTCTATCATGGCGAGGGAAAAGATCTGGCTATTCGAGGTGATATGTTTGATTCGCGCGCTGAAGTTCCGATGAAGAGAGTTGAGGGGACGAAGTTCTATTATTACACTTTCACTCTTGCGTCGGATGCCAGAATAAACTACCAAATTGTGAAAGATCTTGAGGAGAAAATTCCCGATCCGCTCAATCCTCGTAAAGTTCCCTCCTTTAGAGGTCAGCAGTCCGAGCTTGCGATGCCTAAATGGGTTTCGCCGAAACACCTCGATGAACCCGCCGGGGCGAAAAGAGGCAAAATTCAAAGTTTCGAATTCGAGAGTAAAGTATTGGGGAACACTCGTACAGTTCAGATTTACCTGCCATATGGTTATCTAAAAAATCATATCCGATATCCGACCGTGTATGTAAATTATGGGAAAATGGCCGTGGAATGGGGGAAGATGTTGAACACGTTGGATAACTGCATAGGTAAAAGCATCTCGCCGGTTATTGCTGTATTTGTGGAGGTCGGCCCGCAGGGGGCTGCCAGAGAGTACACGGGAGATTTGAAAGACGATTATGTGCAAATGCTTGCTGAAGAACTTGTCCCTTACATTGATCGAAGGTATCGCACGCAGACCGGAGCGGAGTGGAGGGCTATTATGGGAGGTGGCGATGGTGGATACACCTCAATTTATGCAGCATTTAAAGAGTCGAGTATATTCGGCTTGGTTGGTGCTCAGTCAGCTTCCTTGAGGTGGAGTCACGGTGACCATCTAAGAAATCTTGTAAAAAAATGGAAAAGCTGGCCATACGATTCCACATAGACTGGGGCGAGTATGACGAAAGAGTTGCAGAAGTCGGCGATACAGATCGAGTGGCGAGTAATCGTGCTTTTGTTAAGTTGCTGAGAGAAAGAGGCTATGTCCTATCTGCGGTAGAAGCAAATGAGGGCTATGGCTGGGCAAGCTGGAGAAACCGAACGGATAAGATTTTAGAAACATTTTTCCCCTTGGAACAAAACTAGTTCGGAGCATGCACAAACTATCTGTTACATCGGTAACATCCTCTGTCCTGATTGCGTTGCGATTGGTCGGCCTCCCCGACTTACTGTATGAGTGCCCACTACGCGGGGTTCTTTGTCACGACGCCTTGTCAGGTTAGCGTTTTCGCCGTTTCACTACGACACTTTATGTATGCTCTGGGCTAGTGTCGTGTCCCATAAATAACATGTCATTTGAGGAGTCACGCGTCAGGGATCTCCGATTATTGGCAAGGAACGAGGAGGAGTTGATTCCTAGACATGGGCGATAACAAGTAACGCTATTCAGTGGTCGCAAACCATTGGTATCCTTCGACGATGACTTGGTATCGTCTCGAGTTGACTCGTCTTGCATACGGGTCCACCGTGCTCACACTGTGTGACCTGCAGGACTTTCATCAGGGGCTGTTAGGGGTGACACTGTCGGCAAGGACAGATTTCGCGCAGATAATCAAAGGAATAAATTCCTGAATTGTGTCCGTCGTTCCACTCAAATTGAACGGCGTAGTGGCCGACCTGCGAAGCCCCGGTCGCTGTAATGGGGATCTCATCATAAAGGCGAAGTGGATTGTCCTCGGAGACTTTGGGAGGCCGATCGTTACAGGTAGCACAAGGGCACTTGCGACGCAGATAGGCGTAGGTATAAGTTGTCTGATGTCCGTCGTTCCAGGTCATCTGAATACCTTTTGTGGTTTTGAGTTTGATCGAGATAGGGAGAAGATCCATAGAGAACAAGGCTATTCTTCAAAAGAAATCATCGGAGCGGCGCGATGGTTGGCGATACTCACCTGGGCTGCGATGGCACTGGTGACATCGTAAAAGGCCTTGCTGTAGACACTGTTCTGGTCTTCCAAAACAACAGGCTGCCCCTGATCGCTTCGAGCGCGGATTGTCGAGTTCAAGGGGATTTCGCCTAAGAATGGAAATCCGCGCTTTTGGCTGGCCTGGGAGGCCCCTCCGTGTCCGAAAATGTCATCGTGTTCCCCACAGTGAGGGCATTGATAGTAGCTCATGTTCTCGACAATACCGAGAATGGGTGTTTTTAATTGTTCGAACATTGAAATTGCCTTAGATGCTACTTCCAAAGCCAGATCCTGAGGAGTGGAAACAATCACCGCTCCGGTCAAGGGAATGGTCTGACAAATACTCAATTGCACATCCCCTGTTCCCGGCGGCATGTCGATAACCAAATAGTCGAGTTCACCCCAGTCCACCTGGCGCAGGAACTGTTGGATCGTCTTATGTAACATCGGTCCACGCCACACGACCGCTCTGTCTTTGGGTAAGAAGTACGCCATTGAGATGATCTTCACCCCATTCGAGATCGGGGGGATTAAGCCCTCTTGTGTTTGTTGGGGCGGCTCGGAAGCTCCCATTAAGATAGGGATGCTGGGACCATAGACGTCAGCGTCCATCAAACCCACCTGAGCGCCATATTTGTTCAATGCGCTCGCCAGGTTGGCTGCCACAGTCGATTTACCCACACCGCCTTTGCCGCTGGCCACGGCAATAGTGTTCTTCACGTTGGGAATCAGTGCTTTTTCCTGGGCATGCTGTCTGGAGGTGACTTTGAAGGTCATGGTGGTTTCGACGCCATTCACACCGGGAAGTCTGGCCACCACGTCTTCAGACTCAGCCTTAAGTTGCTCTCTGACACGAGGTGCTGGCGTCGCCAGCTCGACCGTGAACTTTACATGTCCCTCGTTGATCTTCAAACCTTTGACAAAGCCTAAAGCAACAATGTCTTTTTGCAAGTCCGGATCTTTCACCGTTTTCAAGGCCTCTAAGACAGCGTTCTTCCCCAGAACCTTGGAATCTTTCAAAAATTCCATTTTTATCCCTTTCGGATTTTCCAAGCTCTAATTGCAAATAAAACTGCCAAACACACCATTTCCATTATAACATACCACGAATTAGCCCCGGGGGAATCTAGTCGCTGATGGCGAATAAGAAGCTGAGCTGGGAAGAAAACGTCAAGGGTCCGTATTATGTTGATGACAATTGCATCGCTGCAAAATTCTGCGTCGGTGTCGCTCCCAGGAACTTCAGAATGTCAGAAGATGGCCACGCTTACATTTATAAACAACCAGAGACACTTGAAGAAGAACAATGTCGTAAAGCGTTGGAGGGATGCCCTGTGAACGCGGTTAGTGATGACGGTGGCGGGTATCCTTGAGTTGTTGGGGAGTGAATAATCAGTGGCTAGAATTCTACTCACGTTTTTTACAGTCACTACTTTTGGGGACATTTCGGGTACAGGCGATACTGTCGGTGACTCCTGAGGCAATTTTGGCACACGCTGTATCCGTAGCGGTGCGGGTTGCTTCTTCCTGGCTACTACCCGCCGCGAGTGCACAGGCGGTTTTTCCCTTGAACTCCATACACACTCGACAACTGAACTGCTGTAGACCTAGTGATAAGTTGATGACATAAGCGATGAAGGCAACAAATCCAAGAACGATCAAGATTTTCGAAAGTCTATCCATCCGGGATATTGTAACTTTATCCAACTGGGACTTACAGATCCAAAGGACACCTGGGGTGTGGTACCGCTGGAGGGTGTCGCTCGCCACCGCCGCGAGGGCGGATCTCTTCCTCGTTTCTTGGCCTCGTCTTGTCAGCGCCATCCATACAATGACACGAATTTCTGATTCAGGACACTGAAACGTGTTCCGTCGGGATTTTTCAAAACGAAGCAAACAAGCTGAGATTATCGATTCTCCCGGTCGTCTCAGTCGAGACGAAATAGTTCGGGTTTTTCGTGAACTTGGATGGATCAATCACTGGTTGGGAGGACGGGAGGCTTGTCTTAGGGAACTGCGACGGATTTTGGACAGCGTCGTTCGGAAGCAAGGCCAGGACAAACCAGTCCGGATTGCAGATTTTGGTAGTGGCTCAGCTGACATTCCTTCTGCCATAGTCGCTTGGGCAAGAAAGAAGGAGTACCATATCCGACTGACTGCCGTAGATATCAATTTCTTGGTCTGCCAGATTGCCAAACGCCAAACCTCTGAGTTTCCGGAGATTACTCTCATACAGGGGGACGTGCTCAGGCCGCCGGTCAGGCCCGGTGTATTCGACATTATTCTCTGCTCGGCCCTGCTTCACCATTTCAGAGACGATGAAGTTGTCAAGACACTCCGGGAACTCCGATCACTAACGCGGAAGGTGGTGTTGGTCTGCGACTTACATCGTCACCCGTTAGCATATCTCGGCATTTGTTTTTTGACCGCGCTGTTCTGTCGGTCCCAAGCGGTTCGAAACGACGGGCCGTTGTCGGTACTCCGAGGGTTCCGACGTGAAGAGATCCTCACAATTTTACACAGGGCAGGCATTAGGAACGCCGAAATTAAGTGGCGCTGGGCTTTCCGATACGTGATTCTTATCAAGTAACCGAGAGGGGAAAGCCTAAGTCGCTACAAGCGATATGAGGGTAATTGAGTGAGGTAGGTGTGATTCTGGCGAAGAAATTCTTTGCTCCATCCTTGATCCTATTCAGCGTCTTTACTTCCTATGTCGTTTGGAACTGGGACGGGTCATCTCCGACCATCAATTGGAAACAGGAATCTACAACCGTTGGCAAGGCAACCCAAATCGATCTGGAAGTCTGGGATGAGGGTAAGGGGCTTCGATTCCTGGAGGTTGTATTTATCCAGGCTCAGCGGCATCAGATCCTGGTTTTTGAAGAATACACTAGCTCCTGGTTGCCTTGGAGAAAGGGTCTTCATCGGCGCACTATTGTTCTTTCCCCTGAAATCTTTTTTGGGGAGATCCCTCTTTCTCACGGGGAGTTCCAGCTGCAAGTGCGTGTGTCCGACCAGGCGAATCTAGGACTGTGGAACCACGAAACCTCCCAGGTTCGCTCCTTTCTGTTAGATCTGCAGCCTCCGGGGATTGAAGTGCTTTCCCAGCAGCATTACATTCGCCAGGGAGGCTGTGAAACGATTCTATATCGAACAACAACCGATTGTGTGTCCTCTGGAGTTCTGGTTGGAGACAGAACTTTTATTGGATATCCACTGTCTCAGCAAGAGCAAGGCCTCTTTATTTGTTTATTCGCCTTGAGCTATGGAGATTCGCCCGAGACACCTATGTATGTTTGGGGGGAGGATGCAGTGGGTAACCGAGTGCAGGCTGGCTTCTGGAAAAAAACTTTCCCTACCCAATTCAGGCGAAGAGACATTGTTTTGACCGATTCTTTTATGCAAAAAGTGGTGTTTGAGATCCTGGGCCACAATAGCATAATCAGCCAGGGGGACTCCCTTTTGGAGAGTTTTCTGCAGATCAATGGTGGGTTGAGGGCAATCAATAACCAGCAGATTACGGACATCAGTCGGCAGTCCGTGGGGCTATTGTTGTGGGAAAAGCCCTTTTTGCAATTGAGCAATTCTCAGGTCGAGTCCGTTTTTGCTGATCAGCGAACCTATTATTATCAGAAAGAGAAGGTAGACAAGCAGATCCATCTCGGATTCGACCTCGCTTCAGTAGCACGCGCCGTGGTCGAATGTTCCAACGATGGCATCGTGCTTTTTGCTGACCAACTGGGCATTTACGGCAAGTGCATTTTGGTTGATCATGGTCTGGGGTTGCTTTCTTTGTATGGTCATCTCAGTTCAATCGCGGTGGGGTCCGGAGAGCGGGTCACCAGGGGCCAGCCCTTGGGGAGGACTGGGGAAACTGGTCTGGCTGGAGGGGATCACCTTCATTTCAGCATGGTCTTACAAGGTGTTCACGTCAATCCCTTGGAGTGGTGGGATGGGAAATGGGTAGATCAGCACGTGCTCACCAAAGTGAAAAGAAAGTAGGATCTAAGCTTTGTGGTTTACCTCGGAGGGTTTGAGCTTAAGTCGAGGATAAGCGAAACTAGCCGGAAAATAGGTGAGTCCCTCGGTGTGGTAGACTTTCTTCAGGTTTTACTCCAGAGTTGCAATTGCTCCACCTTAAGCCTTCCCTAAACCTCGTGGCTTAAGTAGCGTTCTCCCAGGTCAGGAGTAATAGCCACTACCCGTTGTCCTTTGCCCAGTCTTTTCGCCAGTCCCAGGGCAGCCCAACAAATCGCACCCGAGGATATACCGGCAAAGATTCCTTCCTGGCGTGCCAACATCTTGGCGGTGTTGCGCGCATCGTGGACTTCTACGCAGATGATTTCATCTATAATGCGGGGATTTAAAATGGGTGGAACGAATCCAGCACCGATTCCCTGGATCTCGTGAGAGCCAGCTGAACCGCCAGAAAGAACAGGAGAGTCGGCAGGTTCAACCGCGACGACCCTGACTGTTTTCAACTCTTTTTTCAGGACCTCTCCCACACCGGTGATAGTTCCTCCCGTACCCACGCCCGCCACAAAGCAATCCAGCCACCCTTGGGTTGCCTCCAGGATCTCGACGGCCGTCGTTCGCTGATGAATCTCCGGATTGGCAGGATTCTTAAACTGTTGAGGCATGAAGGCGTTTGGGTATTTTTTGACCATCTTCTCAGCTTCCTGTATAGCAGCTGTCATCCCTTGAATCTCAGGGGTGATGACCAATTCAGCTCCCATCGCCTCCAGTATTCTTCGGCGTTCGATTGACATGGTATCCGGCATGGTCAAGATCAAAGAATAACCCATAACGGCGGCAGCCATGGCCAACCCGATTCCGGTATTCCCGCTGGTTGGTTCGATGATAATGGTTTTACCAGGTTGAATCTTCCCTTCGTCCTCTGCTTTCTTCAACATGGCATAGGCGATTCGGTCTTTCACGCTAAACATCGGATTGAGAGACTCCAGTTTAAGCAGGACTTCGGCTGAATCTTTTTCGGGGAGGCGGTTCAAACGGACCAGAGGTGTATAACCGACCAGTTCCAGAATATTGTTGGCTAGCAGTGGACGTTGTCGTGGCATATAAAGGTTGGCAAGTCTATCATCAGGGGTTCTGTCCAGCAACTGGCGAGAGCGCGCCCTATTAATCCGAAACCTGTGAGCGAAGTGTGACCCATGATTCCCTTATTCCCTCGAGCCAAGTCATCTATTCTCCGCATTAAAGAGTCCACTGTAGAAAACAGGATTTTTGTAGATTCAGTATCCTTTTTTCGTCATGTTGACCGTGACTTCTGTTTCAAAATCAAAGCCATTCGAGTTGATGTGGATCTCCTCAAACACCTTTTTGTAAAAAGCCTTGTGGCTGGCTTCCATAGATCACATCGGCTCGTCCGTCATCGATGGGAGCAAGAAGCTGGGAATAGTTGTGAGTTTTGTTCTCCAGGTCTGCGTTTTGGATGATGTCTTTGCCACCTGTATGGACAAGTTCGGGTCCAGCTGGCCGCTCCTTTGCCCTGGTTTCGCTCGTGGAAAAGGACCTCGAATCTTCTGAGTACTGTCATTACAACGATAATCTCTTTGGGAATCGATACACTGGCGCCATACTACAGGACTTCTCCCATAGTTGGTTTTTCGTCGTAGACGGCGAGGACAACATTGAGCCTGATGGATCCCGCCAGGTGAACAGTCACTATTTGATTCGGCACAGGATTGCGTGGTGGCAGCTTTTAGAGCTGGACTCTTCACAGTATCCGATCTTTCGTAGAATGTCCTTGCGCTGTTGCTCAAACCGGATAAGGTTAGATTCGACGCAGTCCAACTCTGTTTGTAGGATCCGCAGCTTCAACTCGATCGGCACCGGCTCAGTTCTAAATGGATTAGGTTCATTAGTGTGGCCCTGCAGCATAATAACCTTTCCGACAATTCACTAGTAAGTCTCGTTTTTTGAGGCGCACATTGACTTGACGGAAGGAACCCTTACGTTCCTTGTTCTTTGAAACGTAGCCAATGCTGTACTGGTTTTTAATTTCCTGGTTGATGCGGGAAAAGGTGTCCCGAAGTCGATCTAAATCAGCCTTGGAATTGAAGAATAAGCCCCCCGTGGCTTTGGAGAACCTCTTGAGTTTGCCGAAATCCGCATCAAATCCCTGACCTCGAACGCCGATTGAATAAATCAACACGTCTTCCTCCTGCGCCGCTTGGATCGTCTCTTCATGAGTGGTGATACTCTGCGTATCTGCTCCGTCGGAAAGGATGACCACCAACCGTCTGCCCACCTCGTATCGCAGTAGCTCGTGAATCGCCAACCAGGTCGCATCGTAAAGTCTGGTGGCTCCACCCGCGCGAATGGCCAGGATGGCATTCTCCAGCAGCGAATAGTCGTAGGTAAAGTCTTGGACTAGATTGATCTCGCTATCGAACTGAATAACGGCAGCCATATCCCGGTTTTTTCTTAGGGTTTTATTCAGAAACTCGCTGGATGCTTTCTGTTCAAACCGAAGCTTGTTTTTAACACTACCACTTGTATCGATGAGCAATACGATACTTAATGGTTGAGCTTCTGCGCCGGTTTCATGGTTAAAAAACTGGATGTCTTGTTTGACGCCGTCTTCGTAAATCTCAAAGTCGTTCTTCTCGAGATCAATAATATAAGTTCCGTTTCGGTCCCGAACCGTGCACCACACATTGACCACGTCAACGCTGGCACGGATCAAGGGCTCTTGCTTGTTATTTTGGGATAGCAGGGGAACCAGGCAGAGAGCTTGGACGAACAGCAGTACGATTTCTGGTCTCATTTCTCCTTACTGACAGATTCCAATTTATTAACTGTTCTTCTCGTGGCACGTGGCCCTGCGGTTGTGATAGCAACGGTCGGTGTGGTGCTTACCTGTGGTGCCTGTCCTCCAGTCTGCTGACGTAATAAAGGATGCGGTTGCAACTTTCGCAGGCAATAATATGTTGGTTAGTTTTGAGATCGTTAAAGAGTTGTGGTCGCAATCTCACGTGACATCCCTGACAGGATTGGTCCTTAGCCTCTGCCAGGGCCATCCCATTTCGGGCGGATGAGATTCTATTGTATTGTTCAGTCAACTGATAAGGGATCTTTTCCTGGAGTTGTACTCTCCCTTGCTGCAGTCCCGCAATTTCATCCTCGGAGTGTTCGGTAAAAGCCTCTAGTTCTTTTAGTCTCTCCAGTGTTTCCCCATCTTTTTCTTTCAATTCTTTTTGACTCCTCTGAGCTTTCTTTTCCCATTCATCAGCGGCCATCAACCGCTCGATAACGTTGTCTTCTTTCGCAGATATCTCTCGTTCGATAGTCTCGATTTCGTGGAGCAGGGCCTGATACTCTTTGTTGGTTTTGACCTCTATCAACTGACCTTTGTATTTGGAAAGCTTCTGTTGCAGATCTTCAACCTCTCCTTCCAGTCGTCTTCGTTCCTTGTTTTCGTCTTCAAGACTCTGTTGTGTTTGCTGAAAAGTTTGACGAGTTTCTTCGAGGGTTCGATTGAGACTGTCTATGTCCCGCGGGATCTGCTTAACATTTTCCTCAAGTTGGGAGACCTTCTGATCCAGTTCCTGCAGATTAATTAGCATCTGCAGCTCAGAATTCACGATCTTTGCTCCCATTGAGCTTTAATCGGAGACTCATCTTCTCCCTCTTTTCAGTATCCCGTTTGATCGAAGGATCGTGTTTGTGGCGAACCCTGCGGTTTCATATTCGCGAGGGAGCGCCATCCGGCATTGCTGTGTATATAGGAAAGAAAGGATCCCATCTTTGCCCACCAGTCTTATATGAATCATGATAAGGTTGGTGGGCCCAGTAGGACTCGAACCTACGACCGTCTGATTATGAGTCAGATGCTCTAACCAACTGAGCTATGGGCCCAAACTCGCTAGCAGCTCGTCGTGAGCGTCGCGTGGAGTTATACGCCAGAGGCGAGGAGTGACACCGAGGCCGACCACAACCTCCTTCTGCCCAAAGGGTGGCGACGGGACGGGGCTGCTTTCTTTCTCGTTTCTCCTCCTTGCTGTATCGCATTGCGCTATGGTCACTCTGCGAACTCAACGCCGCCGTGCGCGCCACAAACTTCATTGTATTGATGATACGAAACACTCAGATCCGCTCTCTTTTAGTTTGTTCGCTGGGAAAAAAGGCGGTTGAGGCGCCTTTTTTATTTGCCAAAGTCCTCCTTGCCGATATCCTCGAGAAGCGTTTTTAACTTCCGACTCCGTGATGGATGCCGCAACTTGCGAAGAGCCTTCGCTTCGATTTGACGAATGCGTTCTCGGGTGACTGAGAAGCGTTGGCCGACCTCCTCTAGTGTATGTTCACTGCCGTCTCCAATGCCAAAACGCATCCGAATCACCTGCTCTTCGCGAGGCGTGAGGGTTTGTAAAACTGCGGCTGTTTGTTCCTTGAGATTCAAGTTAATGACTGCATCTGCGGGGGAAATCACCCCGTGATCCTCGATGAAGTCGCCTAGATGACTGTCCTCTTCTTCTCCAATCGGAGTTTCCAGGGAAATGGGTTCTTGCGCGATCTTTAGAATTTTTCGTACTTTGCTCACCGAAATGTCCATTTTATCAGCTATTTCTTCTGATGTGGGCTCTCTACCGTACTCTTGAACGAGAGCCCGCGAGGTACGGATGAGCTTGTTAATAGTTTCGATCATGTGGACGGGAATTCGAATCGTTCGGGCCTGATCGGCAATGGCACGGGTAATCGCTTGGCGAATCCACCAGGTGGCGTAAGTGGAAAACTTATAACCACGTCGATATTCGAACTTATCCACCGCTTTCATTAGACCAATGTTGCCTTCCTGAATCAGGTCCAGGAACTGCAAACCTCGGTTGGTATACTTTTTGGCAATCGAGACTACCAGACGAAGATTCGCTTCGACCAGCTCTTTCTTCGCAATATCCGCTTCCAACTCCCCTTGCTTGATGGTAGCCAGAGTACGCTTTAGTTCCAAAGGACTGGCCAAAGCCTCGTCTTCGATCTCCTTCACGTCCTTCTCGATTTCTCGAAGTCGGAGCTTGACTTTCCTAGATTCATCGAGTTTCCAGGGTGATTCTTGGAGCTTTTTCAGCTTTTTGGATTCTCTTTCAAGAGCTACAATCCGATCCACTGTGTTCTTTATCACACGGACTAATGATTGATGTATTCGAGCGCTCAGATTCAGGTCTCGAGTTTGCCGGGCGATTGGGATCCGGTAGCGAGCCAGTTTCGACAGCAATCGCTTGTACTCCTTCGTGTCGTTCCTTGTCTTGCGCAAGAGCGCCCGAACTCTGGAGGCTTTCTCCTCCAACTTGGCAATCTCATCAATGTGATGCAAGATCTGTTGCTGTCTCACTTCCAGGATTTCCTCGGTCAGTTCCTCTTCGCTGAACTTGACAAAATTCTTGATCAACAGCTCATTATTTCTGAGTGCTCGGCCATACTGTATAACCTCAGCAACCGCGACCAGAGAGCGGGCGAGTGCTTTCAGTACCGTTTTCTGTCCTTTTTCAATCCTCTTGGCAATCTCGACTTCGCCTTCCCGGGTCAAAAGCGCTACCGTCCCCATCTCTCTTAAATACATGCGGACAGGGTCGTTAGTTTTCTCCAGAGTAACGGTTGGGAGATCAGTTTCCTGATCTTCATCTCCCGGGGGAGGTTTCGGGTGTACTTTCCTATTCACTGATTCAAATTGTTGTTCAGAATCAATTACCTCGATCCCGGCATCTCCAAAAAGGTAGAAGATGCTGTCCAAATCGTCCGAAGAGTGGATGTCATCTGGAAGGACATCATTAACCTCGTCGTAAAGCAGATAACCCTTTTCTTTTCCGAGGTTGATCAGTTCTCTAACCCCGTCGTATTTGTCTTCTATGGACAAACCGACCCCCTTCCCATCCTTTGGTAAGCATTTGACGCCATGCAGTCCTTATTATACTAGATCGAGCTCCATTTTTTTCGGATCGTTTCCTTTTGCACCAGGAGTTCATCTATTTTAGACGACATTGAATGTCTTTTGGATTCTTGATTTATTTCTTCCTGGATTTGTCGGCTCAAACGCTCACACTGTTTTCTTCGTAGCGCCCAAATACTTTTCCGAATCATCTCCTCAGAAAGTAGGAACCGGGAAGATCGGAAAGCCAATGTCTCGAGAAGATCGAGATCGTTATGATCTTCCAACAGTTTGCGTAGATTAATGATGGTGATTTCTTGGTTTTGTTGTTTGAGCTCCAGAATAGCTCGAAAGATCTGTTCTGACCGCAAGCCTTCAAACAGTTCCGGCTCGGGCAGATCCGAGTCTGGCGATTTGAACTGTTGGTGTAGCATCGAGACCAGTAAAGTCTCTTCAGCTGGGGTAAGCTGATTCAGGATCGACGGGACCGTGATAGCGGTCGGTCGCTCTCGAGTTCTAGGCGATTTTCTCATTTCGGACATAATGAGATCTTCATCGAGATGCAGACGAGCGGCGATCCGAGACACGTATTCGGCGCGTTCGATTTTGTGCGGTATCTTCAGCACATAAGGGACAATGTGGGAGATGATCTCCTGTTTTCCCTTGGGACTGAAGGGATCCCGTTGGTCATCGATAAAGCGAGATAAGGCGAAATCTAGGTAAGGCAAAGAAGATTTAATTCTTTCTTGATAGGCAGCAATCCCCTCGGCCCGGATTAAGGCGTCTGGGTCTTGTCCGTGCGGGAGTTCCGCAATATTGACTCGAAATCCTTGTTCGAGAAAAAGATCAATCGACCGCATCGTGGCAGCTATTCCCGCTGAATCAGGGTCATAGCTGATAATGATATTGCGGGTGTAGCGCCCTAGAATCTTTACTTGATCCTGGGTCAAACTGGTGCCGAGCGAGGCGACGATATTGCGCATTCCGAATTGATAGGGTACGGCACAATCAAAATAGCCTTCCACCAGGACTGCAAAGTCACGGCGTCGGATTTCATCGCGGCTGAGGTCCAGAGCGTAAAGATTGCTGCTTTTGTTATAGAGGAGGGTCTCGGGAGAGTTCAAGTACTTGGGTACTCCATCACCCCAGATACGGCCTCCGAAAGCGATGGGTCTACCCGACAGACCCCGAATCGGGAACATGATCCGGTTCCGAAATTTGTCGTAATACTGTCCTGATTGGTTTTCACCTATCAGGCCGCAGGCCAGCGCCTGTTCCACTGAGTACCCTCGTTGCTTTAAGAGATCGAGTAGCTGATTACCAGCAGGGGCAAAACCGATTCCAAATCCCTCAATGGTCGAAATCTCAATCCCCCGATTTCGCAAATAGCCCATAACCTCTGGCGCATTCTGACGGTACGTCAAGCAGCGGCGATAAAAGTCCACAGCCACTTCCATGATTCCCAAAAGGTTGCGGCGTTTTTCGGTTTTCAGGCCAGCATCTTTTCCCGACTGGGGGATGGCTATACCGTTGCGTTCGGCCAGATGATGGACTGCTTCGGGAAAAGTCAAGTTTTCTATCAGCATAACAAATTTAAAGATATCTCCTCCCGCGCCACAGCCAAAACACTTAAAAATCTGTTTGCTTTCACTTGCCAGAAAGGAGGGCGTCCTTTCATTGTGGAAAGGACATAATGCAGCCTGGTTGGTTCCACTTTGTTTGAGGTGAACATATCCGCCGATCAGATCGACGATGCTGATACTATTCCGGATCTGGTCAATGAAGTGATTGTCGAATTTCATCGGGTTTTCAGGCCAGTTTAATCATGGTCTTAAGGCTACGGCGGTGGTCGCACCCTCAACCAGGTGTCGCAAGACGTGCGGGTGGTGGCTGAGGAAATCATTTAAGGTCGTTCTAAGCTTTCCTGTCCCGAATCCGTGAATGATCCGCACTTCTTGAAGAGGGGAAACGAAAACCTGGTCGAGAAACTGATCCGTCCTATGCAAGGCTTCATCAACCGTGCCCCAAATCAGATTCAGCTCCGATTCCTCCTGTTCTACCACATGAAGCCTGACACTGTACGGAAGGTTTCTTGCCAAGCGGTTTTGATCGGTTTTCTTCACCTGGTCTACCGGAGAGGTAATTTTTTGCCGGCAATTTCCACGATGGCCTTTCCATTTTGAATGGCCACGACAGAAACCTCCAGACTACTCTGGGCAAAACTCTGGATAATCTTAAGAACCTTTGGGAATTCAAGTAATTCAAGCGTTTCCTGATCCATGGGTTTATAAGACAGGATCGGTTGTCGATCTTTAAGAAAGCAACAGTGTTGTAAGGGATGATTGTTCATTGCTCCGCGTCGGCAACGTTTCGCATGGTTGCCTACTCGCTCCGCGAAATCAGGGCCGTTGTACTCACCACAAACAGCGTATTTATAAGCCGAGTACTTAGCATGACGAAAAAGACCTCGCCAGTTCTCTCACGGGTCTTCATGGGTGTCTTTAGTACTGCGCTTGGCGCTCAGTCCGCTCGTTTCCGGTTGATCAATGCGGCGACATAACCAGCTCCAAAACCGTTGTCAATATTGACAACGGTGACATTAGCGGAACAGCTGTTCAACATTCCCAACAAGGCGGCAAGTCCTGTGAAAGAGGCTCCGTACCCGATGCTGGTAGGAACGGCAATAATAGGGATATCCACTAATCCTCCCACCACACTAGGCAAGGCGCCCTCCATGCCGGCCACAACCACGGCAACAGAACAGGAACGCAACAACTTGCGCTGGTCGAGAATCCGGTGCAGTCCGGCAACGCCGACATCGTAGCAAGAACTCACTTCGTTTCCCATAACCTGGGCCGTGACCGCAGCTTCTTCCGCCACAGGGATATCGGCTGTTCCGGCTGAAAAAACTCCGATTTTGCGTTGTCCCACTTGCAAGGGTTGGCGAACCACGGTGACGGCTCGGGAATTGAGATGGTACTCACAGGTAGGATGTTGAGCCTTTAAGTTTTCGAAGACTTGCTCTCCGGCTGAGGTGATCAAGAGATTCGGGTTCTTGGTCAGCAACGCCCGCGCGATTTCTACAATTTGGAAAATAGTTTTGCCTCTGCCAAAGATAACTTCGGGGAAGCCTTGACGAAGACTCCGATGGTGGTCAACTTTGGCGAACTTCAGATCTTCGTAAGGAAAATCCTGCAAGAAGGCTAGAATCTCCGCTTCCTCAATCTTTCCTTCTTTAAAGTCACGGAGAGTTCTTTTTATGTCGCTCGGAATCATGTGTGCTGGCGTTATTGACGCTCGTCGTCGATAACCGCTCGTCGGCTGAGCTTGATTTTGTTTTGACCGTCAATGTTGAGGACCTTGACCATGATCTGATCACCCATTTGAATTTCGTCTCGGATATCACGGATATGCCGATCGGCGATCTCAGAGATGTGGAGCAAACCTTCGGTTCCCGGAAGGATCTCGACGAAGGCTCCGAAGTCAACTACTTTCATCACTTTTCCCAAATAGGTCTTGCCCACCTCAGCCGTGGCGGTAATTTCCTCGACTATGTGGATAGCTCTTTGAGCAGCCTTGCTATCCATCGAAGCGATCTTAACAGTTCCATCGTCTTCAATATCGATCTTCACTCCAGTTTGGTCGATGATACTTCGAATCATTTTACCGCCCGGTCCGATGACGGCTCCGATTTTGTCGACAGGTATTTGAAGGGTGGTGATACGCGGAGCAAAGGGGGAGATGGTTGCTCTAGGCTCAGCGATGGTTTCGGCCATCTTTTCCAGGACATGCAGCCGGCCTTCCCGTGCTTGCTGCAGTGCCTCGGATAGGATCTCACGGGTAATTCCCGCGATCTTGATATCCATCTGCAAGGCGGTGATCCCTCGAGAACTACCCGCCACTTTAAAGTCCATGTCCCCGTAGTGATCTTCAAAACCGGCGATGTCGGAAAGAATGATGTAATCGGCTCCTTCTTTGATCAAGCCCATAGCAATTCCGGCCACTGGTCTACCAATAGGGACCCCGGCATCTTGGAGGGCCATCACGGCGCCGCAGACGGTGGCCATGGAAGACGAGCCGTTTGATTCCAGAATGTCCGAGACGATACGAATGGTGTACGGAAAGTCCGATTCGGAAGGCAAGATCGGCAAGACGGCCCTTTCCGCCAAAACGCCGTGGCCAATCTCACGACGCCCGGGCCCTCTTAAAAAGGCCACTTCTCCAACGCTAAAAGGCGGGAAATTATAATGAAGCATGAACTTTTTTGACAACTCTCCCCTCAGATCGTCTAGACGCTGAGCGTCTTGATCGGTTCCCAGCGTCACTGTCACCAGGCCCTGCGTTTCGCCCCGCGTGAAAAGTGCTGAACCGTGGGTGCGAGGAAGCAGTGCCACCTCGGTCGTAATGGGGCGAATCTCATTGAAGGCCCGTCCATCGGGGCGCTTCTTTTCCAGCAAGAGCTGGTGGCGAAACACCCGTCCTTTCAAGTCATCGAAAATCTGTGCAGCCTGGGTCCGTTTGTCTTGATCATCCTCGGGAAAAAGTTGCATGGTTTCTTCACGGTGGGCGTCCATTTTACGTTCGCTGATGAGCTTACCTGGGGTATTTAGTGCATCCAGGATTTTCTGGCGACCGTTTGTCTCGACCACTCGCTGGATCTCTGAATCGAAACCAAGAGAAGGCTCATCCGACCGTTTGACACGGTTCGGAGACGACGGCAGTTCTCGAACCTTAGCAATGATCTCCCGGATGCTCCGATGTCCAAATTCCAACGCTTCAACCACCTTTTCTTCGGGAACTTCCCGCGCGCTGGCTTCCACCATCACGACACTCTCTTCGGTGCCGACCACGATCAGATTGAGCAGGCTCTGGTCGAGTTGAGCAAAGCTCGGATTCAAGATAAGCTCATCGTTAGTCAGACCGACACGAACGGCTCCGATGGGGCAGCGAAAGGGGATGTCAGAAACCGTCAGAGCGGCAGAAGCTCCCACTAGGGCCAGCATATCAGGATTGGTTTCCGGATCAGCTGACAAGACCATCGCAATGATCTGGGTTTCGCAGCGAAAATGCTCTGGAAAAAGAGGGCGGATAGGTCTGTCTATGAGGCGACTGGTCAGAATTTCCTTTTCCGTGGGTCTCCCCTCCCTTTTGAAGAAACCTCCCGGGATTTTGCCCGCGGCGTAGGTATATTCTCTGTAATCGCAGGTCAAAGGGAGAAAGTCGATCCCCTCTCTAGGTTTTGACTTAGCGCAGGCCGTTACCAACACGATTGTGTCACCATATTGAACCATTGCAGAACCGTCAGCTTGTTTGGCCAATTTTCCCGTCTCGATCGACATCTTTTGTCTCCCAAGAGAGAAACTAACTTTCGAATTCATTTTCTCTGATTACCTCCCAAATAGATTGTTAGCTCCCAGCTTCAAGTCCCACTATTGCTTGGAGGAAAAGATGGGTCAATACTACCACCGGCGCGGCTGGTGGGGCCAACTCAGTTGAAGTGTCTCTTCTAAAAGTAAAAAATATGAATCCGTCGTCCGCGAACGTCTTACCGGCCGATGAGATTCACTTAACTTGCTATTTTCGAAGCCCTAACCGGTTGATCAATCCCTTGTAACGGTCAAAATCCCGCCTTTTCAGATAGTCCAAGAGACGTTTGCGTTGACCCACCATTCTGAGCAAACCACGGCGAGAGTGGTGATCCTTTTTGTGGGTTTTAAAGTGTTCAATAAGGTAGTTAATACGCTCACTCAAGATCGCAACTTGCACCTCAGGCGAACCCGTGTCCGTTTCATGCAACCGGTAGTTCGCAACAATGTCAATTTTATCCTTCTTATTTGAGTTCATCCCGATTCCGATCTCACAAGATCATCGAATAAGAGCAATTTAACAGGAAAAATCCAGGAAGTAAACTGGCCGCTGCCGCTGAAAGGCTCGTGAGGGCGTTGGGGATGCGCCGTTTCTTGGTTGCTCCTTGTTGATTATGCGTGGGGTTGGTATGAATTTGTCGTCGCTTCTCGAAAATAAGGCCGTTGCGCTTGCCACAAACATCACCGTATTGATGAACGAAACACTTAGGACCCGGAACATGCTTTTGGATGCGCTCTCCGATAGACTTTCAGCAGCTCCTCGATGGAAATGTGGATATATTTTTGAGTGGTGGAAAGATTCGTGTGTCCGAGTAATTCCTGGATGGAACGAAGGTCGGCTCCGTTGTTCAGC
Organism: Acidobacteriota bacterium; assembly: GCA_965249865.1. Taxonomy (GTDB): domain Bacteria; phylum Acidobacteriota; class UBA6911; order RPQK01; family CBDFMZ01; genus CBDFMZ01. The sequence goes on along the minus strand of CBDFMZ010000001.1, from coordinate 340,946 downwards.
AGGTGAGTAGCGAAGGAGTGGCGAAATAAATGAGGATGAACATTTAACAATAAGGCGCTCGTCTTCACGTACTTATGCAAGTTGCGCTGTACCGAGCGGGCAGAGAGTCGTGAACCTCGCAGGTTCAGAAAAAAAGCATTTGGTTCCCGAGCAGACTGTTGCCGACTCACCATGGTCTCCCGGACCACCCGGTAATTCCGGAGTGCTTGCCGTGCCTTCTCCCCAAAAGGAACTAGGCGCTCCTTTTTCCCCTTTCCACGTACCTTGACCAAGCGTTGCTCTAAAGAAAAATCCTCCAGGTTGAGTTGCACTAATTCACTGACCCGGATGCCAGCCGCGTAGAGCAGTTCAAGAATAGCCTGATCCCGCACCCCACGTGCGGTTTTTAAATCCGGTAGTTGCAAAATTGTCTCGACTTCGCGTAGCGAAAGAAAGCGGGGGGTTTTTTGAGGCAAACGCGGAGTTTGTACCAATCGGGCTGGATTTGAGGGAATTTCTCCTTGTCTGTGCAAATAACGAAAAAACGAACGCAAAGCTGCCAGTTTCCGGGCCATCGATGTCCTCTGATTCCCCTTGTGGTGTAAGTGACCCAGGAAATCACGGATGGTGATGTGATTAATCTCTCTAGGACTTACCTCCAGTTCCGCCTTCCCACGCGTCAAGTATGTGGTGAATTCGGTGAGATCGCTAGAGTAGCTCCGTAAAGTATGCGGTGAATAGTTCTTTTCAAATTCCAGATAGTCCAGGAAAGAATGGATTGGTTGTTGCATGGTGGGTTGGCGAATCGTTTTCAGTTCCAGCTTTCAGAGTTTCAGTTCCGCTTGATCCTTGTCAACTCCGAACCTGTGATCCATTTGGATGTCACTCGACGTCTCACTTTAGCCTAATCTGATAGGCTTTCAACTTTCGATGTAGATGGGTACGCTCCATCCCGATCGCTGTGGCTGTCCTCGAGATATTTCCGTTGTGCTCGATGAGTTTTTCCAGAAGAAACTCCCGCTCGAATTCTTCGCGGGCTTGGTGCCAATTCTGCTGATGGTATCCAGGTCCAGTCATCCCGTTTTGCTTGAGGATCGACGAAGGTAAGTCGAAGAGAACCACCTCTTCACCCGGCACCATGATGACCAAGCGCTCGATGGTGTTTTTCACTTCCCGCACATTCCCCGGCCAGTGGTAGGAGTGAAGCTTCTGCAGGGCGGATGAGTGGATTTGCTTCTTAGGTTTTCCATAGCGCCGACAAAATTGTTCCATAAAATAACCCACCAGTTCAGGAATATCTTCCTTTCTTTCACGCAATGGCGGCACCTCAAACGGGATGACGTTCAAGCGGAAAAATAGATCTTCGCGAAAGTTGCCTTTCTCAATTTCTTCTTCGAGGTTTTTGTTAGTGGCAGCAATCACACGGACATCCACTTCAATGGGTTCGTTACTGCCCACCGGGTAAAAGCGCTGTTCCTCAAGGACACGAAGCACTTTAGATTGGGTCTTCAGACTCATGTCACCCACCTCATCCAGAAAAAGCGTGCCCTGGTCGGCTAGCTCAAACTTTCCTGCCCGGCTCTCAGTGGCTCCTGTGTAGGCCCCCTTGACCGTTCCAAAGAGTTCGCTCTCGATCAAATCTTCCGGGATAGCGGCACAGTTCACCTCGACAAACGGTTGATCATTTCGACCACTACTCGAATACAGGATCCTCGCTACTAATTCCTTGCCGGTGCCATTTTCACCATAGATGAGGATGCGCCCTTCGGTTGGTGCTGCGTATTCAATCTGCTGACGTAGCGCCCTCATTGGAACAGAGCTCCCAACCATCGTCATATCCTGACCGATGAAATCCTTCAAGTTCCGATTCTCTTCTTCCAACCGCTTTTGTTTGAGAGCGTGGTCAAGGACAATCATCACTTTTTCGATAGAGAGAGGCTTTTCAATAAAATCAAAAGCTCCCAATTTAGTGGCCCGGACAGCCGTTTCGATCGTTCCGTGCCCTGAGATCATAATCACATATTGATAAGGTCGCTGACGTCTGATTTCATGGAGTAGGTCCATGCCATTTTCTCCAGGAAACCAGACATCCAGGAAAATTGCGTCATACGTTTTTTTCCGAAGGAGTTTCAAGCATTGTTGACTCGAGGCAGCACAGTCCACCGCATAGCCTTCATCCTGCAGGACTCCTTGCAAAGAAAAGCGCACATTCTTTTCGTCGTCGACGATCAGTAAATTCGCGTTTGTCATCACCTTTCGGAGTTCCGCGGTTTCCACAGTGTGTTCTTCATTTCCACCCGACGGGGCTGACAACTCAGGTCACCGGCAGCTCCATGATAAAGGTCGTTCCCTGAGGAATGTGGGGTTCAGCACGGATGAAGCCATTGTGTTCCGTTATGATTTGACGAACGATGGCCAGGCCTAGTCCCGTACCTTTCTTCTTAGTCGAAAAATAAGGGAGAAAAAGATGTTCGTAGTCCTCTGGCGAGATGCCCGTTCCATTGTCACAAAATTCAATACGGACTGACTCCCGAGCCCCGTTGAAGTAGGTTCGAATGAGGATCCACCGCTGGCCTTCAGATTCAGCTAGTGCGTCTAAAGAGTTATCAACGAGGTTGATGAAGACTCGCTGCATCTGTTCTGGATCCATCATCACCTGTCCAATTTCAGGGTCGAAGAGTTTATCGATCCGAACATTCTCCAAGCCTCCATCATAGAGAGCGAGAGTCTGCTCGATCAGATCATGTAATTCAAATGCTCTGGGTTCACAGATCGGCAAGCGTGCAAACCGGGAAAATTCCTCTACCAACGATTTCAAGATCCCAGCCTCAGCGACTATAACCTGCATTGATTCCCCCAGGACCTTCCCAAATGCTGTTATTTCGTTAGAAAGCACTTTGGAGTTAGCAATCTTCTCAAAGCGTTTTTTGAGACGTTCGGCGGACAATTGAATGGGAGTTAACGGATTCTTGATTTCATGGGCTAATCGCCGCGCCACTTCTTGCCATGCGGCAAATTTTTCAGCCCAAATCAGCTCAGTGAGATCATCCAACACGATCAGGTATTCCGATTCTCCTTTTAATGGTAATGGATTTGAGGTAACGGTAGCGGCGATATGCAATCGATGTCCCCGACGCTTAAACGTTAATTCTTTTCGAGCGGTTCCGTAGAGACGGGCTCGCTTCTTCATGATTTGAAACTCATGGTAGGAGGTTTCATCAGCGACTTCCTTCAGGGGGCGGTTCAGAATTTTTTCCCTACTCACCTGTAACATCTTCAAGGAGGCTTCGTTGACCGTCCGGATGACATCAGACTCGTCAATACTGACAATTCCAGTAGCGATATTCTGCAGAATGGTTTCGATATACCGTCGCCGCTCGTCAAGTCGGACATTGGTGGCTCTCAGTTCGGCATTGGCTTTCTCCAGTTTTTGTCTACTCTGTTTTATTTCCTCAGCCATCCGGTTAAACGAATCCACCAAGATTCCCAGTTCATCAACCGCCTTCACATCTACACGGTAGTCAAGATGTCCTTCGGCCAACGCCCGAGAACCTTCTGCCAGAGCTTCCAGAGGCACCGTGATTTTTTTTGCGATGTAGGTTCCCAGCCAAACAAAACCAAAAACCACCGCCAGGGTTGTGAAAGCTAAAATCGAAAGGTAGTTAACTTGAAGTTGAGTAACTCCTCCCTTGATGCCCTCATAAGCCCTGGCCGCCTCCTCAACTCGCAGACCATGGAACTGTACACTGTCTGGAATGACGAAGCGGGCAAACAATGCCCCGCGGATCAGTCCTGTGGAATCGTGGATGGGAACGCCAACAATCCCCTGATCGGCATCCACTCGGTTCACCCTATGTTTGAGCGCGTAATAATCCTGTCCGGAAAAGACGTGGCGAAGAGGGGTCTGCAGATCATAACCTGCCGACCAGTCATCATCCCATGACATCAAACGCTTATGTTCATCAAAAATCAAAACCTCCTCGAAACCGTACTCACCTCGTAACGCTTCACTTTGAAGGGAAAAAGCGTGGGGATCCCCTTTGGCTGTTGTGGCAAGAAATCGTGCCGCAGTGATGCTGAAAGCTTTTCTCTGGTTGTAGTAGTTTTCAGCGATCACCTCTGAGGCTTCCAGAAGTTCTTCGGAAGGGGAGCTAAACCATTGGCGAAGGTTTTGATTAATCAGTCCAAAGGCCAAAAAAGACATAATCAGGGCAGGAAAGAAGGAAAATAGAGTAAGTGTGATCACCAGTTTGCTTTTGATCCGACTGCCCGGCCGATTGCGCTGATATTCGAAAAAAAGCTTGACAAGATTGCGAGCCAAGACAAAAGACAACACCAAGACAATAATGAAGTTAAAGGCCCAAATTACTGCCCAGAGATAGATCTTCCAGACAAAACCGGTGTTCCCGACTGAAGAAGGATTCAAAAAGATCACACTGGCCAGTAAGATAAGCACGAACAAGGTGAGAAAGGCAGTGACCCAGTAGATTTTGTGAAGAAGATCCCGCTCTTTCATAGGGTTGGAACGCTGGTGGTTAACCGGTAAACCGGGATTGACCGGTTAGGAACTCGGGGCTGTTGATTGAATCTAACCGTGCCCCCCGCGGATGAATTACTTGTCATGAATCTTGTCGAGCATTGTAACATGGTTGTGCTAGCAGCCCGCGATGAAAGTTGCTAGATTCGCAAGCCAGTGATCTGCGGTGGTTGGAAAGGCACGAGGAAGAATCGATGCCTAGATATCGACGATGACAAGTAACGCTGTTCAGCGGGCGCAAACCCTTGGCGCCTTTGGGTGGTGGCAGTGGGGCATGTTCTCGACGATGACCCGGCGTCGCCTCGATATCGCTTGTCGTCGCACCTGAAGTCAGGAGCCCTCGCGATCGCCACAAAATGACATTGGTTTTAGGGGAGAGGCCGCTAGGGCTCAGTCGAGACAATGCTTAAAATCGGAATTGACACGGGGGGGGACTTTTACCGACTTCGTTGCTCTAGAGAACGGGGAAATAACCGTTTTCAAACTCTCTTCCACCCCCAATCATCCCGAGAGGGCAGTTCTGGAAGGGCTTTCGCGGGTCATCCGAGGTGGAGAAGAACGGTTGATCCAACACGGATCAACTGTGGCCACCAACGCTTTGCTGGAACGCAAAGGAGCCAAGACTCTTCTGTCACGAACTAGGGTTTTGAAGACATTCTGGAAATCGGGCGCTAAAACCGGCCAGCGCTTTATCAGCTTTCCTCTCCACGTCCAGAACCCCTGTGGTTCCTTCCTGTTACCGCCTTGGGATCAAAGATTAAGGACACTGTGTGGGACGGCAGAGTGCTCCTACCTTTGGAACAGGAAAGCCTTGAGTGGCTTTGCAGCAAGGTTGAACAATTAGCTCCTGAATCTATCGCCCTAGTCCTCTTGTATAGCTACCTGAATCCTGAGGGTAAAAAGCAGATCGCTCAAGCGTCACATCCAACGGGCGTCCCGGTTTCTTTTTCGCACCAAATTCTTCCCGAACTTCGAGAATATGAGCGACCCTTCGCCACCCTCATTAACGTCTATCTGATTCCCTTGTTCAAAAAGGAAAGTTGACGATTATGCAGTCCAAGAGTTATTGTTTCGATCCATGGTCGGTTGCAAGATTTCCCCTCGAAAAGGGAGAAAGCCCAGACACCTAAAATTGCCACTGAGGTTGCGATTACAAACCTTCACGTCCTCGGACAATTTGATAGAGTAGAATGCCAGCCGCCACGGAAAGGTTCAGTGACCCGACCCGACCTTTCATGGGTAAGGAGACCAGAAAGTCGCAGTGTTTACGAACCAAGCGCCGGACTCCTCGATGCTCTCCTCCCACAGCCACCACCAGAGGGAGGGACGTGTCAATCTGATCGATTTGAATTTCTCCTTCCATGTGCAAGCCGATGACCCAGTAGCCTTGTTTTTTCAATTTTTTTAGGCTGTGAACGACGTTTCCTACCCGGGCGATCTTCAAGTGCATGGCGGCTCCTGCACTTGCTTTGACCACCAGAGGGGTGATTCCGCAACCATGTCTCCCTGGGACAAATACACCCCCGACACCAGCGGCCTCAGCTGTGCGCAAGAGTGCGCCCAGATTGCGGGGATCTTCGACGCCATCAGCCATCAATAGGAGTGTTGGCGATGCCCTGAGGATTTCCTCCTGCCCTATAAATCCGATCTCATCTAGTTCTGCGATCGCTTCTTGATACCTGCTGGTAGGAACTTTGCGTCGCAGCACTGCAGCTGTTTCGAAGCGAACAGGCACACCCCTGCGGCGAGCCAGCTCGACGATTTTCTGTAGGCGCGGATTCCATTTTCCCCGGGTAATGAGAACTTGCCCGAGCCGGCGGCTTTTAGATTCGAGTGCCTCGGTGATCGGGTGAATCCCGTAAATGATCATGAGATTCGCTCTAGAATGGCTTTAACTCGATCTTTCGGTCTCAGAACCGCAACCGGAAGCGCAAGCTGTTGTCCGTGCTCTAGGATCGGTAAAAGTTTGTCAAGCTCGGGGCCTGAAGCTTGGGCCGTTAGTCCCACTCGGATAGGGAGAAAAAGTGCTTTTCCTTTCCGACCTGTCGCCTGCTTCACCACGGCGAGAACCTCGTGAAAAGCGTTTACATCAAGAAAATCATACTTTTGAATGCACTTAAAAAACTCACTGATGACCAGATGTGCATCTCCTTGGGAAAGCACCTCCTGGACTGCTGGCTCCACTAAACCTTTTTCCGGATCGAAGTGGAAGATGAAACGAGTTTGCTGAACAATGTCCTCAAGGGTGTCGACATAGTTAATGACCGCGTCAACTACATCGCCCACCCACTGTTTGGTTTCCGAGGATGGGTCGTCAGGAATGAGCCCGTGATGCTGCAAAAAGGGAAGCACCAGATCTATCAACTGGTTTGGCTCTATACTCTTTATATGATTCCGATTCACCCACTTTAACTTGTCAAGGTCAAAGATGGCAGGGCTACGATTAACGCGAGAAAGCTCAAACTTAGCGATTAATTCCTCCATAGTCAGGATTTCATGGCCTTCTTCACGGGGAACCCATCCGAGAAGAGCAAGATAATTTGCTAAGGCTTCGGGCAAGTATCCTCGGTGACGAAAGTGCCCGACGGATATCGCCCCCTGCCGTTTGCTCAGTTTGGCACCGTTTTTGTCAAGGATGGTCGAAAGATGGGCAAATTCGGGAGGGGTGAAGCCTAGTGCCTCGTAAATGAGAATCTGTCGATGAGTGTTGGAAATGTGACCTTCTCCGCGGATGACGTGGCTAATTCGCATCAGGGCGTCGTCTACCGAACAGGCGAAGTTGTACTGGGCAGAGCCATCCGATCGGAGGAGGATGAAGTCACCAATGCCACTAGTTTCTACCTGAATGGAGCCAAAGACGATGTCGTGGAAGCCTACATGGCCTTCTCGAACCCTCAGGCGCAATGCCGCCTCTTCTCCTGCTGCGAGCCGCTGTGCTGCTTGCTGAAAGGAAAGATTTCTGCACTGTCCGCCATAACGGACCTGATCTCCAGCACCCAGTTGTCGCTGTCGCTCCCGTTTCAACTGTTGAGGGGAGCAAAAACAATAATATGCTTTTCCGTCGTTCCGAAGACGCTCCGCATAGGTGCGATAAACGGGAAAGCGGTCGGTTTGGCGATAGGAACCATGTGTCCCTCCCATGTCCACCCCTTCGTCCCACTGTAATCCCAGCCACTTTAGATCCTCCATCAAGTTGTCTTCATAGGATTTTTCTGATCGTTTCAGGTCAGTATCCTCAATCCTAAGAATGAGTGAGCCTCCTTTTTGACGAACGAAAAGCCAGTTGTAAAGCGCCGTGCGCACGTTTCCCATATGTAAATGGCCGCTAGGGCTGGGAGCGAAGCGAACTCGCACCGTCATGGCGCCTAATACCTGAGTACTTAGTGTTTCCTCAATACGATGATGTTTGCCGATGGGTTTGGCGAGGCGAGGTCAAGGAGCGAGGAAGAGATGATGTCTCGCATCGCTTCGTCGTTGCTTCGCGAACTCGACGCCGAGGCACCCACCACAAACGTCATCATGTTTTTAGTAGGGAGTGAAACACTTAAAGTATACACGACGATGAATGGGCCGGGATAAGAAGAAACTGAGAGAGGTACCAAGTATCGGCCGTCGTATTAAGGAGGAGAGGAATGCCACACTGGGGCTCGTCTCGAAGCAACCCGCTAGGCGGATGAAGGTTACGGCTAATGTTTTGGTCGCTCTTTCTCAACGGTGTAAAAGTATCGACTTGTCCTCTTTCCTGGCCGCGACGTGCCTTTTAGCACGGGCTGCTGGTACAGGGGAGAAGGACGAAATCCCGAGAGGTGATCTCCCAGATCCTCAGCCCGGCAGGGTGGATGTTCCGATAGTGCCGTTTTCTACGTTGCTCCTTTGCAACGTAGAGTTTCCTGCCCGGACTTCTAGTCCGGAAGCAGAATAGAAGACGAAAATGAACTGTCGGTTGACTATCGTCGTCTACGGGATTAGAATGGCGCTCTCAACGAAAACTGCTATGAGAACTCACCTTAAGTGTGCGCGGTTTTTAGCAGCATTGTTCATTAGCGCCTCGCTTTGCGGTATTAGTGGCGTGATCAGAGCCGCCTCTCTGGGTCATTTTACTGCGGTTGTCCACGACCAAGCTGGCCATCCTCTTTCTAATATTTTGGTGGGCCTATTGCAGGCATCCTCAGAACGAACTTTCCCGATTCTAACTCGAACTGATGCCGCCGGTAAGGCTGTCGTTAAAGATATTGCGTCGGGAAATTACGAGATTTCGGTTAAGAGTTTAGGGTATGACAACCCGGTGAATCGGCTAGTGGAGATTCTTCCGGGAAAGACTGCGGTGGTGAACCTAGTCCTGCAACAGTTATTCCAACTGGAGGGTTCAACGGAGGACAATCTCAGTATTAAAACGATTCTTCGCAGTTCTGCTGATCGACGTTTGGTGTTTCGCCATCTACCGGGATTCGAGGAAGATTCGTCAAAACACGATTTATTCAGGAACTTTTTCGACGAAGCAACGTTTGAAGTCTACACTAACGCTGGCTTAAACGGCGACTATCTGGTTCTACCATCTGATCCTTCGGGCGGCACTACCACCAACTTCGCGTTCATGGAGTCCCTGGGAAGAGCCAGTAATTATATTTTTGCAGGCCAAATGGCTTCCGGGGAGGACGGGTTGTGGCGTGTCAAAAATCTGGTGAACTATGAACTGAATGATAATCACACCTTGCAGCTCTTTTTCAACTACGGGCGAATGAGTTTTGAACAACCCGGCGTGGCCCTATTAAACAACCCGATGGCACTGGGCAACCGGGTCGATTACACCCGGGCGGTGGGAACGACCAAAATATTTACGATGGGGTTTGAAGACAGTTTGCGCTGGGGCGAGATGCTATCTGTCACTTATGGCCTCGAGGTCAATCGAGTTCGGACGGGATCGAATTACTCGTTTATTAGTCCGAATGCTCAGGTCTCCTTCTCAGCAACGCGCACGACCCACATGCGCGCTCTGATGGCCTCCAAGCGTTCAACACGAGGTAACAGCGTAACATTACCCGAGGGTGGAGTTGTCAATCTTGCTGATGCCGTTTATTTCTCGCGGGTCGGTGATCAGCTGAGCCTGGGGACGTCTCGTTTTTACCAAGCCAGTATTACTCAAGAACTCAACGATGAGACCGAAATCGAGCTGGCTGTTTACAAAAATAGACTATTTCCTGGAACTGCACCCTTGCTAGCGGTTCTAGAATACGATCCAGGTGTGGAGGTTTTCCAGCTTAGCGAGAAAGAAGCACAAAACAACGGATATCGCATGACGTTTCGGCGCAACTTGACCCCAGAGGTGAAAGCATCAGCTTCTTATGTTGTCGGCAATGCTGTGGGTGTCGGTCCGGAGAGGATGACATTGATATTCGATGAGTCCACCATGGAAGAATTTCTCCAGTGGCAACGTTATCACTGTGTCGTCACTCAGATTGAAGCGGTCATTCCGTCATCACGGACCCGTCTGACCGCATTAGTCAAGTTCATCCCCGACGGTTCTCCACTGACAACTTTGGACGCTTTCTCGGATCATTACGAAACCTCCAATGAGGGGATTAACCTGTTTGTTCGTCAAGTGGTTCCAGTGCCAGGAGGTTTTCTTAACTTTCTGGGCTTGGACTTTCTACCTGAGCATCAGGTTGAAGTTATCTTTGATATCCGCAATCTCTTGAACCAGGACTTGGGACTTATCCACACCTCCGTGGGTGATGTACTTCTCGTGCGCAATCCGCGCACCATCCGGGGTGGGATTGCCCTCAATTTCTGACTCAAGACTCTGGCGCGATCGTCCAGGAAAGCAAAACTCTACGCTGCTCCCTACTGCTATCTTCTCCATGCCGGAATGTTCCCTGCCGCCGAAAGGCTCTGGTAACCTTCAGGTTTTAGCCGTCGGTCAATACGGGAAAGATCAGGTGCAAATTCCACTAAAGGTATATCTGCCTTGTAATCACGTCGGCCTGGGCAGGGTGATCCAATTTATTGATGGTCAATTCAACACATTGGATAGAATGGGACTGTCGCTTTGGCAATTTACATCGGAGAGAGGGTCCTATTTAGCAAGAACACAATAGTTTAGAACCTTTTTTTGAGAGCGTTTGCGGTGATGGAATTGAAGTTGCTTTGAGTTTCGGTGGGTTGTTTTAATCCTGTCGACAGCAAGATGAGTTGTGTGAAAATGGCCTCTTTCCAGCAGTTTAAGACAGTGTTGGTTCTGATTCTATCGAGTCTGTTCGTCTATTTAGGGGTGCTCAACCTGGTGGACCGGACTCAGTGGAAGCAATTTTCCGACGGGGTCGTGTGGGCACAGACACGCCGAGGGGTGGAAGCCAGGGTGGTGATTGATGCACAGGCTTCGGGTCCGAAGGCGGGACTCACCTCGGGTGATTTACTCCTCAGTGTTAGTCAGATCCCCGTCACCAGTCTTGACGATTACACAGAAATCATGGAGACCCTGGTAAAAACGCTTCCAGGTAACGGCCTGGTGACCTACCAAGTGAAGAAAGGAGCAAGTGATAAAGAAGTTTCCTACACGGTTCGTATGAGGCTGGGCTCCAAAGTTGATCAGAGTGATTTCTTTCTGATTGTGGTGGCCTTCATCTACCTGAGCATCGGGATTTTCATTTTCTCGCAAAACTGGAAGGCCCCAGGGGCTTTTCATTTTTTTCTGATCTCGTTGGTGGCTTTCATTCTTTTCCTTTACCGCCATTCGGGACGAGCCGACGCCTTTGATATTCTCATTTACTGGTGCTCTGCAACTGCTTTCCTGCTGCTGCCACCGCTTTTTTTACATTTTTGTTGCTATTTTCCGACGCCGTTCTCCCTCACTCGACGGATGCGGCGTTTGAGAATTGCTATCTACCTTCCCTTCTTTTGCCTGTTGAGTCTGCATATGGCCTGGTTTTCAGGAGGGTTAAAACTACTTGGACTGCCCCGAGAAGAAGTGATTTCTCACTTTTTCGATCGTCTTCACTTGACCCATTTTACGACATTGTTTCTGCTAGGGGCTGTTGTTTTACTACTCGCTTGCCGCGAAGAGACCTCGGCCATTCAACGACAACAGATGAAGTGGATCACTGGAGGAACCTTTGTTGGAGTGCTTTTCTTTACGGTTCTATACGCGATTCCTTATGTGCTGGGTTGGCCGATTTATACCTCTGGGGAATTCTCGATTCTTGGGTTGGCACTCATTCCGCTTGGTTTTGGCTATGCCATCACCAAGTATCGACTGATGGATGTCGAACTCATCTTCAAAGAGGGCGCCGCCTATCTTTTAGCGAGTTCGACGTTGCTGGGACTCTATTTTGGGATAGTCTTCTTGATTGGCTGGGCCATTCAGGGATTTTCTCCGGAGTCGGGTTTTGTCTTTTTCGCCCTTTCAGCCCTGATGATAGCTTTCCTATTCGCGCCCATCAAACGCAAGATTCAAGAACAAATTGATCGGTACTTTTACAAAGGGGAATATTATCATCGGGGGTCTTTGGCTAGCTTTGGAAAGACCTTAGGTTCTGAGATCAATCCTTCTCTTCTGGCCGAGAAGATTTGCAGGCGCATTCGGCAAACATTTAACTTAGCACCTGTGGCTATTTTTTTGCGAAAGGACTCGTCAAGAGATCTCTATAAGCTTTACCACTCCGAAGATCTCGTCAGATCGGGTAAGCAGGCCACTGCTGTCGAAATCGAAGTGTCAACGAGACTTTTTTTGGGGGAAAATGGACAATTTGTGGCCACCTCAGATGAAGAGATTGGTCGCTTCAAGGAGACTTTGGCCCAGTGGGACTTTTATTATACTCAACCTTTTCAGGTTCATGGACGGATCATCGGGTTTGTTGCATTGGGTAAACGCTGTAATGGAGACTTTCTGAGCAGTGACGACCTGGATTTAATTGCCACCTTGACGGGTTACGCAGCGATTGCTATCGATAATGCTCTTTTGTATCGTTCTTTAGAAGCCAAAGTGGGAGAACTGGCCGATCTGAAGGCGTACAGCGAAAATGTGGTTGAAAGCATTGCGGTGGGAGTCGTAGTCATTGACGCACAGGGGAAAATCCTCATTTGGAATCATTCCATGCAGTCCCTGTACGGCCTCGGAAGGACCCAGGCTGTAGGTAAGAATATAGCAGAAGTTTTTGGCAATGATCTTATTCAAACCATGAGGAGAACCATCGAGGGACCCCGCTGGGTTGTGCAAGACACGGTGCGATTCCACAAGACCCACCTGACGTCTCGAGACGACCACATCAGGTTGGTCAACATCAGCCTTTCGCCCTTCGTCTCGCACATTGATGTTGTGACAGGAACCCTCCTGGTCTTCGATGATATCACCGAGAAGGTCCAGCTTGAGGGCCAGCTTTTGCAGGCGGAGAAACTGAGTTCGATTGGCCTTTTTGCGGCTGGAGTAGCACATGAGGTAAACACCCCCTTAGCGGGCATTTCCAGTTATGCTCAAATGCTGTTGAAGAAAACACCAGTCGATGACTCCCGCTACCAGGTGTTAAAGAAAATAGAAGAGCAGAGCTTTCGCGCCTCCGACATTGTCACCAAGCTGCTGAATTTTGCCAGATTGAAAGACTCCGATTTGCGGGAGGTGAATATGAACTCTGTTGTCATGGAAACCTTATCCCTGCTCAAACATCAACTGGCAAAAAGTAAGATCGATGTCAAATTCAACCTCGACTCTTCTCTTCCTGGAACCCTTGGTAACGACGGAAAATTGCAGCAGGTTTTCCTGAACTTTTTTCTGAATGCCCGGGATGCTATGTCACAAGGAGGGGAGCTGAAGCTTAGGACTTACCAGGAAGATTCACAACTGGTCGTTCGAATTCAGGACAACGGTACAGGTATCTCCAAAGAGGATATCAAACGGATTTACGACCCGTTTTTCACCACGAAAGACGTGGGCAGGGGCACTGGCCTCGGCCTTTCGGTTTCTTACGGTATAATCCAGGAACATTCGGGACGAATCAACGTTGAAAGTGCGCCCGGTAAAGGAACGGTCTTTAGCATTCACTTCCCGATTAAACGAGTCAATTAGGATTTCCGATTATGTCCACCAAGCCGTCTATCCTTGTCATCGATGACGAGGAAATAATCCGTGAAGTCATCAGCAAGCTTCTCCAGGAGGAGGGCTATCGGGTACACGAAGCTTCCACTGGAGAGGAAGGTCTGGAGAAACTGGGGCAACACATAATGGATCTCGTTATCGTCGATTTGATGTTGCCCGGGATGGGTGGGCTATCCACATTGAAAAAAACTCTCGCTCTTGATCCGGATGTAATTGTGATCATGATCACTGCCTATGCTTCGATTGAAAACGCGGTGACAGCCACCAAAGCAGGTGCTTTTGATTTCATCACCAAGCCTTTTAAGAACGAGAAACTGCTGCTGGTGATCAAGAATGGGCTAACCAAACGCAGTTTGCAACTGGAGAATCGTCAGCTTAAGAGAACCCTCAGAGAGCGGTTTACTTTTGAGAACATCGTCGGCAAGAGCGATCCAATGCAGGAGATTTTTGATCTCATTGCTCAGGTGGCTCCCAGGCGCAGCACCATTTTGATTGCAGGGGAGAGTGGAACAGGGAAAGAATTGGTTGCGAAGGCGATCCATAGCTGTAGTCCTCGAGGTTCTGGTCCCTTTGTGGCAGTCAACACCGGTACGATCCCTTCCGACTTGTTAGAGAGCGAGCTATTCGGTCATGTCAAAGGAGCTTTCACGGGTGCCACGTCCACGAAAAAGGGATTATTTGAAATCGCCGACGGTGGGACAATGTTTCTCGACGAAGTGGGCACCGTACCTCCGGAAACGCAGGCTAAACTACTGCGCGTGATCCAGGAAAGAGAATTTCGTCGAGTCGGTGGGCTGGATAACATTAAGGTGGATGTTCGGATCATTGCCGCTACCAATATTGATCTACGGCAGGCTGTTGAGACAGGGCAGTTCCGCGACGATCTCTATTATCGTCTCAACGTGATCACCATCCATTTGCCAGCCTTGCGAGAACGAAAAGATGATATCCCTTTGTTAGTGGACCATTTCATTAGGCACTTCAGCCAAGAAAATGATCGTTCCCAGTGCAGGATAAACCAGGATGCTCTTCGATTGTTGATGGAATATGATTGGCCTGGAAGTGTTCGTGAACTGGAGAATGTGATCGAACGAGCAGTCGTTCTGGCTCCAGATGACGGGCATATTACCCCAGAACTACTCCCCCGGGAAGTCCTTGAATCCATTGGGGTTGGTCTGGGTCGATTGATTGTATCGAAAAATGGAGCATCGTTGAAAGATCTGGTCTTGGAATATGAACGAAACTTAATTATGACAGCCCTTAAAAAAACTGACTGGAACCAAAAGCGGGCGGCCACTCTGCTACGTGTCAACCCTACCACACTCAATGAAAAGCTCAAACGCCTGAACATTAAAGTCCCTTGAGCCTGTTAACAGTGCGTCGGAGATAAGAGCGGTTTTCTCGGAGTCGACGATCTGCTGTTTCGAACCTGAAAAGTAAGCCACGAATGGATCTTCGGGCCCTTTTTCGACAAGGTCGTTCGATTGTTCGTTGGGCGGGTTTGGGTTATGATTGGACTTCCCTAATTTACTGAAACTTTCAGTGTCGAAGAGGATCTAAACAACTAAAGAATCACTGGAGGATGACTTGTGTTACTAGCAATTGGAGGGACGATCTGGACTTATTTTCGCGATGGAGGGCCCTTGATGTGGCCTCTTCTTGGCTGCTCCGTTCTGGGTTTGATCTTTATCATCGAAAGGGGTATCGCCTATTACCGGATCAAGGGGAATACAGCAGAAATATTTTCTGAGATTCGCACAGCTCTCTTAAAGGATGACTTAAGCCGTTCAATTGAGATTTGCGAATCGTATGACAACCCAGTGGCCACTACCTTGAAGTCTGGCTTGCTGCGCTTCGGAAAGTCTCAAGAAGAAATTGAAAAAGCAATGGAAAGCGTCGCCCTGCACGAGATCTCTAAGTTGGAGAAGAGCCTCTGGATTTTGGCGACGGTGGCCAACATTGCTCCCCTATTTGGTTTCTTGGGGACAGTCACTGGTATGATCGCTTCTTTTGAGGCTTTGGCCGAAGTTGGTCTGGGAAACCCACAGGCCGTAGCCGGCGGCATTTCCGAAGCACTTATTACCACCGCCACGGGTCTTACCATCGCCCTGCCTGTACAGGCAGGATACAATTACTTCAACAACCGGGTCAGCAGTTTTGCTCTCGATATAGAAACTAGCTCGTTGATGCTGCTGGAAACTTTTAGTGAAATTGAAGACAAGGAGCGGGGAAAAGAAGGAAAACAATAGATCCGAAAGGTATGAAACTTAAACGCACACGTGACATCCCTGGTTGCAGTATTCCTACTGCTTCAATGGCTGACATCGCCTTTTTGCTCATCATTTTTTTTATGTTGACCACCACCTTCTCACCAGAACGTACGAATGTCCAGCTTCCCAACTCGGCAATCCGGACGGAAGTGTCCAGAGATGCAGCCATCGTCGCTATCAGCAGCGACGGTATCGTCAGTTTCACGGAGGGTCAAGCCCTTGCTTTTGCACTTTCCGGCCCCGATGAGCTTGGTTCTCTCACCCAGCAAATTGTCCAGCTGTTCCCGGATAAGCAGTTTGTTATCAAGGCAGATCGGCTGGTCAATTACGAAAAGGTCGACCAGGTTCTCGAGCAACTGCGCAACAATGGCGCGAAGAATATCGGTCTACTGACTGACCGGAAATCGAGGAGATCTGTTTGATGGTCTTAAGACCCAGGCTTAGAGCTCTCCCTGAAATTCCAACATCCTCCATGGCTGACATCGCCTTTTTGCTCATTATCTTTTTCATGTTAACCGCTGTTTTCAGTTCCACCAGAGGATTGGAATTTGCTTTCCCCAAGAATGACCCCACTCAGCTGGATGTGCAACCGGAGGAAGCTGTTCACATCAAGATATTCGGACAGGGCCGATTCCGAGTCGATAAGATTCCAATGTCATTGGAGGAGATGGGTGGGTACATCCGGATGAAAATGGAACAAAACTCAGACAAGCCAGTGATTATCCAAACTCAACCTCAGGTTCCTTACTATGTGATGATTGAGGTGTTTGATCTGCTCAAAATTCAAAGAGTCAGTAACATCTCCATCCCGACCCGGTCAGAAGTACAACGTTGGAGAGCGTTTGGCATCTTCGAATGAGGCCACTTCCCATTATAACGTGCTGAGGACCATGAAAAAGGCTTACCTGCTGTCGTTTTTGATGTGGGGGAGCGCGGTTGGGATCGCCCAGGAAGATTTCCAGAAGGGGATTTCCTTTTACAAACAAGGCCAGTATGACAGGGCGATTCAGGAATTCGAACAGATTGTAAAGGCTGATCCAAGTTACGAAGATGGTCATCGAATTTTGGGAGACTGTTATCTCAAGACGAAGCGCTATGATCGAGCGATCACTGCCTTTGAAAAAGCACTGCAACTCAAGAGTGATTGGTTTCCCTCCTACTACAAGTTGGCTCTGGCATACTACAACAGCGGCCAATACAGAGTCACGATTTCCACCTTACTGAAGGGCGAACGCTACGCTCGCTCGCCCAGTGAGCAATACCGGGTCTATAAGATGCGTGGACCTGCTTACTACAATCTCAAGGAGTTCGATAAGGCAATATCCGATTTGCGAAAAGCAATTTCTCTTCGAAGAGGAGACCAAACAGATGTTTTGCAACTGGGTATTTCCTATTATCAGGTAGGCAATTATGTGGAAGCTGAAAAGTACTTGCAGCAAACACTCATTCTGAATCCAAGCTCCTCAAAGGCTCAACGTTATCTTTCCCAGGTGAATTATCGGCAGGGAGTCAGCGCCATCACGTCAGGGGACTACAAGGCCGCGGTGGCAATCTTGAACAATTACGTCGATACAAATCAACAGGATGGAGAAGCCTGGTTCAATCTCGCTTTAGCCCACCTTTTTCTGGATGATCTAAAGGCTTCCGAACAGGCTTTTTTGACCGCGGCTAAGTCCATGCCGACCCGTGCAGCTATACATGATCGGCTAGGCTTTATCTACGAAAAAAAAAGGGATTACCACAAAGCCCTTCAGGCCTATAGGAAAGCTTATGAACTGACCCCGGATGCGTACATTAAAGAGAGTGTCGACCGCATCCAGGAACGCATTCGCCGTCGCAAAAATACAGGATAAGCCTTTCCACTTTCCCCTGCCCCTAATCGTCCATCGTCTCCTATCGGTTCCTATAGATTCTGAACATGCGCGAATCAAGTCGGTTGTCGATAACAGATCCTGGATACGCCTGGAAGAACGAAGAAGTTGCAACTCACCTCCCGCTTTCTTGAAGATCGAATACCCGTGCATTAAGTATCCTAAAACCAAGCTATCAATCTAGGAAACCTTCGAGAAACTAATGACGATTCCAGTTTTACCCTCCTGATGTAGACAGTCGAGTTTTATTTTGAGACGATCATTGCCCTTTTCCCCGACAATTTTGCCTCCAAGTATCAGGAGGTGAGCACTTCTGCTCGATGTTAAACTTCACGGTAGTAATCTTGACATCCTGAGTTTTTGCATGTCACCATGGTTGTTTGTGGCTGTGCTGGAGCGGATTCAGCAGCGGGCTAAAGAAGCTCCTAGGATTCTTGTTTTTTCGGAGGGGAAAGCTGTTCGAGTTTTTCAGGCAGCTTCCACTCTTGAAGAAGAAGGTATTACATACCCGATTCTTTTCGGTTCCCGACAAAAGATCAGTGATATCGTCCAAAATAAGCGGATTTCACTAAAGTTCCAAATCGTCGAGCCTGAGAAGTATCCTTTCGTGGAAAACGTGACGGATTCTTACCATGCAAAGTGCCGCTCGAATGGGATCTCCTAATGGCGAGGCATGAGGGCAGGTTCTCGATCGGTTTGTGCCTCCGTGCTTTAATACTCGCTGACAGCCGCTGTGCGGAGGTTGCGTGGACGGATTAGTCTGCTGGGCTAAAAAATAGGCCGCTGGTTTTTGTTAATCATCAGACAATGCCAAGACCACGAGTGCTAATTCTCGCAATACTAGATGGTTGGGGGTTGAGCGATATTAAAGAGGGTAATGCGATGGCCCATGCTCGTATTCCGACCATGGATATGCTCTACTCCCGATACTCCTGGGTGGCCTTGGAAGCGAGTGGAGTCCGTGTCGGATTGCCTGAAGGGCAGATCGGCAATAGCGAAGTAGGACACCTTAATATCGGCGCGGGACGAGTTGTTTACCCGGAAATCACCCGTATCGATCACTCCATTGCTTCGGGGGCTCTTTTCCGTAATCACACCCTGGGTCGAGTTGTGGATATAGCCCGGGGAAAGGCCCTACACCTGTTGGGACTAGTTTCTGATGGTGGTGTGCACAGCCATGTACGTCAGCTGTTTGCGCTCCTGCGTTTAGCTAAAGAAAAAGGCATTCGAGAAGTGTATGTACACGCCTTTACCGATGGGCGCGACACTTATCGTCAAAGCGGCTCACAATATCTCAAACAGGTTCAGGAAGAGATGCGGCGTCTAGGAGTTGGACAGATCGCCTCGGTAAGCGGGAGATACTATGCCATGGACCGAGACAATCGATGGGAGCGCACGGAAAAGGCTTATCGAGTCATAGTGGAAGGTCAAGCTGAAAGGTCATTCAAAAACCCGATGGAAGGGATCCAGGCCTCCTACCACCAAGGAGTTTTTGACGAGTTCATTGTACCCTTTACCGTGGTAGACGAAAGTGGAAAGCCGGTGGGACGGTTGAAAGAAGATCACGCACTAATCTTTTTTAACTTTCGCGCCGATCGCGCTCGCCAGCTCACTCGCGCCTTGACTCAACAGGAATTCGATTATTTTCCCCGCGCTCAAAGACCAACCCAAAATGACGTGACGATGACCGAATATGACCCCACCTTTGGTTTACCTGTCGCCTTCCCGCCGGTGCGCTTGGAACGGACCTTGGTGAAACTGTTTACGCAGTACCAGATTCCCAACCTTCGATTGGCTGAAACGGAGAAGTGCGCTCATGTCAGTTACTTCTTCAATGGTGGCGAAGAACAACTTTTCCCCGGAGAAAAGCGCGTCGTTATCCCCTCTCCGAAGGTGGCGACTTACGATCTAAAACCAGAAATGAGCGCCTTCGAAATCACGGATTATCTATTGCAAGAACTAGACCGTGACCTTTTCAAGGGAGTGGTTCTAAACTTTTCCAACGCCGACATGGTAGGACATACTGGTGTCATGGAAGCAGCGGTGAAAGCGGTGGAAACAGTCGATAGTTGTTTATCTAGAATCTACCAAAAACTCCGGATGACAGGTGGCATGATGATCGTGACGGCTGATCATGGAAACGCGGAACAGATGACCGATCCTGCCACCGGTAGGGTGCACACTGCCCACACCACCAACCCCATACCTTTGATACTGGTTGACGATGAATACTCCGGAAAACTACGGCCTGGTGGTGCTTTGGAAGACATTGCACCGACCTTGCTGGATTATCTAGAGATCGAAAAACCATTGGAGATGACGGGGACTTCGTTGTTTACGACTGATTAACTCGAACTTGTCCTTTCGTGGTTGTGGTTAATCTCCGCCCCTCTTCCGTTGGCAAGAACAGGATACAGGGCTGCCGGCACATGAACTGGGGCATTAGCATCGTTGTTCCTTCTTGGAACGGTCTTCACCTGCTCCGAGAGAATCTACCTTCCATTGCATCTGCAGCCAGGACTTATCGACTAAAGACTGGCTGTCCCACTGAAATCATTATCGTCGATGATGGCAGCCAGGATGAAACTAAGAAAGTGTTGCCCAGAGAGTTTCCCGAAGTTCAATTAGTCTCAAAGCAGAAAAACCAAGGCTTCGCCATCGCTTGCAACAAGGGGTTTGAACACTGTCGTTTTCCCCTGGTGTCCCTGCTCAATAATGATGTCCGAATCCAACGTGACTACCTGATTCATCAGGCTCGGCATTTTGCTGATCCGAACGTTTTTGCTGTGACCGCCAAAGTTTTCGCTTCTGATGAGCCAATTTTTACCGCTGGCGGGAGAGTAGGCCGGTTTCGCCGGGGGTTCTGGAGTGTCTATTTCAATTACGATGTCTCCACTCTGGGGGCGGCAGCACAGTGGATTGAAAAGGGACGACTTTTGTCCGTTTACGCCATCGGAGGTTTCTCGACCTACGACCGGGAAAAACTTCAGCAGCTTGGTGGCTTTAACCCACTACTTTCTCCTTTCCACTGGGAAGATGTAGATCTTTCTTATCGAGGTTGGAAGCGAGGTTGGGAGGTTCATTATGAGCCTCGGAGTATCGTTTATCACCAAATCAGTGCGACCATCAATACCCACTTCCGCAAAAAATCAGTCGAGGCAGTGTCTTTGCGCAATCGTCTGCTTTTCCATTGGATCAACCTTCATTCGACCGGTTTCCTTCTGCGCCATGTCGTGATGCTTCTTATACTGTTTGCGACTCGGATTTTTGTCTTCGACTACTATTTTTATCGCTCGCTTTTTCAAGCGCTTAGCCAAGGGGCTGCAGTGCTACGGTTAAGGAAGGTGGAACATAGACAGGCTCGGCGATCGGACGTCGAGATCTCACGATTGCTCAATTCGTTCTACCGATCGGCTCCCATCCAAATCTATTATAATCAACAAGAGGTTATCGAAAAGCATCCTGGATTGAAGGGAGCCGGGACTAAGAATGTGTAGCTTTGGTTCGCAGACCTCTCGGAGGATGATGTCCCCTTGGATTGAGGCAACTTGGAGTCCAGGGTGAAGCAGATCAGCGTGACCAGAAAGAATGGCGGTTAAGAATTGAAAAAAATCTCTGCAGCTATTGTTGCCTTCAATGAAGAAGACAAAATTGAAAGAACACTGGTCAGTTTGCAGGAAGTAAGTGACGAGATTCTGGTGGTGGACTCTTTGAGTACTGATGCCACGCGTCAGATCTGTCTTCGCTACACGGATCGCATTTTCGATAGGCCTTGGGAAGGCTACCGAAGGCAAAAGCAATTTGCTACCGATCAGGCCACCTACGACTGGGTTCTCAGTCTGGATAGCGACGAGATGTTGAGCTCTCAATTAAGACAAGAAATTATCGAGTGGAAAATGAACGAGGACAGGGCCTGTAACGGTTATTACCTGCCGCGAAAAACATTTTTTATGGGGCGTTGGGTGGAACACACCACCTGGTATCCCGATTGGCAGCTGCGCCTGTTTCGTCGATCTCGCGGTCGCTGGGAGGGAGGGCGCGTACACGAGTCCTTTCGGGTTTTAGGACCCACCGCCAAGTTGAGAGGGCACCTTTATCACTATACCTATGCGTCGCTCTCGGAGTACCTTTCCCAGTTGGAACATTTCTCTACGCTGGCGGCGGCCGACTATTATGGGCGTGGCTTGAGAGCCAATCTGTCCCATTTGCTCCTTGATCCGCCAGCAGTGTTTCTGAAGAATTATTTCCTCCGAATGGGCTTTTTGGATGGAATCCCGGGACTATTGGTTTCTTCCCTGTCTGCAGTGTCAACCCTTTTCAAATACTTGAAATTGTGGGAAATGCAGTCCGGTCACGCAAGGATACCTCCGGATCCCTCTGCAGATAACTAGCGTCTAATGGGTGTACTACGATCGGCCAGCCTCAGATTAAGAGCTGGTCCGTCGACCCTTTCAGATCTGGGTCAGAGCAATGACTAGCTTGAAGATTCTTTACGTAGACACCGAGAAAGTTTGGCGAGGAGGACAAGAGCAACTCTTCAGCTTGATGCGGGGCATGAAAAATCGCGGGCATCAGGTGTGGCTAGCTTCTCCATCGTCGTCGCCTTTGAGTCGAAAAATTGGTCGAGAAGGAATTCAAAACTATTCTTTTAGCCAACGTAGCGAGTTAAGTCCTCTGGCCTTCTTTCGCCTGTGGAGGATCTTTCAACAGGCAGACGTTGATATCGTTCATTTCAATACCCCCACCTCTATCCTTTTAGGCGGGCTTGCGGCTCGAATATCGGATATCTCGGTACAACTTTCGGCTCGTCGAGTTAACTTCCAACTGAAGTCATCGCTAAGTCATCTGAAATATAACTGGTCCCAGGGAGGGGTTGTCACCGTCTCTCGGAGTATCCGACAAACCTTGATTGAAAGGGGCGTTCGTCCTGATCTCGTCACTGTAATTTACGAAGGTGTTGATTTGGAGTGGATCGACCGACAAAAATCAGTTCCCCTTCTTTCTAGGAAAGACAGCCTGGTTGTGGGAACAGTGGGGCACCTGAGCCCGGAGAAGGGCCATGAAACGCTCCTGGAGGCTGTGGCCCAGTTGGCAGAAAGGTTTCCTCGAGCAACTTATATTTTCGTGGGAGAAGGTCCCCTCAAGACGAAATTGACCCAGAAAGCTGACAGGCTATCTATCGCCGAAAAAGTAATGTTCACTGGGTTTCGTTCTGACAGCGAAGCACTGATGAAAGAATTCGACGTGTTTTGCCTGCCTTCACTGTCCGAAGGCTTGAGTTCAGCAATTCTCGCAGCCATGGCGAATAGACTTCCTGTAATTGCTGCCCACGTCGGTGGAATCCCAGAGCTCGTTGTGCACGGTAAAACCGGTTTTTTGGTGCCATCAAACAACCCGGAACTTCTTGTCAATGCTCTTTCGAGACTCCTGACTTCGGAGAAGCTGCGTTGCGAAATGGGAAAGGCGGGACGAAAGCGAGTCGAGAACCACTTTAATATCGGCCAAAAGTTGGATAAAACAGAAAATTTGTACCTGAAATTGCTTCACTCCGATCACATCAGTTAAGATTAAACACACTTTGGGATCATTATGAAGGGAGTTATTCTGGCAGGAGGATTGGGGACCCGACTGCGACCCTTGACCAAAGTCACCAACAAGCATCTGTTACCCGTTTACAATAGACCGATGATCTTTTATCCACTGGAAAGCCTTGCTGAGGCAGGGATTCAGGACATTATGGTGGTGACGGGAGGTAACGGTGCCGGGGATTTCCTGCGCCTACTGGGAAACGGGAGGGAATTCGGTCTTCGTCATCTTCACTTTAGCTATCAAGAAGGAGAAGGAGGAATCGCCGAAGCGCTTTTGCTTGCCGAGTACTTTGTGGATGAGGATCTTGTCTGTGTGGTGCTAGGTGACAATATCGTTGAGCAGTCCATCTTGTCTTATGTTGAAAAGTTCAAGCAGCAAGGCCACGGAGCATCTCTTCTTTTAAAAGAAGTGCTTGAGCCCCAGCGCTTTGGAGTCCCAGAACTGGAGGGGGGTAAGGTGATACAGGTCCAGGAAAAACCAAAAATTCCTCTTTCAAGGTATGCCGTCACAGGTATCTATATGTTCGATCATCGCGTCTTCGATATCATTCGCACTTTGAAACCTTCTCACCGTGGGGAGCTCGAAATTACCGATGTCAGCAACCGATACATTCAATGGGGAGAAATGACCTACGACATTCTGGATGGATGGTGGACGGACGCGGGAACGATCGAATCCTTGTTGAGAGCCAGTAACCTGGTAGCGGAGCGAGAGAAATGGGCTCAAGAGAAAACAAACAAACGGGTGGGCGAGAAAACGATTGTTTGAGGCTCCGATTCATCAACACCTGAGTAGCCCGTGGTGAAGTCGCGTGGCGTTTTCCCGAAGATGAGCCGGCATCGTCTTTGTCGCTTTCCGAAACTAGGGCCATTGCATTCACCGCAAAGGCGTCGTTTTGATGAAATAAAGCACGTTGAGTGAGTTTTTCCACCGGGAAGCAACGGTGCATGCCTTTGTGGATTCAAATAAAGATAGGAACATGAAGCTATTGGTGACAGGCGGAGCCGGTTTTATTGGTTCTAATTTTATTCGATACCTCTTGCGGCAGAGAAACGATGTCCACATCGTGAACTTTGATTGCCTGACCTACGCCGGGAATCTGGAAAACCTAATCGATGTTTCCGACAACCCCCGTTACCGGTTTGTTCTCGGAGATATTACCCAATACCGACAGGTGGAATCGTGTCTCGACACAGGAATCGATGCCATCTTGAACTTTGCTGCCGAGAGTCATGTGGACAGAAGTATTTTCGATCCAAATACTTTTGTAAAAGCTAATGTACTGGGCACGCAGGTGCTGTTGGAAGCCACTCGCCGAAAAAGGATTCCTCGCTATGTACAAATCTCGACAGATGAAGTTTATGGATCTTTAGGTGCTACGGGGAAGTTTGACGAGGAAAGTCCGCTTGCCCCGAATAATCCTTACGCCGCCAGCAAGGCGGCTGCTGATCTCTTGGTCCGTGCTTATTACAAAACTTGTGCTGCGGATGTGTCCATTGCTCGCTGCAGTAACAATTATGGTCCCTATCAATTCCCTGAGAAGCTGATTCCGTTAATGATCCTCAATGCTCTTGAAGACAGGTGGCTTCCCGTCTACGGGGATGGTCGACATATGCGCGACTGGATTCATGTGGAAGACCATTGCCGCGCCTTGGAGCAGGTTTTAGTACGGGGGCGCAGCGGCCAAGTTTACAACATCGGAGGCAACCAGGAGAGAGAAAATCTACAGGTGGTCTATCAAATCCTCAAGAACCTAAAAAAACCTTCAAAACTCATTCAGTTTGTAGAAGATCGTCCCGGGCATGACCGTCGCTACGCGATTGATGCGACTCTTATCCAGCGCGAATTGGACTGGTCACCGCAAATTCCATTCGATCAAGGCCTGAAAGATACGATCCTGTGGTATCAGCAGAACCTGGATTGGGTCGGGCACGTGCGCACCGGAGCTTATATGGATTATTATCGTCAAATGTATGATAACCGCAGTCAGACGCTGTCAAAGCTATAGTTTGCGCCGTCGCATTGTTGCGTTTTCAGGTGTCCTCATGTTCATCATCACGTAACTTACTGTCTCGCTCCATCGATACCAAGGAGTTTAGAGATGGAAGGGAGCGAGGTATTCAAACGATGTCCGAGCAGCTCATTGCCCAAAACAAAAAAGCATTCCATGATTATGAGATTCTGGAACGTTATGAGTCCGGCATCGTTCTGGAGGGAACCGAGGTGAAGGCCTTGCGGGAGGGGAATGTAGGCTTGAGCGATAGCTATGCAAGAGTGAAGGATGGAGAACTCTGGCTGGAGAATTGCCATATCAGTCCTTACTCGCATGGTAGTGATGCCAACCACAATCCCCTGCGTTCGCGAAAACTCTTATTGCACCGTCGCGAAATTAACCGATTGATCGGTATGATCACTAAGAAAGGACTAACTATTGTTCCACTCTCCCTTTATTTTAGAGACGGAAGCGCCAAAATGGAGATCGCAGTCGCGCGAGGAAGGCGTTTGTATGACAAGCGTGAGAAGATGCGGAGAAAAGCAATCGAACAAGACGTGCGGGCCGAGTTAAAGCGGGGAAGAAGATGAAAATTAGACTCACAAGAGGAAACTGGGACGCGGTGGAGTGTGATGCGCTGATCCTGCCCCTGTTCGAGGATGAAAACATCGAGGAGGGTCTGTCTGCGGAGCTGGATGAGAAGCTCGACGGTTTACTGGGTGAATTGAAGTCGACAGATACATGGAAAGGTAAAGCAGGTGAAATCGAAACAATCCATCGACCGAACCACTTGAAAACGAGTCGCCTTATTTTGCTTGGGGTTGGGAAAAAAGAGACCTGTGATTCGGGGATGATCCGTAACATGATCATGAAATCGATACAGAAGGTCAAAACTCACAACCTAAGAAGAATAATGGTGTGTTTGCACACCCACATCGATCAGTCGCTGTCTGTTCAGGCTGCGGTTGAAGGATTATTTCTTGGCGTTCATGGAGAGGACCAGTATAAAACTTCCCAAAGATCCAGATCCTTTGTCCAAGAGATTCTCTTGAGCGTGGATCAACAACTGGAACCGGCTGCGGTTGAACGAGCTACGAAGAAGGGAATGATTCTCGCCCAGACGACCAACCTGGCTCGTACCTGGGTCAATGAACCGGGGAATCGAATGAACCCAACTCTTCTGGCGGAAAAGGCCAGAGAGGTTGCCCGTGAACACCACCTGGAAATTCAAGTCTTTAGTGAATCGGAGATGGAAGAACTTGGCATGGAAGCGGTGTTAGCCGTCGCGCGCGGAAGTGATGAGCCCGCTCGATTTGTTCTGCTCAAGCACATGCATTCACCTAAACAGGATGCGAGACCGATTGTTTTTATTGGCAAGGGAGTAACCTTTGACAGCGGCGGGCTTTCGCTGAAACCATCTCAGTCGATGGAGGAAATGAAGTCAGACAAAGCAGGAGCCTGTGCTGTGTTGGCTGCAATGCAGGCTATCGCACAGTTGCAACTCAAGAAGAACGTAATCGGAATCATTCCAGCTGTTGAAAATCTTCCCAGCGGAAGAGCTCAACGCCCCGGAGACGTTATCCGTTCGATGAGTGGCAAAACAATCGAGGTGGTAAATACAGACGCCGAAGGGCGGCTGATTCTGGCCGACGCTCTTTTCTATGCTCAAAGATTTAAACCTCAATATATTGTGGATATTGCTACCCTTACGGGAGCTTGCGTGGTGGCGCTCGGACATCTCCGTGCTGGCGTGTTTTCAAACAGTGAGGCGCTTTACGAAAAGCTGTTGCGAGCCTCCAAACGCTCCGGCGAAAAATTCTGGAGGCTACCGTTGGATAAGGAATACTGCCAGGAGATCGAAAGCCATATTGCCGATGTCAAAAACGTGGGAAGTCGTTGGGGCGGAGCGATTACAGCCGCCAAATTTCTCGAAGAATTCGTCGGTGATTTTCCCTGGTGTCATATTGATATGGCCGGAGTAGACCTCTTCACAGAGGATCGGCAGCAAAAAAGTCCTTCTGGCTTTGGAGTTCGGACCCTGGTCGAGATGGCAACCGATGATTGAGGCCTCGACATGCTGTTAGGCCCACACTTCTTCCAGGCTCAACGGGGATGACCATTTCAAAATCGGTAAACTAATTGGGAAGAATGCAGGAAAGGAAAACTCTCAAGTCAGGCTTCGAGTTTCGGTCACTTCAGCACAAGAAGCAGATACTGGAGGATCGAATCCCTGATGTGAGAACCGCTGTGCGAAGCTACCTGCTGTCCCAAGTTCTCGCATTTGAGCTTGGAAAGAACAACCAAAAATCGGTTGGCCCCGATTGCCAGAAACTTTGCCCTGAACGCCTGGAAACCGCACTTGGCTATTTGTTGATGATTGACAAGAAAATTGATGAGCTTGAGAGAGAGGATCTCTATACTGTTCACCAGTTGTTGACCGGGGGGGGGAACAAAGCTCTCCTCGATCAGCCTCTCCCTCCCATGTCTCCCAGCCATCAGCCGCTTGATCCCTTAATCCTACCGGTAGCCCTACATCGCTTTTTTCACTGGACCTCCAGTCCAAGTTTTGCAGAAATGCACGCTGTCGAGCAGATGACAGTCTCACAGATACGCTTGCACGAAATTTCTCCGTTCCGTTACCTTTCCGGAACAACAGTTTCTATTTTTTCCTACTATTTTCTGCTGGCTGCGGGTTACTTAGTCCCTTTATACAAACTTAATGAGCTGCCTGAGTTCTATGAGGCCTTGACGAAGGCCTTTGCCTTCTCCACGCAAGACCTGGTGAGCTTTAACCTGGGAGCTTGTGAGCGAGCTTACGATTTTGTGCTGGGCAAACCTTAAAGGTAGGAAGAAGAAATATGAGCAAAGGCAACTGCAACTACACCGTCAGTGTTGCTGTCCGACGCTTTCCAAAAAGATGCGTTCATCGCTGCCTTCAGCTCCATCTTTTTTGTAGATGTATTTAATGACATGCTTTGGAATGAGTAGATTAGGTTCAGTGTGCCGATTTACCTTAATACAGTGTTTGTCATACCATTCAATGATGCCGTGAACGTCCTCCCCGTCGATGAGTTTAACCACCATGGGCGTTTTGTTGGCCATTTGTTTCAAATAATAATACTGCTCAGCACTTGTCTGTTCTGGAGGTATCCGCTTCTTCTGGGCATTGGGCAACTTCGGTGTGGCCGGTTCCCTTAACTCAGAAAGTGAGGGACGGATCAACTTGCGATTGACCATGTTCAACTCCAAAAAACGTCCTAACCCGTACTTTAATTGATGCGCTTCGGAGATTTGAGAAATTTAAGAGCAAAAGCTACGTGCCGGCCAGTGTAACAGCGTCTACATTTTTTGACAAGGGAGTAAAGAGTTCGATTAGATCAATGTTGAGTAGCAGGCGATCACTGTCTCACCTCATCGGCGTGTTTTTCCTGATTCAACTCCTTTTAGGACAACAGGAAGGACCCAGAAAGAAACCAGTATTGATTCGGGATGAACGGACCCAGGAAAAGCTGGAAGCCGAACCTGTCGCTCCAGACCCTCAAAAGGCACAGGATCATGTGAAGGTGGGAGATTTCTATTTTAAGCGGGACAATTACAAGGCAGCAGAGGACCGCTATCGCGATGCGATTAAATTTAATCCCACCTGGCCTGAACCTTACGAGAAGCTAATCCGAGCCCTTGAACCCCAAAATTCCTGGTTGGCTGCAATTGAGATTTGTGAGCAATTTACTGAGAGCAACCCGTCATCGGAGCAAATCGAGCATTTTAAGGAATGGGGTTATAGGCTGAAAGCCCAAGCCGACCACAACGCAGCTGAGGCTGACTCACAATCAGATGCTCAGAGAAAAAGGGAAAATGATCCAACTCATTTTCCAAGATAGTGGACCCACCTTGTGGCAAAATCTCTCCCCTACTCATTCATAAAACCGAATAACTACCTCTCAGCGCTGTCACAAAATCCAACCTCACAACCTCCTGCACCTTCAAACTCGTAATTCAAGCAACACTTCAGACGTCCACACATACCCGACAATCGGTTAGGATTCATGCTCAAACCGCTTGCTTTGGCAGCGCGCACACTCACGGATTTCAATTCTTTGAGAAACTTCGCCGAACAATTCTCACCAAGGTCACAGCAGCCCAAACCTCCGATTAGCTTGGCTTCATCGCGGGCACCGATTAGTCGAATCTCGATGCGCGTTCTCAGCTCGCGAGCCAGGTCTTTAACGAGCTCGCGGAAATCAACGCGGTGGTTAGCCGTGCAATAAAAGATCACTCGACTGCCATCGAACATACATTCGACCTTCGAAAGCTTCATCGGTAGTTTACGGGCCTTCATTCGCCTCCGACAGAACCTAAAGGCAAATTCCTCTTTGTCCTTCTTCTTCTCAAAGAGGTAGAGATCCCGCTCGGTAGCCCTGCGCAATGCCTTACGGATCTTATAATTACTCAAATTCAGGTTAGCTACCAGGCGCCCATTCGTAACGATCCCCAACTCTGCCCCTCGCTCTGTTGTGACGATGCATCTATCGCCGACACGCAGATTCATCTGAGTAGCTAAAAATTCCCCATCCGTTTTGTTGGTTTCAAACTTGACCGTGACGACTTCCAACATAGGTCTTATTTTTGCAATTGTTTAGCCAGAGTGCCTCAAAACAAATCAGTGGATTGATATTGTGTGCCAATTCCCGTTTTGCCTGGCTGATATGGTAAAGGAAAGATCTGATCCAGTCCAGTTCTGTCCCCTGAGAAAGCTCTCGCAGATTCTCCACGTGGTCTTGATTAACCACCCGCTCGGGGGTGTCCACCAGAAAGAAATATAGATCCTCGAGGAGAAACTGTAACAGATCAAAGTACACCCGAACGCGATCCCGCAGCTTCAGATCAGCCCGCAAGGGATCCCGCTCACAATGGTTATACAGCAGTTCGAATGATTCATGCCGACACCACGCCGTCAATAAATCCAACATTTGGTTTCGATCCCGCAGAGTCTGCTCAAGATCGAGGGCGAGAGCCACAGCCACACTTCCGTTCGCGAACGCTGCCCGTAATCGGAGATTGTCCTGCTCACCATACTTCCGCAGATAAGCCTCGATCTGTTCGCGACTCAAACCACGAAAGGGGAAAGTCTGACACCGCGAACGGATGGTCGGTAATAAAGTTTGAGGAAAAGCAGTGACCAGGACAATTCGCGAGGTTTCGGGTGGTTCCTCCAGAGTTTTTAAGATTGAATTGGAAGCTTCCTCTGTCATCTTTTCCGCTTCATTGATGACGAAGAAGCGAAGACATCCTTCAAAAGGTCGGAACTGGACTTCTTGGCTAAGCTTCCGCATGGATTGGATACGAATGAAATTCTTGGTAGGTTGGAATAGTAAGATGTCTGGGTGATTTCCCTTCGAGGCTTTCACGCAGGCGCCACACTGCCCACATCGATCGTCCTGAGCGGGGTTTTTGCAATTGACTAGGCTGGCGAGGCTCAGGGCGAGTGTCTTCTTACCCACTCCCTCGGGTCCACAAAATAGACTTGCTGGGGGCAGACCGGCCCTCTGCAGTAAATTGACCAGGGCTTCGTTACCTAGGAAATCCTTAAGTTTTATAAGCATGTCTTCTCTTCAGCTTCTTGCGTTCTATCCTCGAGTAGGATTTTAATAGGAGGGCACGGAGCAGGACAGTCAATTGAAGGACTGCGCTAGAAAATTTCTCTTTGCTGAAGAAGATCCAATATTCTTGTGAAAACCTCCTCCGGCTTGCCTGAACCATCAATGAGAGCAACTCTCGAGGGATCCCTTTGTGCCAGCAGATGATATCCTTTGCGCACTTGCTGATGGAATGTCTTATCTTCCATTTCAAAACGGCCCCATTTTTCCCTATTCTGTTCCTGGTTTCGGGTTTTGGCCCTCCTCAATCCAAGTTCAATTTCGATGTCAAGGACCAATGTGACATCCGGGCTGGGCAGTTCCAGGATTTTCGCGAGTTGGTTAATTCTGGAGAAGCCAATGTCTCGAGCCTGTCCCTGGTAGGCTAGGGTGGCATCATGGTAGCGATCACACAAAACGTGAAAGCCTCGAACTAGGGAAGGTTCAATCTTTTCCTTCAAATGTTGGTAGCGATCAGCCAGGTAAATCAGCAATTCGGCTAGAGGTTCACGGGCCGCACCATTTCTGTGCAAAAGGACTTGACGCAACTCTAACCCAAAAGCCGTTCCCCCCGGTTCGCGAGTCGATACAAAAGAAAGACGGCGCCTTCTAAACTCGTCTTCCAGCAAGCGCAATTGGACGCTCTTGCCGGAGCCCTCGATTCCCTCAAAAGTAATGAACTGACCCCTTCTCAACGTGTTTGGCGTGCTTTCGGGTTTTGATGTTCTTTTGCCATCCAGCTTTTACGTCTGGAGCGCTCGCTCAATATCGGGACGAGACACGGGCACAAACGCACCCTTTCCGATGGTACCATAGGTAATTCGCTATACTAATGTCTGGTTTCCAAAATTAGTGCTCTTTTGTGGCCAGCGCGACGGGTCTAGGACTGAGGTGCGACTCCTTCTCGATTCGCGATCTCAGCTCGCCAGCCCCATATGTGAATGGCGCAACTTTTAGCGATAGCACACTACTGCTTGTGGTCGATATAGCCTTCAACCTTCAGCTTTTGCACCGAAAAATTGACTCGGTGGCATCTGCTTGTGGCCGGGACCCCCAGGAAGTTCAATTGCTAGTCGTTTCCAAGACCTTTCCACCTGAAGCGGTTGAGCAAGCCTGCAGAGCGGGACAAAAGCTTCTTGGCGAAAACCGAGTTCAGGAAGCAGAGCAAAAAATCCCGGCAATAAAGGTACCAGGTCTGAAGTGGCATCTCATCGGTCACTTGCAGGCTAACAAAGCGCACCGCGCGGTTCAGATCTTTGACGTCATCGAAAGTTTAGATAGCCAGAAAATAGCCAGACGGGTCAACCGCATCGCCCAGGAGTTAGGAAAGAAAATGTCGGTATTGCTCCAGGTTAACATCGGCGAAGAGCCGCAAAAAGATGGAGTTATTCCCAGAGACGTGCCCAGGATGGTTCACCTGATAGACTCGATGGATAATCTGAAACTACTGGGTTTGATGACCATCCCCCCCTATCACGAGGATGCTGAGCGTACGCGGCTTTATTTTCGTGAAATGGTGGAACTGCTAGACGAATTGAACCGTCGGCGAAAAATCAGTCTGACTGAACTGTCGATGGGGATGAGTCACGACTATCAAATTGCCATTGAAGAAGGTGCCACGCTGCTTCGCATTGGCACAGCGATTTTTGGTTCACGCTGACGATTGCCGAAAACTTGAAGACATTCCAAAAAGATCAGTTGCTCTGTCTTCCGGTTCGTGTACAAACTCGCTCCAGTCGCACGCAGATCGCCAGGTGTTTCAATGGAATCTTGCAAGTTCGTCTGACAGCATCACCCTCAGGAGGCCGAGTCCACCGTCAGCTTCTAGAATTCCTGGGCCAGACTCTACAATTGCTTGCCCGAAGCCTTGTTCTGGTAAGAGGGCACCGTTCGAGAAACAAAATGATCACCGTGAAT
Source organism: Acidobacteriota bacterium (assembly GCA_965249865.1). Taxonomy (GTDB): domain Bacteria; phylum Acidobacteriota; class UBA6911; order RPQK01; family CBDFMZ01; genus CBDFMZ01. The sequence goes on along the minus strand of CBDFMZ010000001.1, from coordinate 308,069 downwards.
GGTTTGTCGCAGACCGAGCTGTTAAAGAGGGTTACCAGAAATCTAGTATAATGGGTAGTCTTGGCTACTATATGCGGGGTGAAGCCAGCGTATCATCCCACTGCAAAGATTGTCGTAGCGAGTTGCTAGAATAACCCCACTGACGAGAGTAAATCTGATATGCATCTTGGGAGGGGAATTTAATGGAGAAACTGGCTCAAAATGGGGAACCAGCCTCCGGTCTAAAAATTGAGCGATTCTTTACTCAAAGAGGATCTCACCCTTTTGATGAGGTGGAATGGGAATTGCGAACCGCCGAAATTAAAGATTGGAAGACGCAAAAGATAACCTTTCGTCAGGAAGATCTGGAATTTCCGAAGTCTTGGTCGCAACGGGCCACTGACGTCGTGGCCAGTAAATATTTTCGTGGCCATCTGGGAAGTCCCGGTCGTGAGCGCAGCATCAAGGAATTGATCGGTCGTATCGTCAACACGGTTACGGATTGGGGTCGGAAGGGAAACTATTTTAGTTCCGAAGACGCCGCCAAGAGTTTCAATCACGAATTGACCCACTTGTTGCTCCACCAGATGGCGGCTTTTAATTCTCCTGTCCAGTTTAATGTGGGTATCAAAAAGCACCCGCAGTGTTCCGCCTGCTTCATTAACTCGGTGGAGGACTCGATGGACTCGATCATGAAACTGGCAAGGACGGAAGCGAACATTTTCAAAGGGGGTTCCGGTTCCGGAGTCAATCTATCTAAAATTCGGTCTTCGAGCGAACCTTTGTCTGTGGGTGGCTTTGCTTCAGGACCGATTTCTTTCATGAAAGGATATGACAGTTTCGCTGGCGCTATTAAGTCGGGAGGAGCGACCCGAAGAGCGGCCAAGATGGTGATTATGAACGCAGATCATCCCGACATTAAGGAATACATTTGGTGCAAAGCTGTGGAGGAAAAGAAAGCACAAGAGCTTATTCAACTTGGATACGACAGCTCAATCGACGGCGAAGCTTATCGAAGTGTTCAATTTCAGAATGCTAATAACAGTGTCAGTGTTACCGATGAATTCATGAAAGCGGTGGTTAATGATGGAGAATGGAAGGTCCGCAAGGTCACCACGGGCGAGGTAGTCCATTCCTATAAAGCTAGAGAGATGATGAGTTGGATCGCAGAAGCTACTTGGATTTGCGGCGATCCCGGTGTTCAATACTCTGCCACCATCAATGACTGGCATACCTGTCCCAATACTGCTCCCATCAACGCCTGTAATCCCTGTTCGGAATACGTTTTTCTGGATAATTCGGCCTGTAATCTATCTTCGCTCAACCTGATGAAGTTCAGGAAAGAAGATGGTCAGTTTGACAGCCAATCGTTCTTGCAGGCTGTTCGGATTATGATACTGGCCCAAGAGATCATCGTCGGTAATTCGAGTTATCCCACAGCAGCGATCGAAAAAATCAGCCATGAATATCGAACCTTGGGATTGGGCTATACTAATCTGGGCGCCTATTTGATGGCTCAAGGGTTGCCTTATGACAGTGATCAGGCCCGACATTTCGCAACTGCTTTTACCGCTTTGATGACCGGCCAGGCCTATCTCACCAGTGCTGAGATAGCTGGACGGATGGGAGCATTTGAGGGCTTTGACAAAAACCGTCTTCCCATGATGAGGGTCCTCCACAAGCATCGCGAGGCTCTATCGGAAATCGATTCCGCTCTGGTACCCATGGATCTTTTGCACTCTGCCATGGAGGTTTGGGAGCAGGCGATCGCAAAAGGCTCCGAGATGGGTTACCGCAATGCTCAGGTTACGTTGCTAGCACCCACGGGCACCATCGCTTTCATGATGGATTGTGACACGACGGGGCTTGAGCCGGAATTTGCTCTGGTCAAGATTAAGAACTTAGTGGGAGGAGGATCACTGAAAATTGTCAATAACACCATTTCTTTGGCCTTGAAGAAGTTGGGCTACTCAAAGGAGGAGATCGAAGCGATCGGAAAACACCTCGAAGAAGAAGAAACTATTGAGGGTGCCCCTCATTTGAAAAACGAGCATTTGCCGGTCTTCGATTGTGCGGATCGTCCCGCCCGCGGGACGCGATCCATCTCCTATTTAGGACACATCAAGATGTGTGGTGCAGTCCAACCCTTCTTGTCCGGCGCCATTTCCAAGACGATCAACCTTCCTCATGAAGCCGACGCGCAGGAGATCAGAGAAGCGTATATACAGGGTTGGAAATACGGCATGAAATCCGTCTCAATCTATCGTGATGGCTGCAAGATGGTCCAACCACTCTCCAACAAAAATCGCAGCGCCTTAGGGAAAATCAGTCCCCAACACCGGAACATGCCAAAAGACCATCCAGCCCTCCAGCATGAGTTCCGGATCAGAGGGTTCAAGGGCTTCTTGACCATGGGTATGTACCCGGAGGACAATCAACTGGGCGAAATATTTTTGAACTTTGCTAAGCAAGGCTCAACTCTCCAGGGATTAGGGATGGCTTGGGCCATAGCTCTGTCGATGGGTCTTCAAAGAGGTGTGCCCCTGGAGGACTATGTTCGGATGTTTGCGCACATGAGCTTTGAACCGACCGGTGTGACGGATGACCCACAGATTCCTTTCGCTACTTCGATTCCGGATTATGTGGTGCGTTACCTGGCTACAAAGTATCTCAGCTCGGAGATCCAGGAAGCACTTGGTCTTCAGAACGTCAAGCTCAACGGCAGCGTGCAAAACGGTGTCCAGGTGAAGTTTTCCGAACAGGCTGGTGACGAGGAATCCAGCCGGGCCACCCGGCGCTTGGTGGCGGAAAGTCGGGCAGAGTCACCCACTTGCCTAACTTGCGGTAATTTAATGCAGCGCAACGGCAGTTGCTACGTTTGCTCTGTGTGCGGCAGCACCTCAGGGTGCAGTTAAGTTTTGGACCGAGGTGGTTTCCCAAGTCGAAGCCGCAGCTTACCTTTTTCTTCAAGGCGATCTCGTAGTGGCTGATTTATTGGTGTCGTAGCCGGTTCTGCCTATTGCATTAATCTCTGACTCCAACTTTGGAAATGAGACCTCACATCGGACATCCTGATTCTTCTGGTCGACTGGGTAATTAAATGCCCCATTTGGTCAGGTCTGCACGCGCTTCCATCAGATCCAATTAACTTTTTGTGCTGCTCTCGCTATGGTAGGCAGGTCGGGAAGATAGAGTCATATTTAGTTGACATTGAGGGAAGTTATGCTTATCTTGAGCGAAAGTTTTTGGAGTCAGCAGGAGACGCAAAGGGCGCATCGCGTAACAAGTGCATTGGTGAAAAAGTCTAAACAAACGGTTACCCTTTCAGACGATCAGGACACAGAAATCCCAAAGTTCGCGCCGCTCCTTGAGATCAGCCAAATACTTTCGGGTACGCTTGATCTCACTATCTCTTTGCATCGAGTGTTGGAGATCTTAGAACGTCACCATCGGGTGTCTCGGAGCGCCATTACACTCCTAAATCAGGAGTCGAAAGAACTCTACATTGAGGCTTCGTGCGGTCTGACGGCTGACGGACAACAGGCACGTTACCAGCTTGGCGAGGGAATTACAGGTCGGGTGGTTAAGAGCGGTAGACCCATCGTGGTCCCTCAGGTGAGCCGAGAACCGATGTTTCTGAAGCGAGCTGCCCGAAGAGAGGAGCTCAAAAAGCAAGAGCTGAGTTTCATTTGTGTGCCGATTATTGTTAACCAGAAAGCGATTGGTGCTCTCAGTGTGGATTTTCCCTTTGAAAAGGAGCGCGATTACGATCGAGCGCTGAAGGTGTTACGTCTGATCTGTTCTATGATCTCACAGGCCATCACAGTAAACCGACTGGTGGAATCCGAAAGGCAGCGCCTCCTTGAAGAAAATATTCACCTGCGTGGGGAACTCAAGCAACGATATGACTTTTCTAACATTATCGGCAACAGTAGCACGATGCGTCAGGTGTATGAACAAGTCACCCAAGTTGCGCGGACCAACACTACGGTCCTGGTACGTGGCGAGTCGGGAACGGGAAAGGAATTGATTGCCCATGCCATTCATTACAATTCGCTAAGAGCGGCTAAACCCTTCATCAAGATTAGTTGTGCTGCGCTTCCCGACACATTGATTGAATCAGAACTCTTCGGATACGAAAAAGGGGCTTTTACCGGTGCTCATTCACGGAAGAAAGGCCGTTTTGAGCTGGCGCAGAGTGGGACTCTGTTCTTGGATGAGATCGGGGACCTCCATCTTTCTACCCAGGTTAAGTTGCTGCGAGTCTTGCAAGAGCGAGAGTTCGAACGCTTGGGGGGGACGACGACGATAAAGGTTAATACCAGATTAATCGTGGCTACCCACAAGAATTTGGAGAAGGCCATTGGCGACACCTCGTTTCGCGAAGACCTTTATTACCGGTTGAACGTCTTTACCATTTTCATTCCTCCACTCCGAGAGCGTAAGGCTGATCTTCTTCTCTTGGCTGATCATTTTCTTGAGAAATATGCATCGGAGCACAGTAAGAACATCAAGCGGATCTCAACCCCTGCTATCGATATGCTTATGAGCTACCATTGGCCGGGTAATGTACGCGAGTTGGAGAACAGCATCGAACGTGCTGTCCTGGTTTGTGACGGACATGTGATCCATGGTCATCATTTGCCGCCGACGCTTCAAACTGCCGAGGCCTCCGGGACCGTAATGAGCATCTCGCTGACCGAAGCGATTGCCGCCTACGAAAAAGACCTAGTCCAAGATGCTCTTAAGACCAGCCGTGGGAACCGCTCCAAGGCAGCCCGGCTTCTAAATACCACCGAGAGAATTATCGGTTATAAGGTCAAAAAATACGGGATCGATTGTAATCGTTTCAGGAAGTGACCCAGTAGTTCGTAGTGACAGTCCAGCCAACGTCGTGGCGAGAGCCGAGAACTTTGTTTCTGAGACGATGCCGAATTGGTGAAGATAAACTGGTCAGAAACCGAGTAGAGGCAACTTAAGCTCCTTCGAAACACCGAGCAAGATGCCTGCCGATGGGTCGGTATCACGGAAACCCAGAAACAGAGCGAAATCCCAGTTTAAGCTGCCTGCCACAATTTGTGTTCCCAGGCGGAGCCGTGATTGTTCCTCGGTTCCAATTCCTGCAGAACCCAGCCGCCCGTAAGCGTCTGCGATGATCCTGACCCTTGGATGCACCGGATACAAGGCTGCCAAGCCGTAAGAAAAAAGATCGTCCTGTGCACCTCCGTCGACCGGGTCACCCAGAATCACAATTCCAAGGTTACTGAGAAGCGTCAGCTTCCCGAGATTCTTTTCCAAAAGAAGTGAAGCAAAAGCATTGGTTTCGTCGTTACCCAGGCCTGATTCGTTAGAAGTATTGGGGAGCTGTGCGCCAAAACGAAGGCCAACACTCGGTCGGGCACCCCGGCCCCGGCTGAGGCGCACCTTAGTGGCGAACATCAGATCGCCAAAGTCACTGGTGGAATTCCCTGAAAAGTTCAGTTGAGCCCTATTGGGGGCTGAAAAACGCTGCTCCACGTTGAGGGTATTCCGGAGGACACCGAGTGTTTGAAGCTCAACGATTTCTCCTACTCCCATACGAATTCCAAAGACTCCAACTCGGGTCAGATCACCCTCTAAACCCGATAGGCGGAAAACTGCATCTTGAAGAAAGTCCACTCCGACATCAGCTAGGAGATAACCACGCCTGATCGTTTCGACGCGTTCGGTCACTAAAGGACGCTGCTGGCAAAAAACCGCGGGAGGTTGAATCAGGTGCGCAACGATGACCAGGATCCATAGACATCTCACCCCGCGGAGTCTAGGGACTGAGGCGTCAATAGTCAACAGCTGCTTTCCTGGTAAAAAGGGAACATCTGTACCGATTGGGCTTGAGATAAGGGAGTGCTTCAAGTAGGTCAGGAGCCAGGATTCGGGTAATTTCCTCGCGGCTCGCTGATCAGGAAATGCTAACGAGATGCCTAGCGATAATGACGGTTAGCAGCTCTCAAGCAAGCGCGAGCAGAGTGTTTTGCTTGGCCTTGATCTTGCAGAATGACGAAGCCAAGCAGACAAGAAGGGTGTCAATCATAACTTGTTCCTTCTCGAGAAAGAATCAGGAGAATATATTCAAGCAGCTTGTTTTATCCAAAGATCTTCCTGCCCCTCTCAAACAGCTCATTCAGGTCTGGATCTTTTTTTTCAGAAATCTCGGCCAGTTGTCGGAAAAGTGCTTTCTGTTCCTTGTTTAAACGAGTGGGAGTCACCGTAACAGCCGTGACGAACTGATCTCCCCGACCGGAACGGTTGAGATTGACGACCCCCTGGCCTTTAAGGCGGAAAACAGTACCTGTCTGGGTCCCTTTAGGAATCTTGATTTTTTCCTTACCAGCCACCGTAGGTATGACAATCTCATCGCCCAAGGCTGCTTGGGCAAAAGTAATGGGCACCTCGCAATATATATTGTTGTCTCGTCTTTTAAAGAAGGGATGTTCTTCGACAGAAATCACAACGTAAAGATCGCCAGGCGGCCCAGCGTTTAGACCGCCCTCGCCTTCCCCTGGGATCCTCAGGCGGGAGCCCTCGTCGACACCGGCGGGGATTTTGATCTCCAAGACCTTTTCTTTTGTGATGCGGCCGGCTCCCTGGCACTTGGAACAACGGTTCTTAATAATCTGCCCCGCACCCTGACAGTGAGCACAGCTACGACTGATGGTAAAGAATCCTTGCTGGTAGTAAAGCTGACCCTTTCCTCCGCAGGCTGAACAGGTGGACTGACCGTGGTCAGGATCTGCTCCGGATCCATGACAGGTCTCACAATTCTCTTGCCGTGGAATCTTGAACTTGGCCTTAATACCGAAGATAGCTTCCTCGAAGCTGATCTGTGTGTCGTAGCGGAGATCAGCACCTTTTCGGGGGCGCGCTCGCCGCCCAGCCCGGGAGCCACCAAAGGCATCTTCAAAACCAAAAAAGTCTCCCAGGATGTCGCTGAAATCGGCGAAAATATCAGGGTCGAAGCCTCTAAAATTTCCCGCCCCCGAACTAACAGCAGCATGGCCAAAGCGATCGTATTGTTCTCTTCGGTTAGGATCACTGAGCACACTGTAAGCCTCAGCCGCTTCCTTGAACCTCTCCTCCGCTTCCTTACTACCGGCGTTCTTATCCGGATGGTACTTCACGGCTAGTCTTCGATAGGCGCCTTTGATTTCTTGCTGGGAAGCTTTTTGGTCAACGCCGAGAATTTCGTAATAGTCCCTTTTTACCAAGGTTTCAGTCCCTCAATTTTGTTTAGTGTTCGCTTCCTCAACACAATGATGTTGCCAGATGGGGCTGGCGAGGCGAGGTCAAGGAGCGAGGAGGCAATGTAGGGCATCGTTGACGAGTAACAATACTGGATAGCCCATAACGTTCTTTTGCCCAAAGGATGGCGGCGGGACAGCGCCGCTTTCTTTGTCACTCCTCCTCCCGATGTCTAGCATCGCATCGTCGTTGCTTTGCGAACTCGACGCTGTCGCGCTCGCCATAAAAGTCATCGCATTTCTCCCGCTCAAGCAGTATTTTTGTTTTACTGCTGGTCATTTGTCGGGCTGAACAGCGACTTTTACCTGAGAAGGGCGAAGTAAGCGGTTGTTGATTTTGTATCCTTTGCGATATTCGTCCAAAATCGTTCCTTCCTCGTGTTTGGTTGTCAGCTCCCTAGTCACTGCTTCATGGATGGTTGGATCAAAATGAGCGCCAAGCCCTTGGATCTCCGTGACATCGAATCGCTCGAGAACTGATCTGAGTTGTTTCAGAAGCAGCTCGTAGCCCTGACGATAGGTTTCTAAAGCCGGCTCGTCTTCCATGGTTTCGAGACCTTTTTCACAAGCATCGACTACCGGCAGCAATCCCTTGACTAACTCACCCTGGGCTTCGATACGGACCTCATTCTTTTCCTTAAGAATCCGCTTTCTATAATTCTCAAACTCGGCTTGTTTTCGAAGTAAAAGGTCATGATATTCGCCCCGTTCTTTTCGCAAGCTCTCAATTGTTTTGAGATAGAAATCAGATTCCTGGCTTTCAGTATTGTCACCGTCGGATCCAAGCTCCTGGCCCAGAGGATCCTTCGCTTGAGTCTCTTTTTCTAGTTTCTTTTTTTTGTTCACCATTCCTTTTATGGACTTCTTTCTCGGTTTTATGTCGTTTTGCAATCCCATGATTGGAGAGTATTTGCTGTTGAGGGCTGCCAGGCGAATTACCGATCCATCCATCGTGAAGAAGTCGGCGCCGGGCTTGCGGGCGGATGTCCTAAAACTTCTTCTTCAAGACTAGTTGTTGTTGCTCAGTATTTCGCCGAAAAGCTTGGCCACGTAGTCGACGAGACTGATGGCCTGTTCATACTCCATTCGGGCCGGTCCCAGAATCCCAAGATCTCCCATCACCCGTTGGTTGTAAAGATAAGGCGAGGAAATCAAAACCCAGTTCCTCTCTCATGTTTTGTCTAGCCATGGTTAGAAGGTCAAGAAAACTCAACAGTTTTATAACATATTCGTTTAATAAGACGCAATTGGGCGGGAAGAGTAGCAGCTGACTGACGCCTGGCGTGAGAACACATTGCTATTTTGTAGCGAGGGCGACGAGTCCCAGTCTCAGGCGCAACTCCTTCTCGCTTCACGAAATCAGGACCGTCGCACTCGCCACAAACGTCATCATATTTAAGAAACAAAGCACTTAGGCACTTAGCTTAACTCCAAAAACTTCCTCGAATCCTTTCATCAAGGTTGAGCAAAGGGCCTCAAAGGAGATATTCTGTCGGGCCCCTTCCGAGACCGACACCACCTTGCTTCGTAAGAGTTTTTCGGAGACTCCCAGTGCAGGAGCCATCACTTGATAGTCGATCTGCAAAGGGATCGAACCGTGTTGAAGAAAACAGCCTTTGAGCCTTCTTTGGGCACTACCCACAAGTTTGCGACCACCACTTAACAGTTCGTAGCGAGAAGCAGAAAGGAAGCACGGTTTTCGGGTAGCGCTAACAGGGAAGGCAGTTGGTTTCACCGTAAGGGACAGATCGGCAGGACAGGGGAGGAGTCGCAAACCCGCCTGTAAAGCGGTAGCAATCCGCCAATAGGTTTGCGGTGGGTTGTGCAGTGCAAAGTGTTCCTGGTCGTTGGAAACAACGGCGTACGTCAGTTCTTGTCCGTGGAAAACCGCTCGACCACCGGTGGGACGATGAACTAGGGGCAGGTCGTGGCTTTGACAATAGGCAAGGTCAACCGCTTTCCAGGCCTTTTGATTTTTCCCCAGGGAAATAGTGGGCATATCCCAACGATAGAAGCGAACAACCGTGGTTCTCTGGGTGAATGCCTCCTCCAGAAGGCGCAACAGGCCTTCATCAATGGCCATGTTCGTGTGCCCAGATCGGGGAGGCTCAATCAGGCAGTGCCACCGCGAGGTCCGACGAGAGCCCCTTATTGCAATGTCCACAGGAAAGGTCCAGAGGTCTGCGTCATAGTAGTGTGTATACCTGTGCTGATTCGACTGATTCCTGTCAATTTCCTCGGGTTGGCCCTCACCCCTCTGGGTAGGCTGGAATTGTCACAGGGATCAAATCTCACCAGATCGGTAGTAACCAACTCGCATCAGGGTTCGGTTGCCAGAGAGAGGCTAACTAAACCTCCTTCTTTCTGAGGTATTCTAGGGTTTAATGAATGATGTGAAACTGATGTTTTTTCTCCTATCACGATTAACCGTTACCAGTTGCAAGATGATCCCTTTGCTCGAGGCCATGGAATCGATTCTGTCCTTGAATTCCTGTGCATTTCGAATCGCATCGCCGTTCACGTGGGTAATGATCTGATTGGAGAACAATCCAGCTTCGTCAGCAAGGCTTCCGGGTCGCACCTCGAGGACGATAACTCCCTGTTCGTCTTTCAAGCCGAGGCGTTCCAAGTCTTTTCGCTCTAATGTTTTGAATTCTAAACCGATCTCTTTCGGTCGCGTCTGCTCCTGCTGTTCCTCGAAAGACAGGCTTTTGTTTTCGGTTCGGCGCTGTTGTTCGAGCGTTCGTTCCTCCAAGGTGGCATTTAAGTGCAGAACTTTTCCTTGGCGGAGCACAACGACCGGGACGGTCTTACCAGGGGGAGTATTGGCAACTACTGAGCGTAAATCAAAGACGTCCTCAATTTCATCATTGCCGAACTTGACAATCACATCCTTGGCCCTAATGCCGGCCTTATAAGCCGGCCCGGTTTCGGCAGGGTCCCCTTTTTCGTCGAGCACCTGGGTCACGATCACCCCATCGCCGTCTTTGATTCCCTCGGGATCGTTTCCGGCGACACCAAAGTATTTCGCCATCTCGGGGGTCATCGAATAAGGGTGGTTCATGGCAATTCCAAGCCACCCTCGGACCACCTGTCCCTTGGTCACAATTTGGTTATAGGAGTTGACAAAAACAGAGGAAGGGATGGCGAAACCGACTCCTGACGACTGGCCAACAGTAGTAGAGATGAAGGTGTTGAGGCCGACAAGTTCACCTTTCATATTGACCAGTGGTCCGCCGCTGTTTCCGGGATTAATGGCGGCATCAGTCTGGATATAATCCCCGAATGAGTTGGTGTTTACCACTCGGTGGGTTGCGGAAACTATGCCAGCGGTAACCGTCTGGGCAAAACCAAAAGGGCTACCCACTGCCAGTACCCAGTCTCCCACCTGTAGCTTCGATGCGTCTCCAATCTTGATATGAGGCAAGTTGTAGGAAACGTCAATCTTAAGCACGGCCAGATCCGACTCTGGATCCTGTCCGACAACCCATGCGTCGTGCGTCTTCGCGTTGTGTAACCTAACCGAAATCTTGTCAGCGATTAATCGGGTATCCCTTCTTGCCATTGGAGCTACCACGTGATAATTGGTGAGAATGTAGCCCTTGTCGTCGACGATGACACCAGAACCGAGACTAGTTTGTTTTTGACCACCACGCGGATCCATGGGTCCGAAAAAGCGCTCGAAGAAATCGTCTCCAAAGAAGTCTCGGAAGCGATCTTGATTGGATCCGCCGCCTCGACGTTGGGGAGTTTCAATGACGGTCGATGTACTGATGTTCACGACCGTCGGCTCTACAGTCTTCGCGACTTGTGCAAAGCCCTCCGTCAAGTTGACCTCTTTGTCCAGGGTCGCAGGGATCTTTTCACCCTGAATCTTCAGATGGGCAACTTCTTTTGGCTCAGCCCTAAACACCCCGTGGGAGACGATAGGTCCGATGAGCATACCCAATCCCAATGTCAACAGAAGTACCAGAAAGGCCAGTTCCTTCTTCGATTTCAGGAATCCTTTTATGTTAGACATTTATCCCTCCAGTTCGGACTATATCGCCTTGACCTAATCCTTTTTTCAAATTAAACACGTTAGATTATACGTCGGGTTGGAGCCAGACGTTCATCGTGGTGGATTCTAGCACATGAATTACTTCCTCGAAGCCACCCCACGGTGGCTACAGGCGGGGCAGAGCGACGGCTGGAAACGTTCGTCGGAATGATCGAGTACTTACGTCGTCTCGGATCCCCTCTCTGGATTTTTAGTTGTCCGTTCACCAGCCTTCGGTCCAGCTAGATTTGAGTGACGCCGGCTATAGAAGAAGTAGATGGTCAGCCCCAAAACTAACCAAGAAATAAATCGAATCCATGTGATGATGGGTAGAGAAATCATTAGATACAGACAGGTGAAGATTCCCAGGAGAGGAACCCAAGGCACCAAGGGACAGCGGAAGGGACGATGCAAATGAGGATCCTGCCATCGTAGCAAAAGGACGCCCGCACACACCAGTCCAAAGGCAAAGAGCGTCCCAATGTTGGTCAGCTCAGCCGCTTCACCGATGTCCATAAAGGCGGCGAAGAAAGCAACCACCACACCGGTGAGGATCGTTGTCACGTGAGGAGTGCGATAACGAGGATGAACTCTTGAAAACCAGCTGGGGAGAAGTCCGTCTCGAGCCATCGCGAAGAAAATGCGGGGTTGCCCCATTTGAAAAACCAGCAGCACTGCAGTCGTCGCAATCACAGCTCCAAAAGAAACGATACCAGCCGCCCAAGTCAGGTCGAGATAACTGAACGCTAAGGCCAACGGTTCCGCCACGTTGAGAAGTTGGTAAGGGACGATCCCGGTGAGAACGACAGCGACCCCGAGATATAAGATGGTGCAGATCGCCAGAGAAGCGGTCATTGCAATAGGCAGGTCGCGCTGTGGATTTCGGGCCTCTTCAGCAGTCGTGGAAATCGCGTCAAAACCGATATAGGCGAAAAACACCAGTGCAGCACTGGTCATAATACCTGACCAACCATGGGGGGCAAAGGGAATCCAATTTTGGGGTTTTACGTAAAAGGCGCCAACGATGATGAAAAACAACAAAACGGTCAGTTTGATCGCAACCATGACTGTGTTGAAATTTGAACTCTCTTTAATTCCGATGACTAATATCCCTGTCACCAGTGCCACAATCGCCACAGCGGGAAGGTTGATGATAATTGGAAGGTTGAAAACATGGGGAGCGGTTTTCAGTATCTCTGGGTGGTTGAAGGCTACCGTGTAATTGGTCGTTAACCAGAGAGGCAGGTCGATGCCAAAACCACGGAGGAGATCGACGAAATAGCCAGACCAGGAAACGGCCACTGCAATGTTCCCGACGGCATATTCAAGGATCAGGTCCCAACCAATGATCCAGGCTGTTAACTCCCCAAAAGCGAAGTAACTGTAGGTATAGGCACTTCCTGAAATGGGCACCACTGAGGCAAATTCCCCGTAGCAGAGTGCAGAGAACCCACAGGCAAGGGCAGTGATGACAAAAGCTAGCATCAAGGCAGGACCGGATCCTAGGCGATCATCACTGCCCGCAGCCGCTGTGCCCACCAAAGCAAAAATGCCTGCGCCAACGATAGCCCCCACTCCCAAGGCTGTTAGTTCCACAGGGCCGAGTGTTCGCTTAAGCTGGTGATCGGTGTGCCCTGCCGTACTGAGAATTTCGTTTAGGCGTTTAGTTCGCAGTAGAGGTGATAACATTTAACTCCTAAACGGGTGTGGGTTGTTGGCCTCCTAGCGAAACTACAACGAATGCACTAGACAGGCTCAAATCAACTTCAACCTGGCGTAGCTCTGCAACATTTTCTTGACACCAATGCCTGGGAATCGCACGGTAATCTTCAAATCATCGCCGGTATCCTGAACCTGGAGAATTCGACCCTGGCCATATTTCTGGTGGAGGATAGGGGCGCCTGAAACAAATCCCGTTTTCGATTGAGCTTTCTTTTGGTTAAGCTCATCTAGAAACTTCCGGACACTTGCCACAGGGTCGCTCGTTTGACCCGTGTAAACTTTCTGAAATCCCCGTGGATTCGAGAAACAATCAGTAGACGAGCCACCAGTAACAGAGTTTTCATACACCGTCGACACACTGGAAGACACCTGGATTAGGCGCTGTGGGATCTCAGTCAAAAATCGACTGGGTGAATTGATTTCATCGCTATCGTGTCCAAAGAAACGAGGTGTACGAGAGTAGCTGAGGTAGAGCTTTTTCTGTGCCCGCGTCAAGCCCACGTAACAGAGGCGCCGTTCCTCTTCCAAATCATCTTCGGCGACGGAGCGACTGTGGGGGAATAGCCCCTCTTCGCAACCGACCAGAAACACGATCGGGAACTCGAGTCCCTTGGCGCTGTGAAGAGTCATCAAGTTAACCGTCTCGGATTCGTCGTAATCATCGGCATCTGTTCGAAGGACAGCATGGTCGAGAAAGTCCTGCAGTGCCTGCCCTTGATCACTGTATTCTCGTGCCACGGTAATCAGTTCTTCCAGATTGAGAATCCTGTTATATCCCTCCTCGGTGTCTTCCTCACGCAAGGCCTGACGATAACCGCTGGCTTGGAGGATTTTTTCCAACGCAAGGGGCGGAGGAAATTCTAGGAATTCCAGGCAGTTCTGAATGAGCGAGTGAAATCGCTCCAGTGCCCGGTGAATTCTGGTGGAAAAAGTACTTTGCTCAAGAGCTTCTCCGATTACCTCCCACAGACTGCTCGAAGACGCATGGGCCATTTGGTGCAAGCGATCGACGGTAGCACGGCCGAGACCACGTGCGGGCTGGTTGATGACCCTCAACAGGGAAATATTATCCCGAGGATTCTGAATTACGCGTAGATAAGCTAGCGCATCTTTGATCTCTTTTCGCTGGTAAAAGCTGACACCTCCCACCAATCGGTAGGGGATACGTAGCTGCCTAAAAGCTTCTTCAAACTGCCGTGACAGGAAATTAGTGCGGTAAAGTACCGCCAGGCCAGTTTCTCCCTGTTGTAGGTATTGCTGGATGGTATGGGAGACGAAAAATGCCTCCTGGCGAGCGTTTTGCGCAACATAAAGATCAATGAGCTCACCCGCCAACTTTTGGGTCCAAAGTACCTTACCCTTTCGATGGACGTTGTTTGACACTACACCAATGGCCGCGTCCAGGATGTTCTGGGTGGAACGGTAGTTTTGCTCTAGTTTGACCACCCGGGTGCCTGCGAAGTCTGATTCGAAGCGTAAGATGTTGCCGACATCCGCTCCGCGAAAGCCGTAAATGGACTGGTCTTCATCTCCGACTGCGCTGATGTTTTGGTGTAGACATGCTAAATACTTGATCAGATCGTATTGAGGTGCATTTGTATCCTGATACTCGTCAATGAGCAAGTATCGGTGCCAATCACTATAGCGCTCGCGGACCTCGAGGTGTTCCTTCAATAGAAGCCCAGCCAGTAGGATTAAATCGTCAAAATCCATACTGTTGGACTGTTTAAGGGAACGTTGGTAGGCTTTGAAGACCTGGTAAATCAGGTCTCTATCGATGTCACACGAACACCTCAGATACTCTTCGGGCCCTTGCTTGTTATTTTTAGCTCGGCTGACGACCATCTGAACTTTTCGAATAGGCAAGTCATTGGCATTCAGTTTTAGTTCTTTGTAAACGGTCTTGAGAACTGCCTTCTGGTCGTCAACGTCTGAGATCGTAAAGTCATAACAATAGTCGACCAGTTTGGCATGGCGGCGCAAGACCCGCAGGGCGAACGAGTGAAAAGTGCAAATCAATGGAGCAGCCACCAGGTCCGTGACTAGCTGTTCCACCCGGCTTCTCATTTCCTCAGCAGCCTTGTTGGTGAAGGTGACTGCTAAGATCCGTTCCGGTCTCGACAATTTTCGATCGATTAAGTAGGCGATTTTATAAGTGAGGGTTCGGGTCTTGCCGCTGCCCGCGCCTGCCAGAATCAACATAGGACCGTCAGTGTGGGTAACCGCGAAGACTTGCTGCTCGTTTAGATTCTGCAGGTACTTACTGGAGGGACTCACTGTTGTCTGTGCCTATCGAGCTTGCAAGGCGTCCTCACCATACCATGAAAGCACGACGGACGAAATACGGATGACCGACAACCCGAGCAAGATGTTAATGAGAGGAGATGAGACAATGACCTCTCGGTTCCTGCCACCAGATGTCGCAAGCGAGAACGGATGGGAAAAAACTACCTGCCGGTTATCCCACGGACAAACTCGTTAATGCCAGCTAAGGAATCATTGTGAGTCGACTTATAGAGTGTTTCTAGATGCTTGCGAGAAGGCTTGGCATGGGGAGCTCTTCCTATCACTGAGCTTTTGGCGAAGGACTCCATGGCCTCTTCAAGCCTGCTCTGTCTCCACTGCCCAAGTCCCGCGTAGTAGTAAGCTTCTGCGCGCAGATTTGGAGTGGAATAGAAGTCTAGTGCTTTTTGATAATTGGAAATTGCGCTTTGCCAGCGTTTGCGCTCTGTTGACCTTCGACCTATGACCGCATAAGCAATTCCCCTCTGACGGTTCACATAATCTGTCCAGTCTTTTTCCGAGGTTTGCATCGGCCTTTGTGCAGCATCCAGGGCCTGGATTGCCTTCTCGGCGGTCTGAGATCCTTTATCCCATTGCTGTTTGCCCGCATAGATCCGAGTGAGCTCAGCTAAAATGAGATAGCAATCCTTGATTTTCAGTTTATCAAGTTGGTTGAATACGAGTTCACCGTAGTTGAGGAATTTCCCTTCATTTTTTAGCTGTAAGTAGGAGGTGGCTAAAATGAAGGCCCATGGAGCATTGGTGTTTAGGGCATAAACCTTCTCGCCATATTTGACTGCCTTGTCAAATTGCCCCAGTTGGTAAGCGGACACCGCCGTCATGTTGAGCAGATTAGGCTCTTCTGGCTTCACGGCAAGCAACTTTTCACCGGCTTGCACGACCTCTCGTGTCTGACCTTTTTTCTGAAACTCTAGCATTAACTCGATGTAGCTACGCAGCGCATAGCCCACCAGTACTGACTCGGGATTCGTCCGGATCATGGCCAGGATGGCATCTTCTTTCTTGGTGGGATCGGATTCGTTGATCGCCTTCTGATAGATCCCATATTCCTCGGCGGTGTAGGGTGTTTCCTGCGGATCCTGGCTTCCGGCTCGGATCGGAGTTGAACTGAGGAAGGAAGCTAGAATGATGCAAAACCCAAAAATACTCCTCCAATTCTGTTGGACACTCATTCCAGTAACGACCTCCTATTTTCTGCCTTCAAAGTATGATCGTGGCGTAATTTTTCAAAGTAATATGGGAAGCTATCATAAAATTATGTTACCAGCAATAGATGTGTTGAGTTTCTTTTTCCAAAGTTGCTCAAGTATATAATGAGGAGGTTGGTTATGCTCCGGTCGCCTTCGAGGGATATTACCACAGTTCAACTTGAAGAAATTGACTCAGAAGATCGGACCTTTGCCATATCGCCGGTGTGGTTGCCGTTCAGGGCTCTGATTGGATCGGTCAAAAAGGTGGGAGTTCTGTCGCCTCTTCAAATTGAGAGGACTTCTGAGGAGAGGTACAGGATTATCAGTGGATTTCGGAGATGCGAGGCGGCAAAGCAAGTGGGGTTAGAGGTTCTCCCCGCATTTGTTCGGGAAGGGGAGGCAGAGTCATCACTTTTTCTGGAAGCGTTGGCAGAAAACGCCGGAACGCGTCCACTGCATATGCTAGAGAAAGCAATCGCTCTTTTAAAACTACAAAGGGACTTTCAAGTCGACCAAGAAACACTGATTGCACATTGGTTGCCTGAGTTGGGAATTTGTGCGGATCGTTTTCATATGGAACACTATCTCCGCCTAGCTCAGCTTCCGGAGAGACTTCAGCGGGGCATTGGGGATTCTTTGGAGCCGGCAATAGCCGTAAAACTTGGTGCGTGGATAGCTCAGGATCAGGATCTCTTTCTAGCGTTGTTTTCAAGATATCAACTAGGCAGGAATAGGCAAAAGGAGTTGTTCGATCTTCTAGATGAGCTGCGTCAGGCGGCAGGCCAGGCTCAGGGACACAAACGGGTGACGGATCTTTGGGAACAAGCAGGAGCCGCCTCGGTTGATGGAGATGAAAACCTGTCACCATCCGATCGTTTCCACAGGATCCTCGAAAGATTGAGGCGACTTCGGTTCCCACTTCTCTCTCAATATGAAGAACGATATAAACAGCTTAGATTGGAGCTTCGTATCCCTCCCCAAATTCAGTTTCACGCGCCTCGGTTTTTTGAGGAGGATCGGATCTCTGTCGCGTTCTCGTTCCGCAACCCTGAAGAATTACGCGATTTGGCCGAAAGGCTGTCCAAAATCGCAGAGAAACAGGCGTTGGAACAGATCTTCAAACTACTATAGGATACCGGATATGCCGCAGAGATATAAAAACTCGTGTTTTCATCTTCGCGGTTCACTCCGTAAAACTTGAAACCCAAAACTTTTAAACTTCGTTTTCTCTGTGTTGGTCGCCGTTGGTATTATTAAGGGATGTACTCGTACAAGCCTCGGAAAATCTACATTGAGCGGTCCGTCCGTCAGTCTCTCGTCACACGAAATGTACTACAGCGATTGCCCGCGACTCCGGTCGAGCTGATCGACTCCACTGAGAGACTCCTGGAGGAATCTAAAGGGCGTATGCCGACCCTCGCCCGAGCTAAAAAGCATCTCATTCTGGCAGAGTATAAAGCGCGATTTTTCAAGGCGTGTCCGGCACGCCACGGACGAGGGGGCAATCGCAATGCGTGCTGTAATTATTTTGTTATTAATTACGCAAGTAACTGTCATATGGATTGCAGTTATTGTTACCTGCAGTCTTATCTGAACACACCCTATCTGATTGTATATACCAATGTTCAGGATCTTCTGTCCGAGTTGCAGGTGGTTTTGTGCGAAAGTCCCCAACAGTCTTTCCGGATTGGCACGGGAGAGTTGGCTGACAGTTTGGCCCTGGATCCATTGACTTCCTACAGTGTTCCACTAGTGCAGTTTTTCGCTCGACAAAGAAATGCCGTTCTGGAATTTAAAACGAAATCCAATTGTGTCGAAAACCTTTTGGGTCTCGACCATCAGGGGAAAACGGTGGTTTCCTGGTCAATTAATCCCCGTTTCATTCAGCAGCAAGAGGAACACAACACTGCCACCATCGAAGAGCGCTTGCTGGCGGCTGAAGGGTGTGTCGAAGCTGGATATCCGGTAGCTTTTCACTTTGATCCCTTGATTTATTATCCGGAATGGGAACACCACTACCGGGAGCTAGTTCAGGAGATTTTTGAAAGGATTCCTTTTGCATCTATCCCTTGGATCTCCATGGGGACACTGCGCATGAGTCCCCAATTGAGAGAATTCATGCGTCTGCGCTTTCCAAATAGTTTCCTCCCACTGGGGGAGTTAGTGCCGACGGACGATGGGAAAATGCGCTATTTCAAACCAATTCGGGTTCAGATGTATCAAAAAGTCTTTGGCTGGATTCGCGAACAAACCAAGCGAACTCCGGTTTATACTTGTATGGAACGCCCGGATGTTTGGGCCAAGATCTTTTGCGGTCCTTCACCCGGGGAAAGAGAACTAGGTGAGAGTCTTACGGGTTCACTTTTCGAGCTGGGGTCATGAAAGGGAATGGGCGAGACCTCCTTCATGGTGTACGGTGACGCTGAAGGAACATCTTGATCAGAGTCCCGATATCCGTCAAAGAAAAGTCGTTTCCTAGCAAGTCGACTTCTTCCTGAATGGCACCCCCAAAGTAATGTGGGTCCTGGGCTGAGTAGGTATTTTGTTTTTGGTTCATTACCTCTATGTTGCCCTGGTCACTAGTGATGATCAGTGAAGTCCAGTTCAGATTTGTGCGACCAACCTTAGGAGAAAAACATCCGGTCGCCTCAGCAAAGGCAAGAATATTGATGAACCAGCGTGCTGAGTCCGAAGAACTTGAAGTGCCATTAGTCCTTAAAACGAAAGCCGCGGATGTCCATTTCGGCATGGTTGGCGTGCCAGTCTTCGGAGACCGTTTCCAGGTAAAGGGTAAAACCACGACTTCGGAAGGGTGGAATAGGAGGTGTATAGGTACCAGGGTCTGGACGGATGGGGATTCGCGTCGTTTCCCAGACGGTCTTGTCGAAATTAAACAAGACGAGTTTCACTTCTACCGCATCTAAGGTTTTCTCTCCATTGTTTTCAATACGTCCTGCAAACATGACCATGCGTTTTCCAGCAAAGTTTTTCCCCATTGAGATCTTAGGGTTTTTCAACTCCACGTAGTTGCGATACCAGTCGTAATCAGGATTTCCATCCACCAGGATTCCAGTTGGCCTGGTATTGATCTGTGGTTTCGGCTGGAGAAGATAAATCACCAAACCCACCAATGTTAGGAAACCGATCGTGACGAGCGGAATGATAGTCCAAAGGATTCGAGAGGAATCTTGGTTGTGAGGAACCTGGAACATTCAACCAGCCCCTCGTTTGAAACAAAACACTCATTCACCTCAAATCTGCACAAACCGCGGTACTTCAACTCGGGCGCCTAAACACACAGCTTCAAAATTCATCATCGCTAGTCACCTGCCGTTGAGTCTTCACCTTCCCTGATCAGGATGAAATGGGCTCTCCGATTGAGAGCCCAGGCTTCTTCGGTCTCACGCATGTTGAAGGGACGTTCTCCACCAATAGAGATGGTAAGAATTCGCCGAGGATCCACACCGGAAGCCACCATGTACTCTTTCACGACCTGGGCTCGTTTGTCACCCAGTGCCAAATTATGTTCTTCGGTGCTTCGTCGATCGCAATGACCTTCAATAAAGAATTGGAAACCCGTATTCTCTACTCGTTTTAACCAGTCCATATTTCCATCCAGCGTTAACTTTGCCTCTTGTGTTAACTCTGCCTTGTCAAATTTGAAAAAGACCGGTTTGACGAAGTAATTAAACTGTTCTTCAAGAGGTTTCTTGCGGAGATCATCGGCCCAAAGTGGAGCCTGTTCATCGCTGAACACCTCGACTCTGGCTGTTTTTTCCACTGTTCCCCCCGGTCCTTCCGCTGCCACTCGATAGGTTGTAGTTTCGTCGGGAAAAAATTTAATCCTTCCCCAGGCGTCGACTGTGCCAATGTTATGATCGATGATGACACTGTTTGCATAGCGCGCTTGCCAAGTTAACAGGGCAGAATCGCCTTTTTGAATTGCGGAAGGTTCGACCCGCAATTCTAACTCGGGCTGGGGCACTGCCGCATCGAGTTTTTTTCCAGACCCAGCTTCTGACGCGGGAATTGAAGTTTCCTCAGGTGGAAGAGATGGTAGTAGTGGTCTCCGCGTACAGGCCGTATGGCCCAACACGAATAGAATTCCCATTAAGAGCGAACGGGTAAGCAAGGGAATGGATGAGGGAGAGGCAAACCTCGTGCTATTCGATTGGTTCGCCTCCTGGTGTGTAAGTTTGCCTATCAATGGGTCTGTCCAACAATCACACTGGCGTAGTCTATCTTATCCAAATGTTGGCGGGCAAGCCGGTCGGTATCCTGGTGTGTAACTGCCCAGATGATCTTCGGATATGCCTGAGCATAATCTGTACTGATATCGAACAGTTCGGTGATTAGAAAGAAGCTCACAGAGTGGAATTTTTTCTCTCTTAACCTCCTTAAAATCATGATGTTTGTTGACACACCTCGGTTCGAATACAATGGATGCCTTGCAATGAAAGTATTCTTCGCACCCTTGTTAGGGGTTTTGAGTATCTCCGTAAACCTTTGGGGGGCGGAACTTCGCAATCATGTTCCAATCCCAGAGTTCCATAAACAGTCCTTGCTGAACGGGATGGAGGTGCTATTTTTACCCAGCTCCGAAAAGCACGCTCCCTTTCTCTTGATGATTGAAAACGGAGCAGCCTTTGATCCGGTCCAAAAGTGGGGTGTGACCTATTTGATGGTCCAAATGATGATGGAAAGGACCGCGAGTCGGACAGGAGTCCACATTCGAGAGGATCTTCAAAAGCTCGGTGCCGAGCTCGATGTTAGGGTGGATTGGGACGCCATTTTCTTCCTGGGTAGTGCGCCCCTCAAAAATCTTTCTGAGACTCTGAATACCTTGGGCGAAATTGTGGTGCGACCGCGATTTGAGGAAGGCTTTTTTCAAGAACTTCGGGGCCAACTGGTTAGGGAAGTCGAAGAACAGAAGAAGCGGGTTGAAGTCTTTACCGAGGATCTCATTCGCGCCGAACTCTTTGATAAAAATCCCTATGGACACTCGGTGAAGGGGAACTCGGAAACCCTTGAGAATTTACATCTGTCCGATGTCAAGATCCAGTACCGAAAGCTTTTCATGCCAAACCAAGCCCAATTGGGGGTTTACTATAGCGTTGACCGCGAAAGTCTTTTCAGGAATTTGAGTCGCCGATGGGGAGTGTGGATTAAGGGTGAACCTGCGCCGTTTACTTTCACACCGGCGCGGCCAATCAACAAAGGGCGGATTGTACTGGTTAACGCCCCCGCCGAAAAAAGCCTGTTTTTCTGGGGAAAACTCGCCGTTGAAAAAAGTGCCCGAGAGTATTATGCACTGAAGATCTTCGAACAATATTTGGCACTACATTTATCCGCCTGGACAGACGAAACCGGTTCCGAGAATCAGGTCCAGGCGTCTGCCAAACTGGAGGCTGGCAAGCTGCCCGGCTATTTTCAACTTAAGATGCAGGCCCCCTCGGACCAACTGGTGTTTTACTATCGAAAATTCCGAGATTTTCTGCAAGCTGTCCAAAATGGTCGAATCGACTACCTCCAATTCCAGGAGGCCAGAAGACTAGCTTTGCTCGAGTTGAAGCATTCTTTACAGCAGCCCCTTGCTAGGCTCTACCAATTATTGGAAACGAGCCTTTATAACTTGGGTATCAATCACATCGCTAACTACGGGTTGCATCTGAATCGAGTTACTCCTGAGGTGTTTCAAAGAACTACGCAGAGCTATTTTTCCACTGATTCATTTTTAATGATCGTGGCTGGTCCGACCCACTTGGAGTCTCAGCTAGCACCACTGGGAAAAGTAGAAAAAGTTGAATTCTGAGCTGGTCCAGCAGGGGTTTTCTATCTTTCTCTCCACGGTAGGTTTAATCCTCGCAACATCTCCGGAGTCGGAGAGAGTTGCTGGAGTCTCACCGGCGCACAATTTCTGTGTCGCGCTGCCGTGGCAAACGCCCCTATGTAGTACGTAAACCTCGCCAGTATCGGGCTATCTAAACGGTTGATTTGGTTCAGCTTGACACGCTAGATGTGCGTCTATCCCAGGCTATCTATTATCTCAATCCCTTGTAGTTTCTTCAGCATTGGGTATGCTACCCAATTAGAACCCTCCATCTCATATTTAGTGAACCAGTACAAATTCTTGAACTGGTCGCTGTTGTGACATATAATGCCTTTGGTGGCGCCTAGAAAGGTGGGCTTTGGCCCACTTTTTTATTTTGGGGTGAAAACCATGAATGTGGCTGACCGCACGGAAACCCTGGTCAGGAGCGTGATTGAAGCAGATGGATTGGAACTGGTCCACGTGAAATATCAGCTTAGAAGAACCGAATCCATCCTGCTAATCTATATCGACAAGCCGGGAGGGATTAGTCTTCAGGATTGTCGAAACGTGAGTAAACAGGTCAGCGTATTGCTCGATGTTGAGGATTTTATTCCTCAGAAATATATTCTAGAGGTCTCTTCTCCTGGGATCGAACGGCCCCTTTTCAAAGAGGCGGATTACAAACGGTTCAAGGGATGTGAAATCCGCTTGATGGCGACCCAAAAAGTGGCCGGTCGGCGCAACTTCACCGGCTACGTTCGTAATTTTTCCGCACAAGTTTTAGAGCTGGAATGCGATAAAAAAATTTATTGCATTCCCTTTGAAAGGATAAAAACAGCCAACCTGGTCTATCGGTTTGAATAGCCAATTGACGCGATGAGACGAAGGATTGAAGGATGGTCAACACTTTAAGTCAAACCATTGAGCAAATCAGCAGGGAGAAAAGAATCGAACCGGAAATCATCCACCGTGCCCTAGAAGATGCTATGGTGGCCGCCGCAAAGAACTTCTTTAGGACTGAAGAAGAGTTGCAGGCTCGATTCGATGTGGAAACAGGGACCATAGAGGTCTTTGCTGTGAAGCAGATTGTAGAGGAGGTGAGTGAGGAGATCACCGAGATGTCTCTTCAGGAGGCGTTGGAGATCGATGAGACATTTGAGGTGGGGGATTACGTTGAAATCCCGAAACCGACGCTCGAGCTTGGAAGAATCGCAGCTCAAACAGCCAAACAGGTGATCTTTCAGAAGGTTCGTGAGGCAGAACGCGAAATTATTTTTGAGGAATTTTCGGGACAGATTGGCCAGCTGGTGAATGGCATTGTGCGGCATTTCGAGAATCGAGATATTATCGTGGATATTGGAAAAACCGAGGCGGTTCTTCCATATAGCGAACAGTCACGAAACGAACTGTATAACCAGGGAGACCGCCTTCGGGCGGTGGTCATCCGGGTTCATCGACTTTCAAAAGGACCTCAGATTGTGATCTCGCGGACCGATCCTAGTCTGCTCATTCGCTTGTTTGAAATGGAAATACCGGAGTTGTATGACGGAACCGTGGTGGTTAAGAACGCAGTGCGTGAGGGAGGAGAGCGTGCCAAGGTCGCTGTGGCCAGCCGCGATGCTGCTGTCGATCCGGTGGGTGCCTGCGTAGGGATGAAAGGAAGCCGTATCAACGCCGTCATTCGTGAGCTGCGCGGTGAAAAGATAGATATCATCCAATATTCGGATGACATTGTCGACTACACGACCAACTCTCTCAATCCAGCTAGAATCTCCAAAGTTCTGATCGCTGACCCGATCTCCAAAGTTTTGGAAGTCATTGTTCCGGAAGATCAACTCTCGCTGGCCATTGGCAAAAAAGGGCAAAATGTCCGATTGGCATCAAAGCTGCTCGGGTGGGAAATTAACATGCGGAACGAAGAAGACAAGAAGCAGGAAGTCCTCACTGAAATCGAGCAGTTGGGTATGCCGACCGAAGTGGGTAGTCTTTCGGCCCTTGCGGGCGTGGGAGAGAAAACGAAGCAGTGCTTGCAAAAGGCCGGCATCCGAACCATTGGAGATCTCGCGGAAAAACAGGTTGAAGATCTGGCAGCGCTTCCTGGAATCGCGGAAAAGACTGCCAAAAAGTTAATAGCTGCGGCAGTTTCCTTTCTGGCCAATAACTAGGAACAGCCCTCGGCATAAAAAAGGAAGTTGACTAGCATAATTATCCGCACAAGCGGTCGAGAAGACGCAGGCCAGAGAACTGGAGTCGGTCCTGCTCGGATCAAGTGAGGAACTGGCTAGTCAATTGTAACTTCTAGTGACAAAGGGGATCGAGCAAGCAGAGACGATAGACATTGCAGTTCCGGCAAGCTCGCTCGACCAGCCGGAGAAGACCGAAGAGGGATAAGGGGGGCAACTCTTTGAGACAAGAAATGGAACCAGTCAAAGTCAGTGAAATTGCCTTCGAGTTTGAACTCCGGCACACAATCGTTATATCGGAGCTGAAGAAAATTGGCGTTTGGGTTCCCACGGCTGATACCCCTGTTGACCAAGACATTGCAAATCGCATTCGAAGGCGTCTCCAGCTGATGGTGGAACTCGAGCAGGAACAAGAAGCGAAAGAGAAGAAAAGCACGTCGGGCAGACCACGAAAAACGATCAGACAGCTGGGAAAGCCCAGAAAAACCCCGGGAAAGGTCGAGGGGAAACCCCTAGAAAGCCCATTGGCCAGTTCGCTTAAACCACGAAAAGGAAAGGCTAGTTACCGCAAGGTTGCACCTGAGGTGGACATAGCTCTAGAGAGGACTGAAGTCACGATTGAAGACGAACCCGTGATTGAGAAAGTGGAAGCTCAGCTTTCAGCGGAATTGTTAAAGAAGGCAATGGAGCAACTGACCCCGATCAAATCACAAGAGCTCACCGAAGTTTCCAAAGTTAGAGGAGGACCCTCCGTGGTGGCTGAGACTAAGCCGAAAGAAGCCGAAGGGACTCCAGTCACCAAAGAGGAAGCCAAACCTCTCAGAAAAAGGCCTGCTCCGGTTGCACCCGAGCAATCTCCCGCTCCAGCGGTGAGTCTCACCGCTAAAGGGGAACCAGAGAAGTTTGCAGAAGTGGAAAGCCCCGTGGAAGTACCGATGCCGACCGAGGTTCCAGCTACCAGAGCCGCCCAAGGAGAGGCAACCATGGAGCCTCGCGAGGTGATCTTGCCGGAAACGGTTACGGTCAAGGAACTCAGCGAAAAGTTGGGTTTGAAAAGCAAAGATATTCTCAAAGAGCTTCTGAACCGAGGAGTAATGGCTACGATTAACCGAAGTCTCGACCAGAAAACCGTTGAAGAGATTTGTGTCGCATTCAATGCAATTCCTCGCTTTGTGTCTTTTGAGGAAGCAGTGATACCGGAGACACAGGTCGAGGACCGAGAGGAAGATCTCATGCCACGAGCCCCTGTCGTGACGGTCATGGGACATGTTGACCACGGGAAAACGTCAATTCTTGACGCAATCCGTGGAACTAGTGTGGCTGGTGGCGAAGCTGGAGGCATTACCCAGCATATCGGTGCTTACCATGTTGAAATCAAGGACCGAAAAATCGTCTTTGTGGACACGCCTGGTCATGAGGCCTTCACCTTGATGCGTGCCCGCGGCGCACAGGTGACGGACATCGTTGTTCTGGTAGTGGCGGCTGATGACGGTGTGATGCCCCAGACAGTGGAAGCCATTGCTCACGCTAGGGCTGCAGGCGTCCCCATCTTGGTTGCGATCAACAAGATCGATAAACCGGAAGCTCAGCCACAGCGAGTCCGACAGCAGCTGTCTGACCATGAATTGGTGGCGGAGGACTGGGGCGGTGACACCGTCATAATAGAGGTGTCTGCCACGGAAAAAACCAACTTGAATCTACTGCTGGAAATGATTCTGCTGATGGCAGATATTCAGGAACTTAGGGCCAACCCAAATCGCCCTGCTGCTGGTGTAATTTTGGAAGCCAGGCTAGATAAAGGACGGGGGGCGATCGCCACCGTTCTGGTGCAAAACGGCACTCTTCGTGTAGGTGACTCGTTCATTGCTGGTTCAGCTTATGGAAAAGTTCGCGCCCTGTTCGATGATGTGGGACAACCGGTGGTTGAAGCGGGGTCGAGTAGTGCAGTAGAAGTTCTGGGACTGCAGGGTATGCCTCAGGCCGGTAACAACTTTCAGATGGTAGACAACCTTGCTAAGGCTCGCCAGGTTGTTGAATATCGGCAGGAAAAACTGCGCGAAAAGGAGCTTTCCAAGACTGCTCGCGTCAGTCTGGATGAACTCTATGCACAGATCGAGTCGGGAGTGATCAAAGACTTACCGATCGTCCTGAAGGCTGATACACAAGGATCGGTTGAGGTCGTGCAGGACACCTTGCAAAAACTCAGCACCGAAAAAGTTCGGATCCTTGTGATCCACAGCGGTGTGGGGGCGATTTCTGAGTCTGACGTGCTGTTGGCATCGGCATCGCAGGCAATTGTCATCGGGTTTAATGTCCGCCCAGAACAAAACGCGAAGGCGGTTGCTGAACATGAAAGGGTGGATATCCTGCTTCACACCGTCATTCACGACGTTTCTGACAAGATTAAACAGGCCATGCTCGGGTTGCTGGAGCCGACTGTTCAAGAGGTTTTTCTGGGTAGGGGGCGGGTGCGCGAAACCTTCCGGGTTCCCAAGTTCGGAACGATTGCCGGTACTTATGTTGAGGATGGATTGATCGGCCGTAACGCAGAAGTCCGTCTTGTCCGCGACAGCGTCGTGGTTTATGAAGGAAAAATTGATTCCTTGCGTCGTTTCAAGGAAGACATCAACGAGGTCAAAACGGGATACGAGTGCGGAATTTCAATTACCAACTTCAACGATATTAAGATTAACGATGTGATTGAGGCTTTCGTTAAGGAGAAAGTAGAACCTCGACTCACGGACTAAGTACTCGGTTTCATCAATACGGTCACTCTTACTGAGGATGGGGCGAGGTGAGATCGCGAAGAGAGGAAGAGTCAATGCTATAGCAGCGGCGATTACTACCCTATTTCCGAGATGAAACACTAGCGGCTACATAGGAAGCAGGTTCTGAGTTAGTAATGTTGGGAAGCTTGGAGCCCGAAAACTTTCAAGAATGCCAATTGTCTTCTGCTCATTGGAGATTTACCTCCCGCATAGTCACTCGCTTAAAGACAAACGAATGGTGGTGCGAAAGGCTACAGACCGTTTACGTTCTCGCTTCAATTTCTCGATCTCTGAAATTGACTACCAAGATCGGTGGCAGCGTGCTCGGATCGGCGCCGTTTCGATCGGACCGAGCCGAAAAACACTTGAACAACTGTCGGGAAACTTTGTGCGAGAAAGTGAGCGGATTTTGGGCGGGGATCTTGTCGACTATAACATTGAAATCTTCGATCACCACTAAGCATGTTCAATGAAATTGTCAAGTTTACGAAAAGTCACAAGCGCTTTGCCATCACCTCCCATGCTCGACCCGATGGGGACTCTATTGGATCAGCACTCGGTTTGGCTTTGGCCCTGAAAGAGCTGGGAAAGACTGCTCATGTATACAATGCCGATCGGTATCCACGAGCCTTTTCCTCAATGCCCGGAATCGAGCAGATCCGCTTTGCCGATCGCCTCTCAGGTCAATATGAGGCGGTTTTCGTTCTTGAATGTAACAACTTAAGTCGAGCCAAACTAGCTGATTTAAGCCGCTACTACAGCATCAACATTGACCACCATCCTGGCACTCAGCCTTTTGGTAACTTAAACTGGGTCGACACCTCAGCAGCTGCTGTGGGCGAGATGATCTATCGTCTTATCAGAGCGCTTGAAGTCCAGCTGACGCCGGAAATATCCACGAATTTGTATGTGGCAATCCTAACGGATACAGGCTCTTTCCAATTTTCTAACACTCGAGCCCAAACCTTCCAGATCGCCAGAGAACTCGTGGTCGGCGGGGCAAATCCCAGTCGAATCGCTCAGGACATTTATATGAGCCAACCTCACTCTAAGATCCGGCTTTTGGCTCAAGTCCTCGGTACCCTGCAGCTCCATCCTTCCAAGAAAATCGCCTGGATTGTGCTGACTCGGGAAATGCTCGAACAGGCAGCTGCTTCGGCCGATGAGACGGAAGGCATTGTCAACTACGCGCTCTTCCTGGAAGGCGTGGAGATGGCGGCATTCTTTCGGGAAGAAAATCAAGAACATTTTCGAGTGAGTCTGAGGTCTAAACGGCACTACGACGTCGGATCCGTAGCCAGGATTTTCGGTGGAGGAGGGCACAGGGCGACGGCTGGTCTCTCGATGGAGGGGTCATTTCCCGAAGTTTTGGATCGCGTTATTGGGGAACTGGAACGATTGTTGGATCGCCACACTGAGCCTAGATCGGTTGATCGCAATCTACCTAAAGCAAGGTAACGCATTGAACCAAAGACAAATGACGCAGTTAAATGGCATATTAGTTGTTGACAAACCTCCCGGACCGACTTCGCATGATGTTGTGCTGGGGGCAAGACGACAGTTCAAGACACAGGTGGGACATACGGGGACCCTTGACCCCCAAGCCACAGGCGTCTTGCCGCTGGCTTTGGGCCAAGCCACTCGTTTGACTCGTTTTTTTCAGTCCAAAGACAAAGAGTATCTGGCTGAGATTAGACTGGGACAGACCACCGATACACTGGACCTAACGGGAAGGGTCATCAAAGAACACGAGGTGCCGTTCGTCTCTTCTGAGCAAGTCGAGCGGACATTGGCACGATTCCGGGGGGAAATCCGCCAAGTGCCCCCTATGTTTTCAGCGGTCAAAGTGAATGGGAAAAGGCTTTATCAGCTGGCCCGGCAAGGGCAGGAAAAGAAACGATCCTCACGCGCCGTGTCTATCTACCAGCTTGAACTTCTTCAACAGACCACAAATATCTGGGTTTTAATGGTGCACTGTTCGGCAGGTACCTATGTGCGAAGCTTGGCTGATGATATTGGCCAGTACCTGGGTTGTGGGGCTTGCCTAAGTAATTTGCGTCGGACTCGCGCCGGAAACTTCGATCTTTCCCGAAATGTGACGGTAGAAGAACTTTCCACGCAGTGGCAAGGAGCTTTTTACTCTCTGGAAGAGCTTTTGCCTGAGTTTTCTCGAATCGATCTGGAAGATGAATCAGCCTCTCGAATCCGACACGGGACACAGATCCCCTGGAAAACTGAAGATATGCCGGGTCTCTACCGGCTCTTTTACGCAAGGAAATTGATCGCAATAGGAGAACTCGACGACCAGTGGATTCGTCCCACAGTTGTTTTGAACGTTTAGTCGTGAAAGAAGCTGTGGTTTGTTTCCAAAATATTGTGACAATCGTTGCCGCGACTTGTTGGGAGAAGGCACTGGACGATTCCCATCTTAGTATTACTCCTCGTCGCCGATGCGATTCGATTGCCCCGTCGTCGCGCCCAAAACTGGGATTAGTCGCACTCACCAAAAATGGCACCAATTTCAAAGACAAGATGCTGGCAGTATCTCCTCTTTTTTTCGCGACCCTGTCTCGCCAGATTCTCCGCGAAGGTTCGTGTACGCATGAAGTAGAGTACTAACCCATGTCTGTACAGAAACTGGGAGCTCTAGTCCACCGCGCCCAGCGCGTTCTTGTGTTTACTGGAGCTGGAATTTCTACGGGTTCAGGGATCCCGGATTTCAGAGGTCCCCGAGGTGTCTGGAAGCGGTGGCGTCCGGTTTACTACGACGAGTTCATGTCATCCCAGGAGGCGCGCAACCGACACTGGAAGTACAAGCTGGAGGGCTGGAATCAATTTCGAGAGGCAAAGCCGAATGCGGCCCACCGGGCTCTGGTTGAACTCGACCGAATGGGTCGACTCGACGCGCTTGTCACGCAAAATATTGACGGGCTTCATCAGCTGGCCGGACATCCACAGGACCGAGTTGTCGAGTTGCACGGTACCAACCGATGGATCGAATGCCAGTCCTGCCAACACCTCTTCGATCCGGAGCCCTTCTTTGAAGAATTTGTGCGTACCCGTCAGTCCCCGGAGTGCAAATGCGGTGGCTTCTTAAAATCGGCCACAATTTCGTTCGGTCAGGCAATGCCCGTCCAAAAGATCAGACAAGCCTTGGATGCAGCCAAGCGTGCGGATCTCGTGATGGTTATCGGGTCAACTTTGGAGGTGGAGCCGGCGGGATCCATTCCAAGAACGGCTAAAGAAAATGGAGCAATCTATGTCATTATTAACCAGGGAGTGACGGCTCAAGATGATCTGGCCGATCTTCGAATTGAGGGAGATGCCTTGCAGGTTCTGCCCGAGGCCGTCGAGCATTTGACTGAACGAATTTCCAATTCTTGAGCGCTAGTGTTCTGTCCCGAAAACCGTAGCCGAAAATCCATCTTAAAATGTTCAGCGACTGAGTAAACGCTTGTCGGATCGTCTCCGGAGCGAGAGAGAAGTCTTTCAATTTCCATTCTACTCGCTGGAAAAAACATTCCGGTCTGGAAGTCAGCATGTTAATCGGTGTGGACGATATTCCTTCCATGCTTATAAATGAAGTTGCAGATCCTAGCGGAGAGAACCTTTTAATCTGGACAGGAGATCAAAAGTATTGCAGTTTGGCTATCACGTCCCTTATTGTCCGTCTCGCCACCGGGTCTTCACATTTACTTCGGTCAACAGGAGGATGCTGTAACCAACGCCACTTTTCCGAGAAGACCAAGACCCATTGCTCACACCCCTTCTATGCATGGTGAAAATAGGTGTCTGTGCCGTCGAGCCAATCTTGACGCGGAGGACTAAAGATGTCTACATCCAGAGTCTCTTCCATTGCTTGGGCTCTGTGCACGACATTGGAAGGAATGTGCAGAACTTCACCGGTACGCACAACATGCTCTTCAGATCCATCCTCACCAATCCAAAAGTGAAGCACACCTTTCAGAATATACGTGATCTGCTCATTTTTGTGGGAATGTTTGGGAACGATGCTTCCTTCCTTGAGATAAACATGGGCTACCATTAATCGATCACCGGTTATTAGGCGCCGGTCAATATGATCGGTAACGTTTTCCAGTGGGATATCCTTCCAACGGAATAACCGCGCAGCCGATGGATCACTCATTTGATGTCCTCCTGTTAAATGACCTGTATTCGCCCGAAAAAGGGCAGGCGTGTATTCTTCTTTCGCAGCTGGCGT
The DNA here is from genome assembly GCA_965249865.1 of Acidobacteriota bacterium. GTDB lineage: Bacteria > Acidobacteriota > UBA6911 > RPQK01 > CBDFMZ01 > CBDFMZ01. The sequence goes on along the minus strand of CBDFMZ010000001.1, from coordinate 276,573 downwards.
GGATCCCAACTCATTTAAACCCACACTGCTCACATTTGACTTCCAGTCATTTTCTTACAATGAATCATCAACCTGTCAAGTTTCCACCTCGAATCAACGGTTCTTTCAGCATGTTTTGGCTGACAGAGGCGGTGCCCTTTTTTTACCAAAGTCGTTCTGTCAAGAGCCGATCTCACCACTCGAGGAGGAACACTGGACCTTACACCATGCACTATCTCAAAGCGGTCAATTCATGATAGCAGGTCGGTAAATATCCCCATGACTACCGCGCCGCCATTTGAAACCGTGACGGGCAGTTATGCCAAACTACTTTTACTCCGATCTTGATCAGTTTCGCTACCTGATTGGGGACAAGGAGGTTGATAGGGAGTCGAATCTAGTGCAACGCATACTTGACTTGTTTGATCTGCCGCTCGGTGGCGGGCCCGACCGTTGTGAAAGTGAATCAGGGATCCCTATGTCGCTATGTCGACCACCAACCGATCCTCCAGAATCGGAACCAGCACCTCCGTACGATAGTGGAGATGGACGGGATGATCCAAGTAGGTTTGGAGTCCAGCTTCATCGTCAAATTCCATGTACAAAGCACAGTGATAGCGTTCCTGGTTGAGCAAGGGAGCCGCGATGAAATGACGCAGCGTCTCAATCCGGTCCAAGACCTGCGAATCCTCTTGCCATCTTGGAACCAAAGCAGCGTCCTTGAGTTTAATGCAAACCAGATGTCTAATCACGTTTTGTATACTAGCATTCTCGTCAGTAATTCTCATTGCTTCCCAGTCCGGGAAAACAGACAGATGGTCTCGGACAGACGGCGCGTGCAAAAAAGTCGTAAAAAAGGTTCCAAGAACTCAAGATTGGCATACGGCAGTGGAATCACCCCGAACGGAGTTTTCGCTGCCTGGCATAGTATTGGACTGTTAGTGGATTTCTGTAGCCTAAGAAATAGGGTCGGAACCCCGGGATTGTAAACCGGGGCAAGAGCTTATCTCTTTCTTCTCATTCTGAAATCCCGTATTCTGGTGTTAGGCTCATGTGAATCAACGCGGAGGCTCAAAGAGTTCAAACATTGTTGGTAAATAACTAACGGAGGGAGGCAGATGAGTATGCATCAAGCTGGAATAGCTTCGCTGATCATTTTGCTGAGTCTGCTTATCTGCTCCTGTGCAGGATCTAGGACAGGAGACGAAGAGAAGGGGTTGGTGATGGAAGAGGACGGTTCTCGCCAAGTTGACTCGGTTGAGGTGAGCGATGAGATGGGGAAGGTAGGAGAGGTCGAAGGAGAAGAGACTTTACTGGCAGATGAACAGCCAGAATCTCCACAGGGGCTTGCTTCGGACTCGACCGCTAGACCCAGGAAAACCTCACAGGCTGACGAGCCTGAGGAAACGCCGGAATCGCTAAAACCTGATGCGGCACTTTTCGATCCCTCCTTGGCTAACGAAAAGGCCCCTGAAAAATTCCAGGTGAAGTGTGACACCTCAAAAGGGTCTTTTGTGATTCAAGCCAATCGCAACTGGTCTCCGAAGGGAGTAGATCGATTCTACAACTTGGTGAAGATCGGTTATTTTAATGACATCGCCTTTTTCCGTGTGATCAAAGGATTCGTCGTTCAGTTTGGAATCAGCGGTGACCCCCAGATCAACCGGAAGTGGCAAAATGCTACTATTACCGATGATCCGGTAAAGGAGTCCAACCAGCGAGGTTTTTTGACCTTTGCCATGGGCGGTCCAAACACTCGCACTACCCAGCTTTTCATTAACCTTACGGACAATGTCAGATTGGATCAGATGGGATTCTCACCGGTGGGACAGGTGGTGGAAGGAATGTCGGTGATCGATTCTTTGCATTCCGGCTACGGAGAAGGTGCTCCAGGAGGTCACGGTCCCTCTCAGGAACTGATCCGCTCCAGGGGGAATAAATACTTAAAAAGCGAATTCCCGAACCTCGATTACGCCAACAAATCAACCCTCATCAGGTAGATTCAGTCTGTACGGTTCGGCGCAAGTGCCAGAAGTCGCCGCAAGTACATCACCAAAGAGTTAAGGAGGAACTCCAAATGAGGCGTGTCATCAGCGATATGCTGGAAAGTTACGAACGAGGTAGAATCAATCGTCGTCAGTTGGTTAAAGCAGTGGCGATGTTGGCCACGGCAGCGCATTCGCATGCCTCAAGATTTCCATTCCAAGGGAGTAACATTAACCATGTAGCTCTTAATGTCACCGACTTGGATCGCTCCAGGGACTTCTATCAGGATCTGCTAGGGATGCCCGTGGTTCGCGAGTCGCGGAATAGCTGCTTTCTCAGGCTGGGAAAAAACTTCTTGGCCCTGTTTCGCAATGACCAGCCCAGCATGAACCACTACTGTATCGGGATCGAAAACTATGCCGTCGACACCGTGACGACTCAATTGAAAACCCTCGGCTTAAATCCCGACCAGACTGTGGGTTCCAACCGGGTTTATTTCCGGGATCCGGATGACCTGATGGTTCAACTGTCCAGTGCTGATCACCAGCCTTAGCACTCGATTTCATAAATAAGCTCATCGTTGCTGAGGGCGTGTCGAGGTGAAGTCGCGAAATGACGACGCAGGTCATGTCGCTGTCCATCGACGAGAGGCAACCAAGAAAGCGGTCTCGAGGTTGCCCGTAACTCCTCACGCGCCCTAAGGATCATCGGCTACTCGTCGGGCCTCGACTCTGAAAGGATCTTCCGTATTTATGAAGGGCACAGAGGTCCACACGAGACCAGCTGCTGCGCAACGGCGTATCATCCCCAGAATCTCGGTCGCAAGCTGGGTTCTGTACGATCTGGCCAATACGATCTTCTCTCTAAACATCGTTTCCTTTTATTTTTCGCTCTGGGTTGTCAATGTGATGGGTGGCAGCGATACCAACTACGGATTGACCGTCTCCGTTTCAATGGTCATCATCTTGTTGGTTTCTCCTTTTCTGGGTGCGTTGACGGATCACGCCCCAAGACGGATACCTTTTCTGGTGACTTCCACACTCGTCTGTGTGGGTTTCACCTTACTCCTCGGTCAAGGGGGGCTTATTTTTTCTCTGATCTGCTTCGCTGTAGCCAATATCGGTTATCAGGCCGGTCTGCAGTTCTACGATGCACTTCTACCGGAAGTCAGTCAGGAAGAGAATAGGGGTCGCATCGGTGGTCTTGGGGTGGGGATTGGCTATCTTGGTTCACTGGTAGGTCTAGCCGTGGGACAAGCCCTATTGCGCGATGTTGAAGTTCTTCATCCAACCGAGCAGACAGCTCAGTATAGGTCCGTTTTTCAATGGAGTGCGGTGCTGTTTCTGCTATTTGCTCTGCCTTGTTTTTTCTTTATACGAGAGCGTGCTAGACCTCGGCACTTTTCATTGGCTTCGGTGGGAGCAGCGGTCCGGCAAGTGACCACGACCGTGCACTCAATGCGCCACTATCCCGGACTGGTACGATTCTTGGTGGGGCGTTTCTTCTACACCGACGCTGTCAATACTTTAATCTTCTTCATGGCTATTTACATGACTAATGAGGTCGGCTTCACAACCGAGGAGCTCAACCAGGTGATGTTTTACGCGATCCTCTTCTCGTTCGTGGGCGGACTTGTGTGGGGCCGGATCGTTGATTGGATTGGACCCAAACGCTCCCTAAACTTCGTTTTGTACCTGTGGATGCTAGTTTTCGCCTGGGTCGCGCTAGCAGGTTTTCTGAAAACGCCGAGTGTTTTTTTCTGGCCTGTGCCGCTTCTGGCCGGTATCGGCTTGGGAGGAACTTGGGCGGCTGACCGTCCCTATATGTTGCGCCTTACTCCTCCGGACCGCATCGGAGAGTTCTATGGTTTTTACGGAATGGTCGGACGCTTTGCCGCGGTCACGGGCCCTTTAATCTGGGCTCTGGTGGCGGATGTTGTCGGGTTTGGCCGCCCCACGGCAGTGCTCACACTGATGGCCGCGGTCATTATCAGCCACATGGTTCTCCGCCCAGTTTCAGACCGGCGAGAGGACACGGGTTTGATGTTGCCTGTCTGATTCAAGCCAGGAGTTGAAGAGTCGATTATCTCAACAGGAAGATTCAGGAACTTGCCCTCAAGCAAAGACACATGGAGTCCAGCCACTGCACTTGGGATGCTACTGGTGAATTTTGCTGAGTCTTCGAAATCATCCGATAGCCTGGGGAAAGTGGATGTAGGTCGGACCCCATCCAGATTCCAGACGGGCGAAAACAATTCGACGACGACTGTTATTAGTCGGCAGATAAGCAAGGACCGATCCACGGTGCACACTTGTTGTGCAATCTAGTCAAATAAGCTTCCTCTCTGCTCATCCTGCTCTGAGTTCACAGATTTTTCACATGTTTTGTTGAATTGAGTGTCTGTTTTTTTTAAAAACGGCCAAACACCTTTTGGTCTGGACGAATTTCATCCTACTTCACCACTCTATTACCCCTTCTCGCAGCCGGGAGAATTTCAAAGATGGTGTAAAAATCCTTGACGCTAACTTAGGAGAATTGCTCGAGGCGTTAAACGGCCCATGATGATATGGGGGTAAGGTTGCCCCTAGAAGCTACAAAGATATGATTTCATCGGTGTGTTGGGGATTGTTTGATCTGTTTTCCTCAACACTCGTCGGTTTTCTTGCAGTGATTTTAATGATCGTAGCAATTTCACTGTTTCCAGCTACAGTGGCAGTTTAGTTGAGACTCATTTCCGCAATCTGGCTTATCTCGCCCGGCACTCCAGTCCATTCTTAAGACCTGCCCGTTGTCCAAGGTAGGGTCTAATAATCTCTCTGAGTTTCATCTCAGCAAAGAGGTGGATGCTGGGACGTTCACTGGTATCATGGGGATTGCTTTCCACCCTAGTTTCCTTGCGAACCGCAGGTACTACATCTACCACCATATTAGAGAAAAAGGTTCTCAAGGCACTGTAATAGTTGAAAAGATTGCCACCGAAGACTATCGCCACGACGCAGGCGTGCCGTCACGGCGCCTGGCCCACGTTAAGCGATGGACCGCGTCGCCCACACGGGCGGAGTGATGGCTTTCGGTTCGTCGGATGGCTTCCTCTATGTCGGTGTTGACGATGGCGGGTCTCAGGAAGGCCCGGAAGGAAACGCCCAAAATCTCCGCCTTCTTCTGAGTTCGATACTCCGTATTGATGTAGATCACCGCTCCCCGGGGTTCCCCTATGCCATCCCGGTATCGAATCCCTTCTTCAAAAGTCCTGACCCTCAGTTACGGAAAGAGATCTGGGCTTACGGTTTCCGTCAGCCTTGGCGATTTAGCTTCGATCCAATTACACAAGATCTCTGGGTCGGCGACGTCGGTCAGAACGACTACGAAGAAATCGCAATTGTCCGTTCCGGAGAAAACCATGGCTGGAACGTGTACGAAGGCCACGCTCAGTTCTCCGAAAAATACCGGAGAGAAGGCGTTTACTACGCCCCACCAGTTGTTTCACTGTTACGGAAACATGGCGTCTCCGTTACCGGTGGCTACGACTATCGGGAGAAAAGAAGTCCATCATACGAAGGAGTCTACATTTTTGGTGACTTCGAATCAAAACGCGTCTGGGGACTTACACAAGAAGAAGGCACACTTAAAGAGATACGCGAGATCGGCCAATCTCCGGATCGGATCGCTTCTTTCGGGATTGATAGCTCCGGTGAGCTTTATGTTGTCGGGTATGATCGGGGGTAAGATCTATCGATTGCGGCTCGAAGGTTCCGTGTTCGAGTAGATTCAATGCCATCGTGACCTCGCCGGATCCTCAGCGAATGGGAGCAGAAAATACCGAGGGACTCTAGCTTAATTGTTTAAACAGGTGTGCAGTGAAAATGGAGGCGGCGAGCGGATTCGAACCGCTGAATAAAGGTTTTGCAGACCTCTCCCTTAGCCACTTGGGTACACCGCCTCTCAGGATTGAAAGTATAACAAAGTGAAGAGTCCAATGTGATCGTTGAGTTTTCCACGGGGTGAAAAGGGTCAACAGCGACTTTTTGCGCTCCATCGGAGTCACTCGGTTTTCGTCGATGGCGTATCGACGAAAAGGGGTGGAAATTTTACCCCTACACCCAGCTCAATCCCGCCGGTAACCATCAGTTCGACACCGGTAAGATAGGAGGCGGCATCAGTGGCCAGGAACAAGCACAGTTGTCCCACTTCTTCGGCGGTTCCGCTGCGCCCGATGGGTTGATTGGCCTCGGCCCAGCGGTTAATCTCCGGCCCTTTCTGGCCCATCAACTGAATCCCTTTGACCCGGCTGTCGGTGTAAATGTTACCCGGTAGCACTGCGTTGACTCGTACGCCCCCGGGGGCTTCTTCGACCGCCAAGGATTTGGTGAAAGCACTGATGGCGGCCTTGGTCGCTGCGTAGATCGTCCCTCCCTCCTGGCCCAGCACCGCTGTACAACTGCCCATGTTGATGATATTGCCTTTGGTTTTGCGGATGTGAGGTAAAGCGTGCTGGCAGCTTACGAACTGGCTAATAAAGTTAGTCTGCAACAGTTCCAACAAGTCCTCGACGGTGAAATCATCCACCGGCCCAAGCGGTGGGTGGTAACCGGCGCTATTGATCAGGCAGTCCAAATGCCCAAATCGTCTCACGGTCGAATCGATGACTGCCCGGACTTGGTCCGGATGGCTTACATCGCACTTCTCGAAATCACACCGGCCTGGGCCTTTTTCTGTCAATTCTTTGGCCAATCCGATTCCGGCCTCTGCGTCGCGTCCACAAATCACCACTTTGGCGCCTGCATCGACGAAAACTCTGGTGATGCCTTTACCCATCCCTTTGTTACCACCAGTGATCAGAGTGACTTTTTTCGTATACACCATGCCGCAGCGATCAATCTTGGAAATCATCGGTACTTGTCTGATTTTTCCGGTGAGGAAATCCACGATGGGCTGTACTCCGCGCTTGGCCACAGTTCTCCTCATAGGTAATTCCTCCTTTGGGGACGTTTCCGTTTCAATCTTAGCGTACTTGACTGGAATCTGTCCTCACAGCCCTTCGCCTCGTCCGATACTTGCAAGACACAATCAATTCCACCATGCTTTTAAAGCGGTCGATCACACGATACACGAAAGAGGTTACAGACGAATGGCTCTTTGGCTAATTGACTGGGTGGTTATTGTCCTCTACGCGGTTGTAGTGGGAGCGGTCGGTTTCTACTTGATTAAGAACCCAGAGACGAGTGAAGACTACTTTCTGGCTGGCAGAAAGGTTAGATGGCCATTCATCGGCGCTTCCATGCTGGTGTCGAATATTTCCACCGAGCACTTAATTGGCCTCTCCGGGATGGCCTTCGCCTTCGGTTGGGCAGTGGCAGCTTGGGAGCTGGTCGCCATCTATTGCATGATTCCCTTGGTTGTTTTGTTCCTGCCGCTTTACTTGAAAACTCGAGTTTTTACTATTCCAGAATTTCTAGAGAAGCGTTTCAGTCCCGGTTCTCGGTTAGCGTATTCCGTCTACATGATTGTCTGGAATGTCTTTACTAAGATTTCCATCTCGCTGTTGGCTGCAGGAATTGCATTTGAAGAAATGATGGGATGGAACAGATGGGTGGTGATCATGATCATCGGTTTAGCGGTGGCACTTTACACGATGAAGGGTGGCTTGTCAGCAGTCATTTACACCGACTTCATTCAAACGAGTGTACTGTTAGTTGCCGGTGTGATTTTGGCCATACTGGGGATACAGGCCATAGGCGGTCTACAGGGGCTCAGAGCGGGTCTGCCCACCGATAAGCTTAGCCTGAGGCGTCTTGCCGAAGGGCGTTACATCACCGAACGGCTTAAAGCCGGGTTGCCTATCGACCAGGAGGGTCTATCTGAGATCGAGAAGCGGAAAAAAGATGATCTGGGCATCATTAGACTCACTGATCGCAGCGGTAGGACTCGTGATAACCTCGATTTGTCCGCAGCGAAGACGCTTCAAGACGTGATCAACATAATCAACAGGGCTGGTGTCGGGATAAAGGCAAGTGTGAACGAAACAGGCAGGGGTATCCTGCTGATCGATACTACAGGTGCCCTCGGAAAATTAGTTGTCGCCAATGGCGACGAGACTAGAACAGCTGAGCTGCTGTGCATTACGAATAACGACCAGCGCTCTTCGGTTGACGGTGGAGCCTTGAGCTTAGAGAACATGAGGAACATGACTAAACCTATGGATCACCCGGAGCTGCCCTGGCTGGGTTTCTGGATCGGTATTCTCCTCGTGGGTGGCGTCAACTGGTCGACGGACCAGGTGCTCGTGCAGCGAGTCCTCGCCGGAAAGAACCTGAGCGAAGGAAGAAAAGGTGTTGTTTTTTGCCAGTTCCTGAAACTTCTCACTCCGCTTATTCTTATCTTTCCCGGTTTACTGGCTTATATTCTTTATCGGGACGTAATCGAAAGGCCTGACCACGCTTTCCCAGTTGTCCTGAAGAACCTGATGCCTCATGGGTTGTTGGGGTTGGCGGTTGCAGGCATGGTAGCTGCTCTAATGGGGCATTTGAGCTCGACGTTTAATTCCAATGCGACGATGGTTTCAAGAGACTTATACTTGAAGTGGCGTCCGGATGCTAGCCAGGAAAGTCAGATCGCCATCGGTAGAGGGGCAGTACTACTGTCATTTCTATTGGGAATCGCATGGGTGCCGGTGATCGAACGATTCGAATTTATATGGTCCTACCTGATGAGAATCGGGGTCTACCTTTTAATGCCCTATACGGTGGTCTTTTTATGCGGTGTACTGTGGAAGCGAACCAACACAGCTGGCGCCTGGTCTGCGGTGATTGTGGGGCTTACTCTAGCGCCGATTATGACTATTGACTCAAAGCTGCACTTTCTGCCCATTATCTCAGACTATGCGGTCCTGCGTCCCTATCTCAACTCGTCTTTGCTGAGCCTTGTGGCATGTTTAATTGCGCTTGTGTTAGGGACTCTTCTTTGCTCTCCTCCTCCGCAGGAAAAGCTCCTCAATACAACCGTTTCTTTTGGTGAATGGTTGAAGGAGATGCATAGGACAAAAGATCAGCTGCAGGTGTCGTTCATCGAAGACTACCGTTCCTGGTTCATCCTGGTCATTGTCATTGTCACAACCATATTTGTTGTCATGAGATAGCGGTCAAGTCGCTTCAATTCACTGGCGGTTCTTGAGCATGGCGGTTGCTTGCCCCTTTAATTGTTGAACCCTCTCCCGCGACTGGTTTATTGCCTGTGCATATCCTTCAGGTGTCGGGTATGGTTTGTTCAGGTAATTCAAGACGATTTCCTCGGCCTTCATAAAGGGTTCGATTAATTCAACGACCGCAGGTGCGATCGAGTGGGGAATATTGACAATGCCATTGGCATCCGCATGAAGTAGATCGCCGGGGCGCACCTGCAGGCCTCCCACCACGACTGGGACATTAATCTCCAGGAATCGACAATAACCGTGGGCGACGATGATGGAAGAAGCCCAGCATGGAAAGCCCAGACTGCGTACCTGTTCGACATCACGTCCTGCGCCGCTGGTGATGAGACCGGCAAAACCAAACTTTTGAAAAGTCGTCACCATGATTTCTCCGTATGTTGCCGATTTAGGAGGATCATCCAAATCCTGAAAAACCATGATTCGGGGAGCAGAGACTGACTGTGAATCGACGATCACTTGAGGTAGACTACTGTACGATTCACCTGTCTCACCTGGGTGGGCCGAACGGAATGTGTTCGTGACCGCATAGCCAACGGCCGAGGGTAGTTCCGGATAAACGGCCTTGAGGGCTTGACTGCTGTATCCATCCACACGGGATCGGATGTCGAAGAGTTCGATCACATTGGCTATTGTCGGTGAATCAACCTGGGTGAGAGTGGTGATTTGTTCCTCTGTTAAAGGGTTCATGTCAATTTGATCTCCTTTCTACCAATTTCAATCTAACCGGAGTCTCGACGAGACGATTTCAACGTGAAAGATTGGCCTCGCTGAAACAAGTTTACAGTTCAATTCTGCGGTCTGTAAAAACTCACCAGGCATCCTCCCAAAGCTGCCAACAGGATTCCAAAAACAAATTGCCATCGAATGTTGGACAGTCCTCCATGCGGCGGGTGCATGAGCATGGCGGCGATAGCATTGACCACCGGAGCGCCAGCAAAAACAATTGACATGACCACGCTTGGCGATCCTTTGGCGCCGAAAGCCAGCAAAACACAAAAAGCTCCTACGGCCCCCAGGACGCCTGCTAGCAAAGACCATAGCATTCCCGCAGCAGGGAAATCCCATGATGAGCCAGAGACCCTTAGCACTGCCAAGGGGGCCAATACGGCCGTCAGGAAATAAGCCAGTCCTACAAAGAGAAAAGCTTTATAGCGCCCAGTGACGGGATCTGCCATAGAAGTCTGACCCGCGTGAAGAAAGACTCCGTAAAGTCCCCAGGTCAAGACTGTCATTAGAGCGAAGGCTAACCAGGCTAATCCGGACTGACCTGAATTTTCCACTGTCATCCAACTCTCCTCGTCAAACGAGCCTCAGTTCCACAACATAAACTAGTTAAGTGAGCCAGGCAAGAGTCTCTGACGAATCATTCTGCCTTCAAGGTTGGGAGCAAGGGAACACGTAACGCGGCTGAGACAGCGGCGGCCCCCGCCCCGAGGCCCACCAAAAGCATTGCCAAAAGCGTGAGCAGGAGAGACAACCAAGGGAATGGAGCGGTACCGCTAGCCAGATGGGGTGCGACGGCGACCAGGGCCGAAACAGTTCCCAGCACCAAGCCCAGCAGCAGCAGAAATCCGTTTTCGGCCAGTACAATCCAGGTTAGCTTCGATCGCCGAAAACCGAAAGCACGAAGGGTGGCCAATTCGCCCCTGCGCTCCAGCACATTTCTCAGCAGAACGATCCCCAGGCCCAGCGTTCCCAGGAGTAGCCCGAAACCACCCAAGGTTTGGAAGGTCGAAAGGTAGGTGTTTTCAACCGCCAAATAGCTCGCTAGTTTTTCGGATGTGGTGGTGGTGTCTAGCCCGTAGTGACTTAAGTTGCTTTCCAATAGAGAAGCGATTTTCTCGTTTTCGCTCAGTGGCGCGTCGATCAAAAAATAAGCATAGCCGCTTTGACTGGGAAAATGCTTCAGGAAGTTGGCCTCAGAGATCAAAAGCTCGCTTTGAAAGATGCTGCCGGTTGTCAGACCGACCAGGCGAAGCTTGATCTCCTCATCCTTTTCGTTTCTTAGACTCAAGTGCTCGCCCAATTCCAGGTGGAGGATCCATCGAACCGAATTGGCGTCGCCGATGGCCGGCACAATGCCGGATTCGAGGGTCTGTTCAAGCAAAGTCCATGGGTTGTCCGTGTTTTGTGAGAGCTGCTGAAACCTGAATCCTCCGCGACGAATCTGCTCCGGCGGCACCCCTAAAATCCGTGGGCTTTTAGGTTGGTAAAGGTTCAGGCAGCTGACGTCCTCACCAGGAAGCAGCCGAAAGGGGATGATCTGAGTTTTCTCAAGTTTCGCCGAGTCGCTTTCAGAGAATCCGAGGTCGAAGCGCCCTGCCGGATGGTTTAAGTCTTGGTGTATAGGGATGTCCGACTGGGCGAGCAGGGAAAAACCTCCTGTCCCCGACTCCTTGTGAAGCAGTTCCTGGTCCGGTTCATGGCGATTGGCTCCAACCGCCACGATGACAAAACAGGCACTGCCGACCAGAGCAGTGCTCAGCAAGCTCCGACCTGGATTACGGGCGCTGTTCCGAGCGGCAATTCGTGCCGATAGGGCGATCGCTTCGGGGCGGATGGGAGCCTGGCGAAAACTCCATAGCCACAGAGAGAAGAAAGACAGTCCGGCGACTAATAAGCTGGTTCCGATGCCAAAAAACAATCCTACGGATGAGGTGGATTGAGTAAGAAAAGCAAGGGCCATGAGAAGCATGGCTAGGCCGAGACTGGCAAAAGCCAGAAAGTTGACCCATCGGCTTGGACGAGTTTGCTCGGCGGGAGAAGTCAACCCTGCCAGCAGAGCCGGGGTTGGAAGCTGTGCCAGTCGATGTACGGCCCACCAAATGGAAAAGAAAATAACCACAAGAGCAACCCCATAGCCAATCATCAGACTCCGTCCACTCACATACAGAGAAAGAAAAGGAGATCCGATTGCCGCCGACCACCAGGTACGGAGACCGACGATCATCAGCCCGGCGAAAGCAGCGGCTCCAGCCAGACCCAACAGCGATCCCATTCCGGCGACAAAAGCTCCCTCGGCCAAAAAGTGGCGGCGCACCGTTTGCAACCGATAGCCCACCGACAGCAAAAGGCCGATCTCTCGAACTCGCTGCTCCACACCGAGTCGGAAGAGTAGTCCCACCAATAGGGCAGCAGAGAGGATCAAAAAGAAGCTGAACCCGATGAAGAGCATGCCAAAGTCGGTGGCACCGGCTGACGCCTTCAGACCCCGGTCCTTGACGGCCTGGAACACAAAACCCAAGCCCGGGGGATTGATTCGTGCCAATAAAACTTTTTGAAAGCGTTCCTGAGTCTCCTTCAGGGTGCTATTCTTGGCCGCCCCAATCCGAGCGGCGGTCAGACGCCCAAATCGGCTGCTCCATAGAATTTGGCCAATGTCATGGCCCACAAAGGCCTTCGGTGTCGCTCCAAATTCGTCCCAGTAGGCCTCATCTCTGGGGCGAATGCGCCGGAGATCGATGGGAAATGGCGGATCCCATGAGGACATGTTAGTGGCCTCCTGAACACCTGGAATTTCAGGGGTCAGAGTTCGATCAGCAGCAAGGCCTCGGAGGGTGACGATCCCTTTCAGTCGAAATCGGTGCTTTTGGGTTAGCAGCTGATCACGCGGGCCCACGACATAGTAGCTAAGCTCGATAGAATCACCCTTCTTCACTCCCAGGTCCTGCGCCGTCCATTCGTTCAAAAGGATGTCGTTCCCCTTTAAGGGAGGAGCGGGCTGACCGCTACTCAGCTCCAGAACACCAAAAGGATCGCCCTCCCTGGGGTCGAGCGCCGTGACGGGGGAGTATGGAACGGATCGTTTGAGGCTGCTCAGGCTATTCGCCAAGTAAGTCAAAATGGGCTGAAAAGGTGCCTGTAGGTACTCCGCTGCGCTAGCAGCAGCTTCTTCAATCTGGGAAGGTAGGATCAACTCACGACTTTCCAAAGCAAAATACGAGGGGCCCTTTCGCAGCGTTAGGTTTAGATCCTCGAGGCGTAGCACTTGGTGCAAACCTTCCTGCAAGAGTGCCCTCTCGATATCCGGAGAAGAGCTGCGGCCACGGGCCGAGAGCAAAGCGTTTACTCGGCCTTCTTGCTCGAGTGCTTTTTGAAGGACAGGAAGGGGAAGATAAACATTCTCGGGGAGGCGCTGGTGAGGGTAGAGTCCAAATCTTCCCAGTCCACGGTTCCGTATGATCTGGACTAGCGTCAGTCGAATCGTTGTCACGACGTCTGAAGGATCGCGATTCCCGAGTAGAAATTCCCGATGAATGTCACTGAATCTCTCCAGGGAAATCAGAATAGAATCACCGATCTCTGCATCCAGCTCTTTCTGAAGTGCCTCATTGATCACAACAGGTGGGAAGATTCTTTCTGCACTGTTTCGATCGAAGTGGATGGAAGGGCTTTGGGTGCTGCGCTTCCACAATTCGAGAAAACGGTGGTCGATGCCCTGAATTTGGACTCGTGAGGCACGGGCGCGGGAATCAGCGTGGGTGGCGCTGCCGTTCAGGAGGATGGCGGGTGCCACCTGTGTAGGTTTCGGCGAGATGTGCTCGGCCAACTCCCGGGCCAGGTGTTCCCGAAAGAACCTCTGGGTCACCAGGGCGTAATCGATCTCTCCCAGACGATCCAAGACGAGGTCTTGCAGGCTTCCACGCACCGAATCGCCTACCAGAAGAGCCCCAGTAAGCACCGCGGTTGTCACGGCCGCTCCCAGCGCCACCGCCAGATGCATGCGCCAGAAATAGGTCAGACTGCGACGCACTCCCCCTCCTTCAGTTCAAACCGGCGCTCGAACCTGTCTGCCAGTTCTAGGCTGTGGGTGACAATGATCAAAATGCCGGTTTCTTCTGAGTGGAGTTCCAATAGAAGAGAACTCACAGTTTGAGCAGTGGCGTGGTCGAGATTTCCAGTAGGCTCATCACAAAGTAAAAGGCTGGGTTGATTTATGAGTGCACGGGCCACTGCTACTCTCTGGCGCTCACCACCAGAAAGTTCGGAAGGGCGATGGTCAAGACGATGATCCAATCTCACCCTGTGAAGTAGCTCGCGGGCGCGTTTCTCCACCTCATGACCCTTACGAGGGAATGCCAAGGTTGGAATGAGGACGTTTTCGAAGACAGAATATTGGGGAAGGAGATGATGTTCCTGGAAGACAAACCCAATCACCTGATTCCGAAATCGAGCCAACTCGGGTTCGGTCAGATTAAAGGGATTCTTGCCGTTGATTTCGATGTTCCCCAATGAAGGTCGTGTTAAAGTTCCGACGCAATGTAAGAGCGTGCTTTTTCCAGAACCGGAAGGTCCGGTAATGGCGAGGGATTCTCCCTCATTCATTTTAAAGGAGATGCCCCGAAGCACTCCGACCCGATGAGGCTCGTTGCCAAAGTTTTTGTAGAGGTCGGATACCTTCAGTGATACTTCCAACTTACACTCACAAGCCACTGGGGTCCCAAGTTGGGTTTTGGTGTTGATCGAATCTTCAATCCAGATCTGCGCAGGTGCATCCTTGTGTCAGCTTCTGCTCGAACTTATTCTGCTCCCGATTGGACCGAATTTCAGTGCTGCCGCTGCGAGAAAAAAGTCCAGCAAAGTTGTTTCGGGCTGGGAGGGCGCTCCAAAAGACTGATGCCGTATCCAGCGGCTAGCGCCACTGCGAGACCGAAAGTCGGTGGCCACAGGAAGTTGAGTGTAGTACCAAAGACCAGCCAGCCCATTACGAGCACACCTAGCAGAGCGCCGATGCAAACGCCCACCGATTGAGCTCTCCGGGATAGCATCCCCAGCAGGAAGATAGCAAACATCGGGCCGGCGAAACTATTGATGATTTTGTTGGCGATTTCGATGATGTCGCCCAATCTTCCCACGAAGCAAGCCAACACGGTGACGATCGTGCCTAGCACAACGGTGAGTATCCTAGCTTGCCCCAGCTGCTGGTGGTGCCGCGCACCTTCGGAAGGCCGGATCTCTCCATACTTTAGTCGTTGCCAGAAATCAACCAGGAAAGCAGTCGTGCAGCTGTTGATTCCCGAATCCACACTTGACATGGTAGCGGCATAAAGCGCCGCGATCAACAGGCCGGTTACACCCACTGGCATTACCGTGGCGATAAAGTGAGGATATTTCCAGTCGCTTTGAAACTCCATGCCGGCGATCTGGGGGGGCAACACGAAGGTCGAATAATAGCTGAAAAGCCCCATTCCCAGAAAAGTCAAACAGATGAGGACCGTGAAAGTAGAAAAGGCATTAAGCCAAAAAGCCTTTCGGGCACTTGCAAGGTTTCTCGTGGTGAAATAACGCTGTAACGATGCCTGATCAGTGTTGTGGGCGAGTTGGCCGACGATAGAGGAGGCGACAACCGCCAGCAGGGTAACATTTTTTTGGCAGAAATAGGCCTTTAATTTGGCGAACAGTCCGCTAGTTGCGTCCATTTCAGGGATAGGAGTTGCTAGATTCATCTTCCCAGCACGGGCCATAGTGGAGAAAATTTCTGCCATGCCCCCCGGGACATTAAAGACAATCCAGGTTATTGCCAGGATAAGTCCCCCGAAAAGGACAAAGAACTGGAGCACGTCCGTCCAGATCACCGCCTTCATCCCCCCCAGCGTAGTGTAGATTGTGGCGAATATGCCAAGAAC
The DNA here is from genome assembly GCA_965249865.1 of Acidobacteriota bacterium. GTDB lineage: Bacteria > Acidobacteriota > UBA6911 > RPQK01 > CBDFMZ01 > CBDFMZ01. The sequence continues at coordinate 260,775 of CBDFMZ010000001.1, read as the reverse complement.
GATGATGGTGGCATACAGGTTAAGCGTTTGTCCTGTTGCTACCCATAGTGCTAGAGATGGAGCATAGACTGTGGTCGCCATCCAGCAGATTCGCCACAGAATAAAAATACAGCTGGCAACACAACGCACTCGAACGTCAAAACGGAGATCCAGGTATTCATAGGCCGAGTAGACTTGCATACGGTGATAAAGTGGCATAAATATGTGGTTGAAAATAGGTACACTGAGGAAGATCGTAAAATATCCTACGGAAAAGATCACACCATACTTTTGAGTGGTCGAAGGAACCATCAGGTAGCTGACCGCACTGAATAGTGTGGCGAACCCCGACAGACCAACCGGCAGCCAAGACATCGACCTGCCAGCCAGAAAAAAATCCTTAGTCGTCTTTTGCCCACGGTAAAAGTAGGCACCGAGGGCCATCATGAGCAGCAGATAGGAGGCCAACACGACCCAATCAAGATTGTGCAAACCAGCGATTGCTTGCGTTGGGTTTTGGGTCATAGTCTTAAGATGATTCTCAAAAAAATGAGGTCGCCCAGCAATGCTGAAAGGCTCGCGTTTTGGTGTTGCTCCTTCTCGCCGATGGGATGGAACCGACTCCTCCTCGCACCCGGCCAGAGACCACAGAGCCCTGGCGCGCGGCTCCACGCGACTTTTACCCAGGAGACACCGAGTGTCCCGGGGCGTACTGTTGGTAGACCGCCAGGGTCGTCTCTGCCATCGCCTCGTCGCTGAATGATCGGTGAACCGCTTGTTTTCCCCGCCGAGCCAGCCTCTCTCGCGTTTCAGAATCCTCCATCAGCAACCGAATGCCTTCGGCTAGAGCGCTTGACGATTCCGGCTCCACCAGAATGCCACCCCCCATGTCTTGTATCAGCTCGGGAAAAGCCCCGTGACGCGGCTGAACCACCGGTACTCCATTCGCGAATGCCTCCAAAACATATAAGCCTTTCGGTTCGTGGTAGGTGGTCGGGACGGATAAGACATGGAGAGAATTAAGGAACTGGATTTTTTGCCGACGGTCTACTTCACCCCAATAGTCAAAGCGCTCCTGCAGGCCCCACTCCGAAATTTTCTCCTGGATACGATTAAAATAGGGCGTATCCCTCTTGCTAAGGTAGCCGGCTACCTTAAGCTGCAGTTGATTTGGGTTCAACTTCCGGGACAACTGATGGAAAGCTTCTGCCAAAAGATGAAGCCCTTTTTCGGGACAGATGCGGGCCAGGTAGCCGATGACAAAAGGCGTTTTACTGCGGTTTGCGGGAAGCTTCCCATGATCCTGCAGGTTTAACCCCAACTTGACCACATGGATCCTTTCCCGAGCGATATCGAGATAGTTCGCCATGAAATCGGCGTAGTAATGGCTGGTGGCGATAAACCCATCGACGTCTGAGGCCTGATCCTGAAGCATTTTCGTTACCTGCGCTTTGTACGGTTCGATAAGATCCTTCACAAAGACATCTTCTCCCTGAAGCGCACACAAAACCGGTATTTGCAACTCTTGTTTTATCTGCCTGGCCAGGGCCAGGAACATCGAGTTGGTCAGTTCAACGATTTCCGGTTGAACGAAGTCTTTGAGCCACCGAATCAGTTTGCTCAATTCCTTTCTTTGATGTCCCTTTTCTCCTTGCAGGATAGAGACGGTCAGCGCTCCGAGGTTTCTGGCATTGGTGGTAGGATGAAACCGCGAGATCCAGTTCAGGAGGGCGGGTCGATCGAAGAGCGAATCCAAAACCCAGGGGGTGTGACGAAATAGAGCAAACTTTTGTTGAAGATAGACATTGATCCCCCCATAGAACATGTGGTCAATACTTACGTTCGGTTCATCTGTGCGAAGAGGGGTATAGGTGGGCACCAGAACCAGCTCGTGCCCTTTTCTCTGCAGTGCTGCCGCCAAAGTATTGTCATGCAGACAACTGCCGCAGTACATATCAGCGGCTCCGGCCGTGATGTATGCGATTCTCATCGAAGTCTTGTTGCTAAGCACTCGATTTCAAAAATACGATCCCACGACGGGCTGAGAATGTGGCGGATGATCTCTTTATCGTCGTTGCCGATGGGAGGGCATCGATTCCTAGTGGTTTCGCGACCCCGCCTCGCCAGATCTTCAATAAAAGTGAGCGTATTGGTGAAATCGAGTACTAAGTAGTGAAAATCGGCGGGATCACTCATGTCGTTGGGAAGAACTTCTCAATGATGATGCGATCGGGTGCTCTGGTTAGCAGGGAAACGATAATCAGGGTCGCGGTCGACACGGCCAAGATCACCGCGACCGGCATGATCCCTGTCCCCGCCACCGTGTAATCCGCGGACTGCCCGGCGCGAAGAAAGAAGTAGGTCCACAACGCCACTGCACTAAAGACAGAGGCCAATACACCGTATTTCGTACTTCGCTTCCAGAACAGGGCCGCCGCCACGATTGGAAAAAGAGCTGCAAATCCAGTAAAGGACCAGACCCCAAGTTTAAAGATACTCCGATTCGATCCGAGGGAGAGCAGATAGGTGATAGCCAGCACTCCTCCCACAAAGAGTCTTCCGACCAGCACTTGTAGTTTTTCGCTCATTCGGTCGTGAAAACCGTAGTGGCGTACCACGTCCTGAGTAAACATAGTTCCGATGGAGAGAACCTGGGAGTCGAGCGAGGACATGACGGCGGCGAGTACCCCCGCTGCCAATAGTCCGGCCAGGACTTCAGGCGCATGAAGTCCGATCATTTTCACCAGGACAGAGTTGGCTTCCGGCCCTTTTAGATGGGGAAAATCCAGGGTCCCGAAAATGCCCAACAACACACTCGGGATCCAAACGACCGCGATACACAGCGGATAAGCCATCAAGGGGTAGCGGAAGGTTTCCGCGCGTCGCGCGGAGAGCCAGTGCATGAACATATGTGGAAACATCCCCACCGAAAGAGGAATCAAAGTGTAAGTCAGTAATTTTAGAGGTTGGATATGATCGCCGCGGATAAGCAACTCTGGATGTTGATGGACCACTCGTGCCATGGCATTGGATAGACCACCCAAGCGGTTCACGATGACGTAAAAGGCCAAGCCCCCAAGGGTCATGAAGACCAAGGTTTGAAAAGTGTTGACCCAAGCCGTTCCACGCAGGCCGCCAAAGGTTACGTAGGTCAAGACAACGAGACAAACCGTCAGCGCGCCGACCCATTCCGGGATTTGACCATCCGTGATCTCGCTCAGGGTGATCCCTCCTGCCATGACGCCGATCAACAAATAAGGGACCACAAGAGCAACGAGAACTACAAAGAGGACCAGACCCAACTTATCCGAATTCCACCGGTCGCGAAAGTATTGAACTTGGGTGAGATAACCGTGGCGCTTTCCGAGTGACCACAGGCGGGGTCCCAGAAAGAAGAAGACCGAGGGAATCACCAGGGCGGAGGCCGAAGCCATCAGGCTAAAGACCCCGATTCCCTGGTGATAAGCCTCTCCTGAGGCTCCCAACATGGCAAAGGAGGTCATGTTGGTTCCGAACAGGGACATGAGAAGGATGAAGGGACCAATGGTTCTGGTAGCGACAAAATAATCCTCGCCTGTTCCCCGAGAAAGCTTGTGGCTCAGGATCCCAATCAACAGCAGTAGCACCAGATAAATGAAGATGATGCCGACTGTGATCATTCCAATTCTCCCTCTTCTTCCACCTCAAGTCTTTCTGGCCAGGCATGGGTGACCAAGAGTGCCATCAAGATGGATGCAGCCATGCAGAATCCAATGTGGTAAAGAAGGCCAATTGGTAAGCCCAGCACTAATCGGGGGTCATTCCAGAACCAGAGGTCGTTGTGCAGTAGGTACAGGAGAAGCAAGAGTCCATAGAGAATCCAGCGAGGAAAGAGTTTTTTCTCTGCCTTTTTCCGGTCTAGGGAAAGCCTCAACGAAGGACCTCCTCTGCTTGACCTTTCGATTCTTCCTCTTCAGTCTCTAGCTGCTCCCTTTTCGATGCGATTCGCCCAAAGGTGCTCACCTGGGAAGTCAAAACGACCGGGAGAGCGAAGCACGTGAGTGGGCGTAACAAACTAAGCATGCAGTTTATGTCCTCAATTCTTTTCCAGCCGAAGCCGGAACGTGAATGCTTCGGGCGGGTCGTAACTTTCCTATTTTTCTTTGAAGCAATACAAGAGACCGTCTTCCGTTCCGATGACCAGTTTGCCCCTTGCGATACTAGGTGAGGCCAGAATAGAAGAGCCAGTATCGAATTTCCAGAGAACTCTACCCGAACTTGATTTTAATATATAAATCACCCCGTTTTTTGATCCAAAAACTACCAGATCGCCGACAACGACGGGTGAGGAGTCGACTCGGGCCATGGTGCTGAAGGTCCACATCCTCCGACCCGTCTCGCGATCGAGAGCATGGAGCATTTTATCTCGTCCACCCAGTACTACCAAGTCCTCGGTGACTGCCGCCGAGGAATAAAAGGGGAAATGCCTGCTCGGGTCCTCATATCGCCAGAGTATCTGAGCGTTCTCGATATCGATGCACAAGACCTGATTGGCGAAGGTGCCCACGTAGGCTCGACCATCCCGGACAGCGGCGCTGGCGCCCACATAAGCGCCTAGGTCCAATTTCACTTTCTCCTGTCCGTCTCGGATCTGAATAAGCCGAAAGTAACCGTCGCATCCCGCAATTGCCACGTCCCCGTTGACTATAGCCGGTGTGGCATGGATGTAGCCACCCGTTTCGACCTTCCAGAGTAGGGTTCCATCTTCAGCGGACAAGCAGTAAAGATATTGGTCATAGGAGCCAAAGAGCACTCGGCCTTTGTCGAAGTTGGCCGATGAAGTAATTCCCGCCTGGGCTTGAAAACGCCATTTTTCCTGGCCGGTGTGGGCATCCAAAGCACGAAAGACACCCAACTCATCACCGAAATATACGACCTGATTGGCGACCAGGGGCGAGGATCTGATTTCATCGTGAGTCTCGTACTTCCATTTAAGCTCTCCCGTCTCGAGTTCTAAGGCGTAGAGGTGGCCATTGAAAGAACCTACATAAACCGTGGTGGTCGAAATCGCAGCGGTCGATTCGATTCCGCCATCCACTCGGAAAGTCCAGGCCAATGCCGGTTTTTCCGGTAAACAGCTTGAGGACACCCCGGTCAGTTGCGGGTCACCTCGAAAGAGCATCCACGATTCGGAAGGAGAAAATGCTGAGTTTAGACTCCAAACAGCGCTAAGCATGACCAGTAGAATCGTCTTGCCGACTGAATCGATTCCTAAATCACTTTGCGGTTGGGGAGTGGACCTGTCGGACACTCCTAAGCCCGAGTTGATTCCAAAATAGTGTTGTTCGGAAGGGCTGTGTTGGTATCGGTCCATGCTAATTTGCAGAATCAATAGGCTTGCTCATAGAGTTTTAAATAGTCGGCCTCACTCAGGGATCTGGGGTTGAATTTCCCAGTCCACTGTTGATTCGCCTCCTTGGCCAGACCAGGCAAAGATTTTTCGTCCACCTGGCAATCTCTCAGCTTTTCTGGTAAGAGAGCGGCCTGCATCAACTCACTGACTCGCTGAGCGAGTCGATTTGTGCATTCCCCTTGCCCGGATAAACTGGCTGTTTGCAACAAATCCGCGTAGAGCTTCTCCACAGTTGAGCCATTAAACCGGATGACGTGGGGAAGCATCAAAGCGACGGCAACTCCGTGAGTGATGCCGAACTGAGCCGTTAAAGGGTTCGCACAGGCATGAGCAGCTCCCAGCATGGAGGTTCTGATGGCCGTCCCGGCAAAATGTGCGCTCCAAAGCATGTTAGCCCGAGCTGTCAGATTGTTTGGTTCATTCAGAACCACCTCAAAATTACGATGTGATATACGCCATGCCTCTCGGGCTAACATCTGGGAGACGGGGTTACGCGACTTGGTCACATAGCTCTCTAGGCCATGGGCAATGGCATCCATCCCGGTAACTGCGGTGGTCTGTGGGGACATAGTTTGAGTTAGAGTCGGATCTAGGATGACCGCTTGAAAGAGTGCCTGACGATCCCCACAGGCCATTTTCAAATGGGTTTTCTTTTGCGCGATGATGGCAAAGGGTTGAGCTTCACTTCCTGTGCCCGCTGTGGTGGGAATTCCAAGTGAGGCTAGCATGGGGTGGCGAGCTAGATTGTGTCCCCAATAATCCTCCATGGTACCTCCGTTAGTGAGGAGAAAATTGATACCTTTGGTACAGTCCATAACGCTGCCTCCGCCCAAAGCCACCATGAAATCGATAGGTTGATGTCTTCGAGCAAAGTCAAGCCCGGCGTTCACATGATCCGTGGTCGGATTCTCCTCTACACCGTCAAAAACGAAGGTTGAAAGGGCCTGTTTTCGCAAGGAGCGCAGCGCTGTTTCCACGTGTCCCGCCTGCGCGATTCCAGGGTCAGTTACTAGTAAAGCGCGCTGACCGCCCAGCTCTTTTGCCAGGCGCCCAAGCTCGTCAATCGAATTTCTCCCAAACACGACTCGCTGTAAAAGCCCCAGTTCCAAAGTGGTTAGCCTACCTCATGGGCTTGATTTGTGACTACGGTGTGGTCGGAAAAAACTTCCGGTCTTGGATTAGACGATCGGGGCCGAATCAGGTTCCAGGCTCAGAACCGCCGAGAGGGTCGACATTATGCTTATGGTCTTGATGGAATTAATCCTTACTTTTTGCCAACTCCTCTGATCCTCGTACAGACACTTCACTTCTCGGCACCAGCCAAAGCCATCCCTAATGTTGCTGAAACGATCCGAAGGTTTTACTTGGAACACAGCATGAGGATTCTATCACGCTTCTGGAACTTTAGTTCTAGTGTCATATTTCATAAATGCCATTTGAGGAGGTGACTTTGAGCTGAGATCGCGAAGCGACAAAGAGATCAGCCAAATCCACTTCTGACCACCGGGTTGCAGGGATCGACTCGTTTTCACCCTCAAATCAGAAACCGTGTGGCTTGCTACAAGTAGCCTGTTATTTATGGGACAGGGTGCCAGATCGGCCAACGGCAGATTCTTTTTTTAAGGAGACGACGCGAGGCTTCAGGTCAGCATATAATCCCCCATTCTTTTGGACCGGATCCACTTTATCCCTGCCACCATGTTCTTGTCTTTCTCCTTTTCCGCCACAACCTTGTTATACGGGTGACCAAATCATTTCATGATCTCGACCTTAGTCCGGTCAAGAGTCAGAAACACAGCACCTACCACGATGCATCCCTTGAGGACGATCTGTAGATATGGGTCAACAGCGCTCAGGTTAAGACCATTACTCAGAATACCCATGATCATCACTCCGAGTAGAGTTCTTTGGGGCCCACCAACACCACCGGTCAGAGCGGTACCTCCCATCACCACTGCTGCAATGCCATCCAGCAGCAAGTAGTCTCCGCTCCTGGGAACACCCGCCTGCATTCGTGCCGACAACAAGACACCGGCAAACGCGGCCATCGCCCCGGACAGAATAAATGAGTACAACTTGAATCTCTTTACTGGCACGCCGGAAAGTGTGGAAACCCTTTCGTTGCCCCCGATTGCGTACATATAGCGTCCAAACTTGGTGTGGAAAGCCACCACAATGCTAATCAAATACCCAGCGAAAGCCGACACTGCGATGGTAGGGAGGGATCCCCCCACGTTTCCGATACCGAGGGCAAGGAATCCGTGGTCACGGATGGGGACGGGGCTACCCCCACAAACGATCAGCGAAACACCGTCGAGAGCGAACATCAGGCCGAGTGTGGTCAGGAACGAAGGAACCTTGCCGTAGGCGAAGATAAATCCATTGACAGACCCAGCCGCCGCACCAACTAGCAATGCTGCCGGAACCGCCCAGAGCCCTAAACCAAGGTCCCGGATCAGTACGGCTGAGACGATTCCTGCCAGGGTCGCAACAGAGCTCACGGAAAGGTCGATGCTGCCCTGTAGGATAATGAAGCTGGCACCTGTAGCGGCAACGGTCAAGACCGCGGACTGCCTGAGAATGTTATAGATATTCTGCTCCTGGAGGAAAGCAGGCGAAGTGAGCGAAAAATAGCCGACCAGCACCAATAGAGTCACCGGGGGCAGGAGTTTTGAGCGTGACACCTTCAATTTTGTGAAGGTTCTTATGATCTTTGTTGCCTTGGCCATCTTTTCAAAAACTAGTACCGAAGTTCTAAGTCCACGTCCAGAGTTCCAGGTTAACCGGGAAGCCTGTGTAAATCCCCTCCATACAGCCATTGGTGGCTAGACCTTGGAAGGTTTACTTCTCCCGAGATATGGCTAAAGTATGGTCCAGTGTCGTGTTCAAGGAACTAGCGTGATCTTCTGGACACTAGACCATGTATCTCACCAGTTCAGACTCAGTTGGTTTACTTTCAGGTGGCGCGCTCACTTTTTGTGTGACTACCCCGTCTTTCATAATCAAAATACGGTTACTCATGCCGATGAGCTCCAGAAGTTCGTCTGTGATCAAGATGATAGCAACACTCTGTCTGGCCAACTCACGCAGCAGGGTATATATCTCCTCCTTAGCCCCAGCATCGACTCCGCGCGTGGGGTTATCCAGGATCAATACTTTAGGTTGTCGAGCTAACCACTTAGCGAGAACGACCTTTTGTTGGTTGCCTCCGCTTAAGTTCTTGGCCAAAGTGAAAGCACTGGGAGTTTTGATGTCGAGGATCTTTATGAACCTGTCTACGATTTCTCTTTCCTTCGGTCGGTTGAGAAAGCCCAGAATGGATCTTGCTAAAACACTCACACTTGGCAAGGTCATGTTCAGTGCTACCGAGAGGGACAGAATAATACCCTCTTGATGTCTCTCACGAGGAACATATCCAAACCCTTTCTTCATTAAGTCTAACAGCGAAATATTCGAGATTAACTGGCCTTCGTAAATCAACTCACCTGCGTCCTTGGCTGTGATGCCCGCAATCGTCCGACCCAACGCAGCCTTGCCAGATCCCAAAACTCCTCCAATACCCAGTATCTCGCCGGGGCGCACATCAAGACAGACATTCTCGAACATCCGGTCTTTACTAAAGCCCGTCACTGTCAGGATAGGTTCGGGGTCAGGTTCGTGTTGCGCATCTTCCCTATAGTAGTCCTGGTCACGTTTCCGACCCACCATCAGTTCATGCAGTACGCCTTCATCCACCTCCTCAGGGAGCACCTCGTTCACCACTTCGCCATCTTTCAGGACATAGACTCGATCGCTTAATTCTAAGACTTCGGACAGGCGATGTGACACGAAGAAGACCGAAGCTCTGGACTTGAGCTGGCGTAGTCGCACAAAGAAAACTTCTATCTCTTGCTGAGTCAGCGCGGCCGTGGGTTCATCCAGCAGGATCAGTGGGGTCCTTATGCCCAGCAAGCCGCAAATGCTACAGGCCTTGGCGATCTCAATGGCTTGTCGTGTAGGGAAATCGTAGTCTCCGCTGAGTTGGTTGACATCGATGTCGAGTCCAGCATCTCGGCATTCTTTCCTCGCCAGAGTGGCCATTTGTTTTTTGTCCAAGAACATCCCGGCGCACCTGAAGCGGTCCTCGTGAGTGAGAAACATGTTCTCGTACACAGTGATCGTCGGGACCAGAGCTTGCTCTTGAAAGACTCGCGCAATGCCAAGGAGGGTAGCTTCGTGATAGTCACGCGGTCGGATTGACTTACCACCCAGCAGAATTTCACCAGTCCAGCGATCGATGGTGCCAGACAGGGCGTTCAAAATGGTTGATTTCCCGGCTCCGTTTTCACCGACGAGCCCAACAATTTCATTCTTGTTTACGTGCATGTGCACGTTGTTCAGAGCTTTCACGCCTGGGAATTGCTTGGTCAGTCCCTGGATCTCCAACATCGTCTCAGTCACGTGCACGTCCCACTTTTGGATGAAGTCTTAATCAGTTATCGAGATGGTCCAGAAGGACAGGAGAAGTTTGCAGTCAGACGTGGCAGTGGGTTCTGGACTATCTTTTCCCCCGCAACGGCGTCACTGTCTCCACTGCAGAAGGGGCGGGCATCGTTCACGTCGATTTTTTCTACCTCAGGACCTCATTCTTATGTTGATCGGCGTATGTCTTTGTCACCTGCTCTATTTCACCAGAGCGCTGGGCCCGGAGCCAGTCCTCCGGCATCTTGAAGCCGGAAGGTTGAGGTTGATCTCTCCAGAGCTCCTCGGGATCAAACGGACTAAGTTTGTTCCCCGGGTCCCAATCGTCGGGGTGAAGAACCCTTGACATCTTCTGGAAATCATAAGGCAGGTTGTTGAGACCCACCACATATCTCTCAATGTAGCGGTCTACATTGTGTTCGTCGATAATGTCGTACCCGTAGAACATCATTCTTTCAGGAACCGACGCTACAAAGCCATTGACGATATCGAATGCGCGAGCGACTGCATAGGCACCTGACCAAGTAGGGTGGATAGCACAGGATGCCAGTAATTTCCCTTCCTTTATCTTACTCACAAACTCTGGTGTGGCGTCGGTTCCGACGATGGGAATCAGTGGTCTGCCAGCCTCCTCGATAGCCGACAACACCCCCAAAGCAATGTCATCATTTTCACAAAAGACCCCATCGAATCGGGGATGGGTTTGCATGAGATCTTCCATAGCTTGCCGCCCATCTAACCGGTTCCACTTGCCCGGGAGAACACCGAGGAGTTGGATGTCTGGAAACTCGCTCAGTGCTTTCATCATCCCGGCAGTGCGCACTCGATCGGAGGTGATTCCGGGCCAGCCACTGACGTGCAAGAGACCCCCCTTACCTCCCATCGCGTTGAACAGGACCTTAGCAATATCATAGCCCGCGGCAATTCCGTCAACAATCTGGTAGTACACATAGTGGTCGCCGTCGGCGTAAGGGAAGTACCAGTCCGGGGTTTCGTGGTTGATACAGGTAGCGAGTTGAAACTGCTTAGCCATGCGAGAATAAGCAGGGGTATTTGTCTCAGTCGGAGGAAACGTGGTGATGATATTCACACCGGTGGCCGCTTTCGTTTCATACTGGGAGAGCTGCACTTCCGGTTTATCCTCGTTCAGAAAGAATTCATAGTTGAGTCCTAGTGCTTTAGCGCACTGCTGACCTCCTGCGCGCATGCCAAGAAAGAAATCGTTGGACAGCGTGGTAAACAGGGCAGCAGTAACATCTCCCGGCTTCGTGATGAGATCGTTCCCCGGTGCCATGCCGCTGGGTGTCGTGGCAGTCGTCCCATGATCTCCGCTGCAGCCTGTGAGGTTTCCTGCCCAAGGGAAGACCGACAAGGCCACTGGAACTTTTGCCGCGATATACAAAAACTGCCGCCGTTTCATCGTTACCTTACTTCACGCCAGCAGGCGTGGCGAGTTCCCTTCAACGTGCGAACATTTCATCTTTTGCTGCATTATCTCCAATAAGAAGGACTTCCGCTATCGCGATAGCCCTCTTTGCAAACTTATAATTGATCAGAAGCAGTAAACGTATTGGTAGGCGGAGTGCACAACCTGCATCGTGTCGTGTGATCAGATACTAGAAACAAACAGGAGGCATTCAGATGATTCAAGGTTTTTGGCATGTTTCATTCACTGTTCATGACCTGGAGTCCTCAGTGAAGTGGTACACTGAAGTGCTTGGATTAGAGTACGTGCGGGGGCAAGTACAGGAAAATGAATATACCAGCCGGCTAGTTGGTTTTCCGAACGCACGGCTCAAAGTAGCTCAGTTACAGGTACCTGGTCAGTCGTTGGGCCTGTCCGGTCACCACATCGAGCTGGTTGGGTACGAGCGTCTACGCGGCGAAGACATCCCCTTAGACACCAACCGGACCGGTGTTGGGCACTGGGCCTTCGTGGTGGGCGACCTTCAGGCCGAGTTCAACCGACTCAAGGCACTGGGTGTCCGATGCAAGTCTGAAACCCCCAACCAAATTAGGGAAGGCGTGAACCGGGGTGGATGCAGCGTCTATTTCTTGGACCCAGACGGCATCACGCTCGAGCTGCTCCAGCCGCCACCGAGGAATCCTAAAGATATGAAAGGGAAACCGCGAAAGGTTGATATCGCTGGAGTGGGATCACCTGAAGGTGACGTCTACTCCCCACCGCCGATCTGAGCTGGTTCAGTTTGACACGCTAGATGTGTGTCCCCGCCAAGCTTCGGCTAGCTCAATCCGTTGCCGTTTTTTCAGCAATTGGGCAGGCTACCCAATAAGAACCCTCCATCTCACATTTAATGAACCAATACAGGGCATTGACTAATCCACCGGGGACAACGACAATGACTCCTACTTCTTCCCTAGGTTTTCAAGGAGATTCGGTGAACATCAAAGAAATCAGAGAACTTCTTCAACTGATTGAAAAATCCGCCATCGAAGAGTTTGAGATGGAAAGATCAGGAGTCCGGATACGAGTCAGGAAAACTGCGGGAAATACCTCTAAACCCTTATCTGTAGTGGCTAAACCCTTCCAAAATAATGCCACTGAAACTGTGATTGAGATGCCCGAGGCAGGGGCCAAGGAGGAGCTGTATATTTTCAAGGCGCCCATTGTGGGAACCGTTTACCTGAACCCGAAACCAGACGAGGGACCTTTCGTTCGAGTCGGTGATCATGTCGAAAAAGGAACGGTGCTGTGTATTATTGAAGCGATGAAGCTGTTTAACCAAATCGAGTGCGATTTAGAGGGAACAATCGTTCAAGTCCTCGTCGAAAATGGTCAACCTGTCGAGTACGGTGAACCACTCTTCGAAATCCGGCCGACGTCCTGATTTATGTTTGGAAAAATTCTGGTTGCTAATAGAGGTGAAATTGCACTCCGAATTATCTGTGCCTGTCGGGAGCTGAAGATCCCGACGGTGGCCGTCTATTCCGAAGCCGATCGAGATTCTCTACATGTTCGATTTTCCGACGAAGCTATATGTATTGGACCTGCCAAGAGCTATGAGAGTTATCTGAATATTCCCAGCATCATTAGCGCGGCGGAAATTGCCAATGTGGATGCCATCCACCCCGGATACGGTTATCTGGCTGAAAGTGCATATTTTGCTGAGGTATGCGAAACGTGCGGAATCAAATTTATCGGTCCCTCTCCGGCGACAATCGAACTGATGGGTGATAAAGCGCGGGCTCGCCAACAAATGGCTGAAGCGGGGCTTCCTATTATTCCCGGCAGTAATATTCTCAAAGGGAATGGAGAAAAGCTGCTGAGTGCGGTAACCCAGGTTGGCTATCCCTTGATCATCAAGGCCGCGGCCGGAGGCGGGGGGCGAGGGATGCGGGTTGTGCAAGGCCCAGAGCAGCTTCATGAAACTATGGCAACCGCGCAATCCGAGGCGCAGAGCGCCTTCGGACGTTCAGAAGTCTATGTCGAGCGCTATCTCGAAAACCCACGTCATATCGAGTTTCAAATTCTAGCCGATGAACATGGTCAAGTCGTGCATCTGGGCGAGCGCGAATGCTCTATACAACGCCGTCACCAGAAATTGATCGAAGAGACGCCCAGCCCGATCCTGTCTGAAGAAACACGGTGTGAACTGGGAGAAAAGGTAATCCAAGCGGTCAAGAAAATCGGCTACTGGAACGCAGGAACTGTGGAATTTCTCTTTGATCAGCAAGGAAACTATTTTTTTATCGAAATGAATACCCGAGTCCAGGTGGAACATCCAGTCACAGAAATGGTGACTGGTCTGGACATCGTCAAGGAAACGATCCGGATCGCGGCTGGCAACAGATTGAGCTTTTCCCAAGAAGAGATCCGTTTTTGGGGTCATAGTATTGAATGCCGAATCAATGCAGAATCTCCGTTTACTTTTGCTGCTTCTCCAGGGAAGATCACGGCATATAATGCTCCCAGCGGACCGGGTCTGCGTGTCGATTCAGCAGTCTACACCGACTGCGTTGTTAGCACTCACTACGACTCTTTAATTGCCAAGTTGATCGTTCATGGCATCAATCGAAAAGAGGCACTGGACCGGTTGAATCGCGCTCTTGGCATGTTTGTCATCGAGGGGATCGAGACCACGATTCCACTTCACCAGAGGATTATTAATCATCCTGACTTCATTCAAGGACAGTTGGGGACATCTTTTTTGGAAACCTTACCTGCTGCGTAGTGTCTTATTTCACAAATGCGCCTGGTGAGAAGAGCCGCTCTGCTTTCTTTGTTCCTCCTTCTGGACAGTGCACCACCGCATGGTCGTTGTGCGCGGTGCAAACGTCCACGTATTTTATGGAACAAAACACCTAACCTGCTTCGCTAGGTGGAAACCGTGAATGATCACCGTTCCACTCGAGAAGCTTGGGGCTCCAAGATCGGTTTTGTTCTTGGGGGTACCGGCTCCGCCATCGGCCTTGGTAATATCTGGAGATTCCCCACCGTGACTGGGCAAAACGGTGGAGCCGCTTTTGTGCTTATCTATCTGCTTTGCATTCTATTGATCGGGGTCCCGGTGATGATCGCGGAGTTGACCATTGGGCGAAAAGCGAAGAGCGATCCCGTCGGCGCCTTTGAGTTTCTAGCACCGGGTACAGCGTGGAAACTGGTGGGTGCGTTAGGCGTCTTTACCGGGTTAATGATTTTGAGTTTTTACAGTGTGGTAGCAGGATGGACCCTCAAATACATCTGGCTCACTTTCGGCGGTGTCTTCGTGGGAGTAGATACCGAGCAAGTCCGGACGACATTCACCGCGTTTATCAGTGATGGACCCGCTGTGGTCTTTTTTCACCTTCTCTTCATGACCATCACGACTCTTATTGTGATGGGAGGGATCCAGGGAGGCATCGAAAAAGCGAGTAAAATTATGATGCCGGTCTTGTTGGGGTTGATGGTCCTCTTGGTCCTTCGGTCTGTCACGTTGCCAGGAGCGGAAGCAGGACTAGCTTTTTATCTCAAACCTGACTTCGGCAAGGTTGATTTTCAAGTGGTGATGGCTGCCCTTGGCCAGGCTTTTTTTTCCCTTAGTCTCGGCATGGGGGCAATGATTACCTATGGGAGCTATCTTTCCAAAAAAGAGGATCTAATTTCAAGTACAGTCTATGTGAGCCTTTCCGATACGATGATCGCGTTCATCGCGGGATTCGCGATATTCCCGGCACTGTTTTCAGTGGGCGGCCTGGCTCCCGATGTGGGACCGAGCCTTATCTTTGTGGTTCTCCCTAATATCTTTAATCCCATCCCCTTTGGTCAACTGTTTGGCGCTGGTTTTTTTCGTGTTGATGAGCATTGCCGCGCTTACCTCCTCAATCTTGCTCTTGGAAGTGGTGGTGGCTTACTTCATCGACCAGCGGGGCTGGATGAGAAAAAAAGCGGCCTTTGCGATCGGGACCGTCGCGTTTCTGTTGGGGATTCCAAGTGCTCTCAGCAATGGAGCAATCGAAATGTTCTCTGGCTTTATGGACTTGATTAATGTCTACTTCGGTGAAGTCTCGCTGGTTATTGGTGCGTTGTTCATCTGTTTGTTTTCAGGTTGGAAGTGGGGTATTCATAATCCGCTGGCTGAGATCCGGCAAAGTAATCCTTCCTTTCGACTGACTGCATGGTGGATTTTCCTGATTCGCTATGCCTGTCCGGTAGCGATAGTAATCATTCTGGTGAACCTTTTACTGACTCATCTTTAGTGTCCTGTGAAAAGATCTTTACACCCAAGGCCAGTTTTTTACAGAAATCTGTCTGCTGGACCCTCTTGGCGCCATTGGGTCAAGGTGCTTCAGGGTATATTCGACTTGGCCACAGTCTTTAGAAGCACGATCCGATGCGGAAACTCCTATTAGGGAAAGTCTACCCCATCACTGATTCGAAAAACCGCCTTGGTCTGAGTCACATCCAATTGGCTCAAGAATTCCTTGAGGCTGGAATACGTTTCTTCCAGGTGCGCGAAAAGGATCTTCCTGACCTTCTCCTCTACCAACAGCTACTGGACATCAAGGCTCAATGTGAGCGCTATGGGGGTCAGTTTCTAGTCAATGATCGTGTCGATCTAGCTTTAACGACCGGCGCCGCCGGCGTACACCTGGGGCAAACCGATTTTCCCGTGGAGGAGGCTCGAAGGTTATTGGGGGAAAATGCCATTATCGGCCTTTCCACGCATACCCGCGAGCAATTTGAAAAGGCCAAACTCTACGCTATCGATTACGTTACCATTGGCCCCATTTTCGCAACTTCAACCAAGGTAAGTGAGTATTTACCGTTGGGCATCGACTTTCTGGCCGGGCTTGTTGCTGAAAGCCAACATCCTGTCGTGGCAATCGGAGGAATTACATTGGCAAACAGCCTACAGGTGTGGGATGCAGGGGCCTCCTCCGCCGCAGTTATCTCTGATATCGTCAATTCTCGTGATCCGAGGAAGCGAACGCGCCAGTATCTACATCTGGCCAAAGGAGCTATCCAGTGAAGGTCCAGGAGCAATTCACCTCCCGCTGGGGTCTGGTTGTTTCGGTGGTCGGAATTGCGGTGGGAACTGGAAATATTTGGAGGTTTCCCCGTATCGCCGCTGCGAATGGAGGCGGATCCTTTTTAATTCCCTGGGTTATTTTTCTCTTTCTTTGGAGTATTCCACTAATCATGGCGGAGTTTGCCATTGGGAAATTGACGCGCTATGGAACCGTTGGTTCCTTTGCCGTAATTATAGGTAAACGATTTGCCTGGATGGGGATGTTCGTGGGATTGGTGGCGACCGCCATCATGTTTTATTACTCGGTGGTCGTAGGATGGTGCATTCGTTATCTTTTTTTAGCCCTGACAGGTCAGCTCTTGAGTGTCACAAACCACCAGGAGAATTGGGATCTGTTCATCGAATCGGGTCGGCAACCGATCCTTTTTCACTTCCTGGCCATGACAGCCGGTGCAATCGTCATCCAACGAGGCGTGGTGAGGGGAATCGAAAAGGTAAACCGTTTCTTGATCCCAGCACTGTTGGTGTTAGTTGTGATTTCCGCCATTCGTGCTATCACGCTGCCGGGAGCCCAACAGGGTTTAGTCTACCTATTTACTCCCCATTTCCAACCCCTGCTCGATTATAAGATCTGGCTGCAGGCTCTAACACAGAATGCCTGGGATACCGGGGCCGGATGGGGACTAATTCTGACCTATGCGGTCTACATGCGGGATAAGGAAGATATCCCGTTCAACGCTGTCTTGATCGGGGTCGCGAACAACTCCGTTTCGCTGCTGGCCGGAATTACAATCTTTGCTACGGTTTTCGCGTTGATCCCCGAACAGGCGGAGGAAGTCATCCGCGTTCCCGGACCTGCCAATACTGGTTTGATTTTCATCTGGATTCCTCAGCTCTTCAACCAGATGCCGGGAGGTTCCCTTTTCTGCGCCTTTTTTTTTCTGGCGTTGACGTTCGCTGCTCTGAGCTCACTAATCTCCATGATCGAGCTCAGCACCCGCATTTTTATGGACATGAAGATGACCCGCGCTTCTGCTCTAGCGATAGTCTACGTGATGACCTTGCTGTTGGGTCTACCCTCGGCGTTGAGTCTGGATTTTTTTCTGAATCAGGACTGGACCTGGGGTATAGCGCTTATGCTGAGTGGTGCCTTCATCGCTTTTGCTGTTTTCCGCTACGGCGTGGACCGGTTTCGCACGTCACAAATCAATTCATCAGAAAGCGACATTCACGTTGGTAAGTGGTACAATTTAATCATCCAATATGCCATCCCGGCTCAGGTCGTGGCGCTGGTCAGTTGGTGGTTTTTCCAGGCCATTCAGGCTGATCCTCACCATTGGTGGAGCCCCTTTGGGACCGAATCGGTCGGCACGTGTCTTTTTCAGTGGAGTTTATCGATCCTTGTTTTTCGAAGGTTCAACCGTCTCATTGCGGAAAAGACTTTGCAGCGGTGAATCTGGCGATGCTTTTCACGATGGGGGCGATTTTAGCGAGCATCCGGAAGGGATTGTCACCCTGTATTTTAGTGGCGCTCTGCAGATTAAGATGTCATTTATGGGACAGGACACTAGTGCTGAAATCGAGGAAAGTCTTAACTCGTTGTTATGCCTAAAACCCAAACCCGAAGCGTTTGCCATAACTTGGCGCCAATTTCTGACTGAGGACACTAAGTGGATCATCACTACGCTAATGCATTGATGGAACAAGACCCCGAAATCTCGCCATGAATCTACTGTTCTTGCAGGACCATCGTGGAGAGACGTATCCCCTTCTTGAATCTTTCTCCCACCCAACGAAAAAGGGAGGAGCAAGATCGGGAAAATGGAGTCAGATCAAGGAAAATATCCGTTTGACCTATCAGAGATTTAGAGAACGATTCGATTATCGTGAGCAACTCTGTGCTAGTTTACGCCACGTCTCCGATTTACAGATCCACCACAGTTCCACTTTGGGACCCGACACAGCCAAGGAAAAGTTTCGAGATTTCTTGAAAATACGATATCGCAAACATAGTCTTTGGTTATGGATAGACGGGTTTTTAGCTTTGGTGGGTGTATTTTTTATGCCTTTACCAGGGCCGAATATTTTCTTTTTTTACCCTGCAGCCCGTGCCATGGGGCATTATTTTGCCAGAAAGGGGGCCGAGAAGGCTGTGAACCTGGAAAAGCTGTCGTTCCGAGCAGATCCCCTCATTGATCAAATTGAAAGGAGCCTGGGTCATCTGGAGACTGTCAAAAACACCATTGTTCAATTGGAAAACCTTTACAACGTACACAATCTGGAATCACATCTGACGCGACTGAAAAATCTATGAAAGTGGATTTTAAATTCCTTCGAAAAATGGAAATCTTTGCCGATCTTTACAACCGTGAGTTGGCTGATGTTTCGCAGTTGTTCAAAAAGCTCAGTTACAAGTGCAACGAGATTATCTTTTCTGAGACGGATACCGGAAACTACATGTGTAATGTCAAGCAAGGACGGGTCAAAGTTTCTCGAGTGCTTCCCAGCAGGAAGGAGACGACCTGGTCTTTCATGGAAGAGGGGAAGTTCTTTGGCGAACTGTTTCTGATCGACGTAGGAACTATACCCGTCGCACTGATTGCCGTCCCTGCTACCACGATTTTTTTCTACAGAAGCTCAAAGTCTCGAGCCTTCTCGACAATCTGGAGGTGAACTGAGTCCTTTTAGAGATGGTGTGCCTTTGCTGTTGCGACGCCTATGCCAAGATTGAGGTGTTGAAATTTCATCAAGCCGATGCTCGGATCCGGACTGCCCTCTAAAATCTTTGTCAAAGCAAGGGACTTCAAACCCACAAGGACCTGGTTGAAGCTTCAGGTATCTTCCGTGGAAGGGTTACACGAGTTCTCAGCCACCTGCGGAGCGAAGATATCGTAACCGTGGATGAATGCTATTTCGTTATCTTTGCCCCCGAGAAGTTGACTGGTTACACACTGATCTGATTCCAAACCGTTCACTTTACGGAGCACGCAGTATAGTGGTTAATGGAGGAGATTGGTGAGGGTCAGGATGACATCGAAGTTTTGGAAAGCGGGAGGAAGGTCGGCAAAAACCGAAGCCTGGGAAAAAGCCGACCTTCCTCCGGAAAGGAGACAACTGTTGCTCACGCAACATACTACTTTCTACCGACATTCTGAGGGTTGGGAAGCACGGTGTGTCCAAAAAAGAAGATGAGATGTTTCTTGGGTCAGTCCTAGCCCGGATCATGCATAAGGTGTCGCAGCGACACCTTATGCATGATCCGGGCTGCTAGTTTCGAGTCCCGGACGCAGATAGAATTCGTCCCCGCTCAGTTTCCGTCCATTCACACAGATTCCTGATGTCCTCGTCGGAGATTCTGGCTTGAGGGTGCATTACTAGGTAAGGCCCAATGGGCATGGTTCCGCTTTCAACCTGCTCGCAGATTTCCCTAAGCTGGTGCAAGGCCTTTTCTGGGTCGTATTCGGCCCAATGGGACAAATTCACATGTTTTCGCCCGTGGTTTACATGATCGATTACAAACCAAGAAACGGGTGCGACATGGCTGTACCAAGGCCACCGGGTCTTGTGGGTGTGGCAGTCCTGGCAGGCGCGTGTTAAGATGGCAGCAATTCCCGGAGTCACCTCCGTATGGGCCTCAAGGGTCTGGGCCTGATCAATTGGAGGATTGGTTTTTCTCGGGCCGACAAACTGGATGAGCACCAGAAGGGCCAATAGCATCATCGCCAAACGCCTGAAGACCTTGCACAAAAGATTGTTCCCAGTGCCGACCGGTTCTTGTCGATCCAATCTCAAGTTTTCACCTTGACCTTGCGATGAATCTCAACCACTTTGCAGCCAACCTCGTGTAAAAAATGGCACTCGACTCATCGGTAGTGAGCTATTAACCAGATCCACAGCTACTCAGCCCGAGAGACTACCTTTATCAGCGGTTTTTGCCCTGGTTCGGGAAATCTAGTAGTGATCGAGGGGTTGGGTATACTCACAGCTTTTATTGTAGACTATATTTTCAGACTGGGCGTATAGCCCAATTAGTTAGAGCACACGCCTGATAATTTCCAAATCACAGGTGCATCCAAAGCTACTTGTCCCTGTGGAGTACGCTTGCGGCATTGGTTTCAAAATGATGTACTCATTCGTAGCCACTTTTGCGGTCGCTGGACTGCGTTACTCGTCATTGCTGATGTCAAGGATCGACTCCTCTTCGTGCCTTACAAGCCACTGTAAATTCCCTGGCGTGCCACTCCACACGGCTTTATCACGGGTTGCTAGTCAGGTTACAAATTAGGTCACACTATAATGCAACCTGGGTGTTTCTACCCCCTGGCCTTTTCGCGACAAGGGGAGATGTATCTCGCAGAGATTTTTTCGATGGAGGTGACGTGCACTTGTTGAATAATTGCCAGTATTTCTGGCATTCAAGCCAAGATCTGGGCTTGGTTCCATTAACTCGAGGGCTGTCTAATTCGTGACAGTACCTCCCTGCTAGTCGCAGCGACCGGCACAGACCTCTGGCATGAGTTGGGCTACGCTTTATCAGTGGTAGTCTCTCAGGCGTCTTTGAGAGAAACTATTCCCGTTGGAGGAAAAACAAGCTGCTGTTCCAGCAGGGATTTTTCGTCTCCCTCTCCACAGTAGGTTTAATCCTACGGCATCTCCGGAGCCGGAGAGAGTTGCTGGAGCCTTAACGGCACGTAATTTCTGTGTTGCGACTCCGTGGCAAACGCCCCGGTGCAGTTCGCAAACCTCGCCAATGTCAGGCTACCCAACAAGAACTCTCCGTCTCATATGTAGTGAACCAGTACACTCCTTTGACATGGAGCGAAAGAGAGAATATTGTTTCATCTAACACCTTCAGTATTAAGGCCTCCTGAAGTTGTGTGGATAAAGTTGAAGGCCTTCATGGTCTCACCTCGCAATAGATAGCCCAAGAGAACAACTGATCGGAACGTGGTACTGATCAACTCCGACCATATTCTGCTTCTTTTGCGGTACGCATGTCAGGGTTGATGACGACAATACTTTTTAGGGAGAAGAACATGAGTAAGAAATTGTACGTTGGTGGTTCGCCCTATTCCACCTCCGAAAACCAATTGGAAGAGCATTTTGCAGCACACGGGACGGTGGAATTAGCCCGGGTGATTCGAGATAGAATGAGCGGTCTGTCACGAGGCTTCGGTTTTGTGGAGATGGCTTCCGACGAGGAGGCTGAAAAAGCAATCCAGGCTCTGAATGGTACTGAGCTTGAAAGGCGAACTCTGGCCGTAAATGAAGCCCGCCCCCAGGAGAAGCGATCCACTTTCAGGGGTGGAGCCGGGCGAAATCGCTGGTAGACTCGGCCCTATAAACCATAAGAAAAGCACCTCTATCCAAGCGCTGACAACGCTCTTTCCGTGTAGATGTGTGTCGGTCCCGTGCAGCCAAGGCTTCGGAGAATGGGCTGCTGGTCTGGATGTGTCTGCCGATCAGAGCTGACGAGGCACGTCTCCTGAGCGTCTAAATGAAACCATTATCCTTACAGTCTCTCCGATTCACTCTTGAGGTGGAGTAACGGGAGGGATCGATCGACGAGGCGATCCTTTTGGCCTCTAATAACACCTACACAGTTGTGGAGCACTTCTGCCAGCGCCTGCCAAAGTGTGGAAAATCAACTGGAATCTGCTAAACTGAACACCGCTATTTCAGCAGTCTTTTGTCAGTGAGGGGAATGTTAAAGTCATGGCTTCCCATCAGGCATCGCTGGGCTGAGGTTGAGATCTGTTCGCTGAGGAGTTTCAACGGAGGGGCGAAAAAACCAAAGAGCAAGCCAGAGAAAGCAAAATGGGAAACCGTTCACTTTATCTTCAATGTCCTGTTCCATGAGTGGATAGATTTGTGGAGGGGTGGTCGAGTGGCCAATGGCAACGGGCTGTAAACCCGTCGACCTTCGGGTCTACGCAGGTTCGAATCCTGCCCCCTCCACACCAACAGCGGGGAGTTGCGTACCGTAGAAGAATTGGAGACAATGAAGGGTTGCCTTGGATTGTGTGAGCGGGAGTAACTCAGTTGGCAGAGTCATAGCTTTCCAAGCTATTGGTCGCGGGTTCGAGTCCCGTCTCCCGCTCCAAGGGTGAGGTGGTGTTGGCTTTCTTGTGAAGGTGAGTTGCTCGGTGTCTCGTGTTACAAGTATGATCACATTTGTGGCGAGCGAGACGGGGAGATGACGGTCGAACGATCGTTGGTTGGCGAGCAAGTACCGATTGCTTGTGAAATCCCTCAGGGAAAAGGATGGCGGAGGGGCATCGTCGATTTCTTGGTCGCTCCTTCTTTCGAAGTCGAGGCCGCGACAAACGTTATTGTTTTGGCGGAATGGGCACTAAACACACACAAGTAGTTTTGAGAACAACGTGCCCACGTAGCTCAGTGGTAGAGCACTTCCTTGGTAAGGAAGGGGTCACCAGTTCAATCCTGGTCGTGGGCTCTCCATTTAGGACGCCCTGAGTGGCGAGGAGAACGGATAATGGCAAAGGCTAAATTTGAGCGCACGAAGCCGCATGTAAATGTTGGGACGATCGGGCATGTGGACCACGGGAAAACGACGCTGACGGCAGCGATCACGGAGGTGTTGGCGGAGGGGGATGAGACGATAGAGGTGCGATCGTTTGATTCGATTGACAACGCGCCGGAGGAGCGGGAACGAGGGATCACGATAGCGACGGCGCATGTAGAGTATTCGACGTCGAAGCGGCACTATGCGCACGTAGACTGTCCTGGGCACGCGGATTACGTGAAGAACATGATCACCGGGGCGGCGCAGATGGATGGTGCAATTTTGGTGGTATCGGCGGCGGATGGGCCGATGCCGCAGACGCGCGAGCACATCTTGTTGGCACGGCAGGTGGGAGTGCCTTACATCGTGGTGTTCATGAACAAGGTGGACATGGTGGACGATGAGGAGTTGCTGGATTTGGTGGAGTTGGAGGTAAGGGAGCTGTTGTCGAATTATGAGTTTCCGGGGGATGATATACCGGTGATCCGGGGCAGCGCACTGAAGGCGATGGAAGGGGATGCGGAGGCGCGGAAGCAGGTGTTGGGATTGACGGATGCGGTGGACGAGTATGTGCCGGTGCCGAAGCGGGAGGTAGACAAGGCGTTTTTGATGCCGGTTGAGGACATCTTTTCGATCAGTGGCCGAGGGACGGTGGTGACGGGACGGGTCGAGCGGGGGAAGGTGAAGGTAGGTGAGGAGATGGAGATTGTTGGGATCCGGCCGACGCTGAAGCGGGTGGTGACAGGTGTAGAGATGTTCAAGAAGTTGCTGGACGAAGGACAGGCGGGAGATAACGTGGGGTTACTGCTGCGGGGGACGGATAAGGACGATGTGGAACGCGGTCAGGTGGTGGCGGCAACGGGATCGATCACGCCGCACACGCATTTTAAGGCGGAGGCCTATATTTTGACGAAGGAAGAAGGGGGGAGACACACCCCGTTTTTTGGTGGTTATCGGCCGCAGTTTTATTTTCGGACCACCGACGTGACGGGAGTGGTAGAGTTGTCGGAAGGGACGGAGATGGTGATGCCGGGAGATACCGTGTCGATGACGGTCCAATTGATCATGCCCATTGCCATGGAAAAGGGGCTACGTTTTGCCATTCGCGAAGGCGGCCGCACGGTCGGCGCCGGAACCACTACCGAGATTCTCAAGTAGCGGGTGCTTTCGTATTCGGATGCTTCCTTCGTCCAAGAACAACAGTTAGGAAAGTAGCGAGGAACGAGATCAGGGTATGCAAGAGGTGATCTTCCTACAGTGCACAGAATGTAAGAGGAGGAACTATAGCTCCACCAAGAACAAAAAAAATCACACCGGGCGATTGGAACAGAAGAAGTATTGTAAGTGGTGCCGGCATCATACCCTGCATCGGGAGGGAAAATAAGAAGCCGGATCGGGTGTTCAGGTGAGTCAGGTTTTCTGCTCGTCGTTTCCTTCAACCCTCGGCGGAGTGGAGCCAAGCATCGGTTGGGATGACTGCCGGACCTCGATCTTGATTTCTCTGATATCGGAGAAAGCGCTTTTGACTTCTGGCTCCAGTTCTTGCCTCTCTGATTCGCAGGCCAGTAGCTCGAATTGGTAGAGCGCCGGTCTCCAAAACCGGATGTTGGGGGTTCGAATCCCTCCTGGCCTGCCAGTTTTTTTGGCGATCCGTATCAGTTGTCTGACTGGGCTCTTTCTGTCGATCGAGAAAACAGATAGGAACTATTACATGCTGGAAAAAGTTAAAGAGGTTCCTAAGAACCTGGTCGGTTTTTACGGCGATGTAAAAACCGAACTCAGGAAAGTCACCTGGCCGAGCCACAAAGAGGTTCGCGGGACCACATTGGTTGTGATTATCACTGTGTTCTTCTTCGGCTGTTATCTGTTTTTAGTGGACTTCGTGTTGAGAAATACAGTCCGATCAATCTTCGCGTTTTTTCAGTAGGGAGGGAAAGACCATTAATAAAACAATCACTGCTGAAAAAAAATGGTACATCATCCACACTTATTCCGGATTTGAACGTAAGGTGGCGGAAGGCCTGATGAACCGCGTTCAGGTCTACGGATTACAGGATGAAATCGGGCAGATCCTGATCCCGACTGAGGACGTGGTGGAAATGAAGGGTGGTAAAAAAGTGGTCACCTCCAAGCTTTTTTTCCCGGGATATGTTTTGGTGGAGATGGAGATGACCGACGAGACTTGGCACCTGGTACGAGATACTCCCAAAGTGACTGGCTTTGTGAGTCAGGGAGGCAAACCGACACCTTTAGCCGATGAAGAAGTGGACCAGGTGGTACACCGGGTTTCCACCGGCGTTGAAAGGCCTAAACCGAAGTTTGTTTTTGAAAAGGGGGAAACGGTCAAGATCATTGATGGCCCGTTTTCGAATTTCACTGGTGTCGTCGAGGATGTCAACTTGGAACGGAGCACCGTGAAAGTAATGGTGACGATCTTTGGGCGCGCCACACCCGTAGAGCTTGAGTTTGTTCAGGTGGAGAGGCTTTAGCCGATTGATGCTCTGGGGCCACTCCGCTTTGTAGGGTGGAATTCCAGGCAGTACGAAGGGTCTACCATAAACCAGTGAGTTGAGGCAATATGGCAAAAAAAATAGTGGGAAACATTAAACTGCAGATTCCAGCCGGCAAGGCCACACCTGCTCCTCCCGTCGGTCCGGCCTTGGGACAGCATGGAGTGAACATCATGGATTTCTGCAAGGCATTTAACGCCAAGACCCAAGCGCAGGAAGGGCTGATTATTCCGGCAGTGATCACGGTTTACCAGGACAAAAGTTATACCTTTTTTACGAAAACACCACCGGCGGCAGTGTTGCTGAAGCGTGCGGCGGGAATCGCAAAGGGTTCAGCGGAGCCGAACAAGGTTAAAGTGGCAAAGGTCACCGAAAGACAGGTCGAGGATATTGCGAGGACCAAATTGCCTGACCTCAATGCGAACGATTTAGAGGCGGCAAAACGCATTATTCTGGGAACCGCTCGAAGCATGGGGTTGGAAGTGACGGAATAAGTGGTTCGATTCCACAACTTTGACCATGGGCTGTGCGGTTCACCAAAATGGGATCTTACGAAAGGATGGCTCTGCCAGGAGAACTACCATGAGCAAGATCGGTAAGAAATATCAGGAGGCCAAAGCGAAGATCGAGCTGCATCACTACGTGCTTGAGGATGCTGTGAAACTCATGCAGGCGATCAAGTTTGTTCAATTTGACGAAAGCGTTGAGATTGCTCTTCGGTTGGGGGTCGATCCCAAGCACGCAGATCAGATGGTGCGAGGTGCGGTCATTCTACCGAACGGTTTAGGAAAAAAAGTGCGCATCTGTGTAATTGCTTCGGGGGAGAAAGTGAAGGAAGCTGAAGAAGCGGGTGCGGATTACACAGGAGGCGACGATATCATCAAAAAAATCCAGAGTGGTTGGATGGATTTCGATGCCCTGGTGGCAACCCCAGATATGATGCGCTCGG
This sequence comes from Acidobacteriota bacterium, assembly GCA_965249865.1. Taxonomy (GTDB): domain Bacteria; phylum Acidobacteriota; class UBA6911; order RPQK01; family CBDFMZ01; genus CBDFMZ01. The sequence goes on along the minus strand of CBDFMZ010000001.1, from coordinate 234,488 downwards.
TCGGTAAACTGGGTAAGATTTTGGGCCCGCGCGGTTTGATGCCGAATCCGAAAGCAGGGACCGTCACATTTGATGTTGGAAAAGCGGTGGGAGAAATCAAAGCGGGAAAGGTTGAATTTCGGGTGGACAAAAACGGCGTCGTTCACGCCCCCTTTGGCAAAGTTTCTTTTGAACAGGATCGACTCATTGAGAATGCTCGAAGTTTGATAGAGGGTGTCAACAGAGCTAAACCGCCGGCCGCCAAAGGTCGTTATCTGAAAGGAATTTCTATTTCATCGACCATGGGCCCTGGGATTAGGGTAGACGTCACACAGCTGGAAGCCAAGTGAGTGCCAACGAATGAACAAAACGGAAAAACAGAAGATTGTAGAGGAATTGAGCTGGAACTTTAAGGAGAAGAAGAACGTTTTGTTGATCAATTTCACCGCTCTCAACGTTGTCGATGCTACTGAATTGCGCCGCCGAGTCCAGCCAATTGGCATCTATCAAGTGGTCAAGAACACGCTGGCTCTTCGGGCTGCTGAGGGCACACCTGTCGAAAAATTGAAGAGCAGTTTCGAGGGACCGACGGCGATTGCTTACACGGATACCGATCCCGTCGCTTTAGCGAAGGTACTGACGGAATTTGTTCGGGACCATCCTGAGATGACTTTTAAGAGTGGTCTCCTTGATCAGAATCCGATCTCCGCCGAGCAAATTGAAGATCTTGCGAAGACGCCTTCTCGAGAGGAGTTGTGGTCAAGACTGGGCTTTTTACTCAACGCCCCTTTGAGAGGATTGGCCGCTGCCCTGCAATCACCTGTGGTCCGGTTGGGCGTAGTCTTGAAACAGCTTGAGAAGAGAAAGAAGTAAGGAACAAATTGACCCTTTCGGAGGAATGAATCATGACGATCAGTCGAGAAGAAGTGTTAGGTTGGATTGAATCGGCTTCAATACTAGAAGTAAATGAGTTGGTGAAAGATATGGAAGAGAAGTTCGGAATCACGGCGGCACTAGGACCCATAGCTATGGCTGGTGCTCCGGCGACGACGGGAGCAGACGCGAGCGCAGCCGCTGCCGAGGAGAAGACCGAATTTGACGTTGTTCTGACGGCGATGGGAAACAAGAAGATTAACGTGATCAAAGCGGTGCGCGAGGTTACTAGTCTGGGTTTGAGGGAAGCCAAGGAGCTGGTGGAAGCCGCTCCGAAAGCGGTCAAGGAAGGGGTGACTAAAGAAGAGGCAGAGCAGATCAAGAAAAAGTTTGAAGACGCCGGAGCCAGTGTCGAGGTCAGCTAAGGATTGGGAGCGAAGGGTGGGTGCCGCTTTTCACGAGCACTGCCCGGAGGGGATGTCCCTACTGGTTGTTGATTACGCTAAAGCGCCCTTGTATTTTGCCGGAGGATGTGCTATCCTCGACGAAGGTGCTCAGAGAATAGAGTGTCTTGCTTGAGGTGAGAAAGGGGAGGAGTGTCCCCTTTTATTTTTTTTGTGGGCCTTTTACTTTACACAGGAACAGTAGTTAGAGACCAGGTCATTTAATGGTTACTTATCGGATCGGGTTTCTTTCTGCTCCGGATCCACACTTTTCCTTTTGATCTCTATACGCAGAAAGGATTAGTGTCCGCCCATCGGCTTTCAAAACGTACCATGAGGGAGTTTACAAGCATGTCTGATCTTGTCGAAAATGTGCATCGAGAGCGGTTCAACTTTGCGAAAATCAAAACCGAGTTTCCGATTCCCGATCTGCTTGAGGTCCAAAAACAGTCATACCAGCGTTTTCTGCAGATGGATTTGCTGCCATCCGAGCGAAAAGATGGGGGTCTACAGTCCGTTTTCAGTTCGGTCTTTCCCATTGCCGATTTTCGGGGGACATCTTCCCTGGAGTTTGTTGAGTATTCAATAGGGGACTGGAAGTGTAAGTGTGGCAATCTGGAAGGGCTCGAGTATCTACGTGGGCAATGTGGTAACTGTAATGAGACGTTGTTCCTCAACCCCTATAGTATTGAAGATATTGTCTGCCGCAAGTGCGGAGTTCGTAACCACAACAAGGTAGCCTGTTGTGATGATTGCAGTGGTCCCGTTCACCTCAGTCTGAAGTACAGCATCGAGGAATGCAAAGAGCGAGGCATGACCTACTCCGTACCACTGAAGCTGACCATTCGGCTGGTCGTATGGGACAAAGACCCTGAGACGGAAGCAAAAACCATTCGCGACATTAAGGAACAAGAGGTTTACTTCGGCGATATTCCTTTGATGACCGAGAAAGGAATTTTTATCATCAACGGGACCGAGCGGGTGATTGTTAGCCAGTTACATCGGTCTCCCGGGGTCTTTTTCGAGTCAAGCGCTCAGAAGACATACTTTCTGGCGAAGATTATCCCTTATCGAGGCTCCTGGGTGGAGTTTGAGTTCGACAGCAAAAATCCTCTTCATGTTCGTATTGATCGCAAGCGAAAGTTTCTGGCGACGACCTTTTTGCGCGCTTTGGGTTTGAATTCCGATGAGGATATCCTACGGACTTTTTATCGGGTCTCCGCGATCCGATGCAGTGGGAAGAAACTCTTCTGGAAACTAGATGAAAATCTGGTGGGGATGAAGCTCAGGAAAAATATTCCTCATCCTGGCAAAAAAAAGAAGGGAAGTTTAGTCACAGCGGGGAGAAAGATCTCACATTCAGTTTTTGCCCAGCTCAAGAAGGCGGCAGTGGAAGAAGTTGAGATTGGCATCGAGGATCTTGAAAAAGCCTGCTCGGTTAGTGAACTGGTGGATTCCTCCTCGGGAGAGATCTTGCTTGAGGTCAACACAGCGATCACCGCCAGCATCGTCAATTCTTTAATCGAGGCAGGTCTCGAAGAATTCTCCGTTTTCTTTCCGGAGCAAGACGATTTGGGCAACACGCTTGTCGAAACACTCAAGCGGGATACGATCAAAAATACCCACGATGCATTGATTGAAATCTATCGTAAACAGCGGCCGGGGGATCCTCCCACTATTGAGACCGCGACCGCACTTTTCCACGGCATGTTTTTTGACCCGGGGAAATACGACTTTTCCAGGGTGGGACGCCTGAAATTCAATATCAAACTGGGGTTGGATACTCCTCTGGAGGAACGGACCCTCTCGTCTCAAGACTTCCGCGAGGTCATTGCTTATCTTCTTAAACTGAAAAAGGGCATTGGGACGGTAGACGATATTGATCATCTTGGGAATCGGCGGGTTCGAGCTGTTGGGGAATTGCTGGAGAATCACTTTCGAATCGGTTTGGTGAGGATGGAGCGGGCCATTAAAGAGAAAATGTCGGCGCACCAAGAGATGGCCACAGCCATGCCGCACGATTTGATCAATGCCAAACCGGTGACGGCCTCGATCCGGGAGTTTTTTGGCAGTAGCCAGCTTTCACAGTTTATGGATCAGACGAATCCTCTTTCGGAAATCACCCATAAGCGCCGTCTTTCCGCTTTAGGACCAGGAGGATTGAGTCGTGAGAGAGCCGGTTTCGAGGTTCGGGATGTTCACCCCACGCATTACGGGCGTATCTGTCCGATTGAGACTCCGGAAGGGCCGAATATCGGCTTGATCTCGTCGTTGAGCTGCTATGCCCAGGTCGACGAGTTCGGTTTTATCGAATCACCGTACCGAAAAGTGATTGACGGTCGGATCGTTGATTACGTAAAAATCAGCAGCGCCGGCCATACGGAATTTAAGGTAGGCGGTGTTTACACCCAAGAAGAAGTGGATACCCTCAACCGGAAAATGACAGGAAAATCTCCCGCGGAGTATCAGCCATATGCATTTTACCTGACCGCCTGGGAGGGCGATAAACATGTCATTGCACAGGCCAACATTGACTTGGGAAAGCAGCAGCGGATCGTGCAAGAACGCGTCAGTGCCCGCTATCAGGGAAACTTTGTTTTTGTCCCCAGGGAGGAAGTCGAATATGTGGACGTAAGTCCTAGGCAACTGGTCAGTGTGGCTGCCAGCCTTATCCCATTTTTGGAAAATGACGACGCCAATCGCGCCCTAATGGGATCGAACATGCAGCGTCAGGCGGTGCCCTTGGTTCACGCAGAAGCACCCTTTGTGGGCACTGGGATGGAACACATTGCCGCCCGGGATTCTGGAGCGATGCAGCTGTGCCACAGGCAAGGCATTGTGGACAGCGTTGATGCCGAACGCATCATCGTGCGGGCGATTGGGGGAAATGGACAGAAAACTCGAGACGTAGGTGTTGATATTTACAAACTGACAAAGTTCAGACGGTCTAACCAGAATACTTGTATTAACCAAAAGCCTCTGGTCAGAGAAGGAGAACTGGTGCAAAACGGCCAGGTTTTGGCCGATGGACCCTGCACGGAAAAAGGTGAACTCGCACTTGGTCGAAACGTCTTGACGGCCTTTATGTCGTGGAGAGGATATAACTTCGAGGACGCGATTCTGGTGAGCGAACGTCTAGTCAAAGAGGATCTCTACACTTCGATTCACATTGAGGAGCTTGAAATCGAATCGCGGGACACCAAGTTGGGTGCCGAGGAAATAACCCAGGACATCCCCAACGTAGGCGATTCGGTTCTAGCGGAGCTAGATGAAAGTGGCATCATCCGGATTGGCGCCAAGGTTCGGCCGGGAGGTATCCTCATCGGAAAGGTCACTCCCAAAGGAGAAACACAGCTGACGCCGGAGGAGAAGCTGCTGAGGGCTATCTTTGGTGAGAAAGCAGGAGAAGTCAAGGACGCTTCACTTTACGCACCGCCGGGGATCGAAGGGACTGTCGTGGATGTCAAAATTTTCTCCCGCAAAGGGGTTTCCAAGGACCTGCGTGCGCGTCAGATCGAAGACGAAGAGATCGAGCGGTTTGAAAAGGATCTCGAGGACGAGATTCGAATTCTCAAAGAAGAAAGTCGCAAACACATGGTGGAAGTCCTGGTGGGTAAGAAAACCAAGGCTGGCGTTACGGATGCCAAAGGACAGAAAGTTGCTAAAAAAGATGTCAAACTGGATAGAAAAGCTCTGGCCACACTTGGCTATGCTGAATTGAGGAAAATCAAAACCCACGATGCTTCTACCCTTAAAGAAATCTCTCGGATCGAGGAGAAAAATGATCGCCAGACTGCCATTTTACAGTCACTCCATGAGGAGCGGTTAGCTCGGATGAAGAAGGGGGACGAGCTGCCCCCGGGGGTCATCAAAATGGTAAAGGTCTACGTGGCCATGAAGCGAAAACTCTCTGTAGGCGACAAAATGGCGGGTCGCCACGGGAATAAGGGCGTCATTGCTCGCGTGCTTCCGGAAGAGGAAATGCCCTATCTGGACGACGGAACACCGGTGGAGATCGTGCTCAATCCCCTGGGCGTTCCCTCCCGTATGAACGTGGGCCAGGTCTTAGAAACCCATCTCGGATGGGCCGCCAAATTGCTCGGATTATACTATGCGACTCCTGTATTCGATGGTGCCCGGGAGCATGAAATCAAAAAGGAGCTGGAAAAGGCAGGGTTGCCATTGAGCGGAAAGATGATGCTTTTTGACGGTGTGACTGGAGAACCTTTTGATCAAAAGGTCTGCGTAGGTTACATCTACATGCTGAAGCTGAGCCACCTTGTTGATGACAAACTTCATGCCCGTTCCATTGGTCCTTACAGTTTGATTACGCAGCAGCCTCTGGGAGGTAAGGCTCAGTTCGGAGGCCAGCGTTTTGGTGAAATGGAAGTTTGGGCGCTGGAGGCCTATGGGGCCGCCAACATCCTGCAGGAGTTACTGACGGCCAAATCAGATGATGTCCAGGGTCGAGCCAAGATTTACGAAGCTATCGTCAAAGGGGAATCGACTTATAGTCCCGGCATTCCTGAATCGTTCAATGTCTTGATCCGGGAATTACAGTCTTTGGCACTGGATCTCGAATTGATCGAAAAGCCGAAAAAGAAACTCCGCCAACGTTCTGAACTTCTTACACAGGCCGAGGAGGCGTTGACCGGGGCAGCTGTTGAGGGCCAGGGTGAATAGTAGTAGTGAGAAGCACGGTACCAGGGAACGAGAAGAGCAGAAAGCAAAGATCCCACTTTCAGGCTTCGATGCGGTGAAGGCGGAATCTGGGAAGCTGACACCTTTTATCTGGTGAGATCTCTTACCGGGAGGCGAAGACCTTGAGAATATTTCGAGATCAAATCGACAAAAGTCAACTCTTGCAAAACTTTGGAGCCATTCGGATCGGACTGGCTTCTCCGGAGAAAATTCGTTCCTGGTCGAGTGGGGAAGTGACCAAGCCGGAAACCATCAACTATCGAACTTTCAAACCAGAGCGGGATGGGCTTTTCTGTGCCCGGATCTTTGGACCGGTGACCGATTGGGAATGTTTGTGTGGCAAGTACAAGCGGATGAAACACCGGGGAGTCGTCTGCGACAAGTGCGGAGTTGAGGTCACTTTGTCGAAGGTACGTCGTGAGCGGCTGGGACACATCGAATTGGCTAGTCCCTGCTGTCATGTGTGGTTTTTCAAAGGACTACCAAGCCGCATTGGGCATCTTCTAGACATTTCTCTGCGCAACCTCGAGAGGGTTCTTTATTTTGAGTCCTATGTGGTGATTGATCCAGGAGATGCACCACTCAAGCAAAAGGAGCTTCTCACGGAAGAAAATTATCGTTCCCTACAAGGAGAATTTCCCGGCCGTTTTGAGGCAGGGATGGGCGCGGAAGCGATCAAGGAGCTGCTCCAGCGGGTGGATGTGGAAGCGCTTAGCCTCGATTCGCGATTCCACATGAAGAACGAAAAATCCCAAGTGAAGCGTATTAAGTATTCCAAACGCTTAAAGGTGGCAGATGCCTTTCGCAGATCGGGGAATCGTCCCGAGTGGATGATTATGGATGTCATCCCGGTGATTCCACCGGAACTGAGGCCGCTGGTTCCTTTGGACGGAGGTCGCTTTGCCACCTCCGATTTGAATGATCTCTATCGGCGTGTTATCAACCGAAATAATCGCTTGAAGAAGCTGATGGAACTGTCCGCACCACAAGTGATCATTCGCAATGAAAAACGCATGCTGCAGGAAGCGGTGGATGCTTTGTTCGACAACGGCCGCCGGGGCCGCGTGTTGCGCGGTGTCAAAAACCGACCCCTAAAGTCACTGTCCGACACCTTGAAGGGAAAACAGGGTCGATTTCGCCAGAACCTGTTGGGAAAACGGGTTGATTACTCCGGGCGCTCCGTGATCGTCGTCGGTCCGGAATTAAAGCTTAACCAGTGCGGTTTGCCCAAGATTATGGCCCTTGAATTATTCAAACCTTTCATTTACAACCGTCTGGAAGAAGAAGGACATGCCACCACCATCAAAGGGGCTAAAGAAATGGTGGATAACCAGGAACCGGTCGTATGGGATATCCTGGAAGAAGTTATCAAGGATCACCCGGTTCTTCTCAATCGAGCGCCAACCTTGCACCGTCTTGGCATTCAGGCCTTCGAACCGGTGCTGGTGGAAGGCAAGGCGATTAAGATTCACCCCTTGGTCTGTACGGCCTTTAACGCCGACTTCGATGGGGACCAGATGGCGGTTCACATTCCGCTGTCGCAAGAGTCACAGGTTGAGGCGACGGTGCTGATGTTGTCCAGCCACAACGTTCTTTCACCGACGAACGGACAACCTGTCGCCGTACCCAGCCAGGACATTGTTCTGGGTTGTTACTATCTGACTAGTCTGCGGGGAGGAGCTAAGGGAGAGGGGCTGAGGTTTAGCGATGCAGAGCACGTTTATCATGCCTTGGAGGCAGGGCAGGTCGAACTTCTCACCTCCATTTTTTTTCGTTATTCGGGTAAGCTTATTGATCTTTCCACTCAGTACGACACTCAGGGCATCTTGCACGTCGACGTTCAGGATGTTCACAATCAGACCATCTCCACCACGGTAGGGAGAGTCATTTTCAATGATAATCTGCCTGCGGAAATGCCCTATGTCAATGGATTGCTGAAAAAGAAGGGTTTACAGGAGCTGGTCAATTACTGCTATCTCCGTTACGGTTTACAAATCACCGTTCAGATGCTGGACCAATTGAAAGACTTGGGCTTCCTCTATGCCACAAAGGCGGGATTCACCGTCTCCATTGACGATTTGATTATTCCCGAAAACAAGGGAGAATTGGTGGAGCAGGCCCGGCAGGAAGTCATCGAGGTAGAACAACAGTATCTGGATGGAGCCATCACCAATGGTGAGCGCTACAACAAGATCGTCGCTATCTGGTCGGACGTGACTGAAAAAATCGCTGACGAGATGTTTGAGGCTATGGCCTCCTATGAAGAAACTACCCAGGAATTTAATTCGATTTATATCATGGCCGACTCGGGTGCTCGGGGAAGCAAACAACAGCTTCGACAGTTAGCAGGTATGCGAGGTCTGATGGCTAAACCCTCTGGGGAAATCATCGAAACCCCTATCACTGCCAACTTTCGGGAGGGATTGACGGTTTTACAGTACTTCATCTCTACTCATGGAGCGAGAAAGGGTTTGGCCGATACCGCTTTGAAAACGGCCGACTCTGGTTATCTGACTCGGCGTCTTGTCGATGTTGCTCAAGACGTGATCATCACTGAAGAGGACTGTCAAACTCTCGATGGGACCCAAGTCACTTCACTGGTGGAGGGTGGAGAAATCATTCAGGCGCTACGTGACCGTATCGTGGGCCGTGTAGCCTTGGAGAAGGTCATTGACCCATTTACCGGAGAGACTCTGGTCGATGTCAACCAAGCCATCAACGAAGATATTGCGGCAGCGATTCAGACAACCGGTATCGAGAAGGTGATGATCCGTTCCGTTCTCACCTGTAAATCTAAGCGTGGATTGTGTCGCACCTGCTACGGTCGTAACTTGGCGAGCGGGAAAGTGGTGGAGATGGGTGAGGCCGTAGGTGTAATAGCCGCCCAGTCCATTGGTGAGCCGGGGACTCAATTGACGATGAGAACGTTTCATATCGGTGGCACCGCCAGCCGAATCGAAGAACAGTCGACGGTGGAGTCGAAGAGCGCCGGAATCGTGCGTTTTCTGAATGTCCAGACGGTCACCGATAAGGAAAACTACCTGGTAGTGATGAACCGTAACGGAAGTCTCATCATCCAGGACGACAAGAATAGAGAGAAAGAAAGATATTCGGTGATCTATGGTGCCCGCTTGATGGTTAGGGAAGGGCAAAAGATCAATCCCGGCGATAAGCTGGTTGAGTGGGATCCTTTCACTTTTTCCATTCTGACTGAGGAAGGAGGTACGGTCACGTTCAAGGATATCGTGGCAGGCCTCACCATGAACGAAGAACTGGATGAAGTGACCGGACTGTCGCGTCAGGTCATTACCGAATCTCCTGATGAAAAACGCCAGCCCCAGATCCAGGTTAAGTACAGTAGTAGCAAGATTGTCAAGTCCTATTTGATCCCTTCCAAGGCCCACTTGATGATTGATGCTGGTGATGAGGTCTTTCCGGGAGATACCTTGGCAAAAATTCCCAGGGAGACAACCAAGACCAAAGACATCACTGGGGGATTGCCGCGTGTAGTTGAGTTGTTTGAAGCCCGAAAACCACAAGAAACGGCCGTCATCACTGAAATTGATGGTGTGGTTAGATATGCTGGCATCAGCCGAGGCCAGCGCAAGATCGTCGTAGAAAACGAGGTCAGTCGGGCTAAAGCGGAATACCTGCTGCCGCGTGGGGTACATGTGAACGTTCAGGAAAAAGAGTACGTGAAAGCTGGGGAAGCCTTGATGGACGGGCCACGCAATCCTCACGACATCCTACAGGTGCTGGGAGAGAAGGAACTTCAGCGTTATCTAGTGAACGAAGTTCAAGAAGTTTATCGCTTGCAAGGCGTGAGCATTAACGATAAGCACATTGAAGTTATCGTTCGCCAGATGATGCGTTGGATCAAAGTTGAGCATGTCGGAGATACAGAGTTCTTGTTGGAGGAACAGGTTGACAAGTTCCGGTTCCAGGAACAGAACGAACTGGTTGTTGCCGAAGGCGGGAAACCGGCCACTGGCCGTCCTTTGTTACTCGGAATCACCAAGGCTGCTTTGAGTACGGACTCCTTTATTTCAGCTGCCTCTTTCCAGGAAACGACTCGAGTTCTGACCGAGGCTAGCATCAGTGGGAAGATCGACTACCTACGAGGCCTAAAGGAAAATGTGATTATGGGTCGTTTGATACCGGCAGGGACTGGCATGGCGTATTATCGCAACATCGAGGTCGAAGATCCCTTCAAGGGTTTAAACAAGGAAGATGAGGCTCAAGAGCTAGCGTCAGAACTGAACCTTGGACAGATCGAGAGAGGGATTACGCTGAACACTGAATAGTGTAGGTCACCTTCTTCTTCAACAGCCGCCGCACTTCCTGTCTGACCAGGAGTTCCCCTAAACGAACAGACATAGATCCATGCCCACAAAAGAAAACAGGACCATACTGATCAGACCGTTCACGGTGAAAAAGGCAGAATTGAGGCGACTTAGGTCTTGCGAGCTAACCAGGAAATGTTCGTAAATTAGCCCGAAGGTTACCACCAAAAGTCCGATCCAGCTCAGGATCGATAGTTCAAAAATGAAGAAGGCAATTATGAGTAAACCCACCACAAGGGTGTGAAACATGGCAGATATGAGTAACGAAGCTCTAATTCCAAGCTTACTGGGGAGCGAATAAAGTCCAACTCGGCGGTCAAATTCAACATCTTGGCAGGCGTAAAGAATGTCAAACCCTGCCACCCAGAAGAGGACTGCCATGGCCAGGTAAAAGGGTGTGATGTCCAGTGTTCCTCGAACGGCAACCCATCCTCCTACTGGCGCAATGGCCAGTGCTAACCCGAGGAAAAGGTGGGAAAATGAAGTGAATCGCTTCGTGTAGCTGTAAAGCAAAACAGTGGCTAGTGCGAGCGGGGAAAGAGAAAATGCCAGGTGATTCAACATCCAGGCCGCGAAAAAGAACAAGACTGAACTGGCGGCGGTGAACAGCACCACGAATAAGCTGCTGACCAGTCCCCGTGGCAAAGCTCGGTTTAACGTGCGCGGATTCAACTGGTCATAGGTCAAGTCGACCCATCGATTAAAGGCCATCGCCGCGCTTCGTGCACCAGTCGTCGCCAAAATGATCCACAATACTTCAGACCAACCGGGGAAACCACGCGCCGCCAGAAAAGCGCCAAGAAAGGCAAATGGAAGTGCAAAGATGGTGTGCTCTACCTTTATCATCTCCAGGGCTATCTTCAGTTTCTTCATGATAATCGGGGACGTGGGACGGAATTATAGCATAGCCAGAGCCGCCGCTTGGAAGCTTGGATATTTGGTCAACAGCTGGTTTCAGGTTTCTAAGTTCAATGGCTGTGAGTTGGGTGTCAGTCATTGAGAAGCTGCCTCGTCTCCTTCAATAAATAACCGTTATAAGTTGACACCCTAGCGAACCTCTCCAGAAACCTCGAACGTGAAACCCATCACCCACGCTGCAGTCCTTTTAACGCTGTCCTTAGTTCTGTTATCCTGAAAAACCTATGTCAGAGGGTATCAATCCTTTCAAACTGGAGATTTACCGCAATCTATTTGCCTCCATTGCCGAGGAAATGGACACCGTGTTAAGACGGAGGGCCTATTCTCCAAATGTCAAGGAGAGACTCGACTATTCCTGTGCGGTATTTGACGGTCTGGGTCAGCTAATTGCCATGGGAGATCACATGCCGGTTCATCTGGGATCGATGCCCCTGTCGATGGAGGCCGCTCTGGATTCGCTCACGGTGGGACCGGAGGATGTGGTGATATTGAACGATTCGTTTTCCGGCGGGACTCATTTACCCGACATCACTCTGATTGCTCCCGTTTTTAAGCCGTCCGATCCGTTTTACCAAGACTGTTTTCCACGTTGTTTGTCGAGCCCATCATTCCGATATTGGAGGCATGTCACCTGGTTCTATGCCCTTGAGCCAGGGAATTTTCCAGGAAGGTATCCGGATTCCACCCCTCAAGCTTTACCGTTCTGGAAAACTCAACCGAGACTCGGTGCGTTTTCTCCTCTACAATGTGCGGACTCCCGTGGAATGAAAAGGGGATCTGGCTGCACAGGTAGGATCGCTGAAAGTGGGTCAGCGACGACTGTTGGGCCTGGTGGAAAAGAACGATCGGGAAGAGCTTGAGCGTTACATGATTGGTTTGCAGGACTACCGCTGAAAGAAGAATGAAATACATCATCTCGGAAATCCCGGATGGTCGTCATGAAGCGCAGGACTTTCTTGACGACGATGGAGTTGCTTTGTCTCGTTCCGGAAAACGATCGATCGGAATCAAAGTAGCGGTGGAGGTCGGAGAGGAAACCTTGGAAATTGATTTCACCGGTTTGGACCCTCAAGTAAAATGCAGTGTAAACGCTGTGTATGCTAGCATTCTCTCCGTGGTTTATTATGTGTTAAAGTGTCTTGCTCTGGAAGCTGTGCCGAGCAGCGTCGGCCTTATCTGTCCAGTCACCGTTGTGCTACCACTCGACAGCGTTGTCAATGCCGCGTTTCCGGCAGCCACAGCTGCTGGAAACGTGGCGACCGCACAACGGATCGTTGATGTTCTGCTTCGCGCGCTATCTTCCGCACTGCCTGACCAAATCCCTGCCGCCAGCAGCGGAACCATGAATAATCTTTCAGTGGGTGGCATACAGGCGCGCGGCAAACGGAAGACTTTTGTCTTACTACGAGACGATAGGGGGAGGCATGGGCGCCAGCTGAGGAAAAAATGGAGACAGTGGGATTCAAACTCACATGACTAATTCGCTCAACACTCCTATCGAAGCATTAGAACGTTACTTTGCGGTGCGGGTGAAGGAATATCGCCTTCGTCGGAATTCTGGGGGAAGAGGAAAGTTTCTGGGTGGAGACGGCATCATTCGGAGTTTGGAAATGTTAGTCGATTGCCAGGTAACGGTCATTTGTGAACGGTGTCAGCACTCTCCCTATGGGCTGAAAGGCGGGAGCAACGGAAAACCAGGAGCTAATTGTCTAATCGTTAATGATCGCCGCAAAAAATTACCCGGTAAATTTTCTATTGGTCTTTCCGAGGGCCAGGTGATCGGAATACACACGCCAGGAAGTCATGTGGAGTGCGTAGTGTGGCATCTCCTCGACGATGACCCGGCATATTCTCGACAGGACTATGAAAATTGATCAGATCATCCTACGAGAGGTACGATTGCCTCTGGTGGACTTCTTCGAAACGAGTTTTGGACGAATCAGTCAACGTCATGTCCTTCTCTTGGAAGTCCGTTGTGGTGAGTCGGTCGGGTGGGGGGAGTGCGTGACTGACTATGGTCCCTTTTACAGCTGCGAAACCATACACACTGCCTGGTTGATCCTAACGCGATTCATTTTGCCGCGGATGGTTCAACACTCTTGGGACGACCCAACTGAATTTCCCGAGGCATTTCAATTGATTCGGGGACACCCGATGGCAAAAGCTTGTGCTGAAGCAGCACTGTGGGATGTTCGAGCCAGGCAGTTACAGTCCCCGTTGTGGAGGCTTTTGGGTGGCTGTCGAGAAAAGATCGCTTGTGGTGTTTCGATCGGGATTCAGGATGATCCCGAGATCCTTTTGGAGAAGATTGAGAAGGAACTTCAGTCTGGCTATCAGCGGGTCAAGATTAAGATCAAACCAGGGTGGGATGTAAATATTGTCCGTCAGGTCCGAAGTCGCTTTCCAGAGACGCTGTTGATGGTCGACGCTAATTCGTCTTACACACTCTCGGATGCCGAACACCTCAAGCAACTGGATGACTTTGATTTGTTAATGGTCGAACAGCCGCTTGGCTACGATGATCTGGTGGATCACAGTAAGCTTCAAGCTCAGATGAAAACGCCGATTTGCCTGGATGAATCGATTCGCCACGCCCGAGACGCCATTCATGCCTGCGAGCTGGGAGCTTGTAAGATCATCAACATTAAGATGGGTCGGGTGGGAGGACACACGGAAGCTAAACGTGTGCACGACGTTTGTCAGGAGCGAGGAATTCCCGTCTGGTGCGGAGGGATGTTGGAGACCGGAATTGGTCGGGCCCATAATGTGGCCATGTCCACGCTGCAAAACTTCAGTCTTCCGGGCGACGTTTCCGCCAGCAAGCGTTATTTTCATCGCGATACCATTCATCCTGCTGTGGAAGTTACCACCAACGGATATATCGTTTCCCCGAAAGGACCCGGACTGGGCTTCGAGCCGGATCCGGATTGGATTGAAGAGGTAACTGTGCGCAGCCGAAGATTTTCCCATTAGTTTTTTCTACTTTCTAACTCACGACACTAGTGGTTTGTTTCCGAAATAGCGTGATAATTTTGTGTGAGCATGATGGAACCAACTCCGCGACAAAGAAAGTGAGTACTGTCTCGCTCCAACCCGTTGGTCCGATGAGGGTTGAGGGATAATCTCTTTAGCTCTCGTTGTTCAGATGTGATCGGATCATCTCCTTCTAGCTTCGCGATTTCGCCTTGTAAGCCCTATTGGCAATTGTTACGTCATTTCGGAAACGAACTACTAGCAACAATTCCATTCCATATCTTTCAGGTTAGAGGTTAAGGTTCTACAGGGAGTTCGAAGAAGGGGTGTCATAAAGAGGGAGAACCGTGTCAGGGTCTGAACCCACCGATTGGAACGGGCGAACTGACATTCGAGCTCTAGCAGTTGACTTCCGACCTGCTGTAATTTAGTTTGTCAGTTAACTGTTAACGAATTGGACTGTTCTAATGGTTGTGATACGCAGTCTCAAATATAAACTCCTCTTCTGGATTCTGCCACTGTGTTTAGTGCCGATGATAGGGATTTCGATCTTCTTCTATTTTATAGCTAAGGAGCAGATTACTGAAGATCGGACTGTGTTTTATCTAGAGCAGATTGCCCAGGACATCGCCGATACACTCCAATTGACTATCCGGGAAAAGAAGGAAGAGGTACTAGCGATGAGTCTGAGCGGCGAATTTCGCGACTATCTACTGGGACGGCCGAGTCAGGACTCCCAATTATTGCTGAACCAGATCATGATTGTCCATGAAGTCTACGACTTGATCGTGGTCTTCGATGTTGAGGGCCAAATTCTGTTGACGAACAGCATTAGCCGAAACGATTTTGAGGAGAATCTGAACGTTCAGCAATTGGGAACCTTGCGGGGACAAAATCTATCTCATTACACACCGAATTCCAATTGGTTAAGGCGTGTTCGCAGCGGTCGTTTCGGCTACCTAGATTGGCACCTTTCTCCCCTGGTTCATCAACTCTATCACTACCTGGATGATGACATTGCACGCCAATACTCCATTGGTTTTGGTGCACCGATTGTGGACGAGCGCGGTATGGTGATCGGGGGTATATTGGCCCTGATGAACTGGGAATGTATTCAGGAGATTTTGGATAAGGTGGAGGAAAATCTTGAGCAGCACTCGCTCTCCTCCGGTTATGCCTTTATGTTTGGTAACGATGCCAACACAGTGATTGGACATAAGTATCGTCGCAACCGAAACTATCAGCACATCAGCGCCACGGACCTCACTGTGCGACTGGATAATTATGGAACGCGGCTGCTCGAAGATCATCACCAGACGGATCTCCAGCAGGCCGTGCTCAACGGGGAGACCCATTTCCACTACCAGTACCCGGTGGGGACTTGGAAGATCAGTGGTTTGGCGCCGATTGAACACGAGTTTTTTAATTGGGTCTGTGGTGTTGGGATCAATGACGAAGATATTTTTGCTCCCGTGCAGGATCTGAAAACAATTTTGTTTTGGGTCTCTACTGCCCTGGCGATCCTAGTCGCGTTTCTGACTTATTCAGTGGCCCGGCAGATCACTAACCCAGTGAAAAAACTAACGGCCGGAGCTGCCGTGCTTTCGGGAGGGGACTTTACCCAGAGAGTCAAGGTTTCCAGCGGAGATGAAATCGGTGAACTGGCAAAAACGTTTAATGAAATGGCCTGCTCGCTGGAGGAACGAAGTCAGGCACTGTTGGAACTTAACCGCCAGCTTGAAGAAAAGGTGCAGGAACGGACCCAAAAACTGGAGGCCACCAATCGACAAATGGAGAAAGCTTACCAGGAGCTCAAGGACACGCAGGTTCAGCTTGTGCAAAGTGAAAAAATGGCCTCCCTGGGGCAACTGGTGGCCGGTATTGCGCACGAGATCAAGAACCCACTGAACTTTATCTATGGCAACACAGATTTTCTGAAAAAATACATGGCGAACTTAAAACAACTCATCCAGCTTTATCAGAGCAAGTGCCAACTCAATACTGCTGACCAGGAGGCTGTCGAGTCCTACCAGAAGGAGATTAATTACACTTTTATGCTGGAGGATATGGATACGCTCGTTCGTAATTTTGAGGAAGGAGCCAAGCGAATTCATTCCATCATCGAAGATCTCCGGGCTTTTTCCCGAATGGACCGCCACGATTTTCAGACTGTGGATATTCACGAGACGATAACTCTCGCCCTGAATCTTCTCCAAAACCAATATCGAGATCGAATCGAGATTCATAGGAAGTTCGGAGATCTGCCACGAGTCGAATGTCATCCGGGAAGATTGAGTCAGGTGTTTTTGAACCTGATCGCGAACGCTTGTCAGGCCATTCCCGACCAGGGTGATGTGTGGATTCGGACTTTTCCACGAGACGGAAGTGCAGTGATTGAAGTACTTGATAATGGAAACGGCATTGGACCTGAGCATCTCGGAAAAGTATTTGAACCCTTTTTTACCGCCAAGCCAGTAGGTGCAGGTACTGGTCTGGGATTGAGTATCAGTTACGGCATTATTCAAGACCATAACGGCACCATCACTGTTGAGAGCGAAAAGGGAAAAGGGAGTGTGTTTCGGGTAGAATTGCCACTGAGGCCATGAAGAAAAATTACCAGCTTCTGATCGTTGATGACGAGGTCGCCAATCTGCAAAAACTACGACGCACCTTTGTCGATGAATTTCAAGTGTTTGAGGCGGAGAGCGGCGAAGAAGCCTTGGCGATTCTCAAGGGAAACACTGTGGCCGCAATCATCGCGGATCAGCGGATGCCTGGCATGAAGGGCGTGGATCTTCTGCGCCAATCCCTTGAGCTCAATCCCGATGCCGTACGTATCATTTTGACCGGATACACTGAGGTCGAGGACCTCATGGATTCCATCAACCGGGGCCACGTTCATCGCTATATCACTAAACCCTGGGAGCCCTTCTCTCTGAAACAAATGGTCAAGCATGATCTGGAACGTTGGGAATTGAAACGGGAAAACCAGCATCTGGCCGAACAGCTATCTGTGGCCAATGAGCAGCTACAGAAAGAAAATCTTCGACTCAAACAACACGTCGACTTACTGAAAAATTCCGGTTCGCGCTTAATCTTCAAGAGTCAGACGATGCGGGAGTTATTCAAACTGGTAGACCGGGCGGTAGAAACGGATTCCACGGTGCTCATCCAGGGTGAAACGGGTACAGGGAAAGAGCTTTTGGCACGCTATATTCACGAGAACAGTCCGCGCCGACATCAAGCTTTCGTCCCCGTCAATTGCGGCGCCATTCCGGCTGATCTGGTGGAGAGCGCCTTTTTTGGCCACAAAAAAGGCGCCTTTACCGGGGCAACCGAGAACAGGAAAGGTTACTTTGAATTGGCTGATGAAGGCACCCTTTACTTGGATGAAATCGGTGAGGCACCACTCGATCTGCAGGTGAAACTGCTGCGCGTTTTGCAAGAGCGCGAGATATTTCCCGTGGGAGCCCAGCAGTCAAAACAAATCGACGTACGCATAGTAGTCTCGAGCAATCGAGACCTCAGTCGTTTGGCCGAGCAAGCTCACTTCCGTCACGATCTGTTCTTTCGTCTCAACGTCTTTGCCGTACGGATGCCTCCTCTTAGGGTGCGACAAGACGACATCGAGGTCCTTTGTCACTACTTCTTAGAACGATTTCAGCAACGGTTGAATAAGCACATTCCCGGACTTGAAGACGCCACGCTGAAAATCCTGAAAGCGTATTATTGGCCGGGCAATGTCCGTGAACTGGAAAATGAAATTGAGAGGATGGCAATTCTGTGCGATCCTGACCAACTCCTGGCACCCAGCATGCTATCTGAACGAATGCGATTTTATCAGAACGACTCCAATAGTTCGGCTGGTCTCTTAAAGGAAAAACTTTCTGATTTGGAACGGGGGCTTATTCTGGAAGCCTTGAAAAACCACCGCCACAATAAAAGTCATGCTGCACAGTCCCTCGGTATCAGCCGTCAGACCATTATTTCCAAGCTAAAGCAATATGAAAATAGTCAATCATCTTTACAGTGACTGTAAAGATGATTGACTATCCTATTTACCTTTGCCTTTTCAGTCGCTTACCGCTGAATCTAGCCGTTTCGGTGTTAAATACTTAGACAGACATTCGGAGAAGACCATTTTCTTTCAATGACTTGGCGTTTGGCACGGTTCTTGCTGCCTGGATGCTTATAAGGAGGAAAGGCATATGGGTAGCTATATCGCAACTGCTTCCCCCTGGGAAGCGAACTTAATGGCACGGATTGAGGCGCAGGAGGAAGGAGCTTTCGGAGAGCTGTTCGAGTGTTTTCGAAACAAGATTTATCGAACGGCGTTCAGAATTCTGAATGAAAAGGGTTCGGCTGAGGATGCCCTACAGGAAACCTTCCTGAATATTTACCGGGCCGCGGGCCGTTTTCGGGGAGATTCGAAGGTAGGGACCTGGATCAACCGCATCACAGTCAACGTGTGCTTGGAAATTATCCGGAAAAACAAAAAACATGACCAACGCCTCGAGCGGTATATCTCTGAACCTCTTGACTTGCCCGATTCGACTCTTGACAGCGCCTTCGAGAAGGTTCATCAAGCTGAGTTGAAGGAAAAGGTTCAGGGAGCGATGAGTCGTTTGGTTCAAAAGCATCGTGTGGTCGTCAAGCTTCACGATTTGGAAGGATTTACCATTCGGGAGATCTCCACCATTCTCCAAATTGCCGAGGGAACTGTTAAATCCCGCCTGTTTTACGGTCGGGAAGCCCTAAAAAAGAAGTTGGGCACAAACCACTGATCGCAAATGCTATCCTACGTTGTCGATTCCGACCAGTTGTTCTTGGCTGGGATCAGTGGCTCCCTACCCACGTGTTATAATCCCAAACAGGAGTCAGAGTGAAGCATTATCAGTTAAAGAGCGGGACAAAATCGAGATCCCCTAGACCCCTTTATGAGGTTAACCTCGAACTTCAAGATGTTCGCTCCGGTTACCGAAACTCGGATTGGGGTTTCTTTAGGGCAGAATGGCTAGGAGAAGCTGAACTCCAGTGGACCAAGGATATGGTTCTTCGGATCGAACGGGATTCTTTGCTGGAAATCAAAGCGCCGTCCCTCTTGAGTTGGCCGGAGTTTGGAGATCAAAAGATCATTGAGTATTTGATGCAGTACTATCATCCTCAGATCTGGAGAAACCCGGTAGTGGATCTTTATTCCACTGTTCGTGAAAACAAGTTGGAGTTCCTTGAGCGTTGTAAAGGAAGGCTTTTCGAGGAGCTCGATCGAGAATTAAAGAAGCTTAAAGAGGTTTTCCTTCACCGTTTCTTGGAGATGGAACAGAGACTGTTCGAGGTCACCGAAACTGAGGATGGGGATGAGGATCATAAGGACCTTCAATTGGTGCGTACTCAACATCTCGTTTCGCTGTTCCGTGAAGATTTGAGTCGTTGGTTTGTGCGTGATGACCCACAGCTACCGGATCGCGAGCAGTCGGAGTTGACGAGTGAACTGGCCTCAGAAATCGAACTCATGGAAAGACTCACTGACTTGCGTTCAGAGTTTATGGCCAGGTCTAACCAGATCAGTGGTCGCCATGAACAGGCGGCGAATGAAATCGAATCTTATGAGGTTTCCTTAAGTTACTCGCAGATTGAGATCGTCTCCAGAGGAGTTGTGTGGACCTAGGATAAAAGGTTTTCATAGGTTCTTGTTCTCGTGACACGAAGAGAATAGAAAACGGGCAACCATATGCACCGCATATTACTCGCCATGAGTGGTGGTGTGGACAGTTCGACGGCAGCGGTTCTGTTGAAGAACCAGGGCTACCAGGTGATTGGCTGCACCATGCGTCTGTGGGATCACCGTCGGAATTTGACTCGCGACGGGGAACCTCAGTTTGGAAAATGTTGTTCTTTAGATGATGTGTCCGATGCGCGTCGAGTGGCTGAGTCGCTGCAAGTGCCTTTTTACGCCGTGAACCTGGAACGGCAGTTTGAACACAGGGTCATTGAGCCCTTCATCGGCAATTATCTGGTGGGTCGTACACCTTCACCGTGTATTCTCTGCAATACCTTTCTCAAATTCGATAAGCTGCTTGTTTTAGCGCGTCAGATTGGAACCGAGAAAATTGCCACTGGACACTATGCCCGTGTTCAGTATCACCCAGGCGAAGGGTATCGGCTCTTGAAAGGAAGGGATGGCGGTAAGGATCAATCTTACTATCTTTTCGAACTAACCCAGCAACAGCTCTCTTACATCGTGTTCCCGATCGGTTCATACGAAAAGTTAGGGATTCGGGAAATTGCTCGGCGGCACGGTTTACTGACAGCAGATAAGAAAGACAGTCAGGAGATCTGCTTTATCCCGGACCGTGACTATGCGGGTTTTATCCGGCGTCATGCCGGGGAGATCAACCGGGACTTCCTCCCACTTTTAGAGAACTGCGATCGACCTGGACCTATTCTGTTCAAAGACGGTAGCCCTCTGGGGACTCACCAGGGTGTATATTATTTTACGGTGGGTCAGCGCCGCGGCTTAAGGGTTGCGCACAGCCGTCCTCTTTACGTGCTCCGACTAGATGTTCCTCGCAACACGGTTATCGTTGGATATAAGGAGGATCTCTACAGCCGAGGTTTACTGGCCCAAGGGGTGAGCTGGGTGTCGGGCAGAATCCCGGAGGGACGGATTGAGGCAAAGGTCAAGATTCGATCAAGGCACCAGGAGGCGACTGCTGAAATCTGTGTGCAAGCGGCACAAGGAGTGACTGGAGGGACCTCTTCCGGATGGCAAGCTCGGGTCATTTTTAAGGAGTTACAGATGTCGGTGACGCCGGGTCAAGCGGCCGTCTTCTATGATGGAGATCAGGTTCTCGGGGGTGGCTGGATAAGCCAGAAGATCGATTAGACCGAGCTGGAAAAGTTCAGACTATGGTTAAAGATACCGTTCCTATCCTAGTGGTTGCCGGGGAAACGTCCGGTGAACAGCATGCGGCCTGCTTGGTGGAAGAGGTCAATCGGCACAACGACAATTTGCAACTTCGATGGTTTGGCAGTGGTGGTCAGCGTATGGCTACAGCCGGCGTTGAACTGTTGCAAGACGTCTCTCAGTTGGGGGCTATTGGCCCTTGGGATGCACTGGCTAACCTGTCTCATTACTGGAAGCTTTACCGGGAAATATTGGCGCAAACTCGACGGCGAAGACCTCGGCTGGCGGTATTAGTCGATTTTCCCGACTTCAATTTAAATCTAGCCCGTCGCCTCAAAGCTCTCGGTATTCCCGTTTGTTACTTCATAGGTCCGCAGGTATGGGCTTGGCGCTCTTCGCGTTTGAAGTTGATCCGGCGTTGTGTGGACCTGATGCTGGTTATTCTTCCCTTTGAAGAAAAGTTGTATCGAACCCATGGGGTCCGCGCTCATTATGTGGGTAATCCCTCAGTGGCTCTCAAACAGTCCACCATCACTACCACCGAGGGTTCTCCAAGGTTGGAGCGGAAAGCGGCTACCCCCATGGTAGCACTGCTGCCGGGAAGCAGGAGAAAAGAAGTAGAACGCATCTTCCCCCTGCAACTTGACGCTGCGCGTTATGTGGCCGACCGTTGCCCGGTTCGATTCAGGGTGGCCCAGGCTCCTGCCATTGCTAAAGACGACTTAGCCACTCGGTATGAAAACTGGATTAAACAGGGCAACCGGACTTTGCCTCTGAAAATCCAAAAGGACGGCGCAGGTCAGATTCTGGCCCAGGCTCATTGTGCGATAATAAAAAGTGGTATCTCGACTTTACAGGCTTTGATTTACCAAGTTCCTTTTGCCATGGTCTATAGAATGTCTCCTGCCAGTTGGTATTTGACTAAACCCTTGGTCAGGACGGACACCTACTGTTTAGCGAATCTGATCGCTGGGAAAAGGATCGTTCCCGAGTTTGTTCAGGCTGAAGCCAGCGGAGCAAACATTGGTGCTTTTATCGTGCGGTTGCTGCGAGACGAAGATGAGCACAAAAAAGTGAAAAGTGACCTCCGAATGGCGTCAAAAAACCTGGGGAGTGAGAATGCTTACCTGGAAGGTGCCAGGTACGTCACAAAACTCCTGAGAGGTAAATGTTAGCAATAAAGATTTTTTGTTCGGCTCTCTTCATCCTTTCTTTCGGCTTCCCATTTGTCCAAGCTAAGCTTCCTCGTCCCTTTTTGATTGACGTTCAGCATTATGAGATCAAGGCCGAGTTAACACCGAAAACCAGTTTTTTGAGGGGTGAGGCGAAAGTTCAATTCAAGGTTCTTGAAGATAGCATGAGCTTACCTTTCGAACTGAACAATCGTCTGAGCATCATTGAAATCACCGATGAGAAGAACACACCCCACTCGTTGGAATTTGACAATTTTGACAGCAGCCAAATGCTGGTGAGGAGCAAAACGGGTTTCAAAAGCGGCGAGGACAGAAGACTGGATTTCCGTTTCGAAGGAACTCTGGAACCTGAGGACTATGCTTTCCTGGACGCACCTCGTACTGAGCGAGCAGTCATTTCTTCGGAAGGAGCCGTTCTTTTAACAGAAGGCAACTGGTTCCCGGTCCATCGGTTGCCTTTGGATGCCGCCACGGCCACGGTCAGTATTACCGTCCCTTTAGGTTTTACGGTGGTGGCTCCTGGAACTCTCCAGGAGGTTGACAACCTGGGAGTGACCGAGACCTTTATCTGGGAGAGGGAACGGCCTGTGACCGGTGTCCCCGTTGCGGTGGCGCGCTACTTTCGACAGCAGTTTAAAGATCAAATGGTTCCGGTGACCTTCTTTGTGACGGAAAACTTCAACCGGGATCTGCGCCCCATTGCTGAGGAGATCGAGCAGATGCTTGATTTTTACCAAGAAGAGTATGGAGACTACCCAGAAAGGTACTTGAATCTCGTCCAGGTGGAAAATGTTGAACTCTCATCTTTGGGCTGTGCTGGACTGATCTTATTGGAAGCGGCTGCTCTTGAAACAAGTGAGGTGCCAATAGTAGAACTGGCCAAACGAGTAGCGCAGCAGTGGTGGGGCTACTCGGTCCGGATCGAGTCCGCCAACGATGCCTGGTTACAGGAAGGGTTTGCAACTTATGCGGCGCTTCGATACATCGAAACGAATTATCCTGATCGCTTTTCAGTGGAACTGTCCAAGCAGGCGGTCCAGGCGCTCAAATATGAGAGCAAGGCTCCGATCACTCGAGGTTTGGAATTGGGGATCGGTTCTGCTCAATACAATTCGATCGTGGCCAGTAAAGGAGCTTGGGTATTGTACATGCTGGGCCAGTTGGTGAGTAAAGAGAGGCTAGATAGCTTGCTGGGCAAATGGTTTCGCCGGAATACGGGACAGACGACAAGTACCTCTAAATTTTTGAACTGGCTGCAAGAACAAACCGGTGAAAACTATCGCTGGTTTTTCGTCCAGTGGTTGGAATCAGTAGGTATTCCAGAATTCCGCGTGGACTATACTATATATAAGCTCAAGGAGGGAGGCTTCAGGATCAGGGGAGAGATCAAACAAGATCTGGAGCTTTTCGAAATGTCTCTGGATGTCGTGGTTGAGACCAAGGGTCAGTCGGAGGAAAAGATACTGACCATCAGCGGCAAAAACACCTCTTTTACCCTGGAGACTGAAACTTTACCCGTTCGACTGCAATTTGATCCTCACGGCAAAATCCTTAGCCACTCCCCCGGCATGCGCGTAAAAGTTTTCATCGCCTTAGGAGAGGAGTATCAGCAAGAGGGAGAATTACTATCAGCGATCCGCGAATACGAAAAGGCGAAGAAGCTCGATCCCCGCAGTTCACTAGCCCATTATCGAGTCGGCGAGGGTTTTTTCGAGCAGCGCAGTTACTCTAGCGCCGCCAACAGCTTCCGCGACGCTCTCAATGGGAATCTTCAGCCGGATTGGGTGGAAACCTGGACTCACATTTACCTGGGGAAAATCTACGATATTCTGGGACAGCGCCAGCGTGCTCTAGCAGAGTATCAAAAGGTGATCAATAGCAAGATCGATTACAACAGTGCGCAGGCTGAAGCCCAGAAGTACCTCAAAGAACCCTATGTCGAGCGGCAAACCATCGTCGGCTGGTAGCCTCCGGCCGGCATGCTAAACTGTAAACCATTTACACCCTGGCGTGGTCAGTCGTAAATCGCCGACCATCAGATTGTGGGGGTAGAACTCAGTTGGAAGAGCACTTGCTTTGCAAATAGGGGGTCAGCGGTTCGAGTCCGCTTACCTAAACAATTTAAAATAAATACGTTACATGGACTTAGGATCCAGCCCAAAATGCCACTGTAGTAGATTTCGTAGCTGGTCAAAGCACCCTAAGCCCACAAATCTCAACACAGCTCAATAAATCCGCTGTAACTTGCTAAAAAAAGCCCCGATAATAGGGAGTTTCAGCCAAACCAGTGAATCTGCCTTGCAAGCATATCTCGGCCCTCCAGCGTCTCTAAAGCATGCTCCTGCGTATCTTTGCTTCTTGGTAAGCTTTTCCCTCTAACCAATCATAGTGTCTTCTGTGACTCACCTTGGCCATCAACGCTGCTCTCGTAATGTTACCCGTTTCTCTATAGGCTGCGAGTAAAGCCTTCATTTTGGGTCTCAGATAGTTTGGGGCCTTTTTTAGCTGCGCTGTTTCGTGCGGTTGAGTACTCATAATTGCCGATACTACCACCGCGGTAGGGCATTTAATCTGTTCCCATATCTGCAGTTAAAACCTAAAATAACCATCATTTTACTAGTTAGTAGGTAATTATGACCACTATTAACCTATAAATGGACACACTTTAGTCTATATAGACCTATTATTGATAATATAATTTGCCTTGGCTAGATAGCCCATCTGGTCCCACAATTCAATGTAACTACCCATACTTAACTCCCCCAGTAAATGTAAATCATCATCAAGCTATCTTGACAGAAGTGAATTTTAGTTTCGATATCTACAAGTTGAACCCTATCTGAGGACGAGGTTTACTGCTACGGTTGCGAGCACGGGGACCGGTTTCCCGTTCAGCAAGGTCGGCGAATACAGACCGGAAACGCCACTCAATCGGCCCTCGAAGCCTACAACACAAGCTACTCAACCGCTCGGAGTATCGGCTATGAGAACCTCACAAAACCTCACATACGCCATGAGATTGAAAAGTCCATGGTCAAAATCCAACTCACCACCCAGGATGCCAATCTTGGCTAGAATCCGAGTACATTACCAATCGTCAACCAACCCACCACAAGGAAAAAGAGTAGAATAACAATCAGGATAATCGATGTCAGTGGGTGATTCCGGTAGCGTTCGCCGACCCACTTCGCTCGGCCATTCAACAGCAAGAGTGTTAACGCTAACATGGGAATAAAGAGGGCACCGACTAGGGCATAAAGTTTCTGCATGTTGGCGAATCCGACCCACAGGCCAACCATTGGAATTGTTGCGATGGCGTATAGATACCATCGGTAAAATTTTGAGTGTGTGTCAACAGAGCGCTTTTTGGAGAGTTGTCCTTTGTACATCATCCCCCACAGATCAGCAAAGAGATAAGGAACACTCTGCCAAACACCGAGTAGGCTGCTGAAGACCGTTCCCCATGCTCCCAGCAGGAAAGCCCATTTACCAATCAAACCCACTTCTTGAACCAACTTATCGGCCAATTTGATCACCAGAGTGGCCCCACTGCCTTCAACCTGAATGGTGCTGCCGATCACGACCATAGCCAAACCGAATAGCGCTGTCATCGCATAAGCTATGGCCAGGTCGATCCGGCAAACTCGCAGGTCATCGTCATTGAATCGTTCTTTCTCGCGGATCCAATAACCGTAACATAGGATCGTTACCGTGCCACCGACACCCCCCATCAGCGCGATCGTCCAGGCCAGCCCTTCAGCACCGAACTGGGGAATGGTTGGCCATAAGAGCCCGGTCATCAGTTTTCCCCAACTTGGCTTCAAGAGGACGGCCGTCACTACCACAGTGACAAACATCAAACCAATACAGACATTCATTACCTTTTCAAACAGTCGATAACCGCCCAAACGAACCAACGCCGCACCGATTAAACTGAGAACAATTCCGTAGGTAATTTTGCCTGTCGATGGATTGTGATAGAGGGGAAAAATTGCATGGGCAGCAACACCACAGGCACTCATCAGCGCTGTTGCAACCATGAAGCTCCAGGCCAGAAAATAAACCAGAAAGCCATATTGGGCCGGACGCCCAAAGCGGCTCATGGCCCCTTCAAGTAAGCTATCGCCGGTCGCCAATTGCCAACGGGTCAATCCTTCATTCAGCACAAATTTGAAGAACGCTCCTAAAACAACCGCCCACAGGATCGCTAATCCTAACTTTGTTCCGGTAAAGGCGCCGGTGGCCAAATCACCCGCTCCAACCCCAGTGGCGGCAACCAGGATCCCTGGACCAATGGTCGAGACCAGGTTTTTCTTTCCCTTTGCCATGTTCGATAGGTTAGTAGTCCAAATCGGATCGACGATTAGTCCGCATTTCTCACACCCGCAGAACAGAGGAGGACGGAGCAGGATGAAACTGCATACTGACTGCACACTGTCCATTCTGAGGAAAATGGCCTGCCTACCGCCGCAGCCATAACCTGCTGTATAATCTCAGCTTAACAACTCGTGGGGGTATAGCTCAGTCGGAAGAGCACCTGCTTTGCAAGCAGGGGGTCAGCGGTTCGAGTCCGCTTACCTCCACCAATTTAAAATCAATGCGTTACGGGGGCGCTGTCAAGTTGGCGCGAGCTAAGATGTTCCGAGACAGACTACGTCCCAGCGGGCTCCACCTCAATGAGCACAAGTCGCCTCGTTCCATTGGGCGAAAGCTCGGTCTCGGAGCAGTCGATAATGTATGGCTTTGAGGACATTGCGACCCGCCCGGAACAGGTTCTGGACTTGGCCATGGACGGCCAGTACGCATTGTGCCTGGGCAACCGGTTTGAACCTTCGAACTTGGCGCTCTTTCTCCCGAGTGTGTTGGTGCGAGACCTCAGCCCGCTTGTCCCGACGCTCGGTCACCAGGATGTCGAGAACATCACCGTCCTGGTCAACGGCTCGCCACAGGTAGACTTGCCGTCCGTTGATCTTCAGGAACAACTCATCTACGTGCCAGATGTCTCCCAGTCGGCCTCGCTTCTTGCGGATTGCCCACGCGTATCCTGGCCCGAATTTCAGACACCAGAAGCGAATTGCTTCGTAGGAGACGATGATCCCTCGTTCCGACAGCAGATCCTCGACATCTCGGAAGCTGAGTGTGAATCGGTAGTAGAACCAGACAGCATGACTGATGATCTCGGCGGGGAAACGGTGACCCCGATAGCTTGGTTCCATAGCCGCATTGTCGACGACCGTCGCTCAACTTGACAGCCCCCTAATAAGACGTTTACCGTTCGAATGCTTCCAATCCGGCCTGAGCACCCTTAACCAGTAAGCCATAGTCGGGTCCGTAGCTAACAAGGGTGAAGCCCTGTGCCTGCAGGGCAGGTACGTCCTCGGGACGTCCTGCTCCCCCGCCAATGGTGACACCCGTCGATTTCCCAACGGTCAATACTTGATCGATAACTGCGTCAATCTCTGGATGAGGCATTGTGTTTGGGTTTAGGCCCAACGATAAGCAAAGGTCAAACAAGCCCAGGAACAAAACGTCCACACCAGGCACAGATGCGATGGTTTCTAAATTTTCTACAGCCTCCTTAGTCTCTACGATTAGCATAACGATAATATTGTCATTGGCATGCTGCAGATACTCGTTGTAATCGAGAGTATAGCGCGAGGCGCGCAGCGGACCAAAGCTACGTATACCATCCGGAGGATATCGTGTCGCCCTGACGATGGCTTCTGCTTCGCCTGCTGACTTCACCATTGGCACCAAAATTCCCATGCCGCCCATATCAAGCGCCCGTTGGATAAAGACCGGATTGGAGGAGGCCACCCGCACGATTGGGATTGTCTCGGCCCCGTTGATGGCCATCAGCATATGTTCAATCTCGGCCGAGTCCAGGCCGTTGTGCTCAGTTTCAATCACCAGAAAATCGAAGCCGACTTGCGCCATGAGTTCGGCAACATTGGGACTCCCTAATCCCAGGAAACTGCCGATCACTGGTTGACCAGCCTGTAGTTTTTCACGAACCCAGTTTGTTCTCATTGTGCAGGCACTCCTTGTATCATTGAGGTGTAAAGTGCATTCATAAGTTGCTCCTAATCCATTTAAAGGATCATCTTAGATTTGTTCGTGTAACATTTTGGAGATATTTTTCACTTTCGAGGCAATATTGATAGCTTCACAATAATTTGGCCCCTTCAACCTTTATTTCGTATGTTGGCAGACGCCGCTTTGGATAGGCCAGGGATTGGCCCCGGGTAATATTATATTACATCGCATGCCAGGGGCAGACAATGATCTCACCCTCCTGGGTCCAAATCCACTTCCGATCTGTCTCGGCAGTCGGCGGGTTCATTTTTGGATACGATTTGTCGATCATCGCCGGCGCCAGCCTGTTCTTGAAGGAGGAATTCCTCCTAACTCCTTTCTGGCTGGGATTTGCCGTCAGCAGTGCCGTTATCGGTTGCATCATCGGTCCCCTGGCCGGCGGTGGCTTAACAGATCGGTGGGGAAGAAAGAAAGCGCTCTATCTGTGTGCGGTCCTGTTCGGGATCTCGGCCATCGGGACGGCACTTCCCAGAACGATGTTGGAGTTTTACGTCTTTCGAATTGTGGGCGGAATGGATGCTCGCGATGCCACGACGACCTTTCGACTGGCTGTTGAGAACGACAGTGCGAGGCACGAAGTTTTGAACATTTGCGGAGACGACACCTTCTCGCCGATCGAGACACGGGAGCTGGTTGCTCGTCACTACCCGCAGGTGCCCTTGAAAGAACCACTCCAGGGTCACGCCTCTCTTCTCTCCTACAAGAAGGCCACGAGGATTCTTGGATTCCGTCCTCGCTTCGATTGGCGGGAAACGGATTTTCAACTCTGGCGCAAAGCTACCACGGGCTGCTAGTGTCATGAGTCATAAGTTCGTTCACAAAATCGTCTTACATTCTGCAGGATTTCATCGGCCGTTTTTGTCCAGACAAAGGGTCGCGGATCTTGGTTGCAGGTTTAAAGATAGTGATAAATGGCCTCCTCCAGGGCCCGAGTGCTGCTGAAAGTCCCGCGCCGAACCTGTTTTTGGGTGAGAGTGGCAAACCATCGCTCCACCAAGTTCAGCACAAGAGGCGCTGGTCGGGGTGAAGTGCAGGTGAAAGCGAGGCCGTTTCGCCGGCCAGGTAGTTTCCGAGTGGTGGTCGCGTCCTCCGCGCATTTTATGCGAACTTCGTGGAGAAACACGATAACATTCGAATTATCAGAGGTTGCTCCTGGTCGAGTCCACCATAGGAACAGAGACGGGTCAAACGACCAGGGGAAAGAGATGAAAATTTCAGTGATGCACAATTCGTTCAGGCAGGCACTGGAGTCAGGTGAGCTCGACACGACTGCAATGATCCGGTATCTCAAACAACTTGATGTCAGTGCCGTGGAGCTATCCGATTCCTTTGTTCGCGGGCGGGATCTGGATGAAATTCAAACTGCCCTCTCCGAGGTGGGGAGTGAAGTGGTCTCTTATATCACCTACTGTGACTTTATCACCTCGAGGCCGGTAGCCCGCCAGTCGCCCATGTCCGGAAAAGCCTGGAACGGGCAGCAGCGCTTGGAGCGTCACGAACGCTGATTTTCCCCGGTACACTAGAAGGCGATGTTTCACCTGAAGTTGCCCGCAGCTGGATCAGTGAAGGGCTGGAAGATTGTCTTTCTGATGCTTCTCGCCTGCGGATCACACTAACCATCGAAAACCTCGGTATGCAGACGATTGTCTATGGACGCAGCGACCATCTTCAGGCCATCTGCGACTTTGTGGGGCCGGAATTGAAAGTGACCTACGACGTCGGAAACTTTTTGCTGGCAGCCGAGGACTCGCTTCAGGCACTTGATCGGCTCGCCCCGCGACTCGTCCATGTCCATTTTAAGGACTGGCAGGTTCTACCCGTAAGAGGGGAACACCCGGAGCACGTGTTCCCGGGTGTCGATGGCCGATATTATGAGGGGACGGTGCTGGGCGAGGGCGTTGTCGATCTAAAAGGACCAGTGAAACGGTTAAAGGAACTCAATTACAACGGCTATCTTTCGGTTGAATATGAGGGCATTGGTAAGCCAAAGGAGGCTGTAAGCCGGAGCGTGCAATACCTTCGATCGCTGCTAGAAGGAAGCGTATGACCCAGGTTCTTTCGCGGTGACATCAACCATCACTTTGTATTGCTCGTCGCAATAACCCTATCATTGCACCTTCATTTTTCGGGGGATAAGAAATGAAGATTTCCGGATACAGCTACTCTTTCGGGGGAATGATCAGACGGGTCGAGGTGGATCATCGCGTGGTCATACAATTCTTTCGTGATCTGGATATAAAGGCGATCGAGATTTACGATCCCTATGTAAGGGACACTGACATACCGATAATCATCGACGCTCTCACCGAGGCGGAAATGATCGTGTCAATGTATGATATTACATGCGATGTAGCGTCCCGCGACCCTTCCGTGCGCCAAGCAAGAACGGAGGGATTCCATGAGCGCCTCAGACTTGCGAGTAAAGTAGGGGCGACAAAAGTGCTCATCCTTCCGGGCGACCCCGAAGATGACATGAAGGTAGAGGAGTGCCATGAGTGGTTAATTGAGGCGATCACCAAAAGCCTACTTGTCAGCAAAGAGCTGGGGATAACGCTCACTATAGCCAACCTTGGGTTTGCTGCGAAAACATACGGGTCGAGCGATTACCTAGTAGCCATCTGCAGAGGGGCCGGACAGGAACTGAACATCACCTACGACGTGGGAAACTTCCTCATGGCTAACGAGGATTCCATCGAGACGCTGAACAAAGTTTTCCCCCACACCATCCATGTCCATTTCAAAGACTGGGAAATTGTGCCGTCCGAGCGCGAGGGTGCCTATCCTGGGATGGACGGCCGCCTCTACATGGGAAAGGCACTCGGGGAGGGAATCGTGAATCTGCCCGGTGCTGTGGCCCGACTAAAAGAACTCAACTACAATGGATATCTCTCCGTCGAGTATGAGGGCATTGAGGATCCTTGGAAGGCGGTCACGCGCGGGATCACCTATTTACGCACACTTCTATAAGTTCTGTCATTTTACCGCCCTTCTTCCTGGAACATCTTTCTGCTGACGATGCTCTGTTCTCGGACGAAGAACTGACGCAACTGGATCTGAAAGGACTGTGGTGGTCCAGCGATCTTTTCAGGTCTGATTTCGCGGTTGTACCGTGGCCTTTCAGGGTGACCAATGAAAAAGCAAGTGTAGTCAAAATTGTAGTTGGTTAAAGCCCCCGAGACCCACAAATCTCAACACAGCCCAACAGACTGGCCCCCTGAAAGCAACTTCCTATCAACTATCAACCAATCCCATCGGAACAGATCATTCACGCCTTTCCTGAGAGGTGACTGATGACCCGGACTGGGCTGGCTGTGCTACCATTCCACCCGCGTGGAGAGGTCCTTCGCCGGGGACCTTCTCGAACTTTTCTGTAGATTTCTTAAACTGGGGGTGGAAAATGAGGCAACTGGAACCGCGGTCACTATGGCGCATTTCATACCGGATTTGGCTGGGAATTCCCCTTCTGACGCTGTTCCACTTGCTGGTTGTGGGACAGGATCTCTCCTGCAGCATGGAAAATTACCGGACAGCCGAAGGACTCCAAGCATCACTCCAGGAGGAACGCCTGCTGGTTACCTGGACTGGAGAGGGTGAAAGTGAGCTGCGGGTGAGTTTCGGACTTGATTCTTCTCGTCCGGTGATCCGGGAACTGGCGATCCGAAAGGGGGTCGGAGAGTGGTCCGTTCTGGGCCACAACCTCTTGCCTGAGTTCAATGTCACGACCGGCTTGCGGCGGATCTCCGAGCAGCAGCTGAATCCGGTACGGGACCTGCAGCGCCCCCTTAGCGACGACCTAGTGGCCAGGGAGAAGTGGAACGTTTTCTGGGATGCTCCTCTCGTTGTCCCGGGAATCGAGGGAATCAACCCGGGCCTGCCACGCCGCCCCGAGGAGATCCAGCGGGCAACGGCCGTCTTTGATACGAGTCGCTGCGAGGTGGCGACCAACGGCGCGCGGTTGGAGATCACCTTCCCAGGAGTCTCCATGGGGATTTTTTTAGGAAGTCTTCGCTTTACGGTCTATCGCGGAACCAATCTGTTTCGGCAGGAAGTCGTAGCCAAAACCGAAGAACCCTCCGTCGCCTACAAGTACAGCGGCGGGTTGGCAGGATTCCATATCGATCCCTCCAGCCGTGTCATTTGGAGAGATACCAGTCGGGCCTGGCAGAAATACGAATTTGGTGGATCCCCTAACAGCAGCCCGGTCGCCTTCAAGGCCCGAAACCGGCTGGCGATTGCCGAGACGGGAGACGGCTCCATAGCCGTTTTCCCACCTCCGCACAAGTTCTTCTTCGCTCGTGAGGTTGAACTGAATCTCGGTTTCGTCTGGTACCGCAAGGACAACGAGAAGTCCTACTCGATAGGGATCCGTCACGGAGACCACGAAGAAGCCTTTCCTCCCTATGGATTCTCCAAAGAGCTCTGGGACCAGCGGACTCAGCAGGCCCGACTCTTCGCAGAAGCGAACTTTGCCCTCTACAACGCACCACCAGGCACCTGGCAGCGGATGCCGGTTTATTTCTATCTCAGCCCTGACTCCGGTCCCGAGACACAGCAAGGGGTGTTGGCCTACACACACAACGACAGGTACAGAGAGCTGCCCGACTACAAGGTCGCCATCAGTCATTTTCACACGCACTTCGCCGAACAGTTGGCGGACCTGGGTACGCTCGACTATCAGCCTCCGTGGATTCCAGCCTTCCGAGCCCTCGGGATCAACATCGCCATGATGTCAGATTTTCATGCAGACGGGCATCCGAAGGATCTGGGGCCAATCCGTCTGACTGAGCAAAATAACTATTTCGAGGCCTGCCGGAGGCACTCTGATCGCGATTTTCTAATCATTCCGGGTGAAGAACCCAATGCGCACTTCGGCGGACACTACACGATGGTCTTCCCACGCCCTGTCTACTGGACTCAGGTCCGGGGAGAAGGTCAGGCTTTCGTGGAAGAGCATACGGTGTACGGAAAGGTATACCACATCGGATCCGCCGAGGACGAACTGGAAATGCTGCGCCGGGAAGGGGGTTTGGTCTGGCAGGCCCATCCCCGCACCAAAGGCTCCACCCTCTACCCAGACGCAATTCGTGACACCGTCTACTTCCAGAGCGATCGCTTCCTAGGAGGAGCCTACCAATCGCTCCCGGTGGACCAGTCGGAGAATCGCATCTGCGAGAAGCGCTGTTTCGGCACCCTGGACGACATGAACAACTGGACCGGGCTTAAGTTCCTGTTGGCGGAGGGAGACTCGTATACAAAGTATCCTGAATACGACATCTACAGTCACCTCATAGTGAACTATGTCAAAATTGATTCCCTCCCCTCCTTCAGCCAAGGCTGGGATTCCATTACCCGGGCCCTGCGCGACGGGAAATTTTTTGTGACCACAGGGGAAGTGTTGTTCCGTGACTTTGCTGTTGAAGAGGATGGAAGCCAGTCCCGAGTTATTGCTGAGCTCGAATGGACCTTCCCACTCGAGTTTGTGGAAGTGGTCTGGGGCGACGGAACTTCAACGGATTGTCAGGTCATTCCGGCTACCGAACTGCCGGCCTTTGGAAATCACCGATTCAGCATTTTCTTTGACAGCCGGGGAAAAAAGTGGGTGCGTTTTGCAGCCTGGGATTCGGCGGGAAACGGCGCCTTCGTGCAGCCCGTTCCCCTGAACTTGGAATAAGTTGACTTCAGGCAATCCGACAATTGCGCACAAACAGGTGAGAGCAATCCTGCCACCGGACTGCAGTATCACGCGTTAGACAGAATCAAGTATCAAACGAAAGCTCAACAAAGCTAAACGAATCACCTTGTGAAGTTGGCGAAAACCCGCGCGGCAGCAAGGTTTTGTTAGCTTTTCGTAACTTTTCGCTCGATGAGAATTGGACTCAAGATCAGGGTGCGGATTTCCGACTTTTGGACTGAACAATTTTTCGCCGAATACCATGTAATACCATGCTCCAACCCAAGCTATAAGTACAAATAACTAATAACATTGATAACCAGAATTGTCTTTGCAAGCAGGGGGTCAGCGGTTCGAGTCCGCTTACCTCCACCAATGTTTTCAGGGGTCCATTCCGGACACATAGGTTACAGTTTATTCCGAAGACATGGGTAACACTTTCGGACCAAAATGGTTCTCCGCAGGTTCGAACTTGTTGCCGTCTTCGTCAAAGTAGCCCAGGTCGTATTGCATCAAGGACACAAGACAAACTTTTTCGTTAACCTCCTTGATTTCGACGTCTTGATCGGCCAAGGCTCTGCTCAAGTTAACCTTATGGGCTTTCATATAGATCCGCAGCTGCTCGCACTCTTTCACTGACGCTGTTGGTGGCCCGACCGCGAGCATGGGTGATCGAGAAGTGCGCCAGTGAGATGATGTGAAAGATGCCGGACTTAACGTGTGACGGCCAGCCCTTGGGGAGTGGGATTCTGGGAGGTTTCTGCGCAGGCAGCGTGCTATCCATTATTCTCTCACGAACTCCGTAGAGAAGCACGATAACATTCAGAGTATCAATAGGTTGCTCCTTGTGCAGTTCACCACAAAGATCGCTGGACCACTACAGCTTTTACGATTACCCTAAGACCCAGTGGCAGTATCTGAGGACGACCAATTCGGTGGAGTCACTCTTTGCTGGCCTTCGGTTGGGAACCGACGCTGCTAAACGGTTCAAGAAGGCGGAAAACGCCCAGGCCGTCATCTGGGAGATGCTGCTGCTGGTGGCCGAAAAGCGATTCCGCCGTCTGAAAGCCCCACAGCTGATGGAAGAAGTCTACGGAGGTGCAAAATACGTGAATGGAGTTCCAGCGAGGGAAGTCTTGGAGGAGAAAGCCGCCTGAGCTTTTTTTCACACCTCTTGACGTGAGCTCAACAACTTCAATAAACCCCAAAAGGAAAGGAAAGGATTATGACAACGAAAAGAACCGTGTTAATTGTTGGTGGGTTTATTCTCTTTTTCCTAGTGGTAAAACTATTTTTCCAGACCCTGGTGGTTGCATTTATTGGCGGTGTAGGCGGTGGGGTAATAGGAGCACTAGTTGCACTCTATGTCTCCAAAAAAGAGCGTGATCGCACTTCTAAGGAAGCAGAGAAAGCAGCAGCAGCCAAACGTTTCCAGCCGGCTGAAAAACTGAAGACACTGTTGGAAAAGCTGGTACATGTCAATACACTTGTCAGAACTGAGGGATTGTCCCGGAAAGCGATTTCTACTGTAGAAGCGATCATTGACATGCTTCGGAATCTCTTGCCTGAGATGAACGAAAACTATCGTGGGAATGATCTGACCTGGGAGGTGAACCGGGCAGCTGAAGTTTACCTAGGCAACAGTGTTCGTCCATATGTCCGGCTCACGATACCGGAGCGTGAAGGACACGAAAATGAGTTCGTCGAGAGTCTGGGCAAGCTTGAGGACGCTCTCAAAGACATTTCTCGTCTTGTTCGGGAGAATAGGGTAGGGGAGTTTTCAGCCAAGGCCAAATTCCTTAGGGCTCGGTTTGCAACTAGTTCGTAACGCTTTCTTGAATAGCAAACCTTAACAAAAACAAAGGAGAAATGAACATGAATGAGCATAAGACACCAAAAACCACCAGTCAAGAGGTGGTAGTCCCAGAAACAACTGGGCAAGAAGAAGTCCCGAAAGAATTGGTGCCGACAAAGCCAGCAGGGCTTACCGAAGCAGACCTTGCCGAGATTGAAAGCACGGTTGATACTCACTTCGCAGAAGTGGAGCGGCAACCGGGAAGTGTTGCGCTGGTGCGCACAGTGGGAAGACTGGGCGGTGACGCACAGCTAGAAGCAAGTAACCAGTTTAGTCTTTTGCAGACCCGGGTTGGTTCGCTCCTGAAAGACAGTGAAGGTGAGGGCGCTGGAATTCCTAGCGAGCTTGTCAAATGTCGGACGGCAATGGATTCGCTTAATCCCAATGCTCTAATGCAGCCGAGAGGCTGGCTCAGAAAAATCCCAAAAATTGGGCCGATCTTACTCGAAATCGCTCAGCGATACGAGACTGTCCAAAGTCAAATCGATGGCATCGTGGGCACCCTTAAAGCCAACGATGACCTGCTGCTAGAGGACAATATTCAACTCGAACAGCTTTATGAAAACGTTCAGAAGGCTCAGTTGCAGATTCAGAAGAGCGCATTTGTGGGTGAGTTGCTCTGGCAGAAGATTGAGGAAAAACTGAGAGCTGGTGATCTACCCGAGCGGCGTAACTTGCAGCGCGTTCTCAACAGAGTAGTAGTGCGAGTACAGGATTTGCGGACAATGGAGCAGGCCAATGCGCAATCATTTGCGGGCATTGCGATGATCATTGACACAAATGTTAGCGTCAGTGATTCAATCAATCGCATGGTTATAGTCGTGAGAAGCTTGCTGACTGTAGCGCTGACGATCAGTGTCGCCGTGGCACATCAGAGAAAGGCAATCAAATCCATCAGGGTCACCAAGGAGTTTGCCGAAGAACTCATCAAGTCAAACGCACGGCAGATCAGAGAAGGATCGGTTGATGCCGCCAGATTAGAAAACGAGCCGGTCCTAGCCTTGGAAGCCATGAAGGTGGGATTCGATGAATTGATGACTGCCTACGACGAGGTTGAAGAGATTCGTACTCAGGGGATCGAAGCTGCTCGCAGAGGAGTTACCGAGCTCTCCGAGATGACGCGGAAGCTTCAACCTCGGACTGAAGCACTTCGCGCCTCGACCGAAGAACAAGGTGCTCAATTGGAATCCGGTGATGAAGAGAGGTTGGAGGAATGAGTTTGTTGAACACAGCAACACAGCGACAGCTGAATTCACAATTCTCTGCCATTCGTCAACTCGATCCAAGAGATCTCATTCCTGAGAATGAGCGTTATCGCAAAACTATCAAGGATGTCACTCTTGGTGGTTTCATCCGCTTCGGGCGAAAGGCCTATCTTGTCGTAGAGGTCGGTACCTATTCAGAGACGGATAATAGCTACAAACAGAAAACCGGTGATGTCTGGACAGAGCTCAAACTCTTTTGCCTCGAGACTGGCGAACATCTCAATCTTGAGTGGGAAGAAGATGATGAGGTTGAAGTCTCTGTCACTACAGGTTTTCTGAAGTTCTCCCGGCTGCGTGACGACGAAGATGGCTCGGTGGATGAAGATGATCTAGACGCTCTTGCCGATGAAGAAGACAGTCTCTTCCTTGATGGAACGGAGTTTGAGTACGATGATGACTATGCTTCGGTCTACTTGCGAGGTGGCGGGACTAAAGAAGACCCTGTCTACATGTATGACTTCGTCTCATCGGATGGAACTGAACTCACCATCGAGGAGTGGACAATTGATCCTGGGAAGGAACAGTTCGAATACCAAGTCTTTCTCTCAAAACAAATCGATCCAAACTCGATTGAAATTCTTACGACAGGAGGTTAACCATGGAGAAGTTGGTCTATTCCGACGAGTCAGCTATGAACCTCTGCCTAACTCTTGTAAAAGGAGACGTGGATTGTTCGCAATTTACTATCCTGAAGATGAGTCAGATCAACAAATCCGGCCTCCAGATCGAGGCAGGGATTATTGGAGCCAGCCATTTCTTTGCTTTCGATCTGGGGGATCAACGCTTACACGAAGTCTTTGCATGCACTGCAGTTCATACGGACTCACCAAAAGCCTACTATGGACCACTCCAGGATGTTTCTAGAAAAGTAGAGCTCGTTTTAGGCAAAGTCGTGTACAGTTTTTGTTCACGGCTGACGGTTTGGGAGGAAGGGTTGAGCGAACTCGAATGTATCGAGCAACAGGCTAGAAGCAACTCCAACCAGATTGGGCTTGTCCAACAGTTTCCTGGAAAGGGCAAAGTCCAACAGTCAAAGACTATTCTTTGGTTGAGGTTGGAATCTGAAAACAAAGTGAGGATGGATACGGTTCACTCATATCCCAACGAGAGACAAATCGTGTTCACCACAACCAATATCAACCTCAGACAAGGAGGTTTAACGTGAAACACCCACCAAGAATGCTGAGGTTATTTGTGATCACGGCACTACTTCTGGTGACAGGTTGTGGTGGTCTGCCCGATGCTTCCGTAAAGCAGGCAGAAGATGTGCCTCAGCGGATCGAAACGTCCAGGAAAGGAGCCACCGAGGAAGGGAAAAAGTACAACTCATTGACGAAAACGTCCGAATTCGACTTCTACAGGCCGTATGCTGAGCGCGAAAAGTGGAAAGAATATTTTCCCAACGCCGAGAGCGAACTTGATCGAGTCCAGACAGTCTTCGATACAGAGATTAAACCTATCCTCGATCGCAATGAGCAAGAAGAGGCTCAGAAACTCGCAACTCAGCTCAGCCGAATTGGTCGCATGCTAGTGGATATCAATCAGTTGGTCAAGAAGCCAGGTACTCGTATGGCATTTCTACTTGATGTGAAAAAGACAGCTCCGGAGCTTGTCAAAAGTTCCGAGGTGCAGATGTCTACAATTGAGGGGCTGATTTTAGATCTGCAAAGTTTTGCCAAACCGGCCAAGAATGATTATCCGAAAAAGGCTGAGGAAATTGATGGTAGGTTTACCCCTTTACAAAAACTCCAAACAGAAGCACGAGAACGAATGGAAGAAGTTCGAAAAGAATTCAAAGTCCATGAAGCTGGTAAGGTGGCGGACTACGCCAAACTGGGTGACGGTGCTGCTTTAGTTACAGCTAACACGGAGAAGTTGATTGCTGATGACAAAACCTTGCGTAACAAAGTCAATGAGCTCTATCAGAGCTATAGCAAGGTTTTGATAGATATGCGGGTTGACTACTATGTTCAGGTAGGTCGGACATCCTGGGATGAGGGTTCCGACTGGTACACTCAGAAAAGCCATGAATACAACCCGCGAAAAGGTGATGAACGAACATGGACCTATTTCTCGGGTTTACCAGAGGAGCAAGTTCTAGCTACCTTCGGCCAGTATCTATTTAGGGGAAAGTTTATCAACCTAAAGATTGACAAGCAGATGTGGAACAGCCTGAGGATCAATCCAGCAGAAGGATGGCCCAGTAGGAGTCACGACCGTGCAGAGTTCTGGCTTAACGATCTGCCGGTCACGAGGAATCACAAGTACACTCTTGTGACAAAAGGTAAGAAGGAAGAAACTCACTGGGTTGAGGTTGATGAAGAATACTTCGATGACTACGCGGGTGCTCTAGGAATGGAGATCGTCAGCAAGCCGTATGGTGTCTACGAGGAGGAAAAACTCGAAAAAGTAGCACCTCCAGGGATGGCCTACGTAGGCCATCCAAAATATGGTAGATGGGAGGATGACGGTCGTGGCGGGAGAAGATGGAGTTGGCTAGAGACATACGCCTTCTACCACCTGATGTTTGGTGGTAATAGACATTACTACCGTTACAACGATTGGAATGGATGGAACCGAGATTATCGGGGGCGTCGAGGCTATTACGGATCCGATCCTAGTAGGCCACGATATGGTAGTGCAGGGTCAGTTACCCAAACAAGTCCTAGATTCCGAGGTTCTAGATTTGGCCGTACAGGTGGCTTTCAGAGAGCTGCCGCATCCGTTCGCGGGGCTGGTCCATCTGGTCGCGGTCGTGGCCTAGGAGGTGGGGGAAAGTAGTAAAACTCACTTCATTGAAAATCAAACATTTCAATAAAATTTCTTGAGAGGAAAATTATGAATTACATGACTTTGTTCGGAAGTGGTATCGCGTATGCAGTGCTTGCATTTCTCTTTATGTGGTTGGCGAAGAAGGTGGCTGACACAAGGGTTACTGACGAATTCGATGCCAACTACGAAATCGAGGAGAACAGCAACCTTGCACTAGCCCTGCGCCGTGGGGGTCTCTACCTTGGGATCGCCATCGGAATGCTCGGTGCTCTCAGTGGCACGTCGACGAGTTTCTGGAAAAATGTACAGGAGCTGTTAATTGACGGAGCATTGGTAACGGGATTTATTTTCGTTGCCTTTTACATCAACAACTGGGTTATTGTCCACGGTCTCGACAATGACGAGGCTGTCAGGAATCGGAATAGAGCGGTGGGGGTTGTTGAGTGCGGTAGCTACGTTGCCACAGGGTTGATCGCTTACGGCTCCTTTACAGGAGAAGGTGGTGGTATAGGGAGTGCTGTCGCTTTCTTCGCTCTTGGCCAGGTAGCACTCCTGATCATCGTAGCTCTCTACGAGTTTATTACACCATTTGACGTTATCAAAAACGTGCGGGATGGCAATACGGCTGCCGGTCTTATGCTAGCTGGAATGATAGTGGCCCTGGCGTTCGTCATCAATGCAAGCGTAACAGGGGATTTCAGAGGATGGTCACAAGACCTCACATCGTTTGTTGTGAGTGTAGGCATGGGTATCTTCCTGCTTCTTCTTTTCACCTGGCCGATTGACAAGCTCTTTCTGCCTGGCACAACGATACAGAAGGAGATCGAGAGAGACAAAAATGTCGCGGCAATTGCGGTTACCGTAAGTGTCAGACTGGCGCTAGCCCTAGTCATCGGAGCGATTATTGTCTGATCTTCTCAGTTCAACAACCAAAAACCAAAGCTCCTTTTTGCTCATACAGGGAGGGGCATGGAATGATTAAGAGGTAATCGATGAGCGGCATAGCTGCAACCCACTTGTTGCAGGATGTGGGCAGACCACGATTTGCAACATTGCTGCTTGGCTTGTCCATGTTCGCTACTGGCGCGAGCGGGTTGGTGAATGAGTACATACTGGCCACGGTTTCCACTTACATCCTTGGTAATTCCATCGAACAGTTCGGTGTGATCATTGCGTTGATGCTAATGATGATGGGTATCGCCAGCTGGATCCAAAAGTTCGTTAGCGACAGAATGCTCATTGAGAAGTTCATTGGGCTGGAGATCTGCTTGGCAATACTATGCAGCGCTGGACCTTTGGCTATCTATGCTGTCTATAGTCTGATGGCAGATCATTTCAATCTCGTGCAGTACTTCTTTGTCATGGCCATTGGATTTCTTATTGGCCTTGAAATCCCATTGGTCTTACGTATCAACAAGACCTATTCGGAACATCTTAAAACGAACCTGGCAGTAATCTTCAGCCTTGATTACATAGGCAGTTTCATTGGAGCGCTCATTTGGGTGTTCTATCTCCTCAGAAACTTTCCTTTGACGGAAATCAGTGTGATGGTGGCTGGATTCAACTTCATAGTTGCTGTGATCACTTTCCTCTACTTTCTAAGACACAAATTGGTTTCTTCGAAATTGGTTCCGATAGTTAGTATTGTCATCACACTCGCATGGCTCTCAACTATCTATTCCTACAACCGCGAGTGGAATCTTCTCTTGGAACAGAAGTTGTATGATGATCCTATCGTGTTTTCGCAAACAACGAAGTATCAGCATCTTGTAGTCACGCACAACACGTCTCTTGAGGAGTACAGACTATACAGCAACGGCAATACACAGTTCAGCAGTGTTGACGAGGCAATTTACCATGAACATCTTGTTCATCCTGTTATGGCCATGATTCCTGACCATCAACGTGTTCTGATATTGGGAGGTGGTGATGGTTTGGCTCTGAGAGAGGTTCTGAAGTACAACGATGTTAGATCTGTTGTTTTGGTTGATCTTGATCCTGTGATGACAGAGATTGCTTCTACAAATCCCATCTTCATTCAGTTGAACAACGATGTGTTTGCTGATGCGAGAGTGCATGTGCAACTATCAAATGCCATCACAAGTGCCGGTAAGAGACCTGTCTTTGTTGAGACTGGAGAATACTATACAGAAGGTCGTAAGAAAGGTCAGCCAATTACAGAGCGAGTGACAACGGTTGATGTAATCAATCTTGATGCTGATAAATTTGTCAGTGAGATCCCAGGCTATTACAATGTGATCATTTTGGACTTTCCTGATCCCAATACAATTGAATTGGCTAAGCTCTACAGCAAGGAGTTCTATCTGAAACTAAAGGGACGGCTCGCAGAGAATGGGATGATTGTGGTCCAGGCAACGTCACCTTACCATGCAAGAGAATCTTACCTCTGCATTCAGAGGACTATCGAGGCAGCAGGACTAAATACACTTCCCTACCATGACAACGTTCCTAGCTTTGGTGATTGGGGATGGTTTCTTGGTTGGAGATCCATACCGGTTGAGATTGTCAATAGAAAGACAAAGAGTATCGAGATTAATGTAGATACAAGATACCTCACACCGGAAGTGTTTCAAGCCTCACTTGTCTTTGGGAAAGGGGCGTTGGATCCAAAACATGAAAACGAACAGAAGATTAACACCCTAATGTATCCCATACTGCTCCATCTCTACCTCAAGGAGAGCTGGCGGGTTGACTAGGAGGAACTGAAGGCAAATGGCTGAACGGAAAAAGGACAAACCAGAAAGCGAAACTGCAAAACATATTGCTGA
Organism: Acidobacteriota bacterium; assembly: GCA_965249865.1. Taxonomy (GTDB): domain Bacteria; phylum Acidobacteriota; class UBA6911; order RPQK01; family CBDFMZ01; genus CBDFMZ01. The sequence continues at coordinate 191,710 of CBDFMZ010000001.1, read as the reverse complement.
TTACGCCGAGGAAGTTGGGAAATTCATTGGTAGTTTAGAGGCTGGAGTTAGGGAATTGAGTGCAGAGCGCAAGCAGATTGCAGAGCGACTTCTTACGATCCGTGACTCAGCAACAAGACTTCTGGGTGAGTTGGCGGATCAGTTCGAGAAAGGTAGGCGTGGAGCTCGACGTGGACGACCACCTGGCCGCCGAGTGGTAAAGAAGCGGGGCGAAGCCCGTAAAGTGGAGGCGGTTGCTCAAGCTAAGAAGGGTGGTCGAGCGTCGAAGCGACAAACGACGCCAACTGCCAAGGCTGCAAAACGAGATCGAAAGAAAGATGCGAAAGTCCGCTAGAAGGCAATATCAACTATTTTATGGGAAATGCGTAATAGACATGCTGGGCGATGTCGCATTGATTGCCATTTTGTCACAGGTCGATGAGACAAGGCGTGCGTAGATCGTCGTGTCTTGGAGGTACTGCCTACGATAACATTCTGAGAGAATCCAAGACGTATATATCCAGCAGCGGCAGCAACTGTGGGAACGGTGGAAAACGGTGAGCGGAGGCGAACCGTTTTCCAACCGCTGTGCAAAGCGGTGTGGTGGTCCAGCAATCTTTGCAGGTCTGGTTTTTCGGGGTTGTACCGTGGCCTTTCAGGGTGACGAATGAAAAAGCGAGTGTAGTCAATTTCGTAGCTGGTGAAAGCACCCCAAACCCGCAAATCTCAACACAGCTCAACAAATCCGCCGCAACTGCTTGAAACCAAAAGCCCCGAAAATTAGACGTTTCCGCCAAAAGCGGGAATCTTTTTTGCGAGCAGGGTGTCAGCGATTCGAGTACGCTTACCTCCACCAGTCTATCCTTTGTTACATCAATCAGTTAACTCAAATCAATCGAAGTGGATGCGAAACACCGGGATTCACTAGGGTCCGGTTTTAACCTCTTTTCTTCTGGCAGAACTGGGAGGATGGTTAGTAGGCTGTTACCAGCCGCAAGGTTGATTGTGGGTGGTTTGGAGTTGTCTTTACATCAGCTTGAGTCATCTTGCCAGGTGGCCCTTTTTCGATGTTATCAGTTTCAGTTCAAACGCTCACCATTCTCCCCAAGAACGGAGCGGAGTCCACCCCAAAGATGATCCAAAAAGAGCGAATCAGCATAGTTATCCGGCGTATGGCCCAAGGCTGTGTAAAATGATCGACCTCCAATTCGCGGAACCATGCGATCGGACGGGGTGCCGGGACCGGATCTTCATCGGTCAGTTTGTAACTAAGTTCGTCGATATTGAGCAGAATAGTCATCTCATCTTGCAGGTCCCGAATGTCGTACCATTCATCCGTAAAAATCCAAGGACTCGGGAGCGTTGTGGTAGCGGGATGGCTTGACTCAACAACGAGAATAGTTCCCTCCCGGACGTTTGGATTGCTGGGGTGGCCATTAAAGTAGCCACCGACCAGCCGGCCGTACCAGGGCCAGTCGTACTCTTTATCACTGGCTGAATGAATGCCAACAAAACCTCCACCAGCCCGAATGAATTCGGTAAAGGCCTGTTGTTGGTTGTCGTCCAGTACATCTCCGGTAGTTGAAAGGAATACGATCGCATCATATTTCGTGAGATTGCTGGGGTCAAAAACAGCTGCGTCTTCTGTTGCGTCTACATGGACACCATACTTTGTCGCGAGCTGTCGAAGTGCCTGTACGCCATACGAGATAGACTCATGTCGATAGCCTGCCGTTTTCGAGAAGACCAGAATTCTTATTTCAAGTATCTCGACGGTTCCCTGGTTGCACTCCACAAGTAACACAGCAACTATTACGCATAAGAGGGGCCTGTTTCGGGTCATTGTGGGTTCTTTAACGATATCTGTTATAGGTTCTTGTTGGGCCAGCTGACTATTGATTATCTAGTCTCCAGAATCCGCCCGTTACCTATTGCTTTCTTTCCAGGGTAATACGTGCAGCAGATCCCGGAGTCTAGCTCGGCGATCCCAGCCTTTGGGACACTGCCACCTGACGTCGAGCGTCTTATGCAATTTTCTCACGATACACGTTGCCATTAGGATTCACAAAGCGTCCACGGGACTTCTGACACCCAGACCGCCGCGATTCAAGACGTGCATGTAGATCATCGTCGTTCGCCCATGCTTGTGTCCGAAGAGCTCCTGCACAGTACGGATGTCGTATTCATCTTCTAGAAGATGAGTGCCGAAGTGTTTGACAGATAGCCCATTTGAAGGCTTTCTGCAAAATGGATGTGTCGATATAATGACGGCATTTCCACTTGGTTCTGGTATCCTTCCATCTGTTATTTTGCGGGAAAACCCACTGCCAGCACCACTCAGAGGCTGCGTTGGGGTATTTACGATCCAGCGCGTAAGGCATCAAGACAAGGCCTCAGCCGTTGGCCAAGTCCCTTTCGTGAATCTTTTCGATCTGTCTGTAGAGGCCTCCTGAGGGATTCAGTCAGCATTGTTACACGATTATTAGCCCCCTTCCCGTTACGAACCGTGATTTTTCTGCGCTCGAAGTCGATATCTTGAACTCACAGCGGTTTGAGTCTACTTATCTCCACCACTTAACTGTACCAAAACAACCACTTATAGGAGACAATAGAGACGCAACCAAAAGCGGTTTGACTCTGAACAAAACAATGCCGCAGGACATGTCAGGACACGACTTTTTTCAAACAGCCTTCGGTACCGCGGAACTAGCGGCTCTTGCCCGCACCGCACTCGTGCAACAGCCGAGTCCGAATGGAATACCCACGCGCAGGCTGGGCCGAACTGACGAGCAGGTTTCTATTCTTTGCCTGGGCGGGGGCCACATCGAGGAAATGGAGCGTAGGGACGCCATTCGCGTCATGCATGCCGCGATCGACGAGGGCATTATCTTCTTTGACAACGCATGGGAGTACGGCGACGGTTACGCCGAAGAGGTCATGGGTGAGGCACTTGCGGTGGACGACAAGCGCCAAAACATTTTCTTGATGACCAAGAACTGCGAGCGCGACTACGATGGGAGCCTACGCAATCTCGAAGATAGTCTGTGTCGCCTGAAAACCGATTACATCGATTTGTGGCAGTTCCACGAAATGGACTATGACAACGCCCCCGACTGGGTCTTCCAGCAGGGAGGTATGAAGGCGGCGCTCGAGGCGCAAAAAGCGGGCAAAGTCCGCTACATCGGTTTTACCGGGCACAAAGAACCGCGCATTCACCTCAAGATGCTGGCGAAACTTTACGCGTGGGCGACTTCGATGATGCCGATCAACGTCATGGACGCCCACTACCGAAGTTTTCAGAACGAGGTCGTGCCTGTATGTTTGGAAAAAGATGTCGAAGTGATCGGGATGAAAAGTCTGGGCGGAGGAAATCCGAGTGGTCAGATTCCTGGCAACACGGAATTCACTGGTGAACAGTGCATTCGCTACACTCTGAGCATGCCCATCGCAACTCTGTGTGTGGGTATACGTTCGCTGGAAGAACTCAAGCAAGACGCAGGGTATGCTCGCAGCTTCAAGCCGTTATCTGATGCCGAAAAGGAAGAGTTGGTCCGCTTGGCGGAACCTGAAGCCGGCGATGGCCGCCACGAGTTATTCAAATCCACGCAGGACTACGATGATCCCATCCATCGCCAGCAGCACCATTTTTCGTTGAACTCGGGCTGGCCATCAGTGCGATGGATTGACGGGAGTTAAGCCGTAGAGGCGGACAATTTTGGTAGCCGACGCAGGCTCCTGAAGGTTTTTTTGTTGTAGATGAGCAGATTGGCCGTTCGACAACCGTTAGGTGTTGAGACAGTTGGGATTTTTTTTGGGGCAATGTCGTGCCCATGGTTCAGGACCCCACGATCAGGACCGCTAACTCAGTGCTCACTATTGCCTCCCGGCAACCCCAAGATAGCACGGGCCTCATCGCAACTGGCGACCTCCCTTTGTAGGGTGTGGGCCAACTTCACTGTACGTTCCACGAACTGGGCATTGCTATCGGCTTTCTGTCCCCGCTTCAGATAGAGATTGTCCTCGAACCCAACTCGTACGTGTCCCCCCAGCAGCATCGCGTGGGTCGTCATCGGGAGTTGCAGTAGCCCTGGGGCAAGCACCGACCAGATTGCTCTATCCGGCAACCGTCGCCGCATCTCCAAAAGCGCTTCGAGGGTCCCCTCGATACCCCAGGGAATTCCTAGACAGAGTTGAAACCACGGCGGCGCTGCGATGCAGTTTTGCTTGATCAAATGCTTGGTCTGACGGATGTGACCAAGGTCGAAGACTTCAACTTCAGGTTTGACGCCAGCCTCTAGCATGAGTCGGGCCGCCTTCTGGACCCAGTCCGCCGGATTGAGAAAGACACGGTTGCGAAAGTTTAGAGAACCGACGTCCAGAGAGCAGATGTCGGGAGCCAGGGCAATTGGTTCCAGACGCAGGTCTCCAGTATCGGGGCCGGTAATGTTGAGACCGCTGGTGGTGAGGTTGATGATCAAGTCACTCGCGGCACGAATGCGTTCCACGACTTCGGCAAACAGGTCGTTTCGGGAATCCGGCTTGCCAGTCTTGGGATCGCGCACGTGAATGTGGGCGATGGTTGCACCGGCACGCCAAGCCGCAAGGGCCTCATTGGCAATCTCTTCCGGTGCATAGGGGACGTTCAGGTTCTGTTCTTTCGTCGGAGCAGAACCACAGACGGCTGCAGTGATAATCAGCTTGTCCACAAAAACGATTCTCCAGCGTTGTGGAACGCCTTTTCAAGCGAAAAACGATGCATATAACCCCCACAAAAACACACTGTGGTTGAGGCGGTTACCTCTTGTGCACAAATGGTCTTCCGTGATTTCGCACATCGTATACCCACGAGCACCATTATACGACCCCGACAGCAAAAATGAGACAGATAGAGCCTACTGGTTAAGAGACAGTTCGGGGTTTGCTGAGTCTGTCTTTGAAGATCTGCGGAGGAAGTCACACATGCCTCTCCTTCCTGAATACGAGGAACCTGCGTTGTACCAGGAGGTGCTAGAGTAATTTTGGCTAGCGCTTGTTTGAGGCCATGTTGAAGGCTGGGTGAGGACCGAACACTGGGAATGTTCCAGAAGTGGTTTGAATCAGATATGTTCGATTGTTAAGGATCTCGGCTGGGACGAACCTCTGGAGTTCGCTTAGAGCAGAGAGTAATGATGAAAATCGACCCGGAGCGGTCTCGACTCAGTTGTTAGATAGGAGGGAAGTGACTTTCAATTTCAGTATGGCAGAGGTGTCTCCCTCTATCTTTTAGTTCTCACATAAACCCCTACCTGCTTGCTTATTTTGCTGGTATCGATTGCGGGTATAGACCAAGTGCAAGCTAAGCGGTTTGTGAAAGCCGATGTGTTTAAGAAAATTGGGCTTAGCCGGAACCAAACTTATAGTAACATCGACTCTGGGTGGCACAAGTGAGTGTAGGGGTATCTTGACCAGTTTATATGCTACTGTTACATTCGACCCTAGAGCTTGGGGTTCGAAGGTGTCTCGAAGGTGAGCTTTCATCGATCTTTTGGTTTGAATTCAATCTCCGGTCGGGTTTTGTCTGTACTCCCGACACTGTTCTTTTTCTGTATCATTCCACAGACCGCCCAGCCCAACCAAAAACAGATCGAGTTCTTTGAATCGAAGATCCGGCCCCTGCTGGCTGAGAACTGTTACCAATGCCACAGTGCACGGGCCAAGACGTTATTCGCTAATTTGCATTTGGACAGCCGCGCCGGGATGCTTAAGGGTGGTGATCGCGGTCCGGTCATGGTCCCTGGAGATCCCAAATTAAGCGCGTTCATACAGGCGGTTCGTCAGGAAAATCTTGAGATGCCACCGAGTGGGAAGTTAGCGGACACCCAGATCGCGCTTCTAGTTAAATGGGTGGAGATGGGAGCACCCTGGCCGGACCAGGCAGCTGTAACCGTCAAGATCACGCAACCGAAAGCGGACACCGACGTTAGTCGTGACCACTGGTCCTGGCAGCCCGTGCGCAGGGTGTCCCCACCCACCGTTCAAAACGGAGACTGGCCCAGTAGTAGTCCTATCGACCATTTTATTTTGGCCAAGCTGGAAGCCCAGGGTCTAAGTCCATCTACTGACAGCGACCGTTACACACTGCTGCGCCGCGTCTATATAGATCTCACGGGACTGCCCCCGAGACCAGCAGAGATTGAAGCATTCATCAAGGATGACTCCCAAGATGCTTTTGAGAAGATTGTGGATCGGCTGCTGCAATCTCCCCGTTTTGGGGAGCGCTGGAGTCGTCATTGGCTCGATTTGACGGGCTATGCCAATAACCTGGGCAAAGGTCGTCTTGTCCCGGCCAAAGAGGCCTGGAGGTACCGCGACTACGTCATCAATTCCTTTAACAACGACAAGCCCTACGACCGATTCATTCAAGAGCAAGTCGCGGGGGACGTGCTCGACTGGGAAAATGACGCACAGCGTCGTGAGCAGATCATCGCCACGGGTTTCCTGGCGATTGGACCTTGGGCTCTGGTAGATGCCGACAAAGAGCAGCTCCGTATGGATGTAGTGGATAACCAGATTGATACTTTAGGCCGAGTTTTTTTGGGATTGAATCTTGGTTGCGCACGTTGCCACGATCACAAGTTTGACCCCATCCCCACCCGCGAATACTATGCGCTGGCAGGGGTATTTCGGAGCACAAAGACTCTCGACGGTCGCGAGAGTGGAGTTTGGAGCAAGATCAATCGAGTTCCTCTGCCTGAGACCTCGGTGGAGCTCGCCAAGAGAGCTGCAGCGACCGAGCAGTATGAAAAGGCCCTGGCGGAGGCTCTGATTCCGCAAAAAACAATCGACCGCGAGAAAAAGCGATTACTAGACCGGCAGCAAGATCTGGAAGAGGGAGGAGCCGATTCTGCCGAAAAAGCGCAGATCGCAAAAGAAGTCGAAGAAATTGACAAAAAACTCCAGGAAGCTACCCATCGTGTCCAAATGCTAGAGTTCAACAAACCTAGCGCACCGTTGGCGATCGCGACCACGGACCGGGATCTTCCCGAAGATTGCCGAATCAACATTGGTGGAAATCCCCACAGTCTGGGAAAGGTTGTTCCCAGAGGTTTCCTTTCGATTGCTTCGACCAAACCTCCACCCCGATTTGCCGAACGTCGAGACCTGAAAGGTCGTTACGTGAGATCTAGTGGGCGCCTGGAACTGGCTGTATGGCTGGTCGACTTGGATAACCCCCTCACGGCTAGAGTGATGGTCAACCGGATCTGGCATCACCTGTTTGGTCCGGGATTGGTTGGTACACTCGACAATTTCGGCAGGCGCGGGGAGGTGCCTAGCCATTCCGAACTACTCGACTACTTAGCTTCGCGCTTTGTTGAACAGGGCTGGTCCATCAAGAGCGTGATTCGGGAAGTCGTTCTGACCCGCAGCTACCGGCAAGCTAGCGTTCACAATGTGACAGCACACGAGCTCGACCCCGAAAACCGCCTGTTGTGGCGCGCTAATAACCGAAGACTGGAGGCGGAAGCCTATCGTGACTCCCTGTTGGCTATCAGCGGGCGATTGGACCTCGTAAGGGGGGGAGGCCCTACCCTCCCTTTGGACGTTGCTGACAACATCGACTTCGGCCGTCCGACGTTACTATTGGAAGAGGCGAAGTTGAGCGAAGCTACCCTTCGTCGAAGAACGGTCTACTTGCCCATGCTTCGTAAGAGCCAGCTGGAGCAACTCGAGGTTCTGGATCTCTTTGATTTTCCCAATCCCGATGAGACGACTGGGGTCCGTTCGGTCACGACCGTTCCTACGCAGAGTCTTTACCTGATGAATTCTCCCTTTGTACAGGAGCAAGCTCGCCTGATGGCCCGGGTTCTGTTGGAGAAAAAAGAGCTTGACGACCGAAAGCGAATCGCTCATTTTACTCTCAAGGCTTTGAACCGGCCAGTGACAGAGCAAGAACGGGTTCGGGCGTTGCAATTCCTGGCGGATTTTGAAGAGCAGCTCACCCTGCTGTCCAACCCGCCAGAAAATCCACGTCTTGAAGCATGGGCACGCTACTGTCATGCTGTAATTGTATCGAACGAATTCCTTTTTCGAGGATAATTACCAATGATCATTAGTCCTAGCCGCTATACACGTCGCCAATTTCTTCGGAGGACGGGTTGTGGTTTTGGCTCAGTGGCCTTAGCTGCCATGTGTACCGAGCAGGTCGCCAAAGCCGGCAGCCCTTTGGCACCCAAGATTCCCCATTTTGCTCCGAAGGTTAGTCGAGTAATTTTCATGTGGATGCAGGGTGGTCCGTCACAAGTCGACCTGTTCGACTACAAACCACGTCTCGTGCGAGATAATGGCGAGCGGATCCCCTACAAGTTTCCAGGCAATAGAGACACTGTGGGCATGTCCGGAACCCGATTAATGGGACCCATTTCCCCGTTCCGACGGCAAGGGCAGTCCGGGTTGATGATGACCGAGTGGCTGCCGCAGCTAGGCAAATACGCCGATGACCTTTGTGTGCTCAACGCTATGCAGGCTGACAGCGAAGCGCATGCACCCGCGGCCAGGCAATTGCACACGGGGGCAACGCAGCTGATTCGTCCTTCGATGGGGGCTTGGATCGGCTACGGCTTGGGGACCGAAAACCAAGACCTACCCGGATTCATTAGCATCTGCCCGAGAATGGAAGGTGACACTGGTGGTGTCCATCTCTTCGGGAATGCTTTTCTGCCCGCTGTCTACCAGGGTACCCAGCTGGGCAAAAATGTAGAAGATGGTACAAAGAACGCTACTTTCCGCCATCTGGAAGATCCTAACCTCCCGTCCAAGTTGCAGCGAGTTCAGATTGATCTGATTCAGGAAATGAATCGAGCCCACCTCCAGAAGCTGGGAACCAGCCGTCAAATGGAAGGAGTCATCGAGTCGTTCGAGCTCGCCTTCCGGATGCAGTCGGAGGCTCCTGATCTCATTGACCTATCGTCGGAGTCGAAGGCAACTCTCGAACTTTACGGAGTCGGCGAAAAAGAGACCGACAATTTCGGACGCCAGTGCCTATTGGCGCGGCGCTTTGCCGAAGCGGGAGTACGGTTTGTCCAGATCACCGACGACGGTTGGGATCATCATCGCAGCATTCTTTCGGGACTTCCCGAACGCTGTGCCGCAGTTGACAAGCCAATTGCCGGCCTCATCACCGACCTCAAAGCTCGGGGGCTCTACGACGACACCCTGCTGGTCTGGTCCGGTGAGTTCGGACGGACACCTCATCGTCAAGATCTTTCCGACGGGAAGGACAAAGCTGACACGTATGGTCGGGGACACAGTCCTTATAGCTTCTGCGCTTGGATAGCTGGCGGTGGCGTCCGAAATGGTCAGGTCTACGGCGTCAGCGACGATTACGGTTTCAAAGCTGTCGAGGAGAAAGTCCACATTCACGACTTGCACGCCACCATTCTCCATCTTTTGGGACTCGATCATGAGAGGTTGACTTACCGTTACAGCGGCCGCGACTTTCGTCTGACGGACGTCCACGGACGGGTGGTTAAAGAAATTCTTACCTAAGTGTTTCTCGTATTTATGAAACGAAACACCTACGGTAAGAATTGTTGGATCTAGTGTTTCCGATGTTGTGGTCGTTTGTAATGGGCAGTCCATAGCTGTAAAGCTATAAGGAATTAGGAACAATCATACCTTTTTGCCACGAGTTTTCGGCAGCCTGAAATAGGTAACTGGCCCTCATTTCTCTGTCCCTAATCTTTCCCAGATTGGGCTACTTACGACAGCATAATTGTCCGTAAATGAGCTAGACTGACAGAGGAGGTGAGAGCAATGAGGAAGAGGTGTTTTGGGATAATAGGCGTCATCCTGATCCTTCCAGCAGTTGTCCAACCGCAGGTAGGGTTAGGAATGGAAACCTTGTTGACTATTGAACCAGCTAAGGACCAGCCTCGCAATTCGGAGGGAGACATTGTCGAGTTACGCGATGGTCGACTCTGTCTGATCTATACCCGGTTCAAAGGAGGCACCCACGACCACTCGGAGGCGGATTTGGCGCTGCGCACTTCCAGCGACCAGGGCAAAACCTGGAGTGATGACCGAATTCTTGTTCCCAATGAGGGCCGAAAAAATGTGATGTCCAGCAGTATCCTGCGTTTGGCAAACGGAGAATTGCTGCTTTTTTACCTGCGAAAAGATTCCAGCCAGCGGTGCAACTTGTTTGTTCGCCGCTCCGCAGACGAATTTCAGACAGTGGGCCCGCCAGTTCGCGTCACCCTGTTAGATGGGTATCACGTCGTGAACAATGACCGAGTAGTTGAGCTGTCCACTGGGTGCTTGATTGTACCAACCGTTCTACATACCGGATTCGACGGGGATCGAGTAACGGATAATGTTCCGCAGGGAATTCCTTTTGTCTACTACTCGGACAATCATGGCTACACCTGGAAAAAAGATAAAACTTCGATTGTTTCGACCTCCCAACGGACTCTGATTTTGCAGGAAAACGGCGTTGTCGAACTCAAAGACGGCAGGCTCTGGATGTACATGCGAACCGATCATGGCTATCAGTATGGGTGTTATTCGAGTGATCGGGGCATCAACTGGTCCAAACCCAAACCCACTGGTCTGGCATCACCCCGAAGCCCGGCTACCATCGAGCGTGTCCCTTGGACAGGAGATTTGTTGTGTGTGTGGAACGATCATTCTGGTGCTCACCCTTTTCAAGTGCGCAAACGAACACCCCTCTGTATGGCCATCAGTCGGGATGAGGGACAGACCTGGAGTAAGTCTTGGGTCATTGAGGAAAATCCTGAAGGCTGGTATTGCTACACCTCAGTGAGTTTCATCAGGGATCATCTGATTTTATCCTACTGTGCGGGAGACCAGCAGGTGGGAGGACTGAATCGGTTGAAGGTTGCAGCCTTTCCCAAAATATGGCTGGAGGAAAAATCTCGTCGGGTTTCTACGAAAGTGCCCGCTGCAAAACCATCGCAGCCTTTCCTAACCACTGCCTTGGTGCAACCCTTCCTGGACTATGGTCGGTCTTTTATCAATACGAAAGCTCGCTCTAACTCTCCGCGTTTCTGGGTAGAATCGCGTTGTCGGATCACGGACCCGGCGAGTGGCGAAACAGTTGAATATTTTCAATGCGGTTCCTGTAAGAGCGAGCATACCTTCGCCGAGAAGAACTTGTTCCAGGAGGATAATTATGACTTCTTACCCATCTTCAGCAAGCGCAAAACGGTGATCTTTCGTCGTCACTCTCGATGGACAGAACGCTACCGAGAGGTCCGACCCACGGAGAAAGCGTGGGAAGGTATAATCCTTGGACTGCGCACCTGCAAAGGGCGCGTTCTGACCTCTACGCAAGAAGTCTTCGAGGCCATGTCGTCCGGAAAGCTTCTAGTGGGACAGACGGAACTGCGTGATGAAAAAAGCGGCCGAACGGCCATTCTGGAATACCCCATCAAAACCATCAACTGGCAGCGCGACAAGAAAATCTGGCAGGTGGATACAGGACCGGTGATCTTGCCAGATCTTTCCGTGCTCCCAAGCCAGTGGGCGGAGACCCTCCAGTTGTCCTATATTGCGTTTCGGGTGTCCGACTGGGCGGATTTTGTGTTCGAGCAGCCCACCCCCATTGACGAGGCCGGCAAGGAAGTAGCCCGCGTTTTCCATTATTCCGGCATTGTCCACAAAAAAGCCCGCAATGTATTGATCGCTTGTGATGAGGATTGAGTGGAGTACGCGCAGCTCCTCAGAAGAGAAATCAAGACTCGGAGGAAGGTCGAAGGATTAGGTCGAGTCTTTGGACTAGGCTGGAATTTCGTTCAGAAGGATTCATCCAGAAGAAGAAACTTGGGGTATACGGCTAGGGTCCTGGCTAGAGCCACCTGCTGTTGCTGCCCACCAAGGTGTATACCCCATTCTTCAAGGTATAGACCGAAGACAACGCTTAACAGACCGTATCGCAGGCTCGCAGAGTCTTAGCAGACAGGATCAAGTTAGTGTTCTGAGTCAATGAGAGCATATGCCGATTGTAAGTTGAAACAAGACAGGAGAAAAAAGTAGAGAGTCCCCTTTTTTTTTAAGAGTTGTGCTAAAACACCTTTAGGGAAAAAGGCAGTCACAGCGTTATTCGACTGTCGCGCCGTTTTTGATTGCAGATCCAACGACTGACGGAGGATCAATCATGTATTCGATTTTCGTGACCATCAACGTGAAACTGAAAAATCTAAAAGCTTTTACAGAGGCGAGCTTCGGTGACGCGCAAGGCTCGGTGCGAGATGAACCGGGATGTTTTCGTTTCGACATCCTGGAAGACAAGAGTATTCCCACACGGTTTTACTTGTACGAGGTCTATCGCGACGAAGAGGCCTTTCAGGCACACCTGGAGACGCCACACTACAAACTCTGGCGGGAAACGGTCGGAAAAATGCTCGATGATGGAGTGGAAAGCGTCAAGATGCACACCGTGTTTCCATCCGACCCGGGTTGGGAAAAACAGAAGTCTGGCTTACTGCACTGGTAAGACTACACCAATCTGCATTAAGCAAGGGTTAGGGAATTGTTGAGTTCCCCTGGGAGACCACTGGGGAAGAAGTGTCCCACGAATTCACCGCCAGCAGCGAGCCCTGCGTATTGCCGCCGTCTCTTCCGGTCACGCCGTTGTAGAGGATACCGTCGGCTTTTCCACCCTGACCATAGAAAGCCCAGACGTGACTGGCTTGTCCCCGTCGTTGCCTATGGCGATTCGGTCACCCAGGCGTACAATCTTTACTCCTGAGTCAAACTGGGTCGTCGTGTTTGCCACAAACGTGAGTATATTAATGAAACCGGTTACTAACACGGCCAAAAGAATCGGGGGAATAACGATGCTGAGTACATTGATCCTTTTGTTGATAAGTTGTGTTCTTTGCTGCAATCTCCGTGCGGATCTGATCTTTCTAACTAACGGTGACCAGTTGACCGGAACCATCACACAGTCCGACCGGGAATGGTTTAGGATGAGGACGCAATTCTTGGGCGACGTAAAGATTCAGTGGACTGCGATCGAAGAGATTACTGCTGAGCAGATCTTGTATGTGACCGCTGCGGGAGGCCAAGTGCTTGTGGGTCCAATTTCACTCGCGGGTAAAACACTTAAAGTGCAGACGACTCCTTTAAGTACAGTGGCAATCTCCAAGGCTGAGGTTGATTCCATTCGATCGGAAGAGGATCAGGCCAAGTATGAGGCCGAAATAGAGAGATCGCACAACCCCGGGTTGTGGGATTCCTGGAGTGGCTCCATCGACAGCGGACTCGACGCTACTCGAGGTAATGCAAGGACAACTACTTTTTCGACTTCAATGAACGTACAGCGGGAAACTGAAAAAGATAAGATTTCTATTTACACAACTTCCATTTTTGCCCAGGACGGTTCAAACAATGTTTCGGAGACCACGGCTAACGCCGTACGGGGAGGAAGTCGATACGATGTGACTCTGAGTACTCATCTTTTTACTTTCGGATTCATCGATCTGGAATTCGATGAGTTTCAGAACCTCGATCTCCGCAACGTGTTGGGTGGGGGGCTCGGGTGGAAATTAAAAAATACCGATCGGACGACGCTTGAGATTCTTGTGGGCACAGCTTTCAATCAAGAGTTCTTCGATATCGGCTTGATTCGAAGGACCGGGGAGATGGTTCTTCACCAGGAGCTTTCTTATGAGCTTTTCGCAGCGACCTCTTTCTCGCAGAAGTTTGCACTCTATCCCAACCTGGGTGAAACGGGCCAGTATCGGATCCAGTTCGACTCCAGTCTCGCCACCAATTTGGCGAGGGGGTTTGCCTGGCAAGTGACGTTCAGTGAGAGATTCCTGAGTAATCCGCTTCCCAGCGTAAAGAAAAATGACATCTTACTGACCACAGGTGTTCGTTTTTACTTCGGTAAGGGATTGTGATGCTGGGTGCTGCGACTATCTCGTTTTGGGTTATATGAGGAGTGCTCTCATAAAAGGGAACCCATGAGCGACAAGGACTATCATGGGCAGGAGCATGAGAAAATTTGTCAAACCTAGAATCGTGGTGAGCCAGTGCCTGGGCTTTGAGGCTTGTCGTTACAATGGTGAGGTAATCCCAGATTCTTTCCTGAGCTCTCTGCAGCCTTACGTAGAATTCGTCCAAGTGTGCCCGGAAGTGTCCGTTGGACTGGGTGTCCCGCGTGATCCCGTGCAGTTGGTTTCCCTGCCCGAGAGCGGTGTTCACCTGCAACTGGTTCAGCCTGCCACCGGTCGCGACCTGACTCTCCCGATGGAACACTTTAGCACCCATTTTCTGAAAGGCTTGCGAGCGGTGGACGGTTTCATCTTGAAAAGCGAGTCGCCCAGTTGTGCTGTGAAGGACGCCAAGCGTTATCCAGCTTTGGCAGGACAAGTCTTTACCAAAGGCCCCGGCATATTTGGCCAGGCGGTATTGGAGCAGTTTCCTGATGCGGCTATTGAAGATGAGGTTCGCCTGAAGACTCTCCGCTTGCGGGAGCATTTTCTCACCCGCGTCTTCACTCTTGCTGAATTCCGGAATTTCAAGGAGTCTCTCTCGATGGAAAAACTGGTTGAGTTTCACAGCCGGCACAAGTTTTTGCTGATGGCTTATCACCGGAGCGAGCTGAGAATCATGGGGAAAATCATTGCGAATCACGACAAGGCTTCTCCCTGGGAGGTGGCCAAACAATACCAGCGGCATCTGATTCACGCTCTAATCCGGCCTCCTCGGTACACTTCCAATATCAACGTCCTTTTGCACACCTTGGGATACGTGTCTGATCAGCTTTCGCCACAGGACAAGGTCTACTTCTTAGGTATTCTGGCTCAGTACCGAAGGCAGCAGGTTCCCTTGAGCATGGCCCTGGCCATCATGGAGAGGTGGTTGATGCGCTTTGGAATCCGGTACTTATTGGATCAGGTTTACTTTGAACCCTTTCCAGCTCAGCTCGTATCGTTTTACGATTTCGGGAAGAGGAATTAACCACGAATTGTGACGATGACATTCAGCGGAAAGGGATTGGTGGCGGAGGTGTTCACCCACAATCCTTCGTTCCTGTTGGTAATAGGGCTTGCCTCGGCGCTCACTTCGTGAAGCCAAGCCGTCGGAATGGCAGTACTCGACTAGCTCGAAAACAGGGAAAGCAGTGATTTCATAGCCAGGAAAGCGTAGAAAAGGATGCACAGTATGATCATCATTTGCCTCCAAGGGGCGGGACGCAGAGGCAGTGGAAGGAACTTTCGATTCACCAACAGCAAATGGGTGCCTCCAATGACCATTATGGCAGCGGCCACATTCCCCATGATCTTGAAAAGTGTGAGTGGGGGCGCAAGGCCCATGGCAATAATACCCCAGATGGTGTAAATCAGAAGGGTTTGGTAATAGAGACGGCGCACGTTCGGTCGTCGAGACGTTTGACTCCAACTTTTTTGCATCCAAAGAATATCCGTGATGGTGCGAACCAAAGCATCGGTATTTGCCAAGTGCGTAGAGAAGAGGATCCAGAAATCGTTTAAGAGCGCCAAAAACCAGAAGCCCGACCACAGCGTGCGCGCCATGTATTCCGCCTGATAGGCTCCCGCAGCCAGCCCCGTTATGTTGCTGCCGACAGGGATGACAGCTGCCGCTAGATTTACACTTAAGAACATACCAGCGAAGGATCCGGTGCCTCTTGATCCGCGTAAACGTAATTCAGCCAGTGTCGCCAGGATGCAAGATTGCTCGTGGTCACCTGAAAAACCGTGCCCGTGTGCGACAGCGATATCTTTTTGCTCCCGAAGGCCCCTGGTATGGCTCCCACTCGAGCTCCCATGGAAAATCCCTTGTCGCGCACCCAGTTTGAGATGGTCAGACAAGAAATCCCTCCCGATCCGGAAGAGGCGGCTAGAGCTCCTAGTAACAGCCAGTCCAGTTCACCCAGCAAACCACTCAGTTTAAAGAAACCGGAGAACGTTGCCAGCCATTGCAACCATGGGATGAAGATTAAATTGACCCCGAGTAGAAAAAGGAAAATGAGGAAAATTATGATCCAAGAAACCGTTCCAGCATGCGTTCCACTGTACTGCCGAACAGCAGCAAACCGGAGGCCACTAGGACGACTGCGATCATGAGACTGTACATCAACCCTGGTCCCCGTTGCCTGGCAAACGCCCGAAGATACTGCTAAAGAGGGTAGAGGCGCAGCAAGCGGCCAAAGCGGACCAACCTAGATTCAGAATTGTCAACAGACAATAGACTCCTCCCCAGAACTTGGGTCCCGGAGAGAGTCTCATAATTCCCCCGTAGATTGGCTCGCTGGTGTAAAGTGAGTACCGGATGGCCTCCAGATTAAAAAAGATCTGGAGAATGATGGCGACGGTAACTAAGCCGAAGACGGACACACCCCATACTGGACGGCCGTGGTGGGACCCATCAGCCACTCTCCTCCGCCCATCGCACCGGCCAACAGAATGGCTCCGGGGCCCATCATGCGCAGGAAGTTCCGCGGAGTAAACCTAGGAGCTTCTGGAAGAAGATCGGTCTCCCATCGGGCCCCTTTTCCTGGACCAGGGATCGGGGTTGTCTCGGTCTTCAGTGGAGCTGACGGTGAGGTGTTCATTAGCTTTAAGAAGCCTCCACCTTGACCTGGAAAACTAGTCTCTGAAATAGGGTGGTTAGCCCTGGGGCTTTGCAGTCACAGATTTGGGGTGTCTGGTCACTTTGGCAAGGAAGGACTTCGCTCCGGCCGCGATCCAAGGATCCCACTGAGTGAACAAAAAACGCGCGCCAAGTTCCAGGTACCAGTCAATCGTTTGCTCCGAGACATTTGCGCCCGCAATCCTTCCTGCTTCAGTGATTTGCTTGAAAGCCTCCTTCAGTGCAGACATCACCTCAGGATGATCCATCTGACCGGTGAAACCCATTGTCTGTGCCAGGTCGCCAGTAGCTACAAAAAAGACATCGATGTGTGGGACTTGGAGGATCTCAGCGAGATTTTCGATGGCCTTGACCTCCTCTATCAAGATCACAACGAGTGTCTGGTCATTTGCCTTTTGATAATAATCTTCTGTACCGAAACTCTGCCGACCTGCATAGATCCCTCGCTTTCCAAGGGGACCGAACTTGGCTGATCTCGCTACTCGCTCTGCCTCTTGTCGGGTATTCACGTGAGGGACAACAATACCGGTAGCGCCCCGGTCCAGTGTCCGAGTAATCACCCAGGACTCATTGGTCGGAACTCGCACTAAAGAGGTCATCCCCCACAAGTCACAGGATCGAGATAGGTCTCCAATGTGCTCCCACGTGACCGGTCCGTGCTCGCACTCAATCCAGGCACCGTCAAAACCTAATTGTCCCAAAAAGTCAATTAAATCCCCATTCATGGTGGAACCGGAAATGACTGAGGCTACTCCGCCTGTTCGTAGTTTTTGTTTGGCCTTGTTTTCTCTCATGGACCTCCTTCTGTTCATGGAGCGAGGAGAGCAGTGATGGTTTTCTACCACGAGGATTCTTACGACTTCCCGACCCCTCACCACGTTTTGTCATATGGGTTTCATCGTTTGGCTGCCCCCAAGGTCTATCGTTACAATTTCCCCCGTGAGGGCGGACATGACTTTCAAACCAATCTCACTCCAGTCTAGTTATTTTCAGTTCGGGTTTCTCGGCTTTTTTCACAGGGTAGACGCTTATTCGGTTACCTGCTGCAGTATGGCAAAATCGCCGGGATTCCAGGCTTGAACGATGACGTAAAATGTGCTGCTAATCTGGTGTAGGACAGCATTGTGGATATGCTGAAACTTCTGTAGTCCCAGTTCTTCCTTCGGAAGGAGGCTGGAGATGATCTTGTCCCCGTCGAAGATATAGATGGGCGCTCCCTTACTCCGATCGGGTCCGTGCAGACAGCCCACTATCCCATATTGCTCCAGATAATCGATATCGCACGGGAACGAACCCTTGGGCAACTCTAAGGTGGAGCGATAATGACCATAGCGAGTGAAGCGATCCACCTCGGAGTTGGGCCGGTCTGCCACATCGATCCGTTTTTGTCCTGGTGGCACGGTAATGCCGTGGCCTGTGCCGAACTGTCCGACACCGCTACCCTTACCTCCAAACGCCAGGTCGTACCAGATTGCCTGGAATGGATTTGTGTTCTGGATTTTCGCCGTCAGGACGAAGTCTAGACTAGAATAACCCGTGGCCACGTAAAACAGTCCATCCAGATGCTCCACATCGGTCGGCACGAAATTCCCCTTACCATAGAAGTAGTTATTCACGGTGGGCTGATCGAAATCATCCTCTTGACCAGGGATGTTGAGTGTGTGGACGAGTTCTCCCTGTAAGGTGGTGGTGAAGACCTGTGCAGCTTTGTTGGCAGGAAAAGTCAAGTACGGGGACCCGTCAGGGGCGTACCAGATGGTGGAGTTGTGTAGATTGGTGTTCTTCATGGCAGCTGGAGTCTCCAGCAGTCGGGTGGACTTGAGATCGGCACTAATCTGAATTATGCCCGCACCGGGGAGCGCGAAGTAAATTTCTCCTTTTCCCGGGCGGCGATCAACGGCAAAACCGCCGTGGGCCGAGTCCAGCACCTTGACCGCCTCACTGGGTAAATGGTCTGCAGTATACAAAACCCGGAATCTCATCTTTCCCTGACCGCTGATTCCTGCAACCGACGCAGGCATGCCGCCCATCGGCACTTTTTTCTGCTGGGTTTCCACGGTTACCGCGGTGTTTCCGAGGTGATGTCCGTGAACCGATATCAGACTGGATCCGATGGAGAGCGAGATAACGAAACTGAAAACCATGACACTAATGGATCGTTTCATTGCGCTAAATCCTCCGTGTGTCGAAAGCTCTTTTGGGTTGAGTGCTCGTTATGTAACTGAGTACAAAGATTGATGATAAACCTCTGGAAAGAACCGATGCAAGATCATCTACCCTTTAATTGTCAGCAAAGTCATCCCGAAGGTACAGATTTCTACCTTCGGTGAGAAGGAGGTCTGTTGTGTCCAGGTCCGTTGTCACACAGGCTGCTGGCAAGGAGGCTGCCGTAGAGTGGATCCTAAGTACTCAGTTTCGTATAATGCACTGACGTTCGCTGAGGATGTGGCGAAGAGACGTCGCATAGGTTACGACGAACGACAAAGTAATCACTCGCCACAAACGTGAGCGTATTTATAAACCGGGTACTTACTATCTTATCTCATCAGATAGAGTAGCTGTTGTGGCAAGCGCAACCGCGTCAAAATCGCGAAATAGAAATGAAGGAGATAATACTCTGTTTCGTTGAGGAGGAGCGTTAACAAGATGGTTATTGAGGCTTGGGAAACCGATTTCATCGCAACTAACCGTATAGCACGGCTAGGGACGGTTGATTTGGAAGGGCGACCACACGTGGTACCAATCGTCTATGCCTTTGGCCAAGGGAGGCTGTACACTCCCATAGATGACAAAGCAAAACGTGTTCCCATCGATGAGCTTCGGCGTGTCCGCAATATCAGCACCAATCCGAACGTCGCAATCATCATCGATCACTATGAGGAGGATTGGAGCAGGCTGGTGTGGGTTCAAATTCGAGGTATCGCTGGAATAGTCCAACGGGGATCAGAACATAAAGCCGGCATCAGGTTTCTGAGCACGAAATATCCGCAGTACTCGCTGATGCCTTTGGAGAGTAGACCGATTGTTGTCGTTGAGCCCCTGCGGATCAGGAGCTGGCGAGCTATCTCAATGGAGGAAACAAGTCTTGAAAATTGGCGCAATTTTCCCTCAAACTGAATTTGGCAACGATCCCGCTGCTGTTCGTGATTACGCCCAACAGGCCGAAAATCTTGGTTTTTCCCACATCTTGGCATATGAACATGTTTTGGGAGCCCGCCCTGATCGCGAGGGTGGTTTGCAGGGCCCCTATACATACCAAAATCCTTTTCATGAGCCGTTTGTGCTATTTGGCTTCATGGCTGCCGTCACCCAGACCATCGAGTTCATCACCGGAATCGTGATTCTCCCTCAGAGACAGACTGCACTGGTCGCAAAACAGGCTGCAACCCTGGACCGGTTGAGTCAGGGGAGATTTCGTTTGGGAATCGGAATCGGCTGGAACCATGTCGAGTATCTTAGCCTCAATCAGGATTTCCATACGCGTGGTCATCGAATCGAGGAACAAATCATGCTCTTGCGCCGGTTGTGGACCGAGTCCCTCGTGACCTTTTCGGGGCGTTGGGATAGCATTCCGGAGGCTGGGCTCAATCCGCTACCCTTACAGCGCCCTATTCCCATCTGGTTCGGCGGTGGGGCGGATGCGGTACTTCGTCGCCTCGCCCGAATGGGGGACGGATGGCTCCCCAACGCTCCTCCCTATCACTGTGCTGCTGCCGCCCAGCAGGCCCTCGAGACACTGGACCGATATCTGGAAGAAGCTGGGCGCAGCCGCTCGGACATTGGGTTGGAGCCGCGCATCTGTTATGGTTCCGGCAACCCCGAGGTCTGGAGTAAACTCATTGAAGACTGGGAGGTTGCGGGGGCAACCCACATCACCTTAAACACGATGGGTCTGGGCCTGGAGACCCCAGGCGCTCACCTGAAAGCGCTCAGCACTTTCGCCAGAGCCATCATCGATTCGAACTAAGTGCTGTGGGAGTTGCGAAGAACTCCAATCTGTCAAGCATCAGTTTCTTCGAAGTTGGATCTGGTGATCAAAACGGGAACTTCCGAAGTCAGCATGGCTTTGTGCGAAGTGGTCCCTACTAAAAGTCTGCCTCCTTGTCTCCATATTCCATGGCTGCCAATGACGATCAGATCGATCCCCATTTCTTGGGCACACTACACCATGGGGTTCTGTAAATTAGTCTCCCTGTCACTTCCACCCCATGTCGACGGAAATAGGAAATCTACTTTTCCACCTCTTCGAACCGAATGTTGTGAGTCATCTACAGAACAGCCCCCGGGTGTTGTATTCGCAGATAGGTCTAGGTGTGAAAATCCTTGCAGAGCACGTCGGAACGATCCTTGGCAGCCTGTTTATGAGGTTGTGTTCTTCCTGCCCTGACGGTGACTCGAGAGCGCTGCCTTGTGGCATCTGTAATGCCGGGCGGAGGCTTGCCGGTCGATGATGCTGATCATTACCAACGCCAGTGTGCTCAGAACAGCTGCGGGTACCAGTATTCGACGGGTCCTGAAGATATGCATCATATCGCTGATTTTGTGATAAGTCGTGCTTCATGGAGTTCACCTCGCGGATACGATAAGAGATGCAATTTCAAATCTGGAGCTGATGATGAGACTCAGTTTCAGTGAGGCTTGCAAGAAGTATATTAGTCTCCCCGACAACTGCCAAGCAGATCGGATCATTGTGTCCTACTCCCTGTTTGAACTATTGCTATACTGAGAGTAAGAGATCGATCCAGAGAAAAAACGTCGTTTGAAGTTTATTCATCTCTGTTCCCGAATTATTCACCAGTCTGGTTATGTACTAGAGAGGAATCCGAGGAGAAATCAGGGATAGTCATCAATTTCGTCAGGACCTTCAAGTTTGGTTCGATTTCGAGGATCAGTTCTGTTTAGAATTTCAGAGCGAGAGCAGCATATGCTTGAATGGGATTTTTCTTACTGAATCAGAATTCTCATCTCCGAAGTACGAAAACAAGAAGGCAGACCAAATAGGTTCAATCGTCATGGTGGAAATCTCAAAGAAATTCTAGAAGGTTACTCCGTGGGGGCACGAATGGCCTGGTGTGTCAACCGGTTCATCGATTTCAAATTGGCTGGTCCAAAGGAGAGGATTGAAAATTTTAGTCTAAGGGGTAGATGAATATATGGCTTACGAATGGCTCGTCTCGAGTTTGATATTTATTGGGAGCTTTATTCCTGACCAATTTCGTCGAAAAAGTCTTTACTGGTTTGGGCGCGATTGCTTTCTGCTGGGTGTCGGTCTGCTTGTAGGTTCGATCTATTTACTCGGACCAACTGTTAGCAGCTCCGCGGTTGTACCGGGAGCGGCTATTCCTGTGGAGATGGTCGTTCCGGAGGGAGAGGCAAATGATTACTGGCCGTTTTGGCGAGGGCCTGGGCGGCAAGGGTTGGTAAAGGGAAGTGGCTATCCGGACAAATGGTCGGATAGTGAAAATGTGCTCTGGAAAGTTGAAGTTCCAGGTCGAGGCAATTCGTCTCCAATAATCTGGGGAGACAAGGTCTTTCTGACAACAGCCTACCAGAATGGGGAACGCCGTTCGGTCCTGAGCTTTCGGAGATCTGACGGAGAGCTGTTGTGGGAGTGTTTTGCTCCGAATGCCATTCCGGAAAAGGCCCACTCTAAGAACGGCGCTGCATCAGGAACCTCGGCAACGGACGGAGAAAAAGTATACGCCTACTTCGGAAATCATGGACTGATGGCCGTAGACTACAATGGCAATCTGATCTGGCATCGTCCGTTTGCCGAGATGAAGGCCTATCACGGTACAACTTGTTCTCCTCTGCTCTACAGGGACCGAGTAATCATTTATCAAGATTATCGGGGTAGCCAAATCGCTACATCCTTCGTGGCGGCCTTCGACAAGTACACTGGCAGGACGATTTGGTGGAAGGATAGAAAGGAAAGTACTGGATGGGGTTCCCCGATCGCCATTCGAGCTGGAGAGCGTGATGAGATCATTGTCAGCAGCCAGAAACGGGTCTACGCATACGATCCCAATAGCGGAGAGGAGTTGTGGAGCTGCGGCGGTAACCTGTTTGAGGTCATTCCCACACCTGTGGTTGGCCATGACCTCCTTTTCTGTTCTTCCGGGCGTTCAGGGCCGACACTGGCCATTCAACCAGGTGGTGCTGGTGATGTGACTGAAACCCATGTGGTGTGGAAAAGTTCCAAGGGTTCTCCCTTCGTACCCTCCCCTCTGTTGTATGGCGACTATTTATATATGGTGAACGATATGCTCAGTATCGCCACCTGTTATGAGGCAAAGACGGGAAAACTAATGTGGCAGGGGCGAATGTGTGAAGCGCAGAGGGAAGGATTTTCGGCTTCCCCTGTGGGAGTGGAGGGTAAAGTGTTTTTTATGAATGACCGAGGGGAAAGTTTCGTTTTAAAAGCCGGACCGGAATTTAAACTGCTCCACGTCAACCGGCTCCACGCTCGTACAATCGCTTCACCGGCCCTGGTTGACGGGTGTTGGTATTTCCGAACTGACCAGCACCTGATCTGCGTCGGGAGTTGAATTTGGAAAGCTCTGGAAAGGGAACATCGGCAGGAAGGCGTTTCTTGGATCCGGGCCCACAGAAGTTTTACCACCAGTTGCTAGTGTATTTCACAGTGGAAGATAAATCTTTTTGGAAGATTGCGCACTTAGAGTCACTGCTTCGGTGAACTCCATATATTGGACGCCAACCTCAAAGCTGGTATGAGTCACCGGCTCTACGTGGCGAATGGCGTTGCAGAACTCCTCTTCTACTCGCCAACGGCCCTGTTTTTCGCTCGGGATCTCGATCTCGGAAAGCTGGTCATCACCTCGACGGCCACCAAAGAGTCTTACGGTGGATGCATCCAGCCGGAGAGTGCCTTGCGTGCCAAAAATCCAGACCTGGTCGGGTGGAGCTAGACCGGTAACGGTACTAAACCGCATATGGGCTATTGGACCTGAAGCCATCTCACACAGAATTTCGACATGGTCCGGGATGGTAATGACACGGCGGTGACCACTGGGGTCTTTTCTTGCCTTGACGTTGACCGTGGTTAGGGAGGTGACGCTAGCTGCAGGTCCAATCCACCGCATCAACGCTTCATACCAGATCCCAACGTGCATAATGTTATAACCGCTCAAATCACGGTCGTGCCGCCAGTGAAAACTACTCTCGTAATCAATAAAGTTCCCTTGACACAAGATCATGTCGACAGAAAGGACATCCCCTAGATACCCATTAGCAACTAGTTCCGTGATGGTATTATCCACTTTCAGGGTGAGTGGGTTTGGGACAATTTGCGTGACCAGACCCGGCTTCATACGGGACGCCTGCAACATCAGGTGAGCTTCTTCCGCACTACTTGCCATGCGGGCTTCCGTCAAGACGTGTTTGTCGTTTTTTAGCGCTTCCAGTACCAGGGTACAGTGCATATAGGGCCATGTCCCGACACAGATGGCGTTGGTGTTTGGCGCTTCAATCAAGTCGATCCAGCTATCGTACACCTTGGGAATCTGGAATTCGCCGGCCACCCGCTGCCCCGACTCACGGCTGAGATTACAGACGCTGACTAGATCCACACCTTCAACCGCCTTGAACCCAGGGAGGTGGTGAAGCCTCGTGTTTGCTCCTGCGCCCACAAACCCGACGCAAATAACGTCATCAGTCATAGGCCAATCCTGCTCACTTTGCTCGGCAGTCCCATACACGAAAAGGCATGAATGTTCGGGACTAAGATCTCACGTCTCAAGACACAATTGTGACCTCACAGAAGTTGAGCTTGCCGACACGCAAACGGGAAGGCTTGTCGGTTGGTTCCAAAGGATACCCTGGGTCTTCAATCTTTTGCCCATTAACGGAAACACCCCCTTGCCGGATCAAACGGCGTGCTTCAGCATGGGAGTTAGTCATTCCCAGAGAGAAAATCAAATTAGAGACTCGGACCGACGCCCGTCCTGCTAAGGAGTAGGTCTGAGAGGGCATTTTCTCTGGTTCTTCTCGCTGCTGGAACACTCTCTGAAAATGGTCGCGGGCTTCCTGAGCAGCTCTTTTCGAATGGAAGTCATGAGTAATTCGGAAAGCGAGATCCTTCTTGACCGTCATAGGATGGCGCTTATTTGTCTCAACCTCTCTTTTGAGTCGGGATATTTCCTGGTGAGGCGAGTCGGTGAGAAGCTCGAAGTAACGCCACATCAGTTCGTCGCTGATCGACATCAGTTTTCCGTACATCTGTTCTGGTAGTTCCTCAATTCCGACATGATTGTCCAGTGATTTGCTCATTTTTCTGACACCGTCAAGTCCCTCCAGTAAAGGAGTCATTAGTAAAACCTGAGGTTTCTGTCCGAACTCGCGCTGGATATCCCGACCAACCAGCAAATTAAACTTTTGATCCGTACCACCCAGTTCGCAGTCAGCCTCCAGAACGACGCTGTCATAAGCTTGAGCAAGAGGATACAAAAATTCGTGAATTGAAACAGGCTGGTTGTGAGCCATGCGTCTGGAAAAATCATCCCTTTCCAGCATTCGTGCCACGGTGTACTTAGCGCAAAGCCGTATCCAGTCTTGCGAAGATAAGGAGGCCAGCCAACGGCTGTTGAAATCGATAACAGTTTTGTCCGAGTGGAGAATTTTGAATACCTGATTTTTATAGGTTTCGGCGTTACGTCTAATCTCCTCTTGCGTCAGTGGGGGGCGAGTTTTGGTGCGCCCGGTCGGATCGCCGATCATGCTCGTAAAGTCTCCAATAAGAAAAATCACTCGGTGGCCGAGGTCTTGGAAATGTTTCATCTTGCGAAGCAACACAGTGTGGCCGAGGTGAAGATCAGGCGCGGTAGGATCGAAACCGACCTTTACGGTCAAAGGCTTACCGGTTTGCTGGGATTTCTCCAGTTTTCTACGCAGTTCTTTTTTGTCGATGACTTCAGCCGAGCCTTTCAGAAGATAGGCTAACTGTTCATCGATTGTCATGGTGGTGGTTTTCATCAACCCGTTTATTATAAAGAGCAAAAGAACAAAAGAGCGAGCCAAGTTTGATGGTAATTTGGGGCATCCGCTTGTCTTTGAACTGGACCACTTCTTCCTTGACCCTCTTTTTCCATCCAGAATACCATTGGCAACCAAAAGTGGTTTTCTAGGGTGGGAGAAGATCATATGGTGCTTGCAAAGGGTCTCTCCAGGTGATCGGGATGTATTTAGATTGCTCCGGGGTGTGGGTTTGACAGTGCTGCTGTTGGGAATCTTTCCCCTGAACTTTGCTCAACGAGCATCACTACTTTGCTATCCGAGATGCTCGCCTGGTGAGTGTGTCGCATCCTGTGATTACCAGTGTTCACTGTCATCATGACCAAGGACTTAATTCATGCACTTACGAACCTGAGACTTGCAGCTTCGACGGTTGCCCAGGAGGCTTTCGCAGGGAAGGAGAGTTCATCGACTTCCGCAGCAGCCTTCTCACTCGGGCCGGAAGATCGGCTGACGACGACGCCTTGGGAGAACGCGGCCGACCCGTCTCCAGCCGAGGACACGCACCCGCCCATAATCATGTCACCGGTAACACAATGACCATGAGATATCTTCACCTTATCCGCCTTATTGAAGTAGTTGCAATCTTGTATTTTGGCCTACTAAACTGACAATAGCACCGTGGAAACTTGTGACATAGACTGCCCGTGATTTCTATACGCGATTGATATAGAGAAGGAAAGGTGGTGGGCCTAAGTGGATTCGAACCACTGACCTCACGCTTATCAGGCGTGCGCTCTAACCAACTGAGCTATAGGCCCACAGTATCGATTTGCAATAGATTATACGATATGGCGGCGTCTCTGCTAGGAACTTTGTCACCTGTTCGGTGACGTAACCCATCAAAAACCTACTAAATTGTGCTCTGGGTTGGCTACTGGGTGTCAGTCCCTGACCGGTGTGCCTCCAGCAACTCTCTCCGACTCCGGAGATGTTGTAGGATCCAACCTCCCGTGGAGAGAAAAATGGGAAAATTCTGTTGGACCAGCTTATTTTTCCTCCAACGGGGATAGTTCTCTCACAAACGCCTGAATAAGCCAACCAACCCAAACATGAACATGGAAGGTCCTCCCTTTCCAGAACCCTTTCATCTACTAGCCGAGGGTGTCTCATATGTGTCTGAACAAGCTCAGATAGGAATCCAGGCTGAAGGGCGAGAGCCGGTGCAGACGAGTAGGTCAACTACAAGTGAGGATTTGACAGCAATCGGTAACCATCTTCAGTGACCACAACCGCATCCTCGACTCGAACTCCGCGGTTGCCGGGTTGGTAGATCCCTGGTTCGATAGTAAAGAGCATACCGGCTTCGATCAGCCGGTGTCTGTGCGGGGATATTGTCGGCAGTTCGTGAACCTCTAGTCCCAGCCCGTGACCTACACTGTGGCCAAAGTAATCGCCGTAGCCCTTTCGGATGATCCAATGGCGGGCGGCTGCGTTGATTTCCGAGGAAAGAACTCCCGGCTTGATTTTTTCTAACGCCCTTTTCTGGGCCTCGCGGACCACTTGGTCAATATCGAGTGGTTTCGCTCCCGCTAGTAGTTCAATCCGAGTTAGGTCACTATTGTAGCCTTGGTATTTAGTACCAAAATCGATCAATACTGACTCCCCCTTTCGCAACTCCTTGGCACTTGCCACTCCATGGGGAAGAGCCGAACGCGGGCCTGAGGCGACGATCGTTTCAAATGGGAACCCTTCACCACAGGCTCGGCGAATTTCATATTCCAGAATGCCCGCCACTTCAAGCTCGGTGAGACCTGGAACTATTTTTCCCCTGGTGCGAGTGTAGGCCGTTTGGGCGATCTGAAAAGTCTTTTCGATGGTGTCAATTTCGCTCGGCTCTTTGATCATTCGAAGTTCCTCAATGAGATCAGTGACGGGTGTCCATTCGACTGATAATTCCCAAGATTTCGCTCTCAAGATAAAATCGTACGGCACGCGGTTCGCCTCTACGCCGATTCTTTGCCTTAAGTGGGTGTGACCATACTGGCGATGGAGTAACTGTCGAAATTGTTCTTCCCATGAACTGGCGGCCAGGACAAGCTTACAGTTCACACCCTGAATTTTAGCCTGCTCAAAAATAACGCGAATCGACCACGAGATAAGTTTTTGGGCCAAAACAACACGCCCGTCCGGTAGAACCGGTAAAATTAAATAGATAGCGCAGGTTGGGAGGATGGAACACGAGGAACCCATCGAGATGATTGGTTTCCAGGCGGTGAAGAAAGTGTTTAAAACGGTTTTTAAAGTGGTGCAAGCCAGCCTCTCTTTCTACCTCTTCGTATTATATCGTTACCAGCCCCACTATCGATTGCGCGGGATTTCTGAAGTGGAGTCGTCCAGGCTTTTATTTCGTGATCAGACTCAAGGACCAGGCCCTAAAGGGAAATTCTGAAAATCAAGTGAACATTTTGGTGAAATAGCCAAGTGATTTTTCCCATCAATGAATCCTATCAGTCTCGCCTCTAGGTGAGTATCGAACAGATGATGCGCATTCCCACAACGTGAACAGCTTGACACTCCTGTTGGATTTTTTGTATTTTTGACGTTCGCTTTTCAAAAGATGAGATGAAGAGATTCCCATGAAGACTTATTTGCCGTCCGTGAATTCCTTAGATAAAAAATGGTATGTTGTTGACGCGGAACATCAAGTCCTAGGTCGTTTGGCTTCCCGGCTGGCTTCAGTTCTAATGGGCAAGGAGAAGCCCGAATACACTGATTTTTTGGATGTCGGTGATTTTGTGGTCGTTGTTAATGCCCATAAAATCAAGCTCACAGGGAAGAAATGGCAACAGAAGATCTATTATTCCCACAGCGGTTATCCCGGTGGTCTCAAGAAAATCAAAGCTCAAGATCTCTTAATCAAGTATCCGGAGCGACTCATAGAGAATGCGGTGAAGGGGATGCTTCCCAAGAACAAGCTGGGGGTGAAGATGTTAAAAAAATTAAAGGTTTATGGTACCTCGGAGCATCCGCATCAGGCCCAAAAACCGGAGACGCTGTCTTTGTAGGAGGATCCTTTTGGAAAAAATACAGTACTATGGGACTGGTAAGAGAAAATCGGCGACGGCGCGCGTTTTTCTGATGCCCGGTACGGGACAGATCGTGATCAACCGTGTCGATTATCAGGAGTACTTTACAAATCGGACCCAACGGATGGTGGCGACTCAACCCCTAGTGTTGACGGATAACCTGGATAAGTTCGACGTTTATGCCAATGTGGATGGAGGTGGTTATTCAGGGCAGGCAGGAGCGGTCCGGTTGGGAGTTTCCCGTGCCTTGCTGGAGTTCGACCCGGAACTGCGGCAGAAGATCAAAAAGGCCGGCTTTGTTACCCGGGACCCGCGTATCAAGGAACGCAAGAAATATGGTCAAAAGGGTGCTAGAAAACGATTCCAGTTTTCCAAGAGATAAACACGGGGGAACTATTTGTCGGTCATTTCAATAAAGCAATTGCTGGAGGCCGGGGTTCATTTTGGTCACCAGAAACGTCGCTGGAATCCGAAAATGAAGGAGTATATTTTCGGAGAACGTAACGGTATCTACGTTATTGATCTGCAAAAGACCCTTGGGCTCTTCAAAGAGGCGGTCGATTTTGTTACGAATCTGGCGGCTCAGGGCAAGACTATTCTATTTGTTGGGACCAAAAGGCAAGCGCAGGAGACGGTTGAGAATGAAGCCCAGCGCTGCAGCATGTACTTTATTAATAATAGGTGGTTGGGTGGGTTGCTGACTAATTTTTCGACCGTTCAGAAAAGTATTAAGCGCTACAAAGAACTCGACTCCATGCGGGCCAATGGCTTCTATGAAAAGCTTTCCAAGAAAGAAGCGGCTCGTCTCGAGCGAGAACGGAAAAAGCTGGAGAAAAACTTGCGCGGCATCAAAGACATGGATCGTCTTCCTAATGCCGTGTTTATCGTAGATTCAAACAAAGAAGCCATTGCGGTCAAAGAGGCAATCAAGCTCAATGTTCCAATCATTGCCATTGTGGATACCAATTGCGATCCCGATGGGATCGACTATGTCATTCCGGGAAACGACGATGCTCTGAGAGCAGTCAAACTGTTTGTTTCGACCGTTGCTGACGCTTTTCTGGCGGGTAGAGGTGTTTACCAGGCGAAGGTTGAAGCTCAAACGAAGGAGGCTGAGGAGAAGGCTCAAAAAGAAATAGCTCTGCGTAAGGCCGCCAAAGAAGCCGCGAAAGAGAGGCTAGAGGAGGCTGAACGGGCTGCTCGGGTGGTTGCAGAGAAAGAAAAGACTGCACCAGTAACCGAGGCCAGCCGGAAATTTGAAGAAAAGAAGGCTACCCAGAAGGTGCCCACCTCAGAGGCTGAGACAGTAACCCAGCAGGTAGAGGCGGAAGTGAGCGCACCTCAGGAGAAAACTCAGCCCAAGACAAAGGAAAAATCTAAAGAAGCGAAACCGAAAAAGCTGCAGCGGAGAAAAAAACCACTCGGAAAAAAACCGCCACCACTAAGCGCAAGGTGAAGTTGGTAAAAAGCGCTGAAAAAACCACTGAAAGGTCTACTGGGGCCTCCGCCAAGGTAACCTCGCCTAAGCCCAAAGAGGGCGGGAAAAAGATCAAAGTCTAAACCCTGAAGCTCACCGGTTTGTTTACGGACGTTGATCAATCACTTGCGGATGACACCCGGCAGGTGAGGTTGAGAAGCGAAGAGAGGTGATTGGGAGTCTGCCACTGAGTAAGATACAGTGGGCCGATTGACCCCTCTGGTAAGCTTCTGGGAGCGAGTGTTATTTGTAGTTGTGCTTTCTGTTGCAGGTCGGTCACCTGTTCATGATCGACGCCTTCTTTACCCCTTGAACCCAAGTAATAAGAGCGGGGCTGACAGGCAGGTAAATTTATGAAACCATCCCATAGAGAGGAGAAGGTTTGATGGCTATCAGCGCACAACAAGTTAAGGTGCTGCGAGGAAAGACTGGTGCCGGAATCATGGAATGTAAGAAAGCGCTCGAAGAGGGTTCAGGCGATATGGATCGAGCCGTTACTATCTTGCGAGAACTAGGTTTGGCAGCAGCCGCTAAGAGGGCGGGACGTGTTACCCGTGAAGGTATTGTTGGTCAATACATTCATCCCGGGGGAAAACTAGGTGTTTTAGTCGAAGTCAACTGCGAAACGGATTTCGTTGCTCGAACCGATGAATTTCAAGATCTTGTTCAAGACATCGCCATGCATATTGCCGCCTCCAATCCGGTTCATCTTCGCCGCGAAGAACTTCCCAAGGAGGAGCTGGAGAAGGAAAAATCGATCTATCGAAAGCAATCTTTGGCTGACGGCAAGCCTGAGAAGATTGTCGATAAAATAGTTGAAGGCAGAATTGACAAATACTATTCTGAAGTGTGTCTATACGAGCAAGCTTTTGTGAAGGACACCGATTTGACAGTCGAGGAACTGATTAAGTCTAAGATTTCCACCATGAAAGAAAACATTACGGTTAACCGATTTGCACGATTCAAGGTGGGCGAATAGGAAACACCGAAGCAGTAGACTTTCCAGATAGAAAGAGGTGAAAATGGTGAGAGGTGTGATTCAGGAAGGGAAAGACCTTATCGCCAAGTCTGCAGAACTTGAGAAACCCCGTTACAAAAGAGTCCTCATAAAACTCAGTGGCGAGGCCCTCATGGGGTTTGAGAGTTTTGGGGTTCACCCCTCCTCGATGGAGAGTATTACCCACCAAATCAAAGAAGTTCATCGGTTGGGTGTTGAGATTGCTATTGTTGTCGGAGGAGGAAACATCATTCGCGGCGTGACTGTGAGTGAGGACGGTTTTGATCGCGCCACCGGTGATAACATGGGTATGCTGGCGACCGTGATTAATTCCCTGGCACTTCAGAATGCCTTGGAGAAGACCGGGATTCATACTCGTGTGTTGAGTGCTATCCACATGGCGGAAATCGCGGAACCTTTTATACGCCGCAGAGCAGTACGGCACCTGGAGAAAAAGCGCGTTGTTATCCTTGCGGCTGGTACTGGAAATCCCTATTTTTCCACCGACACGGCCGCCGCCCTGAGGGCCATGGAGATTAAGGCTGAAGTGATCTTGAAGGGGACCAAAGTGGATGGTGTTTATGACTCCGATCCCTCCCAGAATAAAGATGCCATAATCTTAGAAAAGCTCACCTATTTTGACGTCTTGAAAAAAGGGCTCAAGGTCATGGATGCCACCGCCATTTCGCTGTGCATGGATCACCATCTCCCCATCATCGTTTTTAACCTTCGGGGAAAAGGAAACATTTGCGCTGTGATACGGGGTAAGAAAGTGGGTTCGATTATCGCCAGTTAAGAGAGAAGAGCCGAGGCTTCACCACGACCGCTATGATCGAACAGATACTTGCTGAGATGAAGCAACGTATGAGTAAGACAATTGGCGACCTAACTCGGACGCTGGCATCCGTTCGCACCGGACGCGCCTCGGTACACCTTTTGGACCAGGTGACTATCGATTATTATGGTAACCGAACTCCCCTTAACCAGACCGCTACCTTGCACGTTCCGGAACCAAGTATGATTACGGTTCAGCCGTGGGATCATTCGCAAATTCAAAATATTGAAAAGGCGATCCTGGCTTCCAATCTTGGCGTAAATCCTTCCAACGATGGCTACATTATTCGTATCCCAATCCCTCCTTTGACCCAGGAAAGACGAATCACTCTGGGCAGGCAAGTGGGGAAAATCGCCGAAGAGCACCGTACGGCCATCCGTCAGATCCGTCGGGATACCAATGACCGGTTAAGAAAGTTGCTCAAGGACAAGGAGATTTCGGAGGACAGTGAGTTTCGAGGTGTGCAACAGGTGCAAGAAATCACCGATGACTATATCGGTCAGATTGGGACGTTTGCCGAACAGAAGGAGAAAGAGATTCTGTCGGTTTGAAACGATGGCTATTTTAGGAGCAAGACTGCAGCTGCGATGACGGTGGTCCACAATCCCTGTCTGTCACCGACGGCGGATTGAGTAACATTAATGGTCTTGACGATTAGATCTGAGATTCTCCAGATTTCTCGCTTCTTATCCCAGCTCTGATTGGGATCAAAATCGACACCAAGAGTTGTGGCCAGCATTTCAGCGGCCAGGTCCTCGGCATAGTCGCCGGAGATCCGTTCTGTTTGTCCCCAGCTATGGTGTTCGCTGAGATAGCCGTACTGGCTGCGGTCTCGGGGCATGGCCAATCCCACCGACGCGGCAATCAGGCGATTGGGCTCATTCGTTGCACTTTCACTCATGACCGTGAAAACCACTTCACCCGGTGTCAGCTTTTCCAATCCCCGCTTTCTCTGGATCAGCTTGCAGTGGGGCGGAAAAATACTCGAGGTGCGAACCAAATTGAAAGAAGCAATTCCCGCGTCGCGCAGTGAGAGTTCAAAGCTGGTCAATTTCTCCTGGTGCCTGCCTACTCCTTTGGTCAGATAGATTTCCCTTGGGACCAACTTTTCAACCCTGTGAGCGAAAGCGGTTCCCTGAACCGCGATGATTTGGTTACTTGTAAAGTTTTGAGAAGGCTTTAACTACCACAAACTCAAACGGCAGTAAACCACAAATTATGGTGAGAACAAAATCTTAATGGGCTGCAAGTCCGGCAAGTATTGTTAGCTGAGTGTTTCAAAATTATTGTGTCGATTTTCCTTCATTCAGGGGGGAAAGGCCGCGTAAACTAGCAGCCCGTGGTGAAAGTTCTGCGGGTTGCGTTGCGATCCGCCGTGAGCTCCGATTCAAGGCACGCCGATCGAGGCGATGCTGGGTCATTGTCGAGGAGGTGTTACACTGGGGACGAATTTATACCACCTCAACCCGAAGCGAGACTCCATGCGATTTTCACCACAGGCTGCCAGGGGAGGGTTGTTTTCATTTTCGGACTTATGTTATCTATGATTCAAAAGAGAGAGAACCGACTGAGAAATGTCAGAAGAGCGCCATCAATCGGGAAAGGGATCCACCGACGAAGCAGTTGTGGGGTCGGGGAAAAGGTATGGTCTTCCGATTCTCTTCGGCGAAGTGGGTGGTTGGGCGAAAGATATCTTTTTTGCTGTGATAGCAGCCATCCTACTTGTTGTGTTTGTGGTCCAGCCGGTCAAAGTTGAAGGTACCAGTATGCAGCCTCACCTGGTGGACCAGGAACGAATTTTTGTGAATAAGTTTGTGTATCACTTCTCAAGCATCGAGCGCGGTGACATTGTCGTTTTTTGGTATCCCAAAGATCACTCCAAGTCGTTTATAAAAAGGGTAATAGGGCTCCCCGGCGAAACGGTCCAAATCCTCTCAGGTAGTGTTTTTATCAATGGAAGAGAGTTGGCGGAGCCCTATGTCAACATCAGTTATTTTGACCTGACGTCTTATGGTCCCAAAATTGTTCTTGCAGAACATTATTTTGTGTTAGGTGATCACCGCAATTCGAGTAACGATAGCCGCAACTGGGGGTTTGTTCCAAAAGGAAATATCTTTGGGAAGGCCATTTTTCGATACTGGCCAGTTGCAAAAATGGGGTTAATAAACTGAGCAGGGGAAAAGGCGTCGCAGCAGGAAACCAGGCCAAACGTAAGTACTCCTAGACTCGGGTAGCCTTCGTCCCGAACCCTGAGTGCACCTGAAATATGCAAGAATCAGAAGCAATTTTATACCTTGAAGATGGGGTTTCTTTTGTGGGTATCGCCTTCGGAGTGCAGGGGGAATCTCTGGGCGAAGTCGTGTTTAATACCTCAATGTTGGGCTACCAGGAAATACTGACTGACCCATCTTACGCTGGTCAAATCCTGGTGATGACCCAACCTGAAATGGGCAATTATGGAACCAATTCGGCTGACGAGGAGTCGCGACGAACCTTTGTTGAAGGATTTGTGGTGAGAGAGTGTAGTCCGCTCTTCAGCAATTGGAGAGGTCAAAAAACGTTGGACGAATACCTTCGTGAGAACCGTATTTCTGGAATTTCAGAGATTGACACACGTGCTCTAGTTCGACACATTCGGAAAAGGGGTACTATGCGGGCGATAATTTCCACACTCGATTTTGACCCCGATTCCCTGCGGCGCAAGGTTTTTGAACATCCCAAGATGACTGGAAGCGACTATGTCCGCTCGGTCACCACAGATCAGGTTTATTCACGTTCAAGTGAGCATCCTTGTTATCGGGTGGTGGTCTATGATTTTGGAGTTAAAACCAATATTTTGAACTGCTTGGCTGAGCGAGGCTGTGATATGACGATTGTACCTGCCACAACCGGGGCAGAGGATGTTTTGGCCCTTAACCCTGACGGAGTCTTTTTGTCCAACGGGCCGGGAGATCCAGAACCTCTTGAGTACGTGGTGAAAAATGTTAAGAAACTAATCGGTGTGAAGCCTATTTTTGGCATCTGTTTGGGACATCAACTGTTGGGGCTGGCTTTGGGAGGAAAAACTTACAAGCTAAAGTTCGGACACCGGGGGGGAAACCAGCCAGTGAAGAACTTGATAACCAACAAGATTGAAATCACCTGCCATAACCATGGTTTCGCGGTGGATTCCGATTCCCTGGAGGACCGTGTGGTTCAGTTTACCCACATGAACTTGAACGACCGGACTCTGGAAGGTATCCGCCATCGATACCTTCCGGTCTACTCGGTGCAGTACCATCCGGAGGCTTCCCCGGGTCCTCATGATTCACTGTATCTGTTCGATGATTTTATTCAGCTGATGAAGGAGAAAGCGACCTGTTGATCACGGGAAGAGGTGGAGTTACAAGCGTGTGAACGGTGACCGAAGCGATGGGTGAAAAGTGAGTCAAAGTAAAACCATGAGCTTGCACTTTTCAGCAACTCGGCTAGTGTCCTGTCTGATGAATAATTGGAGACTGAGACATAGTGCGGTTCGCCTGGGTCGACCCCTTGGTCTCCGTGACATTTGCCGGCTGCGGTCAGTAATCGACGGTCAATCGTCTGAGGAGAGTGCCTGGGAGTCATCTCATGCCTAGAAGAGACGATATCAAGAAAGTTTTAATCATCGGGTCGGGGCCGATTGTCATTGGTCAAGCTTGCGAGTTTGACTATTCGGGGACCCAGGCCTGTAAGGCCCTTATCGGTGATGGATTCGAGGTCATTTTGGTCAACAGTAATCCTGCAACCATCATGACGGATCAGGAATTAGCCACTCGGACTTATATTGAACCGATCAACTGTGATTTCTTGGCTGAAATCATCAAGCGGGAACGGCCGGATGCCTTGCTGCCCACGGTAGGAGGCCAGACCGGCCTAAATGTCTCGGTTGAACTTTGTGAGCGAGGCATCCTGGAAAAGTTTGGCGTGGAGATGATTGGAGCACGCCTAAATGCGATCCGGATTGCTGAAGACCGTCGCCAGTTTCGGGCGGCCATGGAAGAGATTGGACTGGAAGTACCTCATTCCGGTTTTGCCAACAGCCTCAAAGAAGCCGTCGCGATCTTGGAAGGAGTGGGACTTCCGGCGGTGATTCGACCGTCTTACACAATGGGGGGGTCGGGGGGAGGGATCGCTTTTAACAGCGAGGAGTTTGAAGAGATCGCCACTCGCGGCTTACACTTATCCCTAATCCACGAAATCTTGGTGGAAGAATCTATCATTGGCTGGAAAGAGTTTGAACTGGAGGTCATGCGAGACCTCAATGACAATGTGGTGATCATTTGTTCCATTGAGAACTTTGATCCTATGGGGGTGCACACTGGGGATTCTATCACGGTGGCGCCGGCACAGACTCTGACCGACAAAGAATATCAACGGATGCGTGATGCTGCGATCGGCATCATTCGCAAGGTGGGGGTGGAGACGGGAGGTTCCAACATACAGTTTGCAGTGAACCCGGAGAGCGGCCGTATGGTGGTGATTGAGATGAATCCACGGGTCAGCAGAAGCTCTGCTTTAGCCTCTAAGGCCACGGGATTCCCCATCGCCAAAATCGCGGCCAAGTTGGCGATAGGCTACACCTTGGATGAAATTCCAAACGACATTACACTGAAGACGCCGGCCTCTTTTGAACCTACTCTGGATTATGTGGTGGTCAAGATTCCAAAGTGGAATTTTGAAAAATTCCCTGAAGCCGAACCGATCCTGGGCACGCAAATGAAGTCGGTGGGAGAGGTTATGGCTATCGGTCGAACGTTCCGAGAAGCTTTGCTGAAAGGGCTGCGCTCCCTGGAGACTGGAAAGACATTAGCCGGGGAGAAGGTTTTTAAGGATCGGATTCGGGAAAACCTCATTCAACCCAATCCCCACAGATTGGCATACATAAGGCTGGCCATGCTTGAGGGATACAACCTTGATGAGATTTACGAGCTCACAAAGATCGATCGCTGGTTTCTCCATCAGATTCAGCAGGTCGTTCGTTTAGTTCAGCAATGGAAAGTTTTCGATTTGCAAAGTATTGATCCGGAACTGGTGCGCAAGGCCAAACGGGAAGGATTGTCCGATCTTCGACTGGCGGAGATCTTTAGCAAAAATTCCCCAGTGACAGAGCAGGAAGTTTGGATTTATCGCAAGAAGCACAACCTGCTTCCCGTTTTCAAAAGAATCGATACCTGCGCGGCGGAGTTTGAATCGTATACTCCTTACCTCTACTCGACATACGAGAGCGAGGATGAAGCACAGCCGACCAAGCGCCGAAAGATCATGATTTTGGGAAGTGGTCCCAATCGCATCGGGCAGGGAATCGAGTTCGATTACTGTTGCTGCCATGCGGCCTTTGCCTTCAAAGAAGCTGGTTTTGAGACCATCATGGTTAATTGCAATCCGGAGACGGTCTCGACCGACTACGACAGCTCGGACCGACTGTACTTTGAGCCGGTGGTCTTTGAAGATGTAATGACCATCGTGGACAAGGAACACCCGGAAGGGGTGATCGTTCAGTTCGGTGGCCAAACTCCGCTGAAGCTCGCTCTGAAACTTCATAATGTAGGTGTTCCGATCCTCGGAACACCTCCCGAGTACATCGATTTGGCAGAGGATCGAAAGAGGTTCGGTAAACTTCTGAACGATTTACAAATCCTCCAACCCGATAACGGCACCGCCATGTCCGTTGAGGAGTCAAGGGAGGTTGCTCGACAAATAGGCTACCCCATTCTGGTGCGTCCTTCTTATGTGCTGGGTGGCCGGGCGATGGCCATCATTTACGATGAAAAATCATTGGAAAAATACGTCAGTTCTGCTGTCGAAGTGTCTCCAGAGCATCCAGTTCTCATTGACCGGTTTCTCGAGGACGCCCGGGAGTATGATGTTGACGCCTTATCAGATGGAGATCGGGTGGTCATTGGGGGCATCATGGAACACATCGAAGAAGCCGGTATTCATTCCGGAGACAGCACCTCGGTTTTGCCTCCCATTGTTATTGAGAAAGAGCACCTGGAGACGATTCGGGAGTACACCCGTCAATTGGGGTCTGCACTCCGAGTTGTGGGTCTGATGAACGTTCAGTTTGCAGTAGTGGAAAACAAAGTACACGTTCTAGAGGTGAATCCCAGAGCCAGCCGGACGGTCCCCTTTGTCAGTAAGGCGACCGGCGTTCCTCTGGCTAAAATAGCTGCTCAGCTGATTATCGGCAAGAAGCTGGAGGAACTGGGTGTAATAGATGATCTCCAGGTCCGTTCATATGCTGTTAAGACCCCGGTTTTTCCCTTCAACAAGTTTCCAAAAGTCGACACAATTTTGGGACCCGAGATGAAATCCACGGGAGAGGTCATGGGGACTTCGGACAGTTTTGGCTATGCTTATGCCAAAGCCCAGATAAGCGCGGGAGTTTATTACCCTAAGGGAGGCACTGTTTTTGTCAGCGTCAATCAACGAGATAAGCGCTTTATCACCAATATTACAAGAGATTTTCAGGACCTCGGGTTTCGGATTATTGCGACCCGCGGCACCGCCCGGTGTTTGGACGAAACGGGTCTTGACGTCGAAACGGTTTATAAAGTCAATGAAGGCCGTCCCAACGTGGTCGACCTCATTAAGAGCAAGAAGATCGATCTGGTAGTGAACACTCCATTGGGCCGGGAGTCGTTTTATGATGAGAAAGCCATCCGGCGCGCTTGTTCTCAATTTAACACACCGTGCATTACTACCCTCTCGGCCGCCGCTGCTGCCGTCAGCGCCATTCGAGCGCTGCAGCAGGAAAAGATTAGTGTGAAAAGCCTCCACGAGTACCACGGCTTGGTGGGGCAAGAGACATTGTCCTGAATTGGCAGCTCGCTCTCTTTCTCACCGAAACGCGTCAGTCAGACTACGGAGAAAAGCAATGAAGTCTGAGCCAAAACACTTGGACGCCAAGGATCGCCTTATCTTCGCGCTCGACGTAGGATCAAGCGAAGAGGCTGAAGCTCTTGTTCACGAGTTAAAAGACACTATCAGTTTTTTCAAAGTCGGTCTTCAGCTCTTTGTCGCGACCGGTCGGGAGGTGATTAAGAAGCTGATCGATCACAAGTTGGATGTATTTCTAGATCTGAAAATGAACGATGTCCCGCACACGGTCTATAGTTCGGTAAAGGAGGCTGCCCGCCTTGGGGTGAGATTTCTAACCGTTTGTGGAGGTGGTTTTACGGCTGAGGCAGCTGCGGCCGGCAAGCGTGGTACGAACTTGAAAATCTTGTCTTTGACGCTTCTCACCAGTTTAGATGAGCAAGATCTTCGTGATTTGTTGGTGATCGGGCATAAAAGTAAATTCGCAAGTTTAGAGGACTACATTATCTGGGAAGCTGAACAAACACTTAGTCACGGATGTGATGGGTGGATCGCCTCCGGGCAGAACGCCAAGATGTTAAGACATAGATTTGGAGATGAGCCGATCTTGGTTTGCCCTGGTATACGTCCTGCGGGCGAGTTGCTTAACGATCACAAGCGCGCTGTAACGCCTTACGAGGCCATCGTCAATGGTGCAGATTATCTAGTAGTTGGAAGGCCCATTAAGAGTGCAGAGGACAGGGTGAGGAAAGCTGAAGAGATCATAGGGGAGATCGATTTAGCTCTTCGACATTTGGAGGCTGTCTGAGGAGCCTGCTTTCTAGCGTCTTAGCGAGATGCCGGACTTTTTCTTGTGTGGAACAAGCCAATCGGTGGAAGCGAGCAGGAGAGGGACGTTGTGGCCGTTTGGCTATCCCTCACGATAGATCCTGAGCACTGTGTGTCTGAGCCTATTTTGACTCATTTTTTCGATCTCCCTATACTCCTCCGGAAAGTAGGAGTAAAACACTTAGATCGGGATTCTCAATTTTAGCTGCAACATTGGCTCACAAAAGAGGCCCGCACCCGCGGAGTGGGATATTTGTCCGATGGTCGATTGCAGGCCGTTGGGAGCAAGGAGATGGATGAAGTGAACCAAACTGAACACAGAGAAGTCAGATCCTCCCCTAGAGGGTTTTTTCCAATGATGCTGACCCTGGGGCCGGGCATTGTGCTCACGGGAGGTGTGATCGGTTCCGGTGAGTTGATCAATACGCCGGTGCAGGCAGCCGAATTCGGGTTTGTATTGCTGTGGGCCGTAATCTTATCGTGTCTGATTAAATATTTTCTGCAGGTGGAAATCGGCCGGCATTGCTTGGTCCATGGCCGGACAGTTTTCGAAGCACTCAACCGGCAGCCTGGGCCGAAGCTGCGGAACACATCGTGGATCGTGTTGGCCTTCATGTTCAGCTGGACGATTGCACAGATTGGATCGGCCGGGATTATCGGGGCCTTGGCGGGGCTTATTCACGGTGTGGTGCCGCTGCCCTTGGAGGCTAGCCGGTCGGTTCAGTTGTGGGCGGTGATCGTGGCCCTGTCGGTGCTACTTCTGCTGTGGAAGAGCCTGTATTGGCAGTTGGAGAGGCTCATGGTAGTGCTGGTGGTTGGATTCAGTGTCTCGGTTGTCCTGGGTCTGGTTATGTTGCAGGGCACGGAGTACCGGATTGGCTGGGACGAAATCTTCGCCGGTTTGACCTTCTCGCTAGGCGAGAAGACACCGCGGCTGGCTGCTTACGCTGTCATTAGCCTGATGGGTGGATTGGGGGTTGCGGGACATGAACTATTCGTCTACCCGTACTGGCTGCTCGAGAAGGGCTATGCCAAGAACGTAGGCTCGCGCGAGCAGGCGGGTTGGTTGGAGCGCGCCCGGGGGTGGGTACGCATGATGCGAATCGATGCCGGGTTGGCCACTCTGCTTGCGACAATCGTCACATCCGCATACTTCCTGCTGGGAGCCGCGATTCTTTACCGTCAGGGCCAGAGTCCACAAGGAATCGGCATCGTTGGACAGATGTCTGGAATTTTCACGCAAACCTATGGGAACTGGTCACGCAGCGTATTTTTGCTCGGGGCATTTTTCACCCTGTTCTCGACGTTGCTGGCCGCCACCGCAGCGAATGGCCGCTTGTACACGGACCTGTTGTGCAGCCTTGGTTTCGTGGATCGAAGACGATCTCTACAGCGATCCCATCAGGTGATGCAGGGGGTGTTCCTGACAAGTGTGCTGCTGCTGTTTTTGTGTTTGCAGGCACCGCCCGCGACACTGGTGATCTTTAGCCACTACGTTATCGGGTTGGTCGGTACCCCCTTGGCAATGGCTGGTATCTGTTGGTTGGCGTTCAGGACCGATCGTCGTGTCCGGATGGGATGGTTCGCAGCAGTTCTACTGCTGGCGTCGGTGGTGGTGATCACTAGCTGTGTGGTCTTAGGACTGGCCGTGCAGAGTGGCTGGGTTAAATAGGCCTCTCCCAGCAGGAACTTTGAACAGGTCAGTACAAGGGAGTTCAAAGTGGAGTTGTGATTTCGCCGCAAACGGGGCTGTGGTAGAGGACCGACTATCTCCACGTAACCTTTCGGCTTTATCGGTTCAGTTTAAGCAGTCCCCATATACTGGGGGAGTCCCAGGAAAAACGGTCGGTCAAAAGAGTCCAAGAAATGATCTGACCCTTTTCATCAATCATCAGGAGGTTGAAACCCATCTGGGAATCAGCACCGAGAGTCAGGGCTGGAGTCTCTGATGTCAGCGTTACGAGTAGCCGCTGACCTCTTTCCTCAATCCGGATCCAGTCGGGCATGTTTTCGGCCGATTCAATAAAAGTAGCCGGCTGTAATTGGCGCACCTGCGCGATTAAACTGCCCTCCGAAGAACGGCCAATTAGAATGCAACGATCGTTTTCTCCGTACACCAGAGGTCGTGTCCCATCAGGGTTGATCATTAGGTAAAAACTACCGGACAGAAACCAGTGTTCGTAGCCTGTTGGAGGGTAGAGGGTCACGGGTCGGAGGCGCATACCGGTTGGCAGCTCGATGCCAAGGTACAAGCCGTCAAGACTCCAAACCACGCGCCCAAGCCTCCTGCAAGAACCCTCCAGCGTCATTTTCAACCATTCACCTCGAGGCCAGCTCTTAAGTGGTTGCTCAACGGAGGGTTTGCTCGCGACGAAAGGAACATTCTTTTTGGGACTGTGCAGAAAAGGTGCTTTCTGATCTTCCCATTGAGGGCGAGAAACCAGAAAGATTTCTCTCTGTT
The DNA here is from genome assembly GCA_965249865.1 of Acidobacteriota bacterium. Classification (GTDB taxonomy): domain Bacteria; phylum Acidobacteriota; class UBA6911; order RPQK01; family CBDFMZ01; genus CBDFMZ01. The sequence goes on along the minus strand of CBDFMZ010000001.1, from coordinate 149,614 downwards.
CGTTTGTCAGAATCAAGTCCTGCCCTTTCCAGCTCACTCCTTCAACCTGTCGTGCGTTCAGCGGACAGATCAACGGATCCGACTGCAGTAAAGTTTCCGGTGGACCAGATCCCTGAAAAATCAAGAGAGCACGATACGAGGAAAGGACGATGCGGTTTCCCAGGGCAGTGATATCTCCTCCCGTAATCATGGTACGTAGGGGAACATTACCGACAAAGCTGGCAGTTCCATCTTGTCCCACATCATCAAAGTAATAGATTCGTGGAAGCTTTCCATCCCAGGGTTTCGTCACCAGGTAGACCTTATCGTCCCAAGCAAAAAGGGTCTCACAGTCAAAAGCTCCATCAGGAAAACGGATGGTGAACTTCTTTGGATCTTGTGCCACCTTGTCCTGGAAGGGGTCGGGTTCGGGCAGGACATAAACCGTGCTCCGATTCTGCGGATCGCTTCGAGAGGTATTGTCGAGAATGTAGAGATTCCCCCTTTCATCCAAAGCAATGTCTTCCCAGTCGTGATTCTCCGCCCCCGCAATCAAAAAGCTTCGAATGAGCTCTCCATCCTCCTTAACCGCGAAAATTTCCGGAGAGTTCGCGGAATCATTATGGGTCCACAAAACACCCTTGAGCTTTCGGCTGACAGCGACCCCGGAGGATTCCCCAATGGTCGAGTAGTTCATCCGACCCCTGGGCGGAAAGTTCCAACCGGACTGTCGTATGCAACCCGGCAAGAGAGGAAATATTATCAGTAAAGACAACCAAAAAAATCTGTTCACATCCGTTTTTTTTAGCCTCTCCATTTTATTCGGATCTTAGCAGAGCGATTTACTCGACTTTTATCGCACAGCGGTCCTCCACGTGAGCAGATGTTTAGAGTTGCATTAAACCGGTTCAATCCGGTATCTTCAAGCGATATGAGATGCCTGCCTCTAATTCTGATACTGTTACCCCCTCTGGTTCACACCTCGACTCAAGAGCGGCACCAGCTGAACCATAGCGATGAGTTTGTAAAACAATCGGTGACCGTGCTCTCCGTGAGTGCAAGGGAATTCATCAATGCCTTTAACGAAGCCTCGGATAGGGTGCGGTTGGTATTGGTGTTTTCTCCTACTTGTCGACACTGTCTTCAGGGCGCTTCGCAAGTCCAAGAAATTCTTCAAGAACATCCCGATGCAAAGATCAAGATTCTCGTTCTATGGAGTCCCATTTTGAAGGGCGACAGTGAGTCAAAGGTGATCGATGCTACCGTTTACTTGTCCGACGGGCGGGCTGAGCACTTCTGGGATCTTTGGAGTTTCGGGGTCAGGCTTTACACCAAGCAGCTACGGTACCCCAAAGGAAATATTGCCTGGGATATTTTTGTCGTCTACAAGCCGTTTCTAGCGTGGACAAAAACAACCCCGGATCCGACCCTCTGGATGCAGGATCGTAATTTGGAGCATGGCCTGAAATATGACCGACAACGTCTCGAGGCCGCATTAGAAAAGTGGATTCAATAAGGTGACGATTTAGCCAGTTTTGATCGAACCTGAAAACCGAATACCATAGAACTATTCGGGAAATAACAGCCAGTACGGCGGTTCAATCACCTGCTCGGAGGCTTTGCCACCTTGGTAAAACTAGTCTCCTGGTTGTTCTTGGGCGGTCGCGTTTCTAAGTTCGACAAGACGTTCTTGGGTGCTGTTTTGATTTACGTGCTTAATCCCATGGACGTGATGCCTGATGTGGTCCCGATTGTTGGACAGGTCGACGATTCCTACTTGGTTTCTCTTACCTTATTACGATTAGTGAATCGAACGGACGATAGTATTCTACGTGAACATTGGGGTGGCCGGTGCGACGTTGTTCAGCTCATCAACAAGATCACTGAGCTCGGAACGTTTTATCTGCCCGAGAAGGTTTGTATGCTTTTGGTCGGCAAGGCTGAAGGCAAGCAAGCCGAAAGGGGTTCCATTTATCAGCGAACTGGATAGGTCCACGCCAATTGATTACGGCTATTGGTCAAGGTGAAAGTCGAGGCATCGGAGCTGACGGACAGTCGGATCCAGCGACCTGCACAGCCTTTCTCGGGTCCTAGATTGGCGATCCGGTCAAGGGAGGTGTTTTTCTCAGCTCCAGTTCTCAAATTCAAATGTACTTGGAAGATATCCTGAAGGTTCTCGATGGATTTCAACAGTGTGAAAACCCCCGGCTCACCGCCTTTGTTCGGTCCGTTATTGATGATCGCGACAGTTGGTTGAATACTACGCACGAGGACCGGGTTGTTACTGGTCTCTAATCCGTGGTGAGTAACTTGGTAGGCATCCACCGTGCCAATCACATTCACTGGACAGATCAGTTTGGCTTCGAGGTTCCAGGTCAAGTCCCCTAAATCTAAGAACTCGAAATCTCCAAATCGCAATAAGAGGCCGACGCTTCGAGCATTATCTGTGGGATCTTCCGTCTTTGCGCGCTGATTCGAACACTCTGGGTTCTGACTGCCCGTCTGGGTCTGAGTCTGTCGATCTGAGGCCAGGCATATTAACCGCACAGGCAAAAGCCCTTGCCGCAGAGGAATCTCGTCACCCGGCTTGAGCTTCTGGCGCTGGCCTCGACTGGCCCGGATGTACGCAGTATAGAAAATAAGAAATTGGGGGTCCTCCTTCAGTTCGCTTCTGGGTCCACTATCCAGAAAGTTGAGAATGGGAATCATTTGAGATAGACGCGGCGCTGCCCCGTAGTGATCCTGGTGAAAGTGAGTAGTCACGAGGTAAGTGATCTCTTGAACTCCAGCCTGCTCGGTGGCCACCTGGTAAATACGCTTGGCATCACGGCCGTCCTCGCGTCGCCAGCCGCTGTCAATGAGTATAGACTCCCGTTCGGGGGTTACAATCAACGTCGCTGCACCTCCCTCGACATCGACAAAGTAAACATCGAGTGATTGGGCAAAAGCGTTGGGGAGAAAAAGTACATTGAGGATAGCCAACATCATCCAGATAATCATGATCGCCCTTTAGATTAACAAAATTGCCATCGATTATCACGTCGGATGGCCTTTGGAGGGTTTTCAATGAGGTTCAAGTACTTCACGTCAACTGAGCTGCTAGTAGATCGTCAGTCACTACACTATCAGTTTCCAGGGGCTTTAACTGGCATCACCAACAGTGTCTCAGGGCATCGGGGTCACCTCCCCAGTATTCTTTCCTCGTTTCCGACCCATATCGGTTCGCTTTCACCATTAGACAACATTGTATCAAGGGGAAACCGAGCACTAAGGGTTTGGAAAAAACAGCTTGACTATGTTACTTCTTCTTACCATAGATACTACTCATGCATATGGCACAAATGTCGGGAGCATTGTGGCTAAGATAGAACGGCATGGATTTGTTCTCACTTTTTCGTAGCTCGCCGGGAAAACAGATTGAAAAGGCTCGAAAGAAGGTCAAGGAGCCTCATGGAGACCCGGCCCCCCGTATCAATGCCGCCCAGCGCCTACGGGAAATCGGGACCAGTGAGGCGATTATGGCTTTGCTTGATCGATTTACCATTACTGCGTCTCCTTCGCGTCAGGACGAGGAAGAAAAAGAAACAGTGTTGTCCTGGTTGGTGGAATTTGGAGAAAAGGCAGCACCTTCCTTGATACAGTTTCTGAAACGAGACCGTCAGGTCTATTGGCCGGTGCGGGCGCTGGAGGAGATTCTCTCCGAAGAGAAAATGGCCCAGACGATTAATGAGATTTTGCGTTATCACTGGGAAAATCCTCCAGCAAGCTCAGAACCGAAAACACAGTTGATCCGATTTCTTAAGGAATCCCACTCGCTGGAGCTAGAGGAAACAGTGCGCTTGTACTTGGAAGATGAGGATGACGATGTCCGACTGGCAACGCTTGACTATCTTTTTGAGTGTCCCGGGGACGAAGTCCGCGAAGCGATATTGCAATGCTATTTGGATTTGGAGGATCGTCCCCGGATTCGGGGCCACATTTTGGAAAGGCTAGCAGAAAAGGGTTGGAATGTGCGGGGATATCGGCCGAGTGTGGAACAAACTTTACCCGAAGGATACTCTCTTACCCGGGAAGGTACCGTTAAGTTGATCAGGAGAAGTTAGGAACGGTGCTGGCGACAAAGCTGTCTTTTGGCCGAAAGGAGAAGCTGGGAATCTTCTTGGGGCAGTTTTTACCGATCCAAAACACACTCACTATTCTCAGCTGTAGTCTCAAACCCACCATTTTAAATGGAAGTCTAAACTGACGGTGTTCCGGGATCGGACATCTCCCCTGAAGCGGAGCTCATCCTCTCCTGTTCCCGAGTGGATCTGTATCCGGCTCAAGTTTTCCGGCAATGGATGATTGGAGACACTGGACTTACCAAACGTGCTTGATGGCTAGGGTATTATGAATCATGTTTCTTCGCCACGTGTTAGTCCGTCCTCTTGTCCCGTTATTCTCCTCCCTTATTGTCTTCGGTCTTATTCTATTTGTCCTCTACGCTCCCACTCTGGATCGGTACGGCTATTGGGAAGATGAGATTTACACAGCCAGAGATATCGGGATTTCCCATATTGACGATTATGAGCCCGAGTTCACACTCTCCTTCAACAGTCTCACCTATGAAAATGACAACCATCCGCCCCTGTACTTTTGGATTCTGGAAAAATGGGTCTCAGTTTTTGGTTTCAGTGAAAGGTCCGGCCGCGGGTTCAGCTTGTTATGCTTGGGATTAATCCTGATAGTTGTGGCTTTCAGTAGTCGCGAGTGGGCTCCGGGTCATCCGTACGCCCCGTTTTTAGCCCCTTTCCTGTTTGCCATTTCGAACTATTCTTTTTCACTTGCGAGAGAAGCTCGCATGTATACCTTGGTCCTGCTTTGGGTTTCTCTTTCACTGTTGCTCTTTTCGCGTTTCACTGACTCCCTCGACCGGATTCCTCGTGGTGTGTTAGTGGGGCTCCTGTTGGTCAACACCTTAGGCCTTTACACGCATTACTATTTTATTTTCCTCTACGTGGTGGAGATCATTTGGGGGGTATACCTCTTTTTCCGCCGCCGATTCTTTGCCAGAGGGTTGATAGCACTATTTATTCCTGCTCTTCTGTTTCTTCCCTGGATTCCTCAACTCATGCGTCAATACTCCAGGAGGAACTCGGAAACTTTGTGGATTCTGGGACCTGAAAACCCGGAGCTTTATTTTCACAGTCTGGTTCATGAAGGGAGTATCGCCCTTGTCCAACTCCTTTTTGGTCGTGTCTTCGAGCCCTGGAAGGTATTGGTAATGGTGGGTTTGGCGTTTCTATTGTACGGTATCGCGAAAAGGAGTGTTGACACGGGCACGCGGCGGGTCGACTTCTTGTTCGGACTTGCCTTGACAACTTATTTGCTGCTGTTGGCAAACGATCTCTATCATGGTACCGTGACCGTTACCCACACAAAGTATTTGTTTGTTCCTGCCTTCTCGCTGTTAATGGGTTACTTGGTGTTGTCGATGGGAAGTCTTGCACCGGTGCGCTGGGTACTGATTATTTTATTTTGCTCGTATAACTTTTCCGCATTGTCCAGAAACTTTGTGACTCAACCTCACCCGGACTGGAGAGAAATTTCAAGAAATGTCGAAAGAGTGGTTCAAAATAGACCTCTGATTGTAGCGGATATAGATTATTGGACCTGCCTGAAGTTTTACTCTTCTCCGCACGACAACTTTTTGGTTGAAGATTCCCTTTCCGTTTATCCCGAAGATTTCTGGTACTTAGCTTTCTATTTGCTCTTGAGTAAGAAGATGCAGCAGAGAGTGTGGCAGCTGGAGGGCCGTTTTTCGGAGGTTGAAAGAGTAAAAGTAGATCCAGTTTGTTGGTTAATTCACTATAGTCTGAGGTGAGAGCTGTTTTTGAGGTTCCCCGTTCAGGTTTGACTTTCCAGGTTCAATGATGAGCTTATCGCCGGAACGAAATTCAAAACCTTTTACCATCGGCTGTTAGCCTTTTCTCGAAGAGGACTTTCTTGTAATCTATCTAGCATGCCTCAATTTTGGCTGCTCAAAACCGAACCCTCCACTTACTCTTACGATGACTTGGAAAAGGAACAAGAAACGGTCTGGGATGGAGTCACAAATAATCTAGCCCTGAAACATCTGCGGAATATACGCAAGGGAGACAAGGTTTTTATCTATCACACTGGAAATGAGAAGGCGTTGGTGGGGATTGCCGAGGTGATTTCCGATCCTCATCCGGACCCGAAGCAAAAAGATCCAAGGCTTATGGTGGTGGATGTGAAACCCAAGGAGCGACTTCCGCGGCCGGTTTCTCTGGTGGAGGTAAAATCAGACCCCACTTTCGCCGAGTTTCTGCTGGTCCGCTTGCCTCGATTGTCGGTCATGCCGGTTACTGAAAGCCAGTGGAAGCAGTTACTCGAGGTGGCGAGTCTTTAATACGTCGGTTTAATAAATACGGTCAAATGAGCTTTTTCAAGAAATCGAGTACTTAGCTGGAATGGACTCTGCACGTATGGCAAGTTTCTTCAAGTCCCTGACCAAATAAACCACCCTTGCTAAACCTGAGATCTGAGAAGTGGAAATGGAAGCCGTCGATGTTCCTCCTTTTGTACTAACCGTTTTTGGCCTACTTTCCCTTTTCGAAGCGTCGTACTCCCTCAAAGGTGGACTTGAATTCCATGGGTTGTTTCGAAGCTTTCTTTCGAAGCCAACAGGGGACTTTACTCCGTCGGTGACCTTGGTTGTGCCGTGTAAAGGTGTTGATCCAGGACTTAAGTCGAATTTGAACGCCTATTTCGAGTTAGATTATCCGGACTTCCAATTTTTGCTAGTCACTGGCGAATCCTCTGATCTTTGCCTGCCAATTCTCGAGTGCGTTCGTAAAGATCACTCGCGTGTGAAGTCCAAGATTCTCTTTCCGGCAAGGCATATAAACGAGCGCAGAAAGTACATAACCTTCTTCATGCGTTAACTCATGTCCGAGTCCAGGACCAGGTTTTTGCCTTCGGCGATTCCGATATCCGTCCTGGGAAGGATTGGCTGGGTCGTCTGGTCAGTCCCCTCGAAGACCCGAGTGTAGGCATCACCACGGGTTTTCGCTGGTATCTTCCGCAAGCGGGGAATTTCGCCTCAGTCTTGCGTTCAGTTTGGAATGCGGGCGCAGTTTCTTTGATGAAGCAAAAAGATTGTTATTTCGCATGGGGCGGTGCCATGGCGATCAGAAGACAAGTCTTTGATGCCTGCCGGGTCACTGATTATTGGGAGAATGTAGTCAGTGACGATTACGCTATCAGCTGCGCTGTGCATGATCACTCGTTGTCGATCCATTTTCAACCTCACTGTCTAAGTTTTACTTTTGAGGATTGTAGTCTGAAGGAATTGTTGAACTGGACTCATCGTCAGCTGTCAATTACTCGTGTTTATCAACCTTGGCTCTGGAACTGGGCCTTTGGGACACAGTTTTTGAACAGTTTCACCCTCTGGGGAGGAACGGCGGTGATTTTAATCGGCTGGGGATTCTATGAAAGTCTCACTCTTTTTTGGCTAACCTCTCTGGTCAGCCTGGTTTATGCTTTGGGTTGTTTTAAAGGTTGGCTACGGATTCGTTCAGTGCTCATTTTGTTTCCAGAGCAGAAACAACTTTTAAACAGTTTTCACTGGGCCTATATTGCGGGGGGACCGCTGGCCTCGTTGCTCTCCTTGTACGGTCTGATTCGCTCGTTTTTGAGTCGAGACATCGAGTGGCGCGGGATCCGTTACCGCATGGTTTCTTCCACGAAAACAGAGGTGCTGGACTAAGTACTCAGTTTTATCAATACGCTCACCACAATTGCCGCGCTATTTCCAGAATGGAGCACTAGACAATAAGTGACATCACAGTACTCTATTTTCGTTCCGACCAACTTCTGCTACCTTACAAAGAGTAAAGGACGTATCTGAGGTTTCTATTTTTTTTGGAGAAGGAGAGGCAATATTGGCTTCAAGACGATTGAGCAGACTTTTGTTACTTTTGTGGATCACCAGTGCGACTCATGCTCAGAAACCGATTGAAGAGGCCGTCATCGTTTCTGCCACTAGCCATCCGGTTCCGTTTAAGAATCTGGCTAGAAAGGTGACCGTGCTCGATCATGAGCAGATTGCCCGGCTTCCCGTTCGCTCAGTTCCTGAGCTGTTGCGTTACGCGGCCAGTCTGGAAGTCCGAGCGCGCGGTCCTTTAGGAGTGCAGGCTGATTTCTCGGTGCGGGGTGCGGGTTTTGGACAGGTTCTGGTCTTGGTCAATGGGATTCGACTCAATGATTCCCAGTCTGGACATCATAATTCCGATATTCCAGTTCTTCTCCAGGATATCGACCGCGTGGAGATTCTCTACGGCCCAGGGTCCTCCCTTTACGGTGCTGACGCGTTTGGCGGGACCATTAACATCATTACCCGTCAAAAAGGAAGTGGTAAACGTGCCCACTTCTCGGTAGGAGAATTTGGCCTGGTCGACGGCTCGGCCGGCGTGAAGTTTGAAAAGAACGGGATACGTCAGTCATTTTCCGCTTCCGGCAATCGCTCCTCCGGTTTTATGTTCGACCGGGATTTTCAGACGATTGGGTTTACCTCTCAAAGCTACTTTGGGGAACGTTCCTTTCTGTTCATTTCGCACCTGGGAAAAGAGTTCGGGGCCAACGGTTTTTACGGGCCATCACCTTCCAAAGAGTGGACCAATCAAACCCTCCTCTCTTTTGACCATCAGCTTTTTCTGGTAAGGCAGTGGAATGTGACGGGACAAGTGTTTTATAGGACTCACGGAGACCATTTTCTCTGGGATATTGGAAGACCTGGTTTTTTCGAAAATCGCCATCGCACCCATGCCTTCGGAGGTTTAGCAAAGGCGCAGCGGAGTTTTTCAGACCAGACCCAACTGACTGTAGGAGTAGAAATCGGTGAGGACTGGATCCGGTCCAATAATTTAGGAGACCATGATTACTCTCGACGCAGTGCCTTTGCCGAGATACAGCTAAAGCTGGGCGATAGGGGTGTGCTCTACCCCGGGATCCGATACGATAACTATTCGAATTTCGGATCTTCGACCAGCCCTTCTCTCAGCGCTAGCTGGTGGCTTTTCCCAACCGTGAAATTGCGTTCCTCGCTTGGGCACGCTTTTCGCATTCCCACCTTCACGGAGCGGTTTTACCGAGACCCCAATCACCAGGCGAGTTCTTCGCTCAAGCCAGAAAAAGCCTGGGGAGCTGAAGCTGGAGTCGAGTGGTTACCGCAGCCCAATTGGATGGCCGGTCTGACTCTGTTCTCGCGCTGGGAGCAAGACGTGATTGACTGGATCCGTGAAAATCCAAGCCAGAAATGGAACACCACGAACATTCGAGATTTGAAAACGCGAGGAGTCGAGGCAAACATCCAACGGTTTCTAGATTCCGGCGGGCAGCTGGGATTACAGTACACCTACCTCTCCTCCGATGCGGGTTTTGTTCCCTTTCTCTCCAAGTATGTTCTCGATTACGCCCGTCACTCCTTCAGTGCTTTCGGCGGTATTAGTCTCCCCTGGTCTCTAACGCTGGGACACAGAATCGATTACAAGCGCCGCGCCGACGGCCGCAGCTACTGGATATTGGATGGACGCTTAAAGCATACTTTTGGGAAATTCAACTTCTATGTGGAGTGTTCCAATATGCTCAACATAGATTACCAGGAGATTCGAGGTGTTCAGATGCCCCCGCGCTGGGTTAGCGCGGGAGTAGAGGTTGCCGATCTTTGAACCTGCAGAGTGTTGTCGCGGACTACACCTTTCACTGGTGCGGGTGCCTAGGCTTGATACGGATCTTGCGGAATCGCGCCTTGTTCCCAGGAACCCAGTCTTTACCCGGATGGATTTGCAAGGCAATGTAGCCCGTGCGGGGAACACCTCGCGTGGTCTTTTCGGTATGCTGGAAATCTGTTACCAAATAGCCATTTAGCCAGAAATGAATGCGGGCGGGCTCCCCCTCGATCTGGATCTTAACATCGTTCCACACTCCCGTTTTCCAGTACTGAATCCCTTGCGGACTTCGCCGGACAAACCCTTGTGTCCAAGGTAAATAGATTCCTCCGATATCACCCTCCGGGCGATGGTCGAGTGTCACTTGGTGACTCTTGCCGTCTTCACCGACGCGAAGGAAAATCCCACTATCGATCGGCCAGTCGATCTTGGTCTCCAGCTTCAGGATGAAATCACTGTAGATCTCATCAGTAATGAGGAAGCCTCCCTTCCCGGGAGGATCTTGATCTCCAGTGATGGCATCGTCGATCACTTTCCATTTCCCGCCGATGTTGTCGGCGGGAAGTCCCATGTGCTTTTCCCACCCGTTTAAAGTCTTGCCGTCAAAAAGGGGAATAAAACCTGTTTCGTTGGGCACCGAGGCCAAGACCAAAATGGAGCAGATGACGCTGATGATGTTGAATGGATTCACTTTCCTGATCTTTTGTGTTTCAAAAATGCATCCGTCGCCCGAGCGTTGCGCCGAGCTTCATCAAAGCGTCCTTGAGGGTGACGCCGTGGAAAGATTAACACCGGGATGATTCTGGACATAGTGCCGTCGTAGCACGTCGAGACCGAAATCGTTCGTGAAGTTACGCCAAACGCTGTGAATATGGTTAGCGTTGTTTTGCGTGTTATCGTATTCGATGACAAAAGTCGGACCCTGAATTCGGTAATAGTGGGGTTGAGCCCGTTCGCTTGCTCCTGCCCAGGCAAAATGAATCTTCTCAATCCCCTCCTGACGTAATCTTTTCCATTCAACTTCAGCCAGTTCGGGACGGAGCCGGTTGGCATACAAGCTGATTAGATCAATCAAATGGGCAGCTTGTTCTTTTTTCATCTCGGAAAGGAGGATTCCCACGGGAAGGTCCATCTTGGCCTGACGGTCGGCACCCGTGATTATCTCGGCAGGAGCTTCAACGTCGATGAGAACCTTTTCGCCATGTGACTTCTTTAAAGAAAGGAACAGTTCACGGGCCCTGTCCTCCTCAGCCGCCAGGACGCGCAATCCCTTGTGCGGTCCTTCTAAAACATGAGCCGGATTGGCTCCGAAAAAAAAAGGAGTTGCTGAAATCACTTGACCTTTGTCAATCGTAAAGTTGACAGTGAGATGATGTCCTTCCAATCGCCATCCCCAGGTGCTCGTAGTTGAGGGTTTGGCAAAAACCGAGAAGAAGTAGTCTTCGGGATCACGTACGGGATTCTGGTCTTCCAACTCATAAAGAATCTGTTCGAGATAGATAATCTGGTTGGCTTTCCTGTAACCCTCTCGACTTAAACCAGAGGCCATAAGCACATGGGCCATCTTGCGCTGTGCTGGTGCCAAATCTTCAAAGGAAACGCCTTTTCGCGCTTTTGGGATATAGTGCCAGTTTAAACGTTCATCGTCTTGAAATGAAAATGTTGCGTGGGCCTGTTGTTCACTACCCAGTGAAGCTAAGAAATCTCGTGCGCTAGAGACCATCTCGGCGACATCACTTCGGGACGGATAGTAGGCAATGCAACTCACAGCCAGCAATAGCAGGATTTTTCTCTTCATGCAGTCCTCCTAGACAAGACAGTAACATGGTAAGGCTTAGAGTGGAAGCTGGCTGTTCTTGTCCGGGAAGTCAGAGAAGTTATTTAAGTACTGCATAAGTAAAATTCTAATGTTAGAGGTCAAAAAGAGGATAGTGAGTCAAGAAGGAGCAGAACAGGAAGGGGTTACGTTGGCTGCGGAGGTTGTGCTGATGATCTGTGCGAGTCAGTGGATCCAGTTCGAAGGCAACGGTATTGGCCAGAATGAAGATTTTCTGGTGGGAAGCCGCTCGTTGCAACAAGACCGAGGTTTGTCCTCGGAGCGTCCAGATGCGCTGCACCTGCGGGTCATCAACAAACCGCTTTCGTCCAGGACCACCAAAGAGGCACTTAAGCACCGTACTTTTTTTAAATGCGAGGCCAGTCTTGCTTGATCCAGGTTTGAATGAGCGCTTCGTTCCGCTTGACGGCTCAACGTTGCGGTTTCCGGGAGCTCCATCCCAGCTTTATAAATTCACTCACATTTGTGGCGAGTGCACGGGTCCTGATCTCGGCTGAAAGTTACTCTGCGAAGGATCAGGTTTTTTTATGGGATAGAGCACTAGAATGACTGTTATCCAAATGCCCGCTATAATCAAGTTTTTGTTGACAGGAAACGGCCATGGATGTACGAGTTCGATTTGCACCGAGTCCCTCTGGATATCTTCACATCGGAGGTGCTCGAACCGCCTTGTTTAACTGGCTGTTTGCACGCCATCATCAGGGAGTTTTCATTCTTCGTATTGAAGATACCGATGTTGAGCGTTCGAGCCCGGAGATGGTGCAGGGAATTTTGGAAGGAATGAGCTGGCTTGGTCTGGATTGGGAGGAGGGCCCTTTCCTTCAATCCGAGAGGTTGGAATTGTACTATTCAGTGTGCCAACGACTGCTGCAAGGAGGGAAGGCTTATCGCTGTTTTTGCACTCCGGATCGGTCGGAATGCAGAAAGCTCATCAACCGGGAGACGCGAAAGAGTGGGGAGCATAATGGGACCTGCCGTGGTTTTTCTCCCTCCCAGATAAAGGTCCGGTTAGACGACAACCAGCCTTTTGCGCTGCGTTTCAAGGTTCCCACAGGCCTGCAAGTCGAGTTCAATGATTCCATCTTTGGGGCTATCAAGGTGGCGAGTGACCAGATCGAGGATTTCGTGATACGACGCTCTGACGGAATGCCCACCTATCATCTCAGTGTGGTGGCCGACGACACCGACATGGAGATCTCTCACGTCATTCGCGGCGCCGACCACCTTCCCAATACCAGTAAGCACGTTTTGCTATACCAGGCCCTCCAACAGCCTGCTCCTGTGTTTGTTCACCTACCTTTAATTCTGGGGTCCGATAGGAAACGTCTGAGCAAGCGACACAGCGCGACATCGGTACTCGAATATAAACGACAGGGCTTTTTACCGGTGGCGATCAGAAATTATCTGGCTCTCTTGGGGTGGTCACCCGGGTTCGATCGGGAATTATTCACCAGTCCGGACTTAATCCAGTTTTTCAATTTGGATCGAATCAATAAGGCTAACGCCGTCTTCGATCCTCAAAAACTGGAGTGGATAAATGGACAGCACATTGCGCGGCTTTCCCCTCAACAACTAATGCCCGAAATACGATCGCTTCTTCAAAATACAAGCCTGTGGGATGCGAGTTGGGATACGCATGAACGGGATTGGTTTTTGAGAACCTTGAACCTTTTGAAACCACGAGCTCGGAGACTGGTCGACCTTGTCGATCTGGGGAAACCCTTTTTCACCGATCAGTTCGAATATGCCCGGGACGCCACTGAGCAATATCTGTCTCCTAAAAATTTGGCAGCGCGAGAAACGTTGATAGTGGCCCTCGAAGAGGTTCGGAAAACTTATCAACATGTGCACCCTTTTGACCTGAAAGCCACTGAAGATGTGCTCCGGGCGATGGCTAAACGGCACGGGATCAAGGTCGGAGAGCTGTTCGGTGCCGTGCGGGTGGCGCTGACTGGCAAGAAGGCAGCTCCGGGACTTTTCGACGTGATCGTGACCTTGGGGAAGAAAAGAACCACTCGGCGCTTAGAACGAGTTTTGCGGTTTCTCCAATGAGCGATCCTTTCCTTTCGGTCATTATCCCTGCCTTCAATGAAGAACCTCGGTTAACTTCGACTCTCGAACAGATCATCTCCTACCTGACTTTACGGGGTTTGACCTTTGAGATTCTAGTGGTGGATGATGGTTCGTACGACAAAACCTCGGAAATAGTCCGTTTTTTTTCCAACCGGGGAAAACCCCTGTGGCAATTGCGGCTCTTCCGGAATGATCAGAATCGAGGAAAAGGTTATAGTGTGCGCCGTGGTATGCTTGAATCTCATGGAAAATACGCTTTACTCACTGATGCCGACCTGAGTACTCCCATTGAGCAGATGCCCCGGTTGGAGCGTGAAGTGATCAAAGGCGCTTATGATATCGCCTTCGGTTCTCGAGATGTAGAAGGATCCCAGATCGAGATCCATCAATCTTGGTTTAGAGAGAGTAGTGGAAAGTTTTTCAACCGCGTCATGCGCCTGTTGATGGGACTCTCCTTTCATGACACCCAGTGTGGTTTTAAGCTGTTTCGAATGGATCGGTGCAGGGATCTGTTTCGAGAACAGACCATTGAAAACTTCTGCTTCGACGTGGAAATTCTCTACATTGCTCAAAAGAAAGGGTTTCCGATGAAGGAAGTTCCGGTGCTGTGGCACCATGTGACAGGTAGTAAGGTGCGCATGGTCTCGGATGCTGTTAGGATGCTTTGGGATCTGTTTCGAATCCGACTCAACGACCTGCTCGGGCGCTACGGGTGAATTTGGAGTTTGCTCATTTCCTTCCCGAAGTTTATCCCAGAAGATTCCAATTCCCTTATAATCAAGACGGGTTCAGGAAGTGAAGGAAAGAACACATGACCAAACTGGGAATCAACATTGACCATATTGCCACCATTCGAGAGGCTCGGCAGACCTTCGAGCCAGAACCTATTACGGCAGCAGTTTTAGCTGAATTGGGAGGTGCCCACGGGATCACCGTGCACTTGCGGGGTGACCGCCGTCATATTCAGGAACGTGATGTGAGGCTTTTGCGTGAGGTGATCCAAACACGGCTCAACATTGAAATGGCCTTGGCCAAAGAAATGATCGCCATCGCTTTGGAAGTGGTCCCCGACATGGCGACGCTGGTACCTGAGCGGGAAGGGGAGATCACCACCCAAGGAGGACTCAATGTTCTGAAGAATGGAAAGGAGATTGGGCGGGGTATCGAAAAACTGAAAAAGGATGGATTAGAGGTGTCCCTGTTCATTGATCCTCATCCTCAGCAGATTAAGCAAGCTCGGGCGGTGGGTGCCGGAAGTATTGAGCTCAATACGACTGCCTATGCCGAAGCTGTTCCCAAGGGACTTCAGAAAACAGATAAGCGTTTTCTGGCAGAACTCAAAAAAGTCACCGCCGCTGCCGAATATGCCGAGTCACTGGGTTTACATGTACTGGCCGGCCATGGCCTCACCTATCGAAATGTACGGCCCATCGCCAACATCGCACAGATCGCTGAGCTCAACATCGGTCACAACATAGTGGCTCGGGCGGCCCTGGTAGGAATGGAGCAGGCCGTTCGAGAAATGCTCGTGACAATGAACAGGTAAAACCGAATATGAGTCATCGGTCAGGGGGCAGATTATCTCTCTTTGCCAACCCCTGATCAATGTCCGGTGGCGAATGCCGAATGTATCAGAGTGTATATGCTCGGAACCCTCTATATTGTTGCTACTCCTCTGGGTAACTTGGAAGACCAGAGCCCACGGGCCAGTCGCGTGCTGGAAGAGGTGGACCTGCTTGCTTGTGAGGACACCCGCCACACCAGAAAACTCCTCAGCCACTTCGGCATTCAAACGCCGACCACTAGCTATCATGAGCACAATCAAGAGGAAAAGGCTTCCGAACTGCTAGGAAAATTGATGGCAGGTCGGCAGGTGGCTTTGGTGTGCGATGCTGGCACACCTCTGGTCTCCGACCCCGGGTATCGATTGGTGCAGATGTGTCGCGAGAAAGGGATTCCGGTCGTCCCCATTCCCGGCCCGTCGGCAGCCATCGCCGCTCTGAGTGTCTCTGGGCTTCCTAGTGATCGTTTTCTTTTTGTTGGATTCCTTCCGCGTCGGCCCAAAGCCCAAAGGGATCAATTGAAGCAACTAGTTCCGGTGAAGGCGACCTTGATCTTTTACCTTTCTCCCTATGGCCTATCCCCCACACTTGCAATGATAGAGGAGGTCCTGGGAAATCGAAAATCCTTCCTGATCCGGGAAATGACCAAAGTTCACGAGACCAGTTACTGTGGTTCCCTTCAGGAAATTTCTAGAGAGCTCGAGAACGAACCTATCCGCGGCGAATACACCTTGGTCGTGGAGAAGGCCTCGACCAAGGTGTATTCAACAAGGGAAATGGATGTCGCGGCTTACGTCGCCGGCCTTGTCGCAAGGCGAGGTGTCAGCCAAAAAGATGCGACCAAAGCGGCTGCTCGGGAACTGGGTCTTTCAAAACAACAGGTTTACAAACTCGTCACGGGTTCCACACCCTAATTTGGATAATCCCTACTCGGTTTCCCATTAATATGGTCACGTTTGCGTAAGAATGTCACGGTGTGAAGTCGTATTGGCAACAGCAAAATAAACTACCTGCCATATTCTTCAGCCCGTCGGGTGGTGACACCATAAACGTGAGTATATTGATGGGAAACCGAGTAGGGAGTCCTTCCCGTGTAGAGTTAAGCATGTGATTATTATGCATAATAAAGTTAATAATTATACATAATATGGCTTGACAGAAGGAAGTTATGATGAATAATTGTATTTTTTATGCATAAAGAGGGGGTGTTTTCGATCTCTCAACTGATTGTGAAGGGGTCCATCCCTAGCTTTCGTGGCAAGATTTACTTTTCCAGTTTCTAAACCAGTAAGGAAGATAAGCTTGGACAATGAGCACAAAAGAATTCGTGACATCTATTGTTGACAGGAAAGCCGAGGAGGTTTTTCCGGACCTGATTGCTTCGGCGGTTTCTTCTTTGTCCTTTTTCGTCCCCATCCATACTGTGACTACCGGGATGGGACAGGAAGGGGAAGTTGTTGTGGCACGGGTCCGGGCAGTCAATCGCTTTTATCCGCTGCTGGAGACGGTTACAGGTGAAGGAGTTGAACTGCGCCAGGATCAAATCATCGTGGGTGTTTTGGGAAGCCGAAGGGCTTTACGAGGATTTTCGGGACGGGTGCCGGGCAGGCTAAGGCCAGGAATGTCCCTTTACCTGGTCAATAAAGGAGGAGTGATTGGGGAATGCACGGCTTTTCACCGTGACCTGGGGTGGCCCACCCAAGTTGAATATCTGGGTAGCGTCAGTCAACAAGGGCGCCCACTCAATCTGAAGGACCGAGCCTTTCCTCTTCTCAATAATTCCTTGCCGGATGTGCCAATTGTAATGGTGCTGGGTACCTGCATGAATGCCGGCAAAACTGCTGCCTGCAAACAGATCCTCAGGCTTTTTACGGAAAAGGGTTTCTCAGTCAATGCGGGAAAGGTCGCCGGTGTGGCTTGTTTACAGGATACGGTGTCGATGACAAGATGTGGGGCGAAGAAGGTCTTGAGTTTTCTTGACTTTGGTCTTCCCTCGACTACCCATGTGGGGGATCTTGCTCCGATCGCGCGCTCTCTCCTGGGTCACTTGTCTCAACCCAAGCCCGATTTCATTGTGTTGGAGATGGGGGACGGCATTTTAGGTGGCTACAATGTTGCCTCCTTGTTTGAAGACGCTGGGCTGATGAGCCGCTGCCTCTGCTTGGTTTTGTGCGCGAATGATTTGATGGGTGCCTGGGGAGGTATTCAGTGGATGTCTCAAAAGGGTCGGGGACAGGTAGGGTGTCCTTTGCTCATTTCCGGGCCGGTGACAGACAGTGCGGAAGGAGTACGCTACATCGAGGAAAACTGGGATATCCCGGCTGCCAATGCCTTGGATAGCGGCGGGAAGATTTGCACCTTTATTTTGGATGTTCTGATGCCATGGTTAAAATCGGTATAGCTGGAGGCTCAGGCTACGGTGGTGTTGAGTTAATCCACATCCTGCTTGGTCACCCTCGAGTCCGGATTGAGTGGATCTCTTCCCAACAGCATGTTGGTAAGAATCTGATTGATCTTTATCCCAACCTACGCGGTTTGTTACAAAAACAGTTTTCTTCTTTAGAGGATCTTACGGCTTCAGAACTGGACGTCCTTTTCTTGGCACTGCCGCATGGTGAGGCCATGAAAATTGTGCCCGGACTTCCGGAAGAGTTAATCGTGATCGATTTAAGTGGGGATTTTCGTCTCTCCGATCCCGAGATCTTTCAAACCTTCTATCAGATTCCCATGACCTGTCCTGCAGTGCAGAAACAGTTCGTTTACGGGCTGTCGGAGTTCAAGCGGGAGGAGATACGAAAGACTCGGCGGGTAGCCAATCCGGGTTGCTTTGCCACCGCGACGCTGTTAGCGCTGTATCCTCTTTATCAGGAGGGTTGGATCAAAGGACCAGTGTTTGTCGATGCCAAGACGGGTTCATCGGGCGCTGGAAACACTCCGGCGCAGGGCACCCATCATCCACGCCGCACCAACAGTCTGTTTCCCTATAAGCCATTTCGACACCAACAACTTCCCGAGATTACCCAATTAATGAGTAAACCCGACCTCTCCATCATCTTTCAGGCGTATTCGGCGCCTTTTGTTCGGGGTATTTTCTCTAGCCACTATCTCGAACTGGACCAGCGGGTAAACTCGGCGGAAGTATCTGCCCTTTACCAACGCTACTATGGATCGGATTACTTCATTCGGTGGGTTTCCGGTTGTCCCGACGTCAACTCTATCCGACATTCAAACTTTGTGGATCTTGGAGCGGCAACACAGGATGGATTTTTAATCGTTTGGTCAACCCTGGACAATCTACAAAAGGGAGCCGCCGGTCAAGCTGTACAAAACATGAACTTGATGTGTGGTTTTCCGGAAGAGACGGCTCTGAATAGCCCTCCTATTTTTCCGTAACCGGGCGAAAGGTAAGAAATGACCACCAGAATTGATCAGATTCGAACCGATGAGGATCGATATCAGGCAAGAACGTATTCCAAAATCCCCATCTCGATTGAGTCCGGAGAGGGTTGTTACGTTTATGATTCCGATGGAAACAAATACCTTGATCTATATGGCGGGCACGCCGTCGTTTCCACGGGGCATTGTCACCCTTGTCTTGTCGAAGCCATCCAAAAACAGGTTGCGGAACTGATCTTCTATTCCAATGTGACCTATAACAGTGTGCGCTCACGAGCAGTCCGAAAGCTTGTGGAAATAGCAGGTTCTCCCTACCATCAGGCTTTTTTGGTCAATTCGGGCAGCGAGGCAAACGACAATGCCCTCAAACTGGCCCGTGCTGTCACCGGTCGAGCTGAGATCATCTCTTTGACCGGATCGTTTCATGGTAGAACCTATGGGAGTCTATCCAGCACCGGAATTTCCAAATACTCTGCCTATCTCAACACACCTGTGCCGATGCATCGGATTTTACCGGTGCACGAGGTGGCGGCTGCGATTTCTCAGAAGACTGCTGGAGTACTCCTAGAGCCCATTCAAAGCCTGGGAGGCGTTCGTGAGATCACTCTCGAGATCCTCACCGAGATCGATGGGGCTTGTCGCAAACAGGGAGCGCTTCTGATCTTTGACGAAGTTCAGACGGGTGTAGGAAGAACAGGCTCGTTCCTCTACGCCGGTCGAGGCGGTGTTTATCCACCCCTCGTGACCTTGGCCAAAGGCATTGCTTCGGGTTTTCCAGCCAGCGCGGTGTTGATGACCAAAGCTGTTGCCGATCACGTGCACAGTGGGGACCTGGGAGCTACTTTTGGCGGTGGACCGCTGGCATGTGCTGCCATAGAGGCCACTCTGGATGTGATTTCCAGTGAAAATCTGTGCCGGAACTCTTTCAATATGGGTCGCTATCTACGTAAACGGTTAACCGACCTTGAGATCGGTGATATTCTGGGTCAAGGTCTTCTGGTGGGTATCAAGATGAAGGATACTGAGGGTGCTCCTAAAGCCAAGGATATGCAACAGATCCTTTTGCGCAAGGGAATTCTCACTGGGACTTCGGATGATCCCTATGTCCTGCGCCTGATGCCTCCTCTGACCATTACCAGGAAGGAGATCGATCTTTTTCTGGAGGCGTTACAGGTGTGATGACCTTGGTCCTTAAACTCAGTGGAAAAGTATTAGAAGAAATCCGCGGGAGTTCACACATGGGTCGCCAGGTCGCCAAACTGGCTCGAGAGGGCCATCGCCTGGTGCTCGTCCATGGGGGAGGAAAACAGCTCACTGCATTCAGTAAACAACTTAGGCTTACCAGTAAACAGTATCAAGGACGGCGCGTCACTGATGAGGCCACCCTTGAAGCTGCCAAGATGGTTTTTTCCGCCGTTAACCGTGACCTGGTGGCGAGTTTGTTGGCTTCGGACGTGACAGCGATTGGCATTTCTAGCTTCGATGTAAACTTAGTTCGCTGCCGCAGGCGGCCACCCATTTCAGTAACCCGGACGGGAACGTGTGGGGAAAGGAAGGTTGAGAAAATCGATTTTGGTCTCGTGGGGGAGGTCGAAAAGATCGAGGTAGCCGTATTGTCTCAACTGTGGCAACTAGGATGGATCCCGGTCGTGAGTTGTCTTTGCTCCGATTCGAGGGGCCAAATTTTGAATATCAATGCGGATACTCTGGCGGCAGAACTGGCCATTGCACTTCGTGCCGAGCGGTTGATCTCAGTTTCCGACGTTGATGGAATTTACCTCGATCCGCAAGATCCTTCCACCATTGTTTCGGAGTTGAACGCAGAACAGGCAAAAGAATATCTTCGCCAAGGCGCTTTGACGGGTGGGATGGTTCCGAAAGTCGAAGCAGCACTGAATGTTTTAGAGCACGGGGTTGCGGTTGTGCAAATTCTCAGTGGTCTAAGAGAGGGCGCTTTGCTTGAAGGTCTCGAGGGTAAATCCGGAACATTCTTAAGAAAATCATCCCCGAAGGTTTTACCACACAAACGCTAACTTGACTTCACGGAGTGAGCGCCGAAAAAGCCGCAAGTATAAGCTTCTGGTTTTTTATAGTGACTACAGCGAAACTTCAGCAATGGGAAGGGCCAGTTGAATCACCCTGGTTAATTCCAGAGTGTCAGTTAACTGTTTCTGATCTTGATCTCAGTTTACGAGTTGGTTAGTGGGCATGGTGAAGGGTCTCAAGCTGGATCCGTCACAGACGGATTCAGCGCTAATCTCTCAGCACCTCACACCCTCTTTTTAACCTCTAACATGAGGATGTTACTTATGCAGTATTTAATAACTAATGGGTTCGGTTTCAGATCCTCAACAAAGGTTAAAGGTATTGGAGATAACAAGTACTCATGTCACGAAACGTTACATGTGGTGATCGGTCACAGCCAGGGGGGGGCGCTTACAAGCTAATTCTTGCTCCAATGCATGCGCCACCCGTAAGAGTCTCCCTTCCTGAAAATGAGGCGCTAGAATCTGAATGCCGATGGGCAGGCCTTCCTCAGTGAATCCACAGGGCATGGAGAGACCAGGTGTGCCGGTCAGATTTGCAGTGACCGTGTAGATGTCGGACAAGTACATTTCCAGTGGATCAGCCGTTTTCTCACCCAGTTTAAAAGGTAGGGAAGGAGTGGTTGGTCCGAGCAGCACATCGGCCTGCTGAAAAGCCTTCACATAGTCCTGAGCTAGCAGGCTTCGGACCTTACTCGCCTTTAAGTAGTAGGCGTCATAATAGCCGGCACTAAGCGCATAAGTCCCGATCATGATGCGCCGCTTTACCTCCTCACCAAATCCCTCGCTACGAGTCCTCTTATACATCGTCTCCAGGTTGGTCTGATCAATACTGCGGTAACCGTACTTTACCCCGTCATAGCGGGCGAGGTTCGAGCTGGCCTCGGCTAGCGCGATGATGTAATAGGTAGCAATCGCATGTTCGGTATGAGGAAGATTAACCTCGACTACGGGACAACCGAGTCCTTCCAATTTTTGAATGGCGTTTCGAATCTTTTCTTCAATGAGGGGATCGAGTCCCGAACCAAACCATTCTTTGGGTACGCCGATCCTAAAGGTATGGACATCTTTACCGATTTCTCCGATGTAGTCGTCCACCTGGCGTGTGGAACAGGTTGAGTCATTGGGGTCTGGACCGGCCAAAACCTGCAGCATTATCGCCACGTCACCGGCAGTACCGGCGAGAGGACCAATCTGCTCGAGTGAGGAGCCAAAAGCCACCAGGCCGTAACGCGAGACTCGACCGTAAGTTGGTTTTAGTCCCACCACTCCACAGAATGCAGCCGGCTGTCGAATAGAACCTCCTGTGTCACTACCTAAGGCTCCGGGGGCTTCCTGACTGGCCACCGCGGCAGCCGAACCTCCGCTGGATCCTCCCGGGACTCGTTCCAGATCCCAGGGGTTGCGCGTCGGGAAAAAGGCTGAGTTTTCGGTGCTGGATCCCATCGCAAACTCGTCACAATTGGTCTTGCCTAGAATCAGAGCACCGTTCCGTCTCAGCTTGCGAATCACTGCCGCGTCGTAAGGGGGTACATAGTTCTCAAGGATACGCGATGCACAGGTCGTTCGAATCCCCTTGGTGACGATGGTGTCTTTGATGGCCAAAGGGATACCGGTTAATAAACCCAATGTCTGCCGGCCTGACAGAAGCCGTCGATCCAGCTCGTTGGCCTGGTTCAGAATAGATTCTGATTCAACGCTAATGAAAGCCTTGATCGTAGAGTCGTACTCCTCAATTCGAGCCAAAAAAGCCTCAGCGACCTGGCGGACGGAGAGATCTTGGCGTTTAATGGCATCCCGAAGTTGTTGGATTGAAAACTGATGGATTCCATTCATGGGTGGAGTTCAAGGACGAGGGAATGGTGCTGTCCCATCATTCAATCACTCTGGGGACTCGAAAGTGTTGGTCCACAGGATCGGGTGTGTTCGACAGAGCAACTTCGGGAGAAAATGAGCGTATCGTGTCATCTTCCCGCATGGGCGTTTCAGGCTGTTCTTGCTGCAGGACATTATAACGGGGTTTGATTCCTCCGGTTGAGACACCTTCCAGCTGAGTAAAGTAATGGAGTATCGCTTGAAACTGGAGCACAAATCGATCCAATTCCTGGGGAGTAAACTCGAGCTTGGACAGTTCAGCGATTTTCTCGACTTCCTTGAGACTTACCGACACAGGCTATCCTCCTTCACCACTGGGCTGATCAGGTTCAGGTATTTTCGCACCCGGGCTATGTCCCTTTCAATTTGTCTTTTCAAAGCATCCGCGTTCTCAAACTGCCTCTCTGCTCGAAGCCGCAGGTAGAAGTCCACTCTTGTGGTTTTTCCATAAAGATCACCGTGGTAGTCTAGTAAATAGCTTTCCACAACCGGCTCTTGGTGGTGGTCGTGATGCAACGTGGGGCGATACCCCACGTTGGTCACACTGGGATAGGCATTTTCGTCTATGTAGGCTCGGCTTACGTAGACACCAGTGGCGGGTATGAGTTCATTATCGAGGTTAAGGTTGGCAGTGGGAAATCCTAGCTCAGACCCTTTTTGTGACCCACGCACGATGGTTCCTTGTAACTGATAAGGGCGGTTCAGTAAGCGGTTGGCCAGAGAAACGGTGCCTTGTTTGAGCAACTGGCGAATTTTAGTACTACTGACCGGGATACTGCGAAAGCACACCGGCTGGATTTGATCCACGACTATCCCAAGCTTGGTAGCTACCGATTGCAACGTCTTAAAATCACCCGATCGACGGTGGCCAAATCGGAAATTGCTTCCCACGAGGATTTCGCGAATGCCATGATCATACAAAATCTTGTGGGTAAACTGCTCCGGGGAGTATAAAGAAATCTTTCGAGTAAAAGGCAGCCTTACCATGACGTCAATCTCAAACTGCCGTAGAACATCTTGCTTTTGTTGATCTGTCTGTAGCGACAGCGGAGCATCTCTCGGAGCAATCACCTTTTGGGGATGAGGAACAAAGGTGAGGAGCATCGAGTTGCCCCCTTTTTCGCGGGCTCGCTCGACGACACGTCGCAAAACCGCCTGGTGACCCAGGTGGACACCGTCGAACACACCGATAGCCATAACCGGATGTTTGAACCGCTGGGAAAGATGGTCTAGGTCTTCAACAATAAGCATAAGCTAGGTGGTCATCAATTCGACATCAGGCTGCAGGCAATTCGCCGGTACCAGATTCCAGAATCGAACCACCAGTGCTTCGATTCCGAAACTTGCGACCATCGTTGCGAGCGTGATGGTCGCAAGTTCGCGATGTGGCAACCAGACAATGCCGCCGCATCGTCGAGGTGGCGTGACAAAGATAGCGGGGGCTATTCTGTCGCCACCTGCTGGGCTGGTGTAGTTTACGGGTGAAACGGCCTTGCTTCTTTGTTGTTTACGTCTCGAATCAGAAACCGTTTCGCCCACAAGAAATTGCATGTTATTTTTGAAACAGAACACTAGTTACCCAACCTCGAGGAATAAACCATCATAGGCCAACTGGACCGAATTGGGCAGCGAGGCATTCCCTTCATCGTGGTCAACGTCGTGAGACATGTGCACTAAATACGTGTTCGGTATACCCAGCCGCTGAGCGACTTGCGCAGCCTCAGAAAGGCTGAAATGGGTCGGATGACTCTCATAACGTAGTCCATCCAGTACCAGATATTCGACTCCTCTCAGTTTCTCCAGACTCTCCTCGGGGATGTTACTGACATCAGTCAGGTAGGCGAAATTTCGCAGGCGAAACCCTAATACGGGGAGCTTCCCATGGAACACGTTAATCGGCTCAAATCTGAGGTCTGCAATTCGAAAGGGTCCGCTAATTGGAATGAGTTCGACAGTCGGGATACCTGGGTATTTTTCTTTCTCGAACAGGTGACGGAAGGTAACTTCCAACTCGCGCAAGGTGCTTGGGCTGGCATAGACTGGAATGCTCTGACCCGACCAGATGTTGAAGGGGTACACATCGTCCAATCCTAGGATGTGATCCACGTGTGGGTGAGTGTAAACAATTGCTTCCAACCGATGGACTTTGTATTGTAGCATTTGGGTCCGGAAGTCCACCGAGGTGTCGATTACGATACAGGATTGGCTTTCGATCAGAACTGAAGTGCGCAATCGTTTGTTCTTGGGATTAGATGACGTGCACACTCTACAATCACAACCGATTACCGGAATACCGCGGGAAGTTCCGGTGCCTAAGAACGTAACCCTCATTGGAGCCGAACAACCTTGGATTTGCTCATAAGTTTCATGCGCAATTCGTAGAGGAGACTGTCCAGCAAACGGGCTTCGTCAGCCGACAGGTTTCCGTTTGTTTTCTGTTTTAAGATCGACAGGATCTCGATCATTTGTTTGGCAGTATCCAGATTTTCGCTTTTCCGGCCTGTGCCCGGATCGGGAATTTCTCCCAGGTGAACCATTCCCGTGGTAGCCAGCGAAAGGAGAAAAGAAGCGAAGTCCATGGTCTTGGAGGCTGATGGTCCTGGTGGGTTTTGTGGTGGTGCGGCCGGTGCTTTTCTTGACTCAACCTGCGGATCAACTCTTGGCCGCGGCTCTCCTTCCACGGTGAACTGCCGCCGATCACTGATCTTGAACTGCTGTGACTCTTCTTCTTTTTCGTCGACCATGTTTCCTCCGTCTTCATTTCCCGATCGTTTCAGCAAGGCCCTGATGTTTTCGAGTTTCTTGTTTTCATGCTGGAGTGCGATCAATGCTTTTTTTAGTTTGCACCTACACTTGCTTCTGTGCTTGCCAGTGCGCTTCCATTTCCTGGAGATCCACTTCCTTTAGAGGTCTCCCCTGCTTGGAAAAGTGTTCTTCCATCTTTCTGAATCGGTCGGAGAATTTGGCGTTGGCCCGACTGAGGGCAGTCTCGGGATCAATCTGGAGAAAGCGTGCGATATTGACGGCTGCCAAAAGGAGATCGCCGGTCTCCTTTTTAATATTCTCCGTGCACCCGTCTTGAATAGCCTTCTGTAGTTCGACGAATTCTTCCAAGAACTTGTTGCGGATCCCTTCCAGGTGTGGCCAGTCAAAACCGACGCGAGATGCTTTAGAAGAGACCTGGTAGGCGGCATACAGCGCTGGAAGGTCTTTCGGGATTCCATCCAGCATCGATTTTCGCTTGGCGGGCCGGCCACGAGCTTTCCTTTCCGCGGCTTTAATGTCCTCCCAATGTTTGAGCAGTTCTCGCGTATCCTTGTAAGCGGCCTTTCCGAAAACATGCGGATGCCGCCGAACCAGTTTTTGGTACAGTCGACGACACACTTCATACGCGTCGAATTCACCTTTTTCCTTGGAGATCTGACTGTGAAAAACAACCTGAAGGAGCAGATCCCCGAGTTCTTCGCACAATTCATCGGGATCTGTTCCGTCCAACGCCTGTAAGACTTCGTAGGTTTCTTCGACCAGATTTTGCTTCACAGTGTCTCTCGTGTCTGCTCCTGGTCCCAAGGGCAGCCTTGAGGGCTTCTTAACAAATCCATTAGGTCAACGATCTTTCGAAAAGAGTCTTCTTCTCGGTCCATTGTGTTCACATAGCCCGAAGGGAGCACTAAGTCTCCGTTATGTCGAACTGCTCCACGTGCATGAGGGGATCGTTCTTGATCGACACAATTGCTGCAGTCGTTTCTTCGATCTCTGCAAGGATCTGACGTTCACTATCCTGCAATGCTTTCCCCACGTCGGGATGACAGCGAATGAGAATCTCTCGTCCCTCCCCCAGTGTGGGAAGTATACGGAGGATCTCCTGATGAATGGAATAGCAGATCGTCTGCACCGATCGGGTCATCCCGATTCCGTTACAGAATGTGCATGGTTGACAAAGCGTTCTTTCTAAGGACTGCCTGACCCGTTTACGAGTTATAGCGACCAGCCCAAACTGGTTAAACGGGAGAATTTTTGTGGGAGATTTACTTTTGCCTAACTCTTGTTGGAGGGCTTCAATCACTTTCTGCCGGTTTCTGGGCTCATCCATATCAATGAAATCAATGACAATAATCCCTCCCAAATCACGAAGACGAATTTGGCGGACCACCTCTTTGACGGCACTCAGGTTCGTTTTGGTGATGGTATCTTCCAGAGAATCGGTACGTCCTATAAACTTACCAGTATTGACATCAATTGCCACCAAGGCTTCAGTTTGATTGATCACGATGCAGCCGCCATTTTTGAGCCAGACTTTTTGTTTGAGAGCCTTCTCAATTTCCGTATTGATCCCGAACTGGTCGAAGATAGGAGTTTTTTTACTGAACAGACGTACCCGATTGACCAACTCTGGACTGAATTTGCTCACAAAATCGACTATGTGTTCGTATTCCTGTTCGTCATCAACGCGGATCGCTCGAAAGTCCTTCGAGAAGTAGTCACGTATCAGTCGATGCACCAGATTGGGTTCCTTATGGACCAGAGCCGGCGCGGAAACTTGCTCTGCCTTGACGCGGATATCTTCCCAAAGCCTTGTCAGATAGATCATGTCCTGACGGAAATCGTCCTCATAGTGGTTTTCCCCTGCTGTGCGAACGATAAAGCCTTTTCCAAAATCTCCCCTCAGCTTCAAAACGGTATCTTTCAAGCGCTGTCGTTCTTTTTCGGGAACAATTTTTCGGGACACACCGACATGGTCAACCGTGGGCATATAAACGAGATAATGTCCGGGCAGGGCCACGTGCGAGGTTATACGTGATCCTTTTTTACCAATGGGCTCCTTGGCAACCTGCACTAAGATCTCCTGGCCTTCACTTAAGAGGTCTCCAATGAGGCCTCGAACGTTTTCTCTCCGGTTGTTGTTCGATTTGCGCTTGCTGTCCGTGCGGGCATTAGTGCTGCTGAGAGAGAACTGATCCAGATCGGATTTGGTCTGCAGCCGGGCTCCCTCCTTCGCAGATTTATTTTCTCGAGATGGAAGCTTCGGTTCAAACTTTGCCACGGTCCCCATCCAGTCCGGAAGAATATCCTGGCCCGCTGGTCTCGAGTCGTATTCCCGTGATTCCAGCTCGCTCTCCTTTGCCATAGCTGGATCAAGAGAATCCCAGAGATTCAGATTCTCAGGAAGAATCGATCCGCTTTCGCTCAAAACCGTTGCATGATACATCGATTCAGTCAGGACTCCTCCGCTGGAACTCGTTTTCTCGGCAGTGGGCTCTTTCCCTCGCTTTTGACTCGCATCCTTTTTCGTGCCACCGGCTGCCGTTGTCCCCATCGACCGCGACTCCTTGGACGGTCGCTGCCGGAGGTTTTTCTGAGCGCGATTGCTTGATTTTCCACGGTTGGTTCGCCTCGAATCGTCGGACGAAATGGTGATGTGGTGAGGGTGACCTTTTTGGCTAAGAGGCTTCTTCGCTTTCCTTTCTTCTTGACTTAAAAGTACTTCGTATTCTTCGTATTCCTCAAAAAAATCGGAAACGTAAAGGAAGGCGTGGCGCTCCAGGCCAATATCCACGAAAGCAGCCTGCATGCCAGGAAGTACTTTGGTCACTCTTCCCTTGCAAATGTTGCCTAAGATCCCCCTGTTTTTCGACCGCTCAATAAAAATCTCTTGGACCTGGTTGTCTTCCAGAATCGCAACCTTGGTTTCCAGAGTCGTTGAACTCACAATTAATTCTTTCGACATAGTCTCTCCTTTCACACTACTGGACGGGAACTATTGCCTCTTGAATACCTACTTAATAGAGACCTCATTATATCATTGTGAGAGCTAACGGTCCGGTTGGGCAGAGAGTTGCAATAAGCAGAATAATTATCTGTAAGTGAGGAACAGCTCAGTTGGGAAGGAGACACTTATGCCGAGCTAAGTACTCGGGTACTCAGCTCTATCAATACGCTCACGTTTGTAGAGGATGTGGTCACGTGAGGTCGCGAAGAGAGGAGAAGTCGATGAATACTTAGGTGATAACCATATTCTCTAATAAACAAACCGCTGACAGCCTACGTTCAGGGCTAAACCCATGGCAGCAAAAATCATGGAGGTCGAGGATCCTCCGTAGCTTAGCAACGGGAGTGGAATTCCAATAGTGGGTAGGATCCCCAGCGCCATCCCCACATTGACGACAACATGGAAAAAAATCAGGCTGGCAATGCCCGTGGTGATCAAGATTCCCGCCCGATCCCGAGCCAGTCTGGCAATACGAATCAAGCGTGACAAAACGAGTAGATACAAGAGCAGAATGAAACTGGCACCAGCGAATCCTGTTTCCTCTGCCAGCAATGCGAAAATAAAATCGGTATGAATTTCTGGTACGAACCCCAATTGGCTTTGCAAGCCAGCTCCCAGCCCTTTACCCAACAGGCCGCCCGAACCGATGGCGATTTTGGACTGGCGGGTCTGATAACCGAATCCCTGAGGATCTCGGTCGGGGTCCAACGTTACCAGAATTCTCTCCTTCTGATAGTTTTTGAGAAAAAACCAGCCAACCGGTGCCACGCACACGGTGATGAGTAAAATTGCTATCAGAAAACGTACCTTCAAACCAGCCACAATCGTGATTCCCAGCAAGACTGGAAAGTACATCAAAGCGGTTCCGAGATCTCCCTGTAGGATCACCAGGAGGACAGGCAACAGGGTTAAACCTACCAGAAGGAGAAAGTGCCTGGATTGCAAGTAGTTCTCGTGCAGCTCAGCCACACAGCGAGTTAGGGCCAGGATGACAACGATTTTTGACATCTCTGAAGGCTGGAATCGTATTTTCCCCAAGCCAATCCAGCTTTTGCTTTCATTAATTTCAGTCCCGAAAAGGAGGGTTGCTATCAGCAGGATGATCAGGCATGTGTAGAGAAATAAGGCGTGGTGGGTCCACACATGATAGTCGATGGAAGCTACCCCAAGGCAGATGGTGATCCCCAACCCGATCCACAGGATCTGGCGGAAGAAAAACTCGCTGCCTGGCGCACTTGCACTGTAAACTCCTGCTGCTCCCAGGAGCGCAAGGGCCACGATCGCAGTGAAGAGAGTATAATCAAACTGGAGGAGAAATCGTCTGGAGATCATGTTCCTTTCCCCTCTAACTGTCTCTTTGAATCCTTCCTCTTTTTAAGGCAACTTCCATCCCTGTGGCTGGTTTTGTCTTATGCTTGGCATAATAGTGCTGCAGAATCTTCTGGGCAATCGGTGCAGCTGTAGAGCCCCCCGATTCACCTCGCTGAACGATCACTGTCACCACTATTTCGGGGTTGTCACGTGGAGCGAAGCCGACAAACCAGGCATTCGGCTTGAATTTTCTGCCCTTTTCTTTCGACAACCTAGCTCGTACGTCGCTACTGATGATTTGAGCAGTTCCCGTCTTTCCACACACCTTAAACCCTGCCACGTACGCTGCTTGCCCGGTACCTCGTTCATTTACAACCTGCCACATCCCTTCGTGGATCGCCTGCAAATTCTCAGCGACGAAAGAGGGAACGACTGGTGGGCTGGTGACTTTATGCCGTTTTCGAAGCCGCTCATCACTGGCCAAATGCAAATCAGAATTTCTCCTGGTCGCGATGATTCCGATGGCACGAGCTACCTGGATAGGTGTCACGTGCAGTGGACCCTGTCCGATTGCAACCGAGATGGTTTCGCCCGCATACCAAACCTCTCCAGTCAATCGCCTTTTCCATTCATCAGAAGGAACCAATCCAGCGACCTCTCCGAAAAGATCAATTCCGGTTAATTGTCCGAGACCCAATCGTCGACTGAAGTCTGAGATAGTGTCGATCTCCAATTTCTGGCCCAAAAGGTAAAAATACACATTACAAGATTGTTGGATGGCTTTCGTTAAGGAGACGATTCCGTGTCCGTCTGGTTTCCAGCAACGAAATCGTTGCCCGTAAAGACTCACCCCGCCCTGACAATGCACCGTTGTTTTCTCATCGACTATCCCTTGCTCGAGGCCGACTAAAGCCGTTACGAGCTTGAAGATGGATCCCGGAGAGAAGGTGTTTTGGACGGCCCGGTTCTGGAGAGGATGGTCTGGGTTATTGATCAGTTGACTCCATTTCTGCGGCGCTATACGTACGGCGAACTCGTTTGGATCGAAGGTGGGACGACTAGCCATGACGAGGATCTCTCCGTTACGCGGGTCAAAAGCGATCACGGCCCCAGGGTGATCGACTAGTTCCGTCTCTGCCACGAGTTGAAGATCCAAGTCGAGAGTTAACTTGAGCGCTTTTCCCTGTTGCGGAGTAATACCGCTCAACTTTTCAAGCGTCTTTCCCAAACTGTCGACCAGTACACGATTTAGCCCATCCCTGCCGGTCAAAACCGGGTTATAGGTTCTTTCCAGGCCGTATTTGCCAATAATGTCACCCGGTTTGTTATCCGAAAATTCAGGCTGCCCCAGCTGTTGTCGAGAAACTTCTCCAACATAACCCATAACGTGTGCCGCCAGTTTTCCATAACGGTATATTCGACGTGGGTGCTCGACAATGGCTAGCTCTGGATGTTCAATCTGATGGGACAAAAGGTAGGCGATCTCCTCTATGGTGAGATTTTCCTTTACAACCATCGGCTGATAGTAGGCATCGTTTCGAACTGCCTGAAGTCTGTGCTGGATGGTTTCTCGATGCACGCGCAACCCGTTAACTAGAAATGCAATCGTTGAGTCGAAATTTTTGACCTTGTCATCGAAAAGTACCAGGTTGGAAACCTGTATGTTGTCAACCAAGACTCGCCCTTCTCGGTCATAAATCAGACCTCGCGGTGCGATCAGAGGGATGGTCCGAACATGGTTGCGTTCCGCTAACTGCCAGTAATACTCAAATTGGACAACGGTCAAGTGCCAAACGTTGGCTAGGAGGAGAGCGAAGACTAGGGTGATCAAGGCTTGCAGCCATTTGAGACGGAGCAGCAGTGGGCTGTTATCCTGAAAAATGGCCATGATTTAAGAAAGCAGGAAGCAGGTGGGCGTGTAGAACAGTAAAGGCTCTTTGGTTTAAACCAGCCCGATGCGCCGAAAATCCTTACGCGGGAACTTAACCCGATTGTGGATCCGTAACACTATGATCCCAGCGGCTGCCGTCGTGATCGACTTGATCAGAGCATCCCACCAGAATGCCTCCCTCAAAGACCGCCCCAGAATACCTAACATAGCGCAAGTAATTGTACTGTCAAGCAGAGAGAGCAAAATAAGTAAGACACACTGAGCAAAAAATCCTTCCATGGTCACCCATTTTCTCAGATAGGAGCCACTAAAACCAAAGACGGTCTTACTCAGACCATTCAATCCCAGATAAAGTGCTGAGAAATAATCCTGAACCAACCCAAAGGCGATACCACAGGTGGCACCTTTGAAAGGAGACGAATACAGGCCCACGTACAACGTAAAGATGAGAGGGAAATCCAGATAAAGAGCGTAGGGAAAATAGTTGGCGAAAATAACCCCGGATACTGCTGTGACCCCCAGAAGAAGGAAGATTTCTGATTTCTGGATGAGGGGATCCAATAAACTTTTCCTTGTGGAAGCTCCAGATCAACCAGCAAATAAATCATCAGCTTGCCAGTCTAGAATTCTGGGTTTAAAGACAACTCACTTTCCTTTTTCTCGATCGAAACTTCCAGGTGAAACTGGCTAACCCTGTGCCCATTTCGATATTACTACCAGAGTCTCTTCCAAACGGGAATAATCGACAAAGGGTCGCACTACGATATCCCGATAAAGCTTCGCCCCCGTTTCCGATTTGACAACCTGGCCAATGGGCAAGCCCTTCGGATAAATTTTGTCCGTTCCGGAAGTATACAGAACGTCTCCTATCTCTACCCTTTCGTAGTTAGGGATGAAGTTCCACTTCAAAAGCATCGATCCTGTGCCTTGAATAACGCCTTCCAGGCGTGAATCTTCCAATAGGGCTCCAGCGGCCGCCCCGGCATTGGTGATTGGCTCCACTTCCGCACTGAATGGAGTGGTCACCCAGACTCGACCGACGATCCCTTCCGGAGTAATCACGGCCGCGTCTTTTTTTAGGCCATCTCGAGTCCCCGCATTGATCAGGAGCCGATGCGAATGAAACGGAGCCGTTTTCCAGATCACTCCCGATAAGATGCTGTCAAAGATATAGTGCTTCTGTGCTAGTCGGTAAGGCTGACTACGGGCGACCAACGCCTTCAGACCTCTCAGCTGGGTCAGTTCGACCTTCAAACGGCCGTTTTCTGTCTGCAGTCTCTCGTTTTCGTCCCGTAAGTTGTAGAGTACAAGATAGTCTTTTGCCACGCTCTGTATACCGTTCACGAGATAATGCAAACTTGAAGCCACGGGTGAAAATATCAGAAGACCCCAAGAGCGAAACAGCAAACGCCCCTCTTGGCTACGGACCTGTAAGGAGAGTAGAAGGATGTTGGCTAGGACGAGTGTTAGAAGAAAGATCAACGGTCTTTTCTGAACCAGAGAGCTCATTGTAGGTTGACTCTCTTGAGCAGTGCGAACTCGCTCAGCATTTGTCCTGTTCCAAGCACCGCCGAAGATAGAGGGTCTTCAGCTAACAATACCGGTAGGCCCGTTTCTTCTTTTATTCTCTGATCGAAATTCTTCAGAAGAGCTCCACCGCCTGTTAAGACGATTCCTCGATCCATGATATCCGCGGACAACTCCGGAGGAGTACGTTCCAGGGCCACGCGCACGGCATTGACAATGGTTGAGATGGCGTCCGATAGAGCTTCCCTCACCTCTTCATCCGTGATGTTGATCGTTTTCGGAATACCTTCAATGAGATTTCGGCCCTTCACCTCCATCGTCATCTTTTCCTTTAGCACAGCAGCCGATCCAATTTGGTTCTTGATCTTTTCGGCAGTCCGTTCTCCAATCAGGAGGTTGTGTTTCCTCTTGATGTATTGGATGATGGACTCATCCATCTCGTTGCCTGCTACCCTGACTGAGCGACTGTAAACAATCCCGGAGAGACTGATGACAGCGATATCGGTGGTTCCACCTCCAATATCAACGATCATGTTGCCACTGGGCTCGGTGATGGGGAGACCAGCGCCGATAGCCGCGGCCATTGCCTCTTCGACCAAAAACACTTCACTGGCCTTGGCCTGCAGAGCCGACTCCCGAACTGCTCTTTTTTCCACTTGAGTGATCCCGGAGGGAACGCAAATGACGATGCGCGGACTAAGCAGATAATTGCGGGTATGAGCCTTCTTGATAAAGTATTTGAGCATTTCTTCGGTAACGTCAAAATCAGCAATCACCCCGTCTTTCATGGGCTTAATGGCTACGATGCTGCCTGGAGTTCGGCCCAGCATCTCTTTGGCCTCGTGACCGACCGCTTCAACCTTGTTGGTTAATTTGTTAATCGCCACGATGGAAGGCTCATTGATTACGATCCCTCGTCCTCGCGTATACACAAGTGTGTTGGCCGTTCCTAAATCAATGGCCAGGTCGTTGGAAAAAAAACTGAAAATCGAACGCAAACTCACTCAATCCCCCTGAAATCGTTCTGGGCTGACTTCTGCCTGAGCCGGGTGAGAATCTTGTCTCTTAACCCAACTAGCCCGTTATTTGTTAAATACTCCCCCTTGTTCAGGTGAACCCTGGTGGCTCGTTTCCAAAATAGCGTGACAATCGTTGCGGTGCAACCCGCAGGGTCGATGTAGGTTGCGGTCGAAATCTTTAGCACTTATCATCGACGACGTATCGGTATCGCCTCTTCCTCACTTTGGGATTTCTCCTCGCAGGCCCCATCGGCAATTTTTCACTATTTCGGAAACGAACCACCGGGTTTCAAAAAGGGGGCTTCGGTGTCTATCCCCAAATTCCCTTTCCGATTTCATGTTATAGTGATTACGAGGATTGTTGGCTCGAACTCATGGGGAGAAGTAGGTAGATGTTAGACCTGTTTCGAAGGAAGCAAAGTGGTCTCAAATGGATCCTGTGGATTGTCATCCTGGCCCTGACTGGCGGGATGATGTTGTTATTTGTGGGTACTCCTAGTGGGGTAACAGGAGGATTGGGTAGCCGCAATGTGGCCTCTGTGGCGGGAAAATCAATTTCCAGCTTAGAACTCCGTAGGGCTTACACTCGACTTTACGAGGTCTACCGAAAAGCTTACAAACTTGATCAGCAGGATTCAAGCATTGTCAAACAACTCGGGCTGGGTAAGCAGGCACTGAATCAGTTGATCCGGGATTATGCCATCCGCTATGAAGCCGATAAGATGGGGATTCAAGCGACCCCTGAAGAGACTGCGCAGCATATCAGCAACTTCCCGGTTTTTCAGAAAGATGGCGAGTTCATTGGGGTCACGCGCTATCAGGAGATTCTGAAGGCTAATGGTATGACCCCCCTGGAATTTGAGGAGGATGTTAGTAGGGAGATCGTGCGCGAAAAATTTCAGCGGATTGTGACCGACGGTGTCTTCGCTACACCGGAAGAAGTCAGACGAGAGTTTTTGAACCGAACTCAGCAAGTTCAAGTCACCTATGTCGCGATTGGTGGGGCCGGGATGATGCTCGCTGAAGTGGATGATGCAAAGGTCAGAGGATACTTTGATAAAAATAAGGAAAAGTACAAAGTTCCCGAGCAGCGAAAACTGAAGTATGTCTCTTTAGCCGTCAGACCTGATGAGGTAGAAGTAAGTGAAGAACGGATCAACGCCCGAATGAGCGAACTGCCTGTACCAGAACAGGAACAGGTCCGAGCCAGTCACATTTTGGTTGGAGTATCGCCAGGCGAAGACGAGACAAGGGCCCGAAAGGAAGCGGAAAAACTCCTCAGGGGAGTTCGTTCCGGTGCGGACTTTGCTGAAATGGCCAGAAGGTACTCGCAAGACGATAACTCAGCCGTTCGAGGGGGGGACCTCGGGTTCTTTGGGCGAGGACAAATGTTACCTGAGTTCGAGCAAGTTGTGTTTTCCCTCAACCCGGGAGAGATCAGCGATCTAGTGAGGACCTCCTTTGGTTTTCACATCATCAAGGTCACCGATGCTCCGCGGACCAATGAGGCAGCACGCAAGGCATTGGCCGAGTTCAGGCTGCACCAGGAAGAGGCTGAAAAATCTGCTGCCAGCCTTGCTAGTCAGATCTCCCAACAGGCTAAGAATTCCAATCTCGAGGACATTGCTCGTCAATATGACCTGCAGGTCCAGCAAACGCCCCTCTTTGCTTTAAGTGATCAAATCCCTGGCCTTAACGCTCAGAACGACTTTAATCAAGCGGTTTTTTCATTAAACAAAGGTGAAGTCACCGAACCTTATCAGGGTGCAGCTGTCTACATCGTAGCCGAATTGGTTGATATCCAGGCTGCAGAAATGCCTACCCTGGAGCAGATTCGTGACAAGGTGGTGGAAGATTTTCAGGCTGATCGTCGCGAGGAACTTGCACGGGAGCGAGCTTTTGATTTTCACAAGCAAGTCAAGGGGAATGCTCGATTCAAAGAAGTGGCCAGAGCACAGGGAATCGGTATCACGACGACCGAGTTTTTCAATAAAGGAACCACGATTGATGATACGCTCAAGTTCTCACCTGAGGTACATGATCGAGCTTTTCGGATGAATAAGGGTGAGGTGAGTCCTCCTGTCAAAGTTGCTGGCAAGTACATTGTGTTCCGGGTAGTGGACAAAACGGAGATCGACGAACAGAACTTTGAACAGGAAAGGGAACAGCTGGGTGAGGAGCTCAGTCAGAAAAAGCGAAGCTCCTTCTTTGCCATCTACGTCCAGAATTCTGTCGAAGAACTTCAAAGAAACGATCAGATCTCCATCAACCTGGACCTGCTAGAGGCGGTAACCGGCTGATCGCTCCAATCATTTCGAATCTGGATAGCCCAAAGGTGGGGCTGTAGCTCAGTTGGAAGAGTACCTGAATGGCATTCAGGGGGTCACGGGTTCGAGTCCCGTCAGCTCCACCAATATTTTCAATAAATTACAGACTACCTATGGCAGCCACTCGGCACTTTTATC
Source organism: Acidobacteriota bacterium (assembly GCA_965249865.1). Taxonomy (GTDB): domain Bacteria; phylum Acidobacteriota; class UBA6911; order RPQK01; family CBDFMZ01; genus CBDFMZ01. The sequence goes on along the minus strand of CBDFMZ010000001.1, from coordinate 113,130 downwards.
AAAGTTGGTTCCCTATTGGTTCCAAGAAGCACGCGGTAGGAGGCCTTTTCGCTTGAACAAATAGGAGAGGAAACGCAGGATTCGGTGCAAATTCTGTTTTTCTACCGTCTACGTACACGATTTTCACATCTTTTTTTGTAACCGAGATCCAACCGCAAAAGCAACTGCCGGCGACGACAGTCTTGATCAACAAACGAATCGCGATGATGGGGATGCCGGGAGAGGCCTTTGTTGAGTTTTAGATGAACTGGCGCGACTGTTGTCCACTGCCCGAGAATGTATTCCTAGGTTCCGCCAACGGTTTTTTTCAGCTACTTTCCCACCATTAAAGCCATTACCGAAGGTGGTGACGGGGCCAAGAATGTTTGGTCTCGGGTCGAACCCGGCGCCGGCGAGCGCATAGTCGATCACTGCATCATCAAGATCTGCGAGATGCTGGGTCGATTGCCGGATGAGCCGGACCGCTGAATGACACACACCTGGGCGGCTGCATTTCATCGCACGCCCAGCGGTAGGGCGTGGTGCCAACCCATCTTGAGTTTCTTCTGCAGACGATCGATGATCGCGGCGTGCTCGGGCCGCTTAGCGATGTTGACGTTCTCCTGAGGATCCGTCTGGTGGTCGTACAATTCGACGGCCAGTCGTTATTCCCCCTGCACCCACTCGTCCGGTAGCGGTCTGTTCTTAATCGAGTGGCCCATGACGCGCCCGATTCCTTTCACGTTCCGGGTGTTCTGGCTGAAGGCTGTTTGTTTCCACGGCCGATCGAGTTGTTTCAGGAGTGGCTCAAACGTGACCCCTTCGAGACCCTGGATCGGAGGCAGTCCGCAAATGTCATAGAGCGATGGGGCGGTGTCGACAAGTTCGACCAGCGCTTCGGTCTTCCGCCCGGTCGATTTCTGTCCTGGGACAGAAACGATCAACACCGACCGCGTCGCCAGCTCAGTGTTGGTGTCTGCTTGCACCACATACCGTTTTTGCCGAGGTGGAAGCCATGGTCGGACCAAAGAACGATCACGGTCTTCTCGCGTAGACCCAGACGGTCTATTGCGTCGAGAAGTCGCCCGACGAGCGCATCGATATAGCTAATACAGGCGTAACACCCGGCGGTCAGGGTGCGAGCTTGGTCTTCGCCCACCACGGGACCACTTCGGGGAATACCATGGTAACTGCGTAGTTCTGCCGAACCGATACCGGCAAAGGAGGGCGCGCCTGTTGGAAGGTGCGGGCTGTCGGCCAGCTCGATCTCGTCGATCGGATACAGGTCCCAGTATTTCTTCGGAACCATAAAAACTGAATGATACACTAAATGACCGATCAGCCAAAATTATGAGAAAGAATACTTGTTCCAATGTTAGGGTACTGAGAGATTTCGATACATTCATCACGATTGGCTCAGGTCAACCTCATGTCCGGAGCTGATGTGAGGAATCTCGGTTAGGTAGGAAGTGAGCTTTATGACCACCAACGGACAACCGATCAAATCCGGTATATTTATCATGCCGTTCCATCCACCGGACAAACCGCTGACTCAGTGCTACGACGAGGATATCGAGCTTGTCGTCCGGGCCGAGGCGCTCGGCTTTGACGAGTTCTGGATTGGCGAGCACCACACCATGAAGTACGAAGCCGTTGTCGTGCCAGAGGTCTTCATCGGACGCGTTCTGGGCGAGACCGATCACATCCGCCTCGGCCCGGCACCGATCTGTCTCAACCTGCATCATCCGGCCTATGTGGCCAGTCGCCTCGCCTTTCTCGACCATCTCTCAAAAGGTCGGCTCAACCTCTGCTTCGGCTCCAGCAGTGTGATCTCAGATTACGAACTCTACGGCCTGGACCCGAAACAGGGTGGTGCCATGACGGTAGAGGCGCTCGACGTCATCCTGAAACTGTGGTCATCAGGACCGCCGTACGAGCACAACGGCGAGTTCTGGCAGTTCTCGCTCAAAGAACACGTCAACGAGGAGACCCAGATCGGTTTCATACACAAACCTCTGCAGCATCCCCATCCACCTATCGCCATGCCGGGGATAGGGCGCAATTCCTACAGCCTTCAGGTGGCGGGTAAGTACGGATTCGCCCCGTTTTCTGCCGCTCTGTCAGCCGGTAATGTCTTGGCAGACAACTGGGCGACCTACGAGCGCAGCAATCTGGAAGCGGGACGAAAGCCGGACAGAACTGACTGGAAAGTGGCTCGTGCGATTTTTCTGGCCGACACGACCAAGGAAGCCATCGAGTGTGTCCGCACTAACTCGGTGGGGCAGAACTTCCAGTATATCGCCAGCGTCCTGGACGTGAGCCTCGGCAGGAACATTCTGAAGCGTGACCTTGACATGCCGAATGTGGACTGCAACATGGACTTTTGGTTGTCCGAGCAAATCATTGCTGGCGACGTGGATTATGCGCTTACACGCCTGCTAACGCTGATGGAAGAGTGCGGCCCCTTCGGCACACTAATCCTGATGGGCTTCGACTGGGACGACAAGGTTAGTTGGCTGCGTAATCTCAAGTTGTTCGCTACTGAGCTTATGCCAGCGCTGAACAAAGCGGTGGCGGGGGGCCAGTAATGGCCCTTTGCTACCTGATCGGGCCCGCTGGATTGAAAGCGTGTTGTTGCATCGCTTCGGCGTGTCGGCTTGTCTCCGATCGGTCAGGGTGTCAGCATGAGAAATGACGTTTTACACCGACGTCTCGAACCGGAGACCGAGGGGAGTTCGGAGCCCCATGGAGAACATCCTGAAGCGGTAATATGCGGATCAGTATAACCGTTCTGCTTCGAGTGGCATGTTCAGCGGAACTCGTTTTCAGTAGGCTAATTACGACAGGCCGTTCGCCCATTTTTGTTTGCGTCTTATACGGGCAACTGGAATAGTATGCTGATCAGTATACTCACTGGTAGACCAACGGACCGGTAGGTGGACAAGGGTCTTAGTCATGAGTAGTCGTAGTTATAAGCTTGGCGCTACGAGCGCCGTGCTTGGTGCTGTACTTCTCTTTGTCAGAACCTTGCTTCACCCAATGCAGGTAGATTCAAACGACCCTGTTGCTGCTTTTTCGGAGTACGCGGCCGATCGACATTGGGTTGCCAGTCAATTAACACAGCTCGCTGGAGTTGCTCTCATTGTTGTCGCGCTCAAAGTGATGGGTTGACGCATGGGCTGGAGCGGAGTCCTCGGAAAATCCCGGTTTGTTTCATGCAGCATTTGGCGTCTGTCAGGTCGAAGTCGGGCTCGTCAGTGTCACGAGTATGTTCTTTGGCGGGCCTCACGTTTGCGCTGTATGGAATTACGCTATGGAACAGTAGGTACTATCTGGGTCGCAGTACTTGCCCTGCTGGGAGGGATCCCCACTTTCGTAAGGGGCGTGGTAATGGCGTACAATGGTTTTTCGAGCTTAGCTATGACGTCAATATGTCCGCCGGTTTACTGATTCTCGTTCGGGTTATTTCCGTGGGTGCTCTTATGTGGCGCCGTGGCAGAACTGCTCAAATGGCGGAAAAAATGGAGAGGAATACGGATTGGACTAGTTGAAAATCGTCACCAACGGACAGTTCTGCCGACCAGCTCTTGCTGTGCTGGAAGATCAGGTGACGAGACAAGTGGCTGGAAGCCCTTTAAGATGTAAGTGACCAGGGGGTTGATTGATTCGACGTGGAAGTGAAAAAGAGGATTGTGATGTCGGGCAGACCTAAGGTAGTTGGATTCTGCCTTTCTCGTCCATCTTTACCACCAGCATGCACTTTACCGGCTAGTAGGTGGGTTTCCAAATACTTAACTATGCCCGCTGAAACGTCGCTGCTTCCTGTTAGATTAGCAAGATAGATTCTCTTGGCGTTCATGATCATCTGAGCTTCAAGGCTTTCCACAGCCAAGTCTTGGAACCAGTGGAGACGTTCTGAGTTGTGTTCCTGGATGGGGAAAAACGCTTACTCCAATGCTGGGGTAGCGATAAATTTCGATCATTCGTCACAAGGAGGCCAGGGGAACCCATATCCGAAGTCAATATGAGGAATGTCGGATGAGGACTTATGTCTGGTGAGTATACCGTCCCATCCAGCGGATCCGGTCCTGCGAAAACGCCCACGCTGAAGCGTGCCCTGGGGCTTCCCATGGGACTGGTCATCGTGGTGGGAAACGTCATCGGTTCCGGCATTTTCCTAAAGCCAGGAGCTATCGCCGCGGAGGCGGGGCAATTCGGACTCATCATCTCCGTGTGGTTGTTTGGCGGGGTGCTCTGCATTCTGGGAGCGCTGTGCTTCGCCGAGTTGGTGACCATGTTGCCACGTGCCGGCGGGCTCTATGTTTATCTCCGTGAGGCCTATGGTCAGCCGGTGGCCTTTCTCTTCGGCTGGATGGAATTCCTGTTGGATTCTCCTGCCTCGCTGGGCGCGCTCTCCGCCGCCTTCATCGGCTCTCTGACCCTGGCGCTCGATTGGAGAACTTCTCAGCTTACGGAACTGGTGCTGGTCTCGACCCTGATCGGAGGCATGGCCTGGGTTAATATCGTCGGTGTGATCTGGGGTGGGAGGATGCAAATGGTTACCACTCTGATCAAAGGGACTTCCCTGGGATTAATGGTGGCAGCTCCTGTCTTGCTTTTTCCCTTCACCGGCGTGGGTATCGAGCTGGCAAACTATGCTTCAACGGCCGTCCCGAAGTACTCAGGATTTACGTCGCAGCTGGGCGCCGTGCTCCTGGCGGTCATGTGGGCTTACAATGGCTGGCATAGCATTTCGTCGCTCACCGAAGAAGTTCGAAATCCTCGACGTACAATCCCTCGCTCCCTCTTTGGGGGCATCGGCATCTTGATTCTGTTGTACATCTCGGCAAATTTTGCTTACCACGGGGTTTTGACCATGGGAGAGATGAAAGCGGCCGGCGATCATGCTGCAGAAGAGATGCTGCGTAAGATTCTGGGCCCGCTTGGTCTTACCCTCATGTCGGGAGTTATTATGTGTAGCACCTTTGGTGCCATCAACTCGTCTCTGCTGCAGGGCTCGCGGGTGACTTTCGCTATGGGACGAGACGGGGTTTTCTTTCGCGCTCTGGGTCGAGTGCATGCTAAATATCGGACTCCCGCGATCGCTATTCTTGTTAAGGCAATCCTGGGAATAGCGCTGGTGATGATTGTCGTGATGGCCAAGAGGCTGGTGCGAGAGGTCAACATCGATTCCTACCACTGGAGAACGGCGTCGCTCATCATCGAGAGCCTGCAGAACGATTCCATCTTCGGCCTGTTGACCAATCTGGTGATCTTTTCGGCGAGCATCTTTTACGCACTGGGAGTGCTGGCGGTGATTGTTCTGAGATATCGCCGTCCGCAACAGGAGCGTCCCTTCAAGACGCTGGGGTATCCGTTGGTACCTGTAGTTTTCGTGTTGGTCTACGTTTGGTTTTTGTACCAGGTGTTCATCGACAAACCGCTCGAGTCTCTTGCCGGGATCTTACTGATCGTCTTGGGGATCCCCGTCTATTACGCTTATCAATGGGCCACCAGGGACCCCCAAAGCCGTTGACAGCTTGATGGTCCGTTGTGCCGGGAACGGGAGGTCGTTCGGGACGCGTCACAAAAGTGCCGCATGGCCGCTGCTCCGGAAATCAGAGTCGCGGCTACGAGTGTTTCACACCGCCGTGCGTTTTTGAGACCGCACGTCTGAAGCCCTGAGGGGAGGATTTTACGGGTAGAAATCTTATCTCGCTCTCACCACCTCCTCTGGGGAAAATTCTGAAGCGCTTCCACGGTGATGCCTCATCACCAGAGTAGGGTTTCTTTGTAGACGAATCGGGTCACCTTTTTCAGGGGTGCCTTCCCCTGCTTGTATCGGTCCCTCAGATAAAGCGGGTGGAGTTTTCCTTTTGGGTCTATCTCCACCACCGTATTCCCCTTCAGAGTCAGCTTATAGGGAAATCCACTGATGACCCGAAAGAGGGTCTTTTCCCTCATGGGAAACTCCACGCTCACACGGTCATCTCGCTTCAGATCTCCCACTTCCACGTAGTTTCCCGACCAGGCAAACTTTTGGGTTTGACCATTGACCTTGCAGGAGACTCTGTGACGGTCCGTCCATTCCGGAATACGCACCGCAACCTTCTCGGCATCCTTGATCTTGAGTTCGATCTTTCCCTCATACGGCAGGTGACTGTCCACGTCCAGCCAGGGGGAGGCACGGTTTAACAGTAAGTTCACTTGGATCTTACCGTCTTCCTTCGTCAGGATACTGTCCCAGATCCAGTAGAGTGTTCTACCTGCATTGCCCGTGCAACAGTAATGCATGGCCGCTGGTCCCCAGTCGTTGGGCGATGCCCAGCCGGCAAAGACTCCCACGGCTCTTTCGATCTCGGTGCTCTCCCAGGCCTCGACTGGCTTCTTTTCGATCGATCTCGGCAAGTTTTTGAAGGCCTCTTCCGGCGCCTTGTCCACCCAGTCGACCGAGGTCAGCTGGTTCTCCACGAACTGGTTGCGCACCCAGCGATCCACATCCTCCCAGTAATTCCCCACACCGGCCCGGGTGAGTTTCAGGCTCAGTCCGATCATGTCTGCCACCGCGCAGGTCTCACTAGTCATGATCTGGCGGCGGATGGACCAGTCAGAGCCGGGTACGGCTTCCGGGAAGAAACCTATCAGGGGATCACCGAGCATCTTCCCGTACTCGTAGCCCTCCTTTGCGAATTCCAGCAGTTCCTTGTCATTCGTCACGATGGCGTATTCCAGAATGGCCAACAGAGAGGCGGTTGATGTGTGGAAATGCCGAAGCAGCCAGCGGCCATCCTTGTCGAAGCCGTTCTGGTGCTTCATGACACCCCTTATCATTTTACCGGCCAGTTCCAGGGCCGGCTCATAGCCCGTCAATCGATAGGCGACACACAAGCTGCGGGAAAGCATAGAATTGATCCGATGCGCGGAAATAGGATTCTCGAATCGGCCCCTCTCGCCCGAGGGATCTTTGACGGTCTCCCCCCGATCGGCTGCGGTGAACATGACCTCGGCGGCACGCGACGAAGGAAGGTAGGGACGATTGGTGAAGTACACGTAGTCCTCCTCTTTCACGGCCAACTCCGTCAGGCGCCGAGTTTTCTTCTTGATCAGCTTCCTCCACAAGGGGTTCTTATCATGCTGATACCACATCGACAGGGCCAAGATGTGCCGTCCCTCACTTTCCACGCTCGCATACGGTTCTTCAAACGGCGCCGGATAATTGGCATTTACAAGCATACTGGGCAGCCAATAAATGATGCCGTCTTCTCCGGTGATGTCAAGCCGGCTCTGTATCCATCCTTTTTCTAATTCAAGGTTGTACGTGCTTCCGCTCATGATGCGCAACAGGAGCAAGGACTCGAACTGTTTCCCGAGACACCCCCCCCCGTCTATGCCATCAAAGTCGGAGAGTACAAGGACCGGAGGTCTTCTGTTGAACAAGGCATGACAGTACAGGGCGTAATTTCTGTTCGGGTCCACCATCCGGGTGATGGCCTGGATGGCTAGCTCCCCCCTCTCCGCCAGGTCCAGCGTGTCCGGAACCTCCGCTTCATATCTCTCCCCCTCGAAATGAGGAAGAGCAATCTCAGGAAGGCTCTTGTCTGCATGCTTGGCTTTCTTAACCTGTTCGCCCTGGCACTCAAAAATGCCAAACAACAGGACAGCCACACCAGCTATAAGAACTTTGGAGTGTCTGAAATTCATTTTCTTTCCCTCCCTTGCATTTCGGTTAAGCTGATTATCCCTTCAACTTAAAGGACTCTTGCTGATCCGATGTACTGTTGGGGTCATCCAAAAGCGGTCACTTTCAAGGACCAGCGGGAAGCGATTTCGAGGTACGATCCAGCTTGGAAAGAAAAAGCGGTCAGTGGAATGGGGAAAACCGCCCAAAGCAAACCCCCACAGTTGACTCTCCATTGGGATGATAACTTCATTTTACTCCCTGCAAAAGCACTATTTTTGCCTGACAAATGATCGATGAGTACCTTGATCTTCCGGCAAAGCCTTTATCTTTGGTGTCCGGTTGGCTGTGATTTGGTTGACGCTATCGGCTATTTGCACCAGCGTATATCTCTACTGGTAGGTGTGCTCTGTAGGAGTTGGGCTTGTTAGCGAAGAGTTCACCGCGCCAGCCGTCTTTCGTCCACTGGGGTAAGGGGTGAACACCACAGGTCCCATACTTCAACAAAACCAGCTTTTGCCTGGCTTGGAATCCGCAGCTCGGAAGCCTCCTACTCTCCGGCGTCTTCGACCCGATTGGCTAGTCCTTCCTTCAGTCGCTCCCAGGGAATAAGGAAAGCCATCGTCCCCCTGGTCTTCTTGCCACAAACGCCACCGGCCGTCTCCACGATTTCAAAGTCCACCGGATCCAAGTTCGAGTAAAAACCCATGGACTTATGAGTGGCCGTGTAACCGCAACGATCCGGATAATTTCTTAAGCTAGATTCATATGCCCGGTACGTCTGGGCAATACAACCTCAAGATAACGCTTAAGGGATGGGTTTGAGCAAACTTATTCCGATGCAGGCTAACTCGGATCTCAAATAGGTAATCCTGGGGGTGCTCCGCAAATTACGTCGCCGTCTTAGCCCTGAGCCCCCCAAACTTCGGGAACTTCCCTAGGGGCACACTTATGTAGCCAGTGATTCGATTTTTCATCACCTGGTTGATCACCAGCTCATACTGAATCTTGTTCCGACCGACGTAAAAGACCAAAGGAGTGTTTGTATACACTTTTTTTCTGTCGACGCGCTTATCGTCGTAGTAGAGTCTCAGATCCGCGCGGTGCTTTTTACGGTCTGCTTTCCGAAGCTCTATAACAATATTCCCGACGGTGAGCTTTTTCTTCTTTCTGGCATCGAATTTAAGGTAGTCTCTCTCTCCACGCTGTTTTAGCTCTTCGAGGGCATCCCCAGTCGTAGCGATCAATCTTCCCTGCTCCGAAACGCGAAGACCTACCGCTGATAACTCCTTCCACGTCTTTTCCAGCTCATTCCGACTGGTTTTCACTTTTTCTTGAACTTCCGTAATCTGCTTACCAATCTCCTGAAACTTTACCTCCGACTTTTTGTCCAGGGTGACCACTTCTTGGGAATCCGCTTTGCGAAGAAGTTGATTGGTGAGCGCTAGTACGTCTTTTTCCTGTTCTTTCCGGAGCTGGTCGGCTTCTTTGCGAAGCTGTTCGGCCACCGATCGCGCCCTTTTGATCTCGTTTTGGGTCAGACCGACACGCTGCTGAACTAATTCCACATCTGCATTCAGAGAACTAATGGACTGGTGCTCCTCATCTAGTCGTTCTCCAATTAGGCTTAACATGCTCCTGAGCTCAGCAACTTGATCGCTCAGATTCTTCCCTCGGAGCTCATATTCTTTGTTCATCCCTATGAGAAAGAAAATGATTCCAAGACTTAAAACCAGAGCGCCGATTGACAAGAACTTGAGCAGCAAATTAGAATCTCTCCGCGGTAATTTCACTTCTTCAGACGGATTTTTCGAATCCTTCATGAGCTCAGCGGGATCCACTTTCATCGACATTCCTCATATCACCTTCCAATTATGAGTTCCTTTAGCTGTTCCACGCTGAATGATCGAAATCTATCAACTCTTCAGTTTTGAGTCAAATTTCTCTCGGTTGCAAAGGGTTGTTCAGCTTTGATTCAGAAGGGATAAAATTACCTTCGGATAGCAGTTACAGGTGACCCGCTCAGAAGGAGAAGCGCTACTAACCGAGTAGACGGAACGATCTTTAGCACCAATGTCAAAAAACAGGAGAGGTAGATGAACCTTCGGCCATTTATTCCGGGCGGAGTTCTCTAGCTTGGGAGTTGAATTGTTTTCGGCTAAGAGAAACTGGGTATGGATGCGGCCGGATTTACGAAATCAAGACTAAGTCACGGCCACTTGGCGCCGGATTTCGGGTATCCGCTTTCCAGGCACTTCAGGAATTGATAAGCTCTCTCAGTTTTTTGCCCAGCTTGAAATAGGGAACTTTTTTGGCAGGTACCTGGACCGTTTCTCCAGTCTTTGGGTTGCGGCCTATTCGCGGTTTCCTTTCGCGCAGCCGGAAACTACCGAAACCTCTCAGCTCAACTCTCTCACCCGACTTCAAGGCCTCTTCTATACTTTCGAGAACGGTTTCGACGACAACTTCAGCATCTTTTTTGGTTAAGCCGGAATTCTTAGCAACGTTGTCCACTAGGTGCGCTTTAGTCATGGTTTTCCTACTACGGAGAAAGCCCCGCGGGTGCCGATGGAGGTAAAAAGGCTCCAATTGATCTTTAGAATCAAGGCTTTATAACCTTAGCTAGCCTTTCGGCCAACCTCGTCACCGAGTCATCGTTGGACCAGTTGGAACCCAGGGTCATTCTGGGTGTGCAATAAGACGTTGTCAAGGACTTTTTGCATGATTCTTGAGGAATCTGCAGGGGCATTAAAGAACCTGAACGAGAGTGAAAAACTAAGTCATGGCACATCCAAGGTAAAGGGCGTTTTAGGCGTTTCAAGGAATATCTAACCAGGGTAACCGAGGACGGGTGCAAGCCGCGCCACTTGAATCGACTTTTTGCGATCTTACTTCATTGATCCATTTCTACCACGGAATGGTATCTGGGCATTCCCGAATGATCTGATCGTACACCTGGCGAGCTTTGCCATAGGCGGCCTTTGCTGCCGGCCGCTCCTTCGTCCGGATTTCAGCATGCTTCATCTCCCAGCAGCGATCCACTGCTTGACGGCACCATTCCGCACTGCGCTTCGAAGGACGAACTGGTTTACCATCGACCACAACGAAAACAGGATTGGTGTGAGAGCTCGGAAGTATTCTCAGTGCCACCCAGCTGGAGTACTGAATCGGATATTGAAAAGCAATGTCGGTCCACCCGCCGCCGGCCATAATTTTCCTCCTTTCGACAGCCTGTCCATTGACAATCAGTTCAACAGAAACCCGGCGACTTTTGCCTATACGAGCTCGTTCAAGGTGCCAGTAAGGTGGTTGGTCTTGAGGTCGAGACGCGATTAGTTTCCCAATCTCGTCCTGGTTTTCGGGTAAGTACGCAACTGCTTTAGCCACTATCACGACCTTTTGTGGGTATGCTAGTGCAAGTTCGCTGTCGTGTGTTCCCATCTCAAGGCCGTTCACGGAAAAATCGATCAGGTGAGACCTTCCTTCTGTCACGTAGCTTCGGCCCTGTTTGACTTTTTGGATGTAGGAGTCGAAATCTAATTTCCCTTCCAACTTGGCATATGTGGGGGCCATGCCAACCCGTTCGTCAAAAATACAGGGAAAATCAGTTTCCCCGCTGATGTGGGTTCGAAAACCTGAATTGAGGGTGTGATACCACATGTTGAGTTCCCAGGTGGGGGGGGAGTGTCTCCGGTCGAGAAAAAGTCTATCGCGTCGTGGGTGACAGTAACGATGTACTTATTGGCCCCGATGCCGTCAAACTTGGGCATGATAAAGTTGGGGAAGTACGAAGTGGGCTTTATGGGTTCAAGTCCCCAGCCGGAGTGAGCGTAACCGACCACACCTCCTTGCGATTTAGCCCACTTTAAAATGGGTAAGGTCCAACTGGACCAAGACTCGATCCGAGTCGTTCCCGGGTAGTCGTCTACCTTCAGCTTCAAAAGACAGAGGTGGCCGGAATGAGAAGAAGGAAAACCAGAGACCTCCACGTCATACCTCATCAGATTCTTATCGGTCGACAGGGAATGAACTTTGCCCTCGAAGAATTGCTTTTGATGGTACCAGCACGGTCCCCAGTTCAGAACAGAGGCGACATTGAGATCTTCTCCCAAAGCCTGCCGCCACATATGCTCGGGCTGAACGCCTTCCTTAGGACTCTCGTAGTGACTGCACCCGGCAGCGTGCACGTGATGATCGGCGCTGTGCCAACCTAGTTTGGCCAGATTGGTCCATCGCTTAAGCTGAAAAGAAACCTCATCTCGGTTGACGTTTTTGGGAATCGTAACTCGCTTGGTTTGAGGCACATACTCTGGACCGCGCGTAAACTTGATTTCATAGACACCCGGTGGAAGATTCACGTGCTCGCCGTCGGAGCGGTAAATTTGGGCTTGAAAGAAGAAGTCGGGATATTGACCATCGCTGGCCAGCCGCCGCGAGGGCAGGAGGTAGATTCTCACCAGGTGCTTGACTTTCAGCGGCGTATGCCCTCCTCCGATTTCAACCCAAGGAAGTTCCAGGGCCAGGTTCATACGGTAATTTTGGTCTTGAAGAATGTGCCGATCGTGCCAAGTTAGTCGGCCGGCACCTTTAGTCACGTGGGAGCCACCGGCACTGTGGCCTGGGCTGATAACGATTCTCTCGATCCCGTCTGTGATGGTAAAAGAGGCAGTCGTGGGCGAGCCGTCGTGATCCTTTACCCGGAAAATCACTGGTACAGAGGGAAGGCAGTCAAACAGGACATCGACAGCATTCTGAAAACCAATGTCCTGAGTTCCCTGACCCACGTGGAAGCTAATTTTTGCCTCTCGTTTCCCTGTGTCCCGTGTATAGATTTGCAAAACGGTGTATTCAAGCTCCAAGCCCGAAAGGGTGTTGTGAAGAGGAGGTTGTCGATATAGGGCCAGTTCGAGAAATCGGTTAGCCACCTCTCCCGGTGAGATCGCGTTGTGTTTTTTCATCCGCTTGGCCCCGGTCGATATGTGAAACAGAGGCTTAGAGTTCGGGCTTTCCACAACCAGCTTAGAATTAATCTGGGCCCGGTTGTTGACCTTGATCAGGGAGCTCTTCCAGCCACCCTGAGCTCGGCCCTGGCTGGTCCACGGAGGACTTTGACTCGGGCTTCAGGATTGATTTCGACCATGGCGAGGCAGTACGGGTCCAAAATCTCCTGAATGCCCATCACCAGTTCGGCGGTTGGAGCCAGATCTTTCAACGCCCTGATTTCCCTGGCATCTTGGGCCTGCAAACCACTGCCCAGAAAAGGCAGTGCTTCATTTAAACGCACCGCCTGTGCCACCAAAGGTTGGGGCTCAACACCTTCTATTTTGGACAGCGTTTGTGGAAAGACTGCCGACCCCAATAGAGAAGGTAAAAAGAAGCACTGTCAGCTGTTCTACCTTCACGGTTCTCCCTGCTGAAAGTATACTATCTCTCGTAGGTGTTGGGGTTACCTGAATACGATGATGTTTGTGGCGAACGTGACGGTACTGATTTCGCGAGCGACCATCGAGGAGATGTCGCGTCATCGATGAGGGGGGGCACAGAGGCTTCTTTAATAGATATTTTAGATTGTCGATATATGGCTTGTTGTGCGAATGATTTCCCCAGCCAAAAGTGCCCAACAAGTGGCCATGCGCTGCATCAAGGCGACCATCATTCCCAATGAAAGCATCGGCGTATGGTGCCCGGCGAGAGAGAAACGGTATCAGCTTATTGGTTGGTGATGGAGGGTTGTTTTCACTGTCGAGTAGGGCTTCGATAGAGTCTACAGGGCTATGATTTGACCTGGAACTTGATTATATTATACTCATGGTGTCCAAGCGTTTTGTCTATTTCAACGGCGAGTTCATTCCCGAACTTGATGCCCGTATCTCGATCTTCGACTCGGCTCTAATGTACGGAGATATGGTCTTCGAAATGACTCGTGCCTTCAACCAGCAGCCCTACCGCTTAAGAGAGCACTTGGAGCGTCTCTATGCGTCAATGCATTACCTGGAAATCGATTGTGGCCTCTCCAGAGAAGAGATGGAAGCCGCCACCCGCGAAACCATCGAGCGTAACCTGCCGGCCCTAGGGGAGCTAGACTTCCAGTTCATGCACAATGTCACCCGCGGTGCCCTGGACCTGTATGACACGAGTGTTAAGGAAGGGACGGCACCTATCGTGACCATCAATGTCGTTCCCCTGGTGCGTCATTTGGCCCGCATGGCCGACAAGTACGAAAAAGGAACTCACTTTGTAACTACCAGACAGCGATCCGTGCCCTCGCGCTACATTGATCCCAAGGCAAAAAACCGCAGCCGTCTTTACTACAAACTTGCTGACCTCGAAGCTGAACACATAGAAGAAGGAGCTGCGGCCTTGCTCACAGACGAACATGGGTTCATCACAGAGGGAACCGGCAACAATTTTTTTTTGGCGCGCGGCGGGGAAATTTTTACACCCAGACCCCACAATATCCTCCGTGGCGTCTCCCGCCATGCCTGTATGGAAATGGCTACCCGGCTCAGCATCCCGGTACACGAGGTCGATTTAGAACCTTATGATGTGCGCGAAGCTGACGAAGCCTGGTGTGCTAGCACGACCACTTGTATGATTCCCATCACCCGTTTCAATTTCCAGCAAATCAGTGATGGCAAACCCGGTCCCATATACCGGAAATTGCTCGGCACCTGGTCCGAAGAGGTGGGAGTGGATATCGCGGAGCAAGCGCGTGAATATGCCAAACTGGCTCGGTACTCAGTTTCATGAATGCGCTAACGTTTGTTGAGGAGCTGCCCTCGGGAGTCAAATCTGATCTGGTTTCTCTTGATACCGAGTTGCCTGAAGACCAGAGCACGGAAGCCAAGGTAATTCTTTAGTCTTTTCTCCACAGAGTTCGATTTGAACGGTGAGGACGGCGGCGTCTCATTTGTCGCGGCCACTTCGATCACGGAAAGGTAGGAGGCCAGCAGTAAGGCTCCTTTTCTTTACACCCTGAAGCAGTACCCTGGCCCTCACAGCAGTGTTAGAATAAGGGATACCACAAATCGGAATCAGGAGGGAGGGCGCAATTGGCCAAGATGACGGGTGGACAGGCTGTGGTAGAGCGGTTAAAGGACCACCGAGTTCGTGTAGTTTTTGGCATTATATCGTTTCACACCGTGGATCTGTTCGATGCGCTCTATGATGCCCAAAATGACCTCCGTCACGTTGGGGGTCGGACAGAGTTAGCGTGTGGTTTTATGGCCGATGGGTATGCTCGGTCCACGGGTAGGCCCGGAGTGGTCTTCACCAGTACTGGTCCGGGTGCAGCCAACTCCATGCATGCGATGGGAGAGGCTTACCACGGCAGTTCCCCGGTCCTTCAGATTACCACGAATGTAGAGCGGCAATTCCTAGGTCAGGGTCGAGGGCTTGGTCATGAGGCCAAGGACCAACTACAGATGTTTCGGTCCGTGACGGACTGGAACACTTTGGTGAACAGCGTGGAGTCTATTCCTGACCAAATCGATGAGGCGTTCGCACGTTTCCAAACACGGCGCCCTCGACCAATAGAGTTGGAGATCCCCACCGATTTGCTAGGTGAAGTGGCTGATATCGCGACCGTTCCGTACATCGATGTTGAGCCTTCGATGGCAGCGGAAGACCAGATTGAGAAGGCGGTGCGTGAGTTACGACAGTGTAGAAAGCCCGTCCTCTGGGCAGGTGAAGAGATGAACTACAGCGGTGGAACGGAGGAGTTGCAAACTCTGGCCGAGACTTTGGGTGCTCCGGTTGTGACGGCAGATGGTGCCAAAGGGGTGTTTAGCGAAGAGCACTCCTTGTCCCTGGGTACAGTCTTGGGTGGGAAGATATGGGGCCGAAACCTCGTGCACGAGTTTATTCCTACTTGTGACCTGGTGCTGGCCCTGGGTACGAATTTTCCCTACTGGTATACCGCCGGAGCAGGTCTCAAACTTCCGGAAAGACTGATACACGTTGTTCTGGACGAGAGCTCTGTCGGCAAGAACTATCCTGCCACTGTGGGAATAGCGGGAAATGCTAGATTGGTGTTGCGGGAGTTCCTGAACGCCTTGGAAGGCACAGATGTCTACAAGGGTGACTCTTACAAGGCTGAAGTACACAAGCTACGCAGCCGTAACAAGCAGGCCCTGTTGGAGCAGCTGCCAAACGAGGTTAGAGCCTTGGAGGCTTGTACGGAGCGTACTGCCTCGTGACACTGTAACCTGCTGGGACGTCACCGTTGCTGCCAATCATGCTTGTAGAGCTTTTCCTGTCTACGATCCGCGCACCTTTCTCCAACCCTACGGCTGGTTTGGCCTAGGCTTCTCCTTACCTGCTGCATTGGGAGCGAAGGCAGCCAACCCGGGTGTGCCGGTTGTCTGTTTCACGGGCGACGGAGGCTTCCAATATTGCATGTCGGAGCTGGCCACTGCTGCCCAGTATGGCTTGAACATCACCGTGGTCATATTCAATGATGACGCTTGGGGAGTGTTGAAGGGGCTACAGAAGACCTCCTTTGCAGAGAGACTGATCGGAACGGAGCTGGTGAATCCTGACTTTGTGAAGCTGGCTGAGAGTTACGGCTTTTCTGCTGCTAGGGTGACCACGGTGAAAGAGCTTTTGCCTGTTCTAGAGGAGGCCATCTCTTCTCCAGAGTTCAGCTTGATTGAGGTGCGAACGCCTCAAGGTTTTGCTGAGCTGAAATAAAAAGCCCTTTTGGTCTCTAAATCCTTCGGTGATGGAAATCGCGTTTGATTCGGACCATTCCTTCTCCACCTGCTCCCTTATTTACTGCTGAGCAGAGGGTTGATGCCTTTCTTGCAAGTTAGATAAACTGGCGGTGATAGGCGTAAAAATCGTTTCCTATTCCTTGTTCAGTCTGTTTCAGAATGCTGTCAATTGGGGCTCAAAGAGATCGTGGCATAACCTCTCATTTCTCACTGCAATTGTAGGGGCATACCCGTGTTTCTGCCCGCCCGGATGCGATCGACTGCGCCCACCAGAGAGTATTTGAATGAGTACTAACGCACTCGACGATACACTAGGAGGACTAATCAGGGGGACAGAGTAGACTGTCACCTCTAATGTCGTCCCTCTAATTTCCAGTTAGGATTAGTCGAAGGTCCATTACGTTGGTTAGAGTCGGTCCTGTCATCAGCAGGTCACCAAGGGGTTGGAAAAATCGGTAGGAGTCATTTTGTCGCAGAAACTGTTCGGCATCTAATCCGAGCTGACCGGCTCGTTTGATGGTCTGTCCATCGGCGATTGCTCCGGCGGCGTCCGTAGGACCATCGGTACCATCCGTGCCTCCACTCAACAGGACTATCTCCTCGAGCCCTTCAATTTCTAGAGCTGCTGCCAGAGCAAATTCCTGATTGCGGCCGCCTAAACCCGGGCCTCGAATAGTAACTGTAGTTTCCCCTCCAGAAATCAAGCAAGCAGGTCCGGGCAGTGGATGGCCATTCTTGAGGATCTCTTTGGCGATGGCTGCGTGAACCTTGGCTACATCACGAGTCTCTCCTTCAATCATGCTGGAAAGGATCAGACTGTGGTAACCGAGTTCTTCGGCTTTTTCTTTGGCAGCCTTCACTGCCAGAATATTACTAGCGATAATGACATTCTGGGTTCGCTGAAAGGCGGGATCGTCTTCCTTCGGTGTTTCTTCAATTTTGCTCGCGGCTCCCTTTTCTAAAAGACTCTTAATTTGGGAAGGGATTCGCCCCTTGGCCTGGTATTTCTCCAAAATCCGCAGACAATCGACAAAGGTGCTTCTGTCAGGAACGGTTGGGCCGGAAGCGATGGTGTCGAGATCATCGCCGATGACATCGGAAAGTATCAGCGAGATCAAGGTAGAAGGATAGGCTAGTTGGGCCAATCGCCCGCCTTTTATACCAGAGACATGTTTCCGAAGTGTGTTAATCTCGTGGATATTGGCACCACATTCCATAAGGTGTCTGGTGAGTTGCTGCTTGTCTTGCAATGTCACCCCTTCTGCCGGTGAGGGTAATAGAGCCGATCCACCGCCCGAAATCAAACAGAACACCAGGTCTCTTTTCCCCGTTTGTCGGAGGAGCTTGATAACTTCCCTTGTTCCTTGTAGACCAGCCCGATCTGGAACCGGATGACTTGCTTCGTTGACTTTCACGATGTTCAAGGGAAGGGTGTGCCCGACTTTGACATTAACCACACCTGCTTTTAGACGGTTCCCCAGGAGATCTTCTAGCGCCATAGCCATGGCCGCGGAGGCCTTACCAGCTCCGACAACGTAGATCTTCTCGTAAGCTGAAAGATCGTACAGATGTCCTCGGATCTCCAGTCCATTGTCTCTGCGACGAACGTGTCGTTGCACGGTGACGATGGGATCCACCGCCCCTAGAGCCGCGTGAAAAATAGTTACAATATCTCTACGGAGTTTCAAGCCGCCTGAATCCACAATCTTGAGTTTATACATACGATAGGCTTTGCTCCCAGTCAAGCTCAAGGAAACGGGGGTCATACCTTGAGCTTCCACTCCTTTAAAAGTATTTTCTCCACTCAAGTCTCGAAACCTAAAGTTCTGTTCGCATTTTCTGCCGCAGCACAATCGGTTAGTATGTTCAGATTTCCAATTTTTCTCATACGCCCGCGTTTTTCCAAAGTGACCTCGTCACGCTCTTCTGAAACGATCAGGATGAGACTTTGCTGAGGCTGGTTCCGAACCGATAAGGACTCCCATAGCAACTCGGTAAGTCACACTCAGATATGGGACGGAAGACACTCACTTCTATGGATTAAGGTTATTTTTAATTCATGCGGTTTCTTCGTGTGTGGACTAGTTGGTTGAAAAAAACGATCAGGATCTCGGTATAGACTGTGTCATCGAGTACAATCTCTCGATGGACATGTTTTCTTAGTACTCAATTTCACAAACGAGATATTGTACAGTCTGCGCAACGATGGAGCTGGATTAGGGTGAATATCCAAACTGTGAGCAATGAGCCAGAGCGCCAGTAAAGTGCAGGAATTTCTTGCCGCACTTTCTTCTTGTCCTGGGAGTCTACTTATCCTGCCCCATGACAACCCCGATCCCGACTCACTGGCTAGCGCAGCAGGTCTCCGTTTTCTCATCAGGCGAAAGCTGGGCCGGACTCCAATAATTGGCCTGAGTGGCATTATTGGTCGAGCAGAGAATCATGCCCTGGTTTCCACCCTTGCGATTCCACTCGTTCCGGCGAAAAAGATTTTTCCTGGCTTTCGAGGCTCGGTCATCTTGGTAGACACACAACCAAATCGGAGGAACAATGTTTTACCCACTGAGATTATTCCCGTTGCGGTGATCGACCACCATCCGGACTGGGGCCAGAGCCAGACCGTTCCGTTTGTGGACCTGCGTGAACAGTATGGCGCGACCTCGACGATTGTTGCCAGCTACCTGCAAGAGGCGAAACTTAAGATGAGTTCCAAGGTGAGCACGGCCCTTTTCTACGCGATTACTTCCGAGACCAAATATTTTGGCCCGGAAGCTGCGCGAGCGGACATCTCCACCAGCCGGTTTCTTTATCCGTTAATCAATCACCGCCTTTTGAGTGAGATTGAACATCCACTGCTCTCTCGTGATTACTTCATACTGCTCAGCGAAGCTCTAAAGACTTCCATAATCAGCCAAGACGTCGTCGTCACAGTTTTAGAATCCGTGCCCTATCCGGATGCGGTGGCAGAAATCGCCGATTTCCTGCTGCGCCTGAAAACCGTCAGTTGGTCGATTTGCCTAGCAAGGTACGGTCACATGGTCCACATTTCAGTGCGCAGTAAAGATCCCCAAGCACACGCAGGCCGGTTACTCTCTTCGATCTTGCCCGGAGGTCAAGCTGGGGGACATGGTACTTCGGCAGGAGGTCGATTCCAGACCTCGGAAACAAAGTGGGAAGGGGACGCTTCGAAAGTGGTACGTAATTTCCTCCACGCATTGGCTAAGGCACCCTCATCGAAAGGTGAACCTCTTTTGAGCAAGTAGGCTGCTGCTTCCGCAGAACAAGCTCAATGGCTGAAGAAGTAGTAAAAGGGGACGATACCACCACATTGTCTCCTCCTACCTTCACGATCTCGGCTCACAGTTGCCTCCGTAAATGGCATGTTATTTGTGGGACAGGACACTTGACAATCCAGGGATCACAGGTCCTACTCAGGAAAAAGATGCGGGAAGAACAATGAACCCTGGAGATTGGAGGAAAAACGAGCTGGTCCAGCAGGGGTTTTCTATCTTTCTCTCCACGGTAGGTTTAATCCTCGCAACATCTCCGGGGTCGGAGAGAGTTGCTGGAGTCTCACCGGCGCACAATTTCTGTGTCGCGCTGCCGTGGCAAACGCCCCTATGTAGTACGTAAACCTCACCAGTATCGGGCTATCTAAACGGTTGATTTGGTTCAGCTTGACACGCTAGATGTGCGTCTATCCCAGGCTATCTATTATCTCAATCCCTTGTAGTTTCTTCAGCATTGGGCATGCTACCCAATTAGAACCCTCCATCTCGTATTTAGTGAACCAGCACAGATTCTTGACACCCGAATCGCTTGGGTGTTACCCTTTTTCGTAGGAACTTACTTCTTAGTGGGGATTCTACCAGTTTATAATAGGGTGTAATGAAGCGCTTTCTTCTCATTGTGTGCTTAGTAGGCGCCGCCGCCTTGGCGATCCCAGCGCCGTTTTCTCTCGATGAGAAGCATTCAGAACCTACCGAGGAAAGTCGTCCTTCCGCCACACAACTGACAGACGAAGTTGCTGTGGGTCTACCCTCCACCACTCGTCTTACCGTAGAGCGAAAGAATTTCATCGATGACTACATTTTCGACAAGATTGCGGCCGAGGGCATTCCACACGCGGGTTTATCCACGCATACCGAGTTCATACGTAGGGTCTATCTGGACCTGTGGGGTCGGATACCCGACGACGAAAGAGTCCGTGAGTTTGTGGCTGACAATGATCCAAATAAACGAGACCGGCTCATTGATCACTTGTTGGGTCTTGAGTATCCGGACGTGGACTGTCAGGGAAACCTCCACTGCGAGTCGACCAAGGGTCCCTGGTTAGTTGAAGAGCCGTTTTTAACTCGGTGGAGCTACTGGTTTGGTGATCTCTTTGACAATGGTCCAATCCAGGGGATGGAAGGCCGCAACGCGTTTCGCCAGTATATCTATCACAACTTAAAACACAACATAGCTTACGATTATATGGTTCGGGACATGCTCACGGCGACGACCGTGAGTACGAATGTGGGGGGCGCTGCCAATTTCCTGATTCGGAGTTACGCCGACGGCTTGTTCGACGGTCACGTGATGCACGAGGATAGCTGCGATGAGATGGCAGTGAATGCGACGAAGCTTTTCCTTGGACTGAATTTAGAATGTATTTCCTGCCACGACGGTGCCGGGCATTTAGAGAAAATCAACCTGTGGCTGACCCAAAAAAAACGTGTAGAGTTTTGGCGCCAGGCGGCTTTTTTCGGCAACATTCGAATTTTCAGGCCTACGCACGACACTCAGGAATTTGCTTTGTTGGAAGGCCCTCCATTGAGGCCGGAGTCCCACTGGCAGGGGGGTGGAAACGGTTATAGCATGGACTCACCCAGTGTGCTGCGAATCGCCCGGAACAAGAAAGCCGATGTCTATCCCCAGTTTGTGCTTACTCAAGAGCGGCCTGCGTCGGGTGCAAATCTGAGGGTTGAGTTGGCCCGAATGCTCACTTCTGATCTCCAGTTTGCCAAGGCGACGGTAAACTTGTTCTGGTCACATTTTATGACGGTAGGGATTGTTGATCCTCCCTTTGCGTGGGACCTGGATCGCCAGGACCCCCAGAATCCCCCACCCGCTCCCTGGACTATCCAGCCTTCACATCCGGAGTTGTTAGAGGAACTGGCCAAGGATTTCCAGAAACATGGTTTTGACTTGCGCTACCTGATGAAAGTGATCACCCAATCCAGTGCCTATCAACTCTCCTCCCGTGTCGAAAGCGACTGGAAGCCGGATTATGATCGCTACTTTGCTCGCAAACTTGCACGTCGTTTGTCCGCAGAGGAGATCTATGATGCCATCAGTAAAGCCACGAACGTTTTTCCTGAGGTATCGGTGGCCGGGACGGACAAAAAAGTCAGCTATATCATGGAGACTTATGATCCTTCTTTTGATAAACTGGAGCCGGGTACCAAGCGTTTTCTGGACTTTTTCGGTCGAAGTGATCGAAAAAGCGGCGCCGCAGAAACCACGCCTTCGGTGGTTCAGGCTTCATTGATGTTGAACAGTGAGGTGGTCAAGAACAAAGTGCTAGCTAGCACCGAGGGGAGTCGAATCAACACTCTGCTGAGCCAGACTCCTCCTTTGAGTAATGAGCAATTAGTGGAGAATATTTACTTGTCGACGCTTTCACGGTTCCCAACTCGGGAGGAGACTGAAAAGTCAGTTGGCTATCTCGAGCGCTACCGGGACAAAGGAGCAGAAGATATCCAGTGGGCTCTCATTAACAAGTTAGAGTTTGTAGTCAACTATTAATGTGCTGAGTACTAAACCGCAGTGCCAGTGGAGAGAGGTCTTTATGGCAATACCAATACCGGAGCTAACCCGTCGAGAGTTCTTTATGGTAGGCAGCGTTGGGGTGGCAGGCTATCACTTGCTTCCTATCTTGAAGCCGAAAAATGTCCGGGCTGCGGCTAAAGTACAGCCCCGGGGAGGAGCTGAAGTGTGTATTTTACTCTTCCTGGCGGGCGGGCCGAGCCAAGTCGACACCTTTGACCTGAAAGAGGGGCCATGGACTCCCGAGGATTTTGACATCAGAACGGTTAAACCTGGACTCCAGATGCCAGTGGGATTGATGCCGAATCTTTCGGCTCGGACCGACCAGTACGCCATTGTCCGGTCTTTGGAGGCGTGGGAAATTGACCATACCCGGGGCAGCTATTATGTGCAGGCGGGGCGAATTCTCAGTCCCGCGCGGGTGAAAGAAATTCCTTCTGTGGGAGCTCTGATGGCCTATGAGTCTGCTAGCCAGCGGAAAGAGTCGGACTTTTTGCCTCCCTTCATCTCTATGAATGTGGTCAACAGTGCCGGACTGAGATTGGTGGGCTCGGGGGTGCTGCCGGCGACCTATGGTCCGATGGCCATGACCACCTCGGAACTGCCGCCTTTTTTGGTGGCAGAGGAAGAAAAATTTCGGTTCCAAAGACGGCGGGAAATATTACAGGATCTGGATGGGTCATGGAGGGGGCAGGATCCCCGTCGTGGTCGCATTTTCAGTGATCTGAACCAAAAGTATGAAAGCGCTTATTCCCTGTTGGGCCATCCCAGAGTTTCTAAAGTGTTTAAGGTCGATTCAAGTGAAAGCGAGCGTTACGGTTCCTCGACCGTGGGTGATGCCTGCCTGCTTGCCAGAAACATCGTTCAGGAAAATGCGGGAAACAAGTTTATCCTGATATCGCAAGGCGGCTGGGATTTGCACGGCAAGGCCTACGATAAGACGGCCAAGACTAACCAGTATACCCTGTGTCGAGACCTCGACTCTGCGCTGTCTAACCTTCTGGATGATTTAGGGTCGAGAACAGACGAGCAGGGCAGACGCCTCCTCGACAAGGTGCTGATTACCTGTATGGGAGAGTTTGGACGAACCGTAGGAGGATTGAACGAAAATAAGGGACGTGATCACTACCCCTATGCCTCGATGGTTCTTTTTGCCGGCGCCGGTGTCAGGGGAGGGCAGATCTTGGGGAGCACCGAGGAGGAGACGGGAGCGAAGATCATTGACCCGGGATGGCATGCAAACCGCTCTATCTACCCGGAAGATGTTTTGGTGACGATGTATTCGGCGATGGGAATCGATTGGACCAAAAAGATCACACAAACCTTCTCCGGAAGGCCTTTTGAGTACATCGAAAACATTTCACCCAAGGGTTTCATGGAGTTTGGAGAGATCAGCGAGCTGTTTGCTTGAGTTTGAGCAGAAAAGAGGTCGCGTGCTTACTTCCCAGCGAACTTCCGTCTAGCTAATCCGTGTGAATGGCTATAATCAGCCGGGCAAGTTTATTTTGCTGTTCCCAGCATCGCCTCCCGTCGGGACTTGAACTCGGTTCCTGGCATCCACTCAGGATACTGGTTAGCGTTGGCCACCCGATAGCCCACCTGGAAAAGGAGCTGCAGGTCCTGAACCATTCCCGTCAGATCCCAATTCGGATTGAATTCATCCGATGGCTTGTGATACCGCTCCCGGGTGTACTGCTCCCGCATTTGCAGTCCCCATCCGTCGGGACGACCGACAAAGTCCACTCCTTCATTTAGATAGACGGCCGGTACCCCACGTTTCGCAAACTCGAAGTGATCGGAACGGTAGAAAAACCCTTTTCCCGGTTGCGGATCGGGGCGTACCACCCGTCCCTGTTCGTGGGCGATGGCTTCAATCAGGTTATCCAGAGTGGAATTTCCAAACCCGATGATGGTGATATCTCGAGTCTGTCCCAGCTCGTTCAGGCCATCGATGTTGATAGCTGCGAGAGTCTTCTCCAGTGGATAGAGGGGAGTTTCCGCATAATGGCGAGAACCCAGAAGCCCTTGTTCCTCAGCGGTCACTGCCAGAAAGAGGATAGAGCGGCGGGGTGGCGTTTTCAGCTTGCGGAAGGCTTCAGCCAACTCCAGCAGACCAGCGGCGCCCGTGGCATTATCCACTGCCCCATTGTAGATCGGATCGCCTTCAAGCGTGGGATCTCTGCCGAGGTGATCCCAGTGTGCCATGTAGATGACGTGTTCGTCAATGAGATCTTTGCCTTCTAATCGAGCGACGACGTTATGGGAATTGATTATTCGGAGACCATTCTTAATAGTTAGGGAGGCCCGTATCCCGAGAGGAAGAGGGGTAAAATCGCTTCGCATGGCTGCTTCCTTGAGTGTGTCTAGGTCGTAACCAGTCCGATCAAACAACGTCTGGGCAGATTCATAGGTCAGCCACCCTTCGACCCCCATCCGAGACATATTTTGGTCCAGGGTAACCAGATCGAATTGCTCACCCTTCCAACTTCCTTCCACCACTTCCCAGGGATAGCCTGCCGGACCGGTTTCGTGAATGACGAAGCAGCCCAGAGCCCCCTTTTGGGTTGCCATTTCGTACTTATAGGTCCAGCGTCCGTAATACGTCATAGCCTTTCCACCGAAGAAAGTTTCTGCCAGTTTCGAGGAATCGTTGGGGTCGGGAAGGGGAGGGTCGTTGACAAGCATGATTAGTATTTTGCCTCGGACGTCCACACCCTTGAAGTCGTCCCACCCAAACTCGGGTGCTACTACGCCGTAGCCAACGAACACAACTTCGGAGTCCTGAATGTTGGCTTCTTTGGTCACACGTTTGGTCCAGGCCATGAATTCCTCACCGTACCGGAACTTTAGAGTGTTTTGAGAGCTCTTGAAGACCAGCTGCATAGCTGGGTCGGCTGTAATTCCAACAAGAGGAACTTTTTGAAAGTAAGTCCCGTTGCTATTGCCGGCGAGCAGGCCCAGACTCTTGAAATGCTCAGCCAGGTAATGGATCGTCATTTCTTCCCCTTTCGAGCCGGGAAAGCGGCCCTCAAAATCATCCGAGGCCAGGGTTTTAATGTGTCCGACCAGGTCTTTGTCTCGAATGGTGGCCAAGGCAGCCGCTGGTGGAATTGCCCGTGAATGATCGCCGTCGCAGGCGGGAAAAATCAGCGTTATGGTCAGGCAACATTCCACCGCAAATATCCTCTTCATGTTTTGTTTCTTTGGCAGAGTGATGGGAGGTAATAACTTCATGATTACTATGCACCGCCTGGCTCGAAAAGGTCAAAAGTTATGCCTTCGTTGTCCTGGCAGGCAGCGTTATAGCCGATCTCTGGAATGGTTATTTTAGGGACCATAAATTCGCCTCTCTTATCCGTCAGCTTTGCCCCATATTCATCGACTGATCAAACTATACACAGAATTGGCCGTTGAGGTGTTTAGAAACTGGTTTCTCATCATTACTCAGTCTTGTGGGTCTGCCCACACTTTTAGATCGTCCAGCCGAATACCTCCTGATAGAACGTTTTTGCTCGCTCGCAGTTTTTAAATTGCTACATCGAAATGAAGTATTTTAGACATAATAGTTCTCCGTGAAATAGAAGGTCCACTATGTAAGTGTCAGCTATCACCATGTTCGTGCCGCTGCAAAGTGCGGGCGGTAAAGGTGGTGAAATAGAGTCTAGTCAAATAAATTGTGAATTTCAAAGCAGGTTATGGTTGAGGTGATGGCTGGAGTGTTTTAACAGCTTGGTTTGACGCAGTTCAAACTCAGCATTTAAAATTCAATCGTTCAACCCAATCGGGTGAAGGAGCGAGCATGTCGATCAGAGATCGTCTCATCTCAGATTTGAAAAGTGCCATGAAATCTGGGAAGCGAGACCGCGTAAGTGTCTTGCGAATGGTCAGGGCAAAGATAGTCGAAGCACAGGTGAACCTGCGCGTCAAGAAGGGGCTTGATTATGAGCTCAGTGATACGGAGACTGTGGAAGTCATTATTGGGTACGCCAAGCAGCAACGCCAGTCCATAGAGAGTTACCGACAAGTTGATCGAGAAGATCTCGTGAAGAAGGAAGCAGCGGAATTGGCAATCATTCAGGAATACCTGCCACGCCAACTCTCTGAGGACGAAGTTGCACGATTTGCTACTGAGGCCATCACGGAAGCCGGGGCCAGTACCCTCAAAGATTTGGGTGTTGTCATGAAGATTTTAATGCCCAGAATTCACGGAGTTGCGGATGGGAAGGTTGTCAATAAAATCGTGCGCAATCTTTTGAGCTAGCATCCTGTGCTCAAAGACGTATGGGGTCGTGTTTGGTTTATGTGAGCAGAGACTGGTCAATGGAAACTTTTAGGCGCACCGGTTTTCTTGTTCAAATACTGTTTTTTTTGCTGTCGTGGCCATTTGTGTTTTCTATCCCCATTTGGGCCCAGAATAGCTTCCTCGCGACGCGCACCCGTCATCCTCTTCTGGTAGAAAGTGCTTTGCTAGCCTCGGCTGGTAGCGTATTGCTATTTTGGGGGGTGGAATTCGAGGAAGACTCGGGGGATTTCCCCACGACGAAGTTCCCGTGGCAAGTCTACTGGGCACTCACCAATCGGATGGCAATTGCCACGGCGTTCGAAGCGGTGATCTTTAATGTTCGAACGGAAACCTCTTCGGCACTTTCGAATTCCGCTATTTCGGCTCTTTACCAGTTGTGTGCGGCGGACCATTCGACACCGGCGATTACCTTTCGCCAGGATCTTCTGGTTCCTAGCGGAGGATTCAGCACGGGGAGATGGAACGGAACCTCGTCAATTCTGATAACCTGGTGGCGGAGTAACTGGCTTTTGCATGTCAATGGCGCCTACACAGTCGGTGGCCATGACCCGAAGCCGATTCTGGTCAGCGAGGTGGATAAGGGGCGCATTCTGGTCGGAGCTCAGTACAGCCCCCGAAGTTCCAAGTATGCTCTATTGGTTTCTTTTTCCGGTGCCAAGCCCATCCGTTCGAAACCTTTCGAGCCCAGCCTTGAGCTGGGTTTTCGCTATCGTCTGCCGCATCGTTGGGGATTCAACTTCGGGATGGCCAGGAGCTTACGAGACTACTCCGCGCCCAACTACCTTTTCCGCATCACCTTTCAAAAATGGTTTCAGTTTTCTTAATTGTCCGGAAGTCTCACTTCCGTTCCCGAATCGAACCACTGCAAATTTGACTGTTATTGTGCTTTTTGTGGTGTTCTGGTAGAGAGGCTTTATGACCGAAAAACTCTATTATACGGATTCATATCAACAGGAGTTTACCGGAACACTTCTTGAAAGAGCTGTCCGGCAGGGCAGAACTACAGTTGTACTGGATCGAACCTGTTTTTATCCTGTTTCTGGCGGTCAGCCCCATGACTGCGGGTGGCTGGCGGGGGTCAAGGTGGTCGATGTGGTTGAGGAAGGAGAAAGGGTGCTTCACTTTCTCGATGGAAAAGGACCGGAAGTTGGAGCAACGGTCGAGGGAAAGATCGACTGGAAACGACGCTTTGAACACATGCAACAACACACCGGTCAGCATATCCTCTCCCAGACGTTCTTTCGCCTTTTGGGATGCCATACTGAATCTTTTCATCTTGGGGCAGAAATCTCAACCATCGATTTGTCCAGAGAGGAGCTTACGACGGAGGAAATCTACCAAGCGGAAGACCTGGCCAATCAAGTGGTTTTCGAAAATCGCCCCATTGATGTTCACTTCATTGATAGCAAAGAGCAGGATCAATTACCGATCCGAAAGCTTTCCTCGCTTTCAGGCCAGCTCCGCATTGTCGAGGTTGCGGAGTTCGACTGGTCACCCTGCGGGGGAACTCACTGTCAGCGGACAGGAGAGGTGGGAGTAATTAAAGTTCGTCGCTGGGAGCGGGTTAAAAAACAAGCGCGAGTTAGCTTCTACTGTGGCTGGCGGGCTTTACAGGATTATCGCTGGAAAAACCGTGCCATCTACCGTCTCTCCCGACTTTATCGCAGGGCTGATTGTGAGGTGGTGGAAGCTGCAGAGGAGCACTTCGAGAGGGAACAAAGCCTGCGCGAAAAACTTGAGAACACGCAAGATGTTCTCCTCGACGCTGAGGCAGAGAGGTTGGTGAGAGACAGTCAAGAAAGGAAAGGAACCCAGGTCATTTGCGATGTTCTGGACAAGGAAAAGCGACAGATAGTTGAGAAACTTGCCCAAAAAGTTGTCGAGGGCAGCTCGGACCGTTTGCTTCTGTTGGGTGTGCGAGGAGAACGGCCTACTCTGATCTTTGCCTGCTCGAAGGATCTTCCCCATGATATGGCGGAGTGGATTCGCGTCGCAGCGCCTTTTATCCATGGACGGGGAGGTGGCCACTCACGACTTGCCCGAGCTGGAGGAACACGAGAAAAAGGGCTGAGCTCAGCCCTGAAAAAAGCACTCACTTTGCTTTGATTCGCATCGGTCACAATTTCTTTTGGCAAACTACATAAGTGTTTCGTTTCATGATATTCAAGAAACGTAACACTTAGTTGAGCTTTCCCACCAAGTTCTGAAAAGCAGCGACGGCGACGGGGTCGTCTGGGGCGTAAGTTGCGGCCTGACGGAATTCTCCTAAAGCTTTTCCATATTCTTTGCGAGTCATATAGATACGCCCTAGATTGAGGTGAGGAAAATGCCGGGGTTCGTAGCGTTTTGCCTTTATGGCTCGACGCAGCCAGGGTGTCGCTTCATCAAGTCGGTCCTGTTGCATCAAATAAACGCCAATATCGTTGTAGGGATTGCCAAACTCCGGATCTAATTCAATCGCTATTTTGCACTGTTCAATCGCCTCGTCGATACGTTCCTGAAAGCTATACATCCAACCCAGAAAAGTATGGGCGTCAGCAGTGGGATGAAGTTCGATAGACTCTTTGTATTTTTCAATCGCGCCTTCAATATCTCCGTCCCGGTGGCATCGACCTGCTTCCTCTAGGATTTCAAGGGCCTTTTCTTTTTTGGACGACATGGCTTTTATTCTACGGAATCGTTCTTGAAAGTCTAATTTTCAGTTTTCCCCCCGAGCACACGATAGTGTGTTGGCCAGCTGATTTCATTCTTTTTTTTGGTATGCTGTAATAGATATTGCCATGGAGCTTGGGACGAAGAAGTTGACGAAAGTCTTGTTAATCCTCGTTTTTTTTGTGGGAGTCGGCTGTGTGTTTTTTCACGGGCAGCGCTACCACCATTTCACTACCAGGACCCCGTTGCAGCAGCAGCATTTCCTAATCCTTGGGTTTATGGGCGGTCGAGAACCCTGGGACAATCCACAACGTGGAGTGCGAAAACTGGCGCTGAAACTACGGTCGATGCTTTATCCCGAGGTTCATGTAGAAACGGTGGAGAATAAGAAGCGGAAACTAGCCCTACGGCTGATATGTGAAGCCTTCGACCGTAACCAGGATGGAAAACTAGATGAAACGGAGCGGGGTTCGGTATGTCTGATTCTCTATGGGCAGAGCTTCGGAGGAGCAGCTGTAGTGAAACTGGCAAAGCAACTCAAAGAAAAGGCGATTCCCGTCTTGCTGACAGTTCAAATTGACAGCGTGGGGATGGATGATGGAATCATTCCTTCAAACGTGGCCCGTGCTGCGAATCTTTTCCAGAAGAACGGCCTGTTGGTGCGGGGCGAGCCGGAGATACGTCCGGAAGATGCCAATAAAACCGAAATCATCGGTAATTTCGAGTTTGACTACCGGGACAAAACTATTGATCTTTCGGAAGTCTTCTGGTTCAAGAGGATTTTCCGAACCGCACACACGAAAATGGATTTCGATCCGATGGTCTGGAAAAAAGTAGAAGCGATAATTCTCGAGGTAGTAGGGAACTAGCCCATGGTGAAAGTTGCGTGGCACCGCACGAAATCTGAAGCATCCCGCCCAATTGTTCCCATTGGGTACTTGACTATTCAAGGGCGCTTGAAGACAAAACTTCCATCAAAGATAGGGGGTCCACTCGGGCCAGAGAAAGACGTACAGACCAATGTAGGTGAGGTCCTGTAACTCGGCCGGTGGCGCCGACGTGACCGATCACGTCTCCCAGCGAAACCAGTTCCCCCTCCCTCACGGTTATCCGAGACAAGTGGGCAAAATACGAATACAAACCAAGTCCGTGATCCAGAATCACGGTATTTCCCGAATAGTAAAGATCAGTAGCCAGCACTACCCTCCCCAGGTTAGGAGCTTTCACAGGGACTCCTTTGTTGGCTCGGAAATCGGTTCCGCTATGGGGACTTCGGGGTTTGTCGTTGAGAATGCTGCGTTTCCCAAAACTGCTGCTGGGTGTGCCGGGAACCGGAGCGAAAAAAGGCCCATTCCACAGTTTTTCCGGACTTACCCTTCTGAATATATCCGAGGTCATTTTGCTCTCTCGAGCGATTCGTTTTAGCATCTCCGGAGGAGGATTAACAAACTTTTCCGCAACCGTCAGCCGGCGTGTGGGAAACCGCTTGCCCACAATGACAAGTTCATGACTGTTTGAGAGAGTCTGTCCTTTTGGTCCTCGGCCCAACAGTTCAACCTGATATAAACCGGGTGCGGTTTCCAAATCGATTCCGAGTAGACCTCTCCATACTCCTACTTCATCGGTTAGGTAAAGGTAAAACCTCTTCCCGAATGCCTGGCCCTTTATGTGCTCTAGAGGGATCGGTGTGCGAACATTGATCAAAACAACTTCGCCGGGTTGAAGCGATCGGGCCTGGTGAGAGACTTCCAATTTGGACACATTGGGGAGAGGGTTTCCCCAGGCACAGGCGAACAGAAAAAAGAGGCCACAAAGAATACTGATTTTTCTCACCTTCGACAGTTTGGATGAAGTAGCGAACACTTCCTCAGATTATCTTATCGAAGAGAAATGGCGCAGCGTTTATTGAGTAGTCGCAGCCAGTTGAGTTTTTTTCCTGCGCTTAACTCACCAGCTCAATCGTGTTCAGGAAAGAGAAAAAGCTCTCTTTCCATTTCGCGATGGTATTTTTGGGACCGGTCAGTTTAAAAAACCAGGGTCCACCTGTAGTTTCGGCAATCGCCGCCAGCATTCGGAAGTCGGGTTTTGGTTCTTCCGCGGCCATCATCGGTCCCCTCCTGGGGACGTAGGTTCCACTAATGTCGACGATGGTTAGGGGAACGCCTTTGGATTTTGTATTGATGATTTTGGTTAGATCGGAGGCTGCACTGCCATCAGATTTTTTAAACTGTCCCACCCATCGCTCGATATTGGCCTCTACAGACCCTCCCTGCCCTTGGAAGTAAAAGACCACCAATTCCGCATCTTCCAAGTCTCCTTGAGCATGCGGCAAGCGATACTGAGCCTGGCGCATGTGGGACACAGGGGATTCCTCGATCCACTCTGAGGGGGCCTTGAAGGTGAGTGAAGAAGCGAAGACCGGTAATACATCAGCTATGGGTGTGACGGAGGAAGATGGGCGGGGTTGCTCTTTTTCACTACTCAAGCATCCGAGTAAAGCTGTGGCGATAAACCCCAGAAGTAAAAGTACCAAGATACGGTGACTCTGTTTCATGGGTAACTCCTCTATCAGTGTAATGGCAAGAAGATCCAGTTTGGTGTCCGGTTCCATCACCCGGTCACCAGTTATGGAACCTTAGACTGGGATAATTCAGTCCAGTAGCGGTTTTCGTCCCGCTAAACCTGCGTCGACTTCATGCCAGAAATGAATATCATCTTCGCCGTACTTCCAGCACAGATAGACTTCTCGTCCATCTTTCAAGTGCGGAAAATCGACCACCCCGTTCCGAACCTCTTTGACCAGGCAACCCTTTTCTTGGATCTCGGTTAGACATTGCTGGAGTGCAATCAATTTTTCTAAGAAGGCCGTTCCCTCCGGACTTCCGGAGTTAAACGAGGCCTTCTTGGCCAGTTGTTGAACCGTCTCCCGATACTCTTCCAACTGGCTCGAAATCGCAATCGTTCTGCCCATGAGTCTTTTAATCACGGGCAGAAGCCGGCGAGCTTCGTGAACGGTGAAAAACCTTTCTTCCATTCCTCTGGATTATAACGCATGTTTGCTATGAGAGAATCCAGGTTATACTGACGGGTGAAAGGACGCAAAGGAATGCAAAGGTATCGAACCAGGTGAAATGTACTTTGTGTGGAAAGAGGAAAGGGAAACGTTTTTGCCCAGCAAAAAGGAGCTACACCTGTGCACAATGCTGTAGCGAATATCGGGTAATTGATATCGCCTGCCCAGCTGATTGTGTTTATCTGAAATCCGGTCAGAGCTATGTTGTGGCTAAAAAGTACATAGGTCAATTGAGCCATGAACACGACCCCGTCCGCCGCAGGAAGCTGTATGATAACACCCAGAAATTCGGCGAGCTCGTTAGCAGTGTGGAAGAAGTTATTGTCCTGTACGCAGGTAGGCTGCACTCCTTTTTTGATCAAGATATTCTGGAAGCGATTATTTTGCTGAAGGAGACCTACCAAACAGAGGAGAAGGGAGTGCTCTATGAATACACTTCTTCCAATCCCCTGGTTCAGGCCTTATTGAGGGATTTGCGCGGTTTTCTAGAAAAGCGAAGAAGTGGAGACTCCGAACGAGATACTGTTCTGCGCACGGGAGATCTAGTAGTGTGCCTGGAGGTTATGGAGGCTGGCATCCGTTATCACCTGGATCAGTGGTCCGATTGGGAAAACTATCTCAGATTCATCACTCGAAATCATCCCAAAATCGCCTCGGAAGTACCGAGCGGAGGGTTGATTCACCCCTAGACCGGATTATGCATAAGGTGTCGTAGCGACGCGGCGAAAACGCCGACCTGACAAGGGGTGGTGACTGAGACCCCTGCAGGCGTACTCGTACAGTGCATCGAGGAGGTCGACCGAACGTACAACGCATGGTACAGACCGGGAACGTCGGTGACAGTCTAGTGAGGCAGCAGGGGCTCCCCCAAGCGATTGTGACGGATAAGGGGACCCCTTTTGTGAGTACCGATGTGGTGGATCCGGCTGAGGATCCAGCCAGGATATCCCGAGCATAATCCTCGTCGTGAGCGGATGCACCTAACCCTGAAGGAATAGACTGCGCAATTTCCCGTGCCCAATCGAGAGGCTCAACAACAGGTGTTTGGTCCTTGTACTTTGGACCGATCCCTACTGGGCCGCTATGATGAATATCAGCAATGAGAACCTAGGTGGTTTCTGTACTTGCCCTACGAGCTCGCTCAGAAGCTGTCTGAATGGAAAAAAGTGTTACACAATATTCCCGAACGTTCATAGTCAGAACGGATAATTTTGCCGATGCAATAGACAGTTTATGCATAATCCGGGCTAGCAGTTAGTGGTGAAAGACCCATGGTTCGCGTGGCAAGCGCCGTGGGACCCGATGCTAGGGGCCCGATTCGGAACGACTTTCATCACGTGTTGCTAAGCTGAGGGCCAGTCATGCGTTGCCAGGCTTTGGGTGGTTTCTTCCGCGGGAAAAGCTGCGGATGTAGAATACCGGCCAGAATCTCGACACCGTCTACAATGCGGGGCCCGAGCGATTAAAATAGGCGGAGGCGCGCGTCGACCACGTAAACTTGTCCTTTGCCAACAGCCGCCAACTGTGACGACCCGCACAAGGTGGTTTCCAGTCACTCCATGGGCGAAAACTCGAGGGTGGACAGGCGATGTCTTCAACCTTTTAGGTAACCTGATCAACGCGCATTCTTAGATGCTTAATGAGCGTGGCTTACCGTTCAGGAATAAGCGTAAACTGTCCTACACGGTTGTTCGGCTCGAGAAGGCCGCCAAGGCTAGTCGGCTCTAGGAAAAGAACCTTGCACGGTGCTTTGAGTACTCGCACCGCATTTGTAACCTGGTCCTAGGAGATCGCGCAAACGTCGCAGAGTTCCTGGGTAAGGATGATAATGGGGCTAAGTTCCCGGAGGAGTTTCTGATCCAATTCGTAGATGCTGCTGCCACTGTGTACTGCTTGCGAGATGTGATGGGGAATCTGG
The DNA here is from genome assembly GCA_965249865.1 of Acidobacteriota bacterium. Lineage (GTDB taxonomy): Bacteria > Acidobacteriota > UBA6911 > RPQK01 > CBDFMZ01 > CBDFMZ01. The sequence continues at coordinate 79,002 of CBDFMZ010000001.1, read as the reverse complement.
CGGCTGGAGTTGGTCACGTGGTCGATAGTCAAGTCATCACCTAGGTCAAGCAAAAAAAGCGACCTTGGTAGCACTGGAAAGAAGGGAACAAATCCGCATCAGTACTAGACGAAACACTTAGGCACTCGCTGGGATATTCCAACGAGTTCGGAACTGATTTCACTCTTTTTGGGTCATCCAGGTCTGATCGACCTTTGCCGCAAAAATAAAGTCGCTCTGCGTGAGTCCGTCGATCTTGTGTGTCCAGATTGTGATCTCGACCTTCCCCCAGGCCAGGTAAATGTCCGGGTGGTGGTCCTCCTGCTCGGCGATCTCCCCAACGCGGTTGACGAAGTCAAGTGCCTTCTTGAAGTCCGGGAATGTGAACTCTCTCTCTAGATGGTGATGGTTGACTGCTTTCCAATTATTTACCTCTCGCAGTAATGGTCTGATCTGTTCAGTGGTCAGAGGGGGTACTCCGCCTCGACAGGGCACACACTTCTTATTAACCAGCTGTGTCATGACATTCGGCCCCTTCTTCTAAACCGATCATTGAGTACGATGGTTCGAAATTCCATGACGTTTGTGGCCAGAGCTAGCCTAACAGTTCGTAGTAAAAGTCTAATGGAGTCTCTGGCCAGGCACGAGGAGGGATCGATACCCTCGCATTGGCGCCGACGAGCAACGCCGGCCATCGGCCACAATCCTCGGGCACCCTTCGGGTAGCAGCATGGTCCCATCTGCGGTGTAGCGTTTCCTCGACGATGACTCGGTATTGTCTCAATTGGTACGTTTGGCATCCGAACCCAGGCCGCTTGTGAACAGTCACGACGGGCGGCTAAAGTGGAAAGGGACCGTTCTGGAGAACGGGCCTAGGAAATTGAGTCGCTCCAGTGTCTCCGAGATCCACGTTATTCGCGTCAAGTCTTAAGGTGAATCGACACGGTCGGAGCGTAGAAAAGAAGCAACACCAAAACGAAGCCCGTCCCGTTTGCCACACGAAGGCTCACATCACGCGATTCTTACGACGGGCGGCTAGCAACTCACATTCCCAGCTGAACCAAATCGTTTTTTCTCTTCTTCTTCAGGACCATTTCTTCGTAATACTGGTGTACTTGAGAAGCCTCCTTAGCAGCTTCTCTGCGCAGTAGCTTCTCATCACGAGCCGTCTGAGGCAGGTTGCTCTCTTGCTTAACTCGAGCAGCATCCTTAGCGTCGATCTTTAGTGAGTTTTCATAACTTTGCAAATTTACGTTCTTGCCGCCAGCAAAAATATCATGGCGGCCGTGCGCTTCATACCATTTCGCGACAGTGGCATTCATGTGCATGTGTTCGATGATGTTGCGCCAACCGTGGCCAGTGTTATAAGCGCAGAAGGAAATCTCACCTTCCTGAGTTGCGTAAGGAATGATGCACATCTCGGTACGACGGAAGTCATAATTGAACAGGTCCTGAAACCACATACCGGCAATGAATAGAAAATTCCAACGATCCTGGCGACGTTCTTTGGCTGTCACACCATAGTCCCGTCCAGTCAGACCAAAACTCTTGTCAAACTTTTTTAGGATGTCGAATAGGCGCAAGCCGGAAGGAGACTGAAAGGGTTTGTAGTTCTTCAACAAGGCCATGCCCATTAAAAAGTTTGAGAAAGATTTACTGCGGGCTGCATCGGTAATCTTTTGCATATCTTTGACGAGTCCCGGAATGTTCAAGAATTGGGGAACCGGTGATGCTTCTTTGGTTTCCTTGTCAATCATCAGGGCTGTTCCCACACCACAGTTCGGATGGCAACCGCAGCTCACTTGCCCCCAGTCAGCGTTTGGGCCGTGCACCAGATCAGCGAAATCTGCAAATGCACCCATTAATGAAAGTGGAAACCAGTCGCGGGTTGGCTCAGTGATTCCGGTCTGCTTCTTCACATCTTGGGCCATATGGGAGAGGGTATAGCGCTGGCGAAGACGTCGCTCTTCAGTGATGGCCTCATCTCTTCCGGTAAAAGAAACTGGCTGGAAGGAGATGAAGGCGATTTTCTTCGGGTTGTCCATTGCAAAGCGGATAATGGGACCTACTTGATCATTGTTCACGTCGTTAACCAGCGTGATGACAAGCACGATTTCGATACCTGCTTCGTGAATGTTATTAATGGCTCGCAGTTTTACGTCAAACAGGTTCCCGACGTTACGATGGCTGTTCGCATCATTCCCGATTCCATCAAATTGCAGATAGGTATAACGAAGACCCGCTTCGAACGCCTTGCGAGTAAACTCCTTACTCTTGGCGAACTCGATGCCGTTGGTCGCGCACTGGACGCTGTTGAAGCCGATCTTACGAGCGTATTTGAGGGCACGAAAGAAGTGGGGAGAGAGCGTCGGCTCACCCCCTGAAAATTGGACTGACATCTGGCGCCTGGGCTTAATTTTCAAAGAGTTATCCAATATCTCCTTGATTTCCTCCCACTCGAGTTCGTGTACAAATCCGACCTGGTTAGCATCCATAAAACAAGGATCACACATCATGTTGCAACGATTGGTCAGATCAACGGTGAGCACTGAACCTCTTCCGTGTCGAATGGTACTAGACCCGTGATTGTGAAGGTCCGTGTCGTTGTGGGCAGCAATGTCCCGACCCGGAAAGTTGGCTTCGATCCAATGCAGAAAATCTGAATCGATGGCCATGAGATCTTCAAATCTCCCGTGCTGTGGACAGTCCTTGACCATCCAGATCTCTCCGTTGCGCTCTATTATTTCAGCTTTGATCTCACCAACCTTTTCATTGATCAAAATGCGATAGTCTTCCTCACCCTTCAGAATCCTTTCGCGAGTTTCAACGACGCACTTGGGGCAAAGCGAGTCTGTCTGACGAGGAAATCCCAGGTTAGGCTTAGATTTCTCCCATGATTTCAATAGTGGTTTATCGGACCACTTTGGAGTGAAAGAAGCATTAGGCCGATATTGATTGAATAACTGGATGCAGTCGAAAACCTTCCCTGCTGCAAAACAAACGACGGTGTCGAAACACTTCCAGGCGGTGCTGGATGCAGTTGCTGGCATTATGTTCATTTCCTTTCACATACGGTGCCGTTCCCTTTAAGAGACCACAACGACACTACCCACTTATCCCGCGGTATAGGGGACTAAGCATGAAGAAGGAACTGCCCTGCCGTCAACCCCTGGAAAGTCTGAAGGGTGGCAAAGTTGGGTTTTTTTAAAAAAAGTGATCCTATCTGTCCTGGCTCACAAAACCACATGCCATTTATTGCCGGCACAACGGTTTCTAATTCGAGACTAACAGCCCGTGGTGAAAGTAGTCCAGCAGGTTGCGTGCAAGCGCTTTAGGTCCGGATGCCATGGGTGCCGATCAAGGCAATGCCGAGTCGTCATCGAGGAGAAGCTATACCGTAGAGAGGTCCGCGTCTCCTCTACCCGAAGGGCGCCAAAGGTTTGCTGCCGCTGGACGGCTTTGCTCGTCGTCGCCGATGCTCCCCCCAGGTATCGCCATCTTTGTCACAGGGCCAGAGGAGTCCAGCGCAAATTCACACTTCACCATCAAATCTGGTATACTTCCACTACTGAAAGTTTTTTGCGACAAGGATAGTCGGGGGGACCATGATTACAATAACGGAAGAAGCTAAACGGCAAATCCTGGCTGTTTTGAAGAGCCAGGATTCGCCGTCTATGCTGCGTTTGGAAGCCAAGACCAATGGTACGGCGGCATTTGTCTTTGGGATGAAAATGATCCGCCAGGAAGAGAAAAGAGCCGACGACGTGGTTGAGAATGCGGGTGAGTTTGAGGTGGTAATGGATCCGGACAGTGCGAAGAATCTGAACGGATCTACTGTCGATTTTGAGGAAGGGATTTTGAAAAGCGGCTTCAAGTTCACAAATCCCAACGTACCCGAGACTCCCACTTTGGGTAAGGGGCCGCGGGGAGACTTAGCTGGCTCCATTGCTGAGAGGGTACAACAGTTGATTGATACTGAACTGAATCCCGCCGTGGCGGCTCATGGGGGGGTGATGCAGTTGATGGGTGTGAGCGACAATAAGGTCCATATCAGCTTCGGCGGTGGATGTCATGGTTGTGGCATGGTTGACGTGACCTTGAAACAGGGAGTCGAAGCTAGGATCAAAGAACTGATCCCCGAAGTCGCCGAGGTCGTCGACACCACCGATCACACCACTGGGGAAACTCCTTTCTACGCCTGACTCGAAATAGGGAAAACAGGCTGCGGTTCGGTGCTGCCGCAATCTGCTGGGCAGGTGGGAGGGTGAGGTGATCTCCTTGTCGCTCGTTGGTATGTATCCCCATCTCACTTCGCGATCTCAGCTCAAAGCGACCTTTTACAAAACAACGTGTTACTTAAGTAGGGTAGGGCGAGTGGTATTACTTGCGGTTCATAATGGAGTGAAATACCCATACCATTATTGCCTTCGTCGAAGAGTTCTGATATAAACGCTTACTCTCCCTTTCAGTTTTGGTAAAGACTATGAAGAAACGGAATACGGCTTCACTGGTTTTACTGCTTGTGGCAGGGTTGATCGCTGGCTGCGGCGGATCTGTCTTGAACAAAATTAAGAAGGGTGGATGGGTTTTGGTAGGGACGGTGCCTTTTGAAGCGCCCTTTCTCTACCAGAAGGAGCAGCAGTTGGTGGGTCCCGATGCGGAGTTAGCTCAGCGTCTGGTGGACATGGTGGGTGGGCTTGGTAACACCCTGGAGATTGAATTGAAGTGGATAACTCGCAGTTACGAGGGATTGATTCCAGCCTTGGAGAATGGGGAGGTGGATTTGGTGTTGGGGGTGTTTGGTATCACTGAGGAACGGCGGAAGCGGGTTGCGTTTTCTGAGCCCTACTACACCTCAGAGCTAGGGCTGATTATTAATCCCATTCGCCGTGATCTTCGGGACACGGTGCTCACGGGAGCCAAAATCGGAGTGCGGGAGGACACGGCGATAGAAGTCTTGGTGAAACGTGAATTTGCCGACAGCAGTTCCATCGGCTACCAAACACTAGATGACGCTATTTTGGCGTTGAAGCGAGGAGAAGTCGATGCCGTCATCGATGATCGCTCCATGGCGGCCTACTCGTTGGACACGGTTCCCGGTGCGAATTTTTTGGAAATTGTTCCCGGAAATGTGGGCACCTTGGACTTCGGAGTGGCTGTCCATCCTTCTCACGAGGACTTACTGAAGATCATTAACGACGTTATTCGAGAAATGAAGGCGAACGATCAGTATGCCCAGTGGTTGGGTGAGCAGATGGGTGATCGAATGGCCAGGGTCGAACAGCGATTTGCCCAGCGCCACCTGCCCCGTGGGGTGGTCATCCGGATCTCCAAGGATGCGGGGAACTCCTTTGACATTTACCGAATGGCTAATCTGCGCTTTGTCTTGAAAGGCGAGGAGGATGGAAAGACCTATTCCACCTCTCGAATCAAATTCCGGGGCCGTGTGGGGGTGACTTCAACCGAGGTGCCACCCGGTACTTATTCCCTCAGCCTTCCCAAGTTTAAGTTCAATGCCGGCAAGGTTTCCATTGGCGCTACTGATCCGATCGAGGTCAACATCACCATTCGTTTGAAGGCCAACAATTCGGTCGTTGTGACAAAGGTCTAAGCTTGCCAAAAGATCCCCCTTCGCATTTCCGTCAACTCACCGCGTAAACACTGGCTGAGATGACTGCAGTAGTCAGTTTTTAACGTTGGCCTCTCAGGTTATCTTCAGCTCTATCCACGGTTTCGAACTTCTACTGCAGAGGCCGGAGTCATGGAATGGCCTCATCTTTTTTTGACAATGTCCCCGAGTAGTCTATACTCGATAATCTTGAAATTGATTCTCAATATCAGTAATATGAACACCAGTTAATCGCAGGAGGCTTTGTGGAGGCGAGACGCGCTGGTGGGCAAAGCAACGGCGCTTTTGCTAACGGGTAAATTTCCAAACGCCGTTGCCAGTATGCGCCTATGGCTCGAGAGAGTCAACGGCACCTTCTTGGTTTGGCGGGGAGACCCGTGATGGACAGAAGTATGAAGAAATCATTGATCCGAACTGTTCGAATGGCAACATCAAAGCTCGCGTTTTTTGCATTAATTTTTGGATTGGTGGCAGAGGGGACAACTGCCGGGGCTGCCGACGAAAAACAGACGATGCGGAGCAAGATCCAGGAGTTTGAAGAGCGCTTGAAAAGTCTGGAGATGAGCCGGTTGGCTTCCCAAGAGGAGAAAAGTTTTGCTAAGCACCACGCTGAGACGGAGAAGACAATGGAAATCGAAGAACTTCGCCGGCAATTGGGTGTGCTTGCCGAAGAAGTTGAGAAACTGCGCAGTGGCGAACCCGAGATCGAGGTGACTTTTGACCAAGCGAGAGCTTTAGGTTTATCACCATCGGCGGCCTCAACCTACCGCAAGTCAACCGGGGTTTCTATTGCGGGTTATGGTGAGATGGTCTACCAAAACTTCGATGCCGTGAATGGAAGGGGAGACGCCATTGAAAAAAGCTCTCAGCTAGATTTTCTGAGGGCCATTATCTACACCGGTTATCGGTTTAACGACAAGTTTGTTTTCAATTCCGAGATTGAGTTAGAACATGCCAACGAAGCTTCACTGGAGTTTGCTTATCTCGATTATCGGGCGAGTCCACACCTGACTCTGCGTGGAGGATTGTTATTGGTTCCGATGGGTATTACTAATGAGTTTCACGAGCCGACCGTACTTTTGGGAACTTTGAGACCTCAGACAGAGAGGCGGATCATCCCCACGACCTGGCGAGAAAACGGCTTCGGTGTCCTTGGCTCGACCGGAATGTTTAACTATCGGGTCTACCTCATTAATGGTCTGGATGCTGGTGGTTTCAGTTCCGATGGTTTGCGGGGTGGCCGTCAGAAAGGTTCAAACGCGAAAGCTTCTGATCTGGCCTTTGTAGGTCGGCTAGATGTGTCTCCCACACCCGGCGTGTTTTTTGGAGGTTCTGTCTACACAGGGAACTCCGGTCAGAATCAGTTTGAACAAAATGGAACGGATGTAAAGGTTAGGACCGTGATTGGGGAGCTGCACGCTCAGGTACAAGTGCGCGGTTTTGACGTTCGAGGTTTGTACGCACGAGCCACCCTCGATGATGTGGCCGAACTGAACGCGGCGCGCAGCCTGATCGGTCAGGACTCGATCGGGGAAAGCCTGCAGGGAGGTTACGTACAGTTCGGTTACAACGTACTATCACAGTACACGGAGAGAATCGGATTGACCCCTTATTATCGGTTCGAAAGACTCAATACCCAAGATGAAGTTCCCCCGGGATTTTTCGGCAATCCTATTCGAAACGGCATTTTCCATTCACTGGGTTTAGAACTACGACCGATTTACAACATCGTGCTGAAGTCCGATTATCAGTGGACTCGAAACGAAGCGACCACAGGGCTTAATCAGTACAACATCGCTTTGGGTTATGCATTTTGAATGAGGAGAGAATTTGTTGGTGGAAGGTTTGAAGAGTCGTAGCTGGCGCATTGCTTACTTTGTTCTTTTGTTCTCTTGCCTTGAGGGCACGGCTAATGCTTTGCTAAGCCGGGAGGAAGCCCTTACTGCGGCCTTTCCGGGGGCAGCAATTAAGCTGGAGAGGCTGTTTTTGACCGACCAGCAACGCCAGCAGGTGGAGTTACTGGCCAAAGTCGACGTTCCCAGCGCTCTAATAGCACGCTATTCGGCAGTCATTGGTAGCAAGAGCGTCGGTCGAGCCTATGTGGACACTCACATAGTTCGGTCCAAAAAACAAAGTCTGCTGATTTGCCTGGATGAAGAAGGGAAGGTGAAACGCATCGAAGCCACTGCTTTCTTGGAACCAGCTGAATATCTGGCTTCACCCAGTTGGTACGGCCAGTACCGCGGCAAAACACTCAGTAACGATCTTCACCTGCAGCGCAGCATCCGGTCTATAGCCGGTGCCACACTAACAGCCAGGGCTACCAATCAAGCCGTCAGGCGAGTGCTGGCAGTTGACTGGGTGTTGCGCAGACATTCAGAGAGGGTGCCGTGAGTCGCTGGGAAAAGTGGTCTTTTCATGTTCTGCTCATTCTTGTGTCAGTCACCGGAGTCCTCTACTTTTGGATGAAATACCTGATGGAGGACGGTGACCCGTTCAGTCTTGTCAACCATCCATTACAGTCCTTCGTCCTGGACCTACACATTATGGTGTCTCCTCTTTTGATCTTTATCGTAGCAGGTGTGATTTATTCCCATGTCATCCAAAAGCTTTCCGATAGAACCAACTCCAATCGCCGGTCTGGACTGGCTGCCCTTATCTGTTTTGCTCCGATGGTACTATCAGGCTACCTCCTACAGGTGGCAGCGGATACCTGGGTCTATCGTGTGAGCCTGCTGTTACACCTTCTAACCGGCGGGATCTTTCTGATTACCTACCTCTTACACCAGGTCATAAGCATCCATCTCTTAAGAAAGAATCGCGTGAAACAGGAGCAAAAAGTTCGCATTGCCAACGCAGTATGAGAAAGGTTGGTTTACGACGCAGTGGCCGTCAAATCCCCTCTGGTTCTGGACGACTGGCTTCGATTTTTGTTCTATTGACCCTTTTCGTTGTCTTAGTCTTTCCCGTTACTGGCGGGTCACCTCCACGAGTAGGGGTCGAGGTGACCCGCCAAGTTTACCTCATGGGGACTCTATGTACCCTGATCACTCACTCGGCAGAACGGCAGGGCGCTCTGCAGCAGCTTGAGACCTTTGTCCGCATCCTCGATGACACCGAGGAGCAGCTGAGTACCTGGCGTCCCAGCAGCCTGGTTAGTCGTCTGAACCAACGACCGGTCGGAATCCCGTTCTCAGTGGGACGGTCTTTTTGCCGGCTGTTCGGAGATCTTCTTTTTTGGCAGCGGGTAACAGATGCCGCCTTTGATCCTGCTATTGGACCCCTTGTCAACGCATGGGGACTACGCGAAGGCGGACGGAGACCATCGCCAGAAGTCCTGCAGTCCGCACGAAAGCGTTCTGGTGCGCAGCATTTCGAGTATGACGCTTCTCAGTGCCGGATTACACGGACAAGCGAGGTGACGATCGACGTGGGAGCTTTTGGTAAGGGAGAGGCGTTGGATCGGGTTCGTGGCTGTGCGGCCGCCAATGACTCGACTGCTTGGCTGGTTGATTTAGGAGGCCAGGTGATAGCCTATGGCTTGCCACAAGCGAAATTGTGGCAAGTCGAGGTAGCTCATCCGATCCTACGCGATCAGCCACTATTACGGGTAAAACTTTCAGGTGGTTCGTTGGCAACAAGCGGAGGGTCAGAGCGAGACCTGCAAGCTTCCGATGGACGGCTAGGACACATATTGGATCCACGCAGCGGCCTGCCGGCTAAGTTCCAGGGCTCGGTAACGGTATGGAATGCTAGTGCTCTGGTGGCTGACATTCTTTCCACAGCTCTTTACGTGATGGGACCGGAAAAAGGGATCCCCTGGGCTGAATCCAGGGATTTGGCCGTCTGTTTCTTGCTTGTTCGAGAAGGAAAAGTCAATCTTCTCTTCAGTAAGGCCTGGAAGTTGTACTTTGCAGAAGGTTGAAAATGGGACTAATCGTTAACCAAAACATCAATGAAGGCTTGTCCAGTTGGACAACCACCATTTTGAAAATTGAACTGTTACCAATATTGTGTGCTCTTTTTCAGTGGAGGAGATTTTAGCTGGACAAATTCTCGCTTCACTTCTTACCAGCTTCGCTTGATCAGAGCGGTAAAGAGGACAATCACATCTCTTCGACACTTGGGCATCGTTCCACAGCGAGTACCCAAAATAGCCGATAGCACCGAACCATCGTTTGTGCATTGAGCCCGAGTAACACAACCGCTCTTTCGCCTGGGAAAATTCTAACTTGGGCCGACGAGGTGAAATCAGGACAACCAGCTGGTTGCATTACGTCTCCGAATCATCGGACTATGACCAGCGTTTTCCCTGTCCCAATGTTTCCCACTGAGTCCACTACCCGCACACTGATCACGTTTTCTCCAAGTTTTAAACCATTGATGCTCAGATAGTACTCTTCCTTTCCGCTGTCGGCGATCCCATCGCGAGGAAAGATCACAGTCCACTCGTCTCCGTTAACCGAATAGTCAGTTTGGTAGACGTCACTGACCAAAGTGCGGGTGGTAAAACTCAGATTCACCTTGTTTTGCTCGACTTGTGCAGCAGAGAATTGGATGGAGGGGGAGGAATTGGCGATTACAAAGGGTTTGCTGATTAGTTCGCTTTGTCGAGTCTGATTGGGTGGATTGCTCACTTTGTCGGAGACCACGACTCTGACGAGGTACGTGTCGTCTGGAAAGCTGACCCCGTCCATGGTGTAATAGGACTTGGTCTGGTTATCCTGCAGAAGCTTCCAGACATTTTCCTCTTGGCTCCGATAGTAAATCGAATAGACGAGATCGTCCTGGTTGGGATCTTCCCCAACCCAGGAAATGCTTCGGGTGCCTGGAATGTGAAGGTTACGACGGAGTGGCTTGATGGTAGGTTTGTCCAAATTGCGAATCGATCGGGGAAGAGATCGAAGGTGACTGTCGCGAGGGCCACCCAGCGAAGCGCCAGCTGGAGGGGTTGTGGGCGGATACTGGGCAAAGGCAATTCCTTGCGGATGCACCGTGAGGGAGATTAGTCGAGGAGCCACATTCTTTTGGATGTAAGTGACAGTAAGAGAGTCCAGGGCATTAGACCGGGAAATCACTGAGGCTGGTCTCCCTCTTTCAGGAAATTCGATCTTCCACTGCAAGTATTGGGCTGTAGGACTGTTGATCGGGCTACCCTTTGGATCTTGATGAGGTCCGCTCCAAGCACTCCAAGTCGGGTCGGGGGTCTCGGCGTTTCCTGAACGAGTGAAGACCTTGATTTCTGGATTGGTCGGGTTTTTGACATGCCAACGAATTCGTCCCCAGGAGGCCGACATCTTGGCATCGAGAACACTAGACTCATAAATACCCTGAGTGGAAGCTTGAGGAAGAAGTTGGAACAGCTTGGCTAGGTTGCTTGTCGTTGCATAGATTCTTCCTTCCTGCTCTAACAATTGCGTCACCTGTTCTTCTGAACTTTGCACGAGAAAAGTAACAAATTTGTGGGGGTCGATGGAAAGAATCCGACCCTTGTTTCCGGTCGCTACCAATAGGTGTCCATCACTGCGGATGAGAAGATCAAAGGCGAGTTCATCACCGGAGGCGTAAAGAGTTTCGACCAGGTTTTCTTTGTCTATCTTGTAAATCTCGAGTTTTTTCCCGCGGGTGGGGCTAGAAGCAATTTGCACCCTGCTCTCACCCTTTATGGTTTTCTGATTCTTCTTAGCCGGTTGAGAACGAGAAGGCTTGTCAGAGCCCTCTGTTCTGGCTAAAGCCGCAACATAGATATTCCCGTAGCGGTCAACTTCAATAGCTTTGATTTCTTCCAGAGGCGAGTCGTACAAAACAAAAGGCTTTCCGGTGGGAGAGATTCGAAACAAGAGAGCGCCCGGTGCGCCGCCAGCCAGTAGATTACGGTTTAAATCCCATTTCAGGCTGACGATGTGGGTTTCTTTGCTGTCATAGTAAACACTCCCTTCTCCGGACGGATTGACCTTGTAGATGATTCCTTTGGGACCCGTTCCGGCGAAAAGGTTGTTTTGGAAACCGGCGGTAAGCGACCAGATATATTTTTCCTGAGGATCAAAGAAAACCACCGGCTGGCCCTGGTTGTCGAATCGATATATCCTACCGTCGGGTGAAGTTCCAGCATAGAGGCGGTTTTGCGTGTCCACTGCCAGGGCGTAGACGCCTGACTCCTTCAATTTTGCCCATTCCCGGCCTTGACCGCTCGGGGTGACCTGAAAAATCTTTCCGTTGTTGCCGGTTCCCAGGTAAACTGTGCCGCTCCTGTCTATGATTGCGGCATAGATTAAACTCTCCTCCGTATCCAGTACCTGTTGAAATTTAGGTGCCAGGACGAGTGTTCCGTCGCTAGTCAAGGAAACCCCTTTCAAGTCCCCTTTGACAAACTCTCCTTGGGTGGAAATCGTCCAGCTTGCAGGTTGGATAGCCTGTAGAGAGAGATGTGTTGAACCTGAAAAAATAACCAAGAAGATCAAAAAAAGAATAGGTTTGTTCATGTGCAAATGTTCTCCGGAGGGTTGAGGTGCCTGGTCATCCGCAAGTAGGTATTGGAGACTGGAGCCAGCAGGTTCTCAACGATGAAAGAAGTTTTCATCAAGTGCTTCATGAGGGAATTTTCGTAGCAACCATTTGCGGGAGTCAAGGTTGAAATCACACAAGCTCCAGACCACCCAAAGAAGTTTGAGTCGAGTTGTAGATCAGATGGTATACGGGGAACGGAGACCTTGGTCGATCACTAACTCTTAATATTAACCTTGATTACCTTGTGGCCTTTTAGGACACAATCCACTGGAAGGAGCTCATACTCGGCATAAATAACCTTCCTAATGAACTTTACCCCACCTGAAGTTTTCTCAGCATTGTAGAAGGCTAGGACAGAAGGGGGAAGATCAGGCAATCCTTCCCCGTTGACAATCACTCCGGGTTTCTCACGGAAGAGACGGATGTAAAGGCGGTCATTCTTTTTCAGGTTGTTGATGGCTTTGATGAGCTGATGCAAATTCTCGGGCTCAAACTCCTGCGAATCATCTTCGAGGTCAAGTTTGATCAAGGAGAGGCCATCTCCCACCAGAATTTTCAAGGGACCCGGGTTGATCTCCTCGGGAATTCTCACGGGATATTTTTTAGTAAGGATTTTCCCGTTTAGTTTCCGCAAGAACACCGTCAAATTCACTTCCTCACCCGCCTTCGCCTCCAGTTTATCCTGCCAAACCATTTCCAAACTGGCTTCTCGGGTTTGCTCGATGGCCGTGATTTCCATGTCGATTTTTTCAATCACCACGTCTTCAAAGCCGCTGTTCAACAGGGCATTAACGGGTGAGGAGGCGGTCAAAGCTGCAAGGACCGATGTGTTAGTAAGGTCCGAAACGCTTCTTTCAAAGTTCACGTCGGATTGTCCTTTGACCGAAATCGTACATTTAATTTTCAGAGTCTGTTCCCCAATGACCCGTTCTGAAGAGACAATGCTATTGTGCACGGTGAAAGCCATCAAAAAGGGGGTCAGGAAATTGTCGGTCATCACCTCATAGTTAGACTCTCTGAGTTCATTCCGGCTGGTCAGTAATCGCAGCCTAACCGGTATCAGTCTGGGGTTTTCACCTCGAATTCCCAGAATACCTGTCGCTCGGTCTTGTTTGATGCTGCCGATTAATTCCGTTGTTGCCGAGACCTTCTGGCTGCTCATCAAGCTGGGGATGATGGTCAATACTGCTGCCTTACTGAGCGGCATGTTCGTATAACCTATGTTGAGGAAGGAGTGGCCAAAGGCATAAATTTTGTTGTTGCTGACGTAAGTCACAGTGCCACTGGCACTCACATCCATATCCCCTCTCACCAGCTGGACACTGATCGTCGAGCCCGGAGCGACCGGAGCGTCTTTATAGTGATCGATCCTGCCACTCCCTAGACCGCGTACAGATACTAGGTCCAATGCCATGAACTGAGGAGCAAAGTATTGAATGGACTGAGGGGAAAAACCCGAAAGGTTCAGTGGCGTTGCAATGGGTCTGAATTCTCCATTGTTAGCCCTCCCGTAACGAGATTCGACTTCGAGTTGCATTGTTTTGAAGTTCGGCAATAAATTGAGAGTCTTGAAATCAGATATCTGGTAGATCGCATCCAGATCCCGTTTTTGCGAATTCCGAGTGGCTCTGGGTGGCTTTTCCTGGAAGATCTCAATAATCTCTCGTATGGGAGTAATGCCCGCGATGGGTTCTTTGGCAAACGTGAAACTATAGGCGACTGCCCCCACTAACTTGTCTTCCACGTAAACGGGGCTACCGCTCATCCCGCCAAATATCCCGGTGTGTTTCAATCGATCACTGAAGAACCGTCCCAAGATCATATCCTGCTTCGGTCCAACGTTCTTCAGGACTCCCAGGAACTCGACGTCAAAAGTTTCAATGGTGGTTCCTTCAAAAACGGTTTTCCCATAACCTTTTTGTCCGGGTTTGATCAGGTCTAAGGGGTAGAATTCGGCCGATTGGCTATAGAGGAGAGCTGGTCGAAGCATGAACACCACCATAGCAATGCCAAACCATCGACGTCTGATTTCGAAAAATCCAACCCACTCTACAATACTCATTTTCAATGCTGCGTACGCACGAAATAGTATACCGATCGAGGATTTCTCCCGTCAACAACGCCAATTCTCCTGTTACCCCGAGGTGCTTGTCAGACTTTGCAGGGGCATCCCATGGAACCCTGAGGGTTTTGTCAGTGGTTCATCATAAGATTCGCACATTGCAGGTTGGAAAGCGTGGTTGGTTAGATTCGTTCTCTCTTAAGTCGGGGTTTTATTCGTTTGCCTATGTTTGATTCGCTAGATTTGCCTATGTTTGATTCGCTAGAACTGATTGGTTTTAAATCTTTTCCGAGGAAGACACGCCTTGTTTTTAAGGATCGAGTCACGGCTATCATTGGACCGAACGGCTGCGGAAAATCGAATCTTTCCGACGCTCTTGGCTGGGTTCTCGGTGTGCAGACGGCCCGCGACTTGCGTGGGGAAAAAATGGAGGATGTGATTTTCAGCGGGACTGAGAAACGGAGATCTTCTGGTTTCGCAGAGGTCAGCCTGACCATTTGTCGTGATCCGAAAAGGGCAATCTTACTAGATGGAAAGGAGTTCAACGGAGAGACACTGGAGATTACTCGCAAGCTCTATTGCTCGGGTGAAAGCATTTATTCGATCAATCAGCGTCGCTGCCGATTAAAAGACATCCATCGGTTTCTGGAGGACGCCGGTCTACAGTTTGTCTCTTATGCGTTGATTGCCCAGGGTCAAATCGAGTCTTTTCTGAGCACCAAGCCGCTGGATCGACGGGCCCTTATTGAGGAAGCAGCTGGTATCACTGGCTACAAGAACCGACGCCGCAATGCCGAACTCAAGTTGGGAATGACGGAGCAGAACTTGCTGCGCGTTAATGACATCATTGTTGAAGTGGAGCGACAGCTGCGTTCCCTCAAGCGCCAGGCCACAAAAGCCCGTCGCTACCGCGAGATCACAGAAGAATTTCGCCAGGTCCAGCAACACAGGTTTGCACTGGAAGCCCAACAACTACAGATCCAGCTGCAGATTTTGGCTAAGGAGCTGGGGATCCTGAAAACCACTCAGGAAGAGCTGGATCAGAAACGTGTTGTACACGGAAAAACCCACCATGAAAGCTTTGTCAAAAGGGATCAGCTGGAAGCGCTTTTAGCCGAGCTCCGCCAGCGGCACTCGGAAATGGTCCTGGCAGTTGATCGCGCTGAGAATTCGATCCGGTATCAGGATGAACAAATCGAAACCACGCAACAACAACTCGAAGGCAACGCCGCGGAATGTCGAGTCATGAGCCAAGCTTTAGAAAGAGTTGTGGAAGAGACCGGTTGTCTGCAGGTGGAAAAAGAGCGGCTTGAGAAAGAAGAAAAAAAGGTGAGAGCTGCCTTAGAAGGACAATCAGAACTGGTCGAACACTATCCATCCGAGTTAGAGCAAGTTGAAGGAGAGTTGGAGAAGTTGCGGGGTCGATTCGTCGGTTTGTCTGCAGAGATGGAATCCCGTCGAAACCTACAAGATCAGTTGAAGCAGCATCTTGAAACGGCACTTTATCGGCGAAAGCGTCTGGAAGAAGAACGATCAAGCCATCTCTTGAAGCTTGAGGAAAGTGGGACTCGGCTGCAAGAGAAAAAGCGCGAGATCAATCTGAAACGAACTCACTTGGGAAAACTGCGGAGGAACCTGCAAGCACAGGAAAAGGAAAAAGAAGACCTACAAACCCAACTTGGAGAAGCTAACGAACGAGTGGTTGAATCTAAAAATCAGCTTGTCGCCCAGCGGGAACGACTACAATCGCTCCAAGAAGTCGAGCTAAATCACTCCCAGTATAGTGAGGGAGTTCAGGAATTTTTGAACCATCTTAGCCGAAACCAGGGCGTTCATACCGACGGCACTTTAGCTGACTTTATCGAAATCAGCCCGGAATATGAGAAATTGGTGGAGGAGTTTCTAGACAAGGAACTGGAGTATCTTTTGGTGGATTCTTTGGACGAGGCCCTTCGTGGTCTTTCGGAGCTAAAGTGCCTTAAGAGCGGTAAGTGCACGTTCTTGAGTCTTAATTCCTCCAACGGATTCGGCCCGACTTACGACCAAAAACAACTCTTGTCTCTTTGCAAGCAGAAAGGGGTTAAGGGCACCTTAAGTGAGTTGTTACGCATGAAGCCGGAGGTGCAAGAGGCATTTCACCGTGTACTCCCGCAAAGAGCGGAAGCTGTCGTAGTTTCTGATTTGGGGCGGGCATTTGAACTGGCACACAGTTATCCGGAAAGCACCTTTCTGACCTTGGAAGGTGAAGTTCTCGCCCCTCGGGGCCTGCTTTCGGCCTCAGTCTCCTCATCGAAAAAACTTGGACTGCTAAGTTTGAAACGGCAAAAAAAAACACTAGAAGCGAATGTTGCCCGGTTCGAAAAATCACTAGAGAGCCTGCGAAAAGATCAACAGCGCCAGCGGGAAGAATTGGAGAAGGTCTCCCATCGTTTTGCCAGGAACCAAGATGCTTTGTACCAATTGGAGAAAGAGATCATCGGTTTTGTTCATCAGCAGGAGCAGTGGGAAGGTGAGAAACAGCGGCAAGATCAAGCTTTGAAGGTGCTTGAAAACGAGTTGAGTCAACTTGATCAGGACTGTCACCAGCAAAAGGAAAGGGTCCAGCAAGTCAAAGCAGAGCTGGTGGAGAAAAACTCCTCCCACAGAGAAGTCAGGGGAATGCTTTCCAAGACGGAGGGATCTTTACATCGACTCCAGTCAGAATTCGGAAAAGTCCAAGAGCAGCTTCATTTACTCGCTTCCGACCATAAGGTCTTGGAGGAGCGTCACCGTGCACTGAACCATACCTTGAAACGCGTTGAAGAGCAGCGGTGCGAACTCGAAACCCGTCAGGCGGCGAAGCGGCTCACGCACGCTGAAAGCCAGGAACGACTCTGCGCGATTCAGGGGAAACTAAGCGACTTGAAATCGAGCCTGAAAAAGAACCGAAGGCAAGCAAGCCAGCTTGAGATGAGTGTGCGAGCCCAAGAAGAGGCCTATGAAGGATGGAAAGAAGCTCATTTGGAAATTGAGGGTCAGCTGGCCCAGCTGCGTGACCGAACAGCGGAATTACAAGAGCAACGTGCAGAGCTGGATGTGGAAAGAGCCCGCTTCGAAACACAACTCCAAAACCTTGATCGGCAATGTCTTGAACAGTTGGAACTTCCTGTGAGGCAGCTGGTTGAAGCAGTGGACTTGCCCGTTATCTCTGGGGAAGACATCCTCGAGTCCCACCACCGGCTGAAAGCTCGTCTTGACGAGTTCGGACCGATTAATATGACCGCCCTAAAGGAATACCAGGAAAATGAAGAGCGCTACGATTTCCTGAGAGGCCAACGTCAGGACATCGAGCAATCCATTGCGGACACTACTCGTGTCATCCAGGAAATCAACCGGCGCAGTTGTGAAAAATTTCGACAAACATTCGAAAGTGTCAATGTTCACTTCCGAGAGATTTTCCAGAAACTTTTGGGGGGGGGAGAATGCCGAATGCAATTGCTGGATGAGGAGGATCTCTTGGAAAGTGGGATAGATATTTCCGCCCAGCCGCCCGGAAAAAAACTTCAAAATGTGATGTTATTGTCTGGGGGTGAAAAGGCTATTACGGTACTTGCTCTATTAATGGGTCTTTTCACCTATCGTCCCAGCCAGTTTTGTGTCCTCGATGAGGTAGACGCATCCTTGGATGATGCTAATGTCAGTCGTTTTTCCGCCCTGGTCCGGGAGATGAGTCAAAAAACGCAGTTCATCATCATCACTCACAACAAGCGAACCCTGGAGGTAGCCGATGCCTTCTATGGAGTCAGCATGGAAGAAGCAGGTGTTTCGCAGGTTGTCTCCGCGCGGTTTTAAACTCCTTGGAGGGAAAGAATCCTGGTTTCAGATCCGCGCTCCAGCTCTTTGTTTGTTCTTCGATCGCTGTTTTTCGATGGCGTGCTCGCGGATCTTCTTCGACAGAGTGTTTCGATGCACTCCCATAGTGTCAGCGGCCTGACTGAGTTTCCCATTGCTCTGTTGGAGGACGCGGAGGATGAAGAGCTTTTCAAATTCTGCCAGGGCTTCATGCCAAAAAATTCCTTTGTCCACCATTTCGCCTATGACGGATTCTAAAATGTTTTTAATTTTTAGTCTTGTCTGAGACTGGTTCATATGCTTCAGTAGTCTGTTCAATCCACATCTGATAAAGCTTCTGGTAGCCTGCGTGAAACTGTTTTTCAAATTGTTCCGGTGTCAGAGCTGCGACCGCGCGGGCGCCAGTCAAGAAGAACTCGGCTAAGCGTGACTGGGAGAGCAGATCGTTCCGGATCGGAAAAGCGCGGAAAGCCAGAAAGAGGGCGGTCACGATTAGCCATCCACGTGCTAAGCCAAATATCCCACCCAAGAGATGATCGATCCAGTTCAGACCAAGCTTTCCGATGGCTCTGTTCATGATAAGCGCCAGGCCTGATCCTGCCACGATAACCGAAAGGAGAATTGCCACAAAACCAAGAAAACTCGACAACACTGGGTTAAGGTCCATTCTAGAAAAAAAATGAGCAGCATCGGAATAAAAACAAACGGCTAGAAAAAACCCTCCTACTGCAGCAACCAGCGAGAACAACTCAATTGTCAGGCCTTTGAACATCGCACTGAAGACAGACACAGCTAAGACCACAACAGCCATCAGGTCAAAAAAGTTGAGATATTTCATCTGGTGTTTGGAAAGGTGTAAGTATTGGGTATAAAAGTTTCAGATTTAAGGGTCCAGTTTTTTTTGGTCAGGATGACTTGAAACGCAAGATCGCAGTTTCGGTGCCTGAAGACTCCGCCGATTTTCTCCATCCACTCTTTTTCACCGTTCAATCTCCTGAGACTTCCTCCCGCACGGTTAAATTAGAAGCGGGGGGCAGTTTGAGCTGCCGGTTCCAAACTTAATTGTTAAATGACCGAAATAGATGTTTTTAACGGAGTCCTTTTTTCTGCAGGGACCCCGGCATTACTGATCGTGAAAAAACCTTCGTAAAAAAACAAGCAAGGGCTAGCCGCCATCATGCCCTTCCGTTCAATTCCCTTCCCGTCAGTCGGCGGTAGGCATCAACGTACAGCTCAGAGGTTTTTTGAATAATGGATTCGGGTAGCTCCGGAGCCGGAGGATTCTTGTCCCACTCAAGTCTTCTGTAAATAGTCTCTAATAAACTGTTTGTCAAAGGAAGGCTGAGGTTTTCCGGGGTTGTAACGATCAGCAGGCCAGAAGCGTGAGGAATCCGGAGTTAAGACTTCATCGATTAGGAGGAGTTGGGAGTTGTTTTGACCGAACTCAAATTTAGTGTCGCAAATAATAATCTCGCGCTGTCGCGCATAGTCCCGGGCCCGATTGTAGATGCGGAGACTGATGTCACGCACTCTTTCAGCGAGTTCAATTCCGACCAACTGAGTGGCTTGCTCGAAGGTGATATTCTCATCGTGACCTGTGACTGCCTTAGTGGCAGGGGAAAAGATAGGTTCGGGCAACTCATCGGATTCAGACAGCCCAACCGGAAGCTTAATCCCACAAACCGTGCCGGTCTCCCGGTATTCCTTCCAGCCCGATCCGGCCAAGTAGCCTCGTACCACGCACTCGATCGGTAAGGGACGGCACTTACGCACCAACATGGAGCGACCCACCAATTCCTCCCGGAAGGATTGCAGAGGAATCGGGAAGTCTTCGATTTGGGCAGAGACGAAGTGGTGAGTGGTGATTTGATCAATCTGATCAAACCAGAAAACGGAGAGCTGGGTTAATACCTCGCCTTTCCGAGGTATGGTGTTGGGGAGAATTACGTCAAAGGCAGAAATTCGATCCGTGGCGACCATGAGAAGGAGGTCGTCCTGTAGCTCAAAAATCTCCCGTACCTTACCTTGGTTCCACTTGGAAATTCCCTTCAGTGTCAGTGTCTGCAAACCTGTTTGTTTTTGCTCATTCATGCCTTGAGATTTTAGTAGATGATCCCAGACAAGCAAGGGAAACTTGCATCAGCAGTGAAAGCATCTTATATACTATTGACGTCGGCTCAAGAGTGTTGCTATAGTAGCACTCCTCGTGAGGGAACGCTGGTTAAGCTCGCAATAAGTAGTTGTAAATAAAGGGATTTACATTTCAGTCTTAAACACGCACTAGAAGGGAAAGGAGCGCAGAACGATGAAGATTAGGCCTTTGCAGGACCGTATTCTCATCAGAAGGTTGGACTCGGAAGAGGAAGAAATCCGGGGTGGAATCGTGATTCCGGACACGGCCAAGGAAAAGCCCCAGGAGGGAGAGGTTGTGGCTGCGGGAGACGGAAAGGTTCTCGAGAACGGGAAAAGGCTTGCGATGGACGTGAAAACTGGGGATCGTATCTTGTTTGGAAAATACTCGGGTACCGAAGTGAAAATTGACGACGAAGAGTACCTGATTATGCGGGAAGACGAAGTGTTGGGCATTCTAGCAAAGTAAAAAGACTCCTGCTCAGTGCGTAATTAAGGAAAAGCTACCGACAGGATATTTAAGAAAGGAGAAACAAAAAATGGCAGCAAAGGAAGTTACTCATGGCGAGGATGCACGCCGAGCACTTATTAGGGGGGTGAACAGACTTGCCGATACAGTAAAAATAACGCTGGGCCCAAAGGGGCGAAACGTAGTTCTGGAAAAGAAGTTTGGGTCGCCGGTGGTGACGAAAGACGGAGTGACCGTCGCCAAGGAAATTGAGCTGGAAGGATCGGAAAAGGTGGGTGCCGCAATGCTTCGGGAAGTGGCCAGTAAGACCAGTGACGTGGCGGGAGATGGAACCACCTCAGCCACCGTTCTGGCTCAGGCGATTGTCTGTGAAGGACTCCGGAACGTTACGGCCGGAGCCAATCCGATGGCTCTGAAGCGAGGTATTGACAAGGCCGTGGTATTTTGCGTAGATGAAATCCGGAAGCTTTCCAAACCGGTTAGGGGCGAAATGATTGCCCAGGTGGGATCAATCTCCGCCAACAACGACCAGGCCATTGGAGATATCATTGCGGCGGCCATGGCAAAAGTCGGCAAGGATGGGGTCATTACCGTGGAGGAAGCCAAGTCGATTGAAACTTCACTGGACGTGGTGGAAGGGATGCAGTTTGATCGGGGCTACCTCTCCCCCTATTTTGTTACCGACCCGGAACGGATGGAATGTTCGCTAGAGGATGCTTACGTTCTCTTGAATGAGAAAAAGATCAGCTCCATGAAAGACCTGTTACCCCTGTTAGAGCAGGTGGCCAAAGTGGGTCGGCCTTTTATGATCTTGAGCGAGGATGTGGAAGGTGAAGCGTTAGCCACACTGGTAGTCAACAAGTTGCGAGGGACCTTGCACGGTTGCGCGGTGAAGGCACCCGGTTTTGGGGATCGTCGCAAGGCGATGCTAGAAGACATTGCGATTCTGACCGGAGGAAAGGTGATCTCGGAAGATCTGGGTATCAAGTTGGAAAATGTGCGGCTTGAAGATCTGGGCCAGGCCAAGAAGATCACGATTGATAAGGACAACACGACCATTGTGGAAGGGAAAGGCCGGCCGGAGGATATAGCCGGACGGGTCAAGCAGATTCGCACACAGGTTGAGGAGACCACCTCGGATTACGACCGGGAAAAGCTGCAGGAGCGGCTAGCAAAACTGGTGGGAGGAGTGGCCGTGATCAAAGTGGGTGCGGCCACAGAGACGGAGCTAAAAGAAAAAAAGGCGCGCGTTGAGGATGCCATGCATGCTACCAAAGCTGCGGCGGAAGAAGGAATCGTTCCAGGCGGAGGAGTGGCCTTCTTGAGGCCGTCCATGGCGCTGGAAAACTTCAAGCTGGAGGACCAGGATGAACAGGTAGGCGTCAACATCGTGCGAAGGGCTTTGGAAGAGCCGCTGCGGCAGATCGCTCATAACAGCGGGCACGAGGGATCGATTGTAGTGGCGAAGGTCCGCGAGAGCAAGGACTACAACATCGGCTTCAATGCCAACATCGAGAAGTACGAGGATATGGTGGCAGCGGGCGTGATTGACCCGACCATGGTGGCGCGTACCGCCCTCCAACACGCAGCCTCAATTGCCAGCCTGTTGCTCACCACGGAAGCGATGGTCACTGAGTTGCCCGAGGATGAAAAAGAAGCAGCTTCAGACCCGCACCACGGTGGTGGTGGTGGAATGGGCGGAATGTACTAACCTGAAAGTGCAGCGCGACGCCTTTCCGTTCGGCGCACTTTGCCTGCAGCAAGCGAGGCAAACGAAAGGAGTTTCAGTTTAGAACTGAAACTCCTTTCGTTTGCCTGTCAAATGGCCTCTGTGTCCATCCGTTGGTCTCTTCTTATTTTCTGCGCTATCGTTCTCTACCTGGCCTTTTTCTATCAGCTCGGTAATCTGGCTTTCATTGGTGGCGATGAACCTCGTTACGCGCGCGTTGCCGAGGAGATGAATCTGGGGAGTAATTATCTTACTCCGACTCTCAATTCTCGGCCTTGGCTGGAGAAGCCTCCCCTCTTGTATTGGCTGGTAGCGACCAGTTTCCAGTGTTTCGGAGTGAGTGAATGGGCGGCTCGTTTTCCCGTCGCGCTCCTTGCGGCACTGACGACGCTACTGGTCGGTCTGTTAGCTTTGCATCTAGCAGGGTGGTGGGCTGCTCTGTTTACGGTTTTGATCCTGCCGACCTCGGGGCTGTTTTTTCTCTACGGGCGTGCAGCCAGCATGGACATGCCCCTGACAGCAATGCTAACGGCAGCAATGATCTCGGGCTTTTGCGCCACTCGATCGAAATCTGTTTGGTGGGGACTGAGTGGGGGCATTGCACTCGCATCGGCTGTCCTGGTAAAGGGGCCGGTGGCCATCGTCCTGTTTGGTGGCGTTTTCCTCTTCTACTTCTGGTTCAGACAAAAATATCTTTGGAGATGGCAACAAACCCTTCTCGGCCTGTTGGTCTTTTTTTCGCTGGCGGTTCCTTGGTTTTGGCAAGTTTGGTTGGAAAACGGGCCAAATTTCGTGGCTACCTTTTGGGTTAATCATCATCTAGCACGCTTTCTGACAGACATCCACCATCACCGGCAGCCTCTCTGGTTTTACCTGGTCATCCTCATTTTCGGTTTTTTCCCCTGGGTGTTCTTTCTGGGATCATCTCTAGTGCGCATGTGGCGCTCGGGCCTGGTTTGGCTGCAAGAAGAAAGCGATCCAGAGCTGTTTCTTTGGTTGTGGGTGGCAGTCCCTTTGCTCTTTTTCTCTTTGAGTGAAAGCAAACTAGCGGGCTACATCCTACCGGTTATTCCGGCCCTGGCCGTGATTGTGGGTCTGGAGTGGAACCGCTATCTGGAGAGTAATCAGGTTGCCTTTCGGTCCATGAAAATAGAGCTAATCGCTGCGGCTGCCGCGGGTTTAGTGATCATCGGGGCACTGACATTCGGATTCCATTTTATTTATGGAGCACTGCCGGTTGGGGGTCTGCTGGCTTTTCCGTTGTTGGGGGGTATGGTTGGTGCACAACGGGAGTTTCGTAGACATCAACCACTTCATCTCTTTTTGTGCTTGGTCGTCGCTATCACGTCGTTCACTGCATTGGCCTACTGGAAAGCCGCTCCTATCGTCGACGATTACCATTCGGCACGTGATCTTTCCGTTGCGGCTAACGCCCTGACTTCATGCGAGCAGCCTCTTATCCTCTACCGCTATTTTCACCACACCGCCCAGTATTACACTGACTACTGTACGACCAAAGAGGCTGTACCAGACCTGAAAACTCTGCGTGACTATTGTTTGATGCATCCCCAATCCCGCTACTACATTTTGACCCAAGAACCAGGCGGGAAGGAGCTCGAGTCATCGTTTGAACCGAACCTCATTCGACATCTGGGAAATCTCTATTTGGTCGAGATTACCCCGCAGAGAAACGAGTAAACGAATAAGACACCGTGGATGGTTTGCCCGTCCGGCGGATATCAGCTAACATCGTCCCTTTTGTGCTAGAGCGATGCTGAGGTTACATAATTCTCTTACGCAGCGTGTGGAAGAACTTCGCCCCCTAAAGGGACAGGAAGTTACCTTGTACACCTGCGGCCCCACCGTTTATGACTTTGTCCACATCGGGAACTTTCGCACCTTCGTTTTCCAAGATCTCTTGCGACGTTGGATACAGTACAAGGGTTTTGGCATAAGACACGTCATGAACATAACCGACGTGGACGACCGGATCATTCACAATGCAGGCGAAGCAGATCTTTCGATCGACGACTACACGGGTCGTTATACTGAGGCATTCTTTGAGGACATGCAGACACTCCACATCCAACGCCCGGAATTCATGCCTCGTGCCACTGACCATATCGAGGAGATGATCCAGCTCATCCTCACATTGCGTGAGAAGGGCTACACCTATGAGACTGAAGGTTCAACGTACTTTCGAATTGACCGTTTTCCACAGTATGGAAAGCTTTCCCATATGGATCTCTCCGAGATGAAACTCGAAGGTCGTATTGACGAGGATTCTTACTCGAAGGAGAATCCTCGTGATTTTGTTCTGTGGAAAAGCCGAAAACCGGGGGAAGCCTACTGGGATTCACCAATGGGACCAGGTCGACCCGGTTGGCATATCGAATGTTCGGCCATGAGCATGAAATATCTGGGCGGGAGTTTTGACATCCATTGTGGAGGAGTAGACCTAATTTTTCCTCATCATGAAAACGAGATTACTCAAAGCGAAGGGGCCACGGAGAAACCTTTTGTCCGTACCTGGGTTCACAGTGCTCATCTGATTATTGATGGGGAGAAAATGTCGAAGTCGCTTGGTAACATTCTCACACTCAGGGACTTGATCGATCGAGGCCATGACCCGGCTGCGATCCGCTACCTTTTGCTGGCTGTGCATTATCGCAAACAGCTTAATTTCACTGCGGCAACCCTTCGTCAGGCGAAGTCAGCACTTCAACGTGTCAATGATTTCCTTTTGCGGGTTCGTGAGATTCCTGAAAATCAGCCGGAAAATCTTCAGTTGACACAACAAATTTCCAAAGCCCGTGCGGGTTTTGAGGCGAGGCTTGACGATGACCTAAACACTTCTGCTGCCCTGGCTGCTTTCTTCGGGCTGATCCGGAAAAGCAACATTTTGCTGGAACGTAAGGAGGTTGGAACTGTCAATCGTGATGAAATTCTAGAATTGGTTTTTGATGTCAATCAGGTTTTTGACGTCTGGCAGGTCGATGAGCCCAAAGTGGACCAGGAGGAGATCATGCACTTGATCACGAAACGGACTGAGGCGAGACGCAAGCGCGACTATCAGCGAGCCGACGAAATTCGAACTCTTCTTTCCCGGCGGGGGGTTATCTTGGAAGATACTCGACAAGGGACGCGATGGAAAAAGGTCGGTTGAACATTGACGCAGCTCAAGTACATGGCACCATAGGCCGGTATATGGTTGCTGATGGCATAGACGTTGTCGTGGATTTTGAGAAGAGTCATGGAGCTTATCTCTATGACACCAAACGGAAGGAGTTTTTCCTCGACTTCTTTGCCTTCTATTCCACCTGTCCTTTGGGCTACAACCATCCTCGGTTGATTGCCAAGGAGGTTGTAGAGGAGCTCGGAAGGCTGGCGATTCACAAACCCTCCAATTCCGACGTGTATTCGCGAGAAATGGCAGAATTCGTTGAGAGCTTCGCGTGGTGGGCGAAACCCAACTTTATGAAATACATGTTCTTTATCGAGGGAGGAGCTCTGGCTGTCGAGAACGCGTTGAAGACAGCGTTCGACTGGAAAGTCCGAAAGAACTTGGCTCGAGGGATAAGATCCGAAAAAGGTTCTAAGGTCATCCACTTCCGTCAGGCTTTTCATGGCCGATCTGGCTATACATTGTCCCTAACTGACAGCACAGACCCTCGTAAGACCCAGTATTTCCCCAAGTTTAATTGGCCCCGGATAGTTAATCCCACCTGCCATTTCCCACTGAGAGGGGAGCACTTGGAACAGGTAAAGCAGATTGAGCAGGAGGCCTTGTCGCAGATTCGATCTGTGATTGAGCGAGATCCACACGATATCGCCTGCCTGATCTTAGAACCGATCCAAGGCGAAGGAGGAGACAATCATTTTCGGCCCGAGTTCCACCATGAGCTGCGGCACATCTGTGACGAAGACGAGATCCTGTTCATTTACGACGAAGTCCAAACGGGATTTGGCGCGACCGGTCGTATGTGGGCCTTTGAACACTATGTAAAACCTGACGTTCTGGTCTTCGGAAAGAAATCACAGGTTTGTGGAATGCTGGTCAGTCAACGGATTGACGAAATACCGAATAACATCTTCCACGTGTCCGGCCGGCTCAATTCGACTTGGGGAGGCAATCTTATCGACATGGTTCGCTGCAAATTGTACCTTGAAATCTATGAAAAGGAGGGAGTGCTAGCGCACTCTCGAAAGATGGGTCGCATCTTGCTCGAAGAGCTGCGGCAGCTTGAGGAGGAATTTCCCTCGAAGATTTCAAATGCTCGAGGCTTAGGCCTTTTTTGTGCTTTCGATCTCCCCGACGAAGCCGTTCGAAAACGCTTTCGAGAGAAACTTTTCGAGCAGCATCTCCTGATTTTGCCTTGTGGAGAACGCTCGATCCGTTTCAGGACAGCACTGACCATTACGGAAAATGAAATTCGAGCGGGTATGCGTATCATGCGCCGCGTCTCAGCAGCCATGTAATGGCTGCCACCGCTGGGATCACACTTCTCAGCTGCTCAGAGAGAAATGGCCGAAGCCAAAAGTTGCGTGTGTCTTCGGTTTCGATAGTGATGACATCAAAACACAGCGGCGTATCTGTAATTTTATGACCTATGCACAAAATCCATAGCCAATTGTTTAGTTTTTCCGTTCCTTCCCGATGTCGACGATCTCTTCTGGGGAGAACGGCCTAGGTATCCGCCGTGTTTTCGCCTTCACAAAACCGATTTTTTTTCGTCGTAAGCGACCAGATCCACCTCGCCGCTATAACCACAACTTCTCATCCCAAGCTCTTCAGATGCCGCAGTGCAAACTATTCTCCCCAGTGTCCTAGAGTCGGTAGGTTTGATCTGCAATAAACCCGTTAAGGGTTTGGGCTGTTTACCGTTGATTCCTCCCTCTTCATTTGCAGCTGATGGTGACAGCTTTGCATTGTCACTCGGTACTGTACTTCTTTCGCTCTTGACGTCGCCTTGCCAGTTATGTTTCCCAACTTCAACACGCTGAGCGAGCGGGGCACTGGAACTATAACGTTTGAGGAAAAAAAGAGAGAAGTTCCGAGAGACAGGACAATAGTGTCCTGAGTCAGGAATTAGTGTCATCTTGTTGCTAGCGCGACGGGCTACAGTTTGAGGCGACTACGGATCCTTGGCGCCAGTACGTGACTTGCCGTGGGCTGCCAGGCTGCTAGCGGTTGACAAGGTGATTTCTGCCATCCTAATATGAGTTAAGTAGAGCGGGAGTAACTCAGTGGTAGAGTGCAACCTTGCCAAGGTTGAAGTCGCGGGTTCGAATCCCGTTTCCCGCTCCACGCTTCCCCTTGATTGTATTAGTTTTAACGTTTTCCCTGCTAGCTAAGTTAATCACATTGTGTGTGTTTGGGTGCGGATAAGGTATGTTTTTTTAAACCCGGAAGTGGATTAATGTAGCTTCTATTTGGGCAGGTTGTAGATGCACTTATACATTCTACGGTCAGCTCAATGCTGGAGTAGTCAATACAAGTGCACTTCGCCTACCGCTACACATGGTGTCCGAATGATCTTTTTATGCATGTCACTACTGCCTGACTGGGTGAGGCCATGGAAAATAGAGGACGTTACAAACGCATTCTGCACCACATCACTCCGGACCGTGATGGGTCAGACACCAGACCGGAGGAGATCTGGCAAAAAAATCACGACGAGAATTCGCGTGACCAATGGCCTGAAGAAAGGTGAGGGTACGAGCGCCCGTTGAATGATCTCAAATGGGGGCTCCGGGAGATTACCCTGCTCTGATCTGTGGGCTACTTTCCCAGCTGTTGAAGCAAAGCCTGTGCAGTCTCAATGTTTAGTCCATTGGGAGACAGCTTTTGGTACCTTTTCAAACGATTTAGACCGTCGTCAATCCGACCGAGGCTAATCAAGATAACTCCCAGTTCATAGTAGGCCTCGGCGTGCTTGGCGTCGACTTCCAGGGTTTTCTCAAGTATTTCAAGCGCTTCCTTGTTTTTGTTCTGGTTGATCAACGCTTTGGCTGACAGGAAATGGCTCTGGGCATACTGCTTTTTCGCTTCTTTGCCTTGTCCCTGGGCGGAGTAAACTTTCCCTAGTTGTTCACGAAGACTTGGATTGTCAGGCTGGAACGAGATCGCTTTCTGGATGGCTTCGATAGCCGGATTATAGAACTTGAGTTTGAGCCGAAGCTGTCCGAGTTTCACCCAGGCCTGGACTGCATCTGGCTTGACTGCCACCGCTTCTTCCAATTTTACAATAGCTTCGGTGGTCTTACCTGAAGCCTCAAGTGTTGAGCTTGCCTTCATCATCCTGGTAGCCTCAATCAAGGCTTTCTGAGCCGCAAGTGCCTTCTTGGCATCTTGCTGCTTCCGGAGACGTTCTTCGAGGGGCACCTCAAAATCGAGTAGGCCTCTATCGCCGACTCTCAACTGAAAGTTAAGAACATTTGGTAAGTCGTAGTGAACTGTCAGATTTTGACGACCTGTCGCCTGGTAGCCTTCCTTCTCGACCGTGACCATATACTTTCCCCTCGCATTGACTCCCCCGTGCACATAGTCGCCACTTTTGTTCGTCTTCATCTTGTAGACCCTTTTTGAATACATGTCTGCAAAGGTCATCTGGACTCCGGCAATGGGAGCGCCCGACTCATCCGTTACTTTCCCTCTCATGATGGCTCCCCAGAGAGAATCATGAAATAAGCTCAGATAGAACAATATACTTGCCATGCACAGTCTTTGAAAACTCATAGTTTCTCCTATCCCAAACACTGTCAGCAAGGAACAATCCCTTACTGGATCTTACGTAGTCTCTTGAGTATCACCATAGCGGCGTGGTGAGCTTATGCTATCACTAGTGGCGTGGAAACCGCAAGTTGTTGTACTGGTTCACTATATGTGAGACCCGCGGAGGGTTCTTGTTGGGTAGCCCGATGCTGACGAATTTTGCGTATTACATAGGGGTGTTTGCCGCGGTGTCGTGACACAGAAATTGTGCGTCGGTGAGGTTTCAGCAACTCTGTCCGGCTCTGGAGATGTCGCAGGATTCGACCCACCGTGGAGAGGGAGATGGGAAATCCCCTGCTGGGCAGTGGCTTGTTTTTTTTCAACGGGGGGATAGTTCTCAGATGTTTGAGAGCCTGCCTCAACTAGGGGGCCATGGGGCCGTGCTGCCTAGCTGCACGTAGCTGACTTTCCGACAGACCTCCGGCTGGGACCTTGCAGAACCTCGAAGGAGCCACAGAGTGTTTTCGAACATCCGACTTCTCAGTCAAAAACCCCTGGCGGTTCCTCTATCTGATCGACCAAGGTTTGTAAAAATTGTGCTCCTCGTGCTCCATCCACTACACGGTGATCACAGGACAGGGTAAGCATCATCATTGGTTGGATAGCGGGCTGGCCGTTCACAGGGACGACACGCTGGGCGATGCGGCCTACGGCCAGGATGGCGGCCTGCGGCGGGTTAACAATGGCACTGAAGGCATCTACCTCGTACATACCTAGGTTGCTGAGAGTAAAGGTTCCGCCGCTGATGTCCTCTAGCCGCAGCATTCCGGACTGGGCGGCGCGAACGAGCTCTTGTCGACGTGCAGCAATCTCGCTCAGACTGAGCTCGTCGGTCCGGCCAATAACTGGGACAATAAGTCCCTCCTCGATGGCCACTGCCAGTCCCACATTGACTTCGTCAAGGAGGGCGATTGTCCCATCCTGCCACTGGGAATTGACTTGCGGATGTCTCCTCAAGGAGACTGCTACCAGTTTCAGCAATAAATCGGTGTAACTTATTTTCTCTGGGAGTTGTTTCTGGACCTTTTCGCGCCAGATAATTAAGCGGCTCGCGTTCACCTCACGGAGCAGATAGAAGTGGGGTACATGAGTCCAGCTTTGTGTGGTCCGTTCAGCCATCACTCGCCAGGTCTGGCTCAGCGTTAGGGTCTGCGGTTTGAGGACTGGAGTAAGCATTCTTCCCGCCCCCAAGATGTCGGCAACCAGCACCGCGCCGGCCGGTCCACTCCCGTCGATCTCTGTAATCTCGATCCCGCGCTCAACTGCCAGGCGTCGAGCCTTTGGTGAGGCTAGACTGCGCCCCGGTCTAGGGCTGGCAGATGTTTCTGACGACTGTTTGTTCGAATAGTCCAGCATGTCCG
Organism: Acidobacteriota bacterium; assembly: GCA_965249865.1. Classification (GTDB taxonomy): domain Bacteria; phylum Acidobacteriota; class UBA6911; order RPQK01; family CBDFMZ01; genus CBDFMZ01. The sequence continues at coordinate 48,530 of CBDFMZ010000001.1, read as the reverse complement.
TTTTGTCGACACAATCTTCCTGAGACCTTGCCCGTTCAAGGGCTACTTCGCACTCATCCGCGCTGCGCTGTGCCGAGGTGGTGACCGAAACCTTTGCCGTTGTTGAACTTGCCTTGGAATCCGGTGCGGGCGGCTGAACGGAAAGAGCTGAAACTGGCTCAGGAGGTTTCGATGTCAGTTCTCCCGGAGCCAGAATCTTACCAATCACCACGCCAACTGCCACTTCGTCACCGACCGAGGCAGTCACATTGGCCAGTCGGCCTGAGGCGGGAGCTTCGAGCTCAACCGCGATTTTGTCCGTCTCGACCTCGATCAAGGGCTCTCCCTTGCTTACTGTCTCACCTTCAGCCTTGAACCATTTCAGAATTATTCCGGTTTCCTGCGCCATTCCAAGCGCAGGCATTATAATGTTTGTTGGCAAATCCTAAGCTCCTTTGGTGACTGCGGGCGCTACGGCAGTCTCCTGCCGGGTCCGTTGACCTCGATTACCGCTAGCGGCAAGAACCAGAGGGTCTCTTCAGAATCGCGCATTGAGCGTTGCCTGGTACTGGATTCGGAAGACTCACTTTGATCTTGGTTTCGTTGAACTACTGTCAACACGCTGAGATTGTGAGCAAACTTGCTTTACGTTTCGAGTTCCGGCTCCTTCAAGGCATCGCATTCTCAAGCGAACTCTCAGAACTGGACCTTTTCACCCCCGGTTTGGGCTCGGCCGTTAAGGCTCGTTGGCCTTCGGCCTATTCAAATGGGCCTGGATTTCACGGGTGGTATTCAGAGGACCCCCTGCGGTGTAGTAACGGCGACCCGCTACCATCAGTTCCTCCGCCGGGAAGCGAGTTATAACATCACAACCGTCCTGAGTAACCACCAATTCTTCTTCGATTCTCGCCGCCGACCAGCCATCCGTTGCTGGCCAAAAAGTCTCGAGGGCAAACACCATACCCTCTTCGATAACTTCGGGATGGTCGAGCGAAACCATTCGACTGAAGACTGGTTTCTCCCAAACGGAGAGTCCTACCCCATGGCCGTACTGCAGCGCGAAGCAGGATTCTTCGTTGGGAAAACCAAACTCTTCCGCCTTCGGCCAAACCTTGACTACCTCCGCGGTGGTGGCCCCGGGTTTGATCAGGCTAAGGGATGCATCTAGGTAGTCACGACAGCGTTTATAAGCATCTACCTGAGCCTGGGAGGCACTGCCTATCGCAAAAGTACGGTAATAGCAGGTCCGATAGCCCATATAGGCGTGGATCAAGTCGAAGTAAGCCGGGTCACCCGGTCGTAGAACACGATCGGTATAAACGTGAGGGTGTGGGTTGCAACGCTCACCGGAGATCGCATTGACACCCTCCACATGTTCTGACCCCAAGTCGTACAATACTTTGTTCACCAGACCAACACATTCGTTCTCCCGCATGCCGGGCCTCATGGTCCGGTAAAGTTCTTCGTAAGCTGCATCGACCATCATACAGGCTGTGTTGAGTAGTGTGATCTCGTCCTGAGTTTTAATCATCCGGGCGTTCTGCATTAGCTGTTGCCCGTCTAAGACTTGGATACCCTCTTTTTGAAGGGCAAACAAGACCGGTGGTTCCACCACATCCACCCCAATTGGCTGGTTCAATAAACCACGTTCTTCCAGTTCAATTCGAATCTTGCGGGCTACATCTTCAGCTTGGCCGGAGTGGGGAGACATCGCTCCCCGCAAAGTGGAGATGCCGGCACGAGAACGTCCATCACCTAACCACGGGCAATAGAGCGTGTGATGTCTTGCTGCCGAGCCGAAGTCCCACAGGATCGGCTCATCGTTCTGGGGCAACAAAGTGAAGCGAACCAGTTTGTCTACGGCCCAAGTGCCTATATGGGTGGCCGTGATATAACGAACATTATTCATGTCGAAGCACAGCAATGCACCCAGCTCCGATTCCTTCAGAAGCTTCTTGGCCCGTGCCAAGCGCTCATTGCGAAGTCGCTCGAAATTGACCCGCTCTTCCCAATCCACAGCCATGAGGCCGTAAGTGTTGCGTCCCATGATCCTCCTCCTTCAAAGTGTGAAAATCCAGTTTAGATTAATATCGATATGACTCCATGCTCAACGGGCAACCGGGGGCGAGTCAGACAAACCACTGCATCGCCTCCTCGTCATTACCTAATCTCGTCTCGCCAGATCTTTCAGCAAACATTTACTATATTGGTGCAACCAATTAATGACTGCATCATCAGATTATCACTATCAAAACATTATAGTGCGCTCCCAGAAAGACGTGAAGCTCTTATTGATGAATTGTCCCTTCCTCATAGTGTCTCATAAAGTTGGGGAGACTAAATTCGAAGTGGGGTCGTTATAGTGTACAAGTGTTACCTAGTCGTCTTGTGGTTAAGAGGAACAGCTGGTCCTTGCACGTGAGTACTGTGGAGCTGACTCTCTCACTCTTTCTGGCCACACAGGTTTTTGGCCATTTCAGTCACAGATTTTGGAGTGGGCACTGTCAAATCTTCTAATACGGGCGAAAAAGGTACAGGCACATCCATTGCGCCCATTCGTTTGACCGGCGCGTCCAGATAGTAAAAAGCCCCATCGGCGATAACAGAGGCGATCTCACCTGTGACCCCGTAGCGTTGGTAGCCTTCGTCTACCACGAGAGCCCGGCTGGTCTTTTTAGCCGAGTCGATCAGGGTATGCTTATCGAGAGGGAAGGTCGTTCGTGGGTCAATCACTTCTGCACTGATTCTTGCTTCTTCCAACCGCTCCGCTGCCGCCAAGGCAACCTGAACCATACTGCTTGTCGCAACAATCGTGATGTCTTTACCGGCTCGCTTGATGTCGGCAACTCCAAAGGGAATGGTGTAATCACCCTCTGGCACCAGACCCTTGAGCGAAAACATGACCTTGTCCTCAAAGAAAGCTACCGGATTGTCGTCACGAATGGCGGTTTTGAGTAAACCTTTGGCATCATAGGGAGTTGAAGGTAGAACCACCTTCAGGCCCGGAACGTGGCTAAACCAAGCATACAGCGATTGGGAGTGTTGTGCTGCCGAGCGGCGGGTAGCACCAAGTGTGGTACGCATGACCATGGGAACGGAGAGTTTGCCGCCCGACATATAATGGGTCTTGGCAGCCTGATTCACCATTTGGTCCATGGTGAGGGTAATGAAATCGCCAAACATAATGTCCACCACCGGACGCATACCGGTGATGGCAGCCCCTACGGCTAGGCCGGTGATGCCCGCTTCAGAGATGGGTGAGTCAATCACCCGCTCCGTTCCAAATCGATCCACCAAGCCGATGAGAACTTTGAAAGGTGTTCCGGCTTCTGCCACATCCTCACCCACAATGAAGACGCGTGGATCCCGCTGCATCTCCTCAGCGAGGGCTTCATTGACAGCCTGACCGAAGGTAATCTCTCGCTCCTTCCGGGCAGTGTCTTGTTTTAACTCGGTTCTAGGCGTAGACATGCATGTCCACCTCACTCAGTTTCGGATAGGGTGCATTCATGGCTAGTTCAACCGCTGCTGCCACCTCAGATCGCACCTCCTTCTCGAAATGTTCTAACTGCTCTGAGTCAGTCAGTTTCGCTTTGGTTAGCCATTGAGCTAACAGCTTCAGTGGATCGTGTGTTGTTTTCCACTTCCGCTCCTCTTCCTTTGAGCGATAAGCTCGGTCAATATCCCCTACGTGGTGTCCATGATAGCGATAGGTCTGACACAGTAGGAATGCTGGCCCCTCACCGTGACGAGTCTGTTCAGCTAAGCCCAACATGGTTTGGTAAACGACACGCACGTCCTGACCATTGATTTCTTCAGCGTGTATTCCGAAAGCCTCCGCCCTTGCCTTCATGTCGCCAGCGGTTGACTCAGAGTGATGAGTGTACTCATTGTAGAGATTGTTCTCGCACACGTAAATCACCGGAAGTTTCCACAGTTGGGCCATGTTCAACGTTTCGTACAACAGCCCTTGGCCCAGAGCCCCTTCGCCAAAAAAGCACACCGTTATCTGGTCGGTTCCACGCATTTTGCTGGAAAGAGCTGCCCCAGCCGCGATGGCGGTACTGCCCCCTACAATGGCATTTGCGCCCAGGTTCCCCGTCTCCTGGTCAGCAATGTGCATTGAACCTCCTTTGCCCCGGCAATAACCCGCTTCCTTGCCCAGGAGTTCGGAAAACATGCGATCCAGCTTTGCCCCTTTGGCCAGGCAGTGACCGTGGCCCCGATGAGTGCTAGTAATGTAGTCATCGCGCCGAATAGCCTCGCACACGCCCACTGCCACGGCCTCTTGACCAGCATACAAGTGAGCCAAACCCGGCATTTTAGCACTGGTGTACAGCTCGTTAACGTTTTCTTCAAATACCCGAATCTTCAACATCTGCCGATAAATGCGTAGCCACTGCTCAGGCTTGACAGTGGATACTTTCTTCCTTTTCCTCTGTTTGGAGCGAAGGCTTTTAGATTGCGTCATAGGTTCCTCGGAAGTCTTCATTGTGAAATACCGACACGTAGTCTTGTCGTCGTAGTCCCGATCGGTTTACGTGAGCACCATCCCACCGTCGACCGTGATGACTTGGCCGGTGATGTAATCCGAGTCCGATGAAGCGAGAAAGGCGGCTAGTCCCACAATGTCTTCCGGCGTCGATACTCTTCCCATTAGAATCCCTGCAGCGAAATTCTTCATCGCTTCTCCCGGTTCTGAAGTCTCCCCGATCTCGATGTGCTGCCGATCGAGATCCTTCCATAGTGGAGTGTTGACCACACCCGGCGAGAATCCGTTTACGGTGATTTTGTGCTCCGCCAGAGCTCGAGCACTTGACTGTGTCAGAGCTACCACAGCGAACTTGCTGGCGCAGTAGGGGGCGATGTTTCCGTAACCTTGCCGACCGGCGATGGAGGCGGTGTTGATGATTTTGCCCCCGGTTCCTTGGGAAATCATCTGTTTGGCTGCTTCCTGAGTACAGACCAGGACTCCCAGACCGTTCACCCGCATGATCCAGTCCCAATTCTCCTCAGTGGTTTCCAGGAAGGGTTGGATCCTGTTCACTCCCGCGTTGTTGAACAGGATGTCGAGCTGGCCATACTCCGAGACTGTCCGTTCGACCATGGATCGCACCTTTTGCCGGTCCGCTACATCGACGGAGACGGAGATCGCTTTCCCACCTTTGCTGTGAGCTTCCGATGCGACAGCTTCCGCTTGCTCGCCATTGAGATCGGCAAACACCACATTTGCGCCCTCGGCGACCAGCCGCAAGCCAATACCTTTTCCAATGCCTTGAGCAGATCCAGTAACGATGCAGGTTTTTCCCTCTAATCTCATTTCGTATTCAACCTCCTCATATGAAACTTTTGTCAGCAGATTCCCGTTTTCACTTCTGCCGGTAGCCGCTACCTAAATAGGACCGACTCCGGGATGGAACAGGGCCAGACGGGTGCGACAGCATGTATCGTTTATAAGGTTGAGTCTTTTCCTCACCCCTACCCTGGTTTTCAAACCGGCTTAAGCCTCGTAGACATCATGTATGTACACCGACATCCCACAAGAGAAATCCACCCTCCGTACTCTGGTTTATCCATACCCCAACATTTTTGACGACCACGTAACGGTGTTGAACGCAATGCCACTGTACATCGTGGGGGAGGAGTAGATCAAAAAGCAAACAGGTAAAAAAGAAAGCGCTTCTGATATGGACTGTTTTCTCACACTTGCGGTTGGAAGTATTTGTCGAGGACTTCCAGCATTTTTTCCTTTGCAACACGTGCGAATCCTTCGGGCCCCATCGCCATGTACTCGTTGTTATATAGCTCGATGACAAATGGCCCTTGATAGCCCATGTCAGACAATATTTTCAGGATCTCTGCCGTCTCACAAACACCATCTCCCGGAAAGAGGCGCTCACTGTTTGGTGGTGCCAATTGTTCGTAGGGTAAATCCTTTGCATCGCACATATGGACGACACTCAGTGTGTCCACATCAGAGCTAACGAGAGCTTCAAGCGACCGATCGGAGGAGTGGAATTGATAAAAATCAAAGACCCAGGTCAGATTGTCGCGGTCCGCCTGATGGAGGATGTCCATCGTGTCCACAATGTTATGGATAGGAAGTTCTTTTGAACCCAGGAATTCATAAACCACCATCACCTCGTATCTGGCAGCCAAATCAGACACATATCTCAGGTCAGCAACCGTGAGCTGCTTGATCTTCTCAGCGGGTAGATTCTTGGGCATCTGGCCAAAATGGACTACCTCCTGGTACTTGCACCCCGTGTCCCGCGCCATCTGAAAATACCATTCATGCCGTTCACTCATTCTGTCGCGATCGGGACCAGGACCGAGGGAACCGAGTTCAAGGGCGGCAATACTGAGAGGTCTGACTCCCGCTTCTTCAAATCGCGTCAGCAGGTCCTCCATCGGTCGTTCGCGGAGAAAAGCCTCCAGTTTCCAATCCCTGAGTTCAAGCCAGTCATAATCCAGACTTTTCGCGATAGCGATCTCCTGGGATAGAGTACAATCCATCGTTAGCGCACCCTGTAATCCCAGTTCCCATTTCTTCGAGGAGCAAGCTCTTGCCATTGGGAGCTTTAGAATACTGTGGGACAGCGGAATGTGTCAATGCTTTTGATAGGGAGGATAGGGTGGCAGGGAGAGAGGCACCACTTTCTGTTTTGCTCCTCGTCGACGATGACTCAACTTCACCTCGATCAGCATGTCTGGCATCTGGGTCCACGGCGCTTGCAACGCCAGACGCGGGACGTTTACCAGGGGCTGCAATGGGAAAACAGGTTTTAACTCTCTCAGAGAAATACCGGAGTCCAGTTTCAGAAATCCCCCTTCTTGACTCTCTTTGACTCTCTTTTCTCGTCTCTAATACAATCGAGTGGTACGATGGTGGCGTTCTTTTTAATCACAAGGATGAGTTGAACATATGAAACTGAGTGCTCAGAGAGTCGAGGCGATCACCTCAGTGGGGTTCGTTGGTATCGGAAATATGGGGCAGCGCATGGCCGCCAACCTGGCAAAGGCTGGCTACTTGCTTTCTCTATACAACCGGACCCGAGCCAAGGCGGAAGCTCTGGCAAACAAGTGGGTGGAGGAGGCCGCGATTACGGTCTGCACCAGCCCAGCGGAGGTAGCGACACGATCCCAGGTCGTGCTGACTATGGTCTCTGACTGTCAGGCCCTCCAGGATGTTTACGAAGGGGCCGATGGTCTGGCGGCCGGAATGTGCCCGGGGATGGTCGCTGTAGAGATGAGTACCGTCGGCCCGAAAACGGTGGAGCGCCTCGCACAGCAAATCGAGGAAGTACAATGCACCCTAGTGGACGCTCCGGTTTCGGGAAGCGTAGCCATGGCCGAGGCGGCCCAGCTCACAATTATGGCCGGTGGACAACCCCAGGATATCGAACGTGTTGAACCGATCCTGGCCTTACTGGGTAGTCACGTTTTCCACGTGGGGCCGCTCGGAACGGGTGCAGCCATGAAGCTTGCCGTCAACACCATCATCTATGGCCTCAACCAAGCCTTGTCAGAGGGACTGATCCTGGCTGAACGCGCAGGCATCGATCGACTAATGGCTTACAAGATCTTCGCTTGTAGTGCCATCGCTGCACCCTTCGTGCACTATCGGCGTGAGGCCTTCGAACGGCCCGGAGAAGTCCCAGTGGCGTTGCGTCTCTCTCTGGCGGAGAAAGATCTGCACCTTATTCTCGAGTTGGCCCAACAGTTGCAGACACCGTTGCCGCAGGCAATGAGTAACGTTGCAGTGCTCGAGAAAGCATCCAGTCAGGGGTTTGAAGACCATGATGTCTCTGGTGTCTCCGAGTATCTGCGCGCTCAGGTCCCGGCAGTAGCAGAAAGGAGAGAGCAACCATGATTCGTCTGGGAGGACCTGTCTTTATGGATGAGGCGGCTGGCCCGGGAGCCAGCCAGAGCCACGGCTCCGCAGTTCGCGACGTGTTCGCACTGGCGCGTAAGCACAGAGAGAAGGGATATCGTGCAGCCTATGCCCCGCAGGTGGACATCAAGGACACTGACCGGATCCGGGACATCACGAAAGCGTTCGCAGCTGAAGACGTTGTCATTGCTGAGGTGCAGTGTTGGACGAATCTGCTGGACCCCGATCCCGACCAAGCAAAAGCGAATCGTGAGAAGGTCACAGAAAGTCTTGCTCTGGCCGATGAGCTGGACGCTCGTTGCGCCATTGATACCGTGGGATCGTATGCTGCAGAGAGCCTGAATCACCATGATCAGCGCAACTTCTCACAAGATGCCTTTGATGCCGCAGTGGATATGGCGCGTCTGTTCATCGATTCGGTGAAACCAAAGCGGGCTTATTTTGTCTACGAGCTGTTGTCGATGCATGTTTTGGACAGCCCCGAGATTATTCGGAGAGTCATTGACGCAGTTGACCGTTCGCAATTCGGTGTCCACATGGATCTGGTCAACCTGGTCAACTGCCCGCGCGCTTACTGGGATACCGGAGAGATCATCCGACGTTCCGTGCGACTTTTCGGAGATCGTATCGTATCGGCGCACGCCAAAGATATCGAGATGGAGGACGTCTCGGACACCACTCGCTTTAGGGAAGTACGGCCGGGTCTGGGAAACCTTGACTACGCCACCTATTTGAGCACGCTGGACGGACTGGAGCAAACCTTGCCTCTCATGATGGAGCACCTTTCTACCGAGGCTGAATACGACGAAGCTGCTGCCTACATTCGCTATGAGGCCAACCATCTCAACATCACACTTTAGTAGTCCGTGCTGAAAGCCGCGTGGAGGCACCCTCCTTGTCAAGATGGGATTGGAACCAGCTTCGTTTCGAGTCCGATGAAACGGCCGGATTAGCTTTTCTGTGACAACTCAGGGTTCGGATCTCGATGCAAAAACGCCAGACGAGAAGCCAAGAAAATTGACGCCGAAAGCAGCGCTGCTAGAATCAGGTAAGCTCGGAACTGGTCGTACTCCCACAGTGTCTTTAATCCCATCGCTCCAAAAAACACGCCAGCAAATATATTCAGCCCCGCTAAAATATTTGGCATGCGAAGCGAAGCTGGGAGAAAATGCCAGTCTGCCCACGGATTGGCTAGGCAGTAAAATCCGCAGGACAGCACGCCGCTATAGATGTCTGCTGGTGTGAGGATATCGATCAGCTGCACACTTGGATAAAGGCGGCTCAGCCACAAAATAGCCAATCCCTCGCACAGCGTCCAGAAGATGAAGGCCCATCGTAATTTGCGTATCGGCCGATCGCGCCAGTGAAGCGTGGCCAGGTACTCGTAAACAATCCGGTAGGCCAGTTCTGGACCAGCGCACACACTGCCAAAAAAGGCAAGAATACGGCCATTTGGTAAAGTGGCAGCAGCCGTGGGCTGAGGACGGCCAGAAAGTCAGCCTGGTAGTTTAGAAGATTCACTCCGTCGGGAACTAGCTGCTGCGGCTGCAAAATGACGGCCCCCAGGATGGCAAAAGCGCCTGCGATTAAGACAATCATCCCAAAGCTCGCTACCGTGTCAACCACTGCGGCACGGACCCAGATTCTAGCCGGATGGTCTCGGTGCTCCGCAATGCGCTCTAATTCCTGTGTGCTGGCTGGACCCATATTGCTACGTCCCCATCTCTTGTCTCGCAAAAACGAGACATAGGCTAGGTAGTCGAAACTCTGTCCGCCGAGGGCTGCGAAGTAGACACTGATCTTGACCCAAACGGAGCGATCTCTCATGTCGGGCAACTTGTCAAACAACCAATCGGGATAGACAAGTCGCTGGAAAGGTAAGATAAAGACCCTTAGCGGTTTCCAACCAGTCCGGTCGAACATGAAACACCGCCACGAAAACACAGACCAGCATGAGGCCCAGCATCACGAGCTGAGCCTTTTCCAAAAAACGGTAACCGCCCACAGTAAGCAGAACCAGGGAGATCGCGACCCAGCAGAAGGTGGCCCAGAGGTAATGGTCTCCCATCCCAAAGATCCAGGTCGAGACAGTCCCCAGGGTGCCCTGTAGAAACGAGTTCCAGACCGGAGAGCAGAACACAGCAATGACGACCATGAAAAGAGGGAGCCACCCGCGTGGCCCGGGAAGAAAATTCCATCTCTCACAGGGATGTGCCCCGCTTCGAGCGGGGAACAAAACCTCACCGCTACCCACGTTAACGGAGGCAATTACCGCACCAGGCCCAAAGAAGCGTGCCCACATTAAGGGGTTGCGAGAAATTAAGGCGCGAGGTGGCGTCAGCAGATCCTCGCTTCCCGTCATATTGAGGCTTTTAGATTCTTCCCCTGGATTTTTCCCGCCATCTGATCACGTCCTCCGCTCAGTGTAGGTGATTGGGCTCAACTCCTCAAAGTGCACAGTTAGCAGTCCGTGTTGAATGCGGTGTGGAATTACGCGCCGGTGATCTGCGGTGTAGCCCTCGACGATGACCCGGTATGATCTCGATCGGCACACCTGGCATCCTGACCCACAGCGTTTAGAAAGTGCCCGAGGAACTTCCACCGCGGGCTTCCAGAATACACAATCCAAACCACCCAACGAGGCTCAAAGCGAAAACCCCTTCTGTAGTTGAGCCCAGACGTATATCATAAATCGATGTCGGTTATCTACGGGTAGGGACGGGACACTTGTATGGGAAAGGCTGATGACGACATCACGAAAGTTAGTTATGTCCCAATTGGGTAGACTTCGATTGCCGGATCGTCAGGGTTGATCTATGAAAGTCTTAGAGTTTGAGGCAAAAGCACTCTTGTCAGGTGAAGGGATCGCAGTTCCTAGAGGTGAAACAGTCACCTCTGCGGATGCCGCCGCCACCACCGCCCGGGCCATCGATGATCCGGTCGCATTGAAAGTCCAAATTCCTATGGGGCGACGCATGAAAGCCGGAGGGATTTGCTTCGCTGGCACGCCGGAGGAGGCTGCCGCCTCAGCCCGAGAGCTACTTGGTTCCATAATTCACGGTTTTACAGTCGATCGGCTGCTGGTTGAAAAGAAGCTCGAGGTTGATGCGGAAGTCTTCGTTGCAGTGACTTATGATTCGGGTGCTCGCACTGCCATCATTTTAGCCTCGCTGGCCGGCGGCATCGAGGTGGAAACGACCACCACGATGGTACGGCGCACAGTTTCCTTGGTGTCATCCGCACCTGACTATCTGGGTCGAGAAATAGCTGCGGAATTAGGTTTTCAGGGTTCACAGCTCGTGCACTTGGGACAACTGATCACCCGGATGACGCACTGTTTTGGACGGTGGGATGCCTTATTGTTGGAACTCAATCCCCTGGTGCTGGATCTTGGTGGCCAGTGGTCGGTGGCGGACGTGCACTTGGAATTAGAGGATGATGCGGTTTATCGCCAAGGTGATTTGTGGTCGCTTTTGCCCGTGAGCGCTCAATGGACGGGTCAACGGTCGGATTTTGAGCGTCAGGCCGCCGACATTGACAGTGCAGACCATCGAGGGGTGGCAGGTCGACTCATTCCTTTTCAGGGCAGTCTGGGACTTTTGATCGGAGGGGGTGGCGCCAGCCTGACGATTATGGATGCATTACTGGATGCTGGTCTGGAGCCCGCTAATTACTGTGAGATTGGTGGGAACCCCAGTGTTTGGAAAATCAAGGAACTGACCAAGTTGATCCTCCGGCAACCTCGAGTCGAGCAATTGGCTGTTATCATGAACGTGGTCAGCAACACTCGAGTCGACCTGGTGGCGCGAGGAGTAATAAAAGGGGTGTTAGAGCTGGGTCGCCAGCCACAGGATGTGATCACCGCATTCCGGATTCCTGGCTCGTGGGAAGAAGAGGGGCAAAAGGTGATGCGTCGCTATGAGGTGCCATTTTTTGGCCGGGAAACCAGCATTGACCAGGTGGTCGAGATAATCAAATGCCGATCCTAGCCTACCAGGAAACTCAAATTTTGGTTCAGGGAATCACTGGTCGAGAAGCGACCACTTTTGCTGTTGAGTCTGTTCAATACGGGGCCAGTATTGTGGCGGGAGTCACGCCCGGCCGGGGAGGGATGGAGGTTCACGGGATACCCGTCTTCGACACTGTAGCCGAGGCTGTGCAGGTTCAACACTGCCATGCCACAGTTATCTCTGTACCGGCCCACTCGGTTCGTGATGCTGCCTTCGAAGCACTTGACCACGGATTGGACCTACTCGTGATTGTTACTGAACGCATCCCTCGAAGCGATGTAATCTCTATCCTGGAGCGCGCCACTGCGGTGGATGCTAGGGTCGTTGGCCCTAACAGCCTCGGAATTATTTCTCCCGGTTGCACTCGGATCGGGATGTGCGGGGGATCAGCGTTGGCGACCCAGCAGGCCTATATGCCTGGACCGGTGGGCGTTATGTCACGGAGCGGGGGCATGATGACGGAGATTGCCAATTTGCTCACCCAAGCAGAGATTGGCCAGAGTACTTGTGTGAGCATTGGCGGGGATCCCATCATCGGATCGACATTTCTAGACCTTTTGCCGCTTTATGAAAAGGATCCAGAAACCCAGGCTGTGGTCCTGTTCTGTGAACCGGGAGGCAGGATGGAAGAGGACTTTGCCAACCACCTGAAGGTCTACTCGAGCCGGTTACCTGTGATCGCCTTTGTGGCTGGTCGATTCACTGACCAGATGCAGGGTGTGCGCTTTGGTCATGCTGGGGCTATTGTGGAAGGGGTTCGAGGCAGCCCGGCAGGAAAAATCGCCGCACTTCGCGAGGCGGGAGTGTTTGTCGTCGAAAAGCTGTCGCACCTTCCTCATGTGGTCAAAGAAGCCCTGCAAAGGGAGAAATAGAATGGGTGTTTTTATCGAAATCAGTGTGGAGGAACGCAGCGTAAGTTCCGAACTGGCGCGACGGCTGGTAGGACTTTGCCCGGTGGATATTTTTGCTTTGGAAGGTACACGATTGGTAGTACAACCTGACCAGGAAGATGAGTGTACGCTATGTGAACTGTGCCTGAAGATCGTACCGGCCAAGGCGATAACGATTCGTAAGACCTATGTCGACGAGTCGTTGGTATCGCGAGGAGATGAAAGTGGCAATTAAAAAATGTTGAAGGAAAACTTTCAGGTGTTACTCCGACCCCTTCATTTTTTGTGCCTCACACTCTCCGTCAGCAGCCTTAGGCACTCAACATTGTGGTGTAGGGCAGTGCGAGGATCTTCCTCTCCCTGGTACTCAATTAACAAATAGCCACAGTACTGGATCCGGTGAAGTTCAGTGAGGATGGGCTCGAGCTCCAAGGTGCCGGTGTCGAGGAGGGTGCCAGTGTAACGCTGGCCGCTGTTGGAGTCCAGATAACGCGCTGTGTGCTCACCCGGAACCAGCGGTCGAGAGTTCTTGAGGTGAACGTGGGCCACGTAGGGTGCCATCTCGCGCAAGGTTGCTAGCGAGTCATCCTCTACGAAGAGTGGTGCGGCTACATCGTAAATCAAGCGGAATCGTGTGGAGGCGACCGCTGCGCAAATATCCCGGCAGTCCGCACCTCGACCCATCAGCGGACGTATGGGAGGATAGTCGCAGTTCTCGCAGAGAATGGTGACTCCCACTGACTCAGCATGTTCGGCACATTGGCGGAGCCCCTCGATAAGCCAGGCACGTTGCTGCTCCAGTGCCACGTCCTCTTTCACGATCGCCGGGATCACAAAAGCAAATGAGGCACCCATCTCGGCTGTGCGATCAAGGAGTGAACGAGTCTGGTCGACCGTAGTCTGGCGCTCGCCTGCTGGCTTGGCGAGATCGATACAAAACAAATAAGTGACAATCGGCAAGCCAGCATCGGAGGTAAGCTGCTGAAGATGTTTGGGCGAACAGTCGCTCCAGTACTCGTCCCGGATTTCGATCCCATCGACACCTAACGTTCCATAGAACGCGATCACCTCTTCGCGGGTGAGGTAGCCAGGTATCGATCTGGGTTCGATGTAGTGCTCATTTAGTGCCCAGTCTGCATTGTAGTCAAATAGAGTAACTTTATTCACGAAGTTATTCCGCCTTTCCCTTTTCCCGCGATCATTATAACATCAGTGATTAATGCAGGTGAGCTGGGGAATTACAATGTACGGATTTGCTGGTTCCGTTTTAGAATTGTAAACTGATTCTCTGGGAGCGAAAGGTCAAAGTGGTGGGCGCAAAAAGCTGCACAGGTAAGCAAGTTGATCGGGATCTCAGCTGGGAGGCCAGCTGGCGGAGGGAGCTACCTAGCGGGTCAATTTGCTTCACTTTGCCGTAACCACCCGTCGTCCCTGTGAACTGATCAGGTAGGGGAGAAAATACTGTTCATGTCAACCAGTGCCGAAACGACTCAGCAATTAGTTCCCGATTCAGTCATCCCGCACAAGACACTTCCGCCACTGCGATATCGCGATTTGCCCGAAGGAATTTCGTGGAAAAAAATGCTGGGACCAAGTATCGTGCTGGCTGGAGTCTCGCTCGGTTCGGGTGAGTTCGTGCTCTGGCCTTATATCACTTACAAGACAGGGTTTGTCTTCTTTTGGGCGTGCATGCTCGGTGTGGTCACCCAGTATTTTCTCAACATGGAAATCGAGCGCTGGACGCTGGCGACGGGCGAAAGTGCCATAATCGGATTCTGCCGACTGAGTAAGCATTGGGCATGGATTTTCCTTATTTTGAACATTGTGCCCTGGGTTTGGCCCGGTTGGGCAACTGGTGCCGGGGCAATGTTCGGTTGGCTCTTGTTTCCGCCTGGCGAAGGTGCGTCTCTGCAAGGGTACAACGCGGACTATATTCCCTACTTTGGGATTGCGGGGCTGTTGATGGTGGGGATCATTCTCACGCTGGGTCCTGTGGTCTACAAGACGGTTGAAAAAATCCAAATGTGGCTGGTGGGATTTATTTTCCTACTCGTCCTTGTATTTAGTTTTTTGGTGATTCGGCCCGACGCGGTGGGTGCGATGCTGCAAGGATGTCTGAACATCGGCGGGATGCCATCACCAGAACAGACACGAGAACTGGGCATTATGACCCTGCTCGGGGCACTGGCGTTTGCCGGTGCCGGAGGAACCATAAACCTCGGTCAAAGCAACTTCATCAAGGACAAGGGTTACGCCATGGGCCAGTACATCGGTCGTATCGCCAGCCCAATTACCGGTCGGGAAGAAGCCATCAGTGACATCGGTTACCACTTCCGCTATACGGAAGACAACATGATTCGCTGGAGACAGTGGTGGCGGGCTGCCAACATTGAGCATTTCTTCAGCTTTTTTCTGACATGCGTCCTCTGCCTAGTATTACTCTCGCTGATTGCCTATTCCCTTTTTTATGACGATGGGGGCCAGCTCAAACCGGGAATGGAACATTTTGGAAAAGACATGGATTTTGTGTGGGGACAGGCAAGTGTACTGGAGGGTATCTTTTCTCCTTCTGCACTTGGTGGAGGCGTGAAGCTCGTGTTCCTGATCATGGGGATGGCTATATTGCTCACCACCGAGTTTGGCATCCTGGACGCGACGGCCCGCATTTCTACCGACATCGTCAGAGTGAACTACCTGCGCGGTAGCGATTTCTGGTCTGCAGGCAAGCTTTACTATTTGTTTCTGTGGAGTGAGATTCTGATCGGATCAGGAATCTTGTTGTCGAGTGCACTCGACCCTGACTTCAGCCAACCGTTGTTTCTGCTAAAAACGTCGGCCGCGATGAACGGAGGCGTGATGTTTATCTATTCGTTAATTCTACTCTTCATGAACAACAAGATCCTCTCCCGCAACCTATCGATGAATGCCGTTCGCTTCGTCGCCATGGTCTGGTCGTGTGCGTTCTTCGGCTATTTCAGCTTTCAGGCGCTCAAGACCGAGGTGTTTCCCTTCCTCGTTCAGTTGTTTTTCAGCACTTTGTGAGTTTAGGTTCAGGCCCAGCTAATGCAAACCTACTCATTCGAACGTCTTCGTTCACAGCAAGATCACCTCTCCAAACCCTGGGAGTTCTGTCCAACTCGTTCAGGATTCCCGACGGTGTTCTGATCAAAAAAGGGCTCGATAACGGCTCATTATCTGTTAATTTGTAAGTAGGAACAAATGGTTGCGTGTCTACCAGGTTTCGAGTATTCTCTCAGTGATTTTGCCCGGTAGAATTTGTTGGGCAGGGGCTTTCCAGTTTCCACCTGCTTCCACTTACCTGAGAGTGAATTCGGATGGCGGGTCTCTATTCGTTTAATCGGCCTGTTTGATTTAGGGCCCCAGAGGATCAAGGAGAATAGCTCATGTCAAAGATGACCGGTTCCAGGTTTATTGCAGAGACTCTCAAAGGCTATGGGGTGACAGCGGTTTTCTTTGTACCTGCTATCCTCAAGGGCGGCTTGATGGAAATGGAGAGGGTAGGAGGCATCAAGAGAGTGCTCTGCCATTCTGAGAAAGCCGCGGCCTATATGGCGGACGGTTATGCCCGAGTCTCCAGACGCCCGGGAATCGCGATGTGTCAATCGGTTGGAGCCGCTAATCTGGCTGCAGGTCTGCAGGATCCTTACTTGGCACACTCGCCGGTTATTGCCATTACGGGCCGGCAGGGACCGATACAGAGGAATCGCAATGCCTACCAGGAAATTGTTCACTGGCCCCTCTACGAGCCCGTAACCAAGTATAACGTCCATGTGGATACCATCGAGGAGCTTCCTTTCCAACTCCGTCAGGCTTTTCGAGAGGCGACCACGGGTGCGCCGGGACCGGTCCACCTTGAACTTCCTGGGATCCGAGGCGAACAGGTGGCTCTGCTTGAAGCCGACTTAGAAGTGGTCATCGAGGAGTCCTTTTCCCGCTATCCTGCCTTCCGACCGGAGCCTGAGCCGGAACGGGTGCGAGAAGCAGCCAGACTTCTCGTGCAAGCTGGGCGGGTAGTCATCGTCGCCGGTGGGGGTGTCATTACTTCCAAGGCGGAACCTGAGATCGTAAGGCTTGCAGAGGCGCTAGGTTTACCCGTGGCAACCTCACTCAACGCTAAAGGTACCATTCCTGACGATCATCCTCTGTCGGTCGGTGTGGTGGGCACTTACTCCCGCTGGTGTGCTAACGCGGTCGTCCGTGAGGCTGACCTGGTACTCTATGTGGGAAGCCATACTGGAGATCAGGTCACGGACCTTTGGACAACACCCAAGCCGGGGACTGCCGTGATCCAGATTGACTTGGAACCTGCTGAACTGGGCCGAAACTATCCTGCAAAGGTTGCATTGTTCGGAGATGCCAAGGTAACTCTGATGCGCTTGGTCGAAGCTCTGCAGCCGTCAGAATCCAATGCCGAGTGGGGCAGCCGGTTCCGTCATCTGGTTGCTCAATGGCGTGAAGAATTTGACCCTCTCCTAAACTCCGAAGCCTCTCCCATACGGCCGGAACGGCTCTGCCAAGAGCTGACCAAGATTCTTCCAGCAGACGCCGTTCTCATCTCGGACACGGGCCATGCCGGCTGTTGGACAGGGACAATGATTGACCTCAATGATCCGCGACAGAGCTATTACCGATGTGCCGGCTCCCTAGGTTGGGGTTTCCCAGCGGCTCTTGGCGCAAAATGTGCCGCTCCCGACAGGCCAGTGCTGTGCTTTACGGGAGATGGCGGCTTCTGGTATCACTTGGGTGAGTTGGAGACGGCTCTTCGCTGTGGTCTTAACACCGTGACTGTCATCAACAACAACCACTCCTTGAATCAAGATCGCCCCGGGGTGGACGTTGCTTACAAAGACCATCCCACCGGTAATGCTCAGGAGATATGGGTTTTTCGGGAGGATGTGGATTTTGCCCAAATGGCCCGGTCCGTGGGATGCTTTGGTATTCGAGTCGACCATCCGGAAAAAATTCAAAGTGCGCTGGAACAGGCCTTGGCCTCAAAGAAGCCCGCAGTTGTTGACGTGGTGAGCGACATCGACGCCTTCCCTCCCTGGACTCAAAAGCCGGTAGTAACGTGAGTTTGGAGTGAGACAGCACCCTTCTACAGTTTGAGTTGCATGGGCCGCTTTGTTAGGGGGGGCAGTGGCCAGGACCAGTGGTCACAACCAGGTTTACCGGTTGTCAGAGTCGGCCGGTGGATACCCCGGGGCCGTTAGTTCATATGGGTGCCGCCGGTGACGTTGATGGATAACCCGGTGAGGTAGTCAGACTCTGAGGAAGCAAGAAACGCGGCCATCCGGGCAATGTCGGTACCTTCTCCCAGCCGTCCCAAAGGAATCTCTAGAGCCCTCTGTCGCAGCATCTGAGCTTGGTATTCTTGGGGTGACTCACCCTCTCCGGCCATAGCGGCTGCGATATGGTCTAACCGCTCCGTCTTCACGATGCCTGGGCAGATGGTGTTGACGTTGATGTGGTGAGGAGCCAATTCCATCGCCAAAGATTGGGCAAACCCGATTAAAGCAAACTTGGAAGCGCAATAAGCGGCGAACCGGGCAGCTCCGCGTTTGCCTCTCGTAGAGGAAATGATAATGATCTTGCCGGAGCGGTCCTGGCGGATCATCTCCTGAGCTACCCTCTGGCTGCAAAAAAACGTTCCTTTAACATTGACTCTTTGCACCGTATCCCATGCGTCTTCTTCCAGGTCCACTACTGGCACACGGTCCCGTCCCGGTGGTGCACTGGCATTGTTCACCAGGATGTCGATGTGTCCGAATCGTTGCACCGCCTGTTGCACCATGCTGTCCACATCAGCAGCGTCGCCAACATCTGCCCGAATGCCTAAAGCCTGGCGACCCAAAGCCTCAATTTCCCGGACCACGTCTGGGATACCTTTCCAGCGGGACTGGCCATGATTGAGTGTCGCAATGTCGTTGATGACCAAATCAGCTCCTTCCTGGGCCAGACGAACGGCAATCGCACGTCCGATACCACCTTCACCACCAGCGCCGGTCACCAGGGCAACTTTGCCATTGAGATCATACATTACAGTAGGAAGAAGCCTATCCAAAAATCAGTTTGTTTTCAACTCTCTCTTTTGGTTCGAATCTGTCTTGAAGATTATTTTCACCATTCGGTGTGAGCGATAATGATCATGATATCTGCCCCCATAGTCAGCACTGTCCTCTCCGTTTTTCGCATCGGTAAACCGAGGTGTTAGCAAAAGCTCTGCAAATCATTAGTTTTTTTGCCTCTCTTATTCAGTAGAATTGATCCAAGTGAAACCAATTAAATTGAGCGATTCCAGAAGTTATTAGTCTCTCACAAGGTGATGTGGAGAACGCTATGCAGAAACTTTTCCTCCTTCTTTTCCTTTTGTCTCCCATACTTTGGGTGACGATATCCTCAGTTTGGTCTGGCAACCCGGTCAAACTCCAGAGATTACGCCTTCAAGAAACCCAACGTCAACGGGTTGACGAGGCCAAGGAGTATGAACGAGAGCGGAAGCGTATGGTGGCCTCTCAACTGAGGGCTCGAGATATTCGTTCTACGGCTGTTTTGAGGGCAATGGAAAAGGTTCTCCGGCACCGTTTTATGCGGCTGGGAACCCGACAATATGCCTATGCTGACCATCCTGTTCCGATTGGGCTGGGCCAGACCATCTCACAACCCTACATTGTGGCACTGATGACTCAGACAGCCCAGCCCAAGTACAGTAATCGTGCCCTGGAAATTGGGACTGGTTCAGCCTATCAGGCGGCAGTTTTAGCCGAACTGGTGCGGGAAGTGTATACGATTGAGATCGTGCCTGCGCTGGCGGAAAGGGCCCAGAAAGTGCTTTCGGAACTCGGTTACGACAATGTACAGGTGCGGGAGGG
This sequence comes from Acidobacteriota bacterium, assembly GCA_965249865.1. Lineage (GTDB taxonomy): Bacteria > Acidobacteriota > UBA6911 > RPQK01 > CBDFMZ01 > CBDFMZ01. The sequence continues at coordinate 28,867 of CBDFMZ010000001.1, read as the reverse complement.
TGACGGTTATCGCGGTTGGCCAGAACGGGCTCCGTTCGACATTATTCTGGTAACGGCGGCGGCTAAGGAAATACCTGCCCCTTTGCTTGAACAGTTAGCGGAGGAGGGAAGACTAGTCATGCCTGTCGGAAAGGTTGGTGGTGTCCAAGCGTTGACACTTATCACCAAAAAGCATGGCAAGTTGGATAAGACTTACATCACCAGTGTCCTGTTTGTTCCCATGACGGGGCAGGTGCAGAGGTAGGGTGCAGGACACTACCGGCCTCGCTTAGCAGGACGTCGCTAAAGAACAGAAGCAGTGGAGAGGGTGCTGTTTAAAGGACAAATCTTGCTGGCAAGAGGGTGAGTATGAGAAAAGCGAGGATCTTTCTAATAGGAATTCACTTGGCTTGGATTTTCGTTTTAGCAACCGGGGTGATGGTGGTGCGCCTGGAGGAAAAAGATCTTTCCTCGGGTGAGAAAGATGAGGGGACAATGTACCTGGCCTCAAAAATGCTGTGGCTGGAGGGCGTGGGAAGCCAGGTAAACAAACTGCCAACAGCATCATTTGTCGGGGGGACTGAGGGCTTGTCTGGTCTCTGGACCACGACCCGAAACAGTACGCCCAGATGGTATAAGGCAACTATGGACCAGAGTACTAATGGGTTGGCTCAGCGCGGGCCTGACCGAACATCACCATGCCCACATAGGAAGTCTCCACTTTATTGACGCAGCGGGCACCGACCAGAAGATCAACCTCATTGCCGTTGTTCCAACCCTGAATAGTCAGATTGGTACACCCCTGGCGGAGGAGTTCGTAAAGTAATGCCATCGGTCTCCGGTGGAATTCAAACCCGCCAATGGCTAAGATCATTCCACTTTTGACGAACTCACCGATGCGCGGCAGTTTGATAATTTTGCTCATTCTCTAAGTGCTCACTAGTCCGCAGCTTCTCTTCGACTGACTGACGCATTCAATAGAAGATTTTTGGCATTCCCGGTCCATCCCAAAGACAGCCGCGAGAAGATCTTTCAACTGGCTGTCTCGGCCCGGTGAGTCAGTACGAAGTCACGGATAGCACCCACCGATTCGAAATTCTTTAGAACCAGCTCGGCGGGATCCACTTGCACATTGAAATGCTCTTCCACAAATCGAACCAACAGTAACACGCCGATTGAGTCGACGATACCTTCGCGGAAGAGATGCGTTTCCCGTGTCAGCGAACGTCCGGACTCAACAAGAAATTGCTTCTTGACGTAATTCATGATGGTTTTTTCGATGTCATGGCCTTGGTTACTGCTCATGAGTTTCGCCTCTCATCTTGTAGCCTCGAAGATAGCTGTTCGTGTTCATTAACGACATGTGGCAAACCTCAACATTCGCTAAGCCCGCTTCTTCCATCCATCGTACGGTTTGGCCAACCGAGTGATTTTCCCCTTCCCGGGTTGCGGCCAACATGATGACATCCAGAAGAACGGGCCAGCGTTCCGCACTGGGGTTATCATTGAGAAACTGGGCCTGGACAATCAGAGATCCGCCGAAGTTAAGGGAATTGACCAGCCGCTGAATGAGCTCTTTGCTAACCTGCTCTCCCAGAGCATGCAACAGGTTCGAGATCAGGATGGCGTCGAAGGTCCCGGGGATCGGATCGCGAACGGCGTCAGCTGCCAAATAGTGGATCTCGTTACCAATGGAATATTGTCTTTGAACTCGGCGTGCCTGCTCGAGAACCTCAGTGAAATCGAGGAGATAAAGCTTGAGCTTCGGGTATTTTAGCGCGAGATGAAATGAATAGGTTCCGAGACCGCAACCGAGGTCCAGCAGTGAAACAGCCCGGCTCAAGTCAAGAAACTGGGCCAGTTCTCGACCGCGGCCGCACGCATAATTGTGCATGGCCTCTGAAAGGAGGCGCCTTTCGTCGCCACATTGCCATTCCTGACTCAGCACATCGATTTGAGGGTTTGATCCCAGGATCACTTGATCCAAGCCAAAAACTGCTTCGTGTAATCGGTCCAGATAACGGATCCAGTTGCCCACATAGGATTCACTGGTCCCCCGGACAAGAAACGGACGGTAGACCGGGTTGACCTGAAAATGGGTTCCATCGCTGCTTTCAAGAAATCCCAAGGCCGTGCCACCGATAAGGAGGCGAGCCAGGCGATCTGGCCGTGCTCCGAGCTCTGCGGCCAGATCGCTGACTCGCTTTTCGCCTTTTCCGATTCGGTCAAATATTGCGAGTCTGAAAAGGTTAAAGAGAATGGCAGACTCAAGGTACCCTTCGGCCCTTCGGAACAGTTCGATCTGTGTCATGAAGCTGCTGGTGGGAGACTTACTGTGCTTGGATTTCAACTTTCCGATCACTCCCGGAAGTTATAGAATCTTCAAGTGTTATATTATCAAAGTTCTGGTCAGCCTTCCAAAGAGCTGAGAGGGATTGTTTAGCTATCTTTTTTCAGCTAGCATGATTTTATGGAAGACCGAGTCAAGGGCGTACCGAACCGGCTGTATTTCTTCGGTCTTCTTCCGGGTCTGGCTCTTTTGCCGCGGAGACTGGGTTATTCTCTGGCAAAGCTTTGCGGAAGGTTGATTTTTGAAACCCAGGCTGTCCCACGGAACGGGATTCTACAGAGCTTGGCCCAGGTTAATTCACTTCTGCCAAGCCAGCATTCAGCACACGAAGACATCACCCGTGTTTGCTTTGAAAACTTGGTGTGTGAGGATCTAGATGCTTTTTACTACCGTTTCTGGAGCCAGGAGAACCTAGAAAAGTACTTTGTCTTTGAGGGAACTGAGCATCTGGACTCGGCCTTGAATGAAGACCGTGGTGTTTTCCTGTTGACGGGACACGTCGGTGCGGTCTGTGCGGCGCTGGTGGCACTGAGTTTGCGAGGTTATCCAATTACCCATGTCTCCCGGGATTACCTAAGTGACTGCTCTATTTCCCCTGCCTTTCGGGGTTATGCCCTATATAAGATTGGCCAGATTGAGGCCAAGTTGGGAAAACCTCTAATCAATGCTTATACTGGGAACTCAGCGCCTTCTCATGAGGCGGTGTTGCAGATCTATCAGGCCATCCGGAACAACCAGCTAGTTTCGATGGCCGTTGACGTAAATCCAAATTGGGTTGAGGATTGTCTCACTGTAAGATTTTTGGGGCGTAAAAGTCGCTTTGCTTCCAACCTGGTGCGATTGGTCCAGCACTGCCGATCACCCATCATTCCCTTTTTCACGGTTCGGAATAGGAAGAAAAGTTATCAACACCGGATCATTATTCGACCTAGAATCGAGCCCACCCATGATGTGCAACGAGATCTGCAGCGGTGCATCGATGAGCTGTCCAATACCATCCTTGCGCATCCGGAGCAGTGGTTTAGCTGGGATTCCTTGAACCATTTCTGGATCTGACGGCAGTGGACAACAAGTCTCACCGGGACAAGGAACTCAAGGCCACCTGTAGCTCGGAGAGGCACAGCAGATGATGTGGAATGGTGATTAGAAAAGCAGATTGTGACGTGGTGATTATTGGTGGCGGGCCTGCCGGGTCGGCCACGGCATCCTATCTGGCGAGGGAGGGCCTTCAATGCGTGATTCTCGAAAAGAAGCTTTTCCCCCGGCCCCATGTGGGTGAGTCTTTGGTGCCGGCGGCGACCAGGGTTTTTCGGGAGCTAGGCTTGCTAGAGTCACTTGATTCGGCCGGATTCCCTCGAAAATATGGCGCTGTCTGGACTGCCTCAGCAGATTCTCCGATTTACTCTCATGACTTTGAAGATCTGAAGGAGGATTACCACGCTGCCGTGCGCTTTGAAGAACGGCCCCAAGCAGGCGTGAATCGCAAATACACCTACCATGTGGATCGGGCCCGATTCGACCTCATTTTGCTGCAGCACGCCCATAAACTGGGCAGTCAAGTTTACGAAGGTGTTCGAGTCTCGGGCGTGGATTTCGCCGATAAAGGCCTGTCGAAAGTCCACTTTTCAATTGGCCGTAAGAAGACGTGGCTACGAACCAGAATGGTGGTCGATGCCAGCGGTCGGCGAACTATGCTGGGAAATCAACTCCGTCTGAAGGTCCGAGACCCGGTCTTTGACCAGTATGCATTGCACACCTGGTTTGAAGGATACGACCGGCGCGTCTTGTCTCGTCGGGAGGGTATGGAGGATTATATTTTCGTTCACTTTCTTCCCATCACAAACAGTTGGATTTGGCAGATTCCGATCACGGAGTCGATCACCAGTATCGGGTTAGTCACACAAAAGAAGCATTTCGCCAAATCCCGGAGTTCCAGAGCACGTTTTTTCTGGAATTGCATCGGTTCCCGAGAAGAACTACGGGTGGCGTTACGTGAATCCCATCAACTTCGGCCTCTGAAAGAAGAAGGTGATTATAGTTATGCCATGGCCCAGATCTGTGGTGACGGCTTTGTGTTAGTGGGCGATGCGGCCCGGTTTGTGGATCCGATTTTTTCCAGCGGTGTCAGTGTGGCTCTCAACAGCGGGAGATTCGCCAGCCGTGACATTATTCAAGCCGCCGAAGCTGGCGATTTCCCGCGTGAGCGTTTTCAGACCTTCGAATCCGCGATCCAGAGCGGAATGCGGAACTGGTACGAATTTATTATCCTCTATTATCGTTTGAATGTCTTATTCACAGCTTTTATCCTGGACCCTCGATATCGATTGCAGGTGCTGAAGTTACTGCAGGGTGATGTTTACGATGAAGAGGAGCCAGCCGTGTTAGCCAGAATGCGCGAAACCGTCACCGCGGTCGAGAAGAACAAAGATCACCCTTGGCACCATCTGCTGGGAGATCTGACCGACCGGTCGTTCAGACCGGCCTAAGAAGGGGGTTGGCAAGAGATCAGTCACCATCACTGTGCAGATAGGTAGGTGCACGCGCGCGCGGCCTCACGAAACGGGCAGCCAAAAAAAGGGGGCAGAGTAGACTGTCTCTTTTTTTCCTAAACTTCCCCATAGCGGAAGCAAGTGGAGAGGTGGTCGTTCACCATGCCGGTAGCCTGCATGAAGGCGTAGCAGATGGTTGATCCCACAAACTTGAAACCTCTTGCCTCCAGGTTCCGGCTCATTTCGTCCGACTGAGGAGTTCTGGCCGGGACTTCGCTTAAATCTTTCCAGGTATTTTTCCGGGGGTTCTCCCCCGTGAAGTGCCAGATGTAGCGGTCAAAGCTACCGAAGTGTTTTTGTATTTGCAGAAAGCACGTAGCATTGACAATGGTGGCCTGGATTTTTCGACGGTTGCGGATGACACTCGGGTCGCTGAGCAGTTTCTCCACCTTCTTGTCAGTGTAGCAGGAGATTTTTCGGGGGTCGAAAGCATCCAGGCTCCTTCGCAGGTTCTCCCGCTTCTTCAGGATCGTGAGCCAGCTCAGGCCAGCCTGGAAGGCGTCCAAGACCAAAAACTCGAAGAGTTTGCCGTCCTCGTGCAGGGGAACCCCCCACTCGTTGTCATGGTATGCTCGCAGGAGCTCATCGCCCTCCGCCCAGCCGCATCGTGGTTTCATTTTCACTCTCCTTCAAGTGAGGTGCGTTCACGCTGCGTCTGCCATATGCTTGACGGCCTAAAGTTCAACGATACAATTTCATCCATGTATTTATTGATCTCCTTGGATTGCAATTTGTCTTTTCATCACCACATTCACTTTGGGTGAATCTCCGACGACGCGCTATCTCTACCTCAGCACGCCGGATGGACCCCAGGAGGAAGGCTATGCTGGCAGTGGCATTCTGATCTTCGATATCGATGATGGGCATCGGTTCGTGAGACGAATTGACATCCCGATTTTTGCAGAGGGCCTCCGCGGTTTTACCGGACACGCCAAAACACATCGTTTTTATTACTCCACAACCAATCGTCGATGGGGATGCTTTGATGCAGAGAAAGAGAACATCATTTAGGAACGGACTTATGAAGCTGGCTGTGATCGATTCTCCATTACTCAGGATGGTAGATCTATGTGCCTACTGAGGGGTGGTATTCCGAAAAAGATAGTGGTTGTCTGGTCGTCGATGCGGAAGATGGCGACCTCATAAAACGGATCCATGTCGGTCCCAGGGCTCACAACAGCATTGTGAGTCTGGATGGGCGATTTGTCTATCTCAGTACCCTAACGATGTTAACGGTTTTTGAGACGAGTACCGACACCGTGATTCGCCAAATCACGCCCGACGAGAGAGAATGATGGATCAGTGATCAGAAAGGCAAGAAGCTGTTTATCTTTGACGCCACGAAAATACCTCCGGAGCCGAAAGGCCATGTCGAGTTGTCCCATGGAGGTCATGGGTGGGTGTGTTTTAGTCTGGATGGTCGCTACTTTAAAGAATGAAAACGGCAAGCCGGTGAGCAGTTCCAAGTTTATCGAAGTTCATTTCCGCGATGGCAAAGTCGTACAAATGGGAAATGAGTTTAGGTTGGGCCGCAAATAGACTGCTCAAAAATCCGGGGTGGCTACTCTTCCGCAATGCAGTAAAGATGGCGCTTCCCGCGCAGGTAAATTTCCCTGTCTACCACCGCGGGTGAAGCGTCAAAGCCTTCCTCGAGCACATTCACCGCCAAAACCTTGAACTCCGGTCCGTGCTCGAGCACAACCGTCACTCCTTCTCTCCCGACGATGTAAACGCGATTGGCCGCGCCGACGGGGGAAGCGTAGACATCGGCAAGTTCTTTGAGGCGCATCTGAGTGTAGTGCTGCTCGCCCGTTCTCGCATTGAGACTGGACAGGACGCCGGAGTTGTGTTTGAGGAAGTAAAGCGTGTCGTCGTACAGTAGAGGGGAAGGGACGTAGGGGGTGTCCTGGTCGTGGTCCCAGACGATCGCCTTGGAACCGGTAATGTCACCCCTGGCGTCGGCCAGCCGGATGGCCTGTAGAGCGTTTCCTCGAAAACCGCTGGTGACAAACACCATGCCTCGGGATGCCACTGGTGAGGGAATGGTATTGAGCGTCATACCCTGGCTCTCCCAGATGAGTTCTCCGGTCTCGAGGTCGTAACTGCGGACGCTGTTGGTGGCATTGGTGACAACCTGGTTTCCGGCCGCATGGGGGACCACGACTGGAGTTGCCCAGGAAGTAATTTCATCCCGGTCTGTTCTCCAGATTTCCCGACCGGTCCCTTTGTCCAGAGCGGCAATGAACGACTGACCCTGATGATCCCAGTTGATGAGTATTCTGTCACGGTGAAGCGTTGGCGAAGCCCCTTCACCGAAGCCGAACCGGATGGTCATGTCGCCAAAATCCTTTTCCCAGAGAAGGTGACCCTCCATGTCCAGACTGTACAGGCCTCGGGAACCGAAGAAAGCGAAAACGTGCTGCCCGTCGGTCACAGGCGATCCGGAAGCCCAGGAGCTGGTAGCGTGTCTGCCTTCGTGTGGGAGCTCCCTGCGGAGAACACGCGTCCAAAGGGTTTTGCCGTCGCGGCGACTGAGGGCAAGGATAGAAAACTGCTGTACACGGGTTGCCTGATCGCGAGGAATTCCGAAATCCTGCGAGGCTTTCTTGGTCGGGGGCTGAACTGTCTCTTTGGTGGGGATGGCTGTCAGGACAAAAATGCGGTCGTTCCAGATGATCGGAGTGGCAGAACCCTCACCGGGTATTTCCACCTTCCAGCGAATATTTCGGTTTTCACTCCATTCAACCGGGGGTTTGCCATGGGGCGAAACACCGGTGGCATGGGGGCCGCGCCACTGCGGCCAGTAGTAGTGCGTAGCATCCGGGGACGGTTCGACCCCCTGCAAGAATCCTGAAAACAGATAAAGAGAAGCAAAGACGGCAGCAAAATTCTTCATCGTTCCTCCTCAACCGAGCGCTGAAGTGATCATGTCCGACTTTTTTTTGACCGTGGCTAAGTACCCGGTTTCATATTACACTTGTGCCTTCCTGGAGGCCAATGGAACATCCATCGGTGCAGTTTCAACTCCCTGTCGACTATTATTCAGGGAAGATATCACGACTCGGGAAGAGTCCGATGGTCGATCACACCTTTCCTTCCACAACGAGCAGGAAAACCGATCTGGGTGGCCTGGCGGTACTGCCAGATGCTCGCCGCAGCCGTCGGGTTAGGCAACCGCACCAAGGAGGAGCTATGGCAAGGAAAACTGTATGGATGATACTCGTTACGCTGACGGGACTGCTCACTGCCGCTTGCGAAGAGCCGCCTCGAGAGCAGCCCAGGGCAGCACTCATTGAAGTCCAGAAAATCTGGGACGGGGCACCGCATAACGCATTTACCGACCTGGTCAGATTCAAGGACCGCTGGTACTGTGTCTTCCGAGAAGGAGAAGACCACCGCTCCAGTGACGGTGCGCTGCGGGTGATTACCTCGGCCGACGGAGAACAATGGTCCTCGGCATCGCTGGTGCCTCCGGAGCCGGGTCATGATCTGCGTGACCCCCACCTCACGGTCACACCAGACAATCGTCTCATGCTCCTGGGCGGAAACTTTGATCCGGCTGGAACCGGGCCTCGTGGATTTCACACGATGGCGTGGTTCTCTCCGGATGGCGAAAACTGGGGCCAGGCGATCCCGGTGGCCGACACCTGGTTGTGGCGGGTGACCTGGCATGAAGGGGTTGCCTACGGCCTTGGCTATGCCTTGGGAGACGAAAGTCTCGTACGCCTTTACACGAGCCGTGATGGCGCTCACTTCGAGGTGCTGGTAGAGAGGCTCTTTGACCGTGGAGATCCAAGTGAGAGTTCCATTGTTTTTATTGAGGACGGGACCGCTTTCTGCTTGCTGCGCCGGGATGGCAAAGAGGAAAATAGCGCCCAGCTGGGAATTTCCCGGCCCCCCTATACCGATTGGACGTGGAAGGATCTGGGTCTTCGGCTGGGAGGTCCCGACCTGCTGCATCTACCGGATGGTCGCTGGGTGGCTTCCGGCCGTCTCTATGAAACAGAAGACGAAATTCGGAAAGGGAGATGGTGGACTTCCCTGTTGTGGCTGGACCCGGAGCTGGGCACGCTTACCGAATTCCTTGAGCTTCCTTCCGGCGGAGACACGAGTTATCCTGGGCTGGTGTTTCACAATGACATCCTCTGGGTGAGTTACTACTCAGGGCATGAAAATGAGGGCAACCTGAACGAGAATCGAACACAAAAGGGGACAAGTATCTACCTGGCCAAGTGCTCCGTTCCAGAAATACGATGATGTTTGCAGATGGGGCTTGTGGACGATAAACTAAAATTACCTCTGCCACGGTAATCCCGCTTACCGGGAGCGAGTATTTGGCGATGGATCAAGACAGAGCCTCCGACTTTGACTGGGCATAGGACTCCACGAAGGGGCTGAACGCAGATAAGGACAACCGAGAATGTCAACCAGGACGACCTATTCGTCGGAAGAGCTTCACAAATGTGTGGGCCGTTTACGACGTTTTACGCTGGCGCACTTGCCGACGCCGTTGGAGCCCTTGCCACGGTTTTCGGAAGCTCTAGGCGGTCCCAAGATTTGGATCAAGCGAGACGACTGCACCGGCCTGGCCTTTGGAGGCAACAAAACACGACACAACGAGTTCCTGATCGCCGATGCGTTCGAAAAAGGCGCCGACATCATCGTCTGGGGCGCCGGCATTCAGAGCAACAATTGTCGACAGACCGCGGCGGCTTGCGCGAAAGCGGGACTGGATTGCCATTTGGTCCTGGGACGCGGAAAACCGGCTGATGGACCTGATCCCGTCCAAGGGAATCTGCTGCTCGATCATTTGGTTGGGGCAAGCGTAGAGATTGTCGAGGATGAGCTGGGACCAGGAGTCGACGAGAAAATCGCTCAGGCCGCTGCGCGCTTTCGACAGCAAGGACGAAAGGTTTACCAGTGGGATCGCGACACCCTCAAACCGTTGGCCGCGATCAGTTACATCCTGTGCATGACCGAGATTCTTGATCAGGTGGCGAAGGTGGGTTTTGTGCCCGACGCAGTGTATGTCTGCTCGGCCGGTTCAACCGGTTCGGGGCTCGGTCTGGCGGCTGTCGCATTGGGACAGACCTTTCCAGTGTGTCTTGTCGCACCAATCGTTTGGCCCTGGGATACGCGCACGGACATGACTCGAATCGCCAACGAAGCAGCCAAACTGCTCGGGATCGACACACGACTGCAACCGGACCAGCTTGAAATCACGGAAGACTATGTGGGGACAGGGTATGGCGCCGTCACACCGGAGTGTTTGGAGGCGATCGCCTTGTTGGCTCGCACCGAAGGCATCTTGCTGGATCCTGCCTATACCGGTAAGTCTATGGCGGGCTTGATCGATCACGTCAGCCGAGATCGCTTCAAGCGCGAGCAGAACGTCGTCTTCGTCCACACGGGCGGCACGCCGGCCTTGTTTGCCTACAACGAAGAACTCATCAACGGAATCCCGCCGCGCAACCTGTGACCAACGGACCCGACGTAAATGCCGGATATGCCCCATTCAGGAATCGCTGCTCTGGGACATCTCAACCCAAGTCGCCTCCACAAAATAGGACAGCGGTTAGCGCGTAAACGAGTGCAACTCGCTGCAGCTCATCAACGGCCACCTGCTCGTTGACCGTATGTGCTCCCTTGGCGTCTGGCCCATGGGTGATGGCCGTTATCTCGGCTCGCTCCATGAAGATGTTGCCGTCGTCCAGGAATCGCTTGCTGCCCATCGCGAGGGGTTTTCCCATCACAGTCCGAGCCGCTGACTGAAGGGCCCGCACCAGTCGATGTTCGCGGTCCAGTTCGAAGGCTTCACCGAGAAAAAGAAACCGACCGTTCACCTCTATGCCATCGCGTTGCTCCACTTTGCTGAGTAAGTCTCGATACTCTTGTTCGACTCGAGCTACGTTTGTGCCCGGGAGCCATCTGCGCATGCCCGACAATTGAAACTCAGTGGGTGCTTGATTATAGATTTCACCTGCGCCTATCTGGCCAACAAAAACGCTTTCCCGATCTCCTAAAGGGTGAGTCTTTTTCGCAAGCTCCTTGTCCAGTTTGGCGAAAAGTTGCACCAATTCCGCGCCGGCATTAATGATGTTGGGTTGCTCGATCCCACCCAGCACTTCATGAACTGGCGATCCCTCGCGTGTAATTTCCACCTCCAGAATGGCTGCGCCACGGCCCATGACCGGCAAGCGGTCGGCTTGGTATTCAGGGATGAGCACGCCGTCGCCAAGGTAGCCTTCGTCGATGACGGCTTTGAGCTGGCTCTGGTCTCCCCAGGGCGCTTCATGCAACTCCTGGGTCGCGAGCAGAACACTGCCTCCGTCCAGCACCTCGGTTTCCTTCAGGATGCGCAGCGCCTCGCACATGGCAGCAACACCGGCCTTCATGTCTGCGGCCCCGCTGCCGTATAGAAAGCCGTTACTGATCCGAGGCTTGACAAAGGGTAAGTGAACAGTGTCCAGATGACCGTTGAACTGAATCGTCCGGCCGGGCCGTCCCGTGTCAAATCTCACCACGATCGCGGGGAACTCTGGCCAGGCGGCTTTCACACGGACTACCTCGAAGCCATTCTTACTCAGCAGCGCCGATAAAAGGTCGGCTGCAGCCCCAGCGCTTCGGGTTGGACTGGGCACCTCAATGAGCTGAACTGCCGTGTCCACTAGACGGTCGACCCGGATCGCCCGCTGAAGCTGTCGTAATTTCTTTGCTAGTTCCATTGTGCCTCGTCTAATGTAAATGAAAGATACAACATATCCAAGCGGATCCTTATCATCTAAATCGATATGCCCATATTGGCATAATGTCGAGTTTTCAGCGACGTTCTAGTGAGATGAGATAACGATCGGGAACCCAGGTTCCCACGTTGGCTATCTACGCACAGCGCTAGGGCTGCGCGGTGTATCCGATTTGCTAAAATGACATAGGTTTGAAGGTCATAAAGAAGGCGCGCGTTCAGGCAACTCCTCATCGACTCAGAAGAGACAAGTTCGACGCTATTCTCGTCGTGGAACACAATCGCATAATCCAATCTGAAAAGGCGGAAGAAGCTGGAAAAATCAAAGGCTTTGTTCCCCGATCGAAACAAGCCATCCTATATCAGAGACATACTAGAAATGGTTGACATGGGACTGTGCCGATTTTGGGGCTCAGTTGACGGAAGAGTTGTGCACAGCGGTAAACCTTTAGAATGAAGTCAAGGGGAAAGGAGTCTCTTGGATACCATGTATGGCAATCCGACTTGCTCAAAGGAGTTTTTGAAGGCGATGGCAGGTTTTAGCTTAGGCGTGATGTTGGTCCCACCCGACGTTAGCGTTATAGATTTTTGCGGAGAACTTTGAGATCGTGGGAAGATAACCGATGAAGATCTCCAGCGTAGAAACGGCGCAATACCGAATTCCTCTCGCCAGGACCCTATCCGACTCCACCCATGCCAGTATCCAGACTTTTGATCTTGTGCTGGTCTCCCTACGAACCGATGAGGGTTTGACCGGTCTTGGCTATGCGAAAACCATTGCGGATGGCAGCCCTATTCGTGTCGTGATTGACCGGATTTTGAGCTCCTTGCTGGTTGGAGCCTATCCAGGCGCTATCGACACTCTCTGGCATAAGATGTATTGGGGTGCCCATAGTCTGGGACGCAGCGGTGTGACCGCTATGGCTCGAGCGGTCTGTGATGTAGCCCTCTGGGACCTGCGCGGCAAAATGACTAGTTTGAGCTTGAGTCGGTTGTTGGGCGGAGAGCCAAAGCCCATTGCCGCTTATGCGGGTGCTATTGATCTCTACTTTTCGAGTGAAGAACTACTAGAATAAATGCAGCATTTCTTAGCTATGGGCTTTAGGGCGCTGAAGATGAAAGTTGGACGCCCAGCCTGGCGTGAGGATATTAAACGGGTTGAGATGGTACGCAGAGCGATCGGTGATGAGATTGCGCTGCTGACCGATGCAAACCTCCAGTGGTCAGTGTCTGAGGCCTTGCAGGCTGGGAAAGCTATGGGAGAGTATAGCGTCTACTGGCTGGAGGAGCCAACCCATCCCGATGACGTCCAGGGTCACCGAGTCATTGCAGATGGCGTTGAGGTCCCGTTAGCTCTGGGGGAAAGCCTGCGCGGCAAGGAGGAATTTCAGAGCTATTTGGAAGCTCGGGCGGTGAATTTTCCCGAGCCGGACTTGATCAATGTGGGTGGAGTCACGGAATGGATGAAGGTCGCGGCCCTTGCTCAGGCACATAATCGGCCGATTACATCGCACGGTTATGATGAGATTCATGTTCACCTGCTGGCTGCGGCACCAAGCTCTTCATTTGTGGAATATCACCTTTTCCGTTTGGATGACTACCTGTGCGAGTCATTACCTCTGGTTAATGGATGTTTGCAAGCTCCAGATACCCCAGGTCACGGCGTGAGGTTTGACTTCGAAAAGCTAGGGCCACTGCAACTTTGAGAGTGATTCTTAACCGTCAGAATTTTTTATATGTACCTAACCATAAATATTGATAATGCTGTAAATAACAACGTTCATAGTGCTACCATGGCCGTTGTGGATCAAAAAGTCGCAGTCATGACATGGCCATCCTCGTATGGATTCAGAGAATAGCCCACAATCCGCTTACGTAAGGCTTTAAGATGAACTTGGGATCACTCGACAGGCACACGAACGCCATCTTAGGATCGAGTTGCTGGCCGGCCCTATTTCGTTTACCGAAGACTGGAGAATCTTGGTTGGAATTGGGTATAGTTGGTTTGGTGCAGTTACATTGTTAGCGGATTCTAAGCTTTTGAGGAGAAAGGAGACTCTCCGTAACCTGTTAAATGCATAGGTGTCAAGGTAGGATTTGAATCCACACGGGGGAAACCACCACAGGATTTTAATCGAATGGGAAGGATTGAAGGATTCTTTCTGCAATAGCCTGAAATCAGAGCAATTACAATACGGTAACTCCTTGACTCAAAAGCGGTCAACGTCAGCCAGAGTCAGGTAAAAACAGGTCACATAGTCTCAGCGCGGGCGCAATTGTGTACACAGTTAGCACCCCAGGGCATTCCTTTCCCCTGGCTCCCTTCGGCGCAGGTGGGGACCCATCTCGCAGAGATTTTTCCAAATTCCCTTTTTCTGACTTTAGTGAGACGAGTCTTCTCGGGAACATTTATTTCACCCGGAAGGCGGTGTTGAAGAGATCCAGAACTACGTGTTTAATTCGTTGCCGTTTCCAGGTGTATGTCACATGCACTTTCCCGTCACTAGATTGAATGATGGCCGGATAGGAGTACTCTCCGGGTCCTTCTTCCAAGAGATAAGTAGTGTCCCAGGTTTCGCCTTCGTCGCTGGACAAGGCAAGATTAAGGGGATTCCTGTTCTCTCGGGAATGGTTGTAGACGAGGGCCACTCGACCGTCGCGGAGTTTGACCGCGTCGATGCCGCTATTGGGGTTCGGTAACGATGTGGGTCGGGCTAGACTCCATGTTTTTCCTCCGTCCGCCGAATAGGCTTCGCAGATCGATCCGATCCTCTGCGTCGACCGCATCAACATTTTTACGTGGCCTGGGTTTACCTCCCACAGTGTGGGCTGGATTACGCCGAAATTCTCGCCTGGTACCACGATGGGACCATGCACAGTCCAGGTCTGGCCACTGTCCGAACTCCGTTCCACCCAGCTGGCCCAGCTCCTATAGGGCACATCTGGTCTCGTGTCCCGTCCGTAGCCGGCCTCAACCGAGGTTCCGGCAAAAATATCTCCATTCCACAGAATGATGGGTTTGTTTCGTATCGGACCCAGTAACCTGGCGGGAAGATAGGTGATGGGACTCCAGCTGGTCCCGTTGTCCATCGACGTGCGATATGCTCCGACCCAGCTGCGGGGACTCGGACCGATTTTTAAAAAAATCCACACTCGATTCTGCCTGTCCCGGAATAAGACCGGATTCCAGCAAGGCATCTAGGGAAAGCTGGTCAGTTCTTGGGGAGGAGACCACTGGCCTCCTACGGGTTTTCGGGAAATCCAGATCTCGACGCTGGGATCCCCTTCGCGCTTGCCTCCAAACCAGGCTGCCAAGAGGTCCCCGCTGGAAAGTTCAACAATTGTCGAAGCATGGAACTGATGGAAAGGTGCTTCCTCGAAAATAAACTCACTGACTGTTCCTTCTGAGTCCTCCATCCCTATCGCGACAAGACTCATCGCTGGTACCAGCACCAGCATCAGACCTCCCAACCTGACGATCATCTTTTTCCTAAATCCTACGATGAGTATAGAGTGCACTCTTTCGCAGCCATTTTCCGGATACGGTTCCCTGTTATTGCCACAACTGCAAGGAATTGTCAAAAGATGGTTTGGCTTCTCTAGATTCCCAAACGTAGTTCCAATCGACTCCTTCCCGACCCGGCGTTTGCTGAGTGCAACGAGGTGACCTGTACCTACTGACACGGAGCAGACCAAGACACGTTTCCAACCGAAGACACTTCGAGCTTATCAACTTGACGAAGCCGATATTCCCAACCAGATTGCCGATGCTTGATTCGACGCGCTTGTCCTTAAGTCGGGTTGTGAATGGATCATGCTGGATCGGGACATTGCTCGGTTTTCCGAACTGAATTAGCGGCTGTTTTCCTAATGTACTCAAGAGCTTCAATAGTCGAGAGTCAAATCTAGATAAAGAAAGGAACGGTCTGCGCCGCGGTGCATTTTTCAAGTTACCAAATTACATGTTGTTTATGGGACAGGACGCTAGTCTAATGGGTGCGGTGTCTCTAACCCTGGACAGGAGGAAGATTGACATCATAAAGTAGCGAGAGGAGAATCGGTATTCCGAAAGGAGTCTATATGGACACCGGCTTACAAGGGAGAACAGCTATTGTGACGGGAGGAGGTCAGGGGATTGGCAGAGGGATCTGTCTTCGGTTGGCGGATGAGGGTGTGCGGACAGTGATCGCTGATCTTGACGAACAGATGGGCCAGGGGATGGTTAGAGAAGTTGAGGATTCTGGCGGGGTGGCGAAATTCGTCCGCTGCGATGTCCGAGTCGCGGCAGAGACGATAAAACTAGCTACAACCGTGACTGAGCGCTTCGGTGCTATTGACATTCTCGTCAACAACGCCGGCGTTTCCTTGGTGAAACCTTTCCGAGAACTGACTGAGGCAGAATGGGATCAGATCGTAGGCGTCAATCTCAAAGGCTCCTATCTTTGCTGCAGCAGCGTCCTGCCGCACATGGTCCGGCAGCAGGGGGGCAAGATCGTCAACCTCTCCTCCATTGCCGGCCTCTATCCGACCGCTCAACAGACCCCCTACTGCTCAGCCAAGGCCGCAGTGGTAGCCCTCACTCGCTCACTGGCCTATGAGTACGCACGCTACAACATCAATGTGAATGCGATCTGCCCAGGGATCGTGCGCACACCGATCTGGGAGAAAGTCTTAGATGATCTTTCCTTTCGGAGCGGGGAGGATCGAGAAAAGATTTGGGAGAGTTATCTTGAGCCGGTACCTTTAAAACGGGCTCAGACACCCGAGGATATTGGCAACCTCGTCGTCTTTCTCAGTTCCGAGCTAGCAAGGAATATCACTGCTGCCACCATCAGTATCACTGGTGGCATGGACTCGATTTTCTTCCAGGAGGAGTAAAAGGGCCACAGCCCCCCTTCAGCTTTAGATTTTTTTCAAGACCTTTCTGAAGTTTTCACCGTTACATCCCACCAGGAATAGATGAACTAAACGACAGGGGCAGCATGAAATCCTGGATACACATACAGTGTATTCATGAACTTGTTCTTCGTAGTCGAATCTCAATTCGACTCTAGGACACACCCCTGCTTTTATCGCCGCTTCAATGATCTTTGAATACGTGGTCTAGACAGGTATCCCCATACTGATGGATAGATCGCCAGGACCGAACTGTATTATGTCGACAACGTTGGTGACCAGAAATTATTCGATATCATCAATGGCTTGCTGGGCTACAGTATGCGGACAATATTATCTGGCTTTAGCAACTGGCTAGAACGTTACACCACTTGTCTCGCAAGAAAGTCTTTGTCTAATAGACAAGCAGTGATATAACGATAGCGCTGCGTGTGATTACCTGGATGGTGTCCTTGATTGAATACCGCGAGGGTCTGTGCGTATCAAAGAATTTTTGCTTCTAGCGTTCCTATCGCTTGGTTTCGTGAATGGCCAGGCGACTCGTTCTCAGGTTGAATCCATTCTCGGGCCCCAACTCCAGAGTCCTGAGATCCCGTCATTTCAATTGCGGCATTACCTGTTGAAACGAGTGGCTAAACTTTCCGTTCCGGCTAGTCCTGACAAATGGGCTGCTGAAACCAAGCGGCTGCGCAAACATCTGCTGGAGATTGTATTTCACGGTTGGCCCAAGGAGTGGGTGAATTCCCCGCCTAGGTTCCAGGACCTGGGACCCATCGAAAGCGGTACAGGATACCAGATGCGCAAGCTACGCTACGAGATCGTGCCGGGTTTCCTGTCAACGGCTATTCTCTATGAGCCCGAGAAACTTGTGGGTAAGGTGCCAGCCATCCTGAACGTGAACGGACATGTGGGTAATCCTGGGAAATCGGTTGAGTATAAGCAAAAGAGATGCATCAATTATGCTCAAAATGGCATATTGGCACTAAATCTGGAGTGGTTGTCTTATGGTGAACTCAGCCATGAGGAAAATCGACATAGCTTTGGCGGACATCTTGACCTGGTTGGAGTTAATTCGTTGGGGTTATTTTATCTTGCGATGCGTCGGGGACTCGATTATTTGTACGAGCATCAGCAGGTTGACCGTACTCGACTGGGCGTCACTGGTCTGTCAGGTGGTGGGTGGCAAACCATTGTGCTGAGTTCTTTGGACGAGAGGGTGACTGTCGCAGTGCCTGTGGCCGGATATGGTTCCCTTGCCTCGAGGCTCAAGATTGCCATTGTGAATGATATCGGGGACAATGAGCAGATACCCACCGACTTTCTCGAAAATGTCGACTACTCCCACCTCACCGCTTTAAGAGCACCTCGACCGACGCTCTTAATCTACAATGCCGAGGACGATTGTTGTTTTAGAGCGCCTGTTGTTAAGGAGTGTATTTTTGACAATGTAAAGCCTTTTTTCCGGCTCTTTGCAAGAGAAGACGCGCTCGCATGGCACGAAAACACGGATCCTTCCACCCACAACTATTTCCTCGATAATCGGCTGCAGTCGTATCGGTTCTTTAGCAGGCACTTTAACCTATCCATCATCGAGCACGAAATTCCAGTCGGCGCGGAAATTAAGAGTTATGAGGAACTGGTGGTGGGTCTGCCCGAAGATAACCTCACGATCCTGGGACTGGCACGCCAATTTGGCCGGAAAATCAAGCGCGAGTCCCAGCCAAAGGATACTTCGACAAACTCTTTCCGGATCACTTCGAAAAGAAGCCAGCTTAAGAAAGTTGTCCGTTATCAGCCACAGGCCGTAGAGCAGGTTTGGCCAGTAGCCAACAAGAAAGACAAAGGTTTGGAGTCCTTGTCTTACCGCTTTGAATTGGATAACGGTTTGAGTGCCACCGGTGTTTGGTTGAAGGCGATAGAAAGCTCGGACGATACCCCCATCACTATCGTGCTGCATGACCAGGGTAAAAAGGCGGCAAGCCATGAAGTTGCAGAGCGCGTGAATCGAGGCGAGCAAGTGCTGGCTCTCGATTTGCTCCTGACGGGTGACGCAACACCCCTGGCTCCCTCACCTCTGGCTCCCGCTCCCTGGCAGTTCGCACAAATGCTAGCGGCCGTTGGTGAGCGACCACTTGGTATTGAAGTGGCCCAGTTGATCGCATTGGCAACCTGGCTGCGCACAAGAAGCGCCGCTCCAAGGATTCGGCTTGAGAGTATCGGGATACGAAACCAGGTGGTGTCTACAATTGCGGCTGCTCTGGAGCCAAAACTGTTTTTTGAAATCGTGAATCACGAAGGCATGCGAAGCTTCGAGTATCTCTTGGAAGTCCCGGTGCCTTATCGTGAGGCGGCCGACCTTTTTTGCCTGGATCTTTACAAGGAGTTTGACCTCGATCAGTTAATTGCACTAGCTGAGCCAACCAAGGTCACGCATCGGAAGTCTGTGGAGGCCATTTCGAAATAAGTAATCAACTCCTGAGTGCATCCACCCAATCTTGTCCTTGCTTTTCCTCGCTTTGCTCGACACGGAGGGAGCGGAGTGGATCGTTCTATCTCCCGCTTGGCGATTCCACACAACTTTTCACCACGGGCTGCTAGTAAACTGGCGGCGAGCTAACGTATTTCAGCGACAAACATTGTGGAACTCTCGTGGGTATTTGTAAAAAACGATAGGACTCGCTGGTTGGACCCGCGAGGACCTTTCGAGAGAGGCAAAAAGTCCATAGGCATGGATTGGGTGACCTTCCATGATTGCAGGAGCTTTCGGGCGACACAGTGGGTGCGTCTGGGGCTGGATCTACGCACCGTTCAGGGACTCTTCGGCCACTCCAGCTTGCACATGACGATGAGATATGTCCACTTCGTTGAATCCCATGCCATGAGGTCGGTCAGGGAGGTTGAATCTATCGAAAAGAGCCAGTTAGGAGAAATTCTCAAACGGGACGAAAGTGGGACGACAGTCAGTTGAGGTCTAATATGAGAGGAATAACCCAATCGCCACAAGTGATTAACTTTACAAGTGCCCGGGGAGGGACTCGAACCCACACGAGGGAAACCCTCACAGGATTTTAAGTCCTGTGCGTCTGCCAGTTCCGCCACCCGGGCACGAGCCGATTGTATCTGATTTCTCAGCAGGTTTGTACACGCCTGTACAAGCATCAGGCGGTCTTTCCTCCTTTTTTTTGAGGGTGTACAACTTTTTCCCGGGCCTGATCTCGAACGATTCCGCCGCCCGACGAACGGAGTCATCCTGCGGATGAACATGGAACTTCTTGGTTATTTCCGGGTTCGCATGGCACAGAATCTTGGAAAGATTGATGACATCCATTTCGGTCGGATGCTCTTGACAAAAAGCTGTCGCGTAGGCCTGCTGCAGGGAATAGTGGCCGATGTGTGGAACGCTGGCTTTCCGGCAGGCTGTCTTCAGGGGCGTTCGTAAACTCTTGTATCGGTGCCCCTCTCGGTTCACGAATAGCGACTCGCCAGGTTTGGTCGCTCGTCGCCCGTCAATCTCCTCGGTAATGTCCTCGAGCGCAACTGAATTCAACGGCACCATCCGCGCTTTTCCACCCTTCCCGACTACGCGCAGTTCGTGCTTCTCCTGGTCAAAGTCCTGGACGTCGCATCTGCGGATTTCGTCGATCCTGAACGCAGTGTTAACCATGACGAGGAATAGCCGCCGAGCATCTGGATAGGGATGCTCCAAAATCAGCAGGATCTCTTCCGTGTCCGGCACGTAGTTAGGCCTCACCTGGTGTGGGGCTTCGGTTTCTTCTCCGCAACAATGCCACGGACGATGTTGTAAGCAACTAACTTTTCTTCAGCCGCGTAGTTCAGCACGGTGCTCAGGGCAGCCAGCTCTTTTAATATGGTCGATTCAGCAGCCCCGGCTTTCCGCCATTTGCGAAGATACCTATGGATGTCACGGTTACCGGATCGATGTGATGCTCCGAGTCCCAAATAGCTTGGGCTAGGTAGCCTTTCCCGGAGCCGTCTTTCTTGAGGCCAAAGATTGCCTGCCGATGCCGGAGAATCGTGGTAGGCGAGAGGGCCATCCTGGTTTTATCGGCCCCGGCTGTCTGGGCAGCTTCCTCAAGGTACTCCTGCGCAATGCCCACAAAGGAAATCCGTTCCCGCGGCTTCTCAAAGTTAACGATTCCATACTTTAGGTTGTCGAGAAGCCTCGGAAACCGATCGTTTGCTTCGTCGAAGTCTTTCGTCCGCAGTGAAAGTCGTCGCCGGCGACCATCGTGCGCGACGAAGGCGTGGTAGACCCCGCTGCCCCACTTCTTGAAGTACTGGTATGCTTGATACGTTTTTTTCTGCGGCTCCAACGCCTCCTTTTTCGCCTTCACCGAAGCCTATTCCCTCAGACCAATTTCCTCCCGACTCTCGATCCAGTCAATCACATCCTTTACTTAGAAGCGGACCAGCTTTCCGATCTGGATGAACGGCGGAATTTTTACAGAAGGCCGGCCGGTCTTGGTTACGTGGAAAGTCTCGTGATAAATCAAGCTCGCTGAAGCACCCAGAGGTGTTCTGCCAGTTCGTCTGGCATCATGGTCCGCCGTGCTGGCGATCTGTTGATCATACTTCCTTGCTGTTGGAGGTTTCTACCCGCTCTTGGGGTAAATGAAAAATCAGTTACCCACCGATAGGGGGATCTCATCCCACGTTCTATCATCCCGAACTCGCCCGGCTTTCTTCTTGCCGATGTTCCTGCCACTTTTTGGATGACGTGAGCCCCACTGTTTGAAGAAAAAGGAAACTCTTTGGCTTACGCATTTGTCGCGAATTACCCGGACCCACTCGGCTCTGATCGGTCTCGCTTTCGGCCCGGTTTCGCTACCGACTATTACCCAGTTGATTTTGTTGAGATCGGAATCGGTCATCTGAATCGGCTCGATGTAGGCGTATATCGAAGATGATCGACCCGAAAAAAAACTGCTGGTTCTCGACTGAAGTTCCGAGCCACACATTACGTGGAAAGTCTTCTGTCCTAAACCCTTTAATGGCAATGTGTCTATTTGGACTGACAGATAGGAAGATACTACTCACACTGCGGGAATTGTAAGCCCGTTCCCTGGAACGAGGTGGAGGATCGATCTTCAAAATGTGCCGCGCTCATCGAATCCACGATCTGGCCCATACGGGGGAGGCACGGCTTCTTTTCCAGTGTTCATCTACGGGCTTCCTGAACACACCCTTGGTCGCACCGGGTCGAATGTCGGATTTCAACCAAAAAAGGGACTCGTTTAAATCGCTAAACACCATATTCTGCTTTCACCTGGCCTCTTGCTTCGGACGTTAGCAGGAAACCAACATCTTCCTTCAAATATTTTAACGTGATTTCATATATGTTTCTGAGCTTGACATTAGTAATTGCCGCTTCCCCCACCTGGCAAGTCGTGAGAATACCTTCCCGTGCTAAAACATCGTCCATTTTACCGAGGTCGTAGCCGTAAGCGTAGGCTGCTTTTCTTTGAAATTCCAGCGAGCGACAAGATTCTTCACTCCCATCATGCAAGATAACTTTACAACCTGTGAAATCTCGATACTCTCTGAAAGGGACTTTCAAATGTTCCTCCGGCATATGTAAGGCAGTGCATGAATTAAAGTCGCATCCCAAGAATAAATTCCAGCTATCCAGTTTATAGAGTCGATCAAACGAGCTGCCCGGGCCATAGGCTGAAACGCCCTCCCCCATCACATATTCTGCTTGAGGCCCAATGGCCGCTACCGAATGGCAGATATGAGGGCTTCTAATCGCTTCCTTTCTCTTCCGAAACACTTCTGGGGTGATACCTGTTGATTTATCAACCGGGGTATTTGCCACGTCGAATACTGCTTCTATTCCAATCTCCATCTCAGCGGGATTTCCACAGAAGGTCGGCACAGTCACGGTGCCAGTTGAACCAACCGTCTCCAACAGAGCATCAATAACCGCATCAGCCCCACCTTCAACGTAGCCAAATGAACTCAAAGAAGAATGAACCAAAACGACGTCACCTTCGTTCAGTCCAACACTCACGAAACCTCGTTTAATATCATCTTTGGTTACATGAACTTTTTCCTTCTTTCTCGTTTCAATATCAATTTTCATTCTTTCCTTTCTTAATTCTAGATACTTCCGATATTTACGGAACTGGAGCAAGTGTCAGAATGATACACACGGCTCCAAGAAGCGCCGCCAGAATAGCATGGACATAAGACAACAGGCACATATACTCCTACGACGTACTTGGGTTGCCAGTCATCTATCATCTATCATTAGATATTTCTCATATCAACTTCGGATATGACTTCTTCTGGGCTCCCAGTGATGAATGATCAAAATCTATCAACACTCTAACCATGAAACAGTTGGGCCATCTTTTTGTTGTTTGTAGCAGCGCCTCCACTTTTATTCGCAACCTGGGCTCGCAAGTCCAATCTCCATCGTCGTATTTAAGAAACGGAACACTCAGCCGCAGCGAAGCGGTGAGGTGCCTTAAAGACTCCTACACATTCAACCTCAAAACTTCTTTCTGAGGTGGAGTGGTTACTTCCAGCCCGTGACGAGAGATGTAGACATTGATCTCGCTGCGAATCCCGAACTTTTCTAGATAGATCCCCGGTTCAATAGTACAAGCGATTCCAGGAATTACGTGGCGTGTGTCGTGTGTTTCCAAATTATCGAAGTTCACTCCATTGCCGTGCACCTCTTGGCCCAGATTGTGACCGCTACGGTGAACAAAAAATTGCTTGTATCCCGCATAACCAATTACCTCTCTTACCCTGTCGTCAACTTCCCAACCCTGGATAGAATCTCCAGAAGCGATTCGTTGGCGTAGGAATTCAATTCCTCGATCCCGGCCTCGGCACACGATATCGAACATCCGCTCAAACTCAGTTGGTATGGTATCTCCGAAGAATCCCGTCCACGTGATGTCAGAGTAGACAGCCTCCTCTTGCCTGAATTTTGCCCACAGGTCGATCAGGAGGAAATCCCCTTTCTGGATCTTACTGTGTGTTTCCTTGCTTAGTTGGTAGTGGGGATGCCCACTGTTTTCGTTGACCGCCACGATGGGTGGTGAGTCCGTCATCAGATCCTCTTCTTGAAATCGGTCCAGAATAAACTCTTGCAGGGCAAACTCGGTGGTTTCCCCTCGCTGGATGATTTCGGAGGCAGCTTTTTCAAAAACGCTCTGGATGATCGATGTTAGTATCCCGGCCGCTCTGCGATGTTGTCTCAACTGCGTTGAACTCCAGACTGCATCGAGATACTGGATTGGGTCTGCCGAGGAAACGACCCGAGTTCCGGAGGAACGTACAAGTTCGACTATTCCGGCGTCCACGCGGGAGATATAGGGAATAGCATTATTCTGGGAATATTGCATGGCTACCTCGGGGACATCTTCCAAAATCGCTCTGAGCCCGGTTCCCAGTTCTTCCCATTGAAGATAGATCTGCTCCCTTCCTGGAAGGTGGTCGAGGACGGATGACTCGATCGTGTGCACCAGTTTGCGTGGTTGTCCTTGCCTCGGGACCAAGTAAAACCACCGTCGGGTCGCCTGTCGCTCGGCGGCAAATTGGAGGAGACGTTTTGCCAGTGGATCAAAGTCATGAAATCCATAGAAAAGCCAGGCCGCCATCTTGCACTTCCTAAGTGCCTTCTGAATCTTGGAAACGAGTTCTCTGGCTTTTTTCACTAAGAAATCTCTCGGTAACTCTCAACAATTTGACTGTGCACGACTTGGGCTAGTCTCTCCAGGTCCAGATGTTTGTAGTGTTCATACTCGATGGGCGAGTGGATGATCAACTGCATCCTTCCCGGCGAGATGATGGCCGAACCGCGTGGCAGCAAGCGGTGAGCGCCGAGAATGGTAACCGGTACGACCGGTACCTGGGCATGTTGGACCAGAAGGAAGCTTCCCCGCTTGAAAGGAGCGACTGATTCTCCCCAGGTACGTTTCCCTTCTGGAAAAATGACGACTGATGTTCCGGATCGAATCTTTTCACCAGCCTCCCGAAAGGCCTGCAAAGCTTGTCGTGGTTTGCACCGATCAATTGGTATAGTCCCAGCGCGCTTGAGATGCCAGCCTAGAAAGGGCCATCGAAATAGAGACGACTTGGCGACGAAGCGAAATTGAAAGGGGAGGCCCGCCAGAAAAGCCCAGATATCAAACGTGCTAAGGTGATTGGCGACGAAGATGTAAGATCGTGTCCGGTCCAGTTGCTCCAAGCCGTGAATGCCCACTCGGACCCGGCAAACCGATAGAATGAGGTGGCTCCACGTTCGTGCACACCAATGCTGCTGCCCACCGGTTCCGTCCCAGAGCGAAAACACAACACTCAGACTGGCCAGGGCAGCGGTCAGCGTCAGAATCAAAGGGACGCGCCAAATCGCGTTGACTTGGGCGAGGCCCGACATAAGCACATCCTAAGCCAAGTACTGAGAAGGATCAAGTGTGGTGCGTTCTTGTTCTCTATCTTTACGTTGTCAAGGGCCACTTTTTTTGAAGTAAAATCTCACAGACCTACCAATCTTCAAAACGAGCAAGAGCCCGAAAGCACTGAAGTGGAGGCAATGACCGTACGTGCTAAGATACTCAACGTGGTTGGCAATCTCTATCTCGTCGATGGTATGTTTCACATCTACCGGGCTTACTACGCCATCCGGGCCTTAACCAACAAGCAGGGCCTGCCTACCAACGCGGTTTACGGCTTTACCAACATGCTGCGCAAGTTGATTAGTGAGGAAAAGCCTGAGTATCTCGGAGTTGCCATTGACCTTTTTGGCCCAACCATTCGTCACGAACAATATAAGGATTATAAATCCACTCGCCCTCCCATGCCCGAAGATCTGGTCGAGCAGATCCCTTATATCTTGCGAGTGTGTGAGGCTTTCCGGATACCAGTCCTCTCCTGCGAGCGCTACGAAGCGGACGACGTGATCGGCACACTAGCCCACAAAGCGGTCGCCAAGGGTTTGGAAGTGGTGATTGTGTCGATCGACAAGGACTTATTTCAGCTGGTGAACGATCACATTCAGATTTTAGATACTCGTAATATGAACCGTTTTGATGCAGCGAAGGTGGAGGAGAAATGGGGGGTGCAACCAGAGCAAGTGATCGATGTACTCAGTTTAGCTGGCGATGCCTCGGACAACATCCCTGGGGCACCAGGAATCGGTGAAAAGGGAGCCAGGCAGCTCATTCAGGAGTACGGTACTCTCCAAAACCTCTTTGCCCACCGTGACCAAGTCGTGCGCAAAACTTATCGGGAAAGTCTAGAGCGTCATGAAGATCAAATCTGGCAAAGCCGTGAACTTCTGACGATACATGAAGACTTGTCGGTCGAATTGGATCTCAAAGAACTGGAGTTATCCGAACCTGATCGAGAATTAGCCCAGGAGCTTTTTACAGAATTAGACTTCAGCACCATTGCACAAGATTTTTCTCCGACAAGACAAGCGCCTGAAGCGTATTACCAACCAGTGAGCGGCATCGAAGACCTTCGAGCACTCAGTCAACGATTGCAAGGTCAGCAAGCCTCTTTTGCTCTGGACTTTGCGTCTGAGAACGACCTGGGAGTTACGCTGCAAGGGATGGCCGTGACAAACCAAGCGCATCAGGCCTGGTCCTTATCTCCTCAACTCTGGGAAGAATCGCCAGACGAAATGGCAGTGTTGCTGAAGGCGCCGAAGAAGTGGATCATCCATGATCTCAAGTCGCTTTATTTTGTTACGGATCGATACCCATGGCTGCCGAAAGGTGATTTCCTCGACACGATGTTGATGGCCTATATCCTGAACCCCAATCAAAGCAATTTCAGCCTCGAAAAACTAGGACAGGAGTACCTCCAATATCGGCTTGACAGTTCGACGGAAGAGAGCGGATTGTTTAATGGGAAAGTTGTTGACCTTCTCTGTGAACGAGCGGATTTGACCTTTCAGCTCTTTAGCGTTCTCCATCCTTGGGTGCAAGAAAAAAAACTGGAACAATTACTATACGAAATCGAGATTCCACTGGTGGAAATCCTTGCCAGTATGGAAAAACAAGGCGTCAGAGTCGACTGCGGCCTGTTACAGGAGATGTCGCAGCAGATGGAAGGTGAAATTAAGGTCTTGACCCAAAAAATCTATGGAATCGCTGATGAAGAATTTAATATCAACTCGCCGCGGCAACTTGCCACAGTACTTTTTGATCATCTCAATCTTCCTAAGCCCAAAAGGACTCGTAAGGCGGGCCATTTTGCAACCGGAGTGGAGATCTTGAAGGAACTCGCCACGAGCTATGAGATCGCCCGTCTCATCCTTGATTTTCGCGAGTTGACCAAGTTGAAGAACACTTATCTGGACGCTCTTCCTAAATTGGTTGATCCGCGCACTGGGCGGATTCACACCTCTTTCAACCAGATGGTTGCCGCTACTGGCCGGCTCTCTTCCAGCAACCCGAACCTGCAAAATATTCCCATCAAGAGCGAATTGGGAAGAAAAATCCGTCAAGCTTTTATTCCCAGGCTAAACTGTCAGATTCTGGCAGCGGATTATTCGCAAATCGAACTGCGCGTCATGGCCCATTTATCAGAGGATCCGGTGTTGGTGGAGGCGTTCCTCGAAGGAGAAGACATTCACGAACGGACAGCTCGCGAGGTGTTTGGCATGAACGCTGTGATGAATCCCGTTGAATTCAGGCGCCACGCCAAGGTTATCAACTTCGGCATCATGTATGGGTTAAGTGCCTTTGGTTTAGCTCAAAACCTGAAAATTGACCGCAGGGAAGCACAGCAGTTCATTGAAGACTACTTCCAGCAATACAAAGGCGTTAAAGACTGGATTGATCGAACCTTGCAGGAAACCCTCGAGAAAGGTTACGTCGCTACACTCTTTGGCCGCATCCGACAGATTCCGGAGATCAGTAGCCGGAACGGGAACTTGAGGAATTTTGGGGAACGTACAGCGATCAACGCCCCCATCCAGGGTACGGCAGCTGATTTGATCAAGAAAGCCATGGTATCCATGCACAGGGAAATGTCTCGGCAGAAAATGAGAAGTAAACTGATCATGCAGGTGCACGATGAACTGGTGTTTGAGGTAGAGGAGACAGAAATTGAACGGATGAAGGAGCTCGTCACTCAGAAGATGGAGGGTGTCGCTGAATTGAAGGTTCCCCTCAAAGTTGATGTGGGCGTCGGTCTTTCCTGGTTTGACGCAAAACCGGTGAGATAAGGAGTAGTCACCCATGTCACTCATTTTCAAGCCCTGAAATTGGACAATGGTATGACGCCGGGGACCGGTCATCGTTTTCCTTTCTTGGAACAAAGTTGTTTTCATAACGTAGGAAAGAAGCAGAGCACATGAGTGGTATTGCGTCGTTTCAGGGGATCTTGGGTCTAGGAGACAATGAGCTTGTTTCCGTACCTGGAGGGAAACGAATAATGCCCTCCAGATCTTAGTGATCCGACACCAGGATCGCCTGGTCAGCTACCTCAATAATTTGCTCCACGATTACGAACTGGCAGTCGACGTTTCGCAGGAAGCTTTTATCCGGGTTTATCAAAACGCTAGTCGCTACCAGAATCAGTATCAGTTTTCGACCTGGCTCTATCGGATCGCCACCAATCTAGCGATCGATGAAATGCGTCGACGCCAACGTAAAGGGCGAGTCTTTTTCTATAACGTTATGGCCCTGTTTCAGAAAGACGAAAAAGCTTACCCGTTGCCGGACCTGCGGCACTGTCCCGAGAAGATGCTTGACCGGAAAGAGAAGGTAGAAAAGCTGTAAACTGCCATCGATTCGCTCTCGGAAAAGTATCGCCTGACTTTTGTTCTCAAAGAGGTCCAGGAATTTTCTTACGAGGAAGTCGGTAGGATTTAGGTATTTCCCTGGGGACCGTGAAATCAAGGATTCACCGGGCCAAAATGTTATTGAGGGAAAAGCTTGTCGGGGCTTTATGAATTGTAAAAGAATCGAAAATATTGACGCAGGATATGGGGAGAGCCGGTGGCAACGAAGGTAACGTCCATTTGTGCCAGTGTCAAGCCTGTCGAAAACTCCATGATGAACTGGTTCCATTCACCAACTGACGCAATCACTTCAGACTGAAGTAAAGACACCGTCTGATTTTCGGCGAGGGTCCTCGATCAGATATCCACCCGACAGAATTGGGGAGAGAAGGCTGTGTTTTCTTTGATTTTGGTCGTTTTATTCTGCGGAGGAGTTTTTTGGACAAGGGGAACGGGGTTTGAAATGGACACGAATCAACCCAAGCTGGTCATTCACGATCCGGAACTTTTGCTAGAAAATGGGCCGTCTGTTGATGTCCCCACAGGTTTTGAAAGTGATTCTTGGTTGGCCGCTCCCTATG